>NZ_JBSWUR010000001.1:0-3428885 GCF_056159165.1 Alteromonas sp. AWJ4_199
GTTATAATTTAGGGGTAATTTTAATGAAAAGGGCGTTTCTTACAGTTATCACGGTTAGCCTAATCTTATCTAGCAACTATACGATTGCGAAGACTCTCAAAAGTACAGAGTATGAATTTATTGGACACTGGATTTTCAGTAAGGCAGAAACAATTGAAAGCTTTGAAAATTCAGAAATGAATGAAGAAGAAGTTCATAAATTCTCAAAGATATTAAAAAGTCAGGAAATAGTAATATCTGACGGCCTATATTCTGTTTATCCAAGTAGAGGAAACCCCATAAGAACTCATTTCTCGCTAATAACTCCACCGGATGATGAAGGCTGCTTTGTCCTTCAATTTGAAGACACAAGAATACCACTGGATATACAACAAAATACATTCTGTATCAGAGAGGGGAAACTTCTATTGCCCGCTCCAAAGGGCGCAGAGGAAGTCTATAATAGAAAATTATAACAAACACATTAAGTCGCTTCGCTGGGACAGTAACACGTGGGCTCTGTCGCTTCGCTCGGATTTTAGCCCACGCGTTACTGCCCCTTATGTGGGTGTTATGTTTCAAGTGGATGTCAGATGAAATTTCTCTTTATTCTTGTTCTTTTAGGGTGTGTAGCCTGCACGTCGTTGGGCGCTAAAAAAAATGATGTAGAAAGCAATTTCTTTGTAGGCATCCAAAATGACGTTTTAGTATACGAAGGGTCGATAACTAAGTTTTCGAACCTAACGATTTTTCAAGCATTTGAAAAGTCGAAGGAAAAGCCAAAAAAACTTATTATTTCAAGTTCAGGTGGAGAAATTGGTGCAGGGATGGATCTCGGTGAGTGGATACACAGCAATAAACTAAATATCGAAATAAAAAATCTCTGTTTATCCTCGTGTGCAAACTATGTTTTACCCGCTGGTAATATTAAATACTTGCATAAAGACACAATTTTAATGTGGCACGGAAGTGCTTGGCAGAAACAGTGGGATACCACAGATTCTGACGAATCATTTTATTCTAGCTATTTACCCAAAATGAGAAAAAGAGAAGCTGCTTTTTATCATAGAATAGGAGTAGACAATCTTATTACTGTGTACGGACATAATGAAATGACCATGTGGGATAAATTAAAATCTTTTTTTGGCAAAGATTTAATAGGATGGGATTACAGCTTAGATGATTTAGAGCGATTTGGCATATCGAAAATTATTCTCATAGACAATCATTGGGACTGGCGCGAATATCAGCCTAAAGCTCGCAACGCGATAAAACGGATTACATTAAAAAAGAACTATTCATTTATGCTTCATAGGTTTGAAACAAACTAAACAAGACAGGCATATTTCTTTTCTAGACAGGCATGTTTCTGTATACCCACCTATCTGAGTTGTTATTGAAGGCTATATTCCAGTAATAGCAAAGTCTATTGCACCTATTAGCAATTCGCGGGATTGCGCTAAAGAACCGATGCAGTCTTTTAGCACATCTTCGGGTATGGAACTCAGTTGTTGAGCCAGGAATAGGTACGTCTCGCCTTCGAATTCTATCTCCGGTGTTAGGTTTTTCATATAAAGACTATTTCTAGTCTTATTCTTTATCAGAGGTACAACTAACCTTGTTGCTAACTGGTCAATTACAGAGTTCTGAACATCTACAAGAAAGGGGTAAGCTTTATTTGTTTTTGAGCTTGGGTTTCTGTAAACATCAAACTGTGCCATTAGAAGTTCCTGTACTCATCACCTATACAGCCGTTTTCAGCAATAAACTCGTTGTACGCAGCGATGGCAGCTTTGTTTTCTTTTTTCCATCTTTCTTCTTCAACGCTTTTTAACTTGTCTTTAAGTGCCTGTTCTAACGTTGCAGATAGGTTAACTTTTAAGTCACGAGCTTTTTGCAATAAGTCGCTATTTAAGCTTAAGTTAGTCGCTTTTTTTGGGGCATGGACGTCATATAAATCTTGCATGTTATCACTCCAAATAGTCTTATATATTTAGTATACGCATGCGGATGCGCATTGTAAAAATGCCTTCTACTTAACGAGGCAGAAATCTTTGTGCAGAAATATACATTTTGTGTCCGTCTTGCTATCTACTAACCGGTAGAGCTAACCAAGTAAGCGCATTGCACTTTGTCGACCTTGCACACGTTGCTGATGTTGATTCTGCGCGTATTGCTCTAAATGAGTCACCTTGCCGGCGGCGTGCTTAAAGCAGGTTTCAAACTGCGTGGTTAAAGTTATCCAATGTTCGTGTTCAATATTGAGACGCTCTAGAATAGGGGGGAGGTTATTCTGAACCTTGCCGCGTTTATTTGGATGAATATATCGGCTGGTTATATCTACAAGCTGTAAGTAGTCTGGAAGAGTAAAAGGTAAACCGTGTGGCATCTCTTGCCTTGGATTGCCTGCAAAAGGCATAAGTCTTTTCGGTGTTTTGCCTACCTTGGCTGCGTTAATACGGTATTGAATGCTGGTATGGTCCGATATTTCAGGCGTTTTGGCCATCTTTGCTCGTACTGGGTTTAAATCAACATAAGCCATACAGGCGGCAAGGGCTGACTCATCCAGTAGCGCTTGCGATTTAAACCGTCCTTCCCAAAAATGCCCTGTGCAGTTGTCTTCTTTATTTGCGGCCCTAGCAATATATTCATTCAGTGCACGCATAAACCAGCTGATATCAAATAGCCTTTTACGCCATACTTCAGCCGTTATCTCCACCGTCTTAATTTGGGTTTCATGTAATTCTTTACGTGAATCTGCTGACATGTAGCGCTTCGAGAGTAATGTGCCCTTGTACAGTTTGTGCCAACGTTGAATCACGTCCTCTGTACTTAGTGCGTCTGCTTTCTCTTTGTTTACGTGTAATACCAAGTGCGTATGGTTACTCATTACTGCATAAGCACATACATCAATGGCGAACACCTCACTTAGAACATGAATACGGTCTTCTACCCATTGGCGACGATGTTCAAAACTTCTATCGTTTTCCTCGCCACATAAAAAGGCACGACGTACACAGCGGGAAATACAGTGATAATAGGGCGTATCCGATAAACTAATTTGCGACTTTCGGGCTTTAGGTATTGCAACTGTCTTACTCTGATTAACTCGTTTAGCAGTTTGAATGGGGAGTTAGATTTAAAAAAGTGTACGAGGGGACAGTTTTGATTTTTCTAGTTATGCCTGTCATGTTAAGTTTTCTAGATAGCAACTCAGATGATTTTTCTAGTTATGCCTAGCCCCAAACAAGACAGTCATGTCTGCATTTTATGTCTGCATTTTCACCTCGCGGTTACCATACAGCCATGGAAATAATATTTGGCAATATTTATCACCGCTAAGAGCATGTCTTTTCAAAGCTGGTTTTTCGTTGTTTAACGGCTTTCAATAGTTTAAGGTAATTACGAGATTAAGGAACAAGTCCCCAGTATTACTAAAAAAATTATTATCTGGGTGACCTATAAACTAACAGTTTTACAAGGAAAAGTTATGCGAAACAAAATATTTGGTGCTATAGGCGCGTTATGGGGTGGTGCTGTTTTTTTTAATGGAATTTTAAGTCAACCACAGCAAGGGGCCTCGGCGTACCAGGCTGGCCAAACCGGTGCATTGATATTTGGTGGACTAATGCTTGTTGTAGGGCTCTACTACTTTTTTAAAAAACCAAAACAAAAAGCGCTAGATGCAGAAACGGAATAAAATTCAAACATTTCGTTAGACCCCTCCCAGAAAAGTTGAGTTAATGATGGGAGGGGCATCCTCATCACCTCAGCAATGCTTGACAAAAGAATGCTTTCACGCCAATTGGTTTTAATCTTTAAATAGCTAAAGGTACCTCTTTCTCCGGTTATCATCTCAGACTATTTTCAATCTTTTAAGTTGTACGAAGCTTAGATGATATGAGGGAATTGAAACAATTAATATGAAATACGTTGTTATTACTGCACTCTTTCTTTTTTCTACCCCTGTGTTTTCTCAAGTTTACAAATGTAAATCACAGAGTGGCGCTCTCAGCTTTTCTGACAAACCTTGTCAGAATGGGGAGGTTCAAAGAAAGTTGTACGAAAAAATAAAAAACACAAACTGGATAGAGAATGTTAAGGCACAAAAAGCATCTACAATTTCTATAACAGAAGTGGCCGAAATCGAAGGGGAAACCATTATCAAATATGCCTTCGAATCGCAGAGAGATAGTAACGATTTCGTTAGGCTTGTTAGTACATTAAGTAAAATGAATGTAGAGCTTTTTAAATTCGGCCAACTAAAAAATAGTGAAGCTGGCAATGCGGAAGTTAGAGTAACAAACAAGCCAAATAAACTATTCGACAACCTTTAACCCTACTTGTGCTCAAAGACGCTTATTTTAAATTAAAGCAACAATATCGATTAAACAAACGATTAAACAAGACAGGCATCTTAGTGATGCATCGTTTATTTTAGTCTCGCTAGGTATGATGTACTTTTTGGAAACCTTGTATGCTTAACATCATACAACTAATCAGACATGGAAAGTGATATGTGGTTTAAAGACGTAGAATTAGAATCTGAAAATATAACGCTTACTCCCTTAACAATGGCACATGCTGACGCTTTAGTGAATGCAGCGATGGACGGTGAATTGTGGAAGCTATGGTTCACATCAGTACCTAACGCTGAAACTATTAGTGATTATATTGCGACAGCACTAGAGCAGAAAAGCAAAGGGCTATCGTTACCCTTTGTCGTGATACAAAAAGCGAGTGGGAAGGTTATTGGCTCAACGCGCTTTTGTAATGCTGACCTTATTAATCAGTAAGCAAAAATAGACAGGCATGTTTGCGAGGGAACGTACGGGCGGGTTAGTTTGCCCTTTAGAGCATTAATTAATGCATCGCTTGTTATTGTCTCGCTAGGTGTAACGTACTTCCTGGAATCATTGTATGCTTAGCAACATACAGTCAGAAATACATGGAAAGTGAAATGTGGTTTGAAGATATTGAGTTAGAGTCTGAGAATATAAAGCTCACTCCGTTAACGATGGAACATGCAGACGCTTTAGTGAACGCAGCAAGCGACGGTGAATTGTGGAAACTATGGTTCACCTCTGTACCAAACGCTGAAATCATAGATGACTATATTACGACAGCATTAGAGCAGAAAGCTAAAGGGCTATCGTTACCGTTCGTGGTTATAGACAAAGCGAGTGAAGAGGTTATCGGCTCAACACGCTTTTGTAATGCTGACCTTTTAAATCAAAGGGTGGAAATTGGTTACACCTGGTACAGCAAAAGCTATCAGAAAACATCATGCAATACCGAATGTAAGCTACTTCTTCTTACCCACGCTTTTGAAAGTCTCGGAGCAATCGCTGTAGAGTTCAGAACAAGCTGGCATAACCAAGTTTCACGTAATGCTATTGCGCGTTTAGGTGCTAAACAGGATGGTGTGCTAAGGAATCATCAAAAAATGCCAAATGGTGGTTATAGAGATACGGTTGTGTTTTCAATTATTAATACAGAGTGGCTAGCTGTTAAAGAGAACTTAACTTTTAAGCTCTCAATGCGTTGCTAGCACAACATGCAATATTAAATAGGCAATTAGGGTTACATTTTTATAAAGTAAGCAATCACGCCTCTAATGTTAAAACGTTAAATAACAATAAAAAGCAGGAGAGAACATGCACCCAAATAGACATGCTATAGCTTTCGGAAGTCTAGTATTTTTGGTGGTATCAGTTGTATTAATTATTGCTGCATTATTTTGGGGTTGGCCAAAATACAAAGTATATAAAAAAGAGATGGACGGTATTGCCGCACTAAAAGAAGCAGAGTGGAGCAAACAAATACTGATTGAAGAAGCCAAAGCTAGAGAGCAAGCAGCCCTGATGCAGGCGAAAGCGAGAGTAACATTGGCTCAAGCAGAGGGTGAAGCGAAAATTGTACAGGCTAAAGCTGAGGGACAAGCGGATATCGAGCGTGCAAAAGCTGCTGCTGAGGCTAATAGAATCATCGGTGAATCTCTTAAGGGAAATGAAGAATACCTTCGTTACGTATGGATTAAGGGGCTTCAAGATGGAAAGGGTGAACGCATCTATATTCCAACCGAAGCTGGCCTTCCAATACTTGAAGCGGGTAAAGCAGGGAATTAATCGTTGGCAGTAGCTAAAAAATGTAATTCTGCCGTTTGAAATTGGTGTGGGGCCGCTAGAGCTCTTGGCTGTTCGCAGTTGGCTTATAAATTATAGAACAAACAGCAAGGATGAAGTCATGAGCAGACACAATTTTTCAAGTTATACCATTGAAGAATTATTAGACTGTAAGCAAAATATTGATGACTAAATAAGACAGTCACTTTTATGTGTTTTTGTATTTTTAGTGGTGTTCATGTCCGTTAGCGATAATGCCTGGGTAATTATTTGGATAGTTCCGATTCAGCTTTATTTTGACTATCATTATGCTGCCTTGAAATCCTTGGGCGATACGAGTACTTTGGATGAACGGTAAGAATGCCTGTACTGCTATAGCTATTTGTTTAAACCTACACTTACGGTACTTCTGACAGGTATACTTTAAGCGTTCTAAGTAATACATTTAATTTGTAAATTGAATGAGAAAAAAGGAATGTACATGCCAATTAAGAAATGGATTTTTCAGTACAGTATTGCTTTTCCCATATTGTCTGCTTTGTTTTCTAGCGTTCAATATATTAAAGGTCAAACAGTTTCTTACTCTGTAACATTTGGACTAACCTGGGCCGTTATTTCCATAGCCATATTTGCCACTCGTCGTGCATACAATTTTAAAAAGAACATCGACTGCCAGTTGTGTAACGACTTAAACGGAAAAGACGCGCAGCGAAAAAAGAGCTTCTTGTTGTGAAAGGGTGATTCACGATATAAGCGTTAAAAAAGCGCATGCTTTTCGTCGAATTTTTACTCTGCAAGATTAAAAGGATTTAGGTTTATATATGAACAGTAGAATCGCTTTGTTAGCGTTTAACACTCTAGGTGGTGCCATACTTTCATTAACTGCTTTCATAGCCGGTGGCGGGGCCACGTCATCTCTTAATTTATTATATTGGGGCATATTGCCCGGTTTGCCTTTTATAGTACTTGCTGTTTTAGGGGCCTTTAACAATAAACTGAGCCAGCGAAGCCTTCTCTTTATGACTTTAGCTGCATTGTTAGTGACATCTGCTAGTTACGGGCAGGTTTTTGTGTTTGTTGGTGGTGGCGCGAATATTGGTGCTGGCCTTATGATTTTATACAGCCCAATTGCTTATATAGCCGCTATATCAATTGGATGGGCAATCGGCGAACTTTTTCATTTTAATCATGGTAAGTAGTGAATCTTGCGATCGTTCATTTGGAATTTGAAAGCAATGTGGTAAGTACCTTTTAAGGAAAAGCAATGGAGCCCATTAACAAGTTCTGCCCTCGATCTGGCAAACCAGTAAAACCTGATTCGCTAACCGAATATCGTGGCTATACGGTAGGCTTTTGTAATCCTGGGTGTAGCAGCGATTTTGCTAAAAACTTCCAAGCAAGCCCGAACGATACTCAGTATTTTGATGTGCTAATAAAAGAAAAGTTTGGGAAATAAACACTTGCTAACTTACTTCTAACAAGTGCTAAAGGGCTTTAAGAAGGGACAAAGATTTGACTAAAATTTTAATATTTGGAAATTCCGGTTCTGGCAAATCTACGCTAGCGCGCCGTTTGTGTGAAACTCAAGGTTTAGCGCATTTAGATCTCGATACCCTTGCATGGAAACCCACTAGCCCGCCAGAAAGAAAACCGGTTAAAGAGTCGGATCAAGAGATACAGGCTTTTACCGCTTCTAATGAGACTTGGGTAATTGAAGGGTGTTACACAGACCTGCTTAAGCTTGTAGAGGGGCAGTCTTCAGAAATTATATTTATGAACTTACCCATTGAGTTGTGTATTGCTAACGCGAAAGCACGACCTTGGGAGCCCCATAAATACGATACCAAACAAGCGCAAGATAATAATTTACCTATGCTGATAGACTGGATTGCCCAATATACAAAAAGAGACGATACGTTTTCTTATACTGCACACCAGCAGTTTTATGAAAACTATAGTGGTCATAAAAAAATGGTTACTAAAAATGAAAAAAGCTGGTATTTCGGTTTAGCTAGCATTTAAGAACAAGTACAGCTTTTGCTTAAATTTCTTTATTAATAATATCCACAATTCTTCGCACAAAAAACATTGCCAAAGGAAGGCCAGCATGAAAACTATTTTGTTCGTTTTATTTTTATTACCTTCTTCTTTTTGCTTTTCTGATGAGTTACCCAGTGAATTTAAAAATGATTTGATCTACCTAACACCAAAGCTTACTGATGGTACAACTATTACTTTTTTTACGGATACAGGTGGCGGGTGGAATGCGATTTCTAAAGAACTGAGTGATAAATACCATTGGCATACACAGACAAAAGAAGCCGAAGATGGGCCTATCGAGGTTACTTCTATGCCTCAGTTTGATAAATCTGTTTCTATACCAGGTGCAGGTCTTAATAATTGGTGGAAAGGCAAGTTACAAGTTGTGCCAAAAGGGGATATTAGCCGGAATGGAATGAGCGACGGGACCTTAGGTGGGCGCTGGCATGCTGAAAAGATTATTGAATTCGATTACCCCAATAAGAGCATATCTGTTTTAAATGAAGCACCTCTATCAGACACATTAATAACCGTACCATTAGGGTTTCAGAAAAATGAAGAAGGGCAATACACGTTAGCATTCGCTAGTATTGATATTTCAGTGGATGGAAAATTAATTCCCATGCTTCTAGATACAGGTGCGTCAGCATGGCCTTCAAGTGAAGCAGCAACTGTCGCAGGTTTACCAGAAGTACAAAGTGGAACGTCCTTTATAGCTGCTTCTATATTTGATGAATGGACGAAAGCTCACTCCGATTGGTTAGTGATTGAAAACGGATGCCGAGTTTCAAACCAAGATATGATTCGCGTTCCGGCTATAACCGTTGGTAAATCGACGATAGGGCCTGTATGGTTCACGCGCAGACCCGACCCTAATTTTCATCAATTTATGTCTTCTATGATGGACAGGCGAATTGATGGGGCACTAGGTGGGTCTGCACTGAAGTATTTGCGCATTGTTGTCGACTATCCTAACGAGCAAGCATATATTCATAGTGCCATTTGAAAGCAAATTTAGCTTTGCCATCTCAAGACGGCTGTAAATAGGCTCCAAAAAAGCACAGACGACGAAAGTTTTCGTTTAAGACGAAACGTGGTACTTTCAAACAAAAAGCGATACACAAATTAAAAGGATATCTATGAAAAGTTGGACTTCTCTTCTCTTAATTGGCGTTCTAGTTGCTGGTTGTGCTTCTACAAGTAAGAAATCAGCGGATCTTGGTAAAGGCTTATTGATTATGTCTACGGATACCAGCTATATCGTTGCTGGTACACAGATTGACAAAGACAACGGCGCGGCATTGATGTCCGCCCTTGATAATACCGGGCATAAAAAGCTAATAGTGATTGAAAAAGATATAGAGCATCTTTTAACGCTGCGAGAACAGTTCAAAACAAAGGGGTATTCACTTTTCTACATAGACAGCGAACGCCGAGTTAAAGCCGTTTCTTTATAGGCGAAGTTTATAATACCTATATCACGTAGCAGTTATGAGCACACTTCTCACTCCCTTTTCACACTATTCAGCCTAAAATCAGCGCAAACCTAAGCAATCAATTCGAGTGGCCAATATTTTTTTACATTGCCAGTGTATTGCTTATCGCAATGGATGAGCCAATAGACAGTGTGCAAATCTACTTGGCTTGGGTATTTGTAATTGGCAGAGTGTTGCACAGCATTGTTCAAATATTTACCGACAATATTAGATTGCGTGGTATGGTGTTTATCATCAATTTTGTCGCTGTGTTGGCTATGTGGGCCTTGATTTTTATTGGTGAAATTGGCATGTAGTCTCGCCGTTAGACGAACCAGAATACCAAGTAAAGGGCGTCGTTAGCGACAAAATTAAAAGACAGCGACTGTTTAATAAAAGCACCGTTTAGTAAAAGCACTATTTAGTAAAACCAACAAAGAGCATTAATGTTATGGAAGACGTTTTAGAACCGCTGGGCCGCTTTGTACTTCGAATACTCAAGTGGATAGTCGTAGACGCTATCATTAACTTCGTGATAACTGGTACAGGCCATGTGGTGCTTAAGCTTCTAACCTTTGGCAAATATCCGCGAGCGGGTAGAGACGAAGGAAGAACTTTCGCTGTTGGTTTTGTTAGCTTAGCCGTTGGTTTGGTCTGCCTTGCGCTGATTGCTTAATTTTACAAAAGGGTATAACAATGAACATGGAAAAGTGGGCAAAAACGCGAGAGAAAGGCAAACAGCGCTTTGTTTTAGTAAACGGTGTTTTAGGGTGGGGCGTACCTACTGCCATCCTCTGGGCCTTACTAATGGAATTTCTTGACCCATTAGAAAATGTTTGGGTGCGCCCAATCATCGCTTTGATCATTTTTCCCATTGCAGGTATCGCTTTTGGCCACTTAACGTGGAACAAGTCTGAGAAAACTTACGAAAAACACGCAACTAATACTCTGTAATTTCTCCAGGCTGGTTTTTTACCTGTAACCCAGTAAAGTAAAAGTTCTAATTTCTACAAGCTAAATCAGAGAAGTACATGGAAGTATCGAAAGCAAGTATTCAAAAAGCAGTAGCGAAAAATATTATCTCTGAACAGCAGGGCGTTGACCTCTACAGCTTCTTTCAGGCAGAAAGCCAGCATACTCCCGCTTTCACCTTTACCCACATTCTCTATTACTTGGGCGGCCTTATCGCTATTGGCGCCATGACTTTGTTTATGAATTTGGGGTGGGAACAGTTTGGCGGGCTAGGGATAATCTTCATATCATTGCTCTACGCTGGTGTAGGCTTAAAGCTAACGAACTCTTTAGCAAATAAAAATCTTATTATTCCTGCAGGTATTTGCGCAACCTTTGTAGTGTGTTTAACACCGCTTGCTATCTACGGTTTTCAACAGTGGCTTGGCCTTTGGCCCGAGAACGATGCAGTCTACCGTCAGTTTCATACACGCGTTAAATGGCTGTGGTTATACATGGAACTAGGCACTTTAGTGACTGGCTTAATCATAGCTTGGCGGTACAAGTATCCGTTTTTGATAATGCCTATTGCAGTAACACTGTGGTACATCAGTATGGATGCTGTCATGCTTTTCATCGACCAAGACGATATATGGAACTCTCATACGTGGGAATTTCGCGCACAAGTATCTATGTACTTCGGCATACTCATGACCCTATTGGCTTTTTGGGTTGACTTACGGTCAAGGCACTCTGCCGACTACGCATTTTGGTTATATTTATTCGGTATTATTGCGTTTTGGGGCGGGCTTACTAGCCAAAACTCAGACAGCGAACTTTCAAAGTTTTTCTATTTTTGTATAAACCTAGTCATGGTTGGGCTAGGCGCATTATTGGTTCGAAAAGTATTTGTGATATTTGGTGCGTTAGGTAGCTGTTTCTATTTAGGGCACTTGGCCTCGAATGTGTTTAGAGACAGTTGGCTTTTTCCTGTTGCGTTAACGGCTATTGGTTTAGGTGTGGTGTATGTAGGAATATTGTGGCAAAAACATGAAGTTAAGATTACGCGCAAAGCCCGTAATGCTTTGCCAAAGCCGCTTCAGGCACTTTTAGATAGTAAGCTTTAAATAAAGACTGCCTGATGATTAAGCTCCATATGGTTTCAAAAAGTACAAATTTAAGATGTGCGTATTAAAATTTATCGTACAAAATCTGTGATCTATTTAATCAGATTTCACAAATAAATGTTAAAATTAGCCAACAAAATAACGATTAGGGAATGACATGGACTTTCTTTTTAATGTACTGATTTGGGTCGGCGTGGTTATTTTCGCCATTTTTATTATCGGCTTTATGGCAGCAGCTAAGTTAAACAAAAGCCAAGATGGTAATAAGAAGTAGACTACCACAAAGTTGCTTTTTATGAAGGCAGGCTAAGTCATCAAAAAACTACACTTCTTGTAAACTATTTAGGTTTCCTTGCCTCATTCGTGCTGCTGATTACTTCTAAAACTCTACATTTGTTATCTATGATGCGTCATGCAGAGAAGCTTTACATGTAACGATAGCTCAATTACATACGCTAACCATGTTTTTTGTGCACCCACCCATAGAGGGGATATTAATGCTCAGAAACTTCGTTAAAAAATCAACGATACGTCGCTAAATTTGTTAATATGTCAAAAAAATGATGGCTATTGTCATCACATCATTGCATCACTCGTTTGTTTCTGGCTAACTATCGCCATTTTTATCTACGGTATTAATTATGTTATTCAAAAAGAAAGCGGTCAGCGCTTTATGTTCTTTAATTATCAGTTTTACAAGCTTTCAAACTTTCGCAAACGCGCCATATGAGTTAATGGGAGTGACTACTGAAACTGGAGAAAAGCAGTCTTATGTAGCAGTGAAAAACGATGTTACCTTGCCTGTAACCGTTATTAACGGAACGAAAGAGGGGCCCGTTTTATTACTTACCGCTGGAGTTCACGGCGACGAGTATCCGTCAATGTTCGCTTTGCAGCAACTGAAGAAATTGATAAAACCGAATGAGCTAAGCGGTGTGTTGGTACTAGTACACTTGGCGAACGTAGAAGGATTTCATGCTCGTCTCATCGCACTAAATCCTAAGGATTATAAAAACCTTAATCGTGTGTTCCCTGGAAGCGAAAACGGTACGCACACTGAACAAATAGCAAACATTCTTACAAATGAATTCATAGGTAAAGCCGACTACCTGATTGATATGCACTCGGGTAGTAATAACGAAACTCTTCTTAATCATGTGTATGCCCCATTCGTCGGCGACGAAGAACTTGATTCACGCACTTTAGCGCTCGCCAAAGCAACAGGCATGCGCCATGTTGTTCTCTATGGAGATCGTCCGCGCGATCCAGAAAATGCTATTTCTTATCCTAATGCAGCAATGACGCGAGGTAAGCCTGGCTTAACCACTGAAATTGGTCATCGAGGTTTATCAAACGAAGAGTTTGTTTTAGAGGCAATCGACGTTGCTAAGAATTCTATGCGATTTTTAGAAATGCTGCGTGGAACGCCAAAAGAAAATAAAAAGCCAAGTGTTTATGAATCAGTAACACCAACTCCTGTGACTAAGGACGGTTTCTTTATTGCAAGCGTAAAGGTGGGTAATTTTATTGCTGAAGGTCAAAAGGTAGGTACTGTTACCGATTATTTCGGCAATGTAATCGAAGAAGTATTCGCAGCGGTATCTGGGCGCATAATGATAGTAAATAAAACGCCACCGGTGAGAGCAGGAGAGTCAGTGGTAAGTATTGGGGTTATTGCGAAAAAAGATAAGCGAAAAAAAAGATAAAAGTTTAGCTTTCCACGTATTAGGGTGAATAAAAACGTTTAATATTTTCACCCTTTTTCTTAAGTTCCCCCGTTTAGTGATAAAAGGGGGAACATTATGCAAACAACAATTCTACCAAACGCTAAATCTCAGCGTTTAGTACAAAAGACAATATTTCCATTCGCTAAAGCGCCTTTCCACAAACGCGCAACTAACGTAGCCACTATTACTCTTGCTGGTGGAGTAGTAACGGCTGGGCTTTTCGTCTTAATGGCAGAGCTTATTAAGCAAGATAAGGTAAACATAAGCGAGACACCGACTGTGTTTTTTGAACCTATCATCTACCAGCCTGAAGATGAACGGACTATTACTAAAAAGCCTATTGCGCCAATTGAGCAGGTAATTAAAACGCCGCCGCAAAAAGTCGTCGAGATTGACCCCGAGCCAAATGACGGCCCGGGTAATTTCGAAATAAACACTCAGGTTCCTAATACTGCATTGAATTTATCGATAAATTTAAATAGTGCTCAAGGTGATATGCAGGCTACGCCTCAATTTAGGGTCGATCCTACTTATCCGCCACAAGCGAGTCGTGACGGTATTGAAGGTTGGGTAAAGCTCGGGTTTACGGTAAGTGCTAGCGGCGCTGTATCTGATATAAAAATATTAGATTCTGAGCCCAAGCGTGTGTTTGATAGAGCAGCACGCCGCGCGCTTAAAAAATGGAAGTACAAACCAAAGCTGGACGGCGGTAAACCTGTTAGTCAACCAGGTATGGTTGTAGTATTAGATTTCAAACTAGAACAATAAGGACAGCCTATGAGTATAGGCGCAAGCTTGCAAAGCCTGTTTCAAGGTAAGCGCGAAAAATCGCTGGGAATGAGTGAAAGGCTAATGCTGCAATACAGCGCAAAAGGTGATGAAGCATCGTTAGCTGCACTTTTTGATTTACACAGCACTAAGCTATTTTATTTCCTTAAGGTATTAAGCGATAGCACCATAGCTGAAGATATAAGCCAGCGTACATGGATTAAAGTTATTGAGCACCGCCATTTATTTAAAAGTGGCGACAATTTCCAAGCTTGGCTGTTTACCATTGGCAGGCGAGCACTTATTGATGAGTTTCGTAAAAACGCCAAGCTTGAATATAGTAACGAAGCTGTAGAGGAATTTACTGTTTCTGAGCTAGTTAAGCACGCGCACTCTTCGGTAGAAGAAGATGTGGCTAAAGGGTTAGAAAAAGACGTGTTTAAAGCTTGTTTAGCGCAACTGCCTTACAAACAGAAAGAGGCGCTCTCACTGCAGTTAGAGGGTTTCAGTTTATCGCAAATAGCTGATATGTGCGGCGCTGAAAAAGAAACGGTGAAAACACGAATTCGATATGCAAAAGACAGTCTTAAAATTATGCTGGAGAAATTGTAATCATGTCTATCTCAGATAAAGAGCTACAAGAAGCCTTCAGACGCAGCCAGCTGGTCCAAAAGCAAAATGATTCAACAACTCAGAAAGCAAACGCCCGGGTACGCGCCAACGTGCTTGCGCACAACAAGGCTAAAGCAAACGGCAGTGAAACAGGGCGTAATCTCGCTGCGGTGGCTTCGCACTTTCGTGCCTATTTTGCGTCATCAACCCTTCGATTTACCGCTGTGGCATTTGCTATTCTTGCCATGCTCGGGGTATACAACATCGGAACATTCCAAATCCGACACTCGTCAGGTATGCAAACTGCTGCACACAGTGTAGATATTGTTCACTACCACGGTTTTGAGGGTGAAGATAAATTGCTGGTTAATAGCAGTAATGAAAACTATCAAGCGCGTTTCAATGCTTATACTCAGCAATATGTTGAGCGTAGTTTAGTAGCAAAAGCAGTAACCCAGCAGCCTGCCACCTTGAAATCACAAAATGGGTATTGGCTATTAGTAAATTGTGAGAATCAGCGAGTTGTTGTTTCTGAGAGCCTTATTGCATCGTTAGATATTAATGGCCGTATAGAAGGGGATATTAACGTGGGTACCCAAGTTGCGCTAGCATTCGATAGTCAAGGAAGGATACTGTCTATCAAACAGCCTACTAAGCCGTTGATGTGCTGATATATAAATCGTGCTATTGGATAATAGAAACGCAAAAACGAGGCTGGTAGATGTGAAAATTGCCTAAGCCTCGTTTGTTACAAAGTATGGTTGTTAAACTTACTTGTCTAAATCGTGCGCTCTAAAGGCATTGGGGAGTAACTCACCAATAGTAGTCTCGAATGTCTCGCCACTTTGACTTATCATAGTGACAGGGGTTTCATCTGGTGCAAACTCAGCAATTTTTTGTCTGCAACCGCCACACGGAAAACAAAATTCATCGTTCGGGCTGGCAATAACAATGTGTGAAATGCGTTTTTCACCTTGTGTAACCATATTGCCGATGGCCGTGGCCTCAGCACATTGGCCTAAAGGGAAGGCCGCGCTTTCTACGTTACACCCAGCAAAAGTTTCACCACTGGGAGTAAGCACAGCCGCACCAACTTTAAAATTTGAATAGGGTGAATGAGAGTTTTTCTGTGCGTTAAAAGCAAGTTGTGATAGTTGTTCTAAATTATTTTTCTTCATAGCTACCTGTGTTAACCACCCAATACGCTTTACTTTTATCACCAAATGCGAGAAGGTTGGCGGCATTAGCGCCGCGGACAAGCGTATATTAAATACTCAGGCGGTTTTTTCTTTTTATATAGAATGCTTTTTTACCATGTGCAGAAACGTTAGTCTCATCTTTTTTTCTCTATTCGCTGCTATTTTAACCGGTTGTGCCCAAACACCGTCTGTTTCGGAAAGACCACAGATGGGGAATCTACTTTTAGCTGAGCCTGCTCCTGTCAATCCTCGGTCTGAGATGGCAATTGCACGCTATAATCAGGTACTAACTAGCCCGGCGCTTTCAGATGAAGACAAAGCCGAACTGCATTTTCAACGAGGCATGCTTTACGACAGTGTAGGTCTTGCAGGCCTAGCTCAATTTGATTACACACAAGCTATTAACTTAAAGCCAGATCTGGCAGAGGCCTATAACTCTATGGGCATTCACTATATCCAGCAGAGTGACTTTATTCAGGCTTACGACGCCTTTGACTCTACATTGGAAATTAATCCGGAGTATGATTTCGCGTTCTTAAACCGCGGTATTGCACTTTATTATGGCGGCAGAGCAGAGCTTGCCACTGATGATTTAAATCGCTTTTTTAAGAAAGACGACAGCGATCCGTTTCGCGCGCTGTGGGCTTACTTTGCGCATCACGATGTATCAGAACTTGAAGGGCAAACTTACTTAGCGTCTATCCGACCTACGCTCGACAATGACCATTGGGCAACTACGCTGGTGGATTTATTCCTAGGTACTGTCGGCGAAAACGATGTGCTTAACTCATTGCTAGATGGTGTTAAAAGCCAAAAAGCGTTAACCGACCGACTATGTGAAGCGTATTTTTACTTAGGTAAGTTTCATTCTCTACAGGGAAATAGCGGCATTGCATCGAATTACTTCAAGCTTGCACTTAGCACAAACGTGTTCGATTACGTAGAACATCGTTACGCGAGAATGGAACTTAATCGTTTGCGTGATAAAGCTAGCAACGTTGTAGCTAGCGAAGAGTAAGCGCAAACCATTATGCG
Organism: Alteromonas sp. AWJ4_199; assembly: GCF_056159165.1. Lineage (NCBI taxonomy): Bacteria > Pseudomonadati > Pseudomonadota > Gammaproteobacteria > Alteromonadales > Alteromonadaceae > Alteromonas > Alteromonas sp. AWJ4_199. The sequence goes on from NZ_JBSWUR010000001.1 coordinate 17,039, forward strand.
AGGCTTATTTTTAGCAGTCTTCGCACTGCTTATCGTTGCGGGCGATAGCGGGCGCTATACCCCTCAACTTATATGTAACGCAATTAGCGTGTTATTACCATCACATCACAATAAAGATGTTGTCTTATTGGAAGTTGAGGAAACACGTACGTCTGATAGTGAACAGTCTGATACTATCGCTTCAAATAACACTGATACTACCCTTGAAAATAATACACAAAATAACGCGCTAGCGCTGCTTTGGCTCGCTGCAAAGCAAGGTAGTGACACTGCCCAAGCCTATATGCTTGAGATATTTGAAAGCGCATATAACAACGGCTTTACCTCTGCTGCTATTACTGATGAAGATACGGCGACCTATTTTCTGGAGAAGCTAGTTAATCTAGAAAATGCCGACGCTGCGTGGCTGTTGTACCAAATTTTAGGTGAAGAAGGTGCATCAGAGCGTTTTATGCGTTTAGCGGCACTGGGCGATGTAGCTGAAGCGCAGTTAGCCTTCGCGATGTCTACCGATTCGCCAGAAAAGCGGGAAAAGTGGCTGGTACGCGCAGCCTCGCAGGAATATTTGCCTGCACAGGCCGCATTGGCCGATTGGTACTTACTTCAGGGACAACAGCAGTTAGCTAAGCCTCTGCTGGCAGCAACAGCAACACTTGATATGCAAAGTGCTTTTAAGTACGCAATGCTTTTGTGGGGCGAGGGCAAGTTTTCGCAAGCTAAGCCGCACTTTAAATTCGCGGCGCAAAAAGGGCATCAACAAGCGGAAAAAGCCCTAAATGTAATTAAGCTTTATTCTCCGCACTCAGTGGCGCAAGCAATAAAGCAATCTGGCACTTTCAGTTGGGGTGATAAAGCAAATTGCCTGCAGCGTGTTCAACCTTTCGCAACAAGCTTGGCGACCATCATACGAGCGCACGAACTTTATCAGTCATTTAACGATGATGCGCGCCTTGAAGACCTTTCTATCTGTTTAGCTCCACCTATTTGGCTTAAATCTGATGTGTTGGAGTGCGATGCCAACTATAGAAGGGCTGGCATCTTGGGGTGTAATATTTCCCCATTAGCGAATGTCGCCAAAAAACGTAAGTTTAGTCATGCAGTTGTGGTGGCCGAGCAGGGTAAAGCGAATGTTCAAAATGGTGTAATGTATCTAGATATCAGCGATGCTTATTCAGTATTCGTGCACGAACTTGCGCATTTTGCTGGCTTTGCTGACGAATATCCTATTGGCAAGGGTATGGCAAACAAGCTGTGCGATGAAGATGGCATCGAAGATTTCCTTCCGCCTAACGTCATTGTAGATACTGATCACTGGTATGCACCGCATAAAACGGTAGAAAATTGGCTGGCGATAGACCCTGCAACTATTATTGCTCGTGCGAAAACCTGTTCAGTGTTGGGGCTCAATAGCTACAAACCTAGCCGACGAATTACCTTTATGGAGCACCACGATAGCGGCGTGATCCCGCCCTTATATCTAGTCCTTTGGCAGCAACAGCTTGAAAAGCAAAATGCGCAGCGTCCCATCTCAATGAATTTCTTCCAGGCTTTTCACAATAGCGGTAATCAAAAAGAGGCGGCCCACTGGCTAGCTGAGTACGAAGCATTTACCGGCAACTAAAACCGCAGACTCGCTGGTACTAGCGTCTTAGTTTCTTTCTCCACCGTAAGAAATGAAAAAGGTGACTATAAAAAGAGGCCGCAATCTTACCTTTGAAAAACGGCCTCAATCAATTTAACCCATATAGACCATATAACCCCGTTGCTGCTTAGCAAAAGCGGGTTATTTCTCGCTACCCACGAAGCGTAGGCTTCAGCTCTCTTACCCACATAGATGTGGCACCACAAATTGCTACCGGCATAACAATGAAGTTCACCACTGGAATGAGCGAGAACAGGTTTACCATCATGCCAAAGGTCATTGCTTTTCCTTTGTGTTCGCCCAGGTGCAAGCGCATCCTTGTGAAATCCACCTTGTGGTTATCATAGGGATAATCACAATACTGTATCGCCATCATCCAGGCGTTAAATAAGAACCAAAGCACTTGCCCGATAATGGGTAAGAAAAAGAACAGTAATAAAAAACCGATGGCACGAGGAAAATACCAAATGAGCTTAGTCAGTTCGCGACCTACAGTTCTAGGAATGTCTTTTACCAACGACATAACGCCTTCATCACCAAGGTCTTGGCCTGTTAAATGACGCTCAACCTTTTCTGATAACACGCCGTTGAAAGGCGCGGCAATCCAGTTGGCTAGGGTGCCAAAAATAAGTGCGAAAATAAGCAATACGCTTATAACTGCTAAAGGCCATAAGAAGAAACTGATAGCCGTTTTTATCCAGCCTAACCATTCTGGTACAAGGTCAATAACATAGGCTATGCCCATTTCTATTTGACCGAACAAGAAATAAAAAGCAACGGAAAACAGAACAAGGTTTATAGTCAGGGGCACAAACACGAAACGCTTTAGCCCTTTCGTTTTGATAAGCGAAAAGCCTTCAAAGAAATAATGCACACCACCTGAACTCATTCGTACTCCTTCGCGTTATTTTAAACACTTTGTTTATTAACTATTTTCTCTATCATACGCCCTTGGCGCATTCTGTGCCCAACTCACTGAAATGGTAATTGTTACAAGCTGTTAGTTTTGGTAGAGTCGAAATATAATAACAAAAGAACCTTCTGTGTGATTACATCATTTCCATATCATCTGCTAATTCAGCATCCCACCAAGGGGTATTGGGCTGAAGCTATGACGATTTCGTCCGGCAACTCTGTATATCAGAGGGATGATGCGTGAGGCTTAAGAAGATAAAGCTTGCGGGCTTCAAGTCCTTTGTTGAGCCTACTACTATACCGTTTCCTGGGGAAATGACTGCCATTGTTGGCCCGAACGGCTGTGGTAAATCCAATGTTATTGATGCTGTTCGCTGGGTATTAGGTGAAAGCTCAGCGAAGAACTTACGCGGCGATGCGATGACAGACGTGATCTTCAACGGTTCATCTTCACGAAAACCTGTTGGGCAGTGTAGCGTTGAACTTGTTTTCGATAATAGTGCAGGGCGGATCGCGGGCGAATTTGCAAACTACAACGAGCTGTCTGTTAAACGATTAGTTACCCGAGATGCTACATCGACTTATTTTCTCAACGGTACCAAATGTCGCAGGCGAGACGTTACCGATCTATTTTTGGGAACGGGGTTAGGCCCACGTTCTTACGCCATTATCGAGCAAGGTATGATCTCACGGCTTATCGAATCTAAGCCACAAGAACTGCGTGTGTTTATTGAAGAAGCTGCGGGTATATCAAAGTACAAAGAGCGTCGCAGAGAAACAGAAAATCGCATAAGACACACGCAGGACAACCTTGAACGCTTAAACGATGTGCGCGATGAACTTGGCAAGCAGTTAGAAAAATTACAGCGACAAGCTGCCGCAGCAACCCGCTATAAAACGTTGCGCGCACAGGCTCGAGAGTTAAAAGGCCAGCTTGCGGCAATTAGATTTCTTAAAAATAGCGAACATATTGAAGCGTTACAAAAACAGCAGCAAACACTGCAAATAGAAGTCGACGATTTGACTGCCAGGTTACAAGGTGATGAAGCCGGGCTTGAGTCGTATAAAACTAAGCAGGTTGAAACCAAGCAAGTCATCGATGATCTGCAGCAGCAGTTATTCACCACAAGCAATGCAATTACGCGATTAGAGCAAAACGCTCTGCATGCGAAACAGCGAAAAGGGCAAATAGAGCAAGAGTTAGCGCGAATCAACGAACAGCATGAGTTGCTAAACCACTCTATTGATGAGGCACAGGAAGCACTTGCCGTATCAAACGAGGCGCTTGAAAACATTGAACCAGAGCTTGTACTGAAAGAAGCCGAGTTGGAACACGCAAAAGCGCGTTTTGAAGACGTTGAGCAGGCGCTAAGAGAATTTAACGCAAAAGCACGTGAGCAAGAGCAAACGTACAACCAGCTTCGACAAGACGTGCAACAGTGTCATAGCCAAATTCAGTCCACAATGAGTATGCAGCTTCGTACATCTCAGCGTATTAGCGAACTGCAAGACGAGCTAAAACAACTCGATGACGAAGATTACTCAGAGCAAATTGCATTGCTAGATGAGCAAGCAAACGAGCTAGATTTTGATATTGATGAAGGTAAACAGGCGGTTCAAGCAGCTAGCGAGAATGCGCAAAAACAACATGCTGAAGTGCAAACCATTGAAGCAAAACGACGGGATGCGCTGGGTCAGCTGCAAACCGCCCAGTCAACCAAATCTGCATTAGAAGCACTTCAGCAAGACGCCTCTAGCTTCGAAGATACGCTATTAGAGGGAATTGAAAAGCTTTGGCAACAATTTAGCTCAAGTCAAAAGCTTGCACCCTGTATAGAGGCTATATTACAGCACGCAAAAGATCCTGTTGTCGCAAAAAGCTACCCCTTAAAAGAGCTTCTTAAAAACAAAGAGCATCTGCCCACCGGCATAAAGGTGTACACCGAAAGCGTGTTTGTAACTTCGGCAAAATCTGAATCTTTAGCTCATGCTTTATTAACTGAGCTTAGCGGTAGTCACACTCCACCGGCACGGGTGCCCGCATTTTTTGATGATATCTACCTGTGTGAAGACGATAAAGACCTGACAAGAAAGGTGGAACACTTATCTGATGACGAGATGAAAAGCGATGGTAATGGCTTTTCTAGCGCAATTTCACCTACAGGTTTATGGGCAAGCTCTCATTGGGTTGTTAAACCAGGTGAGGTGAATGACGGTGCTTTGCAGCGTGCTAACAAGATTAAAGCACTTACAGATGAAATTGAGGCCGCTGAAAGTCTCATTGAAGAAATTGAGCATTCCATTGAGGAAGCGAAGCAGGCTCTTAAAACAAGCGAAGCTCAAAAGCATACGGCTCAAAACGCCTTAGCTGAAAAAGAAAACCAACGAGCTCAAATCAAAAACAAGCTTTCTTTTCTTGAAATGCAGCAAGAGCAGCAGTCTAGTCGCAGTGCCAAACTTAGTGATGAATTATCAAAACAAGAGTTAATGCTTGTTAAAGAAGAAGAGCAGTTAGCGCAACTTTCTGAAAAACTAGAACTTCAAGAAGCGCAGATTCTTGAATATGAAGTGCACATTGATGAAGTTAACACCAAGCGTGAAGAAAATGAGCGAACTACGTCAGAATTGCGGGCCTCAGTCGATTCATTAACGTCGCAAAATCATGAGCTTGCGTTAAAAAAGCAGCAGCTTGAAAATCATCAAAACTTATACAGTGAACAGGTTACACGTAACCTCAAGCAGCGTGAAGAATACATAAAAAACAAAGAAAGGTTGCAAAAAGAACTAGCGCACCTGACGTCTCCTGAAGAAATTCAGGAAGCAGAACTTCAGTCGCTGTTAGAAAACAAAGCGGAATTAGAACAGCTGAAAAGCGCTAAGCAGCGCAGCCTTGAAGATATTGAGCAATGGTTGCGAGAAGCTGAAAAAGGGCATCAGGCTCTAGGTAAAGACATTCAAACCCGACAGACAAACATTGATAAACTAAACATTGATATTGAAGGGTATCGTGTACGCGCAAACACGATCCTAGAGCAGCTTGACGAAACACAGCAGTCACTGAAAAACATTCTAGAAACCTTACCCGAAGACGCCGAAGAGAAACGCTGGCAAGATGACCTTGAAAAAACGCAGGCTAATTTGCAGCGTTTAGGGGCAGTGAACTTAGCTGCGGTTGAAGAATTTGAAGCCCAGTCAGAAAGAAAATCTCATTTAGATACACAGCACAACGACCTTACTGAAGCCTTGGAAACGCTACAATCAGCCATTCGGAAAATTGATAAAGAAACCCGCACGCGTTTTTCAAATACTTTTGAGCAGGTTAACGAAGACCTTAAAATGCTATTTCCTAAGGTCTTCGGCGGTGGATCAGCATACCTTGCACTTACCGATGATGACTTATTGGAGACCGGGGTGACGATAATGGCTCGCCCTCCGGGTAAGAAAAATAGTACGATTCACCTCTTAAGCGGTGGAGAAAAAGCATTAACCGCTTTATCATTGGTGTTTGCTATTTTCAGATTAAATCCAGCACCATTTTGTTTGCTGGATGAAGTAGATGCACCATTGGATGATGCAAATGTAGGGCGCTTTTGTAACTTAGTGTCAGAAATGTCACAAACAGTGCAGTTTATTTATATCACCCACAATAAAATAGCGATGGAAATGGCTAGTCACTTAACTGGTGTTACTATGGCGGAACCTGGAGTTTCACGTATGGTAGCTGTTGATGTTGATGAAGCCGTAGCCTTCGCAGAAGCATAACAAAGGGCGAAAGAAATTAAATGGAAGATCAATTACGTCTATTTTTACTCCTTGGAGGCACGGTTTTTATTCTTGCAGTGCTTGCCCACGGTATTTGGAAAATTCGTAAAAACGGAAAGCCTTCGGAAAAAGAGCGCTTAGAGCCCCGACAGTGGCAAGACGACGATAGCGAAATAGAAGCTGGAGCACAGGAAAGCTTTGATGAACTCGGCATTGGTGCGGTTCGAGTGGTTAGCAATTCGCAAAGCTCGCATAATAGAGCAGATGAGAACAGTGCATCTTCGAGCCCATCGTTTGATGACACCTTGAATAACCCAGGTGACGACAGCGAGCCTCCAAAGTTTGGTGATGATGAAAGCAATCGCTCTTTTCAATCTACTCCATCCAGTGATGTTCATAGCAACAAGGATGCCGCTGGCGAAGAGCGCAATGACGCCAGCAGTAAAGATAATTCGTCGATGTCGCCAGCCCTAAAAGAAAGTGAAAAAGAGAGCGATAAAGAAGACGCTCAAGAAGCGCCCAAGCTGTATGGTTCAGTGGTAACAAATCCCAAGCCTCACATGAAAGGGCAGGCTCGCTCGATTGATACTGCAACAAATAAAAGCGATGACAAGGTTGCAGCTTTCCCTGAGCCTCCAGGTTTCTTGCTTCGAGAGGGTGACGATGAAGCTCACTCAGAGTCACAAGCTCAACGAGAAGACAGTGCGCAAAACGCGTCTTATACAGCGTCATCAAACGCAAATAACGCGAATAGCGCAAATAACGGGTACTCTGACAATCAAACTAAGGCACAACCTGAACAGGCTCCTGCAGCACCCATTCGTCCTGCGCAAAAGTTTTATGTGGACCCTACGCTTGAAGAAGAACCAGCAACAGTTCAAGCGCCAACTAAAAACGAGCGAGAAGTGGCTGACTTTAGTTTAGACGCGCAAGGGGAGGTATCTTCTTCACGGGGTACCCAGGAAGAAAATGAACAGCCGCGACGTTTTGCACGTAGTAAGCGAAACAAAGCACCGGTTAAAAAGCGTGAAGAGCCTAATTTTGGTGATGACCAAATGCGTATAGACTTCGACACCAGTGAGCAAGGTAACACTGATTTTGGTGAAGAGAGCTTCAGCGCTAATGACACACACAGTGACGGTGCGACCAGCTCATCTGAGGCTGCGAAACCGTCAAGTGTTGAACCTGAAGTATTGGTGTTGAACGTAAGAACGCCAGAAGGTGAGCCGATTTCTGGTGCTGCGCTTTTACCTATGCTGCTTACACTAGGGTTTAAGTTTGGCGACCAAGATATCTTCCACCGTCATGTAAACTCCAACGGCAAGGGGCCAGTATTATTTAGCCTTGCTAATATGTTTAAGCCTGGTGTTTTTGATATTGATAACCTGGAAAATTTTGAGACCCAAGGTGTATCTTTGTTTATGATATTGCCCATTGAAGGCGACCCTCATCAAGTATTCAATATGATGCACAACGCGGCTCGTAAGTTGGCAGACGAGTTTGGTGCTCAGGTACTAGACGGGCGTCGAAGCGTGTTAACTAAACAAGGCCTACAGCAATACGTTGAAAAAATTCGTGAATTTGAACGCAAGCGTATGATTGCTCGCGGCTAACGTAAGCTATTCAACTGTCTATATCGCACGCTTTGTACGTGCTTGCGTGTTAGCGTAATAAAAAGGACTTGGCTCATACCCAGGTCCTTTTCTATTAAATAGCGCTACAGCGAGGATACAAATTATACTAGCCGACTAAAAAGACGGCGGTTCAATGCCTCATTTGAAGCAAAAGGTCGTTTAGGTTAAGTCACCTAAGCTACAAATTGTAAAACTTTTAATTATTTATACGGCGTGAAAACATCTCCATGTCAGACTCTTTAGAACAAGCAAAGCAACAAGTTGCTCAACTTCGCAACACGTTAAATGAATACAATTACCAGTACTATGTACTAGACGATCCTTCGGTTCCCGATGCGGTTTATGATAGAGATATGCAGGCGCTAATAGCGCTTGAAAAACAATTTCCTGAGTTGCATAGCCCAAATTCTCCAAGCCAAAAGGTGGGAGGCGCTGCGCTGTCTGCATTTGAGCAAGTGACACACGATGTGCCTATGCTGTCGCTAGATAACGCCTTTGATGAAGAGTCTCTATTGGCATTTGAGAAGCGCTTAAAAGACAGGCTTAAAGATACTGCTACTTTGGATTTTAGCTGTGAGCCTAAGTTAGATGGCTTAGCCGTGAGTATTTTGTACGAAAACGGTGAATTAGTTCGCGCTGCAACGCGGGGCGATGGACAGGTAGGCGAAAACATTACTGCTAACGTGCGTACTATTTCAAATGTACCTTTAACCCTTCGTGGCGACCACTATCCAGATCGCGTCGAGGTGCGTGGTGAAGTGTTTATGCCGCGAGATGGCTTTGCAAAATTAAACGAACATCAAAAAGAAACGGGCGGTAAGGTCTTTGCCAATCCGCGCAATGCCGCAGCCGGAAGTTTGCGTCAGTTAGACTCGAAAATCACCGCTAAACGCCCGCTGATGTTTTATGCGTACTCACTAGGCGTAGTACAACCAGAAAGCTTTGAACTACCTACAACCCACAGCGCGCGCCTTGCACAATTAGGTAAATGGGGGCTGCCATTGTGCCCAGACATTGACACTGCTGAAGGCGGTAAGGGCTGTTTAAATTATTACAACCATATTCTGGAAAAGCGCGATAACTTGCCTTATGACATTGATGGTGTCGTGTTTAAGGTAGACAGTATTGAATTGCAAAATACCCTTGGTTTTGTAGCCCGCGCACCGCGTTGGGCGATTGCGCAGAAATTTCCCGCGCAAGAGGAAGTAACCAAACTGGTAGACGTTGAGTTTCAGGTGGGCAGAACCGGGGCAATCACACCCGTAGCGCGTTTAGAGCCTGTTTTTGTAGGTGGCGTTACCGTGTCTAATGCCACACTACATAATCAGGATGAAATTTCTAGATTGGGCGTTAAAGTTGGCGACACTGTTGTTATTCGTCGTGCCGGTGATGTTATTCCTCAGGTAGTTTCTGTGGTTGAAGCAAATCGCACGGGTAGTGAAACTGACATTAGTTTCCCAAGTCAGTGCCCAGTGTGTGACTCACAAGTTGAAAAGCTTGAAGATGAAGCAGTCGCTCGCTGTACCGGAGGGTTAATTTGTGCAGCGCAACGTAAACAGGCGCTTAAACACTTCGCCTCGCGTAAAGCGTTTGATATAGATGGACTGGGCGATAAACTCGTTGACCAACTAGTAGATGCCGATCTCGTGCACAGCCCCGCAGATTTCTTTACCCTGTCATTGGGTGATGTTGTTGGCTTAGAGCGTATGGCTGAAAAGTCGGCAAGCAAGCTTTTGGCATCCCTTGAAGCATCAAAGCAAACTACCTTAGCCAAATTCCTATACGCATTGGGGATCCGTGAAGTAGGTGAAGCGACAGCGGCAAACTTAGCTGCGCATTTTGAAACCTTGGAAGCGATTCGTGAAGCTTCATTAGAAGCGTTAGTAGAAGTGCAGGATGTGGGCGAGGTGGTAGCTACTCATATATTCAACTTCTTTAACGAGTCGCATAATACCGATGTGATTGACGCACTTCTAAATGAAGGAATCAATTGGCCCGACATTGAAAAGCCTGATTCAGACAACTTGCCACTTGAAGGCAAAACCTGTGTTATTACCGGTACGCTAAGTGAAATGGGGCGCTCTGATGCCAAATCGCGGCTACAGTTACTTGGTGCTAAGGTGGCGGGATCTGTGAGTAAGAACACTGACTTCCTTGTTGCAGGTGAGAAGGCAGGTTCTAAGTTAACCAAGGCACAAGAGCTTGATGTAGACGTGTGGGATGAAGCTGCACTGGTTGCCTTTCTTGCCGAGCATGAAAAATAGACCTGTGAAATAAACGCTAGGAATGCTTTCAGACCGAAGTCTCTTCGATAGTGCTTTTCGTCAGAATTCTTCGGCCTAACGCAGTTCAGTTGCAAAACGCAGGTATTCTCAAGTCTCACTTCCGATAAGAACAAAAAAAAACGCCACATTGAAATGTGGCGTTTTTTTAATGCTTATCGAAAGCAAATGCTGCTATTTTCTCTTGCTGCTTTTTGGTCTACGGGGCTTTGTTATTGAGCCGTCTGATTACGCATTTGTCTGCGTCTTTCCCACGCTTTTTTCACTTGAAAGCGCCATACCCAGTTTAAGGAAAAGTAACCTGCCAATCCGAAAACCACAGAGCAAATACCACAACCAACCAAAAAGGCGGGCCCAATGGTGTTAATGCTTTCTACCACCCACTGCCAGCTAAACTGGAATTCAAAATGTTCAGGTTTGGTCCCAAGTACAGTAGTACCCACTTTGTAAGCCCCATAAAATATGGGGGGAATGGTAAATGGATTTGTTACCCAGACTGTTGCGACAGACAAGGGTAGGTTTGCTCGAAAAGGGATAGCTAAACCTGCAGAAAGCCACATTTGAAACGGCACAGGCCAAAACGCAAAGAACAAACCTATGCCAAACGCGCCAGATGCAGAGCGACGGTTCAGGTGCCATAAATTAGGTTCGTGCAATACGCTACCAAATATTTTTAACGCTTTGTTTTGCTTAATGCTTTGGTGATCTGGCAAAAAACGTCGAATAAATTTCTTAGGCATAAATATCAATGCATCTCGAAAATAAAATCAAAAAAGACAGAAAAAATAACAGCAAACGGGATTGCGTAGCACGGTTTTGCACTAGCAACGTTCACTTACTGTCAATTGCTACGTGAAAACATGGTCAATCGTATCACAATTTGCCTAAGCTGTTTTTGCGTTGGCGCAATAAGTGCGGTTTTATGGCAAAAACTTCCAAGTACCCACACCATGGCGTTGATGATTGCCATATTAGTGATAGCTATTGTTGTCACCTTACTGTTTTCTTTAGAAAAACCTAGGGCCAATAAGATCATTTTTGATTTACAGCTATGTTGTGCAGTGAGCGGCTTAATACTCGGCGTACTGTGGGTGGCGAGTGTAGGGCATTTTTACTACGCTTGGCAACTGCCCAAGGGTAAAATTCAACAAGATGTCACAATATCGGGGCGAGTTTTATCGCAAGGGTGTGTTTCTAATAAAAGTAACAACCCAGACTCCGCTTTTCATTATGTGGTAAGCATCGCTTCTGTGAATGGTGAGAGGATCGCGACATTTTTAGATGATGGCGTAGTACCAACACCCTTTAAAGAAGTTTTTTCTAATGCTTTCAACTTTAAAGCTCGACTTGCTCACAAGCAATACAAGTATTTAAGTGACAATGTTGAGATAGGGCATCGTTCACAGCGTGATTTAGATGATGTAAAGCAGCACGTGAGACCGCAAGCGTCAGAAAAGTCTGCTGGACTTAAGTGTTTGCACAACGGCGACATGTTTACAGCGGTTGTTAAACTTAAACCTGCATACGGCACGGCCAATCCCGTTGGCGCAAGCCGCCAGCAGCAGCTGGTGAGTCAGTTTATTCATCTCACTGGATATATTAAATCTATAGAGGACGATAAAACCGCGCATGAGCATTCATTGCGCTATGACCTTGCGACAACGCTAGAAGCGCAGAATCTCAATAACCTTAATTGGTGGCGGGCGCTACTGCTTGGGGATAAGGCCGGGCTTACAAAAGACAACTGGACGCTGTTACAACGCACAGGTACCGGGCACATATTTAGTATATCCGGTATGCATTTATCGCTTATTGCAGGGGTGTGTTTACTAGCCTTTAACCCGATAATTTTTATACTCAAACACGTATTCGATATATTCAGCAGTGTGCAGTACTTCTTAGCCAGCGCAACAGGCCTAAAATTAAAAACAGTTGTCGGAGAGAACAATACCAATCGACGTTCAAGGTTATTAACGACTAAAGCGCCGATTAGAACCATAGTGCTTTGCCTTCTTGTGGTTATTTGTTTTTACTACGCGTTGTTAAGCGGAAGTGCATTGCCCGTTGTGCGAGCGTGGGTTCTGATAGCTATTGGCTGCGTGTTGTCGCTTAAACGAAATGCATGGCGGCCAATAAATATTGCGCTAGTTATGCTGGCGTTAAGTTTACTGCTTTTTCCGCTTTCAATGTTAAGTGCGAGCTTCTATTTAAGCGTAGGTGCGGTGGTGTGTATTTGGTTTTTAGTGACCACCTGGAGGCTACAACGAGCACCTTGGTATGTGTCACTAATAAAGTTGCAAATAGCGCTAACGCTAATAATGATGCCGCTAACCCTCATATGGTTTAATAGTGCGAGCATTATTGCGCTGATAGCAAATCTGATTGCCTTACCCGTTATAACTTTGCTGCTGCCTGTATGTTTACTCTCTCTATTACTGCTTCACTATATTCATATCGGGCCAGTCCAAGGAATTGCAAGCACACTAATGCAAACAAGTGATGCATGGTTAGAGTATTTATTGTCACTGTTAAACCTGCTTAGTGGCTTTTCATTAAGTGCAGTTGATGTTCACCAAGGTAATAGCGCTACGCTCTGTTTGCTTGCTACTTTTGTTATTTTTCTGTTGCCTGCATGGCGCTACAAAAAAGTATGTATCCTAATTTTGTCCATACCTTTTTTTAGCTTCATTCAAAAATGGTCACCCATTAATGACGAGCCTTGGACGCTTCACGTTTTTGATGCAGGCCAAGCTAGCGCGATCGCTATTACGAGAGGGAGTAGAGCAATCATTATTGATTCCGGTGCTCAGTTTAACGGTATTGCTCACACAGCGACCGCACACCTACTGCCTTTTCTGGAAAGTACACATGTTTCAAGCATCGATGTTGTTATTCATACACATAGTGATAACGATCACGCGGGGGGCTTATCTGCGGTTAAGCTTCATAGTTTAGCAGCACACGCCAGCTTTTATTCGCCTACCGGGGGATGCGAACGGGGCAAACGTATCCAATGGCAGAGTTTGACCATTGAATTTTTTTGGCCACCAAAGGGTAATAAGCAAGACAATAACGCCATGTCTTGCGTGGTAAAAATATCTAGTCAGTCTGGCAGCGTTTTGATACCCGGTGATATTGAAAAGGCGAGTGAGTACGCTTTAATAACAAGTGAAATAAAGAGCACACAAGAAATAATCGGTACAAGTGAAATAAAGAGCACACAAGAAATAAACGGTACACGTGAAATAAAGGGCACAGAAGAAATAAACAATACACCTGAAATAGAAGAGGGGGCGGCAACAAAAAGTGCGTTCATACCAAGATTTTCAAATTTGAGTGCAGATATTCTTATTGCGCCTCATCATGGCAGTAAGACCTCATCTACTGATATTTTCATAGAGCATGTTGCACCAGAGGCTGTGATCTTTACCCAAGGTTTCGAGAATCGCTGGCAGTTTCCGGCAAGTGAAGTGGCTAGACGATACAAGCATCATGGAGTTAAGCATTATTTAACCAGTTATCACGGCTATGTAAGGGCAACGTTTACTCAGGACAGCTATCGTATAGATACCCAGCGAGATACCTTGCACAAACGTTGGTATTTGCGAGGCATCAGTCCGCGTCATCTTGAAGCACAACCCTAGCGCTTCGACATGCAACACCTCAACAGCCGGCTCCTCAAAAACTGGCAAGTCAACATCCAGTATATAGTAAAAAGCCATTCCTGCATTCCCACGCTTTGCTAGAAACCTTGCCAGCGCCTTCTGAGTGGGCAATTACCTATGAGGGTTGGTATTATAGTGAAGTGACCACACATTGTTCAGTTAGTTGGCAGACTAACCAATTTTGCCTCTATATTAGTGAATTAGAGTGAGAACGAGTACAATACTCTTAACGCGTTTTCGTTAACGTTTTAAACAGGTTAAAAAAACTACATGCAACAAGCCGACAACTCGGATTATCAGATTAAGCGCTTTTTACAGTATCTGAAAGCGTATAAAGTGCCTTTTGTGTTTGCCATTATCGGTATGATTGGTTATTCCGCGGTAGATACTTTTGTATTTTCACAGCTACAGCCAATGATTGATGAATCGCTAGGTAATAACGATAAAGATTATCTTCGGATGGCTGCGTACGCCATCGTTCCTTTGTTTCTATTGCGCGGCGTGTTTAATTTCTTAGGCAGCTATACATTAAACTGGATTGGTGCCCAAGTTGTTATGCGCATGCGCCAACAGCTGTTCGATAAATACATCCATTTACCCGTGTCATTTCACGATAATCATGCAGTTGGCGGGCTTATAAGTAAGGTCACTTACGACACCGAACAAGTGGCTAACGCCTCTGGTAAGGCGCTGCTTACATTGGTGAGAGAAGGCGCGCTGGTTATTGGTTTGCTATGTGTCATGTTCTATTACTCATGGCAGCTTTCACTTATTTTTCTTTTGATTGGCCCTATCGTGGCGGTGATTGTATCTATTGTCAGTAAACGTTTTCGGCTCGTTAGCAAAAGCATCCAAAAATCAATGGGTAACCTTACGTCGTCAGTAGAGCAGGCGGTAAAAGGTCACAAAGTTGTGATCATGTTTGGCGGCCAAGAAATAGAACAAAAACGCTTTAAACAGAAAAATAATCACAATCGCCAGCAGTCAATGAAGCTTCATGTGACCTCTATATTAAGCGTATCTTCAATTCAGGTTATTGCATCAATAGCGCTTGCTGTTGTTCTGTTTATAGCCAGTACGCCGGGCATGCTAGAAAAGCTAACGGCTGGTGTATTTATCAACGTCGTATTTTGCATGGTAATGCTGCTGAAGCCTCTAAAACAACTCACTACCATTAACAACCAATTCCAAAAAGGCATGGCAGCGTGTGCCAGTATCTTTGAGATCCTTGATGAAGCTGACGAAGAAGACAAAGGTAAAACAAAGGTTGAACGCGCCACAGGAAAAATTGAATTTGCCGACGTTACGTTCTCTTATCCGGGTAAACAAACGCCCGCGTTATCTAATGTGAGCTTTATTGCTAACCCCGGCCAATCGATAGCGTTAGTAGGGCGCTCTGGAAGTGGTAAATCGACAATCTCATCGTTACTTACGCGTTTTTACGTACCGCAAGAAGGTGAAATACGCCTAGACGACAAGCCGCTTAACGACATTGACCTAAAAAATCTGCGAGCGCAGTTTGCCGTCGTGTCACAAAATGTGACGCTATTTAACGATTCTATTGCGAACAACATTGCTTATGGTGCGCGAGAGAATGTATCTCGAAAAGACATTGAGAGTGCAGCTAAGATGGCGCATGTTGAAGAGTTCTTATCGAACCTACCTGATGGTTTAGATACGGTTATTGGTGAAAATGGACTAATGCTTTCGGGTGGTCAGCGACAGCGTATTGCTATTGCTCGGGCAATCCTTGCCGAAGCGCCCATTCTGATTTTGGACGAAGCGACTTCTGCCCTAGATACCGAGTCTGAACGCTTAATTCAAGATGCGCTGGAAACGCTGCAAAAACGTTGTACCAGTATTGTAGTGGCGCACCGTTTGTCTACCATTGAAAATGCAGACTGCATTATGGTGGTTGAGCAAGGCCGCATTCTCGAGAAAGGCAAACACAATGAGTTGCTTGAAAAAGGCGGTCATTACGCACAGCTGCACGCATTGCAATTTGGTGAGGCTAAGTGAGTCAATTGCAAAGTAAAACCAAGCACGATAAGTGGTATTTTGGCCATCCTTTGGTGTGGCTTCTCTCACCGCTTGCGCTGTTGTTTTACTTTGTTTCAGCAATTCGACGTTTATTATTTAAAGTAGGCCTTAAAAAAACTTACAAAGCGAGTGCGCCTGTCATTGTAGTTGGCAATATTTCGGTAGGTGGAAACGGTAAAACTCCGGTTGTATTGGCGTTAGCCGATTACTATAAGAAGCAAGGTGTAAAAGTTGGTATTTTGAGTCGCGGGTATGGCGCTAAGTCGCCGTTTTATCCACGATTAGTTAACGGCGAAGACGATGCTTCTAAAGTAGGCGACGAGCCCCGCTTATTAGCTATAAGAAGCCAGTGTCATGTAGTTATTGACCCAGTACGCGCGCGCGGAGCCGCTTACTTAAGTGACGAGCTGCAGTGTGATTTAATTATCTGTGATGACGGCCTTCAGCATTACGCGCTTCATCGAGATGTTGAAGTTGTGGTAATGGATGACAGAAAAGTAGGCAGCGGTTTTTTGTTACCAATGGGGCCACTACGTGAAGGACAATGGCGTTTAAATACTGTTGATGCGTTAATTCATAACAGTCGTTCAATGCCAACATTCAATAATGCCGTAGCGCCTCAATATTTGATGACGTTAGTCGCAGGGGATTTTACCTGTGTGGCTAACAGAGTGAAAACCACAACGCTTGAAGAGATTAAAAAAGTGCCGTGCAGCGCAATTGCTGGGATCGGTTCTCCACAACGTTTTTTCTCTCAGCTTAGAGAAATGGGTATTCAACTTTCTTCTGCCACTCCTTTGGCTGATCATCATGCTATAACGCTTTCAGATATACCTAATGGCAGAGTGTTAATGACGGAAAAAGATGCGGTAAAAGCGGCACCTTTCGCTCACGACGATTGCTGGTTTTTACCCGTTACCGCTCATTTGGCGCCAGATTTTTTTAATTTAGTAGACGTTAAACTTGCCAAAGCAGGTTTAAAGATTCACCAAAACGGACAGGAATAATAACAATGGCCTTTGATAAGAAGCTTTTAGAAGTTTTGGCTTGCCCAGTGTGTAAGGGAAAATTAGTACTTAGTGAAGACAACACCCAGTTAATTTGCCGATTCGACAGGTTGGCTTTTGATATTAAAGATGGCATCCCTGTACTTATTGAAAGTAAAGCAACTGCAATGTCGTTAGACGAAGTAGACGCAACACGCTAACAAAACGTTTAATTAAGTGGTAAGTAGGGGGGCAAATAAAAGTTATGTCATTTACAGTTGTGATACCCGCTCGGTATGGCTCAAGCCGGTTTCCAGGCAAACCTCTGGCACTAATTGGCGGAAAGCCAATGATTCAACATGTAGTAGAGCGTGCTAAGGAAGCTGGCGCCGATACCATCATAGTGGCAACCGACGATGAACGTATTCAAAACGTAGTGGCCGGTTTTGCCAAGGTCTGTATGACGTCTGTTAATCATCATTCAGGAACTGAGCGTATTGCCGAGGTAGTGGAAAAAGAAGGCATTGACAGCGCTACTATTGTGGTTAATGTTCAAGGCGATGAACCCTTTATACCTGCAGAAAATATCAGGCAGGTTGCCGACAACCTTGCTAATGCGCCTCAGTGTCAAATGGCTACACTGTCTACGCCAATCGAAAGTGCTGAAGACGTATTTAATCCAAATATCGTAAAGGTATTGGTGAATGAAAAGGGTGAGTCAATTTACTTCTCTCGTTCTCCCATTCCCTTTGAGCGGGATCACATGATGGCAAACCCACAATCTGCAAACACGTCGCTTTATAAACGTCACATAGGTATTTATGCCTACCGCGCTCAATACATTAAGCAATATGTGGCTTATGCACCTAGTTCACTGGAACAAATTGAGTCATTAGAGCAGCTACGTGCTATATGGTATGGCGATAAAATTCACTGTGAAGTTGCGATAGCGCCGCCTCCCGTTGGAATTGATACTCCAGAAGATCTAGAACGCCTTTTGAAGACTATAAAATAATAAGAAATGAGTGCTGAAATAGGGCTTGGTGCTTATCTTTACTAAGCGATAGGTCCTAATGAATCAGCCACTTCTTGTAAAAGGTTAGTGAAACCTTTTTAGAGCATACACATTGTAACAAGGGAACCGTTATGAACGTAGTTATTACCGGTGGCAACAGAGGCATAGGCCTTGCGCTCACCAAGCAATATAAAGCACGTGGTGCGAAAGTTTATGCTACCTGTCGAAACAGTTGCGACGAGCTAAACAGTGCAGGTGTGACAATCATCAAAGGTGTAGATG
The DNA here is from genome assembly GCF_056159165.1 of Alteromonas sp. AWJ4_199. NCBI lineage: Bacteria > Pseudomonadati > Pseudomonadota > Gammaproteobacteria > Alteromonadales > Alteromonadaceae > Alteromonas > Alteromonas sp. AWJ4_199. The sequence goes on from NZ_JBSWUR010000001.1 coordinate 35,262, forward strand.
TATCTCAACCTGAGACGCTGGCTGAAAAACTAGCTCCTTTAATGGATATCAACATTGATTTGCTCATTAATAATGCCGGAGTGCTCGGACGCGAGAGTATTGACGATTGGGATCCAAATACCATTGATTATCAATTTAGAGTTAATGCATTAGGTCCATTGTTAGTTACTCAAACACTGTTACCCGCAATGGCAAAAGACGGTAAGATTGCCATGATTACCAGCCGTATGGGATCAATGGCAGACAATGGTTCAGGCGGCTATTATGGCTATCGAATGTCCAAAGCCGCACTAAACGCGGCGGGAGTTTCCATGGCGAATGATCTGAAACCCAAGGGGATTGCAGTAGGTATTTTCCATCCTGGATTCGTTCAAACAGAAATGGTCAATGGAGCGGGAGATATTGATGCTGATACCTGTGCTGAACGCTTGTCACAACGCATAGATGAGTTAAATGTATCTAACGCAGGTCGCTTCATCCATTCAAATGGTGATGAGTTGCCTTGGTAGGTTTAATGTTGGCTTGCCACAAATTCCGTTAATAATGCATCACACTAACAGAGCGCTTACAACAAAGCGCTCTTTTACTTTTAAACTACACCTGTTCTTAACTACATGATTCCAATGCGCCCTAGCTTTAGCGCGTTAAATCATACGTATCAATTATTTGCTTAACAGACCCGTCATTTAAACGAGCACTAAGAGCTTGGTTAAACTCTGGAAATAGTGATGCGCACTTTGATTTGGCGGAGATAGCAAAATGTACATTGTTTGATGATATAGGTGACTGGCTTATTTGCATGCCGTCATTTTCTGAGGCGTTCAAGTGGCTTAGTGCAGCGCTTTGTGGGGAAACTGCGTAGTCAGCGCGATGTCGACGCATCATTTCATACATTTTGTCGTGGTCTTTAACTTCGATGATATTCAAGTTTGACTTAATGCTATCGAATTTTTCACCTAAGCTTATTCCTCGAGGCATCACACCTATATATTGCGCGAGTGCGTTAAGCGAAAGATCGGTACCTCGCGTTTGAGAAAGTGTAGGGGAAAGCACAACATAAACCTCTTCTGCCGCAAACGGTGCAGTGATAAGCCATTTTCGACTACGAGCTTCGTTCCAATAGTTTCCCGCCAAAATATCAAGCTCGCCCGCGTCGAGTTTGGATTCTATTCGTTTCCAAGGTAGCCCGGTTTCTACCTTTAGTGTGACACCTAAATCCCGTGCTAGCAGGGTTAGAACGTCAAATGCTATCCCCGTAGCTTTCAACCTTCCTTCAAACTCGTTAAATGCGTAGGGAAACCACTGTTGTGCTCCCGCGGTGTGTAAAGTCTTACACTCTGTGGTGGCTAGTGCACGCGGGCTAAACAACAAAGTCAAAATGAGTAATATGCCAAACGATAAGATGTTGAGGGAAGAATGTTTCGGATTGGAGTAGGGTAACATTGCCATATTTTATTCACGCACCACAGAAGGTGGCGTTGATAGTATTAGTTGTTTAATTGTGCATAGAGTCCGTTATACATAAAACCCTATCGACTGGCAATTAGCCGATAGGATTACAAAAATAACGAATAGATGAGTTGCGAGTTTAGAACGCTTTTTAATCGCAAGTTACAGCGCGGTATCAGCGCCTTCGTCTTCTTCGTCTTGGTCTTGGTCTTCAGACAGTACGGCCCATACGTCGTGTTCATTAGCATGAATAACTTCAGCCCATACACGATCGCCAGGTTTTACGTCATAAACGCCGTTTAAATGAACCAGACCATCAACTTCCGGTGCGTCTGCATAAGTACGGCCTACTGCACCTTCCGCATCAACGCTGTCTATAACAACTTGATATTCGTTACCGATCCTAGCTTGAAGTCGAGCTGCGCTGATTTCGCCCTGTACTTCCATGAAGCGTGCAAGGCGAGCTTGTTTTACTTCTTCCGGTACTGGGTCGGGTAGGTCGTTTGCTCTTGCACCTTCAACAGGTGAATAAGCGAATGCACCAACGCGATCAAGCTGGGCTTCGCGAAGAAAGTCCAATAACTCTTCAAACTCTTCTTCCGTTTCGCCCGGAAAGCCGACGATGAATGTCGAACGAATGATTAATGATGGGCACTGTTCGCGCCACTTTTTAACGCGCTCTAGTACTCGTTCAGCGCTACCTGGGCGTTTCATTAACTTGAGAATACGCTTGTTGGCGTGTTGAAACGGAATATCCAAGTAAGGAAGGAGCTTACCTTCGTTCATCAGTGGAATTAGATCGTCAACATGCGGGTAAGGGTACACGTAATGTAATCGGACCCAAATGCCCATTTCGCCCAGCTTTTCACACAACTGTTGCATGTGTGCTTTAACCGGCATGCCGTTCCAAAAGCCTGTTCTGTGCTTAACATCAACACCATAGGCGCTAGTGTCTTGTGAAATAACCAATAGCTCTTTAACACCAGCGTCTTTCAAACGCTTAGCTTCATCGAGTACGTTACCCACTGGGCGGCTGACAAGGTCGCCACGCATAGAAGGAATGATACAGAACGTGCAACGGTGGTTGCAGCCTTCTGAAATCTTTAAATAAGCATAATGACGAGGCGTTAATTTAACGCCATGGTCAGGGATCAGATCTTCAAACGGATTGTGCTGGGGTTTTGGAAGATGATCGTGTACTTGCTCAACTACCGTTTCGTAGGCGTGAGGCCCGGTGATAGCCAGTACATTTGGATGAAGCTCTCTAATTTCGTCTTCTTTAACACCTAAACACCCGGTAACGATAACTTTACCGTTTTCTTTCAGTGCTTCGCCTATGGTGTCTAATGACTCTTCTACTGCCGCGTCAATGAACCCACAGGTGTTAACGATAACCAAGTCGGCATCGTTATAGGTAGGGACCACGTCATAACCCTCGGTGCGAAGTTGAGTAAGAATACGCTCAGAATCAACTAAGTTCTTAGGGCAACCTAAGCTAACAAAACCAATTCTGCTGCCATTGCTTTGTTGCGAAGGTTTGTTGTCACTTAATACCTTCACTGGCGTTTCTAGCGTGGTGGTTTTATTTACTACTTTGTTTGGATTAAACGTTTCTACTGTCATCTAAAATATCACCTGGAAAATGACTGAGCTTAAAATGGCCGCGGATTATACAGGAAAACACGCTTATACGCAGTATATATGTTTAGCGTTGGCGATATAAGTTGTTTGCGCATACATAAAATAGCGCGTAGAAAAGCCTCCTAAAAGAGAAAGAAATGCAAAAGCGATAGTTAAAAGCGTTAAAGCAACAAGAAGAAGGTTTAAAAAAGCGTTGTCTACCCCCACTTTAGTCACTTCTTGGAGATAAATATCATTAGAACTTATGTTGTTCTGAAGATTCAAAGTTGAAAACATAGAAGTGAAAACATGCTCAAATTACCGCTAGCTTTTTATGATGAGTCAGGAAGAATTCTGCCGCCCCGTTGGCTTTATAGCGTGCTTATTCTTCTTTGCATCGATTGGTTAGCCTTTATATTTTCGCTAGCTTCTCGTACTCAAACCAGTGAACTACTTGCATTTTTCTACCCGCAGAAAGAAAGCTTGGGTTTAGGGCTAGCAGCAAGTTTTCCCGTGTTAATTGCTTTGATTTTAGTTAGTCAGCGTGAACGTTTGTGGAAAAAAGAGTATTTAGCTTGGCGAAAATGGTTTATACCGCTGGCTCAGTTGGGTGTACTGGCACTCTTAAGCGTTCAGCTATATTACACGATGCACCATCACTGGGGGTTTGAATACATTACGGGCGTGAAAATCGTTTTTTACAGCATAGCCTTGTACGCAATTTCAAAAAGTCGTCATTTAAAGTGGATGGTAGAGGATTGGGAAACACCTAATCCCTAAACCTCACTCTTCAAAATCATTTTTATTGGAAATGTGTTTAATGCACTCAACTGAACATACGTTAAATTGAGTGCAAAAACTGTGAGAACGTTAGTGGCTGCCTAAGTGGTTGCCCAGCGCTTGTTCATAATAGGCTTTTACGCTTATCTGGCTATCGTTGACTAGGCGCTCATAGCAGATACCTGCCAAGGCATAGGTATTTTCACCAACCTGAAGAAAAACAGCAGGTGCTTTGGGATTTGACTGATCGTAAATCCATTCGCCATCTAGCTGCGCTTTTAAAATTTCTCCAACGTAAGCGCCAAAGATATTACAAATGGTGAACACTGCCTCATCTTCTAACGCTAAATCGTGATATTTATCTACAAAACTAAGTAGAATGTCGTCCACCAGTGCTACGCTAGCAGGTGAGTAGTCGAGTACAATTTCGAACTCATCAGCTGCTGTTGCCACAGCGTCATTCGCACAATCTGCCATTAATTTTTTGAGTTCATCAGGTGACATACTGTTCTCCTTCTCACCGATACCTTTGATATAACAATTTAACGCTTAAAAAGTCGTTAAGACAAGGTGTTATAAGTTTTTGACTATTGTGCGCAAGTTATCGGCCAAAGTCTATTTTTGTCCAGTTAATCTATTTATTACACTTGCAGCGGCAAACATACCAAAGGTAGCGGTTACCGTGACCACAGCACCAAAGCCGCCTGCACAGTCTAGTCTAGTACCACCTTCCATTGCAGATTTGTTGTAACAAACCGAGCCGTCTGGTTGTGGGTAGCGCAATTGCTCTGTTGAATAGATACACTCAACGCCAAAGCGACGTTTTGGGTTTTTACTGAAATTATAGTTACGTCTAAGCTCACTGCGTAGCTTAGCTGCTAGGGGGTCTTGTGTTGTTTTAGCTAAATCGCCTTTAGTGACTTGAGTTGGGTCTATTTGACCGCCCGCACCGCCAACCGTAACAATGGGAATTTTGTTGCGTTTACAGTGAGCTATCATCGCCGCTTTAGCGCGAATACTGTCAGTGGCATCGACCACAGCGTGCATTTCTTTGGTTAAAAGTGTGGCCGTATTGTCTGGGGTGACAAAATCCTCAACACAGTTCACTTTGCAAGCAGGATTTATCAAGTGAATTCTCGATGCAATGGCGTCGACCTTTGCTTCTCCTACGGTATTGGAAAGGGCGTGAATTTGGCGATTTGTATTCGTTACGCAAACATCGTCTAAATCAATAAGGGTTATAGTACCAATGCCCGAACGAGCTAGTGCTTCTGCAGTCCAACTTCCCACACCGCCAATGCCGACTACAGCCACATGACTGTTGGCTAAATTATTAGTTTGCTGTGCGCCATATAAACGCACAATACCGCCTAAACGTGGATCATCAGACATGTTTCACTTCACTTAAAAATAAACTAACTCAAGGGCGTGTGTTTACACAAAAATGTGCAAACACGCTAGCAGGGCGCGCATCATCTCAAAAGTGAACACTAAAGATCAATACACTCCAGTTTTTTCGAATAATAAATCCGATTTTAAGCGACATACGTTCTACCCAATACATGTTTAAATGAATTCATTGTTTAGTGAAGTAATAAAAAGGGGCAGGCATATGGGCTTACTCGTTGATGGAAAATGGCATGACAAGTGGTACGACACCAGCAAAAATGGTGGGAAATTTGAGCGACAAGCATCTAAATTTCGTGACAAAGTCAGTAACGAAGATAATTCCACGTTTCCCGCTGAATCTGATCGCTATCATCTTTATGTCTCGTTAGCTTGCCCTTGGGCCCACAGAGCGCTTATATTTAGAAAGTTAAAGGGATTGGAGGCGCACATTGATGTTTCGGTGGTACACCCTGAGATGCTTGATCAAGGCTGGGAGTTTAAAGATTACCCAGGATCAACGGGGGATAAGCTTTACAGCTTTGACTATGCGCATCAAATTTATACTAAGGCAGAACCTGAGATAACCACCCGTGTCACTGTTCCAATCCTTTGGGATAAACGAACAGAAACTATCGTTAATAATGAATCAGCTGAAATTATTCGTATTTTTAACAGTGGGTTTAATTCACTGACTAATAATGAAGACGATTATTATCCTAACGCCCAACGTGAAAAAATTGATGCCATCAACAATATGGTGTATCACGACATAAATAATGGCGTGTATAAAGCTGGATTTGCTACAACGCAAGAGGCCTACGAAGAGGCAGTAACTGCATTGTTTGATTCGCTGGATAGAGTTGAGGAAAGGTTAAGTAAACAACGTTATCTTGTAGGAAGTAAGATAACAGAGGCTGACTGGCGCTTATTTACCACGCTGATACGCTTCGACGCTGTATATCACGGGCATTTTAAATGCAATAAAAAGCAAATCGCAGACTATCCAAATATTTACGGCTATATGAAAGAACTTTATCAAGTTCCGGGCGTTGCTGAAACGGTAAACTTCGACCATATCAAAAGGCACTATTACTACAGCCACACTATGATAAATCCAACGCAGGTAATCCCCGTCGGGCCAGAGCAAGATCTTATGTCACCTCACGGTCGCGATAAAATGTGACATTGAAGCACCCAAAAGGTCAGTAATACAAAAAGCTAAACGTGAAGCTCGTAAAAGATAGTGAAGGCTAAGATTTAAGGTAGATACACATTATGTCAATGGAAGTGAGTGAACAAAAATCGATAGAGAAAGTGGTCACAGGTATGCCAACAAGTGATGGCGCGGGCGTGTCGCTTACTCGTATTATCGGACAGCCTGATCTACCTCGCCTCGATCCCTTTTTAATGTTGGATTTTTTTGGTTCAGATAGCCCAGGTGAATACATCGCTGGTTTTCCACCACATCCTCACCGTGGTTTTCAGACAGTTACTTATATGCTTGCAGGAAAAATGCGCCATAAAGACTCTGTAGGCAATGAGGGGGTTATTGATGCTGGTGGCATTCAATGGATGAATGCGGGCCGAGGCATAATACATGAAGAAATGCCGGAGCAGGAGGAGGGCTTGTTACAAGGCTTTCAGCTGTGGGTGAATCTTCCGGCCGTAGAGAAAATGTCAGCGCCGAATTATCAAGACATACAGCCAGATAGTGTGCCTACAGTACACATTCAAGATGCAGTGCTCAAAGTGTTAGCCGGTGAAATTGACAGTGTGAAAGGGCCTGTGAAGACAACGGCGGTTGCCCCTACTTTTTTAGACGTTGCACTACGAAGCGGGAGTTCGGAAATTGCACTGAGTGCGGATGAAGCTGCCTTTATTTATGTGTACGAGGGAAGCGTGGTCATTAATAGCGGCGAACTTAGCAAAAAAACAATTGTGTCGCAGGGAGAGCTGGGTGTTTTGTCACAAAGTGGCAAGCAGCTATCTGTATCCGCTGATAAAGGTTGTAAGTTTATAGTTGTCTCAGGTAAACCTATTGAAGAGCCTGTGGTCCAATATGGGCCTTTTGTAATGAACACTCAACAGGAAATTGTTCAGGCATTTAACGATTACCAAACCGGTTCATTAGCGAAGTAGATACAAGGTTTGTCTGTTTTGATTCGACTATCGATAATAATTTATGCGGACTGGTATTAGACTGGGCTTTTAATCAATACCTCTTCATTAGGTTCAGCAAGGAGTAGCATTGCCAATGTATTTTGAAAGCGTCGCCGAAAAACACCTGCTATCACTTTTAGAATTTGAGCGTAGTAACAAAGCCTATTTTGAATTGTCTATAGCACCAAGAGAGGCAGCGTTTTATTCATTGGATGGCGTTGGCTACCACATTAGCGAATTGCTTTACTTACAACAGCAGAAAAGAGCTTGGGGTTATGTGCTTGTTGATGAGCAACGAAATAACCAGATTGTAGCGCGTGCTAACATCAAAAATAGAGCAGGCGACAAGGCGGAAATCGGCTATCGAGTTGCAGAGAAGGATTGTGGAAAACGCATTGCTTCTCGCTGCGTCTCATTTTTAATTGAGGAGGCCGAAAGCATGGACATAAAATTGCTCACTGCTGAAATCATGGACGATAACGCCGCTTCTGAAAAAGTTCTTATCAAGAATGGTTTTAGTCCTACGCTGTGCTTTCGCCGAAAGTATCGTCATCAAGGCGCTTTCCATAACAGTATCTACTTCGAATTCGCGCTTTAAACTCATCGATTGAAAACAGCGTTAGCAAAACGTTGCGCTGTTCAAATTGAATTAGTAATTCACTCCCTCTAATGATTTAATATCGGTATGTCTAATCTCTTTTACGACAATAACAATGGGGCGTATGCTCTTTTTTGTTGTAAAAGGCGATAATGTAATCATAAATAGTTAAAACACAGGGAATTTCGATCCAAATGGCAACCCCAATTACCTGCTTTAAAGCGTACGATATTCGTGGCGAATTGAACTCACAACTGACTGAAGATGTAGCGTATCGAATTGGCTATGCTTTTGCGCAAGAATTAAATGCGAAAACTGTTGTTGTTGGTAGTGATGTGCGTCTTACGTCAACACCATTAAAATTAGCGTTAAGCGCGGGTCTTATCGATGCTGGTGCAACAGTGACCGATATTGGCATGGCAGGAACAGAAGAAATTTACTTCGCTACCAAACACCTAGGCGTTGATGGTGGTATTGAAGTAACGGCAAGTCATAACCCCATTAATTATAACGGTATGAAACTGGTGAAGTCAGGCTCTGTTCCAATTAGTGGCGACACAGGCCTAAACGCGATAAAAGAGAAAGCGGAAGCACTAGAAGATAGCTTCGTGTCAGAGCGATTAGCACACTTCACTGAGGGTGCGTTGATTGATGCTGATGCGTTTTTTAACGGAACGGCCCATGTAAAAGAAAACAAGCTTTCTGAAACCGATAAATATGCAATGAAATCGTGTATGTCTGACTATGTTTCTCACATGCTTTCTTACGTTAATTTGAGCAATTTTACGCCGTTAAAAGTGGTGGTTAATGCAGGTAATGGTGCCGCAGGCCCCGCGCTTGACGCAATTGAAAAAGAAATGAAAGTGCAGGGTGTACCGATTGAATTCATTAAAGTACATCACAATGCAGATGGAACTTTTCCAAATGGTATACCTAACCCTCTTTTACCTGAAAATCGCGCAGACACAGCTGATGCAGTCAAATCATCAGGTGCTGACTTTGGTATTGCATGGGATGGTGATTTCGACCGTTGCTTCTTGTTTGACGCTGATGGTGAATTTATTGAAGGATATTATATCGTTGGCTTGCTTGCTGAAGCCTTTATCGAGAAAAACACCGACAGTAAAATTATTTATGACCCTCGCGTATACTGGAATACTGAAGATATTGTAGCGAATGCAGGTGGTACGCCTATCAAGTCGAAAACCGGCCATGCATTTATTAAAGAACGCATGCGCAAAGAAGATGCTGTCTATGGCGGTGAAATGAGTGCGCACCATTACTTTAGAGATTTTGCTTACTGTGATTCAGGCATGATCCCTTGGTTGCTAATTGCCGAGTTGGTGTGCGTGAAAAAGCAAACGCTAGCAAGTATGGTAAAAGCCCGAATTGAAGCGTTTCCATCTTCCGGTGAAATTAACAGTAAACTAAAAGATGCTGACGCAGCGCTGGAACGCGTTACAAATAAATATCAGCCACTAGCTAGCGCAATCGATACTACCGATGGTTTGGGTCTGGAGTTTGGTACATGGCGCTTTAATTTACGTAAATCGAATACTGAGCCGGTTATTCGTTTAAACGTCGAAAGTAAAAGCGACATTTCGTTGATGGAACAAAAAACCGAAGAGCTACTTTCGCTTATTCGCGCTGAATAACCACGGTACTTTTCGTTAATTCCGCTAGATAAGTAAGAAACGTAGGCGATAATATAGCGATATTATCGCCTTTTTTGTTTTCGAGATTTATGCCTGTTAAATCTTTGTTTATCAATTACTTATAAAGGTTATGCGTAACTGGTTTGATTGAGTTAGACACTCGCTTAAGCACCGCAGGCTTTTGCCTCTATTACTTTTCTTGCAATTAACTAATGTCATGCCTTTAACGCTAAGCTGTTAGTAGTAACGCTAGACAAGCAAGTAAATCATCCAAGCGTGACAGATAACGACAACACTTGTGAGTCCCATTCGCAGGCTTATGTAACTTACAATCTGCTCTTTAGGAAGGCTAAGGATAAACTTGTCGTAAATAAGTACGGCGACGTAGCTAAGTGACAATACGCCAAAAGCTTTTACATCATGCGAGAATACTAAACACAGCCATCCTACGATGGTTGGCAGCATTGCGATAAGCATTTGCTTATCATATCGCTGGTTACTTACAGAGTCCCACCAATGAATACCGCCAAAGAAAGATAACAGCACAGCAGAGTATTGGACAAAGTAAACGGCGCTTTGTGTTAGTGATAATAGGTTAAGCTGATAAGCCAGTGGCATTGCCACAAAAGGAATAAGACCGGCAATACCTAGAAAAACTGCTGAATAGGGCATTGTTGTTCCTTGAAGTAAACTTGTATAAACAAAAATAGCGCCATGAAGGCGCTATTTTTACTATTAAGCGTAATACTTAGTTCAGTAAAACCTAAATTTTTACTTAATTGGCGTGTATTTACGCTGGTTGTGACCAGTGTAAAGCTGACGAGGACGACCAATCTTTTGTTTAGGGTCGCTCATCATTTCATGCCAGTGTGAAATCCAGCCTACTGTGCGAGACAGAGCGAAGATACACGTAAACATGTTGGTAGGAATACCAATAGCCTTAAGAACGATACCTGAGTAGAAATCTACGTTAGGGAACAATTTCTTCTCTGCGAAGTACGGGTCGCTCAACGCAATTTTTTCAAGTTCCATTGCTACTTCTAGTAGTGGATCTTTTACGTTAAGTTCGCTTAGTACTTCGTGACAGCTTTCACGCATTACTGTTGCACGAGGGTCGTGATTCTTATAAACGCGGTGACCAAAGCCCATTAGACGGAACGGATCGTTCTTGTCTTTGGCACGTGCAATAAACTCAGGAATGCGATCTACAGTACCGATTTCTTCTAGCATGTTTAGACATGCTTCGTTTGCACCACCGTGAGCAGGGCCCCAAAGTGAAGCAACACCAGCAGAGATACAAGCATACGGGTTCGCACCAGAAGAACCAGCAAGGCGAACGGTAGACGTTGACGCATTCTGTTCATGGTCTGCGTGTAGCGTAAAGATACGGTCCATCGCGCGCTCAACAGCTGGGCTGATTTGATATTCTTCTGCAGGAACAGAGAACATCATGTTCAGGAAGTTTGCTGCGTAGCTTAAGTCGTTACGTGGGTAAACGAATGGCTGGCCAATATTGTACTTGTAACACATAGCGACAAGCGTTGGCATCTTTGCAATTAGACGATGCGCGCTGCGAATGCGCTGTTCTTCATTAGAAACGTCTAAATCGCTATGGTAGAACGAAGACATCGCGCCAACGGTACCACATAGCATTGCCATAGGGTGGGCGTCGTTGCGGAAACCGTGGAAGAACATGTTGATTTGTTCATGTACCATGGTGTGACGAGTAATCGTCTCTTTAAACTCTTCGTATTGTTCTTTTGTTGGTGCATCACCGTGAAGAAGCATGTGACATACTTCTAAGTAGTCTGCGTCACGCGCTAGTTCTTCAATAGGGAAACCGCGGTGTAATAACACACCTTGAGCGCCGTCAATGTAAGTAATTGAAGACTCGCAAGATCCTGTCGCCATAAAACCTGGGTCGTACGTGAAATAACCGTGTTGGCCTAACGTACGGACATCGATTACATCTTGTCCTTCGGTGCCAGACAAGATAGGAAGCTCGATTTCCTTACCGCCGGCTTTAAGAATGGCTTTCTGATCTGCCATAAAATGCTCTCCTCAGAATGGTTCTGTTTGCAGCGAAAACGGACGAAAATGTCCGCTTCGTTGGGAAAAGTGGGCGTATTTGTACTTTATTATGCACCAACAAGTCAATTTAATTGCATATTTGAACAATAAATATTCTGAATTGCGTAAAAAAATACTAGCAATACAGTAACGTTCAATTAACTCGTTGGGAAATCACTTTGCCCGATACAGCGCAATTATCAATGGCTTTTCAAAAAAGGTAAACCACCGATTAATAAATATATTAACAGGTCAGGTTAAAAAGTAACCTTTTCATGGGGAATAATTACGCATACAGATTAAAAGTGCTTAATTTCTTATTGATATGCATAGTTATTCCATTTCGCTGCTGATAAAATCGAAACACTGTTATTGCGCTTGTTATAACGTGTTGTAGACAATTTTGATCTCTTTTTGAGCAAAATAATTATCACTAAAGTGTATATAGCGACTAAAGTCTTACTACGGCACAAAAAATTGTAATTATATACTACGCTGGATATACTCAGCGGTGCTTGGAAAACGGAATAATTATTCTGTTACAAGCATCAAAGAATAATTCACAAATTGTTAACAACTCATTGGACGAGGCAATTAACAGGTTAAAAATCGAATTCTCTTACCCAGGACATAATAAAGGTAAGAAATTCATTATCCCCTACGGATTAAACAGGCATACATTGTGAAAAAGCAAAGACCAGTAAATTTAGAACTCAATACTATTAAATTTCCGCCCTCTGCTATTTCGTCAATTCTCCACCGCGTAACCGGTGTTGCAATGTTCTTCGCGCTACTTTTTGTTATTTGGGCATGGGCAGTTTCTGTTCACTCGCCGGAAGGTTTCGCGGACGTTCAAGCAATCATGGACGGTTTCCTTGGAAAATTTGTCGCAATTGGCACAGCTTCAGCGCTGACGTATCACATTCTAGGCGGCCTAAGACACGTTGTTATGGATTTAGGTCACTGGGAAGAATTAGAGTCGGGTAACACAAGTGCAAAAGCAGTAATCGCACTTTGGGTTGTACTGACCGTAGTATTGGGAGTTGCATTATGGTAACCAACCAAGCAAGCATTAAGCGTGACGGCGTACAAGATTACGTATCACTTCGCGCTACAGCAGCAATTATTTTCGCGTACTCGGTTTTCATGGCGTGGTTTTTTATTACCACAGATAACCTAACGTTTATCGAATGGCGAGGGTTGTTCTCTGGCCTAGCTATGAAAGTTTTCACATTGGCAGCACTAGTAGCAGTGATGATCCACGTGCGCATCGGCCTATGGCAGGTGCTAACAGACTATGTTAAAGCAACAGGTCTGCGCGCAGGACTACAATATATTCTAAATATCATCGCGTTCGGCTATGTAGCTGTTGGCCTATTCGTATTGTGGGGAGTGTAAAATGAGTTTACCCGTTCACGAGTTTGATGCAGTTGTAATTGGTGCAGGCGGTGCAGGTATGCGCGCAGCACTTCAGATTTCAGAATCTGGTAAATCATGCGCACTGTTGTCTAAAGTATTTCCAACCCGTTCTCATACTGTGTCTGCACAGGGTGGTATTACCGTAGCACTAGGTAATTCACACGAAGACAACTGGGAATGGCACATGTATGACACTGTTAAGGGATCTGATTACATCGGTGACCAAGACGCCATCGAGTACATGTGTAAAACTGGTCCAGAAGCTATTATCGAAATGGAGAACATGGGCCTACCTTTTTCTCGCTTCGAGAATGGTAAGATTTACCAGCGTCCTTTCGGCGGTCAGTCGAGAAATTTTGGTGGCGAGCAGGGTGCTCGTACGGCAGCTGCAGCGGACCGTACTGGTCACGCGCTTCTACACCTTCTTTACCAGCAAAACGTAAAGAACAAAACCAAAGTATTTTCTGAGTGGTATGCACTTGACCTGGTTAAGAACCAAGACGGCGACGTTGTAGGTTGTACAGCAATCGACATCGAAACTGGCGAAGTAGTTTACTTTAAATCGCGCGCAGTTGTTCTTGCAACTGGTGGTGCGGGTCGTATCTACGCATCAACAACTAACGCGCACATCAATACCGGTGACGGTGTTGGTATGGCACTACGTGCTGGTGTTGCGGTTCAGGATATGGAAATGTGGCAGTTCCACCCAACGGGTATAGCTGGCGCGGGTACATTGGTTACTGAAGGCTGTCGTGGTGAAGGTGGTTACCTTCTCAATAAAGACGGCGAACGCTTCATGGAACGTTATGCACCTAACGCGAAAGACCTAGCGGGTCGTGACGTTGTTGCACGTTCAATGATGACTGAAATTCGCGAAGGTCGTGGTTGTGAAGGCCCGTGGGGTACTCACATTAAGCTTAAGCTTGATCACCTTGGTAAAGATGTACTTGAGTCACGTCTACCTGGTATTCTTGAACTATCGCGTACATTCGCACACGTTGACCCTGTAAAAGAGCCGATTCCAGTAATTCCTACTTGTCACTATATGATGGGTGGTATTCCAACAAACGTTGATGGCCAATGTCTAACGGTTGATGAAAACGGTAATGATAAGGTAGTTAACGGTCTATTTGCATGTGGTGAGATTGCTTGTGTATCTGTACACGGTGCAAACCGTCTTGGCGGTAACTCACTACTTGACCTTGTTGTATTCGGTCGTGCGACTGGTTTACACCTTGGTAAGACATTATCTGAAATGGCACCAACACGCGACGCGTCTGAGTCTGATCTTGAAGCTTCTATGACACGTTTCAACCGTTGGGAAAATTCAGAGAAAGGAAAGGGCGAAGACCCTGTTCAAATTAAGAAAGACTTGCAAGAATGCATGCAGCTTAACTTCTCAGTATTCCGTGAAGGTGAAGCCATGGCGGAAGGTCTTAAGGAACTTAGCGAAATTCGCGAGCGCCTTAAGCATGCACGCCTTGACGATAAGAGTTCAGACTTCAACACTCAACGTATTGAATGTTTAGAGCTTGATAACCTAATGGAAACTGCGTACAGCACAGCAGTAGCAGCGAACTTCAGAACGGAAAGCCGTGGTGCTCACAGCCGCTTCGACTTCCCGGAACGTGATGATGACAACTGGTTATGCCATAGCATCTACGATCCGAACACTGATAAAATGCTTAAACGTGAAGTGAATATGGCGCCTAAGCTTAGGGAAGCATTCCCGCCTAAAGTGCGTTCATATTAAGAGAGGCAACGATCATGCAATTAACTTTTTCGATTTATCGTTATAACCCTGAAGTAGATGCGAAGCCTCGCATGCAAGACTACACTCTAGAAGTAGAGGAAGGTCAAGACATGATGGTGCTAGACGCGCTACTTGCACTAAAAGAGCAGGATCCGACGCTTTCTTTCCGTCGCTCTTGCCGTGAAGGTGTATGTGGTTCAGACGGTGTAAACATGAACGGCAAAAATGGCCTAGCATGTATTACTCCTCTATCTGCACTGGGCAAAGGGAAAATAGTAGTTCGTCCACTTCCTGGTCTACCGGTAGTACGTGACCTAGTTGTTGATATGACACAGTTCTATACACAGTACGAAAAGATTAAGCCGTTCTTAATCAACGACAGCAAGCAGCCGCCTGCGCGCGAGCATCTACAGTCGCCTGAAGAACGTGCGAAACTTGATGGGCTATACGAGTGTATTCTTTGTGCATGTTGTTCAACGTCATGTCCATCGTTTTGGTGGAATCCAGACAAGTTCATTGGTCCTGCGGGTCTACTTCACGCATATCGCTTCCTTATTGATAGTCGCGATACTGCAACTGAAGAACGTCTTAACGACCTTGATGATGCATTCAGCGTATTCCGCTGTCACGGTATCATGAACTGTGTGAGTGTATGCCCTAAAGGCTTGAACCCAACAAAAGCAATAGGCCAAATTAAGTCTATGCTTTTACAACGGGCTGTTTAGTACTATATTCTGATAACTTCTTTTAGTTACAGAAAGTGATGCTCTAAATAGCCATCCCAAAAGGATGGCTATTTTTTTATATATTCGCTGTTATAACACTTGGTTATGCTGAGAATAACCTTATAATACATATTGATTGTTAACTAGATTTTATAAAACGTAGCAAGGCAAATTAAATGCAAGAAAGCGTGATGAAAGCGTGGTGGGATTCCTCGCACATGGCAGGTGCCAACGCTGCCTATGTTGAAGAGTTGTATGAAACCTATTTGGAAGACCCTCAAAGCGTCTCTGAAAATTGGCGACAAATCTTCGATAACCTCCCCAAAGTCGATGGCGTAGAGTTAGAAACAAATCATACAACTATCAAAAATCAATTTAGGCAACTTGCTGCGTTAGGGCCTACAGCCCGCATGTCTAGCCCGTCTGTGCCTTCGGCAAATGTTTCAGACGATAGGCAAGTTAAAGTTCTTCAGTTAATTAACGCATTCCGCTTCCGCGGTCATCAGCACGCTAATCTAGACCCACTTGGTCTTTGGCAGCAAGAGCGCGTTCGCGATTTAGAACTTTCTCACCACAGTCTTTCCGAAAAAGATTTCGACTCAGTATTTAACGTTGGCTCTTACGCTATTGGTAAGGAGTCTATGCCGCTAGGTGAGCTGTTTAAATCACTTAATCGCACATACTGTGGTTCTATCGGTGCGGAATATATGCACATCACCGATACAGAACAGAAGCGTTGGTTACAGCAAAAGATTGAATCAGTTCAAGCCAAACCAGAAATCTCTCGCGATGAAAAATTAGGCATTCTTAAAGGTCTAACCGCAGCAGATGGCATGGAAAAATACCTGGGCTCTAAATTTCCAGGTGCGAAGCGTTTCTCACTAGAAGGTGGTGACGCGCTAATTCCTATGCTGAAAGGTCTTATCACTAAAGCCGGTACAGCAGGTACTAAAGAAGTGGTTATCGGTATGGCCCACCGCGGTCGCTTGAACGTGTTGGTTAACGTTCTTGGTAAAAACCCTTCTGTTTTGTTTGATGAATTCTCTGGCAAGCACGATGACTCGCTAGGTGCGGGTGATGTCAAATATCACGCAGGTTTCTCTTCAGACTTCGCGACTCCAGGCGGCAATGTTCACTTAGCATTAGCGTTTAACCCGTCTCACCTTGAGATTGTAAACCCTGTAGTAATGGGTTCTGTACGTGCACGTCTTGCGCGCCGCAATGATGACACGAATACAGTACTGCCTATCACTATTCACGGTGACTCAGCAATTGCCGGTCAGGGTGTGGTACAAGAAACCTTCAACATGTCGCAAACGCGCGGCTTTGCAGTAGGTGGTACCGTTCGTATAGTGGTGAACAACCAAGTTGGTTTCACTACGTCAAAAACGGAAGATACACGCTCTACTCAGTATTGTACTGATATCGCTAAAATGGTTCAGGCGCCAATTTTCCACGTGAACTCTGATGACCCAGAAGCGGTTGCCTTTGTGACACAACTAGCGCTTGAATATCGCAATAAGTTTAAGAAAGACGTAGTAATTGACCTAGTCTGTTACCGTCGTCATGGTCACAACGAAGCGGATGAGCCAAACGCCACGCAGCCGTTGATGTACCAAAAAATTAAAAAGCACCCAGTTCCACGTGCGCTTTATGCTGACCAGTTAATTGCTGAAGGCGTCATTGAGCAACGTGATGCTGATCGCTATCTTGAAGAATACCGCGAAGCATTAGATCACGGTGCATGCGTTGTTGAAGAATGGCGTCCAATGACTGAGCATAGTGTAGACTGGTCTCCATATCTAGGCCACGACTGGGATACGCCATACGACGGTGCGCTTTCAGTTGAAAAGCTTAAAGAGTTAGGTGAATCAATTACCACTATCCCTGAAGATCACAAGCTTCAGTCTCGTGTTAACAAGCTTTATCAAGATCGTAAAGCTATGGTAGCTGGAGAGAAAAAGCTTGATTGGGGCATGGCAGAAAACTTAGCTTATGCCACAATTGTAGACGCAGGCGAAGACATTCGCATTACTGGTCAGGACTCAGGTCGTGGTACTTTCTTCCACCGCCACGCGGTACTGCATAATCAAAAAGATGCGTCGACATATATGCCTTTACAGCATATTCGCGAGGGGCAGGGTGAAATTGAAATCTACGACTCTGTACTTTCAGAAGAAGCCGTAATGGCCTTCGAATATGGTTACGCAACGGCTGAGCCTACGTGTTTGACCATTTGGGAAGCGCAGTTCGGTGACTTTGCTAACGGTGCGCAGGTAGTATTCGACCAATTCTTAAGTTCAGGTGAAGCTAAGTGGGGCCGCCTATGTGGCTTAACTGTATTGCTTCCACATGGATATGAGGGCCAAGGCCCAGAGCATAGTTCTGCACGGTTAGAGCGTTTCTTACAAATGTGTGCAGATCACAATTGGCAGGTGTGTGTACCTTCAACGCCTGCACAAGTGTACAACATGCTTCGTCGTCAAGTTGTTCGCCCAATGCGTAAGCCGCTTATCGTGATGTCACCTAAGTCACTATTACGTCATCCAATGGCAGTATCTTCGTTAGAGGAACTTGCGGAAGGTAAATTCCATAACGTCATTGGTGAAATTGACGATATCGATCCGAAGAACGTTAAGCGTGTTGTTATGTGTTCAGGTAAGGTTTACTACGATTTGTTAGACCAGCGCCGTAAAAATGAGCAAACAGACGTTGCAATCATTCGTTTAGAGCAACTTTACCCATTCCCACAAGAAGAATGCGCTAAAGTTGTGGCACAATACAGCCATGTAAAAGATTGGGTTTGGTGTCAAGAAGAGCCTCAAAACCAAGGCGCTTGGTACTGTAGCCAACACCATTTCTGGCAAGCAATTCCAGATGGTGCAAAATTAACATATGCAGGTCGTGATGCATCCTCGTCACCTGCAGTAGGTTATGTATCCGTTCACAACCAGCAACAGAAAGCCCTGGTTGAAAACGCACTCACAATTAAATAAGGAACAGTAATGACAATTGAGATAAAAGTTCCGGTTCTACCTGAGTCAGTTGCCGATGCCACCATTGCAACCTGGCACGTAAAGGCCGGTGACGCAGTTAAACGAGACCAGAACCTGGTTGATATTGAAACTGATAAAGTGGTTTTAGAAGTTGTGGCGCCAGCGGACGGTACAATTGGTGAGATCCTAAACGAAGAGGGTGCAACTGTTTTAGGCGAGCAAGTTATTGCTAAACTAAAAAAGGGTGGTGCTGCTGCACCAGCTGAAGCTAAAACAGAAAGCAAAGCGAAAGGCGATTCTAAATCAGATGCGGCTCCAGCGGCTTCTGGAAAAACATCTGATGTTAAAGTACCAGTACTTCCAGAGTCTGTAGCTGACGCGACAATCGCAACGTGGCATGTGGCTGTGGGTGAAGCAGTTTCTCGAGACCAAAACTTGGTTGATATCGAAACTGACAAAGTAGTACTTGAAGTTGTAGCTCCTGCAGACGGTTCACTAGCTGAAATCATCGCAGAAGAAGGTGCGACTGTTACAGCTGAAGAAGTTATTGCGAAGTTTGTAGAAGGTGCGGCAAGCGGTGCTTCTGCTCCAGCAGCGTCTAGCGAAAACGATGACAGTGAAGACAGCAGCGATGCGCTTAGTCCGTCTGTACGTCGTCTGCTTGCTGAAAAAGGCGTAGACGCAGCTAAAGTTAAGGGTACGGGTAAAAATGGCCGTATCACTAAAGAAGACGTAGAAAAGTATCTTAAAGGCGGCGATAGCTCAGCTAAGGCAGCGCCTGCGGCAGCTGAAGCAACAGTGGCAGATTTACCAACTGGTAACCGTACTGAGAAGCGTGTTCCAATGACGCGTCTTCGTAAGACTATTGCGAATCGCCTACTTGAAGCGAAGAACTCAACAGCAATGCTAACTACGTTTAACGAAGTAAACATGAAGCCTATCATGGACCTTCGTAAACAGTATCAAGAGAGCTTCGAAAAACGTCACGGCATTCGTTTAGGCTTTATGTCGTTCTACGTTAAAGCGGTTACTGAAGCACTTAAGCGCTTCCCAGAAGTTAACGCGTCAATCGACGGTGATGACATTGTTTATCACAACTATTTCGATGTGTCGATTGCCGTATCTACACCTCGTGGCCTTGTGACACCAGTACTTAAAGATACTGACACACTAGGTATGGCTGGTGTTGAAAAAGGAATTAAAGAACTAGCACTTAAAGGTCGTGACGGTAAGCTGTCATTGGCTGAACTACAAGGTGGTAACTTCACAATCACCAACGGTGGTGTGTTTGGTTCACTAATGTCTACACCAATCATTAACCCGCCACAAAGCGCAATTCTTGGTATGCACAAAATCCAAGACCGCCCAATGGCAGTTAATGGTAAAGTAGAAATTCTACCAATGATGTACCTAGCGCTTTCTTATGACCACCGTATTATCGATGGTAAAGAATCAGTAGGGTTCTTGGTAACCGTTAAAGAGATGTTAGAAGATCCAACACGTCTACTACTAGACGTATAAGACTTTCGTCTCACGGAATTGTGGTTGGGCGCTTTGCTTGTGTTATCTTGTTTAGCGCCTAACGCAACGCTGATATTTACCCTATAATATCAGTCTAAATAATCAAGTCGCATTTGCGGCTTTTGTCTTACTAAAAATCGGATAGAAACACCATGAATTTGCATGAATACCAAGGTAAGCAGCTATTCAAAGAATACGGCTTGCCTGTTTCTGAAGGATACGCAGCAGACACTGCTCAAGGTGCTGTAGAAGCGGCTGACCGCATCGGCGGTGAAGAGTGGGTAGTTAAGTGTCAGGTACACGCGGGCGGTCGCGGTAAAGCTGGCGGTGTAAAGCTAGTTAAAAACAAAGACGACATTCGCGCTTTCGCTGAAAACTGGCTTGGCAAAAATTTGGTGACTTTCCAGACTGACGAAAACGGTCAGCCTGTGAGCAAAATCCTTGTAGAATCTTGCACAGATATCGCTAACGAGCTTTACCTTGGTGCAGTAGTTGACCGTACAACCCGTCGCGTTGTATTTATGGCATCTACTGAAGGTGGCGTTGAGATTGAAACTGTTGCAGAAGAAACACCAGAGAAAATCCTTAAAGCTGAAATCGACCCAATTGTTGGTCCTCAGCCTTATCAAGCGCGTGAAATGGCGTTCGCTCTAGGTCTTTCTGGCGTACAAATCAAGCAATTCACTCAAATCTTCCTTGGCCTAGCCAAGATGTTTGAAGAGCTTGACGTAGCGCTTATCGAAATCAACCCGCTAGTTATTAAAACTGACGGTAACCTACACTGCCTTGACGCAAAAGTAGGTATCGATGGTAACGCACTATATCGTCAGCCTAAGCTGAAAGATATGCAAGATCCTTCACAAGAAGACGCGCGTGAAGCTCACGCAGCTCAGTGGGAACTAAACTACGTAGCACTAGACGGTAACGTAGGTTGTATGGTTAATGGTGCTGGCCTTGCAATGGGTACTATGGACATCGTAAACCTACACGGTGGTAAGCCAGCTAACTTCCTAGACGTTGGTGGCGGCGCAACTAAAGAGCGTGTAGCTGAAGCATTCAAAATCATCCTTTCTGATGACAACGTTAAAGCAGTATTGGTTAACATCTTCGGTGGTATCGTTCGCTGTGACATGATTGCAGAAGGTATCATTGGTGCGGTTAAAGAAGTTGGCGTAGAAGTACCTGTAGTTGTACGCCTTGAAGGTACCAATGCAGAGCTTGGCCGTGAAGTTCTAGCGAACTCTGGTCTAGATATCATTGCTGCTGAATCGCTTACTGATGCAGCGCAGAAAGTTGTTGCTGCAGCGGAGGGCAAATAATGTCTGTATTAATTAATAAAGATACTAAAGTAATTTGTCAGGGTTTCACTGGCGGTCAGGGTACTTTCCACTCTGAGCAAGCTATTGCTTACGGTACGCAAATGGTTGGTGGTGTAACACCAGGTAAAGGCGGTACTGAGCACCTAGGTCTTCCAGTATTTAATACTGTACGTGAAGCGGTAGAAGCAACTGGCGCAACTGCGACAGTTATCTACGTACCAGCACCATTCTGTAAAGATTCAATTGTTGAAGCTGCAGATGCGGGTATCGAGCTAATCGTATGTATCACTGAAGGTATTCCAACGCTAGACATGCTTTACGTTAAAGAATACGTAGAAGCGAAAGGCGTTCGCATGATTGGTCCAAACTGCCCAGGTGTAATCACTCCTGGAGAGTGTAAAATTGGTATCATGCCTGGTCACATCCACAAGCCTGGTAAAGTTGGTATTGTTTCTCGCTCTGGTACGCTTACGTACGAAGCGGTTAAACAAACTACTGACGAAGGTTTCGGCCAGTCTACTTGTGTTGGTATCGGTGGTGACCCAATTCCTGGTTCAAACTTCATCGACATCCTTCAGATGTTCCAAGACGATCCACAAACTGAAGCTATCGTAATGATCGGTGAGATCGGTGGTACTGCAGAAGAAGAAGCGGCTGCGTTCATTAAAGAGAACGTAACTAAGCCAGTTGTTTCTTACATTGCTGGTGTTACTGCTCCTCCGGGCAAGCGTATGGGTCACGCTGGTGCAATCATCGCAGGCGGTAAAGGTACTGCTGACGAGAAATTCAAAGCACTAGAAGACGCAGGCGTTAAGACTGTACGTTCACTTGCTGAAATCGGCAAGGCGCTTCGCGAAACTACAGGTTGGTAAGCTAACGCTTATTAATATGCTTGAAAGCCCGCTTTAAGCGGGCTTTTTTATACCTGTATTAAAACGTGCGTTGCTTTGAAGTGCTTGCAAACGTATTCACCTTGTTAACGTTGCGTTTATAAGTACTCTATTTTTACCAACCGAATAACATAAAGATATTTTTTATGAAAAAAACTACTTTAGCTTGTTTCGCTTCCTTGTTGTCATGCTCAGCTATAGCTGATGAATACCTGACTTTTTTTATGGCAGGGCAATCCAATATGGACGGCTATGGATACGTTTCTGAACTGCCAAAAGATTTAGCAAAAGAACAAGACGTGATGATTTTTCATGGAAATGGTGTTTTTGATAATCAAGAAAACGGCGGTCTAGGGAAGTGGGAAAAACTTCAACCGGGCCACGGTACAGGTTTTAAATCGGATGGGAAAACCAATACGCTTTCAGAGCGATTCGGTGCAGAATTAACCTTTGCCAACACAATACAGCAGCAGTATCCAGGCAAAAAAATTGCCATTATAAAGTATGCGGTAGGGGGAACTGGCCTTGCGCTTAACACAGGTTACAGTAACTGGTACCCAAATTTTACCGAGGGTAAAGGCCTCAATCAGTATGATTTTGCACTAGAGACAATTAACAACGCGTATGCAGTCAACGATATCGATGGCGATGGCAAATCAGACTCGTTAAAACCTATGGGCATTATTTGGATGCAGGGTGAAGCCGATGCACATGCAAGTGAGACGTCAGCTAATGCCTATCTAGATAATTTAACTTCGTTAATGAACTTGTTCCGTGCTGCATTTAGGGTAGATGATTTACCTGTGGTTATAGGCAAAATCACCGATTCCGAAATGGGCGATGAAGATATTATGCCGTATATTGACCGAGTGCACCTTGCTCAGCAATTATTTGTTGCGTCAGACAACTGCGCCACCTATATGTCTAATTCTGATACCTACACCTATGGTGATGATCCATGGCATTACACGAGCGAAAGTTTCGTGAAGATGGGTAATGACTTTGCGCTATCATATAGCAAGAGCGTCAAAAGTTGTGGTTCGAAAAAGGATTAACAGAATGGGGCTGCGAAGATATGTATTAAAAGTACTATTTGCGTCTATTTTAAATTGTTCTGCATTTTCTCTACTCGCAGACGAGCCAGACATACCTTATCAGAACGAATGGTTAAAAGAGCATTATCAAAGCCGGATGTCTCTATTTAATAACCAGCCTATAAAAACCGGAGACATTGTTTTTATAGGTGACAGCCTTACAGAGCTCGGCGCTAACTGGTCGGTAAGGTTTAACAATCTGAAGGTACGTAATAGGGGAATAAGCGGTGATACTTCTTACGGTGTGTTGGCTCGTTTACAAGAAATTGAGGCCAATGCCCCTGCAGTGGTTGTCATTTTAATTGGTATTAACGATATCTTTAACCTTTACTATGAGCGACAGATTCAAAATTTGTCCGATACTGCGTTGAATATCGACAAGATTACCTCGAAGATTAGCGATTCTTTACCTAGTACAAAAATTGTTGTGTTGGGGTTACTTCCTGATCATCGGGACTACATTACTGTAATGGCAAAAGAGGTAAATAGACAAATTGCGCAACTTAACTCTGAGCGTTTTACCTTTTTAAACTTTCACGATTCATTTTCAATTGATGGAAGGATTAATCCCGAACTCACCACTGACGGTACGCATTTAAACGAAGCGGGTTATCAGGTTTTCAAAAAGCAATTGATGCCGTACTTTAAAAATTTATGATCACTTTCAAAGCTTACTTTCTCTATACGTGTTTACTATTTGTTACCTTCTCGTCTTACGCCGATCTTACCTATCCCGGTGGTACTAAAAAGGCGGTTGTTTTTAGTTTTGACGACGGAATGGTTCAAGATAAGCAACTAATCAGACTACTAGATAAGTACGAGATGAAAGGAACGTTTAACTTAAGTTCAGGGCTTTTTTCGCAACGGGCTTCTTGGCTAAAAGAGTACTTACCTATTATAGGTAAGTACGTGGATCATGACGAAGTGGCGACTCTGTACAAGGGACATGAAATTGCTGGACATAGTTTTTCTCACCCAGGGCTCCCAGGGTTGACTCGAAAAGAAATACAGCATCAAGTTGAGTTTGATAAAGAACGCTTAGGTCTATTGGCGGGCTATAATGTAACATCTTTTGCATATCCACTAGGACTATATAATGAAGAGGTTATTCAGGCGCTCAAATTAGCGGGTTTTACTAATGCTCGTACAGTAAATAGTACGGGTAAGTTTGATTTACCGGACAACTTGTTCGAATGGCACCCTAGTGCACATCACTCTGAGGCATATCCATTAGCTAGTAAATATGTGAATGAAGCGTCTGAATCATTGAGTGTCTTTGTCATTTGGGGTCATTCTTGGGAATTTGATCAAAATATTACATCTAATAATTGGGAATATTTCGAGTCAATCTTAAAAGTCTTATCTGATGCTAATGATATTTGGTTTACTACTGCCGGCGATTTCGCTGAGTTTTATTTTAAAAATTTAGAATAAACGCCTGAAAATTAACTTAATACTGAATAATTGACCCCTAATTTTTATTTTTTTGCATATATTCATTCCAAGCGTCTTATTAGTTCTTAATACAAGTCTTATTCTCTATGGAAGCAGCACTTAAAGTGAAGGTCACAAAATGTTGTAAAATTACATCACAATTGTGATGTGTATTGTTAATTTCATGTTGCATAAATTTTATTGAATACGTATGCAGGCAATTGTGCAAAACCTAGGGCATCTATAGCATTGTCCCCGTGAGATGTATTGTCATTTATTTGTCATAAGAACAACAAAAAGACAACAACTATAACTGTATGGGACACCCGTTTTATGAAACAATTTAAACCCAACTTAATAAAAGCTGCGCTTATCTCTGGTGGTATGGCGTTTGGTAGTGCTCCTGCACTAGCACAGGAAGCAAACACCGATGCTGTTGATGAAGCTGAACTTGAAGTCATTCAAGTAAGCGGTATTCGCGGCAGTCTGCAACGTGCACAAGCAATCAAAATGGATAACACGTCAATTGTTGAAGCGTTATCTGCTGAAGACATTGGTAAGCTACCTGATACAAGTATCGCAGAATCAATCGCTCGTCTCCCTGGTCTAGCTGGTGAGCGCCGTAATGGTCGTACTAGCGGTATCTCTGTTCGTGGTTTCAATGAAAACTATGTAGGTACTACACTGAACGGTCGAGAGCTATTAGGTATGGGCGATAACCGTGGTGTCGAGTTTGACCTTTACCCAACGGAAATTGTTTCAAATATCCTAGTATATAAAACACCTGAAGCAGGCCTGATGACTCAAGGCATTGGTGGTACTGTCGATATCCAAACTGTTAGCCCGCTAAGCGCGCAAAAAACAGTTACAATTAACGGTACGTATGAAGCAAACCAAGAAGAGGCGGGTAACCCTGATTTTGATAATGAAGGTCATCGTCTATCTTTTAACTACGTAGATCAATTCGCTGACGATAAGCTTGGTGTGGCGTTAGTTATTGCCGATATGGAATCACCTCGTCAAGAACAGTACTTCCGTGGTTGGGGTTATGCGACTGCAAACCCTGACAATGCCGCAGAAGGTGTTGAAGTACCTGAGGGAACAGTAATACTTGGTGGTCACGATTCCTTTACTCGTTCAGCAATGTTAGAGCGCACATCAGTTGCTGGGGTGATTGAATACGCACCCACTGACAATTTGAAAATTCAATTCGATGCGCTATACATTGATTTTGAAGAAAATGATGCACGCCGCGGTGTTGAAGAAGGTGGCGCTGAATGGGGCACAGGCGCTTACACAATCACTGGTGTTGAAGATGGTCTAGTAACCTCTGGTTACTATGATGGCTTCTTATCTGTAATTCGTAACGACTCTCGTCAACAAGAAGCTGAACTTACTACCTTTGGTCTAAACGTTGAATATACAATCAATGATAATTGGACAGCAACGTTAGACGTATCTATGGGTGAAGTGGACAAAACTATCACTGACATCGAAAGTTACTCAGGTGTAGGTCGTGCAGGTATCGATGGTCGTCCTCTTACTCCACGCGCATGGACAATGACATCTACTGGTGCGGTTTACAGCGACCATCCTACTTTAGACAGTGTCGATTTAGCAGACCTTAACTCAATCTACCTAGCTGGTCCGCAAGCCTGGGGTGGTTCACTAACTCCTGTAGAGCGCTTCCAGGGCGTAGAAGGTTTTGGACCTAATACAGCACAGGATGGTTTTGTTAACGAACCTATTTTTGAAGAGTCACTTGATGCTGTTCGTCTTGACCTTGAGGGTTTTGTTGAATGGGGTATCTTCACTAAGTTAACTGCCGGTGTTAACTATCAAGAGCGCGAAAAGTCTAAAGATAATAACGGTGCTTACCTAACGTCGCCACAATGGCCAAACCAAGAACTGGTTCCAAACCCTATTGGTACAGCGGATTTAAGCCACATTGGTATCGATGGCGTAATTGCATACGATGGTCTTGGTTTGTATAGAAGCGGTTATTATATAGAGACAGAAGCAGAACTATTTGAAAATGGTCGCTTTGGTGACTCTTACACCATCTCTGAAGATATTCTAACTGCATATGCAAAATTAGACATTGAAACTGAAATTGGTGATGTACTGGTATTTGGTAATCTTGGGCTACAGGTTGTTAATGTTGACCAAGCAGGTACTGGTTTTAACACCACTACTGGTCCAACAGGATTCACTGCGGTCACTCCAGTATCGGATGGCGACTCTTACACTGACGTCTTGCCAACATTGAACCTGAGCTTCGAAATTGCTGAGAACCAGTTTATTCGTACAGCTTTAGGCAAAGTGATTAGCCGTCCTCGTATGGATGATATGCGTCCGAACAACACAGTAAGCTTTACTTTTAACGACCAGCAAATCATTTCAACAAATGTTGCTAATGGCCCATGGTCTGCAAGCGCGGGTAATGCACGTCTTAGACCGCTTGAAGCAAACCAGTTTGATATTGCTTACGAAAATTACTTCGCGGACTCAGGTTACGTCGCCGCTAGCTTCTTCTATAAAGATCTGACTAACTGGCATGTAGCTGGACAAACTGTTGGCGATTTTAGTGAGTCTTACATTGAAGGTTTCCACGAGACGTCTGGTGAAACTGACATCAATGGTGATGAGGTACTTGATGAAAACGATATCGTACCACCAGGTACATTTAACGGAATTGTAAGCTTCCGTGAAGATGGACTAGAAGGTTTTGTTCGAGGCTGGGAACTGCAGGGTAGTCTACCGTTTGACATGATCCACGATTCACTTGAAGGTTTTGGTGTATTCGCTAGTGCGACCTTCCTTGACGGTGAATTAGAGAATGGTGAAGCGGTACCAGGTTTATCTGAAGAGACCTACTCACTAACCGCCTTCTATGAAAGCAATGGTTTTGAAATTCGTGTATCTGGAACTAAACGTGATGCGTTTGCTACTGAGACCCGTGCAATCAGCCTTTCTCTAGCACCTATTGAAGATAACGGTGTTAAGCAGATAGACGCACAGATTGGCTACGACTTCAGTGAGTCTGGCATTGAATATCTTGAAGGGCTTCGCGTTACGCTTCAAGGCCAGAACCTGACTGACGAGCCTACTGTTCGTGTTAACCCAGGTGACAGTCGTCAAATTACTGAGTACCAGAGCTACGGACGTAACTTCCTACTTGGTTTCAACTACACGTTCTAAGTGGTTGTTGAAACAGCGCTTGTTATATGCGAGCGCTTAAACGAGTAACATTAAACAAGCCCCAATTCACGTAATGTATTGGGGCTTTTTGTTGTATAGCACTAGATGTCATGATATTTAGAGATGATAGTAATGTGGGCACAAAAAAATGCTGACGGCAGAAATATGATGAACAAAGCGGTAAAAAATGTAGTTATTGTAGGTGGTGGCACGGCAGGTTGGATTTCAGCTGCTGTTATAAAGCGTCTTATCGGTGCGGGCGTAAACGTAACCTTAGTTGAGTCTGAAGAGATCGGTACCGTCGGTGTTGGCGAAGCAACTATTCCACCTATTATCACACTAAATAATGTTTTAGGAATAGATGAGAAAGAGTTCTTACGCGAAACAAACGCCACCATGAAGTTGGCGATTAAGTTTGAAAACTGGCGGGTAGAAGGGGAAAGCTATTTCCACACTTTTGGCGCCCCGGGTAAAAGCTACGCTTTTTGTCATTTTCATCATTATTTCAAACGCGCTCAAGAGTTAGGGTTATCTGACTCGATATGGGAATACGATCTAAACTACCTTGCCTGTAAAGCGGGTAAATTTGCCCATATCAAATCTCCCGACCCAATTATAGAAATGCCGTATGCCTATCATTTTGATGCGTCGCTGTATGCTCGATTCCTTCGTAAGAAATGTGAGGCGATGGGCGTTACTCGCAAAGAAGGCATTATTACTGATGTTAAACAGGATGCAGACAGCGGTTTTATTACCGGGGTGACGCTTAAAGACGGTGCTCATATCGAAGGCGACTTGTTTATTGACTGTTCAGGGTTTAAAGGGCTACTTACGCAGCAAACACTGAATACCGGCTACGAGGATTGGTCGCATTGGTTACCTTGCGACCGGGCAGTAGCTATGCCTTCAGAGCGCCACGAACATACCCGTCCTTATACTCGTTCGATTGCGCACTCTGCAGGTTGGCAATGGCGTATTCCGCTTCAGCACCGCAATGGTAATGGCTTAGTATACAGCAGTAATTATTTTTCTGACGAGCAAGCACTAGACATACTGTCAAGTAACCTAGATACCAAACCACTCGCCGATCCTAATTTTATCCGCTTTAAAACAGGGCGAAGACGCAAGCAGTGGAATAAGAATGTGGTGGCCGTTGGGCTTTCTAGCGGATTTTTAGAGCCCCTCGAGTCAACGAGTATTCATCTTATTCAGTCTGCAGTAGTTCGACTAATCCATTTATTCCCACACGAAGGGATTAAGAAATATCAGATAGATGAGTATAACAAGCAGTCTCAGCTTGAATACGAACAAATACGTGATTTCATTATTTTGCACTATCACGTTAATGAAAGAACTGACTCGCATTTTTGGAAAGACTTACGAGAAATGGATGTACCAGACAGTTTAACCCATAAAATAGAGCTATTTAGAGAGTCAGGAAATTTGTTCAGAGAGCAAAATGATTTATTCCTTGAAAGCTCATGGCTGCAAGTACTGATGGGACAAGGGGTGATGCAGAAAGACTACCATCCACTTGCCAATGCATTGTCTGAACAAAAGCTGCAAGAGTTGATGCAAAACATTAAACGTATTAAGAATGAACCTATCGGAAAAATTGCAACTCACGATGACTTCTTAAAGCAGTTCTGTGGTTAGAATCGAACTATGAATAAACCAACCCATATCGTTATAGCCGGGGGCGGCACCGCCGGCTGGATGGCAGCAAATTACTTTGCGCACAAATGGTCATCGGACAAGGTTAAGGTAACCCTTGTTGAGTCTCCTGAGATTGGCATCATAGGTGTGGGGGAGGGCTCTACACCCACACTTAAACGTTTCTTTGAGGAACTCAGTATAGCCGAAAGCGACTGGATGCCTAAGTGCAATGCAACGTATAAGACAAGTATTAAGTTTAATGATTGGAGTCCGGGGTCCGGTGTGAAACAATATCGCCACCCCTTTATCTCTCAAACAGACACCTTTACCCAGCGTGCTTTTGAAGTAAATTGCCGTACACGAAGGCTAGGTCTTGATAGTCATATCAACCCAGAAGATTTTTTGTTAAATGGTGTGTTGGCAAAACAAAATAAAGCGCCTCTAACGCCTGAGAATTTTCCATTTAGAATGGAATATGGCTACCATTTTGACAGCGCATTGCTGGGCAACTATTTGCGTGATGTTGCGGTTGAAAAAGGCGTTACTCACGTTAGTGGCATTATTAGTGATGTGGCGCTACATCCTAGTGGCGATATCAGCCATCTCGTAACGGATAAAGGCAGTATTGAAGGAGATTTTTTCGTTGATTGTACAGGCTTTTCTTCAACCTTATTGCAGCAGGCTTTAGGTGTAAAATTTAAGTCTTATTCTGAAAACTTATTCAACGATTCTGCAGTAGTTTTACCCACACATGCACAAGAGAATATTCAAGTAGAAACTCAGTCTACAGCATTTTCTAACGGTTGGTGTTGGACAATACCGTTACAAAGCCGCACAGGTAATGGCTACGTTTACAGTGCTGCTCATTTATCGAGGGATAAGGCCGAAGAAGAATTGCGACATCATTTAGGTCTTGAAAACAGCGATATTGAAGCCAGACACCTTAAAATGAAAGTAGGGCAAGTTGAGCAGCACTGGCAGAACAACTGTTTGGCATTAGGGCTATCTCAAGGGTTTATAGAGCCGCTTGAAGCAACGGCGCTTCACCTTGTACAGATTTGCATTGAGTACTTCACAGATATGTTTGAAAAGGGTGGTTTCTCTAACACCGAGAGAGCCGCTTATAATGCGTTTGCCAAAGCGCGTTTCGACAGAGTGAGAGACTACATTGTCGCGCACTATAAACTTAATACAAGAAACGATTCTGACTACTGGCGTGACAATAGAAACAATATGGTGTTGTCTGACTCCCTTCAATCGATCATTACCACTTGGTTTAATCGCGAAGATCTAGCGAATGAAATCAAGCGGCAGAATATAGGTATGCACTGGGACTCAGTATCATGGCATTGCTTATTTGCTGGTTATGGTGCATTTCCGGCACTTGCACAAAATCAGCCTGGTCGAGGGGATTTGTATAAAGAGCAAAATGTTGAGCGCTTTATTCAAGGCTGCGCGTTGAATTTCGAACATCATAATGTTGTACTTCGAACACAGCAACACGGTGAGTAAGAACCCCGAGAGCTAGGGATGGCTTTCAATAATGTTATAATTTCCCATAAGTAACTGGCCTAATCTGCTGATACCCCCTTCTAAAAATTATATAAAACAATCACTTCTGAACTTTGTTTCAATTATGTTTCATAAATGTAAATGAATACGTATGCATAGCGTTGCTCTCTTTTTATACAAACCAGTAGTATTTGGTGTTGAAGCATAAAACCAGTCCGCATAGATAATTACCCACTCGCCCTGCCAGAACCTTCTGAGTGAGCACTTATCTATGCGGATTGGTATAAAAGGCATTTTTGGGTGTGGTATTCCTAAAAATGTCGATAATAAACAAGGATGGGACACCAATGAAAACATTCAAACCCAGCACTATAATGGCGGCCTTGATCACTAGTGGGGTCGCGTTTAGTGCGCTGCCGCTCTATGCTCAAGAGTCACCAGACACACCCGTAGATGAAGTTGAACGACCGCAAGAAGATACCTTAGAGCGTATCGAAGTACGTGGTTTCAGTACCAGCTTAATTCAATCACTAAACCAAAAACGTTTCTCTGACACGGTTTCTGAGCAAATATCTGCAGATGACCTTGGCGGGCTTCCCGACGTATCTATGGCAGATGCTTTGACCCGCTTGCCAGGTATTTCCGCAGTGCGTACAGGCGGACAAGCAGCACAAATCAATATTCGCGGTTTATCAGGCGACTTTGTTTTTTCTACGTTAAACGGTAGGGAGCAGGTATCTACCAGCGGAAGTCGCGCTATTGAATTTGACCAATATCCGTCTGAGCTTATTAGCGAGGCAGCGGTTTATAAATCTCCCAAGGCGTCGCTTATTGAAGGCGGTATTGCGGGTACGGTAGAGCTAAAAACAGCATCACCACTTGCCATTGAAGAGCAGCATAAATTCAGCGCCAACATGCGTGGTATGTATAACGATAGAGCATCCGAAATAAGCGATGCCACTGAATACGGTCACAGGCTGAGCTTTTCCTATCAAGGTAAGTTTTTAGACGATACGTTAGGTGTATCTTTGGGGTATGCCCGTCTATTCCAACCCAGCGTTTCTACGCAATTTATTGGTTTGGCATATAACGGTCAGGTCGATGTAGATGGTTTAGAAGGAGATACCGATGGACCGGCAGATTGTCCAAACTGTGAGCTAATCTCAGAAGGTTTTGAGATGCAGCACAAGGGCGGTGAAGAAACGCGCGATGGTTACGTGGCAGCATTTGAATGGGCGCCTATCGATACGTTTACATTAAAAGCTGATGCCTTCATTTCAAAATTTGATTCTGAAGCATTTGCTCGGGGATTTCGCGTTAAGTTAGGCGGTATTAACGCAGGTATTACTAACCCGGTTGTAGTTAATAACAGCGTCGTTGGCGGTACTTTTTCTCGTACAGACAATAGCTTCACCCGGGTTGAACTGGTTAACGACGACAATCAAGATTTCGACAGTGTTACAAACTTAGGTGTTAATGCTAGCTGGGAGATATCTCCAGATTTATCGGTTCAGTTTGACGTATCTCGCTCAAGTGCTGAAAGTGACTTTAGAAACGGCTTGCTATGGTCGCTTGTAGGCGAAGATGCGACAGCTGCGAACCCAGTGTTTGATGAAAACGTTCAAATATCGTATTTGCTGAACGGGTTGAATCTGCCTGATATTGGCTTTAACCAAACTGATGCCTTTACCGATTTAGACCGGGTCATGGTGAGTAAGTACGGTATTTATCCGTTTGAAAATAAAGATGAGCTAGATGCATATCGTGTCGACTTCCAGTATTACGTAGACGTACCCATCATCTCTGGTTTTGAATTTGGCTATCGTTATTCAGACCGCGAGTACAACAACGATCGGTCTGTCTTTGAATACGGTAATGACAGTGCCTTTTCAGTTAGTGAACCACCGCTGAGGTTAACTTCAGACATGGTTGAACAAGTTGACTGGAGCGGTGACTTTGGATATTTCCCAAGCTATTTATCAGTCGATTTAAACAGCGCGCTCAATGCCTGGTTCCCAGAAGGTAGACCGCAGCCTGTTCAAACATGGGGGCCTGGAGCTGCGGGCGTTATTAATGGCCCAGGAACAGGCCCAGCGACAGCGTGGACACTACAGGAAAGTGGTGATGTATTTGAAACCGTAAACTCAGCTTACTTAATGGCAAACATCAATACCGAAATTGGCAGTATTCCTGTTACAGGTAATATTGGTGTTAGATACGTTAAAAGCAAACAAAGCTCAACTACACTGCAGCGTGCTACCCAGCTTATTCAAGACTTAGAAACGGGTACATCAGTTGAAGTAAGCGACCCAACCGCAGGCGCGCAAAATATTACAGATGACGTAGGGCTCATTAATAATTTTTACCGTCCAGCGTTAATCAGCCATGAGTATTCAGATGTGCTGCCCTCTATTAACCTGAACTTTAAACTTACTGATGATACTCAGCTTCGAGTAGCTGCAGCGAAAGTAATGGGGAGAGCGCCAATTAACCGTTTTGCGGCAAATGCGTCTACCACTATTGAAACAGTTACTGCGTTCCAAGACAGAGACTCAGGTGAAATCACGCTTTCAAACCCAACAGCGAGAGTCAGTGGTAATGCCCGTAATAGCCCTTACTTAGAGCCGTTTTACGCAACACAGTACGATGTGTCATGGGAATATTACTTCTCCGATACTGAGGGTGCTTTAGTTGTAGCGGGTTTCTACAAAGATATCGAGTCGTTTGTAGAAGACATTGAAATAGAGCCCTATGATTTTGAAGCAAACGGCATAGTCATTCCAGACAACGTAAGTGTTCCAGTCTACTTAACCCCAGAATTTACCGGGCAAGAAGCCGAACTAGCAAGGGATGAAAACGGCGAACCTATCTTTGTGACAGTGCCTACAGAAAATGGTAGCTATAGCACTGCGGTAAATAACGCAGAAGGTGGCTACATTAGAGGACTAGAAGTCGCCTACACGCAAATTTACAGCATGTTACCTGGGTTATGGTCAGGTTTAGGGGTTAGCGCAAGCTACTCTTATACGGAAAGTGAAATTCAGCGCACCCTCGGCGATGGCGTTTACGCCGCTAATTTACCAGGGCTTTCTGAAAATGTAGCAACATTAACCGTTTTCTGGGAATACGAAGGGTTTGAAACCCGCCTGTCTAGTCGCTATCGCGATGCCTTCGTATCTCAGCAAGTAGCGGTTAACGATCAGGTTGTTAACTTTGATGACGAACTGGTCATTGATTACCAAGCGTCTTATGAAATTAACGATAATTGGAGCGTTCTGTTCCAAGTAAACAATCTAACGGATGAGCCAACCAAAAGCTATTTCGCATCAGAAGAGCAAACCGGCACTATCCAGTACTTTGGCACCCAATATTACCTAGGGATGACATATCAACTATGAAAAACAACATCTTAGGTAATTTATTTGACGATGCACATAAACGTTCGGTTGCCAGAAATAGCAAATATATTCAGGAGAGTTTTATGTTTACTAAAAAGAAAGTAGTGCGCGCAGCGTTACTTTTAGTAGGCGCTTATACACTAACGGGTTGCGGCGGTTCTGGCGTAGAGTCAGGCACAAACGATTTGCTTACTTGTGAAGTGCCCAATGTACCTAATGCCGCAGGAACGGCCTGCGAGCCGCCGCCTCCTATTCAGTGTGACGCGCCGTTAGTCCCTAACGAAGCAAACGACGCGTGTGAAGCTGGGGCCGATCCGAGTCTACCTGCGCCTGTATTTACCCCGTCATCTAATCAAGCGGTACTATATTACAATCGCGCTGCGGTAGACGCGGATAATTCTAGTAACGACGCTGCTTATGAAGGATGGCGACTACATACTTGGAACAATGACGAATGTGATGCCTATGCTGACGCAGACACGGATTGGGCGAACGGTCGTATTCATAGCGGCATCGATCCTAACTATGGTGCGTACTGGATCTTAGACCTTAAAGACGATTACGGCAGCTGTCATAACTTTATCATACACAAAGGCACCGATGATGCTGGAAAAGAATTAGGGGGCGGTGACTTCCAAGGTTCATTAATACAAGACGACGAAACCTTTGTGCGTATGAACTTTACGCTTTCTGGTGAACCAACGATCTTTGAATTCCCGATCATGTCGCTTGGGCCACAGCCGGTTGATATAGAAGGCTTTGGTGCCCATTGGTTAGATGCAAACACCATTTTATGGGATGTTCCCGAAACTGTATCAGAAGTGAAACTTCACTATTCAGCTCAGGCTGATTTACAGAGCACCCTAGAAGAGGGTATTAATGGTACTGAAGTAGCGCTAATGACTACAACACTTACCGAAGAGCAGTCTGCTCGCGCACCGCATTTATCTTCGATGCAGGCGTGGGAAGGAGACTGGTCGGTTGAAGATGCGAAAACTGTACTGACGACACAAGCGGTCGTTGGAGGATATGATGCAGACGGTGCACTTGTAGCAGCAACCGGTATTCAATTGGCAAACGCAATTGATGCACTTTACACCATGGGTGAAGATGATGCCGACGAGGCACAACTTGGCGGGGTTTATACAGACCAAGGTATTACCGCTGCGCTGTGGGCGCCTACCGCTTCGAATGTCGACCTTTTGCTTTATAACGATGATAAAACGTTAAGTCAGCGTATAGATATGGTACGTGATGACGTGTCAGGCGTATGGCGCTATGAAAGCGATATGTCGCTAGACCGTCAGCTTTATCGCTATGAAGTTACGGTATATCACCCTATTACAGGTAACGTAGAAACGCTGCTTGTAACAGACCCATATTCTGTGTCGCTTAGCACAAACGGTCGTTTCTCACGCTTTGTAAATCTTGCCGATGAAGATTTAAAACCTGAGGGGTGGGATACTCACACCATTCCTACGGTTGAAAATTATGAAGATGCGGTTATTTACGAAGGTCACATACGTGATTTCAGCGTACGCGATATGTCTACTTCCGAAGAAAATCGTGGCAAATACCTTGCCTTTACTGAAGAGGGAACGGCACCGGTTGAGCATCTGAAAAAGTTAGTACAAGCAGGGCTAACCTATTTCCATATCCTTCCGACGAATGACATCGCAACTATTGATGAAGACCCAACTAACACTGTTGATTTGTACGATACCGTAGGAAAACTTTGTCGCTTAAATAGCAGTGCTGCGGTATGTGAAGAAGAAAGCTCGGACGCATTGTTGATTGACGTTTACAACGCTTACGACCCGTTATCACAAGCGGGTAAAGCTCAGCAGTTGACTAATGACTTACGCAATTTAGATACTTTCAACTGGGGGTACGACCCTCATCACTTTAATGCGCCTGAAGGTAGTTATGCATCAAGTGCTGAAGGTGTTGAACGTATTGTAGAAATGCGCGCCATGATCCAAGCGCTTCATGAAATGGGGCTTCGTGTTGCACTCGATGTGGTTTATAACCATACCAATGCATCTGGTGTTTTCAGTAAATCTGTTCTTGATAAAGCTGTACCAGGGTATTACCACCGTTATGAAGTGGACACTGGGGCGATTGTGCGCGAAACCTGCTGCGATGACACAGAGCCACGTAACGTCATGATGGAAAAATTCATGGAAGACTCATTACTTATGTGGGCTGAACACTATAAGTATGACTCGTTCCGTTTTGACATCATGAGCCAGGCAACCAAGGATACCATGGTACGCCTTCGTGATGCTGTTCAAGCTATTGATGAAGACAACTACTTCTATGGCGAGGGTTGGACCAAAATAGACCGCGGTTACGAGCAAGCCAGCCAGCTAAATATGGCCGGTACTGAGATTGGAACCTACAACGACCGAATTCGTGAAGCCATTCGTCAGGGCGCTATATTCAGACCCGAAGATGATGGGCTGTTAAGTGCGCAAGACCGTGTAAAAATGGGCATGATTGGTACGCTTAAAGACTATGTATTGGAAACTTCTTCGGGCAGTGCCGGTGCAACGAGTAACTTGGGCGGCTATGCAGAAGACCCGGCAGACATCATTAATTATGTGTCTAAACACGATAATGAAACCTTGTGGGACCAATTAAATTACACGCTTCCACAGGACATCACGCTAGAGCAGCGAGTTCGCGCACAAAACGTGGCAATGGGTATAAACCTAGTGTCTCAGGGTATTCCATTTCTACAGATGGGCGGCGATATGCTTCGCTCTAAATCAATGGACCGAAATACCTATGACTCGGGAGACTGGTTTAACTATGTAGACTTCACCTATGAGACTAACAACTGGAATGTAGGTTTACCGTTAGCACAAGATAATGAAGCCCGTTGGGAAGTAATGGGGGAGTTCATCTATAACCCGAATCGTGCAGCGTCTATGGAAGATATTATGTTTGCATCAGACGTATTCGCGGAGCTGCTAAACATTAGAATGACCAGTCCTTTATTTAGATTAACCTCGGCAGAAGAGATTATCGACCGTATTGGGTTTCACAATATCGGCGCACGCCAACAGCGTGGTCTTATCGCTATGAGTATCGACGATGGTGTATCAGCTAACAGCGAAGTACCTCGTCAAGACTTAGATATGATGAACGATGCGGTGATGGTACTCGTTAACACGGGTTACGAAGAGAAATCTATCACTGTAAATACAGCAACCGGCTTTTTACTTCACGCTACACAAATGAATTCGGTTGATGCCGCGGTACGTGGTGCTACTTTTGTTGAGGGTGAAGACGGTAACGGTACCTTTACTGTACCTGCACTTACTATTGCCGTGTTCGTTAAGCCACAGTCTGGTGCACAAGGCTACGGTCTATCAGCGTATGCAACATCTGGCGCACCTGACGTTGTGCCTTACGGAGACACTGTCGCTTACCTTCGTGGAGACATGAACGGTTGGTCGACGGATGACGCGTTTAATTATCAAGGTGATGGTATATATACAGTTACCGCTTCACTTGAAGGAGGTGTAACTTATGGGTTTAAGTTTGCCTCTGAAGATTGGAGTACCGTGAATTTTGGTGCTGCAGATGGTGAAGATGGATTAGTGATAGCAGGTGAAGAAAAAGTACTTACTCGGACTAATACTAACCTGTCGTTTACACCTGATATCAGTGCAACATACCTGTTTACCATCGATGCATCAGACAGTGAAGCGCCTATATTAATGGTTGAAAACGAAGAACCCTACGTTGGAACCCCTGTGTACCTTCGTGGTGCAATGAACGGGTGGGGTACAGACAATGAGTTCTCTTACCAAGGTGGTCGTATCTATACTTTTGCTCGAGATATTGAGCCTGGCACTTACGAGTTTAAAGTTGCGTCTGAAGACTGGAGCACAGTGAACTTTGGGGCTTTGTCTACCGACGATGCCGACCGTAACTTAGCGCCAGGTCAAACCCTTGGGTTGGCTGCGACTAACGATAACCTTGTTCTAAACATTGAAACTGCTGATCGCTATGTGTTTGTGTTCAACGTGACTGACTTAGATGCCCCTACCATTGGTGTATTTAAACAAGCGTTTTGGGGAGACACCCAAGTTTATATCCGCGGTGGTATGAACGGTTGGGGCGCAGTAGATATGTTTGAATATCAAGGAGAGGGTGTCTACGCCGCCGACATCGAGTTAAGTGCAGGTAGCATCGAATTTAAAGTTGCCTCTGAAGATTGGTCGACGGTGAACCTTGGTAATCCTAATGATGCAGCGAGTAATATCGTCATGCCAGGTGAGCCTAAAGCTTTAGGCGAAAGCAATAACAATTTGATGATTGAAATCGCTGAATCTGGTCTGTATGAGTTTAAGGTAGCCGGGCCCGATGGTAATGCACCCGTGTTGACTGTAACGATGAAATAAATTCTCATCAACGAGCCCGATTAACGTTTAGACGTTAATATTTAAAAAAACCGTGACTTTGTTCGCGGTTTTTTCTTCTTGGCATATCTCTTGATTCTCTTGTAGGATAGTTGTTACCGACAGTGGTCGTACCAGAAGGTTGTGAATGTATCTACAGGGAGAGAACAGATGAAAAGTGCATTAGTTGTTGAAGGCGGCGCTATGCGCGGAATATTTGCGGCTGGCGTACTAGATAAATTCATGGAGCAAGACTACTACCCCTTTGATTTTGCGCTAGGGGTGTCCGCTGGGGCGACAAATTTGTCGACTTACGTCTCTAAAATGCATGGTTTGAGCAAAACTATTATCACCGAATATGCAACGAAGCGAGAGTTCTTCAGTCCGCTTCGTTTCATAAAAGGGGGGCATATGACGGATGTCCATTGGTTATGGCATCATTCAAAACAATCAATGAATATTCCCGCTCCTGGCGAAAAGAGCAATATGCCTTTGTTCGTCGGGATTACGAATGCTGAATCAGGCGAGTGTGAATATGTACAAGCCAAGGAAGACAATGTAGATGAGCTGATGGTAGCATCTTGTGCGTTACCCACTGCATATCGAGATGAAATAACCATTAACGGCACGCGTTATTTAGATGGCGGAGT
This sequence comes from Alteromonas sp. AWJ4_199, assembly GCF_056159165.1. Classification (NCBI taxonomy): domain Bacteria; kingdom Pseudomonadati; phylum Pseudomonadota; class Gammaproteobacteria; order Alteromonadales; family Alteromonadaceae; genus Alteromonas; species Alteromonas sp. AWJ4_199. The sequence continues at coordinate 74,963 of NZ_JBSWUR010000001.1, forward strand.
TGCAGATGCAATACCTGCAATTAGAGCTTATAACATGGGCGCAAGGGATATTACCGTAATACTTTCACAACCTCTTGGATTTACCAAACCTGAAGTAAAATCAACCTGGTTAATGCAGAAGATGTATGGAGACCAGCCCGCCATTCTAGAAAAGATGCTTCAGCGTGCAGCAATTTATAATGAAACCCTCGATTTTCTTAAGAACCCACCGAGCGACTGCACCATTAGGGTAATAGCGCCAGACGAAGCTTTCTGCGTTAAACGACTAACTATGGACAAGAAAAAGTTATTGAGAGGTTATGGACAGGGTAGGCGTATGGCCAGACGCCATCTTAAAAATCTTAACTCTAATGTTGATGGTTTAAGTTACCAGATAGCGTAATGAATCCGCAATAATTATACAGAAGTTCTGTATGATTTTAGCAACAGTTGTCGCTAAGAGCTTGGATATCATCCAAGCTTTTTTTTGTTTGTAAAGAAAGTCAATATTTACATAGGGTTATCGTGTTTCAAAATGGCAACACACCATCGGGCCTTTCGTTTGTACTTTATTTATTACCTCTACTGCTTATCAGTTTTTGGCCCCAATTAGACAATTGATCTGGCAATCTAGCTACTATCTCCCACAACAAAGTAAACGCGCCTAACCCCTAAACCTAATCATAAGTAACTGACTAAAAGCGTATTTACACTCTCTTTTTTGTTAAAAATGTAAACTCTGCACCGAACTTGCAAAATTTTCACACTATTGGTCTGCAATTTGCTGTAACCTGATCAAGATTAGTTATTTTCTTTAATACGTTAATTACAGACACGTGAAACGCTTGGGATAAAATAAAAAAGCGTGAAGTTGTGAAAGAAAAAAATAGCATTTAGAGCATTCAAATAGTGTGACGTATAGGATTTGGCAGAAGTATTAACGGACAACTGAGCACCTGTAACATCGCATCAGTCTCGATGAAGGTTCTGTAGGTTTGTGAATTTTTTCTAATACTTATGTCTAACTTTTATGGTTACGCGTAGCAGCTTCCTAAAAGTCGTGGCAGTATCAAACTGGAATAATAAGAAGCTAGTAAAACGTGCAAATAGTAAATCAAAAAATTTCCATCGGGCTAGTTAACCCAAAAAATCCTGTTAACGTCGCGTCTATTTTACGTGCTGCGGGGTGCTACGGTGTAGCAAGTGTATTTTATACGGGGCAGCGCTATCGATTTGCAAAAGACTTTAACGCAGATACAAAAGCGTTTCATAAGGTTATCCCGACAGTTGGCGTTGACAATTTACGGGATGTTGCTCCAAAAGGGGCGTCCATAGTTGCGGTTGAACTTGTTGAAGGTGCTGAGCCTTTACCAAGGTTCGAACATCCTGAAAATGCTTTTTATATTTTAGGGCCGGAAGATGGAAGCGTAGGCGAAGATGTTTTGGCATGGTGCGATCACGTCGTCTATGTACCTACTTATTCGTGTATGAATTTGGCGGCCACGGCCAATGTTTTACTGTATGACCGTTTATCAAAGTCTGAGTACGTAAGTGGCGATGCACTTATCAGACGGAGCCGAGATACGAATAATAAGACAAAAATAAGATAGCGATTTAATTATTAACTCAGAAAAATAAACCAAAGGCTACTGTTGCTAACAGGAAGTTACCCATAAGCCAAACAATAAACTAAAATTAGGGGACTTTTGCGTTGAAGACAACAACAATGAGCGCTGCTCGTGCGCTAAATAGTGCTGTAACGAACAAGTTAAATAAGTTACCTCGACAACTGCTTAAAGTATTTCCACGTCGCTCGTCACTTGAAGAGAGTATATCCAGCTTTTTCTTCAGTCGTTATGAACTTGTTATAGCTAACGAAGAAACTGAGAAACAAGTAAGCTATAAAACGCGTCACAAAGTGTATTGCGAGGAGATGGAGTTCGAGCAAAAAAACGCTGCTGCTATTGAAAAAGATAAGTACGATGATCGCGCAATCAATTGTTATATCAAACACCGCCCGACAGGTGAATGCGCGGGTACAATTCGATTGGTGTTGCCAACAGAAGCTGGATTATCGTTACCTTTAGAGGAAAAATGCGCTGAAGCGTTTGAAGATTGCGCTCTGCTACCCTCTAATTGCGACCCATTAAGCGTGTGTGAGATATCAAGATTGGCAATCCCAAGAGAGTTCAGAGTTCGCCAAATGCGTTCTAAAATTTTGCCATTGGAAAAGCTTGAAAAAATAAAGCAAAAGAAAAGTACGCCATTTAACGTTGAGCACTTTCCTTACCTGTCTATTGCGCTGTATTTAATGGCAACCAGCATTTGCCAACATCTAAATGTTAAGCACGCATACGTTTTGATGGAGCCAAAGTTAGCACGAAGAATGAAAGCATTTGGCATTAATTTTAATTCGGTAGGCGACGCAGTAGAGTTTAACGGTAAGCGTGTGCCTTACAGGCTATCGCCACAAGTATTATTAGAGGACTTAGCCAAGCCTCTTAAAAGTTTTCACAGAAAGATTCATAATGAGCTTGATAGTGCGTTAAATGCTATTGAAACTCTTCCAGCACACACTGCTCGTCCGACGCAGAAACCTTTGCGAGTGGCGCAAGCTGCTTAAATTTTAATATCGCGATATTTATTAGCCGTCCTCTTGGATGGCTTTTTCATTTCTGAATACGTATGCATGTTTTTTAACATACATTTAACGCGTATCCTGTTGGCATCACTTACATTTTTATCACGAATACTATGCTTAATCACAAGTCGACTTTTTCTCTTAAGCCTTTATCTGTTGCTATGCTTTCATTGGGTTTAATGGCGTGTACTGGTCCATCTCCCTCAGCAAGTAATCAAACACCTGAAGGTGAAGGAAGTAGGCCTTCAGCATCAAATCAACAAGGTGATATGTCAACGCATTCTGAAAACAGTGAAAGGCAAGGGAAACCTGTGGTCTACCAAGTGTTTACTCGACTATTTGGAAACACTAATTCTAGCAACCAGCCTTGGGGTACGGTTGAGCAAAATGGCGTAGGCAAATTCAGCGACTTTACCCCTAAAGCCCTTGAAGCCATTAAAGCTTTAGGCACCAGTCACATTTGGTATACCGGTGTGCCACATCATGCGGTAATCAATGACTATACTGACTTCGGTATATCAAATGACGATCCAGATGTGGTGAAAGGCCGCGCTGGTTCACCATACGCCGTTAAAGATTACTATAATGTTAACCCCGACCTAGCTGACAATCCACAAAAGCGCTTGGAAGAATTCGAAGCCCTAATTGAAAGAACTCATGCTGAGGGTATGAAAGTTATCATCGACATTGTTCCCAATCACGTAGCCCGTGATTATCATTCGCTTTCTGCGCCAGAAGGTACAGCCGATTTTGGCGCAAACGATGATACGTCTGTAGAGTATGCTCGCGATAACAACTTTTATTATGTTGTGAATGAAGCATTTCAAGTGCCCTCTGCTGACAACTACCAGCCGCTAGGCGGCGAACCCCATCCATTGTCAGACGGTAAGTTTAATGAGTTTCCTGCAAAGTGGACAGGTAATGGCGCTAGAGCAGCGCAGCCAGATATTAACGACTGGTATGAAACGGTAAAGGTGAACTATGGCGTGAAGCCAGACGGCACTTATGATTTTCCCTTGCTACCTGACGAGTACAGTCAAAAATCTATCGAAGAACACGCCGCGTTTTGGCAAGGAAAAGCTCTTCCTGACTCGTGGTACAAATTCAGAGACATTGCTCACTATTGGATTGATAAAGGTGTTGATGGATTTCGTTTTGACATGGCTGAAATGGTGCCAGTAGAGTTTTGGTCTTTTCTTAACAGCAGCATAAAGCAAAAAGCACCTGATGCATTCTTGCTGGCAGAGGTATACCAGCCAGACAAATATCGCGATTACCTGCATAAAGGCAAGATGGACTATCTATACGACAAGGTAGGGTTTTACGATACGTTAAAAGCAATTATGCAAGGAAAGGGAAAAGTTACTGATCTAGTCGCTGTCCATAAAGAAGTTAGCGATATCGCACCGCATATGCTGCACTTTTTAGAGAACCATGACGAGCAGCGTATCGCTAGCCCCGACTTTGCTGGTAGCGCTGAAAAAGGCAAGCCAGCGCTTGCGGTAAGTGCGCTTATAAGCAGTTCTCCAACGCTGCTTTATTTTGGCCAAGATGTGGGCGAAGACGGTAGCGAAGAGACAGGTTTTGGCGACCCAACGCGCACGTCTATTTTCGATTACGTTGGCGTTCCTGCTCATCAGCGGTTTATGAATGATGGAAAATTTGATGGTGGTCAATCCACAAGGGAAGAAAAAAAACTGCATAAGTTTTACGAACGCGTGATGTCTATCGCCGCTACTAATCCGGCCAGTATTGGTAATTACCAAAGTCTCCATTCGCTCAATCTTGGCGTCGAAAATTCAGCGTATTCAGAGCAGCAATTTACATTTGCTCGCGTACAAGACGAGCATGGTTTTGTCGTTATCGCAAACTTTAGTGATGCACCAGTAGGGGAAATAGAATTTACAGTACCTGCGAGTGTATTAGGTGCAAATAACAAAACGATTAGCCTTGAGCCACTTCTTTCTCATGGCGGCATTAGCTTAGAAAAAGATGATGTGAACTACAGAGCCTCGTTATCACTTGATGGGCTAGAGACGAAGGTATTTGCGTTCTAGTTGGAGTGTAAAGCTATCAACGAAATCGAATACTAGAGATTTTATTTAAACGAGAGACCATGTGTATTGGCATGGTATCTCGTGAATACGTATGCAGAGCATTGGTCAGTCAGGCTATGCAATGTAGTATCTCGGTAATATTTTGCACTTAACGTATTTTTAACATCGGTGTCTATATGTTTAATCGCAACCGCGTAACTAATGCTATTTTCCCATTACGCAGTGTCTCGCTCTCACTCGTTGTGAGCCTTGCTACTTTATTTCCTGCATTTTCTGCTTTTTCTTCACAAGAAAATAACCTAGACGTTTACCCGCCCAACTGGTGGGCAGGTATGCAACATGATGAAGTAGAACTGATGATTTCTGGCAAAGACGTGGCCGATGACAAGGTTTCCGTTTCAAAAGGCAGTGTCCAAATAAAGCAAAGCAGGGCACTTGATAGTGAAAACTATCTTTTTGTAACGTTAGATCTTGCTGAAGCGAACCCGCAAGAATTGGTACTGACGTTAAAAGACGACGACGGTAGTTCACGGGACATTCACTATTCATTGAAAAAACGAGCTAAAGATTCGTCGTCGAGGGAAGGCTTTGGACCTGAAGATGCCATTTACCTAATTGCCCCTGACCGATTCGCTAATGGCAGCGTGGAAAATGACAACATTGATGGGTATCAAGATAAAGTAGATAGGGCCTTTAAAGGCGGACGTCATGGCGGGGATATTCAGGGCATTGTTAACAACATCGACTATATAAAAGAGATGGGGTTCACCCAAATATGGAGCATGCCGATGCTTGAAAATGCAATGGATAAGTACAGTTACCATGGCTATTCAACCACCGACTATTACACTATAGACCCGCGCTTTGGTTCTAACGACGCTTTTATAGAACTAAGTAAAAAAGCCAACGAAAACGGCATTGGCGTTATTATGGATATGGTGCTTAATCATATCGGTAGCGAGCATGTATGGATGAAGGATACACCGTCTTCTGATTGGATAAACAATAATGGACAGTTTGTCGGTACTACCCATAAGCGTGAATCGCTTCACGACCCTCACGCCATAGCGAGCGATATCAAAGGGTTTAGCGACGGTTGGTTTGTACGAACCATGCCAGACCTGAACCAGCGCAACCCACATTTGGCAAATTATTTGATTCAAAATGCTATTTGGTGGGTGGAAACAGCAAATTTAAGCGGCATTCGAGTAGATACCTATTCGTACCCTGACAAAGGTTTTTTAAGTCAGTGGACCAACCGTATCATGAAGGAATATCCTAACTTTAATATTGTTGGGGAAGAGTGGTCGGTAAACCCTGCGATTACGGCTTATTGGCAAGCAGGTAGCAAACGCCACGACGATTACGACAGTGCTTTGCCATCTGTAATGGACTTTCCTCTTCAGGCTGCCGTTGTTAAAGCGCTTAATAGCGATGAAAGCTGGAATTCTGGTTTTATTTCAGTTTATGAGACATTAGCTACCGATTTCTTGTATGGTGATCCAAATAATCTGGTTATCTTTCCGGATAATCACGACATGAGCAGAATTTTCACCCAATTAAATAAAGACAAGGCCAAGTGGAATATGGCAATGACGTTGTTTTTAACAACGCGCGGTATACCTCAAGTATTCTATGGAACTGAGATTTTGATGGGTAATGAAGGGACAGAAGATCACGGTATTATCCGGTCTGATTTTCCTGGCGGTTGGCCATCAGATAGCGAAAAAAATGCGTTTAGCGGCAAAGGCCTTTCTGGTGACGAACTGTGGGCGCAAGAGCGTATAAAAACCTTATTAGCGCTGCGTCAAACTCATCCTCATCTATTCAAAGGTGAGCTTAAACATTATGCGCCTGTAGACGGGGTTTACACATATTTTCGAGTAGCCGAGGATACAGCACAGAAGCTTATGGTTATCCTTAATAAAAAACCGGTAGATTTGCCTTTAGCAAAGTACGCAGAAGTATTGGGTACAGATGTAGCAATAACGCGCGTGAGCGACGGCCAAACATTTAACGCCTCTGAAGCCATAAGCCTTCCTGCGATGTCGGCCAACGTGTTCATTGTGCAATAACCGTATCAATTAAAGTAAAACAATAAATAGAGCAAAATATGCAAGCAACTCAACCACGCCTTTCTTTTTGGCAAATATGGAATGTCAGCTTTGGCTTTCTGGGTGTTCAATTTGGTTTTGCACTGCAAAACGCGAACGTTAGTCGAATACTATCGGACCTAGGTGCAGATCTTCATTCACTATCACTATTTTGGCTTGTAGCGCCCATTATGGGCTTGATAGTGCAGCCCATTGTTGGCTCGGTATCAGATAGAACGTGGAATCGATTGGGTCGCCGCCGGCCGTTTATACTTGCTGGGGCGATAGCCGCGGTGGTAGGTATGATCTTATTACCCAATGCGCCGATCTTCGTTGCCTTCTTAGCGCCTATGCTTATGGGCGCTTTAATGGTTGCACTGATGGATGCATCGTTTAATGTGTGTTTCCAACCGTTCCGCTCTTTGGTATCTGATATGGTACCAGCGTCACAGCGCAACGTAGGTTATTCAATACAGTCGCTTCTTATCAACATCGGCGCGGTAATTGGCTCTATACTGCCATTCATTCTAACTAATGTGGTAGGCCTAGAAAATACCGCTCAAATGGGGGAGGTTGCGCCTTCTGTAATCTGGGCATTCTACATAGGTGCGACTGTACTACTAGGTACGGTTATTTGGACCGTTATACGCACGAAAGAGTATGCGCCAGACGAATACAATCGCTACAAGGGCCTTACCGAAGAAGCCCCTGCAAGTGAAAGTAAGGCTAAAGCACCGCTTGGCCAGCGCTTAGGTGAGTTTTTCGTTTTAGTAAAAGACATGCCAACCACCATGAAACAACTGGCTGTTGTTCAGTTTTTCTCCTGGTTTGCGCTTTTTATTATGTGGGTTTACACCACACCGGCGATTACTCAACATATTTGGAACGTAGATAAGCAATGGTTTGATCCCGCTTATATCGCCGCTGCGCCTATGGTGCCTGAAACTATTGTTATGGCAAAGGGTGCTGCTGGTGACTGGGTAGGTATACTTTTCGCGGCATATTCTGTGTTCGCTGCTATTTTTTCCATTTTCTTAGCAAAGCTGGCAGATAAATTCGGTCGCAAGACTGTATACGCTTCGTCTTTAGCGCTAGGTGGCCTTAGCTATGTAAGTTTCCTACTATTCCAAGACCTTACTATGGTGAACGTTAACCTGCTTATTACTGAAGTAACTGTGCCGTTAGGCGCAGTGAAACTACTTATCCCAATGATAGGGGTAGGTATTGCGTGGGCGGCAATTCTTGCTATGCCTTACGCCATGTTAGCCGGCGCACTACCCGCGAACAAGACGGGTGTTTACATGGGGATATTCAACTTCACCGTGGCTGCACCGCAAATTGTTTCAGGTTTAACTGCCGGTTGGATCTTAAGCAGTGTATTTAACAACGATGCCAAGTACATAATTGTCGTGGCCGGTGTTTCTATGCTGATTGGTGCCGTGTCTGTCTTTTTCGTTAAAGAGACGGATAAACAAGAACTTGAAGCGGACCAGGGAGCTTAATATGTTATTCAAACGTTCAGCAATTGCATTAACGTTAGCCGGTTTATTTTGCTCTGCTTGCACTAGCACGGCTACATCGTCCTTAGACAATAGTGAAAAGCATACCGCTCAGGCTATTGTAGGTACCAGTACGCCATTTGCTAGCGAGGCAGTTTACTTTGTGGTAACTGATCGCTTTGTCGACGGCGACCCTTCGAATAACCACGAAGACCAAGGCGGAAAACATCCCACTTGGCAACTACCGCTTGAAGGTCCCGATGGTGAAAAAGCCTATGTTGGTTACATGGGCGGTGATTTACAAGGTATCTTAAATAACGCTGATTACATCAAAGATATGGGCTTCACTGCCGTATGGATGACGCCTGTTCACGATAACCCTGACTATGCGTTTAACGGCGACGAGCCTATTACATATGGTGGTGCATTCAAAGATGGCGGAAAAACTGGCTATCACGGTTATTGGGCGACAAACTTTTATAAAGCTGATGAGCATCTCGTTAGTGACGATTTGAGCGTAAGTGACTATACCGCGAAGATGCGTCAGCACGGCCTTAAGTCAGTGTTTGATATCGTTGCCAATCACGGCACACCAAGCTTCACGATGAAAGAAGACTTGCCAGGTTATGGTGAGCTTTACGATAAAGATGGAAACTTAGTTGCTGACCATCAAAACCTATCGCCTGAAGAGTTAGATCCTAAAAACAACCCGCTGCATAGCTTTTTTCACAACTATCCAGATTTAGTCAAGCTTTCAAATCTGGATGACGAGAACCCAGCAGTTCGGGATTATTTAATTAACAGTTATCTTTATTGGATATCGCAAGGCGCTGATGCATTTAGAATAGATACCATAAGGCACGTACCGCATTCATTTTGGCGCGAAGCGTCTGACCGTATTCGCAAACAAAACCCAGACTTTTTTATGTTTGGCGAAGCGTTCGATTACGAAGCTAACAATATTGCGCAGCATACGTTACCAAAAAATGGTGGTGTAAGCGTTCTAGACTTTCCTATGCAAAAAGCCATGGTAAGCGTGTTTGAAAAGCCACTAGAAAGTGATTTTGCAGACTTAGAAAAGGTACTTCATCTTACTCACGGCCCTTATAATAACCCCTATGAACTAACCACGTTTTATGACAACCATGATATGGCGCGCATTAACGCAACAGATAAAGGCTTCATTAATGCGCACAACTGGCTGTTTACTGTTCGTGGTATACCGGTTGTTTACATGGGCTCTGAGATAGGTTTCATGCGCGGTACGGCCGAGCATGCCGGTAATCGTAATTACCTTGGTCAGAAACGCATTAATCAGGCTAAGAGTCATCCTATACAACAAGCGCTAACAAAAATCGCCAACGTACGTAAAAATACTGTCGCCTTGCAGCGCGGTGTGCAGGTTAATCTAGAGCTTAGCGGTCATCGTGCCGCATTCTATCGCGTTGTCGACACTAAAGATGCGCAGCAAACAGCGCTTGTGTTACTAAACAAGGGTGATGAACCCCAGTCGTTTGAGGTAAGTAACTTCATGCAGTCAGGCAATTGGATAGAACAATTGTCTGGGCAAACCCAAAATGTCGTGAACGGCACTGCGTTAACCGCTACGGTTAAGGCTAATGGCGTTCAAGTTTGGGTTCTCGAGGGCAAACCTACCAACCCAGTGTTGCTTTCTCAAATAAAACATCAGCTGGCCCGTCAATAAAGCACTCAAAGCACAATTAATAGAGAGTCAAAAAAAGCCCCGAGCGTTAAACGTTCGGGGCTTTTTATTTGATTAGTAGCTATTCAGATAGAGTACAAGCTTAAGCCGTTTATTCGCTACCACAAGATTGACGCACAATAATGTCGGCTGGCATTAAGTAATCCTCTACCTCTTCATTGTTTATCGCTTTCAATAGGGTATTTACCAATAGCTCACCGGCAAGCTTCGTGTTTTGCTGTACTGTGGTAAGCGAAGGTGTCGTGTAAGCAGACACCGCAATATTGTCATAACCCACCACAGCAACATCGTCCGGAACATTCACTTTCGCTTGGCGCAGCGCACGTAAAACACCCATAGCAATAAGGTCTGATGCACAGACAATAGCTTCAGGTAGTTCGCCTGCTTCCAGCAATGATCTAACTGCTTCTGAGCCAGCATCTTCTGTAGAAATGGCGTTACGCTGAACACTTGATTGCGCTAAGCCATGAGATTGTAATGTTTTAAAATACCCGTCAAAGCGTGCTTTAAATTCCGGTGCGTGCTCGCCATTATCGCCAATAAAGGCAAACGATGTTTTACCCAGTTCGATGAGGTGTGAGGTAATGCTTTGACCACCTTGGTAGTTATCACACCCGATACTTACACCCGGGTGCGCTTCATCAGGTGCACCCCAGCGAACAAAATGCGTACCTTGCGATTCAAGCTGAGCGACTTTGTTTTGATAGTCAGTGTAGTCACCATAGCCCAACAAAATAATTCCGTCGGCCTTGTTTGAGTCTTCGTATTCCGCGTGCCAGTCGTCTTCTAAGTTCTGAAACGATACAAGAAGATCGTAGTTTGCTTGCGCACAAGCGCGAGTAATACTACCGAGCATTGCTAAAAAGAAAGGGTTGATCATTGAGTCGTCAGACGTTGGGTCTTCAAACAAGAGTAGGGCAATTGTGCTGCTCTTTTGTTTTCTTAAATTACTGGCGTTCTTATCTACCTTGTAATTAAGTTCCCGGGCAATACGCTGAACGCGGTCGCGAGTTTCTTGGTTAACCAGCGGGCTGTTATTTAGCGCTCGCGAAACGGTTGATTGCGAAACCCCTGCCAAGTGGGCAATATCAAAAGAGGTTGCTTTTTCTTTCATAAACACCATGTTTTGCTGCTACGACAATGTTGTCGCCAAATTAGATTACCATATTTTTAGAATAGCGCGTGCTTTTTGCTATATATACGCCTAAATGCTAATCAAAATTAATGAAGCCCTGCTCATCAAGTACATTCCAGAGGGTTTTGTTGTAGTTTTTATAGTGCACTCTTTGTGTGGATCGCTCTTAAATCAATCACTTGTTAGGCTTCTTTGAATAAAACATGGTTGAAGTAATTGCGAGAGTGTTATACTCAGCGAGATTTTGAAATATTACGTGCATAAGGGGAACAAGCGAATGGCCGAGACTGAACACCGTCCGACCAATTTTATCCGTCAGATTATTGATAAAGACCTGGCTAGTGGTCTACACGACGCTATTAAAACTCGGTTTCCACCAGAGCCGAATGGCTTCTTACATATTGGTCATGCCAAGTCTATTTGCTTGAATTTTGGTATTGCACAAGATTACACAGGTTCGTGCAATTTGCGTTTTGACGACACTAACCCTGCAAAAGAAGACATTACGTTCGTTAATTCTATAAAAGAAGACGTTCAGTGGCTTGGGTTTACGTGGGATGGCGAAGCGCGTTATTCATCGAATTATTTTGACCAACTTCATGCATATGCCGTTGAGCTTATTGAAAAAGGTTTAGCTTACGTCGATTTTTCAGCACAAGAAGTGATGCGCGAGATGCGTGGTACGCTGAAAGAGCCTGGTCAAAATAGCCCTTATCGCGACACAGACGTTGAAACTAACCTTCGCGAGTTTGCTAAGATGACGGCAGGCGACTACAAGGAAGGCGAGTGTAGTTTGCGCGCTAAAATCGACATGGCGTCGCCATTCATGTGTATGCGCGATCCGGTAATTTACCGAGTCAAACATGCACATCATCATCAAACCGGTGATAAATGGTGTGTGTATCCAATGTACGATTTTACTCACTGCATTTCGGATGCTATCGAGGGGATCACGCATTCATTATGTACCTTAGAATTCCAAGACAATCGTCGTCTTTATGATTGGGTTATCGAAAACATCTCAATTGACTGCACGCCACGTCAGTACGAGTTCTCTCGCCTTAATCTAGAATATACGGTATTAAGTAAACGTCGCCTTATTCAACTGGTTGAAGAGAACCACGTGAGTGGTTGGGATGACCCACGCATGCCTACGATTGCCGGTTTACGCCGCCGCGGTTATACACCTGGCTCTATCGTCGAGTTTTGTAAACGTATTGGTGTGACCAAGATGGACAACATGGTTGAAATGTCTATGTTGGAAGCTTGTATTCGCGATGACTTAAATGCTAATGCACCGCGTGCGATGGCGGTATTAGACCCAATTAAGCTTGTTATTGAAAATTACGATGAAGGGCAGACAGAAACGCTGACTGCACCGAATCATCCTAACGATGAATCTATGGGTACGCGTAACATCGGCTTTAGCCGCGAAGTGTATATTGAAGCAGAAGACTTCCGTGAATCGGCAAACAAAAAGTTTAAACGCTTAGTACTAGATAAAGAAGTACGTCTACGTAACGCCTATGTGGTTAAAGCTAATCGCGTTGAAAAAGATGAAGACGGCAATGTAACTACTGTTTACTGTACTTATGACCCAGAAACATTGGGTAAAGATCCTGCCGATGGGCGTAAAGTGAAAGGCGTTATTCACTGGGTGGACGCAGCAACGGCACAGGCAGCAGAATTTAGGCTATATGATCGATTATTTAACGTACCTAATCCGGCCGCTGAAGAAGACTTCACTAATGCAATAAACCCTGGTTCGCTTGAAATTAAACAAGGCTGGGTAGAAGCAGGGCTCGCTAGCAATGTTCCTGAAGTTGGCGCTTGGCAGTTTGAACGTACTGGTTACTTCTGTGTAGATAAAGATAGCACAGACGATAAGCCCGTCTTCAACCGCACGGTAGGGCTAAGAGACACATGGGCGAAAATAGGCGAGTAATATAATTATTGATTGCGCGCTATATGCTTAAATGAAAAAACCGCTTAAGTTCAAACTTAAGCGGTTTTTGTTTATAAAAGTATAAGGTTTAATTAATTACTTCGGCTGGCAATCAAGAGACTGACCGTTTACTTCCTTACTTTCATCACCCATTAGGTAAAGATACATAGGCATAATGTCTTCTGGTGTTTTAAGTGTATCCGGTTTTTCTGCAGGAAAAGCTTGTGCACGCATATGTGTGCGGGTGCCGCCTGGATTAATACAGTTGAAACGCAGCGTCTTATTCTGATATTCATCTGCCAGAGTTTGCATTACGCCTTCTGTAGCGAACTTCGATACAGCATAAGTCCCCCAAAACGCACGACCTTTTCTTCCTACACTCGATGTAGTGAAAATAACTGATGCATTTTCCGCTTTTTCTAATGCCGGGATAAGGGCCTGCGTCATATAGACCATGCCGTTAAGATTTATCTGCATTACGTCTTGCCACTCTTGCGAATCAATATCTTTAAACGCACTAAGGTGGCCTAAAATGCTAGCGTTATGAAGAACACCGTCTAATCGACCAAACTGGTCAATAATGGTCTGTGTCATTTGTTGATAATGAGAGGGCGTTGCACCTTTTATATCTAAAGGAACAATTGCGGGTTCCTGACCGCCTGCGGCGATAATATCGTCATAAACGGCTTCAAGTTTCGACACGGTGCGCCCTAATAGAATACAAATAGCGCCGTGTGCAGCATACGTCTTTGCAGCTTGAGCACCAATTCCATCGCCAGCCCCGGTGATAAGAATAACTTTATCGCGTAGTAAATCCGCTGGTGCGTTGTAATCGTTCATCATTTTCCTTCAAAAGGTTAATTTTTTCGCATTGTATGGGGCTTGTAGACCCCGCTAAGAATCATATGTCAGATCATACTCAGCCTGACTCACAAGTAAAACAATGAATGAAAAATTCTTCAAACGTAAAAAAAGTTAACAAAAGTAGTTAACAAAACTTTGCAAAGTTGCAACAAAGTCAATAAGATTGAGGAAGATACAACTGGTCTAACATGTTTAAAACTATCATCTACGCCTGTAAAGACAGGGTAGACCAAGCTACTTTTAATAGAGTTCAGTTTTAGACACAGAATAACAACAATGCTTGTAGGGAGTAGAGATGAGAAAACTCGTATTAAGTTCCAGTGTGGCCCTTGCGCTGGGTCTAGCAGGCTGTGGTGGCTCCGATGAAACCCTTTCCGACATTCAGGCCGAAACAGAAGTCCAAACACCATTTTCACGGATCCTTTTTGACCCTGCCAATGGTAACCTAAATATTCCTAACGACCTTCTAATGCTTCCTGGCGATGACGGTTTCTTTGATTATACACTCAACATTCCAGTGGCTGACCCCACAGATTTTGCTGACCCGCAAAATGCACTTAATGTGCTAGACGGCTGGTCTACGCAGCATCCTTTTGTTATCAACGTTGAAACACCAGCGGGCGCTTCGCTGGACGAAAGCACGCTAGCTTCTGGTGTATTGCTATATGAAGCCACACTAGGCCTTGACCAAAGTGATCCAGACTGTGCGCAGGTAGCAACACCTTCTGCAGGCTGTAAGCTTGGCGATCAACTTACCTTTGGCGTAGATTACGTACTTAGCCTCGCTGATAGCAATACCATTACATTTGTCCCGTTAAAGCCTCTTAAGCCTGCTCAAGGCTATATGCTGGTTATGACTACAGACTTAAAAGATTCTTCAGGTAAGTCTGTGCAGGGTTCAACAACTTGGGATTTGGTAAGACAGGATATAAACACCGATCCACTATCAAGCGCTTCTCAGTTAGACCTACAGGCTTTGGTTAATTCTTATGTTAACCCGCTTCTGGGAGCCGGCTTTGCCCGCGAAGATATAACTTATGTGTCTGCTTTCACTACGCAATCGGTAGCCAATTCACTTGATACCATTAAAAAGGTAATGATTGGTACTTTCGCACAGCTAGCTGCTGGCGGCGACCCGTCTGCTGCAGCTGCACTACCAGCTATTACTGTTAGCGATGTGTCTGCAGCGCCAAATGCCATGGAAGCGCTAGGACTAGTTAACGAAGCTGTTGTAGCGGGCGCGGTTGAACTTGGAAAACAAGGTTTGCCGGATAATATACAAGCAGCCATTGATGCAACCGACTTTAGTCTACTAGAAACCTGTGCGGGTCTTGCCGGCACTGCGTCGGGTCAACTAGAAGCTCAGTGGGGCGCGTTGAACGAATTTGCTGTTGGCGTATCGACAGGCATTCTTGCGCAGGCAGGTCCGTTCTGTGCGGCCCAACGCTATGAAGGTAATATCGCATTGCCTTATTTCTTGGGTGTACCAAGTGCTGAAAACCCATTGGCGCCAGTAAATGATTTTTGGAAAGCGGCGTGTGACAGCGGCATCGTACTTGCTGGCGCACCTCAAGAGCTACTTGCGAGTGCTGAGCCAGGTCCAAATGCAGCAATGTGCTCTTCCCTCGGTCTTGCCGATGTTCGCATTAATGGCGAAATGCTTGATAGTGCGAGAAATATTACTAAATTTAACCCATATCCTCAGCCAACGGGCGGAAATATGGGTACGGAAACGTTAGACGTGCAGGTAACTATCCCAGACCCTGCAATTGCGGGCGCTCTAGGCTTCCCAATTAGCATGCCTGAAGCTGGCTGGCCAGTGGTGATTTTGGCCCATGGTATTACCAGTCAAAAAGAAGACATGCTTGCGATTACCGGAACTTTATCCCTAGCAGGTATTGCGTCAGTCGCTATCGACCAACCTTTACACGGGAGTCGAGGTTTCGACCTTGATGGTGACGGTACAGATGACCTAAACGCTACAAGCGTAAGTGCAACGCATTACATGAACCTTGCTAGCTTACCAACTGCCCGCGATAACTTACGTCAAAGTGTATCTGATTTACTAGGGCTGCGCTTAGGACTTAATGCAGTAATAGATACGACCGCAGCACAAAATGTTAAGTTTGATATGTCACGTGTGTCTGTTATGGGTGTGTCGCTAGGCGCAATGACCGGTGGTAACTTTGCTGCAGTGGCAAACACATCAATGGGCGGCGATTTAGCAGCACTTGATGGTATGTTTGCTGTTAGACAAGCCTCCCTTGAATCGCCAGGAGGCGGTGTAGCGCAATTCTTATTAGAGTCGCCTTCATTCGGACCTCTAATTAAAGGCCTATTGCTATCACAAGCGTCTGAAGACTTTGTTGCATTGCTTAATCAGCTTTATGAGACAACAGATGTAAGTGAAGAGCAGCTTAGTGCGGCGGTTACTATTTTTGAAGATAACCTAACTGCAGAGCAAGCAGCTGAAGTAAATGCAGTATTTGCGGAATTCGCATTCGCTGCGCAAACAGTAATGGATGCTGGTGACCCAACTAACTATGCACAAACGCTAGGAAGTAATACACCGGTTCACATGATGACAGTAGTGGGCGACGGAAGTGAAGAAAACTTACCTGATCAGGTAATTCCTGTTTCCACAGCGTTACCGCTTTCTGGTCAGCTTCCGTTAGCAGCGACGATTGGTCTAGAGCAAGTCACTACTACCCAAGGGCCTGGTACAGACCCAATTAGCGGTATTGTGCAGTTCAATAGCGGCGCACATGCTTCTAGCTTAAGTCCAGCATCAAGTGCAGCGGTAACTACAGAAATGCAAAAAGAAGTGGCAGGTTATATTGCGTCTGATGCGCTAGCACTTCCAATTTCTGATGAGAGTGTTGTAGCAAACTAGTCACCTCTAATGCGGTCGACAAAGCAGAGTTACACCTGCTTACATTTTATCGAGTTAAAGCCGGCGTAGTAGCCGGCTTTTTTGTCTTTAAAAGCGGAATGTTATTTGAATGTTTTGGGATGTTAATGTAGTGTAAATGATGGTCCGATGAGTATTCTAAAGACAATAATTAACTCCGCTAATGGAAAAGAGAAATAGAAGCCATTGACCATATTCATTCATCATTAGGGAACATTTGCGATGATCAACCAACAGTCATTCTCTGCTAAGCGTACGCTAATTGCACTTTCAATTGCCGGTCTATTAACTGCATGTGGCGATAACGACAACGATTTTTCAAATATAGAGCAACCAGCGCCACCCACCTCCCCAAACCCAGAACCTTCGCCTACACCTATTCCTGCTTTTTCACCGGATGGTACTTTGTCTGCTGACGTAACATGGACAACCTACGGTGTTCCGCATGTAAAAGCTGATAACCTCGAAAGTATGGCATATGGGGTAGGTTATGCCTTTGCGAGAGATAACCTTTGCGTACTGGCTGATCAAATTGTTAAGTACAACTCTGAACGTGCAAAGTTTTTTGGCCCAGACCAGGTGCCTGGTAGCGGCGACTCTGAACACCTCATCAACGACTTTGGCTTTTTAACATTGGGTATCAGAGAACTTGCAGAAGAGAATTTGCCCCGCTTGTCTGCAAATTCTCGCGCAATGTTTCAGGGGTATACGGCAGGGTATAACAGATACTTAAATGAAACGCCTGTAGAAGAGCAAGATCAAAGCTGTGCAGGACAACCTTGGGTAACAGAAATTGATAGCGTTGATCTTCTAACATACTCCTTGGGCGTAGCGCTTTTACCGGGCGCTGCAAACTTTTTAGGCCCAATGTTTATTGCTGCACCACAAGGTGAGAGCTATTTACCAACACCTGCCGAGTCATCAAGTGAAGTTGCCTCTACATTTACGATTTCGCCAACAGTGGGGCTGCCTGACAGAAATCCTCAAGAAATGGGGTCTAATGGATGGGGGTTAGGCAGCGATAAAACCACTAATGGGAAGGGAATGGTATTAGGTAACCCTCATTTTCCTCACACTGGAAACTTACGTTTTTGGAACTTTCACGCACAAGTACCTGGTCATTTGAATGTTACAGGTGGCTCTCTCACAGGTTTACCCGGCGCGGTAAACATCGGCTTTAATGAAAACGTAGCCTGGACTCACACATTCTCAACTGCTGAACACTTCGTGGTTTATCAGCTAACCCTTGATGAGAACGATGAGTCAGGGCTTACTCATATAGTTGATGGCAATAAGCGCACTATTTACGAGAAGCCGCTTCAAATTGACGTTGCTGTAGGTGGCGGGCAAACCATCAAACTTAATAAAACCGCATACTACACGAACTACGGCCCAATGATTGAAGTACCTGGTAACTTCGATTGGAACTCAAACAATGCGTTTGCCATTAAAGACGCCAATCTGCCCAACTTTGATATTGTTGATCATTGGCTTGCCATGAATATGGCTACGTCAATGGACGAATTTAAGCAGGCGTTTAAAGACTATGATGGGGTTATTTTCAATAACACAATGGCGGCCTCAGCCGATGGCCAGGTATTCTATATTGACGATTCAACCGTACCGAACTTAACTGAAACTGCAATTGAACAACTAACAACGAACCCCTTGCTTATTCAAACTAAAGCGGCAGCCGGTTTTACCGTATTGCCGGGTAATATTTCTCAATTCGATTTTGATGGGCCGGTTCCTTATGAAGAGGCGCCGAAATACGAGGGAACAGACTCAGTTCAAAATTCAAACGACAGCTACTGGTTAACCAATTTAAATTCACCGATTGTTGTGAGCAACCCGTTGTTTGGTAGCGTGGAATATCAGCAAACACTGCGTTCACGTTTAGGGCAGCAGTTTATTGAAAATGAAGCGGGGAGTGATGGTACTTTCACACCTGAGGAAGTTGAAGGGCTATTATTAAATAACCGAAGCTACTTGGCAGAGAACATATTGCCATCTCTCCTTGAACTATGCGCAGATCAAGGTGAAACACCAGTAGATGTTGATGGTGCAAGCGTCGATGTATCGCAAGCCTGTGCAGCCTTAGAGGACTGGGACGGTACAATGAACCTTACGAGTACTGGCGCGCACGTTTTCAGAGAATTCGCTTTTCAGTTTAACCAAGCGCCTCAATGGGAAGTACCGTTCTCTCTTGATGCACCTGTGACTACGCCATCAGGTTTAGTAAAAAACGATACTACCCTTGAGCAATTGGCACGCGCTACACAGGTTATTGAACAAGCCGGGGTAGCATTTGATGCGCCGCTAGGTGAAGTGCAATTTGTTGAACGTAGCTTACCTGATGGCTCTGCCTCAGGTGTTAAGCTACCATGGGCTGGTGCACATAACATTGAAGGTGGCTTTAACGTATTTGATGTTAGTAGCAGTAGAAATGGAACCCAGTTGCCTAGACATAGCTACGAAACAATTAGCAGTAACACGGCAATGAGTGCTGAAGCTGAGGGCTACCACATTAATTATGGCACAAGCTGGGCAATGGTTATCAACTTCACTGATGAAGGGCCAAAAGGCCGAGGTATATTGACTTACTCACAGTCTCGTAAGTTCGGCAGTGAGCATTTCTTAGACCAAACACAACTTTATTCTACACAACCTACACTGCGGGATATCTATTTCACCGATGAAGAGATTGAAGCAAACAAGATAGAGCAGGTTAACCTATCGTCAGACTAAGTTGAGACTGGTATTATAACGTGATTACATCAGCGGCTTTGCCTTATATTAGGTAAGGCCGCTCTTTACGTTGTGGGTAAACAACCTTGCTTACCCGTTTATTTTACTAGGAGTAAAGTTTGGAGTTTTTGTACGAATACGGTTTGTTTGTTGCCAAAGCAGTAACGTTAGTTGTCGCCTTCGTTGTCGTTGTATCAACGATTGTTGGTGTAGCGAGTAAGCAGAAACAGGGGAAAGGACAACTTGAAATCGTTTCTATATCTGAGCAGTTAAAGGACATTACTAATTACGCGAAAGAAGTCCTTTTAGATAAAAACGCATTAAAAAAGTTAGCTAAAGAACAGAAAAAAGAGGCCAAAGCTAAGAGCAAGGCTAAGAACAAGACAAAAGATCAGGGGGAAGAGTCTGAAAAGTCTCGGTTATATGTTATCGACTTTAAAGGGTCTATGGATGCCAATGAGGTCGAACACCTGCGTGAAGAGATCACTGCGATTTTATGCGTAGCAAATAAAGAAGACGAAGTTTTAGTACGCCTTGAAAGTGGCGGTGGCGTAGTCCATGGTTATGGACTTGCTGCGTCGCAGCTACAGCGTATCAAAGAAAAGGGTCTTAAATTGACCATTGCTGTAGATAAAGTTGCGGCAAGCGGTGGCTATATGATGGCGTGTGTTGCCGATAAGTTGTTGGCGTCACAGTTTGCGTATATCGGCAGTATTGGTGTTTTAGCTCAGCTACCTAACTTTAATAAGTTGCTGAAGAAAAACGATATAGAATTTGAGCAACATACCGCCGGAGAGTTTAAGCGCACGCTGACGGTTTTTGGCGAAAATAACGATGAAGGTCGCGCTAAGTTTAGAGAGGAAATTGAAGAGATTCATGTACTCTTTAAAGACTTCGTGCAAAGTCAGCGCCCTGAAATGGATATAGATAAAGTAGCTACTGGTGAATACTGGCCAGGGATCAAGGCAAAAACACTTGGCTTGGTTGACGATATAACAACGTCCGATGACTACATTCTTTCGAATTACCCTGCACGCGAAATTTTCAGCGTTAAGTATGCTGTGAAGAAAAACGTTGCGGAAAAGCTAGGTATGTC
Organism: Alteromonas sp. AWJ4_199; assembly: GCF_056159165.1. Lineage (NCBI taxonomy): Bacteria > Pseudomonadati > Pseudomonadota > Gammaproteobacteria > Alteromonadales > Alteromonadaceae > Alteromonas > Alteromonas sp. AWJ4_199. Next base: position 95,654 of record NZ_JBSWUR010000001.1, read on the forward strand.
TGCAGCCAATGTTGTTGAGCGTGTGTTTATGAAAAGCATGAACAAAGCGCGCCATTGGTTTTAATAGCTATAAACCATCTGTGTTTATTACGGCATGACGTATAGCACCCACCGTCAATAAGCACAGATGGATGTTAAATTTTTAACCGACAAAAGATAATAAAAAGAATATGGCACGGCATACTAAAAACGATATATTAGATGCGGCAGAATACTTGTTTTCTCAAAGTGGGTTTACCCAAACCTCGATGCGGGAAATCACTGCCAGAGCAGAAGTAAATCTGGCGTCGGTGAATTACCATTTTGGTAGCAAGAAAAACTTAATACAAGCGGTGTTTAAGCGATACTTTGATGAGCTTATGCCACAGGTAAAGGTTTGCTTAGACGGTTTACCGCCTATTGAAGGCGCCAAAGGCGTTGAGCAGCTCTTATATTCGCTTATCCCTCCCATGTTAAATCTTAATGCTATCTCCGAGCAGGGCACTGCCACTTTTGTTAAGCTGCTCGGCCGAGGATATAACGAAACACAAGGGCACTTGCGTAAGTTTTTGATGCATGATTACGGTGACTGTATACGCGCTCTAGTAGACGCTATCAGACGCTGTTTACCTGAACTTCCTGAGGAAGAATTGTTCTGGCGACTGCATTTTGCGATGGGAAGTTTTGTCTTTTCGATGGCATCGAGTCAGGCATTAACTGAAATCGCTGAGTCCGATTTTCATAAACACGTAGATATAAAAGAAGTCATCCAGCATCTTGTTCCATTTGTCGCACAGGGACTTGCCGGCAAATAAACCATTTTTATAGCTTACGTATGAAAAAGCGCTAGCCTCCAAAATGAAGGCTAGGCATAGTGTGGAATAGGCGTTATGAGAAATGCTTGTTGAAGCTAGCGGGGAAGAGTCGCGCCAGGTGCTTCAGCGTTTAGCTTTTCAGCCCAAAAATCCTTAACTGAGAAACCTGATTTTTTAGAAGCTGATGCTTTTTTCGTAGCAGGTTTGGCCTTTGCTTTGGTCTCGCTTTTCTCTTTCTTCGTTTCTGTTTTTTCAGACGAATTCGATGCTAGCGATTCTGCCATTTCCTGAAGCTGTGCTAAGCGCATATTTTTGCCGCCATCTACGCTGTACCAACCGCTCTTACTTTCAATAGTCGGCGCTTTGCCATTAGCTTTTTTATAGGCTTCAGTGAAAGCCGCGATAACTGCATCTTTGTCTAAGTTTGCCATGCTTTTTTGCTCTTTATTTTGTTAAGATGACGAACGTTTTTGACTTGTATCACCAATAAGTAACGGCAGATTGGTTAGAGCACATTTGGCTCCCCATAAAGTGAATAAAAAGTAGGTAATGCGTTAAGCAATCCACTTTTTTTCGTTTTCCCGCAATAAACGCCAGTCGACTTATAGGTGTTATACGAAACGTTCGCGTATTTTATAGCGTTTTTTTAACAATTTGTCTAACTTTCAACCGGAGGACTTGTGTCTATTACCCGCCTAGAACTACAAAATTATCTTGATGGAATGTTAAGAGTTAGCGAAATCAGTGATTATTGCCCCAATGGTTTGCAGGTAGAGGGCACAAGCAAAATAGAAAAAATTGTTACAGGGGTTACAGCATCTCAGGCTTTAGTGGACGCTGCGATAGAAGCTAACGCCGATGCGCTTATTGTACATCATGGGTATTTTTGGAAAGGGGAGTCGCAGGCTGTAACCGGCATGAAAAAGCGCCGTCTTTCTGCTTTACTCGCCAATGATTTAAATTTGTTTGCTTACCATCTTCCTTTAGATGTTCACCCAGAATTTGGTAACAATCGCCAGCTTGGATCTCTTCTCGATGTTCAAAATGTAAGTGCAGTCAGCGGCGTAAAACCTGTGGGTGTTGTTATGCAGGGGAATTTTGAGGAAGCAATTGAAGGCGTGGCTTTACAAGATAAGCTGCAGCAGCTGTTAGGACGAGATGTGCTAATAGAAGGGCCTGTGTCAAAACCAATTACGACACTTGCTTGGTGCACTGGCGGAGGTCAAGGATTCATAGAGCAAGCGGTTGAGTTAGGTGTAGATGCATTTATTACCGGTGAAGTCTCTGAGCAAACCGTGCATACAGCAAGAGAAATGGGTATTACCTTTTTTGCGGCTGGCCATCATGCTACCGAACGCTACGGTGTGAAGTCTTTAGGCGAACACATTGAGCAGCAATTCGACGTGCCTGTTGAGTTTATTGATATCGATAACCCTGCATAGCGAAGTATGTAGTATATGAATAACGATCGTATCTTCGACGGTATTGCTGAGAAGTTCTCAAACAATATTTACGGGACAACCAAGGGCAAATTGCGCCACACATTATTATGTGATGTACTTGAACCTTATTTAAAAGCGCCGCTTCGAGCCATCGAAATAGGTGGGGGCACAGGGGTAATGACGGCTCATATAGCTGCGAAAGGACACTCTGTTGTGCTCACCGATGCGTCAAAGGATGTGCTTGATCAAGCGGAATCTTTCCTTTCTGATGCGCCGAATATAAAAATTCGGCATCAGTATTTACAACAATTAGAAGACCTTAGTGATTTCGACTTTGTAGTTTGTCATGCGGTTCTAGAATGGCTAGATGCGCCCTTTGACGCCATAGATTTTATATATAGCAATATGAAACCCGGAGCGCGCTTAAGCTTAAGTTTCTTTAATCAAGATGCGAATTTATTTGCTAATGCCATTTACGGTAATTTTGATTATATCGCCAAAGGAATGAAGGCGAAAAAGCAGGTGAGGCTAAATCCCAATCAGCCGCTTAGCGCAATGCGAGTGGTTGAGTATTGTGCGTCGTTGGGCTTCAACATACTGGAAAAAGCTGGCATTCGCTGTTTTCACGATTATATGCGGGATATTACTCACCAGAGCAGCAAATTTGATGACCTGCTTGCTCTTGAAAGAAAGTATCACAAGCAGGAGCCCTATTTGTGGTTAGGTAAATACTTCCAACTCATTCTGGAAAAGCCGCAAGTCGGTTGAGTTTACAGGCAGCTTTGACGTATCGGGTTTATTCTAAAAGCTGCTTAGAGCGTGTTGTCACCGGTAAGGATGTTGTTAAGCGTCGTTACCGCAATTTCATTTAATGCCTCATAAGTGAAAAAGCCCTGATGCCCCGTTATCAATACATTTGGAAAGGTTGTTAAACGCTGAAAAGTGTCGTCTTGTATGATTTCCTGTGAATGGTCACTGAAAAAGAGTTCAGACTCTCTTTCGTAAACATCTAACCCCAAATAGCCTATCTGTTTAGATTTAAGCCCTTTTATAATGGCGGTATCATCAACTAATCCGCCCCGAGAGGTATTGATGAGCATCACGCCCTTAGGCATTTTATTTATGCTGTCAGCATTGATAATATGATAACTCTTGTCGTTGAGCGGGCAGTGCAACGTCACAATGACGCTTTGTTCTAACAGTTCGTTTAGCGGAACGTATTGGGCTCCCATAGCGAGCACATCATCATCCTGATTTGGGTCAAAACAAAGAACTTTGCACCCAAACCCCAGAAGTATGCGAATAACGGCTTTACCAATCTTCCCTGTACCTATAACGCCTACCGTTTTTCCGTGAAGAGTGAACCCCATCAATCCGTCTAGGCTAAAGTTACCTTCTCTAACCCGATTATAGGCTTTATGGGTTTTTCGGTTTAAGGTAAGAATAAGCGCGAGTGTGTGTTCAGCTACCGTTTCAGGGCTATATGCGGGTACACGACTTACAGTTATGCCAGCTTCTGCTGCAGCGCCAACATCTACATTATTGTAACCTGCACAGCGAAGCGCGATGTGTCTAACACCACATTCTTTCAGCACCTTGATGGTCGCCGCATTTACTTCATCGTTCACAAAGACAACCACATCGCTATATCCCTTACAGCTTATAGCAGTTGATGGGTTAAGTGGGTGTTCGAAAAAAGTGCTTTTAATGCTTTGGCTATTGGCGCTATTGTGTTTTTCTAATAGCTGTGAAAATACCACTTGCTCATAGGGACGAGTACTAAAAAAGGCAATGTGGTTATTTTGCATAGTATTTCCATACGTGTACGTATTTTCATTAGGCGTAGTTATCACTTAACTACTCAACTGCTAATGCACTATATAGTGCGCAACAATGCGCAATAAATTAGCACGCTACTATTTGCACTGTGTAGACACAGATCAATAAAATAATAGTAGCGTTAGTCGACCCAATGCACTCTGCTTTAAATATCTGAGGCGTATAGCTTACGCCCCTAAAAGTTTACCAATTTCTTTTTCAATCGCTTCTGGCTTTACGGTAGGCGCGTAGCGTTTTAGTACTTTACCTTCAGCATTGACCAAGAACTTAGTGAAATTCCATTTAATACGTTTGGTTCCCAGTAGCCCGGGTGCATCTTGTTTTAAAGCCTCAAAAAGCGGGTTTGCATCGGGCCCATTAACATTTGTCTTTTTAAAAAGCGGAAATGACACGCCAAAATTTAGGCTGCAAAATTGTGCTATATCGCTATCACTTCCGGGTTCTTGATGGCCAAATTGGTCGCATGGAAACCCTAGCACTTCAAACCCCCGGTCTTTATGTTTCTTATAAAGCGCTTCAAGCCCTTCATATTGAGGTGTAAAACCGCATTTACTGGCGGTATTAACAATAAGCAGTACTTTCCCTTTGTATTGCTCAAGTGTAGTTTGCTCGCCGTTATTCAGCGTAATAGGGTGAGTGTAAAGTTCCAAATTCGAATTCCTATGTTTTTGTTTTTGTTAAGTCTGTTACTCTTAGGTAATGCAAACCTATTTATTTGGTATCTAGAGTATATTCTGTATGAGTAATTTGAAAGTGAGTTTTTTGGGCTTAGGTGTAATGGGGTTTCCTATGGCAGGGCACCTTAGCAAAGCGGGTTATTCTGTTACTGTATATAACCGTACGGCGAAAAAGACACAAGATTGGCTAGCCACCTATGGCAACGTTGATGCTAGTGCGTGTAATTCGGTGGCCGAAGCCGTTAAAGGCGCAGATATCGTTTTTATGTGCGTAGGTAATGACAATGACGTAAGAGATGTTGGTACGCAAGCACTGGAAATAATGAAAGCAGGTAGCGTGCTGGTCGATCACACAACCGCATCAGCAGATGTGGCGAGAGAGCTTTACGCAAGCAGTAAAGATAAACAAATTGGATTTTTAGATGCGCCAGTTTCTGGAGGGCAGGCTGGGGCTGAAAACGGTCAACTGACTATCATGGTTGGCGGTGATGAAGCGGTTTTCGCTCAAATAGAGCCAGTAATGGCACATTATGCTCGCCATAGTCAGTTGCTGGGTAAAAGCGGCAGTGGTCAGCTAGCAAAAATGATGAATCAGATTTGTATTGCTGGCATTGTACAGGGCCTAGCCGAGGCGCTTCACTTCGGGCAGCGCGCTGGACTAGATTGTAACGCAGTCATTGATGTTATAAGCAAAGGCGCTGCACAGTCTTGGCAGATGGAAAACAGAGCCAGCACCATGTTAAACAACAGTTTTGATTTTGGATTCGCTGTAGATTGGATGCGTAAAGACCTAAACATAGCGCTTGATGAAGCGCGTAAAAACGGGTCTACCTTGGCGCTCACAGCGCTCGTGGACCAATACTATGCTGATGTACAGAAACTTGGTGGTGGTCGTTGGGATACGTCGAGTTTGCTTACTCGATTAAAGTAGTCTCGTTACGCAAAGCATTTATCGTAATAAAAAACGCTCCTGCTTTCGGGTAACTAAAGTGATTGCTCGTGGGCGGACAAGGTAAGCTGTTCTAAACGGCTTTTATTTGTCTCGCTCAAGGGTAATGAAGTGATTTTTTCAAGTAAGAAATTGATATTGAACTTACGGTAAACGCCTGTGTCTGCTTCAATCATGCATTGAAGCAGATTCAACCCAAAAGCTGCAGTATCTGGCGAAAGCTGAAATGCATCATAAAAATGCTTCATTGCTTTATCAAACATTCCTTCTATAAACAGTTGGGTGCCAGTTTCATTAATAGAAATAGCCTGCTCGTGATTAAGCCCCAATCGTTCACCACCAGTGAAAATTAACTCGTCGTTCATCACTTGTTCTGATATGGCTTGCAGTTCCGCATTTTTCTGCTTTGCCATTAACAATAACTCTCCCGCTTTGCGTTCATCGCCAAGCCCATGATGGACCTTTGCAGCAATCACTAATACAGATGGCTCGGTACGCAAGTAATTCTCGATGTGGTCACCTTCGAGTAAATGGGCGGCTTTTTCTAAATCGCCATCTAATACTGCTGAAAATGCCAACAGATAATCTCTTTTTTGTAATGTCTGTGAATCGCCTTGGCTTCTCCCCGCAATACCTACTAGTTTTCTAGCCTGAGATAAGCTCTCTTCTCTGTTGGTTTCAGGTGATTCTTCTGCCAAAAACAAATAAAACTCTGCCAATTCAAAGGTGAAATCGTTAAAGCTGTCTTTTGCACTACGGTGCATTGCACGCTTTTTTTGCAAAAGATCTATAGCTTCAACTACTTTGTCCTGTTTTTGATAAGCAAGAGTTTTAAGTTTGGCGGCGGGCAAACTCAATTCACTGAACTTTATTTCGTTAAGGTATTTTTCTACTTGTTCATAAGAGTTTTGCTCAAAGGAAATAGAGGCTAGCCATTCAAATGCCTTATCCCGTGCCAAGCTTGAATTTACCATTTGGCTTAGATGGCTTTTGCAGTTTGGCCATTGCCCAGACGCGTACTGGCATTTAACTTTGCCCCATTGCGCCCACAGCACTTTGTCGCTGCGGGTGAGCACATCATCATAAATACTCAATGCTCTTTGAATATCGCCATTTTCATAAAGCAGCCGTGCATATAGCTTACGTATATCTGCTACAAGACGAGGGGGAATGCCTTCTGAAATCTTGGCCCGTACAACAGAGATCGCTCTCTCTAATTGTTTATTGTCCAAGGAGTGTAAAACGTTTTTGATAAATTCACGGTACGTTAAATAGTGATTTATTTGCCGAGTTAATGAAGCGATAGTGTAGGGCTTGATGAGCAAAACATCCGGCTGCAGATCCATGATCCTGCCAATTATCTGTGGTGAGCGATCTGAAGTCAGGAAGATAACTCCTGTGCTCGGTCGAATGAATCCTGCTTCTCTTAAATTTTGTACCCATTCAACACCAGTTTTCCCATGGCCTAGGTGGTAGTCCATTAACAAAAGCTCGAAGTTTTGCTTTTTTAGTGCTGCTTTTAGCTCTACGCCTGATGCAAAGCTACTCACCGATAAGTTAGCAATAGACATGAGGTGACCTCGAAGCGCTGTTCGAGCGGTAGCATTGTCTTCTACTATGGCTATTCTAAATTCCACGGCGATCATTCGAATAATAACAACTTATTCTAGCTTATCAGCGGCTGCGAAAAAGTGCATTATTAAAAAGAATAAGTTTTGTTGATCGTGATTAGTTTCAAAATCAAAATGAGTTTCTCGTCACAAAATATTTACGTTGAATACTCATAACTTTAAATAAATTTTTACCTTTACGTTTACGTAAGGGGTAGGTATTGGTTATTGTGTTTAAAAAGCAACTCAGTTGAAGGTATGTCTAATGAACTTTGAATTAACCGATGACCAATTAGCCTTTGAAGAAACCGCCCGCCAATTTGCACAACAAGAATTGGCACCCAATGCTGCGATGTGGGATAGAGAGCACCATTTCCCCGTAGAGGCAATTAAGAAAGCCGGTGAGTTAGGATTTTGTGGCTTGTATGCCCCTGAAAGTGCAGGTGGTCTTGGGCTGTCAAGACTCGATTCTTCAATTATCTTCGAACAGCTTTCAATGGGGTGTACTACAACTACAGCCATGTTAACTATTCACAACATGGCCACGTGGATGATAGCGACATGGGGTACCAGTGAAGTTAAGGATATGTGGTGTGAACAATTAGTCACAGGTGACAAACTTGCCTCTTATTGCTTAACAGAGCCTGGCGCTGGATCTGATGCTGCTTCACTAAAGACTAGAGCAGCTAAAACTGACGATGGATATGTACTAAATGGCTCTAAAGTGTTCATCTCTGGAGCAGGAAGTACAGATGTTCTCGTAGTCATGGCTCGTACTGGCGAGGATGGCCCTAGAGGCGTATCTGCATTTGCAGTTCCAGCTAATGCAGATGGCATTGGATACGGAAAAGCAGAAGAGAAAATGGGGTGGAATGCCCAGCCCACTCGTATGATTACTTTTGATAATGTAAAGCTCGATAATAGCTGGATGCTAGGTGAAGAAGGCCAAGGCTTTAAAATGGCCATGCAAGGGCTTGATGGCGGCCGAATTAATATTGCTACCTGTTCAGTAGGCACAGCACAGCAAGCGCTAAACGTAGCCCGTGATTATATGAATGAGCGCGAGCAGTTTGGTAAACCTATTGCAGGCTTCCAAGCTCTACAATTTAAGTTAGCTGATATGGCAACTGAGTTAGTTGCGGCTAGACAGATGGTACGTATGGCAGCGTGCAAATTGGACAACAATGACGCTGATAAAACGACTTACTGCGCTATGGCTAAACGCTTTGCAACTGACGTAGGTTTTAATGTGTGTAACGATGCGCTCCAATTACACGGTGGTTACGGTTATATTAAGGAATACCCGCTAGAGCGTCATTTTAGAGATGTTCGTGTTCATCAAATACTTGAAGGCACCAACGAAATTATGCGCGTGATTATTGGGCGCCGCCTACTTTCGGACGAGCGAAGCGTTCTTTAACGTGCTTGTAATTAAGTTAGTAAAAAATGCGTTTCAAGGCACAAACAATGGAGAAAGTGAATATGACAGATGTGGAGTCAGTAGTTATTGTTGATGAGTTAAAAACATCGAACGGCGACTTTACAATAGGACGTTTAACGCTTAATAAGCCAAAAGCACTGAATGCACTGGATTTAGCGATGGCAGAAATCATGCTAAAGGCACTTCAACAGTGGCAGTCGCGTAGTGATGTTGTAGCTGTAGTCATTGATGCTGCTGGTGATAAAGCGTTTTGCGCTGGTGGCGACATCGTATCTATGTATAAGTCGATGGTGGAAGCGCAGGGGCAAATTCCATCGTTCTTAGAAACGTTTTTTGAAACCGAATATACCTTAGATTACACCATTCACAACTACAGCAAACCCATTGTAGTGTGGGGAAGCGGCATTGTGATGGGCGGCGGTATGGGGCTGCTATGTGGTGCTAGCCATCGCGTTGCAACTGAAACGTCGCGATTAGCTATGCCTGAAATTACTATCGGATTATACCCTGATGTAGGTGGGAGTTATTTCCTTCCCCGTCTACCGGGAAAATCAGGATTGTTCTTAGGCTTAACAGGCGGGCAGATGAATGCTTCCGACGCCCGTTTTGTGGGTCTAGCGGATGCGTTAGTAGCAAGCTCAGAAAAAGAGGCTTTGATACAAAAGCTTTCGAACTATTCTTGGGATGAAATAGAAAGTAAACGTCTAAATGAGTCTGTAACCTCTATCCTTGAATCTTTAAAGGCTCCGGATTCTGTGCCTAGCAGCAATGTAGAGCCTAACATGGCACTTATTGATGACTTGTGTGCAGCTGACAATGTCACTGACGTAGTTAATGCAATTCTTAGCGCCGATGTGAGCCAAGATAAATGGTTGTCTCGAGCACAGAGCACATTGGCGAAAGGCTCTCCGATAACTATGCATTTAGTTTATGAACAGTGTAAAAGAGGGGCAGCTATGACTCTCGCTGATTGCTTTAGAATGGAAGCTAATATGTCATGTCGCTGCGGTGAAAGTGGTGAGTTTCAGGAGGGCGTTAGAGCTCTGTTGATTGACAAAGATATGTCGCCCAAATGGAAATTTGAGAGCGTAGAAGATGTTCCTCACGATGTGGTAGAGCATTTCTTTACCTCTCCATGGCCCGAAGATAAGCACCCCTTATCAGGGTTATAAAATACTTTTTTAATTGAATGTAGCAAAGGTATTTGTAACAAATAGGCATAAATTTAGTCAGCGTGCCCAGCGTAATCATCCTTGATAACGTTGGGCTTAATTTCCTTTGTACCTTTCTACCTTTGCACCTTTCTACCTTTGTACCTTTACTACCGTTATTTTGCGCTGTTATTGCCGTAAAGGTGTCGGTTTTGATATCCTTTACTGCAAATCCACAATAATAAAGATCCTGTCATGTGGCACTGCCCACTTTGTAAGTCACCTATTTTATTAAATTCAACGCCAATCCGCTGTGAAAATAATCATAGCTTCGATAAAGCAAAATCTGGCTATGTTAACTTATTACCGGTTCAGTTTAAGAAGTCGAAACTTCCGGGTGACGATAAGGACATGGTGAAAGCCCGAAGAGAGTTTCATCAATTAAACACCTACCAACCGCTGAAAGACAGGTTAATCGAGCTGGTAGGGGGCTTAATTGCTGAGTCGTGCAAAGAAAAAGGATTGGCAGAGTACGCATCTAAACAAAGTATCTCTATTTACGACGCTGGTTGCGGCGAAGGAAGTTATTTAGATGCAATGGTTCAGGGTCTTTCGCTTAAAGATTTCTCTATTGAGGCTGCGGGCAGTGATATATCTAAAATAGCCGTTGAGTTAGCCGCTAAGGCTTATAAACATGCTCAGTTTGTTGTAGCAAGCAGCTTTGAACTACCCCTTGAAAAGTCTACTCAAAATTTAGTGATACAGGTCTTTGCGCCTGGAAGCAACGACGAGTATGAAAGGGTATTGAAAAGTGAAGGGCTACTTTTAACTGTAGACCCTGCGCCTAACCATCTGTTTGAGCTTAAACAGCAAGTCTACGATACACCTAGAAAACATCAAATTGATAATGGGCCTAGAAGCGGATTCACTCGCATCCATGACGAGTGTTTTTCATTTCCCATCAATTTTGAAAGTGAAGATCACAAGATAGCGCTTATAAAGATGACGCCTTTTTATTGGAAGTTACCACACGGTAAAATTGAGTCTATTGTAGCGTCGTTAGAAAAAGTAACCGCAGACTTTCATATCCAAATTTGGAAAAAAGGCGCGGCTGTTAGTGATGAGAAAGTAGATGTCCAGTCATAAACAAAAAGCGCTGTTTTTAGACCGAGACGGTGTTATTAACGTTGACCACGGTTACGTAGGTAAATATGAAAATTTTGAATTTGTAAAAGGTATCTTCGACGTTGTGCGCAAGTTTCAAAATGAGGGTTACCTACCTGTAATTGTCACAAATCAAAGTGGAATAGCGCGAGGCTATTACACTGAAAAAGATTTTCATAGGTTAATGGAGCGGGTACAAAAAGATTTCGCTTCTCACGATGTAAAACATATCCCTGTTTATTATTGCCCTCACCACACCCAAGGTAGCGTAAAAAAGTTTGCTATCGAGTGCCAGTGCAGAAAACCATTGCCAGGCATGCTGCTCCAAGCTGCTAAAGAACTTGATGTCGACTTAGTGAACAGCATACTCATTGGCGATAGCTGGCGAGATATAGAGGCTGCTAATGCTGCGGGTCTAACGGAAAGCTTCTATTTGTCACATAAACTTATAACTGATGAGCAGTTGAGTAAGCTTTGTTCTTCTCACCGTGTATCTCGCGTTGCTAGCTTGTCTGAAATAACAAAGTAGTTATGCGTAACCCCTTAAGTCTTTATTACTAATAGAAAAAAGTAAAATGGGTTGCAGCGACAGATTGGCCTATCGCTGCGACAAAGAAGCGCTAGTTTTGACTAGTTTTGTGTAGAAAAGCGGGATAAATGCTTTATAGCCTGACTGAGTAAATCGATATTTAAGGCATCTTTACTGCGTTTGCCGGAAGATAAATCACTGATTTCATAGCTACCGTTACTTAGAACGTCTGTCCGTTTATTTCCATGAAATACTACGATTCGCTCGCCTGATGTACTTACTAACCAAGGGCGCGATGGTGCCAATAAGTTTTGCCCAGTTGAATAGAAAGTTGACGGTGCGTTACAACCCAAGGCATTTAATATAGTTGGAGCCAAATCTTCAGTGCTCGCTAATTTACCTTTGATATCTAGCGTGCTGTAAAGCGTAGCCTTACCGTTTTCGCTGCCAAAGCCTGTCGCTATTAGTACGTCATGTTTTCTATCAATCGTATTTTCAACGTAGCCTTTGATATCCGAACCTTTCATAAACGTAATGTGCAGCCCTTCGTGATTATTGCTTAAAGGCTGTACGTAGCCAGACAATTGAGGAAGGGGGAGTGCGACATCGCTATGTATCGATACCGGCATACCCGAACCTAGAGGCAAGGCCAATAGTACAGGCCGCTTTTGAGACAAGGCATCCTGATAAATTTCCGGTACACCAAATAAGGTTGCCGTCATAAGACCTTCAACACTGCTGGCCGTTGAATAATAATTGGCAACGGTATTTAACGACACACCTTCAATACCATTTAAGTCAACAGCGTTATCATTATCTACTTGAACGACTACGGTAAGATTTCTATTGGTTTCAATAGAACAATAAACTGGTTCAGCAGGATAAGTGATATTGTGAATGTCAGGGTTAAATTGCAGCCGCTTTCGCTCTTCATAGGCCGCTAAGTCAAGCAAACCGTAGCGCGACATGGTGGTTTTAGCTGTCGCAGGGTAGGAAAGCGGAAACATGTTGTCTTGGGCAATAATAGGTTGATAAAGCTTGGCATCAGCCCACACATGAATAGCGTGGCTGGTTACAAAACAGCTCACGAAAAATGTTGTAACAGGTATGCCCACTTTATAGCGCGTGAAGCGCTCAACACGCTTCCATATCGCATTAGCTAAAACTAGCTGAAAACCAAGCCAAACAATGAACAGAAGGAACAAAAAGGCCCACTGCTGCCAACTCTCTATAGCCATTGTAGATTGTGCTTCGCTGCGCAGTAAGTCTGCAGCATGAAAGCTAATATGAAACCCTGTGCGGTTGAACAATAAAGCATCAAACGCTAAAAGTGCTAAGCCCACCGCAGCAATAATGGATGCGCTAGCTTTTATCACTCTCGGGTTATTAACCAAATAACAAAGTGGGAGAACAAAAATGACAAAGCCAAAAAAGGTCATAAACCCAATATGGCCAAACCAATTGGCTAAAAGGTACACGGTGCCGACACCTGTGCCTGGCATAGGTGATGAGAAAACAAAAATCGAGGCAATAACAATGGCGATGATAATATTCGCCAGGGCAAACCAGTGCCCCCAATTTACCAGTTTAGTAACGCGCTGGCGACGAGGTGATTCGGCAAGTATCATGCAATCCCTTAGCTTTTTGTTACGCTTTTCTTAAGTACATCGGCAAACTGTGCTGCCATGGCTTCGCGATTTTCAGGAGCAACCTGAGTATTTAAAATATGTGTAATGACGTTGCCTAACACCATAAGTGAAAGATCGCGGTTTGCACCGCCTTCTTCTAGGGTTAGAATAACGTTATTCATTAGCGTTTCGAATTCGTCGTTGCTATAGCGGCTCTGTTGGGGCATTGCTACGCCTCTTTTTTATGATTATCTTTGATAAAAAGAATGGTTTTAAACGTAAAATGATTATAATCGTTGTTTGAGTGAGTACAATCATTCATTCTAAAATCCCGCAATTCTTTGAATATTTCTGACACTTTTTAAGCAACAGGACACCAGATACTCTATGAGTGCACTGATTCATCACTTTGTTGTACATCGCTTGATTGTAAACAAAGAAGAGAAAATTGAAGCAATTCCCCGTGATAACTGCTTGGCAGTAACGCCGGAAATTGAGCTTTTAGCCCATCAAATAAACCATAGCTTCAATGCTAAACCCGGAAAAGGCGTGGGGCATTTTGTCACTGAGGTTACCCGCGAAGCAAAAGTGGAAAACGAAGAAGGCGAAGCAACCACACAAAAAAGCACCGAGAATGTGGCTGAGTTCGCTGAAGGTCTTAGACAGTACATGGATATTCAAAAAGCAGCGGGCGACAACGTAGAAGACGCGTTTCACGGGTTTTCTGTATCGGCGACAAACCGCTTAGTACGTACTTTAGCTGATACAGGTACGGTAGAAACTGGCTTTCTTATATTCTGCCAGTATGAATACCTAGCCACACAGTATTTAATGATAGCGCTACTGAATACTCGTTCACATGTTGAGGTGACTAATTCATTAGACCTGTCTGCCCGTGAACATTTAGATTTAGCTAAAATGCAGCTGGCCGTGCGTTTTGATTTAACACAGTGGGATATTCAGCCAGAGCAGCAGCGTTACGTTAGCTTCATAAAAGGTAGAATGGGTCGCAAGGTATCCGATTTCTTCATGCAGTTTGTGGGCTGTGAAGAGTTAGTTGATGTTAAGCAACAGAATAAGCAGTTAATTTCTACGGTGGATGCGTACCTAGCTAGTGAGTCTTTAGATCCGCAAGAGCAGCATCAACACAGAGAAGAAGTTAAGTCGTACTTCAAAGAAAAGATTGATGCCGGTGAAAGTCTGTCGGTGGATGAACTGGCAAATCGACTTCCTCAAAACGAAGAGACTAGCAGTAACTTTTCTGCCTTTACTCAGTCTATGGAAGCTCCGCTTGAAAAAGAGATTCAGCCCGACCCAGCAGCGTTGAAACAGCTTGCGAAGTTTACCGGGCAGGGTGGCGGCATATCGCTAAGTTTTGAACGTAAGCTAATGGGCGACAGGGTGTTTTACGACCCGGCTACGGACACACTAACTATTCGTGGAATTCCACCAAATTTAAAAGATCAGCTTAATCGCCAATCTTCAATGGACTAGTCGCTGCGAAGCGAAGCTAAAAAACGTATACTAGTTAACAGAATATCAACTCGATTCAAGGGTGTTATGCAATTATTTGTAAATGATTTGACAGTGATGGACTTCTCTTACCTTTGCCCGAAGCGCGGCATGGTGGGTGAAAGCTGGATTGTCGATGTGATTTTGGACGGTGAGCTTAATGAAGAGAGCATGGTCCAAGACTTCGGTCACGTGAAAAAAAACCTAAAGCGTCTTATTGACGAATATGTCGATCATAAGCTTTTAGTACCCGCGGAATATAGCGGTTCAGAAGTTATTCACGATGACGTTACTGAACAGGTAGAGACCCGTTTTACCTGCACTGATGGGCGTAGCATCATGCTACATTGCCCGGCTGAAGCGTATGCGTTTGTTTATTCAGATGAAATAAACATGGAGTCTGTTGGGGTTTACCTAAAGGAAGTGTTGGCAACACACCTACCTGAAAACGTTGAAAACATAACGCTGCATCTACGTGAAGAAATTATCAACTCACCGTTCTATCACTACACTCATGGACTTAAGAAGCACGATGGTAACTGTCAGCGCATAGCTCACGGGCACCGTTCTCGCATTGATATTATACTTGACGGTAAAGTGAGCACGGAAAGTCAGCAATATTGGGCAGACCGTTGGGCGGACATTTATATTGCAACCCGTGAAGATGAAATAGCCTATAGCGACAGAAAGCTTAAAGGTGAAGTATCAAATGCTGAAGACTACTACTGTTTTGCTTATGAATCATCACAGGGCTATTTTGAACTACTTATTCCTAAATCAGACTGTGAAGTCATCGAGACCGATTCGACGGTTGAGTGTTTAGCGCAGTACCTTCTTGATGAACAAAAGAAGCGCACACCTGACGGCGTTTGCCAAGTAATTGCCTATGAGGGCGTGGGTAAAGGCGCTACGGTTAAAGGTTAGCGTTAGCATAAAGCAGCAAAGGATAGGGCATAATATGGCTTCCACACATACTAAAGACGCGTTAACTAACCCCATAATCAGCGTGATAAAAAAAGCGTTGGGTAATAGGGTACCAAGTGCATTAACGTGTATTTTTGCAATGGGTGTAATTATCTCAAGCCCTATCACAAGCCCTGTTGCGACTGCGGCAACTGCAACGAATGAAGGCATTGAAATATCGTCTGACTCAGTCGAAGGGCAAGACCAGATTGAGGTTTCGCTAAATGGAAAATTTACCCAAGGTGCCTTGTTACGTGGTCAGGCACCACTAGGGGCCACGGTCACGCTTAATAGCGAGCCTGTTCAGACAAACAAGGACGGTAAGTTTGTAGTGGGCTTTGAAAGAGAGGCCCCCCTTCACCAACGTTTAGTGGTAACGCTAGAAAATGGTAAAACGTGGAAGCGCGACATTACCCTTGAAAAGCGCGAATACAATATTCAGCGCATTGATGGTTTAGAGCAGAAAATGGTTACGCCGCCTGCTGAGGTAACTGCACGGATAAAACGAGATAACGTCAACGTTGCCAATGCGCGCAGCGGAAATAGCGATTTAGACGCTTTGTTCACCCGTTTTGAGTGGCCAGCTAAAGGTAGAATATCGGGCGTATACGGCAGCCAACGCATATTAAATGGTGTGCCAAAATGGCCCCATTACGGCGTTGATATCGCTAACAAAACAGGCACTCCTGTATATGCGCCCGTAGACGGTGTGGTTACCATGGCAGATGATCTCTATTATTCAGGTAACACATTGATCCTAGACCACGGTATGCGTGTTTTTTCAACGTTTTTACATATGGATAGTTTTACAGTTGAGGTGGGTGATACCGTTAAGCAAGGTGAACAAATCGGTACGATTGGCTCAACTGGGCGCTCCACCGGCCCGCACTTGGACTGGCGTATTAACTTAGGGAAAACTCGACTAGATCCGCAGACAATAATCTCTGGTTCTCCCGAACAATAAAAGCAAATAAATTTTAGTGGTTAAAGCAACATAGGAAAGGCGCTTTCAAGTAGAACCCGAAGGCGCCTTTCTAGTATTTTTTTAGTGATCTTTTAAGTAATTATGCGTTGCCTTATTTACCTAATCACTTATTGGATTTACCTAACCACTGATTAAGTTTCTCTTCATCGGTAATTTCAAAGTACGCCATTTCCTGTCTAGCCCGAGTGACTTCAAGAGGCAGGGTTAAAAGTCGCCCATCACGGATAAGCGTTATGTCTACCGTCGATGTCTGCGCGTTATCCAATAAGCGTTGTAGCTTTTGAGCATTAACAATATGGCCGTCTAGAGCAATTATCACATCGTTAAGAAGAATACCTGCCTTCATCGCGGCAAGACCTTCAAATGCCTGAACTACCGAAAGTCCAAACGTTGCGGCTTTTAACGTGGCGCCAAGCTGGTTTTTGATTGAAGGCTGCTGCGAAGAACCGCCTTTATCTTCGGCTGACACACGTGTACGTGTTTTGAAACTAACGCCCATACCAGAAACCAGTGACGCCAATTCTACATCGTCTGTGCTATAAACAACTCGGTCTAAATAGTCTGAAACATCAATGCCAAAATGGGTATCGCACAGCGACTGGATCACGTTATCGGGTGTGCCACACTCGTCAATACCATAGTGCTTCCACAGCAGTTGCATTACGTTGTCTAAGGTTACTTGGTTGTTTGATCTTTCGCGAAGCAGCAAATCTAGACCAAGGGCAATAATGCCGCCCTTAGTGTAATAACTGACGATGTTGTTGGTAGCGCTCGCATCCTGCTTGTAAAACTTTGTCCAAGCGTCAAAGCTACTTTCAGCTGCACTTTGTTTAAAACGCCCAGCGTTTTGTAACAGTCGACTGATATTTTGAGCCACAATATCTAGGTATTTTTCAGGCTCAATAACACCAGCTCTTGCTAGGGTTACGTCATCGTAAAAGCTTGTAAAGCCTTCATAAATCCAAAGCTGATTGGTGTAGGTTTCCTGAGATAAATCAGGTTTAACCATCACCTCGGGTTTTATGCGCTTCACATGCCATGTATGAAAGAATTCATGACTACACAAGCTTAAGAAGGTTATATAGCTGTCGGTTTTGTTTTCACCTTCACCTATCTGTGGCAAATCAAAACGCGGATAAAGAAGGGCGGTTGAGTGCTTATGCTCTAAACCACCAAAGCCGTTATCGGCAAGCAAAGTCATAAACAGATAATTATTTATGGGTTGTGGAGCACCAAACAAATCCAAGTGATGCTTGCAAATAGGTGTGAGGTCTCTAGCTATGCGCGGGTAATCGATATTGTTGTTTCCAGAGAAAAGCAACGTAAAAGTAATACCGTCTACGTCGAAGCTGTGGGTGTCTGCAATACCAACGTAAATAGGGTGATCGATGAGTTCATCGTAATTCTTTTCGGCATAATGCCAGCGCTTCGAACTCGCACTTTCGCTGCGAATTGGCATAGAGGTGTAAGCCTTCCAATTTGCGGTAGATGGGTCACTATCATCGAGTTCAATGTCTAGTTCGCAGGCTAATTGCTCAAAACCGGAAACGCGTAAAAACGCACTCGTACCATTTATAAATGCGTACTGATCGTTCATGAAGGCAGAGCGAATTGACAAGTCATTGGCATATACAATGTAGTTTACTGTGCATGGCTTCCCATCAGTTTCAACACGCCACGATTGTTTATCGAGCTTAGTTACGGGAATACGATTGGTCATTTCGCCGCTAGCATTCTCTATGTGGCTGGCACTTGACGTAGCACTTAACCTAACTATGCTTTTCGCAAAGTCGCGAACCATGTAGCTTCCTGGGATCCAGCTTGGAAGAGTAAGTGTTAGCGATGAATCGTTATGTTCAGGAATGTGTAGCGCAACAGTAAATTGGTGTGCACGCCAATTTGAAATAGTTAACGTATAGTGAAGAGCAGAAGGCATAGACGTCCAATAGGGTAAAAAAACGATACCTTAACTATATCAACCTATTAGGTTAATCCCAATAGATTGGAAACCACCCTATAGATTTTTACGTTTATAGAAATCGGTTTTCCATCATAGTGTTGATAAGTTTTGAATTGATGCGTAAATTGGACGAACTTACATTAACTCCAGCAATAACAAATACAAATGGCTGACAAAATACAAAGCGACTTACTGAGCGAAGATAATTTGGAATCGTTGCGAACGCTAGTACCTGGCGATATCGTCGACTTACAAATTGCGATGCCTGCTGCCCCTAAGCGTGTAAGAACGGACTATATTGGCATGCTTACAGATGAGTGCTTGCTTTTTCATATCCCCACCTCGGCAAAGTGGATAACCGTTCGCGATGCACTCACTGTAGGTAACGAGGTTGTCGTTCGTTCAGTACTCGAAGGCGATACTGGCCAAGTTATTGCCTTTAAAGTAAAAGTGTTAAAGTTGCTCGCTAAGCCTTCAGGTTTACTTATAACAACATTTCCTAAACGCATCGAAAGTATAGGGCTTCGCGCCGTAAAGCGCGCGCAATTGGGTGTATCTGTAACATTGGAGTCTGAAGTGTATCCAGACGATGAAAATGTGACAGGTATAATCATTGATTTAAGTGAGAAAGGATGCAAAGTTGCACTTCAGGTTAAGCCAAATTGGCCTGTAATGCTTGATGAAGCCGAAGTTCGGCTAAACTATTCGTTAGACGGTAAAGAAGTAGCTCTTACAGCAAGGGTTAAAAACCATAAGCATGAAAGCGATATGGTTTATTATGGGCTCGCCTTTACCTGTGATGAAAAACTGATAAAAACGCTGTTGTCCCGACATACATTGTTAACCTAATTGTTTGTTAAAGATGTTTTTGGGGCGGTTTAGATAATTATTTAAAACAGGCAAAGGGGCAGGTATGAGAAGCATTGAGCGGCTTTTAATGCAGTATGGCGAAAGTCATCAAAACAAAACGAACGTTATCATTCACGCTATCGCCGTACCAAGTATTTACTTCGTTTCTATTGGCTTGCTGTGGAGCTTGCCGGTACCGGATTTTATCTCCCAGTTTGATATAACCTGGGCACACATTATTGCAGTACCCGTGCTTTATTATTACTTCATGTTGTCTGGGCCAATAGGTGCAGCAATGACACTGCTCACCATATTATGCTTTGGCGCCGTTAATACGTTAGAGCACTTTAATATCTCAGTATGGTTATTCTCCTTAGTCTTGTTTGTCGTCATGTGGGTATTGCAGTTTATTGGGCACCATATAGAAGGCAAAAAACCATCGTTCTTCGAAGATCTACGTTTTCTGTTAGTTGGCCCCGCCTGGTGGTGGGTTCACTGGCTTAAGAGAATGAATATAAGCTACTAATATAAGCGATGTTCTCTTGAAAAATGCTTAATTTCAAACATTTGCCCTGCGACCAGAAGCATAAGGTGTACGACCAAGCTGCTTGGGTCCCAGCAGCGCTGGCGTATAATCTTCATATTAGTTTTTAACTTGGTAATATTGTGAGTCGCTTTCAGCGTGTAATAGAAAGTAATGAGCGTTTATTTTGGACGTTGCACAGCGCAGGCTGGGCAGGGTTTGCGATAATTTATTACATCGGTTCGTTTCTTCATGATGTAAGGCCCATTTGGGTTTTCATAATCATGCTTAATGCCTATGCAGGGTGGTTGTTAACTATTCCACTGCGCTACGTTTATCGTTGGGCAAGGAAACAATCGCCGCTAAACATGATCATAATAGTGATAGTGTCGTGTTATCTAATAGCGTTATTGTGGGCAGTAGTGAAAAACATTAACTACTGGGAAATATATAAACACGGGTATCGCCCAGACGAATGGTATATGTATTTCACCAACACCATTAACTCATTGATAATGGTCGGCTGCTGGAGTGGTGTGTACTTCGGCATCAAAAACTTTCAGATGCTGCAAAAAGAAAAGCAAAATGCGCTTAAAGCCAGCACCATGGCCCACCAGGCTCACATCAAAATGCTTCGCTATCAGCTTAACCCGCATTTTCTTTTTAATACGCTGAATGCTATCTCTACCCTTATCCTTTTGAAAGAAAATGATACGGCGGAGGCTATGGTCTCGCGCTTAAGTGATTTCTTGCGCTACTCGCTAGATAATGACCCGATAAAACGCGTCCCGTTAGGTCAAGAGATAAAGGCGTTAAGACTTTATCTTGAAATAGAAAAAGTGCGTTTTGATGATAGGTTGGATGTACAGTGGGATATTGATGAAGGCTGCGAAAGTGCGCTTGTACCTAGTATGATCTTGCAGCCAATTATTGAAAATTCAATAAAGCATGCCATATCTAAGATGGAAAATGGTGGTCGTATTTCCATAACGGCACGTACGTTTGGTAATGATTTATTGATGGACGTGGCTGATAACGGCCCAGGTGCAGATATCAAAGATGGAAACCTTAGCCGTGAAAATGGTGTGGGCTTAGCCAATATAAAAGAGCGTTTGCAATCCCTTTATCATCGTAATTTTGCATTCTCTATAGAACACAATCAGCCTTCCGGTGTGCGGGTTAGAATTCGCATACCGTATGAAGTTAAGGACGTATAACATGACAAAGCAAGTGATTAAAACCATTGTAGTGGACGACGAACCTTTAGCGCGCAGAGGCCTTCGTGCTAGGTTGGAACGTCATGATGATGTACAGGTTCTTGCAGAATGTCAGAACGGTCTTGAAGCTGTGAGCAGTATTTCTCAGCATCGTCCAGACTTAGTGTTTTTAGACATTCAAATGCCGGGTTTAAATGGCTTTCAAGTTATTCACAAACTTCGTGAATTAAAGCAGCCAATTCCAATGATTGTTTTCGTAACTGCCTACGACAACTATGCGATCAAAGCTTTTGACATACACGCGCTAGACTATCTGTTAAAGCCTGCGGACGATGAGCGTCTTGGCGCCGCGTTAGATAAGGTTCGTGAATACTTCTCAACACAACATCAAGATGAGCAGTCTCAAAAGTTGGTGAGCCTAGTGGCTGAACTAACCGGTGATGATTGCGAGGAAATTCTACGTAAATTAGCTAGCGGAGAGCCGGTTGAGACGAACCCTTACCCTGATGTTTTAGCAATTAAGGATGGTTCAGAAGTAACCCGTGTAAATGTACAAGACATTCAATGGATTGATGCGGCAGGGGATTATATGTGCGTACACGCACTTGATGGCATGCACATAATGCGTAAAACCATGAAAGAGCTTGAGCAAGAACTAAACCCGCAATTTTTCGTTCGCGTGCACCGTTCCGCCATAGCTAATATTCGTTTTGTTAAAAAGCTAGTCAGTCACATCAGTGGCGAGTACCACTTAATACTCCAAAACGATACGGAGCTTAAGGTAAGCCGCAGTCATCGTGATAAAGTCAAAGCGGCTATGAAAATGTAACTTAGCTCAAGTAGTAAAATGTTTAAGGCGTTGTTTAGAAATAGACAACGCCTTTTTTGTTTGTGGTTTTCAGGAACTAACTATGCGGATTGGTATAAGCTTCTTGTTTTCTAATTATAGCCTCTAACCGTCAATTCAGTTGCTGCTGTATCGCTCATTCATAAGCGTACGCATAGCGTCAACACGGGCCTGGTTTAGAGGTTTGGTATTTTCCCACGTTTTATTAAGGGGCACAGTAACAGGGCGTTGATTTACTTCACCCACCATAATGTTAGTAATGTAACTGCCGACTAGACTTATTGCGAATTCTCCAAGCGTCGTTGCAAGCAACCTGTCTTGGGCAACAGGCGAGCCACCACGCTGAACATGGCCTAAGGTTACCGGCCTGACGTCACTGATATCATGGCTCTGTAATGCCTCAGTAAGGCCAGCTAAGCCATTTGGCCATACGTTTTCAGCAACGACGACGATGAAACTAACTGGCCCTTTTAACGCGCGCTGGGCTTTTATTTGGGCAACAAGTTTCTCTATTTCTTTTTCAGCAGATTCAAAAAATTCCGGTACAACCACGTAGTCGGCTGCAGAAGAGAGTGCAGCATTCAATGCTAAAAAGCCCGCGTTCCTGCCCATGACTTCTATAAGAAATATACGCTCAAATGCATCTGCAGTATCTCGAACTTTATCGATAGAGCTCATCGCAGTGTCTATAGCGGTAAAATAGCCGATGGTTGCTTCTGTGCCGTTAATGTCGTTATCTATCGTGCCGGGAATTCCTAAAATTTGGCCGTCCCATTCTTTCCCTAATTCCGCTGCACCACGAAATGACCCGTCGCCACCAATCACAATAAGCGAGTCAACTTCTGCCTTCATTAAGTTGTTAGCAGCTTTTTTAATTCCTTCTTGGCTTTTAAGCTCTTTACACCTTGCGCTGTGCAAAATGGTTCCGCCTTGTTGAATCAAGTTGTGAGTAGAGTCTAGTGAAAGGGGAATATACTCTTGTTGCAACAGTCCATTGTATCCATGCTTATAGCCAAGCAAAGTATAGTTCGCTTTCTGGCACGCAATAATTGCAGCACGTATACATGCATTCATACCTGGTGCATCGCCACCAGAGGTTAAAATTGCGACACGTTTTGACACATTAAAATCCTTCTTTTTACCAGCATAACAATTAAGGTAACGTTAAGGTATCAAGACGTAAAGTGAACATGTGTTTCGTAGAGAATTTAAATAACTGAAAGGAAGAGTGCAGAACGAGTCTTGAGCGCTTGACTATTTACGTCTGCTTTTCAATTGAATTTATAAGTAAGCGAATTTACAGCAAATAACGTAGTTAACAAAAAAGGATAAGTTATGCGTGTACTGTTAGTATTTATTTCTGTGGCGTTTCTTGCTTCATGTAGCTCCAAATTAGCCTACAACAATTTGGATTGGTGGGTTTACTGGTACATGGACGACTATATTGAGCTTAAAGATGCACAAGAAGAAAAATTTGATGACTATCTTCAAAACTGGCTTCGCTGGCACAAAACCTCTGAGCTTAAACGTTACCAGGCTCAACTCACCGATATTAAACGTCAAATTAAAGAAGGGCGCTTAGATTCAGATACTGTCTTTGAACATCTCGCAAACGCAAGAACGCATTGGGAAAGAGTGCGTGATGAAGTTAGCCCTGAATTAGCTGAAATAGCAAAAACGCTCGATGACGAGCAAGTCGTTACGCTTTTTGCCGCGCTTGAGAAAGATAACAAAGAGGAAGAAGAGGAGCGCAAAGAGTCGCTAGAAAAGTCTGAAGAAGAGCGGTTAGAAGATCGTATTGAGCGCATAGAGGAGACTATAAGTGAACGCATAGGAAAGCTAACTAGCGAACAAAAGCAAATAGTGGCCACGTACTCTACGCAATTCATTTCCACAGGGGTGGAGTGGCTTACCTATCGCAGAGCAATACAAAATGCGGCACGAAAGCTATTTGTAACTCGTAAATTTAACGATAATTTCGAGACGGAACTGGTTGACCTAATGCAAAACCCAGATCGCTATAAAAGCGATATTTATAAGCAACGTAGCGCCCATAATATGACCGTAAGTGCTACGTTGATATCCGAGCTTTTTTCTACGCTAACTGACAAGCAGCGAGAGACCCTTATCGAAAATGTAGACGACCTGATTGATACTGTAGAAAGTTTTCAAGGCTGAAAACAACACATCCATTGTATGGAAGGGTTATAAAAAGAACAGGGACCAATGATGCAATATTATTACCATTTTGTGCGCGAGACTCGACGGTTTAGCCTAATTGTATTCATCAATGCATGTTTGCTAGCTATCATGTATTGGTGGGGAAGAGCTTACTTACTCGATGAAGAGTCTGATCGCGTGGTTTTTAGTGTAGTTGTAGTGATTGAACTGATTTTACTTGGTATTTCAATCTACTTGTGGTCGATTAATAAAAAGATTGAAATCAAGGTGTCAGCCCATGAATTTTACTATTGCGATCCTTTGTTTGGGGAAAATGATTTAGCATTGCGCATCGACGACATCGATGAAATCTTACAGGTACAAAGTGCCACCAATCGTATTCAACGAAACCTTTTACGCCTCAAAAATGGATCGGTACACGAACTCATGTACCAAAATTATAATATCGACAAACAAGCGCTGTTCGATGCATTAAAACGAGCTAACCGTAATATTAAACTACCAGCTAGCATTTGGATTTACGAGCAGACTCGGCCGCAATGGGCTAAAGAAGTAAGGAAGAAAATGGGCCTTGATGAATAATTATGCGTCGAGTTGTTAAAAGCATATCATCCAAGAGCCTGCTGCTTTTCGTTTACATAGTAGATTAATCAAACATTGTAAACTTATGTGCCAAATCCTAGTTAGTCCTACAATCACTGATCATTTTCCCGGTGCGTGCATCTGATTGTTTGATCATATCGTCTATTAGTGTCGTTTCAGGCATGTTTTTCCAGTACTTCTTAGGCATTTGATTTAACATCGCACCTGTTTTGATGCGTGCAGGATTAAATATATTGGCGTAATAGGTCAGCCAGTATTTTTCAATGCGATCATCATCGGGTACAACGCTTGAATTGGGATTATCTTCTAGTACTAGGGTTTCGGTATCCCAATGAGCTGCACGATAGGGCGTTAATATAGACCACCGCATGTTCTTAAACCGGGTTTGGAAGAAGTTAAGCTTTATCTCTAAACTGAAATGCTCGGGTTCATACCATGCAACAAAATGCTCTTGCCCCTCTACGTCTATTTCTCTGAACCTTAGGAAGGCACTCATTTTATAAGCATCACGTTTTACCGCTTTCGCCATAGCGAAAAGCTGTACAACATCGTCGTCAGTTTTCATTTGAATGAGTTGCTTATTTTCATAAACGACACGCCACAACACCCGGTAACAAAGCGCAAATCGATTATCATCGTTATGGCACAGGGCGTACTTTAAAAGCATTAGTGTAGGTTTAGGAATACTAAGGTTGCTTCGCGGCTTTTTTCGCGGCATTTTGCTTTCGTAGGGCTCAGCACCACTACCGAACAGATCGTCTTGTACTGAATGAGCGCTCTGCCAAATAATATGTTCAGGGGAGATACGCTCAGCAATGCATTCTCGCGAGGCTTCCCGCCATTCATCAAAGCCAGGTACTGAGGTAATGGTAATGGTCTTCATATAAAACAACCTTTAAGACTGCGGCTGAACTTATTTTTGTTGTCAACATACTTAAGCGCTAAACAACTCAAACTGTTTAGGCTGTTTAAACTGAAGCTCGAAATTATTACTGTCGAGTAAATGGATATCAGGGAAGTAATCTCCCACGCTGATAAAGGGCTTCAACTTTTTAAGAGGTAGCCGCATTTTAGTAAGGTCAATCCAGTTGAGCTTTGTATTACGCCTTATGGATAAAATCTTTTGTACCGTTCGCGCACCAAGGCCGGGAACGCGTAGCAGCATTTGTTTATCAGCTTTGTTTAAATCAATAGGAAATAGGTGACGGTTACGTAATGCCCATGAAAGCTTCGGGTCGTAGTCCATATCTAACATGTCGTCTTGCAAGATTTCATCTAGGCCAAAACCGTAAAAGCGTAAAAGCCAATCCGCTTGATACAGGCGGTGTTCTCGTATCAATGGCGCAGGTTTTAGCGGTAAAACTTCGGAAGCATCAGGAATAGGGGAAAATGCTGAGTAATACACCCGACGAAGTTTTTGATCGCTATAGAGCTTAACGCTTGTATCTAAAATGGTTTTATCGTTTGACCCATCAGCACCTATAATCATTTGGGTAGACTGCCCTCCAGGTGCAAAACGGGGAGGGCGTTTGCCCGAATATGTTTTGTCTACTTTATGTTCAGCGATTTTTTCTTTTAACGTATTCATCGAACCGTGAATATCGCCAAGATCTTTCTCTGGTGCATATTTGTTTAGCGAAGACTGTGTAGGCATTTCCACATTAATACTAAGTCTGTCAGCATAAAGACCTGCTTCTGCTTGTAATTCTGGCGACGCATTCGGGATAGTTTTAAGGTGGATATATCCCTTAAATCCGTGATCAAGACGTAGCGACTTTGCAATACGTACCATGCTTTCCATAGTGATATCGGGCGAACCCACGATTCCAGAGCTTAAAAACAAACCCTCAATGTAATTGCGCTTATAAAAATTCAGGGTTAAATCTACCGTTTCTTTGACCGTAAAACGCGCCCGTTGAACATTGCTTGAAACCCTATTAATGCAATAATGACAATCATAAATACAGTAGTTTGTCATAAGGATCTTAAGCAGCGAAACACACCTTCCATCAGGTGTGAAGCTATGGCATATTCCCGAGCCACCAGTAAGCGAACCTATACCGGTCTTTTCGGTTTTTCCAGCTTGTCGTTTACCTGCTGAACCACTCGCACAAGACGCGTCGTACTTGGCCGCATCGGAAAGAATTTCAAGTTTTTGTATCAGTCTGTCATACATCGCAGATTTAACTTTCCTATAAGTAATTACAGTCAAACAGCCTAGTAATTCTTTTAGAAACACGACTAAACGTGTTTTGTAAACTAGGCTGAGAGTGAAAGTGTTATAGCATGTATAAATATACAGTACAATTGCGCGTGGTAATTGAAGGTGAAGATTTAATGTTGGCGGGATTGTCCCAAATCAGGATTGACGCCGGTGAGTGACGGCGAAGACTATCTCGCTGTTAACCGATTAAAATAAGCTAAAGCTAAAATCCTATAAATTTAGATAGTTCATCTCGAATGTTATCGTATTTTTCTTTGTAGGCCGCTTTTAGTGGCATGTCATCAATTAGCTTAAACAGTCGTTTACACTCGTTTATTAACTTTACTTCGGCCTTATCTTCTTGAATAGCTATTTGAAGTAGACATTGCAGCAAGTTGAGCGCTACGCCTGTATTTACCGGTGCAAAACCTTGAGCGAGAGCAAATGAGGCTTTGGCGCGTTCATAGTCTTGCTGCTGATAGTGTTGAATACCCTCACGATTAAACTGCTGATAGCTCGCAAGGCTTTTTTGCGCGCTGAGTGCCTGGACCTCCAGCATCTTTGAACTGTTCTGGTCGAGTTCATCATTTCTAGCGCTAAGAATGGCGTTGAGCGCTAACGCGTCGTCAAATTCACCGAGTTTGTACATAACGTTTATGCTATCTGGAATAAATACAGTGGGTACCTCTGAGTATTTATCATCAAGTTGCGTTTGCGACTGGTCAAGATGACGCTTCGCGTCAATAAGCTTCCCATCAATCGCGCTTATCCTTGCATTTACAATATTGCCAAAAATATCTACGTCGAAATCCCTGTCGATTTTATACAGGTGCTCATCGAATTTTCCTCGCTGCAATGTGAGTAACGCTTCTTGCTGATACTTATTGCGCTGGCTTTTGTCATCAGATGACTCAGCAACATCAAGTAAGCTGCGAATCATTGTGCACCAATGTAAGCTTGCTTTATGCACAGTGCGTTTTGATAGGTTCCAAATTGCTTGGCTAGAGTTGGCCGCTAGCACTAAATCGTTATTTTCCCGGCCAATTTCACAAGCCTTAAAGTGGCGAGGTAAAGAGAAGGGCGATAGTTTAATAGCCTCTTTAATTGAATCTAGGGCCTTTTCACCAGCTTCCAAGGCATGGTGCGCTTGCGCAAGAATATCATGAGCATCAGCATTGAATCGGTTGCGTTTTAACGTTTTCTTAGCAATGGATATCGCTTTTTCGTATTCATTTAACAGCAAATAGGTTCTACCTATCGCTACCTGTGCCCATAGTACAGGTCTACCTTCAATATACTCTTTTAGTACATCTAAAGCTTTTTGAGGTTGAGAGATGCGCCAATAGAGTTCAACTAGCAGTTGTTCGCAGTGTCCTTTGTAGTGCTGAGGGTTTTCTAACAGTGTCTCAATGTGATCTATGGCGCTATTGTATTCACCTTGCTCTATTAGGTTGAACGCTTGTTGAAGAAATTGTCGTTTTTGCCATGCACGAACAATACGAGATTTTAATTGTACTTGTGAGAAGGGCTTTATTAGAAAATCGTCTGGCCGACGTTCAATACTGCCAAGCACTACCGGTCGAGCACTATCAGCACTGATAAGAATAAATACTGAGGTGGGGTTAATAAGCCTTCGCGTGCGCAACTCTTCTATCAGTTCATAGCCATTTTTAGTATCAGCCCCCAAATGTAAGTCACAGATGACAATATCAAATTTATGTTTTTTACACAGCGATACTGCCTGTTCAGCCGAAGGCTTAGTGACAACATCAGACGCCCCCATAGAATGCATTAGTCCTTTCAAAAGAAGAAGGAAAGGACGTTGGTCCTCAACAATCAATACTTGTTTGTTGCTAAATTGCATTTCGAATCCGTGAATAAACGCTCTATCATTATTTGAAAGTATATCTAACTTTAGAAAATAAGCTTAAGAAAAACATTATCTTGCCGACAACATACGTATACATAAACAGCACTGTGTACGAATGTCACCAGATTTTGCCTCAGCAAGTGAACAAACAACACTAGACCCCAGTATTTACTGGGAGCGAAGTGGTGTACTTGCTCGTGCGTCATCGCAGGGGGCATTATTTTCGTTATACCTTGCTATGCAGCAGCATAGCGTAGCTGAACCGTTCGAAATTGAATCGGCCACGTCAGACTCTAACACTTCAAAAAATAAAGAAGCGCAGCTTGCCGCATTAAATCACTACAGGCGTCCGTCGTTGTCCGTCAGTGAAATTGAGTGGACAGACATGCAAGTGCACTCAAATTTAGTCGCTATTGACTATGAAAGTGCACGCCTTTATCTGAGTATGAAGCCAGCGCCGTTAGCTCAAACTGATGACGCAAAACGCATTCCGGATGATGTTGTAAACAACTGCAGTCTAGCAACGCAGAAGCGATTAAAACGGCAACATGCCAAAGCCATAAAAGAAGATAATACGTTACTTTACGATATTATCTCTTCACAAGGCGACGATGATGACGGGAAATATGGGCAAGATAAGCACCAAGCTACAACGCCAGACTTTTCTTCATTTGAAAATATCGCCTAGTTTTTAACGCTCAGTTTTGGTATATTCCGCGCCGCATTTTTGCACTGGTCTTACGCTCCAATCAGCAAAGGTTAAAATATGTCTAAATATATTGTATGCGCAATGTATAAATTTGTTGCGCTTGAAAACTTTAAAGAAATCCGCCAGCCGCTTCTAGAAACTATGGAAGCAAATGGTATTAAAGGTACGCTTCTACTCGCTCACGAAGGCATTAACGGTACTGTTTCAGGTACCCGAGAAGGTATCGACGCATTGCTCGCTTATCTGAATAGTGATGAACGTATCAATCCTATCTCTTACAAAGAATCACTTCACGACGAACAGCCGTTCTATCGCACTAAGGTAAAACTTAAAAAAGAAATCGTGACCATGGGCGTTGAAGGTATCGACCCTCGCCAAACTGTGGGTACATACGTTAAGCCTAAAGACTGGAATGCACTAATAAGCGACCCAGATGTAACCGTAATTGACACCCGAAACGGTTACGAAATAGAAATTGGCACTTTCAAGAACGCCATCGACCCTAAAACCGACACGTTCCGCGAATTCCCAGAATACGTAGAAAAAGAACTCGACCCGTCAAAAAATAAAAAAGTTGCCATGTTCTGTACCGGCGGCATTCGCTGTGAAAAGTCGACAGCCTATTTGAAAGAGCAGGGGTTTGAAGAGGTTTATCACCTAGAAGGCGGAATTTTACAGTATCTTGAAGATGTGCCAAAGGAAGAGTCTATGTGGGAAGGCGACTGCTTTGTATTTGATAATCGCGTTGCGGTAAACCACGACCTTGAAAAGAGTCATTACGAACAGTGCTACGCGTGTCGACTTCCTATTACCGAAGAAGACAAACAAAGCGATAAATATGAGCCTGGCGTAAGCTGCCCTCATTGCCATGGCACACATACCGACGATCAAATTGCCCGCTTTAGAGAACGTGAAAAGCAAGTTCAGCTAGCGAAAGAGCGACAACAAGAGCACGTAGGTACCGAAGCGCGTTTGACTATGGAACAAAAGCGTAAGGAAAAAGCAGAAGCTCAACGTTTACGCG
Organism: Alteromonas sp. AWJ4_199; assembly: GCF_056159165.1. Taxonomy (NCBI): domain Bacteria; kingdom Pseudomonadati; phylum Pseudomonadota; class Gammaproteobacteria; order Alteromonadales; family Alteromonadaceae; genus Alteromonas; species Alteromonas sp. AWJ4_199. The sequence continues at coordinate 126,324 of NZ_JBSWUR010000001.1, forward strand.
CACTTAAAGCAAAAGAAAATCAGGCGTAGACAGTCAGAAAGAAGGGCGTTACACTCGTGTTTATTGCAGTTGAAATAAGGAATGCGAGTGAGCACTCAACTTTCAGAATCTAAAATTGAAGAAATTAGAAAGGACTTCAGCTTTTTCGATCGTGATGGCAATGGCCAAATCGATTTGCCAGAGTTCATCGAGCTTCTAACCGTAATTTCACCAAAGACTAAAGCTAGCCACGTACAAGAGGGCTTTAAGCTTATCGATAGCAACGACGATGGCTACATCGACTTTGAAGAGTTTTTAGCGTGGTGGCAAGAAGGATGGTGGGAGTACTAAGTTTTACTTAGTAAACCATACCATCGCTAGGTTTTGTGTATGCTCTATTGAGTGTGTCTAAAAAGCTTATAGCTACGCAAAAAGAAATCGTTAAAACGGGTGCTGTGTAAAGCACCCGTTTTTTTATGTTTAAGTTTTGCGCTGGTATGGGGGGGCAAAAATTAGGTTGATATGTCTTAGTTTTTGGATGGCTGCTTTGAGCGTGAAGCGGACGTAATAGTATTGTCCGCTTTGTAAAAGTTTATGAAATTTGGTAGATAGCTTTCCCTCCTTCTATGGAGCTGAAGCTGCCACTTTTACCTATTAGGCTACATTCATGGCTACTATCAACTATTGTAAATTTGCTTGATGCAATTCCACTCTCAAATTTTCCATCATGCTTTAATGTGAGTACAACTTGTTCATCGTTTTTATCACACGTAATGGTTTCAAATCCATTGAATAGAGCATCACCATTTTCACTGTAGTAAAGTTTATATCTTACTTCGCTATTACCATTAATATCGCCTGAGTAAGCTTGTTGTACTAATGCAGTGCTAAATTTCTGACCCTTTTCAAATTGTTGTTCAACGGTCTCTTGCCACTTTGTAATTAGAAATGTACCTTTTAACTCCATAGTTTTTTCCTTTTAATCAACCTAACAACAAAAATGTTACTACGCTATTAGTTGATTGATATAGTAAAAACGCGACAATAAACAAAAGATTGATCACATTTGAAAATAAATAATGAAGAAATAAAAGGGGTGTTACACCGTCAGGTTAGTGAAGAGAACTATCACTTACGTAGATATTTTCCAAGTGTTCTATTTAATGGTTTTATTGAACAATTTTGGTTTGTTGATTGGAATTTAGAGGAACAAAGAACTCATACTCAACAAAACTTACCAGATCCAAATTTTCACTTAATTATCAGCAATGATGGAGTTAAGTTATTAGGGCCTGTAAGCAAAATATACTCTTATAAAATGGAGGGGAAAGGGCGAATAATAGGTGTGAAATTTGAAACAGGGGCCTTAAAGGAACTTTTACCTCTGCCGATTGAAGAATATGTTAACAGAGAGGTACTTGCCAAAGATATATTTGGCTTGGACTTCGCAACTAATTTAATCTCTTTATATGAACATGAAAACGATGCAGAGGTTATTAACTATCTTCATGATAGTCTTGTTCCTTTTGTTCAATCTATTACTAGACCAAAAAAGATCACTCAAAATATGGTCTCTTTGGTCAAAAATAACGAAAATATTTGTACGGTTAAGCAAGTAGCTAACTATGCAAACATTTCTTCACGATCGGTTCAGCGATATTTCTCAGAATATGTAGGCCTCAGCCCTAAATGGCTTATACGTAAGTACAGGCTTAGCAGGGTTTTAGATGAACTCGAATCCAACACCGTTAGTATCTTAGATATTGTTACCCGATTGGAATATGCTGATCAATCTCACCTTATTCGAGACTTTAAAGAAGTTTTAGGAATAACTCCAAACAGATACAACAAACTAAAGTGAATTTTTTATATCCTATTAAGGTCAATATCCGCTTTTGGCACAAAGCAGAAGTAGCTAGTCAATAATCTGTTCGTCCGCAACTTATCTATAACGGAGCTTCAAGTCTATGACTAAGCTATGTAAGCTACCCAGTAAAGGCTACCAGTCAGCACTGTATACCTTATTAGCTTTTGCTGCCTCGACTTCCAGTGGTGCTTGGTCGTAGCCGTACTCAGCCATATCGAAGAAATGTTGGGTAACAACTTCGTCTAAGCTAGCTCTTTCAATTTGTAACACGTGAACCATCTCATGGGCTAATTTTGGCCTGTTAAGTACAAAGTCTTTACGCGCGTAAATTGAATAACCAAAGACTTGTGCGTTGTTAATGATACCTTCGCCGACAAGCCCAACTGCTTCACCAAATACTTTCAAAGCAAAGTTTTCATAAGGGAATGGCACTTCATCCACATAGACGACTCTAACTTTTTCAGGGTATTTAATGCCTATTTCTGCTGCTAGCGCCAACTCTTGTTCATTTAGCGGTTTACCTATTTCAAGCCCTTTCTGATCAGTTTCATGCGCCCATTCGATGTATTGAGGCAATAAGACACTCGCAATTATTTTTTCATAAAAAAGTACGGAAACAATGAGTACAGCAATGAGTAATATTGAGAAGAGTTTTAATGCTTTCATGTCTATAAAGTCCGTTTTAAAGAAAGGCTAAAGAAGCTTTAAAGGTAATTAGAGTAACTAATAATGCTAGAGGATATCCTCTCGCTATATATGCAAATTAAAGCATGTGTTACGAAGCTATCATAGAGAAAGTATGTAAGAGAATATTTGTTAGGAATAAATGAAGCGATGACCGCCGCTATTAACGCTAGTCTGTGATAATTAGCGGCGGATTAATTAGGTATTAACTATTGAGCGTTATTTTACTCGTCATCATCCGGCAGTGTTTTTCTTGGTTTGCGTTTAACTGGAACCATACCAATATCTTCACCAGTCATGGTATCAACCCGTTTTTTAGCACTGGTTTTAACAGGTTTCGCTACACGCTTTTTGCCATTTTGCGCATTAGCTTTTTTCGACACTTTTTTCTTTGGTTTGAAACCCTTGAACGAGGCTGCGAATTCGTCGTGCGGTGAGCACTCTAACGCATATTGAAGGTGATTCTTAAGCCCTTCAAAACTGTTCCAGTCACGTGGGCCGATTAGTGAGAATGCTTCGCCTTTTTGCCCAGCACGACCTGTGCGTCCAATACGGTGAATATACTCATCGGCGTTTTTCGGTAGGTCGAAGTTAACTACCAAGCCAACTTTTGACAGGTCTAGACCACGGGAGGCGAGGTCGGTAGTAACCAAAATACTGTGCTGCCCACGCGCAAACGCACTCATCACTGCTGCGCGTTGGCTTTGTAGCATATCACCACGAAGCGCAATAGCTTCTAAATTCTGTTCGTTAAGCAAGGCTGCAATTCTATCGGTATCTTCACGGGTGGCAGTGAATACGATAGCTTGGTTGTAGGTACGATTGGCCAGCTCAAACTGTAAGATTTGATCTTTGTTATCAACGTTGTCTGCAAAGAAGCACTTCTGTTCGATATCGCCATGCTCTGCCGTTGAGTCTCCTACAGCTACGCGAACAGCGCCTTTGGTCAACTGCGTTGTCATATGCTTAAGCTCAATATTATCGAGTGTGGCAGAAAACAGCATGGTTTGGCGTTTTCTGTGATCAGCATAGTCGTTAATCATTTTAAGCTGAGCAGAGAAGCCTAAATCTAACATACGGTCGGCTTCATCAAAGATCAGCAGCTCTAAACCATTCAAATACACACTTTTATCTAATAGGTGGTCAGCTACACGACCAGCTGTGCCTACAATAATGTGGGGATTACGGCGAAGTGCTTTAACTTGGTCGTTGTAGTTTTCACCGCCCACAACAAGTGAGCAAGTAAGGTTTAAACCTGTACACATTGACTTGGCTTCAATGAAAACTTGTTTAGCAAGTTCACGGGTAGGCGCAAGAATAAGTGCACGAGGGTCTTGTCTACTTAACGCTTTTTGCGACATTAGCCGGTTTAAAGCAGGTACTAAAAAGGCGAAGGTTTTACCTGACCCTGTTTTTGAAGACGCAATAATATCCTTACCCTGTATGGCAGGAAGCATAGTACGCTCTTGAATTTCGGTTAGCGTCGAAATGTTTTTCGTTTCGAGCTTTGAAATAATTTTATGATGGACAGGTAAATCAGTAACTAGCAAGAAAGGTGAGCCTTTTTAAAAATAACGTTCATGCGCATTATCCCTTAATGCACAGTGTATTAAAAGGCTTATTGCGTTAGCCGCTATAAACTCGGGCGTATGGCACTGATAACGAACAAACAATGCCTGTAATCCTATAATAGAGGAGCTCGATAGTCTTAAAATGGACGAATTATGGTGTTGCCTTACAAGTCGCGCTTACCTTGAACACACAATGTGTTACTTGGTAAGCGCGGGCCATTTAAACGTAATGTATAACGTTGAATTTAAGTGTGTCGTATGTGCTGCTGAAGTTACTAAAACTGCATCTCTGCCACGTTCTCAGGTACAATAAGCTTGCCAGCGGTTTTCTCTTTGATTTCATCTACGCTAACGCCTGGTGCGCGCTCCTGAAGAACAAAGGCGCCGTCCTCAACGCTCAGAACTGCTAAGTCAGTGATTATACGTGTAATGCAGTTCACACCGGTTAACGGTAATGTACATTCGCTTAGTAACTTAGGGTTGCCGCGTTTATCAGTATGGGTCATGGTAACAATTATATTTTTTGCGCCAGCAACAAGGTCCATAGCGCCGCCCATGCCTTTGACCAGTTTGCCTGGTATCATCCACGAGGCAATATTGCCCGATACATCAACTTCAAATGCACCAAGAACCGTAAAATCTACATGTCCGCCACGGATCATGGCAAAGCTCTCTGCACTATTGAATATCGATGCCCCGGTTATAGCTGTCACCGTCTCTTTACCTGCGTTTATCATGTCGGCGTCGACTTCACTTTCAGTAGGGTAACGGCCCATACCTAAAAGACCGTTTTCCGACTGCAGCATAACGCTGATATCATCAGGGACATAATTAGCCGCAAGGGTAGGGATACCTATGCCTAAATTCACGTAATCGCCATCTTTGAATTCTTGGGCTACGCGCATTGCAATCTGTTCTCTACTAAGCATTATACGGTCTCCTTACTAACTACACGGCGTTCTATACGTTTCTCAAATGACCCTTTAATAACGCGGTTTACATAAATTCCTGGGGTGTGGATCTCACTAGGGTTTAGCTCACCAGGCTCTACAATTTCTTCTGCTTCTACAACAGTGATCTTGCCGGCGGTTGCCGCCATAGGGTTAAAGTTCTGTGCAGTGTGGCGATAAACACAATTACCGTAGGTATCTGCTTTCCAAGCCTTTACAATTGCAAAGTCGCCAGTAATGGCGTGCTCAAGAATATAAGGGCGTCCATCAAACTCTTTAACTTCTTTCCCTTCGCCGACCGGCGTGCCATAACCTGTGGCAGTGTAGAACGCGGGGATTCCTGCGCCACCAGCTCGCATTTTTTCAGCTAACGTGCCTTGTGGGGTAAGTTCAACTTCTAACTCGCCGTTGAGCAATTGCTTTTCAAACAGTGCATTTTCACCCACATAGGAAGACACCATCTTTGCGATTTGTTTATCTTCAAGTAAAAGGCCTAGCCCAAAACCATCAACACCACAGTTATTTGAAACAACGGTAAGACCAGATACACCTATCTTTTTGATTTGGCTAATCAAGCCTTCGGGTATTCCACATAGGCCAAAGCCTCCAGCAATGACTGTCATCCCATCTTCAAGCCCTGCCATGGCTTCATCGTATGAGGAAACAACTTTGTTAAACCCTGCCATTTTTTACCTCCAATGCTTTTGTTAAAAATAAGTATCAGCATTGTTGCATGATATGTAAAATCGAATTAATCTTTCAATTAATAGATATTATTTATTAATAAGCCGTTAAGGTGCGTGTTTATGGATGTCTCATATCGTCAAGTAAAGGCGTTTGTAGAAGTGGCAAAGTCCTCGACGTTTGCTGAAGCTGCGGTGAATCTACACTTAACCCAGCCCGCTTTGTCTTCTGCGATAAAAAAAATGGAAGAGCAATTAGGCGGTAAGCTGTTCCAGCGTAATACACGGAATGTCAGTTTAACACCTGAAGGAGAGGTGCTTTTTCCAAACGCTCTGCGATTGCTACACGACTGGGATAATACATTCTCAGACATGCAAAACCTATTTGCTATGGCTAAAGGCCAACTCACTGTATGTGCTATGCCTTCGTTTGCCGAGTCACACTTGCCCAACATATTATCAATGTTTCACCAGCGCATTCCTAACGTAAACCTAAGAATAGTGGATGTTGTTATGGAGCAAGTTATTCACGAAGTAACTACCGGGCGTAGTGAAATAGGCTTTTCTTTCGAGCCGGAACGAAAAGACGGCTTGGTGTTTTGCAGCCTTTTTACCGATGAATTTGTTGTGGTAGGAAGTAAAGCGTTATTGCCTAACATGGGAGAAGCACTTAATTGGAAAGATTGTCTTCAGTTTCCCTTAGTAATGATGAACCGTGGGTCGGCGGTACGTCACTGGACGCAGTCTAAGCTTCAGCAGTATGGCGAGTTAAATATTATTGCAGAAACCGGTCAGCTATCTACCCTTGGAAAGCTTATACAAAATGGCTTAGGCATATCTATTATGCCTGCTATTTGTAAAGATCAAATGGAGGGGCTTGGTCTTGTAGCACAAAGTATTGCTGATGAGCCTTTAGTGAAAAACATAGGAATAATCAAAAACGCAAGAAAGGGCTTGTCGTTACCGGCTCAGTCTATGTGGGACTTGGTTATTGCGCATTATGCTCAAACGACATAATACGCAACGTAATTGATGAGAGTAGGGACTACCACTTCTTTTTCGGAGCAAATAACTCGTCCAACTCGTCCCGCTCTTCTTCCTGCTTTTTAGCGCGATCTTGTTCATTCACACTCTTAAGATTACTTTGAATATCGTTTAGCCACTCGTTTAGTGTGGAAAGCTTAGATGCAGAGTATTCATCCTGCGGGTTTTGGTTCTCAAGCGCTGTCTTGGCTTTTTCGAAATATTGCCTTGCGGAGCCAAACATATTAGTTTGTAGAGCAGCGCGACCCCGTTTAATAAGGGTTTCAACGTTTACTTTTAATTGCAAACGCTCTAGCTGTTTATCTTCATCCATAAACACTTTTGAATCGATTTGCCCTTTGCTATGTTCAGAGCGGAGCACAATGCGAAGTTTTTTTACTGCTTGAATGTACTGAATTATCATTTTATCGTTGTCAGGCAACGAAAATTCAGAAGTGCTGGTCGACTTGTCTGACAGTGCGGCTGAGGTTGCTTGCTCGCTACTCGCTATCCTTTGTTTTAATTCTGAGGTGCTAGATAATTCATTCATGGTTTTGAGCGCATGAAGAATTCGGTTGTGAAGAATCCCCATTAAGCGCGAAGAAACAGGCATGTTTAGACTGGCAGACAAAATGTTCTCGGTTTCGTCGACAATAGTGCGCTGCTTAGCAAGCTCGGTGCGACGCTCTGCCTCTTGTTTTTGACGATGCTGTTGAATTGCATTTATGAAAATAGCGGCAATGAGCAAAACAACAATCAAAATAATAATAATCACGTACATGCGTGTGTTTCCGTCTGTTTTTATATCTTATAACGTCAGTTTTATTAACCGCGAGCGTTACTTTTTGAATTATCTATTGTTATCGGACAATCTTACGGTATTTTTACTTCAAATACACTCCCGCCTAAACTTCCCCCATTAGAAAGGCTTATTGCCCCCTTTCTGTCGCCTTGAGAATGTGCGCTTGCAATGAGTTTAGCAAAGAACAGCCCGAGGCCTGTTCTGCCTTGGCTTAATTCAAAGTCACATAGCGCGTCGTGGCTTTTAGACAACATTGCTTCGGGGTATCCACTCCCATCATCTTCAACCCTTAAAGTCATAAACTCATCTTCATCAATACGGGCTGAAACAAGTATCTTTGATGTACCATAGCGCATTGCGTTTATAACCACATCGTTCAAAAGTAAATAGATTAATTCACTGTCCAAATACCAGCTTAGTTCCTCTTCCACATCAACAGTAATTTCTAGATTTTTTTGAGATACGTAGAGAGCGTTAGAGCCGACAACATCCTCCACTAAATCTTTGACAAAACTTTCATCAACCGTGATAGGCAGGCTTTCTAATTCTGCTCGATATAAAGAGAGTATCTGTACAAGATTCGTGTTTAGCCTTGATGCTTCATAATGGACACTTGCTACTTGTTCTCTTGCTTCAGTGTTTTGCGGTGAAAGCGAATCGCTTAATGTTTCAATAGATTGAATTAAAAGAAATAGTGAATTCTTCATATCGTGTACAGCAGCAGCCAATACAGATGAAAAATCGATTGAAGATGTAACTTGTTTTCTACTGCTCATTATCTATTAAACGCCGTGCGACTTTTTAACCCTAAACATACTGTAGAAGAGATTAGAAAATGAAGGGCAAATTACGCGTAAATTTGTAAAAAAATGAATTAAATTCAACTTTATAATGCTAATTTTGTAATAGCAACTAGTAAAAAACCGTAGTTTTGGTTATAACGGAGGGAGTAAAGTGTCAGTCGATCCCATAATACGGTGTAAAATATGAAGCTACAGCAACTACGGTATATCGTAGAAGTTCTCAATAATAATTTGAATGTGTCTGCAACGGCAGAAAGTTTGTATACCTCACAGCCAGGTATTAGCAAGCAAGTGCGTATGCTAGAGGACGAATTAGGCGTTCAAATTTTTGGCCGTAGCGGTAAGCACCTTACTCACGTAACAGACGCGGGTAATGATGTTATCAACATTGCTCGCGAGATTCTTGCTAAAGTGGAAAGCATTAAAGCCGTCGCAAGAGAACATACACTTCCCGACCAAGGCAAGCTGAATATAGCTACCACTCACACTCAGGCACGCTATGCGTTACCAGACGTGATCCAAGGTTTTATGACAAAGTACCCCAAGGTGTCATTACACATGCACCAAGGTACGCCTTCGCAAATTAGCGACCTAGCCGCTAAAGGCGAAGCTGACTTTGCTATCGCCACTGAAGCGCTTCACTTGTACAACGATTTAGTTATGCTGCCGTGTTATCACTGGAATCGCAGCGTAATTGTAAACAAAGATCACCCGCTTTCTAAAAAGGGCACAATAGATATTTCAGACATTGCAAAGTATCCGTTAGTGACTTACGTGTTCGGATTTACAGGACGCTCAGAATTAGACCAGGCTTTTGAGAGAGCAGGGCTGACACCAAAAATTGTTTTCACTGCCACTGATGCCGACGTAATTAAAACTTATGTGCGCTTGGGTGTAGGTATTGGTGTAATCGCGTCGATGGCCGTTAGCGAAGAGTTAGACGATGACTTGGTTAAAATAGACGCAAGCCACTTGTTTGATTACAGCACGACAAAGATTGGTTTTAGAAAAGGGTCATTCCTTAGAAGTTACATGTACGACTTCATTGAGAGATTTGCGCCTCACCTTACCAAAGACAAAGTCGAAAAAGCGATGATGCTGAAAAATAATGAAGAAGTTGAAAAAATGTTCAAAGGCGTGACGTTACCAGTTAAGTAACGTTGTGAAAAACCAAGACGAATGAAAAAAGGGGCTGTCGCCCCTTTTTTTTAATCGTTATTCATAGTGGGCTTACGATTAACACTCGATGATATTCACCGCGAGACCGCCTCGTGCTGTTTCTTTGTATTTTGTCTTCATATCGTTACCCGTATCACGCATCGTTTTAATGACTTTATCTAGCGACACTTTTTGCTCACCGGTACCGCGTAGCGCAAGGCGAGAAGCATTTATTGCTTTTATTGCACCCATGGCGTTACGCTCAATACATGGTACTTGAACAAGACCACCTACAGGATCACAGGTTAATCCAAGGTTGTGTTCCATGCCGATTTCTGCAGCATTTTCTACGGATGCCGCTGTCCCGCCCATTATCTCGGCAAGGGCGCCTGCAGCCATTGAGCATGCAACACCCACTTCTCCTTGGCAACCTACTTCAGCGCCAGAGATAGATGCGTTCTCTTTGTAAAGTATGCCAATGGCTCCAGCGGTGAGAAGAAAGCGGCTTGCTACTTCTTCATCAACAGGTCGAATAAATTTATCTACGTATTGAAGTACGGCGGGGATAATACCAGCGGCACCGTTTGTAGGCGCGGTTACAACACGCCCTCCCGCAGCATTTTCTTCGTTTACTGCCAAAGCAAAAAGGTTCACCCAATCCATAGTTTGCATAGGATCGTTCGTATGCTCGGTTTGAAGGCGACGATAAAGCCCAGGTGCGCGACGCACTACCTTTAAGCCACCAGGCAGTATGCCTTCGCTCTCAATACCGCGTTGAATACAAGCTTTCATTACTAACCAAATATGATGTAGCTGTTGCTTTACTTCATGTTTCGGTCTAAAAGTCGTTTCGTTACGCAGCATTAAAGAGCTAATACTTAAACCGTTGTTCTTACACAGCGCAAGTAATTCTTCAGCGGTTTTAAAAGGGAAGGGCACCGAAGCTTGAAGGCTGGCGGCATGCGCTTTAGTTGCGTCAAAATCTTCGTCTTTGATAATAAAGCCGCCACCTATACTGTAATAGGTTTGCTCTTTAACCAGCTCATCTTTTGAGTAAGCGTAAAACGTCAGTGCATTAGCATGTTTGGGCAGTGTTTTCCGGCGATGAAATACAATCGCATTTTTATTCGGGAAGTGGACCTGCTTCTGGCCATTGAGACAAAGTAGTTCGGAATTACGAATATCCTCGAGTTTGCTGTCAATAGTATCAACATCCACTAAGTCGGGAATTTCGCCTAACAAACCTAGGATGACAGCTTTCCCGGTACCGTGTCCGATACCTGTTTGACCTAGTGACCCAAACAGCTCAACTTTTACGCTATCAACTGAATCGAAAAGCGCAGTATCCTGCGCAAGTTCAGAAACGAACTCGGCACCTGCTTTCATCGGTCCTACTGTGTGCGAACTTGATGGGCCAATACCCACACTGAACATATCGAATACACTGATCATAAACATTCAAAAATTAAAACTAAGTAATATTAAGATCATGCATCTACTACGTTAAAAGCTCAATACAGAAATGCTAATAGTGAGATTAGTTTTGCTAATAGGCTGTAAAGTTTAATTTATAGGGCTTTAGATAAAGGCGCCTAACTTTCGCTATCAGGGGTGAATATGGTGCGAAAGGTTTCGGAGCATAGCAGCTGTTGCGCCCCAAATCATACGGTGCTGCCAAGGAATAAAGTATATAGGAAAAGTTTTGTTATTGCGGTGAGTATTGTGGACTAGGTGGTTCTTTCTATCTAACACATGAGCAAGGGGGACTTCGAAAACGCTCTCTACTTCATTCTTATCGATAACCGGTGTGAAGTCTGGGTTTACAAAGCCTACAACAGGGGCTATTTCATAGCCACTGATTGTTCTATATTTTGGCAGCATGCCAATAACATCTACGTGAGTAGACGGAAGGCCAACTTCTTCTTCTGCTTCGCGAAGCGCAGCGGCAAAAAAAGAATTGTCGGTTTCATCCACCGCTCCACCCGGAAAGCTGATTTGGCCGGGGTGATGTTTCAGATGATGGGCACGTTCAGTTAGCAATAGCTGTAGCGAACTTCCATAATCTATCAAAGGAATTAACACCGCCGCAGGCCGCCCCGTTTTCTTTAGAGGAAAGTCAGGCTCAGTGTGAGTCAGCCTTAAGTGATGAAATTGTGATAGAAATTCGCTTTTCTTCATAGATACTAATTATTTATAAGTCACAATCCAACGCAAGTTACAAACCAAGGCAGGTCAAAGGCCAGATATTAAGCTTGCCGTTAGAGCGTATAAAACTGTTCTGTTACTGATTCATCATTGCTAGCACGGGCAGTATTTTTGATACCTTATCAAGTGTTTCCTGATATTCTTCACTTGGTACAGAATCTAGCACGATACCACCGCCTGCCCAGCAATGTAATCTATTATTCTCAGCTAACACCGTGCGTATACAGATACTTGAATCCATATCTTCTCGGTACCCCATATAAAACACGCTGCCACAATATATATGTCGACGATGGGGTTCTAGTTCATCAATCACTTCCATAGCGCGTATCTTTGGTGCGCCGGTAATTGAACCACCAGGGAAGGCAGACGCTAAAAGCGCCAAAGGCGACGACGCATCGTTTAGTTCGCCAGTTACGGTACTGACTAAATGGTGTACCGCTTCATAACTTTCAAGTGCAAAGAGTGCGGGTACTTTTACTGTGTGGGGCTTGCAGTGTTTTGAAACATCGTTACGAAGTAAATCAACAATCATAAGGTTTTCTGCACGGTCCTTTTCGGCGTTAAGCAAACTCTGTGCACTTGCTTTATCTTTTTCAATATCGTCAAAGCGAGGGCGAGTGCCCTTAATGGGCTTAGTTTCTACAACCTTGTTTTTCACACGTAAAAAACGTTCAGGTGAAATAGACGCTATACAGCCTTGTGGAAGGTTGTAATAGGCAGAAAAGGGCGCTTGATTCTGATTCCGTAACTCGCAATATGCCTGCCACATGCTCCCTTCAAACTCCGCACTAAATCGCTGTGCCATATTCACCTGATAGCAGTCACCTGCACGGAGATAAGCGTTAATTTTACCTAAACATGTTTCGTAGGCGATTTTTGTCAGGTTAGATTCAAAGGGCGATGTGAGCTTGAAATTCTTAGATGTTGCTACTGGCTTTAACGACTTAAATACTTGCGACAATGGACGATTATCTGCGCTGCAAAAATAGATATAGCCCGTTTGGGTGTCTTCAATAAGTGAGTACAAGTACAAGCCAACGGTGAAATCAGGTGTACTGTAGTCGCTTTGAGCCATACTGGGTAATGTTTCATAAAATCGACCTGTGTCATATCCAGCCATTCCAGCTACACCGACAATGAAAGGTAAGTGGGTAGTGTCAAAAGTAGCCTTTACTTCGATAGATTCGACTCTGGCATGCAAATGCGCTTGAACCGCTTCGAAAGGCCGCATGTTAAGACGCTGGCGTGAAGAGGTGTGTAAATCGATTAGTTCTGTTTCTTCACCTTTCGCCTCAATAACAGCGGTGGGTAAAAAGGCCATTATATTAAATCGGCCATCGCTCTTAGAAGAGCCTGAAGTATCGAATAGAATAGCGTAGGGCTGTGCAGATATATGTTCAAATAATCTATTGAAAACTGCAGTGTTATTGCAGTCTAGCGCAAATTCGTTGGCTAACTCCTGTTGAGTAAAACGGGTGACATGAACATTGATAGTATCTGCGTGTGGCATAGGTTTTTCTGTACTTCTTTTCATCTAGGCCGTCGAGTGCTTAAAAGCAGAAAAGAACGACCGCCAATTTGTAACTGACACTTGCGAGCAAGCGTTTTTCTTGTTGCTATTACAACGCTTTCTAATGCGTATAACTAATATAGCGCGTAAAAATATCTGGAATTAGCTCTAAGCACATGGTTTTGCATGGTGCGATGTCTTGAGATGCGCTAGTATACGCTTTTTTAGCTAGCTAAGACCACGAAAGCCAAATAAAAAGAGGATGTCATGACCGTTATCCGTCAACAAGACTTCATTGACAGCATTGAAGATGCCCTGCAGTTTATTTCTTACTATCACCCACTCGACTATGTAAAGGCCGTAGAAGAAGCGTACAACAAAGAGAAGAGCCAAGCCGCGAAAGATGCAATGGCCCAAATTCTTATTAACTCGCGTATGTCGGCCGAAGGAAAGCGCCCATTGTGTCAAGACACCGGGATTGTAACCTGCTTCGTTAAAGTGGGTATGGGCGTAACATGGGACAAAACTGACATGACCGTTCAAGAAATGGTCGATGAAGGTACACGCCGCGCTTATCTTAACCCTGACAACCCGCTTCGTGCATCTATCGTCGCTGACCCAGCCGGCGCGCGTAAAAACACGAAAGATAACACGCCATCTGTTGTTCACATCGACATGGTTGCGGGTGAAAAAATTGAAGTTATGATCGCAGCAAAAGGTGGCGGTTCAGAGAATAAATCTAAAATGGTAATGCTAAACCCAAGCGATGATATTGCTGATTGGGTTGTTAAAACACTGCCTACAATGGGGGCGGGATGGTGTCCTCCTGGTATGTTGGGTATAGGCATTGGCGGTACCGCTGAAAAAGCTGCAGTACTTGCTAAAGAAAGCCTTATGGACCCAGTAGATATTCAAGAGCTTATTGAACGTGGCCCACAAACTACTGACGAAAAACTTCGCTTAGAAATTTTTGACCGAGTTAACAAATTAGGTATCGGCGCACAGGGCTTAGGCGGTTTGACGACCGTTGTTGACGTAAAAATTAAGTCTCTGCCTACACATGCTGCATCTAAGCCAGTGGCTATGATCCCTAACTGTGCCGCTACACGTCACGCACACTTTTACTTAGATGGTTCAGGTCCAGCAGAACTAACGCCGCCGAAGCTTGAAGATTGGCCAGAAGTAACGTGGGAAGTGAGTGAAAACACCCGCCGCGTAAACCTTGATGAAGTGACCAAAGAAGACATTCAAGAGTGGAAAGTAGGCGAAACCGTATTACTATCGGGTAAAATGCTAACAGGTCGTGATGCCGCACATAAACGCATTCAAACCATGATGGAAAACGGCGAAGGCCTTCCAGAGGGCGTTGACCTAACCAATCGCTTTATCTATTACGTGGGCCCAGTTGACGCTGTAGGCGACGAAGTAGTGGGTCCGGCCGGTCCTACAACAGCGACGCGTATGGATAAGTTCACAGACATGATGCTTGAACAAACAGGTCTTATCGGCATGATTGGTAAAGCAGAGCGTGGCCCAGCAACGGTTGACTCCATTGCAAAACACAAAGCTGTGTATCTTATGGCCGTAGGCGGAGCAGCTTATCTGGTATCGAAAGCGATAAAGAACTCACGTGTTGTGGCATTTGAAGATTTAGGTATGGAAGCAATCTACGAGTTTGACGTAGAGGATATGCCGGTAACCGTTGCTGTAGACAGCACAGGTGCAAATGCACATAAGAATGGCCCAGCTATTTGGAAAGCTAAAATAGAAGAGCTTGACGAGTCTCTTTCTAAATAGTCAGTGACACTGTCGCTTTTAAATTAACGTTAGCAAACACAAAGATCGCCACATAGTGGGTTTGTTTGGGGTACCAAAACTTATTTAAAAGCTTCAATCTATTTGATAAACGGGCGTGTCCACGCCCGTTTTTTAATACCGATATACAGAATATAACTCGTGTAAAAGACCACCACGAAGCAGAAACATGCCGTTTATATCTTTGTAAGTTGGTATATTTTCCTTATTTTGTTTATAGTGCTGTACAAAATAACAGTATGAACGTGCACTATGATTACCAACCTTATCTCAAGCGAACCCATCGCTTTCTTAATTGCTTTTATTAGTGTTTGTCTATTAGCTCTCTATTCTCTCATCCGCAGCCAAAATATCTCGGCGAAGCTTTTTCAATCTTCACAGCATTGTGACGAGTTGCAAAATGAATTGAGCAGCGAGAGGGTGGCTAACGCAAAACTTCAGGCACAAAACGAGGCTCACCAGGCCAGAATTCAAGCGCTGCATACGGCACATGAAGATAAATTAGCTGCTATGAATGCATCTGAACAACGGTTGCAAACTCAGTTTGAGAACTTAGCAAACCGTATTTTTGAAGAGAAACAGCAGCGCTACACCCAACAAACCAAACACAACATTGAGGCTGTGCTGGCACCGTTCAAAAATGAATTAGATGGCTTTAAACGCCAAATTTCAGAGCAGCATATACGCGAAGGCCAGGAGCGAGCGTCACTTAAGACAGAAATATTAGGCTTAAAAGCTTTAAATCAAAAAATAACAGAAGAAGCAGCTGCACTCACCAGTGCACTTAAAGGTGATAATAAAAAACAAGGAAACTGGGGCGAGGTAGTGCTGGAGCGTATTTTGAAAGAGTCGGGTTTACGCGAAGGGCATGAATTTGAAACGCAAATGTCTGCGACATCAGATCAGGGCAAGCGTTTCCAACCAGACGTCGTCGTTCATTTGCCCAACGATAAAGATGTAATTATTGACTCAAAAGTAAGTCTTGCCGCCTATGAGCGTTATTACAATTGCGACAATGAAACCGAGAAGGCGCAATATTTAAGTCAACATGTAGCATCCATAAAAGGCCATATTAAGGGCCTTGGCGCAAAAGACTATCAAACCTTACAAGGCATCAAAACACTGGATTACGTTTTGCTGTTTATCCCCATAGAGCCAGCATTTCTTATCGCAGTTGAAGAAGAGCCCGAATTAGTCACCATGGCGCTAAATCACAACATTATGTTGGTAAGCCCTACAAATTTACTGGTTGCATTAAGAACCATTAACAATATTTGGCAATATGAATACCAAAATCAAAATGCCCAGCTAATTGCGGACCAAGCGGCAAAGCTTTACGACAAGTTTGTTGGCTTTGTCGTTGACATGGAAAAGGTAGGAAAGTCTATGGATAGCGCTCACGCAAGTTATGAGCAAGCCATGAATAAATTAACTAGCGGGCGAGGGAATATCGTTAGGCAAATTGAGAAATTTCGTGAGCTAGGGGTTCAGCCAAGTAAACGGATGTCTCAGCACTTACAGCAACTTTCTAACGACGATTAAAAAAGGCCGCGATTGCGGCCTTTTTTGCTTATGACGAGAACGTTATGAACGTTTCATACGTCTACGTAGGTAAACTGCAGGTGCTAGTAGCAATGCAATCCAACCCATAGAGCCACCAGACTTATCGTTGACCGTTATAGTCACGCTGTCTGTAGTTGTATCAATACCATCAGTGGCTGTTACTTGAACCGTTACACGATTAGCTTGTTCGTGGCTTGGTGCCGTGCCAGTAAACGACGTAGTTTCAACACCGTCAATAGTGATGGTAACGTCGTCGCCGTCTGCGTCAGTGGCTGATGCAGTTACAGTGAACGACTCACCTTCATCTACGCTGGATGGTGCAGAGATTGAAAGTACAGGTGCATCTTGCACGCCTGCAACTGCTACTGAAACAGTACCTTCGCCCACGATGTCGCCTTCAACAACTTCGCCAGCATCGTTAGTGGTGCCCTCAACCTGAACTGTATAGGTAAATGAGTCTTCACCGAAGAAGTCTGCATTTGGCGTGTAGGTTACCGTACCATCATCGTTAACCATCACTGTACCGTTCGCTGCTTCAGTAGTGACTGTAACAGTTGACGGGTCAAGTGGCGCTTTATCGATAGTAATAGGCGTAAACGTACGGAAGTCTCCTGAAAGCGATTCCATAGTAAACGTGTTAATGATGGTGCTATCCATTTCATTAGCAAGAATGTTGGCCGTTACCGACGCATCTTCGTTAACTGAGAGCATATCGTCCATATACTCGCTTGAAGGAACTACAGTACCTGCGTAACTGATTGTTACTTCATCGCCTGCATTAGCCGTTAGTACGAACTCATCACCTTCAACTGGAAGCGTGCCCTGAAGGCCTGCTGACGTTAGTGAGGCAAGAGTAGTACCGACACTACCAGATGAATTCTCTGCACCAACAACAGTTGCATACACTGGCGTGTCCATTGGACCGTAAACAAAGTTCACGTTACCTGTTTCGTACTCAAACCATAGCTGGAAGTTAAAGCTTGTACCGTCTTCATTCCAAATCTGAGCATTTTCCCACTCAACAACGAAGTGACCGGTTGTCAGGCTTACCGCATAAATACTACCCGTACCAGCACCACCGCCAGCTAAATCCAAGTCAGTCCAATATGGAGCAACAATGTTATTAGGCTCACTTAGGTTAGGAAGCACTTCAGCAAACGGAGTAGTAATGTTACCTGAACTTGTGCCTAGTGAAACAAAACCATTCGAAGAAATCTGCATGGTAGTGTACTCAGCACCTAGATAGGTGATAGTACGCGGTAAGCTAATTTCAATAGACGCATCATCACACGCACCAGAACACACAAGCGGCTCAACGCCTATTGAAGCCATAGGAACGTATCTACCTAAGCCGAAGCCTTCAAGTAGGTCGCCAATTGTGGTGTCTGCATTCATTGAGAATGACGCAGTATTAAGCGCACCTTCCCAATATACCGTGCCTGATTCAGCGTCGTAGCTTACAGGTTCTTGGTTACCGTTTTTAACAGCAGAAATCGTTGACGGGTTGATGTCGTATTTGTGATCAATTTCACCAGAAATACTAATCATACCAGTAACGTCAGTGTTAGTAGCAAATGCTTCAGTAACGACTAGTTCACCTTCAGCTGCGAATTGATTACTTACGTCACTATCAAATAGAGAAGGCTCATCGCTGCTAATTGGATAAACCGCTACAGGGATAAAGTAATCCGTCGTTGTATCGTCTGTATCTGCCCAGTTGATGCCACCGAAAGACCATGAGCCTGTAGAGGCTGTTGTAACGTCTACCGCAATCATAATCTCAGCTGAAGCACCTGCTGCTAGGGTAGCCATTTGTGGTGTAACGGTTGCTACAATTGCAGGGTCGTTAAACATTGCCGTTGCATCAACAGTCACATCTTCGTCGCTTGTATTTGTTACCGTTATAGACATTTCACAATTCAGATAACAGTTACCATCTACTAGGCTTAAGTCGCTATAAGTAAGTTCAACACTAGTAGCACGTGGGAGATCTAGACGACCTGCACCCATGTCAAAGTTGTCTGCTTGAGTAGCTGCATCTTCTTTAAGTACATCACGAATAGAAGAAGTTACAAGGGCACTCTTAATTTGTTGTGCAGTCCAATCTGGGTGCATTTGTTTAAGTAGAGCCGCCGCGCCAGCTACGTGTGGAGACGCCATTGACGTACCACCTTTAAACGAGAAGTTCTCGCCTACATGCCCAGGGGCATCTGGAGATTCACCTGAGAAAATTCTCACACCCGGTGCAGCAATATTCGGCTTAAGGAAAGTAGGATCGCCGTTTGGACCACGTGAGCTAAAGTCAGCCATAATATCTGCTAAGCTTTCAGATACGACGCGAACTACTTCAGCTCCAATGGTAATGTTTACCGCTTCCTCAGTACCTGAGATTAGGGTTGCTAACTCTTGACCCGGCGTTGCAGGTACCATGAATGAAGGAACAGTCTGATCTGGGCTAAGGCCACCCATTAAGATAGGAGCTTCGCCGCGACCGTCAACGTTGTGAATTACAACCGCAACTGCACCCGCAGCTTCAGCATTTTCAATTTTTGTTACGAATCCACATGTACCACGGCTAATGAGCGCAATAGCACCGTCAAACGCACCGGCAGCAAACTCTTCACAACCTTCAACGTTAGCCTCTGCAACTTCACCAGCATAAACAACCGGTGCAGTTAAAGCCGTATCAAAAACGATATCAGGGTTACCAACAGAGTAGAGCGCAGGGATAGTACCGATTGAAGTGTCACCTTCAATTGTCAACTCGTTAGCAAATAAGCGATCTGTTGTTGTCGCAGCTACAGTAATAACGTCTTCAGAACAACCAGGGCAACCTATAGTTCCCTCACCCGGGCCATCGTTACCCGCTGCAAATACGGTTACTACGCCAGCATCGTGCATGGCTTCAAGTACATCTTCGTATACAGAACCGTTAGGGTTACCGCCAGCGCCGCCGCCCCAAGAGTTATTAACAACATCAGCGCCGTCTGTTAGCGCTGCTTCCAGCATAGAAAGCAACATTGAAGAAGCACCGCTAGAAGAAGCAGGGTTTGCCGGTGTGGCATAAAGGCCTTTATAAGCCATAAGATACGCCGCAGGAGCAACACCTGAAATTTCCGCTTCAGCACCATCACGTTCAGCCATAACGCCAAAGTTACCAACGGCAGTACCAGCAACGTGCGTACCGTGACCGTTAAAACCTAGCGGGCTTTCATATTCTTCTTCAACAACAGCAAAACCTTCTACGATGTCGGCTGCACGTGCCACGATTAGCTTGTTGTTACAGAAGTCAGGGTCTTCTGAACAGTAATCGTCAGTAGGTAGCGTATCAGCAGCAGGCGCTTCGAAATTCTCACCGCTAAACAGTGGGTTTTCTGGGCGGATACCACTATCGATGATGGCCACTTTAACACCAGCACCAGCACTTTCTTTACCGCCAAATTGCTCCCAAGTCTCAACTGCACCGATCAGGTCGAGACTAGCATCCATTTGTGCGTGATGGATAACGTCAGGGTATACCGCCTTCACTGTTGAAAGGCTAGATAACTTATCTAATGCACTCTTAGAAACGATACCTGCAAAACCGTTAAATGCTGCAGTATAAGAAAGATCTGCTTTAAAAGACTTGTCAAAAGCTTTGATCGATTGAATAACAGATTGCTGTTGTGCCTCTAGGAATGATTTATATTCCTTCGCTGCATTAGATTCAAAGTTAACCTTTTGTCCCTTGTGCGCAGCCATGCTGCTAACACTGGGGTTTACTCCGCTGAACTGCGCCATCGGCGCATCGTTTAGCTGAATGATTACACGAACACTATCGCTGTTTACCTGGATAGCATTAGCAAGTATGTTTTTCTTGTCGAATGAGGCCTCGATTGCGTTTTGTTGTTCAACGCTGTGGCCGGAGATTTGATTTGTTAGTGCGAACGCGCCAAATGCAGAGCCTGCAAGTGCGGTTGCGACTACCGTACTGATAATTGTTTTTTTCATAATTATTCTCGTGTGAATAGTTCCCTGGGTCTGACGATCTATGTAACGCTCTAAAGGTCACTTGCCTTTTTAATATCCATTGATCGTCATGACACATTAATTGTTAGCACACTTTTTGAGGTTATGTAATGTGTATTTCAGAAATACACAATTTACATATTTTGTTACATTTAGGTGTAAGCTAAATATGAAATAAAGCTAGAATAATTGGCTGAAATAATGTCGAAGTTTCGCATTGAGCTGTAATTAAATTACATAAAAAAGCATCGTCTATCTGTAGCGTTACGTTAAATAAAACGCGTATTGCAAAAGCTTTATCCTACGGCGTTATCATAATATTTACACAATTTTTACTTTGTTAGGACAGCTATCCTTCTAAATGTAGTTAATTGAGTATACCTATCTCATACATCTGAATATTTACCTTTGAATAAGTAAGACGCTCCTGCGTTTTCTCATCTAGCATATTTTAAATCTTTTTAAGTCGCTATTAACCCTCATATTTAAGGGGAACAAACGTGAAAGACAGAAATCATTTGGCCGAAGTAAAAACAACAAATAAGGTCGAAATCATCACTAAAGGGGTGGTCGATATCCCAATGCTTCAAATTTTGTCAGCAGACGGCGAACTTATCGAAAAAGCGGTAGAGCCTGAACTTGATAAAGATGAAGCATTAAAAATATTTAACACGATGCATTATGTCCGTGTGTTGGACGAACGCATGGTTGGTGCACAACGCCAGGGGCGTATCAGTTTCTATCTCGCCAGCACTGGTGAAGAAGCTGCATCAGTAGCAAGCGCAGCAGCGCTTTCAAGTGATGACATGATTATGTCTCAATATCGTGAGCAGGGCGCGCTGGCCTACCGTGGTTATACGACCGAACAATTCATGAACCAAATGTTTAGCAATAAGGATGACCCGAACAAAGGTCGTCAAATGCCTATTCATTATGGTGACAAGCCCCTAAACTTCATGACTATTTCGTCGCCGTTAGGCACACAAATTCCCCAGGCTTCTGGCTACGCTTACGGACAAAAAATGTCGGGTAAAGACGTGGTGACCATTTGCTACTTTGGTGAAGGTGCAGCTTCAGAGGGCGATTTCCATGCTGGCTTAAATATGGCAGCTGTACTGAATTGCCCGGTGATTTTCTTCTGTCGTAACAATGGTTACGCCATATCAACGCCTGCAGAAGAGCAATTTGCAGGTGATGGTATTGCGTCTCGCGGCTTAGGCTACGGTATCAAAACTATCCGTGTTGACGGTAACGATGTGTTAGCAATTTATGCCGCCACTAAAGAAGCCCGCCGAATCGCCATTGAAGAAAAGTGCCCTGTGCTCATTGAAGCCATGACTTACCGCTTAGCTGCACACTCAACATCAGACGACCCAACAGGCTATCGCTCTCGTGAAGAAGAAGACAAATGGCGTGCAAAAGACCCTATCGCTCGTATGGAAAAATGGCTAGAAAGCAAAGGGTGGTTTGATACAGCTGAAAATCAAAAACGTGTTGATAAAGCAAGACAAGACGTATTAGCTGCGATGAAGAGTTGTGAGAAAACAGACGTATGTGCTATCGACGATATAGTAGAAGACGTTTACGACACAGCGCCATGGCACCTAAAAGAACAACTTAACGAACTGAAAGCACACATAAAGAAATACCCAAAGATGTACCCTAAAACCGCAGGGAGAGTGAAATAATGGCCAAGATGAACTTACTACAAGCAATTAATAATGCACTCATCACTGCCATGACCGAAGATGAGAAAGTAATGGTCTTTGGTGAAGACGTGGGTCACTTTGGTGGTGTATTTCGGGCAACGAGCCACCTTCAAGAAAAATTTGGTAAAGCCCGTTGCTTCAACACGCCACTCACTGAACAAGGCATTATTGGCTTTGCCAATGGTTTAGCCTCGCAAGGTTCGGTTCCTGTTGCAGAAATTCAGTTCGGCGATTACATCTTTCCAGCTTTTGATCAAATAGTGAACGAAACAGCGAAGTGGCGTTATCGTTCAGGTGGACAGTTTGATGTAGGTACATTAACCATCCGCACACCATACGGCGGTGGGATCGCAGGCGGACATTACCATAGCCAATCACCTGAAGCGTTTTTTGCACACTGCCCAGGACTCAAGATTGTTATCCCTCGCGATCCATACCAAGCAAAAGGTTTATTACTTGCGTCAATTCGCGATAAAAACCCCGTATTGTTTATGGAGCCTAAGCGACTTTACCGTGCCTCCGTATCAGAAGTACCAGAAGAAGATTACGAGCTACCGCTGGGCAAAGCGGATATTGTGCAGGAAGGTAGCGATATTACGCTTCTAGGTTGGGGGGCACAGATAGAAATCTTGCAAAAAGCTGCAGAAATGGCCCTTGAAGATGGCGTGTCCTGTGAAATTATCGACTTGCGTAGCATTCTTCCGTGGGATGTTGAAACGGTGATGCAATCTGTCATGAAAACAGGTCGTCTACTTATCAACCATGAAGCCCCATTAACAGGCGGTTTTGCAAGTGAAATAGCAGCAAGCATTCAAGAGCGTTGTTTTCTATATCTTGAGGCGCCGATTGCGAGGGTTTGTGGTTTAGATACGCCGTATCCATTGGCTCATGAAAAAGAATACATGCCAGACGAAACCAAAACATACGAAGCTATCAAGCGTACGCTTCATTATTAAGCCGGGAGACAATGAAATGACAATTGAATTTATCTTACCGGATATTGGTGAAGGTATTGTTGAATGTGAACTTTTAGAATGGTTAGTTTCAGAAGGTGAACATATCGAAGAAGATCAGCCCGTAGCTGAAGTAATGACCGACAAAGCCACCGTTCAAATTCCAGCCATGCATGCTGGAGTTGTTAATAAACTGCATTATGCAGTTGGCGATATTGCTAAGGTTCATGAACCACTATTTTCAATGACGCCTGATGATGCGAACGATGAAAGTGCAAGTAGCGACACAAGCACTGATGCAAATACGCAGAGTGTAAAAGAAAACGATAGCGCTGAAGGGCCTGAATACACACCTGCCGACCAAGGACGTTTATCAGCTTCAGGTAATTCCAACGGCAAGCACATTGAAGACTTTATATTGCCAGATATTGGTGAAGGTATTGTTGAATGTGAAATTGTGAAATGGAACGTGGCTGAAGGTGACGACATCGAAGAAGATGAAGCTGTTGTTGAAGTGATGACCGATAAAGCGGTGGTTGAAATTCCTGCCAAAAATGCAGGAACCGTGCATCGGCTTTATTACGCCCAAGGCGACATTGCCAAAGTGCATAGTGCATTGTTTGCGCTAGAAGTTGCCGGTGAAGCCACAATTACTAGCGGTACTAATGACGAATCACCATCGGTAAACAACAGTGCTTCAAGCGTTGCATCTCAAAGTTCTCTGAAAACGCAAACAAACGGTTCAAGTCAGCAATCAGCACAAGTTGCTCCTTCAAAATTCAGCGACGGCGAATACGAGCCACCTATTGCTATAGAAGGTAAAGTGCTAGCGAGCCCTGCGGTAAGACGTGTTGCTAGAGAAAAGAATATCGACCTGTCTACAGTTAAAGGCTCTGGTAAAAAAGGGCGTATTCTTAAGTCTGACGTAATGAATCTACAACAAACAAATGTTGGCGCGTCGGCACAAGATACGTCAACTGCTTCGTCAAACGAGCCCACCACGCAAAAAGGCGATATAAATAGCGCACACAGTGCAGTTAAAGGCAGTGTTAAGACGGAAAAAGTGCGCGGTATACAGGCCGCAATGGCTAAGCAGATGTCCGCGTCGGTCTACACAATTCCTCACTTCACTGTAAGCGATGAGTTAGTGATGGACAACCTAATGTCGTTACGTAACTTGCTTAAGCCTGAGTTTGAGGAGAACAATGTTAAATTAAGCTTTATGCCGTTTTTCGTTAAAGCAATGTCGTTGGCACTTACCGAGTTCCCTGTAATTAACAGTCAACTCAATGAGGATGCCACTGAGATTAGCTACTATTCTGATCACAATATTGGCTTTGCGGTAGATTCCAAAATTGGGCTTCTTGTGCCTAACATTAAAAGGGTACAAGACCTTTCACTGCTAGATATTGCCGTTCAAATGCAAGAAATCATTGAGCAAGCAAGAGCAGGGCGCGTAGCCGGTGAGCATTTAAAAGGTGGTACTATCAGTATCTCAAACATTGGGGCTATCGGCGGTATCACTGCTACGCCAGTAATTAACAAGCCGGAAGCCGCTATTGTGGCGTTAGGTAAAACACAAAAACTTCCTCGCTTTGACGATGAGGGTAGTGTTAGCGCACAACATATCATGGCAGTTAATTGGTCGGGTGATCACCGAATTATTGATGGTGCAACTATGGTGCGCTTCAATAATTTATGGATGAGTTATCTTACCCAGCCAGAAAAAATGCTAATGCACCTTAAATAATCTATTTAGTGCATTTTTATGTGCTGTAGCGAAATAGGAAGGAGGCCAATATTAGCGTATTGGCCTTTTTTGTTTTGTGTACCTCATCGCGGGATGGCGTTATTATAGCTCACTATAAACAAACAAAAATTTTACTGAGGTTTTGTGCTTAGTTATCAACACGCCTTTCATGCTGGCAATCACGCCGACGTCATCAAACATCTCTGTTGGATTGGTGTTATCAACGCCTTAAAAAAGAAAGATAAACCCTTTACGCTTTTTGACACGCATGCCGGTGCTGGCACATATGATTTAACCGACGACCTATCGTCAAAGAACAAAGAGTACGAATCAGGTATTTCCCGTCTTTTTGGGCAAAGTAATGGAACTGCAGCTTCAGAAAACCTGGCGCCAGAAAATAAAACTACGGAAAATTTGCCAAGCTTACTTAATGACTACCTGTCATTATGTGAACCTTTCTTAGCGCAACAGCAATATCCAGGCTCTCCTGCAATAAGCGCTAAGGCTAAACGCGGTATTGATACTTTACATTTAATGGAGCTTCATCCTGGCGAGTTTCAAAAATTAGAGAAAAACGTGTCGCGACTTCGTACCGGACATAGCCATACACACAAACGGGATGGCTACGAGGGACTTCGTGCTCTCACCCCACCAAAGCCCAATCGCGGTGCTATTTTAATTGACCCTCCATACGAAAGAGCGAATGAGTATAGCGACCTTGTTAAAGGCGTTGCACAGGTGTTGAAACGTTGGCAGCAGGCGCAAATTGTCGTGTGGTACCCACTGCTATCAGAAAGGGCTGGCGCTAAAAGCGGTGTAAGTGAGGCTATGTGCGACAAACTCGCAGAACTTGGCAGACCCTGCTTCAAAGCTGAGATATGTGTTGCAGAAAATACGTCTGACGCAGGCATGTATGGTTCTGGTGTGTTTGTACTGAACCCGCCATGGCAGCTAGATACAAACCTAGACAGTGCATTAACAAGCGTTATTGACATGCTAGGTGAAAATGAATCAGGTTTTCATGCTACGGCGCAGGTCACTTGGGTAAATGAAGATACCTAATTAATGCTATCGATGATCAACTAGAGGCCAATTAACGGCAAGCGCATAGTTAATTGGCTTATTACTGGGTGAATAGCACAACTATAAATCCATAACCGTGAAATAATGAAATGTCTCAGCTCAAGGGTTTAAAACACTTTTACATACCCGACGAACAGTCGATTTATTTGCTATCTCATGCGGATGCAAAAAAACTAAAGGACTGGGTAAATCTCTGTATGTCTCAACTAGAAGGGTTAGGGTATAGCGACATTGAACTTTTAGGAAAAGGCGCATTTGGTTTTGCATTTGCAGGGAATGCGCCGAGTGGAGAATCACGGGTATTTAAGTTCTCGCGTATAACCTTACCGCAGCACGTTCAGGACAGGTTAGAAGAGGAAGCCTTTATGCTTTCTCACGTTAACCACGAGTTTGTGCCGCGTTTTATCGAATATCAGCAGATACGTAAGCAATCAATCTTAGTGATGGGCAGAGCGCCTGGCGAAGATTTAGAAAAAGTAAGCTTGAAAACAGGCCCTTTGTCGCCCCGTATTATCGTGAAAATAGCCGTTCAAGTGGGCGAGCTTTTGTCGAGTTTTCGCCAATACAGCGAGAATGGCGAAATTAAGCCTATTGTCCACGGCGATATTAAACCCTCAAATCTGGTCTGGGATGCTACTAATGAATCTATAGGCTTAATAGACTGGGGGTCTTCGGTTTTCGCTCAGACCGATATCGCTGGGCAATATGTGGGTAACAACGTCATGGATTTGATGTCCGGCGAACTTCATCAGACGAACGCACGGCTTGGCGACGTTTACTTTATCGGCGAAGAGCAGTTAAACGGTGCGCTTTCAAGCCCGCGCTTTGATGAGCAGGGATTAGCTAGCACGCTATACGCTTTAGCATCTGGGCAATCTTGTCGCTATGGAAGTAAAGTTATTACGCCATCATCCCTCGGGTTACCCAAAATGCTTGCTAATATTTTGGAATATATGCTTAGTGATGACCCTGTTAAAAGAAGACAGGGAGGCGATTATTTGTTTAACCACCTTCACGTTTTAAAAAACATGGTTTTCACCCAAGACAAACCTACGCAATACACGCCGTTAATACCTACTTGGCTCACCCATACTCTAAATGCTGATATTGAAACCGTCGTTTACAGTTCGCGGAAGTCTTATTTACGCCAACAGGCGCTGCTATCTGACTCTTTAGATGATAAAGACGTAGAAGAGTTACGCTACATAGACGATGCGCAATTTGACCGATACTACAAAAACTACCTGCAAGGTATGGGAGATACTGAAAAAGCATTCGTATCTGCCATCAGTAGGCTAGGGCGCTACCCAGTAGTCGGTGGTATGGCAGTGCGTTGGGAGCCAGAGGGTATTTATGTAGATTCCAGCTTGAATTTGTATGATGAAACCCTCAAAACTGCCTTTGATTTAGCGGTAAATAACGTCATCAATTTAGCGAGAGCCATACACAAACCAGCGGTATTTAAATGTTGTATGTTTAATGCGAAGAATACGCTTCATATTGAGCGCGACAGCGAAGATGAAGATTTTTTGCCTGGTAATGACCTTTCCATTCCTTATGAATTGTCACGTGTTTCTGCACAAAAAGACGAGAGCCGAACTCACTCTTACTTTGAAGACGGCGATGATCCTGATGAATTACTTAAGCTGCCGAAAGATATCATCGAAACTATCGTACAGTTAAACACAATTCATCACACAGGATGTATTATATTTGAAGCATTACCTAAACACCTGAAGATACACAACTATTATACCTTGCTTGACCATAGCCAAGAAGAGCGCTTTAAAGCTTTACTGGCGCAGTTAGTGCAACAAATTCCTAACATAAAAGGGCTAGGCATTTCAGGGTTTATGAAGTTACCCTATAAAGATACGCGCTTTTTTGAGCATAAAGCAAAATTGCCTGAAAAATATTACCCGCGAAACCCCAAAGCAGTTATAGAAGAGAACGTACAACATGTCCGAGATTAAACTATCATCACTATTTGAACTTGAAACAGTGGAAGCTGGCATCTATCGAGGTCAAAGCTGGGATTTAGGCTTTAGAGCTTTATTTGGCGGGCAAGTTTTGGGACAAGCTCTGGCAGCTGCTTATGAGACCGTATCACCAGACAGAGTGGCCCATTCATTTCATACCTACTTCCTATTACCAGGCGATGCTAAAAAACCTGTTGTATACGACGTAGAAATAGTACGAGACGGAAGAAGTTTCTCGGCTCGTCGCGTCAAAGCGATACAAGATGGCAGAAACATATTCTACATGACTGCATCTTTCCAAGTGCCACAAGAAGGTATGGAGCATCAGAATCCCACCATGCCCGATGTCCCTCCACCAGAAGAAGTGCAATCTGACATAGAGTTTTACGAAGCGAACTTCAACAAAATTGCGCGCCCTATGCAGGAAGCGTTGAGCTACCACAAACCGGTTGATATTCGCACCGTAGATGCAGCGAATTCATACCACTCGGCTAAGCGTGAACCGACCCGCTATATCTGGTTAAAAGCAAGAGATACCATGGATGCACAACTAGCCGTGCACCAAGCTGCACTTGCTTATGCATCAGACTATCATTTTTTAAGTACATCTTTACAACCTCATGGTGTTGCTGTAACTGATAAGTCGCTTCGTATCGCAACCATTGATCATGCAATGTGGTTTCACCGTCCAATTAGCATGAATGAATGGATGTTATATGCAATGGAAAGCCCATTTAGTGGTGGGTCTAGGGGCTTAGTTCGCGGTCAGATTTTTAATCAAAAAGGCGAACTTATTGCATCAACCATGCAAGAAGGGTTAATGAGAAAAGTAGACGAATAGGGAATAAGCGAATGCGTTATAAGTTAGGTTCAACAACACCGCAAGTTCACCAGAGCGCTTTCATTGCACCGGGGGCTCACGTTATTGGAGACACAGAACTTAAAGAGGGTGCCAGTGTTTGGTTTAACGCGGTAATCCGTGGCGACATGGACAAAATATCGGTGGGAGAGAATACAAATATCCAAGACGGCAGCGTGTTACATACTGATGCGGGAATTCCTTTGGTACTCGGCAAAGGTGTAACCGTAGGCCACAAAGTTATGCTGCACGGCTGTGAAATTGGTGATTATTCATTAGTTGGAATCAACGCTGTTGTACTAAACGGTGCCAAAATTGGTAAGTTTTGTATTATTGGTGCTAATGCACTAATCACTGAAAACATGGAAATTCCAGACTACAGCTTAGTGGTGGGCGCACCAGGCAAAGTTATCAAGACTTTTGATGGAAGTGTGGAGCCAAAATTGAAGGCATCTGCAGACCACTATGTCAGCAACGCAAAGACTTACATGACATCTTTGCAACAAATTGATGAATAATGATCCTGCTCGCCATTTAACTTTTCTTTCCCCATAAAAAATGCCCAGAACAAACGTTCCGGGCCTAGGGGAATGGCTCATTGCTGAGCCGTGCGCTAACTTTTAAAGGGAGAGTTTAAATAAAATACTTTAAACGGACAATAAGTATAGTTTAAATGCGCTCAAAATATAAACAACAATTGTGTGAATTTTATCTTACAGGCCATAAAGTGGGTTAAAGAGGCAATTAAAACATTAAAATTCAAAGAACTAAGCTCTGGTCGGATGTGGTAAAAAATTTTTGTATTCCGTTATTTAATCGCTCTACTTGGTTATATTCCCCAATTTGTCGTTCGGCCTAAAACCTTCTGTTTATATTTTAAATAAAGATATAATGCATGACTTCCATTCATGTTGCTTATGTTGAACACAGACGGTTGTTCCGTTTCACTAAACTTGTAGTATGACGTTATCAGTCATGCTTAGGGTTACTATAATAATTAGCCCTCACAACAAATAAGGTTGGATTATGCAATCGTTTTCTACTTTTATACCGCCTGAGCGTACTTTAATGGGACCAGGACCATCCGACGTTAATCCTAGAATACTAAATGCCATGGCCAGACCTACTTTAGGCCATTTAGATCCTCTATTCATTGAGTTAATGGATCAAACGAAACAGCTACTACAATATGCATTTAAAACCGAAAATGCACTCACTATGCCTATTTCTGCTCCTGGTTCAGCGGGTATGGAAGCGTGTTTCGTTAACCTGGTTGAGCCAGGCGATAAAGTACTTGTATGCATTAACGGCGTATTTGGTAACCGCATGGTCGAAAATGTTGAGCGATGCGGTGGGGAAGCTATCACTATAAATAATACGTGGGGTGAGCAAACCGACCTTAATGCTGTTGAAGATGCCCTAAAAGCCAATCCCGATATTAAAATTCTCGCCTTTGTTCATGCAGAAACATCAACGGGCGTACGTAATGAAGCAAAAGTACTTTGTGAACTAGCCCAAAAATACGGTTGTTTAACTATTGTCGACGCGGTTACTTCATTAGGCGGTATTGAGTTAGACGTTGATGGGTGGGGTATTGATGCTATTTATTCAGGCTCACAAAAATGCTTAAGTTGCGTGCCGGGAATTTCGCCAGTTTCTTTTAGCGATAAAGCAGTTCACGTCATTCAAAACAGAAATACAAAAGTGCAGAGCTGGTTCTTAGACATGAATTTGATTGTCGGTTACTGGGGCCAAGGCGCAAAACGTGCGTACCATCATACTGCGCCCGTGAACACTATGTATGCAATGTACGAATCACTTCTAATACTAAAAGAAGAAGGGTTAGAAAATGCGTGGCAGCGACATGCTTCAGGCCACGAAAAACTTGTACAAGGTTTAAGTGACATTGGTTTAGAGCTAACCGTAGACAGTGCTTATCGCTTACCTCAGCTAAATGTTGTCAAAATACCAGACGGCGTAGATGATGCAGCCGTTCGGAAGCAACTACTTGAAGATTTTAATCTAGAAATAGGGGCAGGGCTGGGTGATCATGCAGGAAAAGTATGGCGTATCGGGCTAATGGGTTATGCGTGTAAGCCACGCAACATAGACCACTGTTTAGCAGCGTTGCGAAGCGTATTGAAATAGTGGCATATTGAGATAAAGCAGGGTAACCAAACCCCAAGCGTCAACTTTTACCTAATGGCTATAAAACGCCAACATGCTCAGCGAACTAGGTTGTTGAATGTGTTGGCTTTCTGAGCTTCATCTTTTGAAATAATTCCAACTAGTCGCCTCTGCTTTCTATTGTTAACAAGAGGCTTACCTCATAAATAACGCTGCTCGACGAAGTTGTAACTCTCTAACTTACGGTTCAGTGCTAATATTTCTTGCATCAAATACATTCATACACTATTCAGCCATGTACATTTATTCTCAATAACCAAGTGAATAAACATGTCATCTGAAAAGGAATCATTATGAAATTATTTATGCATACTAAACCAAACATGTTCACAAGAGTGCTTTGGGCTTCAACAGTAATCGCATTGTCCGCCCCAGTGGTTTCTGCTCAAGCTGCACAAGATGCAGTAATAAATGTTCAAGGCGTAGGCGCTGTAGAAGTGACGCCAAATGCTTATTCAGTGAAGTTGGTTGTTGAAGAAGAGGGCGCGACGGTAGGCAAACTCAATACGCGACTAGATGCAGACTTGCGTTCTATCGTTAAGTTTTTACTTAATCAAGGCATAGATGAAAAGCATATTCAAAGTATGCAAGTGCGCTTGCAACCTCGTTATACCAATACACCGCAAGGGCGACAGCAAGAAGGTTTCACTCTATCTCGTGATATCACAGTTACCTCAACCGATCTTGAAACCTACGATAAAGTGCTAGATGGCGTGCTAAAGCGTGGTGTTGACCGTATCCAACAGTTTAACTTTATTACTATTGGTGAAGGCGATGCATACCAGAAAGCGCTAATTGCTGCAGTGAAAGACGCAAAGCAACGCGCCCACTTATTGGCGAAAGAATTAGAGGTGGAAGTAGGTGAAGTAGTTGCAATCTCAGAATCTGGTGGCAATATGCCGATTCCAGTAATGCGTGCTGAAGCTTTTGCCAAAGATATGTCTATGTCTTTACCTGGGCAAGAGCGTGTAGAAGCGCGGGTTAATGTGTCTTTTAACATTGTTCAATAGCAGGAAATTCGTTTGAAAGAACAACAGTACAGCCAGTTAGTCGCCCAAGCAAAGAGCTTGGTTTCTGGTGAGCATGATCTTATTGCCAATATGGCCAACATCAGTGCGCTGCTTTTCAATAACCTCGAAGAGGTAAATTGGGCAGGCTTTTATCTTTTTAAAGAAGAGCAATTGGTACTTGGTCCATTCCAAGGTCAGCCCGCTTGCATTCGTATTCCCCTTGGAAAGGGCGTTTGCGGTACAAGTGCAAGTACCAAGACCGTTCAGCGTATAGCCGATGTTCATCAGTTTGCAGGACACATTGCTTGTGATGCCGCGTCTAACTCTGAGATTGTTGTTCCACTTGTACTCAATGATAAGCTTATCGGCGTACTTGATATCGACAGCCCTGTTTTTGAACGCTTTAACGAAGAAGACGAAAAAGGGCTCGTTGAAATTGCTCAAATTCTCATGGATTCGCAGAAATAATTATGAAATCCAGTGTCGATATACACGTTGTTTTATCCACATTTGAAGATATGGAAGACTTTCATGATGACCCGGATGAGGCATCTGAACGTTTAAACTTTATTCTTCACGCGGTTTATGACAATGCAGAAGAAGATATTGAAACACAGCGTTTAGAGCAAATTTTGCACTACGCATGGGAATCTTGGCAACAAGATAAGCATTTATTAGAAATAGATGACGACGAATTGCTTGATTGGGTTGACCACACGCTGGCAACTTGGGATGATGCAAGTAACGATGAAATCTCCTGAATAATTTAGAAAGTTAATGGAATCACCAGAGAAGTTTACTAACAGTAAGGAAGTGATAGCTTTCCTTGCAGAGACCTTTCCTAAATGTTTTAGCATTGAAGGCGAGGCCCGCCCACTTAAGATCGGTATTTTTCAAGATCTAGCCACTCGTTTAGAAGAAGAGGAACGCGTTAGCAAGACGCTTCTTCGCTCTACACTACGTCATTACACCAACAGTTGGCGCTATCTTTATAGCATCAAAGAAGGTGCAAACCGTGTAGATTTAGACGGCGTTGAAGGCGATGCGATTGAAAAAGAACATGCTGATCACGCGCAACAGCAGCTTGAAGAAAGCAAAGCAAAAGCCGCTGAAAAGCGTAAAGCTAAGCTTGCACAACAGCCTAAGCGTAAAGACAAACGTCAATTTAATCGTCCAAAAGGTGAAAAATCTGCAAATTCGGACCATGCTGATAGTAAGCGCGGAACTAAACCGAAAAATAACAGACCAAACACTACACCACCTGCGAAATTGACCGACAGCGATTTACAGCAAGGTACGCAAGTTACCGTTAAATTAGGTAAAGCACCTATGCCAGCAGTAATTACCGAAGTTGCTAAAGATGGCATTCACGTTCAATTAGACTCAGGCATGGTAGTTAAAGTAAACGCAGACGCTTTACGTTTGGCACGCTCCAAGAGGTCGTAATATATGAGAGACATCCTTCGAATTTCCATCGCCAGTGCTTTTCTTACCGTAGGTGTAGGAGCGGGCGCAGTTACGTCAACACCAGAGGTAGACGAGCTTCCTATTTTACAGCAGGAATCTCAACATAGTGTTGCCGCAAAGCGAGTAAGTGCACTTTTTACAAGGGCGCATTACAAGGAAATATCGTTGGATGACGCGCTCTCTGCTCGAGTTTATCAGCGCTTTATCGATTCATTAGATCACAATAAGCAAGTATTGTTATTGTCTGACGTGGTAGGTTTTGAAAAATACCGCACCCTGTTCGATGATGCGCTGAGCAAAGGTAACCTTTCTGTTGCCTATGATATGTACAATGTAAGTGCGAAACGCCGCATTGAACGTTATGAGTTTGCATTATCATTGTTAGAAAAAGGGCCATTTGATTTCGAAAAAGAAGGCGATAAATTCTTTTACGATAGAGAAGACGCAGACTGGCCTGCAAATAAAGCTGAGCTTGATGAAATCTGGCGTCAACGGGTTAAGTATGATGCGTTGAATTTGATACTTGCAGATAAAACGTGGGAAGAAGCAAAAGAGCTGCTTACCAAACGTTACACGCGAGCAATTAAACGTACTAAACAAGCGAAAAGCGAAGATGTGTTCCAAACTGCCATGAATGCGTTTGCTCGCACTATAGAAGCTCACACTAGTTATTTGTCTCCGCGAAACGCTGAACGTTTCCAAATGGACATGAACTTGTCGTTTGAAGGTATCGGTGCGGTATTACAAAGCGAAGACGACTACACAGTTATAAAAAGTGTAGTGCCAGGCGGGCCAGCAGACGAATCGGGCGCAATAAAGCCTGAAGATAAGATTGTTGGCGTAGCGCAAGACGATGAAGAATTTGTAGACGTAATTGGATGGCGACTAGACGAGGTCGTTGAGCTTATCAAAGGCCCGAAAGGAAGTACTGTCCGATTACAAGTTGAAAAAGGCGCCTCTGAGTCTAAAACAACCTCGGTGGTTAGTCTTACTCGCGATAAAATTAAACTTGAAGATCGCGCCGCAAAGTCTGAAGTATATGTACCTGAAACAGGTCCTCACGCAGGTGAACCATTAGGTGTAATCACCATTCCAAGCTTTTACAACAACCTAAGTATGGATGTTGCAAAAGAAATAGAAAGCTTGAAAGCACAAAACGTAAAAGGCGTGATTGTTGATTTACGTGGTAACGGTGGTGGCTCACTTACCGAGGCCACATTGTTAACTGGTTTATTCATAGAAAAAGGCCCGGTAGTTCAAATTCGCTATGGTCAAAGCAAAGTAAGCGTAAATCGTGATACTGATGGTGAGGTCGCCTACGATGGTCCACTGACGGTATTAGTTGATCGTTATAGCGCATCAGCATCAGAAATTTTTGCAGCGGCCATGCAAGACTATAACCGCGCACTCATTGTTGGCGAACAAACTTTTGGTAAAGGTACAGTTCAACAGCACCGCGGTTTAGGCAAGATTTATGACCTTTACGATAATCCACTTGGCAGTGTTCAGTTCACTATCGCTAAGTTCTATCGTATTGACGGTGGCAGTACTCAGCATAAGGGGGTTATTCCTGACATCCTTTATCCATCTGCTGTAGAGCCATCAGAGTGGGGCGAAGCGCAGGCAGAAAACGCCCTGCCATGGGATAGTATAAATCGTGCTAACTACACAACGTTTGCTGATGGCACTGCCGCTTTGGACGTATTAACAGCCAAACACAACAAGCGCATTCTGCAAAACCCAGAGTTTTCTTATATTTATGATGATATTGAAGAATATAAAGAAAACAAAGATAAGAACTTTATTTCACTGGTGAAGTCTGTGCGCGAAGCAGACAAGAAGGAGGCGGAAGAAAAGTCTCTCGCACGTGCTAACGAACGTTTACAGCGAATGGGAATGGAAACTGTCACATCATTGGACGACTTACCGGAAGATATGGAAGAATTAGACCCATTCTTGGATGAAGCCGCCAACATTACATTCGATATGATTGAAACAGGCCGTTACGCTATCACAAGAAACTAAGTGATTAGAAAAAAGGGCTGGTCTAGGGCCAGCCCTTTTTTTGTGTCTATAAATAAACTAATAAAACAATAATAAAGGGAAATAACATGGCTATCAGAGGCGAATTTTCCTCTCGAATAGGGTTCGTGCTAGCAGCGGCAGGCTCAGCAGTTGGACTCGGCAATATTTGGGGTTTCCCCACAAAAGTAGCGAGTAACGGAGGGGCTGCGTTTGTTCTTGTATACTTACTCCTTGCCTTCGTTCTCGCTTACCCGGTTCTCATGGCTGAACTCATCATTGGACGTAGCTCACGTTCGAATATGGTTGACGCTTTAGGTAAAATTTCAGGTAATTTTGCCGGAAGGCTAACTGGAATTTGGGGCTGTGTAACCGTTTCACTCATTCTTGC
The DNA here is from genome assembly GCF_056159165.1 of Alteromonas sp. AWJ4_199. Taxonomy (NCBI): domain Bacteria; kingdom Pseudomonadati; phylum Pseudomonadota; class Gammaproteobacteria; order Alteromonadales; family Alteromonadaceae; genus Alteromonas; species Alteromonas sp. AWJ4_199. The sequence continues at coordinate 162,358 of NZ_JBSWUR010000001.1, forward strand.
CTTCTACGCTATTGTTGGTGGATGGATGCTAGTTTATTTTGCCGATGCTGCCGTCAGTATGGTTGGATTAACCAGTGCAAGCGAATGGCTGCTCACCTCCTCAGTTACGCGTAACGTTATATTCTGCTTTTTATTCATGGGCTTAACCGCATTTATTGTTGTTGGCGGTGTAAAGTCAGGTATTGAGAAGTGGTCAGTACGACTTATGCCAACTTTAGTTATATTAATCCTCGCGCTAATCGTTTATGTAAGTCTTCAACCTGGAGCATCAGAGGGGTGGTCGGCTTATTTAGTGCCTGACTTCTCCCGTGTTTTAGACCCGGAATTACTAATTAATGCAATGGGGCAAGCGTTTTTCTCAATGTCTTTAGGTGTAGGTACTATGCTGGTCTACGGCTCATACCTTAGTAAAAGTGAGAACCTACCAAGCATTGGCGCTTCCGTTGCGCTAGTCGATATAGGTGTAGCCGTGATTGCTGGTATGTTAATTATTCCGGCTATGTACGTTGCACTGAACAACGGCGTCGAAATCTTCACGCCAGAAGGCGCGTTAATCCAAGGTGACACGCTGATTTTTAAAGTACTGCCAGCACTGTTTGATACCATTGGTACTGTAGGGCTTTTCGTTGCCTTTACCTTTTTCGCGCTAATGGCGATTGCGGCAGTCACGTCTTCAATTTCAATGTTAGAAGTTCCCGTTGCGTTTATGGTAGAAAGCAAAGGTCTTCAACGTAAAAAAGCCGTGCTATTGATGGCATCAATCATCTTTGTTTTAAGTTGCATAATCATACTAAATTTTGAAACCTTGTTTGGACTTGTAATCGCACTAACCACAGAGTACAGCCAGCCACTCCTTGGGCTAGCATTGTGTATTTTTGCTGGTTGGGTGTGGCGAAGAGACGCAATTCTGGAAGAACTCAAGCAAGGTGATGAGTTTGCTGAACACAGTATTTTCTGGAAAATCTGGCCTTGGTACGTGCGTTTCGTTTGCCCAGTTATCATTGCGCTGATGTTTTATCGCTCTGTGTTCTAAAGCGCCATAAGTTGCAGCAAAAAGCACGTTTAACGCGTTATAAATACAATAAAAAAGGTTTTTAAAAACGACAATGACGAATAATGAGATAAAGACGCCGTCACTACTTGATGCAATACTTCCTATTCTTGCGCTAGTGGTCATGATGGGAAGTGCGGTTTACCTGTTTGCGGATAATTCTTCATATGGTCCAAACCAAATTGCGTTACTTTTGGCAATGGGCTTAGCTGCTATTATCGGCATGAAAAACGGGTACAGCTGGAAAACCATTGAAAAGGGGATCGTTGATGGTATTTCCATGTCTCTGGGGGCCTGCCTCATATTGTTAGCCGTAGGCTCACTCATAGGTACATGGATGCTTGCCGGCACCGTGCCTACACTTATTTATTTTGGGTTAGAGCTACTTAACCCTTCGTTTTTCTACGCCGCTGCATGTCTAATCTGTGCCGTAGTTGCTATGAGTATTGGGAGTTCTTGGACTACCGCAGCAACGGTAGGTGTGGCGTTAATGGGCGTATCTGCGGGGATGGAAATGTCTGCTGCTATCACAGCCGGCGCTGTGGTCTCTGGAGCGTACTTTGGCGACAAAATTTCGCCATTGTCTGAAACAACTAACTTAGCTCCCGCTGTTGCAGGCACTGATTTATTTGAGCACATTCGCTACATGCTTTGGACGACCATCCCAAGTTTTGTCATTGCCCTTGTATTATTCACTGTTCTTGGCTTTAGCGAAGTAGGTGAAGCTAAAGCAGAGCGTATAGAACAAATGCAACTTTTGCTTAATGACTCTTTTGACTTGGGGTGGCATTTGCTAATTCCTCTTGTGGTTCTACTTACTTTAGCAATTAAGAAGATGCCGGCTTTCCCTGCGGTTTTTATTGGCGCTTTGTTAGGGGGCGTTTGGGCAGTTGTGTTTCAGTGGGATGTGGTTACATCCATGGCAAGTAGCGATGACTCCGCAAACATTGGCGCGCTAAAAGTTGTGTGGACAGCGCTATTTGATGGCGTGAGCTTTTCTACGCCAGACGAAAATTTAAATAGCTTGCTGTCTCGCGGCGGCATGTCTTCTATGCTAAATACTATTTGGCTTATTATTTGTGCTATGTCGTTCGGAGCCGTACTTGAGCGTGTAGGTTTGTTAAAACGTGCCGTGTCTGCCATATTAATTGGCGCTAAGTCAGCCGGTGATATGGTAAGTCGAACCATTCTTACGTGTTTTGGAACTAACCTTGTAACGGCCGATCAGTATATTTCTATCGTTATGCCAGGGCGCATGTACAAAGAAGAATTTAAAAAGCGAGGGTTAGACCAACTTAACCTTTCTCGTAGTCTTGAAGACGGCGGTACACTTACATCTCCGCTCATTCCTTGGAACACTTGTGGTGCCTACATGCACAGTGTTTTATTGGTAAACCCATTTGATTACGTATTCTATGCATTCTTTAACGTAATCAACCCGATCCTTGCTGTTGTGTACGCGTATTTAGGTATTAAGATTCTACGTATTACACCACCACACGTTGAAGTTAACAGTGAAGAAACGGTTTAACCAAACGTTCCAAATAAACCCACGTAGGCTTTCTTTTAGGAGGATCTATGTCAGTTCAAGCTAAACGCCGGGCGGATTATCAGCCGCCCGCTTTTTCAATAGCGACAGTTGACCTACATATTACGCTACATCCAACGAAAACTAAGGTTGTCAGTACATTATCTGTCTCACGCAATGGCAATCATGATAGCCCTTTAATCCTTGATGGCGATAACTTATCGCTTAACGCTATTGCTATTAACGGTAATGCTTTATCTGGTGACGAATATTCGGTTTCGGATACGTCGTTAAGCGTTGCCACTCATCTCAATGAATTTGTCTTAGAAATTACTAACACCATTGCCCCTGAACAAAATAAAGCCCTTGAAGGCTTGTATTTATCGGGCGGCGCCTATTGTACGCAGTGTGAAGCGGAAGGGTTTCGTCGAATTACTTATTTCATGGACCGCCCTGACGTTTTGTCCGTTTACACGGTTACTGTCGTTGCCGATAAATCAGTACCTATGTTACTTGCGAACGGTAACCCTGTAGACAAAGGGGATATCGATGAAAACACCCATTTCGTGAAATGGCATGACCCGCACCCTAAACCTTGTTATCTTTTTGCATTGGTGGCCGGTGATTTCGATTTACTAACCGATAGCTACACAACGACAAGCGGTAAAGACGTTGCGCTAGAGTTGTATGTCGATAAAGGCAAAAAGTCCCAGGGCGTCTTCGCTTTAGAATCCCTTAAACGAGCGATGAAATGGGACGAAGATGTTTTCGGGCTAGAGTACGATTTAGATATTTACATGATTGTTGCCGTCGACTTCTTCAACATGGGAGCGATGGAAAACAAAGGCTTAAACGTCTTTAACAGCAAGTTTGTTTTAGCTGATCAAAAAAGCGCTACCGATGATGACTTTTTCAATGTCGAATCTGTTATTGCACATGAATATTTCCACAATTGGACGGGCAACCGGGTTACTTGTCGCGATTGGTTCCAGCTAAGCCTCAAAGAAGGGCTTACTGTATTCAGAGACCAACAGTTTAGTGCTGATATGACCTCGGCGCTAAGTAACCGTATAAAGCATGTTCGCGTAATGCGAGAGCATCAGTTCGCTGAAGATGCTAGCGCAATGAGCCACCCAATTCGCCCTGAAGAAGTGATTGAAATGAATAACTTCTACACGGTAACAGTTTATGACAAAGGTGCAGAAGTCATTCGCATGTTCCACACATTACTTGGACCTGATGGATTCAGACGTGGCATGGATGAGTACTTCAGAAGGCACGATGGTCAAGCGGTCACGTGTGACGACTTTATTTCCGCCATGCAGTCGGCGACTGATTTAGATTTAACTCAGTTTACGCGCTGGTATAGCCAATCTGGAACACCTGTGATTTCTGTTAAGCACAGTACGGAAGCTATCGGCAACGACACCGTCAAGCATACCTTTACTTTGACGCAGCACACACCCGCCACCTCAGACCAAAGTGAAAAGCTTCCCCTTTATATCCCAGTGAATATTGAGATCATCGATAAAGAGGGCAATACCTATGCTGACAACGAATCGCTCATTGATGATGGTATGGTTATCTTAAAAGATGCCTCTTTGCGTTTAACCGTAAATGCTAAAAGTACTGATTTAACACCGGTAGTATTAGGTAACTTTTCGGCACCAGCGAAAGTAGAAAATCCGCTAGATACAGAATCATTACTTACTATTTTCAAACACGCAAAAGATCCGTTCAATCGCTGGGACGCAATGCAAGCCTTGTATGACCGCTGTATAAAGCAGTTAGAAGAATCTCCGGGCTCTGCCATCAGTAACACTATTTGGAACGGCGTTAAACAAGCAATAGCTCAAGAGCAGAATAATCTGGAACTGCTTGGCGAATGCCTAGTTATTCCTTCTTTTGAAACCTTGTGTCAAAGTCGTAGCAATATCACTGTCACCGCGCTATCAAAAGCACGAAAGGCATTTTGTGAGCAGTTTTCCCGCGCGCTAGAGCAAGAATTATTAGCGGTGTTTAACAACATTGAACACAGCGCCTATAGCTACACGCAAGATGCAATTAATCAGCGCCGTTGTAAAAATGTCGTGCTTGCGCATTTAGCACGCTTATCTCAATACGAAGACCTCGTCGTGTCGCAATTTGAAAATGCAGATAACATGACCGATACACTAGGGGCACTGAGAAGTGCGCAACACTGCAGTTCAACTACGTTCGATAGCTTGATGGCTAGTTTTGAACAAACGTGGAACCACGACCCTCTGGTTCTGGACAAATGGTTTGCGCTTCATGCAACGCAAAATCGCGAAGATATCTTTGCTACTATAACTATGCTGTGTGAGCACCCGCAGTTTGCAATGAGCAATCCAAACCGTGTCCGCTCTGTTATCGGTAGTTTTGCGTTCTATAATAGCGAAAGGTTCCATGCCGTAGATGGTAGCGGTTATAAGTTTGTAACTGACTATTTGCTAGAGCTTGATGCAGTCAACCCGCAAGTTGCCGCTCGTATTGTAACACCGTTAACCCAATGGCAAGGTTTCTCTAGTGAACACCAAGTTCATATGAAGCAGCAGCTTGGACGCTTACTTAACCATAAGGGCCTAAGTAAAGACTTGTTTGAAAAAGTAAGTAAAAGTCTTGCTTATGAAAAGCATTAACGCATCAGATTCCGTCTTTTATTTTTCAATAAACGCACCTTACAAACAATGTGAGGTGCTTTATGTCCCGTCTATGCCCGATGTGGTCATGTTGAGTGAATCTGGTCTTAGTGTTCAGGTACCTACGAATCGGCTTCGCCAATTTATCACATCGGACGGTATTAAAGGCCGTTTCAGAATGGTCATTGACGCTAATAAAAAAATTAAATCTTTTGAGAGGCTCGGATAGGGCCTTTTTATTTTTTCAAAGCTATAATTTACACAATACTTCAATTACCTCCGCGTCTTTAGTTCACGGTCTTCAGTAGTACGCCACACGCTTAAAAATGCTACTTAACGGTAAATAAGATAAATCCTCTTGAAACTTGTACAATTTTCCTGCAAGTTTATAAATGCCTTTTATACTCACAATAAAGCAATAACTATTTGATACGACTAATGTTGTAAATTTTGTTAACTGGTAGGATTAGTTCTTGCGGTTATGGCAAAATGATGTAATGATTTTGTTAATCGTTATGGTTGGTCATGATGTCACGCATTAAGTCACATCGACTTGGGAGTATAAAAATATGAAAAATGGGCCTAGCGCTTTTAAGATATCACCGGTAGCAGCGGGAGTTCTCTCACTGCTAGGTGCTGCTGCAGTACCAGTGCATGCTGCAAATTGGCAAGTAGGTGATGTAAGTATTTCTTTAGATTCAACATTTACATTGGCTACAAGTATTCGAACAGAGGCACGAGATTACGACCTTATTGGTAACAGTAACCACCCTCAATTCGATTGGAGTGGTTATCACGCAGCTTTCAATCCTTTATACCCAAGCAGCGATGTGTGGGCGTTAGCAGACGGAGCATATTCAACCAATGGTGACTTAGGTAACCTTGCTCACGATCCAGGCGATGCGTTCGCAACGCAAGTTTCAGGCTCACATGAATTAGACGTCAACTTTGGCGACTATGGTTTCTTCGCACGTGGTTTCTGGTTCTATGATTTCGAGCAAATGGATGGTGACCGTCCTTACTCTAACCCAATAACTGGCAACCAATACGACCTGTGTCAAGATCCAGAGGCGGAAGACCTTTTATGTACAGACGTTCGTTTATATGATGCTTTCTTCTATGGCGATTGGTGGATTGGCGACAAGCCACTAACTCTTCGTGTTGGCCGCCAAGTAATCAGTTGGGGGGAGAGTACTTTCATCCAGCATGGCATTAACACGACCAACCCTGTCGATGTAACACGCGCTCGTGCACCAGGTGCCGAACTTAAAGAGGTATTCCTACCGGTAGGTATGGTCTACGCTTCCTTGGGCTTGACCGATACAGTCAGTATCTCTGGTTATTATCAATATGAATGGCAGGAGAGCTGGTTACCGGTATCGGGAAGCTACTTCGCTGGTAATGACTTCGCAGGTGAGGGCGGTCAGCGCAACAACATTCAGTTAGGTTTCAGTGGTAACCCTGACATCGATCTCGATCACCTATTGACTGCCTTGAATGGTTATGGTGATTTATTGCGCTCAGGTGCTGATGCTGCTGCAATTTCTCAAGCCTATCTGGCATATCCAACGAAAGTGGCTATTCGCGGTTTCAGTGATGAAGTGCGCAATGATGCAGACGATCAAGGTCAATACGGTCTTCGCTTAACCTGGTTTGCTGAAAACCTCAACGAAACCGAGTTTAGTTTTTATCACATCAACTATCACAGCCAGCGCCCATTGATTTCAGGCGTTACCTCTGACTTTACGCAAGCGGGTATCGGCGCAGACTTGGCATTTATAGCAGCAAACGAAGTTACACGTGATAACATCACTGAGCTTGGCGCGTTCACAAAGTCTGAATTCTTTTTCCCAGAAGACATCAAGCTTTACGGAATGAGTTTCAATACAAACATCGGCACTACAGCCCTTGCTGGTGAGTTTGCATACCGTGTAGATGAGCCATTACAAATCGACGATGTTGAACTGCTTTACATGGGTATGCCAGAGCAGTTGGCTAATGCCGGCCTACGCCCTGATTTAGCGGGTATATCACAGCTAAACAACATTGGCCGTGCTGTAGGTCCAGGTGAAACCGCAGAAGGTTTCCTTTTCTCTGATACATGGCAAATGCAATTTACCGCGTCACATGTATTCGGCCCTAAATTTGGCTCTGACAACTTCGTACTTCTAGGTGAAGTAGGTTATGTAAACGTTGTTGATATGCCAGACCCAGACGTAATTCGTTTAAACGCACCAGGTACTGCTCGTACACCTTCGCTTGAACCAATTAACGGTAACGCTCGTGAAGGTCTACACCAAGGCCTTTCAGACGGACCTGAGACTAATCCGTTTGCAACTGACGATGCGTGGGGCTATCGCTTATTGGCGGTTGCTGACTACAACTCAATATTCGCTGGCATGAACCTTCGAGTTCGCGGTACTTTCTCTCATGACGTAGAGGGTACTACGCCAGATCCATTATTCCTTTTCACAGAAGATGTTAAGTCTGCTGCACTTTCTTTCACGTTCGATTATTTAAGCAAATGGTCTGCAACGGCGTCTTACAGTGCATTCTGGGGCGGCATTGGTACAACTAATGCGCTATCTGACAGAGACTTCATTTCATTTAACATCAAATACGCAATCTAAGAGTGGTTTTTATGATTAGAAAAGTAGGAATTATTGCTGCCGCTTTGTCACTGGCTTTATCTGGTGCAAGCGCTATGGCTAAAGTGTCTGATGCAGACGCAAACAAATTGGGTAACGAACTTACGCCGCTTGGCGCAGAAAAAGCGGGTAATGCTGATGGCAGTATCCCTGCCTGGACTGGCGGTATTACGTCTGCACCTGCTGGGTACAGTGTGGGTGACCATCACCCAGACCCTTACCCAGAAGATAAGGTGTTGTTTGAGATAACAGCACAGAACTATAAAGAGTACGCGGAATTCTTATCTGAAGGCCAGAAAAAGCTTTTCGAGGCTTACCCAGAAACTTTTCGTATGCCGGTTTATCCAACGCGACGTTCTGCGTCAAACCCACAGGCTGTTTACGATGCGACTAAGGTAAACGCTACCAGCGCTGAGCTTCTCGACGACGGTAATGGTCTTAAAGGTGCAGTTTTGGGTATCCCATTTCCAATACCACAAAACGGTCTTGAAGCAATTTGGAACCACATTCTTCGCTATCGTGGAGCAGCGGTTCAGCGTAACGGTGGACAAGCAGCAGTTACTACCGGTGGTGATTACAACGTAATCGGCTTTGATGAACAGTTACTAATTAAATATGCAGAAGAAGGTGCTACACCTGAAAAACTAACAGATGAAAATATTCTGTTTATGTTTAAGCAAAAAGTAACCAAGCCAGCCCGCCTAGCGGGAACGGCGTTACTTGTTCACGAGACAGTAGATCAGGTTAAAGAACCACGTAAAGCGTGGACGTATAACACGGGTCAGCGTCGTGTTCGCTTAGCACCTAACATCGCTTACGATACGCCGGGAACAGCTGCTGACGGCCTACGTACGACTGATGACTTCGATATGTTTAACGGTTCTCCAAACCGTTACGACTGGAAACTTGTTGGTAAGCAGGAAATGTTTGTTGCTTACAATAACTATGCGCTTCATTCAGACAGTGCTTCGTATGATGATATCTTGAAGCCAAATCACGTTAATCCAGACCTAACACGTTGGGAAAAGCACCGTGTTTGGGTAGTTGAAGCTACGTTGAAAGAAGGTTTCCGTCACATTTATCAAAAACGCGTATTCTTCATTGATGAAGATAGCTGGCAAATTCAAGTCGCTGATATGTATGATAATCGTGGCGAACTGTACCGCGTTGGTGTAGCTTATGGTGTTAACTACTATGAAGTTCCTACTCAATGGTCGACGCTTGATGCGTACTATGACTTAAACTCTCGTCGTTATTTGGCTATTGGCCTAGACAATGAAGAGCAAATGTACGACTTCACCGTACGCCCTCGAGATGTGGAATTCACGCCACAGGCGTTACGACGAGAAGGTAAGCGCTAATCACCTTACACAACAAACGGTTGGCATTTGCCAGCCGTTTTTGTATACAGACAATTATAAATAGGGGGAATGGTTAATTATGAAAAAAACCATTGCAGCGTGCATTGCCGCCACATTCGCAGCTAATTACTCTCCAGCTGCACTTGCCGAAGAAGCATTCATGGCACCTTTGGTTGAGCAATCGGTTCTTTTGGACATAGACGCTGATTCATTTGTCGTTATTGTCGGTGAACGCGGTCACGTATTAGTGTCAGAAGATGGCAAAACTTTCAATCAAAAAGCGGTGCCAACTCAATCAACGCTTACCGCAACCACGGTTGTAGGCGAAAAAATATGGGCAGTTGGTCACGACGCTGTCATTCTTCATTCTTCAGATAGGGGCGAAACATGGGAGATACAAAATTATCAACCCGAACTTCAACGCCCGTTCTTAGATGTATTATTTTTTGACGAACAGCAAGGTATAGCCACCGGTGCCTATGGCCTGTTTTATCGAACGCTTGACGGTGGAAAGACGTGGTCTGCAGAACGCCACGCCAGTCTTCTTGACCCAATGGACCAAGAATACCTCGAAGAAATTCGCAAGGAAGACGAAGATTTTTATCAACAAGAGTTAGAGTCTATTTTACCTCACTTAAATCGTGTAACCCTTGATGGTGATACGCTGTACATGGCTGGTGAAGCAGGTTTGTTAGCAAAAAGCACCAACATGGGTGAATCTTGGGAACGTTATTACGTCGACTACACAGGGTCTTTCTTCGACATTAAGCCGCTGGATGAAAACACGGTGCTTGCCGTAGGTCTCCGTGGGAATATTTTCGTAAACAGGGATCAAGGGGAATGGGAATACGTTCAAACCTGTTCAACTAGCACTCTTAATTCAATTTTAATTGAGTCAGAATCGAAGGTTTACGCTTTAGGCAACAACGGCATGATGGTAAGTGCACAACGTCCGCTTCCTACCAGTATGCGTGATCCTTATGCTAACCCATCCAATTGTCAGAGTGATGACGGTATTTCCGTGTCACAAATTAAAGATAAAGCGGCGATTTTAAACGCCACCGAGTTTAACGGTACCAGCATTGCTGTTACTGCAAATGGCATTAAAACGTTGAATTTAAAATAGGGCAGTATAAAAACAATGACCCATTTTCTTGAAAAATTAGTGTTTGGTAACCGCAAAGTTGTGGTGGCACTGTTTGCCATTGCAACGGTTTTTCTTGGTTACCAAGCCTCACAAATGCGTCTAGACGCAGGTTTCGAAAAAAATATTCCGCTTAATCACGAGTACATGAAAACGTATATTGAGCACCGCCAAGATTTTGGTGGCGCCAACAACATCTTAGTTTCAATATGTGATAAAAACGATAATATTTATAACCAAAATTTCTTCGATACGTTAAAGAACGTTCACGACCAGCTTTTCTTCATCAATGGCGTAAACCGTTCGTTAGTAATTTCACTATTCTCTCCATCTACACGCTTTACTGAAATAGTGGAGGGTGGTTTCGCTGGCGGCCCGGTCATACCAGCAGACTTCGACTCATCAAAGCCAGAGGCTCTGGAGCTTGTGGCTGCGAACGTGGAAAAAGCGAACATCGTTGGTAGACAGGTTTCAAGTGACTACAGTTGCGCAATGGTAACAGCACAGTTGCTAGATATTGACCCACAAACAGGCGAGCCGCTTAATACACTCGCTCTGGCTGCAGAGCTAGAAGAGCAGCTTCGCGGACAGTATGAAAACGAAAACACGTCTATCCATATTATCGGTTTTGCGAAGATGATTGGCGATGTAGCCGATGGCGCTAAAGACGTACTGTTATTCTTTGCCATTGCAATCGCGATCACTGCGGTGATGGTGTACTTCTTCTCACGCAGCATCATGCTGACCTTATTGCCATTGGTATGTTCAATTATTGCCGTTATCTGGCAACTTGGGCTTTTGACTTCCATTGGCTTTGGCATGGACCCTATGTCAATTTTGGTGCCGTTCCTTGTATTTGCTATCGGTGTAAGCCACGGCGTTCAAATGATTAACGCGGTAGAAAAGCAAGCAGTGACGGGCATTGGCGCGAAACGGGCTTCAATGGCGGCATTTAGAAACCTTCTAGTACCCGGCGGAATCGCCTTGCTGTCTGATACTGTAGGTTTCATGACCTTACTGGTTATTGATATTGGTATTATTCGCGAGCTAGCAATAACAGCAAGTATGGGTGTTGCTGTTATTATACTTACCAATCTATTGTTACTTCCTGTTCTAATGAGCTTTTTAAAACTAGACCAGAAGTATGTCGAAAAATTTGCGGGTAAGGAAAACGCAAATTCTAAATTCTGGGAAGTAATTGCAGCGTGTTCACGTAAGAAGCCAGCCGCGTTTATTTTAATTGTCACCGCGATTTTGTTCGTGCTCGGTCATTTCCAAGCGCAGAACATGAAAATAGGGGACTTACACGCCGGCGCACCAGCGCTACATGAAACTTCTCGTTACAATGAAGACACGTTTTTAATCACTGACAAATACGAAGTTACAGTGGATTATATCTCTATACTTGTAGAGACGACCCCGGAAGCTTGTACTTCGCATAGTGTGATGAAAGCCATGGATGACTTCCAGTGGAAAATGGAAAACGTACAAGGCGTGCAGTCTGCAGTGTCACTTGCGTCAGTAGCCAAAATTGTTAATGCCGGTTACAACGAAGGAAACGTAAAATGGCAAGTTCTCCCGCGTAATCAACAGACGCTAGTTCAGGCTATCTCTCGCGTACCTACCTCGTCTGGGCTGCTTAATGGCGATTGCTCAGTTATGCCTATTATCCTGTTTATGGAAGATCACAAGGCAGAAACTATCTCTCGCGTTGTTGATGCAGTTAAGTCGTATCGCGATGAGTATCAAACTGACGATATGAAGTTTAGCCTTGCTTCTGGACCTGTTGGCGTAATGGCTGCAACCAATGAAGCAGTGAGCGCGGCGCAAGATCCTATGATGCTTTACGTATTTGGTGCTGTTATCGCGCTTTGCTTAATTAGCTTCCGGTCAATTCGTGCTACGCTAGTTGTCGTAATACCGCTATATGTGGTGTCTGTTTTGGCTCAAGCACTAATGACATACCTTCAAATTGGCCTCACCGTTTCTACATTGCCAGTTATCGCACTTGGCGTGGGAATCGGCGTGGACTATGGTATTTATATTCTTTCTACCAAAAGCCTAATGTTGAAGAAGGGTGCTACCGTTCAAGAAGCTTATTTCGCTGCTTTGAAAGAACGCGGAAGTGCAGTGCTGTTTACTGGTATAACGCTAGCTATAGGCGTAAGCACTTGGGTATTCTCTTCACTTAAGTTCCAAATGGATATGGGTATATTGCTAACATTTATGTTCGTTGTGAACATGCTTGGGGCAATAATTGTACTGCCTGCCTTAGCTAGGTTCCTGTGGTGGAATAAGAATGACCCTGATGCATAAATTATTTTTGCATAGCTACGCATAAAAAAGGGCCTTTAGGCCCTTTTTTTTATGTGTTTTCTGCATAGTTATCTATGCTGTTAATATAAGGTTAAAAATGGGCTTTCATTAGCGTCATTTATTAGAGAAAATAGTTTGGTACTCGGCACTTATACCAAGTTGAATTGGTATTACGACATTCAAAAAAGGTTAACAAATGACAGTCACCTCACAGCGACACTCAGTACTGCTAGACAACGTATTTGCACTTATTGATAAAAAAGTAGATACAAAGCAGAAGTCTCTTGTGCAGCAATTCGGACGTCTGTTGTATAAAAACATATCAAGCGATGATTTAGAAGATCGCAACGACAGCGACCTTTATGGTGCAACACTTAGTTTATGGAATGGTTTGGCAAAGTTTGAATATTCTTCGCCTTTCATTCGTGTATTCAACCCTGAAATAGCTAAACACGGCTGGCATTCAAGCCACACTATTGTGGAAATAATAGTGTCGGACATGCCGTTCTTGGTTGACTCTGTACGTATGCTACTGAACCGATTGAACATTACTGCACATTTATTTCTTCATAGCCCTATCGGCGTTAAACGCGACAAATCGAACAAAGTCGAAACCTTTGCAGAGCCAGGAAAAACCCTAGGTGGCGCTAAAAAAGAGACTGTCATTTTCATCGAAATCGATAGACAAACTTCAAAAAAAGATATCGATGCATTAACTAAAGAACTTTATTCAGTGGTTGATGAAGTCTCTTTAGCTGTTGAAGACTGGCAGGGCATGACCAGCACTTTACAAGACGTTATTAAAAATAACGCGAAATACAATTGGCCTGTCTCCGCAGATGCAAAAAAACAGACTAAGGCATACCTTGAGTGGTTAGGTGACCATAACTTTACCATGATGGGATATCGCTATTATGAGGTTAAAGCAATTGAAGGCGACCATAGATGGATACCGAAAAACGACACCAGCTTAGGCCTTCTTAAAAATTCAATAAATGACCGCGAACGTCTGTTATCAAGATTGCCTGCATCAGCAAGAGCTGAAGCGTTAAGCAAAAACCCGTTGATACTGACCAAAACAAATTCTCGTGCTCGCGTGCATCGCCCAGCATATATGGATTATGTCGGTGTAAAAGTCTTCAATAAAGACGGCCAAGTTGTTGGCGAGCATCGCTTCTTAGGTTTGTATTCAGCATCGTTTTATAACAATAGCGTTACTCAACTGCCGATTTTGCGTGAAAAGATTAAGCGTATCTGTGAGTTATCCGGTTTTGAGCCTGGCACACACGCCTATAAAGCGTTCGCTAATATTATAGAAACCTATCCACGCGACGAATTGTTACAAACGCCAGCAGAAGAACTCGCACAAATTGTGATGGGCATTTTTCAAATGCAAGAGCGTGGTATATCTCGTTTGTTTATTCGCAAAGACACGTTTGGTCGTTTCTTTTCTTGTATGGTGTTTGTACCGAGAGAGCGCTACAACACTCAACTGCGCAAAGAAACACAAGCGCTGCTTAAAGCGTCATTAGGTGCAACTGAAGAAGTGGAATTTACCACTTTCTTTTCAGAGTCTGTATATGCCCGTACGCATTACATTGCAAGAGTCAACGACAACAACGCGGAATTCGATGTGAAGGAAATAGAGCAAAACATTATTGAGTTGACCAAAACTTGGAATGACAGACTCGCGTCAGCTATTTCAGCAGCGCACGGTGAAGCATCTGGTAAAGCCCTTGAGCGTAAGTACAACAATGCGTTTTCTCGTAGCTACATGGAGCATAACCTTCCATCAGCCGCGCTAGTTGATATCGGCAAGCTAGAGATGCTTGACGACAACCATACGTTGGACATGTTGTTCTACCGCCCTCAAGAAGAGGATGCTGACAGCCAAGTTGTTAAGCTGAAGCTTTTCCACCGCGCAGAACCTATTCATTTGTCTGACGTGTTACCTATGCTCGAGAACTTTGGGTTACGCGTAATCGACGAAAGTCCTTATAAAATTACCTGTTCAGAAGGTGAGCGTAACTGGGTGATGGACTTCACCATGTTGCACAAAAGCGGCCAACATTTTGATATGGAAGCGGCGCAAACCCTATTCCAAGAAGCCTTCGCGAAGGTGTGGTATAAAACACTTGAAGATGACGCGTTTAATCGCCTTATTCTGGGTGCCAATATGACGGGTCGAAAGGTGACGGTTCTGCGTGCCTACGCTAAATATATGCGCCAAACTGGTAGCTCATTTAGCCGTGACTATATTGCAAATACCCTTTCTAACTACCCAGATATTGCCCGTTTATTGGTAGACTTCTTTGACCAACGTTTTGACCCCAAGAAAAAGCGTAATCAGAAGAAAGAAGACGCGATACTAGAGACCATCAAGACACAGCTAGATAACGTAAGTAACCTTGATGACGACCGTATTATCCGCCGTTATTTAGATATGATGTCAGCAACGCTACGAACCAACTTCTATCAGCCAGACGATGCAGGCAACGAAAAGTCTTACGTGTCATTTAAGATGATGCCAGAGCTTATTCCAGAAATGCCGCTTCCGTTGCCTAAGTTTGAAATTTTTGTGTACAGCCCTCGCGTTGAAGGTGTGCATCTGCGTGGCGGTAAAGTTGCCCGTGGTGGCCTTCGCTGGTCTGACCGTCAAGAAGATTTCAGAACCGAAGTTTTAGGTCTGGTTAAAGCACAGCAGGTTAAAAACACAGTTATTGTCCCTGTTGGTGCGAAAGGTGGCTTTGTTTGTAAAAACTTGCCAGTAGGAGAAGGCCGTGCCGCTATACAGGCTGAAGGTCAAGCATGTTATCGCACTTTCATCACAAGCTTATTGGATATAACCGATAATATTGTAAACGGCGAAATAGTACCGCCTAAAGATGTAGTACGCCTTGATGATGACGACCCATATTTGGTTGTTGCTGCAGATAAAGGTACAGCTACCTTCTCAGATATTGCCAACGGTATTGCAGAAGAGTTTGGCTTCTGGTTGGGCGACGCATTTGCCTCGGGTGGCAGCATAGGTTATGACCACAAGAAAATGGGTATTACTGCGCGCGGCGGTTGGGAGTCAGTTAAGCGTCACTTTAGAGAGATAGGCATTGACTGCCAGACCACTGACTTCACCGCTGTGGGTGTTGGCGATATGGCTGGTGATGTTTTTGGTAACGGTATGTTGTTATCAGAGCATACGCGACTAATCGCTGCGTTTAACCATTTACATATTTTCTTCGACCCAAGTCCAGATGCGGCAGCAAGTTACAAAGAACGCCAACGTTTATTTGAAAACCCAAGCCTTAGCTGGGAAGACTACGATAGCAAACTGATTTCTAAAGGTGGTGGTGTATTCAGCCGTGCCTCTAAGTCAATCAAGCTGACACCTGAAATGAAAAAGTGGTTAGGAACGCGCCAATTAACAATGACGCCTAACGAGCTTATTCACAACATTCTTAAAATGCCAGTTGATCTACTTTGGAACGGCGGTATCGGTACCTATATTAAGAGTAAAAAAGAGTCTCACTCTGAAGTGGGCGATCGTGCGAACGATGACTTGCGCGTTAATGGCCGAGACGTTCAGGCTAAAATTGTGGGCGAGGGCGGCAACCTAGGTTTGACCCAATTAGGCCGTATCGAGTATGCCTCTAATGGCGGACGCGTTAACACCGACTTTATCGATAACGTAGGCGGTGTGGATTGCTCAGATAACGAAGTTAACATTAAAATTTTGCTTAACAGCTTGGTCAATGATGGTGAATTAACGCTCAAGCAGCGCAATAAGCTTCTTTATGATATGACTGACGATGTTAGCAAAATTGTTTTGAAAGACTGTTACCGTCAAACCCAGTCTATCTCTATCACTGAGTTAGCGGGCGTGAAACAGCTTAAAGAGCAGCTTCGCTTTATTCACGGCCTCGAAAGAGAAGGGCAATTAAATCGTGAGTTAGAGTTCATACCGAGCGATGATGAGATCTCCGATCGCGTAGCAACCGACCAAGGACTAACTCGCCCTGAACTTAGCGTGTTAATTGCCTACGGTAAAATGGTGCTTAAAGATGCGCTCAATATTCCAGAAATCACTGACAATCCTTACCATGGTAAGCTGTTAGTTGAAGCGTTCCCGAAGGTACTTCGCGAGAAATTTGCAGCACACATGCAGCAGCACCCGCTTAGAAGCGAAATTATCGCCACTAAATTAACCAATAATATGGTTAATGATATGGGCCTTAACTTCGTGTTCAGAATGCAGGAAGAAACCGGTGCAAGTGTAAGCGAAATTGCTGACGCCTACGCGATTGTGCACGGCATCTTCAACATGGATACGCTGTGGGAGCGTATAGAGGAATTAGACAACGTTATCCCAGCTAAGCTTCAGCTTAAAATGTTGGATGAAGCACGCCGAATTATGCGTCGCGCTTCACGTTGGTATATTCGCCACGGCAATAAAGCGCAATCCATTGAAGAAGCCATTGCTAGCTACCGCGGTACATTCGATAAACTGTCGAAAAACTTACAGCATTATTTGGTTGAAAGTGAATATGCGCAGTTAGAAGCGGCAACGCAGAAGTATATCGATAAAGGTGTACCTCAAGATATTGCATATCAAGTTGCGAGTTTCTCAAACATGTTCTCTAGCTTCGACTTGGCACAAATCGTTGAAGCCGACAAACACGATACCGATGTTGTCGCTAAGCTATACTATCAATTAGGTTATCGCTTAGAGCTTCACTGGTTCTTGGACCAAATCAACAATCAAGCAGTGAGCAACCATTGGCAAGCGTTGGCGCGAGCTTCATATCGCGAAGAACTGGATTGGCAGCAGCGTTCAATCGCAGCGAACCTGTTGTCTTCTCGTGAAGATGTCGGTGATGCCGACCAAATTCTAGATGAGTGGATTGAGAGTAATCAGGTACTTCTTAAACGCTGGTATCACATGATGTCAGAGTTTAAGACCAGTACTACACATGAATTTGCGAAATTTTCTGTCGCTTTACGTGAATTGATGCTTTTAAGCGTGAAGTCTAACCATTAGAATACACGCACCTTAATATTTTAAGCCCTGTTAATCAGGGCTTTTTATTGGCCGGTTGAACATTATTGTATAGTTTCACAGCATTTTCATCGAATATGAGACCTGTGCAACCCCTCATATAGTAACGTTCTTTAGGCCCTTAATAAGCGAGCGTTTAAAACAACCATGCAATCTCTAGTGCAAAAACTTTTACTTCAGTGCGAGCCTGAAAAAAGTCACGATTTCACCATTAACTGGCTGAACAAGACCCAACATACCCCGCTGAAATGGATGTACAGCACACCAACAATCAAAAAGCCCGTTACCGTTGCAGGTATGACCTTTGACAACCCTGTAGGTTTGGCGGCAGGCTTAGATAAAAATGGCGATTGTATCGATGCATTTTCGAGCATGGGATTTGGTTTTGTTGAAATTGGAACGGTTACGCCTCGTCCTCAACCAGGAAACCCAAAACCTCGCTTATTCAGAATACCTGAAAAGCACGCAATTATTAACCGCATGGGATTTAATAACAAAGGCGTGGATCATCTAGTAGAGCAGGTAAAGCAAGCACAATTTAAGGGTCCTATTGGCATAAACATCGGTAAGAATAAAGATACTGAAGAGTCCAATGCCCTTGACGACTATCTTATCTGCCTGAATAGGGTTTACCCCTATGCAAGTTATGTCACTATCAATATTTCATCGCCTAACACGCCAGGGCTGAGAAACCTGCAGTACGGTGAAGCACTTGATAAACTGTTAGTTGGCTTAAAAGCCGCA
Source organism: Alteromonas sp. AWJ4_199 (assembly GCF_056159165.1). Lineage (NCBI taxonomy): Bacteria > Pseudomonadati > Pseudomonadota > Gammaproteobacteria > Alteromonadales > Alteromonadaceae > Alteromonas > Alteromonas sp. AWJ4_199. Next base: position 180,863 of record NZ_JBSWUR010000001.1, read on the forward strand.
CAAGAAACGCTCACACAAACCCACGGTAAGTATGTGCCACTATTCATTAAAATAGCGCCTGACCTAAGTGATGTTGAAATCGAAAGCATTGCTGCATCGTTAATCAACAGCAATATGGATGGCGTGATTGCTACCAATACCACGCTTTCACGAGATTCGGTTACTGGACTAGAGCACGCTGATGAAATGGGTGGACTAAGCGGTTCTGTTATGACCGATATGAGTTTGGAAGTAACCCGTAAATTAAATAAGGCACTTGACCGCGCTATACCTATTATCGGCGTAGGGGGCATCGACTCTCCTGAAGCGGCGCAAGCGCGCTTAGATGCAGGCGCATCATTAGTGCAAGTCTACTCGGCCTTTATTTATCAAGGCCCATCTCTCGTTAAACGCATCGTAAACGCGTTATAATACAGCCGAAACAAAGTACACCCGAAACCAATCTCTCGTGTACGCGCTTTATGTTAAGCGCGTACATCAAAAACAGGTACATGAATGAATACTATTCTGGTTACGACCAGTCGCGGTCTTGACGAACTATTGAAACAAGAAGTACTAAGCCTTTGCCCTGATGCACAAATTAAACAGGGGCCTGGTACCATTCAGTTTGAAGGGTCAAAAGAAGACGCTTATAAACTTTGCCTATGGTCACGCTTAGCTAATCGTGTAATTTGGGTGCTAGCATCTGGTAAAGCTGGCGATGCAGATGCGCTTTATAACACGGCGATGGGCATTGACTGGCAAATGCAGATGGATTCACGTCATACATTATCTGTACAGTTTATCGGAACTAACTTTGCTATCAAGAACACCCAGTTTGGCGCAGTTCGTGTTAAGGACGCCATCGTAGATTCATTCGTAGAGCAAGGTTTACCTCGCCCGTCAGTAGAGCGCAAAAGCCCTGATATCTCTGTGTATGCCAGACTGCACCGCGACAATGTAATTTTGGGTATAGACCTAGCTGGAGCAAGTTTACACCAACGCGCATATCGGCAAGAAACCGGTGACGCACCGCTAAAAGAGCATATCGCCAGCGCAATGCTTATGCGCAGTGGTTGGACAGAGAATACCGAAGCGCCATTGGTAGATTTAATGTGTGGTTCAGGCACTATTGCAATTGAAGCTGCCTATATTGCTCGAAATATTGCACCTGGTATAAAGCGTTCATACTGGGGCTTTACTAAATGGCTTGGCCATGAAGCTAAGGTTTGGGATGATTTGGTTGAGCATGCCATTTCAGTTCAAAAGCCGAGCTGCGGCGGTATTTATGCGGGCGACTTCAGTCGTAAAATGGTGGCGATTGCAAAAGCTAACGCTGATTTTGCAGGCGTGTTTAACGATATTTCGTTTTCTCAGCAAGACGCTACCAAGTCATCGCCGCCAGTCAGTAAACCTGGCTACGTGGTTTCTAACCCGCCATATGGAGAGCGTTTAGGTGAACTGACTTCGTTAATCCCGCTATTTAGCGATTGGGGTAAGCGCTTTAAAGAAGCTTGGAAAGGCTGGCACGTGTCGCTACTTAGCAGTAACCGCGATTTATTACGTGTATTAAAGCTTCGCGCTACTAAAGACTACGCCATGAACAATGGTAAGTTAGAGTGCCGTTTAGCTAACTATGTGCTTGATGAACAAAACACGGTTCAATTTAGTGAAGACGCCGGCAATCATGAGTTTGCTAATCGTTTGAAGAAAAACCTCAAGCGTATGAAAGGCTGGATCAAAAGTGCAAACACGAATTGCTACCGAATTTACGACGCTGATTTACCCGATTACAACGTGGCGGTAGATAGGTATGGCGATTGGCTGGTCGTCCAAGAGTACGCGCCACCAAAAACCGTGTCAGAAGATAAAGCCCGTAAACGCCTGCAAGAGGTATTGTTACACTTACCAGCAGTTACCGGGGTCTCACCTAAGCACATTGCGCTTAAAGTGCGTAGCCAGCAAAAAGGGACTAAGCAATACGAAAAAATTAATCAGTCTGGCGAAATGATGGAAGTGTTCGAAAATGATGCTCGCTTTTTGGTAAACCTGACTGATTACTTGGACACGGGTCTTTTCTTAGACCACCGCAATACCCGTCAAAAAGTAAAAACCTTGTCTAAAGACAAAGACGTGTTGAATTTGTTTTCTTACACGGGCAGCGTATCGGTATTTGCAGCTATGGGCGGCGCCAAATCTGTAACCACGGTAGACATGTCGAATACCTACTTGGAATGGGCGAAGAAAAATATAGCGCTTAATAAATTAAGTGGTCCCCATGCCTTTATTCAGGCCGACTGCACCACATGGCTAGGTACGCACAAAGGTAAATATGACCTAATATTTATCGACCCGCCGTCATTTTCAAATTCAAAGCGAATGCAGAACACGTGGGACGTTCAGCGCGACCATGTAAAAATGCTTACCAACGCAAAAGCCTGCTTAAAAGAGCAGGGGACTATAATCTTCTCTAACAATAAACGTGGTTTTAAGTTAGACGAGTCAGCCATCAATGACCTTGGCTTGAACATTGAAAATATCACCCACGAAACCATACCCGAAGATTTTGCCCGTAAGGGTAAAATACACCAGTGCTGGATTCTACGTTCATGAAAATAATCTTCTACACGGGCCCGCAATGCAGCCTCTGTGATTTAGCCGATGTTGAACTGCAGCAAACGTCTATGTTTTCATCGCTTATTATTGAAAAAGTTAACATTCGTACAAGTACCGAGCTTTATCACTTGTATGGCGCTCGTATTCCAGTTTTGAAGCGGGCCGATAATGAGAAAGAAATTGGATGGCCCTTTAGTGCCGCCGATTTAGAGGAGTTTCTTCAGTGAGCATTTTGCAGTTAAAAAACATCACTGTTATTTATGGAAATCCGCCGCTTTTAGACGGCGTTGAGCTGGTTGTTCAGCCTAAAGAGCGCGTATGTTTGGTAGGTCGCAACGGAAGCGGAAAATCTACCCTTATGAAAGTTATCGCAGGCGATATTATTGCCGACGATGGCCAGCGTATTATTGAGAACAATACTGTAATCGCGCGTTTAGAGCAGGACCCACCTCAAACCACAGATGTAACTCTGTTTGACTATGTTGCTGAGGGGTTATCTGACGTAGGTGAAACGCTAAAAGCCTATTTCCATCAAACTCGTATTGTGGGTGAAGACCCTAGTGAAGCTAACTTAAATAAGCTACAGCGGTTGCAAGAGCAATTAGAGGCCAGAGACGCTTGGCAGTTCGAGCAGCAGATTGAGCAAACGCTTACCATGCTAAAGCTTGACCCTGAGATATCGTTATCAACATTATCAGGGGGCTGGCGTAGAAAAGCCGCTTTAGCGCGCGCGTTAGTACGTCAACCAGATTTATTGCTGTTAGACGAACCTACTAACCACCTTGATATTGAGATGATCCGCTGGCTTGAGTCGAGCTTGAGCAACTATCAAGGAGCAATTGTATTTGTAAGCCACGACCGTGCTTTCATTCGCGCCATGGCAACACGTATCATTGATCTTGATCGCGGCTCTGTAACTAGCTACCCGGGTAATTACGAAACCTATCTTGAGAAAAAGCAGCACGATTTAGAAGTTGAAGCGTCACAAAACGCTGAATTCGATAAAAAGCTAGCACAAGAAGAGGTATGGATTCGACAAGGTATCAAAGCTCGTCGCACCCGTAACGAGGGGCGTGTAAGGGCGCTGAAAAAACTACGGGAAGAGCGCAAAGCACGTCGCGCAGTGCAGGGCAATGCTGTGGTTAACCAACACCAAGGCGCGCGCTCTGGCAAAATGGTGTTTGAGGTAAAAGATTTAAGCTATAGCATTGAAGGTAAGCCAATCGTTAAAGGCTTGAACCTAAATGTATTGCGAGGCGACAAGCTTGCACTTATTGGCCCTAACGGTAGTGGTAAAAGTACGCTTATCAAGCTTCTTTTAGGAGAGCTGCAGCCGGACAGCGGGAATTGCAAACAAGGCACTAATTTAGAAGTCGCTTATTTCGATCAACATCGACACGGATTAGATTTAGAAAAGACCGTTATTGATGCGGTTGGCGATGGTAAACGCGACCTTATGGTGAACGGCCACCCGCGCCACGTTATTAGTTACCTGCAAGACTATCTATTTACGCCTGAACGCGTTAATGCGCCGGTGAAGTCACTATCAGGTGGTGAAAAAAACCGCTTAATGCTTGCCAAGCTCATGCTAAAACCAAGCAACGTTTTGGTTCTCGATGAGCCAACCAATGACTTAGACGTTGAAACATTAGAAATGCTTGAGACCTTACTCAACGAGTATACTGGCACCGTGCTTTTAGTGAGCCACGACAGGGAATTCGTTGATAACGTTGCCAACAGCAGCGTAGTTTTTGAAGGTAATGGCCTGCTTCGCGAATTTATTGGGGGTTTCACTGACGTAGAAAACTGGTATAAAGAGCAACAGGAAAAACGTCAGCAAATCGAAAAGGAAGAGAAAGCCAAGGTAAAGAATGAAACTAATTCAGCTTCAGACAGTCCTAGTGCTAAGTCTTCTCCCCGTAAGACGAAAAAGTTATCATACAAAGACCAGCGTGAACTTGAGTCCTTACCGAAAGAACTAGAAACACTTGAGGAAGAACTTGAGGCTATGCAAGAGAAAGTTAACGATCCAGACTTTTTCAAACAAGACAGTGACACTACTGCCAAGGCATTAGCCGAATTGGCAGATAAAGAAGAATTACTTTCCCAGAAATATGCGCGCTGGGATGAACTAGAAAGTATGCTGGAAGATAATCAGCAGTAAATAGGATTTTAAATGAAACGAACTCAGCTTGCCGCCGCCGTTCTGTTGGCAACAGGAAGTGTTTCGGCATTTGCCGCGACCTATTCAGTGACGCCTCTTCCTTTGCAGGATACCGCTAGAAACAATTTTGCTCGTTCAATTGATAATTCAGGCAAAATGTTGTCTGTAGTGCAACTTGAATATAACCCACCTATAGATGTGGAGCAGTTAGAAGAAGATACCACTTTCTTCGATGTTAACGGTGAAGATTTAGAAAACGAAGATGATGCACGTCAAGGTGTATTCACTGATGCAGATTACTCAACAATTGTTAACTATCTGCTTTCTAGCACCAATGCAGTCACTGGTCAAAAGCTTGCACCGTTTAGAACTTATATCACCGACACCCAAGATATTTCTTTGGTTCCGGGCTTAGACGAAGTTACTGAAAAGTTCGATGATTATACGCGTTCTGTAGAAGCGATAGGCAGAGATAGTCTGAATGGCAACTTCATAGTAGGTGATTCATCTGGGTTGGTGGTGTTAGACCCTTATGAGAATGAAGATGGTGATACCATCAATTATACCTACCCTGAATCAGCGCAGCAGGGCTTTGTTCAGACCTCCGGTGCGACTAAAGCGTTGCCAGCTGTAGACACGACAGCGGGCGGTTTCTCGTCGGCCCGGGCAATCAACTCGAACCTGCAAGTTGCGGGCTTCAGTACAGTAAGTTTCCAAGATGATGTCGATGAGGCAATTGAAACCTGTGCCGACGCAGAGCTTCGTGGAGACCAATCTGAAGGACGTTGTCTTTTTACCGTTTATAATGGTGACTTTTCGGTACCGCGCATCTCTAGCTACTACTTGAATACATCCACAAACTATTTGCCCGGTTTCGTTTTATTGTCTGAGGTTAATGCCACGATTTGGCAAATTGACGTCAATGGTGATGTGATTAGTACAGATACGTATCCGCTGTTATTTGAGCCAGATGAAGATGACTCAGCACACTATTTCACCTACGCATATGACATCAATAGTCAGGGTATTGCCGTTGGAGAGGGTCTAACAGGTGATCGTATTACGATTACTCGCCCTAACCAGTCTGGATTAACAGAAAGCGAGCGTGTTGCCACAGTATTTAGAGACGGCGAAACTATTGAGCTCCTCCCTCGAGAGGAAAATATTATCAGCCAAGCCATTGCTATTAATGATGAAAACTGGGTAACTGGTGCAGTGCTTCGTTCGCAAAGCGATATTGCACGTTCACGCCTCTTTGTTTACAACCTAGATACCCAAGAACAGAAATATCCCGATGGGTTCTTCGTCAGTGCAGGTGTAACTGCAAACGCTATCAACAATAACAATATTGTGGTGGGCAAGGCGGATGTTGATGCAACAAGCGACACCCTACGCGAAACTGCTGCATTTATGTACAACATCGATACAGAAGAGTTCTTAGACCTCAATGATCTAGTGTCTTGTGACAATACTTATGAATTGATTGAAGCCGTTGATATCAATGATGATAACGAAATTATCGCCAATGCGCGTATTAAAACAAACAGTAAATACGTAACTGGCGTTGACATTATTAACTCAAGCGGAGAAACACAATTAGTTGACTCTATTGTAGCGGTTAAGCTTACGCCATTGGCTAATGGCTCTGTCGATGATTGTGAAGTGCCTGAAGATGAACAACCGTTTGAGCGCAGCGGTGCATCGACAGGTTGGCTCGCATTTTTCGGTTTATTTGCTGCCGCCTTTGTACGTAGACGTTTTAGGAAACAATAGAACGCTATAGTCGATTTTTAGACCGCGTTAGAAAGCCACATTCGTGTGGCTTTTTTTATGCTAAAAAAATGAAAAAACAGACATATTTATGCATAAAAAATGTAACATAAATTTCATCGAAACTTCATTTGTTTAAAGTTTGTCAAGCGTTTTAATTTTATATTTTTCTTGAACCATTTTGTTAATTGCACTATCAAAGTAGTGTACGCAATTAATTTTCCGGCACTATCAACCGATATGACGTAGAGCGCTCGTGAAAATGATTTGTTGTACATTCAACAAACAAAAGAGGCTAATCAATGAAAAGACAAAAAAGAGATAAAATGACTCGCGCCCATTCTAAAGGCTATCAAGCTGGTATCAGCGGTCGTTCAAAGGAAAATTGTCCATTTCAGCAAAACGATGCACGTTCACAGTGGTTAGGTGGATGGCGTGAGGCAGTAGAAGATAGACACTTAGGTTTAAGTGTTAAATAACACTTCTCTTTTATGAACTGATTATGCAAAAAGGAAAGCCCCTGAAAAGGGGCTTTTTTTTATTCTATCGCTTGTTATTCAATGTCGATTAAACAGCGATTAAAAATTCGATGTATCTTGGAACAAGCCTACTTTCAAATCTTTCGCGACATAGATTTCGCGACCGTCGACTTCAACAGAGCCATCAGCCATACCCATAAAAAGTTTTCGCTTAATCACACGCTTCATCGTAATCTTGTAAGTGACCTTTTTTGCTGTAGGGAGTATTTGGCCGGTAAACTTAACTTCACCAACACCAAGCGCACGACCTTTTCCAGGGCCGCCGCTCCAACCAAGGAAGAATCCAACAAGCTGCCACATTGCATCTAGGCCAAGACAGCCAGGCATAACGGGGTCACCTGGAAAGTGACAGTCAAAAAACCATAAATCTGGCGTAATATCTAATTCAGCAACAATTTCGCCTTTCCCATGTTCGCCGCCATCGTCAGTAATTGAAACTACGCGGTCCATCATCAGCATATTAGGGGCTGGTAGTTGACTGTTGCCCGGACCAAACATTTCACCGCGGCTACACGCCAATAAATCTTCTTTGTTAAAACTACTTTTCTTCTCTGACATTCCCAACTCATTGTTGTTATTAAAGTGACGGTGTTAATTTAGCGAACACTTGTACGCCAAACAACTCTGAACAGTCATTTTTCTGAAGAAAAACGCGTGCTAAGATACTTAACGTTAATTTAACCCGTACGGATATCGCCCTACAAGTTCAATTTATAAACAGCGATTAAACTACGCTTCACAATATCGTATCTATGTGTGAAAACTATGACAGAACAAACAACAAAAAGAACCAGTAAAAAAAGCCCTGTAGATAGAGCAAAAGCAAACGCTGATAAACAAAAACGCTTTAGAGAGAGACAAAAAGACGCAGGAAAAAAGTTAGTGAGAGGTTATGTTAGCCCAGAAGCAAAAGTATGCTATGACGAAATCCGAGATAAAACAGGCTGGACCGACAGCGAAGCTATGTCTAATGCTATGCGACTTATGTATGCTGCCTACAAATGTGGCCAAATTAAGCTTCTAAATGAATGGCTTAGAAAAAATAACCGTTAAGTTTTTTTATTAACTTTGTTGTTTAACCACGCGCGGCTTGGACTGTTTTGCATGGTATGACGCCTAACAATACGCTGCGCTTCTTCAATGACATCATCGCGCTCACGAAAGTCCCACAACCTTTTAGCAGTCATACGGTTATTTTGAGCGATATCTATAATTGGTGCGATATAATCACGGTCAATATTAAAGCCTAACATCTGCGCTTCTAATGGCGGTAATAAATAGGGAGCATGAACCGCTTCATTAGGTAGACTCGCCAACTCAGGTACCCATTTCTTTATAAAGACACCCTCGGGGTCTAGCTTTTGTGACTGTGTTGCAGGGTTATAAAGGCGCACAGTGTGAATACCAGTCACGCTTGCCTGCATTTGTATTTGTGGATAATGGATACCGGGCTCAAAATCTAAAAATTGAGAAGCTAGATAGTGAGCCGCTTTTAACCAATGCACATTTAAGTGATGGCACAAAAAACTGGTTACCATTGCTCGCATACGAAAATTAATATAACCAGTATGTTTTAGTGCTCGCATGCATGCGTCTACCAACGGGTATCCAGTGCGGCCAGTCGACCAGCGATAAAAGCGTCGTTCAGATTCAGGTCCATCTATGAAAGGAAATTTTTCGTATGCGCTATTCATAGGTCGCCACTCGATACTAGCTTCGCTTTCAAATTTTTGAATAAAGTGACAGTGCCAGTGCAGTCTCGATGTTAAGGCAGATAGGGCGCGACTCCACTGTTTGCGCTGTGGTGTTGATAAAGCTTTCTTAGCTAGCTTTTCTAGCTGAACGCTTTGATAAACCTGCTTTATTGAGATATTGCCCCATGCGAGATAAGGGCTCAATCGCGAACATGCTCGACGTGCATATTCAGGCTTTGAGATATGCTGGTGATAGTACTGCCCACGATGGCTGAAGAAGTCTTTTAACACCTGCCAAGCACGTTTTTCACCGCCAGGCTGCATTGTAGCTATATCGGATGCCACTTCATTTTTGGTGTACTCAGACTTGTATACGTTACATTCAACTCCGTCAGAATAGTCTTTAGGACGGTCGGATGGAAAGGATTTTAATTCAGCTATTTCCTCAAAAGATTTAGACGCTTTTTGAAGACTAGAATGCTCGCGCCAATTAACCCATTTTGCTGCTTCTATATCAAAATCATAGGTGGCAGTTGCGAAATGATGCTCCCAGTTTTGCTGCCATTGTGTTCGATGTGGCAACCCACGTATTACTGCACCATACTGAGATTCAGAAAATGAAATGGTTTTATTTTTCAGATGCCTAGCGACCGCCAAGTCACGGTTATGCGTAACCGAAAGGCCGATTTCTTGGTAACTCCTAACCGCACCAATGTTGTAATTTTGAGCAATAAGTTCAAGTGCATCTATTACTTCACAGTGCAAGGTCAAAACACGTGCATGAGCGGGTAATTGGCTGTTAATGTCATCTATACTCTGCTGCATAAATCGCCAATGACGAATGTCCATATGCGGGTCGGCAATAACCGAAGGTTCCCAACAAAATAGTGGGAGCAGCTTTTCTCCTGCCTCAATAGCGCGATAAAAAGGCTCGTGATCACGTAAGCGAAGGTCTCGCTTTAGCCATATAACCGTGACTGTATCTTTTGAGTTATTTGAGTTAGCTTTTTTTAAGTTATCTGAGGCCATACAGTTAAATAACTACAGCCATTTATTACGAAATTCGCCTGCCGGATCGTAAATTTCAGTCTGTTTTTGAAGGTTGAATTGCCTATGCCCACGAGGGTCACTACCGACACCCGCAAGATAAAGCCAATTTCCCCAGTTACTTCCAACATCAAAATCTACTAATTGATGTTCAAACCACGCTGCACCATATCGCCAGTCTTGTCGAAGTTCGTGTACAAAGCAGCTAGCGACAAGCTGCCTGCCGCGGTTCGACATATAGCCTGTCTCTGCAAGTTGTCGCATACACGCGTCTACAATAGGGTATCCAGTATTGCCTTCACACCACTGCGCAAAGGTCTCAGGGCAATGTGAAGTGGAAGGAGTTTTACCTTGAATGCCGCTAAAGCGAAACCATTTAGCGCCATATTTACACTGTAACCAGTGAAAGAATTCTCGCCACAACAGCTCGAAATAAATCCAATAGGTGGAATCATTTTTTTCAACGGTCTCTTCAAAGTTATGTACCTGCCTCATCACTTCGCGCGCAGAAAGTGAACCATTAGCTAACCAGGCAGACAGCTTTGTACTGTCTTTCCATGTATCTAGTGCATTACGTGTTTCCTTGTAGGATGCCGCAGCATGCCAGTCAAATAGATACCTGTTTAAATGCGAGAGCGCCGCAATTTCACCACCGACAAAAGATAATTCAGACGGTTCCGGTAAATCGTGGGCGAGAGTTAATAGAAAAGATTCGTCTAGCGTTGGTTTAAAGGGCGGAGGTAAGCGCTCTGGGGTAGCGTGGACCGCTAGTGGTTTACAATGTTTCTCTACTTTCCTTCGAAACGGACTGAAAACGTCGGGCATCTCTTCTATGCCAAACGGTAGTGTTTGCTCATCAAATAAACCAAAAGTCGAGGTTTCGATAACGGCTAATGAATTAAAAAAACGTTTTACTGTGTTTAGCGCTGCTGTTTCGTCATAACCACAGTACTGACTCACTCCAAGGTGGGTGTACTGCCCCGACCTTAACAGCTCAACTAAACACTCTGCAGTGCTACCTTTTACAATAAGTAAATCGTGCCCAAGCTTTGCTAGTTGTTGCTTTAAATCTACTAATGTCTGCAATAAGAAGGTGCGTCTGTGCTCGCCCATTGGAGTAAGCCTGAACGCGTTAGGCTTAAAATTCTTATCGTCTAAAATATAGACGAATGTGACTTGGTCGACCTTTTCGCATAACGCGGAAATAGCCGCATTATCGTGCAGCCGTAGGTCGTGCCTGAACCAGAATAGTCCTCTGTTATCACTAGATTGAGGTTTATCGTTGGAATGCTGATTTATCATACTAATTTTAAGCGTTATTTTTGATAATTTGACGGATCTTGAATCCGCTTTTCTACGTAAGACATTAGATACGAATAATATTTAAATTTGGCGCAACGCCTGAGGAAAAAAAGTGACCGTTCCCGTTAGTATCATGTGGTTCAGACAGGACCTACGCGTAAAAGACAATCCGGCATTAAATGCAGCTTGTGATATGGGCAAAATAGTCCCCATTTATATTTATGATGATACAACCCCTGACGGAAGAGTACCTGGAGGAGCCAGTAAATGGTGGCTTCATCATTCTTTAGCTTCTCTGAATCAGCGCCTTAATGGCCACCTACAAATTTTTAAAGGCAACCCAAAGGATATCATTTCAACATTAATGAAATCCTTTGACGCAAAAGCTATCTTTTGGAACCGGTGCTATGAACCATGGCAGATAAACCGCGACAAAGAGATTAAGCAATTTCTCATTGATAGTGATTACGAAGCGCACAGCTGCAATGGAAGTCTTTTATGGGAGCCAATGAAAGTGCTCAAAAAGGACGGCACGCCGTATCGCGTATTTACTCCTTATTACAAGAAAGGTTGTTTACAAGTAGAAGAGCCGCGATACCCCAAAGCACCACCAGCACGGATAACTTATGCAGACGTAGAAAATGAGGGTATTGAATTAGCGTCGCTAAACTTACTGCCTACTATCAACTGGGACGAGACTATTTCGAAAGAATGGTCGCCGGGTGAAGACGGTGCTGCGGATAATCTAGCAGATTTTATTGAAAACTCTGCGCGTAAATATAAAGACGGACGAGACATCCCTTCAGCTCGCGGCACATCGCGCTTATCACCCCACCTGCATTTTGGCGAGGTTTCACCCAACCAAGTGTGGTATGCGATAAAAGATAAATTTGGAAATAGTGAAGACAAAAGCATTGAAACCTATTTGAGCGAGTTAGGGTGGCGTGAGTTTAGCTATTACTTGCTATTTCATTTTCCAACGCTTCCAAATAAAAACTTCAACGATAAGTTCGATAAATTTCCCTGGCGTACAGATGCGAAGGCACTTGAAGCGTGGCAAACAGGAAAAACGGGGATTCCTATTGTTGACGCCGGTATGCGAGAACTATGGCAAACAGGCTACATGCATAATCGCGTGCGCATGATTGTTGGCTCGTTTCTGGTTAAAAACTTATTGCTAAGCTGGCATGAAGGAGAAAGATGGTTTTGGGATACGTTACTAGACGCCGATCTTGCCAGTAACAGCGCTAGTTGGCAGTGGGTTGCGGGTTCTGGTGCAGACGCTGCACCTTACTTCAGGATCTTCAACCCAATATTACAAGGAGAGAAGTTTGATAAAAAGGGCAAATATGTGCGCAAGTATTGCCCAGAATTGAACAAGCTATCGGATAAGTACATACACAAGCCATGGGAAGCACCTAGTGCAATACTAAAAGATGCAGGGATTGAACTTGGTAAAGAATATCCTAAGCCGCTAGTTGATTTAAAAGCATCACGGCAGCGTGCTTTAGACGCATTCCAACAAATAAAAGAGTAGGGTATGGCAGCACTTATTTTAGTTTTAGGCGACCAGCTTACCGAAACCTTACCGGCTATTACCGATGCTGTAAAAAGCAAAGACACCATTTTAATGGCGGAGGTCCGTGAAGAAGCCACTTACGTAAAACATCATAAGAAAAAAATTGCGTTTTTATTTAGCGCTATGCGCCATTTTGCCAATAGTCTACGTGATAAAAACTATAACGTTAACTACGTTCACTATACCGATAGCGCTAACAAAGGCGACTTACTTGCCCAAGTTAAGCACGCATTGAGCGAAAAGGATTTTGATGAAGTAAAAGTGACCATGCCTGGTGAGTACCGCTTGTTAAAGAGTATGGAACAATGGGAACACGTGCTTGGCATACCCGTTACCATCTGCGATGACAATCGATTTCTATCCACGCCCCAAGAGTTTACTGACTGGGCGGAAGGTAAAAAACAGCTTCGCATGGAGTTTTTTTACCGTGAAATGCGTCGCAAACACAACGTACTTATGGAGGGGAAAAACCCTATAGGTGGTAAGTGGAATTACGATGCCCAAAATCGTGAATCTATGCCAGAAACTCACAAAGTGCCTAAGCACACCACATTCGATATTGACGATATCACTTCAGATGTTATCGAGTTAGTAAAAAACGAATTCAGCGATCATTTTGGCGATATTGATAACTTTCACTTTGCGGTCACTCGGGAAGATGCCCTTACCGTTTTAAACACCTTCATAGAAGAAAGGCTGCCTAATTTCGGTCAGTATCAAGACGCCATGGTCGAGGGAAAGCCTTGGCTTTATCATTCTCATATCGCGTTCTACCTAAACTGCGGATTATTAACCCCAAAAGAAGCCATTCAAGCCGCCGAGCAAGCGTACCATGCTGGGCAAGTACCTCTTAATTCTGCCGAAGGGTTTATTCGACAGATATTAGGCTGGCGTGAATACGTGAGAGGTTTTTATTGGCATTTTATGCCGAATCTAAAAACGGATAACTACTTTAACAACAGCCGCGCGTTGCCTTCGTTCTTTTGGGATGCACAGACCAACATGAACTGTATGCGCCAATGTATTAAAGAGACCCAACAAAACGCATATGCCCACCACATACAGCGGCTGATGGTGATTGGTAACTTCAGCCTGTTAACCGAACTGAGCCCTGAAGAGGTACAAGCGTGGTATTTGCTTGTTTATGCCGATGCTTATGAATGGGTTGAGCTGCCCAATGTAGCGGGAATGATCTTGTACAGCGACGGTGGAAACTTAGCAAGTAAACCCTATGTCGCTAGCGGTAGCTATATCAATAAAATGAGTAACTACTGCAAGAACTGTGGCTATCAGGTTTCAAAGAAAACGGGACCAAAAGCTTGTCCCTTTAACTACCTATATTGGCATTTTATAGATAAGCACAAAGAAAAGTTAAGTAACAATCACCGTATGGCCATGATTTATAAAACCTACGGGCGAATGAAAGAAGAAAATATAGAAACCATGAAACAGGATGCGGCGATATTTCTAACAAAGCTGACTAAAAATGAAGAAGTCTGACTTACCCACCAAGATGTGCCCGGTCTGTGATAGGCCGTTTACTTGGCGCAAGAAATGGGAGAAAAACTGGGAAAACGTGCGTTACTGCTCAAAGCGCTGTGCCGGGAATAAAAACAAACGTTCGACCCTCTGATATAGCTGTATGCGGCGACATTCTATATACGAGAAGTCAGAGTTTTAACATGCCTAGCGCTCGTTATGCTTACTCAAGGAATGTCCGATTAAACATTCGCACCGGTCATCTCGTATACATTAGAAGAGCCATACAAGGAGTGTGTTATGGAAGCACCAATAACCGTAGATCGACTGCGTTTTCTTATCTTCAATGCTAAAGAGAAATTATGGGTAAAACCATTGGGGTTCTGCCTTCTTTCTATTTTAGTTGTATTTCTAGCCAAAGTGGCAGACGGAACATCGTTGGCTGAGCATATTCCTGAAATAAAACCTGAATCAGTTGAAACGCTGCTTTCGATAATGGCATCAAGTATGATGGTAATTGCCACATTTTCTGCGGGTACCATGGTCAATGCATATGCTTCAGCTAGCCAGTCATCAACGCCGCGATCGTTAAGCCTTATTATTTCTGACGATGTATCCCAAAATGCATTGTCCGTTTTTATTGGGGCATTTATTTACAGTGCTGTTGCACTTACAGCAATGACCCAAGCTTTTTTTGATGAAGCAGGGCTCTTCTTATTATTTTGTTTAACGTGCTGTGCATTTGCGATAGTAATTTTAACCTTTATTCGATGGGTAGACAGCGTTGCTCGGTTAGGCCGCGTGGGTTCTACCATATTAAAAGTAGAAAAAGCTACACAAAGAGCAATTGAACATCGAATTAAAACGCCATGTTTAGGGGCTGTTCCCTTAAAAGCGATATCTCAAAGTAAGATAAAAGAGCAGGGCACTCAGCCAGTTTTTAGTCAGCGAGTAGGGTACATTCAACTTATCGATATAGCGCGAATTCAGCGGTGGGCCTGTGAAAACGACGCGTTCATTAATGTAAATATGCTTCCAGGGGAATTTGTTACGCCAGATAAAGTACTTGCCTATGTTAATAAAAAAGATGATTTGGACGCTATTGAACAGGCATATACGATATCTGAGGAGCGTTCATTTGAAGCGGATCCACGTTTTGGTTTTGTTGTATTAGCCGAAATCGCTTCCCGAGCACTTTCACCCGCAATCAATGATCACGGAACAGCCATTAGCATTATTAGCAGTGTGACTAGACTGCTGCTGTTGTGGCAACCATCAGAACATACCACAGCGGATGAACAAGAACGTCAGGATAAAAATTATCAATACGACCGAATTTCGGTACCAGAATTATCTATTCATGACCTGTTTGACGACGCCTATACCAGTATTAGCCGTGACGGTGCTGCTAATATAGAAGTCGCTATTCACATTCAAAAGTCACTCAACGCTATTATTAATTGTTTTGATAACAACAGCGGATTTAAAGAGACAGCCACACATTTCGCGAAACAAAGCTTTAAAAGAAGTGAGCAGGATTTAACGTTTTCTGATGATATCGAGAGGCTTAGCAAATGTTTCAATCAAAGTTCAGATTAACGAATGCTTACAAACAGATACTTGTGTTGTAAATGCGATGCCAATATGTTTACCTGGAATTAAAAAACGAGGAGATTCATATGTTTAAGCAACTTTTGGCAAGTGTGGGTATTGGTAAGGCTAAGGTCGACACTCTGCTGCTTTCGGATAAATTACAAGCGGGACAAACATTTGATATCGAAGTTGTTATACGAGGCGGCGACGTTGAACAACAACTTCAAGGGTTAGAGTTTGCTGTTATGGCTAGCGCGAAGACAGAGGCAGATTTAGGCGACAATGAAGTCGAATACAATAAGAGCGTCGTCCTGCAAAGCTGGCAACAATCGTTCAGCTTGTTGATACAGCCAGGTGAAACCGTCACTAAACAGTTCACGTTAGATTTGCATCCAGAAGTACCGGCAACTTATCTATTTGGTCATCAAATTGGTACAGTATGGTTGCAAACAGGACTAGATATTAAATCTGGAATAGATGCTAGCGACAAGGATGGCCTAACGATAGAGCCGTCTAAAACGCAATTAGCGGTGCTGAAATTAATTTCTGACAGCGGATACCGATTATTCAAATCTGATATAGAATCTGGTGGAGTTCGCGCTCGTGAATTTGTATCACATTTACCTTGTTATCAAGAGTACGAATTCAAGCCAGAATCACGTAGCTTATTTGGCGCTCGAGAACTAGAAGTTACGTTCGTTGATAATGGCAATGAAACTGGCGTACTGATTGAAGTCGATCGCGCATTTTTAGGTGATGGGTATAAGAGCACATCTATACCTAATAGCTGTGTTACGACAGAATCAGTTCGCCACTATATCGAGCCACTTCTAGGGTAAATTCATGACAAGGTGCCGAGTAACTAAACTTTTATTCGGCTCTTATGTGCTACTCATTATAGTAGTTTCTTTATAACCGTATCCTTTAAACTGTTTTCTGAAAGTGCCTCAAATATATCGCATGAGCCTAGATAAAAAAAAGGGCTATTGAGTACGACACATGTTGAATGATTGACCAATTCAATTACTAACTCATTTAATATTCCTGCAATAATGTCACTAAAATTAGCTTTAATTAATACTATGGAAAAATACACCCGATATTTAAAGCCTAACGATTCAAGTAAAAACCTCTTTTAATACACATCAATTTAAAGGCTAACCAGTTTAAAACGGTTAAATATAGAATCGTGCGCTATGTGAATGAAATAGAAAAATCAGGGCTGTCATGCTGCAGATTTCACGTAGCGCACGATTCAATTTATCACGCCTAAATCAAATCATCTGAGCGGTTTTAAATTAAAAACATCGACGTAAGTTAGACGTTTACGCACAAGCCCAAAACAAAACACAGTGCCAACGCAGCAACCACGCACAAAAGTCTGTAAGTAATCACAGCCAACAAACCAACCAAATAGAGCGACATCATCGCCCTAATCGTCCACACGCTTAATTACGCATAATGTATATTATGTTAAATAGAGTATTAAAGTTGATGGTGAATGAGCCAGATTGAGCTTTGCAAGGAGTACTGCGCTATCCTTCCCCTAATAATTAGGTATACGTAAGGTTTAATGACAATTAGCACAGACAAACAATAAACTTAATCATGCTCCTAAAAATATGTATCAGGCTTTAGTCTTCTTTACTTTTTATAATGAAAGTACAGCCAGTAATATTAATTATTAACTAAATCAGCCAAAGGCTTTACGGTGATGAATTAAATAAAGGAAACTAATTATTTCTAAGATAAGACGACTAGCTGTAAGGTTAAGTTTTTTCTAACATTTAGCGTTAAATGTAATAATTGAGGCCGCTAAAACCCATTTATTAGTAGCTCTTTATTTTAAATATCATCAATTATCTATACTTTTTATTAAATTAAACATCGTGCATGGAGACCGTTCATTGTTTTAAAGTTGGGTGGCGTGGATAGCACGTAGAATTAATAATTATCGACGCGATGTTTATTGAATTCATATCTGCGTAGACGTCGTTTATTCGGCAAGGTACCGTAGTCGCCATTAGATAGGCGCTCTATGAAAAGCATATAAAAAGCAAAGGTAATAACTACTAGGTTATCGCCTATTCCGCTTTTGTAACGTTTATTTTTAACTCGTTTGGTTTTGAAAAATGTGCGATTAACCAGCAAACATGTTGGAAGTAAATCATGTGAAGTACTTCTTTTATAAATAAGCTCTTAGGGTGTTTTTTCATCACTTTTCAGCTCATTTTTTAGGCGTCTCTACGTGAAATCTGAGCGCGCATTCGGGGTGTTACCTTGCAGATTTCACGTAGCGCACGATTTAAATTACACAAAAAAGCACTATCTCAGCAGGCCACAAGCGTTATCGAGCGATATGGTTTGGAATAATTACGAGATAGACCAACAATCGACGGCATTGAAATACCTAAGCTGTATATATTTACAGTGGTATGGTAGAGTAGGAATGTACTTGAGATTATAATAGCAAAGCGGTTTGTGGAATGATGAATGGATTAGTGCGTAGCTTCACGCATGATAATTACAGTTATCATGCGTGAATATTGTTGTATATCAATAGTTTATCAAGTTCTGTTAAATCTAGCATAATAGTTACATTAATGTCTTCACCAGGTTGCTCAATGCCCTCAAAAACTAATAGCTCATACTTGCTCACAACTCAATTAGTTAACAGCAACAGTGATAGCAGCTCACAGCCACAGGAGTCAAGCAGTGCGACGGTTCCAGCTTTTGGTATCGAGTACTCTCGTGGTAAGCAGCACACGTCAGGTTCTGACGACCTAACAACAAGTCAATTTTCATCTTCTGAAAAAAACGTTGAAAGCTATTATCAAGATATTTTTATCAAGCTTCCATACAACACACAACGGGCATACATTAGTGACTACAATGAGTTCGCAATTTTTTGTAAGCAAGCTGGATTAAATGGCTTTAAGAACAACTTCGAACACAATGAGATCTGCATTAAACAATATGTTGAAGCCTTGTGTCGTTCTCCCCTAGCCTATAGAACCATTAAGCGTCGGTTATCTGCCCTTAGTAAATTTTTAGGCGTGGCTAAATTGCCAAACCCAATTATTAGATCTGCGTATCTAAGAGACTTCATCCGTTTATCGCTTATAGAGAATAGAAAGTTTCGCTTGTCTCACAAACAAGCGGTTCCGCTTACGATAGATATGCTTGAACAAATAAACAATGCAATTATTCCTGATTCTTTATTAGAGCTCCGCGACCTTGCAATCATTAACCTGATGTTTGATGCATTGCTTCGCGCTGATGAACTAGTTCGAGTTTGCATCGAGGATATATCTGCGCGTAATAACACGCTGTTGGTTGTTTCTTCGAAAAGCGACCAGTCTGGTCAAGGTCAATATCGCTATGTTTCTTCCAGCACTATATCTATGGTTCAAGAGTATATTAACGAAGCTAATCTTGACCCAAAAACTAAAGCAACCCGCCTTTCTTCAGATTTACGCGGCCTGCACAAAGGCGTTTTGTTTAGACGACTAACAAACCATAAAACAGCACTTTTGCCATTTGATGAGAACATTCCTAGCCATAAGGCAAATGTACTTAACTATTCGAGTGTCTATCGGATTTGGCAACGCATTGCTCAACGCGCAGGTATTAGCGAAAACATTACCCCTCATAGCGGTCGTGTTGGTGGTGCAGTTTCTCTAGCCGAAGATGGCGCATCTTTACCCGAGCTTCAACTGGCTGGAGGTTGGCAATCACCGGAAATGCCTGGGCATTATACAAAACAGGCTAACGTAAAGCGTGGTGGAATGGCAAAATTGTCGGCAAAACGGAAAAGATAAAGCTCATTAAATACAGTAACTTAATTAATGCAGGGTTACGCATAACCAATAACATCAGTAACAATGTCTTACTCACCTACTCTCTCCATTCTTTTACCAATCTGAAACTGTATTACTCGCGTATCAAAAGGTAAATTTGCCCTAAACCTATATTAATGAATAGGTTTTCTAAGTTGGCAAACATTCAAGTAAAAGGAGTGATATATGAGTAGCGGTATTGATACAAAGCACGGAAAATTACTCGCGGAAATGGTGGTTCCCTCGTCGTCATGGAATGTCCAACCCGAGAAGCAAGACCCTTTCAAGTCACAAGAAGCAGCACTAGATTATTTAAACTCAAACAATGAGCCGTTATATCTCCACGTGCCATTAGCTCAATCTGATGATTACGTGAGAATCTGCGTAACTTCACGAGGCGATGATGTTGTTTTTACGATAAAAGATATCAATAACGGTGGTGAAACTTCATTGCATTATTCGCACATTAAAAACTTAGATAGCACAATTAGAACCTTAGTATCAGAATGTTGTGACCAAAAAATTAAAGCCCTTTAAATTAGGGCTTTCTTTCCGCCTATAAATTGCAAATTGCACTACCAAAGAATGCTAATCCACGTAAAGCCGGCCATCATTAAGCTAATGAACACCGCTGCCGAGCCGATATCTTTAGCACGCCCTATTAACAAATGGATGTCTGTACTGACATGATCACAGAGTTTCTCAATAGCGGTGTTGAGTAGCTCAGTGATAAGCACTATCAGTAAAGATATCACCAGCAATATACGTTCTACATGCGTAACGTCGATGAAAAACGCTACAGGTGTCATTATCAATATTGCGAAAATTTCTTGTCTGACCGCAGCTTCACTTAAAAAGGCTGCTCGAAGCCCCTTAAGTGAATAGTAAGTGGCATAGAGTACGCGTAAAATACCTGTCCGTTTTCTTATCATGATAAGTAATTTTAAGATTAGTTACAGCCTTACAAAACGTAACTGACCTTCGTTACATCTACATGACGGCGAAGGTATTTATCATGGATATTTAAAGCATTTTCGACGCTATTCGCCGCATTAATTTATACTTTCACAGCTAGCACGTCTGTTTTAACACCATGTAGTACTGCATTGGCCGTTGACCCAAGTAACAAACGAAGACCGCTCTGGCCATGGGTGCCGACAACAATGAGATCTGCATTAATCTTTTCGGCCATATGGTGAATCTCATCAGCAGGAGAACCTATCTCTACATTGATGTGGCTGTAAGGTATATCATGTTTTGCAGCAACGTCTTTTAATTGCCTTAATGCCTGCTCTCTTACTTCTTCTGAAAAATCCCGTTCTAAAAATAGTCCGTAAGGCTCTACATTGGTTTGTGGATAAGCAACATACAGGAGGTGAATTTTGTGACTATTGCCCGCTATAGCGATGGCTTTCTCCACCACTAATTCGTAGTCAGAATAAATATCTATAGGTACTAAAATTGTTTCGTAACCTTGCATTGTGGCTGTCCTCAATTTTTGTTAGGTAGCAGTGCTTTTCTACCATACCGTTAACTGATTCCCTTAAATAGTAGTGGTACACAAATAATTATTCTTTGAGCTAGGTCAATGATTAGTCTGTAGCCTCATTCATAATCAGTGTATACACATTAGTTCTAGCGAACGTTACGTATCCTTACCGTAAAAGAATGAGAGAAATGAGTATGAAAACGGCAATAGTTGTTATAGCAACACTTCTCCTTTTCGCCTGTGACCAGGGCGCGCAGTCACCTCGCGGCTTTAGCTTGCCCGAAGGCAATATGGAAAAAGGCTATCTGGTATTTAAGAAGTATCAGTGCCAAGACTGTCACAGAATCGCAGGAGAAAAAGAGTCCGACAATGCGCAGTACCTAGTCGCGAAGCCTATTCCGTTGGGAGGCAGCAGTGGAAGAATTAAAACTTATGCAGAGTTGGTGACAAGTATTATTAACCCATCACACAAACTTACTCCTCGACAGCCTGCCAGTTTCACCAGCGAAGACGGTGTGTCATTAATGCGAGTTGTAAATGACGAGCTAACCGTTTCTGAACTAATAGATTTAGTGGCGTATCTTCAGCCTAAATATAAAGTAACACCCTACAGAACTAGTGATTACCGCCTCTATCAACTGCGTATTCCAAGCGAGCCATCTAAAGATTAACTCGCAGTTTTAGGCATTAAAAAACGAACAGCGTGACTCCACAATCGCTATTTGATTTGGAGTCATGGCTTAGCCGTTTTTAAGATACCGCTTTCGTTTCTTTCTCAATTTCTGCCAATAAACTACAAGGCATAAAGCTTTCAGCATTTGCTTCTTTTAAGTGTAATTTAAATCTATCGGGAACGTCGTCGGTTAAGAAACTTCCTGTTTTCACTAACGGGAAGATTTCGTCGTAACGCGCAATATGACACTGATCTACCCGTCTGAATATATGGGTACGATTTAGTTCGCTAGTTCTCACATGTCCTGTAGAAGACAAGATATCCATCAGCGCATGAATGGTTTTTTTGTGAAAGCGGTACACGCGCTCATACTTGTCTTCAACGTTTAAGCCCTTGGTAAGCTTAGGGTCTTGCGTTGCTACACCGGTCGGACATTTATTCGTATTGCATGACAGCGACTGAACACATCCAAGTGCCAACATCATTCCCCTAGCGCTGTTGCACAGATCTGCTCCCAAGCTCAGGTTTTTAGCCAACTGAAAAGCGGTAATGATTTTACCCGATGCAATTATTTTGATTTTGTCGCGCAGGCCAAAACCCGTCAGGCAATCGTCCACAAAAGCTAGTGCTTCACGAAGAGGAAATCCAATAGAATTGGTGTATTCGAGTGGTGCCGCTCCTGTGCCGCCTTCGCCGCCATCAACCGTTATAAAGTCTGGCGTAATCTCCTTTTCAACCATGGCCTTACACATAGCTATAAACTCACTTTTTCGGCCGAGCGCAAGTTTAATTCCAACCGGTTTAGACCCACTTAATTCTCGTAACTGGCTTATAAAATCAATCATTTCTAACGGCGTTGAAAAAGCTTTGTGTCTAGGTGGAGAATCAACTTGAGTGCCAGGCTCAACGCCACGAATTTCCGCTATTTCGGGCGTGTTTTTATACGCTGGAAGAATACCGCCGTGCCCGGGCTTAGCTCCTTGGCTTAGCTTTATTTCTATCATTTTTACATTGTCGAGTTTGGCTTTTTCTTCAAAAAGAACAGGATCGAAACCGCCATCTTTACTTCTACAACCAAAGTATCCCGTACCAATTTGCCAAACTATATCGCCACCGTTTTCGAGGTGATATGGGGTTAAACCACCCTCACCTGTGTTATGGTAAAACCCGCCTTTTGCAGCACCTTTATTTAGCGCCAAAATGGCATTTTTTGACAAGCTTCCAAAGCTCATTGCGCTTATGTTAAGTATGCTTGCACGATACGGCTTTTTGCAGTGAGGACCACCTACCGTCACTCGGGGATCTTCATCCATGTCTTCCACTTCGCGAGCAGATAAAGAATGGCCAATCCACTCATAGCCATCTTTATAAGTATCAAGTTGTGTACCGAAAGGGACTGTTTCTCTACTGTTTTTCGCACGTTGATAAATAATCGAACGAAACATGCGGGAAATAGGTGCTCCGCCAGTATCGGTTTCTATGATGTATTGCTGGATGTAGGGCCTTAGTCCCTCGACGGTCCACCTCACTCTGCCAATTAATGGAAAGTTCCGTAAAATGGCATGCTTGGTTTGGAAGGCATCATATAGACCAAAAATGAGTAGCGTGACTGATAAAAGTAAAAACCACCACACTGGCGACCACAACATGCCAATCACCACATTAAGGGCGACCAGCAAGATGAGTATGCTTAAAATTGTTAAACGCATTCAAAGTCCTTCTTAATTTCGGCCATATCAAAATCAGATAATATGCCTATAACCCTGTTCAATACACCTGAAATCGGGAACTAGGTTCACTTTAGCGATAAACAACTGATTTTACATCTAAAACCACTTAGCCTGATTTTACAAAGTAGAGGTTACGCGTTACCAATTCATGACTTATTGATACTTTTTTAGCTGCGAAAACAAGCTATTACATGCTAATCTAAAAGCATTAGAATATTAGATTCATCCAGTGTTTATTATATTGGGTTAGAAATGATGTGACCTGTAAAGGGCAACGGATTTTACGTTCAACATTTTTGAAAGGTAATTCATGGAGTATGCATTTCTTCTTTTCGCATTTATATGCGGCTTATCAGTAAAACTAATTGGCATCCCTCCTCTTGTCGGCTATTTGGTAGCTGGCTTTTTATTAAACTTTGCAGGTTACACACTCACTGAAGACTTAAGCCAGATAGCCAATTTGGGTATTACTATTATGCTCTTTACCATTGGCTTGAAACTTAATATCCGCGATTTGAGTCGTCGAGAAGTTTGGGCGGGAAGTGTTTCACACACCTTAATATGGGTGGGCGTTATTACTTGTTGTGTTTATGCAATAAGTACGATTGCCGCCAATTTCGTTGACGGCCTTACTTGGAAAAGCGCTACGCTTATCGCATTTGCACTTAGTTTCAGCAGTACCGTGTGTGTAGTTAAGGTGTTAGAAGAAAGCGGTGAAAGTAAAACCCGCCACGGCCGCCTTGCTATAGGCATTTTAGTTATGCAGGACGTTTTTGCTGTTATCTTTCTTGTTGCAGCAACTGGAAAGCTCCCCTCTGTGTGGGCGCTTGCGTTGTTGGCCTTATTCCCAGCAATGCCAATCATAAACAAAATGATTAATAAGTCGGGCCACGGTGAACTGCTTCCGCTTACTGGCTTTATCCTCGCCTTGGGTGGCTATCACTTGTTTGAGCTGGTAAACATTAAAGGCGATCTTGGGGCACTAATCTTTGGAATCATGTTAGCGCAGCATGAAAAGGCTTCGGAGCTAGCGAAGTCGCTGCTTAGTTTTAAGGATCTCTTCTTAATCGGCTTCTTCCTTACTATCGGTCTTACCGCCCTTCCCGATCTCAGTATGATTGTCCTTGCTATCGTGTTCTGCTTATTTATACCATTAAAAGCAGCACTCTTTTTCGGCTTATTTACGTCACTTCGCCTTCGCGGTCGCACGGCTTACTTGAGCAGCTTGGTGCTTTCAAATTACAGTGAATTTGGGCTTATTGTTGGCGCACTAGCCGTTTCATTAGGTTTATTGGCAAACTCTTGGTTAGTGGTCATTGCTTTAGCCGTCTCTATTTCATTCGTTATTACCAGCGTGCTCTATCGCAATTCTCATTCTCAATATCACAATCATAAACAAACCATTAAACGTTTTGAGAAAAACGAGCGCTTAAAAGAAGACATTTATCCTACTCTCCACAACGCGGAGTTTTTAGTGTTGGGGATGGGACGAGTTGGTCGCGGTGCCTTCAATGCGTTATCTAAATTAAGTGATGTGAGCGTATGGGGAATGGACGCCGACCGAGTAAAAGTAAAAGAGTTATCAGACGAAGGCTTAAACGTAATATGCGGCGACGGTGAAGACGTCGATTTGTGGGATAATTTAGATATCAAACAGATTCAGCTTGTTTTGCTTGCTCTGCCTTCTATCCAGGACTCAATAAACATCACACGTCAGCTTAAAAACGCGGGCTATGTTGGAAAAGTTGCAGCCATTGCACGCTATGAAGATGAAGTATCACATCTATTAGAAAACGGTGTAGATAAAGTCTTCAACTTCTTTACCGAAGCAGGGCTTGGTTTTGCTGAAGAAAGTCTTGCTTATGCGCGTGCACAACAGTAATGCTGTTCTAAATGCGAACAATGGATGAATTGAGAAACGTTATCGTTTGTAAACAACTGTTTTGCAAAGACTTTTTTGACATGTGGTCAAATTTAGACTAAACTTCACGCAAATACGTTAATAGGGTTTACACAATGCAAGGTGATAAACAAGTTGTTGCAAAATTGAACGAAGTACTGACAAGTGAACTTACTTCGATAAATCAATACTTTCTGCACGCTCGTATGTTCAAAAACTGGGGTTTTTCTGAACTTAACGAAAAGAATTATAAAAAGTCTATCAAGGACATGAAGCAAGCGGACGATCTTATCGAGCGCATTTTATTCCTTGAGGGCCTTCCTAATCTTCAAGCCTTAGGCAAGCTTTATATCGGTGAAGATACCGTTGAAATGCTGTCATGTGATGCGCGTTTTCAAAAGGAACAGCTTCCACTACTTCGTGAAGCTATCGCGCTGTGTGAAGAAAAGCAGGATTATGTTTCTCGAGATTTGCTTGAAGACCTTCTTGAATATGAAGAAGAGCACCTAGACTGGATTGAAACGCAAGAATACCAAATTGATGCTATGGGTATAGAGAACTACCTACAAGCGCAAGTAATGGGAGATGACTAATGAAAGGTAACCAAGCAATCATCAATGGCTTAAACGAACTACTCTCTTATGAGTTAGCCGCCATGGATCAGTATTTCATTCACTCTCAGATGTATCTTGATTGGGGTTTGAATAAGCTTTACGAACGCATCGATCATGAATTTGATGACGAGCGTGGACATGCAACTAAGCTAATTGAACGCATGCTGTTTTTAGAAGGTACGCCTGACATGACGAAGCGCACAGGCTTCAAAGTTGGTAAAGATGTACCTGAGATGCTAGAAAGCGATTTACGTGTTGAATATGAAGTTGATGCAAAGTTACGTGAAGTTATTGCGCTTTGTGAAACCGAGAAAGACTATGTTACTCGTGACATGCTAATTGTACTACTAGACGATACAGAGATGGATCACGCACACTGGCTAGAGCAGCAGCTTGGCCTTATTAAGCGTTTAGGGCTTCAAAACTATTTGCAGTCGCAAATGTAAAAAATAGCGTTCACGCTACAATTTACAGGTAATTAATAAAAAGGCCGCTCTTTAAATAAAGAGCGGCCTTTTTTGTTCGTTTACTCTCCCTTCTATAGAAAGTATTAACAGTTACTGCTGCGTAACAAAATACAAATAGCTGGGGCTTTCTATATCTTTAATATTTAGACGCAACTGCCATTTCATCACTGGCTCACTACAGCTACCTAACATAAACCAACCTGACCATTTACCTTCCCCGTCGTTATCTAACAGCACGGGAATTTTGCCCATATACATGTTTACCCCTTCAATCCATGCACTTTCTATTTCCTCTCCCTCAGGAACTAAGAGCTTAACCGTTACTGACTCTTCGGCGTCAGGCATGGTTGAAAAAGTGGCAATGGCCAACTTGTCATCAATTAAGAATTCGCAAGTTTCATTGACAAAGTTGCAGCTATTTCCTATTCCATTAATTACATTTGTATCTTTTAATGCCGATGATTGGAATTTATGAGCAAGGTACACGCATACGGCTACGACGATAATGGCCACTAGCGGAAGCTGGGAATGTAAAAATTTTGATCGTTTATTGTTATCGTTATTTAGCATTTCTTAAATTTTGTGTATTTCTTCATTGACGGAGATCAAGCTTAGGTAGTTTATGGTATCTTTTTGTAATTAAAAACCTTATCATCCGCGTACCAACTGGCTTGGAGACAATAATTATTACTCTTTCCGAGCTCGGTGTGAAGCGTTATTCCTTAGCTGATACACGTCTCGACCGTACTATTCCGGCAGTTGGAGACCATAGTTCATTTGAAGTGGAAGATTCATTAAAATGAGTGAAATAAGCCAAGCACAACCTGACTACAATTATAAAGTAGTTAGGCAATTTACCATCATGACCATAGTCTGGGGTATCATTGGTATGGGCCTAGGGGTATTTATTGCCGCGCAGTTATTTGCACCTATGCTTAACTTTGACACACCATGGCTAACATTCTCACGTTTGCGTCCGTTGCACACTAACGCCGTTATTTTTGCCTTCGGCGGCTGTGCGCTATTTGCAACGTCGTACTACATCGTTCAGCGTACCTGCCAGGTAAGACTGTTCAGTGACAAACTTGCCGCATTTACCTTTTGGGGTTGGCAAGCCGTTATCGTTTTAGCTGTTATTACCCTGCCTATGGGTTTAACCAGCTCAAAAGAATACGCTGAACTAGAATGGCCAATTGATATCCTTTTGGCACTGGTTTGGGTCGCTTATATCATTAACTTCTTCGGAACCCTAGTAATCCGTAAAGTTTCGCACATCTATGTTGCAAACTGGTTCTTAGGCGCGTTCATGTTAACTGTTGCAATTCTCCATATTGGTAACAGCATGGCTATTCCGGTATCTTTCACTAAATCGTATTCACTGTATGCAGGCGCAGTAGACGCTATGATGCAGTGGTGGTACGGCCATAACGCGGTAGGCTTTTTCCTAACTGCGGGCTTCCTTGGTATGATGTACTACTTCGTACCTAAGCAAGCTGGTCGCCCGGTTTATTCATACAGACTTTCAATTGTTCACTTCTGGGCACTTATCTCTCTGTATATCTGGGCTGGTCCTCACCACCTTCACTACACTGCCCTACCAGACTGGACTCAGTCATTAGGTATGGTGATGTCTATTATCCTATTCGTTCCATCTTGGGGTGGTATGATTAACGGTATTATGACGCTATCTGGCGCGTGGCATAAACTTCGCACCGACCCAGTATTGCGTTTCCTTATTGTTTCATTGTCTTTCTACGGTATGTCTACCTTCGAAGGCCCAATGATGGCAATTAAGACCGTTAATGCACTATCACACTACACTGACTGGACAATTGGTCACGTACACTCTGGTGCTCTAGGTTGGGTTGCAATGGTTTCAATTGGTTCAATTTACCACTTAATTCCAGTGCTATTCGGTCAGCGCGCTATGTATAGCACCAAGCTAGTTAACGTACACTTCTGGTTCGCAACTATCGGTGTTGTTCTATACATCGTAGCAATGTGGATGTCTGGTGTACTACAGGGTCTAATGTGGCGTGCAGTAAATGCTGACGGTACGTTAACCTATAGCTTTGTTGAGTCATTAGAAGCATCTAAGCCTTTCTATGTGGTTCGTTTCATTGGTGGTTGTTTCGTGGTAGCAGGTATGCTTGTTATGGCATACAACACATGGAAAACCGTTCGTGCACCTAAAGGTAGTATCGCTGCAGATCCAGCGACTCAGCCAGCGTAGTAAAGGAGACGAATAATGAAAAACGCACATGAGTTAATTGAAAAGAACGTCGGTCTGTTAACGGTATTAATCCTTATCGCTATCAGCTTCGGTGCCATGGTTCAAATTACGCCGTTGATGTTTCAACAGCAAGTAATGGAACCAGTAACAGGCCTACGTCCATATACAGCGCTTGAGCTTGAAGGTCGTGACATCTACATCCGTGAAGGTTGTGTAGGGTGTCACAGCCAGATGATCCGTCCATTCCGCGCAGAAACAGAGCGTTATGGTCACTACAGCGTTGCCGGTGAGTCAGTATGGGAGCACCCTTTCCTTTGGGGTTCTAAGCGTACTGGTCCTGACCTAGCACGTGTGGGTGGTCGTTACAGCGACGAATGGCACCGAGTTCACCTGCTTAATCCTCGTAACGTAGTACCAGAGTCGAACATGCCAGGTTTCCCTTGGCTTGCGGAAAACACGCTTAATGGCGAGTTAACAGCTGAAAAAATGGAAGTATTCCGTGGATTTGGTGTTCCGTATACCGACGAAGATATTGCGGGTGCGAAAGCGGCAGTACAGGGTAAAACGGAAATGCAGGCCCTTATTGCTTATCTACAGTCTCTTGGCACACATTTGAAATAATATGGACCAGGGAATTGTAGGCAGCATTTTTACTGTCATCGTCTTTGTAAGCTTCATCGGCGTCGTGTGGTGGGCGTTTAGCGGCCGCAACAAGAAAAAATTCGATGAAGCTGCAAACCTAGTGTTTGCAGACGAAGAAAAAGAAAAATCAAAAGAAGATTAGCAGGAGTCTCGAACTCATGAGTATGTTTTGGACAATTTGGATTTCAGTGATAACCCTAGGGTTAATCATTGGTTGCTACTTCCTTCTTCGCTGGTGCCTGTCTAACAAGACTGGCGTAGCTGAAGGTGAGTCAATGGGTCACGAATTTGATGGTATTGAGGAGTTAAACAATCAACTTCCTCGCTGGTGGACAATTATGTTCTATATGACCATCGTTTGGGGCTTTATATACCTAGCGCTTTATCCTGGCCTAGGTGCGTATGAGGGTATTTGGGGTTGGAAGAGCTCTAACCAAAATATTCAATCACTAGAAGAGTCAGCTCAGGCGCGTATCGATGCAAAAGAGCAAGGCTACCTAGTAGAGTATGACCGTGAACTAGATTTTGCTGCTGAGAAGTTCGACCCGATCTTCGAAGCGTATGCACAAGTTCCTGTTGAAGAACTGGCTAAAGACCCAGAAGCAAACAAAGTAGGTCAGCGTTTGTTCCTACAAAATTGCTCTCAGTGTCACGGTTCTGATGCTCGTGGTCAAAATGGCGGCTTCCCTAACCTAACGGACAACGACTGGTTGTACGGTGGTTCAGGTGCGAAAATCGTTGAAACTCTTACGCTTGGTCGTAAAGCAGCTATGCCAGCATGGCTAGATGCTATGGGTGAAGACGGTATCGAAGAAGTGGTTAACTACGTACTTAGTTTAAGCGGTCGCGATGTAGACCCTCAGCTTGCAGAAGCAGGTAAAGCTCGTTTCGCAGCGTGTGCGGCTTGTCACGGTATGGACGGTAAAGGTAATCAAGCACTTGGTGCACCAAACCTTACTGACAATATCTGGCTATACGGCGGCAGTCACAGAGCGGTAACAGAAACGCTTACTTACGGTCGTAACGGTGTAATGCCTTCATTCAAGAAAACCTTGGGTGATGACAAAATTCACGTTGTTGCAGCGTATGTTTACAGCCTTTCAAATGATTAATGATTTAAATCATTAAATATCTTAAAAAGCCTCGTTACTACGGGGCTTTTTTTATGAGAAAATACAGCGATATAGGGAGTGCTGTACGAACAATCTTTGTTCACATTTAGTATGTCTCGCAAACATTATATTTATTCTTATTTCCCGGCTAAACATGTAGTTGGGGCAGTAAAAATAAATATGTTGTTAGCGAAGTAAACACGAGAAAAGATTTCAATGAATAGACCCTGGTATAAAGAGTTCTGGCCCTGGTTTTTAATTGCCGTTCCTATTATCACGCTCATTATGGGCGGCGTATTATTAAAGCTTGCTATTAGTACTGAAGATAGCCTAGTGGTGGACGACTACTACAAGGAAGGAAAAGCAATTAATGCGCGATTGGATAAAGAAGCCGTAGCCCGTCGCATGAATATCACTACCGATTTAACCATTGAAGATGGCAGCATAGCGCTAGAGTTTCATTCAGGTATTCCACAAGAAGGTAATGCGGTTAAACTAAGCTTTTATCACGTAACGCTTGAAGAGCGTGATGTCAGCGTTTTATTAAGCCGCGATGCTAGGGGTATTTATCGCGGTTTTGTCGAAGAAGATCTTGATGGTAAATGGCGCGTATCGCTAACCCCTATTGATGATAGCTGGAAAATTCAAAATACCATCTATCTGCCCCACTCTGGCAAGATGAAATTCAATCCATAATGGCCAAGCACGACTGTTACCATTGCGGCTTGCCTATTGCGGGCTCCGACGATGGAAAATTTACTACCGTCATATTAGGGCAGCAACGCGACATGTGTTGTCCTGGATGTTTAGCCGTGGCCGAAGCCATTGTAACCAATGGTCTTGAAGACTATTACCAGTTTAGAACCGAACCGGCGCAAAAATCTGACGATGGCATTCTAGAGACACTCGACAAACTCAAAGTGTATGACGACCCTGCTCTTCAAGAAGAATTCGTTTTTGATGAGGGGCAAGATAAGCAGATTCAATTAACCCTTGAAGGTATCACGTGCGCTGCGTGTGGATGGCTTATCGAAAAGCAATTATCAAAAGTAGAAGGGATAAAGCAAGTCGCGGTAAACGTCCAAGAGCGTCGCGCTTTAGTTACTTGGTCACCGTTTCAAATTAAGCTTAGCCAAATTCTTTCTACACTAAAACGCATTGGTTATATTGGGTCGCCATTTCACCCCGATGAACACGAAGCCAGTTATAAACGCGAACAAAAGACCTTTCTGAAGAAGCTTGGCCTTGCAGGCATTATGACCATGCAAGTAATGATGCTGATGACAGGGCTGTATTTTGACTGGTTTGGCGCTATTGAATTAGAAACTCGACAGTATTTTTACTGGGTTGCCCTTACGCTTACTACACCTGTAGTACTGTACTCAGGCAGCACTTTTTATGTGGGCGCCGCGAAAGCGCTAAGCGCAAGAACGGTTAATATGGATGTACCCGTTACGCTCGCAATATTCGGTACTTACATTGCAGGAATTCGCTCTACTGTATTAGAGCAAGGTGAAGTGTATTTTGAATCTATTTGTATGTTCATTTTCCTGCTATTACTTAGCCGCTTTTTAGAACATCGTAGCCGTCATCGCGCCGCACAGATCTCTGCCAATATGATGCAGTATGTTCCTGTGTCAGCGACTAAATTAATGCCAGATGGCAGCGTTACTGAATGCTTAGCAAAGCAATTAAAAGTGAACGATGTAGTGCTGGTTAAGCCTGGTGAAACCATCCCCATTGATGGGCTGGTAACAGAAGGTAACGCTGCGGTTGACGAATCTATGCTTACCGGTGAGTTTAGCCCGGTGCGCAAGTCAAACAGTAGCACCGTATATGGTGGTACTGTGTGTCAAGACGGCAGCCTTACCATTAAAGTGACACAAACTCTCAAAAATGCACTGGTAAATCAAATTGTAAGGCTGCAAGCAAGTGCTATGGCGAATAAGCCTAAAGCGGCACAAATAGCTGATAACTTTTCTCGATATTTTGTGACAGCTGTCTTGCTGGTTTCTGCCTTAACTTATGGCTTTTGGGCCTATAACGGCAGTGATGATGCGTTTTGGATCACCATTTCCGTGTTGGTAGCAACCTGTCCTTGCGCATTAGGGTTGGCTACACCATCAGCGTTAACCTGCGCTATGGCAAAGTTAAACCGACAAGGTATTTTACTAAAACGCGCCGATGCGCTTGAGCAAATCACTGGCATTGACACTATCGCACTGGATAAAACCGGTACGCTGACACAAGGCAAATTTACCATTTCAAATGCCTGGTATGCTGACGGTGTAGACAGTGACAGTGCACTTTCAATTGCCCGTGCTCTAGAGTCGCGCTCTGAGCACCCTATTGCAAAAGCCTTTAGCCCAAATAAAACCCTTGGCGGTAGTAACGTCCATGGTACGGATAATTCCTCCAGCAGACCTACTATCCACAATGTGGTTAATTTTAGCGTGACGCCAGGAGGCGGCATCAGCGGTGAAATTAACGACACCTTGTTTTCAATGGGCTCTGCCCAATTTTGTGTCCACGAATCACAACAAAATCTTCTTAAGGATTATCCGTCAGCCAATGTCTTTCTCACGGTGAAGGGCCGTATTATGGCGGCGTTTGAGGTAAGCGACACGTTGCGAGAGGATACTCAAGAAACCTTAAATATTCTGGCAAAAAGTCACACCCTTGCAGTATTAAGTGGCGATACACAACAAAACGTGGACGCTCTTACCGCTTCCTTGCCAATATCAACAGCTAAAGGTGGGCTCACACCAGAGCAGAAATACGATGCTGTACAGGCTATGCAGCAATCTGGCGCGAAAGTGATGATGATGGGTGACGGTATTAACGACGCGCCCGTTCTTGCCAGCGCTGATGTGGCAATTGCAGTGGGTAATGCCACAGACGTGGCTAAAACTGCTGCTGATGTCATATTACTTGGCGATCAGCTACTTTCTGTACCTGAACTGATTAAAACCGCTCACCAAGTGAAGCAAAAAATTAGACAAAATATAGGATGGTCGGTAGGTTACAACGTTTTGATTCTGCCTTTCGCCGTGTCTGGCCTACTTTCACCGTGGATGGCTGTTGTTGGTATGTCGTTAAGCAGTATTATTGTAGTCACAAACTCAACGCGACTTTTGAGCAAATAGCATGAGTATTATTTACGTATTAATTCCAATCGCCATTATCATAGTCGCTGTCGCTATCGTGATATTCTTTTGGGCGGTGAAAACTAATCAATTCGAGGATCTAGACCGTCAGGGGTACAGTATTCTATTTGACGATGACCTTCCGCCAGAAGAAAAAAAGCTAGCTGAGCAACGCAAGCAACTTCAAGACAATAAAGTAGACAAAAGCCAAGCGCCAAATGGAAGGGATTAACTACTTCTCTGCCTTTCTTATCGGCTTAGCCGGCGGAGTTCACTGTGTGGGAATGTGCGGTGGAATTGTCGCTGCGCTAAGGATGGTATCGCCTAAAGGCGCTTCAGCACTACCCTATACCCTTGCCTATAACATGGGACGTATAGTGAGCTACACCATCGCCGGAGCAATAACCGGGGCGCTTGGCAAAATAGCAGCCGACTACGTGCCCCTTGCCAACTATGCCCTATCCTTGCTAAGCGGCCTTATGCTGTTGTTGCTGGCCTGTTATTTAGGCAAATGGTGGACGGGTTTAACGGTGTTGGAAAACGCAGGAAAAGGTTTATTTTCCAAACTGCAGCCATTATCTAAGCGTTTTTTACCTTTTAAAACCCCTTTTAGCGCTATTCCCTATGGTTTTATTTGGGGTTGGCTTCCTTGCGGGTTGGTGTATTCCACACTTACCTGGTCTCTCGCGGCGGGGAATGCGCTAGAAGGCGCTGGCATTATGTTCTTCTTCGGTTTAGGTACATTACCCACCTTGCTCGCCGCAAGCGCTGGTAGCCAGTATATAGTTCGATGTTTTCAACATAACCATGTTAAACAAATTATTGCAGGAATAATGGCCATATATGCCGCTTATCTTATTCATAGCGCAATCGTTTAAAAATGGGTGTATTATTGTCGGGTATTCTTTTACAGAGCGTGCATTATGAGCAAAGGAAGCCAATTTTCTATTCACTGTCAAAACTGTAGTTTCAGTCACCTGTGTTTACCGGTGGCGTTAAACAAAACAGAAATCGAATCTCTTGACGATATTATTGAACGCAAGAAGCCGCTTCATAAAGGTGACACTCTGATTCAAACTGGTGATAAATTCCGTTCTCTATTTGCAGTGAGAACCGGTTCATTCAAATCATTTGTGACTAATACCGAAGGTGAAGAACAGATTACCGGTTTCCACTTTCCTGGTGACATTATCGGTTTCGATGCATTAAGAGAGAACAAACACCAAAGCTACACCTCTGCGCTAGAAACAGCCATGGTGTGTGAGCTTCCCTACGAGACTCTCGACGAAATGTCAGTGCAATTTCCAAAGCTGCGCCACCAGATCATGAGCTTCATGAGCGCTGAAATAAAACAAGATCACGACATGATCATGCTTTTAAACAAGCGTACTGCAGAAGAGCGTTTATTATATTTTATCTCACATCTTTCTCAGCGCTTTGAGGAACGCGGCTTTTCCCATAGAGAATTCCACTTAACCATGACGCGCAACGAAATTGGAAACTATTTAGGCTTAACGATAGAAACCATTAGCCGTTTACTGAGCCGTTTTCAGAAGGAAAACATTATCAAGGTTGACGGTAAATTGATCTCTATTTTGGATTTTGATCGGTTAAATACCAAGTTAGAGGCGTTAAATGGCCCTAGCGTAGTCTGTAACGGTTAATTTATTCTTCTGGTATCTTTAGCGCGCTACATGCGCGCTTTTTAGTTTTAACCTTTAAAGTTTCACTGTATTCCCTCACTGGGTTACACGATATCCATCCATTGGGCGTTAAAGCTCCCGTAACATTTGAATTGGCCCTTTTTTTATCAACGAATTATTTAATCCTTGATCGAAAACAACTCACGTTTTTCTAAATGTCGTTTATAGTTAATGTAAACGGTTTTGAAACAATATCGATGTCGACAGCCATACAAAGCTTTGTAGTTGAGGAGACGTTATGATTGAGTGTAAACGAATTCTTGCCGTGGTGGACGCGGAACGTGACAACCAGCCTGCCCTAAGCCGTGCCTATGAACTTGCGTCAAAAACCGGCGCCACGGTTACCGCTATGATGGTGGTATATGATTTGTCTTACGATATGACAACCATGCTTAGCCCCGACGAACGTGAATCAATGCGCGATGCCGTTACAAAAGAGCACGCCAAATGGTT
Organism: Alteromonas sp. AWJ4_199; assembly: GCF_056159165.1. Lineage (NCBI taxonomy): Bacteria > Pseudomonadati > Pseudomonadota > Gammaproteobacteria > Alteromonadales > Alteromonadaceae > Alteromonas > Alteromonas sp. AWJ4_199. The sequence goes on from NZ_JBSWUR010000001.1 coordinate 216,626, forward strand.
ATCTGCCCAGCTAAAAGAACAAGGCTTTTCAGAGACCGATATTGTGGTTGAGTGGAATAACCGTACTTATGAGTCGATTATTTATTACGCCCTTAATAACCAAATCGACTTAGTGGTAAAAGCCACTAAAAAACATGACGACCTTGCCTCAGTGATCTTTACCCCTACAGACTGGCATCTAATGCGCAAGTGCCCACGCCCTGTACTGCTCGTTAAAGAACACGACTGGCCAGAAGGCGGTGAAATTATAGCTGCAGTAAACGTAGGCAGCGAAGATGACGAGCATGCTGCGTTAAACGACAAGCTTACGATCATCGCTAACGATTATGCTTCTTTGTTGAAAGGTAACGTTAATTTAGTGAATAGCTACCCTACAACTCCACTTAACATTGCCATTGAAGTGCCAGAGTTTGACCCTGATACATATCACGATGCGGTAAAAAATCATCATATGAAAGAAATGCGTAGTCACGCGCTGAAATATGGTATTGCAGAAAATAAATGTGTGGTGAAAGAAGGCTTGCCTGAAAAAGTTATCCCGCAAGTGGCTAAAACACTCGATGCCGAGTTAGTTGTAATAGGCACCGTGGGACGGGTTGGTATTTCGGCGGCGCTTATTGGCAATACTGCCGAGCACGTTATTGATGAACTAAATTGTGACGTACTTGCGATTAAGCCAGATGGGTTTGGATCACCGATAACCGTGTAGTTAACGACTTAATTGCGCTTAAATACCAAGACACTTGGTGGCGACAAATGGCGAATCGGCGATGGGCGTTAAAAAACCTGCGCATTTAGCGGTTAATTCCGAGAGTTAATCATACACGCTTAAATCAGTACTTAACGCTTCTCGATAAATTTAACAACACAGCCATAGTCTCGAAAAGGCGCTTTAATGTATAATGGCGCCTTTATCACAAACCAAGCTAGTTAATTATGAGTTTAGGCACAAGCAGTGCTGATGCGCCGACGTTAAACGCCGCGCAAAGTAAGCAAAAGTACAACTTCAACAAACTTCAGAAACGACTTCGTCGCAACGTGGGTAAGGCCATTGGCGATTTCGGTATGATTGAAAACAACGACAAGGTTATGGTGTGTTTATCGGGCGGTAAAGACAGCTATACCATGCTTGATATTTTATTGTTTTTAAAGAAGATTGCGCCTATTCATTTTGATATTATTGCGGTAAATCTTGACCAGAAGCAGCCTGGTTTTCCTGAACATATTTTGCCCGAGTACTTAGACAGCATTGGCGTTGACTACAAGATTGTAGAAGAAGACACCTACTCTATTGTTAAAGACAAAATTCCTGAAGGAAAAACGACTTGTTCGCTTTGCTCTCGTTTGCGTCGTGGTATTTTATACCGCACGGCGAAAGAATTAGGCGCCACTAAAATTGCATTAGGTCACCACCGCGACGATATGCTTGAAACGTTTTTCCTAAATATGTTTCACGGGGGCAAGCTTAAATCTATGCCGCCAAAACTGGTTAGCGATAACGGCGAACATATAGTAATTCGTCCTTTGGCTTACTGCACAGAAAAAGACATTGAAAAATACTCTCAAGCTGCTGAGTTCCCGATTATTCCTTGCAACCTTTGTGGTTCACAGGAAAATCTACAGCGCCAGAACATAAAAGCAATGCTTCAAGACTGGAACCGCCGTTTCCCAGGTCGTATTGAATCAATGTTCCGCGCGCTTCAAAACGTGGCCCCTTCACATCTTGTAGATAGTAACCTTTATGATTTTAAATCTATCGTCACCCAAGACGGCCCCGTTGCTGATGGTGATATAGGATTTGATGAACCTTCTTTTGCTACAGAAAATAGCGCAGATCCCAGTGATGAAGACAACGCTATCGAAGTAGTAAATATTATGGAACCAAAGTAGATGAAGATTGGACTTGCATTAGGTGCCGGTGCCGCAAGGGGCTGGACACACATTGGTATAATTGAAGCTTTGGAAAAACTTGGCGTTAAAATCGACGTTGTTGCTGGTTGCTCCATTGGTGCTTATGTTGGTGCTGCCTACGCAAGTGGCAAGCTAGAAGGTTTAAAAGAATGGGCCTGTTCACTTAGCGACTGGCAGGTACTCGCTCTTATGGGTGTTGGATTAAGACGTGGCGGTATTGCCAGCGGTCAAAAGGTTTTCGACAAACTTGCCAGCGAGTTTTGTGTCTCCTCCTATGAAGAAATGCTGAAGCCCTTTGCGACGGTGGCAACTGACCTCTATACCGGCCGTGAAGTGGTATTTAATTCAGGTCCTATTGGCGATACCATTCAGGCATCCTGCGCTATTCCAGCGCTTTTTGCCCCCGTTGCTCATGGCGATCGCTGGCTAGTGGATGGCGCTGTTGTGAACCCTGTACCGGTGAACTTGTGTCGCCAATTAGGGGCTGATTTTGTGATTGCGGTTAATCTTAACGCCGATTTTCGCCCGCTTCGGTTGGAAAAGTTAAGGCAAGATCACGAAGAAAACCAACGTAAAACCGAAGACTTTTTTACTAAAAGCCAAAACGTATTGCGCCAATGGTTTTCGCCAGACAGTAAAGATGACAAAACGTCAGACGAAAATGAAGAGCAGCTTCAAGTCAATGCTTCTGAAGATGTGAATACCGAAGAAAGCATAGCCTCTGATGTTATTGAAAAAGTAGAAGAAGAATTTACCGAAGTGCCTGCAAAGGTGAATAAGCGCAACCCGCCAGGAATTATGAGCGTAATGAGCAGCTCACTTGAAATACTTCAAGCTCGTGTTACTCGGTCTCGTTTAGCCGGCGACCCGCCAGATATACTAATAGAACCTCAGCTTACTGATGTAGGTATCATGGAGTTTCATAGGGCGGAAGAACTGTGCGCAAAAGGCGAAGAGACCATCGCGCGAATTGCAGAGCAAATTAGGTATCAGTTACTAACCTGATACCTAATTGTTCAAAAGATAGATTAACTTGAGGCCATAGCTGTAACACGCAGCGGCGCGTGTGGTAGCGTTAAGCCTTTCGCTTCGTTGATCCACTCTTGTTCTAAATGCAGAACGCCATTGTTAATTTGTACGCCCTGCGGCGTAATGAAATCTAAATTTTTGTCTTCGAACTGAATCATCAAGCCCTTCACCGATGGCATCATAAAAGACAAAAAGCTCCCCATTTCATTGAAAAAGGCTTCATACTGTTCGTATAAGAAAGTGAGTTCTTCTTTTTTGTAATACTGTTTTAGGTACTCGGGCTTGGTTTCAAGCTGCACCGACATATCACAAACGTTCGCACGTTCGTTTAAGTCGATACGTACCAGTGCATTAGCCAGTTTTAGTGCTTTTTCAGTGGGTACGGTAAAACGTCCTTCATCAGTAACGTCTAGTGGCATTGTTTTCTTGTCGGTAACGATAGATGCACCGTTAACCTCGCATAAACGCCCTTCACCTACACGAACAAAACCAAAGGCAAACTGAAGCGCTTGGGTATCTTCGTTATCTAGCTTTTTAACATGGCTGTAGAAACGGCTGTACTCTACATCTATCGTTTCAGCAGATACGGATGTACTAGCAAAACCGACAAACAGAGATGAAGCAAGAAATAATGCAGCGCGTATCATTCGGATAAAAACTCCTCGTTAAATAGGATCATTGTTTGAAGCTCTTCAACATAAGCGGCTCCTCGCTCGGAATAGTTCATCAGCCCTTCAGCTAGTGCAATACCTGTGATGGGTAATTGGTTAGCTCTCAGTCGACTGCGGATCTCTCTTAAGTCAGCATAGGCATCGTGTCTGTTGAGGTTACGCATATAGGTGTACGTAGCTCGAGACAAGTTGTCAAACTTGGCCACTTCATGAGATGCGCCGTCGTTTCGACGACTTGGAACGAAACCACACCCTTTTGAAAAACACCACAAACCGAAGAAGTTGTAGCCCTTCCTTGCAAATCGGCTTGTTCCCCATGCAGATTCATTCGCAGCCTGAACAAGTACCAGTTCTTCAGGTAAAACATCAATTTTCTGCAGTAAGGCTAATAGTTTAGTCTTTAAAGGCTGTGTGGGTTTTACCCGATATTCCTCTTCAAGCCACTCAAGCCTAGTCATGTCGTCTTCAGACAGTGACTCATTAGCTAACGTCTTTCTGTAAAGGGTTTGTACATAGTGTCTCAAGGTAAGTAAGTAAGCGTTTTGTTTCTCTACCTCGGGGCGTAGATAATTAAAAAACGCCTCTTTTTTCTCTTTTACGTCACTATAACCAGAGAAATCAGGCACCGGCTTTTTCGCCTCCACCGTTTGAGGTATATCTAGAATATCAGGCTCGTCCTCGGTAAAAATAATGGCGTTAATGACGATAACCGCCAGAACACCCAACGTTATAAGGACAATTTTAAAGGTTTCTCGTTTATGCATCGAAGCTCGACTCATTCACATCGTTTTCAGATGCTTCCGTGCTTACTCCTTGCTCGCCAATTAATTCCTGATAGAGCAACCCCATCATACTAAAATAAAAGGGTAACACCCAAATTAGGGAAACCCCGAACGTCAGCGGTACCGACACGAACAATAAGAAGAGAACGCCGAAAATACTGGCTATTTGAGCCCAGTACGCATTAAATACTCGGCAGGAAAGAATAATTGCGCTTATTGGCGTTAGCTTTCTGTCGGCCACTAACATCAGAGAAAAAGAAGACGCTAAATAGAAGTACACACCTGGAATGATGAGCAGCATCATGCCTAACTGCACAAGGATACTGTTGACTAGCTGGGTTAACGCTACCAAAAATATTAAGGGGAAAAACTGAAATACTGTAAATACCGATGTTTTTACACCACGCGCTACAAAAACCCCCATCATATATAAACCAGTCAGTAACGGAGCAACGATGCAGATTGCGACAATTTCAATGATTGACTGGTGCTCAAAAACATAGGTTCCATCGTCATTTATAGTAATGTATTGCTGAGCAAATACACCTAACACGACAAACGTAAGAAATAGAACAACACTTCCCTGCAGTAATGATGAAAAGTTTGCTTTTGTTAGACCGGCAGCGCGGCGCAAGAGACCTTTGGTATCGAATTGATACTGTTTGGACAACGTACTGTTGAGGCGGTCTGGGTTTACGTCTTTCACACAACTCTCTTATATTTTTAGAAAAATCGGCGCGATTATATCAATTCACGAAAATAATTGCCTGTTTGTGTATTAAACAAAAATTACCCCAACACCAACTTAGCGGCTAACCCGACTAAAAGCACGCCCATAGCCCTATCCAACCAATAGCCCTTTTTGCCAATAAGTTCAGCAACTTTACTGGTACTTAAAAGGTAGGAAAGGAAACAAAACCAAAGCCCGGTGGCAAACGCTAAATAGATACCATAACCAAGCTTTACGCTAAATGGCGTATCAATGCTGATGATGGCGGTAAAAAGTGAAAGGAAAAACAGCGTTGCTTTTGGATTAAGCCCGTTTGTCAGAAACCCCATCCATACAGCACGTTTTGCCGAGATTTGTGATGTCTTTTTTTCCGCATTTACGTGTTGCTCCTGCTTAACAGGGCCGCTTCTAAGCGCTCCGAAAGCAAGATAAAGTAAATAGGCAGCGGCAGCGTAGCTAAAAGTGGTAAATAGCCAGGGCGTAGTCGCAATTACCACACTTAGCCCTACTAGCGAGTAAGCAACATGCAATAAGATTGCTAGCCCAATACCGATACTAGTGTATATAGCGATACGCCTTCCATAAGCCACGCTGTTTCGAACCACCACCGCAAAGTCAGGGCCTGGGCTGGCAACAGCCACAAGATGTACCAATGCAATGGTAAGAAATTCATTCATATACTGCATGTTTTGCGCCTCCTACAGCGCATATTTTGAAATCAATTCATCAACCCACTGCGGAACTATGCGCGAGGCAGGACCAGTAAGTGATTCGTCGAACAAAGCATTGGATACACCTGGTTCTAAATTCGCTTCTATTGTGTGTGCCCCATTTTCTTTAGCAATCTGAACAAAGCCAGCAGCGGGATACACATTACCCGATGTACCAATAGCTATAAATACATCGGCCTGTGAAAGCGCCTCGTAAATTTCTTCCATATACATAGGCATTTCGCCAAACCACACAATATCCGGTCGAAGGGTTACTCTTTTACAGCACGGACATTTAGTGGTGTGATCAAAACTCTCACGCCAATCAAAAGTTTGCTGGCTAATAGCACAGCGCGCCGAAAGTAGTCTACCATGCATATGATAAACCGACTCACTTCCCCCACGCTCATGTAAGTCATCTACATTTTGCGTCACCAACGTTAGCTTATGACCGAAGGCTTTCTCGAGTTTAGCAAGCGCCATGTGTGCTGCGTTGGGCAAAACATCATTCTGTTGAAGCTGTGCCCGGCGCGCATTATAAAAGCGATAAACCAAGCTAGGGTTTTGCTCGAACGCTTCGGGTGTAGCGACTTCTTCAACGCTGTGATTTTCCCAAAGGCCGTCATTATCACGAAAGGTTTTTAGCCCAGATTCAGCGGAAATACCCGCACCGGTGAGAATAACAATATTGGGTAAGGATTGATTAGCTGACATTGGGTTGTACTTACTCTGTTGCTATAAAGCGAGTTATTCGGTTTTCCTATGAAGCTCGCGGTAATATCGTGCTTAGGCATACATCGCACATAAATGATTTTAGTATTTAAAGGATTTTATGCTTTTACACGCCTTTGACTACCGGATACTGGGTATTAGCGCCCCACTCAGACCATGAACCATCATATACCGAAACTTGCGTAGCACCACACATAAGAGCTGCAACACCAATGATACAAGCGGTAACGCCTGAACCGCAGGTGCAGATAATAGGTTTACGCAAATCGACTTTTGCTTGTGCAAAAACAGCGTTAAGTTCATCTACAGGTAAGAAATGGCCGTCTTTTATTAGTGTATCGAAAGGAACATTGAATGCGCCAGGCATATGCCCTGAGCGCACGCCTTCACGGGGCTCTGAAACTTCGCCTTTAAATCGCGGACTACTTCTCGCATCAAGCAGTTGCGCTTCGGTATTTATAGCCTGCAGCACTGCACTAGAGTTTGCAAACCACCCAGGTCGAGGCGTTGCTTGGTAGGTTAATTTTCCATACTGCTGTTGTTCTGAAACGGGAAGCCCAGCCCCCTCCCACGCAGGTTGGCCACCATTTAATATATATACATCTTTATGCCCTAGTGCCTTTAGCATCCACCACACTCTAGGCGCAGAATACATACCTCGGGTGTCGTAAACCGCTATGGGAGTATTTGCTGTGATACCTTGATTGCCAAGATAAATAGCAAGGTCATCAGCTGAGGGCATACTGTGCGGTAAACCTGTAGTGTGATCGCTGCCTTCGCTATCTAGATCAAAATCCACTGAAGCAGGCAATACCATTGCCGTTCGTGTATCCGGCGTTTTTGACACAGGATCATCCATCAACGCCCTTACAAGCGTAACTGGTTTTTGTTGCATTGCATTGGCTAACTCGCCGACTGACAGCAATACTGATGCCATTACATCCTCCTGGAAAGCGCTCACATGAGTGAGCGCCTTGTAATACCGCGATAAAAACGAATCGGTTGGTATTTATTCACATTAACTATGTACTATTTCACTTAGTGACTAAGTGGGCTTCTTAGCTTAATGCAGCAATCGCAGACTCGTAATTTGGTTCTTCAGTAGTTTCTGCTACTTGCTCTGTATAAACCACTTTACCTTCAGTATCGATAACAACAACCGAGCGCGATAACAAACCCGTCAGCGGTGCTGATTCGAAGGTTACACCGTAATCATCGCCGAAGCTTGAACGGAAGGTAGAACCTGTAAGCACATTTTCGATGCCTTCTGCGCCACAGAAACGGCCCGCAGCAAACGGCAGGTCGGCTGACACACAAATAACCGTTGTATTATCTAATTTTGCAGCTTCTTCGTTAAATTTACGCACTGACATTGCGCAAGTTCCTGTGTCGATTGAAGGAAAGATATTCAATACAATGTTTTTACCTGCAAGTTCTGACAGCGTTACTTCGCCCAAATCCGCCTTTACTAAGGTAAAGTCTGGTGCCGCTGTACCTACTTCTGGTAACTGGCCCTTAGTTGTAACTGTGTTGCCTTGAAAAGTAACTGATGCCATTCGCTTTCTCCGTTTTTCATTAATATAAAATAGTGGATGTAAAACAATACTTTCGCAAATAAAAGTGACACTTTTTAGATGTTATCTTTAACCTGCGACTCTGCAAACGCGAGCTTATGCTGTAAATGGGGCTTACCTTTTAAGTATTCCCGCCTAAACACGCTAAAATAGTGCGCTAACGTTTGTGCCCCTTGCTGCTGCTCAGCTAGTGCCAAAACGCTAATACCTACTTCTGCGGTGCAATGTTGGAAATCATGGGTAGACTCTCTTAGCAGATAGTCTGAAGCCACTTCCATGCTAACGCCCAGCACAGGGAAATTATGCAAATAAGGACTTTTTACAAACATCTTCTTTGCTTCACGCCAGGTTCCATCCAAGAAAATAAATAGTAACGTTTTACCAGTATTCAATGGTGGTGCGTCAATACAGCGTTCAGCTGCAGCATATTCGTGTGGAAATACCACAATGGGAAAGTATTTGTCGTCGCTTAGAAGTTTCAGTAACGCTTCATCAGGTTCCGTTCGTTTCCATAAAAACGCGTGGTTGTCTTTAACCACATCCGCTATCAAACGGCCTGTATTGGTAGGTTTATAGTATTCGCCTTTGTACATTAAGAACAAAACCGCCACGTCTGTGCCAGCTTCAGGCTTAAATTCACAAATACAGTTTTGCGTTGGAAGCAAACACGCATCACAGCGAATCACCTTGCTACCACGTGCGTGAAATGGACGCTCAGCACGAGATAGCTCGTCTAAACGAAGTGACATAACAGAATTCAAGATAGTACGTCTTTGCCAAAGATTTTTACGGATTTTACCATAGTAAAACGCAGTAAAAGAGCGAGATTAATAAATACCATTTTTAGATTAGCTAGTTTATGCCTTTACGCGGCTATCATTTATATTGTTACTTAGTTCAGAGTAATAATATCCATACGCACACAAAGTTATAGTTACATATGAATGTAACGTCATAGGTTTAAAAATGAAGAAGATAACCGTTAAAGACGCATTTTTGCACGCCAATATCAAGACGCTTTTTCTAGGTAAGCGTAATAAATTATATAAACTTTAAAAAGTTATTAACTACATGACCTTAAATTATAATGGAGGCGACTCTAGGTTTTGCTGTGACGCCAATGGCCCGCCTAGATATAATTTCGAGCGTTTCCTCTTCGCTAGAATCTCAGTACGTAGACTTAAAGATTCTGTTCAAATTGTCACTTTCAAGCCCCCTTCTAAGGCGTATTTAGAAAAACATGGGAACCTCAAAACTGTCGTGGCGAAGAGGCAAAAAATGTGGATATTGGAGATTCGGGATGAAACAGACTTTGATAAATTAAACGATTTGCTCTCGACAAAGCAATACGCTTATTTTTGTGGAAGTGGACAGTAGCTAACATACCTCACTGCATCAAGATAACGCGAAATCTTAAACTTACCGTTCTTTAGAACGTGTGTGTAACTAACCAAGTTATCAGTAAGTCTCGAACATTTCGGGATCACTGATAGTCGCATTAATGTTGTCTATCAGTTCTTGGTTAATGCTTTTCTTAAACTGCGCAGGCAAAGCAGATTTGATTTCATCTACTGTTAGTTGAGTCATGGTGGGATAAGTTGTAAGAAAGGAATTGTGGAAGGAAATTGAAGGTATTACGAAGGCTTATTAAAGCCAAGCATTGCGCTTGGCTATGGGTATTACTTTAGCACAAGGTATCCAGTTATTTGAATACTAGAGGTATGATGTGATTCATTTCAATGATGCTCACGTGGGCCTTACCAAAAACAACGTTCAACTTAGATTTTAACCGGTAGTAATCTTCTTCATTAACTGTTTGCGAGTGTGCAGCTTCAAAGAGAACAGGTGCTAATTCTTTTTCATAATCTATGACAGGTTCTTTAAAGAACCTTTTCCAATGAGGTAAAAGGTATTCAGGCAAGAGTGCTTCGATTTTTTTAGAAACGAAAGTGACTTTTTTCTCAAATTTAAAAAATTCATCAAAGTCTGAATTTTGTCCGTAGTAACAATTCCTGAAAGATTCAATAGCGTACTCTTCATATTCAATAAGCAAGTCGTTAAATGAATCTAGAGCGCTATTTACCATATTGTAGTTGTACTGTCTCTGCCACCTTTTATAAACCATGAACGCTATGTATGCGGTAACTAATGCCCCTAACCCTGCTAATACAGAGCCCATACCAGACATGAATTGGGATAAGTCTTTATCCACTAAATCAGCAATACCCAACCCAAAGGTTAAGCCTGTAAGTGACCCCATAACAAAGGTCTTAATATCGAAATTCATCATCTATCCTTGTAAAACATCAACTATCCGTCACATATCATAGTTATCTCTCAACTCCTACGGGCGTATGGCTTACCTGAACTAAAATTGCTTACGTAAATAAAACTCTATGCCGTCTACTGAAATAAGGAGTTGTGCAAAATCTCCCTCAACAATTTTGTCAGAAATATCAGGTAGTGTCCCTAGGTTGCCTTCCGAGACTTCTCTAAATAGTTTATAAACATGTTCGATGACTTTAACTATTTCAGTGTCCGTTCCACGATGTATTTCTAGCACTTTTTTGATTGATTTAAGCTTATCTAGAAATCTTATTTTTTCTGTGATGAACTCATTATAAATCTCATTAGGATTATCGGTTCTTCTAAGTATACGAAATTGATAAAGTATTTTAGCTAACTCCCTAGCATGCATTTTTGCTTCTAAGTGAAGTTCTAACGCCTTTTCAAAGTTGTCTTTAACTTTCCAACTTTTTAATGCTTTAGCTGCAATGAACATCGTTCCCACAGCACCAACACCGGCTAAGAATGTACCAGTAGTATCGATAGCTGAAGAGAAATCCAGGTTAAAGATATTGGCAAAACCTAACCCTGACAAAATACCTAACAACAACGCTATGATGAACCCCTTTATATCGAAATCCATTTCATTCCCCTCATAGTGAATTTCCTGATCAAATAATATACCGCAACTTTTTGAAAATTTTCATAATTTAGTATGAGTGTATTACTACCGTATTTTCGTTAGAAACGAAACCTACCCCCCCTATCTTCTGACACAAAGCCTAATTGGCTTTTAGTGGCAATTGTGCCTCAATCATCGGGAGATTTATCATGGTTAAAGTAATCGCTAAAATGCTTAACGTTCTATCAAAGTTCCTAGACTCAGCTGAAGACGTAGCTGAATCTGTAAACGGAGCAACAAAGGTTATGCGAGCTAATGCAGAGAACTTGTAGAAGTTAGAGGTAATCAAACTCCTGACAAAATACGTGCGCAACATGAATCTACTAAAGCAAGCAAGGATGCAAGCGACAAGGATGTTGATGGTAAGGAAAGCTAAGAAGAATTTGTTTCCTATCTTTTATATTTACACTCACTGAAGTATCAAGGCACTGTTAAAACCAGCAACCATTACTGCCGTTATTTATCTTGTTGACCTGTTGAAACAAATAAACGACACTAAATTTACGCAAACTCGATGCTCCAATTTGACAAAATTGTTGAGGCATATTTAGGAAGGCTACTGCTTATTCACTAGGTTTTTAGTCACTCCGTTGGAAACTCAAATGGATCTTGTCAATGTCGTTTATTCACAATTCGCTTTCTAACAAAGAAAAAGTCCAGCACCTTTTCAGTTTTCATTGGCTCATATGGCTCAGACCTTTCCTGTTTGGCCTGTTCTCGATATTAACGCTTATTTTTGGCTCTTTAGTCGACACTACTGTTTATCAATTAGGTATCAGCTTAACTCTTGGCTGTGTGATTTACGTTATATACCTTTTCTTTGATATCAAAAATTCAGAAAGAGGAATCACTGAAAGAAGAGTTATTGCAAAAGAAGGTATATTTACCACTACGAGTAATGAACTGCGTTTGGATGAAGTGGAGTCAATAAATCTTCATCAAGATATTGCAGAGAAAATAGTGGGATCAGGTAAGCTCGTACTTTCAGGCACTGGAAACAAACGTTTAGTTATGACTTTTCTAGAAAACCCTTTTTTAGCTAAGCGCCAAATAGAAGAACTAGTGGAGAACTCTAGAGTTTAGGTCAATTTATAATAACAAGGATGTTTATGATTTCAGAACATGACTATTTAGCAAGAGCAGCACAAGCAAAACATGAAGCCAAAGCCGCAGTAAAAAATAAAAATTTTGATCTAGCTTGGCGCAACTTCCACATTCAAAAAGACAACTACTTAAAGCATGCCACCAAATGTAATTTTACGCTGAGACAAACTTTAGCCCTAGATGCATGTGTTCACGAAGAAATGGCAAATGTGTTAAGAATGGAAGGTCGTCACTTTCAAGCGTTTACTGACATTCTTTATTGGGTCATCGCGCAATCAGAAAGAACTAAAAAACGCCATCACACCAAACTGAAAGCATACTTCAATCGTTGCAAATTCAAGAAGATTGAATTTGAGGATGTTGAAAAATTCACTCAGCTTTATCATGGGTCTCCAGACTTCTTTACAGCCAGTAACATGGTACAAGAATGGATGGCACTAGAGGACTAAGCCAACTTAGACCGTTACTCGGCGAAACTACCCCGCCCTACGTGCATTGTATATAACGAAACAAAAGCTTACCCGTTTCGTGCTGATGAAAACAATGAACCAAAATCGGATGGCGAAAAAATTACCTCAATTTTTAGAGCTTCTTGCGCAGCTGCATCAAAGCCCCTCAAACTCTTAGCGAAGACCTTGATGTCCTGGGTACAACCGATAGTGGCAATATGGCGCTTTACACGAAACAACGGGATCACTGAAGGCTTCCACAACAAAATGGAAATGATATCGAGAAGAGCGTATGGTTTTAGAAACTTTGAAAATTATCGAATAAGAGTGATGACCCATTGCGGATGGGATGGTGGGCTCTTCATCATTAACGGGGGACATCCGCATTCATTAAACTGATTTTGCGAAGAATCATTTAATGGAGAGTACAGATGTCCCACGCAGGTACTATTTTAGGCATAAGTGAGTTAGAAATAGAACGTGTTCATCGACATGATTTTATTGAAGTGTGGGCAAAGCCCACTAAAAAGCCGCTATGCAAACATTGTGAGAGTCGACATTTACGCATAAAAGCCACACATAAGCGTACTGTGAAGCACACGCGCCAAGGTAATCAGGTGCTAACACTACATTTAAAGGTACCTAAGTATCACTGTCGATGCTGTGGTCGTTATTTCAGGCACCCTTTTGTTGGGATCCGGCCACGCTATCGGGCGTCGGAGTGCTTTCGCTTAGAAGTCTTTGAAGCGCACCACGGTGGTGTTACGCAGCGTGGTATCTCACGCACACATCGCATTAGTCCCACTACGGTAGAGCGTTGGTACCAATCACACATCAGCCAAAAATATAAAGAGATTATCAGTCGCCCCTGCCCAGAGATGCTGGGGATAGATGAACACTTTTTTACCCGTAAGAAGGGTTATGCGACGACGTTTGTAGATTTACGACATCGTAGTGTGTTTGATGTAAAACTGGGACGTTCTGAATTAAGTTTACGCTCGTACTTACGCCACCTTCCCAATAAAGAGAACGTTAAGCTCATCGCGATGGACTTATCGGAAACCTATCGTGGTATTGCCAAACGCTATTTCCCTAATGCTACGATAGTCGCTGACCGTTTTCATGTGGTGCGCTTGATAAACCATCACTTCTTAAAAGCGTGGCAGCAACACCACCCTGAAGGACGTAAGAATCGGGGTTTACTTAGTTTGATGCGACGGCATCAATGGCATTTAAGCGAGGAGAATAACAACAACCTACAACGCTACTTAGCTGACTATCCGGTGTTAAAAACACTGTATGAGGTCAAACAGAAGCTCATCAGGTATATGCTGTTAAAGACTATGAATGAAAAACGAATGGAGCAGACATTACCGAGGTTCTTAGACTTGCTTGAACAGTTACATCACAGTCCACTTCGTACACTGGCCAAAACCTTAACTTCGTGGTTGCAACCTATCATCGCCATGTGGCGCTTTACACGAAACAACGGGATCACTGAAGGCTTCCACAACAAAATGGAAATGATATCGAGAAGAGCGTATGGTTTTAGAAACTTTGAAAATTATCGAATAAGAGTGATGACCCATTGCGGATGGGATGGTGTTATCAATCGTGTAAGGTGAATGCTGATCCCCCGTTTATGGGGTAGAGCCGGATGGTGTTATCAATCGTGTAAGGTGAATGCTGATCCCCCGTTTATGGGGTAGAGCCGTTATCAATCGTGTAAGGTGAATGCTGATCCCCCGTTTATGGGGTAGAGCCTAGAGCCTTATGGGGTAGAGCCAGCCGTAAATGGTGCCCGGGGCCGGACTTGAACCGGCACGCTGTTACCAGCGAGGGATTTTAAATCCCTTGTGTCTACCAATTTCACCACCCGGGCATCGGGTTGCTTTTCAGCAAAGGTGTCAGGCGTAGAACCTGATGCTGCGTTGCAGCGTTTGGAGGCGGAACCCGGAGTCGAACCGAGATAGACGGATTTGCAATCCGCTGCATAGCCATTCTGCCATTCCGCCAGATGCGTCTGGCGCGTGATTAAAACTTATCTCAAAGAGATTGGAGCGGGAAACGAGATTCGAACTCGCGACCCCGACCTTGGCAAGGTCGTGCTCTACCAACTGAGCTATTCCCGCACGTCTTAATCGAGCATTTCGTTTGGTTGATGTCCTCTCGAAATGTGGGGTGCATTCTACCTACCCATTCAAAACTGTCAACACAAAAAAGCGTTTAAATTGAGATAAATGCGGTTTTTTATGATCGTTTGCTATTTTTTTATTCACTTTGATTAAACCGCGATCAATTCTACTTTGCCGCGCCACTTCGAAGGTGTGGCCACGCCGCTTTTGTATATACAAACATTGACCAAATAGACAGCACCGCTGAGAAATATAAAAGAATATACCCCAAAGAAACCCAATAAATAGTTATACCCATAAAGGTCTCTAACCCTGACAATAGCCCAATTAAGGCTAACATTTGTGCAGTTGTTTTTGCTTTGCCTATAAATGATACTTTAACAGCGTCCCTCACCCCGTTCGATCCCATCCATTCACGAAGCGCTGATACATAAATTTCGCGAACCAAAAGAGCTATAGATGGCAAAGTGATCCAAAGACTCGCATAGCTATGAGTAATCATAAGAAGAGCAGCACCTACAATAAGTTTATCTGCTACAGGATCTAAGAACGCACCGAAAGGGGTAGATTGCTGTAGTTTCCTTGCTAAATAACCATCGAACCAATCGGTAATAGCCGCTAGCCAAAAAATAAATGCGCCGGCTTCATGTGCCCAACGCCAATCAAGAAAATAAACAACTACGAATACAGGAATAAGGATTACTCGGAACAAAGTAATACAGTTTGGAATAGTCCACATAAAAAGTACGTCTCGGTGTTATGCCTCTATGGGCGTTTTAGCGCGCAGCTTGCAAGCTCTGCTTCTTTCATTTCCACAACACATTACCTTAATTTGCAATGCATTGCTTGTTACTCAGTCATTTATTGATGAAGGTGATCGTAAATAGTATCCGCCAGTTCTGGGCTAATGCCTGGTACACTTGCTATTTCATCTTTACTGGCCTTTTTAAGACCTTGTAAGCCGCCCATAAACTTTAACAACGTCTGTCTACGCTTAGCGCCAATACCAGGAATACTTTCAAGACTCGATGTCGTTTTCACTTTCTGACGACGATTGCGGTGCCCAGTTATAGCAAATCGGTGAGATTCATCGCGAATATGCTGAATAAGATGAAGTCCAGGCGAATGGCTATCCATAGGAAGCACCTGATGACTGCCCGCAAGGATTAGTGTTTCTAAGCCTGGCTTACGGGTAGTGCCCTTTGCTACACCTAAAAGCATGGGCTTTTTGTCATGAGGCCAGTCTTCAAAAAATGCTTCAGCCTGAGCAAGTTGACCTTTACCACCATCAATTAATAGTAGATCTGGAATTTTTTGCACTTCTTTCACTGACTTGTAGCGACGTTTTAACGCCTGTGCCATGGCCGCGTAGTCATCACCTGGGGTGATGCCTTCTATATTATATCGGCGGTAGTCACTTTTATGTGGCCCTTCTCGATTAAATACCACGCAGGACGCCACTGTTTGTTGACCAGAGGTGTGAGAAATATCAAAGCATTCCATGCGCTGAATAGGCGTATCAACTTCCAGTGCCGCTTCTAGGTCTAGATAGCGTGCAAACACAGACTTTTGTTGGCTATATTGAGCATCTAACGCAGTTTGTGCATTTGATTGGGCCAGCTGTAGATACTTGCGCTTCTCTTCCCTCGCCCCTTTGAAGAAATGCACCTTGTGCCCTGCTTCACTGGCAAGTACATCTGCAATAGCATCTTCGTCACTGAGTGTATTACTTAACACAATTTGTTTAGGAATGACTTTGTTGCCCGCTAAATAAAATTGCAGAAAGAAGGATTCGAAAACTTCTTGTTCATCGGCAGTGTTGGGGACTTTGGGAAAATAGGCCTTGCTGCCTAACAACTGCCCTTCGCGAATAAACATTACCTGGATACAGGCCATGTTGCCTTTGAACGCGAACCCAAACACATCCATTTCGTCTTGGGTACCGGCAACCCATTGTCGCTCTTGTACTTTCCTCAAGGCGTTTATCTGATCGCGATAGCGCGCGGCGGCCTCAAAGTTTAATGCTTCGCTGGCTTTTTCCATTTTGTCCACCAGCCCGCCAATGACTTGCTGGTTTTTACCTTTTAAAAATAAGCGAGCAAAATTGACCTGCTCTTTATATTCTTCATCGCTCACATAGCCTTCAACGCAAGGCGCGCTGCACCGCTGCATCTGATACTGAAGGCAAGGTCTGCTGCGCGCACGGTAATAGCTGTCTTCGCATTGACGTACAGGAAAAATACGCTGCATAGAGCGTAAGCTTTCTCGAACCGACCATGCACTAGGGTATGGCCCGAAATATTCGCCCTTTTTCTTTTGAGGGCCGCGATGGAAAGAAAGCCGAGGATGCTCGTGATCTGATAAAAAGATAAAAGGGTAAGATTTGTCGTCACGCATTACTACGTTGTAACGCGGTTTGTATTTCTTGATGAAGTTGTTCTCAAGCAAGAACGCTTCGGTTTCGCTGTTTACAACCGTGACATCCATATTCGCAATCTGGCTGACTAACGAACGGGTTTTGGCATTATCAAGGTTACTACGAAAGTAGCTTGATACACGCTTTTTGAGGTTTTTGGCTTTTCCTACGTAAATAACCTCTTCCTGATTATTGTACATGCGGTACACACCAGGTTGAGAGGTTAGATTCTTAAGAAATGCTGCTGAATCAAATGCAGACATAATCACTTTGACGTTGCGCGTCTAGTGACGCTTAAAAGGTGTTAGGATTAATAAGCTTATGACGATAGGCCAAGTGCGTTAGCTCTACATCAGAATTTACACCTAACTTTTGAAACATTCTGTAACGGTAAGTATTAACCGTTTTTGAGTTAATACTGAGTTCTCGGGCTATATCCGGCACTTTGTGACCTTCGGTTAATCGCATTGCTATTGTAAGTTCTCTACTCGATAGCTCGTCAAACGGATTATCCGAACTAGGCAATAACTTACCGATGGCTATGCTATTGGCCACTTCTTGATCAACATACTTTTGTCCTGCCGCAACTTTATGGATAGCGCGTATTACTTCGTCTGGCTCAGCATCTTTTGACAGAAAACCGTATGCGCCTGCGTCCATAACTTGCATTGGAATAGGACTTTCCTTGTGCATTGAAACACAAATAACACGCGTATTTTCAGACATACGAACAATTTTTTTTGTCGCTTCCAGTCCACCAATACCGGGCATATTCACGTCCATGAGTACCACATCTGGCGCGTTTTTTCGGCACAATAGTACCGCGTCTTCACCGTTCTTCGCTTCTGCGAGGATAGTAAAATCGTCTACGTCTTCCAGAATCCGGCGTATCCCTGTTCTGACCAAATCATGGTCATCTGCTAGGATTATTTTTATCACTCTAGTATCTCACTGACTTCGGTTTTACATACAACTGGAATAAAGACTGGTAATGCTCATTAATGAGAAGTATTACCAGCCTTTAACCTTATCCGAGTCATCATACCACGAGATAAGAATTCGTGAAGTAGAGATACACAAATTGAAACTAAATTATTGATCTAGATTACTTTTAGGCAGCTATTTAGGTAATTCAAACCACAAGGCCACACTTTCCTCTGAGGCTTTCAGACGAATGATGTCTTGTTCGTAAATACCCAAAGCATCGCCTGCCCCTATTTCAACTGCATTCGTTTCACTGTCTACCACAGCCTGTACATTACCGCTAATCATATGAAGGTAACCCTTTTGGTCTTCAGTGCCATGCTCCCATGTTTCGCCAGCTTTCAAAGTTAAACGGCTGATTGCCGCATTTTGCTTAATGCGTAATGACCCTTCCCTTCCGTTATCACTTACTAATAATTCAAGCTTTGAATCATGGTTACTTCCACCCGCCTGTGTGCCAAAGGTTTTTTGCGCATAGCTGGGCGTACCGCCTTTTTCATTGGGCATAATCCAAATTTGCAGAAAGTTAACAGGCTCTTCAGTAGAAGGGTTAAACTCCGAATGCATGATACCCTTACCTGCACTCATTACTTGCACGTCACCCGCAGGCACTACGTACTCATTACCGGTATTGTCTTTGTGCTTTAAAGCACCGCTCACAACATATGAAATTATCTCCATATCTCTGTGACCATGGGTTTCAAAACCTCTACCGGCCTGAACAACATCGTCATTGATAACCCTTAGCGCTGAAAACCCCATATGTTTTGCGTCATAATAGTGTCCAAACGAAAAGCTATGTTGGCTTTTTAGCCAGCCAAAGTTCACTTTTCCTCTTTCATTCGCTTTTCTCAAATACATCATCTTGCATTCCTTATAACCGTAAGCCGCCACTGACTCTTCTACCCAACAGGAGTAACGCTGGGCGATAGAACATGTGTTAAGGGCTAATTATTTAATAAGGTCATTTTAATCCTCTTTAATAGAAATAAAATGTCATATATTTGAGTTTATTATTCTAATATTTAGAATTAAAGTAACTATCGCTCAACCGATGCGGGTTAAGCTAAGAAATAAAGCACAGTCTTTGCAGCGCGGTTTCTACAACCGCAGGGTGACAGGCTAAATTTAGCCTAATATGGTGTGGAGAACCAAAGGTCGCGCCGTCGTTACCTATCACGCCGCGCTCAATACATCCTTCCACAGTGGTCACGGGTGAATATTTGAGAGGTTGACGAGAAGCGTCACCTAAAGGAGCTTCATCCACAGAAGGGATACTGTTCGGCTGTGTAAAATGCGACGGGAATGTTGAAAGGTCTAGCCACAAGAAATAACCAGCGCCGCCCATTGTATAATTAACAGATAAACCATAGTGCTCAAAGAAGCGCACAACAAGCTTTCGATTGAAGCTCAACGCACTTTTTACGCTGTCTAACCAAGTACTTCCCTTCTCATAGGCGGCAATCAACGCAACTTTTCCTAAGTTACTTGCGTTAAGGTGCCTGCTATTAATAGCTTGGGCAAACGTCTCTCTGATCGTTTTATCCTTAATGACCGCATACGATGCACCTGGAATACTCGCTAGGTTAAACGCCTTAGATACGCTATTGATGTGGATAATGCGTGGCAGTTGATGAGTATGGATGTTACCACCGTTTTGACTTTCTTGGCGCCTCTCGCTCTTATTGCTTATCTCTGCACCAAACATGGGGATTAGCGTTGGTTCATTTGACGAGTTAAATGCAAACTCGCTGTGTACCTCATCAGTGATCATTAAAATATCGTTCTTGGCGCAGAAGCTCATAATAACACGCTGCTCTTCTGCACTTAACACTGTACCTGTAGGGTTATTAGGATGGCAAATCACGAATGCAGCCGCAGCACTATCGAAGGCTGAAGTATCTATAGTTGCGTTAGAACCTTCGACGTATTCCTGACGACTCTTGTCGCTATCCTTTGTCGCGGCAACTTCAGAAAGCTTAGTCTGAATTTGACGCGCGTTTTGAATGACTGGAATGGATACTGGCGTTAAGCCGTTATTATTAATAGCCTCTGTTAAAGGGAAATAGGTTGGTGTTAAAACCATGACTTTTTGACCAGGTTGGCAAAAAGTGTGAAGCGCAACGTCTATTGCTCCTATTACGCTCGCAACATCCACAACATCGCCACTTTCTACGTTAAAGCGACTACTTTTTTGCGTGGTACGCTCAAAACGTTTTGCTACCGCGTCACCGATATCAAGGGACTGATATCCATAAGTAGAGCGAAGGTTCTGTGTAATCGCGCTGAGAATTTCATCACAAGGCGGGATGTCCATATCCGCTATCCACATTGGAATAGGGTCTTGCTGAGACGCGACAACGTTCGCTTGAGATGAAGACGCGCCCTGAAAGCGGCGAAATATCGCTGAATATTTAAGACGAGTTTGATCGAGTTTCAGGTGAGAAGGTGCCTGCCATACATCCTTGTAAGGCATAAACTCGCTTTGCATAGCGTTGAACACGGGGAGATGGCTTAGCGCGTTGCTCACCTTCACATTATCCTATTTTTATAGCCTTGCGCATTTACTATTGGCTAAAGGCCTTCTGAAATCTATTATAATTATAAACACGTTACACGCGTACCGCGCTCACTTTATACTGCACACACGCTTTAAAAGACACAGCGCTTCAACAGACACCGCATTATTCTATCTTTTCAAACACGTTAAATTCAGAAAGCGTATGTTGGTATTTCCGCTTTGTTTCTCGGATGACAAATGGAATGTCTTTAGGTTCAGCAATTCGTTTAAAGCTATGACCTAATGCATCTTCAAGCGCCTGAGTAGAGCTAAGCGTTTCACCATTTTCATCTTTGTAGCCGCCCAACCATTCACTTCTTTCGGTATACTCTTCCAACCATGTAAAGGGGCTGGCGACAACGAGCAATCCACCTTTATTTAGCCGCGTAGCCATGTCCGTTAATACCTTTCTTGGACTATACACTCTATCAATAAGGTTGCCTAAGAAGATCAAGTCGTAGCCTGTGAATTGCGGCTTCAAATTACACGCATCACCTTGTGCGAAAGCAACGTTGTCTACACTGTCATCTAAACCGAGCGCAGAAAGCTTGCGCGCCTTAAACGACGTAAGTTCACCTTCTTCTATAAGGTTATAGCGTATTTCACCACGTTCTTGCATCTCAAACGCTGTTTTTATAAAGCGTGCAGAAAAATCGATGCCATCGACATGATCGAAGTATTTTGCAAGTTCAAAGGTAGACCGACCAACAGCACACCCCAAGTCTAACGCTTTAGCGTGTTGACGCCCTTGCATAGCGTCAATACAAAACTGCGCACTGGCTTTAGCAAAATTAGGAACGCCGTAATACTCGTCGCCGTAATGGAATTCACTGTATTGCGAAACCTGTGTATCACTTTCATAATCAAAATCGTTCACTGCTATAACTCGCTTTCCTTGAACATACCGAAACCCCGCGTGCTGAAAGAAGTGGCGCCTAAAAGCGTAACGACTATCTTTCATTGCTTCGTTACCTGTAGATACCCAACTACCGCCTTTAATGAGGTTATGCTTATTGTCGAATGTTGGTGTTGTAAAGTCGTCATATAAAGGGTGAACGTTGAAGCCCTCAAACGGATAGATGGGTGTTTCTGTCCATTGCCATACGTTGCCAACAACATCATAAAATTCGCCGGACTTATTAACATTAACAGGTTCACTCGACGCATACTTTTGCAGCGCTATGTTGAATCCTTCGCTGTATACGGTTTGTGTTACACCAGCCTGCTGACGTAACGCTTGCCATTCATTCTCAGTCGGCAGACGGATAAGCTCACCGCTTTTTTCACTCAAGTAGTTACAAAACGCTTTCGCTTCATGATAATTCACATCCACAGGCCAATCTAAAGGAAGTGGATGCTCTTCAAGCATGCTGCGATATAAATAATCATCACCCTTTTTAATCCAAAATACAGGATACTGAGCCTTCGTATATTCACGCCACTTATTGCCTTCAGCCTCCCAGTATTTTGCGTTGTTATAGCCGCCGTCTTGCACAAACGATAAATACTCACCATTACTTACAAGAAATTTAGACGCACTAAACTCGCTAACGGATTCTTGCTGAGAACCATATTCATTGTCCCAGCCGTAATAAGCACTGTTCCACGCTTTGTCATTTATAACTTTCTGTGCCGGAACGGTGATTAAAACATTAGCCTCTAACGCTTCAGCATTAGTTTGCATAGTGCTACATGCAGGCCATTCTGGGCTGGGGCGTACCGATGCAATGGGTAGCTGTCTGATTAGAACAGATGAGGTTTCTAAATGAATGCGTTCGTGTTCTATTCCCATCACTACAGGCCACATTGGGCTGTCCCAGTCGATAGGCATGGTGAAAGTCATGGTATCTATAAGGTCACATACCAAGGTGCGCACTTGATTGCGATATTGACGCACCTCTTCCACCTTCGGCCAATCGTAATTTTCATCGTTAAGATCATCCCAACTCATTTCATCGACACCAATAGCAAAAAGCGATTCAAATTTAGGGTTAATTCGCTCGTTAATAGCCTTTGAGAGCACGAGCTTATTGATAAAAAACGTGGCGGTATGGCCGAAATAAAAAATTAACGGATGACGCAGTTTTTCAGGTCGTTCGTAAAAGACCTCGTCATTCGCTAGGCAAGAGAAAAGTGATTCATATGTGTTGAATGAGTCGAGGAAATACGCCTTTATTTCCCGTCTTTTTTGTTCAACCGTGCCTTCCCGAAGATTAAGTGTGGGCATTGCCTGCATAATGTCCTCTTGAATTCTTGTTATTACTATCAACTGCGTAGGACCAGCGATATACGTACACGTACACCGCTTTTATATGCCGTAAAGATTTCAGTTGATTGTAAACCTTTTTATATATATCAAGCTTTTGTGAATAAAGCGCGACATAACTTGGTTTTTATGAAATGTTTTGTAATTACAAGATACAGACAGGATGAGATCAGAAAATATTTCACCCATAAAAAAACCCGCAACAATGTGCGGGTTTCTTGTATATGGCGGAGAGTGAGGGATTCGAACCCCCGGTGGGTTTGACCCCACGTCTGATTTCAAGTCAGGTGCATTAAACCAGGCTCTGCCAACTCTCCTGAAGTGACGCTCATCTTAATGATTTACGGCACGCTGTAAAGCACTAATTTCAATTAAATCAATCAACTGGTGAAATATTCATCTTTTTGCAAGAATAATAACCATCTTTGTATAGAATGCTCTTGTTCTCATTATTTTAAAACGCTTCCAGCGTTAACCTAATATAAATGAGCGTAGAAAATGCAACACAGTTTTTTAAAGCCATTGATGTTCTTGCTTAAGAATTCGCACTAGGTCTCGATTCACATCGACAGATGATGATGCCAAAAATGACTATGCACGTTTGAATTTGATCGATGTGATTATGTGCAGATTAAATACTTGGCTATAGCCGTATATTAAAGAGAGTAAATTTATCCCATAAAAAAACCCGCAACAATGTGCGGGTTTTTCGTATTTGGCGGAGAGTGAGGGATTCGAACCCCCGGTGGGTTTGACCCCACGTCTGATTTCAAGTCAGGTGCATTAAACCGGGCTCTGCCAACTCTCCTGAAGTGCTGCGTATCTTAATGATTTATGTGGGACTGTAAAGCACTAATTTTAACATTTTTACTCAAACGACCAATTGATAATCAAACTGTTCAAAATTTAATTGCTCTCGTTTAACGCAACCGTTATCCAATCAGGTGTTGCACTGACGCGGCAATGTTAAGCACTGGTCAATCACTCCACACAAACATGCTTGCAGGTTTAGTTAATAGCGTTAAAGACATCGCTTTATCAGCTGCTCTGTTATTAACGCCATAACAAACATGGAGTGGAAGAAGGTGCTCTTCTCTAGGATGGGCGTATCGAGCATCCGGCGCGCTGTACCAATCAACAAGACGAGCTTTGCGTTCATTCTCGCTGTAGCCACTGGTCTGCATAGTTGTCTGAAGCCAGTTATTAAAGCGCGTTGCTTTTCGTATTGCCTCATCGGAGCTATCAAAAAAGCCCTGCATATTGTGAAAAGAAGAACCCGAGCCCAAAACTAAAATATTCACTTCGTTCTTTGCTTCACTATTTACAGGCTCTACCCCGAGTTCAACAGCTTTCCTAATTGCTTCCCCCAATAGCACATGCTTTTTTGAATCCAAATCAGACGTAATGGATAGTTGAATACAGGGTACATCAGCACTGGGATACATAATACTTAGGGGAATGAACATTCCATGATCGAAACCACGTGCCCTATCCTCCCGCACAGCGATGCCTTGTCCTGCTAAACGCTTTAGTAATAAAGTTGCAAGTGCTGCTTCCCCTTTTGCCGGATATTCAAGGTAATACGCCTCTTTAGGGAAGCCATAATAGTCATAAATCAAGGAAGGTTCTGGGTGAGTAGTTATACAGACTTCAGTGTCTTCCCAATGGGCACTAATCACTATGACTGCATCAGGTTTGGGTAAATCTGTTGATAATGCTTTGAGCGCTTCAATCATTTCAATGTGATAGGCAGGCGTTCTCGCCTCTCCTACTGACTGCATTTCAAGAAGTGGAAGCGGCCCTCCACCATGAGAGATATAAGCGGTGTTAATTCGCACAGACGGGCGAGTTTGCGTTCGCTGTTGCATAAAACCATACCTTGTTAGATGTAGAGAATACCATTCCTGCATTCCCACGCTTCGTTAGGAAACTTGCCAGCGTCTTCTGAGTGGGCAATTATCTATGCGGATTGATATAAGGGCTTTATAGCCATTGAAACCGGCGCATTTGGGCCGGTTTCGTTAGTCGTAGAAATCTCACAACCGCTATTTATCAAGCTTGTGACTAATAAGAGAGTCGATTGAAAATTTACCGCCGCCTTGAATAGCTAGGGCACCTGTTGCAGCAAGTAGCGTTAGTGCAAACTCGTAACCGTTGTTAGTCATAAATAAACCGTTTGCTGCATGTACACTAAAAATCGCAATCACCATTGTGAATGCACTTACTAAAGCGGCTGGGCGTGTTAGAAAACCTATAATAAGCGCTAGCCCGCCAAAAAACTCAGCGCTGCCGGCCAGCAATGCCATTAAAAAGCCTGGCGCTAAACCAATGCTTTCCATCCACTGGCCTGTGCCTTCTAATCCATAACCACCAAACCACGCAAAAAGCTTTTGTGCGCCGTGTGCGGTAAGAATAATGCCCACAGGCACACGTAAAACCAAACTAGAAATACTGTTGTTAGAAGTAAAAATGTTTTTCAGAAATTGCTTGTTCATTGTTGAATCCTCAAAGTCTCTCGTAATTGAAAGTGTCATATTTAAAAAGTGTTGAACGCTCCGCCGGACTTCATTGAGTTGGCACAGCGCTAACCTGATGCATATAGAATAGTTACCAACACCTATTGAATAAAGCGGTTAAATATTGAATGATTACCAACAATTTGTTGTTTATTGAGACGAATGGCTGAACGATGGATAAACTATCGCTACTGAAAACCTTCTGCGTTGTTGCGAATGAAGGCAGTTTTACAAAAGCTGCAGAAAAGCTAGACACTTCAAATCAACTCGTAAGCAAGTATGTTGCCGAATTAGAGAAGCAACTTGATACGCGTTTATTCAATCGCACTACAAGAAAAATTCACCTAACCGAGGCTGGTCAGCAGTGTTTGCAACATGCAAATCATATTCTTGAAAGCGTAACCGATATGGAAAGTCAGCTTGGGTTGCTCAATACAGAAGCAAAGGGAGTTCTGCACGTAAGTGCCCCTGTCTCTTTCTCAACATTACATTTAGCGAGTGCACTCAGTGCGTTTCAACAAGCACACCCTCACGTATCGATAAACTTGCAGCTAAACGATAGAAAGATTGATGTGATAGACGAAGGGTTTGATGTAGCAATTCGTGCAGGCCACCTAGCAAACTCGTCGCTGGTGGCCAAGAAAATCACAACGATAAAGCTGGCCCTGTGCGCTTCACCAGCCTACCTGGAAAAATATGGCACACCGCAACATCCAGCTGAATTAAAACCTGAACACTATCTTGAGTACTCCTACGTCAACTACGATAACGATAAATCAGCGCTTATTGCGGCGCTCAAAGCAAATGCCCAGACTGTGACGCCTAAGCTAACCGCCAATAATGGAGAAGTCCTAACCAATGTAGCAAAGCAGGGTGAAGGTTATGTACTTCAACCTACCTTCATTGCCGGTGAAGCGCTCAGAAACGGGGAACTCGTGTCCATACTGGACGATTTCGTACCGCAAGCCATCTCTTTGTATGCGGTCTATCCTCATCGTAAGCTCATTTCTAATAAGCTAAGAGTTTTCATTGACTTTTTATCAAGCTATTTTGAAAGTACGCCCTACTGGGACGAGTAAATCGCGGTACGCGTAACGCTTAATTTATATAGTAGAAACATAACTTCAGTGGATGAGAGATATCAGCTTAATAAATTAAATAAAAACGGCGTGGAGAAACACCTCCGACGCCGTTCGCGTAATAACATATCTGGTTTCAGTAACGTAAACTTTAAAAGAGTAAACTTACCCTAAAGCCCTCATCACATTCTGAAGGTTTCCATAATCGCGGGCACACCCGGGAACATACCAATTAGTGCCATAACGGTACATAGCACCAAAAACGTAATTCCTGGAATTAGCCAACGCCCTGCTTTGCCGAGCTCTCCAGCTCTATCTTTGCACCCAACGAGCCCCAAATTATCCAAAAGCATGGTAAAAGACCATCCGAATACCGGATTAACTAATACAGATGAGATCACAACCAATGCGGCAGACTGGGTCGTTTTACCTTCACGCGTCATCTGCATACCGGCTTCCATTAACGGCAGAAAGACCCCAACAATAAGCGCTACGCAAAGCACTGGCGGCCAAATTGCTAAATCCATGGGGTAACCCCAAAGTGCCGCTACAACGCATAAAAAGCCCGTTACCAAAGCACCACCGGGTATGGGTCTGCGCGCGATTGAAGCCGGAATAATGTAGGTCCCCCACGAAGATGAGATATTCCCCCCTCCCAGGAGGCTTCCAACTGCCTGACGGCTAGATGCAGCAATCATGGTGTCATCTATATTCATGTGCGCTCGTTCACTATTCTTCGGGTAGCTAAGCTTTTGGAAGACTTGATGGCCTAAGAAATCCGGCGACCACATAGACACAGCCAGCACAGCAAAAGGCAGCACTGCAATAAAATGCGACCAGTCTGGCAGGCCTAGTTTCCAGCCTGTATCTTCGCCCCACCAATACGCAGGATTGAGATTAGGCATGCCAGGCGATGTAGTGAACTCAAACGGCGCACCAAAAGCAAAAGCTATTGCTGCTGCCATTACCGCACCAAGCGGAATGGCTAACCAGCGCTTTTGAATATGCTCTAGCCATGCATACATTAAAATAGTGGCAATGATCACCACGAAGGCTAAGTAAGCCATATCGAAGCTTTCTGCCCACGCAAAGAGTTTCTTTACCTGGCCTGTAATGCCAATAAACCCTAAGTACAACAGCAATCCACCGCATACACCGTTACTGGTTAGCCTAGCAAGCACACTGCCGCCCTTCGTTATTCCTAAAATAAAACCAAAGAGTCCAATGAGCAGACCGAGCGCCATGGGGTGGCCACCAGATGCAACAATAAGGGGTACCAAGGGCAGTAAGGGGCCGTGTGTACCTGCTAAATTAGCTGACGGGTTCAGAAAACCGGAAATCAGTACAACGAACAAGACTGCTGCAATGAGTAATTCAAAGCGCACGTTTTCAATAACAAACTCCGGAGATAGCCCTAACGGTGCTGCGAAAGCACCTACTACGGCGGCAACCATAACTATTTTACCTATAGTTGCAGCCATCCCGGGTACAAAGTCTTCCCATTCAACGCGGTAGTCTTTACCGGGCAGGTTTAACCGCCAGCGTTTAGGAGAAAGTATTTGTAATTCGTGATTTAAATAGTCGTCTCGTGATTCAAAGCTACTACTTGGTTTGTGAAGATTTTGATAAGAAGAACTTTCTTGTGACACATAACACCTTTAGATTGCGCGAAGAAAACGCAAGCCTAAACATGTGAATGGAATGTAACAATGCGACTGTGGTCTTATACGAAAGTTTAACGTAGTAAACAGGCATAAAAAAACCCGCAACAATGTGCGGGTTTTCCTAATATGGCGGAGAGTGAGGGATTCGAACCCCCGGTGGGTTTGACCCCACGTCTGATTTCAAGTCAGGTGCATTAAACCGGGCTCTGCCAACTCTCCTGAAGTGCTGCGTATCTTAATGATATTTTTATGACTGTAAAGCGAAAAATTAAAAAATTTGGTTAAGTGCCCAGATTTCAACCAAATACGCTGTTTAGCACGTATAAAAGATGTTTTTATATTCACCTGACACCATTTTCATCTGAAACTACTTGAAAATGGGAACTAAAACCCATACAACATACACTAAATAATTGTGTACCATTTTGGTCATATCATAAGTCCTGTTGGAGGAAACAATGGATCAACGTTCGATGTATTCAAGTGCATCTCAACCATCGGTATTGCAGACGAACAAGGTTCTACGCAACACCTATATGCTGCTTGCGATGACACTAGCGTTTAGTGCGGTTTGTGCTGGTATAGCAATGGCGGTAGGCATTTCTCCTATGATGTCTCTTGTTATGACTATCGGCGCTTTTATTACGTTATTTGTAGTTCAGAAAAAAGCTGATTCAGCATCTGGTATCTACTGGGTGTTTGCATTCACAGGTTTAATGGGTGCATCACTAGGTTACACGCTTAATTTCTATTTAGGCGTTGCGGGTCCAGGCTTAATCATGGAAGCGCTAGGTGCAACAGCCCTTGTGTTCTTCGCGCTATCTGGTTACGCGTTAACCACTAAGAAAGACTTCTCGTTTATGGGCGGCTTTTTAGTTGTAGGTCTAGTTGTAGTGCTTGTAGCTGCTATCGCGAATATCTTTTTTGCAGTTCCAGCGGTAAGCTTAGCAATCAGTGCAGCGATTGTATTTATTATGTCAGGTTTCATCTTGTTTGATACAAGCCGTATCATCCACGGTGGTGAAACAAACTACATTCGCGCAACAGTTTCGCTATACTTGAACATATACAACTTGTTCACGTCTATCCTTCACCTTCTAGGTGCGTTTGGTGGCGACGATTAAAACAGCGTTAAAGGTTGAAAAGAGAAACACCCCTTAACCGGGGTGTTTTTATTTGTATGGCAGAATATTCAGTACTTATCACATCATCACCGTTTCAAGGCGATACCGCGTTACGTGCCCTCGCCTTTGCACAAGGTGTAATCGATAATGGTGATGTAATAAATAACGTTTTCTTTTATAGCGAAGGTGTACACCACACCAATAACTTAATGCTAAAGACGGGTGACGAGCTGTTCGTACTTGAAAGCTGGAAGACTCTAGCGACTGAACACAACGTGAAATTACTTGTATGCATTACCGCCGCCGTTAAGCGAGGTATTGTTAGTGAGTTAGAGGCGAAAGAGAATGGGTTGTCTCAGGCCAACTTAACCGCGCCTTTCGAGCAAGCAGGCTTGGGCGAATTCTTCACTGCGCTCCATGATTGCAACAGGCTGGTACAATTCTAATGGCGCAACTACTTATTAGGTTTACGCAAAGCCCCTTTTCCAATGCTAAAAGCCAAGACGGTTTAGATTTTGCGCTTGCTGCAACAAACTATGGGCACGATGTTAAAGTGCTTTTTGAAAACCAAGGTGTACTGCAGCTTGTTAAGGCAGCGTCTACCAAAGGACTAAAAAATCACACCAAACGTTTAGCTAGCATGCCGTTTTTCGATATCGAAGAATGCTTTGTGTGTAGAGCAAGTGCAGATACCTACGATATTGAACAGGTTCTTGCTAATAACAGTTTAGTTGATGAGTTAGACTGTAAGTGGCTAACCCCAGAAGAAAAAGTCGCGCTTATCCAAAGCGTAGATCATGTGGTGACATTCTAATGCTTATTACTATTTCAACGCCAAATTTGAGCACTGAATACAAACAGCTTATTGAAGCCACCTTTCAGCAAGCGACCTCTGCATATGTAGTATTCGTTGGTGATGGCGTTTATGCCCCTACGTTAAACACCGCGTTTTTTGAGGAACTAGTCAATACGGCAAAAGACAAACCAACGCTCAACCTGTCGTTCTTGAGTACAGATGCGGCTACTAGGGGCGCAAATCTGCCTGAACATATTAACCCAATTTCCTACAAAGAACTTGCTGCAATATCAGCGAAAAATCAGCACTGGATACCCCTTTCATGACACAAGAAACCTATAGCTTCAATTATAAAGGGCAAGCGATCCCTACTGACAAAGCTGGCTATTTGCTCGACTACACGCTTTGGGAAGAAGACATGGTTGAGTTGCTGGCGCAAGAAGAGAGCATTGAGCTCACAGAGGCTCATTGGGAAGTGGTGCGTTTTGTGCGCGCATTCTATGAAGAATACGAAACCAGCCCAGCGATTCGTGCTTTGGTGAAAGCCATGGCCAATAAGTTTGGGCCAGAAAAAGGTAATAGCCGGTATCTGCAACGGCTATTTAAGAAAGGCCCGGCTAAACAAGCCACTAAGCTGGCTGGGTTGCCCAAACCGGCTAAGTGTCTATAAACGTTTTTTGAAAAGCTTTCAAAGTGGTGCTTTCTCATAATATCGAATGGCTAGCGAAACATGCTAGCCATCTTTTTGAATCTAGTTTTAGGTCGACTTCGTTTGGACAACCCAGCCAATATACGCTACCGCTTTAAGCAATAAACTAGTGTTTTTCCCTACCCTTTTACTTTTTCGTTACCAGTGCAATCTAAGCATATAGCTTTAACTACTACTTATCTTAATTAAGTTCTTACTTCATGAGCCTAGTTTTGTTTCATTTTAGCATTGGTGCTGATATTGCAACAACTCCTTTACATTAGCGTTTTATTTGCTGTTTCAGGCACATTTTTCATACTTGCCTTTGCAAAACACCAGAAACGTGAATGTTTTACATAAATGGACATAGGAGGCTGTATGACAGTTCAAAAACACTACGTAATCGTTGCCAACCACGACAACGCCATTGCTTACACCTATACCAATCATGGAACCGCGCTTGTTGAAGTTAAAAAGTGGCATAACGAATTTAGTGACGCCAGCGATCAAGATATCTACACCGACAGGCCGGGAAGACAGTCGGCTCCTGCGTCGCAAGTACCCGGCGTGGACATTATGAATCGAAAAGACGCAGCTGAAATTGAAGATGAGCGTTTCGCCAGTGATATTGCAGACTGGCTAGATAGCGAGCGTAAAAGAGGTGCGCTAGGTTCATTAGATATTATTAGCGGACCAGGTTTTCTAGGAAAACTCAGAAATGAAATGTCATCCTCGTGTACCGACGTTGTCGATAAAGAAGTAACGAAGAATGTTTTAGGTGCCGATGAGGAAACTCTACTTTCTTATCTTAGATAGCACTCCCCTTAATAAATAGATAAATATAGGCGGCTGTCGCAGACTGAGCCGCCTGCCTTACACATAATGAAAAACTTGTACCTTGGTAGATTCTTGCACTGAGCCACTATTGCACTTATAAAAAACGCTACTAAGCCTTAAGTAATTGCGTGTCTCCTATTGCCTCTGCACTTTTAAACGTCTTTACTCGTGTTACTTCAAGGTGGGTATAAATACGAGGATTATTCAAAATATACTCTACTTCATTATTTAATGAGCCTTGTTTGTCAGCCGTTAGCCACGCATTAATAGCGTGACTATCGTGAGGAAGAAAGCATGGAATCGACTTTTCATGATACTGACTAAAGCCATCGATAGGTGGCCGCGTCACAACTGCACAGGAAAACAGCCCATTGCTAAAGCGCCGGTATACCGCGCCAATGAGCAATGCTCCGCTTGTGGGTTTCATTAGATAATGTGCTTTTCCTTTTCCAACCGGGTTAGACTCACCTACGGCAGTTGCTACAACCACTGCTCGCCGCTCACGGATAAACTTTCCCCAATAAGGGCTCTCTAAATTACGGGCGTTAAACGTGGTTCTATCACCAATTTGCAGTGTGTCACCAACGGGCTTGGCGTCAAACCACCATGTTGCATCTATGGTGCTATCACCCGATACAATTAAATTGGTAATTTGCTTTTCGGGCGCTCTACCAAATGCTGGATAGAAGTTGATAACATTGCTTGAGGAGTGCTCGTTAACAAAAAGCGGAATGGTTTGTGTAAGCCCTACTTCTTCAAGTAGTGCTATAACGTGAGGTGAGTCTGTAATACGTTGTATAAATCCGCACATAAAACATCTAGAAAAGACTGCCTACAGTTTAAAGTACAGAAGTTGTTTGGAAAATAACAAAAAAAGAGCCATCACATAACGCGATGGCTCATAGTATTTAGCAGAACTTATTCGAAGCGAACAGTAATGCCTGCATTCAATCTGCGACCTAATAAGTCATATAACGGATTGAACGTGTAGCCAGGTGGTACTTTATTGAAAGCGTTTCTTAAGCCCACATAAACATCAACATTTTCGTTGTAGGTATATTCAATGCTGAAGTCATGAGTCCAAATACTTCCAACAAAGGCAGGAGACACGTCTTCCGGAGAATCAGCACCTGGTGAAACGTCGAATAATGCAGAACGGTCAATAAAGCGACTCGTGTAGTTGAAGTTCCACTCATCAAGACGATAGTCAACAATGGTTCTGAACTGATACTCAGGGTCACCTACCTCGCCTACTTCTACGTTGATTTCATCTGGGCGGTCTTGGAACGCATACTCTTCAAGTTCGTTCACTTTATTCCCTTGAAGGTTTAAGCGAAGTTCACCTGGTAGACCTAAATCACCCAGTTCAGTGGTATAGCGGATTTGGAATTCAACGCCCGACGTTTTAAGTGCAGAAGCGTTGATAAAGCCTGATCGTACAACTGCAACGTCATTATTTTCGTCACGGTCAATTTGAGAGCAGAAGCCTGCGTCAGGGCCACCGGTTGCATCCACACAGTTATCTAGAATATCTTGTGCGCCAACTTCCGTGATCGCATCTTCAATTTCAATGTCGTAGAAATCAAGAGTTACAGAGAAGTTTTCCAAGAATTCTGGGGTCCAAACAACACCTACGGTTTTTGATTCACTGCTTTCAGAAAACAGGTCAGGGTTACCGCCAGATACTGTTTCAATACTTACGTTATCGTTTGCTTCGAAACCAGCAGGAATACCAAGTGCTAGGCAGTTTGCCGCGCGATCAGGATCGTCATTAATGTTATCGGCATCACACGGGTCGTTAATATTAGCGAAACCTGGTGATTGAGGAGAGAATGCTTCATCAACGTTAGGTGCACGAACAGCCTCACCTACTGTACCGCGAATTCGCACATCTTCTATTGGCGCCCACATAAAGCCTACTTGCCACGCATCTGCACTACCTGCGTGAGAATAGTCAGCTGTACGATATGCCGCATCAAGTGATAGCTCTTTTGCCAACATAACGTCACTAAGCAGTGGTAAGCGAAGTTCGACGAAGAACTCGCTAACATCATAACCACCAAAAGAGTTGGGCGTGGCGGCATTGGTGAATACGCCTTGTTGCGTTAATTCATCGGTCGTTGTCTCTACCTCTTCTTCACGGTACTCGTAGCCTAAGGCGATACCTAATGGACCACCGGGAAGCTCAAACCACTCAGCAGAATCGAATGCGAGAGTTCCGCCAATCATTTCTTGAGTGATTTCATCTTCGCGTTGTACATCACCAGCGATGAAGTCTGCAGCAGCAGCACTTGCTTGACCGAATCCAAACGGATTAAACGGGGCACAGTTTTCTGGGTTAACCAATGCTGGGTCTTCATAGTCATCGCCCTGAAGCGCAGGAACTTGGCTGCGGCACGCCGCTTGACCTGTTTCCGGATCAATGACCGAATCCAGTGCTGCTAAGAAGTTTGAAGGAATTAAATCGTTCAAGGTACGACGCACGTTCGACACTTCACCTCGCGTGTAGTATACGTCGTAATCGAACTCAGTATCGCTTAGCGAGAAATAGCCTTCAAAACCACCAATGAAGCGGAAGAGCTCTCGGTCGTTAGACGCTGTTCGGTTACCAATATCGGTAAAGAAGCGTGACATTTCTACCACGGATTGACCGCCATCAAGAAGGCGAGATCGCGTAGAGTCATCTAAAAAGGCATTATCTTCAACGTCGACGAAAACACCGCCAAAGCGGAAAGATGGTTGAAATTGCTGCTCAATCTTCTTATCTACATGTTTAACGTCACCATAGAAACGTACGTTGTCTGTAATGTCATAGCGGAACGTACTTGCTAATGTAACTGTTTCTTGGTCAGGGATGTAGTTAACATAGTCTTCACCGAAGAAAACCGTATCATAACGCTGGTCAAAACTTCCAAACGCAAAGCTGTTTGTTTCTAGCCGAGACACTTGGTCCATAGGTGTGCCGTCAGGCATAAACGTGATTCTAGGACCACCGCCAAATGGGTTGATAACGCCAAACTCGTTGATCATCTCTGAACCAACAAATGGAACGCGAAGTCTATCTGCGATACCATCGTCTTCACCAGTGTCTAGCGGGTTTACTATAGTTCCCCACGCTGCTGCTTGCTGAAGGTCAGGCTCCATAACTTGGTTGATGTTGTTCTTTTCAGCAAAGAAGGTAATGTTACCTTTACCATCATCAGTCGTATGACCATACAGCGCACTAAAGTTATTAGTTCTATTACCAACACCTTCAAGGTCGGTAGTACCGTCAAATCTAAACTCTAGGCCTTCATAGTCATCTCTTAAGATAACGTTAATAACACCTGATACGGCATCTGAACCGTAAATAGCTGATGCACCGCCGGTAATAACTTCAATTCGCTCAATCATCGCGGCAGGAATTGAACCTGTGTCTACCGCATTTGAAAATGGTGAACCTGCCACGTGACGTTTGCCGTTAACAAGCGTGAGCGTTCTGTTTTCACCCAAAGAGCGTAAATCTGGCGAGCTAAGCCCAGCATTAGCGTTACTATTATTGTTGCCGATTAGCGTTGAACCTGCTGCAATTGCAGGAAGTTCAGCGAGAATACTACCTAGATCAGGCGTACCGAAACGCTTAATTTCTTCAGCACTTACTGAAACAATCGGTGCTGGAGTAGAAAGCTCTGCGCGCTTAATACGCGAGCCTGTCACTTTGATTTTTTCAACTGACTCCTCATCTACAGGAGTTTCTTGTGCTAAAACTGGATAGGCAATTGAGCCTACAAGACCAACCAACGCTGCATTTCTCAACGTCGTGGTAATGAGGTTTTTCTTAAACATGTGTGTTCCCTGAAACTTTTTACGGATATGGAAATTCCAAGACGGATATCTCCCATATTCCCAAAACATTTTTGTAAATTTATGGTTCGATTTTTTTACGCGTAAGTAAGCTGAATATTTCTTTTTATTACGCCCGCCAAACATTAGCCAAAAGTATAAACCATGTAAAGAAGTGTAAATAATGACATTAGTATATGAAAAGTATGATTATTTTGCCGAAAATAAATGGCTATTCACAATTTGAAACAAATTAATTCGCGTAAAAATACACTTATAAGCTTTTGATTATATTAAATATATTTAATTTAAAAGGTTTTTTTAAGGCACGTTACTAATTCAAAGCTGAAAAGTATAGGTTTTTATACAGGGTGGAGAATGAAAAAATCCGACACTGAATTGCAATGTCGGATTTTGTATGATCTAGCTTATGAAGGCCTCTGTTTTGAGGCGGAGCCCAGTTAATGTGCTCCATAAATAGCTCGCTAAGAAGCCTTAATCACTTCCTGCCCGGCCATATAAGGCACTAGCGCTTTTGGAATCGTAACGCTTCCGTCTGCTTGCTGGTTATTCTCTAAAATAGCAACAAGCGTACGCCCTACCGCTAAACCAGAACCATTCAATGTGTGAAGAAGTTCAGGTTTATTCGTTTCTGGGTTACGGAATCTAGCCTGCATGCGTCGTGCTTGGAAGTCCAACATGTTTGAACATGAAGAAATTTCACGATAGGTATTTTGCGCAGGTAGCCATACTTCAAGATCGTAGGTTTTACATGCACCAAAGCCCATATCACCAGTACAAAGCAACACTTTGCGGTACGGTAATTCTAGCTTTTGAAGAATAACTTCTGCGTGTCCTGTAAGTGCTTCTAGCGCGTCAAAGCTATCTTCCGGCTTAACTAACTGTACAAGTTCTACCTTATCGAACTGATGCTGACGAATAAGGCCACGGGTATCTCGACCGTACGAACCAGCTTCTGAGCGGAAGCAAGGCGTGTGAGCCGTCATTTTCACTGGCAGTGTTTTCGCATCTAATATTTCATCACGGGCAATGTTTGTCAGCGGTACTTCTGCCGTTGGAATAAGACTTAGCCCCTGCCCTTCTTCGGTTGCTGGCTTAGTATGGAATAAATCTTCTCCAAACTTAGGCAATTGGCCTGTGCCGTACAAGCTATCAGCATTAACCAAGTAAGGCACGTACATTTCTTGGTAGCCGTGTTCTTGTGTATGGGTATCAAGCATAAACTGAGCAAGTGCACGATTTAGGCGAGCAATATCGCCACGCATCACTACAAAGCGGCTTCCCGTAAGCTTACTTGCGGTGGCGAAATCTAAGCCGTTGTTTAAGCCTTCAGCAACATCTACGTGATCTTTAACTTCAAAATCAAACGTACGCGGCTCGCCCCAACGAGAAATTTCCACGTTGTCGTTTTCGTTTTCACCTTCCGGCACCGATTCATGTGGTAAATTAGGAATGCCTTGGGTAAAGGTATTAATTTCATCTAGCAGTTCGCTAAGCTCTGCTTTAGCGGCATCAAGCTCGTCACCAAGCTTACCCACTTCTGCGAGAAGCGGCGCAATATCTTCACCTTGCGCTTTTGCTTTACCAATGGATTTACTTCGTACGTTTCGCTCGTTTTGCAGATCCTGTGTTCTGGACTGAAGTGTTTTTCTTTTTTCTTCAAGCGAACTGAAAGCTGCTACATCGAGGTTAAAACCACGGGCAGCCAATCGCTTAGCTGTTTGTTCTATATCGCTTCGCAAACACTTTGGATCTAACATGTGTTTCTAATTATCCTTTCATTAATTGAATGGCTAGCCAACCTGCTATTAGGCAAGCGCCAACGTTAAGAAATACATTTGCTGCGGCTTTAAGCCACAACCCGTTTTCTAATAAAGTTAAGGTTTCAACGGAAAATGTTGAGAATGTGGTAAAGGCACCTAATAACCCTACACCGATAAGCGCTCGGTAAGGAGAGTCGCTTAAATCATGACGTTCGATAAAACCGTACAGTAATGCGAGTGCAAACGACCCGACCACATTCACCGTTAGTGTACCAAACGGCATGTGTTTTCCAAATAAGGAATCAACACTTGTGGTAACAAAATAGCGTAAACAGGCGCCGGTCGCACCGCCAGCGGCAATAAAACAATACAAAGCTAACCCTTGAGGCACGAAAACTCCCTAGCGCATTTTTTTATTAACTAATTCATATAATCTGAACTAGTTGAGTTACTTGTCTGCAACTTTACCTTTTATTGTTACTTCTCGCATTAAGTGAATCGAGAAATTCACGCTTGGCTTTCAAAGCTTTCTCTAAACCGCGTTCATTAGGGTTATACAAGCGAGTTCCGGTAAGGCTTTCTGGCAAGTAAGACTCACCCGCGGCAAACGCGTTCGGCTCGTTGTGCGCATAGCGGTAACCATCGCCGTGGCCTAGCTCTTTCATTAGCGACGTAGGCGCATTGCGTAAATGCATGGGAACCGGAGCGTCGGATGTTTTACGTGCCAATGCTTTTGCTTCGTTGAATGCCATATATACCGCGTTACTTTTTGCAGCTAATGCACAATATACCGCAGCTTGAGCAATAGCGCGCTCGCCCTCTGCGGGCCCTACACGGTGAAACGTGTCCCAGGCATTAATACAAAGCTGCATTGCTCTTGGGTCTGCATTACCAATGTCTTCAGACGCGATAGCAAGTAGACGTCTTCCTACATACAGCGCGTCTCCCCCGCCATCAAGAATTCTTGCATACCAGTAAAGTGCAGCGTCAGGATCTGAACCCCTTACAGATTTATGAAAGGCTGAAATGAGGTCGTAAAAAGTATCGCCTTTATTATCATAGCTGGCTACTTTCTCGCCTACCGCATGTTCAATATCGCTGACTGTAATGTCGCTTGAGCTTGTGAAGTCTGCAGCTAGTTCCAAATACGTGAGAAGACGACGTGCGTCGCCGCCACTTAAATCGATAAGCGCGTTTCTGGCTGTTTCTTCAATGCCAAGAACTCTGTCGCCGAGGCCTTTTTCGCTATCACTCAGCGCTCTATCGATTAATTCAGATAACGCGTGTTGTTCAAGTGTTTTTAGCACGTAAACACGGACTCGGGACAAAAGCGCTTTATTTAATTCAAATGAGGGGTTTTCTGTCGTTGCACCAATAAAGGTGACCACACCCGATTCAACAAATGGCAAAAACGCATCTTGCTGGCTCTTATTAAACCTGTGAACTTCATCTACAAAAAGCAACGTTCGCTGATTGTAGCGAGCGTTTTCTTCTGCCGTATCCATAGCGGCCCTAATGTCTTTCACTCCGGATGTAACGGCTGAAATACGCAATACAGACGCATTAGTGTACTGAGCGATTAGCTCCGCAAGAGTAGTTTTTCCGGTACCCGGCGGCCCCCACAAAATCATAGAATGACAGTGACCTGCCTCTAACATTTTACGAAGTGGCTTGCCTTCACCAAGTAAATGGTCTTGGCCGCTGTACTCGCCTATGGAAACCGGGCGCATTCGCGCCGCCAGCGGCGCAAACTCTTGATTAACGTTGG
This sequence comes from Alteromonas sp. AWJ4_199, assembly GCF_056159165.1. Taxonomy (NCBI): domain Bacteria; kingdom Pseudomonadati; phylum Pseudomonadota; class Gammaproteobacteria; order Alteromonadales; family Alteromonadaceae; genus Alteromonas; species Alteromonas sp. AWJ4_199. Next base: position 255,725 of record NZ_JBSWUR010000001.1, read on the forward strand.
TCATCAACTATGAAGCTATCTGGAATATCAACTGAGAATGTATCGGCGGGTACTGGAAAGCGAGTCTCAATATTATTGAACACTAACGTGCTGATTTGCTGTTGTGCATCAAGCATATTAAGTGAAGTGAGCTCGTTATCTTGATTGAAGGTTAAAGTTAGCGTGAGAATTTGACCGCCTTCTTCTTTTGGCGTGATTTGATAACTTCGCAAGGCATTATCACTTTTGACGTCATTGGCCGAATTACCAGCAGATACACCACTGTTCATTTGGCTGATAGAAAACTTCGACCAAGTTGCTTCATCTGTCGAGGTAAGCAAAACGATAGGGTTATCCTTAATCGCATTATCTTGAGAAAGCACCGTAACCTGCTCTACGAAAGTATCTACATTCCACACCGCTTCACCATCAGCTACCAGCAAAGTTTCATCAGGAAACGTGGTTTCCCAGCGAAGCTTATTGGGACGGGTCATGGTTAGCTTACCCTGGGCCTCGTGCACCACATTTTGCTGGGCGTCTACCACTGTTTGGTCGAAGCCTGCACGAAACTGTTTCATTTTGCTCAATCGCGCCTGCAACGATGAGCTCACTGAGTCATTGTTACTTTTTTGGTGCGCCATACCTGTGGTGTCTATGCGGCTACTAGTAGCTGATTCTGTAAAAGCTAATTCCGCCGATGCGTTGGCAGCATTTATCGTTAGTCCGCCGGCGGCTAGTGCGCTTATAAAATAAACCGAAACTGCTTTATTCATTTATTCAATCCATTCGTTATTCTTTGTGGGGCGGCGGTGCAAGCACCTCACGGTTTCCGTTATGCCCCTGTGCACTTACGACACCACTCATTTCCATTTGTTCAACTAAGCGCGCTGCGCGGTTGTAACCAATTCTAAATTTACGCTGCACGCTTGAGACACTCGCACGACGGGTTTCGGTAACAAATGCAACGGCCTCATCGTAGAATGCATCGAATTCTTGGTCTTCGCCCTCTGGCTGTTCGCCTGGCAGTAAGACTTCCGCCGTTGCCTCGCCATTCAGGATCTCGTCTATGTACTCTGGCTCACCGCGTTTTTGCCAATCGGCCACTACCGCATGCACTTCGTGATCGTCTACAAACGCACCATGCACTCGGGTAGGTACTGGGCTTCCCGGTGGTAGGTAAAGCATGTCCCCCATACCTAACAAGGTTTCTGCGCCTTGTTGGTCGAGAATGGTTCTTGAATCTATTTTGCTTGATACCTGGAATGCACAACGGGTTGGAATATTCGCTTTAATCAAGCCTGTAATTACATCTACAGACGGACGCTGGGTAGCGAGAATAAGGTGTATACCCGCAGCACGGGCTTTCTGTGCAATACGCGCAATAAGCTCTTCTACTTTTTTGCCCACAATCATCATCATGTCGGCGAATTCGTCCACTACCACAACAATAGCTGGTAGTTTTGCTAAGTCTGGCGCTTCGGCATCCATACTTTCTTCATTCTTCCAAAGCGGATCTTTAATTGGTGTGCCGTTCGCAATAGCTTCTTCTACCTTGGCGTTATAGCCTTTTAGGTTACGTACGCCAAGAGCGCTCATTAGGCGGTAACGACGTTCCATTTCACCTACACACCAGCGAAGTGCATTGGCGGCTTCTTTCATGTCGGTTACAACCTCAGCAAGCAAGTGAGGTATGCCTTCATATACTGAAAGCTCAAGCATTTTAGGGTCTATCATGATCATGCGAACGTCTTCTGGCGTGCTTTTATAAAGCAAACTCAAGATCATCACGTTCACACCCACAGATTTACCTGAACCTGTAGTACCTGCAACAAGAAGGTGAGGCATTTTAGCTAAATCAACCACTACCGGCTGACCAGAGATATCTGCACCTAAAACCATGGTTAATGGCGATTTGTTAGACTGGAAGGTATCGCAGCTAATTACTTCACTCAAACGCACCATCTCACGTTTTTTGTTGGGAAGTTCTAACCCAATAACCGACTTACCTGGAATAACCTCTACTACACGAACTGAAATAGCTGACATTGCACGGGCTAAATCTTTAGATAACCCTGTAATTTTGCTCACTTTAACGCCAGGCGCTAAATCAAGCTCAAAACGCGTTATTACTGGCCCTGGGTACACACCCACTACAGTGGCTTCAATATTGAAATCAGCCAGCTTTTCTTCAACAAGGCGAGAAATACCTTCAATCTCTTCCGGCGTCAGCGGATTTTCGTGTTTGTCAGCACGTTCTAGCAAATCAAACGACGGCATAGGTGGTAAATCAGGGTCAACCTCATTCGATCTCGCTTTAACCGGCTTAGCACCAAGTGCAGCAGGGGTGAATGCTTGATTGCTTTCTTGGCTCGCTGTTTGTGCCTGTTCTGCAGGTGCTGGTGCTGGTGAATCGCTAACACTTACCGAAGGCGCGGGCTTACTTCCTGTTTCATAGGGTAAGTCTTCGTCAAATTCTTCTAGCTCATCAAAATTAATATGCGGGCTTTGCTGAACCTGAGGCTCACTTTGAATACTTTCACTTTCTGACGACACTGGCTTATCTTGGTTAGATTTACCCGAGCCTGATTTATCTTTAAAGCTACCCGTTACCGCATTCCGCATACTTGATAATGAAAATGCTGACTTCTTCGTTTCGGGTTCACTTTCGCCCGCATTTGAAAGCGCTTCATCGCTTCGTAAGTTTTCGCTATCTTGCGTCGACTTACCTTCATCTTGCGCCTTATCACCGCCATCATAAGTATAAAACGGTGGTTCATTATCAAGCTCATCAATACTGAAAGAGGGTTCATTGCGAGTCGGAGTAGCTCTCTGCGTAGGCGTTTGCGGTTGCTGTGGCTGTTCCTGGGCTTTCACTGAAGACGCCAAGGGTTCTGCTCGCATACTGGTAATATCCAGCTCGGCAGTATCGGTGCTTTCTTGATTTGAAGATTTATTGGCCAGCGCCAGGCGTGGCATTTCAAGTGCCAATAAACTTTGTGGTGCAGACAGGGTTTTACGCCCCAACCACAGCGTTCCTTCCCCTAGCCTATCGATAATAGTAAGCCAGCTTATACCTGTTAATAGAGTAAACCCGGTACAAAAAAAGCAAAGCAACAAGAGGATCGTTCCAGCGGTATTAAAATAAGGTATAAGTGCCGAACTAATAACGTCCCCAACAAAACCGCCCGCTGAAAAGTTGTAAATGTCGTCAAAATTTATACTGGCGATGCCCGTTGCACCAAGCGCCATTAACAGCCCACCGATAATTCTTAATCCAATAGTGAGGTAATCGAACTCATCAAGTTCTTTGATGTGTTGAAATAAGAACCAGCCTAAGAAGGCAGAACCGAACGGAAGTAGATAGGCGAGAAAGCCAAATGAAAACAACAGTAAATCTGCAACCCACGCACCTGTTGCCCCTACCCAATTGTGTATGTCTAATTGTAAACCAGCCTGACTCCAACCTGGATCACCTGGATGAAAAGATACTAGTGCCAGCAATAAGAAGAAGGCGAAAACACAGGCGATAATCATGCCTGCTTCCCACACTCGCTGAACCCCTGTTAATCGCGCCATAACCCTAAAGAACCTTCAATTTCTATCGCATGTAGTTTTATATCGACTAATGGTCTTAGCCTATACGTACTATCTTTGCGTTAAACGCTACAAAGAGCTTAGCGAACTCTTTGCAATCCCTAAATAATTATTATTTGAGTAATGTTGGTAAGTAGCTGAGCCTATTAAGAAAGCTATTGGGATGCTCCCCTACCCTATTGTATGTGAACCGCAACAATCCTTTCGTTGCACACAAATACTGTATTTTTGCACAGCCTACCATAAAAACACGCTATTGAGCCATGCTTTCATTACTTCAAATTAATGCGCAGTGATGATGTGCTTTTTACTTCTTCCATCACAACATAGGTCCGAGACTCACTTACACCCGGTAAACGCAATAAGGTATCACCCAACAGTTTTCTATAACTGCCCATATCCGCAACACGGGCTTTTAATAAGAAGTCGAAATCACCAGATACCAAGTGACACTCTTGAATATCGTCATGCAGTTTTACCGCAGCAGAAAATTCTGCAAAGATATCTACCGATGTTTTGGTTAATGTAATCTCAACGAACACGAGCATAGCAGCGCCAAGCTTTTCTGGGTCAACTAACGCGTGGTAGCCCTTTATATAGCCCTGAGTCTCTAATCTCTTGACTCTCTCTAAGCAAGGGCTTGGACTTAAGCCCACCTCTTTAGCAAGTTCGACATTAGATATACGCCCGTTTTTCTGCAGTTGTACCAGTATATTCCTGTCTATCCGGTCAAGGTGTTTAGGCGTCTTTACCAACATATAAAATACCTTTCAAGCTATCTTTTAAAGGATTATATGCTACATAACTTCATTATTCAGCAGATAGTTCGTTTTTTTATGACGTATACTCGCCAAATAGGTTTACGGGCTTTCAAGACCGATTGCTACGAAACAAAGTTCAACCAGAGCCGCATAGAAGCTCGTTATAAAATTGAGGACGATACATGTTAGTTGGTGTACCAAAAGAAATTAAGAACCACGAATATCGTGTTGGCTTGACGCCAGCAGCAGTAAAAGAATTTGTTACTCACGGTCATAGTGTTCTTGTTGAAACTAATGCCGGTGATGCTATCGGTTTCACTGACGAAATGTATGTCGAAGCAGGCGCAGCCATTGCACCTACTGCTGAGCAAGTGTTTGCTGAAGCGGAAATGATTGTAAAAGTGAAAGAGCCTCAACCAAACGAATGTAAAATGCTTCGTAAGGGCCAAACACTTTATACATACCTTCACTTAGCCCCAGATCCTACGCAAACTAAGTTGTTAGTTGAGTCAGGCGCTACCTGTATTGCTTATGAAACAGTAACTGACGACCGCGGTGGTCTTCCATTGCTTGCACCAATGAGTGAAGTAGCGGGCCGCATGTCTGTTCAAGCTGGCGCGCACTACCTTGAAAAAGCGCACGGCGGCAGCGGTACCCTTCTTGGTGGTGTACCAGGTGTAGCGCCAGGCAAAGTATTGGTAATTGGTGGTGGCGTTGTAGGAACTAACGCTGCGAAAATGGCACTAGGCCTTGGCGCAGACGTCACCATCCTAGACCGTTCGCTTCCGCGTCTTCGCCAGCTTGACGATATCTTTAACGGTCAAGTTAAGACGGTTTACTCTACGGTTGATGCTATCGAGCATTACTCTTCTAAAGCCGACCTTGTTGTTGGCGCAGTCCTTATTCCTGGCGCAGCAGCACCTAAACTACTTACTCGTGAACAAATTAAAGCGATGAAGCCAGGCTCTGTACTTGTAGATGTTGCTATTGACCAAGGTGGTTGTTTTGAAACGTCTAAAGCTACTACGCACCAAGACCCAGTTTACGTTGTAGACGACGTGGTTCACTACTGTGTAGCAAACATGCCAGGCGGCGTTGCGCGCACTTCTACTATGGCGCTTAACAATGCGACCTTGCCATTTGGTTTGGCTCTGGCAAACAAAGGCCCAGCGAAAGCTATGTTAGAAGACAAGCACTTGCTAAACGGCTTGAACGTTCACGAAGGTAAAGTAACCTATAAAGCGGTAGTTGATGCACTAGGTGAAGAACTAGGTTTAACCTATACGCCAGCTGAAGTAGCGCTTAAAGGCGAATAAGGTTTTTCGATTATTTTAATGGCTCTTGAGCACTCTCGTGAATAAAGAGCCTTAAAAATGGCTTAAAGAAAAAAGCTCGGTATGTGAACGCCACATCCGAGCTTTTTTGTATTTGCATTAAGTCTAACCGTTTATTGATTCGTTTACGGACTTCAATACTGCAATAGGGTCATCTGCTTTCGTGATAGGTCGCCCCATAACTAAATAGCTTACGCCTGCTTTCATTGCATCAGGTGGCGTCATAACACGTTTCTGGTCGCCAGCGTCAGCGCCTACAGGGCGAATACCTGGCGTAACTAATAGAAAGTCATCGCTGTGTTTTTCGCGCAACGCGCTGGCTTCCTGTGCTGAACAGACGATGCCGTCTAAACCTGCTTTTTCTGTTAGTGCTGCCAAGCGCAGTACTTGTTGCTCTGGTGTTACACCGCTTACCACATCAGCCAGCTGTGTCTCGTCCATGCTGGTAAGTACAGTAACCGCAATAAGCTTAGTGTGTGGGTTGCTGCTTGTTGCAATCGCCTCTTTAGCCGCTTGCATCATAGGTAGGCCGCCCGAAGCATGTACGTTTACCATCCATACACCTAGCTCCGCCGCTGCTTTACACGCTTTCGCTACTGTATTTGGAATGTCGTGGAATTTGAGATCCAAGAAAACGTCAAAGCCTTTAGCTATTAGCGCTTTTACAAATTCCGGCCCGAATAAGGTGAACATCTCCTTGCCCACTTTTAGCTTGCATAAGCTTGAATCTAATTTGTCAACAAACGCCAATGCAGTGTCTTTATTGTCGTAGTCTAATGCAACAATAACGCGTGGGTCATGCATGTTCTTTTATTCTCCGTCTAGCCCTTTAATAGGTTTTACTACACCCCACTTTTTGCAGCTAGGGCATAACCAATATAATTTTCGACCGGAAAAGCCACAGCTGCCACAGCGATATTTAGGGCGCTGCAACATTTGCTTTTCCACCAATTCTTTAAGTAAGCGTAAACTATCAGCCGTAGTTTTATCTGAAAGCTGATCTATATAAAGCCCCATAAGGGTTTTAAATCCGCGCATGGTCGGGCGTTTACGAAGCTGTTCTAATAAATATTCTGCGGCTTGGGCTGTTTCACCGCGCTTCATTAGCACATCAACCATGGCTAAATAAGACGTTGCACACTCTTGCCAATGCGCTTCTAAGTTTTTCTGAAAACTATCCCAGTCGTCCGTCTCTTCGGCAATTTTTTCTAAGCTAGGCACGGCTTCGCTGAACCAATTAATATCGCGTTCGGCTACTTGGGTAAAATACGCGTTGGCATCAGTAAAGCGTTTCTGATCAAGCGCTATATCACCTAACATAAGCCACGGCCTAACCGCATGTTCGTCGGCGTTTACCGCTTTTTGTAATAAGGTCAATGCCGCCCCTTGGCTATCGTTCTTCAATTCAACCGATGCCTGTTCACAATAAAAATGGGCTAAGCGTTCGCACAGGTCATCATTATCACCATGACATTGCACCATACGCTCCGCTAACTCTATCGCTCTTTCCCACTCTTTCGTGGTTTGATAGATGCTAAACAGCTGCTGCTGAGCAACCAAGTAATGTTTTTCACTGTTTAAAAGTTGAAGAAATGCGTTTTCCGCGCGCTCTAAAAAGCCGGCTTGCGTATAATCGTGACCGAGTTCTCGAAGTGCATTTTCTCGTTGGGCGGGCTGGAGTTCGTCGCGACTAACCAAGTTTTGGTGAACTTTAATAGCCCGATCTATTTCACCGCGGTGACGGAAAAAGCTGCCCATGGCAATATGGGTTTCAACCGTATCGCTATTCACGTTAATCATTTTGATTAACGTATCAACGGCCTTATCGGGCTGGTCTGAAAGTAAAAAGTTTAGCCCCTTATAATAATGCTTAGATAGGATACTTGACTGTTTTCGCTGCGCTTGACGGACACTATTGCGCCCCATTATCCAACCATACCCTGCCGCAACAGGTAAAAGGAGAAACAGCAGTTCGAGCATTAGTGGTCTTGTTCCAAACTCTGTATTTTAGATTGCGCAGACATTAACTGAACACGTAGTTTCAGCCAACTCATTAACATGATTAAAATGCCGATACCCACGCCTATTGAAAGTGTAATCGCAATCAATGTTGATAAGCGAAGATTCGCCTGAGCAATGAGATAATTAACTGTTACTTGTGCTTCATTTTGAGAGCCAATCACAAATGCGATGGCAAGTAGCACTAAGATAATGAGAAACGCTATGATCCCTTTCAACACTCAACCCTTTTTTATTGATTTATTTACAAGAATAGCAAAATGCGAAAAGAGATAACACTAAAAGCGTGTTGGAAATGCTTTTATACCAATGCACATAGATAATTGTCTACTCAGAAGGCGCAGGCAAGTTTCCTAGCAAAGCGTGGGAATGCAGAAATAATATTAAGCTGCACCTTCACCTTCAATTTCATGGCGCTGAGGTTTTGCTATGAGATTATCCACCACTAAATCATGGTGAAGCGCAGACATATTCGTAATGAAAATACAGTGCGTATAACCTGCCTGCATAGTTTCAAGCTTGTCATACATAGCTTTATCTAACTTCGAAAGCTGAGCTAGCCGCTTTTTGGTCAACGGTGTTATAGCCCCGTGGCAGCGTATTGCGGTGACGTCGGTTGCACTAAGCTGGATTTTTTCTTCATCTAACTGGGTTTTGATTTGCATACGTAGCTTAGAGAACAAAAAATCGCGTTCTTTTATGTATACGAGACGGCTGTCGCTTTTTCTCACGCAATGCACAACTAAAGCTTGTTCAGAGGTTTCTTTAAACATGGCTTCTAATATTTGGGATTTAGGCTTTGCCTGACCTTTGTCTGCAAAGAAACCATGAAGCGGGATGATATTTTGTGTACGTGAAAAGGGATAAAGATCGTCAGATGCATCGCTTTGATAGACGGTTTTTAGCCTGTCGAGTGTAAACCTATTCATTACGCAAAGTACCGATAGCGACGGCATATGCCTTACGGCAAGCTCCCAAATGTAACGATGTGTTAATCGCTGAATACGAGCAATATCTCTCACTTTAAAATAAGCCGTATTCTCTTCAACCATGTGATCGACGTTAGAGCTCACTTTAGCTTTGCGTGTGTCTTCTACGAGGCATAGCCTGACCACGCCAGTTTCAGCTTGGTAATGCACAACCTTATATTTTTCGCCTTTAATTTTTAGTTCCGGCACAGAAACTCGTATCTCTTTTTGCAGATCGCTGTGCGGCGCAACTGTCAATTTCATACCGCTGGCGCTTAAATCGGCCACTCGTGCGTCAAGAGAGGTAAGCAAGCCTACTTTAATGGAAGCGGGTTTATCGATAACGTAGCGAGTTTCACTCCGTCTATCTAAATCTTCTTCCATGACATAATCTATGCGCCAGTTGTCACCGCTAGCTTTCAACGTTTTAGACAAAGGCTTGAAATCGCATTTAGCAGAAAGCGTTAAGTTTGTGAGGTAGGCTGATACATCTTTGCAGTATAAAACATGGGAGATCTGGGCAAGCTGCTCAAATTCTTTACTCGCAATATCGTGAATAGCAAAGGCTTTTTGTTTATCTTCACGGGTTACACTATCGAGTCGACAGTGCGTACAAATGAAGTCACCACCTTTAGCAAGCAGATACACAAGCGCATTAAGTTGTTTAAGCGCAAGGAGTTGCCTATGCGTTGCGGTTATCTGTACGTTACCATTTTTGGTTTTAATGTTGCCGTGAAATACATAAGCTTCGTTGTACTTTCGCAACTCATCAACTAACGTTTCGAATATAGGCTTATCTTGCAAGCTTGCCAGTAGCTTATCTGCATCATTGTGTTCAACATTAGCTTTGGTAAAAAGTGCAATGATAGGTTTGAGCGACTTTCCTTCTGGCGCGAGAAATACCGGCATCCATGGGCTATTTTCAAGTATTCGGTCGCGCTCTAGTTCTTGCATAGCACGCTCTATTTCTAAATCTCGCTGCAGTGGTTGCTTATAGGCAGTTACCGCAACATAACGTTTGAGCGTTGCTAAAAACCCCTTATCGACGTCATCTAAAAAATTAAATGACGTTTCGTATTTCCCTAAATGTTTATTGTATTTTACAGACTCTAGTTCAAGGGTAATTTCAGTAGGTTCTTTGGTTAGGCCTTTAACTTCTGGGATAGTGAAAGTGATAATATCGCCAGTTGATGCATTGGGGGGCCTTTTTGTTTCCAGTGCAATACCTCTATGCGACATAGAGCTTATGGAGCAATGTCGACCTTTCTCAAAGTCAGGAGAAGACAGAGTAAAGTTTGGGCGGATGGCAATGTCATCACCGAAGTCGATATCAGTAAATGATTGACTCTCAACATTGAACGCATCAACGATTTTTTTAAACTGTTCTTTTTTTATCTGGTTTTGGTAGAAGTCTGAGTTCATTACTGACTCAAACACACCTACGGTGTACCTGTCTTGATAAAGCGATGTCTCGTTTTTGAGGATCTGCGCGCCAACTTTATCGAGGCGCATCTGAACACCGAAGTGCTTGAATTTCATTACAGGGAATTGGGCAAAGGCAGAATTATCAGCAGGTGCGTCGGTTAACGATGTTAATCGAACAACCTCTTCTTTCACGACTTTTCGGACACTACTGGGCAAACGCTTCGAAAACTTGTTAATTCCCTCTAACAACCTATTTTGTTGTTCATAAGGAATTAACGCGCGAATGAGCGGCTGGTACTGCTTTATTATTGCTTGTTCGTCGCCGGCTGACATTACATCTATGTATACCGTTTATTATTATCAGAATAATATATAACCCTATTTAAGTCGGGGTCAATAGGCATTAAAAATTAAACAAAAGTATATGGAGATATTCGTAAAATTAGGGGGAATTAGAATAAAAACGAGTAAAGCCTGCACAAAGAATATAGTCAGACACAAAAAAGCCGCTTTACAGCGGCTTTTAAAATGCATTATGCGATTGAGGCGTCTACTCTTTCGCGAAGCTCTTTACCAGGCTTAAAGTGCGGTACATATTTACCGTCTAGTTTCACTGTTTCACCCGTTTTTGGGTTTCTACCTACGCGTGGAGCGCGATAGTGAAGAGAGAAACTGCCGAAGCCTCTAATTTCAATACGCTCGCCCTTTTGAAGGGTCTGCGCCATTTGCTCTAGAAGTTCTTTAATAGCCAGTTCGAGTTCTTTCGCCGGAATATGACGCGCTTGATCCGCGAGCCGTTCAATTAATTCAGACTTGGTCATGCTTAACCTCATTGTCAATATTATTGTTTAAACAGCTATCGCGAATTGGGTGTGCAGATGCACACCCACAAAAGCATTATTCGCCTTTAGCAGCTTTAAATGCTTCTGCCATCGCGTTAGCGAAACCAACATCTTCTTGCTGGTTAACTTTATCGATAGCTTCTTTTTCGTCAGCCTGATCTTTCGCTCTAACAGATAGGTTAACAGTGCGGTTCTTACGGTCAACGCCCATGAACTTCGCTTCGATGCTATCACCAACGCTTGCTACTTCAGTTGCGTCTTCAACACGCTCTACAGCAAGATCTGCAACGCGGATGTAGCCGTCAACTTCTTCAGCTAGGTTTACAGTAACGCCTTTCGCATCAACTGCTGTTACTGTACCAGTAACGATAGCACCTTTCTTGTTATCTGTCAGATACTTGTTGAAAGGATCTTCTTCGATTTGCTTAACGCCAAGAGAGATACGCTCACGCTCTGGGTCGACTTGTAGTACAACTGCAGAGATTTCGTCGCCTTTCTTGTAGTCGCGAACCGCGTCTTCACCAGACTTGTTCCAGCTGATGTCAGAAAGGTGAACTAGACCGTCGATGCCGCCGTCAAGACCGATGAAGATACCGAAGTCAGTGATTGACTTGATCTTACCAGATACTTTGTCACCTTTTTCGTGTGACTCAGCAAATGTTTCCCAAGGGTTAGCAATGCACTGCTTAAGACCTAGAGAAATACGACGACGCTCTTCGTCAATTTCAAGAACCATTACATCTACAGTGTCACCTAGGTTAACAACTTTAGATGGGTGGATGTTCTTGTTAGTCCAGTCCATTTCAGAAACGTGTACAAGACCTTCAACGCCGTCTTCGATTTCAACGAAGCAGCCGTAGTCAGTAAGGTTAGTAACCTGACCGTTGATCTTAGTACCTTCTGGGTAACGAGACGCAATTTCTTGCCATGGATCGTTGCCCATTTGCTTCATACCAAGAGAAACGCGCTGCTTCTCTTTGTCGAACTTAAGTACTTTAACGTTGATTTCGTCACCAACATTCACGATTTCACTTGGGTGCTTAACGCGCTTCCAAGCCATATCAGTGATGTGTAGAAGACCGTCTACGCCACCAAGGTCAACGAACGCACCGTAATCGGTAAGGTTCTTAACGATACCCTTGATTTCGTGACCTTCTTCAAGGTTAGCAAGAAGCGTTTCGCGCTCTGCGCTGCTTTCTGCTTCGATAACTGCACGACGAGAAACAACAACGTTGTTACGCTTAGCGTCTAGCTTGATAACTTTAAATTCAAGCTCTTTACCTTCAAGGTGCGTAGTGTCACGTACTGGACGTACGTCAACAAGAGAACCAGGTAGGAACGCGCGTACACTGTTAACTTCAACAGTGAAACCGCCTTTAACTTTACCGTTGATAACGCCTTTAATTGTAGCTTTATCTTCGTAAGCTTTTTCCAGCTCAACCCAAGCTTCGTGACGCTTCGCTTTTTCACGAGAAAGAATAGTTTCACCGAAACCATCTTCAACTGCATCTAGTGCAACGTCTACTTGGTCACCGATAGCGATTTCTAGTTCGCCTTCAGCATTTTTAAATTGGTCAGCTGGGATAGCACTTTCTGATTTCAAGCCTGCGTCAACAAGAACGATGTCTTTGTCGATAGAAACAACAGTACCTTTTACAATTGAACCAGGACGTGTTTCTAGTTCTTGTAAGCTTTCTTCAAAAAGTTGTGCAAAATTTTCAGTCATAAGTCTCAAATAACTTTTAAGTTGATATCCACGCTTCTTATCCGGATAACGCGGGGTTATTAAAATTAGTCGCCACTTCCTGTAGCAACACTGCTTTGGATGCGATCAGCTCCCGTCATTAAAGGCGTGAGGAAATAATATCCATCGCTTTTTCAAAGACTTGGTCAATATCCAAGTCCGTTGAATCTATAATTACTGCATCTTGTGCCGGTACCAAAGGAGCCACTGCACGTTGTGTATCGCGCTCGTCTCTTGCCTTGATATCGGTTAAAAGGCGCGCAATATTAACATCCATGCCCTTTGCTTTCAACTGACTATAGCGGCGTTCAGCACGGGCCTCTGCGCTTGCTGTAAGGAAAATCTTTACAGGCGCATCAGGAAATACCACGGTCCCCATGTCGCGGCCATCAGCAACAAGACCTGGATCTTGTTGGAAAGCACGCTGTCTGCGAAGTAGCGCTTCGCGAACACGAGGTAATGCTGCAACTTTTGACGCCACGGCGCCAACTTCTTCAGTACGAATATCGTCTGTAACGTCTTCGCCTTCTAAGATAATGCGAGTGGTATCGCCATTCGTCTCGAAACTAACATCAAGACCGGTTGCTAGAGGAACAACACATTCTTCATCATCACACGGAAGGTCGTGGTGAAGTGCAGCAACTGCTAATACGCGGTAAATTGCGCCGCTATCTAGAAAGTGCCACCCTAATTTTTTTGCTAGCAAGCTACTTAACGTACCTTTGCCTGCACCACTAGGACCGTCAACCGTGACTACGGGTGTGGAATGCATACCTGCTCCATCGTTTAAATTACTAAAAATCGCGCGCAATTATACGCTTTAGTGAGAGATAAGCAATGCCGCCTCTTAGAGTCGGCATTGTACATTAGGATAAATCTGATTCAGATCAACGAAGCAACTAAAGGGTTAACCTACATTGCCCTTCATTAACCTCTGACTCATTTTTACAAGGCTTTTACGCGCTATATAAAGTTTTAAAGCGGGTAAAATAGTCTGGGAAGGTTTTGCGTGTACAACCTGGGTCGTTTATTGTGACCGGCGTATCGCTTAATGCAACTAGTGAAAAGCACATTGCAATACGGTGGTCGTTATACGTATCTATTTCAGCATGTTTTAGCGAATCAGTCGGCCATACTTTTATATAGTCGTGCCCTTCTTCTACTTTCGCACCTAGCTTTTGAAGTTCGGTTGCCATAGCCGCAAGTCGGTCTGTTTCTTTAACACGCCAGTTATAGATGTTAGTCATGGTCGTAGGGCCTTCAGCAAACAGCGCTGTAGTGGCAATGGTCATGGCGGCATCCGGAATATGGTTCATATCCATGTTCACACCTTTAAGTGGCGCACCGGTTATTTCAACATATTCATCGTTCCACACTACCTTTGCACCCATGGCTTCGAGCACGTCAGCAAAGCGGATATCACCTTGAATGCTTTTCTGCCCAATTCCGGTTACGCGTACCGTTCCGCCTTTAATGGCGCCGGCTGCAAGGAAGTAAGATGCAGAAGAAGCATCGCCTTCTACCATAAATTTACCTGGCGCAACGTACTTAGCGTTGCCAGAAACCGTAAACGTCTGGTAGTTGTCATTCTCAACAGTAACACCAAATTTAGCCATGGTGTCTAGCGTGATATCGATATAAGGCTTAGACACTAATTCGCCTTTAATACGAATAGTCACATCTCCTGAAAACAGGGGTGCTGCCATTAAAAGCGCCGTTAGAAATTGGCTAGACACGCTGCCATCAACCGACATTTCGCCACCGTTTAACGTCTTGCCTTTAATTTGAAGCGGAGGGTAGCCTTCATTTTTAAGGTAAGACACGTCAGCATCTGCTTCGCGTAGCGCATCAACTAAATCGCCAATTGGGCGCTCTTCCATACGCGGCTCACCAGTAAGTACGGTATCAACGTTACTTGCAGCAAGTGCTGCACATAAAGGACGCATTGCGGTACCGGCATTACCTAAGAAAAGCTCAAGTGGTTCAGCTACGTTAAAGGCCCCACCGTTACCTTGAACAACACATTGAGTTTTGTCTTCGCTTAAGCGATAGCTAACACCTAACTTCGTAAGTGCATTAAGCATATGCTCGATATCTTCGCTATCGAGCAAGTTGGTTAATTCAGTTTCACCTTCAGCCAACGCGGCAAGCAATAGTGCGCGATTAGACAGACTTTTTGAGCCAGGTACATTGACCTCTCCCGATACTTTTGCAATCGGGTCTAATGTTAACTGCTCCATTTTATCCATTCACTCTTTCAAATTCGCGCATAAATTCAACTAGCGCAACAATGCCCTCTACCGGCATTGCATTATAAATACTGGCACGCATGCCCCCTACCGAACGATGCCCTTTAAGAGCAAGTAACCCTGCTTCTTGTGACTTTTTAAGGAACAACCCGTCAAGTTCAGCATTGGCTAAATGAAACGGCACATTCATTTTTGAACGGTTATCAGGGTGAACTTTACTTGAATAGAAGTCAGAACTGTCGATAGCTGAATACAATAACGCCGCCTTTTCAGCATTGCGTTTAGCCATAGCTTCAACGCCGCCCATGTCTTTAAGCCACTCAAATACAAGCCCCGCTAAGTACCATGAAAACGTTGGCGGTGTGTTGTACATAGAGTCAGACTTTGCCGCTAATGCATAATCAAAAATTGACGGTGTTTCTTTACGTGCTTTGCCAACCAGGTCTTCGCGAACGATAACCACAGACAAACCGCTTGGGCCGATATTCTTTTGTGCGCCGGCGTAAATAACACCGTGTTTTGCCACGTCTAGCGGTTGTGACAATATGGTCGAGGACATATCAGAAACCAGCGGAACCTTTCCTGACTCCGGTAACCAATCGTAAGCAATACCGTCTACCGTTTCGTTCGGGCAAAAATGGTAATAGGCAGCAGACTGATCGATATCACTCAGAGCAGGCTTAGCGATGTAGTGAAGCCCGTCCTTTTCTGTAACGTCGCCCACAACTACCGCATTATTGTATTTATTCGCTTCACTCACCGCGCCTTTTGACCAAGAGCCGCTCACTAAATGAAGGCTGGTATCACCGGCGGATGACAAATTGAGGGGAACAGCGGCAAATTGACCGCGTCCACCACCGTGTGTGAAAAGCACATGGTAGTTAGATGGCACGGATAGCAAGTCACGCAAATCCTGCTCTGCTTTTGCGGCTATCTCAATGAAGTCTTTGCCACGGTGGCTCACTTCCATTACAGAGCAGCCTAGTTCGCGCCAATTTGTAAATTCTGATTGTGCTTTTTCCATCACTTCTTTGGGAAGCATGGCGGGGCCAGCACTAAAGTTAAAAACCTCTTTCATCGCGTTTTTCAACACCTGTAGATAATTACCGTTTAACTCGCTTTGTTTTCAACGTTTTGCGGGTCTATTAGGTAAACAAGCGGCTAAAGCCGCTTGTTTGAAAGAACACTGATAATGCGCATAGCCTAAGCCTGCGCGCTATCCCTACTCTTCTGTCGTTGAGCTATCACCGTCTTCTGCGGCGTTTTCTTGCTCTTGAACAGCAGTTTCTGCTTGTTCTGGCGTATCGTCAGAAATGATTGGATTACCGTCCTCATCGAGTTCCTGTAACTCTGCCACTTCTTCAATACGCTGTAACCCTACAACATGCTCGCCTTCTACTGTACGTATTAAGCGAACGCCCTGTGTGTTACGGCCTACTACTGACACTTCGCCTACACGAGTACGAACCAGTGTACCTTGGTCACTAATAAGCATAATTTCATTGGTTTCGTCTACCTGTACAGCGCCAACTACTTTACCATTACGCTCAGATACTTTGATAGATACAACGCCTTGAGTCGCACGGCTCTTCGCCGGGTAATCTTCTAGCGGAGTACGCTTACCAAAACCATTCTCTGTAGCTGTCAGGATTGGACCATCGCCTTTTGGAACAATAAGTGATACCACTTTTTGTCCATCTTGAAGACGAATTCCGCGAACCCCTGTTGCAGTACGTCCCATTGGACGAAGTGCAAGAAGCTCTTCACCCGTCTCTGGGTCACGCTTCACTTCACCCGTTTCGCTGTCACGAAGCTTCTCGTTAAAGCGAACTACTTTACCCGCGTCAGAGAACAACATGATGTCGTCATCACCGTGGGTAATATCAACACCAATTAGCTCATCACCTTCATTTAGGTTAACAGCAATAATACCGCTTGAACGAGGGCGAGAGTATAGGCTTAGGTCAGTCTTTTTCACTGTACCGTTTGCCGTTGCCATCAGTACAAACTTGCCTTCTTCGAATTCTTTAATAGGAAGAATAGCAGTAATACGTTCATTATCTTCTAGCGGCAATATGTTCACAATCGGGCGTCCGCGTGCATTTCGGCTAGCGAACGGCAATTGATACACTTTCAACCAGTACAAGCGACCTCGGGTTGAGAAGCAAAGTATGTGATCGTGGGTATTCGCAACAAGAAGCTTTTCAATGAAGTCTTCATCTTTCATCTTAGTTGCAGATTTACCACGACCGCCACGACGTTGTGCTTCGTAATCTGTAAGTTTCTGGTACTTCACATAACCTTCGCGAGAAAGCGTTACAACGACGTCTTCTTGCTCGATTAGATCTTCAATATCAATATCGTGACTTGCAGCGGTAATTTCAGTGCGACGCTCATCACCGAATTCATCGCGGACTTTTTCAAGTTCTTCTTGAATCACTTCCATCAAGCGCTCTGGGCTATTAAGGATGTGAAGAAGTTCTGCGATTAGCTCTAGAAGCTGCTTATATTCTTCAAGGATCTTCTCGTGCTCAAGACCCGTTAGCTTATGTAAGCGTAGGTCAAGAATAGCTTGCGCCTGCTGTTCCGTTAAGTAGTACTTGCCGTCGCGGATACCAAACTCAGGCATTAACCAGTCTGGACGTGCAGCGTCATCGCCCGCGCGCTCAAGCATTTGCGCTACGTCACCTAAGTCCCAACCTTGTGCTACAAGCGATTTTTTCGCATCTGCTGGGCTTTGCGACGCTTTAATCAACTCAATAATTGGGTCGATATTCGCAAGCGCGATTGCCAAACCTTCAAGGATGTGGGCACGATCACGCGCTTTGCGTAATTCAAACACAGTACGGCGTGTTACCACTTCACGGCGGTGAAGAATAAAGGCTTCAAGCGTTTCTTTAAGGTTAAATACCTTAGGCTGACCATTGTCTAGCGCAACCATATTGATACCGAATACCGTTTGAAGCTGTGTATTGGCATATAAATGGTTAAGCAGAACTTCGGCAGATTCGTTACGTTTAACTTCAATTACAATGCGCATACCGTCTTTATCAGACTCATCACGCAGTGCCGAAACGCCTTCAATACGCTTCTCTTTTACCAGTTCAGCGATCTTTTCAATAAGACGTGCTTTATTAACTTGGTAAGGAATTTCGTTAACAACAATGGTTTCTTTTCCATTGTTGTCTGTCTCGATTTCGGCTTTAGCACGAAGATAAATTTTACCGCGACCAGTGCGGTATGCATCTTCAATACCTTTACGACCGCTGATCATCGCTGCCGTTGGAAAATCCGGGCCAGGAATATGGGTCATCAAATCATCAATAGTAATTGATGGATCTTGAATTAAGGCAACACAGCCGTTGATGACTTCGGTAAGGTTATGCGGCGGTATGTTTGTCGCCATACCAACTGCGATACCTGACGAACCGTTAACTAATAGGTTTGGAACCTTAGTGGGTAATACTTCAGGGATAAATTCAGTACCGTCGTAGTTAGGTACAAAATCAACGGTTTCTTTATCTAAATCGGCAAGTAATTCGTGCGCAATTTTCGCCATGCGTACTTCGGTATAACGCATCGCAGCGGCAGAGTCGCCGTCTACAGAACCAAAGTTACCTTGACCGTCAACCAGCATGTAGCGCAGTGAAAACGGTTGGGCCATACGAACGATAGTGTCGTAAACCGCAGAGTCACCGTGAGGGTGATATTTACCAATTACGTCACCTACCACACGGGCAGATTTTTTGTATGGCTTGTTAAAGTCGTTTTTCAGTTCGTTCATTGCGAACAGCACACGACGGTGCACTGGCTTCAAGCCATCTCTTACGTCAGGCAAGGCTCGCCCGACAATAACGCTCATCGCGTAATCAAGGTAGGAGTTCTTTAACTCTTCCTCAATATTAACGGGGAGGATTTCTTTAGCGTTATCAGACATAAACTGCTTAATCCCTTTATTTTGGTTTGTTCTGCGTTATCCAGTGCTTTACTTCACATCATTGTGAAAGCAAGGCATGGGAGCGCACTGTTGTTATTATGTGGGTCATAATCGTGCTTCGAGTGTACCACTTGATGAGAGAATTATGTAGCGCTTAATTGCGCTTATTAATCAACTAAAAGGCAAGCGATTATTTTTCGTTCATCCCTTCGTATAATTTAGCTATTTCTGTTTAAAAACAGTGAAACACAACATGAATTTACGATATCTTAAAAAGAGATAGGTTAAGGATTGTTTTACTAATGACGAACGTCGATCAACAAGAAATCAATAAATTCTCTGAACTTGCGTCTCGCTGGTGGGATCCAGAAGGCGAATTCAAGCCATTACACCTTATTAACCCACTCCGTTTAGACTTTATAAATCAACACAGTGAAGGTTTATTTGACAAGAAAGTCGTGGACATCGGTTGTGGCGGCGGCATTCTCGCTGAATCTATGGCCCGTGCTGGAGCAATAGTTACAGGGCTAGATATGGCAGAGGCTTCGTTAGAAGTGGCCAAGCTTCACGGTTTAGAATCTGGGGTTAAAGTTGATTACGTCTGCTCTACAGCGGAAGAATTTGCTGAAGCAAACGCAGGTCAGTTCGATGTAGTCACCTGTATGGAAATGTTAGAACATGTGCCCGACCCTGCTTCTGTTGTCATGGCTTGCGCGAAGTTAGTAAAACCTGGCGGCCATGTTTTCTTCTCTACACTGAACAGAAACCTGAAGTCATATCTGATGGGGATCCTTGGCGCAGAATACATTCTGAAATTAGTACCTAAAGGTACGCACGATCACGGTAAGTTTATCAAGCCTTCTGAACTTATGGCGATGACGGACCAAGCAGGTTTGCTTCCTCGCGATATGACAGGTTTGCACATGGACCCGATCTCTCAAGGCTTTTATCTTTCGTCTAATAATGTAGACGTAAACTACTTACTATATACAGTAGCGCAAAGTTAATTTAACACTATATGTTGGGCTGCGGCGATATTTTAAACACCATATATCGTGTCTGTATAAAAATTGAATTCTAAGAATAAATTAATTTTTATACTTAAGATTTTGTTTAAAACGCTTGCATTCCAGATATTTTACGCTTGTAGAACGCTAAAAAGTTAGTTGTTACTAACATAAATTTCATGCCAGATTGAGTGCTTGAAATACCACCAGATATTGGGTTGCAATCAAGACAAAACCTCACTATCTTGTGTCTAATTCAGCACGGGATCCCACCGATAATTTTACGGGATCTCAACTAATGACAAACTGTCTCTGGGACACCACTTATAGTTTGAAACAATAATCTCGCTGAAAACAAAAAAGCAGTAAAGAATTTAACGAGCAGTCTCTACTACAATACTTCTTGGTATTAGTTTAGGCCGCTTTTTGTGTGTGTTTTTAACTGGCGTGAGCCAACAACGTTAACAACATACGCATTTAAAATTAAAACGAAAATGGGCAACAGATAGCCCACGCATCAAGCGCTAACAGACAAACGGCCAGTAACATGAACAACAACTTATTCGTCACCAAACGAAACGGTGAAAAAGAGTCCATCGACTTAGAAAAAATCCATAAAGTCGTTACATGGGCAGCCAAAGGATTAAACAACGTTTCTGTTTCACAAGTTGAAATAAAAGCGCAAATTCAGTTCTATGACGGCATTAATACCAGCGAAATCCACGAAACACTGATTAAGTCAGCGGCTGACCTGATCTCTACTGATGCGCCAGACTACCAATACTTGGCCGCGCGCCTGGCTATTTTCCATCTTCGTAAAAAAGCGTACGGACAATTTGAGCCGCCAGCGTTACTTGAACACGTTGGAAAAATGGTAGATTTAGGAAAGTACGACAAGCATTTACTTGAAGACTACACGCCTGAAGAATTCGCAGAAATGGAAACCTATATCGACCATTGGCGCGACATGAACTTCAGCTATGCTGCGGTTAAGCAACTTGAAGGCAAATATTTAGTTCAAAACCGTGTTACTGGTGAAATTTACGAAAGTGCACAGTTCCTTTATATTCTTGTAGCGGCATGTCTTTTCGCAAATTACGACAAAGCGACACGTATGGATTATATCCGTCGTTTCTACGATGCTGCTTCAACGTTTAAGCTATCGTTACCTACCCCAATTATGGCCGGCGTACGAACGCCTACGCGTCAGTTCAGCTCGTGTGTACTTATCGAAACCGGCGACAGCTTAGATTCAATCAATGCAACGGCAAGTGCTATTGTTAAATACGTAAGCCAGCGTGCGGGTATCGGTGTAAATGCAGGCCGTATTCGTGCACTAGGCAGCCCTATTCGCGGTGGTGAAGCATTCCACACTGGCTGTATTCCATTCTACAAATACTTCCAGACTGCAGTGAAAAGCTGTTCACAAGGTGGCGTTCGTGGCGGTGCGGCTACGTTGTTCTACCCTATCTGGCATATGGAAGTAGAATCGCTACTAGTGCTTAAGAATAACCGTGGTGTAGAAGAAAACCGTGTACGTCACTTAGACTACGGTGTTCAGTTCAACAAACTCATGTATCAGCGCATGATGAAAGATGGCTACATTTCATTATTTAGTCCATCTGACGTTCCAGGTCTTTATGATGCGTTCTTCGCTGATCAAGACAAGTTCGAAGAGCTATACGTTAAATACGAGAACGACGACAGTATCCGTAAGAAGCAAATCAAAGCGATGGAACTGTTTAGCTTGTTCATGCAAGAGCGTGCAAGCACAGGTCGTATATACCTTCAAAATGTTGACCACTGCAATACGCATAGCCCGTTCAACCCAGAAGTTGCGCCAGTTCGTCAAAGCAACTTGTGTCTTGAAATTGCGCTACCGACTAAGCCGCTACAGCATGTAAACGACGAAAATGGTGAAATTGCCCTTTGCACACTGTCTGCATTTAACTTAGGTGCGATTGAGTCAGTTGATGAGTTTGAAGAACTCGCCGATCTAGCAGTACGCGCTCTTGATAATCTACTTGATTACCAAGACTACCCTGTCCCTGCTGCGTACAACGCAACTATGGGCCGTCGTACTCTAGGTGTGGGTGTTATCAACTTCGCTTACTACCTTGCTAAGAACGGCGTTAAATATTCAGATCATAGCGCAAACGGTTTAGTCCACCGCACGTTTGAAGCAATGCAATATTACCTACTGAAAGCGTCGAACAACCTGGCTAAAGAGAAAGGCGCGTGCCCTAAGTTTAACGAAACGACTTATTCGCAAGGCATCATGCCAATTGACAGCTACAAGAAAGACCTTGATAGCGTATGTAACGAACCACTTCATTACGATTGGGATGCACTTCGTGAAGAAATCAAAACTCACGGTTTGCGTAACTCTACCCTTTCAGCATTAATGCCTTCAGAGACATCTTCACAGATCTCTAACGCGACCAACGGTATTGAACCGCCACGTGGTTTCATCAGCATTAAGTCGAGTAAAGATGGTGTTCTTAAGCAAGTTGTACCTGAGTACGAAACGCTAAGAGACCAATACGAGCTACTTTGGGATATTCCTTCAAACGATGGTTACCTGCAACTTGTGGGTATCATGCAGAAGTTTATCGACCAAACTATCTCAGCAAACACAAACTATGACCCAAGCCGTTATGAAGGTAACAAGGTACCAATGAAGCTTCTGCTTAAAGACCTTCTTACTACTTACAAGCTTGGTGTTAAGACACTTTATTATCATAACACTCGTGACGGTGCTTCAGACACCTCGGCGCTAGACGCTAAAGCAAACGAGCCTATGCCACGTCAAGAAGAAGTCGTGGTAGAGGAAGATGATGATTGTGCAGGCGGTGCGTGTAAAATCTAAAACACGCCCTTTTGCAAAAATGGCAGGTTCGTAAAAGGATTTTACGGTAACGCCTGCCATTAACGTTTCGCAGCAAGAACACAAACAATAATACGCGTTAATCATTAAGTTTTTAGTTAGGCCATCATGAAATACACTACGTTTAATCAGCAAAGTACTAATCCATTGATCGAGCCGATGTTTTTCGGTAATCCCGTAAACGTTGCACGCTATGATCAGCAAAAGCATGCCATTTTCGAAAAGCTTATTGAGAAACAAATTAGCTTTTTTTGGCGCCCTGAAGAAGTAGACGTTTCTCGCGATCGTGTCGATTTTCAAAAATTAACCGATCCAGAAAAGCATATCTTCATATCAAACCTTAAGTACCAAACCCTTTTAGATTCGGTACAAGGTCGAAGCCCAAATATTGCGTTCTTGCCTATTATCTCGCTACCCGAGTTAGAAACATGGGTTGAGACATGGTCTTTCTTTGAGACTATTCACTCGCGCTCATATACCCATATCTTGCGTAACTTGTTCTCAGACCCAAGTGAAATATTTGAAGATATCGTAGTAAACGACGAGATTAAGCGCCGTGCCGCTGACATTTCGAAGTATTATGACGACCTTATTTTCGCCACTCAACTTTGGCAAACACAGGGGGAAGGCGTTCATACCGTTAATGGTACTGCGTACACAATTAATATGTACGAGCTTAAAAAGAAGCTTTATCTGTGTATGAACTCGGTAAATGCGCTTGAAGCAATCCGCTTTTATGTTTCTTTTGCTTGTACGTTCGCCTTTGCTGAGCGTAAGTTGATGGAAGGTAATTCTAAAATCATTCGATTGATTGCCCGTGATGAGAACCTTCACTTATCTTCAACTCAGCACATTCTAAACTTGTGGGCCAAGGGTAAAGATGACCCTGAAATGGCGCAAATAGCAGAAGAGTGTAAAGAAGAAGCCCGCGCTATCTTCATGAATGCGGTTGAGCAAGAAAAGCAATGGGCTGACTATCTGTTCCAAAACGGGTCTATGATTGGCCTTAACAAAGAAATTCTTTGCCAGTACGTTGAGTACATTGCGAATCAACGTATGTCTGCCATAGGTCTAGATACACCATTTGAGATTAGCAGCAACCCGCTACCTTGGATGAATAACTATCTAAATTCAGACAATGTACAAGTAGCCCCACAAGAATCTGAAATCAGTTCTTACCTAGTTGGACAAATAGATTCTGCAGTAAGCGAAGACGACTTTGCTGATTTTGAGCTGTAAACCTACAGCTTAATGAGCAGTAACGATAAATCACTCCGCATCGACGTTGTCGATGTGGGGGCGATTAATTCCCCCTCTGATACCACTATCTTAAACGCCTTAGAGTCAGCGGGCGTTAATATTCACTACCACTGCCGTGAAGGTTTTTGCGGTGCGTGTCGAACTAAGCTTATTGAAGGCGAAGTTGAATACACTACCGATCCCCTCGCTTTTATTGACGATGATGAAATTCTTCCTTGTTGCTGTGTGGCTAAATGCCCGCTAAAAATAAAAGTCCCCCTGTAGCCTCTTCATTCACCGCTCTCATCAGCACTCTCACAGCATTTATACGAATTAATGTAATCCACTTCAATACTTAGACGTAGCAACTTACAACTAATCAAACGTAAGGATAATGTTATGAATGAAGTTTCTGGAAAAGTAGTCATCATCACAGGTGCAAGTAGTGGCCTTGGAGAAGCTACTGCGAAAATGCTAGCGGAAAAAGGTGCTAAATTAGTGTTAGGCGCTCGCCGTGAAGACCGTCTTAAAAAACTTGTAGATGAAATTGAATCTTCAGGTGGACACGCAACCTATAAAACGGTCGATGTCACGAAAAAGGAAGAAGTTAACGCGCTTGCAAAAGCCGCGATAGATACCTACGACCGCATTGACGTGCTAGTCAATAATGCTGGCCTTATGCCCCTCGCTCCGCTTGACGAGATGAAGGTTGATGAGTGGGACCAGATGATAGATGTAAACATTAAAGGCGTTATGTACGGTGTAGCAGCGGTTTTAGGGCGCATGCGCGAACAACAAAGCGGACATATTATCAATCTATCCTCTGTGGCGGGTCATGTGGTTTTCCCAGGAGCTACGGTTTATTGCGCCACTAAATTTGCAGTTAAGGCAATAAGCGAAGGTATTCGCAAAGAGTCAAATGGTCAAATTCGCTCAACGAATATTTCACCAGGTGCAGTGGCGACTGAGCTTACTGACCACATATCTCACAAAGACTCAAAGCAAATGGCAGAAGATATGTACGACGATGCTATCGACGCAGATGCAATTGCCCGTGCTGTAACTTTTGCCATTGAGCAGCCTGGCGATGTAGATATCAACGAAATGATCATCAGACCTACCAATCAGGAACTCTAGTGCTGATTATTTTTTGCGTATAAGAATGGGACAGCCATTTACTAAAAAAGCCTGCTAGATGCAGGCTTTAAAAAACTTCATGTGCTCAAAGGACTTTTTCGATGGCATATAGTTCTTCATCAACAACTTGTAATCGCGATGCTACAACCGCTCTAGCATCACTTATGCCTTTGTTATAAAAGGTTGCGCCCATTTCCTTACTGATAAAATCGAGAAGAAATTCTCCGTCAAATTGACCAAGTTCCACATTTAACTCGTCATCAAAATATCGTTGCAGTTTAGCAACTAACACGTCTTTTTCTTCACGGGTAAATGCAATTTCGTTCATTTTCATCCTTCTTTTGTAATGTTCAAAGTATTAGGCTCTTCGCTTATGCCAAAGGATAGCTTTCCATACCCTCAGCTATGAAGACAGTTCAACATTATCACACCAACGGCTTGTTTACCTTTGGCCCACCACTTTTACGTTTAATCAACGCCTTTAATCGCGGAACAGCCTTCCTGCCTAGTGCGTAAACTAATATTACTGTGGTTGAGTTTAAGCAGCCTTAATAACTAAACTTTCTATAGTTTCATGGCAGTAAGCTATAGCCTGGTACAGTTTTCGCTTACTTCAACTAGAAAGATTTTTCGTTACTGGGTTTACAGTAATTCGTATTTCAAAAGAAGGGCCTGATAGCCCTTTAAGCTAGAGGCGCTAACGAACAATTATACTAGGATATCTTGTATAACAATTTCAAAATGGTTTAGCGCTTATATGGAATTTGTGAGGTTAATAATGAAAATTTTACCCGTTATCGGTGTATCGGTTGCGATTGCGATCTACAGCCTACCTGCTAGCGCCATCCCCAATAACCCCCACAAGGGTAAATCCTTGCCACCGGGCATAGAGAAAAAATATGAACGGACGGGGGAATTACCGCCAGGTTGGGAAAAAAAGTTAGCCGTTGGTGAGCGATTGGACCGTGATATTTACGACCATTCCCGCATAATCGTACCGTTAGGACAAGACGGGGTAGTAACGGTTCGTATCGAGAACAAGGTGATACGTCTTGTACAAGCGACAAGGGAAATTATAGAGATTTTAGACTAGCCATACCTTAGCTTGATAAGGGCTCTTTTAAAAGAGCTCTCAGTTCATTCTTACTTATGCCCTACTATCAACATTTGAAAATTGACTTAACCTACCTCACTAGTAGTATCTGGTATCAACCACAATTGCTATAACGTGGCAGTAATTGATAAAGCCCCGCGGGGCCGGGTCTTAGATAAACACTAATTAAACTCCTTATTTAAGACCTCTAAAATAATAACGGTGTCTCAGTTATTTAATAAACATACCAAACGCAAAAATAAAATCAGGAACAAAAGATGGCATCTAACGCACTGTTTAAGCCTTATTCACAAGGCAACCTATCGTTATCAAACCGCATTGTGATGGCGCCTATGACTCGCCAGTTCTCACCTAATGGCATACCTACCAGCGATGTGGCCGGTTACTATAAGCGCCGCGCTCAAGGTGGTACTGGTTTAATCATCACCGAAGGTACTACCGTAAACGACAAAGTCGCTACCATGGATGCGAACATTCCCCAATTCCACGGTGACGAGGCCTTGGCCGCATGGAAAAACGTGGTAGATGAGGTTCATAGTGTAGACGGTAAAATCATGCCACAGTTATGGCATGTGGGTATGGCACGGGTTGCAGAAAAAGCCCCCTACCCCGAGCTTCCAAGCGCTGGGCCATCGGGACTCTTCAAACCTGGTAAACAGGGTGCTGAACCCATGACAGTCGAGCACATTGAATCTGTAATATCCGCATTCGCCCAAGCTGCAGCCGATGCCAAAGCAATCGGCATGGATGGAATAGAAATTCACGGTGCACATGGATATCTAATCGACCAGTTCTTCTGGGAAGGCACTAATCAGCGTACTGATAGCTGGGGCGGTAGTATGGAGAATCGTAGTCGCTTTGCGGTGGAAATAATCAAAGCTATTCGCGCAGCAACTGGCTCCGATTTCCCTATTGTGCTGCGCTACTCACAATGGAAACAGCAAGACTACACCGCCCGTTTAGCACACACGCCACAGGAGCTAGAGAAGTTCTTGCTCCCACTCAGTAATGCTGGCGTAGATATTTTTCATTGTTCACAGCGCCGCTACTGGGAGAGTGAATTTGAAGAAAGTGAGTTAAACCTTGCAGGCTGGACTAAAAAGATTACTGGAAAACCTACCATTACCGTTGGTTCAGTAGGGCTTAATGATGACTTCTTCGGTGCCTTCAAAGGCCAAGATTCAAGCACGCGTGCTGTTGACGATTTACTCGAGCGCCTTGATGCCGGTGAATTTGATTTAGTCGCGGTTGGAAGAGCCTTGTTACAAGACCCCAACTGGGCCAATAAGATTAAAGAAAACCGAACTCAGGAACTAGAACAGTACTCTGGAAAGGCCCTAGCTACCTTGTCCTAATTCGATGAGCTAATTGAGCATTTCAACTAGCACTGCATACCGTGCTAGTTGCTTCTAGAAGAGATTCGAAGTTAACCTTACTCATGGGCCTTGCTATGTAATACCCTTGACCATAATCGCACCCCATTGCTTTGAGAATTTCAAACTGCTCTTGAGTTTCAATACCCTCTGCAACCACTTTTATTCCAAGCTTTTTAGCCATAATGATAATAGCTTCACACAGCACTTTATCGTTACTTACGTCTGTCATCGTTTTGACAAAGCTTTTGTCGATTTTTATAAAATCGGTAGGAAACTTTTTCAGATACGAAATGGAAGAATACCCCGTACCGAAATCATCAAGGGCTATACCAACACCAGCTTGCCTAAACTGAAACAACTTTTTAGAAACCTCTTCGTCGGCCTTCATTAAAAGGTTTTCTGTGACCTCAAGTAAAATGGATTTCGCTGAAACATTTATCTCGAGCAATTTGTTAAGCCAGTTCGTAATATTCGACTCTTGATGAAAATATTGGCAGGGTGATGTGTTTATACTTATTTGAAGATCACGGCGATAATGTGACTGCCAATGCTTTACATTCCTACACACTTCATCAAAAACCCATTCGCTAATTTCGATAATTAAACCAGACTCTTCTGCTAAAGGAATAAATTCATCCGGCGGAATTCGCCCTTTTTGAGGATGCTGCCATCGAAGCAAAGCTTCCGCCTTTAAAATCTGACCATTACTAAGTGTCGTTATAGGCTGATATTCAACGAAAAGTTCATTGTTTTTAACGGCATAGCGGAGGTCATTTAAAAGAGACAGTCGCTTTACCGCAGCTTCATGCAAGTCTAAGGTATAAAATTTGTAACTATTTTTCCCCGACGCTTTCGCTTGGTACATGGCTTGGTCTGCGTACTTCAACAAGTCTTTCGTATTACTAGCATCGTCTGGATATAGAGTTACCCCCACACTACCACTTGTATGTACGCGCTCAATATCGATAACAAACGGCTCTGCAATCACTTCGAGCAGCTTCTGTATTATGGCGTCTACTGAACTTAAGCTATTGATGCTATTTAAAATGATAACAAATTCATCACCACCTAGCCTACAAACAGTATCATTAGCGCGTACGTTTTGCGTAAAACGCTTAGCACACTCTTTTAAAAGCTCATCGCCTACATCATGTCCGAGGGTATCGTTTATATCTTTAAAGTTATCGAGATCTAGAAAAAGAACAGCAACCTTGTCATTTTCTCTTTTAGCTGTCTTGATCGCTAAGTCGAGGTGATCCAGCATAAGGTTTCTATTCGGTAGATCAGTAAGCGTATCGAAGTTGGCTTGTTTCCAAATAAGGTCGTTAGCCGATTCTCTCTCTATCGCTATACTCGCGATATGTGCAAACTGTTCTATAAGAATGATTTCTTCGGGCGTGGGTACCGCTTTATAACTATGATAGATTGCGAAGGTGCCAATTACGTTCCCATTTGCACCTCTAATAGGTTGAGACCAGCAAGACGCTACCCCCGCCTGTGCAGCCAATTCTTGATAGCCATCCCAAAAAGGGTGTGTACGAATATCTTCCACGACTGTAGGACTGTTAGTGGCTGCTGCATTGCCACAAGAGCCTACACCATGCCCAATTTCAAGGCCGTCTATAGCATCATTATAAAAATCAGGTAAGGATGGTGCTGCACCTTTTCTTAGCTTGCCCTCTTGCAGCAGCAGAATACTACAGAGTTTATTCGGATACTCCCCTTCAATGGCATCAACTATATCGAAAAGTACACTGTGAAGAGATTCCGCATTTACTACTTTTTCGAGAATAGTACTTCTGACCCGCGTAAGTTTTTGCGTTTGCTCGAGTTGATTTTGGTACTCAGTAATTTGCTTTGATAGCTCAGTATCTTCTT
The DNA here is from genome assembly GCF_056159165.1 of Alteromonas sp. AWJ4_199. Taxonomy (NCBI): domain Bacteria; kingdom Pseudomonadati; phylum Pseudomonadota; class Gammaproteobacteria; order Alteromonadales; family Alteromonadaceae; genus Alteromonas; species Alteromonas sp. AWJ4_199. The sequence goes on from NZ_JBSWUR010000001.1 coordinate 285,215, forward strand.
TCCTACAAATCTCTGAATTTGCCAACTCAGCTAGCTTTTCTAGCTGAAAAAGCTGGCTTTCATTAAAGTCATGAGGCTGTGTGTCAAGTACACATATAGTACCCACAGCGCATCCATCTACAACAAGCTTTATCCCCGCGTAGAAGCGAATATGGGGCTCGCCCAAAACAAATGGATTATCTGTAAAGCGAGGATCTTTTTTGGTGTCAGGGATAATTAATGGGTCTGTTTCACAAATAGTGTGGCTGCAAAAGGCAATATCGCGAGCGGACTCTTTAAGATCAAGATTGACCGAAGATTTAAACCACTGTCTGTTCGTATCGACAAGAGTAATAGTTGCGAATCGGCAATTAAGTACACTACTCGCTAATTTGGTTATCCGGTCAAAACGTTCTTCGTTAGGTGTATCTAAAAGCGCTAACCTTTTGAGGACAGATACTCTCTCGACTTCGTTAGTTAATGCTTCAGGAATTTCCACTCTTTGCTCCAATAAATTTAATCGCCTTTAGCCGCCTTTTATTTTGCCACTCAGGAACAACGACATACCAATTGTTAATAGTTGAACTTTAGCATTACGGAAAGCAATATAACATTTTGCTTTAGTCTAAAAAGATATGAACCTCTCGATAGGTCTTACCACAAACATCTGAGCATGAACAACCTGTAGAAAAGACCCACAATAAAATTTGAGGTACTTAAAAGGGAAATGCCCTATCGTCCGCGTGGCAAACTACCCTTTTATAACCAAATAGATGCCGCCCAGCGTCATGATAGAAGCAATGACAACCTGAATGTTAAGTTGTTCACCCAGTAAGCCCCATCCCATTAAAGTTGCGATTACTGGAACGCTCAATTGAACTGTGGCAGCGGTAGTTGATTTTATAAGTGGCAGCACGCTATACCAAATTGCATAACCACATCCTGACGCCACAACGCCGGAAACAATCGCTGACAACACACCAGTACTATCGAATACTAATTCAGTATTATTTAGCAATAATAGACACACAACTAATGGAATACATAAAATAGATGCGTATATAAAGTTGCCCGATGTTGCAAACAGTGCGGACTTGCTTTTTTTGCCTAACAGAGAGTACACACCCCACGCGATACCTGCGGTGACCATGATTATGCCAGCTAAAAGCGGTGGCGCCGATGAACTCGGTAGCAACAAAATTACTAGACCGGCAAATGCTAAAAGAAAGCCTAGCCACTGAAATGGCTTAAAAAGTTCTCCTTTCACTAAACCAAAAGTAATCATAGTTAGCTGTACTGCACCAAATAGTAACAATGCGCCTGTGCCGGTAGCCATGGAAATATAAGCGTATGAAAAGCACAATGCGTACAAAAACAGTGATGCGCCACCGAGAAAAGTAGCATTACTTTTAAGATTCACCCAAATGCTTGATTCCCCCGGTGCTTTTCGCAAAGATAAGAGCGACAATACTGTAAGAACTGATGCACCACTTATTAAACGCAACGCAGTAAAGCTCGCAGGGTCAATGTCTGTATTTGCTAGTGCCATTCTGCACAATAGTGAATTTGCGGCAAACGCAACCATTGCCACCGTGACTAAAAAAAGTGTTTTAAACAATGTCCGCTCCTTTGCGCTGATTTTTAATCCTTGGACAATCATTCTTTTAAATAATCTAAACTTAAAATAACTACTGAAGAATGTTTCATTTAAATAAGTTACTACAAGAACGGTATTTTTAATGCACTAAACGAAAAAGAGGACCAGAAGGTCCTCTATTATTCAAACTGTAAGCAGGTCAATGACTATAAAGACAAACCCAAACGCTCTGCAACTTCTATGTAAGTCTCTACAACTGAGCCAAGCCCTTGTCTAAAGCGGTCCTTGTCCATTTTCTTACGGGTTTCTTTATCCCATAAGCGACAACCATCAGGCGTAAATTCATCGCCTAACACGATGTTGCCGTTTTTATCGATACCAAACTCAAGTTTGTAGTCAACTAGCAACATACCTGCTTCGTCAAACAAAGCTTTAAGTACATTGTTAACTTTGAAGGTAAGCGCCTTCATTTCAGCAATCTGAGCTTCGGTTGCCCAACCGAATGATAGAATGTGATAGTCATTTACCATTGGGTCGTGAAGCGCATCGTTTTTAAGGAAAAACTCGAAAATAGGTGGGTTAAGCTCTTTGCCTTCTTCCACACCTAGTCTGCGCACTAAAGAGCCAGCAGACAAGTTTCTCACCACACACTCGACAGGGATCATGTCGAGCTTTTTAACCAAAGACTCAGTATCAGAAACCAAAGCTTCAACTTGTGTTGCAATGCCCGCTTCTTCAAGCTTAGTCATTATAAAGTGGTTAAACTTGTTGTTTACTTCACCCTTGCGATCAAGCTGCTCTATTTTTTCGCCATCGAACGCTGAAGTGTCATTTCGAAAGTGAAGAATTAGTTTATCGCTATCATCAGTGTAATAAACAGTTTTTGCTTTACCTCGGTAAAGCTCGTCGCGTTTTTCCATTCTCAGTCTCAGTTATATATCAAGGTTATCTTCTGACATGACCTCAGCGAATGCACTGTAAAGGTCGGAAACCTGATTTGCTTCAAACGGTACACTTTCATTATTCATGAAAGTAACTGATGTGCGATCCGCACCCGCTTTTGCAACTTTCAAGCGATAATCACCCTTTTCAAGTAATTCGACATCGCTTGAGAATAAACCATCCCACCAACTACCTTGATCGCCATTGTAAGTGACGAATAGCAGGCCATTTGATTTATCTAAATCTTTTACGTCAAAGCCAAGTTTGCGCAGAACGAGAAGCATTCTTGGCCATGCAACATCATATTGCGCCTCCACGATGTACGCTGCTTCACCGTCATCATTGAAACCCATTTCCGTGTTAATGCCTTGACGAATTTTCGCTATTCTTCGCGTTTCGGCAAGCTGAATTTGAAATTCGTAATGACCAACAACCTGGTTCAATACTTCGACCTCTTCGCGGCGTTCTTCCATCGAAGATACTTCAGCAACAACATCGTTACCAATGGTTTGCATATAATCTTTTAAATCAACCGTCAATGCGGCACTGCGGCCGTGAGGTTTTACGTCTAGGCTGAATTCGAAGCGACGACCTATTTCACTTTCTTCATCGACAAAACTATACCAAGGGCCGTCAATTTCTTTAGTCATGACCATCCAATCTGTGATCAAGACTTTATCTTCCGGGCTAAAGCTATCTACACCAATCCCCTGCTCATCTAAGAAGCTCAATAGTGAGTTCCAGATTGCTTGGCTCAGCGGCTGGCTATCGTCAACTTGGTCGAACCAAATCGTTGCTGAACTCTTACCTTCCTCCACGTGAGAACCAGTAACTAAAGGTAGTACCAGCGCTGGAGAACGGACCATTAAATCTTTACCCACCAACGACGGGTCTGCCTCTTTACCCACCTCAGGGATGGCAAAGTCTCTTGAAAAAGTAGGTACGTCTAAACCAGAAGGCACTTCTAACGTTTTTTGTTCTTTAGTTTTTAAGTACTCGTAGCTACCCGACGCGGTCTTTCTATCAATTTGGCTTGAACAACCTGCAAGTGCAACCATCGCTACTGAACTTGCTATAGCCAGCGTTCTTTTCATCTGTGTTCCTTATTAACCAGAAATCAATGCGTATTTTTTTAGTAGTTCTTCGATACGTTTTTGGCTTGATAGTTCCGGTAAAACCATAGGTAATCGCATAACAGCGCTTTCCATCATGCCCATTTTGTATAACGCCCACTTCGGCATTACAGGGTTTGGCTCTATGAAAAGGTCGTTGTGCAATAGCTTGATTGATTCATCGATCGCTCGGCATTTATCGAAATCATTATTAAGGGCTGCCTCGCACATCTGTGAAATAGCTCTTGGTACGATATTAGCGGTGACAGAAATAACACCATGCCCGCCCTCGCACATGAATTCAGCACTTGTACCATCGTCGCCACTAAGAATAACAAAATCATTAGGCACAAGTGGCTGGGTTTCTTTTAATCGAGCAATGTCACCGGTCGCATCTTTAAGGCCGACAATGTTTTTGTGGGAAGATAATTCAGCAACGGTTTCAGGAAGCATATCTGCGACGGTGCGGCCCGGAACATTGTAAAGAATCACAGGCAAATCACTCGCATCGGCAATAGCGTTAAAATGAGCAATCATACCGGCCTGTTGCGGCTTGTTGTAATAAGGTACTACGCTTAGGAAACCATCGATACCTGTAGCACCTAATTGCTCGGTAAGAAAAATTGCTTCGGCAGTTGAGTTTGCACCACTACCCGCTATAACTGGAATAGCGCCTGACGCCATTGCCACTGTTTCTTTGACCACGTTGATATGTTCATCGAACGGTAGCGTTGCTGACTCACCCGTAGTTCCAACGGACACAATACCATGAGTGCCCTGCTCTACATGAAACTTCACAAGTTTCTCTAAAGACTTGTAATCAATGTCGCCGTTTTCGAGCATCGGCGTGACGAGTGCTACGTAACTACCAGTAAACATAATCTCTCCGCAAAATGTGAGCGCACATGGTAATTATCTCGGTGCTTAAACACAAGTAATAGCGCATGTAAAATGACAAGAATTTGACAATATCTTATTCAAACGCAAGAAAAAGGCACTGACTTACGAAAAAACTCTGTGCTAACATCCCGACATTATTACCATTGAAGTGAAGAAGATGTCGAAACACCAACTTATCGTTACCATTCTAGGTACAGACAACACTGGCATCCTCAGCGAAATTGCAACAACGGTATCAGAAGCTCAGTGCAATATTTTAGATAGCAGACAAGCTATTTATGGCAAAGAGTTCTCGTTGACTATGATAATCGAGGGAACACAGACTGCCATTACAAAGGCAGAGTGTATACTTCCTGCATTGTTTCAACGCCTTGATTTACTATCTATGATGAAGCGAACAAGCCATCATGAGAAACAGAATCTCGCGCATCTCTTTAATGTTGAGTTTAGTGGTGAAGATGCGGCGGGCCTTATCAAGGCTGTTACCGGCTTTTTCGCACAGCGAAATGCCATGATTAGTGCGTTTAGGCAGCGTACCTACAACGATAAAGTCACTGGAAAAGATAACATGCGATGCAAATTTGTTGTTTCGCTTCCGTCAGATGAAAGTATTGATCTTTTAGAATCTGATCTAATGTCCCTGTTCGAATCGTTAAATGTGACAGGCAAAGTAGTAGACAAACACAAAAAGGATCCCAATGAAAACGTTACAAGCTGGTGATAAAGCTCCACTATTCTCATTGCAGAACCAAAATGACGAAGCCGTATCTTTAGCTGACTACGCAGGTAAAAAAGTGCTTGTGTATTTTTACCCTAAGGCAATGACGCCAGGCTGTACGGTGCAGGCACAGGGTTTACGTGATGTTAAAGACGAACTGACCGCGAAGAACGTGGTTGTGTTGGGCATAAGCCCAGATGCGGTTAAGCGACTGCCTAAGTTTATAGAAAAAGAAAACCTTAATTTCACCCTGCTATCTGATGAAGACCATGCCGTTGCCGACGCATTTGGTGTGTGGGGACCTAAAAAGTTCATGGGTAAGGAATATGATGGTATTCACCGTCAAACTTTCTTGATAGACGAGAACGGTGTAATTGAGCATGTTTTCAATAAGTTCAAAACAAAAGAACACCACACGGTTGTTCTTGATTACCTGAACAGCTAAATTGCTTACTTAGAAAAAAGCCCCGATAACGTAAAGCTATCGGGGCTTTTTTACACTTAGCGTTTGCTACTTTGCCTCTTCGGGAACTGCAACAGGATTGCTTGACCATGCAGTAACCACAGCTTTTACCAGCGTAGCAAGTGGTATGGCGAAAAACACCCCCCAAAAACCCCAAAGGCCACCAAAGACTAAAACAGCAACAATAATATAAAGTGGGTGAAGACTTACCGCTTCAGAGAATAATAGCGGAACCAATAAATTACCATCTAATGCCTGAATAATGCCGTAGGCAATCATTAGGTACCAAAACTCTGGCGATATTCCCCACTGAAACATTGCAACAACAGCAACAGGTATTGTGACCACTGCAGCACCGATATATGGAATGAGTACAGAAAAACCTACTAAAACGCCAAGCAAAATGGCATAACGCAAATCCATAAGAACAAAAGTCACACAACTCGCTACACCCACTATAATAATCTCAATCACTTTCCCTCGTATATAATTAGCGATTTGAGAATTCATTTCGTGTCCCACTTGGGTAATTAAACGGCGTTCTTTTGGCAATAAACGAGAAATGCTATCTAGAAAGAAAAGCTTGTCTTTCAACATGAAAAATACCATCAAGGGCACCAGCACCATATAAACTAGCAGTGCGGCTAAATTGGCGATATTACTGAACGAAGCGGAAATCAGGGTCTCTCCTACTTCTACCAGCTTTTCATTTAACCCTTCCATCATCTGATGGATTTGATAAACCTGTACGTAATCTGGGTATTTATCAGGTAGCGTTAAGATCCATTCTTGGGCCTTTTGCCAAATTAACGGCGTTTCTTGAATAAGATTCACGCTCTGCTTTGAGATAATTGGAACCAATCCAATCAGGGTTAAAATAGTGATAGTGATAAATCCGAGCATAACCACGCCGCATGCCAGAGTTCGGCTAACGCCAGCACTCACCAAACGACTTACCGGCCAGTCAAGCAAATAAGCTATAACCGCTGCAACCAGTACAGGCATAATTAGCTCGCCCCACAACAGCAATACTGTTGTGGTTAAAAGAATCAAAATGAGCAGCATTGCCGCGTCAGGGTCGGAAAATTTGCGTCGGTACCATCGACCAAAAACGCTAATCATAGAAATGCCTAGAAATAACCAAGAATAGGACACGCATCATAGTTGATAGCACTAGCAATTAGCAATAAGTAGTAGTTAAGAATCTTTCAAAATCAAACTGGTATGATGTTTTTACAGTATAGCTATTACTGTGTAGAGTAATAGTATCGACAAATGTTAAATAAAGCGCGCTAGCTTGTCGTAATATGTGGTAAGCGGATGGCTAGGACACTCATTAGCTGAAAATTCTGCTAAGCAGTTATTTAACACGAGTATTCAACACTAGTTTGGAAAATCTTGTCCACTCAAAAAGTGGTTAAAAGAAAAAATAAAATTTGAAACTGTTTAGCAACTTAGTGCTCTAAGTGTTATGCAGTATTAACCATATACAATTATTGTAGGTTCATGAGAAAACATTTTTCAGCGTCTTTAGTCGCCCTTTCTTTCGTGCTCACATTGAGCTTAACGGCCGTTGCACAAGATGCCAATTACAACAATAAAAATACGCTGCCCGAAATAGGCGTGGTTGCCTCAGATGCCATATCACTTGATAAAGAGATGATCGTAGGCGATGCCGTAATGCGCCAAATGCGCGGACAAAGTCCCATTATTTCAGACCCTGTATTAGATGAGTATTTGCAAGATATTGGCAATCGTTTAGTGGTGCATGCCGACAACGCAAAATTTCCCTTTGAGTTTTTCTGGGTTAACAACGATGCCATAAATGCATTCGCGTTTTTCGGCGGTCATATCGGTGTTCATTCAGGGTTAATGCGTAGGGCTAAAAATGAAAGCGAATTGGCTTCGGTGCTGGCGCACGAAATCTCTCACGTTACCCAGCGACACATTGCGCGACGTATGCAGGCACAAAAGCGCTCGTCGCCTTTAGCATTGGCTTCGCTGATTGGTGGTGTTCTTATCGCCATGGCTAACCCAGAAGCTGGGATCGCTGCCATGCAAGCAGGCTCAGCGGCATCGGCCCAGTTACAAATTGATTACACGCGAACAAATGAACAAGAGGCAGACCGAATTGGTATTGCTATGCTGGCAAGAGCTGGTTATGACCCAACTGCTGCAGCCTCTTTCTTCTCTACTATGGCAGAAGAGTATCGTATGGTTTCTAAGCCGCCTGCGCGTCTTCTAACCCACCCCTTAACCGAAACCCGTATAGCAGACGCGAGAAGCCGAGCTGCTGATTACCCCAAACGCTTCCTACCGATTAACAAACAATTTGAATTAGCGAAAGCAAGAATAAAAGCACGCTATTCGTTTAAGGCTGATTACGCTGTCGAGTATTTTGAAGCAGCGGTAGAACAAGATGTTCAGCGGAGTAAAGAAGCATCCCTATACGGTTTAGCACTTGCCTACATGCGAAACGAAAAAGTTGATAAAGCAAAAAAAGTGATGGATAAGCTTATTGCCGGCGATAGCGATAACCTTTTCTATCTTGATGCTATGACAGATATTTACATCTCTTTGGGACAACCTTTAAAAGCCATAGAAATGCTAACGCCTCATGTTAAGCACAATCCGAGAAATCAGGTTCTAGCGCTAAATCAGGCGAATGCCTACATCAGTGCACAGAAGTATGACGACGCTATTTCGTTACTTAAAGATTTTCTACTGGTTAGGAAGGATTATCAAATAGCCCACCAATTGATGAGTGAAGCGTATCAAAAAGCTAAGCAGTTTTCGCAAATGCATCAAAGCAAAGCTGAAGTCTATGCCCTTTATGGCGCCTACAATCGCGCAGTGGATGAGCTTCAGTACGCATACAATTTTGCTGGTGACAATCACCTTGCGAAACAGCGGATTAGGGCGCGCATAAAGCAGTTTCGCGAGCAAGAGGAACGCTTAGAAAGGCTGTAATGCGGAAGCGTGAAGCACTGACATAAGCCTCAAATTTGGGTTTCATTAGTCAGTGTTGCCAGTACCTTTTAACTCTCTGAGGCGTTGATGTAAACTTGATGCCGTCACTTCCCCCATCATCGTATCTTTTACATTGCCATCTGGGCCCACGATAAAAGTAGCAGGTAAATATGGGGGCTTGGACATAGGAAGTTTGGTATCAGAAGTGCTAACAATCACTGGCAGCGCAATACCGTACTTTTTTGTCATCTCTATCAGCTCAGCCTTTGTTTTGGGGTCGTAGTTCACTGCAAATAGTTGGGTATCATCAGGCAAGGATTGATTAAATGACGCTAATTCAGGCATCTCTCGAAGACATGGCGCACACCAAGGCGCGAAGTAGTTCACAACAATCCATTGCCCCTCAAGTTCACTCCAACTATACGTTTTACCTTTCAAGGTTTCAAAATCACTCTGAAGACTTTTAAAGGTAAATACCCCAGCTAGGGCAGCGGTAGTAAAAAGGATAATAAGAAGAAGCGCTTTAGCTTTACCCACATTGCGCTTTAATGGTGAGAACGACATGCAACCCTCTAATTACTTTTTATTTTGAACATAGTGCCAGATTCTATTCCCCTTCTCTAATAGTATTTCAAGCGTCACTATTACGCGTTTAACAGATTGTTGCGGCGTATAATATATTGCTCACTTTAGTAACAACTAGGTGTAAACTGCTTGATATTAGGAAGCAAAAACGCAATAGTTCGCGCAAAAGTTATAACCTTAAGAAGGGCTCGTATGTCAGACATAACAATTATTCACAATCCACGCTGCTCCAAAAGCAGACAAACGCTTGCACTACTTGAAGAAAAAGGCGAAGCGCCAGTTGTTGTTGAATATTTAAAACACCCCCTAGATGCACAAGCGCTTAAAGCAATATTTAAAAAACTTAACCTTGAATCGGTTAGGGATATGATGCGTACAAAAGAGACAGAGTACAAAGACGCTAATTTAGGGGACGATGCATTGTCTGATGAAGCACTTTTTGATGCCATGGCTCAGACGCCTAAGCTAATCGAACGCCCGATTGTTATCAAAGGCGAGAAAGCACGTATCGGTCGACCGCCTGAATCGGTATTGGACATTTTGTAGTGCAACCCGTTCTTGTACTTTATTACAGCCGCCATGGCAGCACCAAACGTTTAGCTGATGCTATTGCGCAGGGAATATCATCACAAAATGTGCCGGTTATAGTACGCACAGTTAAAAGTATTAACGAATCGAGCAGCACTTCTGAAGATGTCTCAATTGATGCTTCTAATACAGTCCCTGAGGTTACACTTCAAGAGCTTGAGCAATGTAGCGCACTGGCCCTTGGTAGCCCTACTCGCTTTGGCAATATGGCCGCGCCTGTTAAACACTTTTTAGACTCAACTAGCAGTCAATGGCTAAAGGGAGCATTGATCGATAAACCTGCCTGCGTATTTACATCATCTTCATCGATGCATGGTGGGCAAGAGTCAACGTTACTTTCAATGATGGTGCCACTTATTCATCACGGGATGATAATTTGCGGATTACCGTACAGTGAGCCTGAATTGCACAACACTACAATGGGCGGAAGCCCCTACGGCGTCACACACGTAGCACACCACAGTTTGAGTGCGCCAGAACAGCTAAGCGAAGAAGAGAAAGCGCTGTGCATTGCGCAAGGTAAGCGCTTGGCTACGTTTGCGAAAAAGCTAGAAAACGGCGATTGAATCGCGGCACAACAGGCGCGATTTGACTTAATTTAAGATAAACATTAAAACCTGATTTTTTCGGAGAATAAACATGGGACCAGATACGCGTTTTTTTCGCTATCTAGCATTAATAAGCCATACTGGGTTGATAGTATGGATTACCCTTTGGCAATTTACATTTACTAAAGCGCATACATACTCCCCCTTATTTATTGCCTTATTTTATATTTTACCTTTATTGTTACCCTATTGGGGTGTTTTAAAAGGCAAGCCTTATACTCACGCTTGGGCAAACTTTGTTGTTTTATTCTACCTAATTCACGGCTGTACTGTCGCATATGCAGTACCTGATGAACGCTGGTATGCGATAGTAGAAATAATCTTGTGCACCGGAATGTTTGTTGGCTGTAGTGCATTCGCCCGAAAACGTGGTCGCGAATTAGGGTTAGGTCTTAAAAAGCTAAAAGAAGAAATGCAGGAAGAAAAAGCGCGTTTCGAACAAAGCAAGCAATAGCTTATAGTCTTCAACCCTACCGGTAAGTTAAAAAATGCCAGCGTGTAAAATACAAAGCAAAGCGCATTAGAAAATAATTATTAAGGGGTTGAGATGGCACGCCGTTTAACTGAGTTCCTATCAATATTTATTTCTGTAATATTACTTGCAGCGTGCGGAGGTTCAGGGTCAAACGACAGTTCAGCGCCTGCTTCGCCCGCCCCAACGCCAACAATCAGGATTTCAGGTTCTACCACTGCGGTTGTTGGCGATGCCGTTGACTTCGTTGTTACCGCCCCAAATGGCATGATAGTCACCGATATAAACTGGCAAGTTTCAGGCATGGAAACGCAGCCGCTCAATGCCCATACCCAAGCTATTGGTTTTGATGCTACTTCTTCTGGCAGTTTCGATATTTCTGTGAATGTGAGTCTGGAAAACGGCGCAACACTGTCTGATACTTTAACACTGCAAGTCAACGAAAACACGGCACCATTGGCTGCGTTACGGTTAGGTCATGAAGCCTCAGAGGGTGGAAGAGTTTCTCTGCGCGTCGACACGGTTAATGCGCAAGGCTTAAATATTGCTGGTATAGAGTGGCGCCAGCGCTCAGGTGCCACGGTCAATAGCTTCAATTACGATGAGGGCGATTACTCCCATTCTATCTACTTTCAAGCCCCCAGTGTCAATAGCGACGCTGTCATAGAAATTGAAAGTATCGTTACGCTTTCAAACGGCGACGTAGTCACTGACGTGGCCCAAGTGTTGGTCAAAAACATTGACGTTAATCGTAATGGCTATTTCGTTGATAATGAAACGAGCACTCCAGAAACCGTCAGTGCGCATATGCAGCCCTATCGTGTGAATAGCCCTTATGCTTCTGCGCTGAACGATTGCGTATACAACAACCAGGTATCAAGCAGCTGTAGCTTCTCCAAACTACCTTTGATTGGTCAAATGACAGAAAATCCGACTATTGACGATATTTTAGATAGAGCATATGTGTCACACCCTTGGATGGGTGATGCATTTAAAGCATTCTTAGAGACATCGGCCACTCGTGACGACATGTTACAACTGCTGCGGGCAACAAATGCTATTGTTATATCCTACGACATTCGCCCTTCTTTTTATTGGGTTGCCACAGGTGCTATATATTTAGACGCCAACAATTTCTGGCGTACGCCGCAAGAGCGGGATACGTTGAACACTCGGCCTGACTACAGAAGCGGCTTTGGTAGTGATTTGGATTTCACAACGTCGTGGAGGTATGTAAAAGATGGCGCCTACTATTTTCCTATTATCAGCACTTCAAATGTCGCAGAGCGACAATCACGAAGCACGCTAGATATTGAAGCCGCGCTGAGCTATTTGCTATATCACGAACTGGCTCACGCCAACGATTTTTTTGATCATACAGAATGGCAGCAGCTAAGTGGCAACGCGAGTCCTCTTTCTTCTTATGACGATACTTCACCTATTTCGACCGGGCTAACATCTTCTTTACCCTTAAGATCTTCGCAGCTACATGCACTTGCAGAAGTGATGTATGGCGGAACAACGGCATCGAGTGCGCAGCGAAATTACACAGCGTTGCAGGTTGCTAATTGGTTTGAAGAAGACGCTGCGGTAACCTTCTACGCTTACTTTACAGAGCGAGAAGACCTTGCCACCTTGTTTGAACGATTCATGATGCTTTATCGCCTTGAGGCGGAGGCTGATGTTGGTGTATTCACACGTGAGACACTGGAAGATGGTACATTTATACCCACCTGGGCACAGCGAAATCGCGTGAGTGATGATAACGTTACTCTGCGCGTAGATTATGTAGTGAGTAGGATCTTACCTGAACTCAATGTGCCTTTTATTCAAGCTTCGTTACCTGCACCCTACCTTCTTCCTAATGATGTGACATGGCGTGAGTCTGCATCTAGTGCCAATCCGAATGAGCAATCGGATGTTAATGATGTGCTTATACAAAGCAATAAGGAGCAAACAATAACTTCTAGTCACAATTCGATGACATTGGCTGAAGAGTTTGCTGCTACCTCTAGGCATAGCAGCAAGAAAGCAAAGCATTAGTTGATGTATGGTTTAAGTTGAGATTCGAATCATCAGTAATGTAACTTAACTATTACTATTTATCGCTTACACGTGAGTGTGGCTTGCAAATGCGCGCATTTAATAATTCAGGTCAAGCGCCCGCTTTAACTAATTTAGGTTAAGCTCACGCTTTAACTAATCTAGGTTAAGCTCTCGCTTAACCATGCCCACCGACAAGCGTTTCTGTTCTTGGAGTGAGCGTGTGTCTAAACGGGCTAGTAAAGACATGAGACTTTTTAAATCGCGTTTACTGTGGTGTAAAAGAAACTGTAATGCTTGGTTTGAAAGCTTTAGGCCCCGTTCTTCGGCACGCAGCCGTACAGCCTCTTCACGGCCACTATCATCCAGCTGATTCACGTGATAGATAACGCCCCATGCCAAACGGGAACGCAAGTCGGGTAGTGCGAATGCCGGGTTTGACGGGCCTAGATGGCTGGTACAAATAACCATGGCTTGCTTGGCTTCCATAACGCGATTGAATAAATCAAATAGCGCTTCTTCCCAGCGCTTATCACCTGCTATAGCGTGTATATTATCTAATGCGATAAGCGATAGATTTTCCAGCCCCTCGAAGATATCTAATGACCACGCTTTAAAGTCATTAAGATTTAAATACAAGTGATTAACCGACCTGCCTGCCAACTGGTGGCATGTAGCAAACAGTAAATGACTTTTACCAACGGCACTGCTGCCTAATAAGGTGAGTAAAGGAAGTTGCAGCGACGCTAACGCGCTCAACTTCGAGGCGTCTCGCCAAAGTGGCTGCGCTTGTGAGATCTGCTCGAGCACTGAAACCACTTCTTCATTACCTGTGGAAACGAAACTATCAAAGTTTTCATCGACAGGTAACGTAACAGGCAAAGGCAGCTGCATGCTAGTTTAATTACTCCAATAAAAGCTGTTGCCGTTAACGGTTTGTCCGTAGGCGTCGGTTACAGGGCGTAACTTATTTTCTAGTTTAACGCTATTAAGTAAATCATCAACGGTACCCACTAAAGTTAACGAGTAGGTTGCCACTGTGCCTGACTGTTCAATAAGTGTCGCACTCTCAATAACGCTTAAACTGTTTAAGTAGTCTGTGGCGCTGGCATAGCTTGAAATTGAGCCAATGTTAGCGATTGAGACCTCGATCACCTCGCGCTCAGACTCCTCAATCCCCACAACCGCATAAAGCGATGACAAGTAATTTGAGTATGCGTCAATCAGTTGATTACCCAAGGCTTCCGGTGAATCACCATAAATGCTGCCGTAACTTACTTTACCACCGCCGATGAATACCCAATCCAGCGCGAAGTTACCTTCATCTGCTCGCTTCGCGTAATTGGTAAATTCGTCCATGGTAAATGGCATTGTCATAGTTTCTACTTGTCCCACAGGCTGAGCTTGACCAGTATTTCCTTCAAGCTGAGTACCTGAGACTTCATCATAACTTTCCTCATTACCAATCACGGAGAGGCGTTCTTCGTTCGCTGAATCGTTGATTTGTTCATCGGGCAACGAATCTGCATCGCGGTGATCGTAAACACCCTGCTGATCATTTTGACGACTAATCTGCGCCTCACCATTAAGCACATTATCCAATGACTCAACTGTACCAGACGGTATCACGTTTGCAGGCAACTCAGGAATGGCACTCGGGTCATTGCGATAAACTCTGGCACCGATAATGTTGTCGACACTATAACGCTTGGAAGCTTTTCTTAGCGGCTCTACAAATCGTCCCCACACGTCATAGGTAGAAATATTGACGTTATCGGTTAAATCCATCAACGGTAAGCTGAGAGGTAACCCACGCTCTTTGGCTGTTTGCTTCAAGGCATTCTGTAGCCCCGTATCAAGTGACTCATCAAGGATAGTATGAGTCTCGCTTTCGTCTTCAAGAGCCAGCCACACTATGGTCTCGGGACGTCTATCACCCCATAACGGAAGCAGTTCTCGCTGCAAAATTTCATTGAGTTTCGCTTGGTCGAATTCAGCAATGTAATAGGTTCTGTTGTTATCAAACGCAAAGCGGTATGAACGAAGTAACGACTGTGGCGACGTCAATGCCGCTCTCACACCCGCATTGTCGAGTACACTCGTGCTGCCCGACATTTTGATGAATACTTGCTTTAGCGCTTTTTTGAGCGCTGTTTGTTGAGTACGCTGTGTTTGATCTTCAACTTCAATTTGCGCTTCATTAACAACAACGCGCTGAGCGGCGTGCGTGACTGCACTGTAGTTAAGTATTGCAATAAGGGAGACACTCAGTATTCGTTTCAAACTTATTCTCTGCTTGTTTGTCTTATCGGTGTTACGCATTACTGCCGTCAACATTGACACTCCATACTCTCTAAAATTCAATTCCTTACCCACCCAATTATGAGCCATACACATTTCAAATAAAGCTTGAAAGCTGCCCAACGTTCAGGTTATTTACTCCGAATATCAGAGCAAACCAAATTATTAAGCAAGATGTTCACCAAAAGGTAGCGCTCTATTGTCTTTTATATTCGGTTTAATTTCATCCTTAAAATAAAAAAGATCAAAAAGGGCATAAAATAGCCGTCACAAATTGGACTTGTGCCGACTTGCTGGTAGAATCCGCGGTTTTCTACCTCTTAGTTTCAGGGCCCAACCGTGAGCGAAAATAAAACCTCTTTAAGTTACAAAGATGCAGGCGTAGATATCGATGCAGGCAATCAACTTGTTGAACGCATCAAATCAGTTACCAAGAAAACCCACAGACCAGAAGTAAAAGGTAATTTGGGTGGTTTTGGTGCACTTTGCGAACTACCTACAAAATACAAAAAGCCGCTACTTGTTTCAGGTACTGACGGCGTAGGTACTAAACTAAGAGTGGCAATGGATGCGAATCGTCACGACGGTGTAGGCATTGACCTTGTAGCAATGTGTGTAAACGACCTAATAGTGCAAGGTGCTGAACCACTATTTTTCCTAGACTATTACGCAACAGGTAAGCTTGATGTTGACGTTGCGGCGTCAGTTGTTACTGGCATTGGTGCTGGGTGTGAACAGGCGGGATGTGCACTTATTGGCGGTGAAACCGCTGAAATGCCCGGTATGTATCACGATGGCGATTATGACATTGCGGGCTTCTGCGTTGGTGTAGTTGAGGCTGATAACGTTATTGACGGCACGAAGGTTAAACCTGGCCAGAAGCTCATTGCTTTAGGTTCGTCAGGCCCCCACTCAAACGGTTATTCATTAGTAAGAAAAATTATCGAAGTAAGCGGCGCTGATGTAAATGCTGACCTAAATGGTAAGCCAATCATTGACCAGCTGCTTGAGCCTACTCGCATTTACGTTAAGTCGGTATTGGCGTTGCTTGAAGAGGTTGAAGTTAGCGCAATTTCACACATTACAGGTGGCGGCTTCTGGGAAAACATCCCTCGCGTACTTCCTGAAGATGCGAAAGTGGTAATTGATGAAAGTTCGTGGGAATGGCCTGCTATCTTCTCTTGGCTACAAGAAAACGGTAACGTAACGCGCCATGAAATGTACCGCACCTTCAACTGTGGTGTTGGCTTAGTTATTGTTGTTGATGAAAGCGATACCGATGTAGCGCTAAACATCCTTAAGCAACATGGTGAAAATGCGTGGGTTATTGGTGACATCGCTGCAAAAGACGGCGAAGAGCAAGTAGAGATCAACGCGTGAGTAGTAGTGTAACTAAAATATGCGTACTTATTTCTGGTAATGGCAGCAATTTGCAGGCCATTATTGATGAAATAAAAGGCGGCCGTCTTAACGCTAAAATCAGCGGCGTAATTAGCAATCGTCCTAACGCTTATGGTCTTGAGCGCGCAAAAGAAGCAGGGATCGAAGCCGTGTGCCTTGACCACACTAATTTTGATACTCGCGAGTCTTATGACGAAGCACTTAAAGCACAAATTGATGCTTTTGGCGCTGACTGTGTTGTGCTAGCTGGCTTTATGCGCATCTTAACTCCAGAGTTTGTCGATAGCTTTGCTGGAAAATTAGTGAACATTCATCCATCTTTGTTGCCGAAGTACAAAGGTTTGAATACGCATCAGCGAGCCATCGATAATGGAGATAAAGAGCACGGTGTAAGTGTGCACTTTGTTACACCAGAACTTGATGGTGGCCCAGTTATCATTCAAAGTCGTGTGCCTGTATTTGATGAAGACACAGCTAGCGACTTGGCTGAGCGTGTTCAGGAACAAGAACGCCGCATCTATCCGCTAGTACTGTCATGGTTTAGTGCTGGTCGATTGACGATGCGAAACAATAAGGCAGTTTTAGATGAGCAAGAACTACCAGAATCTGGTTATGCGAGCGATTAAGCCTTTTGCTGTTGGTGCACTGTTTGCGATATCCCTCTCCGGGAACGCGCAAACAATGTCCAGTGCAGAGAAAGCTGAGCTACCGCTTCAGCCCTACAAGGCTACTTATACGGCTTATAAGTGGGGAGATGATGTAGGAGAAGCGAATATTGAGCTTTCAAAGTTAGGCGACAAGCAATATTCCTTAATCTACACATCGAAGGTCTCAAAGTTTTTCTTGTCAGACAAGCGAAGCGAGCACTCAATCTTCGCGGTAAACGAGGAGACGGTTGTACCCTCTGAGTATTACTACAACCGCTCGGGAACTGGGCCGGATAAAGCGCTTAAGGTAACGTTTAGCCAGCAAGGTCAAGGTAAGATTGAAGTCGAAAATGGCGAAACCTTTGATTGGAACGGTGAGTTTGATAATCAAATTTATCGCATCGATTTAGCTAAGCAGCTAGCCGAAGGTAAAACGTCGCTAGACTATAACTTTGTTAACTATCGAGGTCAGCTACGTCACTATGGCGTTCAAGTGTTAGATGAAGAAGTATTGTCATTGCCTTTTGGAAAAGTTGAAGCAATTAAAGTAAAGCTTATTCGCGACTCTAAGAAACGTGAAACCTTTGCATGGTTCGCACCTTCGCTTAACTATACGCTAGTCAGACTTCAGCAGTTTAAAGAAGGTGATGAGCAAGGCGATATTAAGCTTAAGTCGTTTGAGATGCTGTAAAATATGCCAAGAAGACCCAATATTTTTTATAAAACTTATCTAAATATTGATAAAGCACGCTCTGTTTAAAATTTAGGCGTGCTTTTTTACAAGCAACTTTCAATGAAATTTAGCTTTAGTGCATTCCCATCACAGCAATCTACCTAGATAATTGATATTTACAGTCGCACTTCATATTTTTAATCACCCTATATAAGTAACGTCTATACTTAACACTAGTGAAGCCCACTACCCTATTATTTAAATCGTTGTTAATAGAATATTCATGTAAAAATCTTGATCTTTGCCCTATTAAATAATAGGTTTACAGCATGCTGGTCAGACCTCGATCATTGACGTTTTTCTATCGAAGCGTTTTGCAGGTCGGAGCGTATGGCAAGCGTAACGATTAACGCCTTTCAGGAGTGAAGTATGGCAGATTTTATATGGTTTTTACTGGTCGTTCTGACGCTAGCTATTGCTAGCTATCAGCGTACCAGCTTGGTAACGGCTGTTGCCATGGGCGCAGGTGTTATGATTTTAGGCACCCTTTTCGGTGATATCGGCCTGCTAGGCTGGGTAGTGTTCCTTGCTTTAACACTGCCGTTCACACTTGCTAATATCAGACAACAGCACATCTCTAAAAAGTTGCTAGCCTTCTATCGCAAGGTTATGCCGGAAATGTCGAGCACAGAACAAGAAGCTATTGATGCGGGTACCGTTTGGTGGGACGGCGATATCTTTAGCGGTAAGCCAGACTGGGACAAGCTTCATCGCATTCCTAAAGGCCGCTTAACCGCAGAAGAGCAAGCGTTCCTAGATGGCCCTTGTGACAAAGTTTGCTCTATGGTCGATGAATGGCAAATAAACCACAAAGATGCAGACCTACCTCCTGAAATCTGGCAGTTCTTAAAAGAACACAAATTCTTCGCCATGATCATCAAGAAAGAATACGGTGGTCTTGAATTTTCAGCCTACGCGCAATCACGTGTTCTGCAAAAGCTAGCCGGTGTAAGCGCGGTGCTATCAAGCACAGTTGGTGTACCAAATTCACTAGGCCCGGGTGAACTACTGCAGCACTATGGGACTAAAGAGCAGCAAGATCACTATTTACCTCGCCTTGCAGAGGGTGAAGAAATCCCTTGTTTCGCGTTAACTGGTCCTGAAGCAGGCTCTGATGCTGGTGCAATTCCAGATGTAGGTGTGGTATGTAAAGGCGAATGGAACGGTGAAGAGGTATTGGGTATGCGCCTTACTTTTAACAAGCGCTATATCACTCTTGCACCTGTGGCTACAGTAATCGGCCTTGCTTTTAAACTGCAAGATCCTGAAGGTCTTCTTGGCGATAACAAAGAGCCGGGTATTACCTGTGCGCTTATCCCTCGCGACACTAAAGGTCTAGAAATTGGCCGTCGTCATTTCCCTCTTAATACGCCATTCCAAAATGGCCCTATCAAGGGTGAAGAAATCTTTGTACCTATCGATTACATTATCGGTGGTCCAGCGATGGCGGGTCGCGGATGGCGCATGCTTGTAGAATGTTTATCAGTAGGACGTTGTATTACCCTGCCTTCTTCTGCTGCTGGTGGCGCAAAATCTGTTTCACTTGCAACCGGTGCATATGCACGTATTCGTCGTCAGTTCCGTATGCCGGTAGGTCATATGGAAGGCGTTGAAGAAATGCTTGCGCGTATTGGTGGTAATGCTTACTTAATGGATGGCGTAACGCGCTTTTCAACAGTGGGTGTTGACCTAGGCGAGAAACCTTCTGTTATCTCGGCAATCTGTAAGTACCATTTAACTGAGAAAATGCGTCAAGTCATCAACGACTCGATGGATGTTCACGGTGGTAAAGGCGTAATGCTTGGGCCAAACAACTACTTGGGCCGCGGCTATCAAGGCGTACCTGTATCAATTACGGTTGAAGGTGCAAATATCCTTACTCGTAACATGATGATATTTGGTCAAGGCGCAATGCGTTGTCACCCATACGTGCTTAAGGAAATTGAAGCTGCATCTATTGAAGACAAGAAAGAGGCCCTTCAAGCGTTTGATAAGGCAGTATTCGGTCATATCGGCTTTGCGGTAGCTAACACGGTTCGCAGTATTTGGTTCTCATTAACCAATGGTGCGTTTAGCAGTGCGCCATTTACTGATGAAACAGCGCGTTACTATAAACTGCTTCAAGGCTATAGCGCTAACCTAGCACTTCTTACTGATGTATCTATGGGCGTACTTGGCGGTGACCTTAAGCGTCGCGAGCGCTTGTCTGCGCGTTTAGGTGACATTTTAAGTGGCCTTTACATGGGTAGCACTACTTTGAAACGCTTTGACGAAGAAGGTCGTTTGAAAGAAGATCTTCCGCTTCTTCATTGGGCGATGCAAACCACATTGCACGACATTGAAACTGCAATTGATGACTTCTTAGCGAACTTCCCTAACCGCGCAATTGCGGCAGCACTTCGCGTTATGGTTATTCCATTTGGTCGTCGTATTGGTAAGCCTTCTGATAAAACAGAGCATGCTATTGCGCAAATGCTTCAAACGCCTTCTACTGCACGTAGCCGTTTAGGCTATGGCCAGTACCTCACCCGTGAGGAAGGAAGCTTATTTGGCGACCTTGAGCAGACTCTTGATGATGTATTAGCAAGTGAACCTATCTTCGAGCGCATTTGTAAGCACAAGAAAGCCAAGCTACCGTTCACGCGATTGGATGTATTGGCTGACGAAGCACTCGCTGAAGAAGTTATTAACGAAGAAGAAGCGAACTTGCTACGCAAGACGGAAGCAGGACGACTTCGCACCATCAACGTTGATGATTTCGATCACGAAGAGTTAGTAGCGAAAGTTAATTCAACTTCAACTGCTAAGAAACGAGGTGGTAAAGCTGCTTAATTCAAACCCCAGAGCAAAAGGCCGCGAAAGCGGCCTTTTTTGTCAAAATCTTATTATAGCTACACTGATTACTCTAACTGCACAAAGTAATAGCTTTGCCAACCCTGTAACCTGCGGTAATACGGAGCAAGCCAAAGCCTTATCTTTACTCATTGCTAACGATAAAGGGCAAAAGCGAAAACTCTTGCGGTGTAACCCAGCCCTTGTTGAATTAGCTGAAATTAAAGCAAAAGACATGGCCGAAAGAGGCTTGGTTTCGCACTTTTCGGGCGCAAGCCCAAATACTCGCATCCGAAATGCAGGGCTCACTCTACCTGAATACTATGGCGATGCTATGAGTAACCAAGTTGAGGCGCTAGCTGGAGGATATATTACCGCTGACAGTGTTTGGCATGCCTTAAAAACATCAACGACTCATCGGCAGCATTTATTAGGCGAGCTTCCTTTTTATGAAGAACAAGACCAGATTGGCATCGCCTTTTATAAAGACTATTCAACACCCCATGTTGAATACTGGGCGGTCTATCTTACTAAGTTAGCTGATGCTTTGACTTCATCACAGGGCAGTACCTCGGGGGAGACGCTGTTGTTGAAACGCAAAAAGAAATTTGAGCATGTACCTGATAAAGGTTTGGGCATCGTAACCGAGGGCGGTGAGATTATTTTAAAGACAAAAAAACCGGATGAATAATCCGGCTTTTTTATACATGATGCATTTAGCTAAGCTGAAGCTTATCCATCAGCAACACAGCCTGTGTACGTGTATTAATTTCAAGCTTACGCAATATAGCACTGATGTGCGCTTTGATTGTTGCTTCAGTAACGTTCATTTCATGAGCAATTTGCTTATTCATCAAGCCAGCTCTTAAATAAGAAAGCACCTGAATTTGTTTTGGCGTTAGTTCACGGAAGCGCTGAAGTAGTACTTTCAATTCATCATCAACTTTCTCAAGCTCTTCTTCCATGCCTTGCGGAAGCCATTTTTTGCCAGCAATGATGTCTACGATAGCTTGAGCCATTTCTCGCGTTTGCGATACTTTAGGAATGAAGCCCTGTGCACCTAAGCTCATTACTTGCGCTACCACCTCAACCGTATCACTACCTGAAACTACACCGATAGGGATATTTGGATACTGTTCGCGTAGCGTGATAAGGCCGTTGAAATACTCACCGCCAGGCATGTTGAGGTCAAGAAGAACAAGCTCCACGCCTTCAAATTCGTTAAGCTTTGCCAATGCGTCGTCCAAGCTTCCAGCTTGAATTATCTGTGCATTATCAAAGTAAGGTTCCAACGCGCCGCTCAATGCTTCGCGAAACAATGGGTGATCGTCTGCAACTAGAATTCTCGTCATTAGCGTTACTGCTTCCTTTTTGTATTATCTGTATAGATTAATACTTTAGAATAGTAACTAAAAGACCTAATACCGAAATTACGTGTAAAAAACTAACAAATTTAGTGTTTTCCATTGGCATTTACGTATCAGACGGTAAAATTGCGCCCCAAATTGGCTAATAGAAGATTCACAGTGAAGAAACACGACAATATTTATGCAAAGGCACTCAATAAAGTAGATGACTTTAAATTTGATGAGTCTGTCGTTGATGTGTTTCCTGATATGATTCAGCGTTCAGTCCCTGGGTACGAAACCATTGTTCACACCATAGGCGAATTGGCTAAAACTGCAGTCACTTCAAATTCAGTAGTTTATGACCTTGGCTGTAGTTTAGGTGCTGCGAGTCTATCTGTAGCTAGGGCGCTGCCTAGCGAAACATGTAAAATTATAGGTGTGGATGCATCTGAAGCCATGGTTGAACGCTGTAAGCGTGTTGTTCAAACGTTTTCACTTCCAAATCCTATTTCCATACAGCATGGCTTTGCACAAGATATTGAGATAAGTAACGCGTCTATGGTTGTAATGAACTTTACTTTACAGTTTATTCCACCCGCTGACCGCGAAGCACTATTAAAACGCATTTACGATGGGTTAAACCCAGGCGGTATTTTAGTATTGTCAGAAAAAATTCGTCACCCTACCCTCAACGGAAACGAATTGCTTGTAGACTTACACCACCAATTTAAACGCGACAATGGGTACAGCGAGCTAGAAGTAAGTCAAAAACGTGCAGCGCTAGAGAAGGTCATGTTAACCGACACCTTCAATGAACATGAAACGCGCCTGAAAAAAGTAGGGTTTACAGATGTAGTGATGTGGTACAAGTGCTATAACTTTACGTCCATGGTCGCCATTAAAAGTTAGGCACTAGCGTCTTTCAAACTTCGTGTTATTTCGATTTCAATACATATAAAGAAGACTATGAGTAAACTAGAACAGACTTGGTTTAACGATTGCTACAAATCCTTGATAGACAGCCCTCTTTCTCATTGGCTGCAAACCCTTCCAGCCCAAATGGACGACTGGCAGCGAAATGCTAAGCACGGCGAATTTGATAAATGGTGTCGCATGCTTGGAAAACTTCCTTCGACCTCTCCAAGCCATGTTGATCTTTCATCGAGCGTTTCGATAGGCACAAAAGACGATGTTAACGAATATACGCAAAAGCAAATAGAAGGTTTACTGAAACAATTTATGCCATGGCGTAAAGGGCCTTTTCACTTGCATGGCATTCACATAGATACAGAATGGCGTTCAGACTGGAAATGGGACCGTGTAGCGCCTCACATTACCTCTTTAAAAGGCCGTAACGTTTTAGACGTAGGTTGTGGTAGTGGCTATCACATGTGGCGTATGCTTGGTGAAGGGGCCGAGAAAGTAGTGGGTATAGATCCTACTCAATTGTTTCTTATTCAGTTTCACGCTATTAAGCAATTTATCAGAAATTCCACTACGCTTTATTCCAACTCGCCCTGCGACAACATTCACTTTTTGCCATTAGGCATTGAAGAGATGCAGCCATTGAAAGCCTTTGACACTGTATTTTCGATGGGTGTGCTTTATCACCGCAAAGATCCTATGGCCTTTCTACAGCAGCTTAAAGATCAGCTAAGAAAAGGTGGGGAGTTAGTACTTGAGACACTTGTCGTTGATGGTGACGAAAACACTGTGCTAATGGCCGGTGAGCGTTATGCTCAAATGCGAAACGTTTGGTTTTTGCCGAGTACCGCCGCACTCTCTGTATGGCTAGGTCGCCTAGGATTTGAAAATATTCGCGTGGTAGATGTTAACCACACTACCCTAGACGAACAACGTGCAACGTCATGGATGGAATCGCAATCTTTGAAAGATTTTCTCGATCCAGAAGATATTACTCGCACCATTGAAGGCTACCCTGCACCACAACGGGCCGTAATCGTAGCGAACAAGAAGTAACTCTTAGGGGAAACCCGCCAGTTCACCGATTGGCACAAATGTTGTTATCTTAATCAAGAAGAACGTGCGAATTCTGCATTGATTAAGGTGACAACATGGATATACATAGCTTTTTAACGACGCACCAATTGCCAAGTAGCTATGCAGAAACTGCACAAAAATGGTTCAAGCCATTATGTAAGCAGCTGCTAAAGCACCAAGAGGGTGCAAAAAAACCTTTTATCGTTGGTATAAACGGTAGTCAGGGCTCAGGTAAATCTACTCTGACCAGTTTTATCGAATCTTTCCTCTCGTCAGTACATAATAAACAAGTTGTTTCACTCTCTATTGATGACTTTTACTACGACCAATCTCAGCGAAACGCGCTAGCAATTAAAGTGCATCCGCTACTCGCAACACGCGGTGTACCGGGTACACATGACGTAACTTTAGCTTTAAATACGCTTCGTAGTTTAGCCAAGGGAACGCGAACATCTCTACCTCGTTTTAACAAGGCAACGGATAACCCATTCCCGCAAGAGCAGTGGCCTGTCATAGAATCTTCACCTGATTTCATCATACTAGAAGGATGGTGTGTAGGTGCGCCTCCTCAGGCTTCTAGCGAATTAAAACGCCCCGTGAATCATCTTGAAGAAGTTGAAGATCCACTAAGCATTTGGCGTTCGTTCGTTAATACTGAATTAGCGGGTGATTACCAAACACTTTTCGACAAAATTGACTATCGCATCATGCTTAAAGCACCCAGTTTCGACTGCATATACCAATGGCGCTTAGAACAAGAGCATAAACTTGCCCAAAAAGCCTTAAAAGATAGTGACGGCATCATGTCTGATGAAGAAGTGGCAAACTTTGTGCAACACTATCAGCGTATTACTGAACACGCATTAGCGCATATGCCTGAAATGTGCGATACCGTATTCTATCTTGATGAAACAAGAACAATAACTAAACAGGACGTAAAACGATGACGAAAACGCTTGTTTTCACCGATATGGACGGCACGCTGTTAGACCACCATACCTACTCTTTCGAGGCGGCGAAACCGGCTTTAACGGCATTAGAAGCACAAGACATTCCCGTTATTCCCACTACCAGTAAAACCTTTGCTGAATTACAGCCATTACGTGAACGAATTGGCTTAGACGGGCCGTTCATTATCGAGAACGGCGCCGCTATCTTCATCCCTCACGGCTTTTTCAAACAAAAGCCTAGTGGCACGGTTTGGGTGGACGGTTATTGGTGTAAAGCGTTTATATCCAATAAAAATTACTGGATTAAATTATTAGAAAAAATCGGCAGCGAGTTTGAAGGTAAATATAAGCAATTCTCAAAAATGTCGATATCCGAAATTCAGGAATGTACAGGTCTTGATGAACGTTCAGCGTCTCTGGCGGCAAAGCGTCAGTTTGGCGAACCTGTATTATGGTTAGGCAGCGACGAAGAAAAGCAGCGATTTTTAAAGGTTGTAAAAGATCGCGGCGCTTTTCCATTAGAGGGTGGCCGTTTTATTCATATTTCAGGTAATTGCGATAAAGGCCAAGCGCTTAAGTGGCTGGCCAATGAATACCAAAAGCAACATACCACCAAAGTTAACACCATCGCTCTTGGCGATGGTAAAAACGACGTAGCAATGCTTGAAGCAGCGCACGTCCCAATTCGCATTTTATCACCGGTAAATCCTCCACCAGCTGTAAAAAAAGAAGAGGTCTATACCAGCACCCTAACCGGCCCTGAAGGCTGGAACGAAATGCTTACTCAATTATTATCCCTATGATCAGGAGGACACATGGCTGATTTTTATCAAAATGGTGTGGTTACTACGTTACATAACTTGGCTCGTCGTCCTACCGAAGAGTTAGAAACAGAGCTATTACAGTTTGCACAAAAGCGTCCTATGGCACTTATTCTTCCGTCGCTGTTTTCTGAACTAGAAGGTGATGCACTTCCGCATATTGTTAACGAACTCACTGGCGTTCCCTATCTATCAGAAATTGTTATTGGCTTAGACCGAGCCAATGAAGAACAGTACAAGCACGCGCTAAAATTCTTTGGAAAACTTCCTCAGCATCACAGAGTCCTTTGGAACGACGGGCCACGTCTTAAGGCCCTTGACGAAGAACTTCAAGCTCA
The DNA here is from genome assembly GCF_056159165.1 of Alteromonas sp. AWJ4_199. NCBI lineage: Bacteria > Pseudomonadati > Pseudomonadota > Gammaproteobacteria > Alteromonadales > Alteromonadaceae > Alteromonas > Alteromonas sp. AWJ4_199. The sequence continues at coordinate 311,565 of NZ_JBSWUR010000001.1, forward strand.
AGGTTTAGCGCCTAAAGAATTAGGTAAAGGCCGAAACGTATGGTACTGCATGGGCTATGTGTTGGCGTCTAATCGCGCTGAATCTGTTGCACTACACGACTGTGATATTGTTACCTACAACAAAGACTTGTTAGCTAAGCTTATCTACCCTGTCGCCAACCCCATGTTCAACTATGAATTTTGTAAGGGGTACTATGCACGTGTAGCTAACGGCAAAATTAATGGTCGTGTTTCACGTCTTCTGGTCACCCCCCTACTTCGTGCACTGAAACGCATTATGGGTGATAACGAGTACCTGGAGTTTATGGACAGCTTCCGCTACCCACTTGCAGGTGAATTTTCGTTTAGAAGAGATGTATTAAACGATATTCGTATACCAAGCGACTGGGGCTTAGAGATTGGCGTGTTGTCGGAAATGCACCGCAACTATTCACACAATCGTCTGTGCCAAGCAGATATATGCGATATTTATGACCATAAACACCAAGACCTTTCGCTTAATAATGACCAAGGCGGCCTGTCTAAAATGTCTATCGACATTACAAAGGCAATTTTCAGAAAGCTCGCTACGCAAGGCTACACGTTTAGCAATGAAATGTTCCGTTCGATTAAAGCGACCTATTTCAGAATTGCGCTAGACTTTATAGAAACTTATCACAATGACGCGGTAATGAATGGACTGAACTTAGACATTCACAGTGAAGAGAAAGCGGTAGAAATGTTTGCCAGCAACATAATGAAAGCAGGGCAAAATTTCTTAGAAAACCCCATGGAAACACCGTTTATACCAAGCTGGAACCGTGTAACCAGTGCGGTGCCGGATATTTTAGAACGATTATTAGAAGCGGTTGAAGCCGATACTGCAGAATATATGGAGTAAGTAATATGGCATGGGACCAACTCCATGACAAAGTAAAACACCATTTAGAAAGCATTTATGCTGATGTAGCGCTAGACGTCTCTTATGAGACGCTAGCGACGGATTTAATGAATACAATAGGCATTCAGCAGCAAACGGACATTGCGTCACCTAAGTCACACCACAATTATTGGGATGAGGACGACATCATCATGATTACCTATGGTGATAGCGTTATTGACGACGGTGAGCGCCCGCTGGTTACATTAAACAAGTTTCTGCATCGCTATTGTAAGAATACGGTGAACAACGTGCATATCTTGCCATTTTTTCCGTACAGTTCAGACGATGGATTCTCGGTTATTGATTATTCCACCGTGAACGAATCTTTAGGCTCATGGGAGGATATTGAAGCCATAGCCGCTGATTACGGACTGATGACAGATTTAGTGATCAACCATTGCTCTGCAAGAAGCGTGTGGTTCGATAACTTTATTAAAGGCGAAGGGCCGGGATCTGACTTTTTCTTCACAGCCGACCCAAGCGATGACTTATCTATGGTGACGCGCCCTCGCGTGTCGCCATTACTTCGCGAAACAGAAACCGCGAACGGTACTAAACACGTTTGGTGTACCTTTAGTCATGACCAAGTTGACTTTGACTTTAGAAACCCGAAAGTACTGTTGGCCTTTATTGATATTATTAAGCTTTACATCGACAAAGGCGCAAAGATTTTCCGTTTGGATGCCGTTGCGTTTCTTTGGAAAATTGTAGGTACAAACTGTATCAACTTATTCCAAACCCACGAGGTTATTCGCTTAATAAGAACCCTTATTGAGCATGTAGACCCATCCATCATAATCATTACCGAGACCAATATTCCTAACAGGGAAAATTTGACGTATTTTGGTAATGCAAACGAAGCTCACGCTATTTACAACTTTTCACTTCCCCCGTTACTTGTTAACACCTTGGTGACTGGTGATTGCTCGTACTTGAAAAGTTGGATGATGAGTATGCCGCCGGCGCAAAACGGCACGGCTTATTTCAACTTTATTGCATCCCACGATGGTATTGGACTTCGCCCAGCAGAAGGCTTGCTTTCTGAAGAAGAAATATCTGACTTAGTGCATGCCATGCAGCATTTTGGTGGAAAAGTATCGTGGCGCGCATCTGATCACGGACAGCAAAAGCCTTATGAGATCAATATAACGCTATTCGACGCTCTGCAAGGCACTATAAAGGGCCCAGACAAATTTCAGGTTGACCGTTTTATCTGTGCCCATGCCATTATGTTAGGTATGGAGGGTATTCCAGGTATTTACATCCACAGTTTACTAGGCACATCTAACGATTATGAGAAGGTTGCTAATACCGGCCAAAATCGCTCAATAAATAGGAAACGTTGGGACTTCAGTGAACTAGAGGCTCAGTTAGACTCGCCTTTTTCTCAACATCATAAAGTACTAACGCGAATCTCGCAGCTGATACGCATACGTAAAGCACAGCCTGCATTCCACCCCAATGCTACGCAGTTTACTTTGCAGCTTGGTGACCAATTATTTGGCTACTGGCGCCAAAGCTTGGACAGAAAACAAAGTATTTTCTGTATTAGTAATATTTCAGATGAAGAACAAACTATTCTGCTGTCTGACATTAATCTTATTGGTACCGATAACTGGATTGACCTTATCACCCGTGATGAAATAGCACTATCCAGCGGTTTCTTACAAATGAAGCCTTATCAAGTACTTTGGATCAGCAACCAAGATTTTGAGTAAACAGTTTACGAGATTTAGGTGGCTATAAAATCTACCGCGGTACGGATACTGCGGTGTTATGATTATCACATTCGTTAGTTAATCAAAATTGTAATGCAAGAAATTAATACCTTTTTTTTCGACTTAGACGGAACGTTGGTCGACTCTGTGCCTGATTTGGCTACTGCCCTTAATAAGATGCTAAGTGATTATCAACTGCCAACTTATGGCGAGCACGTTATACGACACTGGGTGGGAAATGGTGCCCGGGTTTTAGTGGAACGCGGGTTAAGTGGAGATACGAAAATAAACCACAACCGTAAGCAATTAGAGGTTGATACTGCGTTAGATAAATTTCTTTTCTATTATCGAACGTTAGAAACTAAAAGCACTGTGCTTTACGATGGTGTTTTTGACACGCTACATGCGTTAAAACAGCGTGGTTATACGCTAGTATTGATAACTAACAAGCCTTCAGAGTTTATTGAGCCTATCTTGTCTTCATTCTCGTTGTCGTCTCTGTTTTCACTTACTATTGGCGGCGACAGTTTAGCGGAGAAAAAGCCGTCTGCCCTGCCCCTCTCGTACGCCTGCGAACAGTTTAAGGTTTCACCTTCACAGTGTGTAATGGTAGGCGATTCCAAAAATGATATTCTTGCTGCAAAGGCCGCCAACATAAAAAGTATTGGCCTTACCTATGGCTACAATTACGGCGAAAGTATTGCGACCTATCAACCTGACTGGGTGTTCGACAGCTTTAGTGAAATCCTGACACTGCGTTATTGATAAAATTCTATAGATGTCACTTGGGTAGAATCCGTGACTGCGCTTTACACGCATTGCTAGCTACTTTCTTTTATTTCACGCTTTAACCTTTGGTATAAGGATGTTTTTTCTGTAATATCCGCCTGTTAAATAATTAATTGGAGTTGTTGGTATGTCATCTAAATGGCTTTCACTCGAAGAAGCCCTTACTAAAGCGCTTAACGCTGCAGAAACGATAAGCGACATTGAACATGTGAGTATTTTTGACGCCAACAACCGCATCTTAGCAGAAGATGTTATCGCTCATATCAATGTTCCACCGTGGGACAACTCTGCGATGGACGGCTACGCCGTTAACGTTGAAGACCTTTCTGATAACGCTGAGCTTGAAGTGCAAGGTGTTATTACCGCAGGTATGAGCGCTGACGAGCCGCTTGAAAATGGCAAAGCGTTTAAAATAATGACTGGCGCGCCCATTCCGGATAATGCCAATGCCGTCGTGATGGTAGAAAATACTGAAACCCGCGACAAGGCTGTAGTCATAAACAAACTTCCTTCTGCCAAAGAGAATATTCGCAAGAAAGCCAATGACATTGCCTGTGGCGATACGCTAATTAGTAAAGGCACCCGCCTTCACGCCGAGCATCTTATGTTGCTTTCCTCTCAAGGAAAAAGCACCGTAGCCGTTTACCGAAAGCTTCGCGTTGGTGTGGTAGCAACCGGCTCTGAACTTGCCGCCCCTGGTGACGCCCTTAAACCAACTCAAATTTTCGAGTCGAACCGCGTTGGCGTAAGCAGTATATTACGCAATGAAAACGTAGAACTTGTAGATTTCGGTATTGTGGAAGATGACGAAGCTTCTTTGCGTACGCTATTTATTGAAGCCAGCGAGCGTGTAGACGTGATGATAAGTAGCGGTGGTGTTTCAGTGGGTGACGCAGACTACGTAAAAGATATCATCGCTGAACTAGGCACTATCGATTTTTGGAAAGTCGCGGTTAAACCGGGCAAACCTTTCGCTTTAGGCAAAATTAATAACACCTTGTTTTGTGGTTTACCGGGCAACCCCGTATCTTCATTTGTCACCGCCAAGTTACTGGTTGTGCCCGTTATCAAGAAAATGCAAGGCCAAGCACAAAGCCACGAGCCGTTTTTTGTGAACGCGACTATTACCACACCGCTTAAGCGCCGTGCGGGTCGACGAGATTTCCAACGTGCAACTATGGTGAGAAACAACCAAGGAGAATGGGAAGTCACGCCGTTTAAATCACAAAGTTCTGGCGTGATGACGTCAATCACCTCTGCCAACTGCCTTATGGTAGTGCATGAAGATATAAGTGAGTTAAACATTGGCGACACTGTTCCCGTTATGCCGCTTCATTTTTAAAATGGCTGTAGTTTAAACGCTTTACGTTAGATCACTTTTTTCGCGATTCGGTTTGACGGCTGTATTTACCTAAAATAATTATCAATGCATTACGCGAAACAATTAGCCATCACCCTCGTCGCTCTTGGCGACTTATATAGAGACACATTACCGTGAATAAGAAACGCTTTCTTATAGAAGGAAGAGATATTTTAAAGCTAGCGTGGCCATTGTTGGTCGCGCAAATCACGCAAATGCTAATGGGCGTTAGCGATACCATTATGGCTGGGCGCTACAGTGCAACCGATATGGCAGCAGTGGCGCTTGGGTTTAGCATAACCGTACCACTTCTGTGTTTTATACAAGGTATAGCCCTTGCGCTTCCCCCTATTATTTCGCGGTTACAAGGCAACAAAAGTATTAGCAGCATTGCTGATGCTAGTCAGCAAGCGGGCTACCTGATCTTCTTCGTGGGACTGGTAATAGCAGGGTTAATTCCCTTCACTGAAAATATGGTAGCGCTTTTTCCAATGGCACCTGAACTGCACAGCATAACGGTAGACTATGTGCTTTACGTGCTATTTGCCATGCCTGGTTTTGCGCTGTACCAATGGCTCAGAAACTATTGTGAAGGCTTAGGTAAAACCAAGCCAACTATGATCATTACCGTAATTGGCTTAATGGCAAACATTGTTGGAAACTACCTGTTTATTTATGGTGTTGGCCCACTGCCTGCCATGGGCGGCGCCGGTTGTGGTATTGCTACCGGCATTGTTATTTACACTATGCTGATTGCAACCTTTGTCTATGTACGCTTTGCCCCTGCCCTGCAAAAATACAATTTGTTTAGTCAGCTGTACAAGCCAAACATGGTAACCATAAGCCGAACTTTTAAAATGGGCTTGCCTATCGCCATGACAATTTTGTTCGAAGTAACGCTGTTCTCGGTAGTTGCATTGTTATTAGCACCATTTGGCGCCACTACAGTAGCTGCCCACCAAGTAGCCCTAAATTTCTCGGCGCTTATGTTTATGTTTCCTATGAGTATTGGGATGGCTGCCGCGATCCGTATTGGGTATCGCATTGGGCAAAGAAATCAGCGTCAGGCCAAAATAGCAGCCCGTACCGCTATTCTTATCGGCTTTTTCACCTCTGCGTGTACAGCGAGCTTCACTTTGTTGGCTAAAGGTTTCATTATTGGGCTATACACCAGCGACCATGCAGTTTACACACTAGCCAATGCGCTACTTATATACGCTGCACTGTTTCAGCTGTCAGACGCCGTTCAGGTTATCTCTGCCAATGCATTACGCGGATACAAAGACACTACGGCGATGTTTATTATTACCTTTGTGTCGTACTGGTTAATAGGTCTCCCTACGGGTGTAGTTTTAGGAAGAACAGACTGGGTCACGGCTGAGCCGATGGCGGCAGCGGGGTTCTGGATAGGTTTTATCGTAGGCTTAAGTGCAGCTGCCGTGATGCTTGGAGCGCGTCTTCTTTACATTCAAAGGCCAAGTGCAGCCCATCGCATCGCGAGTGCTTGAGCACTTTAACTGCCTAAGACTGACTAAAACGCGATAGAAAAAGGGCTAATCTCGCTGTTTAAGTTTTTCCCAGTCTTGCGGGGTGTCTATATCAATTTGTGCATTGGGTATAGACACAGCCGTTACTTTCCCTAACTTCGCATACTTTTTAATGATTTGTTTAGCGCCGGTGTCTCCCTGTAGCGCTAATAATTCGCTAAACATTGCTTCTGGGAAAATAGCAGGCACCGTTAACCTACTATTAGGCTTTCCATCCTTCTGCCCGTTCTTCTGCCCATCCTTGTCCCCACGCTTCTGCCACTCGCTACACACTATGTGGTTTGGGTAAGCTTTAGAAGCATCAATAAGGCGGATAAGATCCTGTGCGTTAAGACTTGGCAAGTCAGCAAGGGTAACAAGCACATGTGAAGGATGGGTGCCCGAAGATGTTCCTTCTAATAACGATGATGTTTGTAGAGGCGATTTTGGAAGCGAAGTTGGTGAAAGCGACGTTTTAGGTTGTAATGCCAGGCGTAGTAAATGTGAAAGCCCGCTGCGAATACTTGATGCTATTCCCTCTTCCCACTGCTTATTGTGTATCACCTCAATATGCGATACAGGTAGACCAGAAAAAGCCTCTGCTAACTGCGAACCTACGCTGTCGTGCCATTTACCGGTAACAATCGTGACTGGATGTTTACTTAATTTCGCTTTTTCATCGCGAGCGCTTATAACTACATGAGCACTGTGCTGAACAAGCGGCAATTTTGTAATCGGATGCTCTGATAAAAGTTTGTTGCCGTCAAAGCGGGAACTCTTCCCGCCTGCAAGTAAAACAAAAGCTAAGCGATAAACATCAGAACTCAATGTAACACCTATTAGTCAACGCGCTTTATCAATACAAACGCAGAATCATTAACGTCGCAATCAGACCCGCTTGTGGTCAGCAAAGCAAGAGCCAACGCAGTATTCGCGTATGCATAAGAGTCTTTAACACCTATGTGACTTAACGGCTTCTGCTAAGCCCTTTAATCGCTTCCGTTAACCCTTCAAGAGTAAGCCCGTACATTCTGTCTTCCATAATTTCGCGAATAATTTTAATAGACGAATAATACGGCCAATAATTTTCAGGCTGTGGGTTAAGCCATACCGCGTTATTAAAGTGGTTTAACAAACGCTGCATCCATACACTACCTGGCTCTTCATTCCAATGCTCTACACTGCCCCCTGGGTAAGTAATTTCATACGGCCCCATGGTTGCATCACCTACAAAGATAACTTTATAGTCTTTACCGTAGCGATGAATGATATCCCAAATAGGAATGCGTTCTTTATTGCGACGAAGGTTGTCTTTCCACACTTCTTCATACACGCAGTTGTGAAAGTAAAAGTACTCAAGGTACTTAAACTCACTTTGCACGGCTGAAAAAAGCTCTTGGGTGCTTTTTACGTGAGGGTCCATAGAGCCACCCACATCAAAAAACATCAACACTTTTACCGCATTGTGACGTTCTGGTGCCATGTGGATATCGAGTAAACCGCCTTTTTTAGCTGTCTCACCTATGGTTGTTGGCACATCTAGCTGCTCACTTGCGCCGGTGCGAGCAAACTTGCGTAGCTTCCTAAGGGCCACTTTTATGTTACGCGTACCCAGTTCGACATCCGAGCTTAAGTTTTTGAACTCGCGTTTATCCCACACTTTAGCCGCCGAGAATTTTCTATTGCCTTTCTGCCCTATTCGCACGCCTTCGGGGTTGTCGCCATAAGCGCCAAAGGGCGAAGTGCCGCCCGTGCCAACCCATTTGTTTCCACCCTGGTGGCGCTTTTCTTGTTCTTCTAAGCGCTTCTTCAAGGTTTCCATCAGTTCGTCGAGGCCGCCCGCTTTACGCAGTGCCTCGCGCTCTTCAGGGCTTAAATTTTTCTCAATTTCCTTACGAAGCCATTCTTCAGGAATGTCTTTACCGAACAAGTCGATAGACTCTACCCCTTCGAAGTACTCAGCAAACGCCCTATCGAACTTATCGTACTGGGTTTCGTCTTTCACCATAATGGTTCGAGACAAGCTATAGAAAGCTTCGATGTCGGCATATACCACGTGATGCTCTAACGCTTTAAGCAAATCAAGCAACTCGCGCAACGTGGTTTTGACCTGATATTTTCGCAGCGTATAAAAAAACTGAATAAGCATTAGCGACGCGCCATAAAGACCAATTTTTCAAACAAATGAATGTCTTGCTCATTTTTAAGCAATGCGCCGTATAACGGCGGTATTGCTGCTTTACCGTCTTTTGAATGCAGCGCTTCAGGTGGAATATCTTCAGCAACTAAAAGCTTAAGCCAGTCGATAAGTTCAGACGTAGAAGGCTTTTTCTTAAGCCCTGGAACATCGCGAATTTCAAAGAATGCTTTTAGCGCTTCATCAAGCAGCTTTTTCTTTATATCTGGAAAATGCACATTGACGATTTCTTGCATTTCATCAGGGTTCGGGAACTGAATATAGTGGAAGAAGCAGCGGCGCAAGAAAGCATCAGGTAGTTCTTTTTCGTTGTTCGAGGTAATAATAACTATAGGACGCTGCTTCGCGACTACGCGTTCTTGTGTTTCGTATACGAAGAACTCCATCTTATCAAGCTCTAGCAGCAAGTCGTTGGGGAACTCAATGTCTGCTTTATCGATTTCGTCAATCAACAGCACTGGCCGTTTTTCTGCGCTAAATGCTTCCCACAATTTCCCTTTTACTATGTAGTTACTGATATCGTGAACACGATCATCGCCAAGTTGAGAGTCGCGAAGGCGTGATACTGCATCATATTCGTACAAACCCTGTTGCGCTTTGGTGGTAGATTTAATGTGCCATTGAATTAATTCGGTACCTAAACTCTCGGCCAACTCTTCAGCAAGCATAGTTTTACCTGTGCCTGGCTCGCCCTTAATTAGAAGCGGACGCTCTAGCGTGATGGCAGCGTTAACCGCCAGCTGTAAGTCTTTGGTTGCGATATAATTAGACGTGCCACTGAAAGCCATTATTGTTGTACTCCGTATAATTTTTCGTCTTTGCAATTTTAACTATAATATCAAGACCTTCTCACGATTGCCCATAGATATAACATATAGCTAAAAAGCACTTTGCATTTTACTGATTGGGACCAATGATATAGGGGTATGACGAAATCCCCTAATTCAGGCTGTGAATTATTAACTATCACACGCGTTGAATTATTAACTACTAAAAAGGTCGTACAGATCACGACAGACGGGGTTTCCTATAAAATAAGGAACGAGGTAAGGATTTATAATGAACGTATTTGACGACAATTCCCTATCTATTGGCCGCACGCCACTAGTTAAGCTAAATCGCGTAACATCAGGTAATGTATACGCAAAAATTGAATCGCGTAACCCAAGTTTCAGCGTTAAGTGCCGTATTGGCGCTAACATGATTTGGGATGCTGAAAAGCGCGGCGTCCTTACCGAAGGTAAAGAAATTGTAGAGCCTACCAGTGGTAACACAGGTATCGCTTTAGCGTTTGTTGCTGCTTCTCGCGGTTACAAGCTAACGCTAACTATGCCTAGCAGCATGAGCCTTGAGCGTCGCAAACTTCTAAAGGCACTGGGCGCAAACCTTGTTCTTACTGAAGCACCAAAAGGTATGAAAGGTGCCGTTGCAGCTGCACAAGAAATTGTTGCGTCAGACCCAGACAAGTACGTACTGCTTCAACAATTCGACAACCCAGCTAACCCAGCTATTCACGAAAAAACGACGGGCCCAGAAATTTGGGAAGATACCGACGGTAAAGTTGATGCCTTCGTAGCAGGTGTGGGTACAGGCGGTACTATCACGGGTGTAAGCCGCTACCTTAAGAACACAAAAGGTAAAGCAATTACGTCTATTGCCGTTGAGCCAACAGACTCACCAGTAATTACACAAGCGCTTGCGGGTGAAGAACTAACCCCTGGCCCACACAAAATTCAGGGTATCGGCGCAGGTTTCATTCCAGGTAACCTAGACTTAGACCTAATCGACGAAGTTGAGCAAGTTACCAACGACGAATGTATGGACATGGCGCGCAAGCTTATGACTGACGAAGGTATTCTTGCGGGTATTTCTTCTGGTGCTGCCGTTGTTGCCGCTAAGCGTTTTGCTGAACGTCCAGAAAACAAAGACAAAGTGGTTGTGGTACTGCTAGCAAGTGGTACAGAACGTTACTTGAGCAGCCCACTATTTGCCGGTGCATTTGACGAGCAAGAAGAAGTGCAATAATTGCCTTCTAATTTCAACAACTCTAAAAACGGGGCCTAGCGCCTCGTTTTTTAATGCTTCTAATAAAACCCCTCTATCACAACAATTTGTAAAATCCTATCGTCGCTTTGCTTTTATACAGGTTTTTGTGAATAATCCGCCTAGCAAACTTCTTGGCAGTCGTTACATTGACTTAGTTAAGATATGAAACTATCAATAAGAAACGGACCTCTTTATATTAAGGTAACCCAAATGAAAACGCGTATGTGGTACGCCCTATTCGGGCTTTTTACAGTTTTGATTTTATCGGCTTGTGGTGAGAAAAAAGAAGGAATTGGGCGGTATGGCATGCTTGACGAAAGCACACCTGAATACACCACAGTTATGTTCCTAAAAAGTGTTTACGAAGACGACAATCTTGACACAGCAATACGCCTATCCAGTGAAAAAATGTCGCGCATACTGACGCGATACCACACCAATAGTAACGTTCAAAGACATCTGCTTAACTTAAAGTACGACACCGTAACCGTAACTCCGCAAAGTGCAGGTAAAATAGGCAGAAACGAATTTTCTGAGAAATCCACTATTACCGTATTTTTGAGCGGAAACTATAATGGCGACAAAGTAGAAGACCTTCGAAGCTTAGATTTGATAAAAGAAGATGGCGAATGGAAGGTAAACAAAATTCATCCCGACGCCTATTTATAACAAGTAAAAAAAGCACTGTTTTTATACACAGCTTTTGCCAATTTTATGATAAGTGAAAATAAAAAGGATGCTTTCCGGTTTTTAAACTAGGTTACACTTATTTTTTGTTTAATGTGTTGTTTTAGGGTGGTAACTTAAAACAACACAAAACTGATATACGGATTTATTCCACCCTGCATAAAGGATTTTTTCCGTACACTAAATTGTTATGTGCAATTGCTAATGCAGAATCGTTCAGGGATCGGATAAGAAAAATGTTCAAAAATCACAATGCTCTTACAATACTCTTGGCAATTTGCGTTCTGGTCAATGGGGTCGTCGCAGTCTTTAACAGTCAAAATATTATCTTAGGCCTTATCAACTTTTCCACGCTGCCAGAAACGATTTATTGGCTTGTATCATTAATAATCATTGTATTCAGTATTTTGGGTGGCATCTTAGTCGTAAAAAAGAAGCAGCTTGGATTGAAAATATGCCTCTGGGTCTACGTATTACAGTTAATCGGTGTAATCACTAGCTCACACAATTATGGACTTATCGTAGGAGTCTCCGTAGCTTGGTCAATCGATTTGGAAGGCTCGTCATTGGACATAAACTTAGTTGCCTTGGCAGTTGTCGTTTTATCTAGCATATCATTATCAAGCGTTGGTAAAACTCCGCAGAATGAAAATTGCACATAACAAACGCATTAACACTCGCTGCGCTCGCTAGGGACAAAAATACGTAGGCTCCCTGCGCTTCGCTTGGTATTGTAGCCTACGTATTTTTGCCCGTTATGCGGGTGTTATGTGCCAACGGAAATTGAAAAATAAATGGAAGTAAGAAACTTAAAATTTTTTGCTATAGCCGTTTCGGTTCCGTTAATTGGCTCCTGGCTCGTTATCCAAACACAGTTTTGGTTGGGAGCAAACGTAGCAAACGGTATTCTTGCCTTCTTTCTACCCTTTATTGGCGTGGTATCGCTCTCTAAAATACGGTATCCAAGCAAGTTTTTTAAAATTTTAGTTGTTAGCACGTACCTTTTTCTATCTCTGGTGGCGATTTGGCTTATAGTTTTAATTACTAGCTGCGCAAACGGAGATTGTCTTTAGTAATGGCACATAACAAAAAAATTAAGTCACTCGCTGGCGCTCGTTGGGACGCTAACACGCAGGGCCGCTACGCTATTATGCCCTACGCGTTATCGCCCCTTATTTAAAAGTTATAATTTAGGGGTAATTTTAATGAAAAGGGCGTTTCTTACAGTTATCACGGTTAGCCTAATCTTATCTAGCAACTATACGATTGCGAAGACTCTCAAAAGTACAGAGTATGAATTTATTGGACACTGGATTTTCAGTAAGGCAGAAACAATTGAAAGCTTTGAAAATTCAGAAATGAGTGAAGAAGAAGTTCATAAATTCTCAAAGATATTAAAAAATCAGGAAATAGTAATATCTGACGGCCTATATTCTGTTTATCCAAGTAGAGGAAACCCTATAAGAACTCATTTCTCGCTAATAACTCCACCGGATGATGAAGGCTGCTTTGTCCTTCAATTTGAAGACACAAGAATACCTCTGGATATACAACAAAATACATTCTGTATCAGAGAGGGGAAACTTCTATTGCCCGCTCCAAAGGGCGCAGAGGAAGTCTATAATAGAAAATTATAACAAACACATTAAGTCGCTTCGCTGGGACAGTAACACGTGGGCTCTGTCGCTTCGCTCGGATTTTAGCCCACGCGTTACTGCCCCTTATGTGGGTGTTAGGCGTCATTTACTTACAGCATTAAATGTGGCTTCAGACGTGACACTCCATCATCAAGGTTGTTTCGCTAGGGTGTCTTTACAGCTTACTTTTTCGGTAGTTTCAACGGCTTTAGCAACGTGCTTTTCATCAACACCGCAACGCCAACATTCTGCATCACCAGTATTCTAAACTCGCTCTTTTATCCAGCATTTTCTCTAACATCTGGCATTTCGCACTGGGTTGTTTTATCTTAAATTCAATAATTTAAATACGCGGTCTATTTGGCTAGTGGTGGCAGCAAAGCTGCGTACGTTCCTTTGTACGCCTAACAAAACGCTGTTGGCACTCCCTCCGGTCGCTGGGACGCTAACACGTGGGCTGACTCACTTCGTTCGGATTTTAGCCCACGTGCTAGCGCCCCAAAGCTTAGCGTTAGGTGCTAAAAGGAAAAATTATGAAATCATGGAATGAATTAACTAATCTACAACGCGCAGTTATCGGCATCGTAATGGTTGTTGCGGCCGCAGTTTTGCCAGAAATAGCCTTCTTAGTTCAATTAGGCGGTGTGGAAATCGCATTTGCTCTCGTTTTTGCTAGCCTTGCTCCAATCATTTCTTGGTTCTCAACAAAATACCAAGCAATTAAAGAATGTTTACAAACCTCAATAGTGGCTTTTAGGCATAGTGCATCTGCTAAACCTTCCGTTTTCTTCGTACAAGCTTCTTTTTGTGCCGTCGCACTTCTATTTACAGGTTCGGGCTTATTGGCTTTTTACTTTTTTATGCCTAGTATGCTGCTAAATGGGGTCTTGGCATGAGCGCACCTAACAACTCAATCAACACACTCACTACGTTCGCTGGGACGCATACACGCGGGGCGGCTGCGCCATTATGCCCCACATGTCTGCGCCCGTTATTGGAAAGTTAGCAGCCAAGTCTAGGAATTTAAGATTAATACGATGTTAGAACCTTCAAACAGCACCTACTTCGTAAGTAATGTGGAATCCCTCAACCTTGGTTTCAATTTAATTGGTTTAATAATCGCATTCGGAGTCCTTTTTGCGATTTTTAAATTCACACCTTTGCTACAGTCGCTGTCAGCACTAATCAAATTAAAACCTAAACACATCGGAGTTATTGTTGTGAGCATATGGATAATTGCTTTTACCACAGTAGTTCTTAACAGTTGGGGGGCGTATCAAGTCCAAAATGCTATTTGGGCGAATGAGGCTCAGGTCATATCTGGTTGTATAACTGACCACAAAACAGTAAAAAGTAATAGTAGAGAAGAAACTTTCTTCGTTTCAGGTATAAAATTCAAATACAACGATTACGCTACTAAACAGTATTTTTTTGCCAATCGAGAGCACGAAACGTTCATTCAAAACGGACAGTGCGTGACTATTGTTTACCTGTCTAAATACGGGAACGGAATTTTAAAAATCGACAAGGTTTGAGTGGCATTGGCTGCTAACAAACCACTGTAGTCGCCCGCAAGCGGGCTGGGACAAATACACGTAGGCTCAGTCGCTTCGCTCCAATTTTAGCCTACGTGTATTTGCCCCTAAGTGGGGCGTTAGCTTTACATGGAGTATCGAGCAATCATCAAACGAATATCCATATCAATACTTTTGTTTCTGTTCTCTTATTTGGGTACTGCTTATTATCACTTGGTTTCAATAAATAAGTTTTGCGTTGAAAACTCAAACGGAATAACTTTTGACGAATTAGCTCCCAAGCTTGAGTCGTTTTCTTTCCTGACTAATGTTAGATACATAAAAGGTTATATGGATGAAGACATATGGGTAGACCCTGAATTTGAAATAAATAGTAAACTGGCATAAGGTCAATTCGGATGTAACTTATTGCTCGGATTTAAAAGCCCCACAGACGACACAATAGTTACTATTGGTCACTATAAACTTGAAGAGTTTGGGTATAATTTTATTAAAATCGGCTTGTTGTAAAGCTAACAAGTTACTTAAAAGGACGCAAAACGCTTGGCTTGCGCTCCTTCGTCGCTAATTTTATCCAAGCATTTTGCGCCCATTAGTAAGGCGTTATATTTAGGACTTACCCAAACTTAGTGGACATCTCCTATAGTTAGATAAGAGGTGACTTATGGCTAATAAAAAGAAGGTTCATGCTTATACTGAAGAGTTTCGTAAGGAAGCTGTTCGACGAGCAGATCAAAAGGGTAACTCCAACCAATCCGTAGCGGCAGAGCTGGGTATTTCCGCACAACAAATCTACAACTGGCGTCGACAGTTTAAGCGCTGTGGGGGTAATCAATTCTCAACCATTCAAGGCGTGAAGTTTCATCAAGAAGACTCTGACGAGGTGCAAGCCCTCAAGCGCCAGCTGGCCGATCTCAAAGAAGAGAATGCGTTTTTAAAAAAGGCTGCCGCGTACTTTGCGAGCGACCAAGAGTAAAGTACGCACTAATTAAAGTGTATGCGGGGCAATTCAGAGTAACGGTGATGTGTCGGGCACTTAAAGTCTCTCGTTCTGGTTATTACAAGTACCTCACACGTCGTATACCCGCGTATCAGCAGCGACGAAAACAGCTGTGTGAGCACACCATGGCGCTCTTTGAGAAGTATCAAAAGCGCTATGGCGCACCTAGATTAACGCGCGCCTTGAAAGCTGACAACGTCCCCTGCTGCGTTAATACAATTGCGAAAATCATGCAGCAGCTACAGTTACGCGCGCGTAACGGGAGAGCATTTCGATACTCGCAATATAGCCACAGTAATGTGCGCGTGAGTCAAAACGTCTTACGCCGACAATTTGTAGCAACAAAGCCCAATACAAAGTGGGTCACTGATATCACTTACATTCGATTTAAAGGCCAATGGCATTATTTGGCTACCGTAATGGACTTGTACTCAAGAGCTATTGTTGGCTGGGCGTTTGATGGCCATATGACCGAAGAACTTATTATACGCGCACTTAATATGGCAATTAGCAGACGAGACATAGAACCAGGGTTAATCATTCACTCCGACAGAGGTGTTCAATATCGCTCTGTGCGATACCAAGACCTGATAATGAGCATTGGCGCAGTGTCCAGCATGAGCAGAAGAAGCAATTGCTGGGACAATGCCGTAATGGAGTCATTCTTCAGTCGTATGAAAGTCGAACTCATATACGGGGAGAAATTCAACTCGCTTCAGGAAATCAAATCTTGTATCTTCGAGTACATTGAAATTTTTTATAATCGCGTGCGTCAGCATTCAACATTGGGCTATATCAGCCCTTACGAATACGAAGCGACATACGCTTAACATGGATGTCCACTTTTAGTGGGTAAGACCAATTTCAGGGAAAAGAAATGAGTTCATTTGATGAATTAAAAAATAGAGATATTGAGTCTTTAAAAAGAAGCTATGATCAAATCGCTAAATCGACAAGTCTTGGACTTAGCTTCTATAGGGAAGAAATTGCTCGCCGCGAAAATGAAGAGTTCAACTCAAAAATCAAATCAATGACTTCTCAAATGCGCAATATGACAATTTTCATTATGATCTTAACGGTCATTAACGTTGGGGTTGTTATTTATGATGTTTTCAAGGATGTTTAAACAATGAAATATAACAAACCACTCAAGGCTCTCGCTTCGCTCGCTGGGACGCTAACACATGGGCTGCGTCACTTCGTTCCTAATTTTAGCCCATGTGTTATCGCCCCTTAGTGGGAAGTTAGGTAAACCTGTATATGGAAATTTTGGTTGCTGTAATTAGCTTGCTTGTTTTCGGGATATTCCTCGCTGTAGCTGTAGCGCTATCTAAAGTTCCCGTTTTAGGCAATGCTTTAGATTTCTTTGCAGAGTTAGTCAGCGGACCTCGTTTCGTATATCTTGCTTGGCCGTTTCTACTATCCACCGCTTACAGAAAAGAGATAATTCTCGAGCATAAAAATAGAATTAAGTGGTTAGCTTGGGTAGAGTATTTTTTGGCAACAATTGTGTTCCTTACAATTTGCGCCATAGGGCTTTTAATCATACACCACAATGTAAAGAGGCTCTTGCTGCAAGGTGCTCTTTTTGAGTAGTTTACCTAACAATCGCATAAACTCGCTCGCGGGCTCGCTGGGACAAAAACACGTAGGTTCCCCTCGCTTCGCTCAGTATTATAGCCTATATGTTTTTGCCCGTTATGCGGGCCGTTAGGCGTCATTTACTCACAGCATTAAAATGTGGGTTCAGCCGTGACATTCCAGCATCAAGGTTGTTTCGCTAGGTTGTCTTTACCGCTGGCTTTTTCGGTAGTTTCGGCGGCTTTAGCAACGCGCTTGTTATCAATACCGCAACGCCAACATTTAACATCATCAGTCTTCTAAACTCGCTCTTTTATCCAGCAATGTCCTTAACATCTGGCATTTCGCACAGGGTTGTTTTATCTTAAATTCAATAATTTAAATAAGTGGCCGTATCGGCTAGTGGTGGCAGCAAAGCTGCGTACTTTCCTTTGTACGCCTAACAAAACGCTGTTGGCACTCCCTCCGGTCGCTGGGACGCTAACACGTGGGCTGGCTCGCTTCGCTCGGATTTTAGCCCACGTGCTAGCGCCCCAAAGCTTAGCGTTAGGCGTCATTTACTCACAGCATTAAAATGTGGGTTTAACCGTGACATTCCAGCATCAAGGCTGTTTCGCTAGGTTGTATTCGCGGCAAGCTTTCTCAGTTGTTTTAACGGCTTTAGCAATGTGCTTTTCATAAACACCGTAACGCCAACGTTCTGCATCACCAACTTTCTAAACTCGCTCTTTTATCCAGCATTACCGTTAACATCTGGCTTTTCGCACAGGGTTGTTTTATCTTAAATTCAATAATTTAAACACGCGGTCTATTTGGCTAGTGGTGGCAGCAAAGCTGCGTACGTTTCTTTGTACGCCTAACAAAACGCTGTTGGCACTCCCTTCGGTCGCTGGGACGCTAACACGTGGGCTGGCTCGCTTCGCTCGGATTTTAGCCCACGTGCTAGCGCCCCAAAGCTTAGCGTTAGGCGTCATTTACTTACCGCATTAAAAAGTTGGTTCAGCTGTGACATTACAGCATCAAGGCTGTTTCGCTAGGTTGCCTTCGCGGTTAGCTTTGTTGGTAGTTTCAACGACTTTAGCAACGCGCTTTTCATCAGCATCGCAATGCCAACATTCTGCATCATCAGCATTCTTAACTCGCTCTTTTATCCAGCAATGCCGTTAACATCTGGCTTTTCGCACAGGGTTGTTTTATCTTAAATTCAATAATTTAAATACGCGGTCTATTTGGCTAGTGGTGGCAGCAAAGCTGCGCACGTTCCTTTGTACGCCTAACAAAACGCTGTTGGCACTCCCTCCGGTCGCTGGGACGCTAACACGTGGGCTGGCTCGCTTCGCTCGGATTTTAGCCCACGTGCTAGCGCCCCAAAGCTTAGCGTTAGGCGTCATTTACTCACAGCATAAAAAAGTGGGTTTAAGCGTGACATTAAAGCATCAAGGTTGTTTCGCTAGGTTGTCTTTGCAGCTTACTTTTTCGGTAGTCTCAACGGCTTTAGCAACGCGCTTTTCATCAACATCGCAACGCCAACATTCCACGTCACTAGTTTTTTATACTCGCTCTTTTATCCAGCATTGCCGTTAACATCTGGCATTTCGCACAGGGTTGTTTTATCTTAAATTTAATAATTTAAACACGCGGCCTAATTGGCTAGTGGTGGCAGCAAGGCTGCGTACATTCCTTTGTGCGCCTAACAAAACGCTGTTGGCACTCCCTCCGGTCGCTGGGACGCTAACACGTGGGCTGACTCACTTCGTTCGGATTTTAGCCCACGTGCTAGCGCCCCAAAGCTTAGCGTTATGTTCCCGCAAGCTACGGAGGATAAATGAAATTATTTAGTCAACTGGTAACAATTGCAGGTATTTTAATATCAGGTTTTTACTCATACCTGAATGACTATAGTTTTGAAGGAATAGTCGCATTTATTTCTTTTCTTGCAGCCTTTTCGGCAACTTTCTTCTTTGGGAATAGTTCCAAGATGACTCAACAGGTAGGCGACAATTCTAAAGCCTATCAGTCAGGCAGAGATATCAATATTAAGGAATAGAGAGTGATTGGGGATATGAAGCAAGAAACAGGTGAAAACTCAGAAGCCTACCAAGCTAAGCGGGACATCAATATTACCCATCAAGGAATGGACTATAACAACGTCAAACAACTTTGTCTTGATTTGATACATGACAACTTCCCTAAGCTTCAAGAAGAAGCTATGAAGCAAGTAAACGAAAATGTTATGGCTTTAGCTGGTGAGCTGAAAAGTGAAATTGCCAAGAAGCAAGCCGTTATTAACCCTGAGAAGCTAGCGCAACCCGATGTTCAAGCAGCCTTAAATGAAGCGGTTCAGGGAGCTGCCAAGAAAGGCAAAAAGACTGACTTGAATTTATTGGCTAATCTGGTCGCATCAAGAATTGATAGGGGTAATAGTGATTTATTAGATATCACTATTGAAGAGGCAATCAGACTCACGCCGAAGCTTACTAGAGACCATATCAACTTTCTTAGTGTTAAGCATTTTGTTTCGAGTATGACAATTCAAGTTCCGAATGTTGCTTTTATCCATCTAGAACAATTTGCGGCTCCCGTCCTAGCGGCCTTTAGTAGAAACTGTGTACTGTCTGTGCCCAACATTCGGTATCTAGCGGGAGTTGGGGTTTTAGATTTCAATCCAATGTTTGGCCATGATGCATATGATGCCCAGTTCAAAGGGTATCCTTCACTCGCAGAAAATACTCAGGAATTTAAAGAAAAGGTTAAGATTCAAGCGCCTAGTTTAAACAAGCTATTAGAACTATATGAGAAGGAAAAATTCTCATCAGCCAACCTAAATAGCTTTGGTCAAGTTATTGCGCTTACAAATTTGAACCGTATTTTCGGCAACATCGATCTTAAGATATGGATAAATTGAACATAACAAGCGGCTGTTGTCGGACTCGCCTACGCTACGCTCTAGCTCGCCGCAAAGCCGCGCGTTAGGTGACAAGTGGAGAGTCTAAGAACAACTCTTTTTTTATGTGGCGCTTTCTCTTATTTGTATTTTTTATATAAATACGTCAATGCACTCGACCTAGTTTGCAAAGAGTTGAAGTCGCAAGACAATTTTAAGGTTTTTGGTATAACGGTAGAACCAACAAAGTTAATTTTACTTGCAACTCCCAAGCTGACTGCTACGTTGATAAGTCGCTCGTATATGAAAGGTCGTCAAAGTGATTCGAGTTTTGTGTGCGCTCATAATTTGGCAAGAAAATACTATTTAGCTATGGCTTTCTCTGCGCTTTCTTCGTTTTTATTGGTAGTTTTGCTCAAGGATGTTTGAGATGTCACCTAACAACTCAATAAACTCACTCACTACGTTCGCTGGGACGCATACACGCGGGGCGGCTTCGCCATTATGCCCCACGTGCCTGCGCCCGTTATTGGAAAGTTTTATAAGGCATCAGCCTAAACTGCGTTTGGCTTAATACAAATCCCAGTGCAACTGCCCTCATCTGTTTTCATTTGCATCGCTCTGACTTGTGGTAGGTTTAAATCCGCCGCTTACAATTCAAAGGTTGCGCATTAGGCGCTTTATCGCCAATTTATTATTCAACGTCAACAAGCGCCAATGCGTTCGACAGTTCAAATGGCGGCTAGCTTCAGTCAGGTCAAAACCATTGCTGCTCAGTCGTTCTACTTGTCTGTGTTAACAATCAATCGTATGCTGGCTTTAACAGTTTTTAAACAGACCAAAGGAACTGGCTTTGCTTATAACAAGGCGCTTAAGACCACTCCCTTCGGTCGCTCGGACGCATTTACGCGGGGCGGCTTCGCCATTATGCCCCACGCAACTGCGCCGCTTAGCTTAATGTTAGCTATTTTGGTGAACATGCTATTTTCAATCGCTATTTTTTTACTCTATTTGTCACCAATTGCCTTTGTATTCCTATACTCTAAATATGAATATCAGCATTCATTAGCGGACAGTTTTAAAAGGTGGAGAAATTCCAAAATAATTGGCATTGTAGTCTTCACTGTGTTGACTTTTTTCATAGTTACTACTGAAGGTACAAGCTGGAGACTATCAACTTATTGGTATTTGCTTTGGGAACCGGGTTTAAGTATAAGCCTCATCGTATTCTCCAAACCTGCCAGTGAAATCATAGAAGGCTTCTCTTCACTAGATTATTTCGGCGAGGACTTTGGACATATTCTAGGGTGGTTCGGTCTGTTATATGTATCATATGTACTTGGGGTTGAAGTTTTAAGGCATAGCTAACAACCCAATCAACACTCTCACTGCGTTCGCTGGGACGCATACACGCGTGGCGGCTTCGCCATTATGCCCCACATGTATGCGCCCGTTATTGGAAAGTTAGGTGCTTCTGGGAAATCAATGGCTAAATCAGAAATAAGACGATTCTCAAAAGAAATCCGCACTAAATTTCCTGACGTTGTTCCTCTTATGGAAAAACATGAGAGTTGGGCGCTTACATTTCTAATGGAAGAGTTCGCAAATTTGACAACTATTTTGTTAAACCAAGGCGACTTAGAAGAAGCACTAGAACAGTTGCAGTACATGAGCGAGAAACTAGATACTGCAACCAAGGCGGAATTCGAGTACATAGATGTATATTATACAGAGCACTTATTCTGGAAAGGTACCAAAGAAGGTATTGAACGTGGCTGGCCTCTCGTGCCGAATAATCTCAGAAAATTGTACTTGGACTTTCATGGTAAACCACCTAGGGTAGTGGTTTAAAAATGCACGCACCTAACAAAAAAATCAAGTTCGCCCGCTCCGCGGGCTGGGACGCAAACACGCAGGGCGGCTTCGCCATTATGCCCTACGTGCCTGCGCCCCTTATTTAAAAGTTATAAGCCAAAAGGAATTTGAATTTGCTCTTCGATTGGTTCAACTCTGAAAAGCCAAATGTATACTTAGGTTCATTAGCTGTAGTTAATGACAGCAACATATCTAAAATAGAGTCGTTCTTTTCTATAACAGGAAATTCACTACAAGATCATATGCGCGAAAAACTCGAGGAGATTTTTTGCCTCCACAGTATTTCTTCCATTAAGGAACCGAAGAAATCTGACATTGGCTTGGATGTCATTATAGTCACACTGCACGGTGGCGAAGCTTTTACCGTTAATCTCGGAACGTCTGGTATACCTATATTTTGGCGTCCAAAAATTAAGTTGGTTTCGCGTCTATACAACATTAATCACGGCAAGACCGTTAAAACATTCAGTGTGTCTAAATCTGTGACATGGCGTGAATTCATTGCAAAGCAATTTAGTCTCAGAGGGCTATTCCGCTGGGGACCTCTTTATCATAATGAGGACATGGAAATCTTGCTTTATCAGGCATGTCTTGAGTTAATAGATAAAATGCGTAAGGCTATTTAAACAGTGGCTTATAACAAACCACTCAAGGCTCTCGCTTCGCTCGCTGGGACGCTAACACATGGGCTGCGTCACTTCGTTCCTAATTTTAGCCCATATGTTATCGCCCCTTAGTGGGAAGTTAGGCGTCGTTTACTTACAGCATTAAAAAGTAGGTTAAACCATGACATTCCAGCATCAAGGCTGTTTCGCTAGGTTGTATTCGCGGCAAGCTTTCTCAGTTGCTTAAACGGCTTTAGCAATGTGCTTTTCATAAACACCGCAACGCCAACATTTAACATCACCAGTCTTCTAAACTCGTTCTTTTATCCAGCATTACCGTTAACACCTGGCATTTCGCACAGGGTTGTTTTATCTTAAATTCAACAATTTAAACACGTGGCCTAATTGGCTAGTGGTGGCAGCAAAGCTGCGTACTTTTCTTTGTACGCCTAACAAAACGCTGTTGGCACTCCCTTCGGTCGCTGGGACGCTAACAAGTGGGCTGACTCACTTCGTTCGGATTTTAGCCCACATGCTAGCGCCCCAAAGCTTAGCGTTATGTTTCTCGAAAACTATGCGTAAAATTTTAGTTGGGATTTTATTATTAATAAGCTGGAATATTATGGCTTCTTATAGTTTGCATATTGAGCGTGATAACCAGATTTCTGTAAGTGAATGGTTGGCGATTTGCGAAAGCGATTCGTCATTAACTGTGCAGCATGTTGCTAAAGCAATGAATCCGGAAACGGGTGAAACCATTGAAATCGAAACTCCAAATGGTTGCGTTTGGACTAGTCCAATTTTACGCAGAAAATATTATTTCACATTCTCAAATGGCAGCATTACTTTAGGTAGTGACAAGGCCCAAATAGGGAAAGCGAAAAAGTTAGCTAAATTACTTGGAGCCAGACTTGTAGGGGATGAGGGTGAGGAGTATTAGAAACATAACAACTCAATTAACTCGCTCACTGCGTTCGCTGGGACGCAGACATGCGGGGCGGCTGCGCCATTATGCCCCACATGTCTGCGCCCGTTATTGAAAAGTTATACGCCTTAAGGATTAAGTATATGAGTAATGAACAAAAAGCATTACAAGACATAAGGAATGCTGTTGGAACTGAAGTTGGTGAATACAGCGTCGACGAATTTATCAGTCATCATTTAGATGAACTCCCTTCAAGTTATTGGAAAGCCAAAACCGGAGTTGAAGTCCCAGAAATACACCAGATTATCGATTTATTAATTTTAAGGAATAAATGGGACGACGAAGAAGTTTACGATTTTACGCTCCCAGACGAAGTTACTGATTATGTTATTTCCGTCAAGTATGACGATAGTGGAGAGTTGGAAGACATTGATATGGAAAGTTAGTACGGCGTATAACAAAAAAATAAAGTCACTCGCTGTCGCTCGTTGGGACGCTAACACGCAGGGCCGCTTCGCTATTATGCCCTACGCGTTATCGCCCCTTATTTAAAAGTTATGTGCTAGGAGAAACATGAGCATCTGGGGAGTATTATTGTTCATTGTTTTAGGCGCGGTATTTTTGTTCACGCTCAAAAACTTTGTGCAATTCCAATTTAAAAAATCAAAGTTTGCCAACAGGATGCGAAACTTAAATAATACAATTTGGGGCGTCATTGTTTTTGTATCGCTGTTTTTGATTGCTATGCAATTGGCCGAAGAGCTTGGGATCAAAGTTTCCTGTAATAGCTACCAACTTAAACACCACCCAGAGCAATGCGAATATCAAAATGAATAAGAACGCACATAACAAAGCGCTAAACACGTTCCCTTCGTTCACTGGGACAGTAACGCAGCGGCGCTTCGCGATTATGCCGCTACGTCACTGCCCGTTAGCTTAGCGTTAGCTTTCATCATGTTTGCCATCTTAATTACTTCAACGCTGTTACTATTGTTTAGCTATTTAAGCTATAGAGAAAATACTCACCCACTATGGAGTGAGTATGTGGCTGTAAGTGAAAATATACCCAAACCACACGGTAAGCCCAACTCAATAGAAATGGTCTTTTTTTGGAAAAATAGCGCTTCTTATAAGTATTCGACGGAGAAAGATTATTGGAATTCTATGGCTATACACTGCTTCAAAGAAGGTTTGCTGGTCAAACGATCATTTTTCCTTTTTTGGCGTAAACCAATTTTTATAAGTTGGTCCAGAATTGAAGAAAAACACAACTTTAGAGAATGGATAGCTAAAAGGCGGGCCCTGCAAATCAAGAATACTTCCCTTTATTTCAGCATCACAGAAGACGCTTATCAACAGTGCGGTAAAATGGTAAAAGATGAAAGCTAACAAAACGCTCAAGCCGTTCCCTACGGTCACTGGGACGCTTACACGCGGGGCGGCTTCGCCATTATGCCCCACGTGCCAGCGCCCCTTAGCTTAAAGTTAGGTACTCATGAATAAATTTCAATTCTTGAGTGAAACAGAAATCAAAAATTTCAGACTGATTTTTGTTGGAATTTTCGCTTTCTGCTTTCTCATGTTTATAGTAGCTGGGCTTTATAAAATTTATTACTTTGAACAAGCTTTCAATAGTCACGAGCGATATAACGTTAGCGGACCAATAACTGATATATTTGGTCCAAGTAGCTACACCTCATTTAATGTGTCTGGGGTGATTTTTCGATCTGAGTTTATGTTTGGCCCATGCTTGGATATCAGGGGTGAAGTTCAAACGAATAGAATAGTTGATATTGAATATATAATGATCGAGGATTGGTTATACACTAAGCGGGACTATGGCTGTATCCTAAATATCAATTATCTCAGCCCCAAAATTAATAGGTATCGTGGACAAGCATCGAGGAATAATTAGCACGTACCTAACAAAAAAATTAAGTTCGCCCGCTGCGCGGGCTGGGACGCAAACATGTGGGCTGCTCACTTCGTTCGGATTTTAGCCCACACGTCTGCGCCCCTTATTTAAAAGTTATGTGCTAAAAGGACTCTCGCACTATGAGTTTTAAAAGCTGGAAAACAGGATTTTGGTTTTGCTTTGTTCTTTTACTTTTTTCAAATGGGTATTGGTTCTTGGTTGTGGTTGACCAAGCAGTAACTAATAAATATACATCAATGGAACTCTACTCTCAGGAGGAAGCTGTAACTGAGCTAGGAAAGCTCATCGTTGCTGGAATAGAGCCCAAGTCTAAAAAAGATGTTATTTTCCTTTTACGTCAAGCAAATCCTGACGCATTTATCGTGGACGGCGAGGATGTAATTAGCTATCAAAACATAAGTTTTTACTTTAAAAATGATAAGCTTGTAAGTATTGGAGAGCCACGCACATAACAAACCACTCAAGGCTCTCGCTTCGCTCGCTGGGACGCTAACACATGGGCTGCGTCACTTCGTTCCTAATTTTAGCCCATGTGTTATCGCCCCTTAGTGGGAAGTTAGATTTACAAGAAACAATGGTGCTATGAATAGGTTACGAAAAGGATTTTCTAAAGTAAGTAAACAGAGCTTGTTGAAGCTGTGGGGTTTAAGCTTTCTGTGTTTTAGTATTTGGTCAGTTTCTTGGGCAGTGATGACTTATTTTGCCCTAAAAGACGATGGGATCTCTCCAAACATAAAGGAATATATTTTAAGTTACTTAGACCACCGATATATCACTACGACTACACTAGTTTTCGTTTTTTCGGGCATCATTCCAAGCTTAATACTTGTTTTTACTGACAAGGTTAAGTTTATAAAGCTATCTAAAATGCTTTGGGCCACCCAAATTATTGGCGTCTCTATGTTTGCAATTTTATCAAAAGCTATGTTTTTTTATGCGTAGTCACGTAAGTAAATCTAACAAAAAAATTAAGTCGTGGGCTAAAGCCCACTGGGACGCTAACACGCAGGGCCGCTTCGCTATTATGCCCTACGCGTTATCGCCCCTTATTTAAAAGTTAGCTGTCAGTAGGTAGACCATGACTCAAAAGTCTTTGCCAAGAAGGGCTTTAAAGTACGCCGTAATATCTTCTTCGATAATTATGCTTTTGGTTTTTTATGCAATACTAACCAGAGATGTTACTGGCTCAGTCATGGAAGTATTTCTCCGCTTAGTTGTAACAACTGTTGGTGTGTTTGGAGCAATGTGGTTGGTTTTTATCTTTTACCTATTCGCAAACCCAGAAGCTGATAAACCTAGAGAAAAGGACTTATGATTAAAGTGGACTTTAAAAGGCGACACTCTCTTCGATTAACAATGTCAGCTAACAAGCCAATCAACACACTCACTGCGTTCGCTGGGACGCATACACGCGGGGCGGCTGCGCCATTATGCCCCACATGTCTGCGCCCGTTATTGGAAAGTTAGGTGCTAAAAGGAAAAATTATGAAATCATGGAATGAATTAACTAATTTACAACGCGCAGTTATCGGTATCGCAATGGTTGCTGCGGCGGCATTTTTACCAGAGATAGCCTTCTTAGTTCAACTAGGCGGTATGGAAATCGCATTTGCTCTTGTTTTCGCAAGCCTTGCTCCACTCATTTCTTGGTTCTCAACTAAATACCAAGCAATTAAAGAATGTTTAAAAACCTCAGTAGTAGCTTTTAGGCATAGTGCATCTGCTAAACCTTCCGTCTTTTTCGTTCAAGCATCTTTTTGCGCCGTCGCACTTCTATTTACAAGTTCAGGTTTATTGGCTTTTTACTTTTTTATGCCTAGTATGCTGCTAAATGGGGTCTTGGCGTGAGCGCACCTAACAAAAAAATTAAGTCGCCCGCTTCGCGGGCTGGGACGCAGATATGTGGGCTGACTCGCTCCGCTCGGATTTTAGCCCACATATCTGCGCCCCTTATTTAAAAGTTATGTTCTAGTATGAATAACCAAGCTCAAGTTGATTTGTTTAAAAGTCGTTGTCGGTCGTCTTTTGACGCTGTAGCCCAAGAGTATGCTCTTAAAGAGTGTATCGTTTGTGGCGGCACTTATATCAACGCGTTTAAAGTTAAGTTTAAGAATCCAGATATTTTTTTTGGATTTGAGGGCATACATTGGGGCTTTGGTCTTCTAACAACATTTGGTGCAACAAAGTTAAATGAGCCATTTACAATAGAGCAAGCCATTTGTTATTTGGATGGCTTGGAAAAGTTGCGAGAACGAGATGCACATAGAACATCTGGTTACCAGAAGATCCTTGCTCTTGATATAGACTTTATCACTCAAAACCTCTCCTTCTTTCTTGAAGGCGGGTTCAAGTCGGTCACTTCAGAATTAAACAAAACTGAAGTAGTACTCAGGAAGTTTTACGGTCGAACATAACAATCACATTAAGCCGCTCGCAGGCTCGCTGGGACAGTAACACGTGGGCTCTGTCGCTTCGCTCGGATTTTAGCCCACGCGTTACTGCCCCTTATGTGGGTGTTAGGCGTCATTTACTTACAGCATTAAAAAGTAGGTTCAGCCGTGACATTTCAACATCAAGGTTGTTTCGCTAGGTTGTCTTTACGGCTTGCTTTCTCGGTAGTTTCAACTGCCCTAGCAACGCGCTTTTTATCAACACTGAAACGCCAACATTCAACATCACCAGTCTTTTAAACTCGCTCTTTTATCTAGCAATGTCGTTAACATCTGGCTTTTCGCACAGGGTTGTTTTATCTTAAATTCAATAATTTAAACACGCGGTCTAATTGACTAGTGGTGGCAGCAAAGCTGCGTACTTTCAGTTGTACGCCTAACAAAACGCTGTTGGCACTCCCTTCGGTCGCTGGGACGCTAACACGTGGGCTGACTCACTTCGTTCGGATTTTAGCCCACGTGCTAGCGCCCCAAAGCTTAGTGTTATACACAATGCGCAAAATCAGGAAGATTAAAGTGAATAAAACCAAAACGTCTCTTCTATTTTCTGCTTTCATAGGAACTTGTTTCGTAACGATAAGTGCATTTGCTTCATCAACAATAGAAGGCGTTTGGAAACATGCAACAAAACCAGCTCTAATCGAATTCAATTTAAAAACTGGTGTAGCAAGTGTCAAAGAGCACCAAATTCATAAACAAAACTCTGGCCTCACAATCATCAAAAATATTGTTCAATCAACAGAAACTGAGTGGTTTGGGGAAATGTACAATGGCTACAAAGAGAAATATGTATTCGTTACAATCAAGTTAAATGGCACATCGCTATCTGTCTTCGACTCCGAAAACAGTGAAGTGCTTAAACTTATCAAGGAGTAGCCTTGTGTATAACAAAAAAATCAAGCTCGCCCGCTACGCGGGCTGGGACGCAAACACGCAGGGCGGCTTCGCCATTATGCCCTACGTGCCTGCGCCCCTTATTTAAAAGTTATGAGCCTAAAAATTAGTAGGAAATCGCAAGATAAGGAAGTTAGATGGATATAGAGCAAACTAGCATAGTCTTCACACAGGTTCGGGATTGGGCTGAACTACTTTATTTTATCAGCGGAGTTATTTTAGTTTTCATTGCCGGCTTTGGCCTGTGGCAATTGAAACTCACTAAAGACCAGCTCGAATTAGCGAAAAAAGACATACATTCGAACGTAAAAATTTTTAAGACGCAAAGTCATAGAGCAGCTGTAGAGGCCGCTGTTGTTGAGTGCAGGAGGTACTCGGATGAAATAGTTCAAGTATCCTTAGAGCTTGATTCTTTTTGTAAGACGCACGAACTAACCTATTTCGAGGACGTAGTTTTCGAACGGACAAATGAGGGGTTTAGGCTTCACACCAAAGATATTAAGAGTAGTGACGTGGAAAAGTTAGCTGAAGCGGAACCTCTTTTAAATAGGTATATAAACGGCATGGAAGCTTTTGCTTTATTTTTTCTCAGCGGAGTCGCTGACGAAAAAATAGCGTTTCATACTAATGGAAAGACATTTGTGAATATGTCAGAGGAAATGTTTAAGCTTTTTCCCATCTGTAACGCGTCGGATGAAGATGCAAAACCAATTAAAGCACTTTACTTCATGTGGAGAGAAAAATTGGATAACCAGAAAATGTTAAAAGAAAAAGAAGAAATTGAACAAAAACTGAAAGAATACGACCAAAAAGAAATTAAGCCCATAGGCACATAACAACCCAATAAACTCACTCACTTCGTTCGCTGGGACGCATACACGCGGGGCGGCTGCGCCATTATGCCCCACCTGTCTGCGCCCGTTATTGGAAAGTTAGGTGCTTCTGGGAAATCAATGGCTAAATCAGAAATAAGACGATTCTTAAAAGAGATCCGCACTAAGTTTCCTGACGTTGTTCCTCTTATGGAAAAACATGAGAGTTGGGCGCTGACATTTCTAATGGAAGAGTTCGCAAATTTGACAACTATTTTGTTAAATCAAGGCGACTTAGAAGAAGCACTAGAACATTTGCAGTACATGAGCGAGAAACTAGATACTGCAAGCAAGGCGGAATTCGAGTACATAGATGTATATTATACAGAGCACTTATTCTGGAAAGGTACCAAAGAAGGTATTGAACGTGGCTAGCCTCTCGTACCAGATAATCTCAGAAATTTGTACTTGGACTTTCATGGCAAACCACCTAGGGTAGTGGTTTAAAAATGCACGCACCTAACAAAAAAATCAAGTTCGCCCGCTGCGCGGGCTGGGACGCAAACATGTGGGCTGCTCACTTCGTTCGGATTTTAGCCCACATGTCTGCGCCCCTTATTTAAAAGTTATGCGCTAGAAGGATATTTATGCAAATAGAATCGGCTGACTCAGCTTCATGGAACATAGCTGAGGGACAACGAAATGAACAACCAATTCTAATTCGCTACAGGCCAGATCTGGATTACTTATTTGGTAACGAGAAATATACTAAGCGATTGACCATTTTCTGGGATTACACCCAACGAGACTCAAGCGGGCTTCCAAGTTCGAGCCAAATGGATAGTATGCGAGATTTCGAAGATACTGTTGTGAATATTCTCGATTATGATCGTTTAGCAATTTTCGTTTTCAGTTATACACATTCTGGTACGCGTGAATGGCATTTCTATGTTTCTAACATCGAAGTAGTTGGTTCAAGAATAAATGAGGCACTATCTTCATTTTCTGAGCTGCCCATCGAGCTGCAAGTTGTTGACGACCCGTCATGGGAGAAGTTAAATAAGGTATATGCGTACTGTATGCAAGAACGCGCATAACAATCACATTAAGCCGCTCGCGGGCTCGCTGGGACAGTAACACGTGGGCTCTGTCGCTTCGCTCGGATTTTAGCCCACGTGTTACTGCCCCTTATGTGGGTGTTATATTTCTAAAAGGATGTTTTAAGATGAAGAGCTTGTTTATTTTTCTAGCAATTGTAGGTTTAAGTGCTTGCGGTTCGACCGCGATTCAATTCTATGATGGGCCGTCAAAATCAAGCAACGAGACTGCGACTATAAGTTTATGGACGGACGCATCTAAGCTTAATGAAGAGCTTTCCCCCTCCGCTCTTCAAATTACATCATTAAAACTCAACGACAAAGATATCATCACAAATTCAGACATTTCTATTCTTGCCGGTAAGTATAGTTTTACAACTAAATGCACTGTAGGTAGCTTTTCTAAAACGAGCACTTTTAACCTTGATGCATCTGCTAATAAAAACTATGCGGTTATAGCTGTTGGTCAAGGCAAAGAGTGTTACTTTAAAAAGTTGAGTTTATTGGTAGATAATTCTCGTTTTGTCGAACTTTGAACCGAAATATAACAACTCAATAAACTCACTCACTTCGTTCGCTGGGACGCATACACGCAGGGCCGCTTCGCCATTATGCCCTACGTGCCTGCGCCCGTTATTGAAAAGTTATAAGACAAAGGGAATTCAGTGAACAAGGTTGTTATCAGTATCCTTTCAATATTACTCCTGCTAACCAACTTGTTTTGGTTGTATCAGAGTTTGGATAACGGTGTCTCTTTAACTTACATGGAAGCAAGCCTGGAAACCCAAACTAAAATATCGGAGCAACTGTTCGTTCTAACAAACGCGCAGCTAATAGGTAAAAGCATCAACGAAGTTAATAATATTGTTCCACTGGATATTTATGGCTCTTCACCATTCATAAAAGATGATTGTTTATATTATGGTGGCGTATGCCTTATTGTTGGTACCAATGGCACTATTCAAGGTTTTAAGTAACATGTCTTATAACAAAAAAATCATGTCGCCCGCAGGCGGGCTGGGACACAAACAGGCAGGCGGCTTCGCCATTGTAGCCTGCCTGTTTGTGCCCCATATTTAGGTGTTAATTGCCATAGGGATTATTATGCTCAGCAAATTTGATGAAAAATTTCTTAAGGCAGTAATACTTGTTCTTTGGATTTTTCCTACATCGATTCTGTTTTACATATTGAATTCTGTGGCAACAGATGACTACTTTGTCTTCGTTTGTGTTATTTTTGGATGTAATGTCGTCTACGATACTTCCAAAAAAATTCTTGCTGCGCCTATAAAAAGTACTGAATCAGCATTGAAAATTATTAAAACTGGGGCTGGTGCAATTTTTATCTTTTTACTGTCTTTCGTCGGTGTATATCTAGAAGCGACTAAGGCTATCTTACCCCACATAGGGATCTATGTAATTTGGTTGCCCTTATATGTGTGGAGTTTGTTTTTACTTTCGGCAGCGGAAAAGCACTACAAAGCAACTTTTGGAAGTGGCAACTAACAAACAAATTAAGTCACTCGCTCCGCTCGCTGGGACGCAAACACGTGGGCTGACTCGCTACGCTCGGGATTTTAGCCCACGTGTTTCCGCCCCTTATTTGGGTGTTAGGCGTCATTTACTTACAGCATAAAGAAGTGGGTTTAAACGTGACATTTAAGCATCAAGGTTGTTTCACTAGGTTGTCCTTACAGCTTGCTGTTTCGGTAGTTTCAACGGCTTTAGCAACGCGCTTTTCATCAACACCGCAACACCAACATTCAACATCACCAGTCTTCTAAACTCGCTCTTTTATCGCGCAATGTCGTTAACATCTGGCTTTTCGCACAGGGTTGTTTTATCTTAAATTCAATAATTTAAATAAGTGGCCGTATCGGCTAGTGGTGGCAGCAAAGCTGCGTACGTTTCTTTGTACGCCTAACAAAACGCTGTTGGCACTCCCTCCGGTCGCTGGGACGCTAACACGTGGGCTGGCTCGCTTCGCTCGGATTTTAGCCCACGTGCTAGCGCCCCAAAGCTTAGCGTTATGCATCAAAGTGAAATTATGAACCGTAACCCTATTCCTTCTGACCCATTTAATAGGCAATATATTTATAAGGGTGTAGTGTTTCATTGGTCACTGGCTACTGGTTTCGTTTATCTAATTTGCTTAGCTATCAGCAAAGCCAGCCCCATTAGCATAGTGTTGCTTATTCCATCTAGTGTCGTTCTTTTTTTATGCATCAATGGTATTACTAACGACTTTGAGTTTAAAACCCTTTACAAAAAGCTGGGCTGGTATAGGAAATACAGTATTGTTACTTTCTTATTAGGAGTGTTATTTGGTATTTCATGCGTTTTTGAGGCTAGCGCAGATTTCTCGGTCATTATCGCTTTTCCTGTTTTCGCCAATGGATTGTTTTTGTGGCCGTTGGTAACAACTAATACATATGTAAAAAACTACACTAGGTTGTTTGGGGTTTTTGATGCATAACAACCCAATCAACACACTCACTGCGTTCGCTGGGACGCATACACGCGGGGCGGCTGCGCCATTATGCCCCACATGTCTGCGCCCGTTATTGGAAAGTTAGGTGCTAAAAGGAAAAATTATGAAATCATGGAATGAATTAACTAATCTACAACGCGCAGTTATCGGTATCGCAATGGCTGTAGCAGCGGCAGTTTTGCCAGAGATAGCCTTCTTAGTCCAATTAGGCGGTGTGGAAATCGCATTTGCTCTCGTTTTCGCAAGCCTTGCTCCACTCATTTCTTGGTTCTCAACTAAATACCAAGCAATTAAAGAATGTTTAAAAACCTCAGTAGTAGCTTTTAGGCATAGTGCATCTGCTAAACCTTCCGTCTTTTTCGTTCAAGCATCTTTTTGCGCCGTCGCACTTCTATTTACAAGTTCAGGTTTATTGGCTTTTTACTTTTTTATGCCTAGTATGCTGCTAAATGGGGTCTTGGCGTGAGCGCACCTAACAACCCAATCAACTCACTCACTTCGTTCGCTGGGACGCATACACGCGGGGTGGCTTCGCCATTATGCCCCACATGTCTGCGCCCGTTATTGGAAAGTTAGATGGCACGGAGATTTAGGTGACTACTGTAATCGTTGCAGATATTTTTGGTAAAACACCAGCTCTTGAAGAGTTGGCAAATATCATTTGTAAGAACCATCTAATCGTCGACCCGTATGACGGTCAATATAAAATGTTCCAAACTGAAAGCGATGCATATGAGTATTTCTCCTCTAATATCGGCTTGGGAAATTACAGCAAGCATTTGATTAACACGCTAACCAACTTGGATTCTTCTGTAAATCTCGTCGGATTCAGTATCGGTGCTGCTGCCATTTGGAATCTCTCAGAAAGTTTTGCATCTTCACGCATAAAAAAAGCCATATGCTTTTACGGGTCTCAAATAAGAAACAACCGAAAAGTTGTTCCATTATTTCCAGTTACTCTTGTTTTCCCAAAAACAGAAAAACACTTTTCGGTACCAGAATTAATCTCGGAATTGCGCAACACAGAAAGAACCAAAATTAGGCAGGTGCCTTATTTTCATGGTTTTATGAATAAATGCTCAACGAATTTCAACTTGCAAGGATACGAAAGTGAGCTTCGAACACTTGCGGCTAATGCCATCTAACAAAAAAATCAAGTCACTCACTTCGTTCGCTGGGACGCATACATGCAGGGCGGCTTCGCCATTATGCCCTACATGCCTGCGCCCCTTATTTAAAAGTTAGGTGCTCTCATGGATATAATAGAAATGGAGTTTCAGGATAGGTTGCCCTTTGGTTTTTCACTCCTCTGTAAAGTAGAAAACGAATTAGTGGGCAAGGCTCACGTCAGTATTAAGGGTAATGATGGTGTTCTTTCGGACATCATAGTTATAGAGAGAACACACTATAATTACTCTTTTTTTTCATCTAAGAAGACAATTGTTTCCCACAGGAATAAAGGCTACGGCACTTTATTGCTGAAATCAGTTATTGCACACTGTAAACGAATTGGCCTAAACAAACTGACAGGAAAGATTGTTGGAGAAACAAATCGATTAGAGCAATGGTACTTCAAAAATGGTTTTTCTGTCGTAAATGGTCAAATTATAAAGGTCTTATCGTGAACGCACCTAACAACTCAATAAACTCACTCACTTCGTTCGCTGGGACACATACACGCAGGGCGGCTTCGCCATTATGCCCTACGTGCCTGCGCCCGTTATTGAAAAGTTAGGCGTCATTTACTTACCGATTCAAAAAGTGGTTTCAATAGTGACATTCAGGCATCAAGGTTGTTTCGCTAGGTTGTCTTTACAGCTTGCTTTTTCGGTAGTTTCAACGGCTTTAGCAACGCGCTTTTATCAACACCGCAACGCCAACATTTAACATCATCAGTCTTCTAAACTCGCTCTTTTATCCTGCAATGTCCTTAACATCTGGCATTTCGCACAGGGTTGTTTTATCTTAAATTCAATAATTTAAACAAGCTGGCCAATTGGCTAGTGGTGGCAGCAAAGCTGCGTACGTTCCTTTGTACGCCTAACAAAACGCTGTTGGCACTCCCTTCGGTCGCTGGGACGCTAACACGTGGGCTGGCTCGCTTCGCTCGGATTTTAGCCCACGTGCTAGCGCCCCAAAGCTTAGCGTTATATGCCAAAGGAATACGGACATTATCTGGTTTAAAAAACTCAAAAGCCCTCACGTACCTCTAGGCATTCCAATAGAAGATGGATTGGCTATTTTAAAAAAGATTGGAAGCCCCGTCTTTTTTGAGTCCGAAGGGGAAAGGCAATATAAGGTTTCAAATTCAGCTTACAATGTAGCTATTTATGAAACGAATGGCATTGTTTCAAGTGCTTGGTACGACGACCCCATTGGAAGGTCTTGGAACCTTGGGAGACAGAAAAAAGTGAATCTATACCTTTCTCGCTACGACAATATCAGTAACTGGGAAGCTAGGCTCAATAATGGATATATTCAGTTCTATTTTAACGATACGCTTGGATTGAGCATGTCTTATGGATTACACAAAGATGTCATCAGGTTTAATAAACAAGGCATATAACAACCCAATAAACTCACTCACTACGTTCGCTGGGACGCATACACGCGGGGCGGCTTCGCCATTATGCCCCACGTGCCTACGCCCGTTATTGGAAAGTTATAAGGCGTCAGCCTAAACTGCGTTTGGCTTTATAAAAACCCCAGTGTAACTGCCCTCACCTGTTTTCATTTGCATCGCTCTGGCTTGTGGTAGGTTTGAATCCGCCGCTCTCAACTCAAAGGTGGTGTAATAGGCGCTTTATCGCCAAGATATTAGTTGAACCTCGCAAGCGCCATTACACTCAAAGGCCCAACTGGCGGCTAGCTTCTGTCAAATCAAAACCTTCACTGCACAGTCGTTTTTCTTGTCTGTGTTAACAATCAATCGTATGCTGGCTTCAACAGTTTTTAAAAAGACCAAAGGAACTGGCTCTGCTTATAACAAGGCGCTTAAGACCACTCCCTTCGGTCGCTCGGACGCATTTACGCGGGGCGGCTTCGCCATTATGCCCCACGCAACTGCGCCGCTTAGCTTAATGTTAGAAGGCGTCAGCCTAAACTACGTTTGGCTTTGTAAAAATCTCAGTCCAACTACCCTCACCTGTTTTTACCAGCATCGCTTTAGCATTTGGTAGTTTTAATATCGCCGCATTAACTTCAAAGGTTGCGCATTAGGCGCTTTGTCGCCAAGCACTTATTCAACGTCAGCAAGCGCCAATGCGTTTGTCAGTTCAAATGGCGGCTTGCTTCAGTTAAATCAAAAACATCTCTGCGCTGTAGTTTTTCTTGTTTGCGTTAACAATCAATCGTATGCTGGCTTCAATAGTTTTTAAAAAGGCCAACGGAACACGCTCTGCTTCTAACAAAGCGCTTAAGTCGTTCCCTTCGGTCACTGGGACGCTTACACGCGGGGCCACTTCGTTATTATGCCCCACGTGCAACCGCCCCTTAGCTTAGCGTTAGGCGTCATTTACTTACAGCATTAAAAGGTAGGTTAAGCCGTGACATTCCAGCATCAAGGTTGTTTCGCTAGGTTGGCTTTACAGCTTACTTTTTCGGTAGTTTCAACGGCTTTGGCAACGTGCTTTTCATCAACACCGCAACACCAACATTCAACACTACAAGTTGTCTAAATTCGCTCTTTTATCCAGCAATGTCGTTAACATCTGGCATTTCGCACAGGGTTGTTTTATCTTAAATTCAATAATTTAAATAAGTGGCCGTATCGGCTAGTGGTGGCAGCAAAGCTGCGTACGTTTCTTTGTACGCCTAACAAAACGCTGTTGGCACTCCCTCCGGTCGCTGGGACGCTAACACGTGGGCTGACTCACTTCGTTCGGATTTTAGCCCACGTGCTAGCGCCCCAAAGCTTAGCGTTAGGCGTCATTTACTTACAGCATAAAGAAGTGGGTTTAAACGTGACATTTAAGCATCAAGGTTGTTTCACTAGGTTGTCCTTACAGCTTGCTGTTTCGGTAGTTTCAACGGCTTTAGCAACGCGCTTTTCATCAACACCGCAACACCAACATTCAACATCACCAGTCTTCTAAACTCGCTCTTTTATCGCGCAATGTCGTTAACACCTGGCTTTTCGCACAGGGTTGTTTTATCTTAAATTCAATAATTTAAATAAGTGGCCGTATCGGCTAGTGGTGGCAGCAAAGCTGCGTACGTTTCTTTGTACGCCTAACAAAACGCTGTTGGCACTCCCTCCGGTCGCTGGGACGCTAACACGTGGGCTGGCTCGCTTCGCTCGGATTTTAGCCCACGTGCTAGCGCCCCAAAGCTTAGCGTTATGTTCCATTATGAAAATATACAACTGCCCAGTTTGTGGATGGAGTCCTTACAAAGAACCATATTGTTCAGTACAGGAGTTAAGATGGAGCTATGATATCTGCGAATGTTGTGGCTGCGAATTTGGTTTGGACGACAATCTAATTCATTATCAAGAGTGGTTGGACAGCGGATGTGAGTGGTTTGAACCTGAATTAAAACCTGCCAATTGGAAAATTGAAAACCAAATCAAGTTTCAAATAAGACCATGGCCCCCTGTAGACAGATGAAACATAACAAAAAAATTAAGTCACTCACTACGTTCGCTGGGACGCATACATGCGGGGCGGCTTCGCCATTATGCCCCACATGCCTGCGCCCCTTATTTAAAAGTTAG
Source organism: Alteromonas sp. AWJ4_199 (assembly GCF_056159165.1). Taxonomy (NCBI): domain Bacteria; kingdom Pseudomonadati; phylum Pseudomonadota; class Gammaproteobacteria; order Alteromonadales; family Alteromonadaceae; genus Alteromonas; species Alteromonas sp. AWJ4_199. The sequence goes on from NZ_JBSWUR010000001.1 coordinate 349,246, forward strand.
GCGTCATTTACTTACAGCATTAAAATATGGGTTCAGGCGTGACATTCCAGCTTTAAGGTTGTTTCGCTAGGTTGTCTTTGCGGCTTGCTTTCTAGGTAGTTTCAACGGCTTTAGCAACGCGCTTTTCATAAACACAGAAACGCCAACATTCAACATCACCAGTCTTCTAAACTCGCTCTTTTATCCAGCATTACCGTTAACATCTGGCATTTCGCACAGGGTTGTTTTATCTTAAATTCAATTATTTAAACACGCGGTCTATTTGGCTAGTGGTGGCAGCAAAGCTGCGTACTTTCAGTTGTACGCCTAACAAAACGCTGTTGGCACTCCCTTCGGTCGCTGGGACGCTAACACGTGGGCTGACTCACTTCGTTCGGATTTTAGCCCACGTGTTAGCGCCCCAAAGCTTAGCGTTAGGCGTCATTTACTTACAGCATGAAAAAGTACGTTCGGACGTGACATTACAGCATCAAGGTTGTTTCGCTAGGTTGTCTTTACGGCTTGCTTTTTCGGTAGTTTCAACGGCTTTAGCAACGTGCTTTTCATCAACACCGCAACGCCAACATTCAACACTACAAGTTTTCTAAACTCGCTCTTTTATCCAGTAATACCGTTAACATCTGGCATTTCGCACAGGGTTGTTTTATCTTAAATTCAACAATTTAAATACGCGGCCTATTTGGCTTGTGGTGGCAGCAAAGCTGCGTACGTTCCTTTGTACGCCTAACAAAACGCTGTTGGCACTCCCTCCGGTCGCTGGGACGCTAACACGTGGGCTGACTCGCTCCGCTCGGATTTTAGCCCACGTGCTAGCGCCCCAAAGCTTAGCGTTAAATGCCAATGGAAGCTACAAAAACAACATCATTTTTGGCTGGAGTATTACTAGTACTCAGCGACACTGTTATTGAGTTTTATTCTCTTCCAGGTGGAGTTTTCGCTTTTACCTTTTTCACCTTAATTTTTTTGCTGGTTATTGGTAAGCAAATTATTGGAGAGTGTCAGCGACAACTTCGTACAGAATATGATTTTGATAAAAAACCATGGTTTGAACCTGATGCATTGCGTTTTGCAGTTAATACTTTTACACGTATATTATTCTTTTTATTGGGTTTTATATCTGCGGCAGAATCGATGAAGTTGGTGATTGGCATTTAACAAACGCATTAACCACTCGCTGCGCTCGCTAGGGACAAAAACACGTAGGCTCCCTGCGCTTTGCTTGGTATTGTAGCCTACGTGTTTTTGCCCGTTATGCGGGTGTTAGACACTTGTCATGGATATCACATTAACAGATCCCGCTATACCTCTCTTTCATTTTGAGGTCATCAAAAATGTCTCCATTGCAGCGGCATTTTTAAGTATTGTTGTTGGCCTAATTTATAAGGTTAAATACAATACAGCTTTGAGTTTATATAAAATCATTTTGTTTTCTCCTGTGGTACCAATATTGTGTACATACTATGGTTACAAACAATATCTTGACGTTTTTTACGCCCTTTATAACAAAGGGAGTGGGACTATCGAATTACGCTATGTATACCCTGCAAATAAGCACATAGTATTGGATAATCCAAAATCAACTTTCGATCCGGATAGCAGAAGCCGAAGCTGTAGGCTAGTTTTCAGAAAAAACGGAAAAAAATATAGTAGTGCTAGGGCTAATGACGTATCTATATGCAAACAAATTTCGAGATCGCTTTAAGTACGTGTCTAACAAACAACTGTTGCCACTCACTGCGTTCGCTGGGACAAAAATACGTAGGCTCCCGTCGCTTCGCTCCTTATTTTAGCCTACGTACTTTTGCCCCAAAGTTGGGTGTTATATGCCAGTGAAAAATTTTAAGTTTCAGCTGTTTTTAATTAGTTTGCTAGCTTTGGCATCTTGCGCAAAGGAAACGGGCGTAGAAGAACGAGTGGTGTTTTGGAAAAGTGAACTATATAAAATTATTCCTGTTGGTACTCCGCAAGAAGAAGCTTTAAATAAACTAAAAGAAATAGATTCAGAGGCATTTGTAAATTTGTTATCGGGAAATATTTCTTCTAAATTAGAAAACACAGAAGGCAATGGTATCCTCTGCAAAGATTGGGTTTTAGTGGCTACAACAGAAATTCAAGACAATGCTGTCATTAAACATTCAATCTCCAATACGGGGCGTTGTTTATAGAATGGCATATAACAAAAAAATTAAGTCACTCACTGCGTTCGCTGGGACGCATACACGTGGGGCGGCTTCGCCATTATGCCCCACATGCCTGCGCCCCTTATTTAAAAGTTATATGGCAGGTGTAATGGCAAAGATTCGTAGAGAACTAGCAGATCCCAAAAAGCACTCCGATTTCATGTCATCGTCGATTGAAGGCGGTATACCTGTATCAAAAAGTCGGAGTAATTTAGTACCAAAATGGGTATACCTAGCAGAGGTGTACAATTTCACTTTTCAGTTTGCCAGCATTCAACAAGTTAGACAGTGCATAGCGTATTTTGAAAGCAAAACTCATCCGAGCACCATTTCTCAACACCCTCCCCATGAGCATTACTGGCAACCATGGTATTGCAAATTGCCAAAAGGAATTAATAAAGGTGTAAGAAAACAAAAGGTCTTAAAGGTTCTCAAACAAATAATCGCGCGCTGGGGTTAGAATGCCATATAACAAAAAAATAAAGTCACTCGCTGTCGCTCGTTGGGACGCTAACACGCAGGGCCGCTTCGCTATTATGCCCCACGTGTTATCGCCCCTTATTTAAAAGTTAGGTTTCAAAGGAACTGATTCAATGAAAGTGATGTTTTTCGGTCTGATTTTACTAGTTACAGCGTTTAGTTCTGTGTCTCAAGAAATCCAATCCAATGGCTTTTCTTTAGCGCTCGGAAAGGGCTGGTCAGTTGTAAATACAAACAAAACTACGACTGTTGCAGCAAATAAAGAATCAGAACAGGTAATCATTCTTTCAGTCTACATTGTGCCATCCGTAGAAAAGGGTGCTGAGATATTAGCTGAAATGAAAAGCTACTTATCAAACCTCAATGAACAACTTCCTAAAATGGAATTACATTCTCAACTTGCCCCTTTAGATATTCAAACAAGTGCTCCTTGGGAATTAGTTGCTTATTCAGGTCCAAATGAAGAAGGGCATTTAGTTGCTGCGTGTCTCGGTACTAATAAAGGCGTATTAATGGTTTCCCTAGAAGGTATGGGCTCTGTTCAATCTGCAATTCCGCAATTGAAATCAGTTCTTTCTTCGTTGAATCACAGTGAAACCTAACAATCGCATAAACTCGCTCGCGGGCTCGCTGGGACAAAAACACGTAGGCTCCCTTCGCTTCGCTCGGTATTATAGCCTACGTATTTTTGCCCGTTATGCGGGCCGTTAGCCATCAAGGAGGAACATGGAACTTCCCAAGTTTAAATATCATTCTGACCCGTTAAAGTCTGGTTCAATAATAGAATCAGACGCAGTTTGTTTATGCTGCGGTAAAGCCACTGGATATATATACGGTGGGCTACCCTATTCTGAAGTAGAGTTAGAGGACTCAATATGCCCTTGGTGCATCGCAAATGGTGCGGCCCATAAGAAATTTGATGCGGAATTTACAGATTTTGACGGTATAGGTGGGTATGGTGATTGGGAGGATGTAGCTTTATCAATTAAAGAAGAAATAACCTATCGAACACCGGGATTTACTGGTTGGCAGCAAGAAAGGTGGTGGACGCACTGTAGTGATGGTGCAAATTATCTTGGTTGCGCAGGCTTCAGAGAAATAAAAGACTACGGAAAGGATTTAGAAGATTCACTGAAGTCAGAGGCAACTGTCACGTACGGCCTTAAAGAAGGGCAATGGGAAAGCTTCTTTCAGTCCCTCGATGCTGATGGATCACCAACAGCTTATATATTCAAATGTATTCATTGCGGTAAACATGGTGGTTACATTGACTTTGATTAACGTGATGGCTAACAAACAAATGTTGGCACTCCCTCCGGTCGCTAACACGTTGGCTGACTCACTTCGTTCGGATTTTAGCCCACGTGCTAGCGTCCCAAAGCTTAGCGTTATGTTCACAAGGATGGATTATGAAATCTAAAGTTTTAATTGGAGTTTTTGGCGGTCTTTTCACCATGGTTGTGTTTAGCCTTGGCTTTTTATCTTCATTCTATTTAACCACTTCTCTAGACTCTACTAGCTACACCAAAGAACACGTAGATAACGGCAGGTTTATGCTTTACGCATTAAGGCATATTGAGAGTGGAGAAATTGAAAAGGCCAGATTAGCTTTAAGAGGCCATGTATCTAACAAAGTTTTAATTACTGACGCCTTTAGACTACCACCTACGAGTGAACGGGAAGATCAAGTTATCCAAGACTTTTATGCAGAAGTTGCTGATTACTTTAATTCTCAAGGTGGCTTCAATGAAACAATGCAAGTTATGGAAAATGGAGAATGGGTCTCAAAGCCTACACCCACTATGCAAATTCTTGAGGAATTTTCAGCAAAGTGAACATAACAACTCAATCAACACACTCACTTCGTTCGCTGGGACGCATACACGTGGGGCGGCTGCGCCATTATGCCCCACGCAACTGCACCGCTTAGCTTAATGTTATACGCGATTGGTCAGAATAACTTTTTAACATCGCGATAAAAGTTTTCATGAGAGCCAAGTGCAATCAACTCAAGTATTACAGTGCCATCCTCGTAGCTGTAACCAAGTAAAGTTAACTGCTTGACCATCTTGAATTTGTACACGCGAAGAAAGGCTAGGTCGCCTTTTTTCTGCTCACCTAGAAGAGGATCGGCCATGAGTTCCTTAACCGCTTTATCCAAGTCTTTTTTCTGATTCTGATGTAACTTCTTTACTGCTCTCTTAAAATTAGCTGTCTGTAAAACACTGGTAATCTTAGCCAAAATCGTAAGGCTCCAATTTTCCAGCCTCTTTTTCAGCTTTAGAAATAATTGCCTGTTTCACGAATTCGTAAGGCAAGTCAGGGTTATCTTCCATCATTTCACCTATCTTTGCCCAATGCTCAATCTGTTTTGGCATAGTTCGGTTTAGTGCTTTGCCCATAATCGTAGCTCTCTCAACTAGATCTTGGTCTAGTCTTACGCTCGCGGTTGCCATAACATGTCTCCTAATGGTTCGTCATTACATTGTAGCAATGCGCTACAGGTGTGGCAAACTGCGTATTACAAACGCAGTAAATCGCTCGCAATCTCGCTGGGACGCTAACACGCAGGGCCGCTTCGCTATTGTGTCCTACGCGTTATCGCCCCTTATTTAAAAGTTAGGAGACAAGGAACCATTGTGAAAACAGTCAAAGGTGATCTGATTAAATTAGCGAAAGAAGGACAATTCGATATAGAAGAAAGGCTAGGTCGCTTTTTTTGGTCAGCTAGAAGGTTCATTGACCTGGGGGGGCCCACTCTCATCCTTGCTAATTCTTTTTGGCTAAAGCAAGAAGAGTAAGATGAAAAATCACCTGATATGGTTAATTTAGTCTGCAGTCTAGTTTTGTAGTCTTTGTGTAGTTGTTGTAATTTCAAGTGTTTAAGGTAGCGCTAATTAGGCGCAATTACGTCTTATTTTCAAGAAAGGTTTTAACTAAATGAAGAATGTTGCATTCCCACTTTTCTCTCTACTTCTTATTGGCTGCGGCACAATTAATACTCCTCATGACGGCTTGGATGCTATCTACAATACCACGTCAGCTGTGATTAAAGGTAACGAAAACAAATCAGAGTGTTCTTCGGGACATTATGATGATAGAAAAAAATGTAAAAGTCGCTCGCAGGCAAAAACAAATGCTATTTCAGAGTCAATTAGAAAGCACCGTAGTGACAGCGACATATAGTTTTATGATAAGGATCGATGACTCATGCTTTGACAACTAGTTAAGCGAATGCCTATGACTCTTGACGAATTTAATCACTTTTGCGAAGCACTACCCCACACTACTCATGTCGTTCAGTGGGGAAATTCAGAAGTGTGGAAAGTTGGTGGTAAAGTCTTCGCTATAGGGAGCATTGGCAAGGACGGGCACCCTGCTTTTACCTTTAAAACGTCAGAGCAAAATTATTATTTTCTGGAAGAAAAGCCCGGCTATAGGCCTGCGCCCTATCTTGCTAGTCGTGGAATGAAGTGGATACAACAGTACAATTGTGAGAACGATGAAGATGAAGCGTTAGAATACTATTTAAGCGCTTCTTATAAACTAGTATCGTTAGGGTTAACCAAGAAAATGCAGAAAGAGCTTGGTTTAAATCAAGCTTAAAAACATAGTGAGCACGCGTTCTAGTGAAAATTAAAATTAACGTTGTCGATGCATTTACCAATGTAAGGTTTAAAGGCAATCCTGCTGCCGTAGTTATAACGGGAAAATGGCTTAGCGATGAAAAAATGCAAGAAATCGCTGCTGAAAATAACCTTTCAGAAACCGCATTTTTGGTAGAAGACGACAACGGTGTATTTGCCATACGCTGGTTCTCCCCCATAACGGAAATCGACTTTTGTGGTCACGCAACGCTGGCATCCGCGTTCGTAATCTTTAGCGAAAATTACCAACTACCGCACATTTTTCTATTCGCCAAATCGGTGGGTATGATGAAAGTCGTTAAGAAAGACGACGGATTCATTCAAATGGACTTTCCCAATAGAATGCCTCCCCCTGTAGATGACGTGCCTGAAGCATTACTACGAGGGCTTTCAATAAAACCAAAAAGCATTTTCAAAAATGACCAAGCTTATTTTGCTGTTTATTCTGACGAAGATGACGTTTTAAGTGTAATTCAAGACAGCGAACAACTAAAAACACTTGCGCCCTATGATGTGGTAGTGACGGCACCGGGTACTCAATTTGACTTTGTATCCCGTTATTTCTGGCCTGCGAACGGCGGTGATGAAGACCCGGTTACCGGTTCAATCCACACTGGGCTGGCGCCCTATTGGGCAAAAGTGTTTGGACGGTCAAAACTTATCGCTTATCAAGCATCTAAACGAGGTGGTACAGTGAAGTGTGAAGTAGCAGGTGATCGCGTGCTTATTTCTGGCCAAGCAGTGTCTTACCTTGAAGGTTATATTACTATTTAATAATTTAAAGAATAAAGCTGTAGAAGGAACTATATAAATGCAAAAAGTCGTTGAATTTAAAACTCGTAACTTTTGGTCTAGCCAACTCAATTTAGACACCCTTAACGAAGAAATTAAAAAGTACAACAATCAGGGCTGGCGTGTTATTCAAGTAACACCTGCGGCGTCGTTCTCCGCACATATTCGGTCAGTATTGCTCCTTCTTGAAAAATCGAATAGTTGAAAGTAAAAACTAGAAAGCGCCGACCATTCCATTTACATTTCCTAGCACAAAAAAAGCGGAAGATATTTAATCTTCCGCTTTCACTCACTCAACAACATACTGCTGTATCTTTTTCTATCTACGCAAGCTCAGCGTTAGCGCCCTACTGCAATGCCCTCCCTGCGAGGATCTGCGCCGCCAATTAATTTACCTGATTTAAACTGAATGCCATGAAGACCGCTGTTTAGATCCACTACTTTGACGTTATGGCCGAGTGCCTTTAACGGCTCTTCAAGCTCAGCTATTGGCGTGCCCTTCTCTAACGCCGTGTAGTCATTTCTATTGGTTATTTTAGGCAAGTTGATAGCCTGTTGAATATCCAAGCCAAAGTCTAAAACACCAATAAGGGTTTGGGCTACATAGCTTACAATTCTAGAGCCGCCCGGCGAGCCGACAACAACCTCTAGGTTCCCTTCTTTGTCGAAGACCATTGTAGGGCTCATCGCGCTTCTAGGGCGTTTACCAGGCTCTACACGATTTGGTACAGGAAAGCGGTTTTTAGTCGGCGAAAATGAAAAGTCGGTAAGCTGGTTATTAAGCAAGAAGCCTTCTACCATAATCCCAGAACCAAACATAAATTCAATGCTGGTAGTCATTGATACTGCATTACCCTCTTTGTCTACGATAGAGACGTGTGAGGTGTTAGGTAGCTCCATTGACGTACCAAGCGCTACATTCGCATCGGCGTACGGATTACCCGCGCGCTTGCGACGCCACTCTTTATCAACAGCAATATTTTCAGCTCGGCGCTCAAGATAAGCCGTGTTGATCATGGCCGCAAACGGCAGGTTAGTAAAATCGCTATCTGCTATAAACTTCTCGCGATCCGCATATGAAAGCGCACTTGCTTGCGTGTACAAGTTCGCAAACTCTACTGAATCTGGCGCATATTGACTAAGGTTAAAACCCTCTAGCATTTTTAGAATCTGATAAACGTTCACACCACCAGAGCTAGGTGGTGCCATACCGCAGATACGCTTTTCGTGATATAGCCCACAAACAGGTTCGCGTTTTACAGGCTCGTAGCTTGCTAAATCTTCTAACGTCATCTGGCCTGGGTTGATTTCAGCGCTATTTACCGCTTTTACTATTTTTTCAGCGACCTCGCCTTTCAATAAATAGTCGCTGCCTTTTTCAGCAATACCTCTTAAGGTTTTGGCGAGCTTTTTGTTTTTCTTAACCGTGCCTTCTTTTAAAGGGAGGCCTGCTGGAAAGAAGTAAGTAGAGCTTGCAGGAAAAGTTTTAAGACCTGGGTGATAGTCCAACGCCACCAGCTTAGCTAAACGCGGGGATACTTTAAAACCATCTTCAGCTGTTTTGATTGTATCGTCGAACAGCGTATTCCAAGGCAGCTTGCCGAACTCACTTTGAGCCATTTCTAATGCTTTTACCGCACCAGGCACGCCTACTGACTTACCGCCAACTACGGCATCTAACCAGCGCATTGGCTTGTTACCTTCAATGAACCAATGAGAATTGACAGCTTTGGGCGCGGTTTCACGTCCGTCGAAGGTGTGAAGTACTTTGTTCTTATTATCCCAATAAAGGATAAAGGCACCACCACCAATGCCTGATGATTGCGGTTCAACCAGAGAAAGCATTGATTGAACAGCCACTGCAGCATCTATCGCGCTGCCGCCTTTTTCTAGAATATTCTTCCCCGCCCAAGACGCATAAGGGTTTGCCGCTACAACCATATAATCTTCGGCTTCAAATGCCTTTTTCTCTATGTAGCCTGTTGCTGCTTCTGGCTCTCCGACTTCACGCGTTTGTTTCGCGTTCACACCAAAAACAAAACAGCTAGATAATGCAAGGGTTACCACTGAAGCTCTGAACAAAGCACTGCGTCTCAAAATAATACTTCCTCTTATTTAAATTTTTCGGGGTTAATTGGGCGTTTTTTAAGAAACGCATCAAACGCTTCTTGGGCTGCGGTTGTGCCCAACGCTTCCAAAAATATATCAAACTCTTCGTTCATTTGTTGATTTGTTCGCTCCCCGTCACCTTTTAATAGCGCTTTAGTCTGTCTAAGCGAGAACGAAGGCTTGGCGACAAGTTTGTCTACCGTAGTTTGAACGGTTTGATCCATTTCGTGTGCGTCAACAATTTTTGTCAGAATACCAAATTGATAAGCATCGGCGGAGGTAAAAGGTTCGCCTAGCATTAACCACTCTGCCGCTTTGATATGACCTGCAACCTTAGGCAAAAGATAACTTGATGCATACTCGGGAACAAGCCCTAAGTTGATGAACGGTAGAACAAATCGGGTATCTGGAGTGGCGTAAACAAAATCGCAATGAAGTAAAAGCGTTGTGCCTATCCCCACCGCCAAGCCATGAACTTGTGCAATAACCGGTAAATTACATGCAGCCAAAGCTCGCATAAAGGCAGCTGTTTCTGGCACTTGAGCGTGATCTTGTTGCTGCGCAAAGTCGCCAATATCGTTACCGGCAGTAAAACAATCGCCAGCGCCTTTGATAACCACCACTTTGGTTGAGCCATCGTTCTTAACACCTAATATGGCATTCGCCATTTCTTGGTACATGTCGCGTGTTAATGCATTTTTCTTATCGGTTCGGTTAAGTGTAATGGTTAAGCATTGTTGATTTGTTTCGGTAATAATGTAAGACATAATTACTCCTTTACTGTCGTCTTTTTTATTTCGGGCGTACTCCAGTTTTCACCCAGTAGGCAATTTCTGTATCATAGCCAGCAAATTCTGAATTCAAAAATAACTAACACTGATGATGTCACTGCCGTTTTCGCTTAAGTATAGCGCTGGTCCTTTATTTATTGCGCTATGCTCCGTTGTCGCGTTTTTCTTTGAGCCTATGTCTGGCAATTTTTTGGCTTACGACAGGTACGCCATTCAAGGTCTAGAAACTTGGCGAATAGTCAGCGGCAATATCGTGCATACCAATGGCTACCACCTACTTTTAAATTTAGCAGGTCTGGCGCTATTGTGGGCCCTACACGGTGAACATTATCGCATTGGTTTGTACTTAAAAGTTTTTGTATGGTGCTGCTTAGGGACCAGTGTCGGGCTTTATTTCTTCTCTCCAGATCTAATATGGTACGCGGGTTTGTCTGGCGCATTACACGGTATCTTCGCATGGGGCGCCTGTGTTGATATAAAAGAGAAAATGAAGTCGGGTTGGTTATTGCTTATAGGTCTAGCCATCAAGGTGGGATACGAACAAATTGACGGTAGTAGCGAACAAGTTGCCAACCTGATTGACGCAAAGGTTGCCGTAGACGCGCATTTATTTGGTGCGCTAACGGGTATCGCAATCTTTTTACTTATGTTCATTACGGCGAAAAGAAAATAGAAACTCGAGCGATATAGTGTCACTCTTTTTGCGCATTTTGATTTGTTAAAGCAGATTAATGTGCTGAAGCAAAAAATGAAGATTAAAAAAAGGCCCTAATTCATTGAATTTGGGCCTTTTGCTGTATGCCTATTACTTTATGAACAACCCAGCGCTTCTTAGACGTTGGGCGATTCAAATAAAGGCTTTGCTTATAAGTTTTCTTCAAATAACTTATAGATACGGCGGTACTCATCTAGCCACGAGCTTGGCTGCACAAAGCCATGTGGCTCTACCGGATAAATGGCCGTTTCAAAATCTTCTTTCTCAAGCTCGATAAGACGCTGTACCAATCGCACGGTGTCGTGGAAAAACACATTGTCATCAACCATAGGCGCATTGATAAGCAAAGGCTTTTCTAGTCCATCGGCAAAATAAATTGGCGAGCTACGCTCAAACGCAATGGGATCGATATCAGGCGTATTCAGAATATTAGCCGTATATGGCGTGTTGTAATGGGCCCAATCGGTTACCGGGCGAAGTGCTGCACCTGCCGCAAACAGATCTGGCGCGGTAAACATAGACATAAAGGTTAAGAAGCCGCCGTATGAACCGCCGTATGTGCCAATACGCTCACGATCTACATTTGCATTTTCAACAAGCCAGTTAACACCATCACGCAAATCTTGCACTTCAGGCGTACCCATTTGACGATAAATAGCGGTTCGCCAATCACGTCCGTAGCCAGCACTAGCGCGATAGTCCATATCTAGTACGACATAGCCTTGCTGCACGAGCATGCTGTGGAACATGTATTCTCGGAAGTAACCAGACCACCCCATGTGGGCGTTTTGCAAGTAGCCTGCACCGTGATTAAACACTACCGCTTTATTTGGTGCCGTCTTGTCGTAATTTTCCGGTAAATATACTCGTGCGTAAATAGGTGCATCGGTATGCGACGATTCAATAGCAACGATGCTAGGCACCGCCCATGGAAGTGCATTAAAATCAGCACTGGTGCTTTGCGTGATTTGCTTTGCCGCTGTTGTTTCGTTTGCTGGCTTAATGTAAAGCTCTTGTGGTTGATTCACCTTGCTATGGCTTAGCAGCAAATTTTTACCATCAGGGCTAAGTGAATAGTCTGTCATACCATTCAAATCAGTCATGGTATCGATGGTATTGTCACTTAAATCTGCACGATAAACTTCGTAAAGCCCCGGGTGCTCCATATTAGCTTTAAAGTAGATATAATTGTCATCGCTAGAAAGCGTTAAATCGTCAACAATAAAACGGCCGCTGGTTAGCGCGAAAGGCTCCTCGCCAGGCTTTTGAACGTATAAGTGAGAGTAACCAGTATGCTCAGACTGATAGTAAAGTGTTTCGCTGTCATTTAGCCAATCAAATGCGTTGAAACGGTAGTTTACCCACGCATCGTCATGAAGCCTATGTTGGTTTTCTAGCGTTTTATTCGCTAAGTCGACCGTTGCAATCCAGCGGTCTTTGTTGTCCCACGCTTCTAGCATGACGGCAACAGCGTTACCGTTTTTGTGCCAGCGAATCGAAGGCTTAGTCCAATACCAGCTTTGCAGTAAGGTAATGTCGCGCGGCAAACGATTAACTTCATAGGTCTCGCCTTTTGCTTTCGCGTTTTCTTCTTTTACATCTGCAAGTACGTCGTCATTGTACCCAGGCAAATTAAAGTATTTAAGTTCACTCTTCTCGCCAGTTTTCAAATTAAGCAGCCACAGTTCATGATTTACCGATTCTGCATCTGCAACACGTTGGCGTACCGGCTTCGCGGCAATGCGGCTGTCTTCTTGGATATAATGCGGCATGATGTCGCTGTCATCACGAGTCGGCTTACTTTCCGTGGTGGCGACTACTGCAAAGTTACCCGCAGGCGATACGCTAATACCCGCTAGTCGATGCGACTTATCAAAGTAAAACGGCGTAGGTGCTACACTGCTGTTTTCTTTGGCCAACGCTTTTTGAGCGTCGTCTTTTTCTTGTCTGTTTTTGCGCTGTAGTTTGATGTATTCCACCAGCGACTGTTGCTGCTCGGCAATATAATCTTTAGGCGGCTCAACCGCTTTGGGTTCGTCGCTAAACTCCCAGCTCAATAATTCTTCGCGGGTGCCGTTAGATAGGTCTATAGCAATAAATTTGTTACCGCTTAACGCCATTAAGCGGCCATCAGTCATAAATGAAAGCGTTGACAGCGCACTCCCGCCACGCGCGATACGCACGGTTTCACCGTTGGTAAATTGCACATAAACACTGTCTTCAAATGAATAAGCAATTACACCATCATTTCTTACTACACGTTCGTCAAAACGATACTTGTGCAAATCTGACAACGGTGCTTTTACGGCATTTGCAGGGTTTGAGAGTTCAGCAACATAAACATCTGTTAACGCGCTATTCTGTCTTTCTTTTTCAAAAACAATTTTATCGCCATTGACCGACCACCCCATACCTTCGGGTAGCGCGCCCATCCATTGAGGGTCTGACATTATTTGCTTTAAAGTAATTTCACCATTTTTCGCGCTGTTCTGAGGCGCGACATCGGGTGTAACGGTTTGCTGGACAGTGGCAGCAGGAAGCGATGTAGACGCTGTTTGGCTAGATGGTTCGTTAGTAGTGCTTGCACATCCGCCCAACGCAAAAGTAACGCTAGCCGCGATGAGTAAAGAAGAGTATTTTTTCATTATTTTAAGTCGTTGTTATGTAAAAAACGTTAACATTATACGCAGAGCAGTTACTAATGCGCTAACGTTCATCGATTGAGATAGTGAACCAAACGTAAACCATCTGCGTTTATGGTTGTGAAACTGGTCTGTCGGCCTGAACAAAATAACAAAAATTCACTGATGAGGTAAAACACTATGAAAGCGAAAGGTTTTGTACCTGCGTTGCTTGCGCTCAGCTTTTTCACTACTCCTAGCTTTGCGAGCGAGTGCCCCAGCGTACTAAAGTTCATGAAGCGTAAGCTCAACTCACAAGAAACGGTGAATTTGTGTAACGAATATGCCGGAAAGACCCTTTTAGTGGTGAACACAGCCAGCTATTGCGGCTACACGCCACAATTTGAAGGTTTAGAAGCCCTTTATAGTGACTACAAAGACAAAGATTTTGTAGTACTTGGCTTCCCCTCGCACGATTTTAACCAAGAAGATAATGATGAAGGCAAAACGGCAGAACTGTGTGAATTGACTTATGGCGTAAAGTTTCCGATGTTTGAACCGATATCGGTAAAAGGTGAAGACGCCGATCCTATCTATAGAATGCTAAAAACCGCCACCGGCAAAGCGCCATCATGGAACTTTAATAAGTACCTTATTGACAGCTCCGGTAAGCAAATAACCCACTACCCTAGTTCAACAAAGCCCACTGATCCGGCTTTTATCGCTGACATAGAGGCACTCCTCAAAAGCGAATAAAACCGCAAATATCAACGCTGCCTATAGGTCACACCAAACGAGAATCTAAAAGCCGCGCATAAAAAAGCCCCGCGTAACACGCGGGGCAATCAAGCACACTCAACTTGGAACACACTTTTAGCTGAAAACATACTTCCTACGTTTTAGCTAACTGCATTAATTTAGTGTGTTTAGTTGTTGGTTAGTTCAATAATTTTTTCGCTCGCCTCAGAAAAAGCCTTGTTTGCTTGCTCTTCGCCCATGTTAAGTCCTTCAGCGTAAACGAATTTTACGTCACTGATACCAACAAAATTTAAAAAGTGTTTTAAATACGGCGTTTGCGTATCAAAGTCTGAACCTGCATACACACCACCGCGAGCAGCAAAAACCGTGGCTGATTTATTTTCTAGCAATCCGACAGGACCTGTCTCGGTATATTTAAATGTTATACCAGCTCTTGCAATACGGTCGAAGTAAGCTTTTAAGCTCGATGGGATGCCAAAGTTGTACATTGGCACGGCTAGCACAATTTCGTCAGCCGCTTTTACTGCTTCAACAATGTCATCAGAGAATTTTGCCAATGCCTGTTGTGATTCATTTCGCTCAGGCGCCTCAGTCATCCAGGCCTGCATTTCTTCACCTGTTAAATGAGGCAGTGCCAGAGAGGCAACATCCACGCGGTTAATGTGTACAGAACCGTCATTCTCGATTTTTGAAAGGTACTCGTTTGCAAGCTTTGAAGAATTACCTTGGTTGCCATTTAGGCTGGAAAATATAGCCAGTACTTTTTTCATGCCGAACTCCAATATTCGTTGTTTCGATAATATATGGTTATATTACGGCAATCGGGTTGGATGAAAATATCAAAAACATGAAGGCTTCGTTCTATTTTGTAGAACAAACTACCAAGGAAAAGAACAAATGTGAAATTATTGAAAACATTACATTACGTTAATGTTGCAAGGAGGTTGATCTTCTCTTATTTGCTCAGCGTAACCGAGTTTGCCACAACACAATTAAGAGGATACAAAATATGAAAAGGACTAAAGCGCTCCTTGCATGTTCAATATTACCACTATTTTTAATCGGCTGCTCTGATGATGACGATGATGAAGTCGTTGAGGTCCCCGCCCCCGTTATTGAGTATTCCAACGTTCGCGTTGTTCACGCAGCATCTGACGCTCCTATGGTCAATGTCACCGCTAACGACGCAATTCTGAACGGGTTGGAAAATGTAGATTACCAGGTCGCTTCATCGCGGTTTGAAGTTGAAACGGGTACATACGATATTGGGGTAACAGGTATTCTCCCAGGTGAAAACGCTGAAGTGCTGCAAGCTGACGTTACTTTAGAAGCTGACGTGAACTACGATATTTTTGCCGTGGGTAATGTTGGCGATGAAACATTATCGCTTTTAACTGTAACCAGCATGGAAACCGCAGTTGATGCTGGTAACGCTCAAGTACAAATTGTACATGCAGCGTCTATGGCGCCAACGGTTGATATTTACGTTACAGCACCAGAAGCAGATATCACAGCAGAGCAACCACTTGTTACCGCTGAATTCACAGATTCTACTGACTTGATTCAAGTACCAGCAGGCGATTACCAAATTCGTATTACACCGGCCGGTGAGACAACGGTTGTATACGACTCTGGTACGGTAAACCTTGCAGACGGTGCCGATTTGCTTATTGCTGCCACTAATAACGTAGGTACAGGCGACTCACCAGTAACATTACTGGCTGCAGACGGTGACAGCAGTTTCAAAATTTGGGATTCAGAGGCAGGTGCCGAAATTCGCGTAGTGCACGGTATTAGCGACGCGCCAGCGGTGGATGTTATTGCCAATAACGAGATTGTGCTAGTAGACGGCATTCAGTTCCCACGCACCACCGATTACCTGTCTGTTGCTGCGGGTGATTACTTAATTGATGTTGTAGCCGATAGCGACAACAGTGTTGTGGCAATTGACGATGCAGAATTGACACTAGAAGTAGGTATGTCTTATACCGCTATCGCAAACAACGTTTTAGCGGCGCCAGAGCTTGATGTGCTTGTTGATATGCCCCGCTCCGTAGCGACTGAAGCGAAAGTGCGTATTGTACATGCTTCACCTTCAGCGGGTAACGTCGATATTTACGTAACCGCAGATGGCGAAATTGATGCGGTTGACCCGGCATTTGCCGATATTGCCTATGAGACTGGCGAGCTTGTTGAAACAGGATATGTAAGCCTTGCGGAAGGTGACTACGTAGTGACGGTTACGCCTACTGGTACCAAGACAGCGGCAATTGAAACAGACGTCTTATCATTAGAAAATGGCGAGATTTACACGGCAATTGCACTAGACGGCGCAATGGAAGGTGATTTACCTCAATTAGCATTACTTGATGGCCTAGCACCACCTCCACCTGCTTTTAACGCTGACATGACTTACAACGTTAATCTGAGTGGTTCACAAGAGGTGCCTGCAGTCGATACCATGTCTACTGCAACAGCAGTAGTTGAGATAGACGAAGACTTGCCTGCATTTAGCGTAAGCGTTGACGTTTCAGGCCTAACCGACGTTACGGGTGTACACGTACACGATGGCGGCATCGGCATGAACGGCCCGGTTGCTTTCCCACTGACAGATGCTGGTAATGGTACTTATGTTCTCGCTGAAACTAATATTTCACCTAGCAACTTAGATGCACTGACTAACGGTGAATGGTATCTAAATGTTCACACCACGGCTAACCCTAGTGGTGAGGTCCGTGGTCAAATTGTTCCTGATACAACAGCGGTAGTGACATTCTCGCTAAGTGGCAGTCAAGAAGTACCAGCAGTAGATACTATGGCAATGGGCTCTGGCTATGCTCTTTTCGATACCACTAACAACAACGTTTCTCTTGTGGCGGTAACCACAATCGATAACGCGACTATGGCACATATTCACACTGGATTTGCTGGTGTAAATGGGCCTGTGCTAGAAGCGTTGGTCGAGAGCGAAGAAACGGCGGGTGTGTGGATGACAGACGGTAGCGTAATGCTAGATGAAGCCACTGCTACGCAATTACTTTCAGGTGGTCACTATGTGAATGTGCATACAGCGGCATTCACTGGTGGTGAAATTCGCGGCCAAATTACGCCTGATAACATTGAAGTGTACGGCATTGTTGCTGATGGTTTACAGGAAGTGCCTGCAGTAACAACAACGGCAAGCGGTGCGGGCGCATTTACGCTTAACACATCCACAGGCGCATTATCTGGTAGCGTAACTATAACTGGTATGACTGCCAACATGGCGCACATTCACGAAGGTGAAGCGGGTGTAAATGGTGGTGTGTTATTGGGGCTCACCGATGGTACCGATGGAATGTGGTCTGTACCAGCTAATACTACATTAACCGCTGAACAAATGGGCGTAATGGCAGACGGGGGTCTTTACACTAACTTCCACTCAGATGCATTCCCAAGTGGTGAAATTCGCGGTCAAATCACGTTAGGTTTTGACTAACAGATGCCAGTAAAACTTATTGCTTCAATCATATTGAGCGCAATTATTACAAAATAAAAAAGGGGCGAAAGCCCCTTTTTCTGTACTTTGCCCCAGCAAAACATTGCCTAGATCGTGTTTAGCGCTGCTTCAAAATCCGCAATAAGATCCTGAGTGTCTTCAATACCTACCGAAATACGTAACATGGTATCGGAAATACCCATTAACTCACGTTCTTCTGCTGTGTTCTCGAAATAAATAGTAGGGGCTACAGGTAGTGCTAGAGTGCGATTATCACCTAAGTGAGTTGCACAAATAACCAGCTCCATTTCGTTCAAAAACGCCACAGGATCTGCACCGTCAATAAGATCAAAACTCAAAATTGCACCGTAGCCACCGTTAAGGTATTCCCTTGCCATAAAATGCTGTGGATGGTCGGCAAGACCTGGATAAAACACTTTAGAGACTTTCGGGTGATTATCTAGAAAGGTTGCTAGCTGCATAGCATTGTGTTGGCTTCGAGTTAAACGCAGATCTAAGGTTTCCATGCCTAAAGCGATAGCCGTGGCTGATTGAGGTGCCAATGTAGCGCCTAAATCACGAAGGCCTTTCTTTTTGATTTGAGTAATGCCCCACTGTGCTGTATCAGCAACCTGATAAGCAGGCTTGAGGTTGTCAAACTTTGTCCAGTCAAAGTTGCCAGTGTCGACTACTGCGCCGCCTAATACATTACCGTGACCTGCTATATATTTGGTTAATGAGCAAAACACTAGCGAAGCCTTAACATCTTTTGCGTAGAAAACAGGCGGCGGTGTCATGGTGTTATCAACCATAAACAGCATGTGCTTTTCTTCACAGAATTGACCAATGGCGTGAAGATCAGCAACCTGTGTTACAGGGTTTGCCACGGTTTCTGTGTAAACACCTTTCGTGTTTGGCTGATAAGCTTCTTTAACTTGTTGAATGTCGGTCACATCTGTGTACGTAACCTGCACACCAAAGTCTTTAATCGTTTCGAAAAAGCTTCTTGTGTTGCCGAAAAGGTATTGGCTTACGATTAAATGATCGCCCGCCTTTAACAAGGCAAATAAAGAACTGCTTATAGCCGCCATACCGGTTGAGTAGCATAACGTACCTACACCGCCTTCTAAGTCATTCAGCATATTTTGTAATGCAGCCACCGAAGGCGAAGAAGAACGTGAGTAAACGTGAGCTGCGCGCTTGCCTTGAAACGCATCTATAATGCCTTGCGCATCTTTAAACTCAAAAAGAACCGAATTAGATGTGCTGCTGTGTACACCACCATGTTCTGGGGTGTTTAGCATGCGATCAGAATGTACCTGACGGGTTGTGAATCCCAATTTTGTCACGGGTGAAGCTCCGAAAATAGATGTTTGCGACCTAGCCAAATACGCACCGGATTAGTCTATTTATGACAGATGCGTATATACCACTTACAAAAATGGTTATGGCTTTATAATGCAGTTTTTAGGATATTTTGCGCAAACATTATCATAAAACGTATAAATAGTTTGCATTTGTTCATCTATATTAGTTACTTTCTGAATAATTGGCCCCAGTACAATTCTTTTTCTAGCGTAGTCCAAACCTATGACTTGAACAGGAATTTCAGCTTGTTGTGCAATATGCATAAACCCCATTTTCCATGGATAAATGGGGCTACGAGTACCTTCTGGCGCTAAGGCAAGAATAAGCTGATCAGCCTCTTTAATTTTATTTGCAATAGAGATGACCACGCCGTGGGCTTTACTTCTTTCAATGGGAATGCCCCCTAGCCTTCTCACAATGGCACCTAGTGGTGGCTTAAAGATGGTGTGTTTGCCAAAAAAATTAATGTTTAGCTTGAATGAAAAAACCACGAATAAGCCGATAAAAAAGTCCCAGTTTGATGTATGCGGCGCTACCGCTAAGATGGCTTTTTTCTGATTAATGAGTTCGCCTTCTACTTGCCACCCTCTTTTCGTGAGCACCCACGCGGCAAACGACGAAAGCCACTGTGGCCACTTACGAGGAATACTGCTCCCTACGATGACGTTACTGACTAATTGAGAATGGTGATTTGGATGCGAGGGTTTTGTCATTATTATTGTGCTCTGCTTTTTGTTCTATATTGGGTTTTATTTAGGTTTTTATTTAAGGTTTGGTTTATAGCTTTAAATACTGATGAGCTACATCGGCGTGACATTATTGGCAGGTTGCTTTCAATACTTCATAGGCCTTCGTGCTTTCTTTTTCTATTTTGTACCCGCATATTCTTTTACTACGTAACACGGCATACTGCACGTATATTGATGAAGAGTAATCAAAACAACAATGTAACGCAATTGTTAACAGAAGCGATTGGACGATGTGCGGTGAACAAGTTAAGAAAAGGACACTAGGTACGCTATGTGTATTTTATTTATCGCAAACAAGATGCGAGATGACTACCCTCTTATCATCGCAGCAAATCGAGACGAGTTTTACGCAAGACCGACTGCACCTTCAACATTTTGGGAAAGCCACCCGCACATGCTTGCTGGGCAGGATTTAGAAGCTGACGGCACCTGGATGGGTGTTACGCGTAACGGAAAAATTGCAGCGCTTACCAATGTGAGAGACCCACACAACATCAATAAAAACGCAGTATCCCGCGGGGAATTGGTTGCTAATTGGCTTAAACAAAACCCGGCCCAAAAAGATTCTGCCGAGCAGTCAGCATATTTAGCTACGCTTGAAAAAACTCGTCACCAGTACAACGGATATAACTTACTATATGGTGATGTAAATGCACTTCGCGTTTACAACAACGTAAACAATTCGACCCATTCAATTGATACCGGTGTGTATGGGTTGTCAAATGCTGATATTGCAACACCATGGCCAAAAGTCACTCAAGGGGTTACTGCGTTAAATGACTATGTGCAGCAGCAAAGCACAATCAATGATGACGATTTATTTGATATTTTACGTCACGAAAATAAGGCAGAGGATGCCCAGCTACCCGACACGGGTATAGGTTATGAATGGGAGAAGGCATTATCTTCCATTTTCATTCAAACCGAAAAATACGGCACGCGTACGTCTACCTTGTTGTTGGTTGATAAAAACAATACGCTTACTTGGAAGGAACGTCGGTTCTCGGACAAGGGAGCTGCACTGAAAACCCGCGCCTTTTCTTTTTCAATTTAGCGTATTTTTGAAATGAAACTTTCGTTTACGCTTTATAAAGCAGATTAATTGAAATATTTTCAACCTTTAGGGGTCGTTTTTTCTACCATCGGTGGCATAATGCCTGCCTGCTAATTATTGCACACCAACGTAACGTGAGGACATATCGTGTTTGAAGTATTACCCCATCTCGCCCCAGATCCAATTCTTGGCCTGTCAGCTGCTTTTCGTGAAGACACCAACCCAAATAAAATCGATTTAGGTGTTGGCGTATATAAAGATGAGCAAGGTAATACCCCTATTCTTTCAAGTGTCGCAAAAGCGCAAAAAGTGCTTTTAGACAAAGAAACCAGCAAAACCTACATCACGCCTCAGGGCAACCAAGGTTTTATCGACGGTATGTTGTCTTTGCTTTTAGGTAAGAATAGCCCTGTACTTCTTGCTGACCGCGTTGCAGCGGTTCAAGCTCCAGGTGGTTGTGGCGCGCTGCGTATTCTTTCAGAGTTGCTAGTGCGTTGTAATGAAAATGGCAAAGTATGGGTAAGCGACCCAACATGGGCTAACCATATTCCACTTATCGGCTCTGCGGGCCTTAAAATTGAAACCTATCCGTACTTCGATAAAGCGTCAGCGAGCATTCGTTTTGACGCTATGATGGAAACCCTTCGCAAGACTGAAAAAGGCGATATCGTTCTTCTTCACGGATGCTGTCACAACCCAACAGGTGCTGACCTTACTAATGCACAATGGGATGAAGTACTCGAAGTAGCGAAAGAGCGTGAATTCTTACCTTTCGTCGATGTGGCTTACCTTGGTTTCGGTGAAGGTTTAGACGAAGATGCTTACGGCATGCGTTTGTTGGTTGAAAATCTTCCAGAAGTAATTGTAGCGGCGTCTTGCTCTAAAAACTTCGGCCTTTATCGCGAGCGCGTTGGTCTTGCAGCTATCATCACTGAAGATTCAGCAACTCGTAAAATTGCGCAGGGTCAAATTCAGTCAATCGCACGTGGCATCTACTCGATGCCGCCAAGCTACGGTGGTGCACTAGTAGACATCATTCTTTCTGACGAAGCACTTAATAACGAGTGGGTATCTGAAGTGAACGAAATGCGCGACCGCATGAAGTCTCTACGTGCCATGCTTGTTCAAAACCTTCACGATAATGGCTCACCAAAAGACTTTAGCTTCGTGAACGACCAAAAAGGTATGTTCTCATTCTTGTGTATCACACCTGAGCAAGTGCGCGAAGTACGTGAAAAGCATAGCGTTTACTTTGTAGATTCTAGTCGCGTAAACATTGCGGGCATCAATCAAGAAAACGTGGAAACACTAGCGAAAGCATTGGTGTCAGTACTTTAATCGCTAACTACCGATCTTCTAATTCTAAAGGCAGAGTTTGATACTCTGCCTTTTTTGTTTTCGTTCGAATTATTTGCCTTTCGTCTTTCCTAATTCTGCGATGAAAGCGCCTTTCTCTGCCTTCATTGGCAGTTTGTCACACTTCCTAACAAATTTGCGCTGTGCGCTATACGCTTTTTTATAGGGCACACAGAGTATTCTAGTTACACTGTAACAATGTTGACGTAAACGTTAACTTGGTATGTATTAAGTTTGATTTATAACAATGAGATAGACGACAAGAACAAGGATCACCGATGTCTAAAGTAAGTGTATTTTGTATTTCGGCTGCGTTGATTGGCGCGGCAATGCAGGTTAACGCTAAGGAAGGTATGTTCACGCCAGAACAGCTCCCTTCAATTGCAGACGATTTAAAAGAAACCGGTTTGGCAATTCCTGCTAGTAGTATTAATGATTTAACCGCGTTCCCTATGGGCGCTATTGTTTCTCTTGGTGGATGTTCAGCATCGTTTGTGTCTGACAAAGGATTAGCAGTAACCAATCACCACTGCGCACGCGGTTCAGTGCAATATAACAGCACTCCAGAAAACAATTACTTAAAAGACGGTTTTCTAGCAAAAGAAATTGGTGATGAACTGCCCGCCGCACCGGGTACTCGCATGTTCGTTACTGTCGATTTTTCTGACGTAACCGACAAAGTCGTTGGCGGTATCGGTGATGATGTTCAAGGGCGTGAGCGCTACGACCTTATCGAAGCTAATCGTAAAGCACTCATTGCAGAATGTGAGTCTGAAGCAGGCTTCCGCTGCTCTGTTCCTTCGTTTTTCCAAGGCCTTGAGTATAAGCTTATCAAGCAAATGGAAATCCGTGACGTGCGTATTGCCTATGCGCCTGCTGACTCTATAGGAAAATACGGCGGAGATGTAGATAACTGGATGTGGCCTCGTCACACTGGTGATTTTTCTTTCTATCGCGCCTACGTTGGTAAAGATGGAAAACCAGCCGATTTCAGTGAAGACAATGTGCCGTTTAAACCTGATCATTTCCTTAAAGTATCGGCTGCTGGCCTTGAAGACGGTGATTTTGTTATGGCAGCGGGCTACCCTGGTTCTACAAACCGCTATGCTCGGTTGTCGCAAGTTTCGTACATGTTTGACTGGCTATACCCTACTTACCTTGAACTGGTAGACGAATGGATCAAGACCATTGAAAGCTCGTCTGAAGAAGGTAGCGATGCGCGCATTAAATATGAAGCAACACTTGCTGGCCTGAATAACTTTCACAAAAATACCTTAGGACAGCTTTCTGGTGCTAAGCGTGTTGGGCTTGTTCCTCGCCGCGCCGAGCGTGAAGAGCAGCTGGCAGCATGGCTCGATGAAAACGGTAAGGGTGAAATGAAGCAAGCACTTGCCGATCTTGATGCGGTTAGCGCTGAACAAATGCAGATGAACAAGCAAAACTTCTGGTATAACAACCTAAGTCGCGCACAGCTTTTATCTTCTGCTCAGACCCTTTATCGCAATGCAATTGAAAGAGAAAAGCCAGATACAGAGCGCGAACGTGGATATCAAGAGCGCGACCAAATTCGCCTTAAAGAAAGCGCAGAGCGTATAGAACGCCGTTTTGATGCGGTTGTTGATCAAGCTGTGTGGCAAAAAATGATCAGCATGTACCTTGACCAGCCTGAAGAAAACCGCGTTGCGGCTTTCGATAAAGCAGTAGGCATTGATGGTAATACTGACAGCAAAACACTTCATAAAAAGTTGAAAGCGTTTTATGACAACACGTCACTGAACAACACTGAAGATCGCTTGAAGTGGTTAACTGCAAGCCGTTCTGATTTTGAAAACAGCAACGACCCGTTCATAAAACTTGCCGTTGCGCTATTTGATACCGAAATGGCCATTGAAGATAAAAGCAAAACGCTTAGCGGTAAAGCAGCTGCACTTCGCCCTAAATACATGAGTGCCATTATCGAGTGGCAAAAATCTTTGGGAAGCCTTGCTTATCCAGATGCCAACAGCACGCTTCGTGTGACTTACGGTAACGTAATGGGTGGCTCGCCAAAAGATGGTCTCATTTACGAACCCTTTACCCGTCTTGAAGGCATTACTGAAAAGGATACAGGCGAAACACCGTTTGATTCACCGAAAAAGCAGCTTGAGCTTATTAAAGACAAGCAGTACGGTCCGTACAAACTTGAAGACATCAATAGTGTACCGGTTAACTTCCTAACGGATTTAGATTCTACAGGCGGTAATTCGGGTTCAGCAACGCTTAACGCAAAAGCAGAACTAATTGGCTTGTTGTTTGACGGCACGTTTGAAAGCGTTAATTCAGATTGGGACTTCGATCCGAAAACAACCCGTACCATCCATGTAGATAGCCGCTACATGCTATGGGTAATGGAATACGTTGACGGTGCAACAAACCTTATCGAAGAAATGACCATAGTTAAATAACCACCAAATAATGGGGTCAGAGTACATTTCTGCCCCCATCTTAAAGTGGCAAAATGGGTTCAGAGTCTTTACTTTGACCCTGATACGTTTCAGTGACAAGGAGGACGTTATGAGGTTACTAATAAGGCTTGTGAGTTTAGCCGTGGCTGCGTACGCATGCTACGCGGGCACTACAACAGGTGACTGGAAAGCACCTATCGCTATTATTGCTCTGTGTACATTGGTGTTCTTAGTGTCGTTTGCCACAAAGACAGGCGGCAGTAAGTCTGGTTCCCACGGAGACAGCAGTGCAGCCATTTACACGCCAAATATAAGTTCAAGCTCATCTTGCAGCAGTGATTCTGGCGGCGGTGGCGACTGCTAAAGTTAATGGGGTCAGAGTATTTTTTCAGGATATAAAGTACCCTGACCCCATATTTTTGGGTGTTACATGCTGTAGAAATGTACTCTGACCCCAATATTTTATTTGAGGTTGCGGAGGCCTTGGGTTAAAAGGCGGTCTAGTGCGTTGGCAAAGTTTTGTTTGTCGCGCTGTGAAAATGCTTTGGGCCCGCCGGTGTGTTCACCGCTTGAGCGCATGGTATCCATGAAGTCTCGCATACCCAGTATCTGCTTGATAGACGACTTGTCGTATTCTTCACCACGGTTATTTAACGCAAGTGCGTTTTTTGCCAGTACATCAGCGGCCAATGGAATGTCGTTGGTAATCACTAAATCACCGGCTTCGCACTTCTCTACAATGTAATCGTCAGCAGCATCGAATCCAGAAGGCACTTGCGTTAAGGTTATATGCTTGTCTGGTGGTACAGACATAGAGTGGTTAGCCACCAAAGACAAAGGCAGCTTGGTACGTCTAGCTGCCTTAAAAAGAATGTCTTTGATAACTGCAGGGCACGCGTCTGCGTCAACCCATATATGCATGGTCGTATCTCGTATTTGAAACTATTTACGCTAGCATACCACCATCTACAACCACTGTCGTGCCTGTGGTGTAGCTTGATGCATCTGATACTAAGTACAATACTGTGCCGGCCATTTCGTCTGGGTCGGCTACGCGGCCTAGCGGAATAACTTTCAGCGCGTGCTTCAAGATTTGCTCGTTGGTCGTTAACGCTGAAGCAAATTTAGTGTCGGTCAAACCTGGCAGTAATGCGTTTACGCGAATGTTTAAGCTACCGCACTCTTTTGCAAACGATTTAGTCATGCTAATAACGGCTGCTTTAGTAATAGAGTAAATACCCTGCATATCGCCCGGCGTTACGCCATTTACTGAAGCGGTATTGAGTATGACGCCACCGCCCTGCTCTTTCATCATTTTGCCAGCTTCAATCGACATGAAGAAATAACCACGAATATTTACGTCTACCGTTTTGTTGTAGGCACCAAGGTCAGTATCTAAAATGTGTCCAAAGTAGGGATTGGCCGCCGCGTTATTTACAAGAATATCCAGCTTACCGAAATCACGTTTGATGACATTGAAGGTTTCGGTAATTTGCTCCATTTCACCTACGTGGCACGCCAGCGCCGTTGCTTTTCCACCTGCGTCGCGAATTGAAGATGCAACCGCTTCACAGCCGTCAATTTTGCGGCTTGATACAATAACGTGAGCACCATACTGAGCCAGCAACCGAGCAATAGATTCGCCGATACCGCGGCTAGCACCAGTTACTAGTGCAACTTTTCCTGTTAAATCAAATAGGTTGTTCATTAAACATTCCTTCTCTTGCTGTTTTTACGCAAACTACGTAGCACAGTGTCCTATCTACGATAGCTGCATTTGTCTTGTAATAAGTTTCTTATAGGCTTTAAAAATATGATTATTTAAAAGCTTATCGATTTATCTTCATCACACTTGGCGCTTATGCCAGCATACCACCGTCAAGTACCACAGACTGCCCCGTCATAAATGACGATTCATCACTACATAGCCATGCTATAGCATTTGCGATTTCTTCAGGCTTACCTAATCGTTTCATTGGATTTGCGCCAATAAGCCCCTTTTGGCCTCGTTCATCCAACTTTGATAACACACCTTGAACCATAGGCGTATCGACAAAACTAGGACATACCGCGTTGATACGAATGTTCGCTCGCGCGTACTCCACCGCCGCCGATTTAGTCAGCCCTATTACTCCGTGTTTAGACGCACTATAAGCACTTATCATTGGCGCTGAGCGCAAACCCGCTACGGAGGCGATATTAATAATGTGACCGCCACCTGTTGCTGTCATGTGCTTCAGTGCGTTTTTCATGCAGTACCACACGCCTGCTAAGTTGACCTGAATGTTTTTCATAAACATCGCGTCGTCGACTTCGGTAAGTGGCGCAGGAAAATGATCGATACCCGCGTTGTTTATGATCACATCTATCTTTTCAAGATGAGAAAGGGCCGTTTCGAACATCGCCTTAACCTGAGCAGGTTCGGTAACATCAACCGTCACTGCATACGCTTTACCACCTGATGCAATAATTTCTTCAGCCAGTGTTTTCGCGTTCTCTTCATTGAGATCGGCAATACCTACTATTGCACCACGTGCACTTAAAACGCGAGCTGACGCGGCACCGATCCCCGAGCCACCACCAGTAATAAGAATATGTTTACCTTCAACATTTGCAGCTACATTCATTAGCTGTACTCCAGTTTAATTTACGTGCGCTGCATCTTCTTCTGCAATGTCTTAAGCGCACATAGTAATGATATAAATTTAGAAATAGCTTGCCTTAACGTTGTTGCAAGATGCTTCTCGTGACGTCAGTACTTCTATATCGCGGCTTACTAGCGGTAATTCCCAATTTAAGAAATACTCTGCTGCGGCAAGCTTTCCTTCGTAGAAGTCAACATCCTGTTCACCAGCACCCTTACTTAACGCTTGCTCGGCAACGTTAGCTTGGCGCAGCCAAATCCAGCTCACTACACAGCTTGAAAAGATATTTAAGAAGCAGCTAGCATTGGTTAACAACACAGACTGTTTGTCAGAACGCAAATCTGCAGCAGCTTGTTGTATAAGTGCACCAAGTTGGTCTAAATACGGTTTTAGTTTTGCTGCCAGCGCCTGTGCTCTTGGGGTTTCTGCTCGCTTCATATCGCGCGTGACACGAGAAAGTAGCACTTGCAAACCTTTACCATCGTGCTGCCACAATTTTCTTCCTAGCAGGTCTAACGCCTGAATGCCGTTAGTACCCTCATGAATTGGGTTTAGGCGGTTATCGCGCCAGCACTGTTCAACCGGGTATTCGCGGGTGTAGCCAGCGCCGCCTAGAATCTGAATCGCCAAGTCGTTAGCTTTAGGGCCAAACTCTGACGGCCACGCCTTAAATACCGGGGTTAATAGCTCGAGAAGCTGAGAAAGCTCGGTACGTTTTTCACTGTCGGCTTCGGTTTCCATCTCATCGATGAGCATGCTGCCGTATAAGCAAAGTGACATACCGCCTTCACAATACGCTTTTTGCGCTAGCAGCATACGGCGAACATCACCGTGATTAATAATAGGCGTTGGATCGTCTTCTGGTGCAAGATTTGGCGCGGCGCGACCTTGTGTACGGTCTTTGGCATATTCTAGTGAATAGCGATAACCGCGATACCCTATCATTGCCGCACCGTAACCTACACCAATACGTGCTTCGTTCATCATCATGAACATATAGCGCAAACCTTGATGAGCTTCACCGATTAGGTAGCCGTGGCAATCGCCATTTTCACCAAAGGTCAATGCAGTTGAAGTGGTGCCTCGATAACCCATTTTATGAATAAGGCCGGCAAGAGTGACATCATTGCGTACATCTGGGTTACCGTCAGCATCAAGTCGGTATTTAGGTACTGCAAAAAGTGAAATACCTTTAACACCAGCCGGACCGCCAGGAATTTTTGCTAGTACCAAATGAACTATATTATCGGAAAGCTCATGTTCACCGCCTGAGATATAAATTTTGCTACCTTTAATGCGGTACGTACCATCGTCTTGCAGCTTCGCAGAGGTGCGAATATCGGCAAGGGACGAACCCGCATGCGGCTCAGTAAGCGCCATTGTTCCAGTAAAATCGCCTGCCAGCATTTTAGGTAAAAATGCGCTTTTAATATCGTCTGAAGCAAAGTGTTTAATTACGTTGGCGGCAGCCGCAGTTAAAAAAGGATATGCAGTAGACGACGGATTTGCCGCTAAAAAGTAGCCCGCACATGCGTTCATCACGGTGACGGGAAGCTGCATGCCACCATCTTCAAAGTCGAAATGACCCGCAATAAAGCCCGACTCTCTGTAGGTATCGAAAGCGACTTTTACTTCGTCGATCATAGATACTTTGGTGCCATCAAACGTAGGCTCATTTTTGTCAGCTACTGCGTTATGGGGAAGAAACAGCTCTTCTGCCATTTTTTCGGCCATGTCAATAACGGCATTGAAGGTCTCAACGTTGTGCTCTTCAAAGCGTGCTTTTTCGCACAGTGCTGCAGTATTTAATACTTCGTACAGCTGAAATTGCATTTCACGGCGTGGTATAAGTTGGTCGGCCATGGTGTTCTGTCCCCTACGAATAATTGTTAACGCATTGTGTCATATTCGTTATCGTGCCATTATTGTCATTTATGACACAATAATGGCCAATACCGTCAATAATCACTAAACTTTATGTTCTTTTATAAATTTAATTATTTTTATGAATAGCGCTAAATTCACTGTTACCGTTCTCGGTTTTGACCAAGCCTTGGCATCTGCCATTACAGGCGCACTTGATGTGTTTGCATTTGCTGGTATTAGTTGGCAGCGAATTCACAATCTGCCTACTGCACCTCAATTTAAAGTTCAGCTGGCGAGTCATCACGGACAGTCTATTCTCTGCTCTAATCAAGTTGTGCTGCAGCCGAATATTGCTATTGAAGATGTATCTCACACCGATGTTTTGCTTATTCCAACTATCGGTGGTGATATTGATGAGGTACTGAATGATACACGGCCGCTACTGGTTCATATAAAGCGCCTTCAAAAAATGGGGGCGGATATAGCAGCTAATTGCACGGGTAATTTTTTATTAGCGCAGACAGGTTTACTCAACAATAAAACCGCAACGACTCACTGGGGTTACGCAGATAAATTCGAAACCATGTTTCCAAGTGTAAACCTGCAGCCCGAGAAAATGGTGACAGAGGACGACACCGTCTATTGCGCGGGAGGCGGTATGGCATGGATTGACCTGTCGATCCTCTTAATAGAGCGTTACTGTGGTCACCAAATTGCCAGCGATACTGCAAAGTCTCATGTGTTAGATGTGTCCAGAACCAGCCAAACAGTGTATGCAAGCAGTCGTCAACGGCGCTTTCACACCGACAAAGATATTAAAGCGGTCCAATCTTTTTTGGAACGAAACTTACAAAGCAAATGTACGCTTCATGATTTAGCAGTGCGGCACAATATGACAGAACGTACATTGATACGACGTTTCAAAAGTGCTTGCGACACCACGCCCGGCCAGTATTTACAATCGCTGCGAATTGAACATGCAAGGAAACTACTCGAGACATCCAGCATGCCGCTAGAGCAATTGATCAATTCGGTAGGCTATGAAGACCTGAGTTCTTTCACTCGGTTGTTTAAAAAGAATACGGGGCTGTCGCCTTCTCAATATCGAACAAAGTTCAAGCGCGCGTGAGGACGCCTAAATCGCTTTGCAAACAAGCACCAAAAAATGTCATTTTCCCTAATGATTGCTCTAAGACCGTGCATCACACTTTTCAGGCTATATTAGTAGTACCTAATATTGTGCACTTTCGACTAATTCACACCTTTTTTGCACAAATATGAAGTTTTTAATTAAAAGTTTGTGTAAAATGCAACGCCAAGCATAGATTGTTAATTTTTGTGCTAAAAACACTACAAAAGTATAATTTATAAATCATCTTGGTGGAAACATGAGAACACACAAAATCGCCACGCTAGCGTTAGCCGTTAGTGCTGCGTTCAGCTCTTCAGTTCTTGCACAAGAGGCCGCATCGACAGAAAAAAAAGAAGCCTCACTTGAACAGATTACCGTAACTGCGCAAAAGCGTACTCAATCAATACAGGAAGTACCTATTTCTGTTGCGACATTAAGCGGTGAAAAATTCGAAAGCCTTTTCTCAGGCGGTGAAGATATTCTTGCTTTAGCGGTTCGCGTTCCAGGCCTTTATGCCGAGTCTTCAAACGGACGCGTTGCACCACGCTTTTACATTCGTGGTTTAGGTAACACCGATTTCGACCTTGCTGCATCACAACCAGTTTCTATTATCATGGATGAAGTGGTAATGGAAAACGTTGTGCTTAAAAGCTTCCCGCTTTTCGACGTTCAACAAGTTGAAGTACTGCGCGGTCCGCAAGGTACATTATTCGGTCGTAACACTACAGCCGGCATAATCAAATTTGACACCGTTAAACCTACACAAGATGTTGAAGGTTATGCGAAAGCAGGTTTCGGTTCATACGGAACTATGAACTTTGAAGGCGCGATTAGCGGCGGTCTTACTGACGAGCTTTCTGCACGTTTATCGCTACTTTCGCAAGAACGCGACGATTACATCGATAATGCCTTCACCGGCGAAAACGATGCAATTGGTGGCTACGACGAAAAAGCCTACCGTCTACAGCTTCTTTGGGAGCCGTCTGCCGACTTTTCTGCTTTGTTAAACGTACACGGCCGTGAGCTTGAAGGCACAGCGTCTATTTTCCGCGCTAACGTGTTTACAAAAGGCAGCAACGAACTTAACGAAAATTACGATCGCGAAACTGTATTCTACGACGGCGATCTTCAAGGCGACGGCATTGATAACAACCCACAAGAATACGACGGTTTTGGTGCTTCACTTAAATTAGAGTACGACATGGACGAAGTTACATTCACGTCGATCTCAGCCATTGAAACAGCTGAAGGCTCTAGCCTAGGTGACGTTGATGGTGGCTTTAATCGTGCTGACGGCACTTCAGGCCCTGGGTTTATTCCTTTCTCTGCGGTAACGCAAGATAACCTTGACGACCTAGAGCAATACACCCAAGAATTTAGATTTTCAAGCAACACGCGCGATGCTTTGAACTGGCAGCTAGGTGCGTTCTACTATGACGCATCGTTTAACGTTACCAGCATCGACGGGTTCTTTGGTGCAACAACCGTATTCCACGAAAACCAAACGTGGGCAGTATTCGGTCAGACGTCTTATCAAGTTAACGAAAAACTAAACGTTACGGGCGGTATTCGTTATACCCACGACTCTAAAAGTTTAGTAGTCGGCGACCAAAACGTTGACGGTTTTGCTCTAGTAATTGGCGCAGCTCAAGTTCAAGACTATGACGACATTGACGTAGATGACGGTCAAACTAGCTTTGAATTAAGTGCAAACTATCGCGTTACTGATGATATGTCTGTTTTTGCTCGCTACGCTAATGGCTTCCGTGCTCAAACAATTCAAGGCCGCGACGTTGCATTCGAAGGCTCGCCTTCAGTTGCAGATGCAGAAACGATCAATTCATTTGAACTTGGTATTAAGTCGGACTTGTTCGATGACTCACTACGTCTAAACGCTGCAGCATTCTACTACACAGTAGATGACATGCAGTTCTCAGCAATCGGTGGTGGCAACAACTTTACTGCCCTTGTAAATGCTGACAAAGGCGAAGCGTACGGTTTTGAAGTAGACGCACAGTGGCTAGCGACTGATGAGCTTACGTTTACAGCGGGTTACAGCTATAACCACACTGAAATTAAAGATGACTCACTGACTGTTTCACCGTGTGGAACAAGTGCTGCTGATGGATTTACCGGTAACTGTACAGTAACAGACCCTCGTCCAGACGGTTTTGTAGCCTCTATCGACGGCAACCCATTCCCTCAGGCGCCAGAGTCTATCTTTAACTTCACTGCACGTTACACCATCCCTATGGGTGATGATGGCGAGTTCTTTGTATTTACTGATTGGGCGTTCCAAGGTGAAACAAACATCTTCCTATACGAAGCGGTTGAGTTCACTACTGACGACAACTTTGAAGGCGGTCTACGTATTGGTTACGAGAACTTCGCGCACAATTACACTGTAGCGCTATTTGGTCGTAACATTACTGACGAAGACAATGTTAAAGGTGCAATCGACTTCAACAACCTTACAGGTATCGTAAATGAGCCGCGCGTTTGGGGTGTTGAGTTCAAGTACACTTACTATTAAGCAAAGATAAGTAGCTACTTTCATTTATTGTAGCTATTTGGATTATGAAAAGCGGTGGCGTTGAAAAACGGCACCGCTTTTTTTATGTCTTTTACGCCGCCATGTGAACGTCTGAGGTTGGCACTTGCACCAGCTGCTGTAGCTTTCTACACACCTGCACCCATCTCGCGACTTTTTGATAGTAGACTTGCTCTATCAATTGCCCTTTTTCATCAAACAGAAAGCTTGCTAACTTCCCTTTGTTACTCGGCATATAAAAATGGTGCACGGTAAACTGCTTTGATAATGGGGCATGTGCCACTTTTTGATACATACAAAATGGCAGTGCGTTTGCGCGCTCATCGCCACCGGTTAGGCGAGTACGGCGTTGAAACGTGTCTGCACCTAAATCAGCCATAATGCCGTGTTTTGAAATAAGTTGATCAACCGCTTTAATGCCTGTTTGCATAATTTTCTCCTAAAGGTTGTGCAAAGTCGCCCAACCAAATAAGACTCAAAATAAACCATACTGATATTTATACAGTATATGACCATTTGTTTAAAATGCAAACAAAAAAGCCGCTTTATACAGCGGCTTGTTTTCTTTGAAAATTGTGAGAAGTTAATTAAGAGCGGATTCTAAAAACGCCCACTGGTCTGCATACCCCTCAATTCTCATCCACGTAGGCGTGCCTGCGCCGTGACCCGCGCGAGTTTCTACACGAAGTAGTACTGGGTTATCACACCCTTGAGCGGCCTGTAATTGCGCAGTAAACTTGTAGCTATGCCATGGTACAACGCGGTCATCGTGATCGCCTGTTGTTACCAATGTTGCCGGATAACACGTGCCGGGCTTAGTGTTGTGAAGTGGCGAATAAGCATAAAGCGCTTCAAATTCTTCTTTATTTTCACTCAACCCATAATCAGAAGACCAAGCTCGCGCATTTGCACTTGGCGTATGATAGCGAAGCATATCTAATACACCGACTGCTGGTAAGGCGGCAGAGAAAAGGTCTGGGCGCTGCGTTAAAGTAGCTCCAACAAGTAAGCCGCCGTTCGAGCCCCCCTGAATACCCATTTTTTCTGGCGTGGTGTAGCCGCTTTCAACTAAATACTCACCTGCCGCAATAAAGTCGTCAAACACATTTTGCTTATCTAACTTTGTACCGGCCTTATGCCACTGCTGGCCATATTCGCCACCACCTCGTAAGTTTGCGATGGCCAACACGTTACCCTGCTCAACCCATACCATGCGCGACACTGAATACCGTGGAAGCAATGAAATATTAAAACCACCGTAACCGTACAATAAGGTTTTATTGTTTCCGTCTAGCTTCAAGCCTTTCTTGTGCACAATAAACATGGGAACTTTAGTGCCATCTTTACTGGTATAAAACACCTGCTTGGTTTCGTAGTCATCATAATTAATACCTGTATCGATGGTTTTAAATAGCGATGACTCACCAGTTTCAACATTATAGGCATACACCTGGCCCGGGTTAGTAAACCCGGTAAGTTTATAGAATGTTATATCTGCATTTTTGCTTCCATAAAATCCGCTTACACTTCCAATGTCAGTAAACGCAATTTCATCTATTTTTTTGCCGTTTAAATCAAATACACTTACCTGCCCTTTTACATCTTTTAGATACTGAGCGAAAAGTTTTTCACCCAGAAGTGAAACGCTGGACAAGGTATCAGATGTACTTTCAATTACGGTTTCCGTTGCTTTAACACCACCATCAAAAGTGACTTTGATAACCTTACCAGTAGGCGCGCCTGCAGTAGACTTAAAAAATAGCGCATCTTTGTGTTCGCCGATTAGGTCGTAACGCCCATCCCATTTGTCGAAAACGGGAACAAGTTCACTGTTTTCTTTTTCAAGAGATTTGGCGTAGACACCATTAGCCTGGTACCCCTCGAAAACGGATATAAGCAAAGTATTTCCGTCTTGCACAACCGATGGGTAAGGATTCCAAGTGGG
This sequence comes from Alteromonas sp. AWJ4_199, assembly GCF_056159165.1. NCBI lineage: Bacteria > Pseudomonadati > Pseudomonadota > Gammaproteobacteria > Alteromonadales > Alteromonadaceae > Alteromonas > Alteromonas sp. AWJ4_199. The sequence continues at coordinate 383,928 of NZ_JBSWUR010000001.1, forward strand.
TTTATTGTCAAATGCAAAGACCTTTATATCTGCATTTTGCTCTGTACCTATAGCGTGAAAATAGATAGATACGGTTTGGCTATCATCATACTTACCCGCCTCATTTTTTGGGTAGCGAGAATAGAAAAAGCCGCTTTCATCGGGCAACCACGCGATATTTGAAAACTTAATGCCTTCAATGTTATCGGTTAAGTCTATTTTGCTGCTGGTGTCACGAACGTGGATGGTTTTCCAGTCGGTACCGCCGTCAGACAGCATGTAGGCAAGATAAGAAGCTTTCGGACTAAGTTCAGTCGACGCCATTGATACTGTGCCGTCATCGCTCAATGTATTCGGATCGATAAGTACTTCGGGTTCTCCGTTTACACCACCGGACATGTAAAGCACGTATTGGTTTTGTAAGCCGTCGTTATACGAATAAAACAACTTGCCATTAACCATATAGGGCGTTGAATACTTCTCGTAATCCCATAGCGCGGTTAAGCGTTCTTTGTAAAGCTCTCTAGAAGGTAGTTCAGCCAGATAAGGGCGAGCCAAAGTGTTTTGCGAATCGACCCAAGCTTTAACTTCTTCACTCTTTTCGTCTTCTAACCAACGATATGGATCGCTTACCATAGTGCCGTGATAGTTATCTTGCTGCGCAACGGTTTTGGTTGCCGGGTAGCCAGGCACTTTCGGCATAGCAAGGCTTTCGGTTTCATTTTCAACCAAATTAGTATCAGCGGTATTTGAACTAGTGCAAGCAAAGGTTAAGCATGCTGACGCTGCTACTACAGCTGCATAAATCAGATTTTTTTTCATTTTTTCATTCCTTAAAAGAAAATGCCGGTTTTACCCGGCATTGTCTATTTAGCTTTCTGTCGTAACTTGTTGGTGTCTTCTTCCTCTAAACACATTTTTAAGGTCGTTGAGAATTAAGTACAGCGCAGGAACAAGCAGCAAGGTGATTACCGTGGCAAATAAAATACCGAAGGCCAGAGAAACCGCCATTGGAATAACAACCTGAGCCTGTAAACTGCGTTCAAATACTATCGGCATAAGGCCCATAAAGGTTGTTAATGACGTCAAGATGATTGCTCTAAAACGCTGCGTACCAGCGCTAATAGCCGCATCCATAAGCGACATGCCTTCTTTACGCGCGCGATTCACAAAGTCCACCATAATCAAGCTATCGTTCACCACAACACCCGACAAAGCTATGATGCCGCAGACAGACAAAACACTCACCGCCATGCCCAATACCAAATGACCGACTATGGCGCCAACGATACCAAAAGGGATCACCGACATGATAATCAAGGGTTGGCTGTATGATTTAAGCGGTATCGCAAGTAAGGCATAAATAGCAAATAACGCAAACAAGAGCCCCTGCATCAGACTAACCATAGCATCAGCCTGCTCCTTTGAATTCCCTTGCAGCTGAAATTCAACACTCGGGTAGCGGGCTAGTAGGTCTGGCATTAAGTTATCAATGACATCATTAGTCACTTCTGAAGGGTCAAGTAACGCTTTATCAACTACACCCGTTACGGTGACTGAACGTTTACCATCTACACGAATAATTGAATCGAACCCTTGCCCTACAGTGAATGTCGCAACTTGTTCAAAAGGGATTTCTTGGCCATTCGGCGCACGAATACGCATGTTTTCAAGATGCTCTATGGAACTGCGTTCCGCTTTCGGGTAGCGCACCATAACTTTTATTTCTTCATCATCACGCTGAATACGCTGCACTTCTGCACCGTAAAAACCAAAGCGAACTTGCTGACCTAAATCGCGCAGTGAAATGCCCAACGCATCGGCCTGAGGTTTCAGCGCTAACTGAATTTCTTCGCTACCGCCTGAGAAGGTATCGTTGATATCGGTAACGCCTTCGTATTTATCTAAGGCCTCTTTTATATCGTCACTTATAGCGCGCAACGCTTTAATATCGCTAGAGCTGAATTCAAAGCTTAAGTCAGCACCGCCGCCAGGACCACCCGGTGAGCTAATATTAAATGACTTCACTCCCGGTATTTCAGGGACCTCTTGACGCCACATATCCTGAATTTCAAAGTCAGTAAGCGTGCGGGTTTCACCTTTTGTAAGCTCAGCAAAGATTTCACCACCTAAGTTACCATTGTCAAAGGCTATCGCGTGCTTAATGACGTTTTCGCCCGTCTCTTCTGCAACTTTGTCATCCATACGATGCATAGCTTCGCGAAGTGTAGTTAGTACCTTGTCTCGCTGTTCTAGTGACGAGCCTGGCTCTAACTCAAAGCTGGCCATCATAAAGTCACTAGGAATATTCGGGAAGAATACAAAACGCACGATGCCGCCACCAAACAGCCCCACTGTAAGAATAAGCATCGCCAAAAAGACAGACACTGTTGTATAGCGATTGCGTATTGCTTTTGCCAGAAACGGCGCGTACTTATCATTAATAAATGTCTTTATGCCTTCACTGAAGAAGTCGCGGAACTTTTGGAACGCGTTAGCTTTTTCCGGATCATAAGGCTTGAGTTTCATATGCACTAAGTGCGCCGGCAGGATTAACTTCGATTCAATAAGCGAGAAGATAAGACAAACAATCACCACCATGCCGATGGTTTTCCAAATAATGCCGAATGGACCGGATACCATAAGCATGGGTGAAAACGCAGCAATAGTGGTTAAAACACCAAAAGTTGCAGGCATAGCAACTTTTTTAACGCCCGCAATAACGTTATCAGCACTGTGCCCTTTTTTATCAATTTCAGAGTAAGCCGATTCACCCATGATAATTGCGTCATCTACCACAATCCCCAATACAAGAATAAAGGCAAAAAGACTAAGCATGTTAATCGACACGCCAACCATATCTAACGGCATGACAAGCAAGGTGCCAAGGAAGCAGACTGGCAAGCCCACGATGACCCAAAACGCGAGCTTAATTTTCAAAAACAACGAAAGAACTAAGAATACAAGCAATGCACCGAAGAACATGTTCTCAAGCATCATGTTGAGTCGGTCAGCTAGATAGAATGAACTATCGCCCCACGTATCTGCAGTGATGTGCGCAGGAAACTCAGACTTTTGACTATCAATGTAATTGTTAACCTGCTCAGAGATTTCTAAGGCGTTTTGATCGCCGACAGCTTGCACACGCAAGCTAACTGCTGGTTTATCATCAAACAGCGCATATTGATTGTTTTCAATGAATCCATCGTTGATATAGGCAACATCGCCCAACGTAACGCGGGTACCGTTTGCGTTTGTGACGAGTACGATTTGAGAGAAGTCCCAACCTGTGTAGGCCTGCCCTTTTGTTCTTAGCAGTATGTCGCCGTTTTCCGTGCGAATTGAACCACCTGGTAAGTCTACACTGGTTTGACTCAAACGAGCGACCACATCAGCAAACGTAAGGTTATACTTTTGCAAATCGACTTCAGATAGTTCTACAGAAATTTCATAGTCTCTAGAGCCTACAACCTGAACACTTGATATACCTGGCAGGTTAGCAATGTCATCCCTTAAGTCTTTAGCAAACTCTTTCAACTCTCTTTCAGAAGCATCCCCATAAACTGATAGCCATATCACGTCCTGTTGAATTTTTTGACGATAAATAACGGGCTTTTCAGTATCAGCGGGAAAACTTGGAATGGCATCAACTTGAACCTTTACTTCATCAAGTAGAGACTGAACATCATAGTCTTCTTCTACCTGTATACTTACTGTTCCCATGCCTTCTACGGCGGTAGAGTTTAGCTGCTTTATTCCCTCCAAGTCCTTTATAGACTCTTCAATTTTAAGCAGCACCCCTTCTTCAACTTCCTGAGGGGCTGCGCCCAAGTAAGGTACACGAACGCTAATGACGTCAATTTCAAAGCTCGGAAATACTTGTTTTTGAATACTGAAAGCGCTGAACAAGCCGCCCACAATAAGCAAAATCATCAGCAGGTTGGCCGCCACATTGTTACGCGCAAACCAAGCAATTAAACCTTTGTTGGTATCGATGCGACTCATTAGTTGTCACCTTCCGACGATTCGCTTTCCACGCTATCCATGCTGTCGGTAGTGTCTGCTTCAGCAGTGTCAGCAAGTACAGGCTCGTCACCCGGCAGGCGCACTTTCATGCCGTCGTATGGGTTTGGAACCGCACTGGTTACCACCAAACTTCCTTCTGCAATACCTGAGCGAATAAACACATCTTTTGCTGTAGTACGGGCTACTTCGACAGGCTTAATTTCAATTTCGCGATTGTCGTTCACCGTCAGCACGGTGTTGTCTAAACGCAAAATGCTGCGAGGTAATACTAAAAGTTCTTCGTCTTGACGTGAGGTAATTTCTGCTTCAACAAATTGCCCAAAACGCAGTGGGGCTTTGTGTGAAGACTTCAAGTTGTAAGGGTCTTGCACCTCAACAATGGCATACACCACTCTGCTTCCTGTATCCAAAATACCTTCTGAACGAACCAGTTGACCTTCCCAAACGCGTTTAACACCACCAACAGTCGCAGTTAATAAAACAGGGGCCCCTTCGCTAGACTGCCCAGCAATATTAATAAACATTAAGTCGCTGTCGGTAATAGGTAACCTAACTTCCGCGGTATCAGTAGAGTAAATAGTGCCAAGTACAGAGCCCATGGCGACAAACTGTCCGAGATCTATATTACGCTCCACCACAATACCGTTGTAAGGAGCGGTAATTTGGGTTCTAGCCAAGTTGCGCTTAGCCCGCTCCAACTTAGCTTCTGCAGCTTTTACGTTTGCCTGTTCTTTTGCCAATTGAGGCTTTCTTAAGCCTAGCTCGGGCGGCGCTACGTTTCTGACTGAACGCCATTCTTGTTCGGCTACTTTTCCGCGAGCTATTTCTTCTTGAAGGGCTGCTTTAGCTTGGGCCAATTCAGCTTCGGCTAGCTTAAGATCAGTGCGATAATCATCTTGTTCTAACGTGGCAAGTACATCGCCTTTTTTAAAAGTTCCACCAGCAACAAAAACTTTCGACAGGCTTATAACCTGACCACTGACCTGTGCACTCAATGACGTTTTATTCTGCGGAACTACGTTACCCTGGGATTTGACAACAAAGTTTACTGCTTCTGAGTAAACTTCTTTTGCGTCAACTAGAAAAGCGGGAATTTCTACGGGCACTTGCTCTGGAGGCTTACGTGATTTGATCATAACCGTCGCGGCGATAAACGCGATCAGCACTATGAATAATGGAATACCACTTTTCATTAACATGGAGTTTTTCATTTACTATCCCTGAGAAAGAAGGCACCTGTGCTAGTGACATTTAGGCTATAGACTACCACCCTATTCACTTATCACCTGATAACCCGCTAGATTCTATTATTATTGTTTCAGCACTAGTGTACTGATTTTTGGTTATTATGCTCAATTAAGATTGTTAAATTTTGTGTCTAATTGTTGTTTTTATACACATTCAAAAATCAGCACACTTAATATAAAAAATTATCAAAAGAATACAAAGTAAGATTGATAATTATCAGGTTTTCGTTGATTATTTGAGCACTCATTGGTTATGAGTTAACCGACGGCTGTTGTTCAAGCTAACTTTCTAATGAGAAATAGCCTCGGGAATGATTTCGCTACGTTGAAGGGAAAACACATTATGAGTCTTAAGAAACAATACCTTAAATCAAAACCTTTGTGCAAAGTGACATTTCGACTGAATGCGGAAGCAGCAAAAGATGCGAAAGAAGCTGCACTATGTGGAGATTTCACTGATTGGAAAACGCAGCCACTGACGATGAAAAAGCTTAAAAGTGGCGATTTCACATTAACAGTGGATTTGGAAAAAGATCACGAATATCAGTTTCGCTATCTTATCGATGGTGAAAAATGGGAAAACGACTGGGCAGCCGACGCTTATACACCCTCTCCTGTTAGCCTAGAAGATAATTCAGTTGTGCGTGTTTGAGTGGTAAATCAGCTTCAAAACAAATCTTGATTCGCCATAGGTACATAGGAACAATACCCCTACAAAAAAGGCTGCATAAATGCAGCCTTTGTCTTATTTAGCCTAAGAGCTCGAATTAAAGCGTTCCTTCCAACTCTGGAAGTACCTCAAACAAGTCGCCTACCAAGCCGTAGTCAGCAACCTGGAAGATTGGCGCTTCTTCGTCTTTGTTGATAGCAACAATAACTTTTGAATCTTTCATACCTGCAAGGTGCTGAATAGCGCCCGAGATGCCTACTGCAATGTAAAGTTGAGGTGCAACAATCTTACCTGTTTGACCCACCTGCATATCGTTTGGAACAAAGCCTGCATCTACCGCTGCGCGCGATGCACCAATGGCCGCACCAAGCTTGTCTGCAATACCTTCAAGAAGCTTGAAGTTTTCACCGTTTTGCATACCGCGACCACCAGAAATAACGACTTCTGCAGCAGTAAGTTCAGGACGCTCAGATTCGGTAAGCTCTGCTGAAACGAAGTCAGACTTCTCACTGCCTTTAACCACATCAATTGCGGTTACTTCAGCACTACCACCTGTTGCAGCTGCATCGAATGATGCGGCACGAACCGTAATCACCTTCTTCGCATCAGATGATTGAACGGTAGCAATCGCGTTACCTGCATAAATTGGACGAACAAAGGTATCTTCGCTCTCTACACCAATGATGTCTGAAATTTGCGCTACGTCTAGCAGTGCAGCTACACGAGGCATAAAGTTTTTGCCTGTAGTGGTTGCAGCGGCAACAACATGGCTGTAGTCGCCAGCAAGCTCTACTACTAGATCAGCTGTATTCTCTGCAAGCTGGTGCTTGTAGGCCGCATTGTCGGCAACAAGTACTTTTGCAACGCCGTCAATTTGCGCCGCAGCCTCAGCAACCGCTTGGCAACCTTCACCTGCCACTAAAACATGGATATCGCCACCCATTTTTTGTGCGGCATTAACAAGCTTATGCGTTTCTGTTTTTAAGCTTGCGTTGTCGTGTTCTGCATATACAAGTACGCTCATGAGATCACCTTTGCTTCATTTTTTAACTTGTCTACCAACTCAGCAACGTCTGCCACTTTAATGCCGCCCTCACGCTGAGGCGGAGGCGTAACTTTCAATACCTTAACGTTAGATTCAAGCGCAACACCGAAATCTGCCGCAGCTTTAACATCAAGAGGCTTACGCTTTGCTTTCATAATGTTTGGAAGCGATGCATAACGCGGTTCGTTCAAACGTAGATCTGTCGTTACAACAGCAGGAAGCGACAGCGCTACGGTTTGAAGACCACCGTCGATTTCACGTGTTACGTTTACTTTTTCACCATCTACAACCACTTCTGAAGCGAAGGTACCTTGAGGCATACCCGTTAGCGCTGCCAGCATTTGGCCTGTTTGGTTGTTGTCAGAGTCAATGCTCTGCTTTCCAAGAATAACTAGTTGAGGCTGTTCTTCTTCAACCACTTTCGCTAAAAGTTTTGCCACTTGAAGTGAATCAAGATTTTGGTCGGTATCAATTTGGATACCACGATCAGCACCTAGGGCAAGTGCTGTGCGTATTTGTTCTTGGCAGCTTTTATCACCTATTGAAACAACAACGATTTCCGTTGCCACGCCTTTTTCTTTTAATCGAACGGCTTCTTCAACAGCAATTTCACAAAAAGGGTTAATGGCCATTTTCGCGTTTGTAAGATCTACGCCTGATTCATCAGCCTTCACTCTTACCTTAACGTTGTAGTCGATCGCGCGTTTGACCGGTACGAGTATTTTCATATTTACCTCAATTGTTGAGTTCGTCAGTGCTAATTACGTTTCATTAATAATTAACTATTAATAATTAAAAACGTATTACTTCACCACGCTTTTTGAAACTTTAACAATGCTTATACGTTAAAAAAGAAACTGTGGAACGTACGTTTTTTAAAGGCTAGCCTTAAAACGACGTTAACACCACGTTTACGAGCAGGTATAATGCGCTGCCAGTTAACGTTAACGTAAACTGCTTTGCAATGTACTTACTGTTGACGTAAACGTCAACCTGCATTACCTTGCAAAACGACAATTAATTTACATGTTTTTGACACAAAGCATTATTTGTTTCATCAATAGTGCACTATAAAAATACAAACATAAGGAGCCTCCCGTGGAACGAGAATCGATGGAGTTTGACGTAGTCATCGTCGGTGCCGGCCCAGCTGGATTATCAACTGCTTGTAAGCTGATGCAGCTTGCGAATGAAAAAGACCAAGAACTTATGGTTTGTGTGGTCGAAAAGGGCTCCGAGGTAGGTGCACATATTCTCTCAGGCGCAGTGTTTGAGCCACGTTCGTTAAACGAACTATTTCCCGATTGGAAAGAAAAAGGTGCACCACTTAACACGCCAGTGACCGAAGACCACATCTATTTGCTTAATGATGAAACGTCAGCGAAGAAGTTACCAAATGGCATTACGCCCAAAACTATGCACAATGATGGTAACTATATCGTGTCTATGGGTAACGTTAGCCGTTGGCTAGCAGAACAGGCCGAACAGCTAGGCGTTGAAGTATTCCCCGGCTTTGCAGCTTCTGAAGTTATTTATAACGAAGACGGTAGCGTTGGCGGCGTGCTTACCGGCGACATGGGTGTTGGTGAAGACGGTGAGCCAAAAGACGGTTACATGCCGGGCATGGAACTACGTGCTAAATACACCGTGTTTGCAGAAGGCTGTCGTGGTCACCTAGGCAAAGAGCTAATTTCTCATTTTAAGCTAGATGAAGACAGCTCACCGCAACATTACGCCATTGGCTTTAAAGAGATTTGGGATATAGACCCAGCGAAGCACCAGCCGGGTTTAGTAGTACACAGTGCAGGATGGCCACTTGATGACGCCACGGGCGGTAGCTATTTATATCACGCCGAAGATAATCAGGTGTTTGTAGGCTTAATTGTCGACCTTAACTACGACAACCCTTATTTGAGCCCGTTTGACGAGTTTCAACGCTTGAAACATCACCCTGTTTTCAAACAATACCTTGAAGGCGGTAAACGTGTATCTTATGGCGCACGTGCAATTGCCAAAGGTGGGTTTAACTCTTTACCTAAGATGACTTTCCCAGGTGGCCTACTGGTAGGTTGTGAAGCAGGCACTTTAAATTTTGCCAAAATTAAGGGTAACCACACTGCCATGAAGTCAGGCATGCTCGCAGCCGAGAGCATTTTCGAGGCTTTATCAGAAAACGCGGAAGCACCAACAAAAGAATTAACCAGCTTTACGGAAAAATTCAAATCGTCGTGGTTATACGATGAATTATTCCGCTCTCGCAATTTCGGCCCTGCTATTCATAAACTCGGTAATTTCTGGGGCGGTGCTTTCAATACGCTGGAGCAAAATATCTTTAACGGTAATTTATTCTTTACCATGAAAGACGAACACAAAGATTATGCACAGCTTAAGGAAGCAAAAGACGCGAAAGAAATTTCTTATCCAAAGCCGGACGGTGTACTTAGCTTTGATAAATTATCTTCTGTATTTTTGTCGAATACGAATCACGAGGAAGATCAGCCGTGTCATTTAAAATTAAAAGACCCGTCTATTCCTTTACAGGTTAACCTACCAAAATTTGCAGAACCCGCACAGCGCTATTGCCCTGCTGGCGTTTATGAGGTTATTGAAGAGGAAGGTGAAAAACGCTTTCAAATTAATGCGCAAAACTGTGTTCATTGTAAAACATGCGATATTAAAGATCCTAGCCAGAATATTAAGTGGGTTGTACCTGAAGGTGCTGGCGGTCCGAATTATCCAAATATGTAATTAAATGCAATATTTGGTTATTTAACTGATATTTTTTAAAAGCGAGCTTAGCTCGCTTTTTTTTTGTGCTACTTTTAATTATTATCTTATAGGAATTTAGTACAACGTATTAAGGTTAATTAATGAGCGAATTTTTAGATATTTTAACCCATGGAAGACGTTTACAAGGTGCTGTTAAGGAATTAAGCATAGAAGAACTTGAACAAGTTCAGGAAAAACTTAACGGTATAATAGAAAAAAGAAAAGAAAAATTATTAGAACAAGAACAACTAAAAAAAGAAAAATTAGAAAAACTGGCTGCTATTAAACAGCAAATGGAAGAAGCAGGTCTAAACGTAGAAGATTTACAAGCTTTGGATACCGGCACAAATAAAAACGTAGGTAAGAAGCGCCCCGTTAAATACAAACTTGTCGATAGCGATGGCGAAGAGCACTTGTGGACGGGTATTGGTCGTATGCCTCGCGTTTACAAAGATGCACTTGATAGCGGCAAATCTCTCAACGATTACGCTATTAATTAATATCACTATTTAACCTGCTAATAAGGTCTGTTTTTACAGGCCTTATTTTGTTTTTAAGACTCAAGCTATGTCTATCAGACAATTATTCATGGGTACATAAGTTGTGAAGTTAAATTATAAACTTTCAAAGCGAGATGCATCATCACCATGGTTAATTTTAATCCATGGGCTTTTCGGCAACGCAGATAATTTAGCCGTTGTTAAACGACATTTTGAATCAGCTTTTAATATTATAAGTGTAGACCTTCCGGATCACGGTGAGTCTCCGTGGACTGATAGTTTTTCTATGTCAGCTGCCGCAGATGCAATTTACGACATTATGCAATCTTTAAATATTGAAAAAAGCGCTGTACTGGGTCATTCCCTTGGCGGAAAGGTTGCAATGAAGCTGGCCTTAAATCACAGCGAAAATATCACACATTTAATCGTAGCTGATATTGCCCCAGTGAGTTATGAACACAGCCACCAAGCGGTATTTGATGGGTTGAATTCTGTTTCTTTGGATACCATTGAAAGTAGAAAGAATGCTGAAAAACAAATGGCTTCTCACGTAAAAGAAATGGGCGTCAGACAGTTTCTATTAAAAAGCCTGTATCAAGACGAAAACGGAGCATGGAAGTGGCGCTTCAACGTGAGCGGACTAATCAAAAGTTACTCGCACATTATTGATTGGGAACAAACAAATCAAACGTTCGATGGCGTAACCTTATTTATTAAGGGCAGCGAGTCCGACTACATTACACCGGCCTATCGCGATGCGATAGCTCGCTACTTTCCAAATGCGAAAGCGCATATTATTGAAGGTACGGGGCACTGGTTACACGCTGAAAAGCCAGCTGCGTTTAACGGAATTGTAGAGAGAACGCTCAACAAATCGTCATAAAGTGGAATATTTCTCATTCAACAGGATGAGAATGACTATTATTACATATTTTTGAACGTTTTAGGCTCTTACAGGCGTACATACTGTGGTATAGTTGCGCCAGAAATTTTTAAGTAACAACACTATGCTTGCAGAAAATTACGAACTCATTGAGTCCATTATGCTGTATGGCGGCTTGTCTATTCTTTTTGGATTGATGGGTTTTGCTGTACACGATGTATTACGTAAGAACGATGTTCCTCTTATTGGAAGAGTGGTAACGTACGGTGTGCTAGGTTTAGGCGCATTGGGATTTCTTGCGAAAGGCATTATTGAATGGTTTTGGCTAAGCACAGGCGTTTAATTAGTAACGATTAATAGAGGTTAGATATGGCAAGCGTTGGCCTATTTTTCGGAAGTGACACGGGTAATACCGAACATGTTGCGAAAATGATCCAGAAGGAATTGGGTAAACAGCTAATTGATGTAAAAGATATTGCCAAGAGCAGTAAAGAAGACATCGCTGAGTTTGATTTGCTTATCTTCGGTATCCCTACGTGGTACTACGGTGAAGCACAATGTGACTGGGATGACTTCTTTCCTGAATTAGAGCAGATAGACTTTAACGACAAGCTAGTTGCTATTTTTGGTTGTGGTGACCAAGAAGACTATGCGGAATACTTCCTAGACGCAATGGGCATGGTACGCGACATTGTAGAAGCCAAAGGCGCTATTTTAGTAGGTCAATGGTCTACGGAAGGCTATGACTTTGAAGCATCTAAAGGCATGGCAGACGACAACCACTTTGTAGGTCTTGGTATTGACGAAGACCGTCAACCAGAGCTAACAGACTCTCGCGTTAAAGCCTGGTGTAAGCAAATTCATGACGAGCTTTGCTTGGCGGAGCTTGCATAAACACTGCCTTGTTGGGCACGAACAAGCCGCTATCAATTGAAAAAACCGCTCTAATGGAGCGGTTTTTTGTTATATCTAAGCATTCTTTGAATTATTAGCTTAGCCGATTGAACTAACTAAAGCTGAAACCGCTCTACCGCTTTTCTTAAGCTCTCTGTTTGCGCATCTAGCATCATTGTCGATTCGTTTGACTGTCTAGTGCTCTGTGCACTTGAATCTGCCAGCGCTACAATGCGATTCAAACTTGTTGCTACGTCACCAAGTAATACATCCTGCTGCTCTGTATCTTCAACAATATGTACGTTAATGTCGCTCAGCCGCTCAATGATTGCTCTGATGCTTTCAACTTGCTGAGAAACTTGCTGGGTTATCTCTACCCCTTCTTGTGCTTGCTCACGTCCCGCATTAATGGCTTTCACAGCTTGCGCTGCGTCTTTTTGCAAGTTGCCAATCATTTGCTCTATTTCTTCCGTAGAATCGTGCGTACGATTTGCTAATGTTCGCACTTCATCTGCAACAACTGCGAAGCCCCTGCCCTGCTCGCCTGCGCGAGCAGCCTCAATAGCGGCGTTTAGCGCTAACAAATTAGTTTGCTCTGCTATAGTTTTGATAACGTCCAAAATACTGCCAATACTTCTAGAGTTATCATCTAAGCGAGCAATAACCTGGGCTGAAGACTCTGCCTGCCTCGCTTGGTTGCTAACTTGCTCACTACTTTTTTGTACCAGTTGGCCAATGCCAGTACTTTGTCTGGTTATAGTGTGCAATGCATCCATTGCTTGATTAATTTGCTCAAGGTTACTTCGACTTTTGTCTTGAACATTCTTAGTGTTGGTGGAGGTAACAGTGACTTGCTCTCGCTGTTTGTCCACTTCAGACAAGCTCTTATTACCAAGCTCAACACTTGCTTTTGTTATTTCAATTAAACGTTTTTCCTGCTCTAAGATATTACCCACCAGTTCTCTAAGGCTGTCCGTTAAGCTGTTAACTTTTGCTGAAAGAGCAGAAAACTCATCGTTGCCCTCTTCGAGTAATTTAGTACTCAAATCCCCTTGGCTTAACTGGCTTAACCCTTTGTTTATATGCGCGAGCGGCTTTGAAATACTGCGCGTTACAATCACCGCTAGAAAGATAGCAGCGATAAGCCCTATCGCAGCAACTATAATATTGCGAACCAAGTTTTCTTGCACCGACTCAAGTATCGCATTCTGGCCTTCAAGGGACTGATTTTGAACGGTATCAAATAACTTATTTATATCGGCAATGGCGGTGTCTAATGCCTGATTTGCCCGTTTTTGTGCTTGCGCTGCATTTTCAACTTCAGCGAGTTTCTGTCGCTGTAACGCGATCAGACCATTTGAACCATTTACCGATTCCAGCAATAAGTCGTATTGCTCGTTAAACGCCTCGATAGTACCGCCGTCATCTACCCCTGTAGCCAAACGGTTCACATAATCCTTATCTACCTGCAGATTACTTAACTGATATTCGAGATCTTCAATAATACTGGCGCTTTGCGTGGCGTCGCTAGATTCGGCCAACTCGATAAATGAGTCGTTCATTGTCAGTAGCTTATTATCAATGGCTGTACCTGCGCCAATTAGCGTATCAAGACTCGGATCACTGCTATCGAGATAAGAAAGATCTAGCATCAACGCGCTAGCTTCGTCTGCCGTCATAAGTACTTTTTCAAGTTGCGTGGCAAGCGCGTTCTCTATATCCATTCTCTTGTTAATTGCAATGTACATTTCATTACTATCGCTCACATAGCTCGAGCTTACCTCAACAGCATTCTTAGCTATTGCGTTGTTAGGCATGAGAGACTTTAGTCGCGACAAATCGTTAGAAAAAGTAGATGACAATGTATCGAATGTTTGCTTGTTATTTTCTAAATCGTTTCGACTTCCTACGTGGTAGCCATTTGCGGTAATTACCGATAAAGACAAAATTTCAGTTTTAACTTTTACCATACTGGTCTGTACTGGCATTTTTTGCTCTACAACATCTTGTGCAGAGTCCTTAATACCGCTTAAACCAAAATAAGAGAGGATACTTGTGAGTAATAGTAAGCAGCCAAATAAGCCGAAGCCTAAAGTGATTTTATTTATTATTGTCAACCGCATGGGTACTTCCACTAAAATACATGCTAAAAACTACGAAAAGAATTAAACTCTTTAAGTTTAGTTTAACAGGATGTTAATTCAATACATCAAAAGTTTTATTTATTTTACTTATTTGTTCGATAAATCGAGTACTTACATTCTGGTCAGGCCACATGGTGCAAGGCCCCCACTTAAGTACAGTATTTTTTGCAAGTAGCGTCTTGGGCAAATTTTCAACGAGAAGACAAAGATTCCACGGTTTTGCTTTTAAATTGTTTCAACTTACCTATAATAACCACCAAACACTTATTCACTCGTTCTTAGTAGGCTGTAATGGATCAAAATAAAGAATTGAAAAAAGCAGGGCTTAAAGTCACTCTGCCTCGCCTTAAAATTTTACAAATTCTGCAAGAGCCAGAAAACCAACATATCAGCGCTGAAGACGTATATAAGATCCTAATTGAACAAGGTGAAGAAATTGGCCTTGCTACAGTTTACCGAGTGTTAAACCAATTCGATGATGCAGGTATTTTGAACCGCCACCACTTTGAAGGTGGGAAGTCGGTATTTGAAATTAGCCATAAAGATCACCACGACCACCTTGTGTGCCTTAAGTGTGGCAAAGTGATCGAGTTTGAAGATGAGATTATCGAAGAACGTCAAGAGATGATTGCTAAGCAGCATAAAATGAAGCTTACTCATCACAGTCTTTACCTGTACGGCGAATGCACCGACGGTAACTGCGATAACGTACCAGACTAAATTATTTGTATTTGTTCAAGAAGAGGCCCGCTTTTATGCGGGCCTCTTTTGTTTTTTACGCTTTAAATTTGTAGGAGTGGTAGGCAGCAATAGCTTTCTCCCACACATCCCCCACTTCACCATTTCCAATGACGTGCCCGTCTACCTCTACCACAGGTGCTACTTCTTTACTCGATGAGGTAAGCCATACTTCATCAGCATTCAAAAGATCTTCTTTACTAAACCACGTTTCGGTGACGACTAACCCAGCTTGCTGAAACGCTTCAATGGCTATAGCGCGAGTAATGCCAGGAAGAAGTTCGTGATTGAGCGGCGGCGTCGATATAGCACCGTCTTTAACCATAAACACATTACATGAGCTTGCTTCGGTTATCATACCGTCGCCGTTGTACAATATAGTTTCGTTAACACCCGCGTCTACACCCGCCTGATAATGCATAACGTTACCTAACAGCGACGTTGATTTAATGTGGCATCGCTGCCATCTTTTATCTTGCTGGAGTGCCACTTTAAAGGGCTTAACATCAGTCTTAGACGTAGGTTGAGGTGGCGCGATTTCAAACGCAAAGCCAAACACCGTTGGTGCTATATGTTTAGGATAAGCATGGAACCGCTTAGTATCGGTACCTCGGCTTACGTGAAAATAAACGCCAATGTTTCCGCTTTCAATGAATGTTTGATTCTTTGAAACCAGATTTGACAGAATATCGTGCCATTGTTTTGCGGTATACGGATTGGTGATTTCGATTGCTTCTAAACCTTGATCCATGCGCATGGTGTGTCCCTTGAACCCGACAGGATTACCAGCGTAAGTTGGTATGACTTCATAAATACCGTCACCAAATAGAAAGCCTCTATCCATTGGAGAAATTTTCGCCTCAGAAAGAGGCATATATTCACCGTTTAAAAACGCAATTGTCACAATATTTCTCCTTGCAAACGGCGGCGTCTACTTGTCATAAGCAGCCAGTCGGCCCTTGCCTCTTCTTCGTTTTGAAAAACAAAATTTACTTTTTCACCGGGCACGGCTTGTGCCAAGCGACTTATATCACAGGGGCTCACACAGCCTAATTTCGGATAGCCCCCCAACGTTTGCCTGTCGCGCATCATCACAATAGGCTGGCCGTCGCCGGGAACTTGAATGGCGCCTAGATGGATGGCTTCTGAGCGCATATTCTCTATATCGGAAGCCACTGACTCACCTGTCAGTCTGAAGCCCATACGGTCGATTGATGATGAAACCGTATAAGTGGTGGTTTCAAATGTACGTACGGCAACAGTACTAAAGCTTGTAAACTGATAACCTGGAATAACCCGGATTGATTCTACAAAGCTATAGTCATCTATGTGCTTCTGCGCTAGCGTTCGCATTTTAGCGTTGTGTTTCACTCTTGTGTTAGCAAAAACCTCGATGCAATCGCCATCTTTTAACACGCATCCCTTACCGTCCAATCCACCAAGCTGTTCGCGAACCACCGTACAGGCACTGCCCACTGCTTTTGGCACTTGCCAGTTACCACATATTGCCAAGTATGCTTTGCTACCTAAAAGCGCACTTTTGAAGGTTATCGATGCGCCTGCTGATACTTTTTGGCTCTGATATACCGCTTTAGCGATCCCATCTATTTCAAGCGAGGGTTCTCTTCCAGTAACCGCAATAACACAATCTTCATCAACGCGTATCTGCATCTCGCCAATCGCTTCAATACACGGTGTGCCATCTAGATTGAAGGCAAGAAAATTGGCCCAATCATAGGCGTTACTATCCATGGGGCCTGACTCGCAAAAACCATCCCTCTGTTTTCCTACTCTGCCCTTGTCGATAATGAGGCTAAACAGTCCCTTGCTGAGTACGCTAATTCTCATAGTTCAACCTGCAACCCTGCTCTGTATTCTTGCTCAGTAATCGAAACAAACTTAACCACGTCTCCCGCTCTCAATCGTGACTCACTGTGCTGATCTTTGTGCAGAAGCATATCAAACGCAGTGAGCCCTAAAAGGTTCCATCCACCGGGTGACTCGTTTGGGTAGACGGCAGTTTGTCTGTCCGCTATCGCAACTGCTCCTTTGGGAACCCGCTTGCGCGGTGTGCCTAAACGGGCACATTTCAACGCTTCTGGAATATCGCCCATGTAGGCAAACCCGGGGGAAAAGCCCACTGCGTATACTTTATAAGTTGTACTTGTGTGCAGCGCGATTATCTCTTCAATAGACAGTGACGTTTTCTTGCTTACGATGCTTAAATCGCTGGCATTTGGCGCGCCATACCACACAGGGATTTCAATCACTGCGCTACTATTGTTTCTATTAAATTGTATAGATTCCGATTGCTGATTTATGTCTTCAGCCTCTAAATTGCGTAAGGCACGGTATACACCGTGGCTGTCAATTAACGCCATATCAAAAACGATTAACAAACTGTCGTAAGAAGGCACGCATTCGCGTAACCAACACCATGAATTTCTACTCTTGTTACTATCAATAGCTGCCAGCATGTTGTGGCAGGCATTATTCGCGTCATCCAAATTTGCGCCGTCAAAATACAAGATAATGGCGTCTGCACTTGCTGTAACTATTCGTTTAATACGACCGAAAGCTTGCATCTACTGTCCTTGTTGTCTTACTGGCCATAACGAGTTGTGATGTGCATTATGTATTCGACGCTCGGCACAACAAAGGTTAATAGCCTTGTGTATTGTTCTTTTAAGTTGTGTTTTTTATATGGCAGGTTTATAGAAATGTTCTGATTTTACTCGCAATACTTACCGCCCCTTTAGTATCGCCATGTACACATAAAGAGTCAGCTTCTACTGCAAGTGTATTTCCCGATGACGTAGTTACCGTTCCCGATGAAATAAGCTGTTTAGCTTGGAGCAAAGCGTCGCTTTCGTTCAACACGGCACCTTCTACAGTTCGAGATTGCAGTAAGCCTTCATCGGTATACCGTCTGTCAGAAAACGCTTCAAAATACAAAGGCAGCCCCCAATTTTGCGCTACTTCTTTAAGCGCCCCATTTTGCGACGTAGCCTGCACCATTAACGCTAGGGGAGCGTGTGAAGACTGTTCGTTTATTTCACTTATGCTTTGCATTACTGTTCGCATGATAGCAGTATCTTTCATCATGTCGTTGTACAACGCACCATGAGGCTTCACATAGCTGACTTTAGCACCACAAATCTTCGCCATACCGCTTAAGGCACTGACCTGATATTGAATCATAGCCTTAAGTTCGTCAGCGGCAATCGCCATACTTCTGCGGCCAAAGCCTTGTAGATCGGGATAAGCCGGATGGGCACCAATGGCTACATCATGCTTTTTGGCTAACAAAATAGCCTGCTTCATGACTAATGGATCGCCAGCGTGAAAACCGCACGCAATGTTCGCCTGATCGATTTCCGCCATTATGGCCGATTCCACTGGCATTGACCACGCGCCAAAACTTTCACCTAAATCGCAATTTAACTTCATAATGGTTTAGCTCTTACCTTCATTCCAGTATCATGTTACCTGTTCTTTTTAAAAAGTCAGTGCTGATGATAAATATTGGAAAAATTAATACATTACGCGTGGTAGCCCAATACCCTTTTGGCTACGCTTTAGCGCCACTTGTCGAAAACGATGACGAGAACGACAGCGTAATAGAAATAGATGATGCTGATGAGCAGCAAACCGTTACACTTGCGATTGACGAAGTAGAGACGCCGTTAACCGAAGGGCAACAGGTTGAAGTATTTGTGGCTACGGATCAGCGCGGTGACCTTTATGCCACCATGAAGAAACCACTTATTCAAGTGGGCGAAACCAAGGTACTTAAAGCGGTGTCTGCCACTAATTTTGGGGCATTCTTCGATTGGGGCTTAGAGAACGATCTATTAATGCCTAACGACTACCAAGCCCAACCTGTAAATCCAGGTATGTACTACGTAGTTCACACCTTTTTTGATGATAAAACTCAGCGCATTTTAGGTGCTACCAAGCTTCATTATTTTCTAAAGGAAACTAGCGCCTATCTCAACGAGGGCGACACGGTAAATTGCTTAGTTTATGCCAAAACTGATTTAGGTTTTAAGGTGGTTATCAATGAAAAAAGCTTAGGGCTGATTTTCCACAGCGATGCCTTTAAGCCGCTTAAAGTCGGGCAAGCTACTGAAGGTGTAATTAAAACGATTCGCGAAGATGGCAAAGTGGATGTTGCCCTGCAGCGAATAGATAAAGGTGGCCGTGATGCACTTCAGCAAGCCATTTTGGATGATTTAGAAGCCCACGGCGGCATTTCAACGCTAACAGATAAGAGTGCGCCGGAGGCTATTTATTCTCATTTTAATGTGAGTAAAGCTGCTTATAAAAAAGCGTTGGGCGCATTGTACAAGCAAAAGAAAATCACGCTTAGCCCAGACGCCATTCGTCTGAACAAATAAGAATAACACTTCGCTGCTGTTCCATACGTTAGTGACAACAGTGGCTTGCAGCCTCTTTCGATAGCTTTATGATATTAGGACAAACAATGAAAGCACGAGTTTCTTGGGACAAAGATCTTACTTTTACTGGCACTACAGACAGCGGTTATAAAACTGTGATGGATGGTAGCGGCAACGCAGTGTCTCCAATGGAGTCGGTACTTATAGCCGTTGGTGCCTGCTCAAGTGTTGATGTGGTCGATATTCTGAAAAAAGGCCGTTTTAATATTGAAGCCTGTAATTGTGAATTAGAAGCAGAGCGAGCCGAAGAGCCGCCGCGGGTTTTTACTAAAATTCATGCACATTACACGGTGTCAGGTGAAGGTATTAGCGAAAAGGCCCTTGCTCGCGCTGTGCAGCTTTCTGCAGAAAAATACTGTTCCGTTATGCTTATGCTTACGGGCAACGTTGATATCACCACAAGCTATACTTTGGTTTAATAGACTATAGTGGAAATAACCGGTTATTAGCATTTTTCGCTAAGCATTAGTACAAAAGGCCAACTGCAAATGTTGGCCTTCTTATTGAAACTACTTGCTACACATATAAACTATTGAATTAATTGGGAATTAACATTATTTAACATCTTTGGCATATTAGCTGCTGTATCCGGTCATTACTAGATAACGACACACACGTTAGGGTTATTGACCATGGAAACATCAACGCAAAGCCACATCTCTTTTTCACCATTACATTCCTTACTTTCATTTTCACCAACATCGCTAAAGCTTCTTCTTGGAAGCGGTATTGTTGCTTTTTCGCTTTCGATGACTGCATGTTCTAATGCCGATGCTATCGACGCCAACGCCCAGTCGGAGTCAGCAGAGGAAACGGCATTTGCTATTCCTGTTGAAACTCAAACCATCATTACTGGCGACATTACATCCACCTATGACACTACCGCCATCCTGGAAGCGCGAGAAGAAGCGTTTGTCGTTGCTCGCGCCTCGGGGATCATTGAAGAGATCTTCGTTGAAGAAGGTGACTATGTGCAAAAGGGCCAAGTGCTAGCGCAACTTGATAAGCGTCGCTACGAGCTGAACTTATCTAAAGCACTGGCTGATTTAGCCGGCATAGAAAGCGAACTTGATAAGGTCAATAAAGTTTATTCCAAAAAGCTCATAAGCGACGATACCTACGACAAACTTACCTCGCAATTTGAATCAGCAAAAGCGTCTGTCCGATTGGCTGAGCTTGATTTAAAAGAGGCAACGATTACGGCGCCTATTGACGGGTATATTGCAGAGAGAAACGCCAAAGTCGGTAACTTAACCGAGTCTTTTCAACGTGAAAGAATGTTTCATATTGTTCAACAGCGTAATCTTCAGGGCATTGTTTACTTGCCAGAAAACGAACTTCCTAACGTAGTGGTTGGTCAAGGGGCAGTACTTACTGTTGCCGCGTTAGGCGATAGAACTATCACGGCAAACGTAGAACGTATAAGCCCAGTTATTGATGCAACCACCGGCACGTTCAAAGTAACGTTAAAAGTACCGAACGAAGACAACCACCTTAAAGCCGGCATGTTTACCGATGTATCACTTGAATACGCTACTCATGCTAACGCTACGTTGCTACCTCGAAGAGCGCTGGTCACCATTGATAACAGCCATAGCGTATTCGTTGTCGATAACGGCAAAGTCAAGAAAGTTGATATTTCTACTGGTTTTGAAAATAACGAAGTCGTTGAAGTTATTAATGGTTTAAACGGTAATGAAGAAGTGGTTACTGCAGGCCACCAAAACTTGAAAGACAGCGCCCCTGTTGAAGTAGTTAACAGCTAATTCGGCCTAACAAGGAACTCACACAATGCGTATTGTAGATATTGCTGTAAAGCGCCCTGTTGCCGTTAGTATGTTCACGTTTGCGGTATTGCTATTTGGTATGGTGTCGTTAGGCAGACTGTCGGTTAACCTACTGCCTGACTTATCTTACCCTACTCTCACCATTCGCACCGACTACGACGGTGCAGCGCCTGGCGAAGTCGAACAACTGGTTTCAAAACCCATTGAAGAAGCCATCGGTGTGGTAAAAGGCGTACGTAAAGTTACGTCCACATCGCGCGCAGGCCAGTCTGACGTAGTGCTTTCATTTGCATGGGGTACTGACATGGATTTCGCGAGCTTAGAAGTGCGCGAAAAACTCGATGTTTTACAACTTCCCCTTGATATAGAAAAGCCAAGACTTCTTCGTTTTAACCCAAGTTTAGATCCGGTAATCAAACTGGGGCTTACGGCACAAAGCGACACGTCAAGTTTAAGCGTAGCGCAAATGAAGCGACTACGTTTATATGCCGAACAGCAGGTAAAAAGAGCTCTAGAGTCGGTAGAAGGTGTGGCGGCTGTACGCGTTGGCGGTGGTTTAGAAAACGAAATTCACATTCTTATCGACCAGCAAAAAGCCAGTCAGTTGTCTATTCCTATTACCCGTATTATTGACCGGGTAAGTGCTGAAAATATTAACGCGGCGGGCGGTCGAATTGATAACGCAGCCCAGGCGTTTTTGGTCAGAACCCTGAATCAGTTTGAAACGCTTAGCGATATAGAAAACCTGTTTATTGGCCGTTTTGAAGGCAAAAACATCCAGCTTAAAGATATTGCCACGGTAGAAAGTGCGTATAAAGACCGTGATGTGGTAACGCGCTTTAACGGCAATGAAGGCATTGAAATTGCCATTTATAAAGAAGGCGATGCTAATGCGGTTAACGTTGCGCAAAAAGTGGCTAACCGGTTAAATGAGGTCAACAACAATCTGCCTTCTAACTACACGCTTAGCGAAATTTACGATCAAAGTGTGTTCATCAAGCAAGCCATAGACAACGTGAAGTCAGCGGCAGTGATGGGCGGTATTTTAGCCATGTTAGTGCTGTACCTTTTTCTTAAAGACTTCTGGGCTACCGTTATTATCTCGGTTTCTATTCCGGTATCAGTAATTGCCACCTTTAATCTAATGTATGCCAACGATATAAGCTTAAACATGATGAGCTTAGGTGGTATCGCGCTTGCTGTTGGATTATTGGTAGATAACAGCATTGTTGTGCTTGAAAATATCGATCGTCATAAAAAGTTAAAAATGGCTGGAAGTGATAACGCTACAGCTAATGAAAAAACGACGGCAGAAGCCACAGACACTGAGGCATCTGCCGCTAGCGAAGGAACAAAAGAAGTCTCTGGCGCAATTGTGGCTTCAACACTGACCACTATGGCCGTGTTTGTTCCGCTAATATTTGTAGAAGGTATTGCAGGTCAGCTGTTTAAAGACCAAGCGTTAACCGTGTCGTTCGCTTTAGCAGCATCGCTTGTTGTTGCGCTCACACTTATCCCTGCAATGGCACACAAGAAGAAAAAGCAACAGCTCGATCACGAAGAGGTGTTCACTACACCAGCGCCTACCCCTCCTACGTCAACGTTTGGCAAAGTTATGTATTACCTTACCCTACCAATCCGTTGGGTATTCAGACTTATCTTTGTATTTTTACCTGCAGCTTTGGTCACCTTGGTGATAGGTGCATGGCATATCGTCAGCAAATTACTGAGCGTTGCCTTTAAACCACTTATTTGGGTATTTAATAAAGCGTTTGACCTTCTCGCTTCCGCCTATGAAAAACTGCTACGTATAAGCCTTCGAGCAAAAGCACTGGTACTAGCCATTGCCTTTGTACTTGCTGCGGGCGCGGTGTTGCTGATACCGAGATTGGGCATGGAACTTATCCCAACCCTATCTCAAGGCGAGTTCTCGGTAGAAGTGACCCTCCCTGCGGGATCGCCACTAGCGCGTACCGACGCTATTATCAGCGAACTTGCAGCGGTTGCAGTAAATAACAATGATGGCGGCGAAACCAAAGTGCTTCGCACGTATGCCATGTCTGGTACAGGAAGCCTTATCAGCGCAGCGCCTAACCAAGGTGGTGATCATTGGGGTCGTTTAAACATTGTCATGCAGCCTACGGCGACAGCTGGCGACATGGACGATGTGAAGCGTGCGCTTCGTGATTACCTAGCCTTCAAACCTCAGGTTCAGGCAACGTTTTCAGAGCCAGAGCTATTTAGCTTTGCCTCGCCTATTCAAATTGAAATTGCGGGCTACGACCTTAATCAATTACAGCAGTATGGCGACGCCATTGCGACAAAACTTGCCAGTTACAGTAATTTTGCCGATGTAACTACTAGCATTCGTGACGGAAACCCAGAGCTTAAGATAGCCTTCCATCACGCTAAACTTGCTCGACTTGAGCTTGATGCATCAACCGTTTCTCAGCTTATTGCAGCAAAGGTGGGTGGCCGTGTCGCTACACAGTATAGTGTTGAAGACAGAAAGGTAGATGTGCTGGTAAGAACGCAAGAAAACCAGCGAGATGACATCGCTAGCGTGCGCGCCATTGTTGTTAACCCAGGCTCTACACAACCTATTCCATTAAGTGCCGTTGCAGACGTATACATGAGTGTAGGTCCTAGCGAGATCACCCGCGTTGGACAGCAGCGTGTAGCGCTGGTATCTGCGAATTTAGCTAAGGGTAAGCTTGATGAAGCAGTTGCCGTTGCCAATAAGGTCATTGCTGAAACTCAACTTCCTCTATCTTTGAGTGCAGAAGTAACCGGACAGAGCGAAGACATGCAAAGCAGCTTCCGTTCGCTACAGTTTGCTTTGGCACTTGCGGTGTTCATGGTGTATTTGGTTATGGCGTCTCAGTTTGAGTCGTTACTGCACCCACTGCTTATTTTATTCGCTGTGCCGCTTGCTGGCGCGGGTTCTGTGTATGGATTGTGGCTTACCAATACGCCGCTAAACGTGGTGGTATTTATCGGTTTAATTATGCTGTGCGGTATTGTAGTGAATAACGCTATTGTATTAGTTGATCGTATAAATCAGTTACGCCGTCAAGGAGTAGAGAAAGATACAGCTATTCTAGATGCTGCTAAAACCCGCCTGCGCCCTATTGTGATGACCACCCTTACTACGGTACTGGGTTTATTGCCTATGGCGTTTGGTTTTGGCGAAGGTGCTGAAATTCGCACGCCAATGGCCATTACCGTTATATACGGCCTTCTGTTTGCAAGCTTGCTCACCCTCATTTTACTGCCAGTGCTTTACAGCCTGTTCGACGTTAAGAAGAAAGCGCCTGTGAAAGATAATTCTCGTGAAAACGTAGGCTTTGGTGACAAGGAAGCAATGCCAAAAGGAGGTGTACTATGAGTACACCTCCTCACAACGCTAATAACAGTTCTGAAACCCATACTGAAAAGCGCCAAATAGGTGAACCGAATCAACGCGAGACAGATATAGCTTCACAGCCACACCTTTCGAAAATCGCAGGTATAGGCGCCTCGCTTGCACGCTTTGCGCTAAACAAGCCCGTTACCATCGGAATGCTGTTTTTGTCTATGTTGCTGTTCGGCATTGTATCTGGCCGCTTATTGCCTTTAGAGAAATTCCCAGGGATTGATATTCCAGAAATGGTAGTGCAGATCCCCTACCCTGATGCAACGCCTGTTGAGATTGAAACGATGATAACCCGTCCGGTTGAAGAAGCTGTTGCTACCATGTCGGGGATAAAGCGATTAAGGGCACGTTCTTACGACAATATGGCCGAGGTCATTGTGGAGTTCGACTGGGATGAAAACCTTAAAGCCAAAAGTATTGAAGCACGGGAGAAGATTGACGCTATTCGCCATGAACTCCCTGACGATATAGAGCGGATCATGGTGTACAAGTTTAACACCAACGATATGCCTATATTTCAGCTGCGTGTATCGAGCGACCGCGACTTATCGAATGCTTACGACTTGCTTGAGCGTAACCTTAAGCGACCGCTAGAGCGTGTTCCGGGTGTGTCGAAAGTTGAGCTATACGGCACCATGAAGCGTCAAATTACTATTCGCTTAGATCCTAAGAAAATGGCGGCCTACCAAATAGACGGTACACGCTTAGAACAGCAGCTTCAAAGCGCAAACTTCTCGCTAACCGCGGGCTACATGTACAACAACGGTGAAAAAATTCTGGTTAACCCAACTGGCGAATTCACCGATGTAAATGACTTTAAAGACATGTGGGTTACTCGCAACGTGCGCTTGTCTGACATCGCGAGCGTCACTTACGAGCTTCCTCAGCGCAACGAAGGGCGTCACTTAGATCGCACCTTTGCGGTAGGCTTCAATGTATTTCGCGAGTCTGGCAGCAACCTCGTTGAAGTTTCTGATGCGGTGATGAAAGTTATCGAAAAAGCCAAGGAAGACCCTGAGTTTACAGGAATTAGTTTATTTGTAATGGACGACACCGCGAAAAGCGTAACTTCGTCGCTGAGCGATTTGCTAAACGCTGGCCTTTTAGGTGCGTTACTTTCAGTTATTGTGCTGTACTTATTCTTGCGCCAGCTTACCACCACCTTAATCGTGGTGCTTTCTGTACCATTCTCGATTTGTATTACCTTAGGTGTGATGTACCTTTTGGGTTATACACTCAACATCTTATCGTTAATGGGCCTCATGCTAGCGGTAGGCATGCTGGTAGACAACGCTGTTGTGATCACTGAAAGCGTATTTCAAGAACGCCAACAAGAGAGAGACATTAAGCGAGCCACCCAGATTGGTGTAAACAAAGTCAGTCTTGCGGTCATTGCTGGAACTGCAACCACCGCGATAGTGTTTTTGCCTAATATTATTGGGGTAAAAATAGACGTGACTATTTTCTTAGAGCACGTAGCCGTAGCTATCTGCATATCTCTGTTTGCGTCGCTTTTTATTGCTAAAACACTTATTCCATTACTAACAACAAAAGTAAAAATTCCAGTAGTAAAAACACCTAAAACGCCTTCCTACATAAAAGGCTATGGCCGAGCACTTAATTGGATGTTGAAACACCAAGGAACAACTTGCGTCTTTGCGTTACTCATTCTGGCGTCGACTTTCGTGCCCATGCAGGCAGTGACATCAGACGATGAAGGTAATAACAACCAAGAGCGTATTTGGCTTAATTATCACGTAACCCAAAACTTTACCCTAGAAGAGGTAGAAAAAACCGTAGATAAAATGGAAGCTTATCTTTATGAAAACCAAGAACGTTTTCACATCAAACAGGTTTACACCTATTTTACTGCCGGTCATGCAGTAAGTGGTATCACGCTTAATGACGAATTACCGGTCAGTGTAGGTAAAATTAAGGAGGATATTCGCGAAAACATGCCTTTATTCGTGCGTGCTCGCCCCTCTTTCCAATGGGATAGCGGCAACGGTGGTGGCGTAAGAGTAACGCTGTTGGGCGAGTCTTCAGAAACCTTGCTCACTATTTCAGAGCAGATCATTCCTATTCTTTCCACCATAGATGGGTTGGAAGACGTAAAAGCCGACACGGGATCTACCCGCGATGAGGTTCAAATACGCATAGACAGAGAGAAAGCAAACCGCTTCGGTATTCAAGTGAATGATGTAGCAAAGCTCATCTCTACGGCTTTAAGAGGCAGTAATTTACGTACATTCCGTTATGGTGACGCCGGAGAAGTGGCGGTGCAGCTTAAGTTTGGCAGCGATATTCAAGCCTCGCTAAGCGAACTTAAGAACATTAATATTGGATTTACCCAGGGCCAATCGGTAACGCTGAACATGATTGCAGATTTCTCTGTGGTGCCACAGCTTTC
Organism: Alteromonas sp. AWJ4_199; assembly: GCF_056159165.1. Lineage (NCBI taxonomy): Bacteria > Pseudomonadati > Pseudomonadota > Gammaproteobacteria > Alteromonadales > Alteromonadaceae > Alteromonas > Alteromonas sp. AWJ4_199. The sequence goes on from NZ_JBSWUR010000001.1 coordinate 410,895, forward strand.
GCAAATTAACCGCAACTATCGTCAAACAGCGCTTGCTATTGGTGCAAACCTAGAGGGTGAAACCACCACCGAACAAGCTCGTGAACGCATAGAGAAAGCACTGACGAATATTGAATTGCCGACCGGTTATAAGTGGACGCTAGACGGCAGCTTCTCTCGACAGGATGAAGCGAATGCCGTAATGCAAATGAACATGCTGTTAGCCCTTTGCATGATATACGTCGTGATGGCAGCACTGTTTGAGTCGCTTATCCTTCCAACCTCTGTAATTACGTCACTCCTGTTTTCCTTCACAGGTGTGTTTTGGGCCTTTATGGTTACTGGTACATCTATGTCTATCATGGGGATGATTGGCATGCTGATACTCATGGGTATAGTGGTTAACAACGGTATTGTATTGGTAGACAGAATTAATCAGCTCATCAACGAAGGCTTATCGCTGTATGACGCAGTAATTGAAGGGTCTATGACACGTATCAGGCCTATTCTGATGACAGTAGCCACTACAGTTCTAGGGCTTATTCCACTTGCGATGGGGAGTACTCGAATTGGCGGCGACGGCCCTCCCTACTCGCCAATGGCCATTGCAATCATTGGTGGGCTGCTGTTCTCAACACTAACCAGCTTGTTCTTAGTACCACTTGCTTACGTGTTGCTACTAAAGCTTAGGTTTAAAACGCAACGTTTGTTTAAAACCAGTAAAGCGCGTGTAGCCACGTATATTAAAATCGCTAATTAAGGCACATTTTAGAGCAAAAAGTAAGACAAAAAGCGGGTCTAGTTTTCACCATTTACGTCAACGTGATTGACGATGAGTGCAAGCTAGCCCGCTTTTTCTGAGTTTATCGTTACAACAACCAAAGCCTTAGCTACGCGACGTTAAGTATTCATGTACTGCATCTGCGTGACGCTCTTCAGAAAACTTAATAAGGCTACTTCCATTACATGTTAAGCCTTCTTCAGACGTTACCATGCGCAATACTTCACGCTGACTAGCACCAATACGACCCACGTTACGTGAAAGGCTTGAACGAAGAACTCTTACATCATCGTTGATTATCGCTTTACAAAACCCTGCAAACTGGGTTTCACCTACGAAGCGTATGTCTTTAGACTCTGCGGCTGCATTTGCGTTGATACTAAAAGCGACAGTAGCAGTAGCTGCAAAAACTTTAAGTAAGTTAGATAATTTCATTTTAAAATCCTCAATGTGTGGTTAAAGGTGCTATGCAAGTTTGTGGCAAACTCTTAAGTTGAGTTGAACAAAGTTGAATGAAACAACAATTCGTTCAACGCCCTTTATTTATGCATCAAGAATAAAAATTTTTCTGTTGAATGATTGTGTAACCAGGGTAAATGCTTGGTAAATCAAGTTGTTACGCTGTTGTTACGGCACTAACCCCTTGAATTACTTAGAATAATATAAATTGTATATTACTAATATATCTAGCCAGTATATTTATAGGAAGAAAGAAATATAAGACTTAAGTATAAAAAGGCCCCTTTTGGGGCCTTAAAACTGTAATTTTAACAAAATATATAATGATATAGCGCATCTAATGTACAGAAAACCTCACTATTTCCGTAATTAAATTACAGAAAGCGTGGGCGATTACTCATATTTGCGTTCGCGCTTAGTTTCAATGGCATCAATATAAGCATGCCATGACGCGTAGCCGATAATAGGCATTAACACGATAAAACCAATAAACCCGGTCACGTAGCCAATTGCTACTGTGGTGAAAATTATAGCCCCCCAAATAAGCATGGGAACCTTGTTAAGCCAAACTGCATTTACACTGGTCAAAACTGCAGTGGCAAGATCAACTTTGCGTTCCATAAGAATGGGCTGAGTAAAAGCGGTTATAAAAAGCATTGCAAGGGTAAAGCCTGCACCCACCATCGTTCCCAACATTAAGAAAGGCAATAGGCTTTCCAAATCGTTCTCTATATAAGGTGGATAAAGCGCGTGGATAAGCGACGCAACGCGTAACCAAAAGATCATCATGACCATTAGCAGTATCGCAAAGCCCCATTCGTTAAATGCGTTTCTGCGCATAGCGCGTAAAGAATGACGAAGTGTTGGTTTGTGACCTTTTTCCATTTCCCAACTAATGTCATAAAGACCTGCTGCTAAAAAAGGACCAACTAACATAAAGCAAACAATGGCAGGTAAAATAACCAAGTGCCAACCGGTCATTTCAACAAGGTACATAATGAACCAGGGAATAACCGCAAACAACACACCGTAAAATAGGGTGAGTCCTGGGGCGCGCATAGCGTCTCTTAACGCCAGTGACATCCATTTTATGGGATCACCGACGTCTAATTCTTTACAGGGAATAACGCGTGCTATACCACTTTGCGTGATTGCATTCTCTGGTGTTTCTTTGAAATGGTGGGACATATTCTTATCACCTCTGCTTGTTAGCCTGTTTGTTACTAACGCGTTTTTTATACACGCCTTACTACTACGATAGGCGCTGAATGAAAAGTTCACAAGCTATTAACATAAATTTTATACTTAAGTGACAAGCGGATCATTCATCTCGTTATATGGTCAATAAATAGCCACTTGGTGAAAAAAGTCGTACTTAAAGCAGAAATACTGCAAAAAGGCCATCGCATATGACTTTGTATTGCGATAATCTCAGGGTATGTAAATCAACCAGATAGACCATGAAAACTGTATCTCGCTCACATAAATTAGATAACGTTTGTTACGACATTAGAGGCCCAATCGCTGCGCAAGCACGAAAAATGGAAGACGAAGGACACCGTATATTAAAGCTGAATATCGGTAACCCCGCCCCATTTGGATTTGAAGCCCCTGACGATATCGTAAAAGACGTTATTCATAACCTGCCTACGTCTCAAGGATATTCAGACTCGACAGGAATTTATGCTGCCCGCGTGGCCGTGATGCAGTACTACCAGCAGCGCAACATTAAAGACATCCGTGTAGACGACGTTTATATTGGTAATGGCGTATCTGAGTTAATTATGATGGCGATGCAAGCGTTGCTTAATCATGGCGATGAAGTGCTTATTCCAAGTCCTGACTATCCGCTTTGGACAGCAGCCGTAAGTCTGTCGTCAGGCTCACCTGTTCACTATCGCTGCGACGAGCAAGCGGGCTGGTTCCCCGATATTGACGATATAAAAAGTAAAATCACCAGCAAAACTCGCGCAATTGTATTGATTAACCCTAATAACCCTACAGGTGCGGTGTACGACAAAGCCCTCCTGCAAGACGTGGTTGAAATCGCCCGCGAGCACGGCTTAGTCGTATTTAGCGACGAGATTTACGACAAAATTTTATACGATGAAGCCCAGCACACCAGTATTGCGTCACTCGCTGATGACGTATTTTTTGTTACTTTTGGTGGTTTAAGCAAAAACTATCGCGTGGCGGGCTTTCGCTCTGGTTGGTTAGTTGTCAGTGGGAATAAACGTCTTGCTACCGATTATATCGATGGACTCAATATATTGTCTTCTATGCGTATGTGCGCAAACGTACCTTGTCAAAGCGCCATACAAACTGCATTAGGCGGCTATCAGAGTATTGACGACTTGGTAAAGGAAAACGGGCGCTTGCGCATTCAGCGTGACGTAACTACAGATATGTTGAACGGCATCGACGGTATCTCTTGCGTTAAGCCTAAAGGCGCCATGTATTGTTTCGCCAAAGTAGATGAGAAGAAATTCAACATTCAAAACGATGAACAAATGGTGCTGGACTTATTAAGCTCTGAAAAAATTCTGCTGGTACACGGTCGCGCGTTTAACCTTAATGAAGGCACGTACTTTCGATTAGTATTTTTACCGCACAGCGATGTATTGGTGCCTGCGCTGCATCGTATTGGCAACTTTTTTAGAACGTATAAGCAAGGGGCGTAATGTGTCTGATAAAAGTCACTTTTTTGCGCACCTGGCGCGCTTAAAGCTTATTAATCGCTGGCCGCTCATGCACAACGTGCGCACAGAAAATGTGCAGGAGCATAGTTTGCAGGTGGCCATGGTCGCCCACGCGCTAGCCTTAATAAAAAATAAGTTTTTTGGCGGCACACTAAACCCTGATCGTATTGCTACCATGGCAATATTTCACGACGTGTCGGAGGTACTGACCGGAGACCTCCCTACCCCAGTGAAATACTTTAACCCTGCGATTAAAGAAGAATATAAAAAGATCGAAAAAATTGCAGAGAACAAGCTAATTGAAATGGCGCCTGAAGCATTTCGAGAAGACTATGCGGCGCTTATTGATCATCACTACCATAGTGAAGAAGAAGCTTTTATTGTGAAAGCAGCAGACGTACTTTGCGCTTATCTAAAAACGCTTGAAGAATTAGCTGCTGGTAACCAAGAGTTTAAGCTGGCTAAGAAACGATTAGATAAAACCCTTAAAGAGTATCATTCTGAAGAGGTGGACTACTTCTTAACGCGTTACGTACCAAGCTTTTCTTTAAGTCTTGATGAAATTACGCAAGACGATATGTGAGCAAGGCGATTAACAGCGCTTAAATTACTACACTGACGAATAGAAGTAGCATACACAGCAAGGCAGCGAGGTTTTTTTTGGCAACAAGCGATTGGGAATTAGCATTACACGAGCGTCGTTTACCCCGTAGCGAAACAAGAGACGGCGATCATCGCAATCCGTATCAACGTGATAAAGCGCGCGTTCTTCACAGCGCCGCGTTTCGCAGATTGCAGGCAAAAACCCAAGTGCTGGGTGTGGGGCTGAGCGACTTCTATCGCACTCGACTTACCCACTCTCTAGAAGCCGCCCAAATTGGCACCGGTATTACCGCCCAGCTGTGGGTGAAATTTCCAGATATCGCCACTACTTTGGCTCTTGATCCTACGTTAATCGAAACCCTCTGCTTGGCTCACGATATTGGTCATCCACCTTTTGGCCATGGTGGTGAAATTGCGCTTAATTACATGATGCACCAATACGGCGGGTTTGAAGGAAACGGACAAACCTTTAGGATCATCACTCAGCTAGAGCCCTATACTGCCGAACACGGCATGAATTTATGCAGAAGAAGCGTGTTAGGCTTGGTTAAATATCCGAACTTTATCGATGCCCTTCATAGTAAAGGACCTACGCCCGAACGCCCGGCTTCACTTCGTCAGGTTAAGGCCCACGACTGGCATCCACCAAAAGGTCTGTTTCGCTGCGACGAGCCCCTATTCGACTGGCTACTTGCGCCATTTAGCAATGAAGATAAAGATGCGTTTATGCAGTTTGCTGCAAAACCGAATACCCACAGCAAAACGCAATTTAAATCGTTCGACTGTTCAATTATGGAGCTGTCTGACGATATCGCCTATGGCATTCACGACTTAGAAGATGCCATTGTGATGGATATGGTCGACAAGCATCATTTTGTCGAGGATGTAACCACCCCGCTTAAAGCGCTGGATGTACCCTGGCTGTCAGATAATATAGAAGTGTTAACCAACAAACTATTTAGCGCTGCACATCACGAAAGGAAAAATGCCATAGGTGCGCTGGTTAATAGCTTTATCACAGCTATTGAAATAAAAGGCGTTGAGGGTTTTGCTCATCCGTTACTGGCGTTCAACGCCATGATGCCGGAAAAATTTGCAGAAGCCTTGGAGCTATTTAAACGTTTCGTGTTTAACAAAGTAATACGCCGCCCCGATGTGCAGCTATTAGAATACAAGGGACAGCTGGTAGTTATGGAACTTTTTGAAGCTTTTGCATCGGATCCCGACCGCCTTCTACCTGAAAACACCCAAGAGCGCTGGCGTAAGGCCTGTGAGAAAGACAATGGTATGCGCGTCCTCGCGGACTATATATCTGGCATGACAGACGAATTCGCCTCTCGCTTATACAGCAATATCTTTTCACCAAAACAAGGCGGCATTCAAGATAGTTTGCATATGTAGATTGTTTAATTTGCCCCAAATTAATTGAAATGAAAAGACCGTACTCTCGGTCTTTTTTATTATGTTGAACTTACTCGTTACATTAACGTAGCTAAATGTACTGGGTGAAGTGACGACCATTTCTCATAGTCTTATCATAATTTAGGTAACGTTATGCCAAAACCATTTAAACCCTCAGTGAAGTTGAACGAAAGCCATGTGACTGATGAAAGCGTGTATATGAATCGCCGTTCATTGCTCAAATCTATGGGCTTTGTGGGCGCGTCCACACTGTTAGCAAAGTCAGCGGGGGCTGCCGGTTGGTTTTGGGAAGATGAGGAAGAAAAAGCTGCGTTTAAAGGGAAAGCGCTTGAGTTTAGCCAACCACCTAAATTTCAAATAGCGGAAACCCGTACGCCTGAAGATAAAGTAACCAGCTACAATAATTTTTACGAGTTTGGTACCTCTAAAGACGCACCTGCCCAAAATGCGACTGAATTTCAAACCAAACCGTGGACGTTAAAAATTGATGGCATGGTGAAAAACCCCATTGAGCTTGATCACGATGCCTTAACAAAACGCTTTCCATTAGAGGAGCGCATTTACCGTTTGCGCTGCGTTGAAGCATGGTCGATGGTGGTACCTTGGATTGGGTTTGAGTTGGGGGCGTTGTTAAAACAAGCCGAGCCATTAATGTCAGCCAAGTATGTGGCGTTTGAAACCCTATACGACCCTGAGCAAATGCCCGGTCAACGAAGCCGCTTTACCGGTGGTGGTATTGATTACCCTTACGTAGAGGGGTTGCGTCTTGATGAAGCCATGCACCCGTTAACGCTCATGTCGGTTGGTCTTTACGGGAAGACTTTGCCACCTCAAAACGGCGCGCCTATCAGGCTTGTTGTACCGTGGAAGTATGGTTTTAAGAGCATTAAGTCTATTGTGAGAATTCGCCTTACCGATAAGAAGCCGCCTACCACATGGAATCGACTGGCCGCCAACGAGTATGGCTTTTACGCCAATGTGAATCCAAACGTGTCGCACCCAAGGTGGAGTCAGGCCAGCGAGCGTAGAATAACCACAGGTGGGCTACTCGCCAGAAATCGCATCGACACCCAAATGTTCAACGGTTACAGCGAAGTCGCGCCGCTATACAAAGATATGGACTTATCCCGTTATTACTAGTTGTAACTTTATGAGGCCACAACCAAATAGCTAGTCATTCATATCAATATCACTTAACTAGAGTTTTTAAACATTATTATTAAGTTGTTCATTTAATGCCGTTAAGAAAAAAAACATTTCGACTCTCTGTATGGCAGCGCCGCAGCCTAAAAGGTCTTATTCACCTTTTCGCATTGGGCTATATCGTCTGGTTGTTTTTTGCAGGGGTAACCGATCAGCTTGGTCCAGACCCTGTAAACACGCTCATCAACGAGACTGGAACCTGGGCAATTCACTTTCTTTTACTAACGCTTACTCTTAGCCCACTTGCTAAATGGCTACCAAGCCCAGAACCGATGCAATTTAGACGTATGATTGGCGTATACACCTTTGTGTACGCCTTTGCACACCTGTTCACTTACATTGTGTTTGAACTCCAGCTTGATATTGCACTAGTGGCTAGCGAGATAGTAAGCAGGCCTTATATCATTGTTGGCATGGCAGCGTTACTTCTTCTTTTTGCTCTCACTGCTACGTCGTTTAAGCGTATCCAGCGCAACATGGGAAAAAAGTGGCAGAAGCTTCACAACAGCATTTACCTGATCCTGCCCCTTGCACTGCTTCATTTCAGCTGGTCGCAGAAGACGTTTTGGCAAGAGCCCGTTTGGTATTGGATGATTGGGCTGATTTTAATGAGCCCAAGAATGAAGCAGTGGTATGTGACGTACCAAAAGAAAAGCCAAAAGAAGTCGAGAGACAACAACACAGTGGCGTGAGAAAACTAAGCCGAAAACCTTTTACACAAGTACGTAAAGCAGCGCAGCATAACGCGCTGTTTTACTAAGCGTTACCGCGATAATAAAAAACCAAAGCGGGCTTCTAAGTACACCTGCTACTAAAGTAATAGGGTCGCCAATAATAGGTACCCAGCATAAAAACAAACTCCACTTCCCCCACTTTGTAAAGGTGTAGCTTGCACGGTTAAACGCCGCTTCGCTCACTTTTAACTTATCGGTCGCAATTTCTTTTCCGAACTTGAAGCCCAATGCATAATTAACCACCGAGCCAAGTACATTTCCTAACGAAGCAACAACAAGCAACAACACCCAGTTCAACCCACTACTGTATAAAGCACTAAGCACAATTTCAGAACTAAAAGGCAATATAGTGGCTGCCAAAAATGCCGATAAGAGCATCCCCAAGTAGCCTAAATGTATTAATGCGCTCAATTCTCCTCCAACTTTATACAGTAGTTTTCTATGTAAAATTCGCGCGCATCTTACCTCAATCGGTGTCTGAATACTTCCTTCAGAATTCGATAGAACAAAAAAATCATTATCTTTTATATAGTTACTGAGAAAACACCGATTTGTGTGAAAAAAGTACAACTAAATACTTGCCAAAGCCCTCCTTTGAGAATACTGTATACAAATACACACTGTATATGTAACCAGCATTAATTGATAACAATATTCCCGAAGTTCAAACTATGAACTTCAGGACAAATGCATAAAGGGTTTTACTATGAACACATCTTCAGTTTCACGATTTAATGCTTTGCGCGCTTCGGTTTCAAATGTTGTTCAACTACCTTTGCCGATAGAAGGGTTTCCAGGCGAAAAACAAGGTAATGGAAAAGGAAGTAACGACAAAGGTTGGAATTATCTGCTTTCAAATACGGTGTCGTTTTCTAAATCTGTAGATCACGCTATCCGTATTCAAAAACCCGAAAAAGAAAAAATGCCCGAATGGATCAGTAAGCTGATTACAGGTGGCCAATGTAAAACACTGTATGTAGAAAACATTGATTTAGACCTTCAACCAACCGATAGTGAAATGATCAGAAAGCTGTGTGAGCTTTACTCTGTCAGCCTAGTGAATGTACGTGTTAACAGCATTAATGACGAACAAAACGTAGCATTAGGTCCTTGGTAATACAAAGCCTGTTTATGCTTACATTTTACGTTTGCCCCATCTTACATTTGCCTGAATAGCGGTGCGTAAACAAAACCTAAATATTTATTTTCATACAACTCTTTGGCGTGGAATCTCTGACATGTACCCTTTGGCATGGACCGCCAAGGAATCTTTGAATATCGGCAACATTTACGTTTAAAAAGTTGGGACTCACGCAACTTATACTTATACTGTAGCGCTTTGTTATACTCTTAAACCGCGAGTTGTCTTATGCGCTGTTACTGTTGCTCATCAAAACCCTTCAACGAATGCTGCGAGCCTTTTATTAAGGGTGATAAACACCCTAGTACTGCAGAGCAACTTATGCGCTCGCGATTTTCAGCCTACGCTACAGCGCATTATCAATACATTCTTGAAACCTACACCAAAGAAAAGCAGCAGGGTCTTTCTGTAGAGGATTTGGCGCAAAGCGCACAAGGTGCGACATGGTTCGCACTTAAAGTTCACCCCACTCTAGCGGCTAGCTCCGTAGATAGCTTGGTAGGTAACTCGGTCAGTAGTACTGAAGATAGTTCGATAGACAGTACTGTACATGCCGACGCTAAAGTCGAAGCAGTAACCAACGCCGAGCCAATCTTTAAGACTAATTTAAAGTCCATCTCCAAACCCATCACCAAACCCAATAATGCCATTGTTGAATTCACTGCTTACTATTTTGAAAATAAAAGTATGTATCAGCTTCACGAAACGTCGAATTTTAGTGTTGAAGACGGTAAGTGGCGTTATCACGACGGCGTATTACACGACGATTGCGGCAAAATTAAGTACGGGAGAAACCTACCTTGTGTATGCGGTAGCAACAAAAAATTCAAACAGTGCTGCGCAACTAAGAGCCGCTAACCCAATTGCAATAACTAACTGTACTCCCTTCCCTGCGCATCTTGATTGTTCACCTTTCCTTTAATTTAAAATTAAAGGTTAATTGAATACGTATGCATTATGTTTATTATTTGTAAACAAAATGTAAGCATTACTTTCATCTTTTATCTCGCTCCCACATAAATAGGACACACTATGAAGATGAAGAAACATGCGGCAGGCGTTCTAATAGGCGCAGCACTGAGTACATTAAGTTATCAAAGCTATGCCGACGTTATACTACACGCATTTAACTGGACCTACGACGACGTAGCCGCAAAAGCCCAGGAAATTGCGGATCTTGGTTACACCAAAGTACTTGTTTCGCCTGCTTATAAATCGACAGGTGATCAGTGGTGGGCGCGATATCAACCCCAGGACTATCGAGTTATTGATAATCCACTTGGTGACACTGCTGACTTTCAAGCGATGGTTAATGCATTAAATGCCAAAGGTGTAGAGACCTACGCGGATATTGTCTTTAATCATATGGCGAACGAAGCATGGAAACGTTCAGACTTAAACTACCCCGGAAGTGAAATACTACAGCAGTACTCTTCAAATCAGGGGTACTACAATGGCATCACTTTATTTGGTGATGTAAGTAGCGGTCTTTTTGGCGGTGGTGACTTCCACGGTACGTATGATCAAGGTGGCCCTAAGTGCATTAGTAACTACAGCGATGTAGGCGATGTTCAGTACAATAGATTATGCGGCGCCGCGCCAGATCCTGGTTTGCCCGACCTAGACCCCAATAATTGGGTAGTAGCCCAGCAAAAAGCGTATCTTCAGGCGTTAAAAGACATGGGTGTAACCGGTTTTCGCGTTGATGCTGCAAAGCACATGACCAACTATCATATCAACGCGGTGTTCGACAGCAATATCAAAAACGGCGTGCATGTTTTCGGAGAAATAATTACCACGGGCGGTGCAGGCTCTAGTGAGTATGATAACTTCCTTGCACCTTATTTATCAGCAACAGGTCACTCGGCCTACGATTTCCCGCTTTTCGCGCAAATACGCAGTGTGTTTAGCTTCGGTGGTTCGATGAATGCCTTAGTTGACCCAGGTGCGTATGGTCAGGCTTTATCAGGCGACAAGGCTATTACATTTAGTATTACCCACGACATTCCGCTCAACGACGGCTTCCGCTACCAGTTACTTGACCCAACCGACGAACATTTGGCAAATGCCTATGTACTAGGGCGTGACGGTGGTGTTCCACTACTGTACTCAGATAACAATGAAAGTGGTGATAATCGCTGGGTAGATTTGTATAAGCGTAATGACATCAAGGGTATGGTTAAATTCCATAACGGAGTTCAGGGCAGTGGCATGCAAGTGGTAAGTCATAATGACTGCGTTATTTTCTTCAAGCGTGACCACCAGGGCGTTGTGGGTATTAATAAATGCGCAGACGGCCAAGATATTTGGGTAGATACATCTACGGACAATTTATGGTGGTATAGAAATTACCGCGATACGTTAAGTAACGATGTGCAATATATTACAACTCAGTGGCACAAGTTCTATGTACCAGGAAGAAGTGCACGAATGTGGCTTATGGAGTAACTCAGCGCCAAAACGTTCCCAAGTAACACTGTTTACTTTAACAACAATTGTATTAGTATAAACTGCAGAGTGGTTTTGTATTACGTGAAGTGCAAAGCCACTTTTTTATTTCTAATTGTCACAAAATTGCTGCGTGCTCTATTATCGTGGCTAATCTTAAAAAATAAAAAACAAGGAATGTTATGACTACTATTTTACGTATCGCTGCGACGATTTCTGCTACTACGCTATTGTTGGGCTGCGGTGGTAGCGATTCAAACGATATACTCGACGACCTTAACGCCAACCGCGCAAAGTGGGAAAGTGCGAACATCGAGAATTACCAGTTTGAATATCAAATTTCATGTTTTTGCACCGAAGAAACCATACTTCCTCGCTTAGTACTGGTAGAAGGTAGTCAGGTCACCTCTCAAACTATTATAGAAGGCAATATTGCCCTACCGCTAGATGATGCGTATACGGAAAGCATTGATAGCTTGTATCAACTTATTTCATTAGAAGAAAGCCGTGCGGAGTCGCTATCGGTTAAATATGACCCAGAACTCGGCTACCCAACCGAAATCAAGGTCGATATCAACGAGCAAACGGCTGACGACGAATATACCCTAACAATTAGCAACCTTATCGCCGCTGGTGATGTGGCCTGTACAGCAACGGTAGAAGATGGCCTCTTGCTTTCAGTAACCGATCAAACAACACAAATGCCAAGCGCATGTGGAGTTACTGCTACTGCAATAGAAGAAGCGTTTTCTGAAACTGTTATAGTTGATGAAACGGATTGTGCAGAAGACGATTTGATTGCAATGCTAGAAGAACGTCCTGGCTTTTACACCCTCACAGTACAAAAACAGGGTTATCAAGACTATCAAGTAGATAACATAGGCATTGGTAAAGACTTATGTCATGTGTTGACCAGAGAATTCAACGTAGAACTAGTACCAGAATAACCATTACTCAATGACTCTCGAAATAAGCCTGAACCATAGAATGACGTGACACCCAGTAGTTGGACTATTCCATTACTGGGGACACTTCAGAAGGCTCAGGCTTTTCGTTAACTTACTTTCTTGCCAGACCTGTAGGATCAGGGCACAAGCACCATCTTACCTTTAACCTCGCGGTTCATAACTTTAGCCATGGCCTTCGTTGCTTGTTCGAGCGGCAGTGCTTCATCTACCACAACCTTAACTTTGCCTTGCACGTACCACGTTAAAAGCTCTTGCATGTTTTCAGCAAAGCCTTTCGGATCGTGCTGAGTAAATGAGCCCCAAAATACGCCCATCACCGAGTAGCCTTTTACCAGCGCTAAATTAACTGGGAATTTCGGGATCTCACCGCCTGCAAAGCCAACCACAAGTAAACGCCCTTCCCAAGCCATACTTCGACTGCATGCGTGGAAGGTATCGCCGCCAACGCATTCGTAAACAACGTCTACGCCTTTGCCTCCCGTCACTTCTTTAAGTGTTTCCTTTAAATCTTTCTCTTTATAATTAATTAGAACATCAGCACCATACTCTTTAGCGAGCGCTAACTTTTCCTCTGTTGAGCATACCGCAATAACTTTGGCGCCCATGATCTTGCCTATTTGCACTGCAGCCAGGCCTGTACCGCCAGCCGCACCAGTAACAACCAGCGTTTCACCTGCTTGCAGCTTCGCCCGTTGTTTTAATGCGTGATGGGCAGTCGCATGCGCAGTTACAAGGGCTGCGCCTTCGTTAACATGAATGGGGTCCGGCAACGGCATTACATGAGTGGCTGGGATTAATGCTTTTTCTGCATAACCACCTAAATTCGACAGCGCGATAACACGTTGACCTTCTTTTAAATGACTCACGCCTTCACCCACCTGAGCAATGGTACCAGCGACTTCGTTGCCAGGAATAAACGGAAAGTCTGGCTGCATTTGATACAGTCCTTGCACCAACAGACCATCTGGAAAATTAACCCCTGCAGCTTCAACGTTAATTACCACATGGCCTTTTTTTACTTCTGGATCCGCCACATCTTTAAATTGAAGATCGTCAAGCGGCCCAAAAGATTCGCATACAATTGCTTTCATACTGTCTCCAGTTATTTTGTTCGACCTGCATGCTTCATATAGCATGGCAGGTCATTAAATACGTTATATGGCGTTTATTCGCTTTGGTGTATAGTTTGGTTTGCAATTTGCGCCAAAGGACGCACCATCGCGCCTAATTGCATGGCCTTCTCGCTTGACGCGTTGCCATCGTGGGCGCGCTTTACAACACCTTGTAAAATAGCGGCTAAACGGAAAAAACTAAATGCGAGGTAGAACGTCCAGTTGTTTATGGCATCAATGCCTCTTCGCTCGCAATATGCCTTGATATATTCTTGTTCGCTCGGAATACCCAGCTGCTTTCTATCAAGCCCGCCTAATCCAGCTGCATGTGCAATATCAGAAGGAAGGCGTAGCTGCATGCATTGATAGGCCAGGTCGGCATATGGGTGTCCCAAGGTCGAGAGCTCCCAGTCTAATACAGCTACCACTTGCGGTTTGTCGGTATCAGACATATCAAACATCATGTTGTCTAATCGAAAATCACCATGAACCAACGACACTTGTCCGTCATCCTCTGGCAGATTTGCTTCTAGGTAGTGGATAAGACTTTCAATTTCTTCAATATGCTCAAGTTCAGATGCCCGATACTGCTTTGTCCAACGACTTAACTGACGTTCAAAGTAACTACCAGGCTTGCCATAATCACTCAACCCGGCGCTTTCAATATCAACACTGTGAAGCGCAGCCAACACGCGATTCATCTCGTCATACATGGCACCGCGGGTATCAGAAGACGCTATTTCAGGTAATGCGCTATTCCAATATATTTCGCCCTCAACAAACGCCATGATGTAAAACATGCTGCCGATAACACTGGTATCTTCACACAAATGATGAGCTTTAGGCACAGGCACCTGAGAGTCTTGTAGTGCGTTGATAACGCGAAACTCTCTGTCTACCGCATGAGCAGACTTTAGTAATTTACCTGGAGGTTGGCGGCGCAAGACATACACGCCGTTATCTGTGGTGAGCTTAAACGTGGGGTTCGACTGTCCACCCGCGAACTTTTCTGCGCTTTCAACGTGCCCAATACTGGGGCACGCTGTAGATAGATAGTTGTTTAGCGCCACTAAATCAATTGCATGTGGGGCATTATCTTTTGACACACTCACTCCTTATGCACTTTTTATGCGTTTTTTTCGGCAATCAAATTACGGCCTAGCTGCATCATGTGAACCTCATCAGGACCATCAGCTAACTTTATTGTGCGTGCATAGGCGTACATAGCAGATAGCACAAAGTCTTGACTGGTGCCAGCTGCGCCATGCATCTGAATGGCTTGGTCGATAACTTTGCATGCCATACTTGGCGCTACAATTTTGATAGCAGCAATAAGATCACGAGAAATCTTATTGCCATAGCGATCCATCTTGTCAGCAGCTTTCAGCGTAAGTAAACGAGCCTGCTCTATATCACAGTGCATCTGGGCAATGTTTTCTCTAATCGACTGCTGTTTCGACAAAGGCTTTCCGAATGCTACGCGCTGTTCAACTCGCTCACATGCCATATCTAGCGCGCGCTGCGCACAACCAATAAGGCGCATGCAATGGTGAATTCGACCCGGTCCTAAACGCCCTTGCGCAATTTCGAAACCACGACCTTCACCTAGTAATAAGTTCTCTGCTGGAACACGTACATCTTCAAACAAGACCTCCGCATGACCCACTGGCTCATCGTAATAACCCATCGCCGCCATGGGGCGAACAATAGTTACGCCTTTAGTATCCATTGGGACCAAGATTTGCGACTGCTGCTGGTGACGAGGTGCATCGAAATCCGTTTTACCCATCACCACCATAATTTTGCAGTTTTCGTTCATGGCACCGCTGGTATACCACTTACGACCATTAATAACGTACTCGTCACCATCGCGCTTAATTGAGGTTTCAATGTTAGTCGCATCACTCGAAGCTACCGCAGGCTCAGTCATAGCGAAGGCCGAGCGAATTTCACCGTTAAGTAACGGCTCTAGCCACTGCTTTTTATGCGCTTCATTGCCATACTTAGCGAGCACTTCCATATTGCCGGTATCAGGCGCACTGCAGTTAAAAATCTCAGCACTAAACAACACACGGCCCATTTCTTCGCACAGCGGCGCATACTCGGCATTTGTCAGGCCTGCACCATAGGGCTTATACTCTTCAGGCAAAAACAAGTTCCAAAGGCCCGCATCTTTGGCTCGTTGCTTAAGCGTTTGCATCATTTCAGGGGTCTTCCAACGACCGTCACCGTTGTTCGCAGAACCACCTTCTACGGCGTGAATATATTCCTTTTCAATTGGATACACTTCTTCTTTCATAAACGCTTTTAGCTTTTCTAAAAGTGCTTGGGTCTTTTCATTATATTCGAAGTTCATAATTGCCCCATTTAGCTGTAGGTAATGGCGTGCAACCTGTCAATCACATCCAGGTGAGGTACGCTGTTGAAGTTATTTAAGTGAACGCCCCGCGAATTAGCGAAGCATTGTGAAAAACTGGCGTTGCGTATTTGCAAGTTCATATTGATAACCGTGGCGGCATCATAACCAAGAATGTGTTTAAGCATCATAGCGATAGCACCTCCAGAACTAACCACCAGCACCCGTTTAGCATCAAGGTTTTGAAGGTGAGTAAGCATTGAATAAACGCGCTCTTCAAACTCGCTCCATGTTTCATCGAGAAGATCATGCGCTAATTCGTCTTGCGACCACGCAAGCATGGCCTTTTTAAGCAGTCGATAGTACTCGGCAGGTGATGCGCCCTCTGGAACTTTCGCGTCTGGGTAGCGTGATAAATACGCTTTCGCTACGGCTTGAAAATTGAATTCGTTCAAAGCGCTGTTAACTGTGACGTCAGGAAGAGAATATCCGTTTGTAGAAATACCTTCGGCAATACCATCTTTGGTTTCATGATGCCGCACCATATCACCGGAGAAAACCGCATCGAACTGAATATTGCGATGTTTAAAATAATCTCCAAGCCAGATGGCTTGCTGTCCACCCAATTCGCTCAGTTTGTCGTAGTTCGCTTTACCAAAAGACGCTTGGCCATGGCGTACTAGATAGATTTCTGTCATACCGCTGCCTGATGTTATTAATATGTTAACTTGTCAAATCACATACTAAGGAAAACAACGTTATAAGTTTAATTGATATTTTGAATGAGTATGCATCATGTGAAACTATGTAGCTTGATTTTAAATCACGGTGCATCGCTTAAACGCCCCCTTGTTAAACGTTGGGAGGAAGGTTGTTTTGTTGAACCTATAACGAGAGATTAGGTTGCGTTCAACATTATCGGAAAGAAATAAGACTGAGCTATAGAGAATCATTCAAGCGAGACTTTGCTGCATCGCTTGAGACTCATTGTTAGAGGAACAGTTGCACCAAGAACTGATGCAACATTAAAAGGATGTTCTTAACGTTTCAGGTGCGTAGGCTTCGTATGAAATACTGCGTGGCATTGCGCTATCACAGACAGAGCAATGTGCTCAGGAAGTTCTCCACCAATATCAAATCCAGCGGGGCTGGCAAAATATTGCGTAAAGTTAGTATCGCTAAGCCCTGCTAAATCCATAATTTCTTGCTTGCGATGAAGCGGCCCAAGCATTGCCGTATAAATTAGCGACTGCATACTGAGTAACTGAAGTGCTTTGGCGTCAATTTCGCGGTGATGAGACATAAGCACTGCCGCTTGAATATTGTGTTCGTTAAGGTGTAAACGCACCCCCTCAGTGGTCGGGTCGTCGATTAAATAATTAACCTCGGGGAAGTGTTCAACTCTCGCTTGGGCAGGCCGCGGGTCCCAAAGACTGACTAAATAGCCTTGCGAACTGGCAAGCTTCGTCATAAAAGTAGCATCGTAACCACCACCAACAACAAGTATGTGAATGGGCGGCATCATCAAAACAGATAAGCTGCGCTTTCCGCCTAATGTATCCAACACGGCTTTTCTGGGAGAACCCGCATTGTCTTCCAATACCTTACACGCACCTTCTGACCCATCTACCGTAACATTCCACTCACATACGTGACCCTTCGATAGAGTCTGGCTTACTTCATCCAGAGAAAGGTAGTTATTGCCTTTGTTGACCGGCACAAGCGCCAAATGCACCACGCCTCCGCAGCCTACGCCCAACTTAAAAGCGATATCTTCCTCATCTTCATCATCGTAAACAGCAGTGCGGCTAACACCGTCTGTCATTACGCGCTGGGCTTTTTTTACAATATCACTTTCTAAGCAACCTCCGCTTAGAATACCTAGTTGATGTCCAGCATCACTGAACAACATCATGGCTCCCGCTTTGCGATAGCAAGAGCCTTCGGTTTTAAAAATGAAACCCAGCACCCACTTGTGCTTGTCTTTTAGCGGAAGCCATTGCGCTAGCAAGTGGTTCACATGATTACTCATAACTACCTCAAACCCCGTTAAACCTGTTTACTGCTGTGTTGCTGCTTGGGTGATAAATGCGGCAAGAGTTGCTGGCTCTTGGGCACCGGCTATTCCTTGGTTGCCTATCACGAACGTGGGTACGCTTTGAATACCCCGCTGCATCCAAGTCGCTTCCTCTTCGCGCACTGCTTGTGCGTATATACCGTTTTGAAGTACCTCTTCAGCTTCTCCCCCATCAAGACCTATTGCGTCAGCAATCTCGACCAACACTTTTTGATCATTCACATTTTTACCATCAGTGAAATACGCTTTAAACAAGCTCAGTTTCATCTCTTCTTCAAGGCCCTTTTTTGCCGCTAAATGAGCAAGTTGATGGGCTTTGAACGTGTTTTGCATACGCGAATCGTCAGTAAAATTGAACGCAAACCCCAACGCCTCGCCCGCTTCAACAAGTCGAGCTCGGTTATCAGCGCTTTGCTGTTCGCTAATGCCATACTTTTCCATTATATGCTCGCGCAGATTTTGTCCTTGTTCTGGCATGTTAGGATTCAGCTCGAATGGGTGAAACTTGATATCCACCTCAATATTATCGAGAGTTTTTATTGCTTCTTGTAATCGCTGATACCCAACAATGCACCATGGACACACTACGTCGGATACCATGTTTACCGTTACTTTTTGCATAACAACTCCCCTTTTAGAACCCGTTTATCCGTGTTCTCTTTGTGTTCATTGACTTAAGCCACCTTAGATGAGGTTACAAAAAGAAACTTCAACCCTATATGTAATTAATATACGTATTGGAAAGCTAAGATGATCGAAATCGCGTTAGCGCTGACCGCGCCCAAATACCATAGCCTTTGGAAGATGGATGAAAACCATCCTCTGCCATCAAGCCGCTTTGTTTTACCTCTTTTGCACTTCCGCCTAGCTTTAGTGCACTAATATGAAGCACTTCAGAGTTCGGGCAGTTGGCAATACGTTCTTCCATCGCTTCATTTAGCAAAAGCGCTCTAAAGCCGAGTAAACCTCTTAAAGGTTGGGGCAAAGCCGGAAACGCATGTATAGGCGGCAATGCAGTAAACAAAATATTTTGGCAGCCAAACTTTCGGCTTAAAAGAGACTCGATTACCGAGATGTTGTACTGCCAGCGTTTTAACGAAACAAATTTGGTAACATCATTAACCCCAATGGAAATGAGCGTTGTTGAAAAGTGTTGCTTTGGTAATTGTTGTAAAAGGTTAAGTACGTCTTCACTCTTATAGCCTGTTTTAGCGTGCAACAAAACACGGGTTGGACCGTGTTGTGAAAGGCTTGAATAAATCAGCCCAGTTAACGCCCCTTCTTGCGTTGCCGCCCCTACACCTGCTGCAGCCGAGTCCCCAATGACTAGTACGTTGATTTTCGGTGCTTCTTTATCATTTATTGAACAAAGCACCCTGTCTCCGCTAGGCTCTGGCAACACGGCCGTTCTCCCTCTCACCCATAACGCTTGTAAGAAAACGATTGGAAGCAAAAGAGCAATTGCGGCGTTTAACAATAAAACTTTGAAATAGATCAATTTCTTCCCTTAGCCAATACGATATGCTCAACATGTTTCGCTTAATAGGCGCTAGGCCACCTCAATAGGGTATATAAAAAATGAACACCAATGCTGTAAAGCAAAGCCACGACACATCTACTGTAAAAAAATATGCCCAACACGCCCCGCGCTATACATCGTACCCTACGGCACTTAAGTTCGAACCGTTAGAAGAAGATATATACCCACAAGCACTAGCTGTTTCCAAAGCGCCCGCCGTAAGTTTGTACGTACATATCCCTTTTTGCAAAACGCTTTGTTATTACTGCGGGTGCAATAAATTAGTCACTCGCCACAATGAAAAAGCCGACGACTACTTAGACTACCTAGAGAAAGAAATTCTGTCTAAGCGTTATTTAGCCGAGGGCAAGCGCGTGGTTTCGCTGCACTTAGGGGGGGGCTCACCCAGTTTTCTGAGCGAAATACAGCACACATTTTTGATTTATCTTTTAAAGAAGCATTTCACGTTTGAACTAGGTGCGGAGCTGTCTATTGAACTAGACCCTAGAAACGTGGACGGTGCCTATTTAAAGTGCCTTAGAAGCTTAGGCTACACCCGCATAAGCTTTGGCCTTCAAGACACCGACTACAATGTGCAGAAAATAATTAACAGAGTACAAAGCACGTCACATATTGCTAATTTGGTGTTTGAAGCCCGCACGCTAGGCTTCGATTCAGTAAACTTAGATCTCATTTATGGACTGCCGAACCAAACCCTAGAAACGTTTAAATCGACTATAGCTGCAACGAAAGCCATGATGCCCGATCGTATCTCACTTTTTAGTTACGCTCATTTACCTGAACGATTCGCGGCGCAGCGAAAGTTTGCAGAAGAAACACTGCCTACCAGCGAAGAAAAAGCGGCGCTTTATGCCCTTGCGGTAAATAGCTTTACTGGCGTGGGATATGAGTTGATTGGCCTTGATCATTTTGCCTTAAGCAAGGACGCGTTAGCCATTGCTAAAAATAAAGGCGAGCTTCACCGAAATTTTCAAGGCTATACACTGCGAGGCGATACTGACTTAATCGGCGTCGGCGTATCGGCTATCAGTACAATTGGTAATGCCTTTGCACAAAATGCGAAAGATTTAAAAGAGTACTATCAGCGATTAGACAACCATTTGCCTTCAGCCAAGGTTGGGCTCTCACTAACGCAAGACGACCTTATTCGCCGAGACGTGATATCAAGCTTGATGTGCAACTTGTTCGTAGACAAACAGCAGATTTCAGATGAGCATCACATCATCTTTGATGAGTATTTTTCACAGTCGTTGGAAAACTTAGCAGGGCTACATGAAGATGGCCTTGTTGAAATTACGCCTAAGTACATTAGAGTTCCCGAATCAGCGCGTATTTATATACGTGCTATTTGCGCTCGATTCGATGCCTATCTCAACGTGGATGAAACACTCGTCAACTACTCTAAGGCAATTTAAATCTGGCTATTATCTGCATCCCCGTTTCAAGGTGAAGGCGCGTTAAAGAAAGGTGGCTGATACTGGCATAAAGCGTTTGGTTGGTGTTTATAACGTTAAGCTTTAGCAGCACCTTAGCACTGTGAGTTTTGCCTTGCTGGGTTTGGACGATTTGAGGTTCGCTTTTGGTAGTGGTTAGCGTTGTAGATACAGGGTTAATGCTGGATATAACGCAAGGCAGCGCATTTAAAATGCTAATTGTGCTGGCATTACCAAAATCAGTAATGTTGGTGTCGATACTGACATCACAGGCCTTAACCGCGAAACGGGCAGATAGCTGTTCACTGCCATGTTGAGGGAAATACGATACAGATTCCTCACTGACATAAATCTCGTGCCCCGCTACTAATATCAGCACTATTCCGTTGACAGCTTGACTATTGTCATCGGTCAAAATTGCAGAGCCGTATTGACCTTCTTGCCTGTCGCTGTTGGTATTGTGATTGCTACCAGCGTTTTTATTCTGGTTATTACTGTCTCTTTTGTGTGGCGTGGCTACCGTCTCTCCTTCAAGCACGCTAGAGGGTGTTGTAAAACTTTCTCGTTCGAACACTCGAGCCAGCACATCCCGCGTTGGGCCACAGAGCTCAGCGAGGCCGCGATCAATGTAAATCAACTCATCGCTGAACAGGGCAAGATCGTCTAAGTCGTGAGAAATCACAAAGCAGGTAAGCTGACCCGACACACACAAATTTTTCAAAAACTGATAAATCTTACGACGGGTAAAGACATCAATAGCGCTTAACGATTCATCGAGTAATAGCACACCTGGCCCATTGACCAGCGCTCGCGCAATCGCGACTCTCTGCGCTTCACCACCAGATAGTGCATGAATCGGCTTATCGATTAAATGTTCACAATAGCAACCGCGCAAACACGCATCGATAGGCATTGCATTAGGGCTAGCGTGACGCTGCGCTAAGGCTAAATTACCCCGAACATCGGTATGAGGAAACAACATAGGCTGCTGAAACACGATGCCGACTTTTTGAGACGGCCATGGTGTTTCGACCTTTGCGCTTTTTTCCACGCCAGCAAGCGCCCGAAACAAGCTGCTTTTGCCCGCACCTGATGGACCGGTAACGCCGATAAAACGGCTTTCTGGTTGCAGTGAGATTTGTGCATCAATGCGATTTGGTAAATGCGCTGATATTCTCATGTTAGCGCCCTTCTTCACCACGAGTCATGCCATTGAAGCGATACAGTGCTGCGAGCATTAGGAATGAAAATACCAAAAGGGCAATAGAGAGGTTATGAGCGCTGTCGTATTCCAACGCCTCTACCTGTTCATAGAGCGCTATAGACAGTACTTGGGTTTCCCCTGGAATGTTACCGCCTATCATTAGCACCACGCCAAACTCACCAATGGTATGGGCAAAGCTTAAACCTAGCGCCACGACAATAGGCGCTTTGCTTAAAGGTAGCACTATTTTCATGAAAGCCTCGATGGGGGAAAACCCCAACGTTTTTGCCACATCTAAATAACGATTATCTAATTGTGAAAAGCCGCTGTACAAAGGCTGTAAAGCAAAAGGAAGCGAGTAGACTACCGACCCCAGCACCAAACCCTCAAAGCTAAATGCTAGGTTTCTGCCAGTAAGGCTTTGCCATCCCTGCCCCAACGCACTTTGTGGCGAAAACGCAACAAGCAGATAAAACCCGAGTACTGTTGGGGGTAGCACCAACGGCAACGCGAGTATCGACATAACAAAAGGCTTGGCTTTGCTCCGCCAATTAGCTAAAAACCACGCTAGCGGCAATGCAATGAACAACAGCAAACCGCTGGTGATAAAAGCCAGTTTTAAAGTAAGTAATATGGCTTCAAGGGTCGACGCTCCAAAGAATTCATTGAGCATATCTATTGACCAACACCAAGTGTATTCACTGGCTCATAACCCCATTCAATCAAGCTGTGCTGAACTCCTTGCGACATCAAATATTGCACAAACAGGCTAGCAGATGATACGCCATTAGCGTCGCTTAAATTGAACTGCTTAGAAGCTTGATGTTTATTTTCCTCGCCAGGCTCTTCTAAAGCCTGTGGTTCACCAATCGCTATCACATCGAACAGATTCGGCGTGAGGACTGCTGCTGTTTTGCTGTTAACGACTAACGACTGAATGATGGGTTGGTACAAGATTTCTGGCACAGGACTAATGACCGTCGTGGGGGCGACATTATTTACATCAACGGTACTCGCAAAATTAGAAGGTAAATCGAGAGCGAGCGAATACGCGACAAAGGCTCCTTTAACACTACCTGTGGTATAAAACTGAAGGGTTTGTAGGACGTTTTTGCCCATTACTCTGTGTGGCAAAAATGATTGCCATAGGGATAAATTCTGCAACGTTTGCTGTGCAGCAGTACCATAGGGCGCAAGTTTTGGATTAGCGATAGCCAACTTGTTTTGTGGATTTCCGATTAATTTAATAAGCTGCTTAGACAAACAGTCAGTACGCTGAACATTTATTTGTTCTTTTGTCTCTCCAGCAACATGCTTGCAGCTTTGTGCATCAGACAAGTCGCCAGAATAAACAAACGCCAGCTTGCCTTTCGCATAATCCACCACATTGCTTTTGTGTACTAGGTTATTCTCCGCCAAGGCTTGTGGCCTAGCGCGATCTGCCGATAAAAACACATCGAACGTCGCACCATGTTGAATTTGCGCATACAAGGTACCGCTAGAAGACACGGTTACCGCTACATCTATGCCTGTGAGCAGGGTGAACTGCTTTGCGATGTTTCTAAGCGGTTTTGCAAAGTTTGCAGCTACAGCCACGTTTATCTTTTCATCCCGCTCAAACGCGTCAGGATAGCTCTGTTCACCGGAATTAATACCGCTGCTTTCACTTACAGGCGCAGGCGTTGCTTCAAGACTGCCCGCTTGCGCTGCAAAGCTCGTAAAAGCCATGGCTCCTGTAAACAAACTAAGGCTAGTCAAAAGGAACATAAAAGACTTGTAAAAGCTTGCATGTCCCGTTGCGAAAGAAAAAGCCATTACTTTTTATGCATCCACTTGAGTGCAGCTTTATCGTCAGATGCTTTTGCCGCAACCCATTCAGATCTATCGCCCTTGAACTCTTTCTTCCATAGGGGCACAGACTGTTTAAGCATATCCATTAAATAGCTTGCAGCATCAAACGCCGCTTGGCGATGGGGGGCCGCAGCACCTACCCATACAATTTGCTCATTATTATATATACGCCCTACTCTGTGCAGCGCGCCAGCACTGTTAAGTGAAAAACGATCAATAGCTTGTTCAACCAGCAGCATTAATGCTTTTTCAGTCATGCCCGGGTAATGCTCTAATTCGATGCCGTCTATGTCGCCAGCGTTATTAAAATCTCTCACCA
Organism: Alteromonas sp. AWJ4_199; assembly: GCF_056159165.1. NCBI lineage: Bacteria > Pseudomonadati > Pseudomonadota > Gammaproteobacteria > Alteromonadales > Alteromonadaceae > Alteromonas > Alteromonas sp. AWJ4_199. The sequence continues at coordinate 435,224 of NZ_JBSWUR010000001.1, forward strand.
GTCCAGTAAAAGTAACAATAGCGCCGGTGTTACCGCAGGCCTTCTCGTCTGCCGACTGTTTTAGCCTTTCGTACAGCTCACCTTGGTCGAAGTCTTCAACTTGAACTAGCGCGAACATAGCTATCCCCCAGTCACAGGAGGAAAGAGCGCAAGTTCGTCACCGTCGCTAAGTACAGTTTCAGTATCACAAAGTTCTTGGTTTCGGGCAGTCAGCACACTGCCCTCTAATGCTAACGCCCATTTGTCGCTACGAGTTTTAAGCTGCGATAACACAGTTTTAATGGTGCTGTTGTCACTTAAATTAAGCGTAATATTGTCTTCGCCCGTAATCTCTCGGGTTTGTGCAAATGTTTTCAGCGTTATATGCATGTTCTGCCTTTTTTATAAATTCTTAACGACGCCTTGTTCGCGTGTGCTGACTGGTTTATCTTAATTTTCTGAACGACGATAATTCTAAAACACCTTGTCTAATGAGCGCGCGAACACGTTATGCTCGTTATTTTTAAAGTGCACCTTTCTTCTTGCCCACTAGTTAGCAGACTGCCAATGGCCAGTCTTACCGCCTTTTTTCTCCAGCACCCGTACTCCTTCCATGTGCATGCCAGGGTCGATGGCTTTGCACATATCAAACAAGGTTAACAGCGCCACATTTACGCCCGTTAGCGCTTCCATTTCAACACCAGTTTTACCACTTAGTTTGCAATAGCAGGTGGCTTTAATTCGGTTTTGATCGGCCTGAATGTCAAAGTTTATATCAACCTTCGACAGTGCCAGTGGGTGACAAAGAGGAATAAGATCAGCACAGCGTTTCGCCCCTTGAATACCCGCTACTCGGGCAACAGCGAATACATCCCCTTTTGCAATTTTTGCTTCAGAGATTTGGCGAATAACGTCTTCGCTTACGTACAAGAAGCCTTCTGCTGTGGCTTCTCGCTTGGTAACATCTTTGTCGCTAACATCTACCATATTGGCTTCGCCGCCAGCATTTAGATGGCTAAACGTACTCATGCTCCCACCAAATGCTTTACGAAGTTACACGGTCTGAAGTCGGCATCAAGCTGGCTAGAAATAATTTTTTCCCACGCTGTTCGACACGCGCCTGTTGAGCCTGGCAGGCAGAAAATAACCGTATTATTGGCGAAGCCCGCTATTGCGCGAGACTGAATAGTTGACGTACCAATCTCTTCATAGCTAATTTGACGGAATAGCTCGCCAAAGCCGTCCACTTCTTTGTCGAACAATACGCTAATGGCCTCTGGCGTTGAGTCACGGTGGGTAAAACCTGTACCACCGGTAATTAATACCGCGTGAATGTTTCTATCAGCAATCCACTTCGACACCACGGCACGCTGCTGATAAATATCATCTTTCACCAAATCGCGATCGTAAAGGTTATGGCCAACCGAGGTAAGCGCCTCTTTCAGGTAATCTCCCGACTTGTCGTTTTCGAGGGTGCGCGTATCTGAAATAGTAAGAACGGCAATATTAAGGGGTTGGCTGACAACTGACATATGAAATCCTAATTTGATATGCGACATTTTGGCGGTTTTTGATAAAGTACCAGCCAAAATACTATTTGGTAATCACTTTATAAGGGTGCATGCCATGAATTCAACAACTAAGTTGGCATAAACTATGTCTAAAAGCCTAACTAATCAGCAGGCTATGCGTTATAACCGCCACATTGTGCTTCCCAAAGTGGACCTAGACGGTCAAGAAGCGCTGCTAAACGCCAATATTTGTATCATTGGTATTGGCGGGCTTGGCACCGCGGCCGCCACTAACCTTTGCGCCAGTGGCGTGGGCTCTCTTACACTTATCGACCACGACACAGTCGAGGCCACTAACCTTCCAAGGCAAACCTTGTTTAGCGAACAAGATGTTGGCACAAGTAAAGTAGAGGCAGCAAAAGCGCGGCTTACTGCCATAAACAGTGACTGCGACATTACCGTTATCGCACAACAGTTTTCATCGCCCGGCATTAGCCAGCTGTCACCAGCGTTAAAACAGGCCATAGAGCGTGCTGACGTTGTGCTTGATTGCACTGACAACATCGATTCGCGGGATTTAATCAACGTATTGTGTTTTAAATTAAATACTCCACTGGTGTCGGGCGCAGCCATTCGCTTTGAAGGCCAGCTTTTCGTAGCTATACCCGGTGAGAGCCGTTGCTATGCATGCTTGCGGACGCTTTTTGAATCGCCCGATTTAAGCTGCGTCGAGGCAGGGATTTTCTCTCCTGTGGTAAACATTGTTGGCACTTACCAAGCTATGTTGGCTATGCAAGTATTGATGGATTTCGATAACATCCCTAAAAACACGTTAATGACGTTTGATGCACTGTCGCACGAGTGGCGAAACTGGAAGCTACCTAAAGGCGTGGACTGCGAGCTATGTGCTTGCTGAACGCAATTAAAGAAACCATAAAATTTTAGGTGGCAGGTAACTATTAAACGTAATCGTTGCTATCCATTACGGTATAGAGACCTGCCCTTTAACATTCACAAAATCACTTTTTATCGTTTAAGACTTCTTGGCGTTCACGTTCGTAAGTTTCATAGTCTTTTTGATACCGTGCTTCGCACTCATCTCGTTGCGCTCCCTGCAATTCGCTGCAGTTTTGTAACCGGTTTTGTTGCGCTGCGTTATACAACTGTTTCGACGTACACCCAGAAGCCAAAACCAGCAGTATAGTTAAGGGAATTATTTTTGTTAGTTTCATAACAGTTTCATTCTGAAAATAGATAGTTTTTGAGACGGTGCTATTTGGAAATAGTTTCACTGAACAATCATCAAAATGTTACGATTTATGTATTTTGAGCAATCATCTGAAAACGCTTGGGTCGTTACAAATACTCCTATCAATATGATTGCCGCGTTTTCGTTAGAAAAATAGACAGAAAATAGGTTGATTTAAATGACAACCCAAGTAGTAAAAAAACACATGGTAGTGGCGCAAAACGCGTCTGGACGTAATATGAACGTGCCAATTTATCGAATGAAGGGCGCGCGCCCTGGCCCCACCGTGTATATTCAAAGCTCTATTCACGGTGCTGAAGTGCAAGGTAATGTAGTTATCTATCATCTTATTCAGCGCTTGAAAAACATGGATATTTGCGGCGAAATTATCTTAGTACCCAACTGTAATCCCATTGGTACTAACATTAAAGCCGGTGAGTACACATTAGGCCGGTTCGACCCTGTGAACGGCACAAACTGGAACCGCGGCTATTTCTTCGATAAAGAAGCAGTAGAGCATTTCGCCAAAACCGTTACACGCGAAGAGTCTATTGAAGGCATAAAACAACGTTTTCGTGCGCACCTTTCTAATGCTATCGACAACAAACTGGCCGAACCCTGGGGGTTAGGCTTGGCGCAACAGTTAAACCTGAAACTACAACAAATGGCGGTGAACGCCGACTTTGTATTGGATCTCCACAACGGTCCTGTGTCTACCCGCCACGTTTATATACCTGAATACGCCAAAGACAGCGCCAAGCTGTTTAACATTCCCCACTGTATTTTTATACCTAACGTATTTGCAGGTGCACTAGACGAAGCGACATTTTGCCCGTGGTGGACACTGCAAGAAAGTATAAAAAGCAATTTAGAGCGCGAGATTAGCTTTAATGTTGAGGCTTTCACACTTGAAATGGGTAGCCAAGAAGTTATCGACTTTAACGAAGGTAACATAGATGCCACTAGCATTCTTAGCTACTTAAACGCCAAAGGCGTGTTGCACGAATGCGATATTAAACCGAAAGCAATGCAGCGTTTGGGCGTGTATTTAAAAGACTATAAAACCCTGTTCACCAACTGGGGCGGCATGGTGGAATACATGGCAAAACCCGGCCAAACCGTGAAAAAAGGCGAACCGCTAGCGCAGATTTTAAATATCGACGATCTAGATACCGACAACGGCAGCAGGACCCTAGAAGCCCCTTGCGATTTAATTCCCATCCTGCACTTCCCTTCTGCTTCTGTATTAAGTGGAACGCAGCTTTACAAGGTGTTTACGAATTATCAGGAGTTGTAGGTTTTTATGTGCCAGTAAAAACGTTTACTCAACGCATATAACTAGAAAGTTAACAAAAACCTGATAGTTCGCGTTGAGATCACACACGCGTTTCGAAGAAATAATTTTAGAGGCGACGAACGCCAAAATACAAAAACACCAGCCTTCGATTATAAACCTGACAGACTGTCGCATCAGAACAAAACTGATCATCTTAGTTGGTGGTGTTAGTAAGTAAAAAACAGCGCCGAACTGTTGAAAGCATTCCAAAATGAATTTTTTGCAAACATATTTGCAGGCGCGGTAGGCGAAGCGATATTTAGCTCGCGTTGAATACTTTCATCCAATAAAGGATATTTCTAATTAGCGACTAACACTTTAATCATTTTTGACTGTTTTAAATTAATTAGTCTAAGCTAAACAACATTGCACAGAATCCTAAACGATGCCAAGGACGCAAACTAATGTGGTTTAATAAACAGCCTGTAGCGACGAATTCAAACACTGAGATGGAGAATCTCAAAAAGGAAAACGAAAGGCTGCAAGGGCAGCTCTTGCAAATGGAGTCTCGTTTACACCAGTCTTATGAAGAAGCTGAAGAACTCGCCAGAAAAGTTAATGTCGAACGAACCATTGTAAAAAACTTTTTTCACTCGCTTGATTCATTGGATTTAGTGAGGCATGACGTGGCTCATTCTGCGACTCAACTGCACGCAGAAAAAATTCGTTTAGACAATGTGCTTGAAGATATTAGTGGCACTAGTACAGCCCTTTCAAACTGTGTTGAAGTGCTGAATGCAATGACGGGAAATTCAGACGCTATCAATAGTTCAATTGAGTCGCTTGCACAATCCAGTAAAGATATTGAGTCATTTATTGGGCAAATACAAAGTATCTCAGAACAAACAAACCTTCTAGCGTTAAACGCAGCCATTGAGGCAGCTAGAGCTGGGGAGCAAGGGCGAGGTTTTGCTGTAGTCGCGGATGAAGTTAGAACGCTTGCTAGTCGTTCGTCTGAAGCATCGTCTAAAATTTCAGATTTGACGGTAAAGGCTTCTGAAAGGACAGACAGTACTTATCATCAAATCAAGGAAAGTACACAACAAACCTTGCAAGTAGCCAGTTCTGCATCGCAAATAAGCGCATCCCTTGACAACGTTGCCCATATTGCTGAAGACATGGCTAATGTTATTTCTCTTTCTAGCGTCAGTACTTTTATCCAGACCGTTAAATTAGATCATTTGGTTTGGAAGGTTGAAGTGTATCGAACTATCCGGGGAGAAAGTGAAAAGACAAAAGATGATTTTGCAGACCATCACCAGTGTCGATTGGGTAAGTGGTATTATGAAGGAGATGGTAAGAAACATTACAGTCATTACGCGGAGTATTCACATTTAGAGGGGCCCCATGCATTAGTCCATCAGTCAGGCATTGCGGCTCTAAATGCACATGAAAACGGGGATGGAGCAACGTTAATCACACACCTAAACAAAATGGAAGAAGCCAGCGCTCGAGTTTTTGACTTCTTAAATAAATTAGAAAACAAAGTGAAAAACGAGATGGGGCATTAAAAATACTTTCGAAAAGCTTGTAAACCAATGGACAAAAACAGCACTGCAAGCGCAACTCTTGGCTCTGTAACTGATAAGAGGTACTTTTTAGTTGGTAGGGCACCTTATCGTAAGAGGTTATTGCCGTCCCCATCCCTTTCCACCCATTTCTACCAACCGAGACGCGGCTCGTCGAAAGGAAAAAGCAAGATCATTGGCAGACGAAAATTGTGCCAGTGACACGCCAATTCGCCCCGTCGCCGACCACTCATAATATTTCCCTTCTTTGGTGCGGATCATAGTGGTCGCAAAGGAACTCGAGTTTCCTCCCTTATCATTAACAATCAATTCGCCATCGCCGTCACTGCTTTCAACTTGCGCTTCAAAGTCAACAAACAATTCGTCGAGCGGGACTTGTGCCGCCAGCACCAAGGGGGTACGGGATTCATAACACGCGTCGACAAGAGTCACAAATCGTCGTGCTTCGTTGAGATGATTGGCGTCCAGTTGAGGGACGTGTTCCATGATGATTGAATACATCAAAACCATCCTCAGAAGTTTAAAGCTCTAGGTCCCATACCCAATTTTTTAATCAATTTTAGTTCATAGTGTTTTAAAGAAAGCGGACATTTTAGGTTAGAAGTCATAGTAGGCTTTTCCCACAGAGGCTGGGTCTACGGTAAATATGTAAATGGCGTTATTCTCTAGATTGAATTTTTTGTAAAAGCAGTCTCGGTTAGCTACTAGTGTTGTAATTGAACATTTTCTGTTCTATTTTCGAATATACAAGGATGACGTCTTTTTGCCGATTTTCAGTGCCACTGAATAAAGAGTTCTTTGTGATAACAAATCAAAAGGACTCTAATATGAAAAACTATATTATCTTACTGCTCACAGTCTCCGCCCTCTCCGGCTGTATCGTTAAAACAAATAAAGTGAATGAAGTTTACGCTGGCCCCAGCGGAAACATTGAATTTGATGGAATTGTCGACGTAATTGAGGGGACGAACAAAGATATTCGAATAGTTTTTATACATGGAATGGGGGGATATTCTTCCACCGGGGGTATCAGTGACTACTCGCGCGTTATCAAAGATTTACGTTCAGCACTTAAAATAAAAAGTCCCTACATTGATGACTCTCTCGATAGCTTTAGCTACAAGGGTCAAACTCTAAGATTCAATGTATTGTGGTGGTTGGACATCACGTCTCAAGCCAAAATCAAACTAAGGAATATTGATGACGATCCTGTATTAAATCCAAATAGAACCGAGACGACGAAACTCGCGAAAGATAGGCTGCTTAATGATGGAATTGTTGACGTAGTCATGTATACGGGCAGCTCAAAAAAACAGATAATAAAAAGGGTTAGAAACCAAGTTTTAGATTTGAAAAAGCAGATTGATGAGAATGAAAAGCTCATTGTTGTCACCTTTAGTCTAGGCTCTAAGATCCTTATTGATGTTCTCAGTGAACTGAAGGCGGATGGTGGTCATGTTCTAGATAATAGAGTCGATATGATTTATATGATGGCAAATCAAATCGCTCTATTAAATACCGGAGATTTGGTAAACAAAGCTCCGAAAACGTTGTCTGAGAAAATGGCTAGCGATTATGACGTACTACACTCAATCTTAGATGACGGTACTATTGATGCTAGAAACGCTAACCCAAAAAAGAGAGTAATTGCGTTTAGCGATCCTAATGATCTTTTGTCTTACCCAATAGATGAGAGCAGTGTTGGCGAATTAAAAGGCCAGTACGCCAATGTTGCCATCTCAGTTGCCCAAAAAACCTACAAAGTTCCAGTCCCTGGTGTATACAAATACGGTGTAGTTAATTATCTGCAAGCTCATACAGGTTACGTGCATGATGAAGTAGTGTCAGATTATCTGCTCTTTGGTACGAGTAAGTAACGATTCATTACTTGGTCTAAATAGACGTAATATGAGTATCACTTTTGAAAGATTAATGTCTTGCTCAATTTTGTCCGCCATTATTTGCGTGTTGGCATAGGGGCCAGTAGCAAAGCTAGCCCAATAGATATAACAATACGCCGTGCCGCAGTATTACTCTGCGGCACTAGCTACTCATCAAGATTGCACTACACTGCCCCTTTACTTACTCTTAAATAGGCGAACCTGGCGGTAGTGGTTCTACTTCGAAGCTACCTGGCCACGTTTTACTGGACCAGTAAGTATCGAACTGCTCTTTTAGTATCTCATACTGATTGTCGTCAGCTTCATCATCTAGCCACTCGCTAAATTCAAGTAAAGCAAGTTCAGCTTCCATTCTTACTTCTGGCGCCAGCTTGTCGTTAGTGACCGCTTTCATCACGGCATTTAATGAAACTAACTGTAAGCGCTTTGCTAGTGGACTTTGCGACTTATTTTTATACCAGTGTACGCTAAGTATTTGCTTCACCAGCATTGAAACGCCCACTTTTTTGCGTCTATCTTTACTGCTTTTTACTTGCCACTCTAGGCGATTCAAGCGCTCTGGGTGCAATAACAACTCAAACGCAAAATTTGACGCCGAAGCGGCCGCAGAAACTGGGTCTAACATTAATCCCATTTTACCCTTAAAGTGCTCGCGGGTAATGTCGTCACCGTAGGCTGTAGGTGGAATAAGCGCGAGTACCGATTCAGGTATAGTAAGGTAATCCGCCGTAGTAGCAGTGATTAACTGCTGCATAGCGCGCTGCTGCACTGCGGGGGCGACAAATTGCTGCCCTTGCGTTTGGGTGTAATCGCCTTTGCGTTCATATTCGTAAACTAAGCCGCCTACTTGCTTTGCTACGGCTTCTAGCTGATAGCGATGTAACAAGTAAATGGGCACTAAAGCATTTTCGAGCGACGACAAGCTGCTGTTTGGGCTCAACGTATCTAAACCCAAATTGGCTAACGCCAGTTCGCGCACTTGTGAAATTTCATCGAAGGCATCTAGCGGGTTACTACCGTTTTCCCACATATGACCATTTGCTGACGCATGACGGCTACTGCGGGTATCTGGGTCTGATTTAAAGCTTAACCCTTCATTACGACCTTTAACGATAATTTTTGCCAAAGCTTCGGCTTCTTCTACGTCGCTGGCAAAGTCTTGATAGCCATACGCTACGGCGTGAATATCCCATGCGCCTATGCCTTTGTCATACGCGCCTTCAAGGCTAATTTTGCCGTTTTTAATGCTTATTTTAGGGTGAGGATAATCCATTACCGACGCACGGTTATTTTCACTTGCCGCAAAGTTGTGCGCTATGCCTAGTGTGTGCCCTACTTCGTGAGCAGAAAGCTGCCTAATGCGATCCAGCGCCATTTCTTGCTGCAAAGTGGTGTCGGTGTTGCCGTCTTTAAATGGGCTGGTTAGGCCAAGGGCAATTAAATAATCTTGCCTTACACGCAGCGAACCTAAAGTAACGTGACCTTTGATAATTTCCCCCGTACGCGGGTCGACAACCGACGAACCGTACGACCAGCCCCGCGTTGCGCGATGTACCCAGTTAATAACGTTGTAGCGCACGTCCATAGGGTCGGCACCTTCAGGCAATACTTTTACCTGAAACGCGTCTTTGTAGCCTGCAGCTTCATAGGCTTGGTTCCACCAGCTTGCTCCCTCTTTAAGCGCGGTCATCACCGGCTCTGGGATACCTGGGTCTAGGTAATACACAATTGGCTCCACTGCTTCGCTCATTGCTGCATGGGGCGTTTTCTTGTTTAAGCGATGGCGGGTAATAAAACGCTGCTCAGTAGGTTCACTAATAGGTGTTGAGTAATCGAAATAGCTAAATTTCCAATAGCCTGAATATGGGTGGTACTCCCTAGGCGTATAGTTGTCGTCAGGCAGTGCCACAAAGGAATGATGTAAGTGCACCGACACGCTTTCTGGGTCGGGGGTAACTTGCTGAACGTATTCACCCGGCTTTTTGCCAGCAAAAGTGACTAACGCTTCTAGCTCAGTGTTCTTTTCAAAGGCTTTGGTTTTAGGTAAGTACACCCCGCTTCGCATTTTATCTACGCTAAAGCTACCTTGATTGGTGCGCGCCATGCGGTTAACGATACCGTGAATATCACTTAATAAAAAAGGCGTGTAATCTATAAGGCTGGCGTTATCGCTTTTCGCTACCAGCATAAAACCTGCAATAACCGAATCGGCAAACGCTTCATCAATGCTTTGCTTTTCAGCGTCGCTGCCGTGGGCCGCTCGATATTTGGTGTTATGCTGCTTTAATAAAACCTTGTTACCAAACTTTTCGAAGCTTACCAAACGGGTTTCGCCAAGCTGTCCGCGATCGAGGCCAATGTCGTTCGAGCCTACACCGTAGGGCAAGCTGCTTTGAAACAAATATTCGGCGTTACCTGTTGGCACCGCTAAATACACTTTGTCACTTTCATCGTCATAGTAAACAGGAATTAGACCGTCTTTTTTGGTCATATCGCTAGTGAATTCACCAATGCTTGGCAGCGCGGCCCAAGCTGAAGACGTAGACACAACAAATAATACCGTAATCGCAATAACCGATTTGCCGGAGGCTTTTATTTGTCGCGCCGCTTTATGAAAAATGTTCAATTGCAGCATGCAGTTAGTCCTTATTATTGTGAATTTCTAGCCTACCCTACCTGGCGGCTTTTGCCCATGGTGATTCGTCGTTTTAGTGCGTCAATTAAGGTGATTGATTATTTTGCTATAAGTTCTCACTACATTTGTCTTAGTGCAATTGCCTTGCTGCTCAGTCTAATATGCAGAAATAATTTGATCTCCATCAACCCCTTGCCTGATTTGCCTTGAGGGCCTCACGGTGTACTTATAGAATCCGCCGCCTTGTTAAAGGCGTCTAGTAGCGGTTTTTATATATGACTTCAAACACTTCTTCTCGTAACAGCTCTTCAATTCAATGCGAAGATTCAGCGTTAAAACTTTCCGACCAAACGTTTAACGCACCAGAATTACTTGCTCCGGCAGGTAGCTTGCGCAATATGCGTTACGCTTTTGCCTATGGAGCAGACGCTGTTTATGCTGGTCAACCCCGCTACTCGCTACGCGTGAGAAATAACGAATTTAGCCTCGAAAACTTAGCGATAGGTATAGAAGAAGCGCATGCCCTAGGCAAGAAATTCTACGTGGTGAGCAATATTGCCCCTCACAACAGCAAGCTTGGCACTTACCTTAATGATATTGCGCCGGTAATTACTATGAAACCTGACGCGCTAATTATGTCAGATCCCGGACTAATTATGATGGTGCGCGATGCATTCCCTCACATGCCAATTCATTTAAGTGTTCAGGCCAATGCTGTGAACTACGCCACGGTGAAGTTTTGGCAGAAACAAGGCATTGAGCGCGTTATTTTATCGAGAGAACTTTCACTTGAGGAAATTGAAACAATCCGCGAGCAAGTGCCAGACATGGAATTAGAAGTGTTTGTTCATGGCGCACTTTGCATGGCGTACTCCGGGCGCTGTTTATTGTCTGGCTACATGAATAAACGAGATCCTAATCAAGGCACTTGTACCAATGCTTGTCGTTGGTCTTATGATGTTAAGGCGGGAAGCGAAAACGAAATCGGTGATATCGTTCAAGCCACCGAAATTGATAAAGCCGTTTCGGCACCTCAAACGGTCATTCCCACCCTTGGTGAAGGCGCGCCAACTACTCATGCATTTATGTTAGAGGAAAAAGAAAAGCCCGGCGAATTGATGCCTGCCTTTGAAGACGAACATGGCACTTATATTATGAATTCAAAAGACTTGCGTGCCGTTCAGCATGTCGACCGTCTAACCAAAATGGGCGTGCATAGCTTAAAAATAGAAGGCCGCACAAAATCACACTACTACTGCGCTCGAACAGCGCAAGTTTATCGCAAAGCCATTGACGACGCAGTAGCAGGTAAACCCTTCGACAACTCGTTAATGGGAAGCTTGGAAACCTTGGCTCATCGAGGTTATACGGAAGGTTTCCTGCGTCGTCACTCACACCAAACGTATCAGAACTACGAATACGGGCATTCTGTCAGCGATAAACAGCAATTTGTTGGTGAAGTGCTAGGCCGCTGCGACGAAACTGGTTTTGCGATTATAGATGTTAAGAACAAATTCTGTGTAGGGGACTCGCTAGAACTGATGACACCAAGCAGAAACATTACCTTTGCGCTTAATGAAATGCTGGATAAGAAAAATCTTTATATTAGCGATGCCAAAGGTTCAGGGCACCAAGTTAGAATACCTCTACCTTGCGATGTAGACCTAGATTTTGCTCTACTGCTACGAAATCTGGATGAAGGCGTTGATACTCGTAACCCATTTCGCAAACCGGATAGTGCCGTAAAAAAACAGAGCATGAGCGAGGTATAATTCATGGCACTGCTTATTCTAGATAGCTGCATTAATTGCGATATGTGCGAACCTGAGTGCCCTAATTCAGCAATTAGCATGGGAAATAACGTGTACGAAATAGATGCTAATCGTTGTACCGAATGCGTGGGGCATTACGATGCCCCTACCTGCGTGGCAGTGTGCCCTATAGATGTCGTTAAACCAGACCCGAACAAGAAAGAAACGTTAGATGAGTTAGCTGAGAAATTTATACGTTTAACTACTTAGCAACGATGTAAGCCAACAGGTTAAACATACTATTCAAAGAATTTTCTTGAATCCTACTCAAGAGTGATCCCTAATTGCAGTACTGTTTGAACTGGCACAACTAATAAGGGTTTTGTTTTGAAGTTTGCCTCTCGTGCTACCGCTATCTCTCCGTTTCTTGCCATGGCCTATGGTGAAAAGGCCACGGCTCTAGAAAAGCAAGGTAAAGATGTTATTCGTCTTAATCTTGGTGAGCCTGATTTTGGCGCTCCCGAGCCTGTACTTACGGCAATGAAAGAAAGCTTGAATATTCCAGATTATCCTTATACGTCTGCGCTAGGTATGCCTGAGCTCCGAGAAGCCATAGCCCGCTTTTATGAAACTAAACACGGCGTAAAGGTAAGTCCTTCACGCGTGGTCGTAACCGCCGGCGCGTCTGGTGCTTTACTTTTGGCAAGTGCTGCCTTGGTTGAACCCGGCGATAACGTGATATTGGGCGATCCGTCTTACCCCTGTAACCGACGCTTTTTAAACGCATTTGGCGCAGAGGTAACGCTGGTGCCAACACGTAGCGAGGATAACTTTCAATTAACCGCTGAAAGTGTTGCCGATAATTGGAAGCAAAACACAAAAGGCGTGCTTATAGCCACACCGGCCAATCCGACAGGTACAGCAATTGATATAGACGAGTTGATTAAAATTGGCGAATACTGCAAAGCCAACGGCGGTTTCTTGATTGTTGATGAGATTTACTTGGATCTTTCGCTTTCTATTGATAACGATGCTAACCAGTCAACCAGCAACAAGAACGCCTTACTTCGAACCGTACTTGCTAATGATAAGCTGGAAGACACTGTAGTAGTAATTAATAGCTTCTCTAAATATTTTGGCATGACCGGCTGGCGTCTCGGCTGGTGTGTTGTGCCTGAAGCGATGACCTCCATCGTTGAAAAGCTCGCACAGAACTTGTTCATTTGCCCCTCCACCCTTTCGCAAAAAGCCGCCCTTGCGTGTTTTACTTCTGAGGCATTGGCGCAATGCGAACAAAATCGTATCAACCTGACAAAGCGGGCCTCTTTCGTTTTTAATGCACTTGAAAAAATCGGCCTTAGTTTAGATGCCCAGCCAGACGGTGCTTTTTACGCTTTCATCAATATTAAACACACAGGGCTAAGTGCTATTGAGTTTTGTGACGCCCTGCTCTCACAACATCATGTGGCACTTACGCCTGGCAATGATTTTGGCGAGCACAATGCCGACCACTATGTAAGGCTGTCTTTCGCTACGGGTATGGACCGCTTAAACGAAGGATTAACGCGTCTGGCTAAGTTTGTTAAGTCATTAAACTAACGCTTTATCGCCTACCGTTTAATTTCGTGAATAGACAAATATTACCGAAAAAAATGATAGATAACCTCGCTTGTGCGTATATTGGGTATCGTATATTGATGACACGTGTCAAAACGAAATAAGACAGGACAAAACAATGAGTAACGAACGGGAATTTGATGTAGTTATCTTCGGTGCTACAGGTTTTACGGGCAAGCTAGTAGCTGAGTACTTTCAGGCGCAGTATGGTAATGACAGCAGTGTGAAATGGGCAGTTGCAGGTCGCAATGAAGCCAAACTTACCGATGTAAAACAGGAACTGGGTATTAGTGATAGTGTTGCCAGCATTGTAGCCGACGGTGATGATGCCGACGCGCTAGACGCTATGACTAAACGAACTGCGGTTGTACTCACCACAGTGGGCCCTTATCAAATTTACGGTGAAAAGTTACTCTCTGCGTGTGTTGATAATGGTACGGGATATACAGATTTATGCGGTGAGCCGGCATGGATGCACCAAATGATCAATAAGTATGAAGCGAAGGCCAAAGAAACTGGCGCAAACATTGTATTTTCTTGCGGCTTTGACTCAGTACCATTTGACTTAGGTGTTCACTACTTACAAGCGCATGCTAAAAAGCAAACTGGCGACGTGATTGAATACGTTAAAGGTCGCGTTCGCAAGATGCAGGGAACCTTCTCTGGTGGCACGGCTGCTAGCCTTAAAGCAACCATGGCTGCTGCTCACAAAGACAAATCGGTAATGGCCGCGCTTATCAACCCGCATTCGTTAACCGATGGCGCATCAAACCAGCCTCAGCCCGACGGCAACAAACCTTATTTCGACGAGCAATTAGGTACATGGGTTGCCCCCTTCATTATGGCGGCAATCAATACGAAAAACATTCACCGCACGAACTATTTAGGTGGCTATGCCTATGGTAAAAACTTCCAGTACGATGAAATGATGATGACGGGGCCTGGCGAGAAAGGTGAAGCCATGGCAAACCACGTCGCTAAAGATAAGTCGCTGGCTAGCGATGATGGCCCTAAGCCTGGTGAAGGCCCAAGTAAAGAAGAGCGTGAGAACGGTTTTTACGATGTCATGTTTGTAGGTACAGCCACCAATGGCGATATGCTAGCCGTTTCGGTTAAAGGCGATAAAGACCCTGGCTATGGTTCTACCAGCAAGATGATTTCAGAATCGGCGCTTTGCTTGTGTAAAGACGTTAACCTATCTGGCGGCTTTTTCACACCAGCAGCAGCCTTGGGCGATAAGTTAATTAGTCGCCTAGAAGAAAAAGCAGGCTTAACGTTTGCTATCGAAAAATAAGGGCTAGAATAGAGTCTTAAGGAAGGACTAAAGTAAAGTTTAAACTTAGTTTATCCTATAAAAAATAGCGTGCATTTTCGCACAACTACTATTAAAAAGGCTGAACACAATTAGTGTTCAGCCTTTTCTTTCTGCGCTAGGTGTTATTATTGTTTTTTCTAAGCAAGTACTGCTTTTAATGCTTTAACGCACGCATCTGTTTCTGAAGGCGTGCCGACACTGATCCGTGACCACGAGTCGTAACCTGGCCATGTGCGCCCTACCACCTTTACACCCTGAGCTTTCATTTTTTCCGCGAATTCATCGTGCGGCATACCCGTATCCATATAGATAAAATTACCTTGCGGATTTGGTGCATACGGCTGGTTCAACTCCTTAGCCACTTTCACTAGTTTTTCACGCTCGGTTTTAATGCGTGAACGCATTGTGTTTAAGTTCGCATGGTCGTCCATACTTGCCATTCCCGCCACGAGTGCCAAGTAGTTCACACCACCCATGCGTAGCATGCCTCCCATAGTTTTAGCCTGTTCGGTGGGCATAATGGCGTAGCCTAAACGCTGGCCTGCCATTGCGTGAATCTTAGAAAAGGTGCGGCATATCACCACGCTGTGGCCTTCTGCTACTAGCTTAGATTGCACATTAGCTGGATAAGCATCAGACATTTCAATGTAGGCCTCATCGATAAACACCTGTGCTTTCTTTGACACGCGCTTTGCAAAAGCAGTCAGTTTGGCTGCATCGACCATGCTCCCCGTGGGGTTATTTGGATTGCATACATACACGGCGGTAGTATCTTCGGTTACAGCTGCCTCAATCGCATCAAGGTCTAATGTCATGTCTGCCGCAAGGGGGACATAAGTGACATCTGCCCCCATAAACTCAGCGCCTCGCGGCACCCCTTCATAGGTTGCCATAGAGGTAACTAGTTTGTTGCCATTTTTCGTGATCCAGTCAGCGTAGCCAAAAAGAATAGGTGATGAGCCGTTTGTAATAACAATTTGGTCGGCAGATACGCCCTCTTGCTCTGCAATTTTTTGCGCTAATACTTCAACGGTAGCATCAGTGTAACGTGCTAAATTTAAAAGCTCGCTTTGCATCGCTTTTGCAGCTTTCTTTGATGGGCCAAAAGCATTTTCATTTGACGATAAGCGAATAAGACCGTCGTTCACATTAGGGGTAGCTGATGGAAAGTGTTCGGTGGGCATTCCTGCTGCATAGAGTTCACCCATGATACCGTCGACACTAGTAGTCAATGCCACTGCACCAGCGCCTAAACCTACTGACTTTAACCAGTTGCGACGTGACGAATTCACCGTGGTTTGTTGTACATTTTTATTCATATTTCGCTCTGCCTTCCATCTACAATATCTTCAGACTAAAGACTTAATTTTGAACGTGCAATAGGATAAAAAACGTAAACCATTGACTCAAATGCACTTTTTGCGTGCATGAAACGCACTAAAATTGACAATACAAGAAGTTTTAACGCCTTAAGCCGTTACATTGCGGTGCAGTGGTATTTTGAGCATTTGAGCGTTTGCGATGAATGACATTTTTTATGACGCTTCTATCTAACAATTTTTCAGAAAGCACCGATTGTCATTCATGCGAAGCTAAACCATCTTGGTGAATACAGAGTATGTAACATAGTTAAATCTATAATTTTAAATACATTGCAAAACAGGAGTTTCAAAATGGCTAAGGATCACGGTACTCAAATTAAAAACGACGATACTTACGAAGCGCTTCGCGATGAAGGCTATAGCAAAGAAAAGTCAGCACGTATTGCCAATGCACAGGCAAACAGCGAACAAACGCCTTCTAAAGATGGCGGAAAAGGCAAGAAGTACGAGGACCGCACTAAAGATGAGCTTTACCAAAAAGCAAAAGAGGTAGGTATTGAAGGCCGCTCAAACATGAACAAAGACGAGCTGATCGACGCGTTGCGCAACCACTAATGGCGGGCACACCATCACTCATAGAACTGGTCTTATAGAGAGTTAAACAGTTCATGGCTCTTCATGATTTTAGGTAGGTACAAAGCGTTTCTTGCTATCAATGTTAGTTGTAAAGCAAAACCCTATTTTTTAAACGGCATCGCAAAAAGTGCTCTGTAACTGGGCTGTTCCTCACTAATACCAGTATCTTCAGTATCAGCGTCCTGAAACGTTCCAAATAACCGATCCCAAAGAATACACACGCAGCCAAAGTTAGTGTTACTTTCACTGATAATTTGAGAGTGATGGTGAACATGATAGCGATTGGTGGTAAAGAACCAGCCTACTATCGCCGAGTTTAGGCGCAAATTACTGTGTGCAAGTAATGCCGTTACTGCCGTTAGTGAAACAAATGCAGCACCAACTGCTTCTCCACCCAGAAGAAAACCCACAATAGCCCTCGGGAGGATAAGGAAAAACGCCTCTATTGGATGATTTGCCAAAGAATTCAAGCTGCTTAGTTTTTTAAACGCATGGTGAGCACCGTGTCCTGACAACCTCCAAAGCCATCCCCAACGGTGAGACGCCCTATGATACCAATAGTTGACAAATTCGAATGCTGCGAAAATTATTAGGACTTGCACAATAACGGGCCATTGTGTTGGCCAAACATCCAGTTGCCATGCCTGGTTAAAATTTTCCATCCATCGAAAAAGCGAAGCTTCATAAAGTGTCTCTACCGCGACATAGGCGATTGCTGCTACAAACACAAACCCAAGAAGCGCTGCGTTTTCTCCTATGTTTTTTCGCCAGCTAGACCGCGCTGGAATGACGACTTCAAGTAAAGTAATAATGCAAAATGCAGCAGCAATATATAAAGTATGCGCATCAATTGAGGCGCCTGAATGCGCCAAGTACAAAGAAATTGCAATAAAAGCAGGTTGTAGTGTCCAAAATACCCCTATGCGCAAAATACTGTTAAAAAGCGATTCGCTTTTAGCATGTGTCTGCTTTCTCATAACTCATCCTTGTTTATCAGCTGTGATCTATCTTTAATTCAGAGAGCGCCCAAAGGCTTCTATACTATCCATAGTGTAGCCTTAACTTCACCAGCGATTTATGTCCGTTTGTAACAAATACTGTCAGTCGAATTGACTTGGGGCTTAGTTTGTTAGTATTTTCCGTTCAAGTATTCGACTTTGCTCTTTTAGCTAAAACCCCAATAAAGCCAAAACTTAACCCTATGAACGCGCCCACTGCACCCAACCATACGCCAGCATCGCCATAACTGACGTTACTCAAAAATACACCTGACACAATGCCGCTATAAGCGAAAAGAAGACCTAGCCCAGCCCCGAAATAACCGTATCTCGCTTGATACTTACGAGGGTTGAAAAATGAAGAGGTAAATGCAGAACTTGAGAGCTGTTCAATGCTTCACTGTTAATAGTTTCTTTCATTAAAAATCCCTTTCACTAAAAACAAACCCACTGAAGATTTTGCTGAATTGCTCACGAAATTGCTACGACATTGATACGACAAACTACCGCCAAGTACTAACTCTGCCTAAATTAAAGCTCACGAATGAATAAAATTCATTAAAAAATGAAATTAAGTCATTTTTACTCATAATTAAAACCCCGTATAACGTACCTATAGCTTTTACAGCAGTTACAACACTCGGTTTAATCTTTTGAATAGAAGCGCATTTTCATGAACAGTAACGTGGACACAAATTTCTCTTTTACTATTAACAGCGTCAAGTTTGATGAAGATTATCACCCGTCAGACAATACGCGCATTACTACTAATTTTGCTAATTTGGCGCGAGGTGAGCGCCGAAAAGAGAATTTACGCGATGCGTTAAGTATGATTAACAATCGGTTTAACGCGTTAGCTAGCTGGGACAATAAACGTGGTGACCGCTATGCCGTTGAACTAGAAATAGTATCGGTAGATATTGATATAGAAGGAAACGGCAACACCTTCCCCACTATCGAGATATTGCAAACCAATATCATCGATAAGCAAACCGGTAAACGCACCCAAGGTATCGTGGGTAACAACTTCTCGTCTTATGTGCGCGATTATGATTTTAGCGTTCGTCTATCGAATCATAACCGTGGACAGTCGTCTTTCAGTGTACCCAACGACTTTGGCGACCTCCACGGCAAACTGTTTAAATACTTTGTTAATTCAGAAGCCTATAAAACACACTTTTCAAAGCTGCCAGTAATTTGCTTGAGTGTTTCTGACAACAAAACCTACCGCAGAACAGAGAACCAGCACCCTGTATTAGGTGTGGAATATCAGCCTAATGAAACGTCGCTAACTGAGCAATATTTTAAAAAGATGGGCTTAAACGTGCGCTATTTCATGCCGCACAACAGCGCCGCGCCTTTTGCTTTTTATTTCTTCGGCGATTTGCTAAACGACTACACCAATTTAGAGCTTATTAGCACGATTGCGACCATGGAGACGTTCCAGAAAATCTATCGCCCAGAAATTTACAACGCAAACGCACAAGCAGGTCTAAGCTACAAGCCAAATTTAAAAAATAGCGACCATTCTGTAACACGCATCGTGTATGACCGTGAAGAGCGCAGCCAGCTCGCTGTTGAGCAAGGCAAGTTTGTAGAAGATAATTTTCTGAAGCCTTATCAACACAAGCTACAGCAATTTGCGGCAAGCTATGCCTAATAATACCTTTTTATAGCGCGGCTCATAACGTTCGAACAGGGCTAATTGAATTCGAAATATCGATGAAAAGGGCAGTACGCCCTGCCCTGTATTCACCTATCCGAATTATTGATTAAAAGAAACCAAACTACATGAAAAAACTACTCCCCACCTCTATTGCAGGCAGTCTTCCAAAACCATCATGGCTGGCAGAACCCGAAACGCTATGGTCGCCTTGGAAGTTAGAAAATGAAGCGCTGGAAGAAGGTAAAAAAGATGCGCTGCGCGTTACACTTCAGGAGCAGACCGCTTCTGGCATCGACATTGTTTGCGATGGAGAACAAACCCGTCAGCACTTTGTGACCACATTCATAGAACATCTTGATGGCGTAGATTTTGAAAACCGTAAAACCGTGCGTATTCGCAATCGTTACGATGCTAGCGTACCTGTTGTAACCCAAGCGGTTACGCGACCAAAATCGGTATTTGTTGAAGATGCCAAGTTTTTAAGAAGCCAGACTGATCAGCCTATTAAATGGGCACTTCCTGGACCAATGACTATGGTCGATACCTTGTATGACGACCACTATAAAAGCCGCGAAAAGCTTGCATGGGAATTTGCAAAAATTTTAAACCAAGAGGCGAAAGAACTAGAGGCTGCGGGTGTAGATATAATCCAGTTTGACGAGCCATCTTTTAACGTGTTTTTCGATGAAGTTAATGAATGGGGTATCGCCGCATTAGAGCGTGCTATTGAAGGCTTAAAATGTGAAACCGCTGTTCATATTTGCTACGGTTACGGCATTAAAGCAAATACCGACTGGAAGAAAACGCTAGGCTCAGAATGGCGTCAATATGAAGAAAGCTTCCCTAAGCTAGCGAAGTCGAACATCGATATGGTGTCGTTAGAATGCCACAACTCCCATGTTCCTATTGAGCTGATTTCGCTTCTTAAAGGCAAAAAGGTGATGGTAGGTGCCATTGATGTTGCCACCGACACTATAGAAACCCCAGAAGAAGTCGCCGCTACTTTGCGCGAAGCATTGAAGTACGTAGACGCAGATAAGCTCTACCCTTGTACTAATTGTGGTATGGCTCCCCTTTCACGAGATGTTGCAAGAGGTAAACTTGAAGCACTTAGCGCTGGTGCTGCGATAGTAAGACGAGAATTAACCCTTAAGCGCTCTGCTTAACGCTAGTTTTATCAATTTCCTTCATATCTTTAAAGCAAGTTTGCAATAAGGCAAACTTGCAGCAAGCTTCGGCGTAGCTAGCGCTCCGAAAGTCGCCTACCACTTTGAAGCTTTGTTTGAAAACGCAGACAAAGCACTTTACCAATCGAAAAACTCGGGCAAAAACCGAGTTAATATTTAGTTTGATTGTTTATCCTCGATTAATAACCCGGCAATGAGCAACACATTTCTCACACGTGTAATTAGGGTGGTAGTAAGTGATTAAAAATAAGAAAAAGCCGCCTATGATTAACCTATTCGCAACAATTTAATTAACACTCTCAGCGCGTCGATAAAAGCACAAATTATTACGCTGAAATGCAAAACTAATTTTCATATGACCAATAGTTGACCTGCCAAACCAGATCCCCCAAATTTCGGTTGCAATATCTTTATTTTTATTGGAATGAGCTCAAGGTGAAATTAGGTCAATAAGCGCTCATTCACACCACAATTTGAACAATTGGTTATGAAAGAAACTAGATCTGCTCACGTTTAAAACAACGCCCGCAATACATAGCGAAACCCTACTATTTAATCAGAAATAAATTAAATGTTAACCACCTAAAAGGAGTGCGTTGTTTCATCGAAAAAAATTGATTTCGCTTGTTCCTGCTCATTAGAATGCGCGCCCTCTTAGACATAAGTATAAATCCGAATATAAATCGACATGGTAAGGCTTGCCTACAATTTTGGGCCTTATTTAACAACAAGCATATAAATTCTAATTCATTAGGAACAATCCATGAAAAACATTGCAACTGCTGTTCGGTTAGCATTGGCTGGTAGTGTCGCTCTGACATCTGGCAACGTAATAGCGCAAGATTCAACTACAGAAAGCGCTGATGTTGAAAAAATTCAAGTTACAGGTTCACGAATTTCTCGTCAGGGCGCAATCGCACCTTCGCCTGTTACCGCTATTTCTGGCGAGTCACTACTTAACTCTGGCGCGATGAACATTGGAGAGGTGCTTAACGAACTGCCTTCATTGGCGAATACGTTCTCGCTAGGTAACTCAAGTCAATTCATCGGTACTGCGGGTTTAAACATTCTAGACCTTCGCGGTATGGGCACCGACCGCACGCTTGTTTTGGTTGACGGTAAGCGTCATGTCTCTTCATCAGCGGGTACTGCTGCTGTCGATACCAACACTATTCCAACGTCATGGATTGAGCGCGTAGAAATCGTAACAGGCGGTGCATCTGCCGTATACGGCGCCGACGCTGTAACCGGTGTAGTTAACTTCATTCTTAAAAAGAATATTGAAGGGTTTGATATCAGCGCAACACAAGGCTTTGCGCAGGAAAACGGTTATAAAAATGATAAGTACCAAGCGTCTTATGGTTTTAACTTTGACAACGATCGCGGCAATATTGCTTTTGCCGCTGAATACAGCTCTCAAGAGTCACTAGATGCTTTAGACAACCCTTGGACTGCTACACCCTATCGCAACATGAGCTTTGAAAGCATCATGGGTTACGAGCGCAGTGAAGATCAATTAGATTCAACCGCCTACCCAGATGATATTTACACTGCTAACGCGGGTTACTACGTAATCAACAATGCGGGTGTATTCGGCGATGGAACGAAAACCTTCAACGCCGACGGTTCAATTAAAGACATCTATATTGGTGACCAAGTAGATGGTGTTTTCTGCGCAAACTGTGATTCTTTCAACCTTCGCCAGTTCACACAGCTACAGCCAGAATTCGACCGCACTAATCTAAACGTTAAGGGTAACTACGAGCTTAATGACGACACTACGGTTTATGCGCAAGCTAAATACGCACGCACTCGTGCTATTTCTATGGCGCAACCAGCGTTCTTTTTCTATAGCGATGAAACAACTATAACGCGCAACAACGCATTCTTAGATGACAGTGTTGCTGAGTACATGGACGCAAACGGTCTTGATAGTATTGAGCTTAACCGCATGATGACCGATTTAGGTGTTCGTACGGAAGCTGACGAGCGTGAAACCTATCGCTACGTGTTAGGTGTAGAAGGCTATATCAATGATGAATGGAACTACGAAGCGTTTGTAAACTACGGTAAAACAGAGCTCGAGCGTGAAAATCGCAACAATCTGATTTTGCAAAACTTCTACAACGCAATAGATGCAGTGGAAGATGACAATGGTAACATTGTTTGTGCATCAGGAAGCGAAGATGGCTGTGTTCCTCTTAACATTATGGGTTACGGTCAAGCTTCACAAGAAGCTATCGACTATGTGAATACCACGTCTGTAGGTACGAGCAAAATTGAACAGTACAACGCAGGCGCAACAATCGCCAACTCGGGTATCTACGAGTTGCCAGCGGGCTATGTAGGTTTCGCAGCAGGTGTGGAATACCGCAAAGAGAAAAGTGAAATTGATGAGCCTGAAAACGCTGCAGGTACCTTCTTTAATGCGCTAGGTGAAGACAAGGGTGAATACGACGTTTCTGAAGTATTCACTGAAGTTACTATCCCACTTCTTGAAGGTCTTCCAGGTGTTGATATGCTTACGTTAGACACTGCAGCGCGTATTGCAAACTATTCATCTATCGGCAATGCAAAAAGCTGGAAGCTTGGTTTAGATTGGCAGGTTTTCGAAGACTTACGTGTTAGAGCGACTAAGTCATCTGCCCTTCGTGCACCGAACATTAGCGAACTTTACGGTGAAGCCAGCCAGACGTTCTTCAATGTTGACGATCCATGCCGTACAGATAACCTAGAAAACCTAGCGAATGCCGACCAACGTATTGCTAACTGCGCAGCACTTGGCGTTCCGGCAGACTTCAACTCTGACTATGATGCGGCAACGTTGGAAGGCGTAAACGGTGGTAACATCGACCTTCAAGCAGAACAGTCTATCTCTAAAACCCTAGGTTTAGTTTATACTCCAGCTTGGTTTGAAGGCTTTACTGCGACAGTCGATTACTGGGAAATTGAACTTACAGACGCCATCACCAACATTGATGGTCAAACTATTCTAGACCGTTGTGTAGACTCTGAAACAGGCATCGATAATCCGTACTGTGGTCTTATCGACCGTGATTCAGAATCAGGCGAAATTACACAAATTCGCAGCTACGCACTAAACATTGCGGGTCAAGAAGCCAAAGGTGTAGATTTCGAATTAGGTTACGACTTTGATGCACTTGAAGGTGCGTTCCGTACAAGCCTAATTGCAACTTACCTAAAAGATCGTAAAGAGTTTCCATTCCAAGACAACCCAGAACTATTTTATCAAAACGCTGGTACTGCTGGTGAGTCTGACTGGCAAGGCGTATTCACGGTGAACTACAGCCGTGGCGATTGGGAAGCAAGCTGGAAAACGCGTTACATTGAGCGCGCCAGCATTTATGACAATCAAGACCTAGCGCTAAATCCTAACCCAAGTAATCGTATGGAACTACCTTCATACGCAGTAACTGATGTAACTGCGGGTTACAACTTTAAAAATGGTGTAAGCCTAACCGTGGGTATTGATAACCTGTTTAACCGTGCACTACCTACGGGTACAACCGGTACTGGCTCAACCGATGCTGCCTATGACAACATAGGTCGCTTTGGCTATGTAACCGTAGCGTACAAGATGTAACTTACGTTTAAACAAGTAAACTCAAAAACCGGCGTTTTTCGCCGGTTTTTTTATAGGTAATTTTCTAAGCCTACGTTGAATGTTTTCAAAGAAAAAACAACATCATTGTTCAAATAATAAACATTTACTATACTTTCTGCGCTTTCTAATAAGACAGTATTCATTAGGGCAAACTGGATTGTGCCGTATTTCAATCAACCATTGGTTTTTTGACGTTTTTAAGGAATAAACAATGAAAACGTACGTTTCTACTCATACAAGACATCATTTAAATTTAGATGCCAGTAAGTCGGCAGATAATGCTCGTGTTGAGCTCACTGTAGTCGATAAATCAGACCCCGACACTTGGTATATGACATTCTCCGAAAATAAGGTTGATGACTTTGTCACCTACATAAATCCAATCAAGTCTGACCAACCAGCAAATATTTATTTTCACATTATTAGCGACGAGCCTTTGACATTTGCGAAAGCAGGTACCACAACATCCTGCCAGGTTTTTCAAGGAGTTCTATTTGCTGTGGGTAATGAAGAACTTCAAAAAAATAAAGCTATTACAGTAGAAAGTGAAGGGAATAAATTATGCTTGAGCGTACTACCTAATAAGTTTTGGCGTAGTCCGGGGTCGAAGAATAGGTCGGGACAAGCAGGGAGTAAAATTGGCTTCCGCTTCGTGCTTCAAGATGAAAAGGGTAACGTATTTTACTCCCACGATCCGGTGATCATCGTGCCTGACTGGGAGATTGGTTAATCATTTAATTTAAACCAGACCATATCGAACCATTCGGCTGGCACGCCGTTATCTACTGCCTTTATATGATAAGAGCGTGCCGCCGAATCTTCACCCAACAAGCTGTATACCAAGCTTAAATAATAGAACGTAGATGGGTCCTGAATCGCGTGCCGCTCAATGTCCCATAGAACATCCTCCGCAAGCTTTCGTTGGTTTGTGTGCGCATAAGCTTGGGCTAGCACAAGCGAGTCAATTTTTGCCCGTTTTTCTATCATTGAAACGTTTGAAATCACTTGTTGATAATATTGGTTCGCTCGCGTTTCATCGCCGTATAGTTTTTCTGCGTCTGCGAGATTGATCAATACCTGCGGGTTGTCTGGAGATAGTTCATATGCCCTCCTTAAATGCATCAGTGCCAGTTGACCTTCACTTCTCATCATATATGCGAAGCCTATATTAGACTGTGTTATCGGAGTGTCACCTCTATTTAAACTTATCAAAGTCTCATAAGTTGCAATTACCTTTTCCCAATTACCATTGTAGTACTCTAAAATGCCATTTAGTTCTAAACCCTTAATGTGATTTGGCACGCGTTGAAACAAGGTATCGAGTACATCATGGGAGCTATCCATTTCACCTGTTTTAAATAGCATTAGTGCGTAGTTAAATAGGTGCTTTGCACCGGGTCGCTCTTCTACCAATTCAGACAATAGTGCCTTGCCTTTTACCGTCAATCCTTGTGAAAAAAACCACCTTGCGCGAAGCGACTTTATTAGTTCATCAACACTGTGATTCATTTCTAACTGCTTCAATAGCCTGTCAGCATCATCGAACTGCTGCGCAGATAAGTAGAATTCTGCCAAATAGTAAATAAGTTGATTAGAGGGTTCTGATGTATTCGCAACTAACTCAGAAGCTTTTTCTAACCATATTGACTCCTTCTTTAAGGAGTACTTGGCGCGATAAGCTTGTAATAAAAAAGAACAAATCTCTCCCACACTACACTTGTTATTGGGGATACTCTCTAGTGTATTCACGTACTCAGATAAAGTGATTTGCTTTGTCTGATAGGCTATGCGAGTTGTTATAATTTGCCGCATAACACTTTCGCTTTGAAAACTACTTATAATCTCTGTTTCCAACTTATTACCTAACCAATTTTGCAAAAACCGTTGCACAGAATCGTTTATAAATAAAAGGCGATCAGTAGGAATTTGCATATGCTGCTGGTCGGTGAGGACGATAGGATCGCCCTGCCAGCGACTGAAAATAATAGCGCACTGGCTTTTTTGGCAATCCATTTGTGTATAAAACACCTCATCAGAGGCTGTTACGTTTTTAATCTCTCTGATGTTCTCGGGTGTTTGGGAAAACCCATCCACTTCATCGGCTGCAACCATTTTGACTGTGTCTAAGTCGTTAAATACTTGCAAAGATGCTTGATAGACCGAAGCCTGAATCAGTGGTAAATCAACAATTTCCGAGTTTGAGTAAACATCTGGTCTTAAAACGGCAACGTAATGTGGTTCATCTGGAAGCGTGTACCATTTAAGCCAGCCTACTGTGCAAAGAACAGTAATGGCTATTCCCATAAACAACCAAAAAATACGATGTTTTACTGTTCTGTTTGTACCCTTATAGCTTGTCGATTCAAACGTACTTTTATCGAAAGACAACGTTTGATTGAATTGATCTTTGGCTAAAATTTGTTTTAATTGTGAGATAACAACCATGGCAGATTGAGGTCTGCCATCAGGAGCTTTATTTAGCAATTTGAGAATAAGCTCATCCAATTCACGGCACCCTGAATTGAGCGGTTGAGGCGTTTTGCTAACGATATTTTCCACGATGTTTTTAGTTGCACTGCGGTCGTTACCGAAGGGATGTGCTTGCATCACCATGCAATACATCAAAACGCCTAAAGAAAATAGGTCACTGCTAACACCCACATGACCTTGTTGTATCTGCTCTGGGCTTAATGCTAATACACTACCAGCCGTAAGCGTCGGCGATTGTTCAGTGATCGCTTTAGCAATGCCTAAATCACCAATTTTTAGACGGTTTTCTGAATCGAAGTATATGTTCTCTGCTTTAAGATCTTGATGCACCAGCCCAGCTTTATGTATCGCATGAAGTCCTTTGGCAATTTCAAGTGCATATTCTAATATTTGATGCCGAGTAAGTGGCGCTTTAGTTATTCGCTCAGCTAAAGTTTTACCATCCAAATATTCCATCACCAAAGCGGTTTGACAGTCAAAAGACTCGACGTCTAATAATGTTACTACATGAGGATGGTGAATAGATGCGAGCAGTCTTGCTTCGCGAACAATGTCGTCATGGTCTTGATAGTGAAGTACTTTAATAGCAACCCAGCGACTAACCCTTTGGTCAAATGCCTTATAGACAGTACTGCTGCTGCCTTCTCCAATCTTTGAATGAACGTCGTAATGCCCTATTTTCACATTCAGTAACTACAGCGCTAGCCTGCAAGCCCTATCTCAACCAACCGCCTTTTAAGTGCCTGTTTAGAAACGTGAAGCTTGTTTACCATTTTATCGACATTGCCGTTACAATCTAAGTAACTACTTTGCAGTTCATCGGTAGAGATCTTTCCAGCCCTTCTAATAGAAGGATTTGAATCAATTCGCTGATACAATGCAGCCCTAGATATATTTAACGCTGACGCTGCGAGTTTTATTTGCCACTTATGCGTTTCTAACGCGCAGAGTATTTCTTCATCACTGACGTCTCTTGGCTTTCTTCGCGGTAATTTTTCAACCCGACCGTCGGATTTCAAATTTTTAGCACTATTCGACTGCATGGCTAAGGCATGTTGAGCATGTAAATCCGCGCAGAATTCTAGCCAGTCAAAGGCATCTAAAGTATTACAACTCATCAGCTGAACACTGAGTTGAGTAGCAATGTTTTTCAGTTGCCTTACGTTACCGGGCCACGGCATGTTGCTGCACTGCGCAAAAAACCAAGCCCAGAAATTAAAATGCTGAGGTTCAGGGCTCACAATTTTTTCTACTTGACCAGTTTTTACTAACGCATCCATTAGAAAATGTGCAAGTAAACAACCAATATCCGCTTTTCGCTCGTTAAGTGGAGCAACATCTATGACGAGGCCGCTAAGGCGTTGAAGAAGCGGCATCTTGAATGACTCTTGCCCTATAAGTGACTCAAGATCTGCATCTGTTGCAGCGATAATTCTTGTGTTGAGCTCGAGTTCTTGGTCGCTTCCTACTGGTTGAACGACACCGGTTTCTAGTGCACGAAGCAGCGTTACCTGAACCTCGCTAGATGCCTCTCCTATCTCATCTAAAAACAAACTGCCATCATTTGCTTCTAAGAAACACCCTTTACGATTCATCGCGCCTGTAAATGCTCCCTTTACACTTCCAAAAAGCTCAGATGCGACCAACTCCTTTGGAACAGCGGCAATATTTACACTAACTAGCTTACCTACCTTTCTAGCGCCCGTGTTGTGTATTGCCTGTGCAATCAATTCTTTCCCAGTACCTGAATCACCCCGTATTAGTACCGGCGTTTTCAGCGAAGACACTTTACAAATTAGATTGCGAACTCGCTTTAGGTTGTCACTTACACCAATCAAACCAAGGTTATCTTCAAATTCGACGTTGGTGTGAGTAGTAAAATGACAAAGAAGCACTATTCTACTAGCCAAAATTACGGTGACCCCTTGCTGCAAATCTTTGGCTGTCATAGCTAGTTCATTAACAGATGCATTGTTTGTCGTTGATAATTGTATTGGACTCTGACCGCTCGACCACAGCCAATCTTTTTGCTTTTTGATAAGTTGTAGTGGTGTTCTGCTTAAAAACGGATCGGAAAGAGGCCGAGGGTTTGGATCATCAATGCCGTTTCCAAAAAGTGGAAAAAGACGAGAAATTTCGATGCTACTCGTTTCAGGTTGACACTGTTGACCAATGCGACTTAAGTCGGGATGAAAAATAATAGTTAGTGTTAGACGCTGTTTGGCATGACGAGCAGTTAACTGAAAAGGCACTTGTTTGAGCGTAGGACTAAACATAATCGTTCCATGTTCGCTGTTAGACCTTCACTGAAGACCCTTTTCAGTTCAAACAGCATGTCTGTTCAAATAATAATCAATGATACCTCCTATCGGCTATTTTTTCTACGAAAATTTCTTATTACTTTTCTGACATGTCATAAACATGAAAATGACACCAGAACCCTTACCATAAAAACCCTATACCATTGTAATTAAACAACTTTAAATTTGGCACGCTTCTTCTAAATAGATTGTTACAGCGGGGAAAAGGAGCAGCAAATCCCACGTTGTTTCCGCTTTAATCATTGATGATTAAACACTGTAAGAACAAATTTTAGAGGAACTAAAAATGACGTCTTCACAAGATGAAAATCAAGCCTACGAAGAACAACTGAGTAAGGTGATTCTGGCTCAAGAAGAAAACGAAAGAGAATTACTTGGCTTAGCAAACGTAAATGCCGTGGGTGCAGGCTTTAAAGATACCAAAGATAAACCCACCGACGAACTGTGTATTAAAGTCTTCGTTGAAAAAAAGCTTAAAGCCACTGAGTTAGATAAAGCAGATCTCGTCCCGAAAACTGTTAATGGCGTAAAAACAGACGTTATCGAGATAGGGAAAGTAGAGGCTCTGGCGTATACAGCGCGTCTCCGCCCTGCCCAACCTGGTTTTAGTATCGGTCATTACCGCATTACCGCTGGAACATTTGGTTGCATGGTCAGAGACACAACTTACCCTGGTCGTCATTACATTTTAAGTAACAATCATGTTTTAGCTAACTCAAACGCAGCAAAAGTAGGCGATACGATCTTACAACCGGGCAGAGTTGACGGCGGTCAAAACCCTGCTGATCGTATTGCCACATTATCTCGTTTCATTCCTATACGCTTTGGCAGTTTGCAAAATCACAATTTGGTTGATGCCGCCATCGCGCAACCGACAGACATGAGAAATGTCTTCGCCTCAATTAAAAATCAAGGTATTCCGAAGGGGATAGAAGAAGCAACACTGGGAATGCCTGTCACCAAGACTGGTCGCACGACAGAAACAACTAACGGAACCGTTACAGCAGTAAATGCAACTGTGGCAGTCAATTTTGGTTCAGCCGGGACCGCCTATTTCAAAAACCAGTTTATGACTGCTGACATGTCAGACGGTGGAGACTCGGGCTCTGTCGTTCTGTCTCGAAACAGTAAGAAAATCGTGGGGCTTCTTTTTGCAGGATCAAGTCGCGTTACCATTTTCAATAACATTCACAACGTAATGATGGCGTTAAATGTTACGCCAATAACAGCGTAAACCTATACAAGGAAAAAGTATTATGTCTATGTCAAACGATCTACATGAGATGAATCAAGCACTTATTTCTGAAATTCAAGCACAAGAGCAAAACGAGATTGCGCACAGTCAACACGAAATGCATCGACAGGGTCTACAATCGCAGTTAGAGGGTAATTGCTGTGAAGATAGCTTAAAGCTTGCTGGTGTTGACGCAAAAGCGGTGGCAGAGCTTGAAGAAAAAGTAAATGAAAAAGACAAACAGGACTATGACGCCATTGAAACAATGATGTCTGAAGAATCTTATAGTGAAATTGGAAGTGTCCAAGCATCAACTATCGAGCCTGGCATTGTTCCCGAAGGTGCACAAATTATAACGCCGAGTTGGCATAGTGGGTTTTCTGATACTCTAGAAGACAATAGTATGGCAAACGCGAGCGACGTGTCAGCACAACCTGTACTTGGTGGCGGTGTCGAAAAGAACTATTGGAACTGGGCTAGCGGCGCTGGAATGGGGTGTGTTGGCGGCGTTGGCCAGAATACACAAACTGCTACGTGGGTGTTCTGGTTCCGCCCAACTCAAAGTCGATTCTATACAATCAACCCTCGTTTTGTCTTTAATGGCTATTATATCGCTAAAGCAAACGACAAATGGTACAACTGTAAAAATGCAAAGGTCAGAATTACCGCTGAAACGCAGGCATACCAATATAACTGGAAACATAGCGATGGTGTAAACCTTATAAATATCAGCTCTGGAAACATCAATATTAATAAGCGTTTAGACGATGTCCGCTATACGAATTACTCTGCTTTACTTGGTAAAGATGACTGGGCGGCTGTAGTCTGTCGAGTTCGCCTGTATGTTCGGGCTCAAGGTGGTGGCTCATACGCTAAGAACGACTTTTCAACGGGTGCGAATAAATTAGCTGTTCCTCACGTGATTGTAAGATAACGTATCAAACACACAGCTATTTCAACGAAGCGCTTGCGAAGTTTGTAAGCGCTTCATACTAAAAAATCTAAGGAATTAAGTCATGACTAGTCAAGACGCGCTGTCTAGTAAACGTCAAACTCTTGAAGCCATTGCCATGGAAACGCCAGGCGTGGTAGGTATCGCTGAAGGTATCAGTGATTCAGGCTCACCGTGTATCAGAGTGTTATTAAGTGAGAATATTAACAAAGATAAACTCCCAAGCGTTTTTCGCGATCCCAATGTGGAGCTGGAATACGTTGGTACACCAAACGCTCAGTAATGTGCAAAAACTATTTTTGCCGTAGCGTCTCGATGTCCTTTATCAAGTACTGAACTGATGCGGCGTTTAAGCCATTATAAATTCCTCGAATATGCTTGTTTTTGTCAATAAGTAACAGGCTTTCTGTATGCAGAAAATCTTTGTTCTTTTGAATATTACCTAGGTCTTCACTAGCGAAATACGCTTGTTTGGCAATAGTATAAATCTCTTCTTTATCGCCGGTTAGTAGGTACCATTGCTCGTTATTGATCTTGTTTTTAATGGCATAGGCTTGCAGTACTTCGATAGTATCTGTTGAAGGTCTTATTGAGTGCTGAACTATTTTTACTTCATCAATACCTTCGAACGTTTCTTGTACTCGTATAAGTTTCGAACGCACTGTGGGGCAATTACCTGGGCATGTGCTGAAGAAAAAACCCGCGACGTAAATTTTGTTGTCGAGATCCTTGTCGCTAATTGTGTTACCGCTTTGGTCGGTAAAGCTAAAAGCAGGAATACTGTGAAAAGAGGATAAGTCTACTTCACCCTCTGATAACCAATAAGGCGAAAATGAGGCATCTTGGTAGTATGGCAACTCCTCAACATTGGCGCTGTTGGTCTTTTCGGTTAATACTTCGGGCTTTTAAAGTGATTAAATACTTCATAAAAAGCGCAGCTTAATTCACTCCGTTTGGCGTACCCTGAAAATCACCTGGAAAAATAAGGTAATAATCGCCGTTTAGGTATTGTTCAGTTGAGACATGGTAATGGTACTCGCCTGCCTCATTTGATGGGTCGGTGAATTGAGTGATACCCACATGGCCAGTTGATGCATCGAGATCGGTGGGATAGTCGGCGCTTGAATAACAACGTCTACCGTAAATAAAGAAGCCGTCTGACATAATACCTACCAAGCTATCGTCGTCATAAGTAATCGCTTTAGGTTCAAGGTGATAATGATAGGTTTATCGGCCGGTATGTGCACCGTTTCTATCAAAACCTTGTATTACGCCCAGTGAAACATCGCCGTTACCTTCAGAGTCATTAAAAATAGGCGCACCACTGGTGGCAATACCTATTGCACCTAACGGAGTTGCAGAAGAAGAGTCAGCCAACTCAGGGGTTACCGGTACCGTAAGTTGGAACAAATTAACATAATCCTCGATATCTCCGGGTGAGCGCTGTTGATCAAATAAATCTGCGTCTTCAGACGCTACATAAAGGCCGCTTTCATTTCCTGAATCCCAATAGGAAGGAGTGTGGTTAGGCTTGCCATTCGCTTCAACGGTTACAGTACAGCCGTCTGAGGAAAGTACAGCAGTCACGTTTGGTGAGGCGTTAAATTCTAAGAAAATGGCGGGTAAGGTTGCTGCCGGATTACTGCAGGTACCGGCAGTGCTATCGGTGCCACTATTACCAGTGCTGCCTGAATCTGCGCCGCTGTCTGTAGATGAGTCGGCATCGGCTGTTAAACTATTATCGTCTGTGCCCGCGCAAGCGGCGAGCGTTGCAACCATCGCCATTGTGATTAATGGACGCGCCAAAGAAATAGACTTTTTCATAACTGACTACCTCAGTAACCGTAATTTTTATTAATTTGTAACTGAACGATACTGAAAGTTTGTGCAGAGAATGTGCAGAAAGCGCACAAATAGTAATGAAAATAGCGCCAATAAAACTGCAATGGCACTACTTATCATTATTTGTAACGCAGCGTTGATAACTATAAAGGTAAACACATTGTCAGAGTCACAAAGTGGTCGACGTTGATCCATATTGTTCTCAATGAAATAGTAAAGAGATTGAATTACTTTAATGAAGTATTAAAGTCACTAAGTAGCCCTAATAAAGCAGGAACACTTGCCCATGAACGTATCTAATCGATTCAAAGTCTCTACCAGTATTCTTGCTATCGCCCTCGCGTTATCACCTTTTGCATTTTCTCAAGATCACCCAAAAGGCACGCACCCGGATGGACCACCGCCTCCGCGCCCCGACACGCCTGAGACCTTAGCCATAAAAGCTCGAATGGGCGATACAAGTACGCTTATGGGTTATATTAGTGTTCCTGTTTCAACAGACGAATGCGAGAATGATGATCATATTACGTCGCTGATATGTCTCATCTCACTGCTAAAATCAACCTTATCTGAAGACGCGTTATCACACATACAAACAGAATATTCTGTGGAAGAGGCGAAAAACTGGAGTAATTTACCAGCCGGTGCTTTCCCCGAGCGCCCCGGTATCTTTCTGGGTGAACTTTCCATTGAGCAAAGGGGCATTGTTAAAGCGATTTTGAAAGAGGCCGCTAGTGAAACCATGGATGAAGGTTTTGACGAGATGGTGCAAACACTTAATGCCGATGACTACATTGGCACCATTAGCACCGACTATAAGGCGGCGTATTCGTCCTACAACGGTAAACTAGCTTTTTTAGGTGAGCCCACAGTAGACGGACTTTGGGAACTATATTACGGCGGTCACCATTTCGCCTTTTCAAATACTTATAACAACGGAAAGCTTATCGGCGCTACGCCATCCTTTCGGGGAATTGAGCCCTTCCCTTCTTTCGAAATGAACGGGCGTGAAAATAAACCGCTTTTGCAAGAACGCGATGCGTTTGCAAAATTGCTCACCTCACTCACCAGCAAACAGCAAGAACAAGCCACCTTAAAAGGGACTTACAGAGACATTATTGCAGGCCCGCAGTTCGATGATGCCATACCCAGTATCCAAGAAGGCTTAGCGGTGTCCTCTTTATCTAAGGAACAAGTCTCTTTACTAAAAGAAGCCATTTATACCTATGTCGGTGATATCAATGAAACCGAAGCTAGTGAGTACATGGAGAAATATGCAAATGAGTTTGATAGTACGGTTATTGGATTCTCTGGTACGACAGCGCTGAACTCTGAGGATGATTATGTGCGCGTTCACGGTCCTTCTCTTTGGATAGAATTCTCAATGCAATCTAATAAGTCTACAAATAAACCAGGTAACCACCCTCACTCTGTTTGGCGTGACAGACAAACCGATTATGGTGGGCAAGACCAGTGATAACCTCAAATACATTGCAGGGCTTTCATTTATTTTTGCGCGCTTTATTATGCTGTTTAACTGCGTTCACATGCTCCGTAAATGCCCATTCATTACCGGGCAGTGAATTGGTATTCAAGGATAGAGATCCGAAAGCGGCATTATCTTTAAGCTTTCCTTTAGAAGAGTTTATAATTGCAGCGCCAGAACTAGACTTCATAGAGCGTGCTTCCAATCTCGGCGATTTAACAAGTGTAGAGAAGTCACAGTTAAATCAGTATTTCAGCCAGCATATTCAGCTTAAACCCGTCAATGTTCAGTCAAAACACGCATTCTTATCGCCCTCATTGCACTCCCTTACAGTTACTGAAGCATTTAATGAGCATGTAGGAAACTATAAACGGGTTAAAGTGCAATTTGCATCAGATATAAGCACACTACAGCGTGATTTGTTCCCGCTAGCCCTGCGCTATGACGCGATTATGCATGAGATAAGAAGCCACAGGGTGGCGGTATTTTTTGAGAGTGCGCAAAGCGGTAAAACGAAACTTACAGACTTTGTTTACAGCGAAGTTAATGGTAATCCTACCGTGCATGTCCTCTCCCCGCCTAGTTGAACGAAAGCACTTAGTGGTTACTTTATCGCTATGTATACATCAATGTGATTGCCGTTTACATAGTGCTCGAAATCTACCGTGAACGTCCTTTCATACTTCGCGTTTTCTTGGGTAAAGTATTTCCAAACATCGGTCCATGCATCAATAGCGATTTGCGGCATTTCTCCTTGCTTCGTGAAAACAAGATACTTCCCCGGTGGAATAGTGATGTTTTCGACTTCTATATTTTCTGGCTCTTTCTCACCATCATAGCCTGCTAACACTGAAAAATTGCCAGCATGATCACTTTCATAGTTAAAGTACACCCCATACACGCGCTCACCGCCCACATAATCCACAGGTATGGTGTTGTCAAAGCGTTGCCATAGTGCGGGAATTTTTCCGTCTTGAGAAAACTCAGCTTCGTTATTCGTTACCACCGAAAAACCGCTTATGTATAATGGAGCAGAAAGGTGTCTTATTTCCATATCAATATTCCTTGATAATTTGCTTAGGTAATACAATGATGTTACTTGCATAATAAACGTATATTACGCCACTACTTTGCTTTGTCGAAAATAAACAACTCGTTTATCACGCGGAAAGTGAAATAAGTTGTTTTTCAAGAAGATATAAACGCCTTGGTAAAGCTGTAGTTTAAGCTGTTATAAAACCTAGTTTTTCGAATTTTCCCGCTTATAAACGAGCATTTCGACTTCAGAACAAATATAATCCTGTTTTAACTCTTTGAAACTGCAATACATTGTGAATCGACGTTTTTTACTTGCCATACTCGCAGTGCTTTTGGCCATGATAACTATCCAATCGGGAGCATCATTTGCCAAACAACTCTTTCCTATCGTGGGGCCTGAAGGTACAAGCGCCCTGCGCGCATTCTTCGCGGCCCTAGTGTTAACAGTAATTTTCAAACCTTGGAAAGCAAGCTTAAGTGCAAGAGGATGGCGAAACGTCATTATTTATGGCGCCTGTTTGGGGGCAATGAATATCATCTTCTACCTTGCCATTGCGCGTATTCCTTTAGGTATAGGCGTTGCGCTTGAATTCACAGGACCATTGGCGGTGGCCTTTTTTAGCGCAAGAAAAAAACGTGATTTTGCGTGGGCCATTTTAGCCGTTGCTGGCGTTTGTTTACTGCTTCCGGATATTTTCAGTGCATCAGCAGAAGGGCTAGATCCTATCGGCGTAATGCTAGCGCTAACCGCAGGAGCTTTTTGGGCCGGCTACATTGTGTTTGGTAATAAAACAGGCAATGAAGGTTCAGGCGGCGTTACGGTTACCTTAGGTATGCTAGTAGCCGCCATTTGTGTGGTACCTATTGGTATAGTGAGTCAAGGCAGTGCTTTATTATCTTCAGAGGCGGTCCTTATAGGCTGCGCCGTAGGGATTTTTTCATCCGCTATTCCCTACACCTTAGAAATGAGCGCCATGCGCAATATGCCCAAGCAAACTTTCAGCATAATGATGAGTGTAGAGCCTGCTGTTGCAGCTGTAGCAGCGTTTATCATTATTGATGAAACCCTTACACTGACTCAGTGGCTTGCAGTAGCTTTAGTGGTCATAGCTACCGCTGGAAGTTCTGCTACTCAAAAACAAGTGCCCGAACAAAAGCAGCTTGAAACGCTTTCTTAGTGTTTCAAGCTTTGTTTATTAGCTCTTTTTACCTTAATCACCAAACCTTTGTTCCCTGTACCTTACTTGGCTTTACCTTTACGTTTCTTCTTTTTTGCTGTGTTGCTTTATGAACTAAGCAGCTATTTTCACCGTTTAACACTGTGCACATAGTAAAACTAGCGCTAACGGGAATGATGATGAAGCACTACGCGGTAAATACAGAAGTTGAATGGGAATGGGGTAATGGCAGTGCCACAGGCAATATAAGAGAGAAATTTACCAGCGATGTAGAACGTACTATAAAAGGCTCATCGGTAAAGCGTGAAGCGAGCGACAGTGACCCTGCCTACCTTATTGAACAAGACGACGGCAGTAAGGTTTTAAAATCTCACAGCGAAATTAAAAAATCGTCGTAACTTGCCTTTAAATCCATTTTGAAAAATGCAGCCTTCTTTTTTCACTGACAGTGATGTAGTTAACGTAGCGAGGTCACTTGTTGGCAATTTTCTTTTTAGTCGTGTCGGTGGTTCACTTACCGGAGGAATGATCACAGAAACTGAAGCTTATTGCGGTGAACGGGATCTAGCCATGCAAAAACACCTATTGCGCCGGCCCTCGTCTGTAACAACGCTTAAGAAGAAGGGCGGCATAGCCTACATCTATAAGGTTTACGGTTACCACAGCATGTTCAATATTGTCACTAACGAGGTGGGCTATACTGATTCTGTGCTTATCCGAGCAATCAGTCCTACCGTGGGCTTAGATAAAATGCAAAAACGACGAGGGACAAACATTGCGTTGCGTAACTTATGCTCTGGCCCGGCGAAGCTTTCACAAGCTTTAGCGTTAACACCTGCGCTAAACGGCAACCCCGTGGTAAACAACAATACTATCTGGTTTGAGAGCAACGCCGAATTTAACGCCGCCAAAAGTATTACCAGCGCCCCCCGCATAGGCATAGATTACGCCAGAGAAGATAAAAACGAAGATAGAAAAGAAGAAAGAAAGTACGATAAAAGCGAAGCGCATGCCACACGGGATGATACAAGCCTACCTTGGCGCTTCACACTGAAATCGGGTGTATGAACAAGCTTAATGCCTTACTTCGCACTATCTTTACTCAAGCCTAGTTAGTTAGGGCATATGTAAGCTTACAGTCTATATACTTCAGCAGTTTGTTTACTACCCTTGGTACGGCGATATCCCCATTAGCATTTTTGGCTTATACAAAAATATCACAGTCATCGTACTGAATTTGCTGGCGGATAACATAGTCATTGAGTTCGTCAAACAGGGTTTCCTTTAACGGCACCATACCGACAAAAACATCAGCCTTTTGATCATCAACATGCCCATCGCGTTTAATAAAATAAGCGCCTTCAATTTCTCGTTTTAGCGTATACGCCTGCATGGCATCTAACTTTGTTAAGCGAAAGTGCACGCTAATTTGGGGTTCTGTCACTGTAAATCTCAGCTTTTATCTCGAAGTTTATCTAGAGGTTACCGCTTTATTTCTACTTTCCAAGGCGGGTTTAGTCTGTTCTCTCCTGCCCAATAAAGCTTTATTTTATTGCCAGATGGGTCTTTTAAAATAGCTTCTTTCCAAAGGTAGCGTTGTTCGGTTGGCGGTTGCTCAAAATGAATACCCTTTTCTACAAGCGATGCATATAGCTCGTCTATCGCTTCATGCTCAAAATAAATCACGCTGTGATTTTGTACGCTTTCGCTTTCTAAAGAGAGTGAAAACGTAGAGCTGCCTTTAGGGCAAGTAAACCTTGCGTAATGTGGTGTATCAACAATTTGGGTGAACCCAAGTGTAAGATAAAACTCAACCGCTTCAGTCATATTGGTAACAGGCAGTGTAACTTGATTCAATTCCATGATCACTTGCTCCTTATATAAGATATCTAAACCGCGCTAGCTTGCTCGTTATTACCCGAAGGCTAACCTTAGCCTTTACAAACTAAAGCCAATAAAACCAATAATACCTCAGTAAGCCTCATTGAGTCTGCTATCTATTTGAATAATGACTTATTCACACTTTAATGCGGGCATAGATTTGAACGCTTTAGACTAGCTTTGCTTCTGCTTGATCCACATCAACGCAGGACAAACGTAACTCCACCACAATAAAGTCATCAGAATTACCTCGTGAAACTTTGTATGCTAACGCTAGTGAATGATACAGATGCAAATGATGATATTGTGCCGGAGTCACATGGGCTATATCGGCTGCATATAAAGCCGAATACGCAGATGGCGATAGAAAACAAACCTGTTTTCGGTGCGAACATTACGTTACACAGCAGTTTATTAAAGCACGATCACTTTGTTGCGACACCCAATAATATATTGGGCTGGCTAGATCATTTCGGCTTGTCGCACTTCTCCATAAAAGCCGAAACTAATCGCCTAGAAAATGACGACATTTCTGTGCTTTTGCCTTCACAGTTTTTAAACGCTGAAGGCGGCATTTTGCGCGTAACCGCCCCCACCCGTATTTATCTAATCAGCAAAACCCCTATTGAAATCAACAAACACGGCCTGTGTCTGTTTACGCCTGTAAAATAACAACGCAGAAATGTACTCTGACCCCAAAATTTTGGGGTCAGAGTACATTTTATTCTACTCGAATTCTGGGGTGACGTGTGATGTGCTCTTTAAGTGCAGGCTGATTGCTTCTGACAACCCTGAATAGCGCTTATCTACTCGCTGAACCATGTGGCTAAATGTCGTATTGTCTGAAATGATCAAACAACCATCTTTGGCTCGGGTTAAGCCGGTATACACCAGCCCTCGATGAAATAGGTTGGCGGCCTTGTCGCTATCGGGCCTGGGCAGTATAAGTACAACGTGGTTAAATTCAGAGCCCTGGGACTTGTGAATGGTCATGGCATATACGGTTTCAAACTGCGGCACTCTAGATAACGATATGCTGCGTAACACTTGTTTTTGCATTTGGTTTTGTACGCCAGTAACATTCTCAAGCGTACCTGACGAGGTTTGTTGGTCTGCACCTTTGACGTCTTGGTAAAACCATGCATACAGCTTACCCGTGCTATCAGGCCAGATTACACCTACTTCACCGTTAGATAGCCGCTGTGGATGATGATTCTTTACAATCATAATGGGCTGACCTTGATAGAAGTGCCCTTCTCGCTTTTTAATTTTGTGCTTGATGGCATCGAAAACCAAGCTATTTAGGCCCTCTACTCCCATTGCACCCTTGCGAACCGGTGTGAGCCACCTAACATAGTTTAGGCGGTTAAGCGCTTCTTCAGCACTATCGGCATCAAATATGGGAAAGAAACTTTCTTTAGCCAACTCATGTAAATCACGACTGCCAACTTTATCTTCTGACCATAAATGCACGCCTTCTTTTAAACGTGTTTTTGTATAAGCCGCTAGGTTTGCGGTTTTACTACTTTCATCGCTTTCTTCGGCGATGGCAGCGATCGCTCCACCAGCATCCCCTTTCTGGATTGCCGTTGCAACTTTCGCCACCTGCCCCTTGAAGCGCTGAGGTGCTTGAAGAGTTGCTACATAACTTTTTGCCTGCTCATCAACCGGTAACAAGGGCAAATGCGGGCATAGCGTAGCAATGTGCTGACGCATCAACGATGACACGCCACCTAAAGAAAGCGCGTCATCATGAGTGTTTGAACTAAGTGAGCTATGTTCGCTGTTTGTGCCATTTGGCACATTCGCGTTTTCGTCGAAACCTGCTGCCCCGGTGCTAACTAGCTGCTCTAGCACGTTGCCAAGCTCGACTGCTGGAAGCTGGTCGGCATCACCGATAAAATACAGTCGTGCATGGTCTGGCAATGCGCGAACAATGCGCGTCATTAACGCTAGGTCGACCATACTTGCCTCATCGACGATGAGCACATCGGCGGCTAATTGGTTGTGCTGGTTGTACTTGGTCGATACACCGTATTCCCGCAAACCTAACAATCTATGCAGCGTTACAGCATCAGTAGGCACGTTATCAAGCGCAGCATCTTCCACCTTGCCGCGAAGCCCTTCAATGCTGTTAACGATAGACTCGGTCATACGTTGCTGCGCTTTACCGGTGGGGGCAGCCAATACAATATTTAGGTCTTTGTCACACGCCTGTAGCGCCAGTAATAGACGTAACACGGTATAGGTTTTACCCGTTCCAGGCCCACCGTTTATGACACAAAACCCCTGCATCAAGCTTTTAGCAACAGCAATTTGCTGCCAATCTTGTTTATCTGTAATTTCGGTAGGGAATATAGCGGGCCACAGCTGCTTTACTTTATCATTTGCGTCTTCTGTTAACGGCGTAAGCGCCGCTCGCTTCACTATGTCTCGCGCTACCTCTTGTTCAAACTCATAATAGCGACGGCTATACAGCTTGCCGTTTTCATAAACAAATAGCTGAGCAACTTGTTCGTTCTCCAAAGCGCTTTTTACAATTTTTAGTAAAGACGTAAGTTGAGGTAGTACTAAACCTGTCTTAAGGGCTTGTTCTGGCTCTTGTTGATATATGACCGCTTGGGAATTGTGAATAGATGATGCACTTTCGCGTTCTTGCACTTCGGTCATCGAACCAACGGTTTGCCCGGTGTCGTCTTCCTTAAACAGGGTTGTTCCAGCTACTTCTTTAAGATAGATACAGCTATGCCCATTACGCTGCATATATGACAAATACGCCAGCACTCCAGCCCAGATAAACCTCTCTTCTTGTGCGAGTTCATCAATAAAGCCAAATTCTTTTGCGACAAATTTGTCGATAGCTTCGATGCCAAACAAGTTATCGAAAAACGACGATACAGAATGTTGATTGTTGTTCATTATTTTCC
The DNA here is from genome assembly GCF_056159165.1 of Alteromonas sp. AWJ4_199. Lineage (NCBI taxonomy): Bacteria > Pseudomonadati > Pseudomonadota > Gammaproteobacteria > Alteromonadales > Alteromonadaceae > Alteromonas > Alteromonas sp. AWJ4_199. The sequence continues at coordinate 476,830 of NZ_JBSWUR010000001.1, forward strand.
TAACTATATTGTCCTTGATGAGCCTATTCGTCATCGAAACTAAATTGCTGCTGTTCTGCGGGCTGTTGAGTAGTGCCTGCACTTTTCAAATTGTCGCTTTGCTGACTATTGGCACCGCTTTCAAATATCGAATCTATTTGCGTGAGCAAAGACGAAGGAATATCGGTATAAAACACCCCTTCACCCCGATCATTCTCTGGGTGCATTCCACGAAGGTATAGGTAATACACACCGCCGAAATGAACATCAGGGTCGTAATCAGGCAGGGTATTTTTTAAATAGCGATGTAACGCCAAGCAGTAAATTAAGTATTGAAGATCGTAAAGGTGGTGCTGATTATTGTGAAACAGCGCAACGGGTAAGTAGCTATCTAAGGTATCTCCCAGCCAGGTTGATTTGTAATCCGCCACAAAAAACTGACCATCATGTTCAAAAATCAAGTCGATGAAACCGTGCATCATTCCCTGCAATTTCGACGTGATTAGTTGAGGCGCGGCCTCGGCCTTACCACCAATGGAGTCAGCTACCAAATGGCGGTGGCGAGCAAGAACATCACGAAGCTGAGCCCATTGCGTATCGTTCATGGGAAAGTAGAACTCTGCTTCGCGCAGGGTTTGCGCTAACGGTAAGTCACTCATGCTCAGTTGCATTTTAGGATACAAAGGCGTCTGTAACGTTTCTTCCAGCCACTCGTAAAGTAGTAGCGTACGCTTTTCATCTAGGCCAAAACGCTTAACAAGCTCTTTGCCAGTTTCTTCCCATTCGGGTGCACTAAAATCACTGTTCTCAAGAATATCGTGAAGCAAGTTACCTGCGCTTGCACCTTTTTCCAACGTAAAACGCAAGTCACTTTTACTGATTGTAGTTATAGTGCTTAAAGAAGGATCTGCATTACTTGAGCCCAACAGCTCTTCTCCCCCTACAAGTGAATCCGTCGCGTACACCTCTTCGTCACGAATGGTTTGAAGTACGGGCACACTTGGAAGTACTTGACCTGAAGCTTCTACTAGTGTTGTGTTTACGCTCGTACTCACCGTAGTTAAACGGCTCAGCGCTGAAAATGAATACAGCCGCCATTCTTCACTCGCTGTGCCGGTAAATTGCAACGCGCTAAGCTGTGGCAGCTCGTCTTCTTGCTCAAAGCCTGAATACACTTCTTCGAACTCGTCGCCGTCGATGTGGCTTGCATGAGACGCATCTTCTGCGGCGACCCTGCTTAATACACTTGGCCAATCGTTGTTGCCGCTATCCCCACTTACGCCTAAGGCTCGTGCCAGTGCGCTTTTTTCATTGTTGGCAAGAGGTACAACCCCCATATAACAGCGGTGCGCTGCACGGGTTACTGCCACATAGGCCAAGCGCATATCTTCCGCTTCGCTTTCACGTTGAACCCGAGCTATAGCTTGTGGCGTTTGTCCCAGCTGCATCTGCAAGTCTTGCTTCTCTTCGTCATAATAGGTAAAGATTTGTGATGTCGCCTTTCCATTTTTTGACGCGTCTTTATAGCCCGTGGCATAGGGTACAAAAACTATTGGATACTCAAGGCCTTTTGAGCCATGCTGAGTTATAAGACGGATAAGCTGACTATCACTCTCAAGACGTAGCGTTAGCTCTTCGTCGCTTTCTGGCTTGTGGATTTGCTTATTCAACCAATCGAGTAGTTGCTCAGGGCGCTGATGTGTAGTGCTGGCTTTTTCCAGTACTTCCGCTAAATGCTGATAGTTAGTTAACGCCCGTTCCACACTGTCGGCATGGGGCTGATAGCTGTCTTGCATTAAGTGCAGCAGTACGCTCATACAGCCTTTTTGAAGCCACATCTCGCGCAGGGACAGTACTTTATCAATAGCAGCATCCCACTGGGCATCATCTTCGTGATAAAGCAGTTCGATAAGGGTATTTGCGCTATAGCCCCAAAGCGGAGACGCTAAACTAGACGCTACTTTACTGGTGTCATTTGCATGCCAAATGCCATTAAGCAGCCTAAGCACGTCTTTCGCCTCAGCACTGGCAAATAGATTACTGCGATCGCTTAAATAAACACAGGCCAGCCCTTTTTGCTGTAATACATTTTTGATGGCGCCTGCTTCGGTTCTGTCTTTGACCAGAATGGCGATATCTTGAGGTTTTACTGGCGTAGTTTGACCGTCCGCCGCTTTAAAATGCGCTTCATTCAACAAGCGATAAATTTCTTGCGCAATCCACTGCGCCATTTTACGCCGCATAATGTTAGTGTTTTCTTTCTCCTCTAAACACATGCTCACGTAATTCATTGCACTGCGTTTCGGTACACTATGCTCTTCAGCAGGGTCTACCAAGGGCGTCTTAGCCGCAGCTGCTTTAGGGGTAAATTCAACAGGGTTGTAGTTAATGCCAAAGCCAAATACATCAGTGGGCGCGCCTGATGCCACCGGCGCACCGTAGAATAGTCGATTGTAGGCCCTCACCATACCTTCCACTGAACGCCAGTTGGTGTTCATCACCCAGCGGTAATCCGCCTGCCTACCTGCTTTTAAATAGGTAAAAATGTCGCCTCCCCGAAAGCGATAAATAGCCTGTTTCGGGTCGCCTATCATTAGCAGCGCACTTTCATCAGCTTCAGCTAAATTAGGATATACCGAATCTAGAATAGCGTATTGCTTAGCATCGGTGTCCTGAAACTCATCGATTAGCGCGACGGGAAACTTCTTGCGAAGCTCTGGCACAAGGGTATTGTTTGGTTTTATAACCTCATCAGCTAACATGCGAATAAGGTCATCAAAGTCGATAACACCCAGCTGCTTTTTCTGCTTTTCAACTCGCTCTTTAATAAAGGCAATAGCTTCGATAACCAACTTGAAAACAGGTACTTTACCGAGTGCTTTATCTTTCTCGACAAAGGCTTTTTTAAGCGCGCCAGCAAATTCCTTAATTGGCGTTAAAATTTCCTTTACGCCTGAAGAATTCCGAGCATATCGATTCCCCTTAACAAAAGCCTCTGCTTCTGGCGGTGCGGGGTAATACTGCTGCTCACTTGCGCAAGAACTTAACCACGCTTTAAGCGCAGCCAATTCTTGGGGCCTTTCTTTTTTATGCGCCGGCGTTTTAATAAGTTGCTCAACGATTAACCCTTCATTTTCTTCCACGCTTTGCAGTAAAGATTTCACATAGGCCAAAGACGTGTTTGGCGCGTCATTCAGCTGCTTCTTAAAAGCCGCTTCAATGTCATCCTCAGTCAGCATTAATGGGGTCAGAGTACTTTTAATACTTACGTTGAATTCACGCAGCAAGTTTTCAGGTGTGTGCCAGCCAGACTCTGCCAACAGCCTGAAATCGTCCTCGCTTTTACTTATTTTTCGAATGAAATCTTCGGCAGCTTGAAGATATAAGTCACTAGTATCGCTACCTAAGTTGAGCGACATAGCAAAGCCACTGTTGAACGCCAGCTGAGTAATAACGTGCTGACAAAAACCGTGGATAGTGAACACCGACGCCTCATCGAGCTCCAGCTGCGCTGCTTTTAATAGGGCTAAACTCTCGTCTGGATCGCAGCTGTTAAACAAGCTCTGATAAACCGGGTCGCAGCTAGCGTCTATCTCGTTGCCGTTGTCTTTGGCTTGCTGCCAAATAAGCAATGCCTCTCTTAGCGTGGCTGCAATCCGCCCCTTAATCTCTTCGGTAGCGGCTTTGGTGAAGGTCATCACCAATATTTCTTTAACGCTAAGCTTTTTTTCTAACAGCAAGCGTAGGTACAAACGCGTAATGTTAAAGGTTTTACCTGTCCCTGCGCTTGCTTCGATCAGGTGTCGCCCTTTTAGCGGCATAGCCACCACGTCAAGTAATTGCGCCTCGGCATGGGGTCGCTCGTTATTGTGACTTTCAGAGGATACAGAATTCTGACTCATAACTTCTCCTCCTGAGACGCATTATTGACCATGGAAAAAAGTACGAAGGCACACAAGTGCGGGACATCGTTCCAGCTTACACCTTGCGGGAATAGCCAGTTGAGGTAAGGATTGCTTGCCATATCCGCACTGTACTGCCCGTTACTTTGTTGCCAATCGGTTAGCGCACGCTGTAGTTCAATGGTGTCAAAAAGTGCGGCAGATTGACCAAGGATCTGTTTCGCTTTTTCGTTCCTGTCATTTACTATTTCGCTAGTAGTGTCGCTATCTTTCTCAGCAAACGGGCAGACTTCGTCAATTACCTGTTGAATTTGCTCAAGAATGGCTTTGTCTGTTTCACTTGTAATATCGGTACTACACAGCAGTGCATGCAGGATATCGTCAAACATATCCGGTTTTATGCTTTCAACTACGGGCTTAGTCTCTGAGTTTCTTGTGCCGGGCATAAAGGTGCCAAACAAGCTTAAATGCACTGGCGTTGGCGCCGTATAAACAGCCATGTAAAGCTGTTCTATAAACAAGAGTAACCGCACCGCAGTTTCTCGGCCATAAGAAGGGAAACGCTGCTTTTTCAATACCGTTTCGCCCTTTTCCCATGAACACGAATAGATATCCAATGGATAGTTGCTGTATTTTGTTGCTTCATCGCTGCATGAAAATATCAATTGAGAGATAAAAAAGCTCAGCGCGCGGTGGGAATCTATTTTACCGGCACAAAGCTCAACTAACGCGTCACTACCAACGAGGGCAGATGTGGTAAAGGTGATGTATTTACCCTGGAACTGCGCCTTTAAAGGTTCAGCATCGTGAGGCCCCATAGCCTGACTTAATGCTAACGCCCCCCCTTTCCACATTTCAACTTCATCTCTGGCGACGGGGTTATTAGGAATGTCGCCCCTAAGTGACGCAAAAGTGATCACCTGTTCACCGTATGACATTGAGTCGTGCTCTTGTGACAACTTTCGTTCAGGCGATGAGAAGATGGCATCAAGCACCTGATAGCGCAGTAATGCATTGGTTTCAAATGGTTCGCTGTTTTCCAGCAGCGTAAATGACTGTGATAAATTTACACCTAGCCTTTGTATAGAAAAGTGCTCAAGAGGGTCTTTAAAGGCCCTTGCAATTTGGCTATTTGATAGTCGAAGTACCTGTGTTGAAAGCGTATTGGATGACTCTTCAGGCATCGCTAAATGATTAGAGTCTTTGTTATCAACACTTGTCTTATCAGACTGTGACTTTGTATGCAGTAGTGCATCGGCCAGTCTAAGCCAACCGGTTTCGTAGCTTGGCAGTTGTCCAGTAAAACCCTCTTCACTAAAGGGGTGAAGCGGCGCATGTACTCGGTATCTAGACAAGGCCAGTGCATAGCTATTTTCCAGCATGTCCATAAACTCAGCCAGTACCAGACTAGGCTGGCGCTCACTGTTATTGGTAACATCGTTGCCTTGGTAACTTAAGTACAGACTTTCCCGCGTTGAAATAATGGCTTCAAGGAATAAATATCTGTCTTCTAAACGCCTTGAACGATCACCAACCCTACGGTTCGAACCTGCCATTAAGTCTAGGCCTAACGGGCTTGATTTTCTTGGGAACTCACTGTCGTTTAGGCCAAGAATACACACTTTTTTAAACGGTATACTTCGCATTGGCAACATTGAACATACAGTGACCTGACCGGTCATGAAGTGGTTACCTGCGTCTGGTGATGAGAATCGATTCAGTATAAGGTCGCGGACTTGGCGCAAGGATAATTCATGCTGGTAATCTGCTTCTTCGCATCGTGCTGCAAGATCGGCTGCAACGTTAGCAATAAGATCCCAGCTTTGCTGCTGTACTTTTATAGGCATAAAGCACGTATCGCGAAGGTCGATTAACGCTTTAGACCACTGCTCTGGTGTTCTTGGAGCGGTTAACTCTTGTGCGAATTCCCCAAGCATTGCCACTATATCAACAAGTTTACCCAGGGTTAGCGCACTTTGCCCTTCAACGTCGGGGATGGTAAGTAGGTCACTCACAACCACTTCGGCGTCTTGCGCCAACATGCCCATTAGCAGCCTACGAATGCCCCACCACCAGCTGTACGTTTCATCTAGTTTAACGCCCTCTGATACGGCGGTTTTGTGTGCGCTATTAAGCCCCCAATGGATATGGGCTTGTTTTAGCCACACCACCATTTGCTCTATGTCGTCTTGGGACACTGAAAAACGTTTTTGTACCGAGTCCAGCTGCAAGTAATCCATAATATCCGATACGCCAAAGCGGCTATCAGGTAGCTGCAAAAGCGCCATAAATGCCGCGATAAGCGGCTCTGCGTCCATAGGGCTTCTATCTGCAATGGTACAGGGGAGTCTAACTTGCCCAGTGCCAGCTAAGGTTTTAGTACCCACCCTGTGAAATACGGCATCAACAAAGGGCGCATAGTTTTCAATCGCCGGGCACATCACAAGAATATCTGACGGGGTACGCGTTTTATCTTGGGATAACCAATGTAGCAGATGGTCGTGCAACACTTGCACCTCGCGAAGCGCGGAATGGGTGCACATGATGGTAACGCTATCATCATTTTGTTTTAGTTCGCTAGTGAATGGCGCAGGTTGAGCGGCTTGTAAAATATCTCTGTGGATATAGTCCAGCAGACCGCGGGTAGGTTCTATCTCACCGTTTCCAACCTCTTCGTCAAATTCTGGCGAATCAAAAGCGCTTATCTCAAACGTGTCTAGTTCGGTAAGAAGATTAAATAGCTCTCGGCCCTGCTTACCTAAGTTGCCAAGTAATGGGTTGGACTGGTCTTCTTCCATCCATTTTTTAAGCCCTTCCAGGCGTAATAGCTTGGCTTGTTCGCTACTACTTTTCGCTTCCCCCCAATAATTTACGCTAGGGTTTAGGTGGAATATATGAATATCAATATGCTGTGCGAGGGCGTCAAAAAATGCTATTAGTTGCGGTGCCATGGTGTTAATGGCAAAAACAATAACGCGCTTGGGTAAATGACTGACGGGATCATTTGGTATGTCACCTGCCTCTAACGCGTCTAACGCTTCTATAGTCATTTGATGCAAACGGGCAGGATGCAACGGCTCCTCTTTGGCAAGAATACGCCAAATTTCGCTTTGCCATAATTCCATATCATCGAATACAGCCCGTTCATTAGCTTCCCATTTAAACAACCAGTCGGGGCGATATAAGAGGTACTGTTCGTACACGTCAGCTAACGCAGTAGCAAGCTGAAGACGCTGCAGGCCCTGCTCTTGCTCACTACCGGCATTTTTCCAATATCTATTTACTTGCTCAAAAGCCTCACTGTTCATCAGTGAGTCATCTTGAAGGATATTGTCAATGCGCCAAGTTAGTACTTCGCGACGATAAGGGGATTGCTTGGGTACTTTATCCTGGCCTAATACAGCGCGTGCCGTATTCCACATAAAGCGTACAGGCAGCGGGTAGTCAATATTCATCGCCACGCCATGTTCAGTGGCTAATTGCATACTAACCCAATGCTGCATACCTGGGCTTTCAACCAGAATGGTTTCTGGCGTAAATACCCCTAAGGGTTGCTGACGTAAAAGCGTGGTAAGAAGAAAACTCAAGTGTTCTAATTTATTAGAGGGATATAACGCAAGCAATCGAAAAATCCTTTGTAAAACGTGCCATTAGGTTCTGTACAAAGACTATGCACGCATCGTCGAACTTATGAATTAAGTGTATCGCATTAGGCCAAGTAGTTAAGTTATTTCTCATTAAAATAGATAGGAAAATGCCTTATGAAGATGAAGATAAAAATAAAGACTAAGACATTGATATAAACAACCGTATCCAATCAACTCGATGACAAGTAATAGGAGAAAGCTAAGCATGGGATGTACAAGAAGAGTAAGGGTATCGTTTTTTAGACAAAAAAAACCCATACAGACCTCAGGACACGAAAAATCTGTATGGGTAAGGTTTACGGGCTACTCAGTAACAACGTGAATAAGCGTTGCCTGGCACTCATTCACGTTAGCGCTACTGGGCAGCACTGTTAACGCTTTAGGTTTTGCAGGTAGAATGCCAACTTTTTAATGCTTATAATTCAGATGCTTAAAGAAATTTTAAAAATATGACTAATCAGCCATGGTTATACTCTGGTGCAAGTGCACCACAAGCAAGCACTTAGTAAAGAAGATGCTTCACTGTTATTGGCTAAAATTTAGCAGTTTCTCCTTCATCGTCATTCAAGTACAATTTCGCCTTTAAAAAATGCATTATACATTCACGGTCAGGAGCAACAATGTTAACCGCCCAACAACTCGCCACCATGCTTTCTCTTCAAGATAAAATGAACGCCAAGGTAAACCCAGACTGGCTAAATGCAGGGTATGGATACTTACGTGCAGCTATGGTTGAGTCTGTTGAAGCCATTGAACATCACGGCTGGAAATGGTGGAAAGCACAGAAAAAAGACTTGCCTCAGCTTCAAATGGAGCTCGTGGACATTTGGCATTTTGCGCTGAGCGCCTGCATTATTGAATATAAAGGTGATATCAGTGAGTCTGCCAAAAGTATTGCGGCTGAGCTGGCAAGTGGCAACACTCAAGTGACCTTCGATGGTAAAGACTACGACGCATCTAATCAGTCTCTTCTTGATAATTTAGAATTAATGACAGGCCTATGCGCCGCTAAGCGTTTTAGCGTTCCACTATTTATGTTTATCGTTAGCCAATGCGAAATGTCGGCTGACGAGTTGTATCGGCAATATGTTGGCAAAAATGTTCTTAATTTCTTCCGTCAAGATAACGGTTACAAAGAAGGAACATACGTTAAAGTATGGGAAGGCCGCGAAGACAATGAGCACTTAGTTGAAGTCATGGACGCACTTGATTTGACTAAGCCCGAGTTTAGCGATTTGGTGTACGAAGGTTTACGCGCACGCTACCCTTCTTAAACTTCCCTAAGGCCCGATAAAGCTTCATTCTAATAGCGTATTTAGCTTATATTTTGAGGTTGGGTGCGCATAGTAGACAGTGCTGTGTGAAGATTTGAGGGGCGAAACGAATAACCTGTTCAACGCCTAGCTGTTTTCATAAGGCTACTACAAAAAAGCTCTGTCCAAGGACAGAGCTTTTTTAATCTAGTCAGAAAAATATAGCTAAACAGGCGATTTATGCGTCAACCCACACCAGTTTGTCGCTGTAGCTACCTTGGATAATGTCAACGAAGCGGTCTTCCAGCACATGACGCTTAACCTTAAGTGTAGGCGTTAACAAATCGTTCTCGATACTCCATTCGTTTTTCATTACTACCACGCGGTCCATTACCTGGTGGCTTTCTAATTTAGCGTTGATAGCTTCAAAGGTTTTCTTAAGGCTAGCTTCAATGCTGGCTTTATCTTTCTTCTGCGCTTCCTCGCTCAACACCAAAAGCGCCACAGGTTGAGGTAAGTTCGTACCCGTTACACACACCTGTTCAACAACAGGGTTTTCCATAAATTTAGCTTCAATGGGTGCAGGCGTTACGTATTTACCCTTCGCCGTTTTAAAGATGTCCTTCAAACGACCAGTAATTTTTACGTAGCCATCGCTATCTATGACGCCTTTGTCACCTGTACGCAAGTAGCCATCTTCGGTGAAAACTTCAGCGGTTTTATCGGGCTCTAGATAATATTCCAGCATGTTGCATGGCGACTTAACCTGAATTTCGCCTTCCTCTGATGTGCGAATATCAACACCGTCATAAGGCTTACCGATACAACCAATTTTGTCGTGCCTGAAAGGTACACTACCAGTACCGTAGGCACTGTTTTCAGTCATCCCCCACCCTTCAGAAATATAGATACCGATTTTCGCAAACCACTCAATAACAGCTGGCGCCAATGGTGCAGAACCGCTCGCCCATAAGCGCGCATTATTAATGCCCAAGCCATTTCGGATTTTCTTGGCAACGATTTTGTTTAGGAAGGGTATTTTAAGTAGAGTATCTAGTTTTTTCTGTGGCATTTTCGCTAATACGCCCATTTGGAACTTCGTCCATAGACGAGGCACAGAAATAAACAGCGTAGGCTGGCAATGACCTACATCTCGTTGGAAGGTCGCTAAGTCTTCCACAAAATGAATTTTTCCACCGCTATAGTAGCTTGAAAGTTCAACAAGCACGCGCTCTGTAATATGAGCAAGGGGCAAGTAGCTCATAGTGCGATCGTTTTCGTTAATACCTAACTGGTCGAGTGAGCGACGCGCTGCCCAACAAGCCGTATTGTAACTGTGCACCACCCCTTTAGGCTGCCCCGTACTTCCAGACGTGTAGATAATTGTCATCATGTCGTCCATATCAGGCACAGGTAAATCAGAAATTGGCGCTATATCCATGAACTCTTTCCACTGCTGTTTGGTAGCAATGTTTGGATAAGGGAAGGCAACAGTAAGATACTCTGAAGGAATTGAAGCTACCTGTTCGGCAGTATTATCAAGCTTTCCTACAAACAGCAACTGAACATCAGCGTGTTTCAACACATACTGAACCGTATCAGGGCCGGCTGTAGAGAAAATAGGCACCGATACGTGACCTGCCATCATTATGCCTAGGTCGACAATAAACCACTCTGCGCAGTTTTTGGAAAAGATACCAATACGGCTGCCCTGTGGGAAATCTAGTTCACGCAAACGTGCCGCCACCTTTCGGGCTTGCTCCGCAACTTGTTTCCAAGTGTAGTCGTGATATTCACCGTTAATTGGCTGCGTAAGAAATACGTCGTTGCCACGGTTTTTTTCCCAGTGGTACAACATACTTAATGGCGATGTAATTACTTCCGTGGTATTTGCGTTTACTGTCATGTCTAGCGGCATAAGTCACTCATATGTTGTTATAATGTAGCTCATTTTTACAATGATTTCACAGACTTCTAATAAGCCTTATTTTTTATTGAAAAACAAGCTTTTTAAACAAGCGTTTACATTATTTGCGATGAATAACAACAATTTGAGCGCTAAATTTAGTTTTTTTATACATGCGGCTTTTCACTCTTTATGGTTGATTATCGTTAAAAGCCGTAACTAGACACGGTCACTCAGCCCAATTTTTAAACAGAATGGGAACTATTTCATTTGCCGAGCATGGCTTTGCGTAAAAATACCCTTGATGGAAATAGCAGGCCTTTTCGATAAGCTCGTCAACCTGTGCCTGTGTTTCAACGCCTTCTGCAACACAATTCATCTTTAAGTTAGTAGCGAGCGCTATGGTAGTGGTTACTAGGGCTTCGTTTGCATTGCCCGGTGCCATTTCATTAACGAAGCTTTTATCAATTTTTAGTACCGATAACGGGTAGCGTTTTAAATAGCTTAGCGATGAATATCCCGTTCCGAAGTCATCTAACGCTAAAACGAAGCCTTCTTTGACGAACCGCTCAATTTGTCTTAGCGCATTATCACTATCATCCATCAGTACACCTTCAGTGATCTCAAACCTAAAGGCCTCTTTTGGTAAACCAAACTCGCTCAACAGGCTTAATACCCCTCTTAAGTCAAACTCAGTTTTAAAGTGAAGGGCTGATAGGTTTATTGACACATAACCGTCAAAGCCTTTTTCATACCACAAAGACAAATCTTCAGCCGCGCGGCGCATGGCTTGCCTTGTCACTTCAATGATGTATTTAAGCTCTTCTAAAACTGGAATAAACTGATCTGGGAACAGCGGTTCGTCGTCTAACCTCCCCCTAAGCAGCAACTCTACTCCAACCGTTTTATTAGTTCTTGCATCTACGATCGGCTGGTAATGATTGAAGAAACAGTCATCTGAATATGCGCGCTTTACCTTGTTTTCTATCTGCAGCCGCGTTTTTGCGCGCTCATTCATATCACTTGTAAAGTAAGTGAATCCACTCAACGCATCTTTTTTAGCGCTGTACATAGCAACATCAGCTTGCTTAATAAGCTCGGCAGGTTCAGACGCATCTTCAGGGTAAAATGCAACGCCAATACTGCAAGAAACACGAAGCACCTCATCAGCCAATGAAATAGGAGTTTCTACCGATTCAATTATTTGTGCTACAAATGAGCTTAAATCATCGTCGGCCCCTACCTCTTCAATGACAATTACAAATTCATCGCCACCAAGACGTGCAACGGTTCCCGACTCTGCCACTAGGTTTCGCATTCTATTAGCGACGATACGCAGAAGTTTGTCGCCATAATCGTGACCTAGAGAATCATTGATGCCTTTGAATCTGTCTAGATCTACAAACATCACCGCCACGCGATGAGCGTGATGACGAGCGAGCCCTATGGCGTGCTCAAGTCGGTCTAGCAATAGTGTTCTGTTTACTAAGCCAGTCAAACTATCGTATGTGGCGATTTTAAGCAGCTTACGCTCTGCATTTTTTTGCTCGGTAATGTCGGATATTACAATCAGGTAGTGTTCAGGGTCATTAGTTTCCCCACTTACCGCTGTGATATCTATCAAAACGTCGTAACGCTTACCGTCAGCACCATCAATGGCAGTCTCGTCTTTCCAAAAGTCACCGCCTTGCATTTCAGGCAACTTGCCTGAAAGATGCCGGTTGAGGTTGGGATAACGCAGGTAAAGGCGAGCCAACTGTTTAGGCAGTGGCTCTCTGTTGTTAAATCCAAATACTTGCTCAAAGGCAGGATTAGCGGCAACCAACTGCTTATCTTTATCAAAAATTAATACCCAGTCTCGGGTTTGTCTAAACGCATCGCTAAATAAAGTAACCTGTTGCTGTGCCTTCTGAAGCCTAAATAGCTGACGCTGTCTAGACAGTAAATAAGCCACTAAAAGACCGGCAACAAGAGTGGCATATATAGAGTACGCGAGAGGTGAACGAAGCGGAGCATGAGGCATAGATAGCGTGATTTCCGCTGGCAGCACACTAAAGTCGAAGCTACCTGGCGTAGGTGCCACGGTGAAAACATAATCGCCTGGCTCAATATTGGTAAAGGTTATCTTCGCATCGTCGGTAACGCCTTCAGTAACCACGCGATCACCATTAAGAAGCTTATAGTAATATTTTACTCTGCCTGTTCCAGACATAGTGAGCGAAGAAAAGTGGATCGTTAATCCATAGTCTTCATAGTTTAAATTAAAGTGATGGCCGCTTAAGTTTTTGAGGGGTTGGCTAAGCACACGATTGTCTACCGCCACTTCTGTGATCGCCGTCTTTTTGCTGAGCAAACTTCTGTCTGTATCCAAGCTTTCAATCTGTGAGGCCGAAAATACAACGGCACCGCTTGTTGAACCATAAGCTAGCCGTCCATCATTAAGCTTCAGTGAAGCCCCCTGATTAAATTCAGAAACACTTAACTCTCGACCGTATATGAAATTTTTAATTTGTGCCGTGGAGGGATCGTATCTGTGAAGACCTTTATGGGAGCTAAACCAAATGTTCCCAAACTCATCTTTTTGAAGCCCATACACTATGTTTGATAACAAAATATTGGTGTCGTTTAAATTGTATAGCGGTTCGAACGTGTCGACATCGACGCCAATTAGACCGACTCCACTATAGGCAAGCCAAAGTACGCCCATGTCGTCAACAACCCATGATGATATTGAGCGCTCGTTTCCGCGCTGTGCCTCTGGAAAACGATAAACCAGTTCATGTTGCGACGTTGCGGGATCGACTAACCACAATCCCCCCTTGGTAGCCAAGAACAACCTATTATTGTGATATGTAGACTGGCCGATAAAGCCGTAAGAGAAATTGATGTCGAAGACTCGTGGGTCTAACTCTAGTGGAGTAACGGTTTTTTTATCAACGTCATACTTAAAAAAGCCCTCATATCCAATAAAGTATAAAATGCCTTCATTAGATAAGATCATGCCGGGGATATAGGTGTCGAAGACAGTGTTATCTCCCCTATTTGTTACTTCAGGACGAGATATCTCTTCTGTTTTCGGGTCGAATAGTCGTATACCTTCGTAAGTACTGACTAACAACTTTCCGTCCTGCAACGGAATTATTTTATCTACCGTCCCCTTACCATATACTTTGTCGTCGAAATAAAGAAACTTTTCAGATGTGTTTGTTGTGAAGTTGTAGTGGTTGAGTCCATTTTCAGTACCTATCCAAATTTTATTGGGTTCTGTTTCCGCGAAAGTCCACACCACATGACTGGTCAGTGCGCTCTTTACTGCCGCTCGTTCGTTCTGAATAGCAAAAATGTCAGCACTTTTGACTCCAAAGTATAGCGCGCCTGCATAGACCGAGCTCATCCACAAATTATCAGCCTCGTCTTTCGCTATTGCTGTAATTTTTTTATTAGAGATTTCTGTAAAGCCGTTATTGGGCTCTAAAATATGTTCATTCTTCCAGCCGCTCGATGTTTCAACCAGTTGATACAGGCCTTTATTAGTGCCCATCCAGAACGAATTGTCTTTGTGCTGAACCATAGTCCACACATTTCTGTCAGTGACAACTTGCTCAAACACACCTTCTTTAACCCCGTTTACTTGCGCTAAAAAATCTTCTTTTTGTGCGACGAATACCCCAAGTACCGTTGAAATCCATACTCTGTTCTGCTCATCCAACAGCAGAAATTTTGCATTAATATTGTCAATATTTTGTGGTATGTCGCCTAAGTAATTTAAGCTAACCAGCGGCTGCTCTGTGTCCTGTATATTTTTTACATAAACGCCTTTGGATGTCGCTACCAGCAAGGTATCGTCAATAGTAATAGCAGCACGAATAATATGATTATTCTCTAAAAGCTCTGAAGGTAGCTTAGCGATGCTAGTTAGTTTGTTTTTTTCAGTATCAAATAGCTGCACTTCTTCGTTGAGCGCAAGGACCAATTCATTTGGGGTGTACCAATGAAATGTCTCGGCATGTTGAACATGCTCTTCAAATTCGTGATAACTCGTAGGCTCTATTTGAACGACTTTTTGCGTGGAAAAATCAAGATAATAGTTGCCTTGACCATAAATGCTAAACCAAAGCGCTTTAGAACCTTGCAGCGCTAATCTGTATACTGACGAATCAAGCAGGGTATTAGTCGAATCCTTTATTCGTTTAGTTCTTACGCCGTCCCAGCGAACTAAACCACCGTCGGTGGCAATCCAGACGAACCCATCGTCACTTATCACAATGTCGTTTACGACATCCTGAGGAAGACCGTTTTTTGTCGAAAGCGATTGGAAAACTGGGTTGGTAAGTCGTGGAGAAGCCTCTGCATTATTACAAACAGTAAAAGCCAAAAGCATCAGGTAGGATAAAAACTTCATCGAAAGTTGTTCGCATAATTTAAATTTTTATTATGTAATTTAGTGTACCAGAATGTTCGAAACATGGGCAGTTTCAAAAGAAGGTTTTTACACTTCCTTAAGATACAGGTATCGCATTGATATTAATAAACTAATTACACTAGCGACAAGAATTTTAATAACGCAAAAAGTAAGGATTGAAAGGATTAAAGAATGCCAATACTTTTTCTTTCTACCCTACATTTTAGAAAAGTTTAGTCTTGTTGAACTGGCACCCGCCCCACTGGAACAACTTGACGGCGAATGCTGGGTTGCGGAGATAACCGATACAAATCGCCATTTTGTCCTACGTAGTGTTTCTTTACCCCGCACGCCTTAGCAATATCTGCATGTGCCTGTAAATGCTGATGCTCACCATGCACTGGTATAGCAATTTTAGGTTTTACCCAGTTATACATGAGTTTTAACTCTTCTGCGCAAGGATGACCACTGGCATGTATAGGTAAGGCACTGTCCTCACTATGAATCACCGCTACGCCTTTCGCCGATAACGCTTTACTTAGACGCCCAACACTCTCTTCGTTGCCTGGAATAACGATGGATGAAAATATAACAGTATCACCTTTGTCCAAACTTAAGTGTGGATGATTGTCCCGAGCCAGCCGGGCTAACGCTGTATTTTTCTCGCCTTGACTTCCGGTAGCCACCGCTAAAACTTCGTGTGGGGGTAAATAACCCAGGTGCTGAGGATCGGTTATCGATAAATCATCGGGCCAAATTCCTTGTTGCTTTGCAATGCCGTACATGTTTAACAAGGAACGTCCGTATAGCGCCATGTATCGCTTCGTTTTTTTAGCAACTCTAGCCAATGAAACAAGCCTTGCAATATTACTGCCGAAGCACCCCACAATCACCCTACCTTTAAGCGGGGAAATAGTACTGAGTAAACCGTCATAACAGTTTCTTTCCGAAATCGAAAATCCAGGCTTAGGAGCATTAGTAGAATCACCGACTAACGCAAGAATGTTTTCATTACCCAGCTGCTTGTAGAGGTTTACATCAAAAGGCGAACCCGTAATGGGATTGGCGTCAATTTTCCAGTCAGCAGTGTGTAAAACAGTACCTGCGAGAGTTGCAATTTTAAGGGCAAAGGGCTCAGGCAAGGAGTGAGTAATAGCCAACCAGCTCACGCTGAAAGAGCCAATGTGCCGAGTGTCGCCAGCATCGACTTCAACAATGGGGATACGATTCGCAAGCTTGCTCCGAGCTAGCTTGCGTCGTAGGACTTCGGCAGTAAATGATGTAGTATAAATGGGCGCTTGAAATCGCTCCCAAAGGTAAGGAATAGCCCCAACATGATCCTCATGAGCGTGAGTGATCACAATCCCCGCTAACGCATCTTTTTGCTTAGCGATAAAAGACGGATCGGGCGCCACTACCCGGTGCGTGGTGCCCTTTTTCAAAGCACTTCCTCCTTCTACTTCGCCATCACCACCACTTTTGTACCTCGGAACGAGGGGCTCATCGAATGACACTCCACAATCCACCATCAACCATTGACCATTGTGTCCGTATAAATTCAAATTCATACCAATTTCGCCTGTTCCGCCTAGGGGGACAAACCACAAGTCATCAATGTTTGGGGACAACAAGGTGTTTACTGCCTTCTTAAAAAGTTATATTCAATCAACGAAAACTGAAGATAAACGCTGAAAAGTTATTCGTGTAATTCTGCGTTAAGCTGGTCGATAACTTCAGCCCACGCAGCATCTTCAACAATAGCATCTTTTAAAAATGCGGACTGACTCTCATTCCAATAAGGGGCTTCATGTAAATGCTGGCTTTTATTCAGCCCTCGATGTGTTTCAAAAAATTCAGCGATTTCTTCGTCAGAACTTCCTAGGCCGAGTTGACTAAATAAGCTGTTCATTGTTGGCTGTTCAGTAAACATAACGCCTCCTTGAGTTTTAGGGTAATGAGAGGGATACATATAAACCTTCTACGTATCTAGTAGATAAGTACTTGAACTTACTATATCTACTTACTGAATAGTTACCCTGCTATATATGCTTAAGATCACCCAGCACCCTCAAAACAAAAGTCCGCCTGATAGCTGATTAAAGATACTCAGCAAAGTCTTGTGGTGAAATTACCTCACCTTCTTCAGCTGGGACAGGACAAACAATAACCATAAGCTCGTCTTGCGTCATACCGGGAACCCACTTAGCTAAAAACTCTTCAGTTGTAAGTTCCATTGCTTCACAGTGTGCCCAATCTTCTGTAGCCCACAAGAGCGCGAGCTCAGCGTCAGGCCAAACTGGTACTCCATCTTCTTCATCGGTGGTTAGCATTACGCATCCATGTTCGTCTTTGAGGATAAACAATTTCTGATCGGCTTTAATCGTCGCCAGACTTGCTTCTAAGCGTTGAAAGGCATTTTTTTCTAATAAAGGGTGTATTTGAGACATTAGGGCTCTCTTTTCAATTCTGTCAATTAGTTGCCATATATGACGGCACTCATGCAAAGACCATTGTTTGCATTTAACTTACTGTAGACACACTGTCTATTATCTGTGAAAGGCCAACGCGTCGTATTTGCTTCATACTATGTATGTATAATTTCAATGGTACGTTTTCAAGGGTTCTTATTTTAGTTACGTTAACGTTGGCCGGTATTTGCTTTTCGATATTGGTGGGCAACACGGCTACTCCCCCTTCACTGAGTAAGTTATTCAAGGCAAGACTCAGCGAGTTTGTCCTTAACTTTGCATCTCGTAGCTGGGGATAAACAGTGAGAAGCCAGTCTCTTGCCTTGGCACCCCAATCAATTGCCACGAAATCAGCTGCATTAACAACATCAGAAATCTCACCTACACGATATAGTGCGAGTTCATGTTCCATTAATACCTCGCTATTCACCTCTTCAGACTTTAGCGGCTCAGTTGAAAAAGCAAGGTCTGTCACCCTCTCGTGTAGTTGACGTGACAGCGAGTCGAGCGTCAAGACTTCTGCCTTTACAGACCAATCTGGGAATGAGTTGTGAAGGTGACTTAGCATTGTGGGCAGCTGAAGTTCGCTGGCAAGCTGTGTTGCTCCACAAACCACATACTCAGATGACTGAATCTGCAATTCTTGCTTTGCTTCGTTGAGCGTGGCGCATAATTGCTTGGCGTAGGGTAGCAGATTCTCGCCCGACTGGGTGAGCTGGATACTGTTTCGCTGTCTTATAAATAGCGTGGTATGGAAATACTCCTCAAGGAGTTTTATTCTCGCGCTAACGGCAGATTGAGTAAGATAAAGGTTTTCAGCGGCTTTGCCGAAATGGCGGGTTTTCGCCACCTCTATAAAGGTGGTAAGAAAGCGTATATCCATGCTAGATGTATAACCGAATTAATGTGGGTCTAAACTGACACAGATGATACGGCAAGTAAATACAAATGCACAGAGCACACCGTTTAAAACGGTGCGCTTAACTAAAAATCCAATTAATACTCTTCTTGATGCAAACGTCGCTGCTTTTCGCGTCGTTGCAAGTCTCGCTTCTGTTTTACCTTCACGGCACTTTGACGTTTAGAGTTTGGTTTTTTAGCGTGAAGATCTTCCTCTTCTACCGAGTCCCATTCATCACGCTGGTAACGATAGTCTTTACTCATCGACTTCTCAGGGTTATTAACAACCCCTCAATTATTATCCCAAGCGGCGAAATAGAAAACGAATTTTAATCATCGTAGCGACAAGAATTTTTGATGGCATTTTCACTGTAGTTTCACAGACGTATTTGGCAAGCATGTGTGTCATTTTTGTGACAATGCGCCTTCAGAGGAAAGTAGATAAGGATTTCAAAAATACGCATATATTTCAAAAATTTATGAATCATCAAAGATGTGTTTCACCTTGTTCAACTAAGCGCAGATTAAATAAAAATTTCCTCACGTTCCATTTTTTAACTCCGTTGAAAATTTTTTATTGATAAGAAAAAAATCTTTTGTTTTATCTTTGCTTTTATTTAACTTAAAAGTGCGCTGAACAAAACATTACGTTGGGTACAACATGAAAAGTTTAGCTATTCGACTATCTGCAAAACCGTTTATTGACCGTCAAAAGTTTCCCTATGGATTTCGTAAATCAGGCGACTTCAGTATTACTGAAGCCGACATTTTAACTAACTACGGCAAGACTTTATTAGGCCTTGAAAGTGGTGATCTCTCGCCACAAAGCGAAGACGAGCAACACTTCGTGAAGTTCATTAGTGGCAAAGTCGATGCAGAAAACAATCTTGAAAAAGCGTGGGCAAAGTATGTCAAGTTAGCGAGAGGAAAAAAGCATTTCTATACCCTCCACAGCAGTGCTAGCAACCAATCAGATTACGACGATGATTACTCTGATGAAGAATTTGATGTAGCCTAATTTTTATATGAACGTTAAAAGCTCGCTCTGGCGAGCTTTTTTGTTTTTGCAGATAAATGATCTCAATCAACATTAAGCAAGAAGAAAATGAAGAAAGGTTAAGGACTGTCTACACTTAGAGTAATAAAGAGTGACGTTAACCAATGATAACTGTTGCTCTGTACAAAGAGCCCTAGCAAAGGAGGCGCGCGATGAACATCAGTTCAAAACAGCTTACCCACTTTTCCATTCATGCCGTAGATGACAAAGTCGGAGGGGTACGCGATATTCTTTTTGACGATGAGACGTTTACAGTACGTTATTTGGTTGCAGATACAAATACGTGGCTTCCGCTTAGCAGAAAAGTGGTAATCTCTCCCATCGCCGTGACAGAACTTGTTTACGACGATGACACTGTCCATGTAAGTATGACCGTTGAAAAGTTAAAGAACAGCCCATCAATCGACGAGCATAAACCTGTCTCTCGTGAGTACGAGGAGAATCTCTTTAAATATTTCGGCTACGGCTACTACTGGATTGGCCCTGGAGCATGGGGAGAGTTTGCACACCCTAATGAGCTTGTTGAGTTGCAGCACGCGGAAGAGTCTGAAACACTTCACCCCAAAAAAACCAGTAATCATTTAAGGGCTGTTGGAGAAGTGGGAGGCTATGAAGTTGCTACTACCACCGATAACGTTGGGCACATTAGCAACTTTATAATAGACACCCAAAGTTGGAAAATTGTAATGCTGGTTGTCGATACCAATAACTGGCTTCCCGGTGGCAAACATCTAGCGTTGTTGCCAAATGATATTAAAAATATCGATTGGGCTGCGCACAGTGTTGAAGTGAAACTCAGTCGTGACGAGTTAGTTAATAGACCAGAGGTTGATAGCGATAGAATTTCAGAAGACGATTACATTGATATGTTGTGCAAACAGCTTGATAGATAAGCTTAGATGAAACGCTAAAGACGCGCTAAATCATACAATGTCCGTCATTCCGCGGACATTGTAGTTTAAACTGCCAACACGAATAGGCTATTCGCAGAAAAATTCGTACATCAGCGCTATAAGGCGTTTTACGCGTTCATCAACAATGCGATAGTAAATTGTTTGGCCTTCCCTTCTAGTCGCTACCATTTTTGATTCTCGCAGCAATGCAAGATGCTGAGAAATCACAGGCTGAGAAACATCGATTATTTCTAGTAGTTCGGTAACCGACTTTTCCTCTTTCAGTAATGAACAAAGCACCATAAGACGTGTTTTATTCGCAAATTGCTTGAGGAAGATCTCAGCTTCCGCTGCATGTTCCATAATGTCATCTGAACCTATTACCATATCTTCAGACATAAGCACTCCCTATCTATAAAGTTTTCTGACAACAATTTAGCTGTTTATTATACTAAAGTATAAACTATTCTGCCGACTTGCCATTATATGCGATGAATTTCGGCCGTATTTGTTGTTTTATTGTTTTTTGATCAATACATTAGATTTACCTTATTTCTTACACAAAAACGCCGTTACTAATGGAAGTGCCATGCTAATAGATATTAAAACTCGAATTGAAAATATTGATTTCGACATTCGTTGCGTAACTGCTGAACAAGCCCTTGATGAGTTATCTTGCAATAATGGAGCTCTCATTGATGTTAGGGAGAGCACAGAAGCAGCAAGCCAACCGGTACCTTCTGCTATCAATATTCCTAGAGGCGTGTTAGAAATGAAAGCGTTAGAGCAATTTAAAGACGCTTCTGTACCACTTTACATACATTGTGCATCTGGTGTTCGTGCGAAATTGGCAGCAGAGCAACTAATACGTATGGGATACGACGAGGTATCAGTTGTAACCTGTCCGGTACCTACCATCACCCAAGCACTCGAAAAATGACTTGTACTATAGGACTATGCTATAACTCTCCCAACATATAAGTAGAGGGCGTGTATGCTTAAATCCACATTAGAACAATGGCGAATGTTTAAAGCCGTGGTTGATGCAGGTGGCTTCAATCAAGCAGCTGCAGAAGTACATAAAAGTCAATCTAGTGTGCATCACGCGGTTCAAAAACTAGAAAGTGCTATCGGTGTAACACTGTTTGAAAATATTGGCCGTAAAGTTAAGCTTTCTCCACAAGGTGAACTTATGTACCGTCGCGCTTCGTTTTTGCTTAACGAAGCCCATAAACTTGAAGCAGTAGCTAGTAGTTTAAAAGTGGGGACCGAAACAACGCTGCGCATAGCTGTGGATATTATTTTTCCTTCTGAATTGCTCTATAACGTGCTTGCTAAAGTCTCTGCTGAGTTTCCCCTATTGCGTATAGAAATAGAAGAGACCGTACTTAGCGGTGCAAATGCATTGTTAACTAGCGGAAAGGTAGACTTGGGCATCTCTCCCTTTGTCATTCCAAACGGGTTTAGTGAAGATTTATGTGAAATTGAGTTCGCCGCTGTTGCTCATGCAGAACATCCCCTACATCAATTAAATAGAACCCTCACCTTAGAAGACCTTAAAAGTCATCGCCAGATTGTCGTGCGCGACTCTTCCGCAGAGCGCAAAGCAGATGTTGGTTGGCTAGGAGCTGAGCAACGCTGGACGGTAAGTCATGTGAGAACATCGTTAGATATCATTGCTCAGGGCTTAGGCTTTGCATGGCTACCTATTGCAATCATAAAAGACGAATTAGAAAATGGGACTTTGGTTCCACTTCCTCTAGATAACAACGCTGCGTTAAGAAAAGCACTTCTTTATCTTTCTTTTAAAGATGGAGATACATTGGGCCCAGCAGCTCGAGCATTTATGGGGGAGCTTAGGTACCAAACAATGAATCTGCCTAACTCGGAATTCATGTTTGATTCCTGTACTGATTAACTTGCGCGTTAGCTAATCGCTGCCGGCAAATGTTGAAAGCCCAGTACGAAGCCAAACAGCGATATTGACACACCTACCAAAGCCACTGCACCGTCGTCTGTGGCCATTCCAACAGACATTATAAATACTGCTAATGCTGGAATTAAACCCATAAAGGGAATAAGCTCTAACGGGACCATTACCAAGCCGCAGCCAACACAATTCAATGCAATTAAAGAGCGAAACACGGGCTGTCTCATAAAAAAGCAACGTGGAACAAGAAATCGATCGACGCGAGCTGCATAGGGTTTTACTTTTTGAACTATATTGCGCAGTTGATCCGCATCACACTGTATATCCATTACTTTTCGAGGCAACCATGGGTGCCTACTACCGAGTAAAATTTGCAATGCAATGAGTAAAATTGTTACACCCGTTAAAGATGGAATTCCAGGAATAGCGCCGACAGGTGTGCAAGCAATAAAAGAAGGGAATGCTAACATGGGACCAAAACCGCGCTTTTCCATAACTTCCCAAAAGTCTTCGAAGTAAAATATATTTTGACTTGACCGCGGCTGCATCTTTGCCAGCAGTTCTGTCAAGGTCATTGATCTTTCGGCTGTTTTTACCCACATATTCAGTTCCTTTGATACAAAACACGTTGTATTCCACTTATTTAAGGGGGCGAGATGCGGACAAGAGGCGCGTAAGTATTCGCCAAATATCATTCATACCCTTGCCTACAGTAAGTTAGTCGCATTGAGATTTGTGCGAAAAATGTGCCAGAGCCTTTCCACGGTGGTACCTATCAATTATTGGGAATACTTTTTGCAACAGCATGTAAATAGGTAACACTCATTGTTAATTTAACAAATCAAAATTTTAGTGCGAATTGCGATAGTGAAATTGTAACAATGAATTCAAATGAATGTGTCTTTACGGTCAACGCGCTTAAATTGTGTGTGGTGTTACCATGAACAGAAAACGCAATATTTGGAAATGTGTGACTACAAATGGATATCCAGTTACTTTTTTCGCTTATTGTGGTAGAACTATAATATTGATTTTATTCCATATTTTCGATGGAACGTAATAGAGAGGGACAATGCGTGCTAACCGTACTTTTAGTTGATGACGACGCCGAGTTTACAGAAGTAGCTTGTACTATTATTGAGTTTTTAGGTCATGACGTCTTGACCGCTGCTACGTTAGCAGAAGCACGAGACTGGCTTGAGAAAGAAACATTCGACCATGTACTGTTAGATT
The DNA here is from genome assembly GCF_056159165.1 of Alteromonas sp. AWJ4_199. NCBI lineage: Bacteria > Pseudomonadati > Pseudomonadota > Gammaproteobacteria > Alteromonadales > Alteromonadaceae > Alteromonas > Alteromonas sp. AWJ4_199. The sequence continues at coordinate 500,400 of NZ_JBSWUR010000001.1, forward strand.
TTATGCTTCCCGATGGAAGCGGTGCTCACCTGTTTAACGAACTTGATGCGCTGCCTAAGCGGCCCCGTGTAACTCTAATTACGGGCCATCCATCGGTAAAAAGCGTTATTAAAGGCTTGTGTGGCCCCACCGTAGACTACCTCGTAAAGCCAATACAACGTGAAGAAATTGAGGCAGTACTAAGTAAGAAAACAAAAGCAAAAGAGCCAGCAGAAGAAAAAATCGAGAAACACTTCGACTTGCTTATTGGCGAGTCACCCGTGATGAAAGAGTTATACAAACTTATTTCAAGAGTCAGCAAAACCAGTGCTAACGTCATGCTATTAGGTGAAAGTGGTGTTGGTAAGGAAGTGGTTGCAGCTGCAATTCACAGAGCCTCAGAAAGTGAAGGCCCTTATATTGCTACAAACTGTGGTGCATTTTCTAAAGAATTGATTGGTAGTGAACTGTTCGGTCATGAAAAAGGTGCCTTCACCGGTGCGGTAGGTCGTAAAGAAGGCGTTTTTGAACAGGCAGAAGGTGGCACCCTTTTCTTAGATGAAATCACAGAAATGCCCATTGACATGCAACCCAACCTTTTGCGCGTACTCGAAAACAAAGTAGTGCTTCGTGTGGGTGGTACGAAATCTATACCTGTAAACTGTCGTGTTGTATCTGCAACAAACAGAACAATGGAAGAAATCGCTCAGAGCAAAGTGTTGCGTGAAGATATTTATTTCAGGCTTGCTGTTTTCCCAATTACCATTCCTCCTTTGCGTGAAAGAAAAGAAGACATTCCTCTTTTAGCAAAAACTTTCATTGCAGAATTTAACAAAGATAACGGTTCTAATTTTAAATGGGAAGATAATCAGCTAGAGACGCTTCAAGCATACGATTGGCCAGGAAACGTTCGTGAGTTAAGACACTTTGTACACCGTGCGGCTATCATGAGTGACCCAGAGAAAAGTGAGATTGAGTTACCTAAAACTATCGAGTCTCCTTTTGCACAGAAGCAGAGTACGACACCTGCCCTTCAAGCTGGAAGAACCATTGAGGATGTAGAAAAAGAGCTTATCTACGCCACTTTAGAAAAAGTAAGCGGCAACAAAACAACCGCAGCAGAAATGTTAGGTATAAGTACTAAAACCCTATACAACCGTCTTCATGCTTACGGCGACCTAAGCAAAGACGAATAGTAAGAGGTATTCAATATGACTAGCGAAGAGTTTTCACGACTGAGTGTTTTTGTACATGATGCTCGGAAACCGTTAAATAGAATATCTATGCAGGCAGAGCTAGTAAAAATGGCACTAAACGGGGACGTTGCTCCTGAAAAAGCACTGGCGGCGTTGGATAAAATAATAAGCAGTGCAAAAGACTGCAGTGAGACCCTATCTGAAATGACATCAGAATTGGGCGAAAATGACCCGGAACATGTAAATGATCTCTAAAGTTCTGTCTTCAATTTACAGCTGGATAATTTTGGTTGTTGTCATCATTGTCGTTATGACTGCAAACTCTTTTTATGTAGTAAGTACTCTTAACGACCTCTCAGCACTTGAGGCGCGACTATTTACAACTAATCGTGTAATCAATGCAGTGAATAGGCTTCATGTAGCGGTGCTCCGAGTGGAGTCCGGTCAGCGAGGCTTCATGCTCACCGATGATGAGGAATATCTCTCAGACTATACTCAGACGCTTGGCGTTATTGGAGAGTTGATGGACGAGGTAGAAGTGAGTTCTTTTTCGTCTGATATCGATGAGCAATCTGTAAGAATTGAGGAATTGCTTAATCTAACCAGGGCAAAAATTAACGAGGTTATCAAAGTCGTTGAACTCATTAAGGAAGGGAAGCAGAAAGAAGCCGTCAACTTAGTTGAAAGTGATAAAGGCATTGATCTTTACAGACGCTTCGAAGAGCTATTTCGCGAAATTGATGAGTCTGAACGCGGCATGCAAGGTACGCATTTAGCAAATTTGATGAGCTTGAGAAGAGACTCAGTAAATACGTTAATCATCTCATCAGCTACTACCCTGTTACTGGTTATTGCTGTTTTTTTACTATTGAAAATAAACTCGCGCGAGCACGAGAAATATCAGGCCGATCTTGAATCTGTCAATGAGGACTTAGAAAATCGCATAGAAGAGCGGACACAAGAGCTTAGTATTTACTCCGATGAATTAGCACGAAGTAATCGAGAGTTGGAAGATTTTGCATTTGTCGCTTCACACGATTTACAAGAACCCCTTCGCAAAATTCGGGCATTCGGAAACCGACTAGAGTCAGGATACAAGGATGTTATTGATGAGAGAGGCAAAGATTATTTAGCGCGGATGCTAAACGCAGCAGAGCGCATGTCGATGCTTATTTCTGACCTTCTTGCTTTTTCTCGTGTATCAACCCGGGGAAAAGACTTTGATGATGTAGACTTAAATAAAGTTATACAAAGCGTATTAAGCGATTTAGAAATCGCAATAGATGAAAAATCAGCGCAGATAGATGTATGCGAAAAGATGCCTATTCTTCGAGGTGATAAAACACAACTCGAGCAGTTGTTTTTAAACTTAATCTCCAATGCGCTTAAATTTCAAACTGAAGGTGTAACGCCGGTTGTCAAAGTCAATTTACAAGAAGCCAGCAAAGAAGATACTCAGGATATACTTATGTCCGAAGAGTATAACTGGATAAAAATTGCAATTACCGACAATGGTATTGGTTTTGACCAGTCATTCGCAGAGAAAATATTCGCTCCGTTCCAACGCCTTCATGGTAGAAGCGAGTATAAAGGTACAGGCATAGGCCTTGCGGTATGTAGAAGAATAGTAGAAAGACATAATGGTCAAATTACTGCTATGAGTGCACCAGGACACGGAGCTACGTTTTCAATAGTAATGCCGGTGGATAGTGAACCGTTTGGTACTAACAACAATAATGGAGAAACACACAATGACGCGTAAACAAACCCAGCCAATAAATATCTTGATGGCCGATGATGATGAGGATGATCGCCTATTAACCGTTGACGCGCTGCAAGAAAGTCGTGTCCTCAACAATCTGTTTTGCGTTGAAGACGGTGTGGAATTGTTAGAGTTTCTTCGTCACGAGGGGAAATATTCTGATCCAGCATCGGCGCCTCGCCCTAGCCTTATATTGCTTGACTTAAACATGCCAAGAAAAGATGGTCGCGAAGCACTCCAGGAACTTAAGAACGACCCAAAACTGCGAAGTATTCCGGTTGTAATCCTAACAACATCCAAAGAAGAGGAAGACATGCTTCGCGGCTACGATCTCGGTTGCGCTTCTTATATTACCAAACCAGTTAACTTTGAAGGACTGGTTGAACTAATGCGTGCTTTAGGCCGTTATTGGATCGAGTTCGTAGAGTTACCACACGAGTAAAAGAGGTACTAGATGTCAGAGGTTATTAAAATTCTATTGGTTGAAGATGATGAAGATGATTACTTCTTAACTTCTGACTATCTAGAACAGTGTGAGTCACCTAAGTTTGAGTTAACGTGGGTGACAAACAGTCTTGACGCCATAGAAGCGCTTAAGACGGAAGACTTTGATTTATGCTTGCTTGACTACTTGTTGGGCGCAGAGAATGCCATAGATGTTCTGGGTGTTCTGAAGTCGAACCAATTTAGCCTGCCTGTGGTTATTTTAACAGGTCAGTCAGACGTTACAGTCGATGAGATGGTGATGCGCGCGGGCGCCGCCGATTATCTACAGAAGTCCGAGATCGAGACACCGCGCTTCATGCGCACTATACGGTACGCCATGGTTCGTCGGGACATAGAAAACGAGCGCATTGAACGCAATAAGGTTGAGCAAAAAAACAAAGCTAAAGACAAATTCCTCGCTCATCTCGGTCATGAACTGCGCACCCCACTCACCTCTATTCTGGGCTATACAGAACTTCTCATTGATGACGCAAGAAACAGCCCATTCCAACAAGAGCTATCGATAATTCATTCAAACGGCAAACATTTATTGAGCTTGCTTAACGATTTACTCGACATGTCCAGGATAATGGCTGAGAAGTTAGAGTTGAACATTAAGAGTGTTAACTTGTCCGCTTTTCTTACAGATATTCACTCATTAATGCGCTTAAACGCCAAGGATAAGGGGCTGAGTTTAAATGTGGTTTCTAAAACCAAAATTCCTGAATTTATTCAGACAGATCCCACTCGACTTCGTCAGGTTCTGCTTAACCTTATTTCTAACGCGGTTAAGTTCACCGACAAGGGCAGTATTACACTCACTATAGCTCTTAACGAAATTTCGACAGATTGCGAAAAAAACCAGCGACTTAGATTTTCCGTAGACGATACTGGCATCGGCATGCCGCCCAACAAGTTACACAATATTTTTCAACCTTTTGAACAAATTGAAGATGTCATGCGCGCCAACCACGGAGGCGCGGGTCTAGGCTTGGCAATCTGTAAAGAACTGGTCACTAAGCTTGGTGGTGATATTAATGTGACATCTCGACTGGGGGAAGGCAGCACGTTTACATTTGATATTAATCCAGGTGACATTTCTTCCCAACCTAACGTCGATTTAACGCTTGGCCAGATTCAACCTGTCGAATCTAGCAGTATCGATTTAAATGTTACCGGCAGAGTGCTGATTGTCGATGACTTAAGAGAAATTCGGCGCCTTACCGGCCACCTTGTAAGTCAGTCTCAGGCAGATATTAGTTACGCGGAAAACGGTGTTAAGGCACTGGAAGCTGTATTACAGGCCGATGAACACAATCAACCATTTGACCTCGTTCTCATGGATATTCACATGCCTGTGATGAATGGCATTGAAGCGTTACACGCTATTCGTCGCCATGGTAAAGATATTCCCGTTATTGCGGTCACCGCAGCCAGTCGTAAAGGATTAAGAGAGTCGCTAATACGCGAAGGTTTTAATGACGTTATAGGTAAACCAATAGACCGCTTTGCACTAGCTCAACTTCTCTCACAATATCTTCCTCCTGGCGATCACGTCACTTTTACCAATGTAGAAGCACAAGTTGCTGACATGCCCTTACGAAAACCTTACGCGCCAGAAGAAAACATGCCTTCAAGCGACGGAGTTGAACCCTATACGAATACAGAGTTAGCAACAGAAAACACGTCTCAGAAAAAAGAAGACAGTACCTCTACTTGCAAGCGTATTTTAGTGATTGAAGACGATGAAGATGCTGCAGAACTATTGCAGCTATTTTTGGTGCACCTAGGCCATGAAGTTACCACAGAGCATTGCGGCTTAGATGCACTTAGCACCGCACAAGGCGGCAACTTTGATCACATATTAATGGATTTAACGCTACCCGATTACAGTGGTTATGACCTAGCTGGTGAACTCAAAGATAAATTGCCAGATGCAACGCTTACCATCGTTAGCGGGCATGAAGCGGATGAAGACATGATGGAATCGATTGGAATAGATAGTGCTTTACTTAAACCCGTTTCAAAAGATGACCTCGCATCTGTTGTGGATGGAAGCTAGGCTTTTGTTTTAACAACTTTGAAAATATTACAGGGGTTTGCAAGGATAACGCGTTTCTCTTGCAAACCTTTCACCCCCAAAATAGCAAGAAACGCTATCCAACTGTAAATAAAAGGTTTTTTAATTGGTACACACGTTGCAACTGTTATTGTGAACCCAAAATATTAAGGAGAGTATTATGGCTACACAAGCTTCAGCTAAATCACAAACCGTTAAAACTAACAGCACTAACGGTGTGGCTGAACCAAGTCACCCAGTAACGGATCAACTAAAAGACACTCTTCACGCATCAGTTGACAAATTAGCGGATAGTGCTGGCGTTGCGGAAGAAAACATTCGTCGCACAGCCTCATCGTCTGCAGAAAACATGTCAGAAAGAAAGCGTTTAGCAGAGCAGAAATGGCAGGCATCAAAAGTACGTAAGTACGCAATTGAGAATCCTATTCAAACTGCAGGTATCGCTTTTGCAGCAGGCATGCTAGTAACATCGCTTCTACGTAAGAAGTAAAATTATGAAAGTGCCAGATTTTCAAAAAGCACGTTATACATCGTGCCATGAAAATCCATTTCGCCTGACGCCGCCTTCGGCGCAGGCGAAGTTTCATGAAAACGCTACAGGAGAAAGTACACCCAAAGAAACGCCACCTGACGAGCAGTCAACCCAGCAACAATACCCCGATCCGTCTTTCTCCGATGTATTCAACGCATTTAAAGAAGCATTCTCTCAGAGAAAAGAACAAGGCTTTGCATTTCTTGAGCTTACTAATAGTGAACTCATGCTTGTCAAAAAGAGTTTTTTCGTTACTGTTTTTGCATGCCTCGCAGCATTTGCGGTTGGTACAGTTTGTTGGCTTATTTTAAATATTGCTATAGGCGCTATACTTCACAATGTTGGCGTGCACTACGTTGTGGTACCACTTGTGTTATTAGCACTTAATAGTCTTGCGGCGTTCGGTTTCTTTAAGCTTGCCCAGAATGCGTTCAACTATCTAAGTTTAAGCAGATTAATTCAAACATGGCGTAGGGTCTTTGGGTAAGGCATAGATTTAAAGGCGCATTAACCCTTTTGGTTAAGTTCATTTGATCAAATCCATGGACAGTGCCCTGTCAACAATAATGAGGTGAGTACTATGAACATCTTTTTGAAAGCGAATATAAAAGATATTGCGCAAAAGGAACATGCCTATTTTTCTCAAAAACATCACGCAGATGTTGCACTTACACAAGCAAAAAGGCAATGTTCGTTAATGATGGGTAAGCCAGAGACCTTACTTGGCATAGCTTCTGTTGGCGCATATAAAGGTGCAGTAGACGCTAAACCTAAGGCAAAACGCAATCAAGCGTTAACAGCGATAGGCAGAACAGCGTTGTTTTCATTGTTTCAGTGATCACAGTATTAAGGAATTTGTGAGATGAACATCAAAAGTAAAATTAAAAGTGGCCGCGTACTTCTTGCCACCGCAGGTGCGGCACTAAGCTTTGTGATAGCAGGGTGTTCATCGACACCAGTAGCTGCCCCTACCCCATACAAATCAGCGAACTCTAAAGCCTCATATGGTTATTCGAGCGAAAAAGTATCTGCAAATCAGTATCAGGTCCTTTTTAAAGCGACTGATAAAACTCCGGCCGACAAAGTACAGCAGTACGCTCTATATCGCGCCGCAGAAGTCGCACAAGAGCAAGGCTTTACTTATCTAGAGGTGATTAATACAAATATTGATAAAAAGCCTGTCATAGCGCGGGAAGTAACGGCTGGCAAAAATGAGCCAGCAATATTTCAAACAGATAGGCAATGCACTATGTCAGGCTGTGAGGAAGTTGCTCAACCGATGGCCGCCCCGAGCTCAAACGATGTTGTAAATACTCAGATTAACGACATCTACTTTACTATTGATGTAAAAATGGCGAATGATAAAAGTCGTTTAGGTAAAAACGCCTTTACTGTCTTAGAAGTGCTGTCACAGCCTCTAGAGCCAAAGAATACAAATTAGCTGAACGTCATTCTGTACATCTATACACTACATCATCAGTGTTCTGACAAAATGCTTTTCGGTACGCAATCAGTGTTACTGAAAAGCATAACTTAATTGCACGAGCAAGTCTGTGGAACGCCCTAAAGCCCACTACCTTAAATTCATAGCTACCACCCATTCCCTGAAATGCATCCTATAAAGCAGACTAAGGGCCTGCAAAATCGAGTAAATCCAGTCCTTCGTATATAAGTAAACGAATAAGCCTGCGTATAAATTACGTAATATCGATGAAGTAAAGCGACATTAAGACACACTAATCAACATGATAGATGAGACATTCATTCGTTCAGAACCGATACATGTCTAAACATCTTTATTCTTAATGACCCATTAATCTTCTATTAATGTTGTACAAAAGTCTCCGTCACCCAATCTAGCTATCATTAAACCTATGAACTGCAGAGCAGATTTGTAGACCGCTTTTTACAACGTTATACAACTTCTGCTCCCAGCAATTTAATTAGGTAATAACACGTATTTATTTTGCAAATGACTGAGGAGTCACGCGATGAAAAAGCTAAACTCGTTAATGACAAAAACAACGCTTCTTGCAGCTTCGATTATGCTAGTAACAGGCTGCAGTGCAGTGGCCAAACCGCAAATGAATGAGACCGCCACTTCAAACGTTGGTGTATTGAAGGCTAAGGCGCTAGACAATGCATTACTGTATTCGGATGAATGTATTACAGAGCGTGAAGTTGTAGCAGCACAAAAGATGTGGGGTGAAGGCATTGTACGTATTGGCGCAGTGTTTAGTAACGACGGTGACTACTCTGGCGAGGCGGCTGATTTTATCCAGGACATGTACGGATATGATTTAAGTAGTGTACTGTTTAAACCAACCCTTGCAGCAAATGATCAGTTCCGTTCAAGCTTTGATGCAGCGCTTTCTTACTTTGTCGGTGGAAATGACGCTTATCAGGAAGATAAGGGTTTTGCGATTAAGCCTTATACAAACGTGAAATTCGACAATGTAGGAATTATTAATAACAGTTGTCGGATGGCGGTGGCGATGGGTAACTACTTCTTTACTGACACTAAGGGCGGAGAAACAAAAGTAGAGTACACCTTTGCCTATGTGAAAGACAGTGATGGCGACCTGCGTATTGTCGCTCACCAATCTTCGTTACCTTACAACCCAAATGGTAACTAGGTAACGCTCAGCCCCCAATCTTCTCAGATTATGTGGGGCGTCACCTCCTCCCTTTTATAGGCAAAGCGTTTTTCCCTTTCGCTTTGCCTCTTTTTTCATCTTGAATTAAATGATGAGAAAAGGGCTTCTGCTCTATCATGTAAAAAATGCATTCGCTTGTGTAATCGTGACTCCTGCCACTGAAAATTACGTTTCAAAATTTCAATCTGAAACAAACTTAATCTATATAATTCATGCACTTAAAAAACAGGCATAAAGATAGCATTAGTTATTGTGAAAGTAACGGAAGCAATACGAGGATCTAGTTATGTTAGGTTGGGCAATCACATTTTTTATCATCGCCATTATTGCAGCAGTTTTTGGTTTTGGAGGCATCGCAGGTGCAGCAACAGGTATCGCACAGTTTCTTTTCTTTGTGTTTATCGCGTTGTTGGTAATTTCACTTATCGCTAATGCGTTACGTGGAAAAGCACCAAGGGCCTAAGAATATTTAATAGGAAAAGGAGTAAGGATATGTTTTCATTTAAAAATTTAACAAAAGTACTAGTAGCATCAGCATTTGCACTATCACTAGCAGCGTGCGGTGACGGTGAGGCAGAAGACGCAGGCGAAGAGCTAGACGAGATGGTTACCGATGCAGGTAACGCCGTTGAAGACGCTTGCGAAGATGTGAAAGAAGGCGTGGACGCTGAAGATAAAGACTGTTAATCACATTTTTATCAAAAAAAGGGCCAGACAATTGTCTGGCCCTTTTTGTATTTAGCAGTCGACGTGGTTTTACATCACTGGCTAGTTAAGACACTTCTTCACCACCTAACTCTCGGGCAAGGTCATCCAGTGTAGATAGCGTAGAATCAAACTCCCCTATCCCGTAACGGTACTGTACACTCACGTGATGATCGGTACGTCCGAATTTAACTCTCAAACCTTCAGCATCAATATGCTTTACGGTATTTAAAAAACGATATGCAGACATTTCGGTTTCAAATTGAAACTCAACACTGTTTTCCATTTATTTTCCCGATTAAGCCACAATTTCTGGGTGAGCATGAATTACTGCCACAACACGTTGAAGCAGATTATTGTCCGCTTTATCTATAGAGTCGTAGGATAACCAGTCGGCAAGAATGTCGGGGGCGGTCGCCGCCTCTCCTTGTTCCAACTTAGACGTCATCATTTGTAGCTGTACACTAGAGCGTATAGATGCATCTGCATCCGGGCTTGGCATACCAGTTGCAACTTCTAATGCTACCGTTAACCATTGTCTGTCGTGCTGAGTTGTTTCATTTCCAGTAGACTGACATAATACGTTCGCCCAACGCTTCCCTAACGTTTCCGCTAGAGCCTGCTCGTCACCACTTCCCTCACCTACATTTAGCTGTAGTAAAGAAATCAGAGCCTGAGCTCGCGCCAATCGGGCTTGAGATTGTGCATTTTTCGCTTGCGCCGCACGCTTACTTTCAAGTGAATCAATCTTTTTATCTACTTTCGTACGTTGCGCTTTAGGCAAGTCGGTTAACTGAGCGCGAACGTCGCTCATTGATTGACTAAACGTGACATCATCGCTGTTGATGTCAACAGCTTCCACTTGCGTGAGTAGCGAATCTACTAACGCGTTAAATGCATTATTTTGTACTTTCCGCTCGGCTTTTAAACGTTCAAATACGGTGTCATTGGCAGCTTTAAATTCTGCCCACAACTTACTCTCTTCACGTTTACCTGCATGGCCTACTTGCTTCCACTGGCTTTGCAATTGCTGAGCTTTGTCGGCAGCGCCAGCGACATCTTCTTCCGTAGCAAGTTGACAAGCTTGAGTGACTAGCGCACGCTTTTGAGCTTGATTATCGCTTTGCCACTGAGTCACTTTAGCCTGGATGGGCGATGATACCGCCTTCCATTCTTGCTTCAGCTGTTCATAAATTTCACGTTCAACCTGACCTGCAGCATGCCACTGTTTAGACGCTTTATCAAAAACCTTCACTAACTCGGCTTCTGGCGTGTTAATGTCCATTGCCTTAACGGTAGCGATAATCGACATGCGCTGTTCACGGGCAGCAGCCCGCTGCGCATCTAACTTCGCGTAATGCGCTCTACAAGGCTCGAAGGCCTTTTCAAGTGCATCATCGAATTGCTGCTGTAATAACGCGTCTTCGCTGCTTTCTTCGTTACTAGACGATGAAGGCGTTAATGATAACCATTGCTTGCGCAGATACTTAATAGCTTCGCTTCTTTGCTTAATATTTTCTGCATCAGCACTGGCTAATGCTTTTGCTTCTTCTAAAAGAGCGGGTTTGCGCGGCGCCGCAAGATAATCCTGCCACCCTTCTAAGCGTGACACTTCGCCAGCCGTTTTTTCAAAACGCTTCTCTACATATTTCTTAGCTGAATCAGGAAGCGCAGCATAACTTTCTTGAAGCTTTGCAAACTTTGAAATGGCAACGCGAAACTTGCCCTGTTCAATTAAGTTGTCGATAACGCTAATGTGCTTTCTAACGTGTTTTACTTGCTCATTTTCTTTGGATTTTTGAGCACGCTCTTTGGCATTTACACTGTTTGTGGCTGCGTTAAAACGTTTAGACAACGCCTTAGGAATGGCATCGATTTCGCGGCTAAGCGCTTTATACGCTTGACGTGCTTCGTCAAACTCCGCTTTGAGAGCCACTACACTACTGCTTTGTACTGCGTCGCCACCGTTTACTTGACTCAAATCTTCAGGTGATGCGCTAGCTTCTTCAGTGCTTACATCACGAATATCTTTATCTGACCCGTTATCAGCCGCTGAAACGATCTTAGCGGCAATATCTTCGAGCGACTGAAGTTTTATCAGTAGCTTTTGGCTGTATTGCTGCTGGATAGAGAAGCGATCAAGTTGCTCGTTTAGTTCGTCGACAGAGCGCTTAATCTGTGTAATTCGTTTCTCAGTGGCTGATTCATCATCTAAACGGGCTAGCTGCTCAAGGGTGGCTTCGACACCGCGTACACTTTCATTAACTGTTGCAACATCAGCAAGCGTAGCTTCACAAAGCCTGTTATTGTACAACCAAGCTACCTGCTCCTTGGCATAAGTAAGCTGCTGTTCGCACAATGCTTTGGTATTGGCACGTTGCGACGCTTGTTGTTTCTCTTCCCATGCTGGGCGGATACGGCTTAAATATCGCTCTACTTGTTCGGTTATACGAGCGCGCTTTTCTTCATAATCAACACGCTCTTCCTCAACAAGCAAATCTATTTGTGCGAATAATCCCGTTAGCTCGCTTTCTAACTCGCTGCGCTTCTCTTCGATAGTTTCAACGTCTGACTTATCGAGTAAAGCTTGGTATTTAGACAGCACTAAAGTCAGCTGCTTTTTGAGCTCCAATGGGCGCTTTGCAGCCTTTTTAATAGCGTAAATGCGCTTATTAATTTGTTCTGTAAGCGCATCACTTGACACTTTCTTCGCAAGCTTTTGCAAATCTGCCACGTCTGAATGTGCGTTGATCAATTGACTCTGCAGTTGCGGACTTGCACCTTCTAAAAAGACAAACTGGGTGAACGAAGGCTTCGCCACCTTTTCGATTAGCGCGTTAGCTAATGCATCATCTTGCAAAAGCTTAGGCTCTTTCTCCAACATTTGCGGTACTAACTGCACGACTAAATCAGCGTTAGCTGTCTCAGTTAAAAAAGAAAATATCTCTTGGCGGGAAAGTGTGACATCACCCTCGCCCATCAAAGCGGCATTTACCTTTCTCTCAGCTGCTTTTTTAACGCGAGACTGCTTGGCAATTTGCGACATTTTAAGCCACAACACAAAGCTATTCAGCTTTTCAAGTGCCGCGAGGCTGACATTTGCATCCTCGTCATTAAATGCCAGTTCGTGAAGAATTGTTTTTTCCTGTGCCTTTTCGGGAGAAAGATTCTCTATTGCCTGCATCCGTTTTTCAGGCTTTGGGCTTTGGTGTGAAGGCGCAAATATACGACTAAATATCATCCTGTTTAAACCGCGCTATTGTATTATTATCATCCTGCTCATCGCGTAACGAGCGTTTAAAGTCGGCTTTACTTTTATGTACGATTTCGCCGCTTTCACCCACTGTCATATGCTCAGAGGACTTTTCTATTTTTGCTTGATACAGCATAACAGCCTGCATGCTGCTTGCTTTCTGCTCGTCATTTAGAGGTGTGCCATCTGGCCACTTACCGGTTTCAACAGCCTGACGCAGACGCTCGTAAATCTCCGGTGTCATGCTGGCTACAAGTGCTTCTATATTCATTTAGGAAAAACGCTTTATATAAACAATTCGCGCGCGGTTTACTAAGTACCATACAAAGCCAACCACGGCGCCCAAAATAGCTAAATTATGTTGCAAATCACCCGGGCGTGTCCCACCCCAATACATAAAACCAAAACTCGCAACAAATATCAGCATAGCAATAAGCGACTGGTTCTGGATACTGGCTAACTTTTTAAATCTTTGTAAGCTTTGTTTGCGCTCTATATCCTCTGAGGTAGCGTCTCCGATTTTAAAATCGCAGTGAGGGCACGTCTTCGCTTTATCAGACGTTTTTTTATTACATGAAGGACAGTCAACTAATGCCATATGTTGCTCCTGTTTACTTGATGCGAATTAGAAATGCTTAAACGCATCTAAGTACGCCAGCATTTTACGCGGACGGGTATCATACTGAAGTTCATCACAACAATGAAGTCGATTCTGTGGATTAGCCTCCTCGTTACAAAACAAAAATGCGCAGGGTGTTAACTTTTGTACAAAGTTCACCACTGCGCATTTTTACCTGCTGCCTTTTCGGTTCGCTTATTCGCCTAAAGACTTAAGCAGAGGCAGTACCAAAGATAGTTTTAGTGTTATTTTTTGTGTCGAGACCAGTAGTCATTCACTGTTTCTTTCATTTCCTTACATAGCAGCATGATGCCGAATAGGTTTGGCAAGGTCATTACTACAATTGCTACGGCAGAAAGCGCCCAAACAAGTGTAGTATCAGAGAATGCCGCCCAAACAAAGCCTGCCACGTAGATAACGCGATACGGCATCACCGAGCGTGGACCAAGCAAGTAGGTCATAGCGCGATCGCCATAATAAGACCATGCGATAGCGGTCGAGAAAGCGAACAACATAAGGCCGATGGATACAATGTACTGCCCTGCGTCTCCAAAGAAACCACGAGTAAAGGCAATAGTGGTTAGCGCTGCTGAGTGAACTAGCGACTTGCCGCTTACTTCAAGATTATCTTTGACCGGTTTTCCGTCGACAATCTTTAATGTGCCGGTAAATAAATCTTCACTACCTACTGCGTACTTCACGTCTTCTGCTATAGAACGTGCATTAAGTAGGGTAAACCCGTCGCTTACGGCAGTGCCGTTAACAACTGTAATTGAACCGGTGTAAGGTTCAACACTGTTTCCTTCAATTTCGTTCAAATAACCATAAAGCTTGTTTACGTCTGCTTGATTTGTATCGTCGTATTGGCCTGCTACGAAGTACATGTCTGAACGGTCGAATACGTTTTCGTGTTTTTCTTTCCAAACCCCTGACGACAGAATAACTAAACCAGTAACGGTACAAATTAGAATGGTGTCGATGAAAGGTTCAAGTAGTGAAACCATACCCTCTGACGCAGGCTCTTTTGTTTTTGCTGCTGCGTGAGCGATAGGTGCAGAGCCTTGACCCGCTTCGTTCGAAAACAAGCCGCGGTTAACGCCACGGTTAAACGCATAAGCTAAAGAAGCCCCTAAAAAGCCACCTGCAGCTGCTGAACCGGTAAACGCATCGCCAATAACTGCGGCAAATGATGGACCGATATTTTCTAGATTAGCGAAAATAACGGCAAGGGCACCAATAAGATAAATAACAGCCATAACGGGAACAACACGCGCTGTAAACGCGGCAATGCGTTGGATACCACCAAGAATAACCAAAGCAAGAAGAATACCCAGTACGCTTCCCACTACCCAGGGTTCGAAGCCAAAGGTAGCTTCAATACTTTGTGCAATACCGTTGCTTTGTGGAAGATTACCTGTACCAAATGAACTGACTACTGTGGCAATTGCAAAGGCTACCGCAAGCCACTTCATGTTCAAGCGGCGGTCCATATAATACATGGGGCCACCCGCCATGGTGCCGTCTTCTGTCTTTACGCGATATTTATGCGATAGGGTTACTTCTACAAATTTGGTTGTCATACCCAAAAAAGCGGTTACCCACATCCAAAATAGTGCTGCGGGGCCACCAAGGAAAATAGCGAAAGCAACACCTGAAATGTTACCTGTACCTACGGTACCAGACAATGCAGTAGTTAGTGCACGAAAGTGCGTGGTGTCACCTGGATCGCTCTCTTTATCAAACTTACCAGTCACAACCTGCCAAGCGTGTTTAAAGAAACGAATTTGCGGAAACTTAAGATAAACCGTAAAGAAAAGACCTACGCCTAATAGAACATAAGGAAACCAGAACGCGCCCCCTAAGAATCCATCGAGCATAGTTAGAAAACCATATAACCCTTCCAACGTTATTCCCCTTTTTTATTATGTTTAATTGTTGTTTTATTTTGATAATTAAAAGGCCTCTTTTTGTCGAGGCCTTTTTTACAGAAGCTTTCGCTTCCTTATTCTTATTTTATTACTCTGATGCTTTTAGCTTTTTAACAACTGCATTCACACCAATAAGCAAATCTTCACCTAACTGACGGCTACGCTGCACCGACCAACCGTATATGTCGTCTGGTACATCAGCGTTGTCTTTAAATGGCATTTCTACCGTGTACGCCATACATTTGAATTTCTCGCCCACTGCATTTGACGCTACGGTTAAATTAGCCTTGCCTGGTTCGTCTTTATCGTAGCCAAACTCGTCTTGAAACTCTGGTGTCGCATTTAAAAGCGCATCTTTAAAGGTGTTTTCTAGCATCTTTATAGTGTCATTGTAGCTAGGGTTACCTTCGCTTCCTGCTACAAAGTTGTACGGCAATGCCTCATCACCGTGCAAATCAAGATACATGTCTACACCAATTTCGCTCATTGCATCCAGTACGTAAAGTACTTCTGGGCTTTTTTCTTGCGAAGGCGTCGCCCACTCGCGGTTTAGATTGGTTCCTACAGCGTTAGTACGCAAATGACCGCGTGCGCTGCCGTCTGGGTTCATATTTGGCACAATGTAGAAAACAGCACTATCAAGCAACTGTCGCGCCAAACCATCTTGCTCGTCGAGCAGACGGTAGATAATACCTTCGGCACACCACTCGGCCATGGTTTCGCCAGGGTGCTGACGTGCCGTGATCCAGACTTTTTTCTTTTCTGGTGTTTCTTCACCGATAACCAGCATAGACATATCGCGGCCATCTAGGGTAAGGCCTAAAAACTTATGCTCGCACAATAATGACATTTGCGCGTCGTGCACAAGATCAAGGTGGCGTTCGTAGCTATACGGAATGAAATACGCAAAGTAAACGCTGGGCTGTTCTAGCGTTAGTGAGAACGTAAGGTTATCGCCGTCAAATTCGCTAGGAATTCTAAACCAAGTTTGACGGTCGTAAGACGCTAGAACGTTATATCCTTTCCAACCTTCTGGATACGCTGACTTAGCCAGATTACCAATAGTCATTGTGTGAGTTACAAAAGTTTCGCCCACTAAACGAAAATGGAACCACTGAGCAAATTCAGATTGGTTGTCGTTAGGAATGGTTAGACGGATATCGTCTGGTGATTGTGCGCTAACAACTTCAATGTTACCGCTGTCGAATTGACTGGAAATATGCATAGACTGTCGTTTTCCTCATTATTTGAGCGCTAATTTAGCATAGACGTAAACACAAATTCCACGCACACAGCGGGTTTTGTACTGTCGAGAGTATACAAAATGTTTACACCATTAAAAAACCGACCACTTAGGTCGGTTTTTTGTACAGTTTCTTGTAATGCGTGTTACTTACAGCGGCAACGTAGGAAAGCTTAGTCCTGCCATGTCACGAACTACGCGCAGTACCTGACAGCTGTAACCAAATTCATTGTCGTACCATACATATAGCGTCAGGCGGTTATCGGCGGCGATAGTTGCCTGAGAGTCAACCACAGATGCAGCGCGAGAGCCGACTAAGTCTGTAGATACAATCTCTTTACTAGCTGTGTAATCAATTTGGTGTTGAAGCTTTGAAAACAGTGCGGTATCGCGCAAAAATTCGTTAACGGCAATGCGATCCACCGGCGTCTTAAGATTTAGGTTTAAAATCGCTAGCGATACGTTTGGCGTAGGTACACGTATAGCGTTACCGGTAAGCTTACCTGCCAACTTCGGGTAGGCTTTTGCGACGGCTTTTGCTGCGCCTGTTTCGGTAATAACCATGTTAAGTGGCGCGCTACGCCCGCGACGGTCGCCCTTGTGGTAGTTGTCGATAAGGTTTTGATCGTTAGTGTAAGAGTGAACCGTTTCAACGTGACCGTTTTCAATACCATACTCTTCGTCTAGTGCTTTAAGCACTGGCGTTATCGCGTTAGTCGTACAGCTTGCAGCAGATACAATTGTATCTTCCGGTGTGACTTCTTCGTCATTTACACCGTGCACGATATTTTTAATGTCTCCTTTACCCGGCGCTGTAAGGATAGCTTTCGCTGCGCCTTTCGCTTTAAGGTGAAGACCAAGGCCATCGCGGTCACGCCAAATCCCTGTGTTATCTACGATGATAGCGTTGTCTATACCATATTGGGTGTAATCCACTTCTTCTGGACTGTTGGCATAAATGACTTGAATGTATGACCCGTTCGCTTTTAGCGCATTACGTTCATGGTCAACTGTGATGCTGCCGTTAAACGGACCATGGACAGAATCGCGGCGCAGCAAGCTTGCGCGTTTTTCTAGGTCGCCATCGCGTCCGCCTCGAACCACAATGGCACGTAGGCGAAGCTTGTTGTTTTTACCCTGACGCTCAATAAGCAAGCGAGCAAGTAAACGACCTATACGGCCAAAACCATATAGTACAACGTCCTGAGGTTTCTGATCGTCCTCTTTGTCGGCAACGTCGTTTAGTTTTTCGTTAAGGTAGGCCGTAAGGTCGTTGTTGTCGACCGCAGAACCGTAGTGAAAATCAAAAGCCAATTTACCAATATCAATTTGTGCAGGAGCAAGCTTCATGGTGCTCAAAGCTTCTAAAATAGGG
The DNA here is from genome assembly GCF_056159165.1 of Alteromonas sp. AWJ4_199. Classification (NCBI taxonomy): domain Bacteria; kingdom Pseudomonadati; phylum Pseudomonadota; class Gammaproteobacteria; order Alteromonadales; family Alteromonadaceae; genus Alteromonas; species Alteromonas sp. AWJ4_199. The sequence goes on from NZ_JBSWUR010000001.1 coordinate 518,215, forward strand.
TAGCTTTCGCGTAGGCGTAGCTTGATACCTTCGTGCAGACGCACTTTGCGGTGCGCTTTAATAACATCAATAGCACTGGCGTTCAGTAGCGAGCGTCCATAAACTGAAATTTCAACTGCCTTATTGCGGTACAGTTTACCAATAAGGGGCAACATCATTTCTGCGTATTCCTGACGCTCTTGCCAGCTGCTTTGTAATTCCTGCTCAAACTGTTGATTCATGCTTCTGCCTTCATCGATATTAAATTAACGGTGTTGTCATTGTTGTCTGCGCAACCAATTTATTATTGGCCCAAACGCTTCTAACTAATCCTAATTACGCGTCAGCTTTTTCTTATTTTTAGGGTACACTAGGTGAGTTTTCGCCTGACGGTGACGAGCAGTATCTTAAATAAACAAGCAAGGAAGACCAAATTGTTGATAAGTTTCAAAACCTCTATGAAAACTCGTACAACAACGAATTTATTTAGTAAGTTTCCAACAAAAAAGCATCTAGCGACAGTGTGGCTGGCAGCAGCGACAACACTCACCGGTTGCGGCGATCTTTTTGAACCTACTATTAGTGAAATTTGTGAATCTCACAGCGAGATTTGCTTAGATTTGAGTTTGGATGCCCGTTGTCGCGGCGAGCGAGCTGAGATTATTCGCTTACGTTACTACAATCAAGATTCAAAAGACGACGCTTACAAGTACCCGCTCCTTCTGAACTTCGAAGAGTATCTCACCTGCGTTGAAGAAGTGCAGCATATCGAACACGTTAAACGCAAAGGCAAGGAAGCGACACGGCTAAAAGGCGTTATTACTGCCCGGCGTGAAATTAAACGCCTAAGCCGCGAGACGAAAGACTCCCTTGATCCTTATCTTTCTTACTATCACTGGACACGATACAACGACAAAGATGCTTTTCATCGCTTCGAGCGCTTTGCGGCCAGCAATCAGGTCACCGATCCAAAATTATTAGTCGAACTCGCTTCTGTGCAAATAAAAACAGACCAGAAGCGCACCATCAATACTCTCTATCGCGCACTGAGTTTGTATATGGATAGTGATAATATTGATGTCAGTATCTTTTACTCTCTCGCTTCAATGGGAATGGACAGAGAGAACTATCGCCTTGCTTATGTGTGGTATGGAGTCGCTGAAAACTATGACGAACGACTTAACGAGACACAACGCATGCAGCTCGGTAAGAAGTACGCCCTGCCTGTTGAGATATTGGACAATATTGTCGATGAAATCGTCAGTAGTCTGAATAGTGCAACCTTCAACGCAGATTCGTTAAAACTCGATAATCTTTAATTTTTTGAAATTCAATTACACAATTTCATTAGTAAATAATTAAAAAAACCGCCTTTTATGGGCGGTTTTTTTGATATTGATTTCAAGGCGCTTAATGCAAGGTTAAATTTTAACCAGATGTTTACCTTATACCAGTCCGCATTGATAATTACCCACTGAGGAGGCCATTATCAATGCAGACTAATATTGCCTAGCGCTCAATTGAAGTAATGACCCATCTGACTTGGCCATTTAACCTTTAATTTCTGTATCGTCTTCACCTTTAAAGGTCATAGATAGCGAATTTACGCAGTACCGTTGACCCGTTGGCGCAGGACCATCTGGAAATACGTGGCCCAAGTGCGAGCCACACTGCTTACAAAAAATCTCAACTCTACGCATACCGTGACTCAAGTCTTCTCTATAATCTACATTCCCGTCATCAAGCTGCTTGTAGAATGAAGGCCATCCACAACCGGCATCAAATTTAGTATCTGAGGGGAAAAGTGGCGCTTCGCAGCACTTGCAGACGTACAAACCATCCCGCTGTTCGTCTAGCAACACACCGGTAAAAGGCCGTTCAGTGCCGGCTTCCCGACAAACATAATATTCCTCATCGCTAAGCTCAGTTTTCCAGTCTTTTTCAGTCGGTGATGCGTTTGGGTTCTTACCTGTCGACATAAATTACCTCTTAAACAAAAAAGGTGTATTTGAGAACAAATACACCTTTTCATAGTTTACGCTCAAATATGAACGTTTGTACCACTATTTATTTAACACTATCTCTTGATAGCAGTTTGTGGACGCGCGGGATCACTCCACTCAATGTGATACTTCTTGCCCGCTGGCTTATCTACTCGCTGGTAGGTATGCGCGCCAAAGTAATCGCGCTGGCCTTGTAACAAGTTAGCTGGCAGTACTGCAGTGCGATATGAGTCGTAGTAGCTAAGCGCAGACATCATTGCTGGGCACGGAACCCCAGCAAGCGTTGCCTGAGCGATAGACTCCCGCCAGTCAGCTTGATACTGCGTAATTTGCTCTGCAAAGAACGGATCCATAAGCAAGTTTGCTAAGTCTTCGTTGTTCTCGTAAGCCTTAGAAATCGATTGTAAGAATACCGCGCGAATAATACAGCCTGCACGCCAAATCTTTGCGATTTCACCAAATTCAAGTGTCCAGCCGTGTTCTTTGCCTGCCATTGCCATCAACTGGAATCCTTGGGCATAAGCACAGATTTTCGAGCAGTAAAGCGCTTGCTCTAGCTTATTGATGATAGACGTTTTTTCTTCATCGCTGAACGTTGGTGCATCAGGTCCAGAGAGTACTTTACTAGCAGCAACACGCTCGTCTTTCAAACTCGAAATACTACGTGCGAATACCGCTGAAGTGATGGTCTGTGCCGGACTACCTACTTGTAACGCGCTTACTGCAGTCCAAAGGCCAGTGCCTTTTTGACCTGCTCTGTCTAAGATGACATCAACCAACGGCTGCTGCGTTTCAGGGTCCATTTGCTCAAGGACTTCTGCACTGATTTCCATCAAGTAGCTATTGAGCTTGCCTTCGTTCCACTTTCTAAATACTTCCGCAATTTCAGCAGGCGCCATATGCAGCGCTTCACGCATAACATGGTAAGTTTCGCAGATAAGCTGCATGTCTGCGTATTCAATGCCGTTATGCACCATTTTTACATAGTGCCCTGCCCCAACGGGGCCAATATAAGTCGCACATGCTTCGCCTTCTAACACAGGCTGACCTGGCGTATGGCTTTCTAATGGTTTACCTGTTTCTGGGTCAACCTTTGCAGCAATAGCTTTAAGAACAGGCTCAATGCGTGTCCATGCATAAGGGTTGCCTGAAGGCATAAGAGATGGCCCGAAACGAGCGCCTACTTCACCACCTGACACGGCGGTAGAGAAGAAAATAAATTTACCTTTGTACTGCTCTTCACGTGCCACAGAGTCTGTCCACAAGCTGTTTCCAGTATCAACCACTATGTCGTCAGCGTGAATACCCGCATCGATAAGGTGATTACAAACATGGTCAACGGGGTCGCCTGCTGGCACAGAGATAATAATAAGATGCGGGGCTTTTAACTTGCTTAAAAGCTCGGTGTAGGAACTGCAGCCTTCAACACGAGGCTCAGTATTTTCGGCTCTTTCGCTTGCGTCTTTGGCAAGAATAGACTCAACCTTATTTTGGTCTAAATCAAAACACGCTACACGATAGCCATGGTCCACTAGGTTCATGGTAAGGTTACTACCCATCACCCCTAAACCAATAAAACCAATATCACACGACTTGTCTTCGTGCGAATTACCACCTTTCTTTTGCATAGGAACACCCTCACATTTCAGATGGCTGCGCATGATACCACCAGAAAGAATAAAGAACAGCTTAAGCTCACAATTTAGCGCGCGCTGGTGTAAATATCACCAGCGGTAAACATTAACAGGTTTTTTAGGCCAGTTTGAATCAGAAATTTGTATTTATTTAGCGTCAGGTAATATACACATCAACACGCCGAGCAAAATTTATACAACTGTAAAGACACTGTAGTGTTTTCTAGCTGTGTGCGTCGCTCGCTAGATACAAGCGTCTGGGCTTATCTAGCTAAGTTTACTTCGCTAGATAGAAATTAATAAGGTTTGCGTTCGCTATTAACGCCGTGAGCTTTGTTAAAATAAGCGGCACTTGGAAGACAATTAAGATCCAACATGCAGCATTGCGGTTTTAAGTCATTTTGAGCGTTCAACTACTATTCCGAAAATTGGGAAAAACTGAACAACGTGAGAGATTTACTGGCTTGTAAAAATACCTTTTGAATACAAATCGAAGGTTGTTCATCTAGTGAGCTGTAGCGCGTGTCTAAATGCATGGTCCACCCGCCTTTCGGCATCACAGTTGGCAGGTGAAAACGCACGTCGCTATCGCTAGCGTTCACACACAAGAACCAATGCTCGGGCTTTTGGTCGCCAATAGCACAGCCCTTTATTTCAACACCAAACGCTTTGTTGTGGTGCGCATTCCAATCTTCAGACGCTTTGTCCGACCCGTCTGGCTTGTACCAATTAATCTCTTTAACGTTTCTCGATAGTGTAAAAGTATCGTCATGAAGCTTTAATTCACTTAACAGTGACGACGATTGACGCAAGCGCACTACGTACTGGCAAAAGCTTAAAAAGTCCTGTTTACGCTTGTTCAGTTCCCAATTCATCCAGCTAATGGGGTTATCCTGGCAGTAGGCATTATTATTGCCGTTTTGGGTACGACTTAACTCATCACCGCCGAGTATATGGGGCGTACCTTGGGAAAAAATAAGGGTTGCGAACAGATTGCGTTTTTGACGCTCTCGCATAGAAAGAACTCGCTCGTCATTCGTTTCCCCCTCAACACCATAATTGGCAGACAGGTTGTGTCCATGACCATCTCGATTTTCTTCTAAGTTATCAAGATTGTGGCGCTCAGCGTAGGTCACCATATCGTGCAGCGTGAAGCCATCGTGATAAGTCACATTATTTACCGATGTGCTGATATGTCGTCGACCTTTGTGAAAAATATCGCGCGAGCCCATTAAGCGGGTAGCAAAATCTGCAGTAACGCCATCGTCACCACGCCAGAACGCACGCACCGTGTCACGGTATTTGTCGTTTACCTCTAACCATGGTGACGGGAAGTTGCCGACTTGGTACCCATTCGGACCAATGTCCCAAGGCTCAGCGAGCAGCACCTTGTCTTTTAAAACCGGATCGCTACTGATGGCTCTCAGTAACCCTGATTTGTTATTATATTCCTGCGGCTCTCTTCCTAAACAAACTGCCAAATCGAAGCGAAAACCGTCAACGCCAATAACGGATACCCAATGACGCATGGCATCCAAGATAAGTCCCATCATAAATGGCTGGGCAGTATTCACTGTGTTACCACAGCCAGAGTGGTTGGAATAAACTAACTCTCCGTTTTTCGTTTGTTCTATCAAATAAGCTTGGTAAGGACAAAAGCCCTTGTAGGATAGAATTGGACCGCCAACACCTGCCTCTGCTGTATGGTTAAATACCACATCAACGATCACTTCTAGGCCTGCACTGTGATAAGCGTCAACCATAGACTTAAGTTCAGCGAGCGCATCAGAAACACCATAGCGGGGTTCAGGGGCAAAGAAGTTGACCGGGTTGTATCCCCAATAGTTTGTTAAACCCTTATCGGTGATAAAAGGCTCTGGCATAAATGAACACAAAGGCATGAATTGCACCGTTGTTGCTCCTAAAGCCTTAATGTGATTAATCACGCTGGGGTGAGCTGCACCAATAAACTTCCCTCTGTGTTCTTTTGGCACATCAGGGTGAAGTTTTGTTAACCCTTTTACGTGAGCTTCATACACCACGCGCTTGTGTTTAGGTATATTGGGCGAACTAACATGATTGGTTGCATAGTCATTATGATCTATGACTATGCACTTTGGGATCATAAACTGAGAGTCGTGCTTGTATTGCCTTGCGTCCCACTTTATTGCACGGCTGATTTTTTTCGCGTACGGGTCAATTAGCAATTTTTCGGTGGGGACAGCATGTAAACCGTTTTCTCCGCGTTCGACACGGTACCCATAGTATTGACCCGCATTTACACCGCTAAAATGACCGTGCCAAACATCGCCGGTTTTCTCGGGCAAAGGGTGCTCGCTAATGGCCTCCTCTGTGTCGCTGTTGAAAAAACACAACACGACTGCCTTCGCATCGGGTGCGTAAACAGCAAAATTACATCCATCGTGAGTCAGTGTGGCGCCAAGTGGTTGGGCTTCGCCCATTCCACTTCCTACTATTAGCGCGGTGTCTAAAGTTTCGTTCACTACGTTCTCAATTTATTTATTCGCTAAGGCTTACGCGCCCTAGAAGGGTTAATCTACGTTGGCAACATAAAATACCGTGGCAAGCGGCGGTAAGGTAATCTCAGCAGAATAAGGACGCTCATTCCAAGGCTGAGGTTGCGTATTTACATTAGAGACAACATCATAGTTGCTACCCCAGTACGCACCATCATCAGTGTTCAGCAACAGCGATAGCGTGCACGCATCATCCACGCCTATTCTAAATTTCTCACGTGGTACAGGTGTAAAATTAGACACCACATACACTTTCTGCTTTGCATCTTTTGACGTACGCACAAATGAAACTAGGCTTTGACCAGCGTTACTGTGATCTAACCAAGCAAAGCCGCTAGGGTCATGGTCTTGCTCGTATAGCGCTGGCGTCGACGTATATAGGTGATTGAGCGCTTTATAAAGCGCTTGAACACCCTTGTGTTTATCATAATCGAGCAGATGCCAGTCTAGGCTGCTGTCATGGTTCCACTCACGGGCCTGTGCAAGTTCATTACCCATAAAGTTAAGTTTCTTGCCAGGGTGACCGTACATAAAGCCCGCGTAACAACGCAAGTTTGCGGCTTGCTGCCATTCATCGCCTGGCATTTTGTGCAGCATACTGCCTTTGCCATGCACAACTTCATCGTGTGAAATAGGCAATACGAAGTTTTCGTCGAACGCGTAGACCATACTAAATGTGATGTCACCATGATGATAGTTGCGGTACGCAGGGTCTTTAGCGATGTAGTGCAAAGAGTCGTGCATCCACCCCATATTCCACTTAAAACCGAAGCCTAAGCCACCGTCAAAAACAGGTCGAGAAACCTTCGGAAATGAAGTTGACTCTTCAGCAATGGTCATGGCGTCAGGGAAGTGTTTATACACCTCTTCATTCATCCATTTGAGTAAGCTAATGGCTTCATAATTTTCGTTGCCGCCATCAACGTTTGGGATCCACTCACCGTCGTTACGTGAATAATCGAGATAAAGCATGGATGCAACAGCATCAACACGCAATCCATCCACGTGGAATTTATCTAACCAAAACAGTGCATTTGCTACTAAGAACTGACGTACTGTATCTTTGCCAAAATCGTAAATGCAAGAATTCCAATCTGGATGCCAACCCTTTCTTGGGTCTTCATATTCATAGACACATGAGCCATCGAATCTTGCTAAGCCGTGACCGTCTTCAGGGAAATGCGCTGGTACCCAATCAATAATTACGCCGATACCCGCTTGGTGGGCCTTATCAACAAAGTATTTGAATTCATCTGGGTTTCCGAATCTGCTCGTTGGAGCAAACATGCCCACTGGCTGGTAACCCCATGAACCATCAAAAGGGAACTCTGAAATAGGCAACAACTCAACATGAGTGTAACCCATATCGCTGACATAGCTTATCAAATCATCAGCCAGCGCTTTGTAGGTTAAATAGCGCGCCTCTGTTTCAATGCCCGGGCGCTTCCAAGACCCTAGATGTACTTCATAAATGCTCATCGGGCTGCTGTATTTATTGCCCTTTCGCTTTTCCATCCAAGCGCTATCATTCCACTTGTAGAAGTTGTGGTCATAAATTTTCGACGCGTGCGATGGGTATTGCTCTGCGCTGAAACCTAGGGGGTCAGCTTTGTGCGGCAGGTCATGGCCGTGCGCATCTTTAATTTGGTACTTGTAGCGCTCTCCTTCACTGAGTTCTGGCACAAATAATACCCAGTAACCCATAGAAGTCTTTTCCATAGGATGTAAACGACCATCCCACTGGTTGAAATCGCCAATAAGTGAAACCGAACTTGCATTCGGGGCAAACACGCAAAACCTTACCCCTTTTACAGCTTCACCATTTGGTGAAGCCAAGGTAATAAGTTGCGCGCCACCTTGCTCATATAGGTTCGCAGGCGTGCTATCAATGTAATGTACTGCGTGATAAGCCTGTTCGGAAAACTGATAAGGGTCGATATAACCTTTGTCGCCTTTGCCTTTAACGAGAACCCGATAAATTTCGCCCTGATAGTTTTCTGGCAGTGGTGTTTCGAACAAACCATTGCTTGAAGTAACGGCTGTGTCCTTTAGCGCAGGATTGCCCCATTTGATCGTTATTTCACTCGCATTAGGATTCCAAAGGCGAAGTATAGAACTTTGCTCATTTGCAACTACACCTAAATGGGAAAACGGCTGAGAACATAATACCTGTTCGAACTGCTGCGCTAATTGCATTCGCTACTCCTAGTAAAAACCCGCATAGCAGCGGGTTGAATTGAGAGCTTAAATGTACCGTTCAATTTTAAGCTCTGTCTAGTACCGTCGTGGTACTTTATCTTACTCGTTTAAGTTGCCTAGGCAACTGTCTGTTATCAATTCTTTGATAATGACAATTAACCTTGGCTTGCTTGTTTTCTAGCATGAGTAAGTTTAGACGCTAACTCATTTATATCATGTCTATCAAACATCGACTCAATATTCTCAGTTAGCTTTCTGCGCCAATTTGGGTATTCATCGAATGTACCAGGAATGTTCACCGGCTTATCCATTTCTAACCAGTCTTCTAACTGAAGGCTTAACAGCGCACTTGAACCACCAGCCATGTGCACCTGCATACCGTTATTTAGATCGCGATTCATACCCGTGTGATTCACATCGCGACCCACATTGTCGCCAATTGAACCATGTCCATGCAGCGTATCAAGGATCGCTTGTTTGTTTTCATGACGATCTGCATAAAGCGTTTGAAGAATCTCATCTGTTGGATATAGCCCTATTTCTTTACCCAACTCTAAATCTAAACAGTGCCAGTAGCCGATAAGCGTTGGCATATCGTGGGTGGTCAAGGTTGACATGGACTGAACTGGATAATGACTAGGCGAGAAGAAACCACCGTCTTCTGCTTGTTCGAAGAAAAATACGCGATAAGAGTACACGCCGTTGTCAGCAAGCTTACTGCGGATTTCTTCTGGCACGGTGCCTAAGTCTTCACCTATGACAAGGCTTTGGTTACGGTGGCTTTCCAGCGCTAAGATACCAAGCAAATCATCAACTGGATAGTAAACATAACCACCTTCTTTTGCGTGGTCGCCTTTCACAACCCACCACAAACGCAGCAACGCCATGACATGGTCTATACGCAGTGAACCTGACGACGCCATATTAGACGCAAACAGGTCGATAATAGGTTGATAGCCCTGTTCATATAGCTTACGAGGGTCCATTGGCGGCAAGCCCCAGTTTTGTCCTAGTGGGCCCAAAATATCCGGCGGCGCGCCAACACTTGCACCCGTGCAATACAGATCTTTATTACCCCAAATTTCTGCACTGCCTTCGCTAACACCCACCGCTAGGTCGCGATAAAGACCAATGGTCATGCCGGCATCGGTTGCTTTATTACTTGCCACTTCAAGTTGCTGGGCAGCAATCCATTGAAGGAACAGGTAAAACTTAACTTCTTGCTTGTTAGCATTTTTAAACTTAGCCACTGCTGGATTGTGATAGTCTTTATATTCTTGTGGGAATACCGGCCAACCCCAACTTTCTTTACCTTTAGCTTTTAGGTGTGATTGCAGGGCATCGTACACTGCCAACATATCTAAGCTTTCACCACCCGCTTCCACAAAAGCATTAAACGCCTTATTTTGTTTGGTGCTTTTACGAAGGTATTTAGCATCGTAAACATCAAACACCGCTTTAAGCGCTGCTAACTTCACATGGGCTACTGCTTCATAGTCTACATGCTCAACATTACGGGCATGTTCTAGCGTAGCTCTAAACTCATCACTGTTAACTACCGTTTGCACTGATGCATCGTCGTAACCGTCAATAGCAGTTACATCGATATATAAATAGTTTAACCAGCGACGTGAGCTCGGCCCATAAGGAGAGCACGCATTAGGGTTAGCTGGGTAAAGCGCGTGAATTGGGTTAAGCCCGATAAAATCTGCGCCAACGCCCGCGGCTTTTTCGATAAGTAGTGCAAGGTCTGAGAAGTCACCAATGCCCCAGTTCTTTTCGCTGCGAACGCAGTAAAGCTGAACACTTAGGCCCCAGATTTTTTTGCCTTCTTTAATCTCTTTCGGTGTATAGCATGCCTCTGGTGCCACAATTAAGCGAGAGCGTGCGAATTCATCATCATCTGCACTTAATGCTACATCGTGATATCCAAGTGGTAAATCTAAAGGTAGGGTTACTACGTATTCATGAAATTCAACATCATCAATGTGCGCCATTGTCGTCATTTCTTGATCAACAGGCGTAAATTGATGGGTCTGTACGTCACCATTTTCACACGTAACAGTAAGTGTATGGTCGTCGTTGACCAACTCGATGGGTAAGCGAACGGCTAAATTTATTTCTTGGGTGTTTCGTACAACTTGAACAGGATTTAAAGGCGACAACCATACCGATGTAATATCTTGGTTAATTTGTGACTGAATTTTCTCATCACTACTGGTGTCATAGCCTAGCGTGTTTAGCAGTTTCGCTTTGCTTGATTCTGCGATGGTTGCTGGTTTTCCCCATGCGTCGACGTATTGGGTTTCAATTCCCCGCATTTCAACCAGTTGTTGCAGAAGTTGTTGTGTCATCGTGTGTCATTCCTGTTATTCGGTGAAAGACGCATAGGCCAAAGGTGCAAAGTGCGTCTGCAAACAAATTTTTAACATTATTCTAGAAACAAGGGCTTCGCGATATGTGAATACGATTGCAATAGCACTTGTTCGTAATTTTGCAACACTTTAGCTTTTTATTTTGCTAATTATGGCATTTTGATCCATACTTTACGTAATTTATTTTCATTTTATTTGAACAATCGGGGTACGTTATGACAATTCGCATCGGTATCAATGGTTTTGGCCGTATTGGTCGCCTAGTAATGCGTGCAGCTGCAGAACGCAACGACATTGAAGTTGTGGCTATTAACGACTTGCTAGACACAGACTACATTGCTTATCTTTTGAAATACGATTCTACACATGGTCTATTCGACGGTGAAGTTACAGTAGATAACAATAGTCTAGTGGTAAACGGCAAAACCATCCGTATTACTTCAGAAAGAGATCCAGCTGCGCTTAAGTGGGATGAAGTAGATGTAGACGTTGTTGTTGAATCAACAGGTCTATTCCTAACTAAAGAAACCGCAGCGAAACACATTGAAGCTGGCGCGAAAAAAGTGGTTATGTCTGCGCCGTCTAAAGACGACACGCCAATGTTCGTAATGGGCGTTAACCAAGAAAGCTATGCTGGCGAAACTATCGTTTCAAATGCGTCTTGCACCACTAACTGTCTTGCTCCACTTGCAAAAGTGCTTAACGACAAGTTTGGTATTGTAGACGGTCTAATGACAACAGTTCACGCTACAACTGCTACACAGAAAACTGTAGATGGTCCTTCAATGAAAGACTGGCGTGGCGGCCGCGGCGCGGGTCAAAACATCATCCCATCATCAACGGGTGCTGCCAAAGCAGTAGGTAAAGTAATTCCTGAGCTTAACGGTAAACTAACAGGTATGGCTTTCCGTGTACCTACCCCTAACGTTTCAGTTGTTGACCTTACGGTTAACCTAGCGAAGGCTGCTAGCTACGACGAAATCTGTGCTGCAATGAAAGAAGCTTCAGAAGGCGAGCTAAAAGGTATTATGGGTTACACTGAAGATGCAGTTGTATCAAACGATTTCTTAGGCGACGCACGCACTTCAGTATTTGACGCTACTGCAGGTATCGCGCTTACTGACACATTCGTTAAGCTTGTATCTTGGTACGACAACGAATGGGGTTACTCAAACAAGGTTCTTGACTTAGTAGCTCATATTTCTAAGTAATAAACAAAAATATAGAACAAATAGTTAAACTATTTGTTCTAAAGTTGAGTTAATCTAAAGGTGCAAACATTATGTTTGCACCTTTTTTTGTTATCTCAAAAATAAAGACGGTTTTTCAGCGACACACATTTTCACGTCGCCTACTTTGTAAGTTAAGTATTCAGTCCAAGGGGGACGTATGCCATCTGTGAATTCAGTTACCGTTAGCGAGTCTAATGGTCTTACCTTTTTAGACGTGGATAACGCTTTCGCCACAGCGCGCATAAGCTTATTTGGCGGCCATATTTTATCTTTTGTCCCAAAGGGCGATAACAAAGAGCGGCTTTGGGTAAGTCCACATGCCTATCTAAACGGCGAGCGTCCTATTCGCGGGGGGATTCCAGTGTGTTGGCCATGGTTTAGTGATGACCATGGTCGCGAAAAAGGTGCCCTTCCCTCTCACGGCTTTTTAAGAACCCAGGTGTGGAAGCTGGTTAACTCAGAAGAAACAGCAAACTGCACCACTATAACCCTTTCACCAAGCTTTACTCGGGCTGAGGGGTTTGAAAATGACTGCACTGTAACCATGGTTGTCGCTATCGGTGAAACTATGGACGTATCTTTGGTCACTGAAAACACAGGGGTGGTAGCATTCGACTTTAACTGTGCTCTGCACTCTTATTTTCATGTTGATGATATTCAGCAAGCAGTTATAAAAGGAATTAAGGGCGAATATAAAGACAAGCTTGACGATTGGGCGATAAAGCCTACGCCAACGCCTTACACTATTACCGGAGAAACCGACCGAATCCATCTTGCGCCCATTAAAAACGTTGATATTGAAGTAGGTGGCAATTCATTTACGGAAGTTGTCTCACAGGGCAATGATTCACTTGTTGTGTGGAACCCGTGGCAAGGTGCTGCGTCCATTTCAGATATGGACCCATTTGGCTATAAGCACATGCTATGCGTGGAGACGTCGTTAACACAAGGCACAACATTAGCACCTGGTGAAAGTCACACTCTTAGACAGACTATTGCTCCCAAGTAAACGTGTGGCTATATCGATGGTCTTTCGCGATGAGTCGTGCTTGCTAGCAATATCGAGTAGCAAAAGTATCTTATAAAAAAACCTGCCAATTGGCAGGTTTTTTAAAACGTAGAGCTTAGCGACTTTTACTGCTTAGCACCTGCAACGGCTTCTTTAGCCAGCTGCGTGATGCGCGCCCAATCACCTGACTCAATCGCGTCATCTGGTGCTAACCACGAACCACCTACGCACTTAACGTTCTTAAGCGCTAAGTAGTCGTTGTAGTTATTTGGACCAATACCGCCTGTTGGACAGAAGGTTACATCAGGGAAAGGACCGCTGATAGACTTGATAGCTTTAACGCCACCTGACGCTTCTGCGGGGAAGAATTTCATGTGGGTGTAGCCCGCATCTTTACCCTTCATAAGATCTGACGTTGAAGAAATACCTGGGATAAGTGGAATATCAGCATCCATACCCGCTTTAAGCAAGTCAGCCGTCATGCCTGGGCTAATAGCGAACTTAGCGCCTGCTTCAACAACGGCTTTTAGCTGTTGCGCGTTGGTTACCGTGCCCGCCCCGATCAAAGAATCAGGTACTTCTTCTGCAATGCGCTTAATTACGTCAATTGCTGCAGGTGTACGTAAAGTTACTTCTAAAACTTTAATTCCACCTTCCATTAGCGCTTTTGCTAGAGGAACGGCTTTTTCTACATCATTGATAACCAACACAGGTACAACTGGACCGGCCGCAAAAATTTCCTCTGGAGAGGTTTTCCATTTCGATGTCATAATTTAGCTCGCTGTATTTTGATTCAGATATGCAGCCGCACCCAATAAACCGTGATCAGGTTCTGCAATAAGATAGGTGGGAATGTCTTTAACGTAATGCTTCATTTGCCCTTTCGCTTCAAAACGCGCTCTGAAGTCGCTGTTTTGAATAAACTCAGGGAAACGATTTGCAATACCTCCACCAATAAAGATACCGCCAGTAGTCGCCATATTCAGCGCTATATTACCCGCGAAGCTTCCCATGATTCGACAAAACTGAGTCAGTGTTGCTTCAGCTAACTCACAAGTTCCGTTTAACGCCGCTTCAGTAATTTGCGCTGGCTCAGTAAAGGCTACAGGGGCAGACGCATCGTTAGCTAACGCAGTGTAGATATTGTGCAAGCCACGTCCGGACATCACTTCTTCAGCAGAAGCACGCCCCAATGTCGATTGCAAATGACGCCAAACCACAACATCGGTTTCATCAACAGGAGCGAAGTCAACATGACCACCCTCACCGTCTAATGTTTGCCAACCTGTCGAAGTCATAGTGATATGCTCAACGCCAAGGCCAGTACCTGGGCCAAAAACAGCAATATTGCCGTTCTCTTTTGGTGTGCCCTCTCCAATTTGAACAACTTGGTCTTCGCTTAGCACAGGTAATGAATGTGCCACTGCAGTGAAGTCGTTAATGACAAACAGCGCGTCTAGCTTAAGCTGCGAACGCAAAGCGTTTTGAGAAAAAGCCCAGCTGTGGTTAGTCATTACAACTTGGTCACCTAGCACTGGGCAGGCAATTGCAATACAACCTTGGGTAAAGTTGTGCTCTGGCGTGTCTTCAAAATACTGTGAAATAGCTAAATCGATGCTAGCAAAGTCATTACACATGTATTTTTTAATGTCAGTGACGCCCGACTCGGTTACTCTCGCAACGCGAATATTGGTACCGCCAACATCAGCCACAAACTTTTGGCTCATTACGCTTGCTCCTGCGTGTAAAACAGTGAACACGCTCCTTCTTCTGCACCAGTAAGGATGGCACGCATACCCGCAAACATTTCGCGTCCCATACCCACATGATGCTTCGCCAAGCTCGCTGGCGCAGCTTCACGTGCAGCTAATGTTTCATCATCAACGTGTAATGTTAATGCACCTGTTTCGGTATTAAGCTCGATGATGTCGCCTTCTTGCACTTTAGCAAGTAGTCCACCTTTATACGCTTCTGGAGTCACGTGGATAGCAGCAGGTACTTTACCTGATGCACCCGACATACGACCGTCAGTAACAAGGGCTACTTTAAAGCCACGGTCTTGAATTACACCAAGCGGCGGCGTTAGGCGGTGAAGCTCTGGCATACCAATGGCCGATGGCCCTTGGAAGCGAACAACCACGATACAGTCTTTATCTAGCTTGCCAGATTTAAACGCGTCATCCAGTTCAAACTGATCTTCAAACACAACCGCTGGCGCTTTAATAGTGCAATGCGGAGTACGAAGCGCAGATGTTTTGATTACGCCGCGGCCTAAGTTTCCGTCAAGCACGCTCAAACCACCATCAGGTTTAAATGGTGCATCAACCGTTGCTAATACCTCTTTATCCAGAGATTCTGTTGGGCCGTCGCGCCACTCTAGCTCGCCGTCTTTTAGCACAGGCTCTTTGGTGTATAGCTCCAAGCCATCGCCAACGATAGTTTTCACATCGTTGTGCAGTAATCCTGCGTCAAGCAGTTGCTTGATAAGCAACGACATACCGCCAGCGGCAACAAAGTGGTTAATGTCTGCTGAACCGTTAGGGTAAATACGGGTAAGTAGTGGAACCGCATTTGAAATATCTGAGAAATCGTCCCAGTTAACAATGTAGCCAGCAGCGCGCGCAACAGCGATAAGGTGCATGGTGTGGTTAGTCGAACCACCCGTTGCAAGTAGACCTACAAGACCATTTACAATGGCTTTAGCATCTACAATGTGGCCAATTGGCGTGTAGTTGTCACCAAGGTCAGTTAGACGAGTCGCTTGAACCGCAGCTGCTTTTGTTAACGCATCACGCAGTGGCGTACCTGGGTTTACAAACGAAGAGCCCGGTAAGTGTAAACCCATCATCTCAACCACAAGCTGGTTTGAGTTTGCTGTACCGTAGAAAGTACACGTACCAGCAGAATGATAAGACTGAGACTCAGCTTCAAGTAGTGCGTCGCGACCAACCTTGCCTTCAGCAAATTCTTGTCGAACGCGTGCTTTTTCTTTATTTGGCAAGCCTGATGGCATAGGACCGGCTGGAACGAACACCGTTGGCAGGTGACCAAACGTAAGTGCGCCCATTAGCAGTCCAGGTACGATTTTATCGCAAATACCCAGCATCAAGGTGCTATCAAACATGTTATGTGAAAGCGCAATAGCTGCGCCCTGAGCAATGTTGTCGCGGCTCATAAGGCTTAAGTCCATACCAGACTGGCCTTGCGTCACACCATCACACATTGCAGGTACACCACCGGCAAACTGCGCTACACTGCCCACTTCTTTTACCGCTTCGCGAATAAGCGCAGGGTAAGTTTCATATGGCTGGTGGGCAGAAAGCATGTCATTGTACGCAGACACAATAGCCACATTGGCTTTGGTCATCGAACGAAGGTCAGCCTTTTCACTTGTACCACATGCAGCAAAGCCGTGGGCCAGGTTTCCGCACGATAGTACACCGCGGTGTGGACCTTGACGGCGTGCGTCTTCAATCTTCTCTAAATACGCTTTACGCGTTTCTTTACTACGCTCGATAATTCGTTGCGTAACTTCAGCAATTTTTGGATTCATTCTTGTCTCCTATGGCGCCCACATCAGAGTGACCGGTGCTCTATTTACAACGGCAGTGATGGGCTTTTGCGCTTCGGTAGCATTTTCAATAGCGTCTAAAAGCACTTGCTTTTTCTTTTCACCCGTTAGGTGTAAAAAGATGTTTCGGCTATTGAGTAACGCAGGTAGCGTTAATGAAATACGTTGATGAGGTGCTGTTGTAGGTTGAACAGCAATGCAGGTTCTGCCGCTGCTCATATCTAAGCCGTCAAGTACTTGCTCAGAACAAGGGAAAAGCGATGCTGTGTGCCCGTCTTCCCCCATACCAAGGATTAATGCGTCAAAAGGCTGTGACATGCTGGCCAGATTAGACTCAGCTGCACTTACCCCTTCGTTTGCATCGTCAACATCGCTTTTCAGTTCGATAAAACGAGCTGCTGCGGCTTTATTTTGAATTAGATTATTTTTAACTAGGCTAGTATTGCTGGCTTCATGGCCCTCTTCAACCCAGCGTTCGTCAGCAAGGGTAATATCAACCTTATCCCACTCAAGGTCGGTCTCGCTTAACTGCTTGAAAAGCGCTAGCGGTGTACGTCCACCACTCACCACAAGCGACGCACGACCGCGAGTTTTAATACCTGTTTTAAGAATACTTACCAAATCTTGTGCAAATGCATCGGTAAGCGCGTCAGGTGTTTCAAATGATAGAGTTGTTAACGCCATATTACTTTTTCTTCCCTGTCTTGCTTTCGTACCAGCTGCGATTTTCGCGGGCCAGAAGACCAATAGAGTCTACCGGACCCCATGTACCAGCTTGATACGGCTCAGGTGGCTCGCTTGATTGCTTCCACGCTTCAAGAATTGAATCTACCCATGTCCAGGCTTGTTCAATTTCGTCACGACGAACAAATAGCGCCTGGTTACCTAGCATCACTTCAAGCAGAAGCTTTTCGTAAGCATCTGGAATGCGCTCGTCAGCAAAGGCTTCGGAGAAACTGAGGTTAAGCTTAGATTTTTGAAGATCCATCGAGCCTGAGCTAGTTAAACCTGGAACTTTATTCATTACGGTGATTTCTACACCTTCATCAGGCTGTAGACGAATAACCAACTTGTTAGGTGGAAGATTCTTAAAGCTATCACCAAATAGGTTGTGCGGTTGGCGCTTGAAGTAAATAACAACTTCACTCACCTTAGTCGGCATACGCTTACCTGTGCGCAGATAAAATGGCACGCCGGCCCAACGCCAGTTGTCAATTTCAGCTTTTATTGCAATAAAGGTTTCAGTTTTACTCTGTGTATTGGCACCTTCTTCTTCAAGGTAACCAGGTACTTCTTCGCCTTTAACAAATCCAGACGTGTACTGACCGCGTACCGTGCTTTCGTTAATGTTAAACGAATTGATAGGGCGAAGCGCTTTAAGTACTTTAAGCTTTTCATCACGAATGCTGTCTGCATCTAACGTTGTAGGCGGCTCCATTGCAACCAAGCTTAGGATTTGTAACAAGTGATTTTGCACCATGTCACGCATTTGTCCCGCATCGTCGAAATAACCCCAGCGCCCCTCAATACCTACTGACTCAGCAACTGAAATTTGAACATGGTCAATACAGTTGTGATCCCAGTTTGTGGCAAAAATAGAGTTGGCAAAACGAAGCGACACTAAGTTAAGAACGGTTTCTTTACCTAGGTAATGGTCAATACGATATATTTGTTTTTCGTCAAAGTATTCAGCGACTTGTTCGTTGATAACTTTCGACGATTCCAAATCGTGACCGATTGGCTTTTCAAGCACTACACGAACGCTTGAATCGATGATTTTGCAGCTATGAAGGCCGCGACAAATATCGCCATAAATAGCAGGCGGTGTAGCTAAGTAACACACCATGGTGCGAGTTGGGTCAACGTGGTCGTCTAAAACGCAGTAACTTTCCACATCTTTCATGTCTACGCATGCGTAATGCAAACGCGCTTTCATGCGCTCCCAAGTTTCTTCACATAAGTTCTTTTCACCAAACTTAATAAGGTTAGCGTGAACTTCTTCAATATATGCTTCAAGCTCCATTTCCTGACGCGCCACACCAACAATCGTAGTGTCTGGGTGCATCAAGTTAGCTTTTTCTAACTGATATAAAGAAGGCAATAACTTGCGTCGTGAAAGATCTCCCAGCGTACCAAAAAGTACAAAATCACAGGGCTCGTAGGAATTATCCAATACCATATTCGTCGACCTTTTAAATGTATGTGTGCGCGGCGTATTGTACAGTTATTTACAACACTAACGACTATTTTTACCGTATAGTTAACACCAAATGTAGTAAAATTACAACTTGAACCAACTATAGGATCTGAATCTTTACTATTTCCCTCAGTTTACCCTGATTTAACCTGTTTGAAACAACAAATTTTGTCAAAAAATTACATTTTTCTTGTCACAGACGTCACATTGGGTACTATTACAGATGTACCTTACAATAATTTGTGCTAACCAATTGCTATATCTGTATGAACATTTTAGAAAAAATCACACAAAACCAAGCGGCATTCAGTAAATCTGAAAAAAAGGTAGCTGAAGTTATTTTAGCTAACCCACAAACAGCCATTCATTCGAGTATAGCAACCCTCGCTAAAATGTCGGATGTTAGTGAGCCCACTGTTAACCGATTCTGTCGAAGACTGGACACGAAAGGCTTTCCAGATTTTAAACTTCATTTGGCGCAAAGCTTAGCTAACGGCACGCCATATGTTAATCGTCACGTCGATGAAAATGACAGCCCTGACGAATATACGAACAAGATATTTGAGTCTACTATGGCATCGCTTGAAGTTGCCCGTCAGTCGGTTAACGTCAATGTGGTAAATCGCGTAGTTGATCTACTCACCCAGGCTCAGAAAATTTCATTTTTCGGTTTAGGTGCGTCGGCATCTGTGGCTCACGATGCACTTAACAAGTTCTTCCGATTCAATGTGCCTGTTGTGTACTTTGAAGATATCCTAATGCAGCGTATGAGCTGTATGAATTGTTCGGCCGGTGATGTCGTGGTTTTGATAAGCCATACTGGTCGCACTAAAAGCTTAGTTGAAATCGCTCAAATCGCTCGAATGAACGATGCAACAGTTGTTGGTATTACATCGGCAGAAAGCCCTCTCGCTCAAGAGTGTACCTATGTGTTGTCATTGGAAGTGCCAGAAGATACCGACATGTATATGCCGATGGCTTCACGTATAGCGCAATTGACCCTTATTGACGTGTTGGCAACAGGGTTTACATTGCGCCGTGGTAATAAGTTCAGAGAAAACCTCAAGCGTGTTAAAGACACACTTCGGGGTTCACGATACGAAAAACGCGGCGATTAAATCGTCATTATTTTGATCATGGTCGCATTTATTGTCGTAGCAATTAGCGGCTAATGTACCGAGAAGAACGCCTAACTGGTCGAGCCAGTTAGGCGTTTTTGTTTATTTCATTCACATTATTGTCAAATTCAACTATTATTCTGTAATAAAATTACGTAAAGCGATTACAGGTATTATCCCATTGTGGAATACCTATCACTCTTTGTCTTTTCTAACTTAGAAACAGCGACGGAATCACATGACCAGAAGAACGAAAATTCTTGCCACCCTAGGACCTGCAACAGACTCACTCGAAAAAATCCAGGCGCTAATAGCGGCAGGCGCGAATACAGTGCGTATGAACTTTTCTCACGGGCAGGCTGAAGATCATATCGAGCGTGC
The DNA here is from genome assembly GCF_056159165.1 of Alteromonas sp. AWJ4_199. Classification (NCBI taxonomy): domain Bacteria; kingdom Pseudomonadati; phylum Pseudomonadota; class Gammaproteobacteria; order Alteromonadales; family Alteromonadaceae; genus Alteromonas; species Alteromonas sp. AWJ4_199. The sequence goes on from NZ_JBSWUR010000001.1 coordinate 538,450, forward strand.
CAAACGCGTGCGTCAGGCTGCAAAGAACTTAGGTAAATACGTAGCTATCTTAGGCGATCTTCAAGGTCCTAAAATTCGTGTTGCCCGTTTCGCCGAGGGTGCTGTTCATCTAGATATCGGTGCTAAGTTCGTCTTAGACGCTGAGTTAGGTCGTGACGAAGGCGATATCAACCAAGTAGGCATTGATTACAAAGCGCTTCCTGACGACGTATCTGCTGGCGATATCCTTCTTCTTGACGATGGTCGCATTCAGCTTCGTGTAACGGGTGTTGAAGGACGCAAAGTTGTTACTGAAGTCACCGTTGGTGGTAAACTTTCAAACAACAAAGGCATTAATCGTCAAGGCGGTGGCCTTTCAGCAGATGCACTTACTGACAAAGACAAAGAAGACATTAAAACTGCAGCAAAAATCGGTGTCGATTACCTTGCAGTGTCATTCCCACGAAGCGGCGCAGATTTAAACTACGCGCGAGAACTTGCTGAAGCAGCAGGCTGCTACGCGAAAATTTGTGCAAAGGTTGAACGTGCTGAAACCGTCGCTTCTGACGAAGCTATGGACGATATTATCGTAGCCTCTGATGCTGTAATGGTAGCTCGTGGTGATTTGGGTGTAGAAATTGGCGACGCAGAACTTGTTGGCGTTCAGAAGAAGTTAATTGCCCGCTCTCGTCAACTGAACAAAGTTGTTATCACAGCGACTCAAATGATGGAGTCGATGATTGATAGCCCAATGCCGACACGTGCAGAAGTAATGGACGTTGCAAACGCCGTATTAGATGGCACTGACGCGGTTATGCTTTCAGCTGAAACCGCTGCGGGTAACTTCCCTATCGAGACGGTTGCAGCAATGGCCCGTGTTTGTGAAGGCGCAGAAACTCATCCAAGCGTTAAAATTTCTAAGCACCGCATGGATCAGAAGTTTTCATCAACGAGCGAATCAATTGCACTTTCAGCTGTGTATGCAGCGAACCACCTGCCAAGCGTTAAAGCCATTGTAGGTTTAACTGAAAGTGGTACTACGCCAACATTGATGTCTCGTATTACTACGTCACTACCAATAATTGCCATGTCTCGTCACGAATCCACGCTTAACACTATGGCATTGTGTCGTGGTGTGAAGCCAGTTTACTTTGACTCATCTAACAGCGAACCAGGCAAATTAAAGTACGATGTTATTGCTTCGCTAAAAGACAAAGGCTTAGTGAAAAGCGGTGACAGCATCATCCTTACCTATGGCGATGAAATGGAAAAAGTAGGCGCAACTAACACTTTGAAAATTGTAGAAGTTGAATAGCCTGAAACGAATATTGAAAGCGAAGCTTGAGCTTCGCTTTTTTTTGCCTGAAATTTGAATAGATTTGGAAACTAAAAACGCCCCTTATACCTTTATGATGTAAGGGGCGTTTTTGTTAATACTGTTTAGGCTAGATTGCCTGTGCAGTGTAGGTCTCTGTCTCTTGAGCTATATCGTTCGTATATTGCTTAAGGTGGTGACTAAGGATGTTTTCAGCGCGTTCAACAAACTCGTCTCGTTTAAACTTCCATCCTCTTAAGTCAGCTTGTTTTGCCTGCTTTACATAAAAGTCTAAGCGTGTTTTTCTAAGCAAATGCGCCTTTTTGGATAAATCAAACTCAACAAGTGATAATGTCTTTTCAACTTTAACAATATCGGCGTGAACAGAGCGTTCAGCGTCATCGGCCGTTGCTTGGCTAATGGAAAGCTTACCCTGCCCAAACATGCCGATTAGTGCTATGACAACTGAAACAACAATAGCTGAATAAACCCACTTTAAAATGTTCATGCCTCACTCCTTGACCAACTGTGAACTGCTCATAATCTAATTAAAAAACTTAGCGCTAAAAAGTTAAGGTAAGCCAAACAATGCGCTAATTTTAATTACTGTGTAGTTTGTAATTGCAGCTTCTATACCACAACTTTTTTCTTTGTATTTCAGGAAGATATGAAACAAGACCACTACTGCAAAATGTATTGAAAGAATTTTCTACACACTTTAAGAGAAATTTTCCGTGTCTTTCCTTCGGGTTCAATCAAAGCAGCCTATCCAAAAAAAATTTGTAAAAACGACTTCAAAATCGCCAGTGGATGAAGAATAAAGTGTTCAGCGCATATTTGGTATTACCAAAAAGTTCATTTTTCGCGCTAAATATTGCCGTGGAAATAGACATAAGTATTAGAAGACAATGAAATCAGTAATAAAAACAGCAATAATACAAATCCTCCTCCCTCTCGAAGGCAATCTACTCAGAGACTTCATTACTTTTGTCAATTGGTTTGTAAGATAGTTAAATTGGCATTACAAAATGCAATATTTCCCCCTTAACAGGACTTACCAGTAATATTGACTTAAGTATGAGGTGTATCGGTAAGCGTTTGTCTGCCAAAAGGTTTAAATGTCTAAAACAAAGACAATGCCTACTGCCTTGTGGTTATTTGACGTTTCAATTATCCCATGGATGAAGCCCGTTTTAATGTCTCTTACATTAATTCTCGCTTCGGGTCTTGCTAATATTGGAGTAATTTCAGATGAAATTTTTGATTTAAACGAATGGAAAATTGTTGAAATTTAACGTGATTTGAACATTGTAGTTTTGACGTCTGCGGTGCATATGCTTATTTGGGATCAGAACAAGTACGTGAACATAAAGCGCATTGTAGTAAGCAAAATGGAACTGATATTACTATCTATGAATTCTAATTTGTTTTTGATTGTTGCACTGAATGTCGCAAAGAGCTCCAATCTGAAATTGGCCAAGTAGTACTCTTAACGAAGAATAGAAGCATTGACTTCGACTATTATATGCTTGGTTAATATTTGATAAGAAAAAGGGGCGAGCGCCCCTTTTTTTATGAAAATGATGAAAAGAACCTTTAGTTCATTGCGGTTTCAGTTACTACACGCAAGTTGCTCTCTACATCTTTGACATCAGAAGCATTTTTAGCAATTTCTACTGCCAAGTCACGCTCTGCATCAGAATCAACTTCACCAGTCAGCATTACTACACCGTTTTCTACGTCAACATCAATGTCAAAACCTGAAATGTCAGTATCCATAAGAAGACGTGTTTTGATTACTGTGGCGATTTTAGCGTCAGTCAACTCGCTTGTACCTTCGTCAACCGTGTCTTCCATGTCATCTGACATATCGCCATCCATATCTTCGTCAGAGACAACAGTTAGCTTGTTATCTACAGACGTTACACCGTCAATATTCGCCACTAGCTCTTCCGCTAGCTTTTTATCAACAGAGTTCTCAACTTTACCAGTAAGAACAACATTTCCGTTTTTAACGTCAGTGTTAATGTCGAATGAATCAAGGTTACCATTGAACAACAGCGTTGCTTCTGCTTTGCCATCAATCCATGCATCTTTGGCGCCTTTTTCCCATTTATTTTCTGTGCTGTCAGTGCCCATGTCACCTGCATATGCAGCTGTGGTCAAAGTTGTAGCAACAATAATAGAAATAAGTGAACGTTTCATAACATTTCTCCTTTGTCGAAACTCGAAGATAGTCATGCCAATTCCTTGCCAACAAAATAAAACACTGTTTTTAATGATAAATATTAAAATTTAGGACTAATAAAGTAAGTTTTGTTTTGCAAACTTTGCCTTTGTTTGAGAACTTTTTACTTAATTTTGTTCATGCCCAAAACTCGTCAACTTCACGTCAGAAAAGCTCCTATCGATTGTACTAGGAGATAACTTTTCGCCGTAGGCCGCTGCCTAGTTGCAGTGATGCCTAGGTTAAACTATTTTCACAAAGCAGCCGTAGCTATAACGATTCGTATCGCTTCACTGGCTATAATCATCAATTTAATTTTGCAGGCCGAGTTAGTAGGTGAAGCGTTCTTCGTTTATTAAACTAAAGGACCAACCAGACATGGATACTGCACTTACTGCTGTTTCAGTCTTATTTATAGCCGTAAGCTGGGCCCCTTTGCTTCCTTCTTCTCATTGGTTAATAAGAGTGTGGGAATTTCCGCGACTACAAATAGCAGCGATAATTGCTCTGTTAATTGCCGGGCATATTTTTGAGTTAGGCTATTACGCAAAGATTGATAGCCTAGCAATAATTATTGTAGCTGGATTAACAGTAAGCCTTATTTATCAGATTATCTGGATCATTCCTTATACCCCTCTGTATAAAAGAGAAGTTAGGCACGTCGAGGTTGAGAACGCGAGCCAAAAGCTAAGTGTTTTATCAAGCAATGTGTATATGCCCAATGACGATTTTCGCAAGCTCATTGAACATGTACGTAATAAGCAACCTGATTTTCTCGTAACGTTGGAATCTAATGAGAAGTGGCAGAAAGGCATCAGTGAAATTGAGTCTGAATACCCATATCGTAAATTTTGCCCACTCGAAAACCTCTACGGTATGCATCTTTATAGTAAGCTTCCCTTTGAAGAGGTCTCATTGCGATTTCTAATAGAAGAAGATGTGCCGTCTATGAAAGTGAAAATCAATCACCACGGACAAGATGTCACGCTATATTTTCTTCATCCAAAACCACCAAGCCCAACAGAAAACACGTATGCGAAGCCCAGAGACGTAGAACTTACGGTTGTGGGGGAAGAAATAGCTGAAACAGAGGGTCCTATTGTCGTCGCTGGCGATCTTAACGATGTGGCTTGGTCACCTACTACCAGAAAATTCAAGAAAATAAGCGGACTTTTAGACCCACGAGAGGGGCGCGGTTTTTTTAATACATTTCACGCGAAATATCCTTTAGTGAAATGGCCATTAGACCACGTATTTCACTCGAAACACTTTGCATTGGTCAATATAGAGAAGCTTGAAAGCATAGGCTCAGATCACTACCCGCTATTTACCGAGCTAGCGCTAGTCACGGATTAACACTAATCTCAAGGCTGTAAATCTAAAGAGTGCTAACTACGGTGTTTGACACACCACATAAGGCTGTCACACGCTTCTTCACGCTTTTTAAAATGTGCTAGCCCTATTAGCTTGTTGTCTCGAGGCCAAACTGCTTGGTTTAGCACCTCTTGATCTTCTGCCGATAGTTGTTCGCTGTCTAACACAATCTCAACCGCTTTTTTATTGGGCTTTATTAATGTAGGTTTAGCGTCTTTAACTAAAGCAGAACGTACACAAATATACTCTCGCTTTACAGGGTCGCGTACCACACCAATATACTCATCGTCACAAATTATAGCTGGCCAGCCTTCCGTTATTCTGCTCTGACCAAACATTACGAGTGTAAAAGCAACAAGAACGAAAAGCGTTAAACCGATAAATTGAGCGCTCAAATCTGGTGCTACACTTACAATAACGCCAACAACAGCAGCGAAAAATATCCAGCCACCAAATACTCTACGCATAGCATTCGGTGAGATACCAGATATGACATCAACAAGCTTTAATGATTGCTTGTCATAATGTCGAATGAATACAGACGATTGTGATTCCACAGCCTTTGTCCACCAGAAAAAATACGAAGTTCAGAAATTAATACGTTATAAGTAAGGCTGAAGATTTACCTGCACTCTGAGTGCGTAATAACCAATAATATGATATTTCACCCACTCTAAAGAAAACGTGTTAAGCAAAATTTGTAGGAATATTTAAACTATTGAATTGTAATGTTTATCCTACAACTCAAGCATACCAAAATATGGAGGAGCGGCAAAGCTATTACGCGCTAGATGCTCAGTAAAAGAGAGTTATGAAACAAAGAATGATGTTAATCTGAAAATCAGAACATACCTACCACCAAAATAATTAAAATAAAAAACGCTATTTGCCTGAATACATTCGTTTGTAAATTTTTCTCTCCCTTTGCACCTCTTGCTTACCTTGATGCCCAACCATTGCTAGAAATTCTCAAAAACAAACTCCTGAAATAAAAGTTATATTTTATAAACAACAACTTAAAAAAACAGGAATACTCTTTGCTTATACGAAAGTATAACGTTAAACGTATCGTGTTCTCGTTATTACAAGTTCAACAAATTAGAAAGGGAGGAAGAGTATGCGTTCACCAATAAGTGCAGTAACTATTGTTAAAAGCAGGACTGAGAAGCTGACTAATTTGATTACTCAGTTAGAGCAATGCTCTCCAACGCCAGATGAACTAGTCATTGTTTGGATGGCACCTCCTTCTGATTTGTCACTTATACAGAGTGAGAAATTCGACATTGTTCACAAATTTGTAAATCAAGATGCGCTTCCGATAGCGAAAGCGCGCAACAAGGGTATGTCAGCGGCCAAGCACGCGAATTTAGTTTATTTAAACGTAGATGCAGTTATTGCCCCATCGCTTTTTAAGGATGGCTTGCTTGCACTTCGTGACAACACCGTAGTGTTCACATCAGTGGTATTTCTGCCCAACGAGCGCTGTAGTAAGCCCTACCGAAAAATTTCAAAAGATGAGAAAGAAATCGGTTATTTAGCAAGCAATGACGACACGTTACCCGAAAATGACAATAACGAAATACCTTCAAGAGATCAGGAAATTAATCATGGAAAGTTTAGTGACGATAGTATTTGTTCTACAGTGTTTTTTATTCGTAAGGCAGACTTTCAGAAAACCGGCGGCTTCGATGAAGGCTACGCGGGTTTCGGACTAAACGACGAAGATTTCTTCACTAACTGTAGAGTATTAGGGTTCTCGTTAGAGCAATTACCCACGCGAACCTTTGCACCACACCGCCCTAATTATCAATGTCCAGTGAATCACCTTTTAGACTTTGTTCATAATGCTCAGCGTTTTCACTCGAAATGGGGCTTTTACCCATGTATCAATGTATTGAACGCGTATGCAGACCAAGGCTTTATTAATGCTGATTTCAAGCAAAACGGCATTAAGGTCAAGCACCTCCCCCAGCAGGAAGGTGAATACAAATCAGGGGCTCCGGCCGAGAAGCGAATGGTAACGAACGCTCATAACAATATCGCGTTCACATCCTTTCATTCCCCAGAGAAAGAATCTGGCCTTCTAAGCACTTCAGCTTAAGCGATACTTCTTCTGATAACTTTCATTAGCAGCAAAGCACTCGAATTAGATGCTCGCGAACAATACAGAGCTCGCGAGCGCAGCAACTGGTCGATATCAAACTTTACGCCTGTAAGCATTTACTAATGGTTAGTGTTGACGCGCTTCTGCTATGGCGCTTGGCTTTTCTTGTTGCCAGTTAAGTCGCATATCCCACTTAAACCTATGTTCAGGTTTAAGTGGTGGCTGTTCAACATCAATAGTGCTTAACACGTTAGTCGCTTCAGTCAGTGTCGCATCGCGACCAAACAGATAACTTTGTTCTTTCACTATGGTCAAGTAAGCTTTATTTAGCGCATAAGCGCGCTCTGGTGAAGGAGTAATGATGTCATACACTGACTTGGCACGTTGCACTTCTTCCACCTTGACCATGCCTTTTTCATCAAACCATTTGGCCAGCATTTCTCCGTTTTGACGAAACTCATCGCCACCACCTACACGCTCCATGTAGGTGACGAATTCGCCTTTTTCCTCGTTGATATTTGGTACATCTTCGATGGCACGCAAATCAATATACCCCCACCCTGCATCGCCAGGCACTTTACGGGCAAATGAAAATGTTTGGTCAAACGTTGACCCTACCGTTTTATGACAGCCGTTACAAAACGCTAGCTCTTGGTCGTGCTGTGCGCGAAGCTCGCCCTGCTCATCTTCGATGAAGCCGTTAATTGTCCAGCCAAAGCCGTTGTCTATTCCTTTTTCACCCAAATAGCGGGTTTGGGGCAACTTCTCAAAATGCTTATCTTTTGCCTCGGCATAATAGGCAGAAGCTAAGCTTTCGCGGCTTCTGAACATATGCTTTTTCATGTAGCGCACTTCTTTCATCCGCGGCGCATTGTAAATATTTCCGTTTTCATCCACGCCAATGTAACGCACAGTGTGCAAGAATTCGGTACCTTCGGGGTAAAGCATATGGGCAAGCGGAACTGCACTCGCATCGCCAACATAATGCGACGAACGCGCCATTTCAGTCGCTAATTTTGTAAGTTTACCGTCGTTGTTCACATCAAGGTTCAGCGCTAATTCATCGACTGGTGCTACTGTTAATGTGTCTAGCTCTTTGACCGCCATTTCAACTAGGCTTAAGTTCAATGTATAAACGGCCTGATTGTATTCACCATTCAGTGTTTGAAAGCTTTCAGGAAGCCTGATCATGGCATCACCGGTTGACCCGTTGGTCGGCCAGAAAGTACTTGGGAAAGGTTTGTAGTTATATGACACCCATCCGCTGCCATCTTTAGCAAAACCGTCGTCATCAAAGGCTTTGTCAGCGGCGCTCAAGTTTTCAATACGCATGTACTCTGGCATGGCGTCTTTTCTAAGCGAAGCGGTGTAGTTGTCTTGTTCTACGTATTTTTTAATTGTGGCATCGTCAATACCCGCTATAAGCGATGTACGGTCAATAAACAGATTCTTCCAGCTGTTTGTTAGCCCCACATCGGAAAATTCATAGTTACCTTGCAATGTACCATCACCCATTTGGTTAGGGCGCTTTTCTATCGAATCGTAACTTTGGTGACATGCGTAACAAGGGTTATTTACGCCTTCTGTTTTGGTATAGCACTGGGGAGGGATCACCGATTCTGGGTTATATACTTCATTGTGTTCAATGTATGCCAGAGCAGGAATATCGTCCCCTTCTTGATAAGGGTAAGAGTGCACATTGTCGACGTTTGTCAGCTCTGATGAAGGCCCTTTCCCATTCACAGAGTGAGTACTTGTGCTTATGCCGGTATTTGATTGATTGTTTAAATCAGCATTTGTGCTTTCAGTGCACCCTGCACTGATAAATAGTGAAAGCAGAATGCCTACACCTGAAGTTATTTTTAGTATTTTCATAATGGTCACAACGGAAAAAGCCGGGTGTGTAAACACCCGGCGTATTTTAAATTAAAGAGAAAACTTACTTATCTGCTGGTTCATACATCCACAGCGTGTTGTTCTCTTGGAAACCGTCTTCACCGATAAGAATACGGCCGTCGTTCATAACTACAACGTTATCTGGTTGAGAAAGCTGCTCAACGTCACAACGCTCTGCGCCGGTTAAGCTTGAACGATACGTACCGCCCATCACTACAGGTTCGATGCGAGAAATGTTGTAGCCTTCTTCCAGCTTGGCGCGATAAACACCACCACAATCTTTAACGCGGGCAGAAAGCTGCATATCGCCTTCATCATCAATCATTGTGTTGTCGATATCTGCAATGCCAATGTAAAGGTATGCATTTTCGACAACTTCACCTTCAATGGTATCAACGCCTTCTACGGCTTCTTGCGCGCGTTTTTGGTTAATAGAGATACCTTCTAGCTTTCTCCACTCTGCCGTTGCGCCTTTAAGACGGGCAGCCGCACGACTTTCTAGGAATGCAACGCGGTCATCCATTGGCTCACCGGCTGTAACGCTTGAACCGCCCTCTTCAACCGTTGGGTAAGTTGCATCACCATCTGCCCACGCTTGAACGTCTGCCATTGTGATGTAAGAGCTTTGACCATCTACGTAATCGTCAGTACCAATACCGTTGTACTCGTCAATCCATGCGCGAATAGTCATATTATCGCCACTGGCTAGCTCAACCCACTCAACAGCAAACCCTGTTGTTGCTGGGTCATTTTGCCCTGCATCTTGAGTTAGTTTAGCGCCGTAAAGCGTACCTGCAGATAAGTCTTCTGCCGTGTCTGCAACAAACTTAAATAGCACGCCGCCGGTGTCATCTTGAGAAAGATAAACCGTTTTTCCATCAGGCATTACTGTTGAATTTTCATGCTCATAACGGCCCATCGTGAAGTGCTTAACAATCACTGGCTCATCAGCCAACGGCTCTGTTACTTCTGCAATATAACCATAGTTATAAGGGTTTGGCGCATCAGGTGCCGTCATTTGCCACATGCGACCCAAGCGTGAATCTGTAGATACTGCTTCTGGGTTATTCCAGTTAGGTGACGTTGTGGTGTCTACTGCAGAATCAACCACCCACTCTTCAGAGGTAAGCGGCGTACCCCAAGGTGACATTGAGCCGAAACAGTTTGCTGCCGTGCCCCACACTGGTGAGAAGTCGAGCATCATGGCTTCTGTTACTTCCCACATGCCAAATTCGTCTTTTTCTACTTTCATGCGGCTCATACCGCCAGGTAGTTCTTCCCAGTTAGAGAAAAGATACCCTTCGCCTTCGGCAGTTGAAATAAAGCCGTTAAAGTCAGGCATATCGTTTTCAAGAACTAACTCTTCGCCATCGAGTGTGTAGATGTGGCCCAAACCTTCAGGAAGATCAGTACCGAAAGTATCACCGGTTTGACCTAGTACTTGGTATTGACCGATAGCAGACACCACTAGCTCTTTTTCTTCGTCAGAGCTTGGTACTGGAGAATTTGGTAGCGTAACCGGCAGATTATTGAAGTTAGCGCCTGCTAGCACACCCACAGTACCTGTATTGATAGGCATGTCGTTAACACTTGTCGTTGCTGCATTCGTACCAGATGGATGCTGTACGTTGAAAAACAGGTCGCCTTCATCAGTGAGGAAAATACCCGTTACTTCTGCGCCAAGAGGAACAGTCGCAATACGAGTAAGCGTGCCTGCTGTAGTACCTTCTGGGCCCTGCTCACCCACAGGTCCCTGTTCGCCTGTTGGGCCTTGTTCACCCACTGGACCCTGAACGCCGTCTTCACCATCATCACCCTCTAGTGAGCAGGCAGACATGCCAAGTGTTACTGCTAGTGCAATCGCTGAATACTTAATTCCACGAAGAGTTTCGCTTTTCATTACGGTTCCTTGCTTATACTTGTTTTATAATTAGAGATGAGGAGAGCAGATGGCTTACCTCGTTAAATGGTCTTAGCGGACAAAGAGTGTGGATAAGATTTATTACACTTGGGTGACAAGTTATTGACTCCAACATGAAAGATTTTTGACACAACAACCTGAAAGTAAGAGGGAAAGGAGAGTAAACGTACACGAAGGCGGCGCAGTGCTTAGGGTTATTGAATGTTCAATTAAGAAAGAGTGGTCCACTTAGTCAGTTTATGAATTATTTGTTTCATGGGGCTATCTAAGAGGTTTAACTCGACTCAATACTTGAAAAATCAATGTCGAGATAGTTAAAGAACGTTACGGAAGATATTAAAAAGAAATGTACGAAGAAGGCAAAAACACAAAAATACACCATAACGATTAAACGGACCTAGAGCCTGTTGATCTTTGCCCTGCATCAAAGATCATCAGGCCACAGCATAAAACAATATTCTACTCGCCAAATTGAGCAATGCCGCTTAATTTAAAATGGTAAGCGGATGACTATACATTTTTAATTTATTAACCAAATAATCTTCGAATTGCTTGGCAGTTTGTATATCGGTGCTTCGCTTGGGCCAAACCGCAAGAATTTTATAGTCAAAAGCGGTTGAAGGTTTAAACAACACAAGGTGGTCATGTTCACCCTCAAGTACCTTTTCGGCCTGATCTAGCCGGTAAACAAGGGCCAATCCTAAGTCGTCATTATCTGCCAAGATACTTTGAGCTCCCCAAGTAGCTATCACGCCCCAATCGCCGTGCTCGGCTTTAATCACCTGCATTCCATCATGTGCCACTAAACCTGCGACAATATTATCCGAAGGCTCTGATACAGAAACACTGATATGGGTCGTTGGGTCGAACGCATCAATTCGATAGTGCGTGGTAACGTCGATGCTGTCCTCTTTCGCATAAGACGATGTCCACCCTTTGTAGCTAACCTCGAACTCAGCCCGCAACTGAGAATTCGATACCAATTGGTATTGCGTAGTCTCTACATGCTGAAAATGCATGACTGTCTGCGTTGAGGAGTCTTGGGTTTCTTGTTCTAATAATCGACCTAGTGCACCCACTCCCAACGATTTGCCAACTTTAAGCGCGTCTCCGCCCCACGAAGATAAAGTGTGATAGCTATCATAGCCGTCTTGCCCAACTTCGGGTAACACTACACTGTCATCAGTTTTCACGAAGACATCTATTGCGTTGCGCCAATCTAGATAAAGGCGATAGCCCATTTGATCAGACTCCCAGCCTGGTCCTTCGTAACGTAAAAAGTAAGAATGATCGGTCAATTGCGGAGGCGATGTGAATGAGGTAACTTCTTCAAAAGAAAAACCCTGAGCGCTATATACTGCGTCTTGCCACTCTCCTCCTGTTCTTACGGAAAGTTCAGCGTGCGCCCGGTCTTGGAGGTTAACATTCGTAGCTTGCTCAGGTGGCATAAGTTCCAATGACACACTACTTCCTGGCGCAATAGATGCTGCACCTAGTAACACCGCTTGCCCTTCGCTATTCTCAATCCATTCTGACGGATATTGCTTTAACTTCCACCCCGAATATTGCGGGGGCAGAGATACTTCAAAAATTTGATCGCCGCTACCACCGTCTGCCGAATTTTTCACCTTAACAGACAAAGCCGAATTTATATCCCCTTGTGAGCAACTTGCCAATAATGGCACCAAAATTAGACCTATCTTACTAAATTTAATCACTTTTATGCTCTCCATTGGTTGTTAACGCGCTGAACTAATTTACGATATTTGTAAACAATATATTGACAAATGCCACCGGTGGCAATTATTTTAAATTTTGTTAACGAGATATTTCAAATTAGTATGTCGATGAAAGTCAGGCATTTGATAACGCAGATGGTAGAGGTGAATTACATGGTCAATTTCAGCCTAGAAGGTAAGACAGCATTAGTGACAGGCGCGAGCAGAGGTATAGGTCAAGCGCTTGCCTTAGCACTCGCCACTTCTGGCGCATTCGTCATCTGCGCTAGCTCTCGAGCTGGTGGCTGTGACGAAACACTGCATAAAATTCAACGTGAAGGCGGGCAAGCAATGGCACTAGATGGTGACCTAGCCGACGCCAACACTGTGCTTAAACTTGCCGAAGATGCGTTGAGCGTTAAAGGTCATATCGACATCCTGCTCAATAACGGTGGCACTATCTTCAGAGCGCCCGCCACCGACTATCCTTTTGACGAATGGAGAAACGTACTTGCGGTCAACATCGATTCAGCATTCCTACTTAGCCAAGCTATTGGTAAGAAGATGGTAGAGCGCGAGCAAGGCAAGATCATCAACATTGCCTCAATGTTGAGTTACACGGGCGGTATTACTGTTCCTGCCTACACTGCGAGCAAACATGCCATTGCCGGATTAACAAAAGCGCTGGCGAATGAATGGGGACAGCACAATGTCCAGGTAAACGCTATTGCCCCAGGTTATATCAAAACCGATAACACCCAAGCGCTGCAAGATAATGAAAAACGCAGTGCTGAAATTTGTGCACGCATTCCAGCTAACCGCTGGGGAGAAAGCGACGATTTAGCAGGGGCAGCAGTATTTCTTGCGAGCGCAGCAAGTAATTATGTTAACGGCCATATCCTTGCGGTCGACGGCGGCTTTTTAGCACGCTAGTGACTAACAAGGGTCACAGCCCTGAGCGATAAAACAGCCTTGAGCAAACAAATAGCCCCGAGCGATAAAACAGCCCTGAGCAAACAAATAGCCTTGAGCAGCAAAACAATGATGAATGGGAAAAAGTCATGAACGAAAAAATAGACACACGATACGCCATCGGCCGTAAAGAGGCCAACGCTTACAATACGCAAGAACTGCGCGACGCTTTTTTGGTCGACACCCTAATGACAGAGGGCAAAGTCGTATGGATATACACCCATTACGAACGCTTTATGCTTGGAAGCGCCGTGCCTACAACGAGTCCATTGACGCTAGAAACCATTGAAGATCAGTTAAAAATGCCCTTCTTTACCGCTCGTCGCGAAGTAGGTGTAATAAACATCGGCGGTCCGGGCACCATTACCGTTTCAGGCACGACTTACCATTTAGATAACGAAGAAGCCCTATATATCGGCCAAGGCAATGAAGAAGTGATATTTGAGTCAGACAACGCCTCTAATCCCGCCAAATACTATTTGAATTCAGCGCCGGCTCATCACGCCTATCCATGCAAAAAAATAGGTAGTGCAGACGCAAATGTTCTCCATTTAGGTAGCCAAGAAACGTCAAATCAGCGCGATATTAAACAATTGCTTATCAATACTGTTGTTGATACCTGTCAGCTTCAGATGGGACTGACGCGACTGCATACCGGTTCTGTCTGGAACACTATGCCAGCCCATCAACATGACAGACGCAATGAAGTGTACTTTTACTTCGATATGGACAGCGAAAGCAGAGTATGTCACTTCATGGGTGAACCACAGGAGACCCGCCACATTTTCATTGCGAATGAAGAAGCTGTGGTATCGCCACCTTGGTCAATTCACTGTGGTGTGGGTACAGGAAGCTATGCGTTTATCTGGGGAATGGCAGGTGAAAACCTGGATTACGATGATATGGATAAGTTTCCGCCTTCACAGTTGCGTTAAGCAGCCCTGCTCTAAATTAGGTGTAATAATTATGTTGCGGTATATAAAACTCACACTGTCTGCTACTGCGCTATTGCTAACAGGGGCGTGTTCGCAAAATGAATTGCAAGGCGAGGTAACCGTATTGCGTTTGGGGCATACGTTGGACACGCAACACTCTGTGCATAAGGCAATGGAATACCTTGGAGAGCGACTCGATTACTATTCTGACGGTACAATGAGTGTGGTTATTTATCCGAGCAGTCAGCTGGGAACCGAGCGAGAAATGGTAGAACTGTTGCAGATTGGCTCACTCGCTATGACGAAGGTGTCGGCAAGCCCCCTAGAAGGGTTTGCTCCTGAAATGAAGATATTCAGTGTTCCTTACATTTTTCGCGATAATGATCATTTTTGGCGAGTATTAAACAGTGACTTGGGCGACCAATTGCTATCTGGTATTGAAGATTTTCGACTAAAAGGTCTCGGCTATTACGATGCGGGAAGCCGTAGCTTTTATACCAACGACAAACCTATAGAGACACCAAGCGATCTGAACGGGCTAAAAATTCGCGTGCTAAATAGTCCCACTGCGGTAGCTACGGTTCGCGCACTGGGTGGAGCAGCGACGCCCGTTTCCTGGGGAGAGCTGTACACTGCGCTTCAGCAAGGAGTTGTGGATGGTGCTGAGAATAACCCACCTAGCTACTACCTCTCTCGTCATTATGAAATTGCGCGGTATTACAGTCTTGATGAGCATACGAGCGTGCCAGATGTCATGTTGGCATCCCTACCGGTGTGGGAAGGTTTGAATGAACAGCAACAAACGTGGTTAACCAAGGCTATGGAAGACTCGGTTGAATACCAACGCGAGCTTTGGAAAACATCTACCCAAGCATCTTTAGAAAAGGTAAAAGCCGAAGGCGTCACAGTTATTACGCCTGACAAAGGGCCTTTCGTTGAAGCGGTTAAGCCTTTTCACAAAAGCTTTGAAGGCACGCCTATTGGCGATTTAATCACGCAAATAAAGGCGATGTAACAATGACAATTATACGCCTTATAGATAAAGCCTTAGCCGGCACACTTATAGTTGCCATGGTAAGTATTTTACTTACCGTGATTTGGCAAGTGGTCTCACGTTACGTACTTAAAGACCCCGCTTCAATCACCGAAGAATTGTCTAGGTTCATACTTATTTGGATTGGTATTTTAGGTGCGGCTTATGCGTATCGTCAAAACGCACATTTAGGCTTCAACCTGATTGTTGAGCGTCAGTCACGTAAAGTGAAATGCCTTTTGCTCACCTGCGTCGAAATTATCGTCATTATTTTTTGTGTTTTAGTGATGGTATACGGCGGCTCCGAGCTTGTATCTCTCACCTTAGAATTGGAACAAATCTCGGCGGCACTTGGCATTAAAATGGGCCTTATTTATAGCGTGCTTCCCCTGTCTGGTGGTCTGATAATTGCCTACGCACTGGTAAACATTACAACGCTTTGGCGAAACAATAAGGAATCAGCGTAATGGAACTGACAGGTATTATCTTAGTCGTCGCTTTTTTCGTACTCCTTCTTTTAAATGTGCCAATTTCAATCAGTATTGGAGTCGCCACGTTACTTGCTATGCTAATGAGTATGGATATTGCTCCTGCTACTATCACCATTGCGCAGCGTATGGCTGGTGGCCTGAATAGCTTTGCACTATTGGCTATCCCGTTTTTTGTTTTATCTGGACTTATCATGGGACGCGGCGGAATAGCCAAGCGGTTAATTGAGTGCGCAATGGCGCTTATTGGTGCCCTTCCCGGTGGTTTAGCTTTGGTTAACGTGGTTTCCTGCATGCTGTTTGGTGCAATCTCAGGGTCTGCTGTAGCGACCACATCAGCTATTGGCAGCTTCATGTTACCTGAAATGAAAAAAGCGGGCTACGAACCGAATTTTAGTGCCGCAGTCACTGCCGCTGCATCAACTACAGGTATGTTAATTCCGCCAAGCAATATCCTAATTGTATACGCTATCGCCAGTGGAGGCGTATCCATCGCAGCCCTTTTTATGGCTGGCTATATTCCAGGCATCATGGTGGGTCTATCGCTAATGCTGGTGTGCTTTGTCTACGCAAAAATGAAGGGATACCCGCTGTCGCCACGACTTCCTTTAAAAGTGGTTGTCGAAAAAACTGTTGCCGCACTTCCCTCTCTATTTCTTATATTTTTAGTGATTGGCGGTATTGTCGGCGGGATTTTTACCGCGACTGAAGCGGGAGCCATTGCGGTGGTTTACTCTTTGCTATTAGCCGTGGTGTTTTATAAAGAAGTAGAAGTGAAAACCTTACCCGACATATTCTTGAAAGCGGCAGAAACAACAGCAATTGTAATGCTGCTTATCGCGGCTTCAACCGCGATGTCATGGCTTTTATCGTTTGAAAATATCCCGCAAACTTTAAGTAATGCACTGTTATCGATAAGCGATAACCCATTACTCATCCTTCTTCTTATCAACTTGTTACTCATTGTGGTTGGTGCATTCTTGGATATGACACCTGCCGTACTTATTTTTACGCCCATATTTTTACCAGTGGCGCTAGAGCTTGGTATGAGCGAGTTGCAGTTTGGCATCATGCTAGTACTCAACCTATCTATTGGATTATGCTCCCCCCCCGTAGGTGCGGTACTTTTTATTACCTGTGCTATTGCTAAAACCAAACTTGAGAACATCATTCGACCGCTCATTCCTTTGTATGTGGCTATGTTCGTGGTTCTCATGTTAGTCACATATGTTGCTTGGTTCAGTGAAGCGCTACCACGTGCACTTGGATTTTAATAAGGTAGAATTATGGAGACTGAAAGGTGTGGTCAGTCGTAGTTTGACCACACAAGCTTTTACTTTTGAGTAACAACAGCATACTGCCCTAGTTTGTGTGGTAGTATCACAAACAATGACATAATAGCGCGGAAAAACAGAGAATTATGAACAAGCGCCCGACTATCAATGATGTTGCAGCCTTGGCAGGGGTATCAAAGCGTACCGTGTCGCGTGTTATTAACGGCGCGACCAATGTTGGTAAAGCAACACGTGAGCGCATTGAAGCTGTCATTCAAGAAACGGGCTTTGCCCCCGACAAGCAAGCGCGTGGTTTAAGTACTAGCCGCTCTTATTTGATAGGCTTGATTTATGACAACCCAGATGCCTTGTATATCGACCAAGTTCAAAGAGGCGTGCTAAGCATATGTTCTCAAAAGGGCTACGAATTAGTCGTCCACCCTTGCCGCTATAATGCAGAAGGCTTCGTAGAAGACTGCGTCAATTTTGTACGTCGTTCAAACATTGATGGTGTTATCATACTGCCACCGGTATCCGAGTCTAAGCTTTTAGCAGACGCACTGCAGCAAAAAAGCATTAACTATGTGCGAATGGCGTCAATAGATTTAGATGACCACCAAAATATCGTAGTGAGTGACGACAGAGCTGCGCTCAGCGACTTAGCCCGTTATATGGTATCACTGGGCCATAAAGACATCGGTATTATAAGTGGTCCACAACAGTACTATTCCTCAAAAGAGCGTTTGGAAGGTTTTGTTGAAACGCTTAACGGTTTGGGAGTCGATGTTCCTAAAAACAGAGTGATTGAAGGTAAAAACAGCTTCGAAAGCGGTATAGAATGCGCACGTCAATTACTTATTCAGTCGCCACGAGTTAAAGCTATTTTTGCGAACAACGATGAAATGGCGGCAGGTGTGTTAAAAGTGGCCCACGAAATGGGCATTACCGTGCCAGACGAGCTTTCCGTCGCAGGGTTCGACGACAACTTGCTCGCCGCTCGCGTGATCCCTGCCCTTACCACTGTTCAACGTCCTGTTGGCGATATGGCAGCTATCGCAGCACGTAAAATCATTGCTCATATCGAAGGCAATGAAGTCAGTGAATCCGAAACCTATTTAGTTAAGCCCCACCTAATTATTCGCGATTCCATCAAAAAAGTGTGATTTTTTATAAAGAAGTGTTGCTTACACTTCTATTTCATCCTAATATGCCACCGGTGGCACAACAGTAGAACAGAATGTTAAAAACAAACAATTTGTAAACAGAGCGTAAAAAGCAACGTTTTCCAATCTATCGCTCTTTTTAAAGACTCGGTACTCATTTAACAACGTTTAGCAGTTAAGTAAGCCGTAAAGATAAAGCAGGACTTGTAATGGACGTTAAAACACAACTAGTTAAAGTGCATACTAACGATAACGTTGCGGTTGCAACCTGCCCTATCGTGGCTGGCACTTTCATCGCTGAATATGACATTACAATTAGCCAAGACATTCCTGCTGGCCATAAAGTTGCCTTAGTTACCATGTCAGACGGTGGCGACATCGTAAAATATGGTTTCAGCATTGGTGCTGCAACACGTCAAATTAATGCTGGTGAACATGTTCACAGCCATAACGCAAAAACTAAGTTAAAAGGCACTGAAAAATACGTTTACGCCCCATCAAATACCGCTTCTAAACAAAGCCATCTTACTTCTGGGTTACAGTTCATGGGCTACAGGAGAGAAAATGGAAAAGTGGGTATTCGCAATGAAGTATGGATCATCAATACCGTAGGCTGCGTAAATAGAACAGCAGACCGTATTGCCAACGAATGTAATCGTCGTTTCGCTAGCGAGTGCGACGGGTTCCGCGCATTTACCCACCCTTTTGGCTGTTCTCAGCTGGGCGATGATTTAGATGACACGCGCACTATCTTAGCCTCTCTCGCATCTCACCCGAACGCTGGTGCGGTGTTAATTGTAGGCTTGGGTTGCGAAAACAATCAGCTTAAGAGTTTACTGCCTCACGTTGATAAACCGGCAAATCGGGTTCGCTTCTATAACGCACAAGAAGTGGTAGATGAATTAGAAGAAGGCGTCAATGCGGTTTATGACTTGTTAAAAGTAATGGCTAATGACAAACGTGAGCCCATCAACGCTAGCGAATTAACCTTAGGCATGAAGTGTGGGGGTAGCGACGCTTTTAGCGGTATCACTGCCAACCCAACAGTAGGGCGTGTTACTGATTTAATGTGTAATCTAGGTGGCTCGGTTATTTTAACCGAAACGCCTGAAATGTTTGGCGCCGAACAGCTGTTAATGAATCGTGCTAAAAACAGAAACGTATTTGAGGCGTTTAATTCGCTGATTGACGAGTTTAAGAACTACTTTATCGCCCACAACCAACCTATTTACGAAAACCCGTCTCCAGGCAATAAGGCAGGCGGTTTAACCACGCTAGAGGAAAAATCTCTCGGCGCGGTTCAAAAAGGTGGAACGTCTACTATTCAGTCCATCTTGCAGTATGGCGAACCCAAGCAAGATAAAGGCTTAAGTTTATTACAAGCACCTGGTAACGATGCCGTTAGTTCAACGGCGTTGGCAGCATCGGGGGCACATATCGTTTTATTCACCACAGGCCGAGGCACGCCCCTTGGTTTTCCTGTACCCACAGTCAAGATATCGTCAAATTCAGATATCGCTAATAAGAAGCCACATTGGATAGATTTTAACGCTGGACAAGTTCTAGAAGGCGTCTCTATCGATAAGTGTGCCGAAGCGCTACTCCAACATTGCTTGGCAGTGGCATCTGGTCAACAAACCTGCAACGAGAAGAATGGCAGCCATGAGATTGCTATTTGGAAACGTGGCGTCACCCTCTAAAAGAGAGCGTTATGGAATCGATATTATTACATGAAGATAGACTTTTTCCTGCCGATGAAGCAACCCGAAGTGTTGCAAAGGCGCTGTATAAGGAAATTCGAGATCTCCCTATCATAAGTCCGCATGGCCATACTGACCCACGTTGGTTTGCACAAAACAATAATTTCACCAATGCAACCGAGCTATTTATCACCCCTGATCACTATGTGTTCAGAATGCTGTATAGCCAAGGTATCAAATTAACCGATATTGGTGTGCCACGATGGGACGGCGGCGAAACGGAAAAGGATCCACGTAAAATCTGGAAACTTCTGGCAGATAACTATCATCTATTTGCTGCCACACCATCGCGTTTGTGGTTAGACACTGTATTTCATGATGTATTTGGTTTGCGAGAGATGTTGTGTAGCGACAACGCAACGCATTATTACGACCACATCACCGCGCAGCTTCAAGGGGATGACTTTAAGCCTCGCGCCTTGATGGACCGCTTCAATATTGAAGTGATTGCTACCACCGAAGGTGCGCTTGATGCCCTTCCCCATCACGCAGCGATTAAAGATACACCTTGGGCAAAGCGGGTTATTACCACCTTTAGACCTGATGATGTAGTCGATGCTTCACGCGAAGATATTGTTTCAAACATTGAGAAGCTTGGTGAGCTCACCGGTGAAGACACTGCAACCTGGCAGGGCTACCTGAACGCAATTCGTGCACGACGTGCCGTCTTTAGAGAGCACGGGGCGACAGCAACCGATCACGGACACCCAACTGCGAACACAGCTGATTTAAGTGAAGCTGAGTGCATTGCTTTATTCGATAAAGTAAGAAGTGGAAACAGTAACGCTGAAGAGCAAGAGCTATTTAGAGCGCAAATGCTTACCGAATTAGCGGGAATGAGTGTAGAAGACGGCATGGTGATGCAAATTCACCCTGGTTCGTTTAGAAACCACAACAGTCAGCTCTTTGCACAGTTTGGTCGCGATAAAGGCCACGACATTCCAATGCAAACAGATTTTGTTAAAGCGCTTCGCCCGTTACTCGGTAAATACGGTAACGAGCCTAACCTCGACATTATTCTATTTACATTAGATGAAACCACGTACAGCCGTGAATTAGCACCACTTGCAGGCCACTACCCTTGCCTGAAACTTGGCCCTTCTTGGTGGTTCCACGATAGCCCTGAAGGCATGTTGCGCTTTAGACATCAAGTGACAGAAACCGCAGGTTTCTTCAATACTGTTGGTTTTAACGACGATACGCGCGCGTTCTTGTCTATTCCTGCACGTCATGATGTTGCCAGACGCATTGACTGTCGCTTCCTTGCACAGCTAGTTGTGGAGCACCGCATCAGCGAAACAGAAGCCGCCAGCATTGCAAGAAAACTCACTTATGATTTTGCTAAACAAGCGTACAAACTGGGGTAATCATGACAAAGCCGTTATCAATTTCAACGCTACCTCTTTTAAGTGACAGCGTAAGTAAACCAAATTACGACCTGGAAGCAACCGGTTGTGGCATTGTGCACATTGGTCCAGGCGCCTTTCACCGTGCGCACCAAGCGTATTATACCGAAAAGGCGCTGGCTTATGGCGGTGACTGGCGCATTCACGGTGTGTCAATGCGCAGCGCATCACTTAAAGAAGCGTTGAGTACACAAGACAATCTCTATGCGTTGTGTATTGTTGATAACGAGCCTGAAACCCACATTATCGGCGCAATTAAAACCCTTTCAACATTAGCACATGATCGTGAAGACATTGTTGCTGCGCTGGTAGACAAGCAAACTAAAATTGTGACGCTTACCGTGACAGAGAAGGGCTATTGCCTTAATGCACAAGGTCATCTAGATACTGATCATCCAGATATTAAAGCTGATTTAGTCACGCCAGAAACACCGGTAAGTGCAGTTGGTCTAATTGTGCAAGCACTAGCACAACGTAAGCAGGCAGGCTATGCAGATATTACCATTATCAGCTGTGACAACGTGTCAGACAACGGTAAAAAGCTGCAAAAAGCGGTGACCGAGTTCGCCAATAAAACGGATGAATCACTCGGCCAGTGGATAAGCGAGAGCATCGCCTTCCCCTGCACTATGGTTGACAGTATTACGCCAGCGACTGAAGACAGCTTTAAAGCCAACGTTGCCGCTGAGCTGGGTTTAACTGATAACTGGCCTATTCAGCGAGAGGCATTTACTCAATGGGTGGTTGAAGATAATTTTTCTGGCCCACGACCTGCTTGGGATAAAGTTGGCGTTACTTTTACTCATGATGTGAGCTTCTTTGAAAAAGCTAAGCTTCGCATTCTAAACGGCACACATTCAACACTGGCCTACATAGGGTTATTGCTTGGCAAGGAAACCGTATTCGACGCGATGCGTACCCCAGCCATAAAGCAACTGATTCAAACCATGTTGAAAGAAGAAATTGTTCCGTCTCTATCCAGTGATAACGAGAATGCCGATAACGGAACACAAGACTTCGACCTGAACGCTTACGCACAAGACATTGTTAAGCGCTATGAGAATAAGCATATTCGCCACCTGTTGTCGCAAATTGCTTGGGATGGGTCACAGAAAATCCCATTTCGAATTCTCGACACAGTACGCGATAACCTAAAAACAAAACGAAATATTGATTTGCTCTGCAGTGCCGTTGCGGCCTGGTGCCTATTTGTAAACAACAAGGCACGTTTAAACGAAACTATCACCGACCCGCTAGATAGTATGTTAAGGGCTACAGCAAAATCGGTAGACTTTCAGGCAATAGATCTTGCAAAAAAATTGCTCTCTCTTGAAACCATGTTCGCCGAACTGTCGGTAAACACTACGTTCAAAGAAAAAGTGCTCGAAAAAGTTGATCAGCTGCTTAACATTTTATCGCACGAAAACAGCAACGAAAGTCAGCAAGGTTCTGCTCCCACTACGTTAACAGAAAGTTCGCTAGATTCACTAAAAGGAACCGCGTGATGAAAAGTACCTTTTCCATGCTTAAAGGCGCCCCATTGCTTCCTATTATTCAGCCTAAATCTGTTGACGAGGGGCTTCACCTAGCAGAAGCAATTGCAAATAGCGGCCTGTGCAACATAGAAGTAGTGAAACGCAGCGACGCAGCATTTGAAGCCCTGTCAGCGATTAGAAAACAGTTTCCTGAACTCGTTGTGGGTATGGGCACATTGTTAAATCGCAACCACGTATTTGAAGCGTTGGATGCAGGCGCGCAATTTTTGATAACGCCCACAAGCTCAGAGACATTGCTCGATACTCTGATTGCGTCTAATGCCCCCTTTTTGCCGGGCGTCGCTACGCCTGCCGACATTCTTTTGGCGCACCAAAAAGGCATTCGCGAGATGAAGTTCTTTCCTGCGAGTCTTAGCGGCGGCCCCCCTTTTCTTAAAGCGATTTCAAGTGTATTTAGCGATGTTTGCTTCTGCCCTACCGGCGGCATTAATGGCGACAACGCGAATGAGTATCTCTCGCTTGGCAATGTTCGAGCAGTAGGCGGTACATGGATGATGCCGAAGGCAGCCATTGAAGCAAAAAATTGGCAAGCTATAACTTTGGCATGTCAACAAAGCCTAACATTGTTTGATGAGGCTGCGGCATGAGCATAGTTGATACCAACCAAAGAATGGTTATTTTTGGCGAGTGCATGGTAGAGCTTCGAAGCACTCAGCGTGAGTCATCAGTTAGTACGCGCGATGAAAACGCAGATAATAATCTGATGGCGAAAAGCTTTGCTGGCGACACGTACAACACTGCGGTTTATTTAAAACGCTGCTTGCCTTCATCTTCCATTAGTTACTTTACGGCGATCGGCGCAGACTTTTTAAGCGATGAGCTGCTGTTTAAAATGGGTGAGCACGAAATTAACACTGATTTAGTATTTCGCTCGTCGTCGCGCAACCTTGGCCTGTATATGATCCGCAACGACAACGAAGGTGAAAGAACCTTTGCATATTGGCGTAACCAATCTGCAGCAACACAGACGCTCAACATTATGGAGGGCGCTGAATTTGCTTGTGATTGGTTTTATTTGAGCGGTATCTCTATTGCCATTTTAGATGACGAACAGCGCGCTACACTTTTCGAACTGATTTCGTCCCTCAAGGCCAAAGGAAGTAAGATTGCCTTTGATCCTAATTATCGAGCTCGCCTTTGGTCATCTCAAGAAGATGCCAAGTACTGGACAGGTAAGGCTTATGCTGAAGCAGATTTAGCGTTCCCAGGTGCTGACGACCATTTAATGCTGTTTGGCCACACTAATGCTGATGAAATATTTAGCTATTTAGCCGACAAACAGATTGAAGAAATCGTTATGAAAAACGGGGCAGTCGGCGTTCATATACTCTGCCACAAAGAACAATGTATTGTACCTGTTGAGCGTGTTGAGCAAGTGGTTGATACAACAGCTGCTGGCGATGCATTCAATGGCGGTTATATGGCAGCTCGACTTGCAGGTAGAAAGCCTGTTGAAAGCGCGAGCTATGGAGCAAAAGTGGCAGCCACCGTAATAACCTACCCAGGTGCCATAATATCAAGTGATGCCTTTAATAATCACATACCGTCGCTATAGTCGGTATGTGACCCTCCCTTTTCTCTTTTGTCTTCCCTCCTCCTCACTAATCACTCATCACATACAAAATTGATAACGATGCGTCAGCAAGTTAGCTAAGATAGGTTGCAGTGCGTTAGTTTAAATAGGCGAGGCACACCACATATTGGCGCACCGCTTTGTTTAGTTTGATTTATAGAGTGTCTCGATAAACGTATTTTGCCAGCGGATGCGCTGTTGCTTTTAACTCTCGAACGAATATCTGCGCCATTTTTGCAGCACCAACTACGTTCAAGTGAGTGTCGTCGTTCTTACCTTCAGGATAGCGCGCATATAGGTCGGCGGGCACCTTAATGAAGTAATGGTTGCTGTTAGGCTCGCCTACCTGAGCAAGAAAATCACAGGTTAAAGCGTTCATAGGGATAAATGGCACGTTATTTTGTGCTGCCACTTTCTTCGCAGCATCGGAATACGCCAACAACGTGCGTTTCAAAACACCTTCCTCAGTGAAATGACGCCTGCAAATACTACTTGCGATAATCACTGATGCCCCTTTTGCTTCAACATCCTGAACAAACTGATTCAAGTAAGCTGGGTAAGCATTTTCCGGGTCGGCATAGCGAGCGGGGTCCGACAGCTTTTGATCGTTATGACCAAACTGAATTACCACAAAGTCACCTTCAGAGAGTTCGGATAACAGAAGCTGCCAACGCCCTTCGTCAACAAATCGCTTCGTGCTCCTGCCGTTAGCCGCGTGGTTTTTGATATTTAGATTTGGCAGCATGAATTCAGGAAGTAATTGCCCCCACCCACGCTCTGGATATGACAACATAGGCTTGTCTGACATGGTTGAGTCGCCGACCAGATGTAGGGTAACTGGCTTTTTGTGGGGTGGAGCTTTTACAGCCTCTTCACTGCCTTTATTAGTAGCGCTTTGGATTGAAGCACTATGGGAACCCGAACCGGTAAGTGCATAAGCGCTCGATTGGGCCGCGGAACTAATGTGAAGCGAACTCGAACCTTGTCGGTCCGCCACTGCAAAAGTACTCGTTACGGCAATAACGCTAGCAAGACTGTAGTACAGCGCGTTGAATATTTTTCCTGTGGTGGAGTTACTTGGATTTCTCACATACTTCTCCTTTTAAAGATGCCCACTGTTGCAATGCAAGTTGCATCAAAAGCCCTGCAGAAGAGTGTCGAAACCGGCCTAAGCCGCCTTTAATGCACATAAAAAAGGCCATCATTACGATGGCCAAACACACCCGTCTTCACGGAACACAACATTTAATTATTATCTTAGGCTCACCAATATGCTTGGTCAGTCTGTTATTTTACATAGTATAACGAGCGCCCAAGAAGAACTGACGACCCGTATGGTTGTACTCACGTACCAAATCCAATGAGCCATCACCCGTGGTAAACAAACGCTCGTACTCGTCAGTTAGGTTAATGACTTCAAAGGTTAACGTGAGTTCGTCGTTTACGTTATAAAATGACGAGAAATCTACCTGCGTTGGCCCTGTCGTGCCGTGTGCAACGTTACCATTGCTGCCAGTAAAGTCTGTCAGGTAATCGTCACGTTTGTTAACTGACACACGCGCGCCGTATTGGTCTGTTTCGTAATACACCGTAAAGTTGTACGATGTTTCACTCATACCTTCGATGTCGTCTGCGTTAACGTGAGTGTAGTTCGACACAATACCCATGTTTTCGAACAGGCCTGGTAAGAAACTTAACGGCTGCTGATAAATAAGCTCATAACCGCTTACACTTCTGTCCTCAGCGTTAATTGGGCTACTATGCTCGTATGGAATAGTACGAGGGTCTAGCGCAATTACAGGGTCAAACTGTGCATCGTTATCGATAAAGTCGTAGTAGGCACTATCAACTAGACGCTCTTCAGATGCGCGAACAATCCAGTTATCAATGTCTTTGTAGAACACTGTTGCTGCTAGTAGCGCTTCGTCGTCGAAGTACCATTCAACACCAAAATCCACGTTGTCTGAAGTGAACGGGTCAAGGAACGGGTTACCCACGCTTACCGAGCCGTTAATATAATCAAAGCTAGGGTTACCAGGGTTTAATGAGTTCAAGCTTGGGCGCGTCATTGACTGGGTTAGACCAAGGCGTACAACAACGTCATCAGTGGCCTCAAGTGCTAAGTTAACTGCCGGCAAAAAGTTATTGTAGTCATTTTCAATTTGTACCGTTTCGCCTTGAATAAAGCCTTCAGAGGTGGTGGTTGTTTTCACATAGCGTACACCGTAGTTAGCGCGAAGCAGCATATCGCCAATCTCATAACTCGTGTCCATCTCAATATAAGCAGCAGAAGTTTCTTCGCCTACTTGCCAGCTTTGTGCAGAGCGCGGTGTCCAGACTACGTCTAGAAGCTGACTATTTATTGCGTCAAAGTCAGCAACAAGAAATGGGTCTAGAGGACCATCAAAGCCACTACCAAAATCGTCTACCGGCATCATTTCAGCAAAGCCGACCGCCGAATCTTGATCTGGGAAGCCATTAATTTGCTCTTCACTGTAGGTTACTACGCGATCGTTATAAGCAAAGCCGGCCTTAATAGTGACTTCGTCGCCAAGGTAAGTGGCATCAAACTTAACCGTATCGTTTTCGCGCAATACATCAGTAGCACGTAAACGACCATCTGAAAGATTATAGTTACTTGCGTCGTTGACGTCATAACCGTAAGTGAGCTGAGGAGCGTTAATGTTATTACTAAAATCAAAACCGTAGCTAGTTTCTTCTAACAGCGTCATGTTGTAACGATACTGCTCTGAACGAGCATCAGATTCTGCAGTGCCGGCCATCATATCTAATTTAATATTTTCACCAATAAACCACTCGCCAGAAATCACAAATTGACTAAAGTCAGTGGTTGATTCCTGCAAACGACTCTCTATACGTGACTTGATACCGTCGTAACTTCCGGCTAGAACCTGCTTGCCATTAGGATGTACTGTAATAGAAGTGGGTGTAATCTCTGAAAACGTACTTCTAAACATATGGAAGAAATTGTACATAGTACGGGTGTTATCTAGTTTAGATACCAAACCGTCTAAGGTTAAAGTGAAATTATCAGTGGCAGCCCACTGGATAGAACCCGTAAAACCGGTACGCTCTTGGTCATTACCAAAGTAATCAGGTCGTGGAAGGCGTGGCGTCCACAAGCAGTTGATGGGATCAACAGATTCGCCTTGAAACTCGCAATTGCCCACGTCTGGCGTGCCGTTCACCACAGTATCAGACGTATCTGCAAAAATACCGCCGCCATCACGAACCGGTGTTGTCCAACGAACGGTACCGAAGCCTTCTTGCCTTACTGTGCGCTCTGAGAAAGCGGCCGAGAAAAGCACGCCCACCTTGTCGTCAGCGAAACGGTTACTGATCATGAAAGCTGCGCGAGGATCGGTCTCTTCAGTAATGCTGTTATAGCCACCTTGAAGGGACGATACGAATTTAAAGCCGTCATAATCGAACGGTTTTGCGGAGTACAAATCAACGGTACCTGCAATACCGCCTTCTTCCATTGAAGCTGTAGGCGACTTCTGAATATCTACACGATTAAACAGTTCAGAAGCGAAAATATTAAAATCAAAGCCACGTCCACCGTTTACGCCACCGCCTGAATCTGTTCCATCTGTACTTGCTGGTACTTCCATGCCATTAAGTGTTGTACGGGTAAATGATGGGCTTAAACCGCGCAAGGTAATTTGACGGCCTTCTCCACCCTCACGAGAAATCGCTACGCCTGGAACGCGCTGAATAGACTCTGCAATATTTAAGTCCGGGAATTTACCAATGTCTTGGGCAACGATAGATTCTTTACTGTTAACGGACGTTCGCTTTTCCATCAGTGATTTATTGAGCGACCCACGAAAGCCAGATACCTCTATGACCTCCATATTTTGCGCTTCGGTTTCACTAGTTTGTTCGTCTGTGGCTTCTTGCGCATGAATATGTGCGCCTGACAACGCTAACGTGACAAGAACAGCGAGTTGCTTTTTCTTTGGTAACATTGTTGTTTCTCCGGTTTTTATATTTATAAGCGACGCACATACTGAGAAAAAGTGAAGATGCTTCTGAAAAGTTTGTGAACCTTTCAAATTAACACAAATTCAACATTTACCGTATTTAACCATTTCACTTCCCTTTATGCCACCGGATAACATTTTGGAGGTCATTGCCGCCAATAATCTATATTAACCAATGGCACGCTTTGGCTGTTAAGAAAGTGAAGACGCGCCAATTCTATTTAATTCTCTACAGTGGTTTTGTAACCACCAAAACCATGAATAAGAAGCATTGCAGGGTACAGCTCTATTTTTTATCAACGCAAAACTTCCCTTCGGCAATAATGTAAACCCCGAAAAAAACACTCAAGCTTTACATTTGATTTACATCCTAATTAGTTATGCTACCGGTGGCAACTATTTTATTGAAAAAATTTATTATATGTATAAGTTCAGAAGATAATATTGATCGTAAAAGGCAATCTAGACTTCAGCCAAATGAAGAGAGAAAATTAGATTTAATCTTTTATATACATATGCTTAGTTAAAACTTGCAGCTTTTACTTGAAGTAAAATAAAAGTTAAAAAATATAAATAATTTCGTTGACATACAAGCAAATAAAAATCATTATGCTACCGGTAGCACATAGTGTATTTACAATGTTATAAAAATAAGGATTTGTTATGCTAAAAGGTATTCTACGCGCCGCTTCCGTTATAGCTTGCACGGCGTTTGTTTCTTCGGCTGCTAATGCAAATGATTGGGTGAAAATGCCTCTTGATAACACGCAATCGTGGTCTATGAGAATGATAGAGTCTGAAATGGTGCGCTTTCCTGAAGCTTGGCAAATCGATTGGGACGAGAAGCCACAATGGGACTACGTTCATGGTCTCAACCTTCTTGCGATAACAGAAGTGTATCAAGATAATAAAGATCCTCGCCTTCTGTCTTATGTAAAAGGCTACTACGATATGCTGGTTCAAGATGACGGAAGTATTAATACATACGATATCAACAAGTTCAATATTGATATGGTTAACCCGGGTAAGGTGTTGTTTTTTCTTTATGAAGAAACTGGCAACCCTAAATACAAAAAGGCAGCCGATCTTTTAAGAACTCAACTCACTGACCACCCGCGTACAGAGCAAGGCGGTTTTTGGCACAAGAAACGCTATCCTAACCAAATGTGGCTTGACGGCCTATACATGGGTGCACCTTTTTATGCCGAGTACATTGTTAAATACGGTGATATGAAGGAGCTAGACGATGTATTTTTGCAATTTGAACTCATTGAAGAACACCTTTACGATGAAACTACCGGCCTTCCCTTGCATGGCTGGGATGCATCTAAAAAGCAAAAATGGGCAGACAAAGAAACAGGCCTTTCTCAACATCACTGGTCACGTTCGCTAGGTTGGTATGCGATGGCCATGGTGGATGTACTAGAAGTTGTTCCTGCAGAGCACCCAAAAACACCGTGGCTACAGGCGCGCTTTAAAGCGTTTATTGATGCCACGCTTACCTATCAACATAATTCAGGCACCTGGTATCAGGTTACTGACTTGGGCAGCCGTGAAGGAAACTATCTTGAAGCATCAGGTACAGCAATGCTGACCTACGCTATGGCTAAAGGTGCAAGCCTCAAATATCTTCCTGAGGAATACAAGGCCCACGCAGAAAAAGGGTTTGCTGGACTTCTTGATCAAATGATTTCTGTTAATCCAGAAACTAACGTAATAAGCCTTGAACAGGTTTGCGCTGTTGCTGGCCTTGGTGGAAATCCATATAGAGATGGTTCATTCGACTACTACATGAGCGAACCAATCAGAGCAAACGACGCGAAAGGTGTAGGCCCATTTATTCTGGCTGCACACTACCTAAACAAGTAGAAAGCACTAAAACGTAATGCAAGGAGTCGATGATGGCCCAACCTAAGTCAACGAGCACTAGACGACATTTTTTAAAGTCCGGTCTCGCCACCACTGTAGCAGCTTCTGGGATGGCTGTAAGTGTTCCTACATTTCTATCTGGATGTGCAAGTGTGACCGAAACAGGAAGGACGCAACGCCAGTGGGACGCCGAAGCAAACCTTATAAAAGGGATGATAAAGCGCCCCACCTTTGCAAAGCGCAAAGCTAACGTTGCTGATTTTCTAAAAGATTATAACAGTGACTTCAAGCAAGCGTTACACGCAGCTATCGACCAAGTCGCACGCCAAGGTGGTGGCAAAGTGGTTGTGCCAAAAGGCGACTGGCTATGCAAAGGCCCTATTCACCTACAGTCGAATATAAACTTGAATATTGAGTCAGGCGCAACAATTCGATTTTCTACCAATTCTGAAGACTACAAACCTTACGTTTTTACTCGCTGGGAAGGTATGGAGTTGATGGGTTACTCCCCTCTTATTTATGCGTTTGAGCAAAGCAATATCGCAATTACTGGCAAAGGTACGCTTGACGGTAGTGCAGCAAAAGACAACTGGTGGCCGTGGAAAGGTAAGTGGAAGGCTTCAACATGGGGTGATGATCCTGTTGAGAACCAAAAATACACCAGAGATACGCTGCAACAAATGGTAGAAAATGGGGCCCCCGTTAGTGATCGCGTTTTTGAAAATAATTACTTGCGCCCTCCGTTTATACAACCTTACCGCTGTGAAAATGTACTTATTGAGGGTGTTACCATTCTGCGCTCTCCATTTTGGCTGGTTAACCCTGTGCTTTGCAAAAACGTCACCGTAAACGATGTGTACTGTAAAAGTTTCGGCCCAAATTCGGACGGGTGCGACCCCGAAAGCTGCACAAACGTACTTATCTCTAACTGCACGTTTGATACAGGAGACGATTGTATTGCCATTAAATCTGGACGTAATGCAGACGGCAGAAGGGTCAATGTTCCCTGCAGCAATATTGTCATAGAACATTGCGAGATGAAGGCGGGGCATGGCGGTGTTGTAATAGGCAGTGAGATATCCGGCGGTGTAGAGAATCTCTATGCTCAGTATTGCACCATGAGTAGCCCAGATTTAGACCGCGGCATTAGAATTAAAACCAACAGTATTCGGGGTGGTCACCTAAAAAACCTCAACTATCGCAATATCGATATTGGGACGGTGAAAGACGCCGTTGTCGTGAATTTCTTTTACGAAGAAGGTGATGCAGGCAACTTCCCTCCTCTATTAGAAGATATCACCATAGAGAACTTGAGCGTTGCTTCTGCTAACCGAGCCTTTGTACTTCGCGGGTATGACCATACGCCCATTTCCGGCTTGACGTTAAATAACATAACGATAAAACGTGCGCTAAAAGATGCCGTTATCGAAAATGTGGCGCATCTTAAATTAAACAATGTGTTTATTAATAGCCAACTATTTAACAAGCACGGGCTGTAGAAGAATAAATACTATGGAATTTAATAAAGCACGTGTCAGTCTTAATTTAGCCTTTGTGTTGCTGGCAGGTATATTTTTCAGTGGATTAAGCGTGGCAATGCCAGCAACGACGGATGTAGTGGTAGCTAAATCACATGACAGTGACGATGACAGTGACGTAAGTAAGGACGCTTTACCTCATTTTAACTCTGTGTCCCAAGCTGTTGCCTATATCGAGTCTCATGAGCCACAAAAAGATAAAGTATGGACCGTCTTTATTAACGAAGGCATTTATCGAGAGCGTGTCGTCATTAACGCTGATAATGTCCACTTGATAGGCCAGTCGCAAGAAACCACGACTATTGTTTTCAATCGATATGCAGGTCAAGACGTCGCAGAGAACTCTGATGAAAAATGGGGAACTCGTCGCACTGCCACGGTAGAGATTTTAGGTGATAACATCACTGTCGAAAATATTACTATCACCAATGATTTTGATTATCCCGGTAACGAGGTCAAAAC
Source organism: Alteromonas sp. AWJ4_199 (assembly GCF_056159165.1). Lineage (NCBI taxonomy): Bacteria > Pseudomonadati > Pseudomonadota > Gammaproteobacteria > Alteromonadales > Alteromonadaceae > Alteromonas > Alteromonas sp. AWJ4_199. The sequence continues at coordinate 571,020 of NZ_JBSWUR010000001.1, forward strand.
AAAAGATGACCCTACTCGATTATCAGGCACGCAAGCAGTAGCGCTTAAAACCGACGTGAACTCAGATCGCACTTACCTTAAAAATGTCGCACTTTGGGGTTATCAAGACACCCTCTATTTAAAAGGTGACCGCGCTTTGATTGAAGGCGGAACAATAGCGGGACATATTGACTTCATTTTTGGTGAGGGCACCGCATTTTTTGAAAGCGTTTCTATTATCTCCCGTACACGTTATTCTGGCAGCGATAGCGACGGACTAACAGGCTACATTACCGCCCCAAGCACTCATTTACAGCGTCCTTATGGGCTTACTTTCAACAACTGTAGGCTTGAAAGAGAAAACGGCGTTCCAGATGAAAGCGTGGCACTGGGTAGACCGTGGCATCCAACAACCACCTTTTCAGATGGCCGATATGCAAACCCTTACGCTGTAGGTAAAACCACGTTTATCAACACCTATATGGCAGGTCATATCATCCAAAAGCGATGGACTACTATGGGTGGAACTACGCTATCAGGTATAAAGAGACCATTTTGTCCCCACACAGAAGCACGGTTTTCCGAATACCAATCTTTTGGAGATGGTGCACCTAAAGAAGCCGCATCACCTGCAATTGACTCCCATTTTCTAAACGATAAAGAAGCAGAGTTTTAACTAAAGAAGCGGTATTGCGTGGCTGGGAGCCAAACCATTTTCCAAGCGATGATGAATAGGGTCACATAAAAAAGTAATTTGCTCAGCACATTGCGTAACCACTTGGCATCTATTATCTTTTAGTTACCACTGTGCATTTCTTTACCTTATGTCCATACGTTTTCGATATATCGTTGCTTTAGCGCTAACAGCATCGCTAATTACCTTGTCTTTTTTAATTCTTTCAGGGTTAATTAAAGAACAAAAGCAGGATGGAGAAATTATTAATATTGCAGGCCAGCAGCGTATGCTGTCGCAACGCATAGCGATGCTGGCAGCTTCATCGACATTGTGTGGAAACAGCCAAGAATTAGGCTATTTAAAGCAAGATCTTACTAAATTCAAACAAAATCATAAGTATCTTGTTTCGTTGGAACATCTGCCTACTCAAACGTTTAACACTTATTTTCAACAAGGACAGCTTGATTCAAAAGTCAAAAACTTTGTCGATAGAGCTGAGACCTTGTTAACAAATGCACGTTGCGAAACGTCTCCCCTTATGCCAGTTCGAGACCTTACCTCGCTTCTACAGCAGCTAGACAATGTTGTGAACCAATTCGAACAGAACGCAACATCACGTGTAGATACGGTTCTTAGTATTGAAATGTACCTGTGGCTGGCGGCACTTGCTCTACTGATTATAGAAGCCGCGCTTATTTTCTTTCCTATGGAGCGTCAGGTTAAACGCTCTATTAACGCGCTAGAGCACTCGAAAGAATTAGCACAAAATGCCGCAGAAAAAGCCGAGAAAGCCAGTAAAGCAAAATCAGAATTCCTTTCAAGCATGAGCCATGAGTTACGTACGCCTATGAATGGTTTATTTGGCATGATAGAGCTGGCAATAGATAACCCCGAAAAAAGTAACTTGTACTTAAAAAAGGCAAAAACAGCCGGCCGGCAGCTGTTAGTTTTGATTAATGACATTCTCGACATATCTAAGATAGAGGCTGGCAAAATCAAGATAGAACAGGCCCCTGTTGATTTATTGCAAGTACTAGACGATGTGGTGTCGTTACAACGGGTTTATTGCCAACGCAAAGGGCTCGAATTTCACTATTTAAAAGACGCTGATCTTCCCCATGTTATCGAAGGTGATATAACGCGAATAGCGCAAATCTTACACAACCTGCTAAGCAACGCGATTAAGTTTACTGCCGAAGGCTCGGTAACGCTAAAAGTGACACACGCTAAAAATGAAAATGGCAATCGCCTTATCTTTAATGTTATCGATACAGGCATTGGCATACCCTCTTCTAAGCTAGAAAGCATTTTCAGAAAATTTGAACAAGCTGACCAATCTACAACACGAGAATTTGGTGGCACAGGGCTAGGGCTAAGCATCGCAAAACAGCTAGCTAACTTAATGGGTGGCGACATAAATGTGGTCTCATTCTCAGGTCAAGGCAGTACATTTACCTTCACAATGCTGACAAGAGAAGCACAGCTCCCAGAAATCGATATTGTGCCTAGCGTTAACTTGCGTTGTGCAATCATTGACGACCTACAAACCAGTCGCGAATACTTTGAGCACATCGTTGCGTCTATGTCGATTAAGCCCTGTAGCTATGAAAGTGCGAAAGCATTTTTAGATGACAAACCGTTTAGTTTTGATGTCATAATTCTTGACCTCTCTATGCCAGGAATGAGCGGCGTAGATTTACTACACCAGCTTAAGAAGTTGTCACCGCCTAAATTTCCTAAAGTGATATTGATTTCGGCTGAACTAGAAAGACTGGAAGACGAACACGAAATACTCGAAAGTATTTGGAAGACTCATGCCAAACCAATCAACAGACGTGAACTAGAAAATGATTTAAGTAAGTTAATTGAAGCAAAACCTGTTAGTCGCCAAGAGATTCAAGAAATCAACAAAAAGAAACGGATACTATTGGCCGAAGACAACGAAATTAACGCCGAGATTGTTAAAGCTATATTGCAAACAGAGGGCTATAAATTTTTGCATGTTAGAAATGGTCGCGATGCCGTTGAAGTAAGCAAACGGCATAACTTCGATCTTATTCTTATGGACTGCAATATGCCAGTTATGGGCGGTATCGAAGCTTCAATAATTTTAAGAAAAACACTGGAAACTAACACTCCTATAATCGCACTAACTGCAAATGCATTTGCGGAAGATAAAGAAGAGTGCTTAGCTGCGGGCATGGACGATTTTCTCTCCAAGCCCTTAGACAAAGACACCCTAATCACCACGATCAAAAGATACATCAGTTAATAAAGACGCTTGTACTTGTGAGCTAGGTTTGCCAAACATCAATATTAACGCTTGTAAACGGTCTCTAAGCTGTATAAGGCTCTTGCTCGCCTACATAGCCTGGGGCAATGGCAAGGTTATCAGTGTCTGCTAGGCTCTGCTGATTTCTAAGCCAAAGCTGGTATTCACCGGTGCGTAAACTGGCATGCTTTGTACAGTCAACATTCCAACGCCTTAACAGATACCCTGCCATGGCTGCGCGCACTTCTAAGGTCAACACGCCTTCTTCCATAGCGTAGTCCAGCTCTATTGCCGTAGAATATTTAATATTCTTCGGGTGAGGCACTATTTCAAGTGAGATAAGTCTTCCCCACTCTTCATCGTGATCAATACATTCGTGAGTTTCAGGTTCTGTTTTAACTGTAACTTTACTAATTCTTGTAAGCACAAAATCGCGAAAGCTTTGAGATTTTCTGTCGAACGCTCGCACATGCCAGCGCTGGCCGTTGTCAACAATGCTATGAGGCACGAGCTCACGTGCGCCACTGCCACTCGACAGCGACGTGTAAATAACGCTCATCGCCTTTTTGTTTACGATGGCTTGTACTACTTTTGCTACCACAAAAATATCTGGTACGTTCAGCGAAGATGCACTTTCTACCGGGAAATGTACATCGCCAATAGCATCGAAGCCGTCTGATATGTCGTTGGCAAGCTTTACGAGCGTGCGTTTAGCATCGTGCTCGAAAACTGGGATAAAACTTTCCGTTTGGAAATAACGCTTTTCCCTTGGATCATAAATTAAGTTATCCGGCGCTAATTCTTTGTATAGCGTAAAGTCGCGAGAGCCTGCCGATAGCCCTACCTCAAAACGATTTATTAAATCCTGCCGATGAATAGCTCCTTTAAACAAAAGGCAGAAATCGATATAAGCCAGTCGCTGGCGTTGAGAAAAAGAAATGGTTTCTAACATGGTGCGCACTTATTGTATTTTTATTCAGTGTGGTTCATTTAAAGCCGCATGTAAATAGCAAAAGACATAAAAAAGCCCAGCACTTGGCTGGGCTCAAACTTTTGGCATTTAAGGTCTATGAATTCGCACGCTTACGAGCGAAAAATATACCACCTAAAGCCAGAAGCGATAGCGCGAATGTACCTGGTGCAGGTACTTGGGCGATTTCGAAGCTAGTGCCTCTGGGGGCCTCGAGGAGAAGGTTAAACCCAATGTTATTTGATAATTCAGCCTTAGCAAATGAAAGGTCTACCGTTCCGCTACTTAACGCCACTAAAACAAAGGAGAAAATGTCTACCTCAGTTTTGCCAGCTTGAAAAAGCTCCACAGGGCCAAAAGTAGCGCTACTTAAAGACGCTGAATTAGATGAACTATCATTTGAGGGACCAAAAAGTGGCACCCCAATAGCACCTAGATCCGTAACCGTAGTTGGGTCAAAACTAACAAACAGCGAATCAAAAAAAACAGCTATATCATACCCGAAGAAATATGTCTGAGCGCCACTTTCTGACAACTCTGAAGCTCTCACCGTTGCTGTAATCGTCTCGCCAACATTGTAAGTATCTTTATCTGTTTTAATCGAAATCAGCGCTGCATTTGCATTGAAAGCTACTGCAGCCATTAATAGTAAAAAGAATTTTTTCATTGTTATTTTCCTTAAATTAAATTGCACAGTTAGCGCGTGTACACATCGCCATTAATGCCTGAATATCGAAGAAGCTAATTTGGCCGTCGCCGTTGAAATCGTAGTTTTCCCCCGTGGCTTGCCCTTGTAAAAACAGTTGATAAAAGGCCATGATATCGTTGTAATCCACATCGTTATCACCATCAAAATCTCCAACTGTGACTTCTTCTGGGAAATTAAGCACTACCACTACTGGGTCGTGATCTGACGAGCGATAAGCATCAGCGCCGTAGTAACTAAAAAGCTGAGTTTCAGTCTTAAATTCAACGTTATAGTCGAATACGCGGGGTTCATCTGCATTAATGTGCCATACCGTTGCGTCTACCACATATTCAGTTAATGAAGGGCTTGATAAGGCATGATCTAGATAACCTATTTCGCCGCCGAAGCTATACGAATATGCACTATCTCCATCGAAGAAGTTAACCAAGTTGCTGTAGCCAGCCTCTTCAAGCGCTAGTATAGGCTCTTCTTTCGCATAGGCATTCAAATCCCCCATTACGATAACGCGGTCAGACAAGACGTCACTGTTTTGTTCAACAAGAGAAATTAGGCCTTGTGCTGCCTGGGTACGAAGTTCGTTCCAGCAGCCTTGACCGTCACCTAAATCAGCATTGTTGCCTGTAGCACTGCCACAGCTTCCTTTCGACTTAAAGTGGTTTATTGCTAGGGTAAAGTCTTCGCCATTATTGTTCACGCTAAAGCTTTGTAGTAAAGGTTGACGGTTGCCATAGTCAAATGGTGCGTCAGATGAAGTCACAGGGTTACCCTGTAGCGAAACTACCGCAGGCTTATAGATAATACCTACAGCAATTTCATCACCGCCTAACAGAGACTCTAATGCAACGTAGTTGTACTCATCACTGCCTAGTTCAGCGTTCACGCTGTCTACTAATGTCGCAATTGCAGAATCGCTGCTATAACCATCGTTTTCAATTTCAACGAGGCCAAGTACGTCTGCATTCATTGCCACAATGGCAGATACTGTTTTTGCTTTCTGACGTTCAAATTCAGCAACTGAATCTGCGCCGCGAGAAGTTGGAAAGTCTGGACCGTTGAAATAGTTAAGCACGTTGAAGCTAGCAACTCTTACATCACCAATTGCGTTTAGCTGTGGAGCAGCAATCCGCGGATTAGTACGTACAGTTTGGATATCACCAACAGGGATAAGGTTGTAAGCACCAAAGGCATAATGTAATACACCTTCAAGGGCTTCTACACTGTCACCCAAACGCAGCGGATTATTATGCGATAAGCCACCAACAGGGAAAGGGATGCCATCCAAATTCTGCGAGGTAGCTCCATCTTCAACCAATAAAGTGTTTCGCGCATTAGTTTCCGCTAACGCCAGCGCTTCTTCTGAACCCGCTACAAACTGATTAGTAGGAATGAATAACCGTTCTGACGACACGTTAAACTGCCCATAGCGCCCAAGATTGTAAATATCAGAGACTTTAAGGGTTTGCTCAAAACTAATATGCATGCCCTCTAGTGCTTCTAAATCAGTATCAAGACTAAACGGCATAGCGATTGGTGTGTAAAGCACACTGCTACCAGTACCCGTAACCTCTACATCAGCAAACATGGATAATTGGGTTACACCAAAGCGCTCGCCTACTGTACCTGCTATACGCACCGTATCGCCTGCTTCAGGAAGGCTAAATGAACCTGCGTAAACAAATACACCTTCAGATGTTGCCGTATTACCGTCTGAATCATTCACTTCTTCCTGAACAAAGAAACCGCTCATGGCAGGTACAACTTTGGTGACTACTGCTTCAACAATCACATCCGTGCCGACAAGCGCTGATTCTTCACCGTCGCCTTGAATTGCGCTGATAAGTACTACTTCAGCAATTGGATCTGTTGGGTCTGTTGGGTCAGTAGGATCCGTCGGGTCGGTTGGGTCTGTTGGCTCACTTACTGAACCGTTGTGGCCGCCAAAATTACTAAGCGTATCTTTTGGAAAGCTATCCCACTCGTCAGTAGTAAACGCAGGGTTGCGGTTTGGGTTTCCGTTTGTCACTGAACTCTTACGCACTAGCGTCACATCTTTACCCCAGTCAGTATCAACCCCATAAGTACCCAATGCATCAACAACCTGGCCGTTGTATACCAACTCAACGTAATCGTCACCATTGAAGTTCATTACGAAACTGCTGATTGTAGAGCCAGCTGTAAGCAATGCATCAGCACTCCCGTGTGCAAACGTTGCCACACCACCGGCAGGAATTTCGCCATCAAGCGCTAGTACTTTACGGTCGGCGTCGGCAGTATCACCGTTTGAAAGTAAAACTAATTCATAACCAGACAAGCTCACAGGCTGAGTCGAGCTATTAAAAAGCTCTATCGCTTTGTTAAAGCCACCACCCTCGATATACTCTGAGATGTAAACACTATTGGTTGACGGCCCATTATCACCATCGGTGTCTCCACCGGTATCGCCGCCTGTGTCACCTCCAGTATCACCGCCTGTATCTCCACCGGAATCACCGCCTGTGTCACCACCCGAGCCATCACAGCTTTCATTAAAGATAAGCGAAGCAAGTTCAGGCTTATCAATAAACGGGTTACGGTTCCCTTGGAATTCAAACACACGCTCGTTACGGCGACGTTCAAATTCATCTACTGGGTCGCTTTCATGCCACTGAAGCAGCACACAAAGCTTACCAAATGCTGCTTCATCAGTAGACGTTAGGCGATTTAGTAATACTAAATCTTCTTCGGTATCACCTACGGTGTTACCGTCGTAACGTACATCCATATAAAGCATAGAGCGTGCAACGTCGCCTTTTACTGCATCGCGCGGCTCGAAAGAATCGCTATCAACACGGTTTTCGGGCGCTTCGGCAAGTGCGCTATCGCTGAAGTCAAAGTCTAAATTACCGCGAGAGCTATTTACTGATATGTCTGTTGGGCGCAGGTGAAGGATATCTGTGTATGCCGTTAAGCTTGAGCTTGAAAAGCCATGGCTTTTTGCCCATACGTGTTCGCGGTTCCAATTTTCTTGATTAGAGCTTTGGCTACCGCTTCCATTGGTGAACTTACCTTGTGATATCCCTTTGTAAAATAAGATAACATTGTCAGTATCTGCAGGGTCTTCATCGGTGTAGGTAAGCGCAGTCCACACCTCAGAGTATGATAATGTGCGATGACCGTTTTCAATGATGTTGTGTGTTGTTTCTCTCAGTGATTGTGCACTATCACCGCTAGCAATAGCTGCATCTAAAGCGGCATAGTAGTCCGATGCTACAAAATCACTCGCTAAACTAATTGCTTCTAAATCTGGGCAGTTAAAGCAAGTACCGCTTAAGAAAAGGAGTTCATTGGAAGGCTCGCCCCCGTTATCAGGGTTATCACCGCCATTGCCTGTGCCATCAGAGGCACCGCTACCCGTCACCGAAATACTATCTAAATTTAAGTATTCTGTGCCTGCATTATTAGCCATGGCGACTTTCAATACTAACGTGCTTCCGCTACCAATTGTTTCATTTACCGTGGCATTACCGAAGTCATCTTGTACAGTATTTGATGCGCCTTCAGTAATTGTTATAAGCTCAAAAGCACCTCCATCAATTGAATAAAACACATCAATGTAGTCTGACGATTCAAATGTTCCGCTTTGAGTAAGTACTGCGTTGATAGTGACATCACCTGCACTAGCTATATCAATGGATTCACTCAACCAAACCACTTCGCCATCGACATCACGCGCTTGCATAGCGCCGTTTTCAACGCGAAACCAATCTGAGGTTGCAGTTAATGCTCCTGCGGAAACATCAATTGACCAACGTTCAACGCCTTCAAGATCTAGAACTGCTCCGCCAGGATTAGAACCTGTTGCGCCTTTGTCTTGTAGCTCGGCTGCTTCAAAGTCTTCTAGCCATAGCGTTTCTGCCGAAGCGTTTACTGATACCGCACCCAGTGACAATGCCCCTGCCAACAGTGCGTTTACAACTTTAGCTGATTTACTCAGCTTATACTTTTGTGTGTTACCCTCATTAACCATTTTTGCTTTCCGCTTTTTTGTATAAGGAAGGTATAAATTCTTATACATACGTATGCGCAGCAAGCACTTAACAAAAATAATAATAAAAACGTCACACAACATATATTTCAATAACTTACAGCCTGAAAATAAGTTTATTTATTCATTAATTCGACTGAACTTCTGTACAGGGTAAGCTGATTTGTAACATTACTAAAATGTTTCAGTTTTGAAACATTTTCATGCTTTGACTTTGTGCATGTTACAAATTAAATGCACAAAAAAAGAGCGCTTATTAAGCACCCTTTAGTTATGTAATGGACATTTGACACTCTGACTTTACTTTGATTAATAATGCCTCTTTGTTGCTTACCAGTTTAAAGGAAAACAATTTTTACAGCGTTTTCTACGATTAATGGTTTTTCCTTCGAAAGGAAATTTAGAACCGATAGCGACGCAATTGCATTTGCATGGTTTTTATTTGCTGCACTAACGCTTCACAATTATCAACGACCTCTTTAGCGTAGTTGGTATTGGCCCGGCCTACCTGCTGAATACTGCTTACCCCTCTATTTACATCGGCAGCAACTGTAGTTTGTCCTTCTGCCAGATTAGCGGCGTTTTCATTTAGCGCGGTGATTCTAGCGACAGCTTCTAGCGCTTGGTTTAACGACTCACCTGCGTGCTTAGTGGTTTCCACCGTCTTAAACGCGGTTTCCTTGTTCAGCTGCATTTTTTCAGAAGCAATACGGCTTCCTTGCTGTAGCCTTTCTATCATAATGCGAATTTCTTCCGTTGAAGCCTGCGTACGACTAGCTAGTGAACGCACCTCATCGGCAACCACAGCGAAGCCCCGACCCTGTTCGCCTGCTCTGGCCGCTTCAATTGCCGCATTTAGTGCAAGTAAATTGGTTTGTTCTGCAATGTTTCTAATAACTTCCATAACGCCACTAATTTCCTCGCTGGCCTGTGCCAATTCGGTTATTACTTGTACCGATGCGTCGACGTCATTTGCTTGCGATTGGATATCTTTGATAGTGTCAGACAAAACGCTTACGCTATTTCTTGTATCTGTATCAGCAGCACTAGCTGCGTCACTCGAGCTTCTTATAGTAGTAGAGACACTTTGCGCATTTTGCTGCATCAACGTGATCGCGTTGTCTATAGATTCGGTTTCTTGACTAAGCTTCGAAACGCTCTCCTTAGAACTCATTGCTGTAGTATTTAGCGCTTCTGATTTTGCCAACATATTATCAGTGGCTTCATCCACGCTTTGAAGTGTTTGTTGTAGTTGAGTAAGTAAACCATTAAAAGCGTTAGCCATGGTACCAAACTCGTCACTACGGTTTGCCTCAAAGCGAAAAGTAAGATCGCCCTCCCCCGTTGAAAGGTTGTTGACTACACCAATAAACTCATCAAGTGGTTTTCCAACGATATATTTCACCAATAACCAAACAGTGAGCAAAATACCCGCGCTGGCCAACACAATTTTAAGCACTAAGGATATCACTGAATTGCTCACCATCGCTGCTTTCTCGGAAGCTGACGCAGCTAATATGATGTCATAGCCCCATTTAGAAAAAGGCACCACTTCCACAATCCAATCTTCGTTTTGATTTAACGCTTCGGTGACTTGTGCATCGGTAACATGCGATGAATGCATGCGAATGTTACCCTTTGCATCTCGTAGCGCTACGAATCCATCCTCTAAAACATGACTTTGTTTTATCGCTTGCTCTAGAACGTTAAGGTCTGCTGAATATCCCACATACCATATACCTATCACTTGCCCGCTTGCGTCGAACATAGGCTCATAACCTGTCAGATAGGGACTACCTAGAATATCCACTGCACCGTAGTAAGCTTGCTGTTGATTTATTTTCTGAATCGCCTTTCCCGACGGCGCTAATTTAGTGCCAATTGCTCGCTCACCATTTTTAATGACGTTTGTGCTTACCCGAATATAATCATCACCGGTTTTGCTGAAAAGCGTTGCTGTACCTCCCATTAGTTTGGTCAGTCCGTCAACTAATTCAAAATCGTTCGCTTGCGGAACATTCCCCAGACTTAACTCTAGTGCCTGTGTTGCTTTTACAGTGATATAGTCGCCTTGATTGGGGACCCCCAAGGCTTCTCCTCGCTGCTTCAGAAGCGCCATACTGCTTTTCACTCGCTCAAGCATAATGGCGTCGGTCACGGTTAGAATGTTGACTAAGCGATCGGCAGTGTTTTTCTTCTGCTCTTTAACAAGCTCAGAAATGGACGACGACGTAGTGACCACAGTGATAATTGCTACAATCAGTGCGAACAACGCAATGACTGCAGACACCGAGAACAGAAATTTTCTTTGAATGGACATGCAGCTTCTCAGGTTAACAGTTAGGTAATAACTCACTCCTTTGACTTTTGGTCCATACCCTACACGCTAGCCTTTTCGTTCTAACGGGCTTACGCGCTACTTTATAAATTTAGGCAATTTTTGTGGCAGTGCAAATTGCCCAAACGATTAATTTTTGAAAAATTTCCGAAAAAACAAAAATAGTAACTTACTTGTACGTTACGACACCTTTTTTGAAACCTTGTCACAATCTCACAATCTCACTTCAAATGCACTTTACCGCCCACTATTTTAAGCGCGGGAGCGCCACGTATCATTGCACTCCTAGCAAACTGTGCATTACAAGAGGGGCAAATCCCTTCTTCATTTGTGTAGTCTTCAACAATGCGTTCTTTGAAGCATTTCACCAACGCGCCCTTTCCACCTTTTCGGTATTTAAGCAGTTGCTCCCGACATTTGGCACAAAATATCTGAACGGTTCTAACTGGTCCTTTTGCATTGGGTTTAGCCATAAGTGTATGTGTGCTCCTTATTGTAAAATTCATCTTTTGTTGAAGTGCGACAAATTACAAATCTTGGTTATAATTTAGGGAGGGTGATGTGCCCTATGGTAACCACGACTCTGCACTGGACTATAAATAAGCAGGTAAACTCAGTTTGCAGAGTGACGATTGAAGGTAATATTCAATGAAGATAATTGCAGCTCTGTTTTTTATTCTATCGGCACCACTTTATGCGGGTACCGCCGTAATCGTTAATGCCAGCAACAACACAGGTATAGATATCGACACAGTAAAAAAGATTTACTTAGGAAAAGCAAAATCGTTCCCCGACGGCACTCGTGCAATCCCACTGACATTTGAGCAAGGCAATACTGTTAGAGACGCTTTTAACAACAGTGTGTTAGGAAAATCAGAATCTCAATACTCTGCATTTTGGTCGAAGCTTGTGTTTACCGGCCGTGGCACCCCACCTGAAATGATTGCAACAGAAGACGAAATGTTAAAGTTAGTTGCGACTAATCCAAATACAATTGGCTTTATCGATGAGAGCAAAGTCGACGGCCAAGTTAAGGTTGTTGGTACATTTTAATTTCAACATCCCCATCAGCTTTTTTAGTTCAGTGCGACATGACTTTTTGTCTGGCGCACTGAACAAAATAGCTAGTCGGGATAGCCAGATAGATAGTTAATATTTGCGAATGCCATTATAACGTCTTTTGCAAAGTCTACTCTAGGGTGTCGCAGCGCACCTTTCTTCCATACCAAGTAAATCTCGTTTTCAGGCCCACTTTTTCCAAGTGAGACGAGCTCACCTTTAGCAATCGCTTCTTTGCAAAGGTAATCAGGTAATACCGAATAGCCTATCCCTGCTTTGATAATGCTGCTAATCGCACGAATATCTGGACATATTGAAGCTACAGGTGACTCGCATGGTGCATTGAACACTTCTGAGAAATACCGGCGAATAAGCGGTAGTTGCTCGTCATAGCTCACAACTTTGTGCTGATTCAATAATGACGCCGTTATCTCTTTATCAGCAAGTAATTTACCTTGGACTCGGTTCATCACCAATATCAAACGCTCTTTATCTAACATCTGATATTCATACATAGCGTCTGTTGGCTCAGATGCGGTGATGGCAAGTTCAGCGATATCATCTTCCAACAATTGATAGGTGTTATTTTTATTTCCAGTATGAATAACCAAATTTACCTTGTCAGCTTGTAGTAAGTTTGCGAGCGCTGGGCCCGCAACAAAACTCAAATATTCCGCAGGCCCTGCTAAGTGTAAGGTGCCGTGATCCGTTGATGCTCGGCTTCGGATAGACGCTACTTTTTGTTCCAATGTATCTATGTGGCTAGCTACCTGTAGCGCTAAATCATCAGCAATCGCCGTTGGCTCTACGCCTCTAGCTTTTCGCACAAACAATTCTTTACCGACAATATGTTCCATTGCCTGAATATGTGAGGTTACTGCTGGCTGAGACATATGAAGCCGCGCTGCTGCACGTGTTATGTTGCCGCTTCGATAAACTTCTACAAAGGTTTTTAGCTGCGTTAGGTAAGACATAATTCTCCACCCATCAGATTTATGATGACTCACCATAATTTATCTGACTTCTGCTTTTAAACCAACAACTCTAAGATGCATACACTTTCAAATGCGACAGGAAAAGCACATGAAAAAATCATCATCAATTCTATCACTTGCCATTATCGCTGGGTTATCACAGTCGGCTTATGCCGCAGACGCTCTTTCATCAAAAGCAAGTAAAGGCGAAGTGCTTGTTTTACTTTCAAGCGAAAATGTAATGCAGTTGGCAAAGGGCAAAACAGAGCCTACAGGTTACTACCTTAACGAGTTTGGCGTGCCGGCAAAGGCATTGGTAGATGCCGGCTACAAGCTAGTATTGGCCACACCAAAAGGTAATGCGCCTGCAGTAGATAAAAAGTCCGTTATTCCACAATATTTTGATGGCGGCGAATCACAAATGCGAGATATTCAAACTTTTGTTGCGTCGATAGATGGTATTAACGAAACATTGTCACTAAGCGAAGTTATTGCACAAGGGCTTGATGAGTTTGAGGGTGTATTCATTCCAGGTGGGCACGCGCCACTTATCGACTTAGCAAACAACCCTCAAGTAGGCGAGATTTTGTACCACTTTCATAATGAAGGAAAACCCACTGCTGCAATCTGCCATGGACCAATCGCCCTACTTTCTGGGCAATCTAACCCAAAGGCATTCGAACTGGCATTGAAATCAGGTGAGCAAGCCACATCTGACAGTTGGATTTATGAAGGCTACAAAATGACAATCTTCTCGACGCCGGAAGAAGAATATTTTGAAAGCACCTTAGAAAAGTCAGCTTTATTGTACTACCCAGCTGACGCAATGGCGCAAGCGGGTGGAAACATGTAATACAAAGAAATGTGGGCGCCTAATGTAGTAGTAGACCGTGAACTGATTACAGGCCAAAACCCATTTTCCGATGAACTGCTGGCTGAAAAACTTTTACAGCAGCTAAACTCACAATCTAATTAAGGACAGGCAACGAAATGCTTAATTTTACATTTAAAAATCAAACCGAAATCTTATTCGGAAAAGGTCAACTAAGTGAAGTGTCTTCACGTTTGCCAGAACAAGCAAAAGTCCTCTTTCTATACGGCGGCGGTTCAATTAAGAAAAATGGTATTTACGACAAAGTAAATACCGCGCTAGAAGGCGCAGAAGTTATTGAGTTTCAGGGCGTTGAACCCAACCCAGAATTTGAAACGCTTATGAAAGCGGTGAGTGTAGCTCGCGAAAACAATGTGAACTTTATTCTTGCTGTGGGCGGCGGAAGTGTTATCGACGGCGCTAAGTTTGTTGCTGCAGCCGCTAACTTTGAAGGCGATCCGTGGGACATACTTGTTAAAGGCGCCGCGTTTGAAAACCCGCTACCTATTGGCGCAGTGCTTACATTGCCAGCAACAGGCTCTGAGAGTAACGGCAACTCGGTAGTAAACAGAAAAGAAACGTCACAAAAACGCGCGTTTTCATCGGAAACAGTACAGCCTGTATTTGCTGTGCTCGACCCTGAGTTCACGTATTCACTACCGCCTCGTCAGGTTTCTAATGGTGTGGTCGATGCATTCGTACATGTCATTGAGCAGTACTTAACTTACCCAGTAAATGCGCCGCTTCAAGACCGTTTTGCAGAAGGTATTTTGCAAACCCTAATTCAAGAAGGACCTAAAGCCCTCGCAACACCTGAAGACTACGACGTTCGTGCAAATGTAATGTGGTCAGCAACTATGGCGCTTAACGGTTTAATCGGTAAAGGTGTACCACAAGACTGGGGTACTCACATGATTGGTCACGAACTAACAGCACTACATGGTTTAGATCACGCTGCAACTTTAGCCATTGTGTTGCCTTCGCTTATGTTTGTTCAGCGCGACAAAAAGCAGGAAAAAATCCTTCAACTAGGCGAGCGCGTTTTCGGTATTAAAGAAGATGACAAAGAAAAGGCTATCGACTTGACCATTAAAGCCGTACAGGACTTTTTTGAAACCATGCAGGTGAAAACCCGACTATCAGACTATGACATAGAAAAGTCTGCAATTGATGGGCTTATCGCCAACCTAGAGAGAAATGGCCTTACCGCACTGGGTGAGCATGGAGACATCGACCTTGCTAAGGCGCGCGAGATTCTTACGTTAGCGGCATAAGCCCGATTCCTCATGTGACCAGAAGCGCACATGCCTAAAAATAATAGCACCCAATGCTAGGTTGGGTGCTAGCTATTCTCAATATTGAAAGAGAGAAATATGACTGCTTTATTTGAACAATTTTCTTTGAAAGACGTGACCCTTCGCAATCGAATTGCCGTACCCCCTATGTGTCAGTACTCAGCCGAAAACGGTTTTACTAATCAGTGGCATGAAGCTAACTACCAATCATTTGCACGAGGCGGTGCAGGGCTTGTTATTGTTGAAGCCACTGCCGTTTCACCAGAGGGTCGAATTACGCCAAACTGCCTTGGCATTTGGAAAGACGAACACGTAGACGGCTTGAAAAACATCGCTGATCGCATAAAAAGCCAAGGCGCTGTAGCAGGTATTCAAATAGCTCATGCCGGTCGCAAAGCCAGTGCTAACCGCCCTTGGGAAGGCGATGATCATATCCAGCCTACCGAAGAAAAAGGTTGGCAACCTATTGGCACTTCTGCTGAAGCATTTGGTGCACATTTACCTGTTACCCCAACGGAAATGTCTAAAGCCGACATTGAACGTGTAAAGAATGATTTTGTAAAAGGCGCAGAGCGAGCCCTTGAAGCTGGCTATGAATGGCTTGAACTTCACTTTGCTCACGGTTATCTAGCTCAAAGCTTTTTCTCTAAACACGCCAACAAGCGCACCGACGAATACGGTGGCGACGCCCAAGGCCGCGGTCGCTTCTTGTTAGAAACACTCAGTGCAGTGCGAGCAGTGTGGCCTGATAATCTCCCGCTTACAATTCGCTTTGGCGTTATTGAATATGATGGTAACGACGAACAGACGCTTAACGAATCTATTGAGCTTATAAAGCAGTTCAAAGAAATTGGCGCTGATTTTGTAAGTGTTAGCGTAGGTTTCAACACACCCGATGCGAACATCCCATGGGGACCCGCTTTCTTAGCACCTATTGCTGAACGCGTTCGCGATGAAGCTGGTATACCCGTAGCTACCGCTTGGGGTGTAGATACACCGGAACTCGCAAACGATACCGTTAAAAATGAACAGCTCGATGTAGTAATGGTAGGCAGAATGCACCTTACCAACCCACATTGGACTTACTTTGCTGCAAAACAGCTTGGCGTTGAGAAACCGTCTTGGGTAATGCCCGCGCCATACGCACACTGGTTGGAGCGCTACGCGCCGTCTGACGAGAGGTAGCCCCCCGATTTAGACAGTAAAACAGAGCGTTTTACTGTCTTTCTTTAACTCCATACATTATTCGCTCTAATTTACGGCGTAATACATAGACTTATATACACTTGCTTTTTATAAGGTTAAGTTTAAAGTTGACATTTACTTACTTCAAAAACTTAGCGAATGAAGGCTGGCAAAATACTTTCCCCATCTTTAGACACAGATGACCTGATAACAATTAGAAGGCATCGCGTTACTCAAATAAGTACAGTGACATGCTTTGGGCTGTTTATCTCATTATTCGCTGCTAGAGACATCACCTTCGATATAATGCTCGTAGCGTTAGCAGCAATGTTCACTGCGGCAATACTCGCTTACAAACATTTTGTTGTCGCCAGCAGTTACCTACTTTTAGTCGCCCTTTCGTCTATGCTGTTTGCCCTATCAGCAACAGGTGCAGGCACTTTCGATATCGCGATGCTTGGCTATCCAGCCATTATTATTTTTGCGGCTCTACTCGGCGGCATTGGGCTATTTGGCACGGTGTTATCTCTCGTATTAGTGCAATGTATTATCCTTACATGGCTCGTTATGAAAGGCGTCATTACGCCCAATACGCCTAAATTAACGTGGTCTCATTTAACTTTTATTATGATCATTTTTGTGATCACAGGGTTCTGTGTGTTCATACTTGTGCAGGATATTCGTCGGCTTATGACATCACTGCAACTTGAATACACAAAGGTTAAGAAAAATAGAGAGCATATCCAGTACTTAGCTCACCATGACCCACTGACAAACTTACCCAATAGGCTCTTGGGAGAACGCTTATTTAACGAAAAACTAACGCAAAGCGAAGCTAATGGATTGCATTTGGCGCTAGCTTTTATCGACTTAGATAATTTCAAACCTGTAAATGATGCGCTAGGTCACTCCGCTGGAGACCGTTTCTTACAGCATATTTCTCAATTAATAAATGAGAAGCTTTCTAACGATGAATGTCTTATTCGATTCGGTGGTGACGAGTTTATTGTGCTTGCCGCAAACATTACTGACCGCAAGCACATAGAAACCTTGTGCGAGCGTTTAATTGAGTGGTGCTCTTCTGAGTTTGAAGTATTTCAAACTAACATAGTGGTTTCAGCCTCAATTGGCGTAGCAGTAGCACCAAAGGACGGAGCCAAGTTCAAACAGCTATGTAGAAAAGCAGATGTAGCCATGTATGAGGCCAAGCGAAATGGTAGAAACCGCTTTGAATTTTACGATGTGAAGTTTGACGAAGAAAGCGATGAAAAGTTTTCGCTGATTCAGCGGCTACGACCTGCTGTTCTTGCCAACCAATTTGAAGTGTATTACCAGCCCCTGATTGATTTAAAGTCTGGCCAGATTTGTTCGATTGAAGCATTAGTGCGCTGGCCACAAGAAGATGGGTCACTAGTGTTTCCCGATAAGTTTATTCCATTGGCAGAAAGTAGCGGGCTCATCAACCCATTAGGTGAATGGGTACTAATTCAAGCATGCCTTTTCTGCGCTAAACTGCATCGCAATGGACACAGTGAAATATCGGTTGCCGTTAACTTGTCATTCGCACAGTTTAAAGATGGAACCCTTCCCAGCATTGTAAAGCGCGCACTAGATTTAACACAACTTAATCCCCAATTTTTAGAACTTGAGCTTACCGAATCAATTCTCGCTGACGAAAACGGAAGTATTTCTGAGCAGCTTGAAAAAATAAAAAATCTTGGTGTTCAATTTGCTATCGACGACTTTGGCACGGGTTATTCCAATTTAAATTACCTGCGTAAATTCAATGCGCACAAGCTTAAAATAGACCGAATTTTTATTAACACATTAGGTCTTGACGAAAACGATGTTCCATTGGTTTCAGCAATCATCAATATTGCGGAAAGTTTGGGAATGGTGACTGTTGCAGAAGGAATTGAACATGAAGCAGCGCTCAGAAGATTAGAGGAAATGGGATGTGACGTTGGACAAGGTTTCTATTGGAGTAAACCTGTTCCCGAAAAACAGATTGAAGCACTTATCGCATCGCAATCTTACGCTTTGTAAGGCTTTGCCACATTTTGCTTCAATCACTGTTCTTAGCGCCTTACATTAAAAATAAAAGGCCGGTTGAAATGCCATCTAACTGGGTAAATTCATTGTTTAAAACCCGTGATACGTCACAAACTCTTCGTTATCGGCGCGGGTCGATCGAACGTCGTTTGCTGGAAAATCAGGGTCTGGATAGCCTAGTGCTATACAAATCATAATGGCTTCATCATCAGGGATGTTAGCGTACTTATGTACCACTTCTGACTGCATTATGCCCTGCCCATTTATTACGCAACCAAGCCCTAAATCCCACGCTGCGAGAACAATACCGTAGGCCAAAGAACCCAAGCCAAACTGTGTTATGCCCGCAGGCTCTAAAGACTTGTCGTAAGTAAGCACAAGAGATACCGGCGCATCAAATTGCCTAAAGCCTCGCATCATCCAACCCATACGCTTTTCTTTGTCTTCACGGGCTATGCCCATTACATTGAATAATTGTATAGCTACATCAATTTGACGCTGACGATGAATACCCTCGTAGTTTTCTTTGTAGGGAAAGTCTCGAACGTGAGGCTTACCCTCCAATGTGTTTTTGGTGTTGCCCTCGCGAATCTTGTCTAACACGTCGCCTGTTACTGCGTGTATTTTCCATGTTTGCGTGTTGTATGAAGACGGTGCCCATTTGGCCGCATTAATTATTTTATCTACCGTTTCTTGGGTAACTGGTTGTTTTGTAAACCCGCGAACGCTTTTTCTAGATGCCGCAAACTCTGCAAAATTCATGAACTTCCCTAAGGTGTTGAATAGCTATCAATATGTAAAAATAGAGTAAACAGGGGAAGTAATTGCTTCAATAGCGTTATCTACAAATTCAGATTGTTTGTTTTTATAGTTATATATAGAAGTTAGTAAACCCTTTCATACAGTAAGCCGTAGCAAAAGCAATTCATGAGTCAGGCACACATGATGTTTATGGAAGTTTGGCTTTTAAAAGAAGCATGTGAAAGGAGTTTTAAAATGGCTAAGAAACCGCAGTTAACCACCTCGGCAGGTGCCCCTGTAGTAAGTAATGAGACCACAACAACAGCGGGAGAGCGCGGCCCCGCACTCTTACAAGATTATCAACTCATTGAAAAGTTAGCCCACCAGAATCGTGAACGAATTCCAGAGCGCGTGGTACACGCCAAAGGCTGGGGAGCACAAGGCACATTTACGGTCACTCACGACATTACCGATTACACTTGCGCCGATTTATTCTCAGAAGTTGGTAAGCAAACTGAAGTACTTAGTCGCTGGTCTACGGTAGCGGGCGAGTCTGGTGCTGCTGATACCGAACGTGATGTACGCGGCTTTAGCCTGAAGTTTTACACTGAGCAAGGCAACTGGGACATGGTAGGTAACAACACCCCTATCTTCTTCATTCGCGATGGATACAAATTCCCTGACTTTATCCGCACGCAAAAACGTCACCCGAAAACAAATCTACGCTCGCCGGAAGCTATGTTCGACTTTTGGGCCGCACAGCCAGAAAGCGTTCATCAAGTCACTATTTTAATGTCTGATCGCGGCATCCCAGTGTCGCCAATGCACATGAATGGCTATGGCAGCCACACCTTTAGCATGTGGAATAAAGAAGGCAAACGTCACTGGGTGAAATTTCATTTTAAAACTCAACAAGGCATTAAAAATTACACCAATGAGACCTCTGAAAAGATCATTGGTAGTACCCGTGAGAAATATCAGGAAGAGCTGTACAACGCCATAGAAGAAGGTAACTTTCCTAAATGGAAGATGTACATTCAGGCTATGCCAGAAGAGGAAGCCGGACAGCAAAGCTATAACCCTTTTGACCTAACCAAGGTTTGGCCGCACGACGATTACCCTCTGATAGAAGTCGGCGAGTTAGAAATGAACAAAAATCCAGAAAACTATTTTCAAATGATTGAAAACGCAGCATTCAGCCCGTCGAATGTTGTGCCAGGCATTGGCTTTAGTCCCGACAAAATGCTTCAAGCGCGTATCTTTTCGTATGCCGACGCTCACCGCTACCGCTTGGGCACGCACTATGAAGCACTACCTGCGAATGCGCCAAAAAATAGCAAAGTAAACCACTACCATAAAGACGGCGCTATGCGTTTCTTTACCAATGATTTCGGTAACCCAGATGCTTATTATGAGCCAAACCAACATGAAGGCCCAGTTGCTGACTTTTCAGTGAAAGAGCCGCCGCTTCGCATCGACGGAGATGCCGACAGATATCATCAAGATGATGTTGATGTCGATTATGTGCAGCCGCGTAAGCTGTACGAGATGTTTTCTGATAAACAAAAAGAACGGCTTTATAAAAACTATGCTGCAGCTATGGGCCCATGCTCTGATAGCGTTAAAGAACGCTGGTACGCTGTGTTAGAAAAAGTTCATCCAGAATACGCTGCAGGCGTACAAAATGCAGTAAAAAGCTTGGACACTGATGTAAACACGGTACCTATTACCGAAAATACACCTATTGAAGACAACTAAACCTGCTTCTAGTGATTTAAACTATATCTCCAAGTTGGTATCTATTGCGGGTATCAACTTGGTTCGCAGCCGGGCAATGTCAACAAACCTTTATTGGTTCAATCCTATCTCGGTAATCCAACAGTAGAGTTTTGTCAACAAATCCACACCATTCAACTTTAGAACAAATCTTATCTCGCAAATTTGCGATATTGTATTTTGTGGCTTACGTTTAAACCATACAAATGTTTTTAGCGCTGTGTATGTCGTTATTCAAAAAGTCAAAAATTGAACAAAACACCCCTCGTTTAGCCCCATGGAAAATAGCCATTATCGATGATGAAGAAGGCGTCCACGAAGTTACCAAATTAACGCTTCGCAAGTTTAGTTTTGAAAAGCGTGGTGTAGAGTTTTTATCAGCTCACAGTGGAGAAGAAGGCTTAGCGCTTTTGAAAGCTAATCCTGATATCGCACTTGCGTTTGTTGATGTAGTAATGGAAACCGACGATGCCGGCTTAAAGCTAGTAGATGCTATTCGCAACGATCTCAAAAATCACGTCACTCGATTAATATTGCGAACAGGCCAGCCAGGGCAAGCCCCTGAAGAGGATGTTATTAGACGTTATGACATTAATGACTATAAAGCCAAGACAGAACTCTCCTCGCTAAAGTTAAAATCATGCGTTTATACGGCGATTCGCTCTTATCGCGATATACAAACTATCGAAAAAGGCAAACGGGGTATGGAAGATGTACTGAAATCATCATCCTCTGTCTTAGCAAGTCAGTCACTAGCGCAATTTGGTACCGCTGTTCTGAAACAAACGCTCACCCTTCTTAATTTAAACAACTCAGTGCTTTACCTTTCAACACAGCACACCGATTTGTATGGCGACACCAGCATGACAGTTTTAGGTGCAAGCGGAGACCTTGTTGGACTTTGTGAACCCGGTATTTCGACCCGTATTCCCGAATCGATTGAAGAACAAGTTAAAAGCGTTCTGGCCAAAAAAGCGCACTTCCAAAGCGATAACGTATTTATTGGTTATTACCCCACTGGTGAAGACAGCCATAATATTTTATACGTTAAACTCGACCAGCCTCTAGATGAAATGCAACGAAAGACATTAGAAATGTTTGCATCTAACGTGGCGGTAATTTTCCAAAACCTTACACAAAAAGAAGATATACAAAAAACGCAGAAAGAACTGATCATGGTGCTTAGCGATGCCATTGAAATGCGCAGTAAAGAAACCGGGGGGCACGTAAGACGCGTTATCCTAATGACAGAGTTTCTTGCTGAAAAGCTGCATATGAGCAAAGAGTTTATTGAAACCATCCGCTACTCTGCAGCCCTTCATGATGTAGGTAAAATTAGCATACCCGAAACCATATTGCATAAACCCGGGAAACTCGATCCCGATGAGTGGGAAATTATGAAAACCCACGCTCAAAAAGGTTACGAACTACTTGCAGATTCTGACCGGATTGTCGCCAAAATGGGCGCAATTATTGCCAAAACGCACCACGAACGCTGGGACGGTAAAGGCTACCCTGACGGCTTGGCTGGCGACAATATACCAGTGGAAGGCCGTATTATGGCGATTGTTGACGTTGTCGACGCCCTTCTATCCAAACGGTGCTACAAACCTGCATGGAGCGTTGATGAGGTTAAAGCTTATCTTCAAGAGAATGCAGGTAAACAATTCGACCCGTTAATTACCCATGTAATGCTAGAGCACTTCGACAGAATATTAGAAATCCGTGCAACAGAACCGGACGAAGATGAATGAAAGAGAAGTTAGAGTTAATTTTACTGCGCGTTAGCCAAAGCCCTGACATTGATAAAGGCGAACTGGATGTTGCTTCAAGACTTATTATCAACTCTATGTGCGAAGGCTTGGAAATTACTCGGGCAGGCATTTGGTTATATGACGAAAACCAAACGCTAGTGCAATGCACACTACTTATAGACAAAGGAAACGATCTCGATAACGAGAGCTTAGTGCTAACCCGAAAGGATTTTCCCCACTATTTTGAAGCGCTCGACTCAGGTAGAACAATTGCTGCCCACGATGCGATAACCGATGTTGCAACTTTTGAGTTTGCTGAAGTGTATTTAACGCCTCTGGGTATAAGCTCTATGCTGGATGTGCCTATTCGCCACCGCGGAAAGATGATTGGGATAATATGTTGTGAGCACCAGGGCAAGGCTCGACAATGGCTTGACGATGAAATGGTTTTTGCTGCATCGCTTGCCGATCTTTACGGGCGTGCGGTAAGTGCTAACGAGCGTGCTGACTATGAGCAACAGCTTATAGAAGCAAACCAGAATCTTGAACAAAAAGTCATAGATCGCACTGCCGAACTTGAGGCTGCCCAAGAAAAGCTTGTTGAATCAGAAAAAATGGCAGCCTTAGGCAACTTGGTAGCAGGTATTGCTCACGAAGTTAATACGCCATTGGGCATTGCACTGACCTCGGTAAGTAACTGCAAGGAAGAGCTCAAAAGTATTTATCAAGATTTCGAGAATGGCGAGTTAACAGAAGAGGGTTTTAAAGACTTTGAAGAGATATGTTCTGAGGGTTTATCACTAGCGGAAGCCAGCTTAATGCGGGCCGCGAACCTAGTTCAAGACTTTAAGCGAACCTCTGCGGACCAAACATCGCTGGAAATTGAAGAAATCGCGCTGGATGAATACATACCGCGGGTTTGTAACCCATTAAAACCCATGCTACGCAAAGAGCAAATCGAGCTTAGCATTGATGTGCCCTCTGATTTAGTTATCACGACATGTCCGGGCATTATCGCTCAACTATTAACGAATTTAATATCGAACGCTCAGCGTCACGCCTTTGGTCCATCAGTAAATAATGAAGTGAATAAAGTTGCCGTAACCTGCGGCAAAAATGAAAAAGGTATTGTAATAAGCGTTCAAGACAACGGTAAAGGTATTCCTGCAGAACTTCATAAAAAAGTGTTTGAACCTTTTTATACAACGGCCCGCGATAAAGGTGGCACGGGTTTAGGCCTAAATATTTTATACAATCTTGTTCGACAGAAATTTAACGGTGAGATTGATTTGGTATCGTCGCCTGGTGAAGGAACCACAATTACAGTTTGTATACCCGTTGAAAGCTAGTGCAGTTGTTCCTGTATAAACCATTTATCTTCCCAAGATAAATTTAAAAGCGCGCCATGGTTTAAATGTCGTGCTTACGACAGTTCAAAAACCTTACACAAGGCAAGCTAAGGATAAAACAATAATAAGGGCATGTCGTAATGCAACTTTCACAATGGCGTAGTTCAGGCCAATTCCTAAGCGTTAACAATCAGCAAATTTTCTACAAAGCCCAAGGCAACGGGCCTGTGCTGTTGTTAATTCATGGGTACCCTACTGCGAGTTTCGACTGGGTTAAGTTATGGCCTTCACTTACAAAGAAATTTCACTGCGTAACACTCGATATGTTGGGGTTTGGTTTTAGCACCAAAGCCCCCAAAAAATACAAAATAAAAGAACAAGCCACGGTGATAGAAGCCTTAACGGAGCATCTTCAAATCACGCATGCTCACGTAATGTCTCACGATTACGGTGATACCGTTGCGCAGGAGTTAATGGCTCGTCAGTTAGAAGGTAACCTCGTGTTTCGTATGGAGTCGATGCATTTGCTAAATGGCGGCCTTTTTCCTGAAACCCATCAAGCATTACCCATTCAAAAGCTATTACTTTCCCCTATTGGCGGGCTGCTTATTCCTTTTCTAAGCAAAAAAGCGATTCGAAAAAGCATGCACAACATTTTTGGCCCAAACACGCCTCCTTCAGACCAAGACATCAATGATTTTTGGGCGCTTATTACCGAAAACGATGGCCACAAACACATGCACTTGCTTTTGGACTATATGAAACAGCGCAAGCAATACAGAGAGCGTTGGGTAGGCGCCCTTCAAAATGCTGACGTGCCGGTTCGACTAACCGCAGGCATGGCAGACCCCATTTCTGGTGCGCATATGGTAGAAAGATATAGGGAACTTATACCCAATGCTGACGTAGTTGAACTTGTTGATATAGGGCATTACCCGCAGATTGAGAGTGCTGAATTGGTTTTAGAGTCGATTTTTGGATTTAATAGCAGCCCCACAAATTGAGAAACAAATGAACGGATTAATAAAATATATCCTTATTGGCTGATAATTCGCTATCGCGCATAAATATATTATTTTTCTTAAATTCATCAATACGCCCTTCAATAACAGATGCATCTTCAGTAAGGCGTTCTTTGACTCTGTACAAGCGACCTTTGTAAAGACCTTCTGCAAGGTGGTACTTTTTATTCGGTATTTCCCTGTAAAATGAAAAATAACCTGGTACTTTTTCTGTCAACGTATAATGAAATGCACGATAGAAATCAGTACCAGCATTCCTCCTAAATCCCTGATAATTTGAAAATGCTTCTTCTGTAAGACCAGAAGGTGAATGATACAAATTAAACTGCCACTCATTTGGTTTTGAATAGACAAAAAAAGAATTATCGATAGAAGAACGCTTTATTTGCAAAGTATCGTAGTACACTTCGGCTATAACTTTATTAGGCCAAAAATATTCCATACTTCTAACATCGTTATTGTCTGAAATTTTAAAAAGAAACTGATAAAAAACAGACTTAACAAGGTTTACATTCTCAATGGATTTTTCTTGGGGACAGCCTCCTTTGTTTGACAAACTTCTAGACTGAAAAGACTGTTTTAATACAAGGTCCAACTCTTTATCGCAGATAATAATGCCGTCCAATTCGTATCCTAGGGATTCGAAATGATGAACTAGCGCATCTACTGATTTTCGGGCAAGCGAATCTGTCAATGCAGCCATACCTTCTTCGCCAGCATTCTCATCAAATCCTTCCAAATAAAAACCTGACACTTTTTTGGGTGGTGTTCGTTGGCTTTTCATACTATCGAGAAAAAACGCGCTGCCCAAAACAAGCAAACCTGTTTCGACAAGCTTACCCTTCAGAATAGCTTCTTGCCAAACATCAGTATGCATAAGCGTAAAGTCCGAAATGTCGTAGGCTGCCCCTGAAATATCTCTTTTTGACTCTGTCGTTTTTTCATCGAGGTTATCGAGGCCATACATTGCGGAAAGTTGTTTTATCTCTGGTGGGTATAGTAATTCTCTCAGCATTAATGTTAATTGTTGACCTTCTGAAGTATCTATTTGAACGACCGGCTCTGCGCTAACGTTTGCTTGATAGTCAGTTGTAGGTAACTGAGTTACCTCTAAATTCATACAGCCGAACAACGTCATATAACATATAAAATAAAGTGTGAATTTCATACGAATGAATTCCATTTTTAGAGATTTAAAATTCCGTTTACTGTTTAAAATTTAACCTCAAAAGATTCAGTATGCAACATTTTGCTTTGAGGCTTAATTTTACTTAAATCCACTGCTGTGCTGATCAAAGTATACCCTGCTGGTACAGTGAATTAGTCGTAAGAGCCACCAGCAGAGCCTGTGCGTTGTCTTCGTGTTTGGTCAAGAGGAGAGTTGCGACTGGCTTGAAGATTGTCTTTTGGCTCTTCATCATTAACGGGGGACATCCGCATTCATTAAACTGATTTTGCGAAGAATCATTTAATGGAGAGTACAGATGTCCCACGCAGGTACTATTTTAGGCATAAGTGAGTTAGAAATAGAACGTGTTCATCGACATGATTTTATTGAAGTGTGGGCAAAGCCCACTAAAAAGCCGCTATGCAAACATTGTGAGAGTCGACATTTACGCATAAAAGCCACACATAAGCGTACTGTGAAGCACACGCGCCAAGGTAATCAGGTGCTAACACTACATTTAAAGGTACCTAAGTATCACTGTCGATGCTGTGGTCGTTATTTCAGGCACCCTTTTGTTGGGATCCGGCCACGCTATCGGGCGTCGGAGTGCTTTCGCTTAGAAGTCTTTGAAGCGCACCACGGTGGTGTTACGCAGCGTGGTATCTCACGCACACATCGCATTAGTCCCACTACGGTAGAGCGTTGGTACCAATCACACATCAGCCAAAAATATAAAGAGATTATCAGTCGCCCCTGCCCAGAGATGCTGGGGATAGATGAACACTTTTTTACCCGTAAGAAGGGTTATGCGACGACGTTTGTAGATTTACGACATCGTAGTGTGTTTGATGTAAAACTGGGACGTTCTGAATTAAGTTTACGCTCGTACTTACGCCACCTTCCCAATAAAGAGAACGTTAAGCTCATCGCGATGGACTTATCGGAAACCTATCGTGGTATTGCCAAACGCTATTTCCCTAATGCTACGATAGTCGCTGACCGTTTTCATGTGGTGCGCTTGATAAACCATCACTTCTTAAAAGCGTGGCAGCAACACCACCCTGAAGGACGTAAGAATCGGGGTTTACTTAGTTTGATGCGACGACATCAATGGCATTTAAGCGAGGAGAATAACAACAACCTACAACGCTACTTAGCTGACTATCCGGTGTTAAAAACACTGTATGAGGTCAAACAGAAGCTCATCAGGTATATGCTGTTAAAGACTATGAATGAAAAACGAATGGAGCAGACATTACCGAGGTTCTTAGACTTGCTTGAACAGTTACATCACAGTCCACTTCGTACACTGGCCAAAACCTTAACTTCGTGGTTGCAACCTATCATCGCCATGTGGCGCTTTACACGAAACAACGGGATCACTGAAGGCTTCCACAACAAAATGGAAATGATATCGAGAAGAGCGTATGGTTTTAGAAACTTTGAAAATTATCGAATAAGAGTGATGACCCATTGCGGATGGGATGGTGTTATCAATCGTGTAAGGTGAATGCTGATCCCCCGTTTATGGGGTAGAGCCCAACAATAGAAACTATAAGTGACCCAAAAGGTGACCCAGCTAGGTTATTTGATTCATGGATACTTTTAGAGAGGAAACGCTTGTAAGTCAAGCCACTCAAGGGTGAGAGGGAAGTTGGTCGGTGTGAGAGGATTTGAACCTCCGACCCCTGACACCCCATGACAGTGCGCTACCAGGCTGCGCTACACACCGACCGAAAGAGCGAGTAATACTACTCATATTTGTTCACAATGCAACGAGAATTAGCAATAAGCCTGTTTAAGCGCTCAATTGCTAACCATCTTTGCAAATTTCTGCATTAAAACACCTAGTTGCCGTTTTTTTGATATCAGGTCAAAGTAACGTAGCACACTGCAGTTACCACTAACGCCACTAGTACGTTCAGCATTATTCCTTCTCTTGCCATTGTTTTTATATCGAACTTTTCCGTTGAATAGGCGATGGCATTGGGTGCGGTTGCTACAGGCAACATAAAAGCACAACTTGCGCTAATTGCCGCAGGAATCATTAGTAACTTAGGGTCAACGCCCACTGCCAACCCCGCTGCCGCCAATATCGGCATTAGCAATGTAGAGGTTGCGGTATTAGAAGTAATTTCTGTTAGAAAAGTTACGAATAAGCAAATGCCTAGTACAAGCAGTAAAACAGGTAAGGTTGCAAGCCCTGTTAACCACGACCCCATCAGCACGCTTAAACCCGACGACATAAACGCTTTCGCAATACAAATCCCACCAGCAAACAGCAGCAGCATTCCCCAAGGAATATCGTTTGCCGTTTGCCAATCAAGCAACTTGTCGCGGTTGCCTTTTGCATCTACTTTGCCGTTATCATTGCCGCTATCGGTGAAAAACATAGCGGCAACACCAGCAACGGCTATGGTGCTATCACTAATAGTGGTCACGCCTATCCAAGCGGTCCAAAAAGGTCTGAAGATCCACGCCATTGCTACCGTACCGAAAATGGCAAGTACACGCTTTTCGGCCTTCGTCCATGCACTAGGTACAGGCAAATCTATGTGGCCCACTTCTTTAATTCCGCGTGCCAACCACAAGGCCATAATAGGCACACCTAAAATGACTATCGGTACGCCAGTTTTCATCCATTCGATAAAGCTGTATTCAATACCTTGAGTCTCTTCATACACGCTCATAAAGATAATATTAGGCGGTGTGCCAATTGGCGTCCCTACCCCGCCTAAACTTGCTGAGTAAGCAATACCAAGAATAAGGGCCACGCCAAATCGGGGGTTATCGACAGCATTAATAATGGCAATGGCCATTGGCAACATCATTAACACCGTGGCGGTGTTACTAATCCACATACTAAGGACGGCGGTGGTGAGCATAAAGCCCAGTATCAGTTTAAGCGGACTGCCGCTGCCCGTTACACGCAGCATATAAATAGCAAACCGCTTGTGTAAGTTGGCGCGTTCCAACCCCTTTGAAAGCATAAAAGCAGCCATTAATAGAATAATAACGTGGCTTCCGAGAGCAGAGGCGGCTTCGCTGTGAGACAACACACCAAATAGCGGGAATAGTGCGAAGGGTAAAAGCGAGGTAGCGGGAATGGGGAGCGCTTCGGTTACCCAGAGTATTGCTACGAAAAGTGTAATCGAGGCGGTAAATATAATTTCGCTGGGCTGATTTACAGCCCACAAGCCCATACCGCTAAGAACAGAGGCGATAAACGCGAAAAGAATAATGCTGTTCTTACGTGTTGGCTGTCGTTGTAGGGTATCTGAAGAAGGTTCAGGGTTTGTGTGCATTGCGCTTCCCGTTACTAATCGCTTTATTATAAGTGCTAAGGCCTTCGATTTAGGCCCTAATTATTGCTCTTATATTTTCTATCAGTAATTAGCGGGAAACGCACGAGGCTTTTCCAAAAAAGTTGATTTTAGGTTGTTTTACTTACTTTCGTCGTCTGACGAAATACGGCTGGCAACTGCACCGGCTTGATCTTTATATTTAGCATCAACTCTGGCGTTATAAGGTTTTTCAGCTGGCGCTGAAAGTACTTCAAAGCTTAGTGCCCCTATTTTCATTTTAGGGCGAAGCGCTAGGGGTAATTTACCGCTGTTGTAAAACTCAAGAACAATGTTGCCCGACCAACCTGGGTCGATTCTATGCGCCGTCACGTGCACCATTAAGCCTAAACGCGCAAGTGAAGAACGCCCATCTAACCAACCAACGATATTGTCTGGCAGCGTTACTGATTCGTAGGTTATAGCTAGTGCCAACTCGCCCGGGTGCAAGAAGAACGCTTTACCTTCTTCTAGTTCAATTTCGTCGCTCATTACGTGGTCCAGCGCTTCTTGTACTTGCGCTTTCGGCCCACTTAAATCGATAAACGGCGCTTGATGGTCTTCAAATACGCGAAATTTGTTACCAAGGCGAATATCTACTGTTACACCGCTAATCTGATCATAGTTAGGTGTAGGCTCAATTTTGATTTTTCCATCTTGCAGATGTTGGTAGATATCGCGGTCGCACAAGCGCATGGTGTATTCCTCATTTCGTTAGGCCGCTATTATGCGTATGTCACCGCATGCATTCAACTGCTCAAAGGCTTGTTTTATCTGCTTTTGCGCAATTTTTATTAAGTTTATGACGAATTTGAATTTAAGCGCCAGAACTTACCTCAATTTTTCTCTTTGCTAGGCCTATAAGTAGGCTTCAAAGTAAACTTTCTCAAATATTGCGCACCACGTGTTATAACTCAACCTTGCTTTATCCTTTTATTCTTTACCAACAATGCCAATTGGGTCGCCTTTAATGTGTGTAACCGCCCCTTTACGTGGTTCAACGGTAAGGGCCAATTGCATAGACAGTGCTCTAGCTGCCTCGCGGTAGCTTTCGCTTAAAGCACTGTCAGGCGAGGCCAGTAACAACGGAGTACCTGCATCGGCATGTTCGCGAATATGAATATCAAGAGGTAGCTGCCCTAACAGTGGCAATCCATGGCGCTCGGCAAGCGCCTCGCCCCCGTCTTTTGAAAACACATAGTCTTTGGTACCACAGGCTCTGCACTGGTAATAACTCATGTTTTCAATAAGCCCTAATACAGGTACGTTCACTTTTTCAAACATGCTTATGCCTTTTTGGGCGTCGGCTAGTGCTAAGTCCTGCGGCGTAGTAACTACCACAGATGCAGTTAGCGGCACTTGTTGGGCCATAGTAAGTTGAATATCGCCGGTACCTGGCGGCATATCTACAATCAAGTAATCGAGTACAGGCCACAGCGTTTCATCTAATAACTGCTTGAGCGCTCGGCTTGCCATAGGGCCGCGCCATACTGCCGCGTCTTCTTGCGGTACTAAATAGCCTATGGAGTTCGCCACCAGCCCATGTGACACAAGCGGCTGCATGTGCTTATTGTCTTCACTTTCAGGGTGTGCGTCAGGGTTGCCCAACATAATGGGAATAGAAGGCCCATAAATGTCGGCATCTAAAATTCCTACTTTCGCGCCTTCTTGCATAAGCGCAAAAGCAAGGTTGATACTGGTTGTTGACTTGCCCACACCACCTTTGCCCGAGGCTACCGCAATAATGTTTTTAATATTAGTAACAGGGGCAACTTCAGTTTCGCCACTGGCTACGTTTTGTTTAAACGTAAGCTTATCGGCATCTAGTTTCCCTTTTAGCTGGTTAAGCACTTCTTGTTTAAGCGTATCTAACTGTGTAGCAATGCAAAATGGCAAAGTAATTGTAACGCCTGCATCTTCATTTTCTCGCTGGCTAAAAGCACACCATGACAAGGTATCTTCAACATCTAAAGAAAAATACTTGGCCAAAATTACAGCAACTTTTTGAGTTGCCGGCTCTGCTTTGCGAGAAAAGAACATAAAATGCCTTACTAGTAGTAGAATTGTGTGAATTACGTAATGCAAAAAACGCGGTTTTCCGCTAGTATTTGCAGCCATTTTGAAACGCAAAGAATCAATAACGTCATTATGTCAGAAAAACGCCGAATTCTGGTAACCAGTGCGTTGCCATACGCAAATGGCTCTATTCACTTAGGTCATTTGCTAGAACACATTCAAACCGACATCTGGACTCGTTTTCAGCGCCTTCGCGGAAACGAATGTTACAGTGTTTGCGCCGACGATGCACACGGTACGCCGGTTATGCTTAAAGCCCAAGAGCTTGGCATTACACCAGAAGAAATGGTGGCAAGAACGCGTGCTGAACATCACCAAGACCTTGTTGATTTTCACGTTGATTACGACAACTACTATGTAACCCATTCGCCAGAAAACAAGGCATTGTGTGAAGAGATTTACACCCGTTTGGATAACGCCGGTTACATTAGCAAGCGCACCATTAACCAACTGTTCGACCCTGAAAAAGAAATGTTCTTACCAGACCGTTTCGTTAAGGGTACCTGCCCAAGCTGTGGCGCAGAAGATCAAAACGGCGATAGCTGTGACGTATGTGGCGCAACGTATAGCCCAACAGAAGTAAAGAACCCGCGCAGCGTGGTGTCTGGTGCTACACCAGTACTACGTGAGTCTGAGCACTTCTTCTTTGACCTGCCAAAATTTGAAGGCATGTTAAAAGAGTGGATCCGCTCAGGTGCCCTGCAGGAAGAAATGGCTAACAAGCTGCAAGAATGGTTTACTGAAGGTCTTCAACAGTGGGACATCAGCCGTGACGCGCCTTACTTCGGCTTTGAAATTCCAGGTGCGCCGAACAAGTTCTTCTACGTGTGGGTAGATGCGCCGGTTGGCTACATGGCTAGTTTCAAAAACTTCTGCGACCAAAACAACTTAGAATTTGATGATTTCTGGAAAGCAGACTCAGAGGCTGAGCTTTATCATTTTATTGGTAAAGATATTACTTATTTCCACTGCCTATTCTGGCCTGCGATGCTAGAAGGTGCGGGATACCGTAAGCCTACCGGCGTAAACATTCACGGTTTTGTAACCGTAAACGGCGCGAAAATGTCAAAGTCGCGCGGTACCTTTATTAAAGGCCGTACTTACCTTGACCATCTGAACCCAGAATATCTGCGTTACTACTTTGCGTCTAAGTTGGGCGACGGTGTTACCGACATCGACCTTAACTTTACTGACTTCGCACAAAAAGTGAATTCAGACCTGGTAGGTAAAGTGGTTAACATTGCAAGCCGCTGTGCAAGCTTTATCACCAAGCGTTTCGACGGAAAACTGTCTGACAACGTGATAGAACCAGAACTGATTGCTGAGTTCCAAAACGCATCAGAGAACATTGCTGCACTTTTCGAAAAGCGTAAGTACCACCAAGCCGTGCGCGAAATCATGGCCTTGGCTGACAAAGCAAACCAGTTCATCGACAACAATGCACCTTGGGTAACCATTAAAGACGAGACGAAGCAGCAGTTTACACACGATGTATGCTCGCTAGGTATTAACATGTTCCGTCTGTTGGTGATTTACTTGAAGCCAGTTCTTCCTGTACTTGCAGAAAAAGCAGAAGAATTCCTAAACGACAAATTCGACTGGAATTCACTGCAAACCCTATTGAAAGGCCACGCCATCAACAAATTTAAGCCGATGATGCAGCGCGTAGAAATGGAGAAAATCGACGCCATGGTTGAAGATTCAAAAGAAAGCCTAGCGCCAGCAGCACCGGCAATCGACCCAGACAGCCCGCTTACTAAAGACCCTATCAGCGACACTATCTCGTTTGATGAGTTCGCCAAGGTAGATTTACGTATTGCGCGTATTGCTAAAGCTGAACACGTAGAAAAAGCTGACAAGCTTCTACGCTTAGAGCTAGATTTAGGCGGCGAAACTAAGCAAGTTTTTGCGGGTATTAAGTCGGCCTACTCACCTGAAGCCCTTATCGGTAAGCACACTGTAATGGTAGCGAACCTCGCCCCTCGTAAAATGCGTTTTGGCATGAGTGAAGGCATGGTATTAGCCGCTGGCCCTGGTGGCGACGAGCTATACATTCTTGAGCCGCACGAAGGTGCAAAGCCGGGTATGCGCGTTAAGTAAGCTTTAAAGCGAACATATAAAAGTAAGGTGACATTCAACGCTATTAAGCGACGGGGTGTCACCTTTTTTATTGAGCGGTTATTGAAACTCTTCAATTTTTAATACCCAAAGTTATCTAGATACTCCAAGTACAAGCACACAGCCGTAGAAGCTCAGTAATCTCCCCATCATCTAGATCCACCATTACTCCCATATTCTGCAACCTAAATCCGCTATTTTCTCCTGCCCTTTTTCCCTATCGCCCTATCGCAAAATAAGCTCACAACCGCAAACCATCAAAGGGACATTTCCATTCGTTGTAATTCAAGGCGATCTATCATTCTTTCATTAACGTAGTCAGGTTTTTTAATCATTGAAGGAGGTATTTATGGAAGATTTATTCGGGACTAATATCGATTTATCGGAATTAACCGAAAAAGCCATATCACTGGTGATGACTTACACCCCCAAATTGCTATTGGCTATTCTTACTTTGGTGGTGGGTCTTTGGTTAGTGAATCGTTTTGTAACCCTGTTGGATCATCGAATAGGAAAAAAGGACCCCACGCTAAACAAATTTTTATGCGGGCTAATTAGTGCCGTTTTAAAAGTCATGTTGTTGATTTCTGTTGCCTCTATGATAGGTATTGAAACCACCTCGTTTATTGCAGTAGTTGGGGCGGCAGGTTTGGCTATAGGTTTAGCTTTACAAGGCAGCCTGGCTAATTTTGCCGGAGGTGTGCTAATACTGATTTTCAAACCCTTTAAAGTGGGTGACACCATTGAAGCAGAAGGCCATTTAGGTTCTGTTGCAGAAATACAAATTCTTTACACTGTAATTAACACCTTTGACAATAGGCGTGTTGTTATTCCCAACGGGAATCTGTCCAATGCCACACTAACTAACGTTAGCGTATACGATAAACGCCGCTGCGACATGACATTTGGTATTGGCTACGATGACGATATCGACAAAGCAAAGAACATTTTGCAGCGTCTGTTTGAAGAGGACGAACGCTCATTGACCGACCCTGCACCTAGAATTTGTGTAGGCGGGTTAGGTGATAATTCAGTCGACCTGATGTTTAGACCGTGGGTCGGTACAGACGACTTGTGGCCCTATTACTGGGATATGCAGGAAAAGGTTAAAAAAGCCTTTGACGAAGAAGGTATTAGTATTCCTTATCCGCAGCGAGATGTGCATTTGTATAAAGCAAGCGACGATTAAAATCTTAATATGGAGATAGCTGCTAAGCTATCTCCCACTCCCCTTCAAATTCGCTTGTGAACGCTAAAGCCTAGCGTTCTGGTACAGCAAGTTAGCAAATCTCTAAAAGGGTTAACGCTTGATACAGCCTTTTAGTTAAAAGCCTGGCCCGCTCTACGTGCGCATGGCATGTACATTAACACCGCTAACGCAGCGTACGATTTACCGAGGAAGTCCTTACACTAGCCCCGACCGCTGAAAAACTCGGCTTTAAATTGCGTTTAGGTTTTATGGCTGTCATAGGGATTACCCGCTTTTTCGCAAGTATTACATAGACCGCGCTGCACCACGGCAAGTACGAGGCTAAATAGTCTTGAAGCTTAACCGCCCCTTTCCACTTTTGTTGGAAAAAGAGTGTTGAAAACAAAACTTGGCGCTGTTCAACAATTTCAAAACCCAACAACTGAAGCCAATCTTTAATGCGATACGACGTAAAAAAGCGTGCATCATGCAAAATATTTCCGCGCTTCACGGGCAAGAACTTGGCGACACCAGCAAGACTCAATGGGTTAAAGCCACTGATAATGACGTAACCATTTTGCGTAATAGCACGGTCTACTTCTCTCAAAATCTCGTGAGGATCTTGAGCAAAATCTAGCTCGTTAGCCAATAGAAAGCCGTCAATACTATTTTCAGAGAAAGGTAAGGAATGCGACTGCCCTACAACGGTATTTTCTCTGCTAATAGTTGATTCGCGGCTTTCATCCTGCAATTGTGAAGATGCAACATGCTTGTCTGAGGTATAGTTAAATACTGTGTTATCGTCTAACTGGCAGCCAAATTGATTATCAAATGGCACTTGGTTGATATGGTGCCTAATAGGGCTAGTGTTTAGAGTAATCTCGGCACTTAAAGAGCCTAGCTTAGCGAAGTGGTACCCAAATATGCGCTCAGCATAATCGCTACACACTGTATTCACGGCATTGCGGATATGCTCGCCTGCGGGGAAATCATCCCAACTCGTTGGGTAGCGAGGCGGTTTGGCTTTAAAGGCCGATCTCATTAACACTGCGCGCTCTTAAGTTGCTCTGCTGTTCACAAGTCCCTATAGTAACGCATAATTCTACCTACACAAGCAGGTACTCTTATGACGGCAGAAACGCTTCCTTCAGATGTAACAATTTATCCTATCCCCGCTTTTACTGACAACTACATTTGGTGCATTCACAATGGTAACAGCGCCATAGTCGTTGACCCCGGCGATGCTGAACCAGTATTGGCTTTTCTTAAAGCCAATAAATTAATGCTTAGTGCGGTTCTTATTACCCATCATCATAGAGATCATACTGGTGGCATTGGCAAGCTAGTATCTACTGTACCGGATTTACCGGTGATAGGCCCAAGAGGCAACCACATAAGAGGTATTACCAAATCGGTGGCTCAGGGCGATTCGGTTTCCCTTCCCGTGTTTAAAATGGCGCTGCAAGTTATGGAGGTACCGGGACATACACTTGATCACATTGCATTTTTTGGTCATGGCGTACTATTTTGCGGTGATACATTGTTTTCAGCGGGCTGCGGGCGTTTATTTGAAGGTTCGCCAGAGCAAATGCAACATTCTTTAAATAAATTAAAGCGACTTCCCGACACCACCAAGGTGTACTGTACTCACGAATATACACAGGCTAATGTTGCATTTGCATTAGCTGTTGAGCCCGATAACAAAGCGCTTAACGACTATGCTGCGTGGGTAAAAGAGAAGCGTGAACAGGATCAACCTACTTTACCAAGTACCCTCAAAGAGCAAAAAAACATAAACCCATTTTTACGTGCCCATGAACTTTCAGTGAAAACTGCTGCCGAAACCTATTGCGAAAATAACCTGGCTGACGATGTAGCGGTGTTTGCTGCAGTTCGCCGCTGGAAAGATGAGTTTTGATGCATTTGTAAGCCAATTATCGTAATATTCCAGGTTTGCAGTGTTCCAAGAGGTTTCTTCATATATGCAGTTGAAGTTTTTTCCTCTATCGCCCTTGTTGTTGGCGATAGGTTTAACGGGTTGTCAGATAACCGAAAATAGTAGTAACAATGCACAACTAGAAAGTAACGAAACTGCTTCAATAGAAACGTGCAGTGAAATTTACAGCAACGAAGAAGCCATTTCAGATTGCGAACTTGCAAGAGACGGCGTTATTGATGTTGTTCACCCAAATGACGATACGCTAGAAGAGGGCGCTGAGCTTACCGATACACCGGATATGCATACGCAGGCCGTCGTTACTGACGTATGGCAACGTGCCAGTGCTAATTTCGCTTTACCAATACCCGACAATAAGCGCCTTAATGCGCAACGAAAGTGGTATTTAAAACATCCTGAATACATGGCTCGCGTGGTGAAGCGTGCTAAGCCGTTTCTTTATTACATTGCCGAAGAGATTGAAAAGCGTAACATGCCGATGGAGTTAATCCTCTTGCCCATCGTAGAAAGCGCATTCGACCCTTTCGCTTATTCTCACGGCCGTGCAGCCGGCATGTGGCAATTTATTCCTGGCACCGGAAAGCGATTTGGTATGGATCAAAATTGGTGGTACGACGGGCGTCGCGATGTTGTAGCGTCGACTCAAGGAGCACTTGACTACCTTACTTACCTAAATGAAATGTTCGACGGAAATTGGCTTCATGCACTTGCGGCTTACAACAGTGGCGAAGGTCGTGTACAACGAGCGATTAAAGCTAATAAACGTGCAGGAAAGCCAACTGATTTTTGGAACTTGAATTTACCTAAAGAAACCCGTGCGTACGTGCCTAAGTTATTAGCGCTTGCCGATATTCTTAAGAATAAAGATGAATATGCGTACTCATGGCCAGAAGTAGAAAACGTAGCCGTTATCGAAGTGGTCGATATTGGCTCTCAAGTTGATTTAGCGTTTGCCGCCGAGCTTGCCGGTATGTCTTTAAAAGAACTTCACGGTTTAAACCCTGGGTTCAACCGCTGGGCCACATCTCCCGATGGCCCGCACCGCTTAGTACTTCCCCTTGATAAAGCTGCTGCGTTTTCGCAAGCCCTTGCTAAGATTGATCAAAAAGAGCGTCTTAACTGGGTACGCCACACAGTTAAGTCCGGTGACAGCTTGGGTAAAATTGCAAAGCAGTACCACACCACAGTGAAAGTGCTGAAACGAATAAATGAGTTAGACTCATCAATGATTCGAATAGGCCAGGCAATAATGGTACCAGTAGCACTTCAAGAATTAGACAGCTATACGTTATCGCAAGAGCAACGCTTAGCCAGTTTACAAAATAGCAACTCGTCTCAGCAAAAAGTGCGTCACACCGTTAAATCCGGTGATACGCTCTGGGATATTGCGCGTAAGTACAAAGTAAGTACTAAGCAGTTAGCTAAATGGAACGGCATGGCGCCGGGTGATACGCTTCGCCCAGGAAAAGCTTTGATTATTTGGCAGAAAGGCAAAACGCAAGCCGGAGTCACCAAAAAACTAACCTACACGGTAAGAAACGGTGACTCGTTATCTCGAATCGCCAGCAAGTTCAATGTTAAGGTTAGTGACATCAGTAAGTGGAACTCGCTAAACACTAAGCGCTACCTGCAACCCGGTCAAAGACTTAAACTGTATGTAGACGTGACAAGACTGAACGCATCGAGCTAGTGACTCAACGTAAATTAGCATTAACGCGTTTCCCTAACAGCCGTTTTATCATGCGTTAAATCACGAAAAGGATATGGAAATGCTAAGAATTAACCGAGAAAATCTGCGAAACAGTCATGAAACGCCTTGGTTAATTTTAGACTTAGTCATGCTAGGTATACTGTTTGTAAATCTAGCGTGGCTTATTTTCGATGCGCTTTATGCTACAGACTTTGTATACGGTCTTTTAGGTACATACTTCCCCGCCTTTCTTAACGCTTACGACCCAATTCACGCCAACTTTTTGTTGGTCGATTTAGTTTTTATTGCCATATTCTTTACCGAGTTCTGTTTTCGTTGGGCTGTAGCCATTGTGCGTAAAGAACACTTACGTTGGTACTTCTTCCCGTTTTTACACTGGTACGACATCATAGGCCTTATTCCTACCGGACCTACTCGCCTATTTCGTTTCTTGCGAATATTCTCCATACTGCATCGTTTGCACAAGTTCGAAATTATAGATTTAAACCAAACTGCGGTCTTTCGCTTTTTTGCGTTTTACTATGACGTATTTGTTGAGGAGCTGAGCGACAGAATTGTTGTTAAAGTACTAAGCGATGCGCAAAAAGACATCTCAGCAGGTTCGCCTTTATTAGACGATATCAATGCACAGGTACTAGCGCCTCGTCGACCCGTTATAACGCAGTGGATGGCAGGTGTTATCAACCATTTAGGCCAGTCTATTCAAAGCGAAGAACATGGTGAAGTTATTCGAGAGCACGTACGAAAAAGCGTGGGGAAAGCGGTAAGAAGTAATGCACAAGTTTCTTCCCTGCATTACCTGCCTGTTATCGGCAAAACCATTGAAAATACCTTGGAAGAGTCAGTCACCGACATTGTTACTACATCGCTAGTAAACCTATTAAGCGACTTAGACGCAGAGCGCATCGACCATTTCATCTCTGTCGGTATGCACGACTATACCCCTACCGCCGATGCACTAGATAAAGAAGTGCTTAGCGTTGTAAATGAATGCTTAGAATTGGTGAAAGCCCACGTTGCACAGCAGCGTTGGAAATCACATTTAACTGAAAAAGAATCAGCTATCCCTACTGACAAACCCAAGATTTAATTAATTTGCAAAGCGTTAGAGTTAAGGTGAATACTAGCCATATTTTTGTTCAGCCGTCGTTCATACAAATAAGCTAATATAAAGTCCTTACGAGTATAATTATAACAATTTTAGGGACTTATGATGAAAATTAAACGCTGCAGAATATTCAGCCGCTCATGTAACCACGTAATTCTAGCAATTTGTATAACGGCATTTGCTTCAGGCTGCATGGTGATCTTGCCGACCTCTTCTATTTCCACCAACCAAGAACCTGAAAAAATAGTTGAGCGCATTGAATACAATGCAAACCGATGCTGGTCCACACTGCATCAGCCAATCCATAGCGATATAGTCGTAAACACGTATACAATACAAAACGGCTACAAACTCACGGCCAGTCGTAAAGAAGGGAGCACCCCGCAATATCCTTTTTTACACGTCACCGTTACCCACTCAACCTACGGTAGCGAGGTATCTGTTCGAGAAGGTGAGTTTAACTTAGGCACAGACTTAAATTTAAGTGATGATGTAAATCGATGGATAAATGGCGACAATAGCTGTTAAGACTGATAAGGAGTACACACTATTTTTCAGTAGTAGACAGAATAATACTCAACTCACTATTAAGCACGCCTTTAACTCGAATAGTTAAGCCATCGATAAACTAATCATAGAAGCTATTAACCGTTTCCCTCTTACCAAATAAGAAAGCCCGCAAGTGCGGGCTTTCATTCTGTTAAAAAGTATTGGCTGCTAATTACGCTTTACGCCACGTAGTACCGCTTGGGCCGTCTTCTAACACTACACCTTTTGCATTTAGTGCATCACGTGCGGCATCTGCCGCTGCCCAGTCTTTCGCGGCACGGGCATCGTTACGCTGTTTAATTAACGCTTCAATTTCAGCCGCTTCGTCGTCATTGCCTTCACCGCCTTTCAAGAAGGTGTCTGGATCACTTTGAAGCATACCCAAAATTGCGCCTAGGCCTTTAAGAACAGCAGCCAGTTTACCTGCTTCTTCTACATTATCTTTTTGGCGGTTAAGCTCACGTGCCACATCGAACAACACCGAAAAGGCTTCAGGTACGTTTAAATCGTCGTTCATTGCCGCTTCGAAACGCGCTAAATAACCACCATAGCTAAGGTCCGTGCTCTCGTCTACTGTTACACCACGCAGCGCAGTGTACAAACGCTCTAGGGCGGCCTTCGCTTGAGTAATATTGTCTTGAGAGTAACTTAACTGGCTACGATAATGCGCTGACATCAAGAAGAAACGCAATGTTTCTGAGTCGTGCTCTTTAAGCACATCGCGCAAGGTAAAAAAGTTACCCAATGACTTAGACATTTTTTCATCATTAACCTGTACCATACCCGCGTGCATCCACACGTTTACGTAAGGTGTGTCATACGCACAGCACGACTGAGCCACTTCATTTTCATGGTGCGGGAAGGTTAAGTCTGAACCACCGCCATGAATATCAAAGTGCGCACCAAGGTGCTTGTGGTTCATTGCAGAACACTCAATGTGCCAGCCCGGACGACCTTCGCCCCATGGCGATTGCCATGCCGGCTCACCAGGCTTGGTGGTTTTCCACAGTACGAAGTCTAGCGGGTCGTCTTTTCCTGCCGCCACTTCAACACGAGCACCCGCTTTAAGCTGATCTAAGTCTTGTTTGCTTAACTTGCCATAATCTTCGTATTTGCTTACGTCGAATAGTACATCGCCGCTTTTAGCTTGATAGGCGTAGCCTTTGTCCATTAGTCGCTGGATAATTTCAATGATCTCATCCATATGTCCACTTACTGTCGGCTCGACGTCTGGCTCTAGTAAGTTAATCGCCGCAAAGTCTTCGTGCATCATGGCAATAGTGCGCGCAGTTAGCGCTTCAAAGCTTTCGCCATTTTCATTGGCGCGAGCAATAATCTTATCGTCGATATCGGTGATATTGCGCACGTACTTCACATCTAAACCAAGGTGGCGCATGTAGCGTACTAAGACATCGAAACTCAGGTAAGTACGGGCATGACCCATATGACTTAGGTCATAAACGGTAATACCACACACATACAAACCCACTTTCCCTTCTTGAAGCGGTACAAACTTCGCTTTTTCACGGGTTCGGGTGTTGTAAAGATGTAGCATGTCTATATTTCCTATTTGTCATAATTTTTCGGCCGCAAAGTTTAGCACTGTCGCGATTTAAATGGTACAAGCCTTTTGCAACGATATTGCTGGGTTTTGCGATAACCGTCACTTTGCGCTATCGATTGGTTTTGCGCTAAAATGCCCACACTTAACATTTACGCTAACACACAGGACAAACCACAATGGTTACGTTAAAAACAAATTTCGGTGACATCACCCTAGAGCTTTTCGAAGATAAAGCACCTAAAACAGTAGCTAACTTCCTTTCTTACGTAGAAGACGGCTTTTTCGACAATACTATCTTTCACCGTGTAATTAACAACTTTATGGTCCAAGGTGGCGGTTTTACGCCTGATATGGAACAGAAAGATACTAAAGAGCCTATCGAAAACGAAGCCGACAACGGTGTTGCAAATGAAGTAGGTACCATCGCGATGGCGCGTACTCAAGACCCACACTCAGCTACTGCGCAGTTTTTCATTAACGTAAACAACAATGACTTCCTTAACCACACTAGTAAGTCTGTAAACGGTTGGGGTTACTGTGCTTTCGGTAAAGTGGTTGAAGGTATGGACGTTGTTGAGAAGATCAAAGCCGTTAAAACTGGTAACAACGGCTATCACCAAGATGTACCTGTTGAGCCTGTTATCATCGAAAAAGCAGTTGTCGCCTAAGTCACTGCTTAGAAAACTAATAAACCACCTGACTAAGTGTTAGTTTGGCTGGCATGCTGTTCAAAGCCATGCCATTCAAAACAAGCCTTTAGTTAAATCAAAGCCGCGTGGTAGTTAACGCGGCTTTTTAGACCACACTTAAGAATATTTATGTCGTTCACCTACTTCATTGCTGATTTACATCTAAGTGCAGACCGTCCAGATATAACAGAGTGTTTGATACGCTTTTTAAAAGAAGACGCGATTAACGCTGACGCACTTTATGTTCTTGGTGATTTATTTGAAGTGTGGATTGGCGATGATAACGTCACCCCGTTTAATACTGCTATAGCGACAGCCTTTAAAGAGGTAAGTCAGCACTGCCCTATTTACTTTATTCACGGTAATCGTGATTTCGCTATACGGGAAAAATGGCTAGCAAAAGCAGGCATGACCCTGTTAAACGAACAAGAGGTTATAGATCTTTACGGCACGCCTACTCTGCTGACCCATGGTGACGAGCTTTGCACTCGCGACGTTGCCTATCAAAAGTTTCGCAAGAAATCCCGTGGATGGTGGTGGCCTCGATTAATGCTTGCGCTGCCTTTATGGTATCGCCAACGTGTTGCCGACAATGGCCGCGCAGAAAGCAAAGCTAAGCAACAAAACCTCAAACCAGACATTATGGATGTTACCCCTGAAGAAGTGGTGAAAGTAATGGAAAAATGGGGCGTGCAGCGCATGATCCACGGCCATACACACAGACCAAACGTCCACAGCCTTGAAGCTAATGGCAAACCAGCGACTCGGATTGTACTGGGTGATTGGTACGATCAAGGTAGCGTTCTAAAGGTTACAGAAAACGACGTAATGCTGCAGCAACATAACTTTAGTAAATAGCAGTCTTTCGAACGAATCAACGCTTCCTCTTTTTTCAAGCCATCTAGGTAATACTAGCGTTTTGCCGAACATCATTTCTTACAAACTAGTCCAAAGTACATGTGTTACGCACTGGCTTAATTTTTGTTCTGTGGTATAAAGATTAAAAGCAAGTTAGTCATCATGGACGGTGTAAATGACAGATGTTCTTCTTTCCCCTGCAAATTTCTGGTTTAGCATTGCGCTTATAGCCGTATTTTTCGTTTTTATCTTAGAGCTTGTAAGTACAATCTTTGGCGCAAGCCTTTTAGGGCTTGGCGATGACTTTGCAGAGTTAGATGGCGATGGATTTCTTAATACCTCGTTTGCTAACTGGCTAAATATAAATAAAGTTCCCTTTTTAATTTACTTGATTGTATTGCTTACAATATTCGGGCTTGTTGGCCTAATCATAAATGGCATAACAGCAAGTGTATTCAGCTTTACGCTACCTGCGCTCATGTCTGTTCCCCTCGCCTTTTTTATTGGGCTACTGGTTACAGCAAAAACTGTAAAGATTATTGCAGGCGTATTGCCTAGTGTAGAGTCTAGTGCGGTGAACAGCGAGGATTTTATAGGCTCAGTAGCCGAAATCACTATTGGAAAAGCAAGCCGAGGCAATCCGGCAGAAGCTAAGTTTACCGACCATTATTCTCAGCCTCATTTTGTGTTAGTTGAACCATTCGAAGATGAAGAATTGTTCGCACAGGGAGAGCGTGTCATTTTAGTTCAAAAAAACCAACACAGCTGGTTAGCAACCCGCTACTTATAACATAAAAGAGATAAAAGTATGGATACATTCCAACCATCTAGCTTGCCGTCAATACTCTTTATTGCCGGTGCTATTGTTGTAGGGCTTATCGTTATTGGCCTTATATTCGCTAAACTCTACACACGCGCTACTAAAGAAACGGCGTTCGTAAGAACCGGTCTAGGTGGCGAGA
This sequence comes from Alteromonas sp. AWJ4_199, assembly GCF_056159165.1. NCBI lineage: Bacteria > Pseudomonadati > Pseudomonadota > Gammaproteobacteria > Alteromonadales > Alteromonadaceae > Alteromonas > Alteromonas sp. AWJ4_199. The sequence continues at coordinate 615,356 of NZ_JBSWUR010000001.1, forward strand.
AAGTCATTAAGGACGGTGGCGCTTTAGTTCTTCCTGTTGTTCACGAAATTATTCCGGTGAACATGAATACCCTTCGTATAGAAGTAGAGAAAATACAGAAAGACGCGCTTATTACAAAAGACCGCATGCGTGTGGACGTAAAAGCCGACTTCTATTTACGTGTAGCGCCGAATGCTAACGGCATCTCAATGGCTGCGCAAACGCTAGGTACTCGCACCACCCGCGCTGAAGAAGTTAAAAAGTTAATGGAGTCGAAGTTTGTAGATGTACTGCGTGCCGTAGCTGCTGAAATGAGCATGACGGAAATGCACGAACAGCGCGCTGATTTTGTACAAAAAGTTCAGCAGAGTGTGGCTAACGACCTTGAGAAGAACGGTTTAGAACTTGAATCGGTAAGCTTAACCGGGTTCGACCAAACAGATCTGCAGTTCTTTAACGAAAACAATGCATTTGACGCCGAAGGTCGAGCTCGGCTGACCAAAATCATTGAAGAAAAACGCAAAGAAACTAACGACATCCAGCAAGAAAACCGTATTTTCATTGAGCAGCGTAACCTAGCCGCTGAAAAACAATCTTTAGACGTAAAGCGCGATGAAGAAGAGGCTCGCCTTGCGCAAGAGCAGGTACTTGCTTTTAAACGCCAAGAGCAAAAAGCTGAAATTGCTAAACAGCGCGAAATGAAAGAACGAGAAGAGCGTGAAGCAGAAATTGCTAAAAACCGCGCTATTGAAGCAGCTGAAATTGAGAAATCTCGTGAAATAGAAACCCAAGAAATCGCCAAGCGTCAGGCGTTAGAACAAGCACGTATTCGCCAGCAGCAAGAAGTTGAGGTTTCAGAGCAAGTTAAACAAATTGCTGTTGCTACTAAGTCGGAAGAAGAGTCTGCAGCACGCGCTAAAGCCGCGGAAGCTGAAAAGCAAAAAGTGGAAAAAGAAGAAGCAGTGCTTACCGCTAAATCGGTAGCAGAAGCTGAACGTAAGAAGCAAATTGAAGTTATTGATGCGCGAAAAGAGGCTGAACGTGAGGCAGTGGGCATAACCGTTGAAGCACAGGCTAAGAAAGAAGCGGCTGAAAACTCTGCTGCCGCTATTCTTACGGAAGCCAAAGCTGCAGCCGATGCTAAAATGCTGCAAGCCGACGCTGATGAAAAAGTGCTTGCCGTTGAAGCGCAGGGTAAACAAGCTCTTTACGAAGCTGAGAATACGCTCAAGACCGAACAAATTGAGCTACAAAAAGCCCTTGCGATGCTTAAGATATTGCCTGAACTTGTTGAGCAAGCGGTTAAGCCTCTGGAAAACATTGAAGGCATTAAAATTCTTCAAGGATACGGTCAAGGTAGCGGCACTAATGGTGAACATACCCTTGCAACCTCGGGCAACGGCTTGGCTGAGCAAGTAACACAAGCAGCGCTTAATTACCGTGCTAACGCCCCACTGGTAGACTCTATGCTGCGGGAAGTAGGTTTAGTTGATGCCGACAAAGGCTCTTTAGCAGACTTGGTTACCGGCAACAGCGATATACTGGCTAAAACAGGCGCAGTTAAGCCTAAGCCCGTTGTAGCTGCACCAGAAAACCTAAATGGTCAAAAAGTTCAGGAAGAGCATCCTGCTGAATAATTAATAACTAAGGCCCGTTAGTAAACTAAGATATATAGATACCCCAAGCCCTGTTATTCAACAGGGCTTTTTGTTTTGCCTCGTTTTTGCGAGTGAAATCTGATTTGGCAGTTTCAATTCTAATTGCTACTAGGTATTGTTAACTAGTGCCAATATTCTTAGCGCGCTGGATATTGTTAGAAAAAAGGCAAGGATAAATTTCATGAACTCGTTACCAGAAGAGCCGGAAAAACCATTAAGAGACGACTGTTGCGGCGGGGGTTCGTGCTGCCCTTGTATTTGGGATGTATACTATGAAAAGCTTGCTAAATGGAAAGAGGCAAAACGAGAGTTAGAGGAAGTTAACAACAGCAACACATCAAATAGTAGCGCTTAACACTTGTGCCAATGCTGTTCTTCAAAACTCACAATGTTCACAACCAGCATAGACCGGACTTTAATTTTTAAAAAGCTAGCCATCGATAAGTAGCTCAAATGCAAAATCGACGTCAACTCCCCTTTAAGATAAGCTTTTCCTGTCTCATTTTTGAAACTTCTCATTTACAAATCACGTGTCTGCTGCTATCTTAACTTAATCGATTAAGTTATCAGTTTATCGTGATTCTTAATCAAACTTTATGAGTTTACGGTAAAAGATTAAGAATTAAGCTAAACCTGTTACATAGTTAACTATGAACCTAACGGACTGGTAGTGCTTAATTCGTAGTAATGTGTGCTCGCGAAACGAACAGCAGTACGAGCCAGCGCATGCTGAATTTTGGAGAATTATCATGTCTATACGCAATGGCGTTCAACTAATCACCTATGCAGACCGATTGGGCGATGGCAACATCGAGAGCCTGACAGCAATACTTGAAGGTCCATTGAATGGCCTGTTCACCGGTGTTCATATTCTTCCTTTTTACTATCCTTATGATGGTGAAGACGCTGGCTTCGACCCCATTGACCACACATCAGTTGATGAGCGCTTGGGCGATTGGAACAGCGTTAAAAAGCTTGGTGAGTCTGTAGATATTATGGCCGACCTCATTGTTAACCATATGTCTGGACAGAGCGAGGCCTTTAAAGACGTACTGAAAAATGGGCGTGAGTCTACCTATTGGCCACTGTTTTTAACCAAGGAAGATATTTTTAAAGGTAATGACCAAGCGCAAATCGACGAACAAATTGCGCAAGTGTTCCGCCCTCGCCCAACGCCATTTTTCAGCGAATATGAAGTAGGTACTGCAACTGATAAACCAGAAACTGTGCCATTCTGGACTACCTTTACCTCTAATCAGATTGATATTGATGTTGAGTCGCAATTAGGCCAAGAATACCTTTCTTCCATTCTTACGTCGTTTACGGAAAGCAACGTTGATCTTATTCGCTTAGACGCGGCAGGCTATGCCATTAAACGCGCAGGCTCAAACTGCTTCATGCTTGAAGAAACCTTTGAGTTTATTGAAGAACTTTCTAATCGCTCGCGTGGTATGGGCATGCAGTGTCTAGTAGAGATACATAGTCACTATCAAACACAGATCGATATTGCTGCGCGTTGCGACAGTGTTTATGATTTTGCTTTACCGCCGCTTGTACTACATACATTATTTACTAAAAACGCAGAAGCACTGGCATACTGGCTTTCTATCTCGCCTCGTAACTGTTTTACCGTATTAGATACCCATGATGGCATTGGTATTGTTGATGTGGGCGCAAGTGGTGACAAGCCTGGTCTTCTTAATGCAGACGCGATCAACGCGCTAGTTGAACAAATTCATGTGAACTCTAACGGTGAATCTAAGAAAGCCACAGGTGCCGCAGCGAACAACGTTGACCTTTATCAAGTAAACTGCAGCTATTACGACGCATTGGGTAAGGATGATTTCGCCTACTTGGTTGCTCGTGCTATTCAGTTCTTTAGCCCTGGTATTCCCCAAGTCTACTACGGCGGTATGCTTGCTGCACACAATGATATGGAATTGCTTGCTCGGACTAATGTTGGCCGTGATATTAACCGCCCTTATTTGTCCTCTGCTATGGTCGAAGAGGCGGTTAAAAAGCCGGTAGTTAAAGGCTTGATGCAGTTAATAACGCTAAGAAACGAAAGCGATGCCTTTAATGGAACGTTTGATGTAAATTACAGTGGTAATGTTTTAGTACTGTCTTGGAAAAATGGCAGCAATGCAGCGTCACTGAGCGTAGACTTCAGCGTAATGGATGCGACTATTAAGACAGTTGCAGATGGTGAAGAAAGCGTATTGTCTATTGGTTCGTTAATCGCTTAAATCATAAAATACACGACTACTAAGGCGAGTACTGCTATCTGCTCAGTACTCGCCATTCTTAGCTGTCCTTACCTAATTCATTGTTTAATGTTTCCATATTTTCAGCTAAAACAAGTTTATTAGGCAGCCTAAGTCGCATTATCTGTAGTCGTCATTGTATGCCCTACCCCAATCACATAGCTGTCGTAGAGTGGGTTCTAACGTGCGACCTAACTCAGTAAGTGAGTACTCCACACGAGGTGGTACTTCAGCGTACACCTTCCGATTGACCAAACCATCACGCTCTAACTCTCTTAACTGCTGAGTAAGCATTTTTTGAGTAACGCCTTGCAAACGCCTTCGCAATTGACTGAAACGTAGTGTTTTATGACAGAGGTGCCACAAAATAACGCCCTTCCATTTACCACCGATAATCTCAAGGGATACCGCAACACCACAAATGTATTGCTTAGGGTCATTTGAGCTTTCACTAGAGCACTGTTTTGAATTCGCGGCTTTCCCTTCGACTTTAGTAATCGTATCGCACGGCTCTGTTTTTACACTTTTCAAATTTGTTGCCATTTCGTCCTCTTAGCTTAATCAAGCAAAAGATACTGCCTAGAGATCAGCTCGCCTTTTGCAAAAAAACACAAAGCCAAAAGCCCAATACAACTCCAATAGTATCTTTTAGGGTACTACCCTACTAAAAAGTGCATACTTGCGCAAAGTTTATATATCATCACAATGGGTAGCGTAAATTTTCGACCAACGGAGACAGGTATGACATCGTTCAAGGCTTTGCTTGTAGAAAAACAGGAAGACAAATCATTCACTCGTGGCATCACAGAGCGCTCACTGGATGATTTGCCAAACGGCTCACTACTCATCAAGGTTGAGTATTCATCACTCAACTATAAAGATGCCCTGTCTGCGACGGGTAACCCTGGTGTTAGTAGAAATTTTCCCCATACCCCTGGCATAGATGCAGCAGGCACTGTGGTGTCATGTGCTGACGGCCGGTTTAAAGAAGGCGATGAGGTTATTATCACAGGTTATGACCTTGGCATGAATACCTCCGGGGGCTTTGGCGAGTACGTTCGTATACCCAGTGAATGGGCGGTACCTAAGCCAGATGGCCTTACACTAAGGGAGTCAATGGTTATTGGCACTGCTGGCTTCACTGCTGGGCTATCAGTACAAGGGTTAGTAGAACACGGCATAACGCCTGATAAGGGTGACATATTGGTAACAGGTGCTACAGGTGGTGTGGGCTCAGTGGCAGTTGCCCTTCTTGCCAAAGCTGGCTTTTCTGTAGTGGCATGTACCGGCAAAAAAGAACATGAGAAGTTCTTGAAAACCCTCGGCGCAAATAAAGTAATAACTCGCGACGAGCTGTTAGAAAGTAAAGAGCGCCCTATGTTGAAAGAGCAATACGCGGGCGCTGTCGATACTGTCGGCGGCGAATACTTAGCGCAGGCTATTAAAGCCACCCAATATGGTGGTTCGGTAACTTGTTGCGGACTGACTGCTTCTGCCAATCTTAATGTAAGTGTATTTCCTTTTATCTTACGCGGCGTGTCTTTGCTAGGTATCGATTCAGTACAATGTCCAATGCCGCCTAGATTGAGACTTTGGGATAAATTAGCTAGCGAATGGAAACTGGAGCGTCTTGACGACCTGACAAAAGAAGTCACCCTTACCGAGGTTAATGGAAAAATAGACGCTATATTGAAGGGGCAGGTTTCTGGCCGCACTTTGGTGAATATACAAAGCTAAGTTTTTCGTCGTTTTCTATCGCAGAACAAAAGATGATTAACACCCGCAGGTAGCCTAGTTGCGCTGCCTGCAAGCTAAAACGATGAAATCGAAACCTTCAGAGACTATATAACAAGTTATACGCCATTTTACATAAGGCAAAAAGTATCTACCTAGGTTCTCATTATGAATGTCACCTAAAGCCTTCCCGGCTTACTCATCCAAAAGAAGTTACTGCAATTGAGTTAGTTTGCTTTACGAAAACACAGCTTTATCACTGCTATGTTAGCATTATCTACGCCCATCTATTCAAATAAATGAATAATTATTCAGTAAAACAATTAAGATGCCGTATTTTACCATGTAATTAATCCTATATTTCGAACCAACTACCGCACTTATTCAGGCAAATAATTCTTGAAAATATACAAATTTTTATACAGTAGAGACAAATTTAATACGCTAACTGTCTATTTCGTCTTGACATTTACACCGTGAAACGACACTCTTTCAAAGATTTTTGGGAGGCCTTTGCGAAAGGCGGAATGTACCTGAGTGCGCTTGGCTTTTTTTGGGCAATATGCCGACTAAAAATAAGAATAAATCGAATATTTGATATTTCTAACTAGACATTCACTTCGGCTCACAATCATGTGACCCGACGTAGACCTGTATTCGATCATAACGATTCAAGGAAACGATCATAATGAAACGCACAATTGGCGCAACCTTATTTGGTGCCTTACTCAGCCTGCAAGCCGTTGCTGAAGTCGTTGTTGTAGTTCACCCTGATAATCAGGCGACAATAACTAAGCAGACGGTAAAACGCCTTTTTCTAGGCAAAGAAACCGCATTTCCTAACGGCAAAGCGGCAACGATAGTACAACAACCAGCAACCAACCAACAACGTTCGGAATTTGACAGCGATGTTTTAGGGCGAAGTTCTGCTCAAGTTTCAGCCATGTGGGCTAAATTGGTATTTACTGGACGTGGTATCGCACCTCAAGAATTTGATTCAGATGCGAAAGTAATCGAGTTTATCCAAAGCGATGAAAATGCTATTGGTTACATCGATTCAGCCTCAGTAACTGGCGACGTTAGTGTCGTAAACTTAGACTAAGGATTTTGTCATGAAAAAAGCACTATTAGCAACGGCACTAAGTGTCGCCCTTGTCAATACAGCCCAAGCTAACATAAGAATAAACGGGTTCGCTAACTTCGTTGGCGGTACTGCCAGTGAAGACAGAGTTATATCTCCAACGCAAGACCCTCTGTACGGCTATGATGATAAGATTAGCTTTCGTGAAGAGAGTTTGTTCGCACTTCAAGCAAGTGGTGATGTAAACGACCGCATGTCAGCGACTGTACAGGTACTTGCTCGCGGTGAAAACGATTTTGACGTTGACTTCGAGTGGGCATACCTAACCTATCGTGTAACAAACAACTTAGCTATCTCTGCAGGGCGCTTCCGTAACCCGCTTTTCAGAATTTCAGACTCGTTGGACGTAGGCTATTCTCACCACTGGATTTCTGCTCCTCAGGCGGTTTATGACGTACCATTTAACGACTTAGATGGTTTCCGTTTAGACTACTCTGACTTCGCTGGGGATTGGGAATACAAACTAGGTGCAGCTTTCGGTACATTTGAAAACGAAATTTCAGCAGGTACCATCGAAGGCGACACTAGCTACATCTTTAGTGCAGAGATTGCTAACGAATGGCTAAACCTTCGTGCAGTATACGGTTCAGCAAACGCTACGTTCAACCAGGTTGAGCTAAATGGACGAATTGAAGACGAACTTCGCGGCGTTGCGCCGTCGCTAGCAGACTTCCTTCTTATGGAAGACGATACAGCTGAATTCTTGGGTGTTGGTGTTCAGGTAGACACGTTTGATTGGTTTATTGGTGGTGAGTACACTATCATTGATATCGAAGAATCTTACACACCGGAAGACGTTGCTTGGTATGTAACAGCGGGCTTCCGCGCTGGTAAGTGGACTCCTTCTGTAACATTCCAGTCATTTGAAGGTGATGAAGTTAAGGGTCTTGACCAAGTAGCGGCATTGGGCGAACCTTTCGTAACTGCTATTACACCAAGCCTGTTGGAAGTGAACTCGATATTCGCTCAAAAATATACGGTTTCAGCTGCAACTATTCGTTACGATTACGACGCGAACATTGCCTTAAAAGCTGAAATCAGTCGTTACTCAGACGACTTAAACGAAGATAAAGATGCAACGCTAGGACGCATCGCTATCAATTACGTTTTCTAAATTCGAAAACAATAGAGAGCCCACTCTTTAGTGGGCTTTTTTATCTTTAAGTCTTCTAGAGTTGTTAGAAAAAATAAGATTATAAATAACAGCTTATTTATGGCCCTTTTCTTTTGTATTATCTTAGGCCTATATTAACGAGGAATTGTCAATTTTATGGAAAGAGTGGTTCAACATGCAGCAAAGTATTTAGGCGCTGTGATTGGATTCTTGGTGATATTAGCACTGTATTTCTTTTTCAAAATGAATCAGTCTCTTTCAGCAGACCAATCTTATATAGATGAAATTGTAGAAGAGAATCAAACACTCGTCTCAAAGTCAGCTGAGCTAGAATCTAAGCTTTCTGCATTTTCAAAACAGGTTGCTGAGCTTGAAGAAGATCTTAGCAATAAAGTGTCTACCATCGAGCAAATTCAACAGCAAAATGGAGGTGATGATCTCATAGCAAAATGTTCATCCCTTCCTCCTTCAGACGAATTAGTTTCGATTAAAAACAAATTAGAGAAATCGCGTGAAAGACAGCAATCTTGTAGTATTTCGCTGGGCGAACGCGATGATGAAATTCGTTCTCTTAAGAGTTCCGTTAGAGAATTGCGTGATTCCAATAACTCATCAGAAGATATAGCAGCAGCTACACGTGCATTAAGAGATGAACTTTCCCAATTACGTGAAGAAAATGAGCGTTTGATAACGCAGGTGAGTGATAATGAAGGCACATCTAAAGCATTAGAGGATGCAAAAGCACGTAATGACGAGTTGAATGCTCAACTCGAAGCACTTCAATCTGATATTGCTAATCTTAAACAAAATAACAATGAGTCAGATCTTGAGTCCCAGCTAGCAAAAGCTAACGCCGAAAACGCGCGATTACAGAACTTGCTTACCAACTTACAAGGCGAACCTGAAGAAGAAGATACAGGGCTGTCGAGCGAGTTACAGCTTGTTAAGTTCGAATCTAAGCCAAACTATTGTCGTATTACCTACCCAGACGGTTCTCGCTGCGTGGCTTCGGTCGACGTGGTTGCGACATTCAACTTTAGGCCTGGTGGATTTATCGCGATGAAGGCATCAGACCCTGATGGCAGTACTATTGACCGTCAATCTATTGCTGGACGTACTGAGACCAAATTCACCATTGAATTCGACTCAGATGAACGCACAGTGCCAGGGGTATACTCAGTTGAGCTTTCTAGCAACGATGTACTCAACCCATTAAAGGTTAGTGAAACCTTTACGATTGATTCGCTGTAATTTTTACTACCTATATCAAAAAACGTCACCAGGTTAAAACTTTTGGTGGCGTTTTTTCAATCCTACTCTTGACTATCCTTCATCACAATAAGCGCTTCAGGTACGATTAAATTTCGAATAGAGATGATGAGTTTCGTGATTTCACACATTTCATTCTCTTAGACTTAAAGTTGAGCGACTAACTGCACTCATGGCTAACAGTAAATTGCAGCTATGTTCTATTAGTGGGAGAGTGAACAAGTGCTTTATACCAATCAGCATAGATACTAGACCTAGTACTACTTTTGATGTCGACATAAAAAGCCTTACTTTATGTCGATGTTTTCCCACGGCTGGGCATTAGAAATAAAAAAGCGGAGTAATGACTCCGCTTTCTTGTATATATACATTATTGTCAAATGCGCTGTAATTGATCGTAAACCACTCGCAAACTCTTTTGCAGCCCTGTCTTAGTCGGGTACCATCTAATCAAGGCATTATCTAGCAAACCTTGACGGCAGTCATTCTCTAAGCTTTGCGCCAAATCAACCAAAGCGTCTGAATTTATTGAACGCGCAAGCTTCATCAGTGACTGAGACGTTGCAACAAGTGCAGGTAACTTCTCAGACTCTACAGCCTTATCACCTCTATCAATAAGCGACTCTAACTCAGTTAACAACTCATGCAATGAAGAAGATAATGTTGCGTCTTCCCCTTGAGCTGACCAATAGTAGTTAAGATCAAAAAATGCGGTAGCGTTTTCAGGTTTTGGCAATTCTTCGATATCAACTCTAACCGGATAGCCAACAGTTGAGGCTGCAGCGGCAGCAGGCTGGACACTCTCGGTTGAAGCTTGTTTTTCAGCAACTTCAAGCTCATCTTTAAGCCTCTGCTGTTCTTGCTTGACCAAGTCTAGCTCTTGCTCAAACTGCTGCGCTCTTTCTTTCTGCTTTTCGAAGTTTGCTTCTGCATTCTGAGCTCTTTGCTGCTGCTCTTGAAGCTCATTCTGTACAGATTTATTAGCTAACTCTGCCTGCTTAAGACTGCTAATAGTTTCCTGTGCCTCTATCAACGCTTTTTGAAGCTCAGTCTTAGATGCTTCTAACTTTTGAAGCTTATCAGAGTGTTGAGCCTCGCTTTCTGAAGAACCTTTAACCTTTTCTTCTAACGCCGTAATTTCGTCTTTTGCAGCCTTAAGTGCAACCTCAACTTCATCAACATGATGTTGTTTATCTTTTTCTAGTTGTCGAAGCTGAACAACATTAGACTTCTCATCTGCCAACGCTTGTTCAAGCTCGGCTTTAGCCAATTCAAGCTGCTTTAACTTCTCTTCGTCTTGCGACTGTTTCTCTTCCTGACCTTGTTTTAGCATAGCGACAGTGGCTTTTTCATCTGCCAACGCTTGTTCAAGCTCCGCTTTAGCCAATTCAAGCTGCTTTAACTGCTCTTCGCCTTGCGACTGCTTTTCTTCTTCGCTTTGCTTTAGCATAGCGACAGTGGCTTTTTCATCTGCCAACGCTTGTTCAAGCTCGGCTTTAGCCAATTCAAGCTGCTTTAACTGCTCTTCGCCTTGCGACTGCTTTTCTTCTTCGCTTTGTTTTAGCATAGCGACAGTGGCTTTTTCATCTGCCAACGCTTGTTCAAGCTCGGCTTTAGCCAATTCAAGTTGCTTTAACTGCTCTTCGCCTTGCGACTGCTTTTCTTCTTCGCTTTGTTTTAGCATAGAGACAGTGGCTTTTTCATCTGCCAACGCTTGTTCAAGCTCGGCTTTAACAACTTCGAGCTGCTTAACTTTTTCGTCAGCATGAGCAATTGCATCAGAATCGCCTTCAAGGCGAGACTGCAACGATGTATTCTCACTTTGAAGTTGCTGCAGTTGCTTATCCAAGTCTGCAACTTTGGCGTTCGCTGCATCAACGTCAGCTATTAACTTGGCTTCATTGTTACTTAAGTCGGTCTGCTGCTTTTCGGCATTCGCTTTTAACGATTCTATTTCGTTACTTAACGCCTCAACCTGTTCAATGAACTTGGCACGCTCGCCCTCTTTATCTTCAACACTTTGTTGAAGAGCAAACAATGCAGCTTGTGATGCTTCAAACTCTTCTTGGAGTTTGGCGTTTTTGTCGTCTATCTCTTTTGCTCTTAACCCTGCATCGTCAATCGCTACATTTTTTTGTTCAAGCTTTTCTTGTAAGGTTTTGTTTTCATCGCGTAACTCAGCTAACTCATTATTTAAATCAGTGAGTTTACCGTCCACATCCGACTGAGTAGATTTAAATTTATTCTCACTTTCTTCTATTTGCTTAGCTTGTCTTGCTTTTTCATCCTCCAGGGACGTGATCTTAGCTTCAAGCTCTGCTATGAATTGGCTACTCTTCTCGTTTTCTGTCGCTTTACTTTCAGCCCTTTCGGTCGCTTCATTCAGTTCTTTTTGAAGTGCTTCAAGCTTTCCGTTTGCTTCTTCCAGATTACTCTTAAGTAAAGCCTGTTCTTGCTGCAACTCAGATTTTTCAGAATCAGACTGAGACTCAAGCGTTTTGATCTTGGCATCCAAAGTTGAAATAGCTTCTGCATGTGCTTTTTCTGCAGCGTCTAATTTATTTCGCTGAGTTTCGTCTGCTGCTTTTTCTTGTTGCTCCAACGAATCTTTGTATTCGGCTACCAACTTTTCGGTATTTTCAAACGCAACCTTTAACTCTGCTAATTCACTTTCAGACTTTGATAAGCTCGCTTCTTTATCCGTTACATTTGCTTTCAATGATTCAAGCTCAGAAGATAGTTTTACAGCCTCATTGGCTTTATCCGCTTTTTCGCTTTCTAGGGATTTTATTAACTTCTCTTTCTCTTTGATGTCGCTATTATATTTTTCTAACTGCGCTTTTGATTCATCGAGCGATTTTGATTTTTTATCTAAAGATTTTTGTAGTTCAGATGAGTTCTTTTCAACTTTTTTATGCGCTTTGCTTAAGGACTCTAGCTCCTTCTCTTTTCCTGAAAGTTCTGTTTCTTTCTGTTCAAGTGATATTCTCAAAGCTTCGAGTTCTGATGACGAGGCCGTTAGCGCTTTCTTAGTCTGAGAGAGTTCATTCAGTAGTTTTACGTTTCTTCCAGAGTCACTGCCGCTTTCGTGTTCTGCCGAGTGTAATGTAACGATTCGAAGTGACGACTTCGCTTGAACAATCGATTCACCAAAGCTTACAGATAGCTTTTCACGTGAACTTTGAAGTTTCGCATCTACAACGGCGTGGTCGCTTTTGTTAGCTTCTTGAAGCGCGGGTCTGTCTGCACTTGCGAAAAGAGAGGTGAAGTCCTTACTTAAAAGCTGGTCTTCAGTAGTATTAAATAACGTAAGGGCTGTTTGGTTAGACGATATAACCTTCCCATTAGCATCTACATAGAGCGCTCCGGTATCGAAAGAGTCCAATATGCTATTGTGCGCTTTTCTTTCTTGCTCAAGTTTTAATGACTCTACCGCACTCAGATAAAACTGATAAAGAGGTACAATAAGAAGTACAACAACAATAAACAGTAACAGGTAAATAAATGCTGCTGCATTATTCGGATTACCTTTAACAAAGTCACTGAAAGCGAATGCGCCAGCGGAATAAAAAAACAAAAAACTAAAAATACTCGCTGCACGAAGTAATCGCGACGCTTTTAAGCGTAAATCCATTTATTAAGCCCTACACAATAAATGTACTAAAAGTATGGTGCCGATAGCGATATCAGCCCCAAGATAAGCCTCTAATATATCGAGATATTCGCACATCGTAAAGTATTCCAACGTTACAACGGGTACAGTCTTAGATACAGAGGAATAAAAACCCATTAGTAAAGCTAAAAAATAGGTAAAATAAAACGCCTAAGAATTTTAGGCGTCGATGTAAGCGTAGTTTATTGTGTTAGAAATTAGAAACCTTCTAGAACTAATTTTCCTATAGCCTGCCCTTCCTCCAATATTTTATGTGCTTGAATAAGGTTTTTTGCACAAATCTTTCCTAGATGTTTACCAACTGTTGTCTTAATTTTGCTCTCGTCAATAAGCGACGACACGTGTGTAAGTAGGCGACTTTGCTCTGCCATATCGTCAGTTTCAAACATTGAACGAGTAAACATAAACTCCCAATGAAGTGATAGGCTCTTTTGTTTAAGTTTTCCTACATCTAAACTTTCTGGATCGTCAATTAATGCAAGCTTACCTTTCGGTTTCATCACCTCTACATAAGTATCGATGTATTGGTGAGTATTATTTAAACTGGCTACGTGTGTCACTTCACCAATGTTTAGCCCTTTAATTTGCTCAGCCATGGGTTTACTGTGGTCAACCACGTAATCGGCACCTAATTCCTGCACCCACTGTTTAGAGCTTTCACGCGATGCAGTAGCAATAACCGTGGCTCCCGTTAGCGTTTTGAGAAGCTGTAACATTATGGAGCCCACACCTCCTGCTGCGCCTACAACAAGTACCACTTCGTCGCTTTTTTCACTTTGCTGTTTCAGTTCGAGGTGATCGAACAACAACTCATAAGCGGTAATCGTTGTAAGCGGAAGCGCTGCTGCGTCGCTGTCAGATAATGACTTAGGCGCTTTACCGGCAATGCGTTCGTCGACCAGTTGAAATTCTGCGTTTGAACCAGCTCGAGTTAGATCGCCAGCATAGTAAACCCTGTCGCCTACCGTAAATTCGGTAACATCAGCGCCAATATCAACTACTTCACCTACTGCGTCCCAGCCAAGTATCTTGGGTTCTCCGCCCTCTGGGTTTACTCTCTGCCTAATTTTATAATCAACGGGATTAACCGCTATCGCACTAATTTTTACAAGCAAATCTCTACCTGAAGCACTAGGTTTATCGACTTCTAAGTCCATTAATACATCAGGTTCATTTATATCGAGCGAGCGGGTATAGCCAATAGCTTTCATCATTCGTTTCTCCTTTAAGTAATATTTCCATCATACCCTTGATTAAATTTGTATAAACAGCACAATATTAGAAACATTATCAAATGGTTTTTGAAAATCATGTTGCTCGATGACTTAACTGTTGTAATAAAAGTAGCCGAATTTAGAAACATTACCGCTGCAGCCACTCATTTAAATATGCGAACCGCAACGGCAAGTGCGGCGGTTAAACGCGTAGAGCAAGCGCTTGGCGCTGAATTGTTTGTTCGCACAACCCGTTCGCTTAGGCTTTCTTCTGCAGGTGAACGTTTTCTTCCGACGTGCGAACAAGCCATGTCGATGCTAACTACTGCTAAACAGAACTTAAAGGGTGATGCCGGCGTTATTGAAGGTGAACTAAGGCTTGGGTTATCGTCTGATCTGGGGCGCAATGTGATTGCCCCTTGGCTTGACGACTTTATGGAAGAGCATGAGAAAGTAAGCGTTAAGCTTAATTTAAATGACAGTAATATCGACTTCTATCGCGACCCAATCGACTTAGCTCTACGTTACGGTTCGCCTGACGATGCGAGCGTTTACGGGTTTAAAATATGTGATGTGCCACGCTTACTTGTTGCCTCTCCGTCTTATATCAGCACTCATGGTAAACCTAAAAACTTCGAAGACCTTCAAAGTCACAACGGCCTTTTTTATCAGCTGCACGATAAAGTGTATAACGAATGGGAATTCGTACACGACGATAAACCGATAAAGGTAAAAATGCAGGGCATCAGGACAGCTAATGACGGTGAAATGGTCAGAAGGTGGGCTGTAGCAGGGAAAGGAGTCGCCGTTAAATCAAGTTTAGATATCTGCGACGACATTTTAAATAGTCGGCTTGTTACCTTGTTGCCAGACTACCAACCAAAACCCACACAACTGTGGCTCATCTGCCCAAGCCGTCAGTCTATTACACCAGCGGTTAGGCTATTAAGAGATATGCTGAAAGCGCGCTGCGCTGAGTGTTTAGCGCAGCTCAAAAAAGCAGGTGCACTGATTACACACTGCGATTAGCCGTTTACTTTCGGTGATACATAGCTGGCGCACCTTTGCTTGGCGTGCTTGCTTTAATGAATTCACGTAGGTCTTGGTTAGACTGTTTTAAGTCATCGCGACGCAGGTACATCATGTGTCCGCTGCGATACCCCTTGAAGCTTAAACGGTCTTTTAGCGTGCCACTTTGATCTAGCTGCCACATAGTATATTTAGCATCGAAGTAATTCGTGGCACCGTCGTAATAGCCCGCTTGAATCATCACATTTAAATATGGATTTTGCGCCATGGCTAATCGCAAGTTCTGCCCCGTTTGATTGTTACTTCTATCCCAAGGGTGCACATTTCCGAACATGTTGTACTTAATATCGGTTTTGTAATTTAACTCTTCACGCAAATAGTAATTAATAGCAGGCGTGAACGAATGCAGCCACGAAGTAAGCTCCGCCCAATAGTCAGGGCGATCGCCACTTTGCTTAGCGTCTATACCCAAATAGCGACTATCCAAACGGCCTAAGGTCTTCCCTTCGTCTCGCAATAAGTCTTTCCAGAAGAAAGCTGTGCTTACATCTAAGTTATTCTGTGCAATAGACGCTTCGCTTAAACCAGAATAACGCGCCATTTGTTTTAGCACATCACGCTTTTCAGTCTCTCCAATGAAGCCACCTTTAGCGAGTGCCGAAATAAGCGTGTTGATAGTGAAATCTTCGACTTCGGGTAATAATTCAGTTAAGTCTTTATTTTGAAGTTCTGGTTCAAGCTTATTGTGATACCAAGCTGCGGCGGCAAAATAAGGAAGTCTATTAGCGGCTTTTACTGGCCCGTTGCGCTCAATACCAATATCTGTTGGTGACACCAAAACGACGCCGTTTAAATACATCCACTGGCGGTTTTGAAGTTCTAATGCTAGGCCTGAAACTCGTGTTGTACCGTAACTTTCACCAATAAGATACTTCGGCGAACGCCAGCGATTATTACGTGTTACAAAGGTATTCACCCAGTCGGCCAAATAGCTAATATCGGCGTTAACGCCAAAGAACATCTTCTTTTGTTCATCCTGCGATGGCATGCTGCCATCAGCTTTTGGTAACACACGGCTGTACCCCGTGTTTACTGGGTTAACAAACACTATGTCAGCCACATCCAAAATAGAGTATGGATTAGTTTGAACACCATAGGGCTGAACCGGGTAGCCCTCATCGTCAATATTAAGAATGCGAGGGCCTGTGTAAGCTACATGCATCCACACTGACGCAGAGCCTGGGCCACCGTTAAAAGAAATTATAAGCGGGCGCTCGGTATTCTCTTTTAAGTCAGTGCGCTGATAGTAAGTGTAAAACAAAGTGGCAACCGCTTCGTCTTTACTGTTCCAAACCGGTTGAGTACCTGTGGTAGCGCTGTATTTTACACGCTTGCCAAGAATCTTGGTTTCATGCTCTGTTACTACACTACTATCAATTTTAATCGCACGAGCGTGGGAAGCCGAGCTCTCTTCTTGGGCTAAAGCACTAGCTGTCAAACTGACAAAAGTAATCATCACCGCCGTAAGCCATGCTAACGGGCGGAGGGGTGTTTTAGTAAGTGTTAGTAAATGGTGAAACTGTAATTTGTGTTTTGAGTTAACCTGACTACATAGCAGGCCTCTAGTATTTCTATTTGATGCGATTTGATTTTTCATTTTTTCGTCTTTTGTGTGTCGTTAGTTTTTGTTTTTTATTTGTTGAGCGCAAGCTAACCTGTTTTTCATACAGACCATCATTGCACTATACTTGAGACTCTTTAAGTTAAGACTATATCGCTGTTAATAAGTGAGCTTAGCAATCAACGATAGAACTACCAATTTCTTCGATACGTTTCTGTTAGGGCGACTAACCCTTATTGATATTTTCAGGCCCCCTATCCTTAATATGAGCGATGAGGTCTGGGAAAAATGTTAAAAATCTCGCTTCTATTTCTGTTTTATTCGCACTTATATCGTCTACCACGTGATGAAAAGAGTTCGCAAACCGAATTCGTTTAGCAACGACTGAAATGGCCCTAGCAATCCCCTCTTCTTTAGCATAATCTTCAAACCAATCGTGGGTAATCATGTGCCCTACGCTATGCTGCATTGCCCTTGGCATAGTGGGCAGTCTCTGCTCTAGCAAGGAAAAGCTTTGCTCTCGAAATTCGTTAAAGCTTTGCGACGTGAACGTCGACCAATGCTTTATCAGCAAGTGATCGAAGTAGATATCTAGCGCCACAGGCGCAAATCGCCGGCGGCTTTTATAAAACAGTTCTTTTGCAGCCAAAACACTGTCATGACTATCCGTAAACTTATCCACTTCGTAGTGGTTTTTAAGACCCAGCTGTACTGCTCTTCCATATGTGCTTATATCAACACCACGCCTAAAATCGCCAAGTAAATTACCAAAATGGGAGTCGGCAGTAGGACGCGCTAGAAAAAGGTGAGCAAGGTAATTCATTTTGTAATTTAATGGCCTCGATTTTAAGTTGTAACGGCTTGCGAGTATCAAGTAGAATCGGCGCTCAGTTCAGAAGCATAGAATTTGTATTACTTCAGTCTAGGGCGCGCACAACTGGCTTGTCGACATTTATGTTGGAAGTATGACAAATTCAAATGTAACTGAAAATTCGTAGCACTAAAAAACCGAGTTTCAACATGTCTGTAATATCTTCCTCTGAAGTCACGTCTCTCCTGTCACCCGTCAATGATTTTTTACATTGCGAGACGCCGCAGTCGTGGATTGACGAAGCGCAGAAAGAAGAAAACCTTCGGGTTATCCTTACCGATCACTTAATTTGCGAGCTTAAAGCAGCACAGTCCGCTATGTATTTACTTCGTCGCTATGTGGCTGATGAGGAAACGAGTAAAGTATTGCTTGGCTGGCTGAAGCCCTATGAAGACTTCACCTACCGCCATGAGGGCGATTGGCAATCGCTAAATACTAAGCACCTGTCTAAAAGCGTGTTTAATGTTGAAGGTTTAGATCCGTTCAAAAAAGACATGCTAGATAAGATGGTGATGCTGATTAAAGAAGAGCTTCATCATTTCTATCAAGTACTCGAAATTATGCACGAGTTAGGCTTTGAATATAAGTCAGTGACATCAAGCCGTTATGCAAATGGATTGCTACGTCACGTGCGCACTTACGAGCCTGAAAAGCTGGTTGATAAGCTTATTTGTGGCGCTTACATTGAAGCGCGTTCATGCGAGCGTTTTGCCAAACTCGCGCCGTATGTTTCCGAAGGTTTAGGCAAATTTTATGTGTCGCTGTTGCGCTCAGAAGCCAGACACTTTGAAGATTATCTTACCCTTGCCGAGCAAATCGCCAAAACCAATATTTCAGAGCGCGTCGCTCATTTTGGAAGCGTTGAAAAATCACTTATTGAAAGTGACGATAAGGAACTGCGTTTTCACTCCGGCGTTCCACAATCCAACTAGAACCTATAGCCGTTTATAAATTAATCAATTCTTATTGACGGCTTTGCTTTTCTGCTGCACACTCAGATTGTAAACATATTGTTAACGGCAGTATTTGACGCCTTGAGTCGTGTTCGTGTTTTCTTGGTTTTACGGTTTGTCCGTGTATTTACCCTGCCCCACAACAATATTTTTTAAAATAATAACGTTGGTGAACAAGGCAGGACATTATGATTTTGAATCATCTAATTGGTATTTACACTCACCCAAGAGAAGAATGGCAATCCATTGATACCAAACACGAAACCTATTTTTACGCGCTTACCCACATTGCTTTTATTGCACTTATTCCTTCCCTCGTAGCCTATTATTCTAGTGCTCATACTGGGTGGAGTATTGGTGCTGGAGACATAATACGACTAAGTGAGAATACCGCCATTATGATGGGTATCGGTATGTATTTTGGCTTAATTGCCGGTGTTGTAGCGCTGGCAGTGTTAATTCATGAGTTGGCTAAAGCGTTCGATGCAACACCTACGTATACCCAGTCACTAGAACTTGCGGCCTATACGGCAACACCATTGTTCATGGTTGGCTTTGCCGGTCTTTATCCTGAACTTTGGGTAGTGATGACGGCACTGCTAGTGGGTATTAGCTACTCAGTTTACCTACTCTATTCCGGCGTACCTATTTTGATGCATATGCCAGAAGACAAAGGCTTTATTTACTCAAGCTCGGTAGTCACATGCGGGCTAGTTTTACTGGTTATTCTAATGACAGGCTCGGTATTAGTGTGGGGATTAACTGGCGGGCCAGTGTTCGTGCACTAGTGCTTCCAGTTCGATACAAGATGGATAAAGGAAAGCCGCTTTAAAGCGGCTTTTCTGGTTAACTATCAGCGTATTCCAAAGATGCTAATCAGCTGCATCAATGTTATGTACATCAAGGTTACTCAATTCAGCTTGCACCACAGGTGCTTTTCTTGCTGCCTCACCCCGTGACATATCAATGCGCTCAAGATACTCTTGGTTGATATCGGCAGTGATATAATTACCGTCGAATACTGATGTTTCAAAACGCTGAATCGTATCATTCTCTTCGCGAACGGCTTCAACCAGGTCAGAAATATCTTGGAAAATAAGACCGTCTGCTTGAATAAGCTCTGCAATCTGATCGATTTCTCGTCCGTATGCAATTAACTCATTTGCCGAAGGCATATCGATACCGTATACATTCGGGAAGCGAATTTCCGGAGCCGCTGACGCAAAGTACACTTTCTTTGCACCAGACTCTCGGGCCATTTCAATGATCTGACCCGATGTAGTACCGCGTACGATAGAGTCATCAACAAGCAAAACACTCTTGCCTTTAAACTCAGATGAGATGGCGTTTAGTTTACGACGCACTGACTTTTTACGCATGGTTTGGCCAGGCATAATAAAGGTTCTGCCAATATAGCGATTTTTAACAAATCCCTGACGATAAGGCAGTTCAAGTGTGTTCGCAATTTGCAGCGCTACATCCATCGACGTTTCAGGAATAGGAATAACTACGTCGATATCAAGATCTGCCCATTCACGCTTAATTTTTTCGCCTAGCTTACGGCCCATGTTTACGCGTGAAGCATAAACTGAAATACCGTCGATAAAACTGTCTGGACGAGCAAAGTAAACAAACTCGAAGATACATGGTGACGTTACCGGATTCTCTGCACACTGTCGGGTATGCAATTGCCCTTCTTCGGTAATGAATACCGCTTCACCTGGCATTACATCACGAACAAACTGGAAGCCAACTGCATCAAGTGCAACACTTTCAGAGGCTACCATCCACTCTTCGCCTAGTTCGCTCATACGCTTACCAAGCGCAAGCGGACGAATACCGTGAGGGTCACGAAAAGCCACAATCCCCTGACCGATAATGGCTGCAACTACAGCATAAGCACCGCGTATTTTCTTATGAACTTTAGTTACCACTTCAAAAATGTGTTCAGCGCTTACGCTTAAGCCAGCTACCTGCTGTAGTTCGTGAGCAAGAATGTTAAGCAATAGCTCGGAATCTGAAGTGGTGTTAATGTGACGGCGTGCTATGCGGAACACTTCTTCTTGTAACTCATGGGCGTTGGTTAAGTTACCGTTGTGAGCAAAGGCAATACCAAATGGCGAGTTTACATAAAATGGCTGTGCTTCTGCAGAGCTTGACGTACCCGCGGTTGGATAGCGAACATGACCAATACCCATGTTGCCCGATAACCTTTTCATATGACGCGTATGGAAAACATCTCGAACCAAGCCATTTGCCTTACGCAAATTAAACATATTTTGGTCGATAGTCATAATGCCTGCGGCATCCTGTCCACGGTGTTGAATAACCGTTAGACCGTCGTACAGTGACTGAGCTACGGGCGTTTTACCAACTATTCCGACTATACCACACATGTGCGTTACCTATTTCAAGCGGGATTTAAGAAACTGGAGGAGTCTTTCACATAACTGAAAAACCACTCAATGATGACACCAAACTCTGGAATGAGCACCGATGCTTGCCACCAATTAGAGGAAGCGGCGCCGGTGAAGGTATCCATAAAAAAGAGCAATGCGCTAACGATTAGCACGCCACGCAGAGCACCAAAAACTATACCAAGGGCCCTGTCTGTGCCAGACAACCCCGTTGCTTGTACCAATTGGCTTATGACGTAATTAATCATGCCGCCCAGAATGAGCGTTGTAATAAATAGCGCGGCGATTGCAGCGCCGTTTTTTAGATAAGGGTCGTCAATGGCTGTGAAGTAAACGGCAAGGTCAGCGTAGAAATTACTTGAAATAAAGAGTGCAGCAAACCACACCACTAACGAGATGGCTTCTTTAACAAACCCTCTAATAAGGCTTATTAAGGTAGATACCGCAATGATACCCAGTATGGAAAAGTCTACCCAGTTCATCGTCTCTTTATTGCGTTGATGTTGCTTTTTGTGACGAAGCAACGAGCCTTTGGCGAGATGGCGCGCATTCTAACAGAAGATAGAAATATTACTAGTCTGTAATGCAATCCGTGACACTTCCTTTCAGTAAGCGTGGTTCAACAAAGAAAGAATACGCCCTACTCAACTTTGAACGTGGTGACTTTCCCTTTAAGTTTGGTGAGCTCTTTCAAATGCGGTAGTGCCGATTCCAGCTTCTTCTTATCTAAATCTGGGCCAACAAAGACTTTATTGAGCGGGCCAGAGCTGGTTTGAATTTTGCGGCTAAAAGCTCTATACCCAGCCTTCTCAAGTTTGGCTAGCAGAGCTTTTACGTTTTTTTCATGACGAAAGCTGCCAAGCTGAATAACCCAGCCTGCGTCATCATCGGCAGTGGCACTTTTCGTATCAACAACCGTTTGGCTCGCTAACTTGTCCTCTTCTTCAAAGGCTTTTGGCACTGGCGCTTTAGCGGCTGTAGCTTCGTCAGTATTCGTGCTGTTACCTGTACTTGAAGCAACCAGCTCTTCATCTAACGCTGTTTCATCTTCAATCTCCACAGCCGGAACCGCAGCTTTCGCTACCCGCTCTGATGGAAAAGATTCAGGCTCTACGATGGGCTTTTTAGGCGGGTTTGCAGGAACAGAGACAAAAGGCTCTCTGTTCGTTTGCTTTTTGCCATCAAGAAAGTCTGGTAAAAAGATAACCGCTAGGGCGACAACAATAATTGTCCCCACCAGTCTATTCTTTAATGCCGATGTCACTGTGCTCTCCTGCTTGAATACACGGTTTTACCTACAATGCGCGCGTTAGTTTTGCTCAGCAAGCACGTCTGCAACGGTAACAAAAGAACCAAAAACGAGAATAAGTTCACCAGTTTGATAATCTGCAAGCGCACGTTGATATGCTGAAGTCACGTCTTGAAACGTATCTATATTCTCTATGGTTGTGCCGGCATTAACAAGTGCATTTTCAAGTACTTCTGCATTGCAACCCCGCGGTCCACTTGTTGAAGCTAAGTACCACTTGGCGTTAAGACCGGAAAGTGGTGCCAAGGTTTCAGCAATAGACTTATCTTTAAGCATACCCACAACAACACGCATTTGGCTAACATCGTAACGGTTTAGCCATTCTTGCATGGCAGAAGTAGCTTGTGGATTGTGAGCAACATCTACGACAACAAGAGGCGATTCACTAATAGTTTGTTGGCGACCCGGCATAGTGGTATTTTCGATAATGTCCCTAACCACACTTTCTTCGGGCAGCAAATCTAGTAGCTCCAGCGCGGCCAACGCTGTACTCGCATTTTGAAGTGGAACTTTAGGGTAAGGTAGCGACGCGTAGCTGTTACTCTTTCCTTTCCAGCTCCACTCGCTGTAATCACCTGCTACGACTGTGACGAAGTCCTGTGTAGCCCAACGTACGTTAGCTTGTAGTTCGTTTGCCACATCGTAAAGCGATGATGGAGGAAACAGCTCACCTACCACTGCATTACCGTTTTTGCGCATAATGCCCGCTTTTTCCCGAGCGATTTTTTCTCTTGTATTGCCAAGCCAATCCTGATGGTCGAGATCGATGGTGGTTATAACGGAAAGGTCAGGGTTTATAATATTCGTAGCGTCTAAACGCCCGCCGAGCCCCACTTCAAGAATAACTACATCGATCGCCCATGACTGCATCATTTTCATTGCAGCCAGTGTACCGAACTCAAAGTAAGTCAGGGTAATGGGTTCGCCACCCGTGCTCTTTCGCGCGCTTTCAACAAACTCAAAAGCATCGACAAATTCACTGGCAGGCGGTAATTCGCCGTTATAACGCACTCGTTCACGGTAATCGGTCAAATGAGGCGAGCTGTATACCGCAACACTTTTACCTTGCGATAGTATGGCCTGCTCGAGTAAGCGGCACGTTGTGCCCTTACCGTTTGTGCCTGCAACAGTAATAACCAAAGACTGGCTAAGTGAAAGTGCCATGGCATTGGCCACTTCTTTCACTCTGTCTAGCCCCATATCGATGGCGCTAGGATGAATAGATTCTAGGTAGGACAACCATTGGCTCAGGCTTTTTTTTGAAGCAGAAGGCGCCTTTGCGCCTTCTTTATTTGGCACTGAGCCAGGTTTTAAATTGTTTTCGTTATTCACTAATTCTTATAATGCAACTTAACCAACAGGCTGTGTAATCTATCACGCATATCTCTGCGGTCAACAATCATATCAATTGCACCTTTCTCAACAAGGAATTCACTGCGCTGGAAACCTTCAGGCAGCTTTTCTCTTACTGTTTGCTCGATTACGCGAGGGCCCGCGAAACCAATAAGCGCTTTTGGCTCGGCTACGTTTACGTCACCAAGCATTGCCAAGCTTGCAGATACACCACCCATTGTAGGGTCGGTCAGCACACTAATATAAGGCAGGCCTTTTTTGCTCATCTTAGCAAGGGCAGCCGATGTTTTAGCCATTTGCATTAATGACATAAGCGCTTCTTGCATACGCGCACCACCACTTGCACTGAAGCAAATTAGTGGCATATCATTTTCTAAGCATGCATTAACAGCGGCAACGAAACGTGCACCTACTACTGACGCCATTGAGCCGCCCATAAACGCAAATTCAAAACATGCAACGACTACAGGCATACCTTTTAACTTGCCCTGCATTACCACTAGAGCATCTTTTTCATTAGTCGACTTTTGCGCTGCAACAATACGGTCTTTGTAGCGTTTAGAATCTTTAAACTTAAGTACGTCTTGAGGCTCGTGTTCTGCACCTAACTCAACGCGATCGCCATCGTCTAAGAACGCATCGATGCGACGGCGTGCAGTAATGCGCATGTGGTGGTCGCACTTAGGGCAAACTTCCTGAAGTTTTTCCAGTTCGCTCTTATACAGCACGGCTTGGCATGAACCACACTTTGTCCAGATACCTTCTGGCACATTACCTTTGTGTGAAGTTTGCGTGCGAGGAAGAATTTTTTGAATCCAGCTCATGGAAATTGAATCCTTTGTTTTTGTTTGCCGACCATGACGATTAATGTTTATTCATACTTGTGGTCAACAACGCATTAAATTTTTAAGTTTCATACTGTATTACAAAGAGAAAATACGTAACACAATAGAACAGCTACCTAATATAGCGCGCTATTAGACCACAATACAACGAAATGGAAAAAACAAAACTGGTCTTAGAAGTTGGCAGTCGATATCAGTAATGCTCACCGCTGTTAGCTTTTACTTAAATTATCACTGGCAAAATTCATAGAATGCTGGTTTCACCGAGCACCGTGACATGTAAGTTTTGGAAACCGATTAACACCTGAGTGACGTTCTAGCGAAAGTTGCCGTTGTCCACTTTCGACAAAGTGCTTCAGCGCACTATCTATTTTATTTTTGAGAGAGTTTAAATCAGAACGAATAACAAACACTAAACGAACCCGGCTAACAATGTTAGGAGACTGATAGAATTCTGAAGAACAAAACACCTTGTTAAACATAACAGCACGCGCGTTGTGTTCATTCATTATCGTGAAGTCACAACGCCCTTTCGACATCATCATAGCCATTGTAAGTTGGCTACTTGAGTCAACCCTCTGAATGCTGTCTTCTTTTGTCCCAAAGAACTGCTGTAAAACGGGATAAGTAAAGCCGTATCTAGTACAGATACTAGAGGATAAGTTTTCCTCAGGTACAAATGGCCCTTCAAAATTTGAAGTTGAGTAGATATAGCTGTCATGCTTTATCAACTCTTCGCTAAACAGAAAGTCGTTCGGTTTACTTATCCAACTTTCAGAAGATAAAAACAAATCTATCGATGACGATTTTAATAAATCTTCGCTTCTAGCACGATTCGAGTCCAAATAAACGATACGAAACTGATTCGATAGCTCATCCGAGTTAAAAAAATCGACGACTATGCCTTCATAGCGTTTTGAGTTCTCATCATAATATAAATATGGGGCAGCACCTGGTGTGTTAACCGCGAAACGTATGCTAGGTTTTTTATCTTTTATATCAGCACCGCACTCTAATGCCGTTAAACACA
Organism: Alteromonas sp. AWJ4_199; assembly: GCF_056159165.1. Taxonomy (NCBI): domain Bacteria; kingdom Pseudomonadati; phylum Pseudomonadota; class Gammaproteobacteria; order Alteromonadales; family Alteromonadaceae; genus Alteromonas; species Alteromonas sp. AWJ4_199. The sequence continues at coordinate 640,830 of NZ_JBSWUR010000001.1, forward strand.
ATAACAAACCAAAAGTTTTTGATAAAAATTGAAACGTGGTCACAATACTTCCTTGTACACATCGACAGTGTTATGTGCAATCTGGCAGAAACAGTGGTCCCAAGGGCCCTTTAGGCAGGTTATGCTCTTCAGGATAAGTTACGTCTACCAGGTACAAACCATTTGGCTTCGCCGTGGCTGCCGATTTGCTTCTATCTTTTAAACTTAGCAGATGAGCAACCCAATTTACATCTTGCTCCCCCGCCCCAATTTCGACCAGCGCGCCAGTGATATTGCGAACCATGTGATGCAAGAACGCATTGGCACGAATATCAATAATCACATAGCGACCTTGGCGATACACACTTACATCGGTCACATTGCGAAACGGGGTTTTACTTTGGCACAATGCTGCGCGAAACGACGTAAAGTCCTGTTCACCCAATAGCGCTTGGGCGGCAAGGTCCATTTTCTTCTCGTCTAATTCACGGTGAATGTGGGTAACACCCGAGTTCAAAATTGCTGGGCGCATTTTTGCATTATGGATAACGTAGCGATAGCGGCGATGGGTAGCAGAAAAACGAGCATGAAAATCATCGCTTACGTTTTTCGCCCAGGTAACAGCAACAGAGTTTGGAAGATTTGCGTTAACCCCAAGCGTCCATGCGCGCTCTGACCGTGGAGCATCACAACTGAAGTGAACCACTTGTCCAGTCGCGTGCACACCTGCGTCGGTACGTCCAGCGCATTGCACTTCAATAGGTTGGTTGGCTACTGTCGATAGTGCCTTTTCAAGATGCTCTTGAACACTCGGTACTTCGCGCTGGCGTTGCCAACCGTAAACTGCAGCACCGTCGTATTCAATCCCTAAGGCAATTCGCCCCATATCAGTTTTACCCCGTCTCTTAAAAGGCGCTAAGTGTAGTCATCTCGCTTACAACATGCAATGCTGCTTATAATCAAAGCCCAGCCACTGCATGGCAAATAAATGCAAGTTGATGAAATCAAAAGCGGCCTGTATATCCTATCAATATACAGGCCGCTAAATACGACAATCAATGCAGGTTTACGCCTACTCCTACAAGCGAATTAGGTAATCTTTTGTAGAATTGAGGCCGCTTCCTGCTTTTGTTCTTCGCTGCCTTCTTTCATTACTTCTTCAAGCAACTCTTTCGCAGCATCTGCATCTTCCATTTCAATATATGCACGAGCCAAATCTAAATTCGCGTTTTGCCCCGCATCTTTATCAATATCAATTACCGTGTCATCGTCAGATACACCAGTAAAGTCAGATAAACTCACATCCAGGTCTAGCGCTTGGCTATCTGGATCAGTGGCATCTGAATCGTCGCCATCGTCCATCAGCGCTTCTACGTCAAGGAAATCTTCGGAAGATGTTGGAGAGTCACTATCAGCATCGACGTCGCTAAGTAAAGCAGCCAAATCTAAGTCAGGATTATCAAGCTTCAGCTCTTCCTCTTGTTCCTTTTCAGGCTCTGCTTTTTCTACATCCTGCTGGTCCTCTTCAATTTCCGTAGGCGTGGCGATATCTAAGTCCACATCATCTGGAATGTCGAGGTCGTCTAACGCTAGTTCAGAGTCATCGTCTTCAAGGGCGAAAGTTTCTTCTTCATTATCATCCTGCGCTGATTCTAGGTCGTCGCCATCATCTAACTCAAGAGTTTCGTCGTTTTCATCTATCTCGAATGTATCATCGTTTTCCGTTGATTTAAGATTGTCATCGACATTCTCTTCCAACTCAAACGTAGCTTCGTCATCAGCTTCCTGTTCAGGTTCGAATGTATCTTCATCGCTCTCTGCGACTGATTCTTGTGTATCTTCATTTTCGATGTCGCTTGGATCTGCGGCATCGCCTGACTCAAGGCTCTGGAGAAGTTCATCAAACTCAGCACTGTCTAGGTCATCGAGTATCTCATTGTCGTCGACAGCATCATCGTCATCGGAGCTAGACAACCAATCGCCGAGGCCTGGCACGTCATCAAGTTCATTGAATTCTTGTTCTTTACTATTATCTGAGTCACTCTCGTTTAAGTCTGGCTCTTCGGGTTGCTGGTTACTTTCATCAACACCGTCGACTTCTTGCTCAAGCTCAAAACTATCTATTTCATCGAATGCTGCATCTAACAGACTGTCGTCGTACTCGTCGCCGTCTTCTTCTACTGATGGCTCTGATTCGTCGCTAGAGACATCGTCAATTGACGGCTTTTCGTCCGCAAATGGCTTCTCTTCCGCTGATGGCTTCTCTTCCGCTGATGGCTCCGTATCACCGAAAGAAGGAATGTCGTCCATCATTTGTTTCTCGAACGCTTCAATGGCGTCGTCTAATGGGTCGTCAGAATCGCCCTCGCCACTTTCGGGATCAAATTCCGGCTCGACCTCAGCTTCTTGTTCTTCTTCGAATTCCAGCTCTGATTCGGTCTCAGGCTGAAACTCTAACTCTGCCTCTAATTCAGGCTCTAGTTCTGACTCTATATCGGTATCTTGGTCAGGCTCTACTTCAGCACCCAACTCCGGTTGCGCATCTGGCTCTGGCTCTGGCTCTGGCTCTGGCTCTGGCTCTGGCTCTGGCTCTGGCTCTGGCTCTGGCTCTGGCTCTGGCTCTGGCTCTGGCTCTGGCTCTGGCTCTGGCTCTGGCTCTGGCTCTGCATTATCGTCATCAGCGTCAGCTTCCACCTCAACCTTATCTTCAGGTGCTAACTCTCCTTCTTCTGATTCCGTATTAAAGTCTAGTTCTGATTCAGGCTCAGGCTGAGATTCCAGCTCTGCTTCTAATACAGGCTCTAGTTCTGAACCTATGTCGGCATCTTGTTCGGGCTCTACTTCTGTGCCTAACTCTGGTTGTTCTTCTAGCGCTGGCTCTAATTCTTCAGGTTGTGCAATGATTTCGCTAGTAGCATCAAATACTGCGTCTGTATCACCTTCAGACTCTATTTCAGATTCAAGTTCAGAAAGTAATTCGTCTGTCAACTGGTCTACATCTTCGCTGGTTTTAGATTCCTCAGCTTCTAGTTCAGCGAGAAGCTCATCAGTTAGAGGGTCGCTTAAATCGTCTTCGCCTTCTTCGTTATCAGAAACCGTAAAGTCTGCATCTTCATCGTAAGCTTCAGGGTCAGCGCTTGGACTAACTTCTGGTTCCCCCTCCAGCTCGGCTTCAAGCTCAGCGAGCAACTCGTCGGTAAATGGGTCATCAAAGTCGCCATCGTCTTCTGCTTGAGAAGGTAATTCATTTGAAGTGTCTTCATCACGTTCTTCGAACTCATCTAATACTGAATCACTTACCTCTTGCGATTCTTGATCTGCTGAAAGTTCTTTCTCCGCTGAAGGCTCCTCACCATCTGAAGGCTCTTCCAAATATTCATCTTCCGCTTGGAGCTCAGCAATAAGGTCGTCGGATAGAGGGTCACTTAAATCAGCATCAGTTTCTATTTCGTCGGTGGCGATTTCATCTAAATCATCAGTAATGGGATCAAGGCTTTGAATTGACTGAGGTGACGGTGCCGCTGTAGTTATCTCACCTTCCAGGTCATCTTTGTCTTCATCATCTTCTTCGCCTAAACCACCCATCATTTCAATTTGCTCTATTTCGTTAAGCAAGTCGTCGGTGATTTTATCTATTTCTTTGTTTTGCTGATTTATCTCGTCGTCGAGCTTACTCAGCATGTCTTCATTGATAAGGTCGTCGTTGCTGTCTAACTCATCGGTTAGATCTGCATCAACACCATGCTCTTCAAGCAAATCGTCAATGCTTATTTCTGGCTTGTCGTCCTCATCTTCTACGCTTGGCAGAGATGCAGCACTTTCTTCCTCTTCTTCCGAGTCAGGCGCCGGATCTACCGAGCTTGCAAGCAAGGCGTCTATATCGTCTTCATCAACGTTTTCAGAATCGGCTGCCCCATTAACCTCAGCCAATACATCATCAGGGTCTACTTCATCGGATTCATCAGACTCAACACTTTCCGACTTATCAACGTCTTGGCTTTGCACATCGTCAAGCAAGTCATCAATATCGAAATCGTCGTCATCATCTGTCGCAACTTCCTCCGTGGCCGCTGCCTCTTGCTCGCCATCTTCAACAGCATCTTCATCAAAGATGTCGTCATCACCTGAAAGGTCAAAGCCTTCAAGATCATCTGCTTCTTTTTCATTTAATACCTTGTCTGACAAATCATCATCGTCAAACAAGCTATCTAATTCGCTCTGATCGAGTTCATCGGCTCCCGCTTCAAACAAATCATCGTTGTCATCGCCTGGCACCAACATGTCGTCTTCAAGATCGGCAAATGTTTCTAATTCATCATCTAAGCTTTCTTCCAAATCAGAGGTAAGGACGTCGTCAAGCAAGTCGTCATCATTGAACAAGTCATCATCTGATAACTCCGCTTTGTCATCTAAATCTGGAGCTAAGGCACTTGAAAGATCGTCAATGTCAGTATCTGGCACCGGAACTTCGTCGTTATCAGCTGTGATAGTGGGCCCAGTCGAGGGCGCTTCCTCAGGCTTACTGTTGCGTTTAAGCAGCCACATGATTAGGCCACCTACCAACAATAGCGACAGAATTGCAGAGCCAATGATCAAGCCTAACGGACTGGTAAGTGCGCTTAAAAACGAAGACTGTTTTTCTGCTTCGCGCTGAGCCTGCTCGGCTTTAATCATTTCGAGCAGTTCTTGCTGAAGTGCCACTTGCATATCGAGCTGGCTCTTAACATCGCCTTCAACCTGGCTACGCAAGGTTTCTAGCTCACCGTTTACGGCTTCAACGCGTTCATATAAACGTTTATTTTCATTCAATATTGCCTCAACGTTTTCTAGCGAAGCGGCAAATTGCATACGTAATTCATCGAATTGACGAGTCTGTTCCTGATCTAAGCGGTTGATCTTTTGCTCAATGTCAGTTTGTGTTTGAGTGAGGTCTTGCTGGTTGACTAACGGTGATACAGGCTTGATATTTTTTACGCTACTACCGGGCTTATTAAGCGCTTCAGCAAATGCCCTATCGTCTTGCTCTGCTCGCATTTGCGCTTTTTGTTTGTCGATTCTGGCAATATAACGCTCGGACGGCAGCTTCAAAACTGCGCCATCTACTAATAAGTTTAAGTTGCCATTTTCAAATGCATTGGGGTTGAGTTCATAAATAGCAGCCATAACCTGATAGACACTCAGGTTATTGTTTTGACGATAGCGCTCGGCAATACGCCAGAGGGTATCGTTAGCATCAATAGGTCCATACTCTAGACCAGAATATAGATCAGTTGCGTCTTTCGGACCTTTTAAGAAGGTAGCGCGTTCTTGTGCATCAACAGTGATTACAGGGCCAGACAAACATAATGTGAGTAAAAGTAAGCCCGTCAAATGCAATTTCATAGCAGTCCTATATGCCCTCAAGCGTCTTTACCACCCGGTTCGTGTGGGCGGATTTTTTAGCCAATCACCACAAAAGAATATATTGGCTTTTATTTTTATTCTTAAGCCACCTTGAAGCCATTAATCATCAAGCTAGCGTTTTACAGTCATTATGAACTTAGCAATAAGATTTGTTTGCGCTTTTTATAGTTATTACTGTTCGCCTAAGTGCCTGACTGACTATTGTTTTTAAGTTTGTTCTGTTCCTAACCTTACAAACTATAAACCAGTTATTAAGGGTGATCTAGTTAGACAGTAGTATTGGTCTAATCTAATGCTTGAAGTTTTGCTAAATGCTGCATATTTATTGACCTGAGATTTATCTTCTCATCGCGTTAAGCAAGCCAAATTCGCTATACGTTTTCTCTTTTACAATGCAACAGACGCATTCTTTTCATCGCAACAAACACCCTGCTTAGTTTGCGTATCGGCAAGCACAGAAAAATGTTTACCTTTTCCTGTGCTTATCCATTCAATCAGAGGAAGAGCCTCTGCTAAAGCCTTTACAAGTAATCGCGAATTAGCGTCTCAGCAATTTGGATGCTGTTTGTCGCTGCACCTTTGCGGATGTTGTCTGAAACCACCCATAAATTTAAGCCACAAGGGTGAGTAATGTCGTTTCTAATTCTACCCACGTGCACAATGTCGTTACCGCTTGCGCTGCTAACCTGAGTTGGGAACTGCTCATTTCCGTCGTACACGGTAACTCCTGGTGCATCGGCTAGAAGCTCTTTAACATGCTGCGCATCTATTGGCGAACGCGTTTCAAGGTGAATAGCTTCAGCATGACCATAGAAGACAGGTACACGCACAGCCGTCGCATTTACCAAAATACTTTGATCGCCCATAATTTTTTGGGTTTCCCACAGCATTTTCATTTCTTCTTTGGTGTAATCGTTGTCTTGGAATACGTCGATTTGAGGGATAACGTTAAAGGCAATTTGGCGACTAAACGATTCTGGCTTTACTTCACGTGCGTTTAGCAAACCTGCGGTTTGTTTAGCCAGCTCTTCCATAGCCTCTTTACCTGCACCAGAGACCGACTGGTACGTGCACACGTTAATACGGTCAATACCAACGGCGTCTTGAATAGGTTTAAGCGCAACCAACATTTGAATGGTTGAGCAATTTGGGTTTGCAATAATGTTTCTATTGCGAAACTCTGCCAGTGCATGAGCGTTAACTTCTGGCACCACAAGTGGGATATCTGGCTCATAACGAAACTCTGAAGTATTGTCGATAACAATACAGCCTTCCTCTGCGGCTAGCGGAGCAAATTTTGCTGAGATACTTCCACCGGCTGAGAAAAAGCCAAATTGCACTAATGACCAGTCGAAATCATCAGCATCTAATACTTCAATGTCTTCGCCTTTAAACGATACAGTACTACCAGCTGAACGTTTACTGGCAAGAGGATACAAACGATTTACCGGAAAGTCTCGCTCTTCTAATAGTTCAATCATGGTTTGGCCCACTAAACCAGTTGCGCCAAGTACCGCTACGTCAAACGCTTGCGACATAATGCTTTATGCTCCTAATAAGAAAATAACTAAACCAGACTAACGAAAAAGCCTAGCTTGGTGAAAGTGTTTTGAATTTGTTTACTGGTGTTCTTTGACAAGTGTAACGTATAGGCGCTGCACTCGCGACGTACTCTGTATTGCTTGCGCAGTGCAGAAAACGTATTTGCTAAGTCAGATTTCGCCTTTTCGTTATTTTTTGATGTTGATGGAAAAGCGTTTCGCGTTATTTCGTCATCAATAGCAACATCGTACACCTTGTGAAATACCGCAGTAAGATCTTCAACCGATAACCGAGATGCTTCTGGCGATGCTAACTCAGCGTTTATTGGGTTGGTCTTATCTAGAAAATCGCTGAGTTCTTTATCTGGAGCTGTGCCCGCTACCTCACAAATCTGCTCGTAAATCATTTGCGTACCGCGCACTTTGCCTTCTACAGAATGCCCCGCGATATGTGGTGTAACGAACCAAACATAGTCAAATAATGCTGTATTTATGGCAGGTTCATTATCGAACACATCGAGAACCACCGTTGGCGCCTGTTCTTGTTGAAGCAGGTTAAGTAGTGCCTCTTCATCTATAACTTCGCCCCGGCATGCATTTATAAGCAGCTGGTTTGACATTAATCCTTCCAGAAACGCTTCGTCTATCATCTGATATGTAGGATATTCGCCGCCTTTAATAAAAGGCACGTGAAGCGAGATAACATCGCACTTTGCTATTTGCGTTAGGTCTACAAATGACTGACCGTTATGCTCCTTCTTACCAGATTTTGCTAGCGCTTGCTGTAGCGGTGGGTCATACAGACAGTGGTTAACGCCAATTACCGTTAAAATTCTTGATAATGCAGTTCCCACATTACCAGCACCTACTATTCCCACTGTCGCATTATATAAATCGAGCTTTTGGGCTTTTTGCGCATGTAATAAAACACTTAACACGTACTCGGCAACCGCAACCGCATTACAGCCTGCTGCACTGCTATGCATAATACCCACGCTATCTAAATGCGTTTTATCTAGATGATTGGTTCCCGCTGTTGCCGTAGCAACAAACTTAAGCTTGTTAGCACTAGTCAGCAGTTCAGGGGTAACCTTGGTAGTAGAACGCAGCGCAAGAATATCTACATCGCGCAGCATTTCAGGCACAAGAGATTGCCATGCATAGGTTTCAACCTCACCTACGCTATTAAGGTAATCGGTGCCAAACGGAATGGTATCTTCAAGAAGTATTTTCATGGCGCTAAGTGTACCTCAAGTTAGGCTTTTAGTAACCCAGCGCCCCCGATTTATCTTGTCGGTGATTCGTTTAATTTACGTCATTATGATGCACGTTTAGCCGCCATATCAAAGAGGCGGCCGAAGTTTATACAATCTTTTAAACCGGGAACGCTTAAAGCGAAAGCGCTTTAGCTCGCGTTTTTTGTCCACCTCACCCTTTGCGATCGTGGTATTGGATAACGTTAACTTTAAATAGTTACTTATCGTATCCAGGGAAACGGCGTTCAACGCGTCGTTTAATACCCGGCCATGCTAACGAACCACCAGCCTGCCGGGTAACTTGATCGGCTTGTGTACGAATGCCATCTAGAATTGCAGAGTGAATTGGAATAAGCGGTTTGCCTGTGGCCTGCGCTTTTAACTGAATTTCACAGGCACGCTGCATGATAAACATAAACAAAAAGGCATCGGGAATATTGTCTGCACAGGTTAAAAGCCCGTGATTGCGCAAAATCATAAATTGGGTATCGCCTAGGTCGCGAACCAGCCGCGCTTTTTCTTCTGGATTTAACGCCACCCCTTCATAGGCATGATAAGAAAGGGACGCTAGTGGAAAAAGGGACTGCTGCGAGTAAGGCTGCAACCCTTCTTCTAAAATAGATACCGCCACGCCTTCTGCTGTATGCAAATGCAACACGCATTTGGCATCGTCACGTGCTTCATGAACAGCGCTGTGAATAGTAAAACCCGCAGGGTTAATGTCGTATTCGCTTTCCATCACCTTATTGCCGTTAAGGTCAACTTTTACTAGGCTGGATGCCGTAACTTCATCAAACATTAAACCGTATGGGTTAATTAAAAAATGATGTTCAGGCCCAGGAACACGGGCAGAAATGTGAGTGAAAATAAGGTCGTCCCAACCATACATAGCAACTGCGCGGTAACACGCGGCAAGGTCAACACGGGTTTGCCATTCTTCACTGCTAACTTTCGACTTTACTGAATCTGTCATAGCTTTACTCTTTTAACGTACAAATTAATTTCATTTGAGCCGGGTGAGCCTTAATTGAAAGGCTCGATACCACGAGCGCCTCAATGAAACTTCCATTTACTTTCTCTTACCGCCTACATTACGCGCAGTAATTGCTATACACTGTCGGATATACGACATTGTAAGACATTTGTTAAATGGAAAAATTTAAACCTGTTCTGACTAGCTCTACGTGGTTTAGCGAGATGCCGCCCTATTTACAGGAAGCCATGTTCGAAAAGATGCGTCTTAAGCATTTAAAAGCAGGGCAACAACTGCATGCCAAAGGTGAAGACGGTGTAGGTTTTTATGGTGTGTGCGAAGGCCGTTTAAGAGTTGTTACGGTAGGTGTAGATGGCCGCGAAATGCTATTCGCGTTACTTGGGCCCGGCACCTGGTTTGGTGAAATATCAATGTTTGACGACCTCCCCCGTACTCACGACAACTTCTGTGAGACAAACTCCGTCGTTGCTATAATTCAAAAAAACGCGTTTAAGGCATTACTTGAACAGTATCCAGAACTGTATCCGCATTTTACTCGTCTTTTATGCACGCGAGTACGCAGTGCATTTCAGTTTATTGACTCAAGTGCAGGGCTTAGCCTTAAGCACCAGCTGGTAAAAAGGCTATTGATGCTTACCACCAGCTATGGTCAGCATTTGCCTAAACACAACACGATTACGCTAACGCTTTCGCAAGAGTCTTTGGCGCAAATGATAAATAGTAGTAGGCAAACGGTTAATCAGCTTTTAGGTGAGCTTGAAAGTGAAGGTTTACTGAAACGACATTACGGGAAAATCACCATTCCCGAGCCAGATACTTTGTTTAGTCGTTACCAGTTTATTTGACCGAAATTTGTCGCTGAACTTCACTCGGTTCTAGAAAAAAAGATATTACCGGACCAATTATCCTTGTAGGCCATTCATTTGGCGGGTAAACATGCAACGCTACGCCCTCACCTATCCCGAATATATAGACGCTTTGGTGTTGGTAGACTCAGCCCATGAAGATCAGATTGATGAGATGCCTCAAACGAATTCTCTTCAACTATCCAACTCACAAAAAACATGCTCCATACATAAGGGAAAACCCCTATTTAGTATTACTTATTATTAATGTTTAATAAATTATACTTTATGATAACGTTTCGTTAACAGGTATTTAGCAAGCTGCAATTACCTGAATTAAATAAACGACTTTCCTTAAGGTTAAGTTTAGCTATCGAAGGTCTTGAACTGTAACGGAGAATTTATGACAAAAAGCAACCATGCAGAACAAGTAGACACGATTACCTCCTCACAGATACATGATCAATCCGATAGTGATGAAGAACACATTGTCGAGGCAGAAAACGTCGGACGAAGAAAATTTATTGGTTACATGCTCAAGGGCTCGAGTTTTGCCGTTGCGTTACATATAACCGGCGGTGCTCTTCGCCCTCAGGGTGCCAACGCCCAGTTGTTAGGAATACCTGAGCTTGCAGATGAACTGGATTTAACAGATCTGTTGCTTATCTCCGGTGACCCTTTCTACTACGATTATTTAATTAAGATAACGAGTGATAACCGCGTCCGTTTTGAGCTTCCACGAATGGAAGTGGGGCAAGGTATATTAACCGCTGCAATGATGATTCTTGCCGAAGAGCTGGACGTTGAAATGTCCTCCATTGATGCGACTTTATCTCCGGCAGAAATCAGACGAGCGACTGGTCAAATTACAGGAGGCTCTCACGCCGTAACCTCTCTTTGGGATCCGTTGCGCAAGGTCGCGGCAGCGCTGTTACATAAAATAAAATTGTCAGCCGCAGTGCATTTCGGGGTTTCTGTGAACGAAATTAGCACAAAAAATGGCTTTGCAATTGATAACGATGGCAGCCGCATTGCTTACTCTGAGCTCACCGCAGGTGTTGAGGGACGCAACGATGCAGCTCGACTGGCAAAGCCTAAAGACCCGTCTCAATACAAAATTATCGGTACGCCGCAAAAGCGGGCTGACGCGCGCGATATTGTTACCGGCAAACTAGATTTCGCGATGGATCTCGATATACCAGACGCGATGCCCACCGTGGTCGCTAGGCCACCCAGCTTAGGTGGTTGCGTGATCACGTTTGACGATTCTGAGGCAATAGGCCTGCCCGGTGTCCTTGCCATCAAAGAAGTTCCGTTGGATGTTGATGCAAATTCCTCTGGCGTGGCCGTTGTTGCGCGTTCCTTTGGCGAAGCTTTTCGGGCGCGTGATGCACTTAATATTACATGGAGTGCGGGTGCTGCCGAACATCTATCTGACGCGGAGGTCATAGAGCAGTTACGTGCGATAAACCTGCCAACCTTACCTAAAATCCCTCTGGCTACCGATTCGGTTGGCGGCGAGTTCATCTTTCCTTATTTGGCGCATGCCCCTATGGAAACCATGACAGCAGTTGCCGATGCAACCGGCTCAAAGATCAGGGTATGGACTGGCGCCAAGACGCCACTTGCAGCACAAGCCAAAATTGCGCGCGAACTTGGAGTCTTACCCACTGACGTCGAGGTGAATGTCATTCAGAGCGGCGGCTCATTTGGCCGTCGCTTATTTTTTGATGCAGCAGTTGAAGGCGCGCGTATTTCACAAATTGTAAACCGCCCCATCAAACTTATGTTTACCCGACAGGACGACACAAAGTTTGGCCGCGCACGACCGCTCAGCTTGCATAATGTAAAAGCGACTTACACTAGAGGTTTTTTATTCGGCAAAAAAGTGTTGTCGTTTGACCATCGAGCTGCGACCGCTGAATTGGATCTCGAACATGGCTTTGGCGACGGTATTACTGCATTGGGAGGGGAATTAGCGCCCGCTGCTTTCAGCCAGACAGTCTGGCACTCAACGCAACTAGTGCAATATAAGTTTGGTGTAACTTCCTTGCTGCTAAACGAAAAAAAATTCGTTGTGCCAACATCCTCTTGGCGCGGCATCTACTCCGGCACAGCTGCCGTCGCAAACGAGATAGTTGTTGACGAATTGGCACGCGCAATGAACATGGACGAATGCCAGTTCAGATTACAAATGCTTGATGATGAGCGTTCCAAAGCTGTTCTGCGGAAAGTTTCTCGAGAGGGCAAGTGGGGAAGGAGAATGAAAAAAGGACGTGCCCAGGGCCTCGGGTTACATAAAGAGTATAAGTCTCGAGCTGCCGTGCTTGTTGAATTACAAACGTTCAAAAATCCGGAGAAAGAAAGTAAAGTCACTAAGATTGTTGTTGCGCTGGATGTGAACCGAGTATTAAATCCCACCGGCCTTGAGGCGCAAGTTATCGGTGCGGCAACCGACGCCATTACCTACATGATTCGCACCAGTTTACACCTCGACAATGGCGCAATACGCGAGAGCAGTTACGGCGATTTTGAAATTGCTCGAATGCGCAACACGCCACCAAAGATCGAAGTGTATTTTATGCCGCCTAACGGAGAAACACCGGGAGGTGCAGGCGAGTTAGTAGTTCCTGCGGCGGCAGCGGCGATAGCCAACGCATTTGCCAGGGCGACGGGTATTGCACCACGTCGTTTTCCTCTTCGTGACTTCTATCCAGAGGGTTAATTCATGCCACAAATTACATTTAATGTTAACAATAACCCGGTTTCTATCGACGCTGAAAACGATGACGAGCTTCTGTATCTCTTGCGTGATCGACTTGGTATTACTGGCCCAAAATATGGTTGCGGCGTTGGCGTGTGTGGCGCTTGCACTATTTTTAAAGACGGGGAGCTAGTTCGCCCATGCATTGTTCCGATGGAAGAAGTGGAGGGTGCATCGCTAACCACTATTGAAGGGCTTGCGGTCGATGACATTCTGCATCCGGTGCAAGAAGCATGGATAAACGAAGATGTCGCTCAGTGTGGGTTTTGTCAGGCGGGACAAATTTTAACCGCCGTCAAACTATTGGAGTCTAATCCCAATCCCAACGATCGTGACATTGATGAAGCTATGAGTGACAATATCTGCCGCTGTGGTACCTATCATAGAATACGAAAAGCCATTAAACATGCTGCAGCTTTGATTCAGCAGACGACATAAGAGGCTAATAGATAATACTAATCCATTTAATAAAACTCTATTAAGGCCTAGCGCTTGAACATTTGTAAATTCGTAAGGGTAAAATTCTGTCCATTTCCCATGAGACATTGTGTACGCGGCATAAGTCAGCGGAAAAATGAGCCAATAGCCTAAGTTAGAGTATTGAAGCTGCGTTTTTTCCACAAAGAAAAACCAGTAGGAAAGTGTGATTACGGGTGTAACGGCATGGACTAATAAATCTGAAATACGTTCAAAAAATGAAAGTTTGAGCCATCCATAGATAAGGTAGTTAGCAATACCAACTGTAACTATATAAAAAGTAATTGCAGTAGTTACATTAGGGTTCTTTGCAAACTGAGCAATTGAATACTCAGGCCATAAAGTCAAAGCAGCGAACCAAATCAGGACAAGGAGGTTCGAAAGTGTTGTGTAATAGCTAAAATATTTCCAGACGACAACGCCTATGCTGTCGCTGCCTCGTTTCCTAATTTCTCTTATAAGGCTAATTATTAGAGCCAATGCTGTAATTAAAAAAAGAGTAAAATCCATTTAAAGTCCTTTCGAAGAATGAAGGTTCTAACAAATAAATAGGGCTCAAGTATTAAACTAATCGACCTCTAAAAAAAGAAAAACTGCTTTTTTAGACCAACTGATACTAAATTGCTTCGTCATAAAGTCAGTATAGTTTGCAAATGATAGGAAATAGCAACCGAGTCAAAATGAAAATTTCTCATCACCGTCTAAGCGACCATTATATTGCGACAGTCAAAGGTGACTTTTTTAGCTCACACGTTGGCGATATCCTATTCGAGCGCGATGTTCACGGTGAAGTATATGGCTTTAGGATATCTAACGGTCGTGTTCGGAATCTTTACTTTAGAAAGCTATAGACGAGAACAATAAAAAAAATAAAAAAGGGCGTAAACACAAACACCCACGGTGCTCAGTTTACGCCCTTTTTAGTTTAAAGCTTCTTAAATAAAGCTAAAGAGTTTACTGGTTCTAGCGGTTTTGTTTAACCGTTGAAACGCTGCATTACAAGCGTTGCGTTAGTGCCGCCAAAGCCAAAGCTGTTAGACATCACTGTGTTTAGCGTTGCTTCACGTGCTTCGGTAACAATATCTAAGCCTTGTGCTGCATCGTCCAGGGTGTCGATGTTAATTGATGGCGCGATAAAGTTATTTTCCATCATCAACAAGCTATAGATAGCTTCGTTTACACCCGCTGCACCTAGTGCGTGACCTGTCAGTGACTTTGTTGCACTAATAGGTACGCCCGCTTGGCCGAACACTTCTTGAATCGCCGCAAGTTCTTTAACATCACCTACAGGCGTAGACGTACCGTGAGTATTTAAGTAGTCGATTGGAGCATCGATATTTTGCATTGCCATCTTCATACAGCGAATTGCGCCTTCACCCGACGGTGCAACCATGTCGAAACCGTCTGATGTAGCGCCGTAACCTACAACTTCGCCGTAGATTTTTGCGCCGCGCGCTAGTGCGTGCTCAAGTTCTTCAACAACAACCATACCGCCGCCGCCAGAACTTACAAAGCCGTCGCGTGCTGCGTCATAAGTACGTGATGCCACCGCAGGATTGTCGTTGTATTTAGAGCTTAGTGCGCCCATAGCGTCGAATTGGCTTGATAGTGACCAATGTAGTTCTTCACCGCCACCGGCGAATACTACGTCTTGCTTACCAAGTTGAATAAGCTCTAGTGCGTTACCTATACAGTGGGCACTGGTTGCACATGCAGAGGCAATTGAATAGTTCACGCCGCGAATTTTAAACGGTGTCGCTAAGCAAGCTGATACCGTAGATGCCATACAACGAGGAACCATGTAGGGCCCAACACGCTTAACACCTTTTTCGCGAAGAATATCTGCAGAAAGCACTTGGTTTTCAGAAGATGCGCCACCTGAGCCTGCGATAATACCTGTTCGCTCGTTTGAAATGTCGCTTTCTTCTAGACCAGAGTCTGCAATGGCTTGCTGCATTGCCACGTACGCGTAGCCTGCTGCATCACCCATAAAACGCATTGCTTTACGGTCGATGTGCTCTTTTAAGTCGATATCGATGTCGCCCCAAACTTGGCTGCGAAGGCCCATTTCGGCGAACTGTTCTGAAAATGTAATTCCAGACTTACCCGCTTTTAGTGAAGCAAGTACGTCTTCTTTATTTACGCCGATACTTGATACGATACCAAGACCGGTGATAACTGCTCTTCTCATAGTTTACCCTTTGCGTTGTTGCGGCTTATGGTAACGATTTTGAATGGTAAAGTGGTCTGCTTTGCCATCTGCCCCACTCTAATTAGCTAAACTTCAGCGTTGCAGTACCTATTTCAATTCTGGGCTTATGTGTATAAACAGGTAGTTTCCACATCCCTTCTTTTTCGTTTTTGCCGTCTTCGTCTAAGCTTTTCTTTTCTGAATGTTTCCAATGTAGCACGAATGCACAGGGTCATGACCAGCGTTAATTTATACCTTCACAAAATGTTCAAAATAGCTTGAACATAAACTTTTGCGGAAAAACAAAAAGGCGACAGGTAGAATACGCGGTCAAACGTTCGAAATTTCGATAAAACTGAAGATTGCTGTGTTATTAAAAAAACCAAGAACCATTGCTCTACGCACTTTCCAACGTGCGGTACCCCGACTTTCTTTCGTGGTGGCGGCCTTTCTCATTGCTGTTGCAGCGACTGTCTCTGCAACAGCTGCGTCTATCGTCCTCCCCGCGCTACCAGAGCCAGTTTCAAACAATGCCGTAGCTTCTGTCACCATAAACGACACGCAATATGTAATTAGTTTTATGGGGCTGGACAAAGGAAAAACCCATAAAGATGTGCACAACCGTGCTTGGCAGCTTGTTATCAATAACAAAGATAAACCTTTACGGTGGCAGGCTCTTCCCCCAGTTCCATCCAGCCTTGCACTAAAAGGTCGCTTGGCTTCCGTGGCGGTAGGTGTTAACGATGCCGTTTACATTTTTGGTGGCTACACGGTGGATGAAGATCATAATGAAATTAGTACGCCAGATGTTTATAAATACTCGCCCACAACAGAGGAATATACGCTATTGGCGCCTATGCCTGTACCTGTTGATGATGCAACTGCACTGGTTTACCAAGACCGCTACGTTTACTTGGTTTCAGGCTGGCACAACGATGGCAACGTAAATCTTGTGCAAGTTTACGATACGCAAACCGAGCAATGGCAACAGGCGAGCCCTTTTCTTGGCAAACCGGTATTCGGGCAAGCTGGCGGCATCGTTAATAACACCATGGTAATTTGTGACGGCGTATCAGTAACACCGCACAGTGATAAACGCCGTAGCTTTGCTGCAGAAACCGCCTGTTTCAAAGGCGTAATTGATAAGCAAAACCCTTTAAAGATTGATTGGCGTACACTTAACCATCCAACAGGTACTGCGCGCTATCGCATGGCCGCAGCGGGCGATGAGGCCACCAGTAAAATCTATTTTGTAGGCGGCTCGACTAACCCGTACAACTACAATGGCATTGGCTATAACGGCGAGCCTTCAACTGCGGATGACGCTATATGGACCTTTGATATTGCACAAGAAACTTGGGGTATATCGAAAACAGAAGCTGAAGCGCCTACCATGGATCATCGCGGATTAATTAACGTTAACGGTTCTTGGAGCACCATTGGCGGTATGCTTGGGGCGCAGCGCGTGACCAGTAAAGTCACCACGCATTTTTCAACACCCGCAGAGGTGTCTTGTTTATCTAAAAGCCAAGCTATTTCTGATGTTTCAAAACAAGCATTGGATGGGCCAGCTATTGAAGTAGTGAAAACTGCTTCCAATTCAAAGTGCCAACAAAAAAACAACATCAACGGAGAAAAATAAACAGTGAAATCTAAGCATGCACAGGTTCATTTTAATGAGAGCGGTACACCTGTCGCCGACCATTTTGACGACGTTTATTTTTCAAACGACAGCGGAATAGATGAAACCCAACACGTTTTTGTAGCAGGCAACGACCTTGCTGAGCGCTGGCAACAGTGGCGCAATCCTACTTTTGTCATCGCCGAAACAGGTTTTGGTACTGGGCTGAACTTTTTGGTCGCCATGCGTGCCTTTAACGAATTTAGAGCAGCGAACCCTGATCATCCGTTAAAGCGCCTATATTTTATTACCACGGAAAAGTTTCCACTGCCTCAACAGGATATGAAGCGCGCACTAGAAGCTTTCCCTGCCCTTAAAGACGAAGCGCAAGCACTCGCAGCACTTTACCCTATGGGACTTGAAGGTTGTCATCGCTTACATTTCGATAAGCACTCAACCACGCTCGACCTGTGGATTGGTGATGTTCACGAGCTTTTACCTCAATGGCATTCCCCTGTAAATGGACTAATCGATGCCTGGTTTTTAGATGGTTTCGCACCAAGCAAAAACCCTGATATGTGGACCGATGCGCTATTTAGCCAAATGGCTCGCTTGTCAAAAACCGGCACTACCTTTGGAACCTTTACCGCCGCGGGCATCGTAAAACGTGGGCTTGCCGGCGTGGGTTTTACCATAAAAAAACGCAATGGTTTTGGCCGTAAGCGCGACATGCTGACCGGCGTTTTTAACCAAGACAACGAAAATGTGCAGCATAAACTTCGCCTGCCTGCTGGCCCCTATTACAGGTACGCTAACGACAGTTTAGATACAACAAGTAAAGTCGCAGTAGTAGGCTCCGGCCTTGCAGCATCTACGGCATGCCTGGCTTTAGTAAAACGCGGCATTAGCACTACTTTATATTTTGATGGTGACACTCTTGCAAGCGGCGCGTCCGGAAACCCGCAAGGCGGTTTTTATCCGCAGCTTCATAGCGAAGCAAGTATTGCCAGCCGCATTCAGGCGCACAGTTTTTTGTATGCTAGACAAGCCTACGATCACACTATTGATCATGCAAAAGCCTGTGGCCTAGCCAACGTTGCCCATGATTTCTGTGGCGTTATTCAACTAAGCTTTAACGACAAGGTAGCAGAACGCCAAAATAAATTGGCTGCTGCCGACGTATGGCCTGAAGCTTTGATTAAGCCCGTGGACAGCAAAGAAGTGAGCGATATCGCTAACCTAGCTCTTCCCTACTCTGGCTTATACATCGGCCTCGGCGGATGGATTTCTCCTCCGCAACTAGTTACTGCCATGATTGAAGAAGCACTTCAAAGTGGCAAACTCGAACTGAAATCCAATCATACCTATGTATCCCATAAAGTGATTGAGGGAGCGCCACACAATGAAGATAGGGGCGTTTCAACCGGTGCTCTTGATGCGGATGATGTGGATATAGCTAAAGGTGGCAGCGTAAACGGGTCAGCAACACAGAAAGTGCAAATTTGTTTTAACCTTGGTGAGCCTGAGAAATGTGCTAAGGGTGATCTTGATAGCAACACTTTCGATAGCGACTTACCGCAAGAAAACGTTATTGCCGATCACCTTATTCTTGCCCTTGGCGCAGGTGCGGTAAACGCTAGCGATTTTGACAGCCTTTCTCTTCGCCCTGTTCGAGGTCAGGTTGAAGCCATTCCCACCCAAATGCCAATTGAACAGCTCAAAACGGTATTGTGTCACAAAGGCTATATGACGCCTGCGCTCGACGATAGACACGCACTTGGCTCAACCTATGTGAAAAATGACTTAAGCACCGATGTGCGAAGCGATGAAACCGAAACGAACCTCGCCACACACGAACAGGCGCTGGCAAACACCAGTATAGTTCAGGCATTACAACACGACGGTAAAGCCAGAGCGGCTACGCGTTTAGGTTCACCCGACCACCAGCCTGTTGTCGGTGCACTGCATGATTTTAATGCGCTTAAAAAACACTACGATATGCTTGGCGTGGGCAAGCCGTTGACTAGCGCGCCAGTGTTGCCAAACAGCGTAGTTTCCACCCTTACTTGCTTAGGGTCACGAGGGTTAACCACAGCGCCTTTAATGGCAGAGGTCTTGGTGAGCAGTCTATGTAAGGAGCCGCTACCTTTAAGCAACGACTTGCTTAATGCCGTGAACACAAGCCGCTTTATGACTCGCGAGGCAATTAGAAGTCAGGGTTAATAAACGGAGAGGTCTTTGTGAAAATTCTCCTGTGCCTAGACACAAAAGATAAGATGTTTAGAGATTTTAAAGCGAATATGCAATGAGTTCGCTTTCGAAAACAGAGTGCAAAGGAAGTAAATGGCTAGTTTACGCTAGCCACTTTATTTAAATCCATCACGATAAACGCAGGAATGTATACGTTGGCGCTTGCCACCACTTGTTTATTTTCCAGCGACACGATACGGGCGTTTACGCGGACGCCTCTGTCATCTTCAATGATGGTGCCAGTTACAACATGGTCCATTTCAACCTGTTTAGCGAGTGCAGTACCATCTCGAGTAAGTACGAAATCGCCGACTGGCGTTACGGTAATGCCACCTGCAAGCTTAAAGTCGACAACCGCTAACCCAAAGTCTTGCAGCTCGGCTATTAAATATTCTGAAAGCTGATTACCTAACACGGTGCTGTCGCTCAAAGACTGATTAAGCCTAACAAAACTCGCCACACCCACCATATCTTGCTGCGTAAGACGAGTTGCATTGTCCATTAATTCCATCGCAAGCTGCGAGGCGTAATCATTTAAGCGCTTATGCGTTTGTGAAGGTGAATAGCCATGGTGTAGTGGGTCTTTATAGCCGGGTTCGACTTCCACGTGCTGTTGATATTGTCTATCGCGAGAATCTGGTGTGTACTCCAGTCCTGAACGGCTTGGTACAGGTACTGGCTCGGCGTGATGAGTAATTTCACCGTCTTCACCTAACCAAAACGAGCCAATAGACTCTGTGCTAGTGCACCCTGTCATACATACACTTAGCATTACGCCAACGGCTATCCAACTGCTTGGCACTAGCTTCTTTGTAAACACCATACTGAAACTCCTAGCCGCGACTTAGCTTAACGCCATCGCGCATGCCGTTTTGCTGGCTACCGTCACTTGGAATAAGTGCATCTACCACGTAGAAAGGCACTAACATTTGCGCAGTTGCCACCACTGCGCGCGACTCCATGCCTAAAATACGGGCGTTAACTAACACGCCACCTTGGTGCTTGGTCATCGTTCCGGTTAATACGTATTCAATAGGAAGGCTGCTGCTCAATTCTAAATAGTCTCGGCTTAATACAAAATCACCATCGTCAGTAATGCGAATATACTCGGTGGCTTTGAAGTCGATAACCGGCACGCGGAATTTATGCAGTTCGTGAACAAAAGACTCCGCCATCTGACGACCAAGCAAATCTGTTTTCTGCAAGTCAGTATCTAGCAGTGCGAAATGGGTGACACCAATAGGTGTTTTGTTATTCACATATTCCATATTGGCAATTAAGTCTTGCGCCATGTTCTTCACATAGTCGCCAATGTGCTTGGTTAGAGGTCGACCTTTATAAGCGCCCTGTACGCTCGAATACAAAGGAGGTTGACCGATAGCGCCGTATGCGTCCATACCCTGAGACTGGGTATCACTGGTATTTTCAACTGGCTTCGTAGGAGCGCGGTCGGCGGCAGTAATATCAATTACATTCATGGCTGGGCGCTGGGGCGCTTGTTCGGCTACCTCTTCTTCCCCCATCATCATAGAGCACCCGCTAACGCTTAGCAGTGAAGCACAAAGCGAAAGCGCCGCGTATTGATTTCGTCTTTTCATGGGGTTACCTCGTACCTTCAGTTCTGTATAACTTGCCGTTTCTGGTTGTTACTTGTTCTTCGCGCCAAAACAGTTCGGCAGGGAAAAAGCGTGTTGCTGCAGCGACAATGTTTTTATTTCTAGCGTTGATAATTCGAGCGTTAACCACCGCGCCAGACTCTTGATACACCATAGTGCCGGTTATATAAAAATCGACGCGCTCAATGTTGGAAAGCTGGTCGATATCGCGGGTTAATACTCTGTCGCTTTCGTTACTAACAATTATATCGTTCGAAAGCTTAAATTCTTGAGTAGAAAAGCCTCTTTTCGTGGCCTCAGTAATCATTCCCTGTTCAAGTTGATGGCCCAACAACATTAACGGGTGTTGATGGTCAGCACTGTATTTCATAGTATCGGCAGGTACAAAGCCGACTACCGCATAGCGAGACTGACGTGCTGGACCCACATCAGCAAAAAGTTCGTTTGCCAACATATAGGTATGGTATTCCACATTCCCCAATGCCGATACGTCGCTGGCATCGGTTTGCGCGAATTGGCTTTTAGGCTCGTCAGATGAAGAGCAACCAGAGAGTAAGCCCAAGAGAAGCGCGGTATATGCCAAGGCTTTCGCGACTAAGCGACCATTTTCTGTCGGCAAAGCGTGAGAGACAGGTTTTGTCATACTTTTCATTACACGTGTCCAGTGAAAAACGTCAAATTTCTATCGGAAAGAAGCAAAAACTCATCGAAAAACAGTGATCAGCTACTACGCAAACCGACATTTTCAGTGTCTTTAAACAGGCTTTTGCAAAATTCACACCAAAGAGAGACTACAAGTCGCATTGAGAACGCTACTTTTAAGCGTGTTACATAAGGCAGGTACTTTCAGGGGGATATAGTTTTTCAGTGCTGAAGGAATTTAATATTCAACGCCATACAATTCATAAAAAGCGGAGGTGACTTGCCGCCTCAGGACAGAAAGCTGCCGTTGTTTTAGGAATTACCTAATTCGGTAATGTGAAGTAGTTCGCCCGACGGGCCCCATAGATAGAAAACACTTCCCCAATGTTGTTGCTCAATTGATGAAATTTTCGTTTTATGTAAAGAGCGCGAACACAATTCAAAAGCGTCCTGAATGTCTGTCACACAGATTTGTAGCATAAAGTTATTCGCCAATTCAGGATTATAGAAGCGCTGAAGAAAGAATAGACAATCACCATTTTCAAACAGTGTTAGATCTTCATTTACGTATTCTGCATTAAATCCAATCTCAGAATAAAATGCTTTAGAAATGTCGTAGTTTTTGCTCGGAATAAAAGTCTTAATATCTATGACGTCCATATCTTAAGATCCCTTAAGCTTCTCTGTTTTATTATTTTTAACCGTGGCTAAATGGCAATAACAGCAAGCATGTCTTCGCCATCTTCATCTAATCCCACCTCTGCGAAACCAAAACTTGAATAGAAGGTTTTGGCGACAGGATTCTTAGGGTTATAGCATATCTCAATAAATTTAAGCTCAGAAGTTTGCTTTATAAGCGTGATAGCTTGAGATAAAGCAACTCTGCCAATTCCTTTATTTTGACGGCTCTCATCAATCATAAAGCGCCAAATGGACACCTTAGTTGGCGTTTCCTGAACCCACATCAAGAATCCTACGGGCTGGTCGTTGCAATAAATGGCCTTGCAGGTATGGTTATCATTATAAAAAGACTCAACCAGCGACCACATATTGCACGCTACAAACGCTTGCTGATCATCCGCTACATCCAAGTCACAAACCTGCCCATAGTTAGATTTGTTTATTTCTTCCAGTGAAATTTTCATCCTGTTTTCTTTTACGCTCGTTTTATTTCAATACGCATGATACGCCGAACTTTATTCAATTAATCAACAAGCGATTATAGCCACGTCTAAAGTACGGGCCTTAGAACCAATGCCGAAAGGTACAACCCTAAGCCAAATACACCATGATTCAAAACGCTGTGTAGGCGAACAGCGTTAGCATCAGGCGTTTTCGACGCAGCAATTCCTGCGCCCATTCCAGGCTGCAATACGAAAAATGGTGCAACTACAGTGGCTATGCCTAGTGCTAAAGCTGGCCCTGCCGATGGTTGAAGCAACCAAGCCTCTCCAAATAAAAGAAAAAGTAACACAGCATAGCCAATACCGATCACGTAATGCGCTGTCCACCCTATGATCTTCTCACCACTCACAGCATCGGAGTTTGCAATAGAAGTATGGGAGAACCGCCCTTTTCTCATATGCCCTATCCAACGCCCTACCATTCCCCAATTTGTTGGAGCAATACCAAATAATTGTTGCCTTAGCAGCGCCCATAAATCCATCACTAGGGTAGCCCCAATACCAATTAGCACGATTAAAACAATATTCTGCATATTCACACTCAACAGCTAGTTACAATTAATTGGAGATGATAGCCTACAACTTCAAGTTAACTTTAAGTCAAGCATTCCTTTGGAAAAGTGTATGGAAATATCTCAAGTTGCCAAAAAATCCGGAGTTTCAGCATCCACGCTGCGGTTTTATGAAGAGAAAGGTCTTATCACTTCTATTGGTAGGCAAGGTATACGTCGCGTGTTTAGCCCGAATGTACTAGAGCGTCTTGAGTTAATAGCATTAGGTCGCGCTGCAGGTTTTTCTTTAGAAGAGATTGCGGGCATATTGGGGAACGAGGCAAAGCCTGAAATTGATCGTGAGCTACTACTGCGAAAGGCCAATGAACTAGACGGAACAATAAAGAAGCTCACCGCCATGCGTGATGGTCTGCAACATGCGGCAGCCTGCACAGCACCAAGCCACTTAGAATGCCCGAGATTTCGTCGTTTGATGAACCTTGCCGGTGCGGGGGCAATAAAAGGCTTAGCATCGAGTAAAAAGTAAAATGCCCGCATTGAGCGGGCATTTTGTTGTAATCTAAAACAATGTAACCGTAGTCGAAACATAGCACTTATTGGTTCAGACTATCGATAAAATCCTGTTGCGGTGACGTCTGCTTAGGAGGCAGCAACACAATTTTACCCACGTGCTTTTTCTCAGAGAAATCTTTTTGCGCTGTTACGATATCTTCTAGCGGATAGGTTTTAGCTAACATAGGTTTTATTTCACCTCGCTCAATATACGAAACTAGGTTTGAGAAAACCGGCTCGTCCCACGCAGTACAACCAATAAAGGTAAGATCTTTTAAGTAAAAGTTGCGCATATCAAGCGTGACTATTGGCCCTGCGATGGCGCCGGAAGAAGCGTAGCGACCACCGCGTTTCATAACCACGGACATTTGAGTGAATCCGTCACCTGCAACGTTATCGATAACTACATCTACCGACTTTTCTCCTAAAACATCAATTAAGTCACTGTTACGCTCGATAACGCGGTCTGCACCTATTTCCTTAAGCACGTCCATTTTATTTTTACCAACAACGGCGGTTACCGTGGCACCACGGCGTTTAGCTAACTGCACAACAGCAGAACCTACGCCACCTGAAGCCCCAGTCACCAAAACATGCTCCCCTTTAGAAACACCGGCTCGATGGACCATATTTTCAGCAGTGCCATAAGCGCATGGTATGGCTCCGAGTTCGGCATCCGACCAATCACACTCGACAGCGAACACTTCACTAGCGGTTATTTTTACATACTGTGCAAAAGCGCCATCGAAGTCTGACGCCATCCAAATATTCTCTAATGAGTCCCAGGAATCTTTTCGGATGCAAGAACGTATTAAAATTCGCTCTCCGATACGTGTAGGGTCTACGCCTTCTCCAACGGCTACGATTCGACCACAACAGTCAGTCCCTTGAATAAACGGAAAAGGAGTTTGTTCATTCCAACCACCGTCTAACTCTTCTGCTGCGCTCGATTTCTCTTCATCGTTCTCGTCTAACGCGTCAGTGCCTTGCGTGACTTTAGAAGAATACCAACCTAATCGAGTATTAATTTCTGTATTATTGACACCTGCTGCTAAAACCTGAACTAGCACCTCACCAGCGAGTGGTTTTGGCATGGGTACATCGGTGTAATTTAGCTGCTCATAACCACCGTTCGCCATGGTTACCACAGCCTTCATAGTCGTATCGTCAGGATTTACATCGAATCTTTGCTTATCGCCAAGCAAGCTAGTAATACTCATAATCTCTCTTACGTTTAGAATTAATAACAGTTTATACGCCCAAAATAACGTATGCCTGATGCTCATGCAAAGCAGCTACGTTATTACGGTTAACATTTAAACGGTTGCATAGTGCTTAAAGTTTACCGCAGTTAGGGCTTTCGCCAACGCGCCATGCTTTAGAAGCAAGTCTTCATTTAAGGCTTCCCTGTTACCTTGCTGAACTCTAGAGGAACAGAAGCATAGGCACTTTTCATTTGCTTTGCCTATATTTGCAAGAAATTAGAAAATCGCCGTAACTTTTAAAAAGTAGATATATTTGAAAGAGGTGTTAAATAGAATTTGTACGCTTCCATATCGTGTTTGCTCTAAGCGAAAATCATTCACCACTAGCAACTAATAAAAATCTATAGCGCCATTCACACAAACCAAGTATCGCTACAAATATGCACTCTGCACTAATAAATAGTAGTGCGAACACGCTCGCTTGTTCGTAATAAGTGAGAAGAATCCCCACGCATGTAATCGCCCAAAGAAAGTTGGCGATAGCTAAAGCTGCTACTTCGTTAAGTGATCTATTGCGTATAAAGGCAAGCCTTAATGCGTATATACCATAGCATACATTAGCACCCGCTAAGAATAGAATGAGCCCTTTCGGCAGTTGGTAGAAGTCGCTCGCTATATCTTGGAAAAGCAGAAGCAATAGGCCAACACTCGTTCCTGCGATACCATCAATGTGAAGTATGTATTTACCTAAAAAAGCTTTCATCTGTGCTGCAACGCTTAACCTATTTCAATGTGGCAAAGATATGGCTATCGTAAAAATGTCCATTTTTAAAAATGGCGCGTTTTAATATTGCTTCCTGTTTAAACCCTGCATCTAAAAGCAGCTTTTGCGAAGCAAAATTAGATGAAAATACGCAGGCGAAAATGCGTTCTATATTTGTGCTTGAAAAAGTAAGCGCAATAATTTGGCGCAGCGCATCGCGCATAATCCCTTTTCGCCAATGTGATGAACAAAGCCAATATCCAACTTCTCCAGACCTTTCGTATTCAAAATGACCGTGGTTAACACCAATACACCCTACTAACTCGCCCTCATACTCTACCGCTCTTATAAAACTTTCTTTGCTTCCCTCTTGAACCCACCACGTAGCATCTTCTTTTGTATAAGGGCTGGGAATTTTTGTCGACAGAAACTGCGTGACCGACGGTTGATTCAAAATATCTACCAGTCTACCTACATCGCTCATTTTAAAATCTCTGAGTGTTGCCATGCGCACAATTTGATTCCCTTAATTGGCCATTGAACGTGGCGCTAACTTTAAAATGCTAACTTACCAGCTGACTCCGTCTTCAGAAAGTCTTATTCACCATTGACAGGTAAACAGAAAACTTCACAATAGTTCTACTTCTTATCCACTCGCAATCATAATGCTGTATCTTTCAGAATTTCAAACAAAGCTTTCTAATCAATATATTACCCCTGCGTTTTCGTTAACGCTAAACGATGAAAAACCACCCTCGCATTACCTTATTGCAGGTAGGAATAGTAGCGGGAAGTCGCTCTTAATTTCATCACTAGCGGGTAACGGTAAAGTAGAAAGCGGTGTTCGCGAGAGTAGTTCTCTTGTAGCGGAAGTATCAGTATTTAAACAACAGGCGTTAATTGAAGAAGAAAAGCAAAAAGACAGTGCGGATATTTTAGATGTAATAGCCGAACCAACAAAAGTTCACGAGTTGTTCTTGCGTACAAATGAGGACTATCAAAATCATGCTTATTACAGCGAACTTACTTCTGCGCTGAGAATTGAACATATACTTGATAGTGCGTTTCTTTCGCTGTCGACGGGAGAAACTCGCAAGGTAATTATCATGCTGGCATGGTTGAGCGATGCTTCAATTATTTTGCTTGATGAACCTTTCGAAGGCTTAGATGTTGAAGCGATTGATGCATTTAGTCGCTTTCTTGTTACTCAACAGCAAGCCGCACTGGCGTTGACCGCCAACAAGCTTGCAGACATTCCTGAGGACCTTCATGCACAACTCATTGTTATGGATGATCTAGCTATTACGTGGAAATCTGACGGCACACTTAACTATGATGACTTGCGCTCAGAGTTAAGCACTTGGTTTGCGCTAGAGTCTGATGATATCGATGTACCCGCAGCGCTTAGCGCTAACGACCAAAATCATAATAAGCAGAACAGTGAACTTGATTCACTACCCCATACTTTAATCCAGCTGAATGACGGCTTTGTGCGTTTCGATGAACGTACTGTATTTGAAAAGCTTAACTTTACGCTTAATAAAAATGAGCATTGGCAGATAACGGGCCCGAACGGGTCAGGTAAAACTTGTTTGCTGCAAATGTTTACTGGTGATAATTCCCATTGTTATACCAACGACTTAACAATGTTTGGAATAAAACGAGGGACTGGCGAGAGCATATGGGATATTAAGAAGCACATTGGAATTATGTCAAATGCGCTGCACATTCAATACAAAGTAAACGCAAGTGTTGAACATGTAATTATTTCTGGCTTTCACGACAGCATTGGTCTATACACCCGCCCAACGTTGGCTGAGCGAAACGTAGCAGAACAATGGCTTGCTGTACTGGGCTTACAACCGAAGAAGAATACACCGTTTCAGTCGCTATCGTTTGGCGATCAGCGATTAGTGCTTATAGCGAGGTCTATGGTAAAACACCCTGCACTGCTTATATTAGATGAACCCTGTAACGGTTTAGACGACTTCAACCGCCAAAAGGCACTTAAGCTTATTGATATATTGGCAAAGGCTGGCACCAGCACGCTGCTGTATGTTAATCACAACCCAGAGGAATGCATTCCCAGCATTCGCAACACCCTGAATATGAAAGACTACAATGTTGCCAACTAAAACCTGAGAAGAAAAAAGCGCTATCACAAGGGAAAACTCATGGAAAATAAGTGATAGCGCCAAAGAAACGGTAGAGAAGTTTAATGAGCGCTTAAATGCTATATCTGGCTCTTAATCATTGCATTGCATTTCTGAAATTCACATTGGGTCTAAAGTAAGCAGCACACGTTGAGTATTTGGTTGCACTTTGCAAGACCGATGTACGGCGGCAAACTCTTCATGACCTTGCCAAGACTTTCCTTTGAGTAACCCCACATCAAAAGCACTCATTTGTTTAATGCTGCTTTCTTGGTAGCGCTGCCCTAGCCTATTCTTCGTAAGCCCTTGCGTATTCGCGTCGTTAAGGCCAATCATCGGGCTAGTTACCACACTTTCTTTAGGTAGCCACTCAGTACCTTCGCCTAAATAAGTATTTACCAATCGAACAGGAATATTGTCTACGTGAAAGCTGGGGCACATTGCCGAAGATAAGGGCACTAGTCTTACCCCTACACTGTCACAATCAAATAGTGTGGTAAGCATGTCAGAAAGCAGATAAATATCATCAATGGCGGCTTGTTTTCCAATACTGGTTTCTTCGCCTGGTAGAAGCGTGGCAATTTCCTTCCTTAGAGAAGCAACAGAAAACACACCACGAATACCCATTCCTAATGATTTAAAAACCTCGTCATAATATTGGGAGATGAGCGGCGCCTCGGGTCTATTCCATACCGTAACGCTAACTCCTTCTTCAAAAATATCGCCCAGAACCATAGCGTCGGCGCTTGAACGCCAAGAGTTGCTATGTTCAAAGGAAGTAATGTGGTCTTGTAACGCCTGCATACTAGTGCTCCCACGCAGGAAATGGGTCAGGCATTTCAGCCCAAACATGATGACCTTGAATAAGCTGTTCGTCTGTTAACAAGCAACTGTCTAAGCGCCTGATTATGTCCTCTTTATTAAGCCCTTGCCCAATAAATACTAGCTCTTGACGCATATCACCGAAAGGCTCCATCCATTGCTCTTCAATCGCTTTAAGATAGTCAGGGTCTTCAGGCCACTGCTCTTTGGGTACGGCTTTCCAAAACAATCCAGCGGCTCCGTATCTCGCCATACCGCCAGCCTGGCTCCAACTGCCTGCAAGCTGTGGGCGTGTTGCCAGCCAGAAGAAGCCTTTTGAACGAATTAACTTACCTGCAATGTCTTTACTATGAATAAAATCATAAAACTTCTGCGGGTCGAACGGACGTCTTGCTTCGTACGAAAAGCTGCTGATACCAAACTCTTCGGTTTCTGGCACGTGTTCGCCACGCATTTCTTTCAACCAACCCGGCGATTGCTGAGCACGTTCAAAGCTAAACCGACCTGTGTTTAATACCTTATCTAGAGGTACTTTCCCATGCTCAATAGGAACTTGAATAGCCTCGGTATTTAAAGTTTGAAGGATACTTTTAAGGCGGGCCAAATCTTCTTCAGAAACCAAATCAGTTTTGCTTATTAGCAAAATGTCAGCAAATTCCACCTGCTCGACCAATAGATCAGCAACGCTTCGCTCGTCTTCCTCACCCAAGCTCTCACCCACTTCGTTAAGAAACTTAGCTTCGTCATAGTCTTTAAGAAAATTCAATGCATCAACCACCGTGACCATGGTATCGAGGCGTGATATTTCCGATAAGCTTTTACCGTCTTCATCGGCAAAAGTAAAAGTCTCGGCCACTGGTAGCGGCTCCGATATGCCCGTAGACTCAATGACCAAATAATCGTACTTCCCTTCGTGCGCTAAACGCTCTATTTCTTCAAGTAAATCTTCTCGCAACGTACAACAAATACAACCGTTGCTCATTTCAACCAGCTTTTCTTCAGCTCGATTAAAACTAACCTCATTTTTGACAGTAGCGGCATCAATGTTGATTTCACTCATATCGTTAACTATAACCGCCACTTTCAATCCATCACGATTATTTAGAATATGGTTTAGAACCGTGGTCTTACCGGCGCCTAGAAAGCCCGATAGTACGGTAACGGGAAGCTGAGTTTGAATAGACATAACGACTCTCTAAGTTTCATTTTACATCTCGAATGAAACAAATGTTATAACATAACACTTAAAATAGAAATATCGATATGACTAATTTATTGCAAACGCTAGTAATACTGAGCGAGAACGAGTTGACAATAATGCTATCGAAGAAAGAGCCATTTCCTTTCAGGTCTGAAGTGCACTGCACTTATACAAATCGCAAAACCAAGGAAATAATAACACCTGTTACGATAAGCTGAACTAAGCAAAACCCCATTATATCTTTGGCTTTTAGGCCAGCTATGGCAAGTACGGGTAATGCCCAAAACGGCTGAATTAAGTTCGTCCAAGCGTCGCCCCACGCCACTGCCATTGCTACCCTATTAACTTCCGCACCCAGTTCTGCAGCAGCAGGTAAGATTACCGGAGCTTGCACTGCCCACTGCCCTCCTCCCGAAGGCACAAAAATGTTAACCACGCCTGCGCTAATAAAACTCCATACGGGCAACGACTCTGCAGATGCAAAACTAATTAGCCATTCTGACATAGTCTGCGCTAATCCAGATTGCACCATAACCGCCATGATACCAGCATAAAACGGAAACTGTATTACAATTCCGCTGCCGCCCTGAACCGCTTGCTGCAAGCTATGCAATACATTGCGTGGCGTGCCGTGAAGGACAATAGCAAGGAAAAGAAATAACGTATTAACGATGTTTAGGTTTAGCCCGCCGCCAGAAATAAAATAATTTGTAAGATAAGCAAGCCCAGCGAAACCGACAAGTAAACCAAGTGCTTTGCTGTTTTCAAGTTTATCAGCGGGTCTTTCGTTTTCTGCTGAAGGTAAAGCATCGTCTTGTAGCTTTGCGCTATCCACAATTACGCTTTCAGATTTAGGAGGTAGCATTAAGCGATTCACAAGGGGAACAACTACAAACATTATTGCCAACAACAGTAAGTTGAAGCCGCTAAAAATAGTCTCGCTGGTACCAATTACGCCTATTTGTGCCTCTGAAAAGTGCCCCGGTGTTGCAATGGTTAACGGTACAGAGCCCGCCAAGCCGCCATGCCATACGACAAAACCTGAATATGCGCTCGCCACCAATAGCCGATAATCTACCGACACTTTTCTTGCAAGTGCTTTGGCGAACAACGCACCTACCACTAGCCCGAAGCCCCAGTTTATCCAACTGGCTGTAAGCGACACTAAAGTAACCAGTACAATAGCGCTTCCTGAGCTTTTAGCTAGACCGGCGAGACTTTCTAGCAATGTCTTAACTAGCGGCGTGCATGCCAGCATAAACCCGGTTACTAAAACCAAGAGCATTTGCATTGAAAAGGTTAACAGTCCCCAGAAGCCGTCGCCCCACTGTTGAATTGTGGTAAGTGGCGATTGGCCTTGAATGACCACCGCAAAGACAAGCGTTATGAGCGTTAACAACAAAACGAAAAGATAGGGGTCGGGAAGATATCTTTCGACGAGTTTTACGAAGGGTTTTGATGCACGATTTAGCATTAACGCTCTCACAACTTGTTAAAAACTTGTTGCATATTAACGCGTTTACTTCCTCGTTGGCGATAGGCTAGTGAATTTTGCTAAGCCACTTCTGTAAGGTCGACGTTACTTTTTGGTGATCGATAGGCTTTGTTAGAAAGTCATCCATACCTGCTGCCATACACATATCTTTATCGCTCTGCATGGCATTGGCCGTCATCGCTATAATAGGCGTACTTTTATAGATATCTCCTGCCGCGCCTTCACGGATGCACTTCGTTGCTTCAAACCCATCCATTTCTGGCATTTGGCAATCCATAATAATTGCGCTGTATTGTGCTTCAAGCTTGCAGTTCTTCAACATATCTAACGCTACTAGTCCATTATCAGCTACATCTACCTGATAGCCTTCACTTTCGAGCGCATTAGTAGCAACCAGTTGATTTATCGCATTGTCTTCAACTAACAAAATCCGCGTTGCTTCGATATCAAGTAAGCGTCTCTTAGGTTCCTGCTCTGCTAGGTCTTCATCTAGATGTTGCTCTACAAAATCTGCAGTATCCATACTCAACTGACGTGAATGCACATCGTTTCGTGTGCTGGGCTTACCTCTTGTGCTTTCTATTATTCTTAGCAAGTCTGAAGTCGTTATGGGCTTAGGCAGACACTCATCAATGGGCAGCTCTCTAAACTCGCTATAGCTATCGACATCGCTTAATTTGGTCATAAGAATAGTACGACAGTGTTTCAATTTAGCCATATTCTTAAGGTTCAGTAATTGATTGTTTTGCTCGTTTTCATCAACCACTATTTCCAAAAACAAAATATCAATACTTAAAGGATTTTGTTCACTAATCTCATCAGCTAAGTAAAGCGCTGCAGCCTCTTCTAGTGAAGATGCAGTTAATGCATTCACACCCCACTGCCCAAGCTGATTTTGCAAGGTGTGCCTTGTTGATGCATTGTTATCCACTATTAAGCAACGCGTGTTTTCTTTAACAAGTTCAGGTTGCAGTTTCGTGCTTTCCTTCGAGCCCGTAACTTTGCATACAACGTTGAAGCAGCTTCCTTTGCCAAGCTCTGAAGTAACACTTATGTCACCACCCAATAAATGACACAAATTCTTAGTTATACTTAAACCAAGTCCAGTGCCGCCGAAGCGCCTCGTTGTAGACGCGTCTACTTGGGTGAAGACGTCGAACAAATGAGGAAGTTTGGATTCCGGAATACCTATACCCGTGTCTTTCACGGTTAAATGAAGCATAGCTTCATTTTCAACATCACATGGAAGCAACTTTGCAGCAATGTATATCTCACCCTGTTCAGTGAATTTAACGGCATTGCTTAAGAGGTTAGTCAGAATTTGTTGAATTCGGTTTGGATCTGAATATATCTTTGTTTCGCTGATTTCAGAGACATCAACGATTAGTTCTAGGTCTTTTTCTTGTGCTGAGTGCGCTACTGATAGTGCAACACTTTCCACTAACTCCCTTAAGTCAAAATCCACCGACTCTAGCTCAAGCTTGCCTGCCTCTATCTTTGAAAAGTCTAGAATGTCATTGATAAGCACAAGCAGTGAGTTGGCACTGGTTTTAGCAATACTCACGCGCTGGCTTTGTTCTGCTGTTAGATCACTTTTTTTCAACAGGCCAAGCATACCTATAACACCATTCATCGGTGTCCTAATTTCATGGCTCATATTGGCGAGAAATTCAGACTTCAACTTCGTGGCCTCTTCAGCACGTTCGAGCGCTTGTTTTAAATCGTTCGCCTGCGCTTTTAGCGACGCAGTCTTTTCAGATACCTGCTGCTCTAATGTTTGAACAAAGCGCTTTTGTTTAGTGATTTCGGTTTGCTGTAGGCGGGTGCGCAGATAAATCACCAAAACAACCATACCTATCAAAAGTAAACCGTAGATAGTATATGCCCACCAGCTTTTCCATGGTGCTACTGCCACATGTAAATTCAATGATAGGGTATTATCACCCCACTCACCATTGGGTTTCATGGCTTTTACGAGCAACCTGTAGTCGCCACCATTTAAGTTGGTAAACGACACCGAAGCATGATTTCCAATATCAATCCACTGCTCATCGTACCCTTCTAATTTGTAAGCAAAGCGGGCACGCTTAGGATCTGAAAAATCTAAAATCGCAAAATCTAACGAAAAAAAGTAATCTTCATAAGAAAGGTTGATATCAGTAACATAGGACAGTGGCTTATTAAGCTCTACTGACTCCCCCATTTTGTTAAAACCGGTAAGAACTATATTTGCGCTAACAGCATCGGTTTGCTCTTGATTATATTTGAAGTACTCTATCCCCCGCTGACTACTCGTAAAATAGGTATTCTCACCCGCTTTAATTAAGCTATCAGAGTAAAAGTTTTTGCCTGCCAAATCTGTATTACTGTTGTAGCTAATAACATTTTGTGTGTCGGGATTATAAAGAAAAACACCTTTGTTGGTGGTAAGCCACAGTCTGCCGTCCTCACCATCAGCGATAGCTCTGATTAAGGTGGTGGGCAGCCCATTCTTCTCACTAAAATGCTTAAAGGCTTTAGACTCTGCTAAGTATTGGTACAACCCCGTTTGCGTCGCTACCCATATTTCTCCATCATTCGTTTGGTGGATATCTTCCACAATGCTGTCAACCAAACTCCCCTGCTGGTCCTTTGCGCCACTAAAGAACGTGAAACTTTCACTATCGACTGACCACAAATTCACACCTCCGCCCGTACCTACCCACATATTGCCGCTGGTGTCTTTGTATAGGCTGTGAATTTCTGGGTGTGTTAAGCCGTCTTTAGTTGTGAGGTGCTTCAAATCCCCGGAAAGCTTGTTGTAAATGTAGATACCGTGCTTGTAGGTACCAATCCAAACGTTGCCATTATTGTCTAATTCAAGCGCTCTAAACTCTCGAAACTGGCGATAATTACTGTCAGTCTTAGGGTATTCAATGCGGCTTATTGCTTTAGTACGTCGGTCAACTCTGGCCACAAAATCGTCTTGTGCTACCCACAAAAACCCTTCTTGATCAGGCACTATAATGGGTCTTTCTATTACACCACGCTCTTTATAACCTTTAAGCTCTTTAAATACTGAGTCGTATTCTTTTTGCAAAAGCTCTTCTTTAACTTTCCATTTGAACACGTCGGCGTTTGCCGTAACAATGAGCACATCACCATTTTTATCGCTGTCATCAAGTGCTATATCAAGTGCAATACCACTTGGTGCGGTTAGTAATTCACTATTAATTTGTTTAATTTTTCCGCGAGGAGAAAATTTAAAAATTCCATGAACCTCACTGGTAATCCACTTGGTTTTGGTATGGTCTTCAAAAATTATGCGAAGGCCGTTTTCATAACCAAAGTCGACCTTTTCAACATAGTTCCCCTCTCCGGTATGACGATACAATCCCTCGGTAGTGACGAACCATATTTGACCATCATGGTCCTCAATCATTGAGTTTACTTGGCTTAGTGGCTCACCTTCTCGTGTCGTTTGAGGTAGAAAAACACCGGAGCTTGGAAAGAATAAGAAGGGCCCGTTTTGCGTAGCGACAAATAGCTGATGAGAAGATGTACGAAGTAAGCTGCGTATTTCATTTGCGCCCGTAGCCGTTTTGTTTTTTGGTTCGGGCAAAAAATGCTTGACGTTTAGCGTCTTTTTATCGAGCAAATTTATCCCATAGCTAGTTGCTACCCAGAGACTATCGGCATCATTATCAATAATGTCCCAAATGCGATTATGGGAGAGACTGTTTTTATCTCCTGGTATTTTTTGTACTCGCTGAAATCGCCCATTGCCTAAATAGCGATTAAGCCCTTTGTCGTAAGAGCCTAGCCAGATATCACCTGCGTTATCTTGAAAAAGTGACTGAATTCGGTTTGATGACAAAGAATTTGCATCGTTAGGCACGTTTGAGTAGCGTGTATATCGACCAGATGTAGGCTCGTATTTGTTGACACCACCGCCCCACGTTCCAACCCAAATGTTGCCCTCTACATCCAACATTAAGTTGCCCGCATCGTTATGAGAAAGACTTTGGTCGTCTTCGCTATTCGACTCAAAGAGCTTAACTTTGCGACCGTCAAAGCGCATGACGCCATTTTCTGCTGTGCCAAACCAAAGAAAGCCTTGGCGGTCTTGAACTATGGAATAGATTTCTGATGACACAAAGCCATCTTCAGCAGTTAACAGCTCGACCGCATATTCGTTCATTAACTTGTTCGAACCAGATGCGAGCGCAGCAGTAATAAACATTATATTTAGAAGAGCGATTGCAAACACGCGGAAGGGTGAGAGTATAAATTTTGTTGTGTTCACCAGAGAGGTATTCTTCAAATAAAGGGTCGAGTTACTAAGTTAAACTTGTGTAACTTTAGTGCATATTATCGGCGCTAGCCATTCTACAAAAGGCGCATTTGTCACCAACAAATAAACGCTTCTTGACCTGAATCATGACGTACAAAAGCTATAGGTATATGATTAACGATGACATTAACCAACAAGGCCAGTAGATAGTCTCTTTTTAAAAGATTTTATGCTGAAATAAAAAGAGACATTAAAGCCCGATTTTATTTGCGTCAGGAGAACACAATGACAAAGTCATATAAAGAAATTACCGATAGCTTAAATCCGTATCTAGCCGAGGTTAAAAAAGGCGTGCCAGAAGTCATGAAAGGGTTTTCTGATATGGCTAAGGCTGCGACCGCAGACGGTGCGTTGGATAAAAAAACGAAAGAACTTATTGCTCTTGCGATTGGTATTGCAACGCGATGCGATGGCTGCATAGGCTTTCATGCTAAAGCGTTAGTGCATTTAGGTGCTACCCGTGAAGAAATCGAAGAAGTGTGCGGTATGTCTGTTTACATGGGCGGAGGCCCATCGTTTATGTACGCTGCAGATGCTTTGCGTGCATTTGATGAGTTTAGTGAATAATTCTAAATAAAAAAGGGCCGAGAAATTTCTCGGCCCTTTCGCTTGCTTTGCAGTGTCGCCGATTACAATGAGTTCATACTCTGTACACTGACAGGTCCAAGTTCCGCTGCTTCAACATCTGCTTTGATTTTTTCGGCATCACCAATGATTATCCAAGTCAATTTATCCGGATGCAGCACCTCTTTCGCCGCACTACTTAAATCGTCTAAAGATAAGCCATTGTACTTTTCGACCAAAGACTCTGGATAATTATATTCTCTATTGAACCTCTTACTTGATACGAGGCTATACATTACCGCATTGGCCGTTTCGAATTGACCAGGCAACGAGCGGACTTCATCCAATCGCACTCTTTCCAATTCATTCGCCATCGGCGGCTTATCCCCTATATATGCATTGAGCTCTTTTTTGAGTTCAAGTAGAGACGGCCCTGTTTTATCGGTTTGCACTGGTGCATACACCATAAATGGGCGTTGACCTCTTGCGTCTTGAAGAAAGGTATACGCGCCATAAGACCAGCTTTTATCTTCGCGTAAATTCATATTCACGCGAGCAGTGAAAGCGCCACCTAGTGTTTGGTTCATAGCATTGATGGCTATATTGTTGTCTGCACCTGTTGGTGGCGCTAAATGCGCGGCCAGAATTAGCGACTGTTGCGCACCTGGGCGATCAATAATAATCGCTTGGCCTTGCTCAGGCATGGACGCTTCAGCTATTTGTTTCGTTCCTTTATTGCCTTCTACTTTCCATTTACCAAACTCTTTTTCAAGCATAGGTTTTATGACGTCTAACGTAGTGTCACCAACGACAAAAATTGTCGCATTATCAGGGCGTAGCCAAGTATCTTTAAAGCTAACTAGATCGCTTCGCGTCACTGCTTTCACGTCTTGCTCAGTTCCGGTACCGGTAAACGGAATGCCATAAGCATGGTCTTCACCATAAATAAGCGGTGGAAGTAAGGTTAGCGCAATACTTACAGGGCGTGTTTTTTGCTGTGCAATATTGCTTAAAATAAGGGCACGTTGACGTTCAATCTCTTCTTCTTTAAACGTGGGTGACTTCAAGATATCCCCCAAAAGTGCCAAAGAAGGCTTCATGTTTTCTGTCAACATCGACATGCTAACCGTGGTGGTATCTAGATTTGAGCCAGCATTTAAATTTGTTCCCAATTGCTCAAGCTCTGCCGCTAGTTCCAAGGCATCGTATTTCCCCGCCCCTTCGTCAAGCATTTGCGTAGTGAAACTGGCGAGCCCAAGTTTCCCCCCCGCATCAGCAGCGTACCCTGCGTCAAACTGTACCGCCACATTCACCAATGGAACCGTAGCACGTTGTGCAAACACCACATTCATACCGTTAGATAATGTGGTTTGCGTAACCTCTGGAAAGCTTAGCTGTGTCTCTGCATCAATTGACGGCAAACCTGAACTGCGATCAACGCTTTCAGTTGATGCTGTATGTTCAATAAACGGCACAACCGTGATTTGATGCCAGCCTTCTTTTAACCATTTATTCGCAGCCGCTTTAACACCTTTGGGCGTCGCCTCACCTAGCTCCTCTAATTCAGTTTTGAAATAGTTAGGGTCACCAGCAATAAACTCACCACTAGCAAGGGTGTCGGCTTTGCCGCCAAAGCCCCCTACTTCTTCGAGCCCTCGAATAATTGAAGCGCGTTGTTTCGTCGACACAAGCTTAACTTCGTCTTTGCTAGGGCCTTTACGCAAGAATTCGCTAATGACCTTATCAATCTCTTTTTCTACTTTTGCTACGTCAACGCCGTCTTTTACGTCAACCGTAACTCCAAAGATAGACGCCATTTGTAGCTCGTAATTAAATACCGAGGCATTAGTGGCAATTTGCTGGTCGTACACCAATTCTTTGTAAAGACGTGAATTTTTGCCATCGCCCATAACACTTGCAGCGATAAACAGGTCGGTTGCGGTCGAAGATGTATTCTCAGGTGACACCCAAAGGCGATAAATACGTGATTGAGGTACTTTATCTTGAATAATTTCACGGGTATTTGCGCTACGCTTCGGCACCCATGCTTGCCATTTAGACAATGCAGGGCCCGGTTCAATATCGCCAAAGTATTTATTAACCAAAGGTTTGGCTTCTTCTGCGTTAATATCCCCGCTCAGCACCAATATCGCGTTATTGGGGCCATAATATTGATTAAACCACCCCTTAACGTCGTCTAACGACGCTGAGTTGAGATCTTCCATAGAGCCTATTACCGTATGATGATAGGGATGACCTATGGGAAATAAGCCTTCAAAAATATGCGTGAATACGCTTCCGTAAGGCTGATCTTCGCCTTGGCGCTTTTCATTTTGAACAACGCCACGCTGTTCGTCTAACTTGTCTTGTGTTACCGCACCTAACAGGTGCCCCATACGGTCAGACTCCATCCACAGAATACGGTCTAGAGCCGGTGTTGGGACGGTTTGAAAATAGTTTGTACGGTCAAAGTTGGTGGTACCGTTTAGGCCTGTGGCCCCGGCTTCTTGAAGCGGCCCGAACCATTCATCATCATAGTTCTCTGTGCCATTGAACATGAGGTGTTCAAATAAATGCGCAAACCCAGATTTACCC
The DNA here is from genome assembly GCF_056159165.1 of Alteromonas sp. AWJ4_199. Taxonomy (NCBI): domain Bacteria; kingdom Pseudomonadati; phylum Pseudomonadota; class Gammaproteobacteria; order Alteromonadales; family Alteromonadaceae; genus Alteromonas; species Alteromonas sp. AWJ4_199. The sequence goes on from NZ_JBSWUR010000001.1 coordinate 679,788, forward strand.
TCTGGCTCATCTTTTGAACCCACTTTATACCACACCGCCACAGCAACCACTGGTGCTTTGCGGTCTTCGTGAACAATTACAGTTAACCCGTTATCGGTTGTAAACTTTTCGTAATCGATATTGATATCGTTCTTGGCAAACGCTGAGCTTATCAGCGTACTGCTTACAGCCAACACACCTACGCTTACCTTCAAGCGCTCGGTGAGATCCTTAAGTACAGTCATGTCGTCATCCTTAATCTTTTTATACCTAAATATGCCAGGCACCACAAAGCGGCTTTCCGCTAACATTAAACATAAACCAATCTGGCGGTTAATAAAGGATTTCGCAAATAAAACTGTAACGGATTGTGAACAAGGATAAACGAAGAATAGGGATATAGTTGTTGTAGATAGGAGAGAAGAAAGTCGCAATTACATTGCGACTAACCGTGCCCAAAGAGCTTTTACCTGCTTAGCATCTTCATTTTCTAATTCATTGTTAGCGAAAGCACTATTAAGGCTTTCGAGCATTTTGTCATTAAGCATCGCAACGGTAGCGCCTTCTTGCATCTCTAGTTGGCGAGCCTCAACGGCAAAATGGCCTTGCAAGTAGCTGGCAATAAATAATTCATCATCACTACCGTGATTGACCACGTCATCAAGCGATGCCTCAATATTTGCGATAGCTTTAACGACACTTTCGGGTGCTGCAGCAGGTGGTAACACGTCTTACTCCTTCCTGTTTCTAATTTCTGTTCTTTATTTCTAAATTTCTATTCTCAGTTCGAGATAATTAAATTTGGTTTTAAAAGCAATCAATCAGCCTGGTTATATTGGACTGAGTATTTAAACACTTTGGCAAAGCACTTTGTCTTTGTAGCCCGTAATTACTGTGAACGCGCCTGCTAATTCAGCGTCTAGCGCGGCATCGCTTGAATCTAAGCGAAGCGGTTTGCCGTTTAACGCCTGTAGTTTTTGCTTAGTGGCAACAACAAGCATATTTTGTTTGCCAATTTGACGAATAAACGCTGGGCTTAACTGCTGATTTCCACGCCCTAAGATGTGCCCTTGACCACCAATAACCGTCAAAATCACTTTGGTGGGTTTGTCTTTTGTCAGCGCAATTAGTTCACTGGCAGTCACGTCACTTGCGATTAACTCGCCTTGTTTAACCACGTCAACACCTAGCAAAGTATTGTCTAAGCCAAGGAACTCCATAACCGCACCTACGGTCGAGCCAGAGCCCATAACAAAATAAGTGTCAGGCTCATCGTCCATGATTTCGCTGACATAAGCAGCAATATCGTCAAGCACCAAGGCCTCGTCTTCTTTGCCGCCCATTTTTACAGCTTGAACGTAAGTGAGTTCAGCGGGTACGCGCATTTCACCATAATGCTTAGCAATCACCTTCCCATCGCGAAATGCATTCTCGTCAATATCACGTACTTCGGCGTCCATTTCACTCACAAGTTCGCCTGCGATCATCTGACTTACTACCTGTCCTGCCGCTGACGGCGACACGCAGTAAACGCCAGAGTGAATTTTACAGCCGGCGGGCACACCTAACACGGGGACTTGTGTGCCGACTACGCTACAGATATTGCGGGCTGTGCCGTCGCCGCCTGCAAACAGCAGCAAGTCGACGTTTGCCTCAACCATTGCTTTCGCTGCGCGCTCTGAATCTTCGCCCTCGGTTTGTGCCGCATCAGCTGTGTAGATGACTTCATAAGGAATACCTAGAGATTCACAGACTGTTTCGCCCATATCGCCCGACGCTGTCACTACGGTAAATTTCCCAGACAATGCTTCAAGAATACTGAGCGCTTTTGCCATTTTTTCATTGGCTTTCTTCTCTGCGCCCATGGCCAATGCTTTTTCTCGAATTTCAGCACCATCACTGCCTTTAAGTGCAAGCGCACCGCCTATACCAGCAAAAGGGTTTATAAGAACTCCAAGCTTAAAAAGGGCTGGGCGGTCAAAATCATCATTTCTCATGCTGCATCTGCTCCAGTGGCATCATCATGCTTCTTTTTGCAAAAAGTGGTTGCTAAAGCGTTGATAAAACGTTCTGCTCTAGGCGGAAAGCCATGGGCTTTATAAAGTGCTAGCTGTGCAGCAACATTTTTAGTAAAACCGTCTCTGTCGGGTTCCGCACCATTTAAATTATCCGTACTCACCTGAAACTTTCTGCCTGCGGCTTCGGTGAACGCCCATTCGATGGCTTGTGGCTTAATTTCTACTTTTTCAAAGTCTGCTTGCTGCTCTGCATTGCGGCCATCAGGGCAATACCAGTAACCGTAATCTTCTAAAAGTCTGCGCTTTTCGCCTGCAATGCACCAGTGCGCAATTTCATGTAAGGCACTTGAAAAGAACCCATGAGCAAAGACGATTTGATGATAAGGTTTTTCGTTACCCGCTGGGATGTAAATAGGCTCATCATCCCCCAAAACCAAGCGCGTATTGAAATCTTTAAACGTGCTATTAAATAGTGATATTAACGTGGGTACATCGCTGTCTTTTTCTAAGCCCGGGTACTGCTCACTAGCGGTCTCGTTGTTAAGGACATTGTTCAATGATGACTGACTACTTTGACTGTTCATTAAGTTTATTAAAAATCTAAATAAGCGGGCTAAACTAATGGCAGCAGAGTATACCAGTAAAACTTCGCCTTCTCACTTGAAAGGCACGCTTGCTTAGGTCAATCTAGGTTTACAACAGCGGATAAGCTACACTAGCTCAACAGGGAGTTCGTCATTTGGCGCAACAGATAATTAAACATATTCACCGGGTAAATGCCCTTCGTGATTTGGCCACTCAGTTGGGTGTAATGCCTATCATTCATCAGCTACAGCATTGGCAATGCGAACGCTTACTGGTCACGCACAACGATTTGGCGCAGCAAAAACGTTATCAAAAAGCCATGGCGTTTTTCGTAGATGAATTGTACGGGCCAAAAGATTTTAGCCAGCGCGACGCTGACTTAGTTCGCGTTATTCCTAAGCTTGCAAAAGTATTGCCCGACAAAGCCATGAACGCTATGGACGACGCTTTATCGTTAAATGCATTATCGTTCGATTTAGATATGGCAATGGCCCAGTACTTACAAAGTCATTTTCCTGGGGAACCCATCAACCGAGATAACTACGCCTTGGCTTATCGAAATGTGGGCAGGATGGAAGACAGAGCGCATCAAATCGACATAATTTCCCATTTGGGCGATCAACTCTCTGATGTGATAAAGATTCGTGGTATTGGTATGTTGATTTCTCTATCGAGGCGACCCGCAAAACTCGCAGGCTTGCTTGCTCTACACGAATTTTTAGAGCGTGGTTTTAATGCATTTAAAGCGCTAGGGGATGTTCAAAGCTTTATTCAGCCGGTGCTGGTACGTGAAAAGTCGATAATGCAGATGTTATTAAGTGACGATTTGACGTTACCTGAAGATAATCCTTTGCCTGTGGTATAAGTTGCAAAGAAAGAAATGCAAAAAAAGGCCTTCGTTAGCAACGGCGCTACACCGACGCTAAAGCAGCAGCTAGGGTATAAACAAGATATATGAATAAGGAAAAGGTTTGAGCAACCCGGCGCTTAATTGGATGTTAGACAACCCCTACGTGCAACAATGGCATATTGATGCAACACACATCGACCACTATCAGCATGTGAATAATGTAGCGTACCTGTCGCAGCTCGAAAGCTTAGCTTGGGCCCATTCAAACGCCCTTGGCTTGCAGTTTGCCGATTATCAGGCGCTAAACAGAGGTATGGTGATAAAGCGTCACGAACTTAACTATCATCTGCCAACTCATCTTGGAGATACGTTAGAATGCGCCACTTGGATAGTACACTGCGATAAAAAGCTAACCTTGAAACGCCAGTTTCAATTTATCTGCCCAAAGCGAAACAAAACCGTATTTGATGCTATAACCACATTCGTGTGCGTTAGCCTTGATACTGGCGCCCCTAAACGAATGCCTAAGCAATTTGTGGACGTCTATGGAAAGGCGTGTTTGAAACAATGAAAACATGGCTTGCTGTTCTGCTTACCCTGTTTCTATGTGTGTCGTTGGGCACCAATGTTTACCTATGGATTAGCTTAAAGCAGCATAATAACGGTGCTTATAAGTTAGAAACAGACTATGAGCATCACTTACAACATGAAGCAGCGCTAGAAAGTGAGACTCAGGCAAAGGGCAGTATAGAGCCCTTCAACAAAGAACGTGAATCCACCTCTTTTTCGAACGCTGACAGGGCTAACATACCGTCGAATGAGCGTGAAGATCTGCGCTTATCTTCACGACAAATTGACCAAAATGATATAGCAGCCTTAACTACTCTACTCAATGACGGACAGTATGCGTTACTCTCCACAGAACTAACGAACTACCTAAAAAATGATCCGCTCAACGAATCGCTACTGTTGCTAGAGGGCGAACTGATAGAGTTAACAAAGCCGCTTCCCACGGCGCTTGTCCACTATTATGATATAGCTGAGCTGCCTCTTTCACCTGAAACGCTCTCGTTTATCGACACTAAAATTGCCACTTTGTATCAACAAGCGCAAACGCAGTTAAGTCAAGACGAACAATGGGAACTGGTGGCTAGATTAAATGAGCCACTGTATCAACGCATACCTGACGCAAAACACTACACACTAAATTTGGCTGAAGCTTATGCTTACCAGCAAAAGCTTACGCTAATGGAAGATGTACTCGCTGCTCTGCCGTTAAACGATAGAGACGCCAATATCATTCGCGATAAAGCCTATGACATGCGCGATATGGCCAGCGCGGACACCGCGCCAAGCCACAGCGACCCCAAACCCACAAGCTCGGACGCTGCTCGGTATCAAACTCGAATAGCTTTGCAGCGTATTGGTGATCAATATCGTCTTGAAGCAAAAGCGCTTAACCAAAAAGCCAATATGATTTTAGATACCGGCGCCAGTACTACCGCGATATCATCGCGATTATTTGCTCGCTTGGGTCGTATGCGAAACCTCACGTTTATAGGTAACTTCAACGTGAGAACCGCCTCAGGAACTATTGAAGCACCACTAGTACAAATACCGCGATTTTACTTTGCTGGCTACGAGTTTAACGATGTTTCTGCCATCGTTCTCCCCGAAGAGGCATTACCCGATGCTGATGGATTGTTGGGAATGAATATTTTAGGTCAATTTGACTTTGCGATAATGCCTCAGTCTAGTGAATTGATTTTGACAGAGCGTGATTAATGTTGATTGCGCAATGGCAAGAGCTTTACGCCTCTCGCCTTTCACGCCCCTATAGCGCGGTGCATTAATTTTGCAGCTCAATTAAAGGAAACGTCTCAAACGCCACGCCTTCATGCCCTGTTTTCATAAAGTTGCGGATATTGGCGTGGTCGTTACCATCGGGGTTATTGAGTACGTCTTCACGATAAAAGCGCCCAAACAAAGCCAGTGTTTGTGCTTGGTTTAGGTTTAAATACTGACCCAGTGCAAGCAGCTTGCATGAGCCATTATTCTGGTTAGCTTCGTTTGTTACATCACCATTGGTGAACGCGGTTGGCGTGAAAGTAAACGCGCTATCAGCGAGCGCGATAACATCGTTAAACTCAATAGTCTCTGGTGAATTATTAACGGCTTGAACTAAGTCTTGAGTGTTGTTGAACGTCATGTTTATCTCATTGAAAAAAGGAATCGATAATAGCAGGTCTAGGTAACTTCAACAGGTTAAAACAGGTGTGGTTTCGGTATTTTCATAAAAACTACAGCTTTCGGCGGCTGGAAAAAATAAACCCCTCTGAAAAAAGAGGGGTTTATTATCAATCTTAAGTACCTCCTATTGAGGCACTTATATTTCTAACTGTTTTTTTGCGCTAGGTGATTAAACCGCAGCGCACACGCGCGTACCCTGGTCGATGGCACGTTTTGCATCTAGCTCTAATGCTTCGTATGCACCACCAATTAAGTGATAAGGCATGTTTAAGCCTTCAACAATATCACGCATCGGCTCTTGGCCTGCACAGATGATGATGTTATCTACCGGCAATACTTGGCTATTGCCTTCTACCGTAATGTGTAGCCCTTCATCATCAATTTTATCGTAGCTTACGCCAGGGATCATGGTCACGCCTTTGGCCAGCAGGCCTACTCTGTGCGCCCACCCCGTTGTTTTGCCTAAACCCGCGCCAACTTTTGTGGTCTTGCGCTGTAATAGGAAAATCTCTCTTGGCGATGGCTCTGGCTGCGGCTTAACGCCCTCAATACCCGCGCGAGCCGAAAAGGTCATATCAATGCCCCACTCTTTCATAAATGCAGGAATGTCTTGGCTTGGCGTTTCTTTGCCATGAGACAAATACTCAGCGGTATCAAAACCAATACCGCCAGCACCGATGATGGCCACTTTATTGCCAACGGGTTTCTTTTCTTTCAATACTTCGATATAGGTCAGCACTTTCTCGTGCTCAATGCCTTCAATCGCTGGCGTGCGTGGCTTAATACCCGTCGCAATCATAACTTCATCGAAACCTTCATCGTTTAGCGCAGCCGCATCAACATAAGTATTCAATTTGAGGGTAATATTTTTATGAAGCTCAATTTGGCGCTTGAAATAACGCAGCGTTTCATAGAATTCTTCTTTGCCAGGGATTTGTTTAGCAATATTAAACTGCCCACCAATTTCGCTAGATGCGTCATAAATCACAACGTCGTGACCACGCTCGGCCGAGGTCACTGCTGCTGCTAATCCCGCTGGACCTGCGCCTACAACCGCTACACGCTTTTTAGTCTCTGCTGGCTTAACGTTAATTTCAAGCTCGTGACACGCACGAGGATTTACCAAACAGCTGGTCATTTTGCCGTTAAATACGTGATCAAGACAGGCTTGGTTACAGCCAATACAGGTATTGATTTCATCGGCCTTATTTTGCTGTGCCTTGCGCACAAAGTCAGGGTCGGCCAAGAATGGGCGAGCCATTGATACCATGTCTGCATCACCGCGAGACAGCACTTCTTCAGCGACTTCAGGGGTGTTGATACGGTTCGATGTGATTACCGGAATCGAAAGTGCTTCACGGAATTTAGCGGTAACCCACGTAAATGCCGCTCGCGGTACTTTAGTGGCAATGGTTGGAATACGCGCTTCGTGCCAACCTATACCGGTGTTTATGATAGTGGCACCCGCTTTTTCGATTTCTTTGCCAAGCTGTACGACTTCTTCATAAGTAGAGCCGCCTTCAACAAGGTCAAGCATGGACAAACGATAGATAATGATAAAGTTCTTACCTACTGCCTCGCGCACGCGGCGCACTACTTCTATCGGCAGACGGATTCGGTTTTCGTATTCACCGCCCCATTCATCGTCACGGTGGTTAGTGCGTTTAGCAATAAACTGGTTAAGGAAATAGCCTTCAGAACCCATGATTTCAACGCCATCGTAGCCAGCGCGCTGAGCTTGAGTTGCGGCAGTGATGAAATCTTTAATTTGCTTTTCAATCTCGTCAGCTTCTAGCGCTTTTGGCTTAAACGGGTTAATTGGCGCTTGTACCGCAGAAGGTGCAACAAGCTTAGGACTATACGCATAGCGGCCTGTATGCAGAATTTGCATGCAAATTTTACCGCCAGCAATGTGCACTGCGTCAGTCACTTCTTTGTGGTTTTTCACTGCTTCGTCTGTATCTAAACGAAACGTTGACGGGTGAGTAGCGCCTTCTTCATTCGGCCCAATACCACCAGTAACGATAAGCCCTACGCCACCTCTGGCACGTTCGCCATAAAATGCTGCCATGCGTTTGTGGCCGTCAGGCAATTCTTCTAAGCCCGTGTGCATAGAGCCCATAAGGACACGGTTTTTAAGAGTAGTAAAACCTAAATCTAACGGACGAAATAAATGAGGGTAAACGGGATGATCGGTAACGGTCTGATTCATGATACATTCCTGAAAATGGTTTTGGCTTGGTAAAAGCCGTTAAAAAGCCTGTTCAAATAATCTTGTCTAATACGCCCTTTCTATGAAGGCGCTTTACAATTCAATTAATTACATTAACTTACGAATTCATTTTTTTAATCGCTGGGTGTAAAGGCGGGTATTCCGGCAGCGTTTTGGATTTTTGTGCTTCCATGGCTTTAAACACATCTTCCATTTGGAACATGCCCGCTTGCCATGTGGCCATATAGGTCAAGCTTTCTGCCACCGTGTGTTCTACCGAGTAATTAATCATAGTCTTAGTGCCTGAAACCGCTAGCGGCGAATTCATTGCAATCTGCTGCGCTATTTTCATCACCGCTTCTAGCATTAATTCCTGGTCGTCAAATACCTGATTCACAAAACCAAGTTGCTGCGCTTCTGCAGCACCAAAATTGCGACCGGTATACGCCAACTCTTTCACTATGCCAATGGGAATAAGCTTTGGCAGGCGCTGAAGCGTGCCGACGTCCGCCGTCATGCCTAATTGGGTTTCTTTGATAGTGAAAAAAGCATCTTGTGTGCAATAGCGCATGTCACATGCACTAAGTAAATCTACTGCACCACCAATTGCCCCGCCTTGCACGGCACCAATAACCGGCATACGTGCCTGCTCTATGGCAGTAAAGCTATCTTGAAGCAACATCACCATACGGCGCATACGCTCAGCTCTCCGCGATGGGTCGCCCTTAAAGTCTTCTTTCATATTCAGGAACACCGATAAATCCATACCGGCAGAGAAATGCTTACCTGTAGATGAAATAACGATTACCCGTGCTTTGGCTTCATCATCTATTTCACGAATGGCTGCCGGTAGCTCGGTCCAGAACTCTGGGATCATGCTGTTCATCGCTTCAGGGCGATTAAGTACTACGTGGGCGATATGGCCCTCTTGTTTTACTTCTAATGTAGAGTACTTCATGGTTTGCGCTGTCTCCTTGGGCTGTTCCTGTTAACAAATTTGCAAACTAGACAGCGTCAAGATAAAAGGCTATGTTGACACTGTCAAGATAAAACGTTATCTATTCGTCTCAATTTTGAAAATGGAAACATTGGATTTATGGCTAATGCAGTACAAAGCTACCATCACGGCGATTTACGCAGTGCCCTTATAGAGGCAGCAACAGCGCGTTTGTCGGAGCATGGCGTTGATAGTCTTTCGCTGAGAAAGCTGGCAGAAGATGCCGGGGTTTCACGTACTGCGCCGTATCATCACTTTAAAGATAAAAGTGCTTTGTTAAGTGCTATCGCGGCGAAAGGCTTTAGCGACTGGCATAGCGCAGCAAAACGAATCTTCGAACAAGAAGACAAAACGCCAAAAGCGCGCTTTCGTGAGTTTGTGCACGAATACATTGGCTACGCGGCCGACAACCCCGAGATGTATGAATTGATGTTTGGTCGCACTATTTGGCAAAATCAAGCGGCGACTAACGATTTGAAAGATGTTGCATTTCCTTGCTTTCAGTTTCAAGTGACGATGACGCGTTATTGGCAGGATAAAGGGCTACTTCCGAACAATCAGGATGCGCTGAGACTAGCACAGGTGACATGGGGTACGTTACACGGTATTGCGCGTTTACTTATTGACGGAATATACGCTGACAGCAGTCATATCGACGAAATGTGTGATTGTGCAGCGGATTTATTTATGCAAAAGCAGATGAATACTTAGAGCGGATGAATTGCCAGAGCGAGACGAGGGCTCGCTCTTAGCACCTTTTTAATTATGCCGATTCTGCTTTAGCCAAAGATACTGGCTGACCTTCGTGCGTCGCTTTAATAAACTCAGCAGCACGTTCGGCAATCATAACGGTGGGCGCATTGGTATTGCCACCGATTAAGCTTGGCATCACCGAAGCATCTACCACTCTAAGACCTGCTATGCCTCTTACCCGCAACTGAGTATCAACCACTGCCATCTCATCGTCATCACTGCCCATTTTGCAGGTACCAATCGGGTGATAGATGGTTTCAGCGCGCTCACGTAAAAACTCTAGTATTTCTTCATCTGTTTGTGCTTCTTCCCCAGGATATAGTTCACTGCCTTGGAACTTGTCGAAGTCTGGTGCAGATAGCAGCTTACGGGCAATGCGCACGCCTTCAATCATGACTTGCTGGTCTTCCTCTGCGGATAAGTAATTCGGGTCAATAAGCGCTTGATCGGCAGGATGGTTACTTTGAAGCGAAATAGTGCCGCGGCTTTTAGGATATAGACAACATACGTGCAGGCCATAACCGTAACCAAAGGCCAGCTGTCTTCCGTGATCGTTTAAAATTGCAGGTAAAAAGTGGAATTGAATATCAGGGCCCTGTGTCGCTAAGCTTGAACTAACAAAACCACCGGCTTCAGCGATATTTGAAGAAAGAATACCTTTGCGCTTAAACGCGTAGTCTGCGGTGGCTTTAACGTAAGAAGGCAGCGCTCCGAATGCCACGGCATAACCTTCTCTGGCTTTACAGGTATATTGCACGATGGCATCTAGGTGATCTTGTAGGTTTTGGCCCACACCTGGCAAGTCTTGCTGTACAAAAATCCCCTTTTCTTCTAGTTCTGCTCTGGGTCCAATACCCGAAAGCATTAGAAGTTGAGGTGAATTAATTGCGCCGCCGCAAAGAATCACTTCGCTTTTAGCGAAATAGCGGTTTACTACCCCTTTTTCACGTACTTGAACCCCTATAGCACGCCCTTCTTTTAATAACACCTTTTCAGCAGCGACTCTCGTAAGAACAGTTAAGTTGTTGCGGTGCTTTGCCTGCGTTAAGTACCCTTTTGCTGTTGAGCAGCGCTGGCCGTTGACTTGTGTAACATGGTAGTAACCAAGCCCTTCCCTATCGTCTCGGTTAAAGTCGTCGAGCTGTTGATAGCCGGCAATCGACGCAGAGTTCACAAAAGCATCGGACAGTACGCTTGTATGCCTAAGCTTGCTAACATTTAGCGGGCCACCTGTGCCGTGGTATTCATCAGCCCCTTCTTCAAAGTTCTCAGAGCGTTTGAAATAAGGCAGTACATCTTCAAATGACCAGCCCTCGGCCCCTTCTTCATTAGCCCAGCGGTCATAGTCTTCTTTTTGCCCTCGAATATAGCACATGGCGTTGACTGAACTGCTGCCGCCCAAGGTTTTACCGCGAGGCCAGAACAGCTCTCTGTCATACATTTCTTTTTGAGGTGCTGTGTGATAACCCCAGCCGATACCCTCAAACCTGCTGAGCAAAGATAAACCAAAAGGAATATGGATAAGTGGGTTGGTATCCTTTGAGCCAGCTTCCAATAGCAAAATATCTAATGCGGGGTTTTCTGATAAACGGGTGGCAAGCACCGCGCCCGCAGAACCGCCGCCTACAATAATGTAATCGTATTTGCTAAGTACTTCGCTCATTTCGCCAACTCCTTGAGGGCAAGACTTTTAAATGTTAATAAAACGTTGTGGTACGACCAGATTAGCAAACAATGTTTCATCAATAAAAGAATTAAATTGTAAGATTTAAAAAATCTAATAATCCTGATAACTTAACTGTTGTATCTGTATATGCATTACGTTAGACAATCTAGCAACAAGCCACTGCCTAGCAAAATTAGGCTAAGAATACACCTTGACCAATAACTTATCCTTGAAAGACAAATGCAAAGTGTACCTGGCACAATGGCTTGTGAAATGGGGAAAGCTAACGCACGACGACTTTACCAAAGCTGAGCTCCAAGACCTTATCAACGATAGCTTTCCTTACACCTTCACCTTCAACATCCCTATGGGAAGTGGCACTGTGACCGTGCTTGAAGGCAACATTGCATTAGATAATGCAAACAACCGTATTGTTCTTCAGTGCCTTACGGCACTTAATATTGTGGTAGCTTCTACCACCATTTACCGTGCTCACGTGGTGTTTACTGTGTCAGCATCGCCTCACTACGACAAAAATATGAGCACGCTTTACTTAACCGGCCTTTCCACTGATAGTGTCAGTTTAGTTAACGATGATTACGCGTTGATTAAAGACACACAGTTTTTGGTTTCGCGATTCTTTCCTAAAAGTGTAAACACTCTGCTTGGCGGCTCATTGAAGTCGGCACTATCGATTTTTAGCGCCGGGACATCTGATATTGCAGCAGACTATTTACAGGTCTATTTAACGGGCTCGAAACAAGCAGTATTGGAATACCACATTCCCCATATTAACGACGCTATTAAAAAACAAATTAACCAAGAAGACCTAAGCCATACTATGCGTGGTGACCACTGGCGCGAAGTGCTCTTCTCGAAACTAGGTCAAAACGTACGTGTAGAAGACAACGTACTGCGCTTCTATCTCATCGAATAGCACTTAGTCTGCAAGTTACGCATGCTAGTGATCTGACACAATAGAGACAGGCACGGTATCCACCTGCTCTCCAATATCGTCGATGTTTAGCCTTGGATCGTCCACGCTCGCTTCTAGCATATCGAACGCTTCTTTGACGTAGCGCGCTAACGGTTGTAACGATTCAATGTTCTTATTGCAGCACACCAAGCCCACATTTGCAGTGCCCGCGTAGGTCATAAGCGTAATATTTACTCCGCCCCCAGGCGTCATGGTAGAAATGGGGTAGCAGGCCAATAACTCCGCGTCTTTTAGATACCTTGTATCTTTGGGGCCAGGTACGTTTGAAATAAGAATATTTGCAATGGGTTTAACTACGCTAGATAGCTTTAACCATTCGAAGACCAGTGCAAGAGATTGAATTGCAATGGTATAGCCACTAAATGCCGCAGGGCGCGCATGCTGCGCTGCATTTTTAACAATACGATGGTTCACCACAATCTGGCGCAACCTAAGATAGGGGTCGTTTTCGCCATGTGCTAACTCCACCGGCACAATAGCTATTTTATTACCAGTGGTTTTCTCACCGGGTTTGCGCAAATTAATCGGCATATTGGTGAATAAGGCTTTTTTAAATACCTGGCCATGGTCTTGTAGTAACTTATGCACACCGATATCAAAGGCGCATAACAACACCTCATTTGCGGTAGAACGCGTGCGCCTTGCTAGCGCTTTCACCCGCTTAAAGTCTAAGTCCATAGTGGCCACAGCCCTACCTGCTTTTACTTGACCAGTCAGCACTGTTTTCGTACCAGTGAAAGGAATAGGCATATAGTGTGGGTTTACTCGCAGCGCTTTCATGAATATGCGAATAAAGATAATAAGCAAATCGAGCGCGGTTTTAAGCGCGTAACCCACGCCCACCAAACGTTTGTAAAAACTCACGGGCTCTCTGCCCTTATGACGAAGCCGTTTCACTGCCCATACTGGCGTAAACTCTGTTTCGTGAGAGTTGGAAACGTACCCAGCCTGAAACCAGCGTACCAGTGTCGCACCATCACCATACATATGATGGACACGAGCATAAATGGCGAATGTCTCGCTGTTATCATCAAAAATAAAATGATATTGCCAAAGGGGCTTGTCGGGATCTAACCGCGAAGCATGTAGTCTTGCTACAAATGCATCTAGCGCTTCGCGGTTTGTAACGTCAGCTACGCGATGAATTTGAACGTGGTAATCCATGTTGAGCTTTTTCACCGGCGCAAACCCCACCGGGTAACCCAATACCGTTTTTACCGCACAGTTGAACGGAGAAGTAGCACGGGCATAGCTTCTTATTTCTTGGAATAACTGGGGCACGTATTCGGTACTATTCGCCCCTTTAGGTATGGCAAGTAGCTGCAAACAAGCTACATGTTTTGGATTCTCGTCTGACTCGGTTATCCAAAATGACTTATCTAAGAAACTGAGCGTTTTTGCCATTACTATTCCTTTATGTTGCTTTACGCGAAGTCGAGTGGTGACGGGGTTGAGGCATTTCTCACAAAGTCATGAGAGAAGAGCATCTGTTCTAGCTGGTGCTTTTGTTCATCGGAAAGCGCCAACCTTGGCAAAACGCTTACCATCATTAGTGACAAAGCATGATAACGCTGCATCGTACTATCCATATGACTGTTTAATTCATCAAATTGACAAGACTGTGTGATGATCAAAGACATTAAATCCACCATAAGTGCCCTGTCTGCCTTTGAGGCAATAAGAATGTCGCGCTTTGATAATGATTCAAAAAGAAACGCTAATTGTTTATTTAAGCTAGATAATATGTGCTGTCTAGGGCGCACTATACTGGGATACTTTTCTGCTAGGTCGGCTGGGCTACGGTAGAAAAAGCGAAATACATGAATACTATCTATAAGCAAATACAGATAATACATAATTTCTTCAGGATGAAGTGTATCGAGTTTTTCTCGATTGAGTATCTTCTGCATTTGTTGTTCATGCATTTTCATCAGCGCACTAACGAGGCTGTCTTTACCTTTAAAGTGGTAATAAAGGTTTCCCGGACTAATATCCATCTCGACGGCGATATCCACACTGGTTACCGTGTTTTCGCCGTGCTCATTAAATAATGTTAGCGCGGTGAGTAGTATTTTCTGCGCGGTTTTCATAATTTAATCCGACCCCTTACCAACCCTGTGCGTTAGTTTTTACTTATGGAACACCTTACATAAACACCAGATAAAGTTGGGCAACACCAGCTACCATACCCAAAATAGCGCCTGTTACGATGAGTTTCCACTCATCCTGCTGATAAGCTGGGCGCAACACCCCTTCGAATTCTTCAACACTCAGCGCCTGCATGCGTTCACTCAAATCGTGCCCTATCTGCATCGCATTGTTGGCATAATCAAAGGCATAAAGTAAGTATTTATCTGAATTATCAAAGATTTGACGTACCGCTAGTGCCTTCATTTTATGATAATTTTCTGACCCAACACCTAACGCGAAATAAGGTTGCGCGATAGCCACATAGCGTTCAATAGCATCGTTGACATGAAGCTCAATGAGCTCCAAAAGCTGGGCTGAGCCTGAACCATGCAAGATTATATGGGTGATGTTTTTAGGTGTTATAAGTTTTTCTTCAATAATGTTTGAATAGACTTCAGACACTTCTTTTTGGCGTTTTAAAAACATACCTTGAATAGTAATAGGCCCCAGTTTTCTCGGGCGTTTGGGTTCGAAAATTATCTTGATGGCAATCCAGTTGGTGGCATAGCCCACAAGCAGTCCACCTAACGGTAGAATCCACCATGCTTGGTAGAAATACCAAAGCAACATGGTCGGTAAGCCGAATAGGAAACCGAAGTAAAAGCCAGAGCGCACTATGAACGGAAACTCCTTGCTGCCTGCCGTTAAAAAAATTTCATTAACGAGCTCAGGTGCATTAACCAGCTGCTCTACCACCAGCTCTTTTATATCTAGAATTTCTGAAACATTGTGCTGGAAGTCGTCCACCATTTTGTGGACCACATTAGGGATGTCGTTTTCAATGCGTTGGTAAACTAAATTTTTACCTTGCACAGGCAAAGCTGCCCAAAGTTGAGGCGCTGATTCGGCCATTACGTCATTGACAACTTTGCGTATAACTTGCCCTAAGCGGCGCTCAATAGCCTTCGTTAATTCATCTGCATCTAAGCGCTGGGCTAATTCTTCAACACTCAGTAATTTACCTAAAACTAGTTCAACCTCAATCTCTGCCATTTGGCGGCGCTTCGCGGGAATAAGCCCCTGCCACCCAAAGAAAGGTTTAATGCCAACGAACTCTATGGGGTAAAACATCATTTTTACCGCCAAATAGTTAGTCAGCCACCCGACAATGGCACTAATTAAAGGGATTGATAGCAGGCTTAGCGTTTGAAAATTCCATTCCATACTACAAAAAAGAGATCCACATTATTATTTTCTCTCTCAGGCTACTGAGTGCTTATGAAATGGTCAATGTAAAAAACAAAATTACTGCTAATTGTTGATTGAAAACAACCTTCTGAAAGCCTAACAATTAAAAGATACCGCCTTGAGTAACACGCTAAAAGCACCAAGCGGTTGATTTAGTAGAAGGGTTTAGGTAGTGGATTCTAAATTTACACAATAAACTCAGGTTAGCGTATAGACAGCTGTTATTGCGCAGAGGCTTACCACATGCTTTCCAGCAAATGTCGAGAAATTCGCCACTTAGTAAACAGCGTCCAAAATACGTATTTATCCTTTTGCTGGTGTTACCCGCGCTTGTTCGCTTGTCATACAAGAAAGGCAGCAGCGCTCATCAACTTAAATAGGTTATCGTTATGGCAGTATTCGATTTGCGGTTAAAAAAGCTTGAACATGAGATAGAGCATGCAAGCAGTTACGATGAATATGAGGCCGCATGCCTAGCACACGATGCGCTGTCTGGCGCTGACGAGTGGAAAGCAGAAGATGCCAGCGATGACTATGACTACAAGCTTATCCGAAAGCGTGTTCAACGCCTACAGCTTGCTAGAAGCAGAGGCGATTTACACGCGCTGATGTCCATACTGCACGAGGGACTGCACGGCAATTTAGGTAATATCGCCAACCCTATACTGCTTAGCCAGTGCAAAATTGGCACTAAATACCTTATTGAACAATTTATTGATGAAGTGATATTGGCGCTAGAACAGATCTATAACGCCGATGAACAAGACGTAGACTTCTATGAAAAGCTATCGTTTTTTGATGAAACCGCCCATGCCTTCGGCCGTAGTTGCCTCATGCTTTCAGGCGGCGCTGGCTTAGGCTTTTTCCACGCGGGCGTGGTTAAGTCGTTAAACGAAAAAAACTTACTGCCTACAGTAGTGTCTGGCTCGAGTGCAGGGTCAATCATCGCAGCCATGTTGGGCACGCGAACACACGATCAATTATTAGAAGCACTCAGCGCCGACTTTATTTATGAGACTTTTAAACATTGGCGGAGCTTTGCCGGTCTTGGAAAGAAAGGACTATTTGATAGCTCAGTGCTTGAAAACGCGCTGATTGAACTATTCGATCTTACTACCTTCGAAGAGGCTTTTAAAAAAACAGGGCGCCACATAACTGTCACCGTGTCCCCCGCTGACTTGCATCAGCATTCTCGACTTTTAAATGCCAAAACATCGCCCAATGCAATTATTACCCAAGCGGTACGTGCATCATGTGCTGTACCTGTTATTTTTAGCCCAGTGCAGCTAAGAGCGAAAACCCCAGCTGGAGAGATTGTCCCCTACATACCTAACCGACGTTTTGCCGACGGTTCGATAATGGCAGATCTCCCCTTCGAGCGCTTGGCTCGGTTATATGGCGTGAACCATAGTATTGTAAGCCAAACAAACCCTTTGGCGGTGCCGTTCATTTCATCAAACCGCATCGATCCTAACTCGCTATGGGATATGTCGGCCCGTCACATTGGACAACTTGCGAAAACCAATAGTATTTTCGCTATTGATATCATTGAACGTTTGACAGGAAATAAGAGCGCCAAGCTAGCAATTCACAAAGTTCGTTCTATTATTGATCAGCAGTACGTTGGCAATATCAATATTTTACCCAAGCGCCAAATAAGGAATTTATCCCAAGTATTGTCTAATCCAACCCGCGAAAGCATTAGCCAATTAATTGTGAGCGGGGAACGGGCATCATGGCCGCAACTACATGTTATTAAAAGAAATACCAAAATCAGTGAAAATTTACGGTATCATTTAGGTCAATTGAGAAAACGTGAGGCAGTAGAGCTCGGACATGAGGTTAAGTAACCTAGTGCAGCGCTGACCTGACCTGGATTACCCGACACAATACATAGGTAATTCGCAGCATCATTTGAAAGGACGACGGTGAGCGCACAAAGCCAAAACCCCGACAGTATTTACACGCAGCAAGTAAAGCAGCTTATCAACATGATTTATCCTAAAGACTCGGGCTACGGTTCGGTTTTTGAGGATGCCAGTCATTACTTTTCCCTCACTCCTTCTCTTGAGCAGCATATTGAAGAATTAAAAGCACAGCTTAAACGAATTGAAGGTAGTAAAAAGAAAGAACTATTAGCTGAACAGCTTGCCCAACAAATACACAATAGCTCAGAAAAACTTGAAGAAGAGCGCTTAGCGAGATTAGAGCGTTTGGACGCAGTAAGCACTAAAATAATTGAACTCTGTGAAGGCGACAACTGGCAGGAAACACAACAGCTAAGCGCCAAGTTGCTTGGAACACTAATGTTGCTCACCCGAGGGCCTGAAGGCAACTTTGCCAAGGTACACATGCGCTTCAAACCTCTCTACAAGGCTGTTTTAACGTTGCGTTTAGTCGATAGATTGTTAGAGCACGATACTATTGCCCACAGATATTTATCAAAGTATCGCGAAGCCGCCTCTCGCTTTCGCGGAAACCGCTATTGGCGAGACAAATGGAAAACTGAGTTAGGTCGCCCTCTTATCACCGCCGCCCTTCTGCAAGATATTGGTTTACAAAGTCCTGCTGCGCAAACCATATTAAAAGGTGAAAACGGCGACTTAGATGAGTTTCGTTTATTAGACGAATCGCAGCGAAAAGACCTGCTGAAGCTAAACTATCACTTCACGTTACGTTACTTATCTGATGGTTTAGGGCAGCCCAACTACGTAGGTAACAACAAAGAAGAAAGAGACCGTTTCAATCAAACTCACAAAGACGCTAATGAATTTTTGCTGAGTTTGGTTAAAGACGCCTTTGTGTCAAAAACCGGTTTGGGCGAGATTGTAAAGATCCCTCAAATTTACGTTTCCATTGTGCTTTCAACCAAGTCAGACTACTCACGAATGAGCTTACCCAAGGGGTATATGCTCATTGAACAACTTGCGAAGAAAGGTGGCCTAAATAAACAATTAGCACAGGACTTTGTTGAGCTGGTTGGCTACTTCCCGCAAGGTTTTGGTGTTACTTATATTCCTGTGAATGAAAAGGGCCAAGAGAAAGACCAATATGAATGCGCCATAGTGATTGGGCTGAACCCCGCGAACCCCGCAGAGCCTTTATGCAAAGTAGTAACAAGGAGCCAAAAATACATCACCAGCGGTGCGCAAGAAATTATTCCCAAAGGCAGAAACCTGTACTTCCCTGCGAACAGGAAAAAGTTAATGCGGGTGGGTCAAGACAGATTGGGCGAGATCATGAGCCAGCTGTCGAACAACTTTACGCCCGATGCCCTTGACGATTTAGTGCCGAGCTTCTGGGAACCCTATGACTTTTTCGGCTTTAAAAAACACCAGAATTTGTGGGCGAAGAATATTTAGCGGGTAATAGTAAGCTCTAGTTTCGTTCAATAATTATCTTTGAGCTCAGACAGAAAGATAACCTGAAGTGTGCCTATACGAAGCAGCGCCAAATATACGCGTATTTATTTGGCGCAACTACCAATAACTATCTTTATTGAACGTTTTTAGTCGTCGTTCTTAGTGCTTTCAGACGAACTAGATGTACTTTTAGCCGTGTTTTTGGCCGGTGTCGCTTTAGTACTAGCTGTTGTCTTACGCGCGGCACTCTTAGCTGTCGTCGACTTTGCCCCAGTTCGCTTGTTAGCTGTTCCAGTAGCGGCCTTTTTAGTCGAACTAGACAATGAAGTAACTGTTGTAGTGGCTGTTTTTGCTGTACTCGATTTGCGAGTGCCCGTAGTAGTTGATGAAGTCGTGGTCGACTCAGCTGAGGCACTTTTAGATGCTGCTCTTTTAGTGGCAGTAGCCTTGCTTGCAGTACTTGTCGCTTCGGCTTTTTTAGCCGCTTCTTTTGCAGCTAAAAGGGCTACTTGCTCGACGAGCAAATCTACTTTTGCACTCAACATTTCAAGCTGCTGTTCTTTCTTTTGACGTTTTTGACCACCTGATAATGCTGAAAATAGTGGCGTTGATGTCACCAATTTTTGTGCAGTATCGACGAAAGCAAATGGATTAAGTGTACGCCTAAGTTCACTTTCCACTTCAAGCCCTTTAACTTGCATGGCATTAATAGTTTCGTGAGTATCGTCGATTCTCTGGCTAACCACACCCGCAGCTTGGTCCAACTTTGCAGATAATAAGTCTGAACCCGCGAAAAGCCATCCAAACAAGGGTGACGATTTAAGAGGTGAAACAGTGGTGCCGTTTAACGAGGTTGAGTCTGTTTCGACAACAGGCACAGCTTCCGGGTTAGGAATATTTTTGTTGCTCATAACGCCTCCGATATGGAGATTTAGTAAGCATGGCAATGTAAGAGCTATTCAAAGCTTAGTGTCAGAACTTATTTTCAAAGCTTTGTATAAGAGCTTAATTTAAGATTGAACGTCCGGCTTTCATTGCCACTCAATTTCAATTTCTGTATGCCCCTTCTCAAGCGAAGGAGTCATCAAAAACTGTGTATTGGGTACCGCAAGCGGCACCCGATAAAGACTATCGCTTTATTTGCTTGCCGCCAGTTTAGCAACAGCTTCAGTTAGGGCATCGATTTTAGCTGAAAGCTCTTCGATACGTTGATCTGCAGGCTCAGAATCAAGACCCAGCTTTTTGCGAACGTCAGCCACGCGATTTTCTACATCGTTAGTGGTCGACTTAAATTTGCTCTTAGCATCGTCTTCTAGCGTTTCGCCTTTAGTAACTAGTTCGTCGAACATTTTGTTCGCTTCTTCGCTTAGTTTCTCGTAACGCCCTTGCGCCTCTTCAACGCTCTTACCATAAGCGCCTAGGCCTGCTAACCAAATTTTACGTGCCATTTCTTCGGCTTCGTTAATTTTGCCTTTAATTGTGTCAGTAGTAGTCATGTTCAGCTCCTATGAATGCTCAATTTGAGTGTGTTTCAACACCATACTTAAACTGTACGCTTAACAATTAGAATCCGCATACTAAAAACACAAAAAATTTAAAAAGCCCGAAAAGTGGCAACTTTTTCGGGCTTATAATCAAAGGCTAAATTCAAAATCTTAGCATCGAATTAAAGTGGTACACCTGCAAGATGCAAAACAAAGGCATATTCTAGGGCCGTTGATTCAAAACGCTTAAAGCGTCCTGACGCGCCACCGTGCCCTGCTTCCATGTCGGTTTTAAATAAAAGCAAGTTATCATCTGTTTTATACTCTCTAAGTTTCGCTACCCACTTCATAGGCTCAAAGTATTGCACTTGCGAATCATGCAACCCTGTGGTCACTAGCATGTGCGGATAATCTTTAGCTTCTATTTGATCGTAAGGCGAGTAAGACAACATATAGTCAAACTCATCTTTATTTGCTGGGTTACCCCATTCGGTATATTCACCTGTGGTCAATGGAATAGTCTCATCACTCATAGTGGTCACCACATCAACAAACGGCACGTGAGCACTTACCCCCTCGTAAAGTTCTGGAGCCATATTTACAACTGCGCCCATAAGCAAGCCACCTGCGCTGCCACCCATCGCGAATACGCGATCTTCATCAGCGTACTGCTCAGCAACCAAGCCTTTTGATACATCGATAAAATCAGTAAATGTATTCATTTTCTGGTGCATTTTGCCGCTCTCATACCATTCACGCCCTAGCATTTGGCCCCCGCGAATGTGTGCAATAGCAACAACAAAACCTCTGTCTATGAGTGAAAGCCAACTGCTTCTAAACGTCGGGTCAATAGTTGCGCCATACGAACCATAAGCATATTGATATAGGGGATTAGTGCCGTCTTTCTTAAATTTATCTTTGCGATAAACTAAAGAAACCGGAACTTGTGCACCATCTCTCGCTTCAATCATCACTCGCTCTGATGCGTAAGCGGATGAGTCGAAGGTCTCAGATACACGGGTTTGCTTCATCACTTCAGTTTCAAGCGTATCAAGGTTGATGTCTATG
Organism: Alteromonas sp. AWJ4_199; assembly: GCF_056159165.1. NCBI lineage: Bacteria > Pseudomonadati > Pseudomonadota > Gammaproteobacteria > Alteromonadales > Alteromonadaceae > Alteromonas > Alteromonas sp. AWJ4_199. Next base: position 701,387 of record NZ_JBSWUR010000001.1, read on the forward strand.
ATAGAGCCTGGCGTAGTCAACGAGCTGTAATAAATTCTAAGCTTGTTAGTGTCCATTTCAGGGTTAGCATTAAAGTACGCTCCATAAATAGGGTCTTGAGTTGGTATAACCTTTTCTTCATTTGAAACAAGGTTATGCACAACCATGCGCAGCATACCGTTTTCTTTCTCTTTTACTACTAGGTGATTTTTCATCACTTCAATACTTTGAAGAAATACCTCTGGACGATGTGGGACTACTTCTTTCCATTTCGACACCTCACTTGTTGCATCTAATGGTGCCTTCATTACTTTGAAGTTTTTTGCATCAATGTTGGTAAGAACGTAATAACCGTCACTTGCTTTTGCTACGCTATATTCCTGACCGTCTTTAATAGGTAAGAAAACTTCTGAATCAGACGTGGGGTTATCTGCATCAATCAAGGTCACGCCAGTTTTGTCTGTGTTAGAGTGGTGAATATAAATGACGCTGTCGTCTTTGCTTTTACTTATGTAAGTATAAAACGTTGGGTCGCTTTCTTCGTAAACTAATACATCATCTTCCTGTGACGTACCCAACTTATGGCGATACACTTGATAGCCTAAAAGGGTTTGTGGGTCTTTTTTCACATAGAATAAATGTTCATTGTCGTTTGCCCATATCGCACTGCCTGATGTACCCTCTAGTACATCATTTAGCTGTTCGCCGCTATCCAGGTTTTTTACGTATACGGTATAAATTCGACGACTAAGCGTGTCTTCTGAGTACGCCATTAGCGTATTATTACTGCTAACCGCGTAACTACCAATGCTGAAATAATCATGCCCTTCAGACATAACATTCGCATCAAGCAACACTTGCGGTTCAGCATCAAGAGAAGATTTTCTTAGATAAACAGGATACTCGTTCTCTCCTGAATAGCGGGTGTAGTACCAGTAGCCGTTATCAAACACAGGTACTGTCGAGTCGTCTTTCTCTATACGAGAAACCAGCTCTTCATAAAGTGCCTCTCGGGTCTCTTTAAGCGGAGCTAGTACTGTTTCTACGTAGCTGTTCTCCTGCTCTAAGTGCGCCAATATCTCTTTATCGGTGCGTGAATCGTCGCGCATCCAATAATAATTATCGTTTCTGGTAACCCCATGCGCCGACATTTCGTAAGGCACCTTTTTCGCTACTGGTGCATTTACATTTTTATTTAACATAACTAATGGAGCCGTCTTGTCTAATTCTCGTTGAACGCTTTCCGTTTTATTCTCAAGGCTACAGCCTGACATCAGTCCGCCTGCAGCAAGCACTATCCATAAATATTTCATCAATTCTTCCTTTTAGAGGCTTTGCTAACGCTTTGTATTTACCAGCATTCAAAAATGCGCAACGAAACACTAAGCCGTGTTCTTTTATTTGAGTATATATAAATGAGATTGGGGTTCTAGCGTGAATGATAGCGAGTTTAAAATTAAATGTTACGAAATATTCTAGCTCTACTAAAAGTTGAATCCATCTAGCTCACATACAAAAACACCGCAGGTTCTTTAGAACATGCGGTGTTTTAAATCTAGCTCTCTTAACGACTACAGGTCGACTACAAGGCGCAGATTTGATGAACAGAATGAGAGTTCAGAACCTTTAATCTACTAAGTCGTTTGGCATTTCGTCACGAATAGCAAGCCAGACTTTACCACTCTCAATACCGTAGTTTCTTACCACTACTGGTACTTTTTCGTATTCGCCCTTTTCTGCCACTTCAAGCAAGTCTGCGTAGTACTTGTTTGCAACGTCCCGTGCTTGCTTGTGCGAGAAAAAGTAACCGCCGATGCGCGAGTAAAGCCCGCGAAACCCGTTCATCATCAAAACGAAAACGTTGTTATTAGAGGCAAGCGCTAAATCGTGAGTCATTTGATAATCGAATTGAGCAAACGCTAAGCCTTCTTGCTCGACATCTTTGTATCTAGCGATGATATCTGCAGACGCTTGAGGATTGTTACGGATAGCACCTCGAATGAAAACTGCACTTAAATTTGTACGCGCAGCAAGCAGATTATCGACCAATTCCGGAATGCCTTCTTGGTCCAAGCGAGCAAGTGTCTCGAGAATGTTGAGACCGCAGGTTTCCCAGAAGTTATTCACTTTGGTCGGCTTGCCGTGCTGAATGGTCAACCAACCATCACGTGCCAAACGCTGCAATACTTCCCGTAAAGTGGTTCGCGTTACACCAATTAACTCTGAAAGCTCTCTCTCCGCAGGCAAAATGGTGCCAGGTGGAAATCTTCCACTCCAGATAGACTCAACAATATATTCTTCGGCGAATCCGGCTGGACTCTGTGCCTTATAAATCATAACTAATCGCCTGCACGTTCTTGTTATTCTGCAACTGATTGTACCAGATGCTCTTTTATTATCACAATGAATTATGCTTAGTCCACAAAAGCTTTTAACAACTTGTTAAAATCTAAGTGTTATTTCAGAGCCATTTAAGCATTGATTGTTTACTTTATGTTCGAAATAGTCAGCATTTTCTATCTTAATGATAATTATCATCAAAAAAGTGATAATTATTCAGTGACTTTCACAAGGTGGGGTCTGTGAATTGCTTTCTCAAGGCGGTAATATCATGTACGCTTAATTTCCGACTATAATGACAGCTGCGAAACGGCGGTTAGACGAATTAATTCGTACAGCACCAGCAGTTTAAGTATGCAATAACCGGAACTACATAGTATAAAGATGCGCAAAATGCGTGCTTTGTTGTAAAAGGAACAGGAACTCATGCAAACCTCAATGATCGCGGCGATCTATAAGAATTTCCTGGGACATGCGCCCGACTGGTATAAAAAAACCATTATTGCCTTTCTCATTGTTAATCCCTTCATCTTCATGGTGGACCCATATATTGCTGGCTGGACGCTTGTCATTCAGTTTATTTTCACGCTAGCAATGGCGCTTAAATGTTACCCGCTTCAGCCAGGTGGGCTGCTTCTTATTGAAGCCATGTTTATCGGCATGACGACACCCGGTCATATGATGCATGAGATTGAAGTGAACTTAGAGGTTCTGCTACTGCTTGTATTTATGGTGGCTGGCATCTACTTCATGAAAGATTTACTTATGTACCTATTCACCAAATTGGTTATCAAGGTACGTAATAAGCTAATACTGTCGCTTTCATTTATTTTTGCCTCTGCATTTCTATCGGCTTTCCTAGATGCGCTAACGGTAGTGGCGGTAATCATCAGTGTCGGCTTGGGCTTTTACTCTATTTATCACAAAGTGGCGTCGGGCAAAGAGTTTCACTCAGATCACGACCACACCAGTGATGACGAATTAGGAAGTCACGACCTAGAAGACTTCAGAGCGTTTTTACGCAACCTTATGATGCACTCAGCGGTAGGTACAGCCCTTGGTGGTGTTATGACCATGGTAGGTGAACCACAAAACCTGATTATTGCAGACAAGGCCGGCTGGGACTTCGTTGAGTTCTTTATCCGCATGGCGCCTGTCACACTGCCAGTGTTTGTATTTGGCTTGTTAACTACCGTCGTGTTAGAAAAAACCGGAATGTTTTCTTACGGTGCAAAATTACCTGCAGCGGTAAGACAAATTTTGGTCGACTACAACGACCATATGGACAAAGGCCGCAGCAAGCGTGAAACCGCCAAATTAGTAGTACAAGCACTAATTGGTGTTTGGTTAATAATCGGCTTAGCTACACACATGGCGTCAGTGGGTCTTATCGGTCTGTCTGTTATTGTTCTTGCGACTTCGATGAGTGGCGTAATCGAAGAGCACGCGTTAGGAAAAGCATTCGAAGAAGCACTGCCCTTCGCAGCTCTACTTTGTGTTTTCTTTGGTGTAGTTGCGGTTATTATTGACCAAGGCCTATTCCAGCCAGTTATCCATTGGGTACTGTCGTTTGAAGGCGAAACGCAAATGGTCATGTTCTATCTTGCCAATGGCGTGCTTTCGATGGTGAGTGACAATGTATTCGTAGGCTCGGTGTATATCACTGAGGTAACGGCTGCGCTGCAAGCAGGTCAAATTACTCGCGACCAGTACGACATGCTTGCTGTAGCAATTAATACGGGTACCAACTTGCCAAGTGTTGCAACGCCAAATGGTCAAGCGGCATTCCTATTCTTGCTAACCTCAGCCATCGCACCTCTACTTCGTTTGTCATACGGCCGCATGGTTATGATGGCGTTGCCATATACGATAGTACTTACTATTGTTGGTCTGGTAGCGACCTATATTGGGCTTGCAGATGCTACTCAATGGCTATACGACATGCACCTTATTGAGCACCACACTGCAGCTGAAGCAGGCGCACAAGCGGTAGGCCATTAATCTATGCGCGGTATCATTCACGGCATAAGCCAGTGGGCAGAGCACAAGTCTTCGTGGCTTGTGCTTTTTGCTACATCACTAGCATTGGAAGTTGCCGCCCTGTACTTCCAATATGGCATGGGCTTGAAACCCTGCATTATGTGTATTTATCAGCGAACTGCTATGTACGGCATTGTGTTGTCGGCACTTATAGTGGTTTTAAAAAACAACGGATTCACCCGAATGCTTGGCTTTGCTGGTTGGGCGGTCTCTTCAGGCTGGGGCTATTTAATTGCCAAAGAGCATGTAGGCATTCTAAACGCTGCCAACCCGTTTTTTGCCAGCTGTGAAATAGTGCCTAACTTTCCTTCATGGTTACAGCTTCATGAGTGGCTGCCCGCAGTGTTTGCTGCTGAGGGTGACTGTTTAGAAGACACGTGGCAATTTTTGTCTATGGGAATGGCAGAGTGGATGCAAATCATCTTTGCTGCTTACTTCGCTGTATTTGCCGTTGTATTTACCTGCCGCTTACTGGATAAGAAACCCTTTTGATCGACTTATCCATTTTACCCTCTCGCCTGCCTCCTATTCAGTCGGAGCAAGGCCCAATTAGCATTCAGCGTATCGCAGAGAAACACTGCAATGCGCTGTGTGATGCGGGCCAACAATCTATTCACCATGTAAAGCCTTGGTTCGGCTCTGCGGTGTGCCCTGTCACGCCAGCATTGTCAAAGCTATGTATTAATAATATGGAGAAAGCCCGTCAGACGGGTTACGGTCTTACCTATTTGTTAATGCATGACGAAAAGTGTTTGGGCATGGGTATTATCAATCATATTCATCACACCCATTTAACCGCAAACCTCGGCTACTGGTTAAGACCCGACGCTTGCGGTAGAGGCTTAGCGACGGCGCTTTGTGAAGCGCTTAAAAAGCTCGCATTCTCGCAAATGAATCTGCACCGACTAGAGTGCTTTGTTGAACCAAACAATAAAGCGAGCATGCGTGTTGCCGAGCGAATTGGCGGTGTGAAAGAAGGACTGTGTAGAAAGCGCGTATTTGGAAGAGACGCGCTTCTTTATGCACTCACTATCTAACCTGCTTAAATGTGCAATCTAGCCACCAACAGCCCCAATATTTCCTGTTTATGTGGCAATGCTTTTCTATAATCTGTAAATACTCTTAGAAAGAGTACATTACCCCCGTATAGGCGTACATGGAATCGTCGGGGTATGCGCCAGTTTCTAACGCATCACCTTTAGCAAGGTATGCACCGCCTAGTTCGAATCTTAATGGTGCAGATGCTTGATATCGTAAGCGAAACTCTATTTGGTGCCCTAAAAAGTCCTCTTCACCTTCAGCCACCTTTTGAAGCCACAGTCCTTTGTACCCCAGCATCAGCGTGTTATCGTCATTTAGCTTTGTAACGCCTCTTAGCCCCGGTGCCAATATATTGCTACGAGGAAATGTTTGGTATACGTCCGTTGGGCCGAAATCAAACCGCCGTAAACCATAAAGAGAGTCAAAGGCTTTTATGGTGTCGTCAGTACTATCATTGTCACCACTTGCTGCATCAATTTCTGCTCTAATAAAAGTAGAAGCACTGATTTGTTTGCCGATGTGACTATGTACCATCCAAGCGGTAACGTCTTTATCATCTATGTCTGATGTTGATGTAGACTGCCTTGCCTGACCAGTTTGCCCTATCGCTTCTATGTTGTATTTCCAATCTTTTGAAAAGGTTTTCGAATAATCCACCGACAAGGTAAACAGGTCACGATTTTTTGTCGCTAGCTCTTTTGAGTCAGATTCTTTCAGCCAGTAACTGTGCACTTTCCAGGTGTTATCTTCTGATTCAGCATAAACGCCATAAAATTTTTGATTACTATAACTTTTATCAAAAGCGCGTTTATTACTATCGATTGAGGCCGAATCTAATGGAAAGCGAGTAAGTGGCAGCAAATAGAAACCACGAACATGCCATCCAGACCAAGTTGCATCAACTAATGCACCTTCAAAGCTATTCGTAGCGTTCCTAAATCGTGTGCGCCCCATCAGTCGGCGACTGCCGTGATCTAGTGTTACGCGTCCAAGAGTTAAGCTATTTATAGCCTCGCTAATACCCTTGTAAGTGATGTACAACTGTACTGGCTCAAGCGTATTCACCTGCGAAGATTTGAGAGTGGGATCATTCTCATCGAGATAAGCCCTGGAGTCCTCTATCTCAGCGACAGCACCCCAATTTCCATAGTTGGCTTCGCCTTTTAACCTAATTCGGGTTGAAAGGCGTTGATTCGTTTTAGCCCGAATGTTTTCGTCTGTAGGAAAGATTGGATTATTAAGCGTTTCAAAACGTACTCTAACCGAACCGCTGTAATTAATATCTAGGCTTTCTGCTTTTAATGATGTGCCTATACAAGTTGTGGCTACCAATAATATCGAAGCACTAGCCCTCAATTTACTCATCTTTAAGCCTTTGAATATCGGGTAAGAAAAGCGTAAGTATAAGCGAGTCAATCGCATTTCACTTGCGCTCTTTAGTCTAAAATCAAAATTAACAACGGTGAGGTGTTGAACTTGTATAGTCACAACTCGCAGGGTTTAATCTAAATCTTCTAACGGCCAAATGGCGATATAATCTTCAAAATTGTTGAGATCCACATCACTTTCAAACACCGTTTTGTTCCGTACCGACATACCCTTTGCGTGCATTACATTTTTCTTACCCTTGTTCAACAAGGGGTGCCATGAGGGTAAACCCCGCCCTTCATAAAGGCGTCGATAAGTGCAGCTATTGGGCATAAAGAAAATATCTTTGAGGTTTTCTTTAGTCAGCTTCACGCAATCTGGTACGAGCTCGGTGCGTCTTGCATATTGAGTACATTCACACTTTTTCGTATTCAAATACGTGCAAACAATATTGGTATAGTGAATCTTTTCATTATCATTAATATGATCGGTAACTTCGTATTCTTCTACCGCGTCATCATCAATAAACTTTTGCAGACAACATTTACCACAACCATCACAGAGAGACTCCCATTCCTGTTGGGTCATGTCTTCTAAAGATTTAGTTTCCCAAAATGCTACTGTCATTCAGCTATTACCTTTGTGCACACCGATAAAAGGCCTTCTAACGATGCCTCTACCCTATCTGCAGGGCTGAGTTTACCTACGCCTTTAGGCGTGCCCGTAAGGATCACATCGCCACTATCCAACGTAAATATAGATGACATATGGGCAATTAGCGGAATGATTTTGTGTAACATCAGCTGTGTACGCCCCTGCTGTCTTAACTCTTCATTTATGGTTAAGGTAAAGCGCAAGTCATCGAGGTTACCTACTTCACTGTACGGCACAAACCCTGAAAGCGGTGCACTGTTATCAAAAGACTTGGCCCTTTCCCATGGCTGCCCCTGCTTCTTCAGCTCGGCCTGCACTTCGCGAAGGGTTAAATCAAGTCCCAAACCAATTCCCCAAATGGCGTTTGTGACGTCATTCTCATTGGCATTTTTAAGCGGTGACTTTAGCAGTACTGACACTTCAAGCTCGTTGTGACACTCGCCTTTGTCAGTGGGAATAGCAATGGACTCATGCATATGGCACAACGCAGCCTTAGGTTTCATAAACAGCAGCGGTGCTTCAGACACCGTAGAGTTCATTTCTTGAATGTGATCAAGGTAGTTGCGACCTATACAAACCACTTTACTTGTAGGTAACGCTATTTCATTACCTTGAAAATCGATGTGACGATAAGTCATTAGTAACCTCGCTTTATCCGCTCTGATAAATACCCCACCGACACACCAAAGTATGATGAGCGGTTCCATTTCATCAGCGTGTGGAAATTGTTATACACCAAGTAGATTCGGCCTTTTTCACCATCCGGCATAATCAGTGACGCATCAACATTAGCTTTGGGAAGCTCGCTGCCGTTATAGCGTTTAACACCATTTTCTTGCCAAAACGTCAGTGGTTTCATATTCGATTTAGCTAACCCTGAAAACGGCACCTGTTTGGTCAATGTTACTTGACGTCCCCACGTCCCCTCACTATCCCATCCTTCAGAGGATAAGTAGTTGGCAATTGATGCAAACACATCAGCCTTGGTGCCCCAAATATCTTTTCTGCCGTCGCCGTCGTAATCTACCGCGTAGTTTAAAAAGGATATAGGCATAAACTGTGTTTGTCCCATCGCGCCGGCCCAAGAACCTTTAAAGGCCTTTACATCGATATGCCCTTCATCAAGTATGCGAAGTGCGGCAAAAAAATTATCTTTAAACAGCTTTTCTCTTCGCCCTTCATAGGCTAAAGATGCTAACGCAGACAACACGCTAAAATTGCCCTGAATTTTTCCAAAATTAGACTCATTACCCCACAATGCGACAATAAACCGAGCCTGAACCCCATATTTTTGGGCAATTTCTTCAAGCAGCTCTTTGTGTTCGTTGTACTGTCCAACCGCTTGCTTTACTTTCCAATCTGGCACTCGCGTTGCCAAATAGTCATCTAAAGTGATTTTTTTCTCTGGCTGACTTTTATCAGATTTAACAACGGTAGGTCTAAAAGTGATATCAGCGAACGCCTGCTCTAGCTTAGCTTTATCTATACCTTTTGCAGCTGCTTCGTTTTTAAGCTGAGCGATATAGCGTTTAAAGCCTTCTTCACTAAGCCCATTGTCACTACTCGGCTTGTTTTCAGCGTAAGCCGAAACCGAAAGGCTTAAGGAGATACTCGATATAAGCACGGCCACGTTGAGCGGCTTGGGCAGCAACCTGTAGCTACTACGCTTAGTGTGAACCGTCAGTCGAGCGACTAAGCGGTTTATCATTTTTACTAACATGAATATTTAAAACTTTTTATCCGGAGTTTTTGAAAGTCCAAGAGATTCGCGATGCTGCTCTAACAGGTTGTCTTCCTTAGGTGGCATCTGCAGGTAAAAACCTTTTTCAGTAAGCTCATTAATGAGCTTTTGCTTATCGACCATACCTAGTTTTTCTCGTTTTTCTAAAGCGATTATGGTCACTAACTCCGGGCGACCAAAGGTTTCCATCAGCGCTTCGGGTACATCTTCAAAATGATCTTTTTTGGGCACATATAAATACATGCCTTCTTTTTTTCGCGTTTTATAAACTGCGCATAACATAAATGATTTACTCGCTTAGTAATGAGTGCGGCCGTGAAATTTTTCACTTTTGCACGCCCACATTGTTTTGTAGAAGGTTACTGGGAAGGCGCGTCGCCTAACAGTCGGGTTACGTGAGGTCGAAACAATGGCTCACGCCAAGTAGATAGCACATCAGGCGTTAACCCTTGTACACGGGTCTCATCTACCGGAAACCAATACCATTTTAACAATTGATTTAACTGTTTTTTAGAGGCGACAACGTCGCTATTAACGTTGTTATCTTTTGCAATTTGATCACTAATTACTTTAAGTTCAGCAAGGGTTTTCTTGTATTTAGCAATATCGATGAGCCGCAGCACAACAGGTAACCGTAGCTTCTCTGGCGTTTGCGCATACTTCGCTCTTGCTTCTTCAATTAGTGTAATAATAGTATCGCCATAGCGACGTACCGATTGGTGATTCACGCCGTTAATGCGCGAAAGGCCAGATTTACTATCAATCAGACGCTGCGCCGCTTCAAATAAATGGCCTTCTTTGAAAACAAAGTTTAGCGCCAAGTCTTTCTTGCGTGCCGTATTTAAACGCCATGCGGCCAGCGCTTGTAATACTGTGAGCTGCTCGCTGTTTAATCGCCAGTTGTTCTTAATGCTTAGATAAGCAAAATCTTCAGGCATTTGGGCACGCTTTTTATCTACTAGCAACGCTATTTCTTGGTAAATCCAATGCACTTTGCCCGCTTCTTGCACTTTACTGGCTAGCTGTTGGTAACATGGCAATAAGTACAATACATCGTTTGCGGCATAACTCAGTTGCGATTCGCGAAGGGGTCTCGCTATCCAGTCTGTTCGCGACTCTCCTTTATCTAGCGTTATATCACATAGCAGCTCCACTAATTTTGCGTAACCAAGTGACGGCCCCATATCCAAAATACTACCCGCCAACTGTGTATCGAAAACGGGTGTTGGTACCGTGTCGAAGGCTGTGAGAAATGCCTCTATATCTTCTGAACACGAATGCAGTACTTTTACTACTTCAGTATTTTCCATAAGCTCGATAAACGGGCCCATGTTGTCGATGGCAAGCGGGTCGATAAGAACCAGTTGATGGCCGTCGTAAAGCTGAATCAGGCCTAAGTGAGGCGTAAGGGTACGGGTCCTTACAAATTCGGTGTCTAAGGCTACCGCCTCTTGACGCTGTGCTGCAGTGCACACTTTTTCAAGTTGTTCAGATGTTGTAATTAATTGATATTGCATATTTTTGCACAGTAATAAAAAAGCCGGCTTACGCCGGCTTTTACAAAACTATTTCTATGAAATTAGTCTCGAAGCTCCCGACGCAGTATTTTACCTACATTGGTTTTTGGTAAGTCGTCTTTGAAAACAACTTGCTTAGGCACTTTGTAACCCGTTAGGTGATTACGACAGTGCGCGATAACGTCTTTTTCAGTGAGTGAGTCGTCGTTTCGTACTACGAATAATTTCACCACTTCACCGCTGACCTCGTGAGGAACCCCAACTGCCGCAGCCTCAACAATGTTGTCATGCATTGCAGCTACTTCTTCAATTTCGTTAGGGAACACATTAAAGCCTGAGACTAGGATCATATCCTTTTTACGGTCAACAATATAGAAGTAACCTTCATCATCTACCGTAGCAATGTCACCTGTGGCTAACCAACCGTCTTTCAGAATTTCTTCTGTTGCTTCTGGACGATTCAAATACCCTTTCATCACCTGAGGGCCTTTCACCCACATTTCACCAGGCTCGCCTTTCTCAACTGGATTACCATCGTCATCGAGAAGCTTGATGTCTGTTGAAGGAACCGGCATTCCGATTGCGCCCTTATAGGCTTCAATCTGTGGAGGGTTTACCGCAACAACAGGTGAACACTCTGTCAGGCCGTAACCTTCAAGAAGAACGGTACCAGTAACCTTTTCCCATTTTTCGGCAACGGGGCGCTGAACTGCCATGCCGCCGCCTAGACCAAACTTAAACTTGCTAAAATCAAGCTCGCTGAACCCCGGCGTATTTAACAGGCCATTAAATAAGGTGTTCACGCCAGGCAAAATGGTAAACGGGTATTTGCTAAGCTCGTTTACAAAAGCCGGCATGTCGCGTGGATTGGTAATAAGTAAGTTCCGGCAACCGTATTTAACGAACATCAAGCAGTTCGCCAGAAGCGCAAAGATGTGATAGAGCGGAAGCGCAGTAACAACAAAGTCTTCGCCTTCTTCAATCACGGTTTCAAGAATACCTGACACTTGCTCTAGGTTGGCCACCATGTTGCGGTGAGTTAGCATAGCCCCTTTAGAAACACCGGTCGTTCCACCTGTGTATTGAAGGAAGGCTAAATCGCCACTGTCGATGTCCGGGCGCGTGTACTTGAGAGACTGACCTTTTTTAACCGCCGACATAAATGAAGTCGTTTCAGGCAGGTTGAATGAAGGAACCATCTTTTTAACGTACTTCACAACCGCGTTCACCACCCAACGCTTAGGAGCAGGCAACATATCACCCAATGCCGTTAAAAAGACTTCTTGTAGGTTAGTATCTCCGATAACCTCTTCAAGAGTGCAAGCAAAGTTCTCGACAATGACGATAGCTTTAGCGTTGGCATCGTTTAACTGATGTTTCAATTCGCGGGCGGTGTACAGCGGGTTAACGTTAACCACAACCATACCTGCACGCAATATCCCAAACATAGCCACAGGATACTGAAGGAGGTTAGGCATCATAATTGCCACAGCATCACCGCGTTTTAAGCCGCTAGACTGTAAGTATGCAGCAAACTGCGCTGATAAGGTATCTAGCTCCTCAAACGAAATTGAGTGCCCCATGTTAATGAAGGCTTCTTTGTTTTTAAACTTCTTAACCGACTGCTCGAAAATGTCTACTACAGATGCGTAACGATCGGCATCGATTTCTGCGGAAACGCGAGGGTCGTAATGCTTAAGCCAGGTTTTTTCCACCAAAACCTCCTCTACTTTATTCTTATACTATTTAATGAGCACTTTAGAAGACGTGCCCATGTAACTGGTCTGATAACTTGCGAATAGTATAGGAAGTGTAAAAAAAAATAAACGGCGCAATTTACAATTGCTCAACAAAATTGCGAATTAATAGCCCTACATCATCAGTATTTTCCATGTGAATATGATGACCGCCTACTAATTGTTCGTATTGTGCATTTAAAAACCACCCCTTCCTCTTTGGAAAGACTAACTCTAGATTTTTAAAGCTATTAGATGCACCGATAAAAAGTACAGGACATACAATAGCACGCATAAGAGATTCTGCCTGCTTTTCTGTAAGCCTTAGTGATGATTTTGTACGAAGTTTTGGGTCGCTCGCCCAGAAACAATGCCCTCCTGCATCTTGGGTTAAGTTTCGAGACAATATTGAACGCGCGTGATCTTCTGAAATGTCTGAAATTTTGCATCTCGCTTTTACGGCATCTTCTAAATCAACGATCCGCAACTTATTACGGGATTTGGCATGACGGCTGATAATAGACTCTCGCATTTGCGATGCGGTAGTCTCTTCACTTTCTGTAAGCGGGCCGCATGCGTCAATACTAATAACGGCAGAGACTTTATCTGGGAAGAGAGCTGCGAATAAGCTAGCAAGGATTCCCCCAAGTGAGTGCCCTAGTAGAATAACCTCTTCCCAATTTTGGGACTCAATTAAGGCGTACAAGTCTTGCAGGTAATCTGCTTGGTTGTAATGCGCGCCATGAACTCGATGAGATGAACGCCCATGCCCTGCTAAGTCAATTGCAACAAAGCGGTGGGTTTGTAGGTAAGGCGATAGCAGCCTTAAGCTTTCTGCGTTATCTAAGTACCCGTGCAAACCGATAACAACTTTGCCAGCACCTTGGTTGTCTAACGCAGCTAGGCGTAATGATCCAATATTGAACTCTGTTTCAATCATAAAACTCCATACAGGCAAATAGTTGCCGCCTCCTTTACACCCATCTTCCGCCGAAAATAAAAAAGCGGCAATTAGATGCCGCTCCGTTTCTTGATACTATTTTTGTTTATCAGCGCGCAAAGGCTGCGCTGTCGACTTTGTTCTGGAGTTACTCGCTCCTGAATTGCGCGATGGTAACTTAGCTTTGCTAGGCGCGTTTTGATAACGGATAACTCGAGTTCGATTAAAGTGCGGGTACATCCAAGGGCCATTGAAGCGATAAAATGGTGAGTACCAACCTGTATGGTAATTGAAGAAATAAGTGTTTACATCGTAAACCTCTTGTTTTCTCCACATATGATAGTCTTCAGCGATGATCGTCGGATAAATATAAGGTTGCTCCCCCACCATGCCAGCAGTTGGCGTGGTAAGTGTGCCTAGAAATGTAGCGGAACGTCCTTCTTCAAAAACAATAGGGTCAACAAAACCGTCTATTTGAACTTTGAATCGACCCGACGTTTCGCCGTTCGTAGAAGGTTTACCGTAGTGGTTCAAGGGGAAGTGAGCAAGTTCGATAAGAGTCTTATTAGGTTTATTTTCAACACCAACAATCATCCCTCCCCAACGCGCCTTTTGACCTTGCTCATTAGCACCCGAAGTGACCGCTTTAGAGTAGCTGACTAACTGGGTACCCTCTGGTACATCGATACTTTCTGGAACTATGGTACAGCCAGTAAACAACATGACCGTAAGTAAAACTAAATAACGAGACATTAAAGCGCTCCTGTGAACCCTAGAAAAATTTTGCGCTTGTATGGATTACAAATAAAACGCCAAGTGTTCCAAATGAAATCCACATGCGGCACTACATCTAAAAACTCTAATATACTTTTACGTATCTCTTTCAGTTACAAAGAAAAACCGCACTCCAGCACTTAAACATTAGCATTATTACGAAACGACAACCACTGTCGTTCAACTTATCTGTTTCATAAACAAGAAAGCGTGTAAATACAACACATAGATTAGAGCAGATATAATAGGAGTTTGTTCAACACTGTTTGTGAAATTTAACAATTCGCTAGAATTAGTTTGTAAGTAAAAAGCAATGGCGTGTGGAGAGTTATGCGTAGATATCTACGCCAAACATTGATTGGATAGATTCACGTTGCTGTTGTTTTTCAAAACTGGTGTAAGAGGCTATCGCATTTTGAGAATAGGTGTTGCCATCTTCACGGATAAATTGTTGGTACGCTTTGGCGTTATCCGTTCCCTGTTCGTCGGGCGCAACAACGATCGCCCTGAAAGACGACTCACTTTGCCCTTTACTTTGCTGTTCGGGGTCTTTGTTAATTTTAGCGACACGGCCTTGCGAAGGTTCGGAAGACGGTAATGCGAAATTATTATTGATAATCATACGAGATTGCTGAGGCAAAAAACGTACCATACAAGAGAAAACCGTCGTGTTGCGTTCGCTTTAATACGGTACGTTTTTTAGTGCTTCTACTCTCTTCCCGGTAACTTTTTCCACGTTACTTTATCGCGTAAATAAACAGGCTGTACATTCACGGCTTCAGACACTTCACCTAAGTCATAAGCATCGTGTGCAAGCTTTAGCATGAATTGCGCGTTTGGAAGTGTAACATCGCACGTTGTTTCACCAATGACTTCAGACTTCCATTGAGTAAGCTCATCATAAGCAGACCAGCCTGTGCCAACAGCAATCACAGCCGCGCTATTTTCTTCCCTTAGCATGTTTAGTTGGTCAATAGCCACTTCGGGCGGACAAACTCGCTCTTCTATAGTGAGAGAAACACCTTCTTCTGTCTGCCTATAAACAGCAAAATACACTTCACCCATACGCGCATCTGACGCAACAGCTATCATCGCCTCTCGGTTTTCAGCTTTATTCGCCACTTCAAACGCCATCGCCTCAAGGGTACTTACGCCGGCGACTTTTAACCCCGTTCCTAGCGCAAGTCCTTGGATCATACCCGTAGCTATACGAACTCCAGTAAAGCTGCCTGGACCTCGGCCAAAAGCCAATAAATCTAGGTCGCCCAGCGAAACTTTTGCTTCTTTTAACACCTCATCCACCATGGGTAGAAGACGCTGACTATGCTGCTGAGGGCATATTTCGAAACGCGTAATCACTGTGTCGTTGAACTGAAGCGCAACCGAACAGGCTTCGGTTGCGGTATCTATAGCTAAAATGTTCATGTTTATCTCTTATTTCATATAAGCTGAAAATGGGGTAATGGTGTAATACACGCTAACCGCTTTTTTCAGTGCTTTAACTTAGGCTTCATCAATGCCGGCTAAAAATTTTTCTACTTCGTCCAAGCTTCTTGTACGCTTCATATCCGGTAAGCTACCAACGAAGGTTTTGGCGTAAGGTTTTGTCACTAATCGATTATCACAAATTACCAGTACGCCCTTATCTGATGGATCTCGAATGAGTCGCCCAGCCCCCTGCTTTAACGTAATAACAGCTTGGGGAATTTGGATAACGCCAAATGGATTTGCGCCTCGTTTCTTTACATCTTCCATGCGCGCTTGAAGCAGCGGGTCATCGGGTGACGCAAACGGCAGCTTATCAATCATCACGCAAACCAAGTCGTTGCCGCGTACGTCGACCCCTTCCCAAAATGCGCCTGTGCCCATTAGTACGGCTTTTTCATCTGCAAGGTAGGCATCTAACAATGCTTGCTTGGTGGTAGTCCCTTGCACCAGTAGCGGATTGTCTATCTCATCTTCTAGCTTCTGCGCAATTTCCCTAAGCATGGCATGACTGGTAAACAGTAAGAAACATCTACCTCGACTTGCTTTGATTAGCCGCTTAGCTGTTTCTAACAAGGTTTCGCGCATAGCGTAACTATTGGGCTCGGGTAAATAACGGGGTACGCATAGCATGGCCTGTTCAGGATAATTAAACGGGCTATCCAAACCCAACGTTTCAGCATCTTCTAAGCCCATGCGGCGCTGAAAGTGATCAAAACCGCCGTTTACCATTAAGGTTGCCGAGGTAAAAATCCATCCTCGCGGCGGCGATGATACAAAACGCCTAAATTTAGCCGCAATCGATAATGGCGTTAAATGCATAATGAGGTGACGCTGAGTCGTTTCATACCACAAGCTCACATTTTCTTGCTTGTTATCGCTTAACGCATCTAACTGCTCTCTTGCAGCCACAACGCGTTCGTACATGTTGTCTAAATCTTTATCGCGGCCAATATGTAACTTGCACACCTCATGCAGTACACCTAGCGCTTCGGCCAGCTTGCCCACCTGCATGCGCACGTCGTCACGATCTAGCGCCTCAGCCCAGTTACCCCGCTCCGCAGTATCTGGGAACAATAACCGTAAATCAGAGGCAATCATTCTGCATTTGTCAGCCGCTTTATCTAGCTGCCCAGCATCTTTTAGCACTGTTCTGAACAACAGCGTGATATCTTTCGCAATGTCGTGAATTTGTCTTGTCGAAAGTGACTCACCAAAGTAATCACTCGCAATATCAGGAATTTGATGGGCTTCATCAAAAATAATCGCATCAGCTTCAGGGATGAGCTCGCCAAACCCTGTGTCTTTAAGTGCCATGTCTGCAAAGAAAAGGTGGTGATTAACTACGATAATATCTGCTTCCAGCGCCTTTCTGCGCGCTTTTACCAAGTAGCAATCTTCATAATCTGGGCAATCGCGGCCCAAGCAATTATCCACAGTAGAGGTAACCAGCGGTAAAACACGGGCATCTTCGGGAAGGGTTTTAAGCTCCCCCATATCACCTGTTTTCGTCGTACTAGACCAACGTTTCACTTCTGAAAGCTGACCCAATACCTCTTTTTCAACCAGCGTAGAGTTGCCGCTGTGCTGCGCGACCCGGTGAAGACAAAGATAGTTTGAACGGCCTTTTAACAGTGCCGTTTTTCGCTTGCTGCCCAAGGCCTTTTTTACCAGTGGTAAGTCGCGGTGAAATAGCTGCTCTTGTAAGTTTTTAGTCCCTGTAGAAACAATGGCTTTTCCGTCGCTCAACAATGCTGGCGCAAGATAGGCGAAAGTTTTTCCTGTTCCCGTTCCCGCTTCAACAATCAAACTACCCGTAGTATCAATAGCACGCTTAACCGCCTTTGCCATTTCAGTTTGAGCTTCGCGAGGTACAAACCCCTTGATAGCACCCGCAAGGAGGCCATCTGAAGAGAATACGTTATTTATTGTGGGCATGGTTTCAGCGCTGTCATTACTTTTCTACTTTAGGCCGCGCATTATGCCAAAAAGCCTTTAAAATGCCCATCAAAGGTTTACACTTTAGCGTGAGCCTAGCCCATTCACTTAAATCCTGAACTACCCAGATATCAAAAAAACTTCCCACCTTAACTATTCGCTTCCTGACACTTTAAGAGTCAAAAAAATTGCTAAATTTTTGATGAAAAGAATTTGTCTTCTAGAACAAAAAAATTAGCTTTTTAATAGTAAAACTTAGGCGCAATATCCAGCTCGTAAATATTTACACAACTATTTAACGAGGTAATTATGAAAGGTTTACGCTTTATAGGTTTAGGCTTAGTAGGTTTAAGCGCAATGGCGTTCTCTGTAATTGCAGCTGCATCAGAAGAAGCACCTGCGGAACTAGTAGCTGAACTAACTCAGTTCTGTAAAGAAATCGCTGAAGAAGAAGGCACAAAAGGCAAGTCAGAAGCCGCATTTGTATTGGAGTGCGTAAATGATGAGCTAGAAGCTGAAGGTTACCAAAAGCTGAAATCTTTAAACTAGTCTAACAAGCTAGTTTGCTGCTTCACGTTAACAAAATGAATAAGCGTGCCTCGCCAGAAATGGCGGGGCTTTTTTGTACTTTTCTTTTTTGTCTTTTCCTTTTTTGAGACGTGGTTTCGGGCTCTGGTCTTAGAAAAATTTTTCGCTGTTCAGTGTTTTTGACGGCGACGTATACCATAGCTGCTCAATATAAAAGTTAGCGCTCAAAAAACGCATCAACCAAATCGGCGAGTGATTCTTCTAACTCTTCTTCAAAAGTGTCGATATCAATGCCAAAGCTATCCATATATTTAGCCGCATTGTCACGGGAAAGTACGGCATTTTTTATCTGGAATTCAAGCTCGGGCAGTGTCTTGTCGTAGCGGGGCTTAATGGTCCATCGCAAACAATGACCATGGTTGTCTTTTAGCTTTTTTTTGGCAAATACACAAAACTCCTCGACGTAGTCAGCACCTTGCGGCCCAAGACACCCCGGTTCTATGCGGTACATTACCAGCAGTTTTTTGTATAGCGGAAGTCGCGTTTCCATCACATCTTCAATTAGTTTAAAGACTTGATTATCGGAAAATTTGGAGAATTTTGCCAGCCACGAAGAGGGTGAATACGAGAAATCTCATTTCCACCCTTTATCATTACTCTGCTAGTTCAGGATCTTTTATGAACAAAATATCCATGATGATTGCAGGATCCCACTCGCGCATCTCTGCTTCACATTTCAGTCGAATTTCGTCTAATTCACTGATCGTAGCAATTGAGAATGCATCATCCACAATGATGTGGACTAAAAGATAAACATCCCTACCCCGCTTACTAATTCGTACTTCTACATGTTCGTATGGTACGTCGGCCAATGTCTTTTTGAACTTTTTTTCAATTACTGCGGATATTGCTTCAGGAGGCGCCTTATTAATGACCTCGTTAAGACTTTCACGCAAAATCTTAAAAGGCACCGGCAACATTGCCGTGCCAAGAATAATCAATAAAACGGGGTCAACGTACGGCGACAGCCTTCTATATTCCGTCAACTCCAGCGCGTAGGCCAAAATAAAAGCGAACAAAATGGATGCACTTAGCACACCGTCTATCATCCAAGTGTGAGAATCCACTTTTACTAAGTCGGACAGTAAATGCTTACCTTTTACACGCATGTAGAGAGAGATACTAAAACAGCCAACTGTTGCCACAACACCGTAGACCATACCAATACCATATTCAGCTGCGTGACCACCTGCTAATAAACTCTGAACAGAGCTCGCGACGGCATATACACAAGTGGCAATGATAATAAGCGATTTAAACATGTTTAGCGTAGGCTCAATTGCCGTGTAACCAAAGTGGAACCGGTCATCATCAGGACGTTGAACCAAGTTAGCCACTTTTAACGTTAGCATTGACATAACAAAAGCAATTAACGAGTAAGCGGCATCAAATAAAATAGCGCCAGAACTTGTTAAAATGGCAAAACCAAGCGCAATAAAGACAAATGCGCCGGCAATATAAAAAGAAAGCGTTAATAAACGCTTTTCTTCAAGGTGATGGAAGCCAATGTCCATGAGAGTCACATCGAAATTAAGGTGCGCGGATTCTACTCCGTTATTTTAAAAAAAATAGTGCTTTGAACAAAAATATTGCTATTTTTTTAATCAATTCAGTGATACATAGCGCTTATATTATTTCTACTTAACGCAATGCGTTTTTAGCACTCATTTTAAACTATGAAAACCGTTACCCACCCTTCTATAAAAAGTTACTTTGATGCTGATGAAAGCCGGCAAGAAGTCGAGCAGGCATTCTCTCGAGGGCTTGCTTATGCGGGCCATTCCCTAATGGTGCCAGAGAAGTTTAGTTATCAAGTGCTTCCTCACTTTAACGACCGTTATGCGTTGTTTAATCAGGACGAGAATTATGAACTTATATCCAATGTTTGCTTACATCGACAAGCTCAACTTCTTGAAGGGCAAGGTCGAGCACGCAGCATTGTTTGTAAACTCCACTGCTGGGGCTATGACAACACAGGCCTGCTCAAAGGTACCCCCCACTTTAAGGGTGTACCTAATGGTCAGTTGAAAAAGGAATCGCTATCAGTGTGGAACGGTCTTCTATTTCGAGGGCGATCTCCTAATATGGACTTATCTGCCCTTGGGCTTGAGGACTATCTCGACTTTACCGATTACTTTTACGCCGGTTCTGAAACCACGGGATATCAATTTAACTGGAAGACATTTATCGAGATCTATCTAGAGAACTATCACGTGTACTCCATGCACCCTGGGCTTCGTCAGTTTGTTAAGCCCGATGATTTAGAGTGGTCCTTTGGCGATGATTTTTCAGTTCAAAAAGTTGGGCTAGGCGACCAGCTTACCAAGCGCACAACACCACGTTACAGAGAGTTCCAAGACGCATTATTGGCACGATTTGGGCAAACACTTCCTCGTTTTGGCGCAATATGGTGCTTTTTGTACCCTAATATTATGATTGAGTGGTACCCAGACATTATCGTTGTAAGCACGATTTATCCCAAGGGTGCGAACGCGTGTATAAACCACGTAGAATTTTATTATCCCGAAGCGCTATATAAAGATATGCCAGACTACTTTGCAGCAGAAAAAGCGGCCTATATGGAAACAGCGGTAGAAGATGAAGAAGCCTGCCTATCGTTAGAAAAAGGCCGAAGGGCACTTTATTTATCAGGCGAAGAAGAACACGGCCCCATTGAACCGTTTTTAGAAGCGGGCGTGGCGCATTTTTACGACTGGCTTGCTAGACGGTAGCTATCTTGGTGCTTTAAATAGTGTTATTTCACAAAAAAGGAGTTTTGATGAAAAATTACAAAGGGTCTTGTTTGTGCGGGTCGGTAACTTTTAAAATTGAGGGTGATTTTGACAGTTTTTATCTGTGCCACTGCAAACACTGTCAAAAGGATACAGGTTCGGCCTTCGCAGCCAACCTGTTTTCAAATTCGGCTATATTAACTTGGGCATCGGGTGTTGACGCTATAGTCAACTTCACGCTCGAGAACACGCGTCATAGCAAAAGTTTCTGTAAAATCTGTGGTTCAGCCCTTCCGTGTACTCAACTCGGTGACATTCTAGCGGTACCCGCTGGGTGTCTGGATACAAAACTACTGATTAAACCTACTGCACATATCTTCGGCGTAAGCAAAGCTGCGTGGGAAGAAAACTTAGAAGCCATTACAAAATTTGAACGTTTACCGTAACAAACATTGAATACTCATTAGAAACCTAATGGCATTATACTAAACAAAATTCGCTGCTTGAATAACGGCAGGTCGATTGTTGCTCGCATTCACAACATTCTCCGCTTAACGTGTTCCGTTTTTGTCAAAAATAGCGAGTAACTTTTTCAGAAAATTCTATAGTTCTCACAATTCCGCCTGTTGTCTCCCAACCTTTCAAAAAGCATAAACCAATGATCTAAAAACCTTTTATTGAAATGGCATATGCTGTGAATAACTCCATGTGAATACTCTCCTCCGTTTTTAAGCAGTATGGAGGCCGAAAAACCAAGGAGTTAGATATGAAAAAATTAACAATTGCTACACTAATCAGCGCCGCACTTTCTACTGCCACGTTTGCTGGCAATGGTATCGAAAAAATAGACACCACATTTGCCGATTTGGATAACGATGACAACGGCTATATTTCACGAGAAGAAGCTGACGACGATGAGATTTATGCGCACTTTTCCAAAATTGATACCAATTCAGACATGCAGCTTTCAATTAAAGAGTTCAATGCTCATGTAACGAAGCACCCTCAACATTTCGATGACGACGTGCTTGCAACGGTACAATCGATGAAAGAAAGCATGGGGGCAAAAGGTACAATGGAAACGAAGGTTAACGTTGATACCGATGTAGATGAAGTGGTTGCCGCGACAAAAGATAAAAGGCTCACTCACGAGTTAAGAGCTGAAACTGAGCTTAAAGCTAATGGAAACCTAGAAAAGACAAAAGTCGATAAAGTAGCCAAAGATACTGTTGTTCACGATAATACGGTTATCGCAGATGAAGCGGTCATTGCGCGCAGTAAATTTGAGATGATGGACGCTAACAGCGACGGTAAGCTTACTAAAGCTGAAGCCTCGCGAAGTGGCGTAACACGCAATTTCGACAAAATCGATTTAAATGATGATGAATTGATTACACGCACCGAATTTAAGCGTTATCAGCGCTCATCTGAAGGAAATTTAGACCGTAATACGGAAGAGTAATGCCTTAGCAAGACAAGGGCCGCTCGTGCGGCTCTTTTTATTGCTCAGATACTTTTTAGTAGACGTGCTATCGAGCCTGCACGTATCGATCTCCTTCCACACCACTTCATCGAATAAAGGATTTTTTATGTTAGCTTCCACAGGAATTAAAAGTTTACTCGCGTACCGAGCACTGCGAAAAATGAATGAGCCCGGTGCAGATGGAGCGCACAGTAAGGATAGCCTTATTACTTCTAGCAAGTTAAGTAATGCAACGACGCCACCATCAGTCGTCGCAATAACAGGTTCAGCCTATGCCGTATCAAAGATGACCGACGCTCCGAACATACAACGCTTCCTTCTAAAATCGACGTTATCAGCCTCAGTGGCTGGTCTACTTAATGCGGGCCTTAAGAGATTGATTGGACGAAAGCGTCCTAGAGCTGAGGTTGGCCCTGAAATAAAAGGCCCAGCATTAAAAGATAAATTTAATTCTATGCCATCAGGACATGCGGCAGCAGTAGCGGCAGTGGCAGGCTCAATACCTCGCACTTCCGGACCTTTACTATTAGCATCAGCGGCAGGCTTAGCTGCTACAGCAGTTATTGGAAAGTCGAGGACTAAGCGCGATGCACATCATTTATCAGATGTTTTGGTGGGAAGCTGTTTAGGCTTTGGCGTTGCCTACGCAGTGTCTAAAATTGAAAAGCCCGTTGAAAATGAAGTTGAAAACCTGAAGCAAAGCTCTCACCTGCAGAATCGTTTTAAATAATACTAATCACGGAAATACGAGTTAAGGCATGCTTCCTCACTTTTTTAGTGAGGGAACACACTTGCATAAGTTTATTGTTCATCATTTTATCTGAAACGAGCAACTACAGAGCTGAATGAGTTCTGATAGTGTCCAGTGTACGTAAAGCGGACACATAGTTTTTCCAGAAACTCAAAAAACATAGATTTGTGATTAAAATGAGTGTTACGTTAAACATAAATTTATGTGCACCCACAAGGAAGTGATATGAACAATAAGTATTTATTAATCAGCCTGCTGCTTTCTACATCAACGTTTGCAAACACTTTCAAAGCTGATGACTTTATCATCGAATATGATGCCGACGTCCCTATTACAGTAGTTGAGCAACTCGCATCAAGAGTCAGCGAAAACAAAAAAGTTGTAAAAGCTTATTTAAGCCAATCTGAAGAATATAATGGAACTCCAATTCAAGAAGACTTGGTAGTATTTATTTCCAAAAAGCGTCGTACTCCTTACCAAGATTGGAACACGATTCACATTCCAGAGAAAAGAGTTCTTTCGGCCTTCTCGTCAGCAGAGTCAGAAAACAGCGGTATGGCTGTCATCCACGAATTAACGCACGTGTATGCTGTCAGTGACTTTCGTAAAAAGAAGAAAAACGGCTATGAAGATCGTTTCTTTGATGATGGTCTTGCCGTGTTCTTACAACACAGATTTGGTGAATCTCCTGAATACCCTGATTTTAGTCAAGATTTGTATAGAGCAGTAGCAGAAACGTCGGTTAGCTACGGCGGATTAATACCTTTGACTGAAACAGAAAATGTAAGACACTCAGCAAAAACGGGAACAGGTAGGCGTTTGGCGTATTTACAAGAAGGTGCCTTTACGCAGTTCCTGATCGAAAATTATGGTTTAGACCAATATTTGAAAATTTATGCTGGAGAGAATATCCAAGCAGTTACTGGTAAGTCTTTTAGTGAGCTTGAAAACGATTGGGCTGCATTGATTAGTAGTTTTGCACCGTGACAAACGCAATCGGTCTTTAGCTATCGCTTGTGCGAGTATGTCCAGTGTTTGTCTCTTGATGCCTGTCGACAAAGCTTGTAGGTCGGCCAAGTACGTATAGCGGACTTCCAATTGTCTTTCCTCTGAAAACACGGGTCGTGGTTTTTTTGTGGGAAATGAGTGTTACTATAAGTTCATAAGTAATAAGCTGTTAGCTACCAAACAGAGGTTTATACATTGGAAGTAAAATCCGATCCTGCCGGCAGATTATGTGATTTGCTGCAAGAAGCACGTAAAAAGAATGAAAATTCTAAGGTCAGAACAGTATGGTCAACTGTCTTTAAAGTGGATGAGTCTGATACCGGAGCAATCCTTCGAATGTTGTCAGATATGATTCAAGTGTCTTATAAAACACAGGATAGAATCAAAGACCTAGAAAATATTGACCATGATCTATTTCTAAAACCATTCAAAAATATTGAGAAACTATTCTCGCAAATAAACTTAGAAGGCCCATGGCAAACAGGAAGACGACTGTTGGATGAACCAACGATTTATGGCCTACAGTTTTGTTCAGATCGGTTAAGCAGAGAAGTTACCGTTTCAACTATTAATCACGAAGAGATACAGCGAATTCAGAAAGTACTTTCTGAATTAACAGAGTCCGTATTAAGTTTGGACTTTGAGCCGAAGTTAAAAGCATTGCTCATTAGGAATTTAGAAGGACTAAGACAAGCAATAATTGGCTACAGAATAAGAGGCATAGAAGGAATTGAGGCAGAGTTAGAGGCTAGTTTCGGTTCCCTTGCTTTAAAGCGTGACATGGTTAAAAGTGCAGTTGAAAGGGACCCTGCGAAGAAAGGATTTTTTTCAAGATACGTACCTTTTTTAGATGGTATTAACAAAACTGTTACTACCGCGAAAAATATAGATGATGCATCAGGCAACTCGATTTCAAGGATGTTGGGGCTAGAAAGTGGCTGACAAATGCATTAGATCGTTCGCAAGCTCACCGGGAGACAAGGAAATTTACATGGAATTGTATGATCTGATAAAGGAGCGTCTAAAGGACTTCCTACCAGAGGTTAGGTCTATAGTTGGTGGAGAGCGGGTCCCACTAGGGCAAGCATCAGCGACAAATGTGCATGGTGTTTATATGCTGTATGACGAGACAGATAATGTTGTATACGTGGGGCAAGCGGCCGGGAGAGCTGGTTTAAAAGATCGTTTCGGAAAACATATTTCTGGTGATAGTTCACATGCTGCGCAAAGAGCACTTCTTGCTAAAATTCCAGAGAAACCTGAACGTAACAAGTACATTCGGGAAAAAATAAAAGTAAGCTGGGTAGAAGTAGCCGATAAAAAAAGAATAAGCGATTTAGAGCGGCTCTTGATTTGGCTGTACCAGCCTGAGTGGAACCGGGCCTGAGTGTATAACAAGCTTATTAATTTACGCGCCCATGACGCCGTGAGCGAGAAAAACTACACGCCGATTGTTGGGACGTTGAAGGTCCGCTCCTTGTCTATAGCTGACTGGCAGATTATGTCAGAATAGCCTAGTACACGTCAGTATCTCTTAGTAATCACACCAATAGACCTAATGTGTTACACATTAGGTCTATGAGGCATAGATTCAAATTTCCGGTGTAGAATTAATCACTTGCGCTATTTCACTGTTACCACTCAAGCGGGCGAGATCGATAAGATAACCTTTTTCTAGCTTATCTAATGCGTGGCCTTTAAGACGCGCTTTTACCTCTTCAACATCACCATTGGCAATAGAAGTTTTAAGCGCTGCATGATTATTTAACGAGCGGTCTTCTGTTTTTTCAGCTGAATCATTCGCAGTCATCGTTCATCCTTAATTTTCACTTAGTAAAAAAACATTAGTGCTTTTTACCTTTTGTAGTTAAAAATGACACTAAACGATCACAGCGTTATGCCACCCATATCTCGAACTGCCAAGGTGCGAGTTTACACATGGAATCAGCGCCAAAAGTTTTATTTTCGTCACGCTTCCAGTGCGTATACTCACCTTCAAACAATGGTTCTTCAAACGTTACATCAAGCTGCTCATTTGAAAAGTTAATAAAAACAAACACTTTTTCCCGCTCGTTATGACGTACAAAGCTAAAAACCTTGTCCATTTTCGAGTTCGGGACCTGAATCATTCTTGACCCGTCTTCTCCATTTCCTAGCACGGCTTTGGATTTTTTAAGAGCAATTAGCTTGCGATACAAGTTGCCTATTTCATGTTCTTGCCAGTGTATAGGGTCGCGCTCAAAAAACGCTAAACGCTTGGTTTCCCCAGCTTCTTGCCCGTTGTGAATTAGGGGCATGCCTTCACCTATTACCGATAAAGCAATGCAGGCTTCAAGCGCATCACCAAATTGTTCGCGCTGGGTGCCATCCCAGGCATTTTTGTCGTGATTACTAACGAAGGTCATTCTGTAAGCACAGTGAGGCCAGCTTCGTTCGTTCCACGAATAATATTTACGCAACCTATCTAGTGAACACTTTCCGTGAGCGAGCTCATGAAGTGTTTCATTCCAGCTCCATGCGTAAGTCATATTGAACGCATTTTCGTGAAGGTCGCGATTCTCCCACTCAGCCAACATGAAGACAGGCCTGATTGCGCTTAGCGTTTGCACTGCTTGCTGCCAAAAATCGTTGGGGACATACCCAGCTACGTCACAGCGAAAGCCATCGATATCAAACTTTTCCACCCAGTAACACAATGCGTTAATCATGTATTTGCGTAGACCAATTTGCTCATAATCGAATTCAATAATATCGCTCCAATCCCACCACGGCGAGGGACGAAAATCGCCCTTGTAATCTTTGGCGTACCATTCGGGATGTTGTTCAACCAGTGGATTATCCCATGCGCTGTGATTTGGCACCCAGTCTATAATGACTTTCAGCGAAAGTCGGTGGGCTTCTTCCACCAGCGCCTTAAAGTCTTCTTCGCTACCAAATTCTGGATTAATGGCCAAATAGTCTTTAATGGCATAGGGGCTGCCAAGCTCGCCTTTTCTGTTTTTTTCACCAATAGGATGTACCGGCATAAGCCAAACAATATCCGCGCCTAGGGATTTAATATGCGCAAGACCCTTCCTTACTCCTTCAAAAGTTCCTTCTTCTGAAAATTGTCGGGTGTTGACCTGATAAATAACCGCATGAGATGACCATTTAGGCTGAAGCACGTTATAGCGTTTCTGGGGAACAGGATTGATATCCATATTATCTTTCCTTATCGAGATAAGCGTTTAGAAGAAGGACCTTAATAGTGAGCGTTACCATGCACTATGTTACTTTTAGGCTTTAAATTGCAGCAAGCTGGACTGCTAACTATGGCAAGTTCATGACTTAAATAGGTAAACTTGTAACTCCTAAAATTAGTACCCAGATACCGAAAAAAAGTTTTAGACGCTGAACAGAAAATGCCAAAACTACATATTTGGCAATCACTCCACCTATTATAGCGCCCGCGCCAGCAAACAAAACGACCTGCCACACCACTGATTCGCCAATAAAAGCATGGTATGGCAACGCAGACCACACGGTAAACGCAGATAAAATAACCGCTACCGCGATAGACATGGTGACATTAAACCCACGAATAATGAGGTAAACCGCCACTAACTCACCCACTCCCACCGAAAGCCAAGCTGTAATAACGCCCCCGACAAAACCAATGAAAGGTAAAAACACTAAATCCTTTGTTTGTAAATCCTTATCAAAATGAGTGCGTTTCATTAATGGAACAGACGCAAAAATGGCAATGGCTAATAAAATAGAAAACCCGCCGAAGGCAATGTGAAGGTTATTGGCACCACCCCATAATTGCGCTAACAACAATTGGCTTTGCGACGAATATTGCGCGAACCCTATGCCACAAATAGATGAAGGAACGGTTAGCATGAGAGCGCTCGGCAATGCATTCCAGTAGTCATCATGTTTGTGCTGTTTTTTATAATACGCTGCCCAAGTCAATGCCCCCGCAGTCATGCCGCAGCATTGAATAGCAAAGCTGGTTGCCACTACGCTTTGAGGAGAAAACGATAGATAGTTAAAAAATGGGACAAATACCACGCCACCACCGGCGCCTGTAGCGTTTGCAAATATAGCGCCTATCACACCTAATCCGGTGAAAAGTCCAAATTCCTTAACAAGATCAATAGGTGCGGGCTGCGCTAACAAAAGACTGCACCAGATAAGGGGAAATAAAACAATAATTGATTTGCCAGTTTGGCGCTTTAAATAAGAGATCACATACGTCCTTACGACAAAACAATGATAATTGTTAGAAAATAAATTCGCTTGATACGTTAATCATTAGCATTAGTACATTTTTCAAACTATTGTTAGCTCAAAACGTATAAGGTTTTACTTACACAATTATCATATACAGCACTTTGTAAAATATGGTTGAAGTATCTACATTTGAGCGACAGGTGCAACTGCATCTTTCGCCAAACCGCTCAGCAACATGGCGCCAGACTAAATACTTAATCATGGCGTTTGCTTTGTTTATTGGTCTGATCGCTATCGCGTGGTCAATAGCGGGGGCCTGGGTCATTCTCCCTTTTGCGGGATTAGAAGTGGGGTTGCTCGCGCTAGTTATGTACTTGGTGTCTAAAGCCACCTATCGATGGGAAACCATTTTAATTTCGGCTGACCGCATCCTTATATCCTGCTCGAACGGCACTAGCTTATGCTTTCCTCGTCCAGACACGTCCTTGCTCTATCATAAAGACACAAGCCTAAAGCGGATGTCACGACTAATTCTACAATCCTCATTGCAGCAGTTTGAGTTAGGCGCTTTTTTAAACTCGGAAGATAAAAAGCTAGTACACGATAATTTGCACAAGGCCGGGATCATGGTATGCACTAATAAATGGTGGTAAAGCTCGTTGTCTTATTTTGCTTCTGACAAACTCTCTTCTGTTCCCTTTTTCTAGGTACTGATGATTGATGGTGAGAACCTTTATGACACAAAATTAATGATCATTGTGGCCGTTTTCGACTAATTAGATATAAGACGCAGCCAAAGTTAGCTGCGACCTAACGAGGGCTATTTTATGAATTTATATATTGAATCATTAGAAGGTGGTAACTACCTTGCTGCTACGGGAATGGGTGCATCACGCAATTTAGTTAGAGACAAAAAGTCGCAACCTAAAACATTTCACTGCCTGAATGAAATTAGAGAACATTTCGATTCGCAAGCATTTGAACACGTATGGCTTCGCCAAAGCACCCCCTATGAGGAGATGGTAGGTCAAACTGATCATCCCGGTGCGCTAGAGCTTGAAATAGAATGGTGAATGCTGACTGTTAGCGAACCCAACTTGGGCTAAAATTAATAGCACGAAGCCACCGATCCACCATAGGCGCCTACTATTTTATATATGCATGCTCCACTTAGCACATTTTTTGCGTACAACTCATGTAACGTAAATAAAAACGGTATTTTGTTGAATTAAACGCGTTAGAAAATGTCTTTTATCGCAAGTAATAAAATACCTACATGCTAAGGAGAATTGCATGAAGATTAGTAAGTTAGTGATTAAGTCTGTATTTTTTTCTGCTGTTTTGGCTTTAACAGCTTGCGCCTCTATGGGCGATGGTACTGTTGCTGAAAAGCAACAGGCGATTTTAGATATGCAAGAAAATGCGCTTACGCGCCTTTATACAGAGAAGCCAGACACGCGCTCGCAAATAAGGGACGCAGCAGGCTATGCCGTATTCACTAACGCCAACATTAACGTGTTTTTCGTGGCCGCAGGCACCGGCTACGGTGTGGTAAACAATAACGTTACCGGCGCAAAAACATATATGAATATGGCTGAAGGCGGTGTTGGTTTAGGATTAGGCGCTAAAGATTATCGCATTGTTATGGTCTTCCATACTCAAAAAGCGATTAATCATTTCATTGAAAATGGTTGGACCGTCGGTGGTAACGCAGATGTGGCAGCGAAAGCAGGCAATAAAGGCGCGTCTGCAGAAGGCGAAGGTTATCTTGGTAATGTTACGGTTTACACCATGACTGAAAGCGGCCTTACATTGCAGGCCACTGTAAAAGGCACGAAATTTTGGGTAGATAAAGAACTAAACTAACTCAGCCCTAACTATTCCTAATCAAATTAGCGATTAGCGCTCCAACTCACCGAAGGTCTCTTGAATGCAAGAGGCCTTTGCATTCTCGCAGTGGGCTTTACTGAGTGCGAGAAGGTTTAACAAACACCGTACTCTTTGCAAATAGCATCAGGTAACGAACTGGCAAGAGGAATGAGGTTACCATAAAGCGCCCTCTTCTTCTTGCCTTGATTCAGCCAAGCTATTTACGTTGCTCCTGTTGTTTTTCCTCAATTCTCATCCACTGCGCGCGCGTGCAGTTTTCAAGCAGTTCAAACGCTTCAACAACGACATCTTGACCTTGGACAAAGGCATGTTTTTCATTACTTTCCCGGTTACTTAAGGCTTCAAGCTTTTCTCTTGTTCCGGCACGCCCAGGATGGTTCGATAAAAAAACATCAATATTTTGATCTTTTATTAATCGTTTCATCGTCATGGCTGAGTCGGTATAAGACTGAATACGCGAGACATCAGGTCCGTAATTGAGCCCAGTACCGCCCCATAACACAGCCCGATGTTTTTCGCTTCCGTCAATTACGGGAAAAACGACCGTTAACGTTCCTGGCGTATGGCCCGGCGTAACATAAAGCGTTAACTCAGTACCGTTCACACTCAATTTTTCACCATCGGCTACCGCCACATCTCGGCTTGGCTTTTTACCCCAACGATAACTGGCGAATTTATCGTTTTCGAGGTAATCCCACTCTACATTACTCATAACTATGCGAGGATTATATGTTGACTTGATAACTTCAAACCCACCGTAGTGATCGCCATGGCCATGAGAAATAATGAGGTGAGATATGGGCTTGTTGCCTAACCCGAGCGCAGAAAGACCATCAATTATGTACTGTTGAGCTTGCTCGTCATTATTCAACGCATCCACCAGAACAATGCTTTCGCCAGTATCTATTGCCCAACTTGCAACGTTGCCTGCCCCTACATAATAAAGGTTATCAAAGACCTGCTGGGGCGGTATTTGACGCCGCCCATTGCCTTTGCGGTCGGGCTTGCTTCCATTTTCGGCACGCTTAGGTCGTTCTCGTCGTTTTTCATCGAGTTTGAACATATTTCTAGGTGGAGCACTAATATCACATAGGTTTGCCAAACCAGGAAAATGGTCAGCGCTCTCTAGGCCCTTCCGAGCGTAATCCTGAGCAGTTAGCGATGAGCTAGCAGTGCAGCTAGCGCACAGACAAACAGCCCATGCAATAACCGCTATTTTTAGAACGTCCAATTTAAGCCTAGCCACAATCTTCTTCCGTCTTCAACATACCCAAACTCTTCGTATCGCATTGTTTTATCTAATGCATTGTAGAGCCCCGTTTGCAATTTAACATTACGCGTAAGCTTGGTGTTGTAACCTATGTCAAACAAACCAACCCCTGGGGACAGAATAGAACGTGAAGATACTGACGTTAACGCCGTTTCTTCCCCTCTTACTGTCCACCTAGACCAGATTTCGCTTTCTTGAGATAGGCGATATGTGGTGTTTAGCGTGAACAAATGTTTAGGCTGTTGAACCAAAGGTAGGCCTTCATTTGAACCGGTTTTTTGTTCTGAACGCGTGTAGCTGTATGCACCGTTAAATGACCAGTTTCCAACGTTATACTTTGCAGCGAATTCTGCACCGTAAGATTCAGCTTCATCGATATTGATATTGTAGCGGTCCGTTTCATCCAAACAGACTGATAATTCACATGATGCAATGGCAATTTTATCATCGAAATCATTATGGAAGACGGTAATACTGTACTCCAAGCCGGCATCACCGGAATAGTAAAGCGCGAGTTCTTTGTTTAATGTAGTTTCGGGCGACAAGTCCGGATTACCGTAAACATCTCCCCCTCGGCTTTCTTGAATCCAACCATCAGCCATTTCTCGAAGCTCAGGTGTACGATAGCCGGTAGAGACACCTCCTTTCACTACCCAATTATCATTGAGGTTGTACACCGCATACGCACGAGGGCTAACTTGGGAACTAAACTGTTCATTGTCATCAAGACGAATACCTAGCGTGAAGGCCAACCTATCGTTAACACGCCATTCATCTTCGCCATATAAAGACCATTGACTGTTTTCAATATTGGTCGCCTCGCCGCCGTTTGTATCAAAATCATCCAGTGACTCTTCAAGAAACTCTGTGCCAACCGTAAGCATGTGGCTATCGCTTGCAGCCCAAGACCATTGAGAATTAAAGACCAGATTATCAATAGTGATATCTCGCCCTACGTTTTCAACCGACTCTTGCTGAATGTAACTTCGAGCAGTCACATCATCATACTTCCCTTCGTGAGTCAGCGCATATGAATGTCTCTCGCTTTCAGTCTCTGATAAGGAATTTCTTTCTGGCAAAGACTTGCCGGGTGTGGATATACGTGTCTGATCTTGGAAGATGTACTCAAACGTGAGTGTATCTGTAGTATTTGGTGTTAAGTGAAACGCTGTACGAATGTTGCTTAGATCTTTTTCTGCGTAGCCACGTTCAATATCGTCCTCTTCTCGCTTTTGATAAAGGCCGCTGGCTGTAATGCTCAACAAATTCTCGATTAACGGCCCAGAAAACGCCAGCTGAACTTGACTATCTGAGCCACTGTCTGAATTTTCTTGAATTTTTGTTTCTGCGCGAAGGTTACCACTCCATTTTCTGAAGTTTTTTCGCGTAATGATATTGATCACCCCACCCATTGCGTCAGAACCATATAAGGTAGACATAGGCCCGCGCACAATTTCAATACGTTCTATGCTGTCCAAAGGCGGCAACCAATCTTGTTCATACCCGCCGCTGCCATTTGGCTGGGACTCTCTACCTGTTTGTTTTTTACCATCAACAAGTATAGATGTATATTGTGCAGGTAGGCCTCGAACGCTGATATCTTGGCGGTACCCGCCCCCCGTTACAGTAACCCCCGGCACGTCTCGAAGTGCGTCTGTGATGTCTTTGTACGCTCGCTGCGCCAATTGTTTTCTATCGATGATGCTCACTGACGCGGGTGCTTGAGACAAAAGCTGTTCAAAGCCAGAGGCTGTAACAGTAATGCTCTCCATATCATCTTGCTCGTTAGATTGAGCAAGAACATTCTGAGTGAACAGTGAATACAGTGAAATTGCCAGTAAAGTGGGAGTAAAACGCATACTTAATCGATTAATATAAAATAATACTCCAATGATAATCATTATCATTAATATGTAAAGTTGAATTTCATTTTTATCGTCACGCTTAGGTATTTTTACAAAGAGCAAACGATCAAAATAAAAACAATACTTTGCATCCACAATCGTGTTTGGGCATATTTTAGTCAATTGATGTGTTCAATAACCGTTTCAACATAGGGATTGCGTATGATTGTCGTGGTATTTAATCAAAAAGGTGGGGTGGGTAAATCAACGATTAGTACCAATTTAGCCGCCCAAAGCGCGAAATTGGGTCACAAAACGTTATTAGTGGATCTGGATGCTCAAGGTAACAGTACTTACTACGCGGGGTATAACCCCAACGAGAAAAGCCTTTCTGTTGCTGATATGTTCAAACAAGTGGTGGGAATATTCAGAACGGCTAAAAAACCTGCTGAGTTTGTTCATTCAACCCCTTTTGAAAACCTTTACGTCATGCCGTCTTCACCAGCCTTAGCTGATGTAGAGCGAGAACTCGAATCTCGGTACAAGATTTTTAAGCTTAAAGATGCACTAAAGGAGTTGAAAGGCGAATTCGACCATATTTTTATTGATACGCCACCAAATTTTAATTTCTATTCAAAAGCGGCTCTTATTGCAGCAGATGGCTTTTGTGTTCCCTTTGATTGCGATGATTTCTCAGCACAAGCTATAGAGCACTTGCTCTACAATGCAGAAGAGCTCAAAGAGGACCATAACCCAAAACTTAAGCTATTGGGTATTGTAGTCAATCAATATAATAGTCAGGCTAAACTGCCTTCAGAACTGGTACAATCGCTCAAGCAAAAAGGTTTACCCGTGCTAGAAAGCTACATAGGTGCTACGGTGAAGGTGAAAGAGTCTCATTCTAAACGGAAGCCACTGCCGTTCTATTTGCCAAAGCACAAAGTCACAAAGCAAATCGAAGGGTTATTTGAAGAGCTTTTTGCAAATAAAACCTAGTGCTAAAAAGACATCTTAAACATCAATATCAATGTGCTTAAGCCCACCGCCGCTATTGCTTCGCTCTTTGTCTTTCGTGTTCTCTACTGACGCATCAACCACTTCGGTGCGTTTTATGTCTTGATAGTTGTCGCGATCGTCTTCACTAAGATGCTCAGACTTCTTTGTCTTCTGCACTTTTTTCACCCGCTCATCAGGTTCAATCGGCACTTTGGTGTTACGAGGCAAAATGGGAAACAGTAAATCGTTGCTCATACGCCCTCCTAAAATGTGTATCTGTTTTATAATTTATCGGCAGAAAAGCGCTCAAAATTACGGTTCACAACTAATTCATAACAAATAGTTTTATTATATGTATATTAATTTAGAGTTAATGTAATAAAAGAGTTCACTTTTGCCTTGCAAATCGAAGCTCAAACCGCTAATGTTTCAGCCGTTCGAAATTAGGAATTAGATTCACCAAAATGATTAACTGCGCGGCGAAACATCACCATCACCACAAAGCATAACCTTTCAGGTTCGTGCTGGAAGGTCTATATTTCCTTCCAACGGCGCAGATAGAAAAATTCTCGACCCTCGGAAGGAAACTTCCGGGGGTTTTTCGTTTTAGGCGCAATCAAAAGTTAAAACACAACGTGTAAGGAACGTTTCAATGAGTAACAGCAACAGACTTCGAATTGCCGTACAAAAATCAGGTCGCTTAAGTGATGACAGCATCTCACTTCTTAAAGCTATCGGCATTAAATTGAACATTCGTGATCGCCTGCTGATTGCGCACTCAACAAACGAGCCAATTGATTTACTTCGCGTACGTGACGACGATATTCCAGGTCTTGTTATGGACGGCGTTTGCGACCTTGGTTTCATTGGCGAAAATGAGCTTGAAGAAAAAATGCTTGAACGCAAAGCGGCAGGCAAGCCGTTTGAGTATGAAGTATTGCGTCGTCTAGACTACGGCGGCTGTCGCTTATCAATTGCCGTACCTAATGAGATGGATTACGACGGTATTAAGTCTTTAGAAGGCAAAAAAGTAGCAACCACTTACCCTTACCTTCTTGAGCGCTACTTCAAAGACCAGGGTATTAACGCGAAAGCCGTAATGCTACAGGGCTCAGTAGAAGTTGCGCCGCGTGCTGGTGTCGCTGACGCAATTTGTGACCTGGTATCTACAGGCGCAACCCTTGAAGCAAATGGCCTTGTAGAAAAAGATGTCATCTTCCGCAGTAAAGCAGTACTTATAAAGCGTACTGACAGCGAACTTAGTGACGAAAAAGTAACACTGGTTAACCGTCTCATGCCTCGTGTCGATGGTGTATTACTGGCAAAGGAAAGCAAATACATCATGCTACACGCGCCTAAAGCGTATCTAGAACAGGTTAAGAGCCTACTTCCAGGTGCTGAAAATCCAACGGTACTTCCATTAGCTGGAAATGAAGAGCAAGTTGCTATTCACGTTGTTTCTACAGAAACCTTATTCTGGGAAACCATGGAAAAGCTAAAAGCCCTTGGTTGTAGTTCTATTCTTGTAATGCCAATCGAAAAAATGATGGGCTAAAAGGCAGACAATTATGATTACTTGGTCATCTCTCTCGGCAAATGAGAAAAAACAGGCGCTAGCCCGCCCGGCTATGGCCAATAGCCAACAGTTAAAGCAAACCGTGGGCGAGATAATCGCCCGCGTTGAAGCAGATGGTGATCCGGCAGTACTTGATTACACACGGAAATTTGACTGCCCGGATCTAAAAAGCCTTGTGCTTTCGCAAGAGAATATCGATGCCCTTGCAGCTAAGGTAACACCTGAAGTCGCAAACGCTATCGACACAGCGTTTAACAATATAAAGACCTTTCACGAAGCGCAAATGCCCAGTGATATTGCGCTGACCACAACGCCTGGCGTCAAATGTGAGCTCCGCTTCACTGCCCTTGACGCAGTAGGTCTGTATATTCCAGGGGGCAGTGCTCCACTTCCCTCAACTGTGCTAATGCTTGGTGTACCCGCGCTAGTGGCAGGTTGTGAAAATAAACTCCTGTGCACACCGCCAAATAAAGAACAACTTATTGCGCCTGAAATTGCCTATGCGGCAAGAAAATGCGGCATTGATAAAATCTTCTTGTGTGGGGGCGCTCAAGCGGTTGCAGCCATGGCATTGGGTACTGAAACGATTCCTCAGGTCGATAAAATCTTCGGCCCTGGCAATAGCTTTGTTACCGAAGCTAAACAGCAAGTTAGCCAACGTGCTGATGGTGCTGCTATTGATATGCCGGCGGGTCCATCAGAAGTATTGGTACTTGCTGATGAATTTGCAAACCCTGAATTTGTGGCTGCAGACTTACTTTCCCAAGCCGAACACGGCCCAGATTCACAGGCCATTTTGGTATCCAACAGCGCCACGCTTATTGAAGAGGCAAAAGCCGCGGTTGAACGTCAATTAGCTACGCTGTCTCGCGCTGAAATTGCACGCCCTGCTATGGAAAATGCACGTTATATCTTGGCCGATTCAATTGAACAAGCCATAGAGGCAAGCAATGCCTACGCGGCTGAACACTTAATTGTGCAGATTGAGAATGCCCGCGATTATTTACCAAAGATTAAATATGCAGGCTCCATTTTCTTAGGTCCCTGGTCACCTGAATCTGCCGGTGACTATGCGTCCGGCACTAACCATGTACTGCCCACATACGGCTATGCTAAGAATTATTCTAGTCTTGGCCTGTTAGACTTTATGCGCCGCTACACAATTCAAGAGTTAAGCGAAGATGGTATGCGTAATTTAGGCCCTGCGATTATGGCATTAGCAGCCGCCGAGGGCTTAGACGCCCACGAACAGGCTGTTGCACTTCGTATGCAGGCACTTAAGCAGGGAGACGCCTAATGTCGGCACTTATCGATAACCTAATTAACGAAAACCTAGTGCCGTTAAAGCCTTACGAGTCGGCGCGCCGTTTGTTTTCAGGCGGTCAAGATTGGCTTAACGCTAACGAGTCACCTTATGCCAACGAATATAATGTAGATAGCGGTAACTTTAACCGCTATCCATCGTGCCAGCCTGAAGCGGTAGTGAGTGGCTACGCAAACTACGCAGGGCTTGATAAGTCGCAGCTTATCGTTACTCGCGGTGCAGATGAGGGCATTGAACTGCTTATCCGTACCTTCTGCACGCCGGGTAAAGACAGCATTCTAATATGCCCACCTACTTACGGTATGTATGCCATCAGTGCTGAAACCTGTGATGTGGGCATTAAGAAAGTGCCGCTTAACGACGACTTTAGCCTTAATGTGAATGCAGTTTGCGCAGAAGAAGACGTTAACGTGATTTTCATCTGCGCGCCAAATAATCCAACCGGTACCCCGGTTGCTCGCGAAGATATCAAAGCCGTGCTTAATCACTTTGCCGATAAAGCACTGGTTGTTGTAGATGAAGCGTATATTGAGTTTGATGCCGACAATACATGGGCAAATGAAATAAACAACTACCCGAACTTAGTGGTACTTCGTACGCTGTCTAAAGCGTTTGCACTTGCCGGTCTTCGCTGTGGTTTTACCCTTGCTCAAGCACCTGTAATTCAAGCTCTGCTTAAAGTGATAGCGCCCTACCCCATTCCAGAGCCAGTAGCGCAGATTGCTGCACAAGCATTGTCGGCTGAGTCGCTAACGTTACTTGAGCTTCAGGTGGCTACCATTAACCGCGAAAAAGAAGCATTAGCTGAAGCATTAGAAGCGGTTGAAGACTTTGAATTAGTGGGTGATAGACGAGCAAACTTTATCTTATTCCGCTACGCAAAAGCGCAAGCCCTAATGCAGTACTTGGTAAGCCAAGGCATGCTTATTCGCGATCAATCAAAACAGCTTAACTTACAAAACTGTTTACGCGTAAGCATAGGCACTGAAGAACAAAATCAGCGTTTAATGCAGTTGATTAACGAATTTAAAAATAGTGAGGATGCGGCATGAGTCAGCAAGCCATTTTATTTATCGACCGCGACGGTACACTTGTTGAAGAGCCGCCAGTAGATAAGCAATTAGATAGTCTAGAGAAGCTGGTTTTCGAGCCAAACGTAATTCCTGTGCTACTTAAACTAAAGGCAGCTGGGTTTAAGCTCGTGATGGTAAGTAACCAAGACGGCTTGGGTACAGACAGTTTCCCGCAAGAAGACTTCGACAAGCCACACAATGCCATGATGGCCATTTTTGAAAGCCAGGGTGTAGTGTTTGACGACGTGCTTATTTGCCCGCACTTCGATGCTGATAACTGCACATGTCGCAAACCAAAGCTTGGTCTAGTGCAAGAATACTTGCAGCAAGGGAAAGTAGACTTTACCCGTTCATTTGTAATTGGTGACAGAATTACTGACGTACAGCTTGCTGAAAACATGGGTATTCGTAGCTTTCAGTACAATCGCGAAAGCTTAAACTGGAATGATATTCAGAAAAGCTTACTGGCATCTTCACGCATTGCAGAAGTGGTACGTACCACCTCTGAAACAGATATTCGTGTTCGCGTTGATCTTGATTCTCAGGCCAAGTCGACTATCCAGACCGGCATGGGCTTTTTTGACCACATGCTTGACCAGATTGCTACACACGGCGGTTTTGAATTAAACCTGACTACAGATGGCGATTTGCACATTGACGATCACCACAGTGTAGAAGACACCGCGCTTGCATTAGGAGAGGCACTTAAAAAAGCACTTGGCGACAAACGCGGTATTGGTCGTTTTGGTTTTGCCTTGCCAATGGATGAGTGCCGTGCTGAATGTATTATGGACATTTCTAACCGCCCACACCTTAAGTTTGACGCTGAATTTAGCCGCGACCAGGTAGGTGAAATGGCAACAGAAATGGTGCCGCACTTCTTCTATTCGCTTGCACAAAGCATGGGACTATCGCTGCACCTTTCCACCAGCGAAGGTAACGCTCACCACCAGGTAGAAAGCCTGTTTAAAGTATTTGGTCGTGCCCTTCGCCAAGCCATTACGCGCCAGGGTGATGCATTGCCAAGCAGTAAAGGAGCACTGTAATGTCAGTGGTAAACACTAGCCAGCGACAAAAAATAGTAATAGTGAATACCGGCTGCGCCAACATCTCATCGGTACGCTTTGCCCTTGAACGCTTGGGCGTTGAAGTGGAAGTATCTGACGATGTAAACGTGATTAAAAGCGCTCACAAAGTGTTTTTACCCGGCGTAGGTACAGCAGCAGCGGCTATGACAAGCGTTAAGCAAAAAGCGTTAGTGGAAACCCTAAAGTCGCTTACCCAACCTGTGCTTGGTGTATGTTTGGGCATGCAGCTTATGGTTGAAACTAGCGCTGAAGGTGGTTTTCAAGGCACAGGTAACATCGACTGTTTAAACCTTATGCCAGGTCACGTGGCGCGGATGGAATCTAAAGGCGTGCGCTTACCTCATATGGGTTGGAACACTGTCTCACACAACAGCGAAAGTCTGTTCAAAGGCATTCCACAAGATACCTACTTTTACTTTGTGCACAGTTTTGCCGTGCCTGAATACGAGCATACGCTTGCCAGCTGTACTTATGGCAATGCATTTTCAGCCGCCATTAATAATGACAATTTTTACGGGGTGCAATTTCACCCAGAACGTTCTGGCGAGGCCGGAGCACAACTACTGACTAACTTTGTGAACCTATAATGATTATTCCAGCGATTGATCTTATTGAAGGACATGTAGTCCGCTTATATCAAGGTGACTACGAGCAAAAAACCCAATACGAACTGGACCCTGTTGACGTGGTTCACGACTATGCTGACCAAGGCGCAACCTGGCTGCACATTGTTGACCTTACCGGCGCGAAAGACACCAGTAAGCGTCAGCTTTCGCTTATCAAGTCTATGGTCGACACAAAGCGCATGAAGTTTCAAGCGGGCGGCGGCATTCGTAGCGAAGAAGAAGTGGCACAGTTACTTGAAACTGGCGTAAGCCGTGTAGTAATTGGTTCTTTGGCTGTAAAACAACCCGAGCTTGTAAAGTCTTGGGTAGAAAAATACGGCCCAGAGCACATTGTACTGGCCCTTGATATTAATATTAGCGAGAGCGGTGAAAAGCTTATTGCCACACACGGCTGGCAAGAGAACTCAGGCGTAGCCCTTGAAGGCTTGCTTGAAGACTTCGCTACAGTAGGCGCAAAGCATGTGCTGTGTACCGACATTAGCCGCGACGGCACGCTACAAGGTGCGAACACTGAGCTGTATCAAGAAATGGCAGCCCGTTTCCCACACGTTAGCTGGCAAGCGTCTGGCGGTATTGGCAGCATCGCTGATATCGAAGCGCTAAAACCCACAAACGTTGGCGGCGTTATTTTAGGGCGCGCACTACTTGAAGGTAAGTTTACGGTGAAGGAGGCTATCGCATGCTGGCAAAACGCATAATACCGTGCCTAGACGTACGCGACGGCAAAGTTGTTAAGGGCGTTCAGTTTAGAAACCACGAAATTATTGGTGATATTGTACCTCTTGCTGAGCAATATGCGAAAGCAGGTGCCGACGAACTAGTATTCTATGATATTACCGCCAGCTCTGATGCCCGCGTAGTAGATAAAAGCTGGGTTAGCCGTATTGCACAGGTTATTGATATCCCTTTTTGTGTTGCTGGCGGCATTAAGAGTATTGAAGATGCTGGGCGCATTTTGGAAATGGGTGCAGATAAGATTTCGATTAACTCCCCTGCCCTTAATAATCCAGACCTTATTAACCAGCTGCACGACGTTTATGGACAACAGTGCGTCGTGATTGGTATCGACAGTTTCTATAACGAAGCAACCGACCAATACGAAGTGTATAAATTCACCGGCGATGAAGCGCGTACGCAAAAAAGCCAGTGGCAAACCATCGACTGGATTAAAGAAGTACAGTCACGTGGTGCAGGTGAAATTGTACTGAACTGTATGAACCAAGACGGCGTGCGCAAAGGCTATGATGTGAAGCAATTAAAGGCCGTGCGCGATGTCTGTGAAGTGCCGCTAATTGCATCGGGTGGTGCAGGTGAAATTGCCCACTTTACGGATGTGTTTCAACAGGCTGACGTAGATGGCGCGCTTGCAGCATCAGTATTTCACAAGGGCATCATCAATATTGATGAGTTAAAAGCAGAGTTAACCAGCAATGGCGTTGCCATGCGTAAGCGTCACGGATTAACGGCGCAAGCAGAAGGAGTAAACCCGTGATCATTACTAACGAAAACAGCAATATACTGGCTTGGGACAAAATGGATAACCTACTACCTGCCATTGTGCAAGATGCACTATCAGGCAAGGTATTAATGCAGGGTTATATGGACCAAGATGCCCTAGCGAAAACCCTTGAAACGGGTAAAGTGACCTTTTTCAGCCGTTCAAAACAACGTCTTTGGACCAAGGGTGAAACGTCTGGTAACACGCTAGATTTAGTGAGCGTTGCCTGCGATTGCGACCAAGATTCACTGTTAGTACTTGCCAACCCTAACGGCCCAACATGTCACACTGGTGTTGAAAGCTGTTGGTTTGATGGCAACACGCCAGCGTTTACCTTTCTTGCAGACTTAGAGCGAGTATTGGCGGCCCGCAAAGATGCCGACCCCAAAAGCAGCTATACCGCCAGCCTTTACAATAAAGGCATTAAACGCATAGCCCAAAAGGTAGGTGAAGAAGGAGTAGAAACCGCGCTAGCAGCTACTGTGCACGACAAAGAAGAGCTTAAAAACGAAGCCGCTGATTTGTTGTATCACCTAACGGTTCTTCTTCAGGCAAGCGATATGTCGCTAAACGATGCGCTAGATGTACTTCGCGAGCGTCATAAGTAATCAACGCACGTACTAATATATTAAAATACTCTGACCCTCAATATTTAAATGTTGAATTATCGAGGGTCGCTTTCTTCTCAGTAAAACACCTAATAATTAGTCAAACCTGTTAAATTGACGCTCACATGGAATACCATCGTCATCACCATCCATTTTCGTATTAGGGCAATTTTTTAGAAAGTATTTTGCTTCTTCATACGACGTCATTTGACTGCAATATTGTCGTCCGTCGCACTTAAAAGAATTGCGCTCAGTTTGAGCAAAATGCTCTTGAGTAAGTAGCTCTTGAGTTGAAAGTTGATTTAGGTCCTGCTGATTATCTAAGTATTGGTGGCTGTTGTTTTCGAAATAAAGTTTCGCGCCAAAAGCAACGACTAAGATAAGTAATAGTTTATTCAACATAGTGTTTTTCGTCCCTGAATGATTCGCTTGCCTACTTATTTTGTTCTAAAAAGCGTGAACACTTTCATGCACTAATGACCGCTATTATTAACTAGGCATTTACTAAAATTGTGCAAAACGCTTAAGTCTACAGCTTTGAAATCCAATAGCCAATAGTGAAACTCAATCTTCTATCTCTCGTACTACCTGCCCATAAGCTAATAGTGCGAACAGTCCTGTTCCGCCAACGATATTACCCATCAGAGTTGCGCCTATTAACGCAGCCGTTTCGGCAATACTGATTTGCCCTTGCAGAGCCAATAGAAATAGTTCAGTCGAGCCCGCTATCACGTGCGTGAAATTTCCAATCGCAATTAAATAGGTGAAAATAACGATCATCAATATTTGAGAATGCTTAACCGAAGGCTTCATCCACACAATAGCGGCAATGATAAAACCAGACGTAATGCCGTATGAGAAAGCGTCTGACGGTGATAATTTAGC
This sequence comes from Alteromonas sp. AWJ4_199, assembly GCF_056159165.1. NCBI lineage: Bacteria > Pseudomonadati > Pseudomonadota > Gammaproteobacteria > Alteromonadales > Alteromonadaceae > Alteromonas > Alteromonas sp. AWJ4_199. Next base: position 744,395 of record NZ_JBSWUR010000001.1, read on the forward strand.
GTAGTGCTCAGATATGGCAGTCATTCCTTCAACGAGGTTGGGTGGAACTGCTTGCAAGCTATAGCTGAAAAACGCAGCCAAAAAGGTGCCGAACATATTGGCGGCGAAAACAATAAGCCACAAACGCGCAATGCAGGAGCCCATGTGTAAAGACGGCTTGCTTAACAACGGAAGAATGACCGAAAGCGTATTTTCAGTAAATAACTGTAAGCGACCAACAATCACCAGCACGAAACCAACCGTATAGCCCAAATTCTCAATAACAAACTGATTGGGGGTGTTTACAAAAAGCTGATGCAGAATGCCCTCAGCTAAAATAGAAAGCGAAATACCAATACCTGCTGCAACACCAGACCACCACAATGACATCATAGGACGCTGAAGTTCTTCTAACCCTTCCCTGTGGACAATCGCATACAAAGAAACTGAGTTTAAACTCTGATTATCTCTTACGTCTTTCTCTTCGGTATGACTAAGCGCCACGTCTTTACGTCGATCACCTGCTTCACTCTTTTTATCCGGCATCAGATTTGTCCCGCCCTTTAAATTGCTTACACATATTATTTCTACCAATAACTACGAAATTCACCGGTGCTTCCGGTCACATTCACACCAAAAAGGTATAAGATAAAATACCTGTGTATTTATGAAAAAACGCGTCATTGCATTCTTTACATAAGGTTTTACGTATAATAAGTGAGCATAATTATCAAAACATCCTACACTTAAGATCATTACGCTTTATAGAATTCTATGGAAAACGAATCCGCTAAAGCGTTCACATAAACGTTCCGCCATATGCGGGCTGCACATATTTTAGCTAAGTTATTATTCATGAAAAAAAGCTACTCCTTGTCGTCTAAACTCATGTCTGTCGTAGGCATACTCTTTATCTTGCTTGCTACGGTTTTTATTGGCGTAAGCTATGCGTTACTTAAAAGTACAGAGCGTAAGATTGATCAACATGTTAATTCAGAAGTTGTCGAACAAATAGAGAGGACAGTATCAGCAAAGGCGGCACAGTTTGCGGCACAAACAGAGGCCCTGCTCAACAGTGCCCACTACTTGCCAACTGCGCTTGCAACCCAGTTAACCTCGAGTATTGAAGCAAGCGACGAATTATCGTTAAGTAGAGAGCAGGCAGAGAGACTGGTTAAAAGTGTGCTAACAACGAATGTGACATCAAGTATGTACGCTCAGTTCGAGGCTAATTTGTTTGATGGCAAGGCAGCAGAAAACAGCAGCGGAAAGACCCATTCGACTCCCGGCATGGGAAGCTTTGAAGTCTATTTCATTCGCGGCGCTAACAATAAACCCGAACAGGTTTTGATTACCGACCCAACGCTTAAACATGACACTACCTTAGATGAATTTGGCTTCAGGGCTGCAGAGTGGTACTTGTGTAATAAGGAGACGCTCACACCGTGTGTATCTAACCCTTATAAATACGAAATCCGTGAAGGCTACAGCGAACTAATGACAAGCCTTACGGTTCCCGTCGTTGCTAATAATCGTTTTCGTGGAGTGGTAGGCACTGACTTAAACCTCCCTATTATCCAAAAACGAGCTGAAAGTCTAAAGGCATCGCTGTACAACGGTAATGCTGAAGTTTACGTTGTAAGCCAAAATGGATTAGTGGTTGCAGCAACGAGCGCAAAGAGTAAGTTAGCTCGTCCATTTTCTGAAGTATTTAGCGATGAAGCGAAATCAAGTCGCCTACTCAATGCCGACCAACAATCAGGGCTCTATGAAAGTGACGGTATGCTATATGTTTCACAAGACATATCGCTTAATGTGGCAAAGGTGAAATGGAAAATGATCGTTGGCGTTAATAAAACGAGTGCGCTGGCGCCAATCACTTCACTAGAGGCGATGATATCTTCGTCAGTAACCTCATTATTAACCACCCAACTAATTGTAGCGATAATATGTACCGCAATTGCTCTTGCTCTGGTTTTCGTGTTCACAAAAAGCATTATTCAGCCAGTGCGACAGGTCGCTCAAAGAATGGAAGAGCTTGCTGGTCAAGGTGGTGATCTGACCCAAGACATTCACGTGGACTCTCATGCTGAACTTATTCAGTTAAGCGAAGCGTTCAACTTATTTAAAGAAAGAGTACGTGAGTTGCTTGAGCAAGCAAAACAGTCGTGCGCTCAAGTTATAGCGCAAAGCGAACAAACACAAAGCCACACACAGAGCACGAATTCTTTAATTCAAGTACAACAAGCTGAAATTGATAGCGTTGTCACCGCTATTACTGAAATGTCGCAAACTGCTCAAGAGGTAGCGCGAACCGCCGCCGACGCCGCAAATAATGCGGATAACGCGACAAATTCTGTAAAACAAACGGAAAGTGAAATTTCTCAATCAACACATTCAGTAATAGAACTGTCGAGTGAAATGCAAAACGCATCGGACGCTGTACAAGCAGTCTCTCAACGAAGCGCTGACATCAAAAAGATCCTTGACGTCATTGGCGCGATAGCTGACCAGACCAACCTCTTGGCACTAAACGCAGCTATTGAAGCAGCACGTGCAGGAGAAAATGGAAGAGGATTCAGTGTCGTTGCTGACGAGGTGCGCTCTCTTGCTTCTAAGACAGCAGAATCGGTAGGTGAAATTGGTAGGGTGATTACAGCATTACAAAGCGAAGTTGATCACACGGTAACAACCATACACACTGGCAGTCAGAAAGCCGAAGGTGCAGCACAGCTTTCCCAGTCAGCCCTTGAAAAAATGCAAACCACGGTACTTCAAATAGGAGAAATCAGCGAGCGCATGACGCAAATGGCGGCAGCCGCTGAAGAACAGAGCCAAGTAAGTGAGGAGCTCAACAGAAACATGGTAGTAATAGGCAACGCTACATCTGAAGTATCCAGCAACTCACAGGCATCGGCAGAGAGTTCGAAGGCCATCTTTACCGCCGTTAGCACTTTGGAGCAGCTTTTGGCTAAACTGAAAACACAGTAGTACCCAGCGTTGATAGAACAACTAGCCTTGATGAGTGTTGGTTTCTGCGTTGAGCTGTAGCAAGTACAGCTTTAAAAAATATGCATAAAGGGCTAGCACTGTTTGGTGCGGGCCCTTTCTTTTGCATTCTATTTAGTAGGTTAGTTGAGGCAAGGTGAACAGCCTCTGTTCCGCTTACCCTTTTATTCCGATCGCCCTTTATTCCTGCTCAGCATTTAGCAGTATCGGCTTCCCGAGTCCAAGAGCCTCCAGACGTTCAAACTGCGTAGCTTTATCCCCAACAATTAAATAAATCATCTTATCTGGATGCACATAATCACGATATAAGCGTTTTATCTCATCAACTGTCAGCGCCTTCACCTCTGCTTCTTGCTTTAATACATAATCACTAGCAAAGCCAAAGTCACTGATTTCACCCACCATGTCTAGTTTGGCTCCAAGTGTTTCAAACGCACGGGCAGCTGATTTGAGAGTAAACCCCTTTGTAACAGCTAGATCTTCACTAGAATAACCTTTGTCGAACGACCTCAATATATCCATAACCGCTTGTGTCGCTTCAAGAGTCACATTTGAACGTACTGAGCTTCTGATAGTAAATTCACCTGAATACTGATCACTAGAGAAGGACGAACGAATACCATAGGTATACCCTTTATTTTCGCGAAGTTCTTGCATCATTTGAGAGGCAAAGCCTCCCCCGCCCAAACGATAGTTCATGACGCTGACCTTGTAGGCATCTTGATGGTTAACGCTGGGAGCTGAATGGCCAAAATACAGCACAGACTGTTTAGCATTAGGAACGTCGTAGAAAAACAGTTGCGCTTTTTTAGGTAGATCTGGCTCAGAAACCGCGGGTAACACTACTTTTTTACGTTCCCAACTATTGTTGAGCTTTGATAGTGCAGCGATAACGTCTTGCTGTTGAATGTCTCCTGCAACCCGCAGTTTCGCAACAGACGGAGACACGTTTTTGCGATAAAACACTTTCACGTCGTCGAGCACAATATTATTAACCGACTCAATGTCGCCGAGTGTGGTTTGAGCAAATGGGTGGTCTTTTCCGTAGAGCAGTGCTTTAAACTCAACTGAAGCTATTGCGTTGGGGTTTGCTTTGATTTGTGCAATCTGGTTTATCACATCGTCTTTCGCAAGATAAAACTCTTCTTCGTCAAAACGAGGGGAAAGCAACACTTCAGAAACCAACTCCATTAGCTTACCGTAGTGTTTAGAAAGTACGGTTCCTCTAATTGTAATATCAGTTTCAGAAGCGCTGGCCTCCAAAGTCGCGCCTAATAGTTCGATTTCCTGTTCAAGCTGTTGAGCTGTTTTGTTTGCAGTACCTTTAAGTAGCGTTTCGGCTACTAAGTTTGCTGTCCCCGTTTTATTTTCCGGGTCAAGCAGCATTCCACCTTCCAGCTTCAATTCGAAAGATACGAGAGGCACTTCGCTATTAGAGATACCTGTAATCTCAATTCCCGAGGATAACTCGCTTTGCCAAACTCTTGGTGGAGTAACATCTATGCTATCACCATAGTTAGGTTCCTGCGTGCGATCAAAAGTTGAGGGTGTCCGTTCAAATTCAGCGGCAATAGAAGCATCGAAGTTCTCTTCTGCGCCCGCCACAATCTGCTCTTCAACAACGTTGGCTTTTGTCGAACCGCTCAACACTAAATCCTGCTCACCTTGAGGTACAAAGCTTGTCGCAACAAAAGGTTTATCTTTAATGTAGGCGTTATACACACGCATTACGTCTTGCTGCGTAACCCCTAATATTTTTTGAACGTCTTGGCTTATAAACTCTGCACCACCTGCAAAAATTTCGTATTGTGCTAACTGAAAGCCTTTACCTAATACGCTTGAGAGTCCCTGATAAAATCCCGTTTCCTGCCCAGCTTTTATTCGCGCTAAATCATCTAAAGAAATACCCTCTTTTTCAAATACTGCAAACGCTTCGCTTATGCTCTGTGCAACATCATCTAAATTCACGCCGTCAAACGCCATAACTTGCAGTTGCAATTGGCCCGCTATCTCCGCGTCATACCCGTAAAGATAAACATTACTGGTAAGTTTCTTTTCATCAATAAGTACTCTGTTCAGCGGCGCATTCTTGCCCTCGCTTAGGTATTGAGAAAGGACTTGTAAGGCGTAATAGTCATTATGATATTCGGGTACGGTAGGCCACACCATGGTGAGCAGTGGTGCCTGTGCAAAGTTATCAACATGAAACCGTTTTATCGTGTCTGTAAGCTTTGCGGGTTGCGGCGGTAGTTTATCGATCCGCTGACCTGCGGGTATTTCATCAAAGTACTTTTTGACCCATGTCTTTGTTTGAGTAACATCAATGTCGCCAGCGATAGTTAGGACCACATTATTAGGCACGTACCACGTGTTAAAAAACGCTTTTACATCGGCAAGCGTTGCACTCTGTAAGTCTTCAAGTGAACCGATAACTTGCCAACTATAGGGGTGCCCTTCAGGGTAAAGGTTCTTATCAATAACATATTGGTTGTGCCCGTAGGGGCGATTATCAACCCCCTGGCGTTTTTCGTTTTTTACAACCTGCTTTTCTTTAGCAAGTACGGGCTCGGTTACTGTGTTAATGAAGAAGCCCAGTTTGTCAGCCTCTGCCCAAATCATTTTCTCTAATGCATCTGCAGGTACTGTTTGGTAATAATTGGTGCTGTCGCGACTAGTAGAACCATTTGCACCTGAGCCCCCAATTCTGGCGCTCAATTTATCTAACCCGCCTTTCCCCAAGTTCTCTGATTCAAGAAAAAGCAGGTGTTCAAATAGATGGGCAAAACCTGTTCGGCCTTGTATTTCTCGAGCAGAGCCAACATGGGCAGTCAATGCGACAGCCACCACGGGGTCTGACTTATCGACGTGAAGCAATACGGTAAGTCCGTTATCTAATGTAAATCGTTCATAGTCGACGTTGAATGAAGAAGCGCTCTGAGATTCAGCATTAGTTGCTTCAACGGAAACTGGCTGATTTTTATCTAAGTTGCGAGCGGTGTAGGTACATCCTATCGACATTGCACTTAGTGCACTCACAGCAACTGCAGCATATATTCGTTTTCTATTTTTTATTCTTGAACGCATCGTTCTTATTTCTTCACTAACCAAAAGTGTAAGAAATAGCATAAGTGCGCTGGCAGTGCACGAGATTAGGATAAGCCCGAACGCGATAACAAGGTAAATCGTAACCGCGACGCTTTTATAGAACACTCATGAAAACTAATTAAGCACATGATTTAATGAAATATTTATTTAGAACATTGAATAAAAAATATAGAAATTGATCTCAGTTTAACCATTCAAAGACACAGTTAGTTACATTTTCCAAATCGTGAAGTGGAACAAACGGGCTTGAATGCCCTCTACACAAAAAGAAAAGTAACACTTAAAAAGCCTTTGAATAAATCTGCGAGTTATGAACAGCGAGAGCCCGATTTTGAAACACATTAAACAAAGCGTGAAAAACAATCTGCCTTTTATTTTATTTATCGTTTTGCTTTTTTCTTTTAGAAGCAGCGTAGCCGACTGGTATCATGTTCCCAGCGGCTCTATGGAGCCAACTATAAAGGTTGGGGACCGAGTGGTTGTCGATAAATCGGCATACACACTAGAACTTCCTTTTACCGATGTTGTAATTGCGCAAACTGGCGATATCAAACGCGGCGATATCGTTATTATCGACAGCAATGCAGCTAGTACAAGGCTCATTAAGCGAGTCATTGCTGTTGAGGGTGATAAGGTTGAACTAAAAAATAACCTCCTTTTTATAAATGATGAAAAAGCAGAATTAACCCTGACAAAGGACCAGATTTATTCCGAGTACATCCTTGGGCACAACCGCACTATTGCGCTTAATCCAATACCGAGCGCTGCAAAAAGTTTTAATGTAGTTACTGTGCCGAAAGCGCATGTTCTTGCTATGGGTGACAACAGAAACAACAGCGTAGATTCTCGCTACTACGGTTTTATTCCAATTAAAGAGATTCAAGGTAAAGCGACGTCTGTGGCGTTTTCTGTAGATAAAAACAACATGTATTTACCCAGAAAAGATAGGTTTTTTACTGCGCTGAAATAGGCCGGTTGGGTGCATCTATCCTAATTTTTATTATCTGACGACCTTTACTTGCGTTCAATTTAGCATCACCAACAAGCTGGTCAGATCTGTAAATACAACTAAGTTCGCGCATATAAAGATAAATGTAGACTTATTGGATAACCTTTAAATTATTACAAATCATAAGCCTGTGTTGGCGTATTCCTCTGCAATTAAGAAAAGCCTTATGCAAGGCCAAAAAGCTTATAATTCAAAGTTTAGGTGCTATTTCACCTTCACTTCCCTCATCTGAAATTGCACAAAATTAACGCAAAAAGTAAGTCTTCCTTTACACACTTTGTAACTAAGTGTCACATCTTTCGCAACTTCCCCTATTGCAACTTTAGTATTAGGAGTGCTATTCATAAAATTGCAACATGTTATGTTGCAAAAACACACAGCAAGTAAAATGGACAATAAGGAAATAACAATGAAACAAGGTCGTAAAGTAAGTGCAATTGCAGTGGGATTAGCACTTTCAGGAATAACCTCTCTTTCTCCTGCGTATGCACAGCAAGCTGACGAAGAAGCAGCCAACCTTGAACGAATTGCAGTTACCGGTTCTCGTATCAAGCGCACAGATATGGAAGGCCCCTCACCTATTCAATCAATTGATGCAACTATGATTGAAGGCATGGGTTATGAAAACCTACAGCAACTACTGGAGCGCATGCCCGCTACCGGCGCAGGAACCTTTTCAACGCGTAACAATAGCCAAGACTCAACCGCAAATGGTGCGGCAGCAGTTTCGCTTCGCGGCATGGGCCCTGACGCGACACTGGTGCTAATTAACGGTCGCCGGGTGGCAATCAGCGCGTTCGCAGAAAGTATCACTAATTCATTTGTTGATATTAACTCTATCCCAGTATCTGCTATCGAACGTATCGATATCCTAAAGGATGGTGCATCGGCTATTTATGGCTCTGATGCGGTAGCAGGTGTAGTTAACGTTGTGCTTAAAAAAGACTATGAAGGTCTTGAAATCAACGCGGGCTATGGCGGCACCACAGGCCCAAGCTATGATGAGACCACAGCGAGCATCCTATGGGGTTCTCAAAGCGAAAAAAGTAGTGCCACAGTAATCATCGACTACTTTAACAACAGCACGCTTGGTGCTGACGAAATGGGTCGTTTCGGTACGGCTAATCAGTCACCGTATGGCGGAATGGATTTTCGTTCATCACGAGGCTATCCAGGATACTTTTATGTAGACGGTGTTAAAACAATCGATCCAGACTGCCCAGAAGATAGCGCAACCGCATCTGGCAGCTGCTTGTTTGACTATGGACCTTTCGGTCTTACTATCCCCGCTTCTGAGCGTGTAGGCTTTATCGGCCAGTTTGATTACAAAATTGGCGATGAAACCACCGCGTTTATGGAAGTGGCTATGCAGCACAACACCTCTGAGGCAGGCGGTGCGGCAACGCCTCTTGACGAAGACGCAGGCCTAACCGTTCCAGGTACTCACCCAGATAACCCGTTTGGACAAGACATTGAAATTGGTCGCTACCGCCCTGTTGACGCTGGCGCTCGCCGTTGGGATATCGAGTCTGACACCCTTCGTTTGGTAGCAGGCCTTCGCGGTACATTCAATGACTATGATTGGGAAGCATCGGTACAAAAAGGCCGTAGCCGTTCAGAGCAAAGTGGTGACCAATCACAGGGCTGGGTTCGCGTTGATTGGTTACAAGAACAAATCGATCTTGGTAACTACAATCCGTTTGGCGGTGTAACCAATCCGCAAAGCGTTATTGATGAAATTACCACCAGCCTAGTGCGTCGTGGTGAATCTCGCATGACGAGTGTAGATGCACACATTACGGGCGAAGCCTTTGATTTTGGTGACGACGTAGTCATGATGGCGGCAGGCGTTGAATATCGCGAAGAGCAGGTATCTGACGTTCCTGATGTACAGTTCCAACGCGGCTTAATTTTTGGGACGGAGTCAGTATCAGCTTCAGCAGAACGCGACCAGTACGCGGCATATTTGGAGCTTTCTATTCCTTTGGCTGACGAGCTAGAACTTCAATTAGCTGGCCGCTATGACCACTACAGTGACTTTGGCAGCACCACCAATCCTAAAATTGCGCTGCGTTGGGCGCCAAGCGATGAAGTAACAGTACGCGGTTCATGGGCACAAGGGTTTAGAGCCCCTTCTCTTGCACAAGTTGGTCTTGGTCCATCGCAGAAAAGTGTATTCTTTGTAGACCAATATCGCTGTGAAGCAACTGGCCAAGATTGTGAATCGCTAGACTACAATATCGAGTTTGCGGGTAACCCTAACCTAGATGCCGAAGAGTCAGAATCGTGGAACGTGGGTGTTATCTACGCACCTATTCAAGAGCTCGGTTTGAGTATTGACGTTTGGAGCATCACCCAAGACAACAAAATTGACGAACAGCAGTTCGGTCTTGTTTACGATGCAGAATGTAATAACCAAGACAGCACGATATGTGTTCGTTTAGATCCACAGCAAGGTGAGTCGCTAGGTGTTATTCAGAAAATTTTTAATACTTATCAGAACGTATCGTCACAAGAGGCGTCGGGTGTAGACTTCAGTGCAAACTACAGCATGGAGCTTCAAGAGTACGGTAACGTGCGCTTTAACCTAGATTGGTCTTACATGAACGAGTTTGAAAAAGACGGCCTAGAATACACAGGCGAGTACGGTTATCCAGAGCATCGTTGGTTGTTCGGTACAACATGGTCAAAAGGCGCGTTTGATGCGAACCTAAACATCAGCTTTATTGGTGAGTTTGAAGATACGCCGGACATCAATTTCGACGGTGTACTAGATTTTGAAGAAAATACGTCTAGAACAGTAGATTCTCAAATGCTGGTTGATTTGCAATTTGGTTATAATTACAGCGACAATCTTCGCTTAGTTATTGGTTCAAATAACCTGCTAGATGAAGAGCCACCATTTGCTATTGGTGATGGTGATAGCGATCTTTACGGTTACGTAGGTAGCGTACATAACCCGCGTGGTCGCTTTGTTTACTCGAAGTTAACTTACCGCTTCTAAAAGTAGTTTAAAAGATAAGGCGCTCGCTGCATTTTTTGCCACGAGCGCTTTTTTATATGCGTCTATTGCATCTGCTTAGTAGAACAGATACCCAAAAAGAACCGTAGTAAGCCACGCAAGAATAACAGGCAAAGCGATCATCACGTATACCAGTATCTCGGAGCCTAATGTTTCGGCTTGCCAAGCATCCATCATCTTTACGTTGAATCTTCGCTTTAATAAAAAAGTGTAGAAGATTATTAGTATTAATAAAATTAAAGCTTTTAACATTATTATTTACCCCCACTCTCTAGCTCTGTCCTTGCCTAGAAAGCATCGGTCATTGCGAACCTCTGTTTTCCTATTAGGATTACTCGTCAGTAGTTTCTTCGTACTGAGAATCAACAGCGTTGCCTATCGCACCACCGCCTAACCCTAAACCTATAGAACCAGCTAGACGACCAACGCTACCCACTGGATTGAAAAAGCCAGTACCTGCACCAACTAAACCTGCTGACCATAGAGATTTAGAACTAGCGCCACCACCGCCGGCTATAGCCGCGCCATAAACGCCTCCAACGGCTCCTGCGAAAGCGCCTATAAGATTAGCAATCCATGCTCCGCTGGCCTGTTCTAGCTCGCCTTGTGAAAGCTCGTAATCATTTAAATTAATGTCTCTTTCCGTGATTTTTCCTTGCAGTTGTTATGTTAAAGCTCTACCAACACAACCATTCTCTTGAAATGCAAATGCGTTGACTAAAACACTATATCTATAAATATTAGAAAAAAGACCTGTTCTCTATACCTGATTATCAGACATTTTTTGACTATGCGTTTGTATTAAAAACTCCAACCTCAGTCTACTTAATATTTTCCATAAAAAATGCCAGCTTTTAGCTGGCATTTATATAAACGAATCTGCGGCAGATATTGAACTTACATACCAAAGTGAATAAGCACTAGGTTACCAATAGCTGCGCATAGCATAGCTAGAAACGTCAATATCATCCCCGCAAAGCGCTGCCAACTTACGCCAGAGTGGCGGCCTAGGCCGTAAGCATGTAGCACACGACCAAATAACAACGCGCTTCCTAAAGCATGAACTGCCCACACTTGGCCCGTATTGGCTTCAAAACAGGCTATCATAATGAGAGTAATGGGCACGTACTCACTGAAATTACCGTGGGCTCTCGCTAAACGACCAAGATCTTCGTGACCACCATCGCCAATACTCACTTGGTGACGACGTCTCGCACCAATAACTAAAAACGACAGATACAGGTAACAAATACCCAATAGGCTGGCATAAAACGCCGTGATTGGTAAAACCATGGTCTACTCCAAATGTTATAGTTATAGCGCGTAATTTTAATCAGTTATTACATCGTACGTTCATTAGAAGCTATTAAACGTTATCCGCTATTAAGTTACAAGCAACAAAAAAGGCCGCCTAAGCGACCTTTATTAACGTTGTCGGCGATTAACCTAAACGCTCTGCTAATTCAGCACTTACCTCTTCAACTGGGCGGGTACCATCAAGCTTGTGGTACTCACAGTTTCCAGCTTCAGCTTCGGCGCTGTAGTAATTTACAAGCGGCTTGGTTTGCTCGTGGTAAATTGCAAGGCGTTTGCGAACGGTTTCTTCTTTATCGTCATCACGTACGATTAGGTCATCACCTGTTTCATTGTCTTTACCTTCCACTTTAGGCGGATTATAAACAACATGGTAAACGCGACCCGATGCAGGGTGAACACGACGGCCGCCCATGCGCTCAACAATTACATCGTCTGGAACGTCAAACTCAATGCAGTGATCAACAGAAACACCTGCTTCTTTCATTGCATCGGCTTGTGGAATAGTACGAGGGAAACCGTCTAGCAAGAAACCGTCTTTGCAGTCATCTTGTGCTATACGCTCTTTAACCAGACCGATGATAATCTCATCAGACACTAGTTTACCTTCATCCATTACACGCTTAGCTTCTAGACCTAGCTCTGTACCTGCTTTAATCGCAGCACGAAGCATATCGCCTGTTGAAATTTGTGGAATGCCGTATTTGCCCATCAAGAACTGAGCTTGTGTGCCCTTACCCGCGCCAGGAGCGCCGAGAAGAATGATTCGCATGAGTGCGTTCTCCGCTTATGATTTTTGAACTTTTTACTTCGGGCACTTTACACATTCAACACTGTAGTGACAAGTGTAAGGAGTACCGTAAAGTTAATCTTAAGACTAATGGCGAATATATGCTCAGCTTATAGGCGTTTTTATTAATTTCAGCCCATGTCTGTTGGTCAAATACTTCTTGAGCCATCTTTTTCAGAATGTGAATTTATTGTCTTTAGTGATTAACTTGAAAACTTAAACTGCCAAAATATAGCACATTAAAGTGGACAAACTTACTATTGTTACAGGTAGAAATAGAAAAACGGGCGATACGCCCGTTTTTAAGTGTAAACCTGCTGTCTACCTGCTTATTTTGCCAACTTCATTAGCAAGGTGTTCAAGTTCTGAACAAACGTAGACGGGTCTTTCAAACTTCCCTGCTCTGACAACGCTGCTTGATCAAAGAGTACACCAACCCATTGGTTGAATAGCTCTTCATCTTGCGTGTCGGCAAGCAGTTTAACTAAGCTATGTTCTGGGTTCAGTTCAAAGTGATACTTCACATCCGGCACTGTCTGGCCAGCCGCCTGCATCAACTTCATCATCTGTGTAGTCATACCATTGTCGTCGGCAACAATAACGGCAGGAGAGTCAGTAAGACGGTGCGTAAACTTAACGTCTACAACTTTATCACCTAGTGCTGTTTTCGCTCGCTCTAGTACGCCTTCTACTTCTTTCTCTGCTTCTTCTTGGGCTTTCTTAGACTCTTCGTCTTCTAAGTCGCCTAAATCTAAGTTTCCTTTGGCGATAGAAACAAATTGCTTCTCGTTAAACTCAGTTAGATGAGACATTAGCCATTCGTCAATGCGCTCGCCCATTAGCAATACTTCGATTCCCTTCTTGCGGAAAATTTCAAGATGCGGGCTAGACTTCGCCGCTTGCAGGCTATCTGCAGTCACGTAGTAAATCTTGTCCTGACCTTCTTTCATTCGCTCAATATAATCAGCTAATGAAACTGTTTGTGCGTCAGATTCTCCGTGAGTAGATGCAAAGCGCAATAGACCAGCGATCTTCTCACGGTTACTGAAGTCTTCCGCTGGACCTTCTTTTAGTACATTACCAAACTCATTCCAGAACGACTGGTACTTATCACTGTCATTCTTCGCCATTTTCTCAAGCATTTGTAGAACGCGCTTAGTACAACCTTGACGAAGTGCCTGGGTAATCTTGTTGTCTTGGAGAATTTCACGAGACACGTTTAGCGGAAGGTCGTTGCTATCAAGCAAACCTTTAACAAAACGCAGGTAGGTCGGCATAAACTGCTCTGCGTCATCCATAATGAAAACGCGTTGAACGTAAAGTTTAAGACCGTGGTTTTGGTCGCGATTCCACATGTCGAAGGGCGCTTTAGAAGGAATGTAAAGTAAGCTGGTATATTCAGTTTTACCTTCTACTTTGTTGTGCGCCCAAGCTAGCGGATCTGCAAAGTCGTGAGAAATGTGCTTGTAAAACTCGTTGTACTCTTCATCCGTAATATCAGACTTTTCACGAGTCCACAGCGCTGTGGCTTTGTTTACCACCTCCCATTCGCCTGGCTGAGCTTCAATTTTCTCACCATCCGGACCTTCACTCTCTGGCACTTCATCTTTCCACATTTGTACAGGAATACTGATGTGGTCTGAGTATTTGCTTACAATTGAGCGTAGACGCCATGTATCGGCAAATTCTTTTTCGTCTTCGCGAAGGTGAAGCGTAATTTCTGTACCGCGAGTAGGCTTGTTGATTTCGGCGATAGTGAACTCACCTTCACCGTCTGAAACCCATTCAACACCAGTAGATGCATCGGCACCAGCCGCACGAGTGCGAACAGTAACTTTGTCTGCAACAATAAATGCTGAGTAGAAACCTACGCCGAACTGACCAATAAGCTGGGAGTCTTTCGCGCTATCGCCAGAAAGCTTGCTAAAGAAATCTTTAGTACCAGATTTTGCAATGGTACCTAAGTTGGCAATGACTTCATCACGAGTCATACCAATACCGTTATCGGTAATCGTAACTGTGTTCGCTTCTTTATCAACGCTAAGTTTGACGTTTAATTCACCATCGTTTTCATAAAGGCTGTCATTTTCTAATGCGCGAAAGCGCAATTTGTCCGCGGCATCTGCTGCGTTAGAGACAAGCTCGCGTAGAAAAATTTCTTTGTTTGAATACAAAGAGTGAATCATCAGTTGAAGAAGCTGTTTTACTTCTGTTTGAAAACCGTGGGTTTCTTTGTGGGCTGCTTCAGCCATAATCCAATATCTCCTCGTTGAATGGATCACGTTTGATGTTAAACAGGTAAGGTCACTCAACGCACTTTTCAACATTTAGAACGAAAATTTATTTTCTATTCGCAAACTTTTTCGAGAAAAGGTATACACCGCTTATTTAACGAGCGAATTGGCAGGAATTAAATTGGAAATGGAGGAGCGATTTTAAGAAAAAGAGCGTTTTGTGTGCTCAAAACGCTCGATATGTTACTCACAGCTTGCGGCGACCCGAAAAAGCGTGGGTAAGTGTATTACCGTCAATGTATTCAAGTTCTCCCCCAACCGGTACACCATGGGCAATACGAGAGGCGTCGACATTGTGACTTGTACATAGCTGAGCAATGTAGTGCGCCGTAGCTTCACCTTCTACGGTGGGGTTTGTAGCTAAAATAACTTCATTTATCCCACCAGCAGCTAAGCGTGTTTCAAGCTCGGTTAAACCAATTTCCTCGGGGCCTACGCCATCAATAGGCGACAAATGCCCCATTAATACAAAATACTGGCCTTTGTAACTGAGCGTTTGCTCTATTGCTAATACGTCTTGAGGGCTTTCTACGATACACAACAGCCCGCTAGCTTCTCTTTCTGGGTGACGGCAAATATCGCATAGTTCATCTTCGGTGAATGTTCTGCAGCGTTTACAATGGTGAATGTGCTCCATGGCATTGTGCAATACGTTGCTTAAATCGATAGCGCCTGTGCGATTTCGCTCTAATAGGTGAAATGCCATTCGCTGAGCGCTTTTGTTTCCAACACCGGGAAGGCAGGTTAATGCCTGTATTAGTTCTGAGAGTAGCGGGCTGAACTTCATAATATTTACTGCTTAGGTACTTGTTCGGTTTGTTTCGGGCTTTCGCGGTATTTAATCACGTTACGCTTCACTTGGTCGAGTTTAACTTCGTATACATTGCCGCCGAATAGGCCTTTGTATTCTTCGTCAGTGAACACGAGGGTGTTGTCATCATAGAAAGTGACCGCCTCTTTTTGTGTTACCACACCGAGATCGATACGAGATACATCGCCACTAAAAAAGTTATCGCCTTCAAAGTTTTCAAAAAGCCACAAGCTTGTTGAATCTAACAATACAAGCTTTGTTCTATCAGGACTGATTGCAGCAGAGGTGATCCAGCATAGCTTCTCTAGGGTAGTGCAGGTTTTGAACTCACCTACTAGCTGTGCATCGAAGTTGGCAGCATGATCGCCCACTTTGTAAAGCTTCGTAATGCCATCAAAAGGCTTAGTTCTATTTTTAGTGAATAAATACAAATTACGTTTGTACTCTACAAAGGCTTCGAGATCGTAGTTTTTGTCTTTGGGCTTCACTTTGCCTTTACCCATTTCTGGATAGGTGAACTTTATAATCTCTGCTTCAGTGGTATCACCTTCAATGTCAATGGGGTTTTCGATTTTATAGATAGTGAGCCAGCGGCGTTTATTGTCGTTGTTGCCAAAGTCTCCTAGAAAAAAATGACCAAAACTATTTTGCGTCATGTCTTCCCAATCAACGTTTTTCGCGTTTGAAACCGTCACCTCTCTTTCGATGCTGCCATCTTTGTTCAGCATGTATAGGATCGGACCGTCGCCACTATCGTTGATAGCCCATAGCCTTTTGTACTTGTCGAACTCTATTCCAGAAATTTCTTTGAGTTTTGGGTCTACCGTGACCGTTTTCATTTTAAACAGTTCGTGAACACTCATAAAAAACAACACGGTTGCGATAGGAAGCAAAAGAACCGTGGTGATAACTAAGCCTTTCCTTAGCACTACAAACCTCTATTTGGGGTGATTGGTTTTCCGTCATCCCTGCACATTTTTTAGGATGAAGCCTGTCTGAACGCTGCAGGGAATAAGAATCAATAATATAACGAACCAGGTCAGATTAAGGACCACTTCTAAGCGAATGAACATTTTAGTGCGATAGATACACTTCTGTCGACGTAAAATAGTGCTTGAAACACCTTTAGCGTTAACAAATATCAAAGAAACGTAGAATGTTACAGAAGAGAAACAAAAATAGCTGTACTTGCTCAACTAAACGCTTTGATCATTCCTATTCGGCGGAAGCGCTAATTTCAACATGCGGCGAAGCATGTGCTGCTTGCAGATACTCCATTAGGCCAACCAAGCTCAAAGGCTTAGTGAAGTAATACCCTTGCATCGCTTTGGCGCCAATCTTTTTGGCAAAGGATACCTGCTCAACGGTCTCTAACCCTTCTAATGTGCATGGCATACCTAGTTTCACGCACATCGACACCACATTTTCGATAATCAACGCCCTGCGTTTTTCTTGTTTACTTTGCAGTGGAAAAGCGGGTAGTAGCGAGCGGTCAATTTTTATCGCATCATACGTTTCATCCGCCAACTCTGATATGCAAGAAAAGCCTGTCCCAAAGTCATCGATGGAAACACTGACACCAAGCGCTTTAATTTTGGCAAGCACCTCTCTTGCCTTTGAACTTTGCAGCGTAGATTCAGTGATTTCTATAACTATTCGTCCAGGGTCAATGTTATGAAAGGCAAAACGTTCAGCTAACAGTTCTATGACACCATCATTCTGTAACTGCACCGCTGACATATTTAAATTGAATTTTACCTTTGAAAAACCCCATCCGCTTAGTGCTTTGAGAGCGAAACAGACTTCATCAAGCATCAGTAACCCGATATCGTGAATGTGCTTGGTACGCTCCGCTATAGGTATAAACTTGTCGGGGCTTATTGGCCCATGGCTGGGAATGTGCCAGCGCGCTAAGGCCTCCACGGCTAAAACCTCACCGTTTGAGCCCATTATAGGCTGAAAATAAGCGGTAATCTGTTTATTTTGAATAGCGCTTTTAAGCCCTTGTTGAATAAACAGCCTATATTCGATGTTTTTCGACAGGCTCTCGCTAAATCTGACAACGTTGTTTTTACCGCCTTGTTTTGCTGAAAACATTGCGATATCGGCATTTTTTAGTAGCTCTGTTGGCAACATGTTTTCTGTAGATGACGCTAGCCCAATACTTGCTGTAATTTGAAAGTCGCCTGATGTTGTCTTAAACACTGTTTTCAGTGAAGATGATAATCGGGATGTCATTTTACTTAACAGCTTATGGCAGGTAGTACTTGTCACAACAACAAACTCATCACCGCCAAACCTAATAATACTGTCATCATCTCGTAGCGCTGCCTTAAACCTGCTTGCGCATGCTCTTAATATTTCGTCCCCTACCTCATGCCCATGGGTATCGTTAATGAGTTTAAATTCATCGATATCAATAAAAATAATTGAGCAGGGCTCACATGATTCACTATAAGTCTCAACAATGTTGTTTAGTAGGTTTCGATTTCCAGCACCAGTGAGGGCGTCAGTAAATGCAAGGTACTTGAGTTGGCTTTCCGATGACTTTAGTTCTGAAACATCGGTAAGAATGGCGACGAAATTTGTTTCTCCATCATCAAGATTAAATGAAGTTACCGACATGGTTAAATGAAACCTTCGTCCTTCGCTTACAATAGTGAGCTCTGTCCTTAAACCGTCTATCAGATAGTCTGGGCGAGGATCGTGTTTTCGCGCTTTAGGAAAAACATTGTTAATGTGAGTAGATATTAAGTGCTCGGCTTGGGTGCCTAGCATCTCACATAAAGATTGGTTAGCTTTTATTATGAGACCTTCAGCATCACAGACTAAAACGCCTTCTTTAATTTCACTTACAATCTTATCTGCAACACTCAGGTTTGTCTGAGTGCTCTGTAGGATAGATATATCTTGTATGGCGCCAATTTGAACATAGTCTTCGCCCCACCCTATATCTGAAAGGACAATCTGAAACCATTTAGTCGGTTGACCTTCAATTTTTAGCTGCAATGTTGTTAGGTAATTCGACTTTAATTGTATCGCCTCTTTTAACTCAGCTTCTTTTTCTTCGGGAAACAAGGTAAGGAATTTGGCTATTGGCATTTTGCGTGGAAAATCAAAAAGGTTCTCCACGCTTTCAATAACGACTGACTGAGTAGAGGTATCGACTTCTAACACGCCTAGCTTCGCAATCTCTGATGCCATTGCGAAACGCCTATTAGATGAGGCTAGCGCTTTTTCCGTTTTTTTTCTTTCAAGCGCCACTTGAATAGTAGTAGTGAGCGAAAGCACACCGTACGGCTTTACTAAATATCCATACGGGGAAACTGCGAGCGCATTAGAAATTGTCGAGTCATCACAGTAAGAGGTACTAAACACAACTGGCACTTCAAACCTTTCTGTAATGCTTTTCGCAATTCCAATACCAGAATCTGAACCACCCAAATCGATGTCCATCAAAATGAGATCTGGAACACGCTTATCAATTAACGCATACAATTCACTTTCCGTCTTTGCTATGCCTAACACCTGCATATCTGCTTCGGTCAGCGCATTTTTAACGTTCATCGCTTCAACTAAATTGTCTTCAACAACAAGTATCACAGGGTTAGTATTGGCAATCACGGGTTTACACCTTAAAACCAAAAGCTTCGATAGAGCGCTTTAATAATGTTGTGTCGACAGGTTTGGTTAGTATATCCACATCAGAGAGTTCGTCTGGCAACTCTATTGCCGCTCCGTAACCCGTAATAAAAAGAAAAGGTATTGATAATTTCTGTATTTCGATACCTAACTGAAAAGTATTTTCATTCCCCAGATGAACGTCTAAAAACATCATCGAAGGTTTAACTTTGGCCAATGCCGCCCTTGCTGAGCTGATATCACCAAAGATATCAACCTTATCAATGCCCAATTGTTTGAGGTGTTTTTTGAGGTCTAGTGAAATAAGTAGATTATCTTCCACAATGAAGGCGCTTGTGAGGACTTTCTCAGTTTTAGCTGTAGTGGCCGCTTGAAGCTTTTCGCCATGAGTTGAATGCTGAGAGCTTGTTTGGCTAGTACAAAACTCTACATATTTACGAGGAATGAGAAACTCTGCATTGAGTCCGGTAATTTTAGTGCTCAATGACGCCTTTCCTTTGAGTTCATGAGGAATAACTGATTTTATAACCGTCATCCCAAACCCTTCCTCGCCTAAGCCATGTAAGGGGGGGCCTCCTAGCTCTTCCCATTTAATAGTGAAGCCTTTTTCATCTAAGCCCCAAGTTATCGCCACCCTGCCATCATTACTTGTAGCGCTTAAGGCTCCATATTTCGCTGCATTGGTAATCATCTCGTGAAAAACTAGTACAATTGGCGTAACGGCATAGGGCACAAGATATATGTCAGGCCCCTCTATTTTGAAAGACGACTCTTTGATCATATAAGCTTTAAGCTCGTTATGAAGAAGATCCTTGAATCTCACGCTGTTGTATGAGGCATGCGTAAGTTGGTCATGGCCCAGAGCAAGTGCAGATATTCTTGACGATAAAGAGACCACAAATTCATCGATATCTTTCTTGTTCTGTGATGTCTGCCCGATAATTGCGCTCACTAAATTTAAAATATTGCGTACACGGTGGTTTAGTTCACCAATCAGTAACTCGAGTCTTTTTTTCGCCTCACGCTGTAGTTGCTCTTTCTCGTGCAGGTGGCGAATGGTCAATTCCATTACTCCAAGTCTGATGGATTTAGCGCGTTCAATATCCAATGTAGTCCACGGAGTTGCAGTCGATTCGTTGGTTTCTATCCATTTATCAAAACTTGCCCTTGGTGTAAGTATCTCTTTACCTTCTTTCAACTCAACGCGCTTTGCAGGATTACCCGCCCAAGACACTTCCTTAACCACTGAATTTCTGAAAAGAAAAATATAGTCCATTGGCTGACTAGAAATTTTTAACGCCAAAACGCCAGCCACATTTTCATCAGCCAAGTCATCATCAATCGCAGCTAGATTGTCAAATTGATGGATTTCTTCATCAGGTAATTCAGCGAGTATCTCTTTAAACCGTTTAATTTTTCGTGAGCTAAACGCAGAGCCCACCTTTGAATATTCGCTACTAAAAATACAACCTATTCCATCTATATCAATAAGGCTTTTCAATAATGGAAGCTGTTCTACTATGGCATTATTTAATGAGCTACCCAGTGATAAATTACTAAGCACGCGCGCAAATGTTGAGTTCGCTTTTTCGCTTACCCTTATACGCTCGTTCACTAGCCGTTTTGACAATTCCAGTGAAAACATCTCCGAAAAAAGTTCTAGCTGTGAAACTAACCGACTCGGGATGGTTTTTTTGGTATTATGGTGGCATGCGATCAAACCCCATAGTTCACCATCAACAATGAGCGATATCGACATAGAAGCGCCGACTTTCATATTTTTAAGATATTGAATATGTACTTCAGACACTGCCCTTAGGCGTGAGAGTGAAAGGTCTATGAGGGATGTATCCTCACTATCTTTTCCAATAATACGGTGTGTTTCACCGTTAACGTCAGTGATGGTTCTAACAAGGTTCTTTTTATAGAGTTGCCTTGCTTGTCGGGGGATATCAGACGCTGGGTAGCGCAACCCCAAAAATGGAGCCATGTCGCTAGATGTTGACTCTGCAACCACCTCTCCTGAACCGTCTGCTAGAAACTGGTAGAGCATTACCCTGTCATGGCCCGTCGCCGTTCTTACGCTTTCAACTAAACCTTGATAAAGATCTTCAAGCTCAGGGAACATCGATATCTGAGCCATTAATGCTGTGATAACCCCTTCGTACTTTCCCGAACTCTCTAATTTTTCAAATTCAAGGATAAGGTGTTCGGCACTTTGATGAATGCACAGGTCGAATGTGTCTTTACTATGCGGTATTGATACAGAATGAAGGTAGGCTGCTTTGCCAAGGATCACTGCCTGGCTTTGCGCGCCACGTATAGCGTGCACAAGTTTGCGATCAAGTAAATCCCACAATGTATAACCGAGAAGTTTATCGCCGGATACATCAGCAAAACTATCTAGATTTTCGGAAAAATGGGTAACCCCCCCCGCTTTATCGACGATAATCATGAATCCATGGCTTTGTATCCGACCTAGAAGATTAATCGGTTCTTTATCGCATTGAGTGACTAATGATGAAAGTTCGCTAGTTTGGTCGTGCATTATTCTTGTTCCAACCACTTTCTTTGGATGACTGTTACTAAGGGCTAAAGGCCATCTAGTTTATGAAAACGCCTTAAAGAAAATCTTAAAAAGATGCTTTTGATAAAATATAGACTAGTAACTGGTTAATCCAAACCTTTTATGCGCATTTATTTATATTTACTTAGATACCATCAAACGCATGTTTTTGAGATTTTAAACCAAGGCTGTCGAGTGAAGTCGGTTTCGGCTAACTGCTGATGCGCAATAAACTTTGTAAGAGGCCACTTAAATTCATTAAGCTATCCGATTGCAGAATGTGTGTCAGCGCTCCGGTACACCATACTGACTGTGTTAGAAGTGAAATAGGTCCAACTGATTAATATCTAGGAAAATGTAAGTGACTCAAAGCCACTTACATTCTATTTGGTTTGAAAGCGACCCCCGCTCTACTCGCCCGCACTTTTTTTGCTGAATATTTTATTTTTCAACCAGTACAACGGCAGTAATATTACAAACCAGAACTTTTTAAGAAATACTAGAGCCAGTGCTAAAAAGCCTGTTTTGGCTAGTACCTTACCTGCTATAAGCCCTCCTATACCATAGGCTGCAACTTTGTCTATATCAGGGTCGAATTCGCTATATTTGTGACCATCATTGAAACTGACCATTGCCAGTACTTCGTCACGTGCTGAATTAACTTCGTCTAGTTGCCCCATGTCGGCAATGAAATTCATTACCAAATAGCCTTGTCGTCCCAGGGCTCGAACATTGTAGTTCAAGGTATGCATTTCATTTTCGCCGAAAATAAGCTCTTTAGCCCAATACAACTTATGTGTATTCGCATCATAGTATGGCTGCTCAGCCCAGCCAACTAACTCAATGCTGGGGTAGCCTTGTTCCGAACGTCTTTCAGACTCTTCAGCTGTATCTCTTTTCATTTCATTTAAGAGCTCGTCGTAATTTATATCTACCGCACCTTCATCAGAAACATAACCATCTTCTGCATACTCTATGGTTACGCCCCACGAGGCAGCGTCAAGTACGCGATACTCTTGAGGGAATAGCATTCCTAGCATGGGTTCTCCTTCGGGGTTACCCCATGCTTCTTCTAGTACTCGCTTAGTGTCTTGAGGAGAGAGATAATAGTAATCTTCGGGCACATTAAGTGTTGCTTTACCACCTGGCAGCGTAATTTTTCCGGTTTTATAAGTAAGTGAGGCCTCAAACTCTTCCGCCCACTTAAGGTATTCCTGCTGTTTAATTTCATCTTCAGATAGTGCATCGGATACCGACTCTACAACATCATTAGACGACCCAGTTTCTAAAACTTGCCCACATAAAGTAGCGGAAAAAAAGAGCATTTGGCCAAGCCCGAATGCGAGGAAAAACTTTTTCATTGAACATCCCTGTTAATTTGCATATGAATTTGAAGTATAAATAGATTTAACGCTATTTACTATCTGCATACCAGCTTAACTTCTTGGCTGGTTATAGTCATTATTTCTCAAGCTATTCTTAACAAATTGACTGCTGATAGCAACTAACAAGTCTTAGGCTCTTTTAAAAGCAGGCATGCTAGTAAGTATCCAGACAACACGCTGCAGCTAATTAGGAAAGCATAGCTGTCTTCTCTTACGGATTGTCAATGCGAAAAAGAAACAGATTAAGCAGTAGCAAGTATTTGCCTTGTTTAAAAGAAGAATCATCGAAGGTTTCAAATAAAAAAGCTCGGACAAATACCGAGCTTTAATCTTGAGTTTTTCCCTATTTCCCGCCCTAGCTTTTCACAAAGCCAGAGACCAATGAATATGGGGCTTTTTACTTAAAACGGCATTTTGAAGCCAGGAGGTAATGGCATTCCGCCAGTTACATCACCCATCTTCTCTTTGCTAGTTTCTTGAACTCGACGTACCGCGTCGTTAAATGCTGCAGCAACCAAGTCTTCAACCATATCTTTGTCGTCGTCCATCAATGACTCATCAATGTCTACACGACGTACGTTGTGGTTGCACGTCATGGTTACTTTAACCATGCCTGCACCCGCCTCACCTGTTACTTCAATTTTGGCTAGGTCGTCTTGTGCTTTTTGCATGCGCTCTTGCATTTGCTGCGCCTGCTTCATGATATTGCCCATTCCACCTTTAAACATAATTTTTGTCTCGCTTCGTTTTGGTGTTAATAATTCTGCTATCGCGCTTTAACCGAATCGGTTAGCACTGACGCATCGAAAGTCGATAGCAATGCTTGAATTGTATCGTCGGTTTTAATCACCGAGTGTGCATGCGCATGGCGCATGGCATGAATCTCTTGTTGTAACGCAAAAGGTGTAGATGCTGGTTCACCTAACGTGATATTTACTTCAACGTTTTCACCCAAACCATGATGGATTGCATCAACCAATTGCTTTCTCGCACTATCATTTAATAAATGCGTCTGACTGTGGTCAATTTCAAGGGACACTTGATTGCCATCTCGAGAAAATGATGCGTGCAGCACTAATTGTTTAAGTAAGCCAGCAACCGGCATTTGTTCAACTAGGTTGCTCCACTCGTCAATTTGGCTAGCATGAGTTAATTTGCTTCCATCATTTAAGTACGCTTTTAACTGCCCGTTATAGGTACTGCTCAGCGGCGTATCAAAATCTAGTGCATCCCGAGCAAACGATCGTTCGCCCGCACTTCCCATCTGCTCTGGGGCACTGTCGTAATTCGGGCTTCTATCAGAGGGCGCTTCAACATAGTCAGCACCTTCAATGTGTTGAGGCGGTTGATTATCATAATCAGTAGACCAAGGAGGCATATCCTCAACAGGTGTTTCCGAGTTTGACTGCGCCTCAGGTTCGTCATTTGAAAAAGGCATATCCTCTTCAAATTCATCAAGCGAGAAATCGCCCGTGTTGTTTGAGCTGGAATGATTACTTTCTGACTCGCTAGTTTGCATAGTGTCAGTAGAGTGCGAGTGAGTAATGCCGAAAGACGAGCCTGAATTTGTACTATCCAGTTGAGGATTGTCATCACGTGCAATGCTATTGTCTTTATATTCTGAGCTGCTATCTATAGGCTCAGGGCTGTTATCTTCAAGTTCAGGGTTATGACCTTTAAGCTCTGGGGTATGATCTTGCAACTCAAGGCTATCGTCATGCCCAACGGGGTTTAAATCACCACTCTTGATTTCGTTATCAGCACTAGCCTGCCCTGAACTGTTATCGTTACCCTTGTTAACTCCATGTGCAGTTTGTTCAGTACTCAAAGCCTCGGCTTTACTTCTGGTAAAGCGCGCTTGAATATCACTTGCACTTTCGGTCTTAGCATTTGCTGCGCTGGTACTTTTTGCCTCTGCGTCTTGTGCTTTTCTTTGCTTTAACTTTTGACGAAGTGCCAACATATCAGCCGTAGAAGTAAGCTGCTCTTCGGCGGTTAATGAGGACGCTTCGTTCTCGTGCACCAACGGCTCGCTGTTTTTATCAGAGCCTTTAGCGTCATAAAAGCCCTTAGCGTTATGAGAGCCCTCAGCGTCATGAAAGCCCTCAGCGTCATGAAAGCCCTCAGCGTCATGAAAACCTTCAGCGGTATGAAATCCATCAAAACCTAACGACCCATCATCTTCTGACGGAGGTGGCATATCGTCCATGTACACATCTAACGGAGGTCCATCGAAATGCTGCTCTGCTTCGCTAGGGAGCGCACTGACTTCACTTGGCGTTGGTTCAAGCTCTGCAGCAACGCTTTCTGTTTGTACCACGGTGTTTTCTACGGGTAGTTCTTCATTAGACGAAGTTG
The DNA here is from genome assembly GCF_056159165.1 of Alteromonas sp. AWJ4_199. NCBI lineage: Bacteria > Pseudomonadati > Pseudomonadota > Gammaproteobacteria > Alteromonadales > Alteromonadaceae > Alteromonas > Alteromonas sp. AWJ4_199. The sequence goes on from NZ_JBSWUR010000001.1 coordinate 769,679, forward strand.
GTGCTAACTTTACGGGTTCATCGTCATGTGAAGCATCACGCTCAAGTGCTGTTGTTTGAGTTGTCGTTGCACCTGACTCTGCATGAGAAAGCGCCGACAGAGTATCACTTCCACTCAACTCGCTTTCATCAGCGGCTGCATTTTCCTGCTCTTGCTGTGATTCAAATGGAGACGTCGATTGTTCTTGCTGCTCTTTTTCGATTATTGATGGAGCGAGTGCATCAGGGGTAGATGGCGCACTTTCTAACGACGGTTCAGAGGTAGATTCAACCGATAGATGTGAAGGCGTCTCCTCCTGCACATTGGTTGCAGAAGTTTCGCTTAACGGCGCTTCCTCCTGCTTACCGACGTTTCCCGGGCCACCACTGGAAGAAGCATGATCTACAGGTAAACTATGCTCACTCCTCCCGTTTTCAATTTCACTTGCCGTGTCGTCGATGGGGGTGTTTGGAGCAAACGACATCATTCGCATCAATGTCATTTCAAACGCACTTTTTCCATCAGCCGCAAACGGTAAGTCTTTTCTTCCTTGCAGTGCAACCTGATAAAGCAGCTGCACTTGCTCCGCTGGAATAGTTTTCGCTAATTGAAATATCGCTTTAGCCGATGTGGTTTCTAGCTTACATGCTTCAGGCACCCATTGCGTTAACGCTATTTGGTGCAGCAGGCTAGCCAATTCGCTGTGTACGTTGTCATAATCGGGGGCTTGCTCTGCGATGTCATTGACCAACTGCAATACATCAACAGGACTTTTACTTACCACAGCATGAACCACTTTAAGCAACTGGTTTTTGTCCATCAGCCCCAGCATATCGGTTACCACCGATGCCAGCACTTGATTTCCACCCTGTGCAATCGCTTGGTCAGTTAAACTCAGCGCATCACGCATACTGCCTTGGGCGGCTCTTGCCAAAAGCGCTAGCGCTTGTGGCTCAAAAGGCAGCTGTTCATGCTCTAAAATATGCTGCAGCTGTCCAACAATCTGCTCCCGAGACATAGCTTTCAAGTTAAACTGCAAGCAACGGGATAAGATGGTTATCGGAAGCTTTTGAGGATCGGTGGTCGCCAGTAAGAACTTAACGTGTGGAGGTGGCTCTTCCAGCGTTTTTAACAGCGCATTAAAGCTGTGTTTTGAAAGCATGTGTACCTCATCGATAAGGTACACTTTATAGCGTCCGCGAGTTGGCTTGTATTGCACGTTATCAAGAAGTTCGCGAGTATCCTCGACCTTAGTTCTTGATGCAGCGTCAATCTCTAACAAATCAACGTAGTTGCCCTGCTCTATTTCTTTACAGGTATTACATTGACCGCAAGGGTTGGCCCCTTGCCCTTCTTCGCAGTTAAGGCTTTTCGAAAAAATACGTGCAATAGTGGTTTTACCTACACCTCGTGTGCCTGTAAACAGATAAGCGTGGTGTAGACGATCGTTATCCAAAGCATTTGAAATGGCAGAGACTACATGTTCTTGACCCACAAGCTCGCTGAACTTGCCTGGTCGCCACTTCCTTGCTAGTACCTGATAACTCATTATTACGTATTTTGCCTTGTGCTAGTTATGCTTTATAGCGATTAATCGCCTTCAAACTCACAAATAGAGTAGCTTTCGATATCAAGCGCACTCAATTTCTTCTCGCCACCTAGGTCTGGTAAATTAATCACAAAACCTGCGTGATTTATTTCACCGCCCAATGAACGAATTAGTTTTGCAGAAGCGGCTATCGTTCCACCAGTTGCAAGTAAATCATCAATAAGAAGGACTTTATCACCTGGCTCAATGGCATCTTTATGGATTTCCAATGTATCCATGCCATATTCAAGCTCGTAGCTCTCGCTAACGACTTCGCGAGGAAGTTTGTTGGGTTTTCTCACCGGAACAAAACCAATGCCCATTTCGATGGCCAATGGCGCACCAAAAAGGAACCCGCGTGCTTCAGTACCTGCTATCTTGGTAAATCCCATACCTTGATACTTTTCTACAAGTAACGAGATACAGCTACTAAATGCTTTGTGATCTTCTAAAACGCTGGTCACATCTCTAAATAAAATACCTGGCTTTGGATAGTCAGGTACGGTTTTCACTACTGATTTAATATATTCTGCAGTCACAATTATGCCTTGAATGTCTGCGTTATAACCAGAAGGTGAACCAGCCGGCGATGATATGCATCAACGGGAACGCGATTAGAGTTACTAGCGATGCTAGAAAGTACCACTTGTTATAGACTTCTTTGAAATCTGAATTGTCAGCCATTTGCACTACCTAAACAATTTTGTGAACAAAAAAATGGTGCTAAATGTTAATCGAAAGCAAGCCCGATTGACAGCGCTAATATGATCGATCGCTCACTTTCAGACCAGATCCTGGCGAAAGTTTAATATAAAGCAGGTAAATAGTAATGGTTACTTAGGATACTGGAAGCAGTATTCCTTTTTGTAACATGTCAGTGAGTGTCTGGTTCATACCATTTACAAGCACGTTTGAAGGAATTTGAGGAAGTTGTTGGCACAACGACTCAGCTAATTGTTCTATTTCCATCCCCAGTTCATTTTGTTCCAGCGTGTTGACTAAAATAGCCGTAACCGGATTAACATGAGTAAATTGAACGTCAAACTCACGGTCTCTGTAAACAACGTAGAACTGCTGTTCTTGGGCAGGTTGCTCTGGGATATAATCCTCTCCAATTAAATGGACTTCAAACTGATATGCCGCCAACGAGGCATACGGTGACACCCTGATAGCGGTAACATTGTTTCCTTGTTGATAAAATTCAATGTCGTCTTCGTTTTTTCTGATACTGACGTCAAGCTCAAGCCACTCATAGTGAGCAAGTTCCGCAGCAAAGTCGGGCAGAGTAATATCGAAGATTGGCTCTGTTGAAAGGTACTCAACGAACTCTTTACTTATTTCAGCAAAATAAGGAGAGCGGCATTCGTGCTCAATAAAAAATTGACGCACAATACTTTCCCACCCTTTTTCACCATACTGTTTTACCACAATAGATTTTAAAACTGGAAAACCGGTACTAACGAAATTATCGATGTTGTTAAAAAACAGGGATTGATAGATTTTCATCCGGCGAATGTGATCAGCGTCGGTATCACGAAATGTCTGTGGATCTTTGATCGCATCAACGAACGTTTTTTGAGTGGTTTGAAACGACTGAGTCACGCGACACTTCCTTTAATCCTTGACGCTATTGCAGCTTCGCATTTTGCTTGAATTTGCTTAATTTTCTTCACTTCCGCTAATAATTCGCTTAGCGGGGGAATATTAAAATCACGCTCTAGCAAAGTCGGAAATACGCCGTGAGTAAGGTAAGCGTGCTCCAACAGCGCCCAAACTGGCTCAATCACATCAGCCCCGTGAGTATCAACTTTCAAATCCTCTGCTTCATCATAATGACCTGCAATATGGCCATACACAATTTTGTCTGAGGGCAAGCCGTTAATGAACGCTTTCGCATCGTATTTATGGTTTATACTATTCACGTAAACATTGTTTACGTCGAGAAGCATTTTGCAACCCGATTCTTTTAATATGCTCTTGGTAAATTCAAGCTCATCCATCTCTTGGCCTGGCGCAATGTAATAAGAGACATTTTCTAAGACCAGCGGTCGTTCGATGATATCTTGAACTTGAACAATTCGAGATACTACGTGCTTAATTGCGTCTTCAGTAAAAGGAATAGGCATCAGATCGTACATATGTCCATTGCCGGAACAAAAGCTCAAGTGCTCGCTGTACAATGCAATATTATTTGCATCCAAGAATCGTTTAACGGTTTTCACAAACTCGACATCTAGTTTGTCGCTACTTCCGATAGACAAAGATAAGCCATGAGTTGTAAAAGGAGCTTGTGAAGACGCTCGCTGAAATTGCTCTTGGTACTTTCCACCAAGTGGGATCCAATTTTCAGGGGCTACTTCCCAAAAATCGACCTCAGATGGCAATGTAGGTAAAAGCTCTTTAAGCATTTCCCGACGAAAACCAAGTCCTGCGCCACAGATGTTATTCATATCTTCCCCTTTTACCGCATGGGATTGCACAATAGCAACGTATATTGTCAGACAAAAATGGCCATCATTCGACAGCCATTTATTGCTAAGCGTAACTCGTGTAGCGTTCTTATGTTTCAAGCTACACGATGTTTTTTGAATGGCGGTTACATGCTACCGCATTTGCCTTCGCCGCACTTGCCTTCTTTTGCAGCTTTCTTGTCGCCGCCGCATTTACCTTCGCCACACTTGCCTTCTTTAGAAGCTTTCTTGTCGCCGCCGCACTTACCTTCGCCACACTTGCCTTCTTTAGAAGCTTTCTTATCGCCGCCACATTTGCCTTCGCCGCATTTGCCTTCTTTGTGAGCTTTCTTATCGCCGCCACATTTGCCTTCGCCGCACTTGCCTTCTTTCTCTGCTTTGTCACCGCCACATTTACCTTCGCCGCACTTGCCTTCTGCAGCGAATTGGCTGTAACCGGATTCTAGTACTTGCATACCAAATGGATTTACATCTGCTACTGCAACCGTTGACGCCAAAGAGCCAATTACAACAGCACCCAACGCTGTCGCTACTGATGATTTTTTGATTTGTTTCATTGATGTACCCTCAATAATATTATTCATGTTTGACGTACAGTAAGCACGTGTATTTAACAAGACCTTCCTACCAGCAACGAAATTTCATAAAAAATTAACTTTTTTTCAAGTAACCTCTATATCAATGATTTTGTTTGAATTTATTACGGTTCACAAAAGCGCTCACTAGTACTCGTCACTTACAAAGTAACTTCCCTCTTACTTATTCATAGTTTGAATTTGTTCTATCACCGTACTACTTTTTGAAAGCTTAAATAGACCTGTTAGTTTTTCCAATAACTCAGCTTTCTTTTTACTCTTGTTAGATACAGCAAAGAAAGTTGGAATGTCACGACGCATTGATACAGTTAAGCCACTGATATTATCGGTTACACGTTCTATGTGATAGAGGTAAGGTGCTTCGTAAGTTACCAAGTGCGTTGTGCGACCGAATTGAAACAGTTGAATAGCGTCAGTACTATTAGGCATATCAAAGAATATAAAGTTGGCTTCTGCAAGTTCCTGTCTTAAACCTACATAATCGTAACCTCTTATTGCAGCGACAGTCTTGTTGCTCTCTAGGCGTGTATTTGTCAATAATACTAGGGATAGGTAGCTAAACGGCTTTTCCACAAAAGTTACATGGTTTTCTAACGCTTTGGTACTTTTAACGTTAAGAGTTATGTCTACTTTACCTTGTCGAATTCGCTTAAAAAGGCGAGCAGGAGGCGGGCACTCTACAACCACTTTATACCCTACTAACTCAAGTATTGTCCTAGTAATAGTTACAGCATCACCGTGACAGCCAAACCCTTCATTATCTTTGATAACCAAGGGAGGAAACTCAACCACCCCGAGTATGATGGTATTATCTTTAACTAACGGCTTGCTTACTTCTTGCCCATTTACAACACTAGCCAGAAACAATAAGACAACAGCAAAACTAATTTTTAAGTACATTGAAAGACACTATTTAAAAGTTGAAGTCTTTTCTATCGTGAAACTCTTTATATAAAAACTAGTGAATAAAAGATAGGAGAGCAAAAAACCCATGCACGCTAGCAGGTATCAAATACTTTACGGTTCAGTTTCGAACTCTAAATAGTGGGGTCAGAGTACATTTCAAAGGTTGGGGTCAGAGTACTTTTAAAAAAATAACGCTTTAATGTACTCTGACCCCATTTTTTCTTTCTTCCAAACGCAAAAAACCCGCCATTAGGCGGGTTTTTCTTAATGGGACCTGGCAGTGTCCTACTCTCACATGGGGAAACCCCACACTACCATCGGCGCTAATACGTTTCACTTCTGAGTTCGGAATGGAGTCAGGTGGTACCGTATCGCTATGGCTGCCAGGAAAAACTTTTAGTGCAGAATCATGACGTTTTTTTTGTCATGACTTCTGCGCAAGGAGGACTAACAGTACTCTCAGGAGTATGTTTAATCATCGTTGCTTAATAACTAACAAATCGGAAAGTTTGATATTAATTCAATCAGTGAGTAACTACTTTTCACTCTACTTACTTTAGCTTGTCTACAACACTCAAAAGCCTAAAGCTTTTTGGGCGTTGTATGGTTAAGCCTCTCGGGCAATTAGTACAGGTTAGCTTAACGCCTTACAACGCTTCCACACCCTGCCTATCAACGTCATCGTCTATAACAACCCTTCCAGAACTTAAAGTTCAGGGATGACTCATCTTTGGGCCGGCTTCCCGCTTAGATGCTTTCAGCGGTTATCCGTTCCGAACATAGCTACCGGGCAATGCGATTGGCATCACAACCCGAACACCAGCGGTTCGTCCACTCCGGTCCTCTCGTACTAGGAGCAGCTCCCATCAATCATCCAACGCCCACACCAGATAGGGACCGAACTGTCTCACGACGTTCTAAACCCAGCTCGCGTACCACTTTAAATGGCGAACAGCCATACCCTTGGGACCGACTTCAGCCCCAGGATGTGATGAGCCGACATCGAGGTGCCAAACACCGCCGTCGATATGAACTCTTGGGCGGTATCAGCCTGTTATCCCCGGAGTACCTTTTATCCGTTGAGCGATGGCCCTTCCATACAGAACCACCGGATCACTATGACCTACTTTCGTACCTGCTCGACGTGTCTGTCTCGCAGTTAAGCTAGCTTATGCCATTGCACTAACCTCACGATGTCCGACCGTGATTAGCTAACCTTCGTGCTCCTCCGTTACTATTTGGGAGGAGACCGCCCCAGTCAAACTACCCACCAGACACTGTCCACAATCCCGATAAGGGACCAATGTTAGAACATCAAACATACAAGGGTGGTATTTCAAGGACGGCTCCACACAATCTAGCGACTGTGCTTCAAAGCCTCCCACCTATCCTACACATGTAGGTTCAATGTTCAGTGCCAAGCTGTAGTAAAGGTTCACGGGGTCTTTCCGTCTAGGTGCGGGTACACAGCATCTTCACTGCGATTTCAATTTCACTGAGTCTCGGGTGGAGACAGCGTGGCCATGGTTACACCATTCGTGCAGGTCGGAACTTACCCGACAAGGAATTTCGCTACCTTAGGACCGTTATAGTTACGGCCGCCGTTTACCGGGGCTTCGATCAAGAGCTTCGTCCGAAAACTAACCCCATCAATTAACCTTCCGGCACCGGGCAGGTGTCACACCCTATACGTCCTCTTACGAGTTTGCAGAGTGCTGTGTTTTTAATAAACAGTCCCAGCCACCTGGTCACTGCGGCCTCCATTTGCTTACCACGCGAAGTGTTCACAAACAGAGGCGTACCTTCTCCCGAAGTTACGGTACAATTTTGCCGAGTTCCTTCACCCGAGTTCTCTCAAGCGCCTTAGTATTCTCTACCTGACCACCTGTGTCGGTTTGGGGTACGGTTCATATAATCATAAGTTTAGAAGCTTTTCCTGGAAGCAGGGCATCAACAACTTCACTCCCTTGGGAGCTCGTCTCGTGTCTCGGCCTTGAAAACCCGGATTTACCTAAGTCTTCAGCCTACGCACTTTCACTTGGACAACCAACGCCAAGCTTGCCTAGCCTTCTCCGTCCCTCCATCACTGATTATATAAGTACGGGAATATTAACCCGTTTCCCATCGACTACGCATTTCTGCCTCGCCTTAGGGGCCGACTTACCCTGCCCTGATTAGCATGGGACAGGAAACCTTGGTCTTCCGGCGTGGGAGTTTTTCACTCCCATTATCGTTACTCATGTCAGCATTCGCACTTGTGATATGTCCAGCAAGCTTTACAACTCACCTTCATCCACTTACACAACGCTCCCCTACCCAGCATGTAAACATGCTGCCGCAGCTTCGGTATATTGCTTAGCCCCGTTACATCTTCCGCGCAGGCCGACTCGACTAGTGAGCTATTACGCTTTCTTTAAAGGGTGGCTGCTTCTAAGCCAACCTCCTAGCTGTCTATGCCTTCCCACATCGTTTCCCACTTAGCAATATTTTGGGACCTTAGCTGGCGGTCTGGGTTGTTTCCCTCTCCACGACGGACGTTAGCACCCGCCGTGTGTCTCCCGGATAGTTCTCATTGGTATTCGGAGTTTGCAAAGGGTTGGTAAGTCGGGATGACCCCCTAGCCTTAACAGTGCTCTACCCCCAATGGAATTCGTCCGAGGCTCTACCTAAATAGATTTCGGGGAGAACCAGCTATCTCCCGGTTTGATTGGCCTTTCACCCCCAGCCACAAGTCATCCCCTAACTTTTCAACGTTAGTGGGTTCGGTCCTCCAGTTGATGTTACTCAACCTTCAACCTGCTCATGGCTAGATCACCGGGTTTCGGGTCTATACCTAGCAACTAAACGCGCAGTTAACACTCGCTTTCGCTACGGCTCCGCTATTCGCTTAACCTTGCTACTAAATATAAGTCGCTGACCCATTATACAAAAGGTACGCAGTCACCCCGAAGGGCTCCCACTGCTTGTACGTATACGGTTTCAGGTTCTATTTCACTCCCCTCACAGGGGTTCTTTTCGCCTTTCCCTCACGGTACTGGTTCACTATCGGTCAGTTAGGAGTATTTAGCCTTGGAGGATGGTCCCCCCATATTCAGTCAAGATAACACGTGTCCCGACCTACTCGATTTCACTGTAAAGATTGCGTCGTGTACAGGGCTATCACCTTGTATCGCTCCTCTTCCCAAAGGATTCCACTACATTCAATACAGCTTAAGGGCTGTTCCCCGTTCGCTCGCCGCTACTAGGGGAATCTCAATTGATTTCTTTTCCTAAGGGTACTTAGATGTTTCAGTTCCCCTCGTTCGCCTCGTTAACCTATGTATTCAGTTAACGATACCTATAAATAGGTGGGTTTCCCCATTCGGACATCTGTGGCTCAAATGCATTTTGTCGGCTCACCACAGCTTTTCGCAGACTTACACGTCCTTCATCGCCTCTAACTGCCAAGGCATCCACCGTATACGCTTCGTCACTTAACCATACAACCCCAAACAGCCTTTTGACTTCTGTCTAAGTTATGTCGTATGCATGACAAGCTAATCGGAAGAATTGCCTTGCTATCAATAAATTGATAACAAGCAATTCAGTCAAGTAGAGTAAAAAGTTCATCTTTCGATTTCTCAGTTACTCAATTTTGATTGATTACTATTAATATCAGCTTTCCAAATTGTTAAAGAACATTCGATATTTCCTGCAAAAGCAGTACTTTCATCTTTAGAGTAAAAAACCCTAATCAATGCTTACTGAAACAGTAAATATTCATTAGGATTTCGGGTCCAACGTGACACGTTTCTATCTTTTCACCTTCCTTTATTAAAGTAAGGAAATGGTAGGCTTGGGCAGACTTGAACTGCCGACCTCACCCTTATCAGGGGTGCGCTCTAACCAGCTGAGCTACAAGCCTTCAGTAAACTTCGCTTATGCAAGCTCAGTGTCAAGTAGATGGTGGAGCTAAGCAGGATCGAACTGCTGACCTCCTGAATGCAAATCAGGCGCTCTCCCAGCTGAGCTATAGCCCCATAAACTTGTGTCGTTCTTCATTTTAAACAAGACTATCTGTGTAGGCACTGCATCAAGGCGTCTTTCGACGTAATGGTAAGGAGGTGATCCAACCCCAGGTTCCCCTAGGGTTACCTTGTTACGACTTCACCCCAGTCATGAAACACAAAGTGGTAATCGTCCTCCCGAAGGTTAGACTAACTACTTCTTTTGCATCCCACTCCCATGGTGTGACGGGCGGTGTGTACAAGGCCCGGGAACGTATTCACCGCAGTATTCTGACCTGCGATTACTAGCGATTCCGACTTCATGGAGTCGAGTTGCAGACTCCAATCCGGACTACGACATTCTTTAAGGGGTCCGCTCCACATCACTGTCTCGCTTCCCTCTGTAAATGCCATTGTAGCACGTGTGTAGCCCTACACGTAAGGGCCATGATGACTTGACGTCGTCCCCACCTTCCTCCGGTTTGTCACCGGCAGTCTCCTTAGAGTGCCCAACTTAATGCTGGCAACTAAGGACAAGGGTTGCGCTCGTTGCGGGACTTAACCCAACATCTCACGACACGAGCTGACGACAGCCATGCAGCACCTGTGTCAGAGTTCCCGAAGGCACCAATCTATCTCTAGAAAGTTCTCTGCATGTCAAGTGTAGGTAAGGTTCTTCGCGTTGCATCGAATTAAACCACATGCTCCACCGCTTGTGCGGGCCCCCGTCAATTCATTTGAGTTTTAACCTTGCGGCCGTACTCCCCAGGCGGTCTACTTAGCGCGTTAGCTTCGCTACTCACGACTTAAAGTCACAAACAGCTAGTAGACAGCGTTTACGGTGTGGACTACCAGGGTATCTAATCCTGTTCGCTACCCACACTTTCGCACATGAGCGTCAGTCTTTGGCCAGGGAGTCGCCTTCGCCACTGATGTTCCTCCAGATATCTACGCATTTCACCGCTACACCTGGAATTCCACTCCCCTCTCCAAGACTCTAGTCTGCCAGTTCTAAATGACCATCCCAGGTTGAGCCCGGGGCTTTCACATCTAGCTTAACAAACCGCCTGCGTGCGCTTTACGCCCAGTAATTCCGATTAACGCTCGCACCCTCCGTATTACCGCGGCTGCTGGCACGGAGTTAGCCGGTGCTTCTTCTGTTGTTAACGTCACGGCTAGCAGGTATTAACTACTAACTTTTCCTCACAACTGAAAGTGCTTTACAACCCGAAGGCCTTCTTCACACACGCGGCATGGCTGCATCAGGGTTTCCCCCATTGTGCAATATTCCCCACTGCTGCCTCCCGTAGGAGTCTGGGCCGTGTCTCAGTCCCAGTGTGGCTGATCTTCCTCTCAGAACAGCTAGAGATCGTCGCCTTGGTAAGCCTTTACCTTACCAACTAGCTAATCTCACTTGGGCCTCTCTTTGCGCCGGAGCCGAAGCCCCGTTTGGTCCGTAGACATTATGCGGTATTAGCAGTCGTTTCCAACTGTTATCCCCCTCGCAAAGGCAAGTTCCCAAGCATTACTCACCCGTCCGCCACTCGTCATCTTCTAGCAAGCTAGAAATGTTACCGTTCGACTTGCATGTGTTAGGCCTGCCGCCAGCGTTCAATCTGAGCCATGATCAAACTCTTCAATTAAATATATCGAAATATGAATCGTCGTTGTGACACTCTTAACGAGTGCCCACACAGATTGTCTTGTCTAAATTTTTAAAGAACGTTGCTAGTTTTTCTAGCTGCCTCTCCCGAAGCGGATGCGTATCTTACAGCGCATCTTTTTTTTGTCAACAACTTTTGTTTATTTATTTTTAAACTTGGTTTTTGACATCCTCATCAGTTGTTAGCGTTTTGCTGTTCCCTGTTGAGGAGGCGCGCATTCTACGCATTCCTGACACATCGTCAACACCCTTTTTTAAATAAATATAAAAAAAAGCGACCGTTCGGTCGCTTTTTAACCTATTCGTGCATTTAGTATGCGTTTAAGCCTGAATATCCTTCGTCTATCAGTTCAAAAAGGCATTTCCTTTATACTATTGAACGAAGACATCTAATTACTACTACGTAATTATTCCTGCTTATTGTCTACACTTTCGTTGCTTTTCTTTTTATCAACGTTGAAGTCCGCGTCTTCTTCGTGATCGCCTACCACGTCATCTAAAGTCACTTTCTCTACCGTGCGGAATGTATTGATAGGCCCTGCCAGTGCATACAAAGCAAATACTAAAAACAGTACAAGCGCTGGCTCTGTTGCAACAACAACGAATATTAAAAGCACTAATAGAAGGCCAACGAATGGAACCTTGCCATGCCAGTTAACTTCTTTAAAAGAATTATACTTAAAGTTACTCACCATAAGTAAGCCAGCTAAACCAGTTACCGCGGCCACAATTAATCCGTAGTCAGTCCCTACTGCATCATACTCGACGCCAACCCAAACGAGACCGGATACAACGGCCGCTGCTGCTGGACTAGCAAGACCTTGGAAGAAGCGCTTATCAGCGATCCCAACCTGCGTATTGAAGCGAGCTAGTCGCAATGCAGCACCGGCAACATAGACAAATGCCGCTAACCAGCCCAACTTGCCTAGTTCGGTTAAGCCCCAATTATAAGCAACAAGTGCAGGTGCCATACCAAATGAAACCATATCGGCCATTGAATCATATTCAGCGCCGAAGTCACTCTGCGTATTTGTCATTCGTGCTACGCGCCCATCCAAACCATCAAATATCATTGCCACAAAAATTGCGACAGCGGCTGCTTCAAAGCGGCCGTTCATTGATGATACAACAGCAAAGAAACCAGAAAACAAACCTGCTGTTGTTAATAAATTGGGAAGTAAGTATATCCCTTTACGTTTTTGTTCAGACATATGTCCTCGTACTTCTACATATACAATTGTGGTAATTATTTCATAGATATGCGTGAACGCATAGCAAAGTAAAAATACAGCCAGCTTCCACACATTAATTTCTGCGATATCACATTCAAAAAGCTATGCAATACATTTAGATGAGTCCACTTTATCAAATGAGGACAACGCACAAAGGTTAACAATTTAGAACCTGCTTCCTTAAGTACCTCACCAATCAGTAATAACTAGGTATACGGCCACATACCTTAAACAGGTCACCGTTCATATATCATACAACCCCATGTTGTAATTAAGTACTTCCCCAAAAAGTGTGTGCATATAGATAGTACAACGCTTGGAAGGTTTGTACTTGAAGCGCTATGCGCTTTTTATATAGGAAAGTAATTATGCGATTACTAGACAAAACCTTTTCTTCCAAGACCTTGCTATTACTTTCGATGGCGCTGGTATCGACGCTGAGCGCCAATTCAGCATTTGCCACCAATTATAAAAAGCATGATTACTCCTACTGCGGCTTATCGGGTGGCAGCAACACCCAGAGTAAGCAGTGTAACTCTCCGCTTGGTGAGTATACCTATGATCTAGTCGACGATGGTGTTTACAATAGTGTTAACCCTGATAACTCTCCTGTGGAGATTGATGGCGTAAACATTTCTTTGTCTGCATTTTCAGATACTAATAATGTGACTGGCGAAACAGTGGTTGCCGCTAGCCTACAAAAAATCTCAAATACTTGGGCTTATGGAGTTACCAATAATGACGAAGCTTACTACAACGGTAGTTCTGACCATGCTATCGACAACCTAAACTATTATTATGAAGGTAGTAAGGCTGCTTATAAAAGCGGAGTGACCAATGTTGAGCGTGATTATGACTTCGTACTGCTTTCATTTGACTCTGCAGTAACACTAACTGGCGCGAGCTTTTCATGGCTATATAGTAGTAACGATAGTCAAGTTTCAGTAGCTGCCTTAAATGACACCTCTACTTTGACCTCTGGTGTAAATACATGGAGTGATATTGTTGCAGATGCGCTTACTTCGGCATCTTACGATATCGAGAACTGTGACTACCTAGAACACCGTGCAGATTTTGCATTCACTGAATCTGCGCAATATTGGCTCGTAGGGGCATACAACACAGTATTTGGCAATATTGGTGGATACATTGGCAACGATGCTTTCAAACTTGCTAATGTTGGTTTCTCAATTACCGAAACGACAGGAACACCGGATACTACAGAAGTGTCTGAGCCTGGTACTATCGGCTTATTAATGGCTTGCTCTCTATTCGCCATATGGCGCCGTAAAAAAGCCATTTAAGACAATTAGACTTTAGATCACTGGTAGGTGGTACAACCTGTCAGTTTTTTTTACTAAGACTAACTCATATGTATTGCATTTAAAAAAAAACGAATAAAAATCAACTACATAAAATGTGGCACAAAAATCGCTAGGTACTCGGTAATTTTATGAAGCAAATTCAGGTTCGGTAGTAATCCATATGAAGTTTTTAGGTTTAGCGACAGTTTTTCTTGTATTTTCTGGAAACGTATTAGGAAGTGACAGCAGTTTAGATGAAGGAACTTACTCGTTGGTGAATAACGGCATTTCATATTCACTGATCGGTGATTCTGCAAACGGAACCGCCGTTACTACGGTTGACGGAAAAACAGTTTATGTTGGGCTTACTGCTTGGTCTGATACAGGTTATTACGACAGTCGGTATGATTCATATACCTCTTCGCGTTACCTTGATGAAAACGATGACTTGGTTAGAAATCAGGGCAATCTCGATGGCTGGATAAACTCGAGCAACAACGCGGTAGGTTATGGACTTATAAATAAAGATTCTACGAACCAGAGTAACTATGAAACTTCTAGTGACTACGGAGATGCTCATACAATAGACAATAAAAGAACAGGCGATAGAGGAAAACAAGACTTCGACATGGTTTTGCTGTCCTTCAGTGAAAAAGTTACTTTAACGTCTGGTTCATTTTCTTCGATCTACCGTTATAGAGGACGATCTTCTAAAGAAGTAACTGTGGTAGGTCTGGACGATATTGAAAAATTTGAAAGTGGCGGAAACTTTACATGGAGTGATATTGCTTCTACTAGCGCTATAGAAGCTGCAACGCGTCACTATTCTGTTGGAAGTCAAGTGGGCAACTATTATCAATCTGAATTTACAGGCTTGAGTGCCGCCCAATACTGGTTAGTGGGTGCATACAATACCATTTTCGATAACAATGCGTCTCAAGACAGTGACTTTGGCTTCAAATTGTCAGCACTTGGATTTTCGATCGACAATGGTCCTGATACACCTCCTACCCAAGTAAGCGAGCCAGGTGCCCTTGCACTAATGAGTTTGGGTTTGGGGCTTGTACTTTACAGACGTAAACGTCGCGTTTAATAGTTTAAAAACGCTTAGAAAACACGTATCTTTATAAGGTGGCTTAGGCCACCTTTTTTTATGCTATTTTTAAGCCAGCAGCTTGGCTATGTATTGAAGGTTAATATGGATTTTTTTAATAATAAAAAGCGTGTTGTAAAACGCGCCGTTGTCTCTGCAGTTGCCTCTTCATTAATCGCTTTCAACAGTTTTGCTACTACGTCAGAGGACTATGAAAAAGCACTTACTGCGTTTAATCAAAACGAATACGACGAAGCCTATATTCACCTTAAAAATAGCTTACAGAAAGACCCACAGAACCTCGCAGCCAAAATTTTGATGGGCGAGATACTACTTATTAATGGCTACCTTACTGCGGCTGAGATGGAGTTTGTTGAAGCTCTGGAGATGGGTGCTGATATCAACCTTTTAGCTGAACCACTTGGCAACACATGGCTTTTTCTAAACAGATATCAAGAGATTGTAGACTTTGGTGATTTGAACAAGCTATCGGGTGATGCAGAGCGCGAGTGGTTGATGATCCGTGCAACAGCTTGTATCAGATTGGAAGACGAGCAATGCGCCTTAAGCGACTACAACACTATCGTTTCCCGTACGCCAGACTTCGTGCCTGCCATTAATGGTCTCGCCTCTATTGCCCTTCAAAATGAAGATTTAGCCAAAGCAACGTCTCTTATCAACAAAGCCATGTCGTTAGAACCAGAAAACGCTATCACATGGCGTTTGAAAGGACAGCTCGCATATCGACAAGGAGATACTGATGCGGCAACTGCACATTTACAAAAAGCCCTGACGTTTAACCGAGACGACCCTATTGCCCTGCGTAATCTTGTAGATTTGTATTTAGAAGCGAAAGACTACGATACAGCAAAGCTATTCGTAGATGAGATCATTGAAGACACACCTAATGATCCTTTGGCCATTTTACTTAATAGTTGGTTGCAAAGCAGAGACAACCAACAAGCTATTGATAACGAGAAGCTAAAAGAGCTTAATGATTTTATGGCACAGCTTGACCCTGAGCTCATAACTTCACAACCTATGTTGCTCTACATAAGCGGTTTAACAAACTTCTTTAATAACAACATGGAAACGGCCGCAAAAGACTTTAATGGCTATTTGCAACAGGAGCCTGATGACTTACAGGCTGTATTGATGCTAAGCCAGGTCTATATGGCGACACAGCAAGATAAACAAGCGCTTGCTCTGCTTGAACGCCATCAAGATGCGTTGATGGAAGACCCTGACTCGGCACTTCTTCTAGGTGACTTATTTATTCGCCAAAACAAAGCGTTTAAAGCTGAACGCTTATTGCAAAACCTCGAATATAAGTACCCGAATGAAAATAAGCTTCAGCTTTTTAAAATTAAACTGATGGCAGCGAGGGGGAAACAGGACGAAGCGCTATCAATTCTTGAAAAGAATCTGCCGACCTACAAAGATAACGCGGGTTTTCTATTCACTTATTCACTTATGAATTTACAAGCGCAGCAATTCGATAACGCGCTGAAGGGTGCAAATTTACTAAGTAAGCTTTTTCCTGATGAAGCTGAAGTCTACAACCTAAAAGCCGGCATTCTGATTAGGCAAGGTCAATTGGCGGAAGCTAAAGACAACATCGAGAAAGCGTTAGCGCAAAACCCTACCCTCTTTCCAGCAAAATTCAATTTAGCAGCTACAGAGAGTCGTTTAGGAAATGTAGAAAAATCTAACCAACTTGTAGAAGAGCTACTTGACTTGTCCCCTCAGCATAACGAAACATTAATGCTTAAGGCGTTTAATTTAACCAAAGCGGGCAACGTAGAAGACGCGAAGCAAATTTATCTTGATATACTAACGCTCAATCCTTCGAATATCGGTGCTAGAGAGCGCATTTCATCTTTATACCAGCAACAAGGCGACATTAAGAACGCACTGTATCATTTAGATTTGCTTATAAAAGATGATTTCGACAATGCTGACTACCTTCTTCGTAAAGCTGCGCTTCAGCTATCAAATAATCAGCGTGCAGATGCCGAAAAAACGCTAAGCATTGTAAGAAACTTTATTAACGACGATGCTGGAAAGCTTATCGCTTATGCTGACCAAGCTCGCAATCTAGGAAACAACGAAAGCGCCCTAGATGCTATGGCTCGCGCGCACGAGATAGCCAATACAAGTACGTTTGTTACTTTGCGCTATACCAGCTTATTGTTAGATTTGCAGAAAAACGATAAAGCACTGTCGCTGTTAGCGACGATTCCTGCAAACCAGCAACAAAACCCGGTCTACCACTTTCTAAAGGGAAGACTAGCTGCGAATAAAGGTAATAACGAAAGCGCGATTAACGCTTTCCAAAAAGCGCTAGAAGTCGACGCTTCCTTTGCACAGGCATTTATTGCGATCTACAACTATGCATTAAACGAGCAGTTCGTTGATGTATTTTTAAATACTGCCCGCAAATTGGTGAACGAAAATGAAAACAATTTGCTGGCGAAAAATCTATTAGCACAATATTTATTTTTTATTCAAGAATTCGACGAATCAACAGTACTCTATAAAGAGCTTATTGAGGAGCCAAACTTATTGAACCCTGCTGAGGCTTTCAACCGCTTAGCGATAATGCATATTGAAAAATCACTGATCACCGCTAAAAACTATGCGCGGCAGGCATATGAGCTGCAGCCTAACTCTTCGAAAATACTAGACACCTTTGGGCATATTAAAGCGCTACAGGGAGATTATGAGGGTAGTCTTAAAATGCTTAGAGACGCATTCGCAAGAGACGCGAATGACCCTAACATTCGCTATCACCTTGGCTACACGCTAGCAAAATTGAATAGAATTGAGGAAGCCAAGAAAGAGCTAGAGTATGCAGTAAACGTAGAACGCCCCTTCTTTCGACGTCCGCAGGCTAGAACATTATTAGAGAGCCTATAAGGCTCTCTTCGCATACAGCTAAAGACAGCAGGAACAATTGCGTTTGTGCTTTTCCATCTTACCAATGCCTGGGTTAAAAGTATTGGTAGGGTCTAGCTTTCTGTAAAACTGCTGTAGAGTACTCTCCGCTGTATACAAATGACCAACGTTATGCTCGGCAGGATATTTAGCGCCACGGCTGTCTAATAGTGCCAACATGTCTGCTTTTACTTTTTTGGCATCACTGCCCTTTTTAAGTATGTAGTCTTGATGAAAGACATGGCAAAAGAAATGGCCGTAATAAAGCGGCTTTTCTACATGTTTGGCTATGTGCTCAGGCAACTCCTCTACCCAAAACTCGTCATTGCGGCGCAACGCAATATCTAACGCTAAAATATCTCCGACTTGTTTGTCATGCATCATTTGATAGCGCACCGCAGCTCCCGCAGCGGCGAAACGTAGTAAAAAGGCTTTAGATGCTTCCTCTTCATTACAGGTAAGGTAGTCACCATCTAGCTTCTCTTCAGTAAACAGTTTAGCTAAAAGTGTTTTTGCCTCTTCAATACCGCCATCACTCATCTTAAGAATAAGATGATGTTCGTATTTGTCGCGGTAGGTTCTCAAACTTGTAGGGATTTGGTCAGAGAAAAGCTTACTCCCAAACTGCATAACTCTATCGCTTAGGTAACGAGGCATAAAAGGCAGCTTGTTAAGCACAGCATCCACTCGCCCTTTAAATGCAAACATTTTAGGTAGTGAATCTGTACCCAAACGTTCAATACTTAATATGGTATCTTTGCCGTAAACATCTGCAATATCAAACATATCTCTATGCAGGTATTCACCTACTTCGGGAATGTTTTTAAAGGTCGACAGAATGTCTCTGCGAATACGAGTAAGTACAGCAGCATCGTTCGTTCCGATATAAAACGTTTGCTCTTTTTTAGGTACTTCAAACGTATCTAAGCGCACCGCGAAAACGGCGATTTTACCGGCGCATCCACTGGCTTCGTAAAGCCGTGTTGGATCGGCATTGAAGCGGCTCGGCGTATTTACATTAACATCTCGAACTATTTGTTCATAATCACTAGCAGACGCTTTCTTACTGGTTTCTGGGAGTGATTTTGAAAAGTTGCCTGAAGCGAGGTTACCGATAATTTCTTCAGGTTTTTCACCCAAGTCTATTCCTAAATGATTAACCAGCTTTAAATCACCGTTAGCATCTATTTGTGCAAATAGCGACAACTCCGTATAAGCGGGGCCTCGTTTAACCAATGCGCCGCCAGAATTATTAGCTACACCACCAACGATAGACGCCCCCAAACAGGACGATCCAATCACCGAATGTGGCGCGCGACCAAGGGGCTTTAACATTTTTTCAAGCTTAAACAAGGTTGCCCCAGGAAAACTCAACACTTGGTTACCATCGTTTATTAAAACGATATCATCCATGGCTAAGGTGTTAATTACCACCACAGGTCTATCGTAATCATTTCCGCTCGGAGTAGAACCTTCGGTCAAACCGGTTTTTGCAGCCTGCATAATGATGATGCAGTTGTATTCAACGCAAATCTTAAGCACTTCCCAATATTGCATTAGCGTATGTGGAAACAGTACGGCCAATGCCTCACCTTCACCCGAGCGCCACCCTTTTCGATAGTGCTCAGTTTGGCGTTTTCCAACGGCAAGGTTGCTTTCCCCGAGTACGCGTTTAAATGCGTTAACAATTAGGGCTGTTTCCATGTATGACTCCTAACACTCACGCTGAAATTTCTCTAGCAGGTAAACTAAAGGAAAACACAGTGCCAAGGCAATAATAAAGCAATAAAAAAGGCACTGTTTCTAGTGCCTTTGAATTAAAGATTTGGTTTGCTGATTAACCGCTTACTACAAATAGACCGCTTTCGTCAGCATCAATGCGAATAGTGGACTCGGGTATTAGTTCACCCGCTAGCAGTTGCTGTGCGAGTGGATTTTCAACCTGCACTTGTATCGCTCGCTTAAGCGGACGGGCGCCAAACACGGGGTCGAAACCTGCATCGGCTAACTTGTCCATAGCTGCGGCAGACAAAGTAAGTTTGTAACCTTTTTCCGCCAATCGTGCTCTTAAGGAAGCAAGCTGAATTTTAGCAATAGACTTAATTTGCTCTTTACCCAACGGATGGAATACCACAATATCATCCACACGGTTGATGAACTCGGGCCTGAAGTGCTGCCCTACTACGCTCATTACCGATGCTTTCATATCGTCATACTGACTTTCGTTGTGCTTATCTTGAATGATGTCCGAACCCAAATTAGATGTCATGATCACAACCGTATTTTTGAAATCTACGGTGCGCCCTTGTCCATCAGTCAGTCTGCCGTCATCCAGCACCTGAAGTAAAATGTTGAATACATCAGGATGTGCCTTTTCAACCTCGTCCAATAAAATGACCGAGTAAGGCTTGCGACGCACCGCTTCGGTTAAGTAGCCACCTTCCTCATAGCCAACATAGCCAGGAGGTGCGCCCACTAAGCGTGCTACCGAGTGTTTTTCCATAAACTCAGACATATCGATACGCACCATGGCGTCTTCAGTGTCGAACATGAAGCCGGCCAAAGCTTTACACAACTCAGTTTTACCCACGCCAGTTGGCCCTAAAAATAGGAATGAGCCAATTGGACGGTTTGGATCGGCAAGCCCCGCACGTGAACGGCGAATAGCATTTGATACTGCTTCAACGGCTTCTTCTTGCCCTACTACACGTTTATGAAGGACATCTTCCATACGCAACAGCTTCTCGCGCTCGCCCTCTAGCATTCTCGCTACGGGTATACCCGTCCAACGAGAGAGCACATCAGCAATTTCGATATCCGTTACTTTATTTTTAAGTAACGTGGTTTCGCGGGTTTCATTTTCTGCCGCTTGCTCAAGCTTGGCTTCAAGCTCAGGAATACGGCCGTACTGAAGTTCCGACATCCTATTCAAATCAGATGCGCGGCGAGCAATTTCTAAATCAAGCTTTGCTTGTTCCAGCTCCCCTTTAATGGTTTGGGTGCCCTGCATGGCATCTTTTTCATCTAGCCATACTTTTTCTAGCTCTGCATACTTGGTTTCAGCCTGCTCGCGCTCTAGTTCAATCATTTCAAGGCGTTTATGGCTAGCATCATCGGTTTCTTTAGCAAGGGCTTGCTCTTCCAACTTAAGCTGGATAATTCTGCGCTCTAAACGGTCCATATCTTCTGGCTTTGAGTCTATTTGCAGACGTATGCTAGAGGCCGCTTCATCAATAAGGTCGATGGCTTTATCCGGCAATTGACGGTCACTAATATAACGATGTGACAAACTTGCCGCTGCGACAATAGCGGGGTCTGTGATATCGACAGAGTGATGAAGCTCATAACGCTCTTTTAAGCCTCGAAGAATAGCAATAGTGTCCTCTACGCTTGGCTCTTCAACCAATACTTTCTGAAAACGACGCTCTAGCGCAGCGTCTTTTTCAATGTACTGACGATATTCGTCTAGCGTGGTTGCCCCCACACAGTGAAGTTCACCGCGTGCCAGCGCCGGTTTTAGCATATTCCCAGCATCCATGGCGCCATCGCCCTTCCCTGCACCTACCATGGTGTGCAGTTCGTCAACGAATAGAATGACGCGGCCTTCTTCTTTAGCCAATTCGTTAAGAACGGCCTTTAAACGTTCTTCAAACTCACCGCGGTATTTAGCCCCTGCCACTAACGCGCCCATATCTAGGGCAAGAACGCGCTTGTTCTTTAAGCCTTCAGGTACTTCGCCGTTAATGATGCGCTGCGCTAATCCCTCAACGATGGCGGTTTTACCCACACCAGGCTCACCAATAAGTACGGGGTTGTTTTTGGTTCTGCGCTGCAGAACTTGAACGGTACGACGAATTTCGTCATCACGCCCAATCACTGGGTCAAGCTTGCCTTGTTCCGCTCGCTCGGTTAAGTCTGTAGTGTACTTTTCAAGGGCCTGGCGCACATCTTCAGCGTTAGGGTCTGTCACCTTCTGTCCGCCACGCATATCATCGATAGCGCCTTCAATGGTGTCTTTGGTGATATTCAAACTTTTAAGGATCTCACCCAATCGCCCTTTATCTTCAAGGGCTGCTAACACGAAGATCTCCGACGTTATATATTCGTCTTTTCGTTGCTGAGCAATCTTGTCGCAAAGGTTAAGTAAAATGCCACTGTCTTTGCTTAACTGAACATCACCACCAATACCTTCAATTCTAGGTAAACGTTCAATAGCCTGACTCAAAGCAGAACGAAGCGCATTAACATTAATGTTTGCTTGGTCAAGTAGCGGGCGTACTGAACCACCCTGCTGGTTTAGCATGGCAGTCATTAAGTGGACAGGTTCAATATATTGATGATCTCGCCCCAATGCGAGTGATTGAGCATCGGATATTGCGAGCTGAAATTTACTGGTAAATCTATCTAGTCTCATAATCTCAACCTAATAAGTGAACAACTATACCTGCGGTAACACACCGCGATTACGAACATTTTAACTCTCGCTGAGTGGGTAATGATCTATGCGGACTGGTATTGCTTATGTTCTAGTTATGTAGGCTGCTCAATTGCGATTCAAGTATGAGATTGAAAAGTTAGCCAAAAAGATAACAAATACTGTAGAAACTTTGATTTAGCGCAAATAAATGAAGGGGTTAAGAACTAATGCCCATAGGATTAGATATCTAAAGCATACCTATTACGCTGACCATGCGCCCAGTTGTGCGTTTGTTTTGATGAGTGGCTCTCCGATGCGAATAGAAGCGTCCCTCGTCAGTGTAAGTACACAGGTTACTTTGCGTAATATCTTCAACGCCAGCTTGCTGCAATTGCATCTGTGCTACTAAAGGTAAATCTAAAAGGTATTTACCCTCATTACTACTATTGGCAACGGCGCCGGCTACATGGCGAAATTTACTCGCCAGTTGAGCATCCACTTCATAGCAAGAACCGCTGATTGCAGGGCCTATCCAAGCCATGATTTTATTCTCATCGCAGTTAAATTGCCCAAGAGCATTTCTGATAATATTAGTCTCAAGCCCTTTCCACCCTGCATGCACTGCTGCCACCTCTTGCCCACTCTCATCACATAATAGGATGGGCACACAGTCAGCAGTCATTACTGCACAAAAGTGCGACTTGGAAGAAGAGTATGCTGCATCCGCAGTAGTATCCACGCTTGGCAGTGACACCACGCGATTGCTGTGTATTTGCTCTAGCCACGTTATCTTTTCGCTGTGTGGGATCAGGCTTCTATTGGCTTTAACTAATAAAAGGTCATCCCCCACGTGAGCCCCAACGTTCAAGCCTGCGAAATCACCTAAGCTCGTGCCTCCTTTTCTTGTCGTTGTATAAGCGACAATATTAGAGGGGCATGACCACGCTGGAGTAATCAAATCCAGCGTAGATGAAATAGGTGAATTTGCATCTGACAATGTCATAATACCTACTCCCTAGTTAGAGCATATCTTGCGGATTGTCCGTTGTGTCTTTTTTGACTGCTTTAAGCAAGTCCTGCATATCTTGAGGAAGCGGCGCTTTCCAAGTCATCCACTCTTCAGTTTCGGGGTGAAATAGTGAAAGCTGAGCTGCGTGCAATGCCTGACGCTGGAACCCTCGAAGCGCTGTAATAAACTCCTCAGACGCACCTTTAGGCAAACGCGGACGCCCGCCATAAACCTGATCGCCCAACAGTGGATGTTTTATATGCGCCATGTGCACGCGAATTTGGTGCGTACGACCAGTTTCAAGCTTCAAACGCAAGTGAGTATAAGCACGGAACTTTTCAATAACGCGATAATGCGTTACTGCAGGTTTACCCATTTCGCGAACTGCCATATGCGTGCGCTTTGTGGCATGCCTGCCAATAGGCTCATCTACAATCCCACCCGCAACCATAGTACCTAAAGCGATGGCTTCATATTCACGGCTCATCTCGCGGCGCTGTAGCTGATCAACAAGGTGCGTTTGCGCAGGTATTGTTTTTGCCACTACCATCAGGCCCGTAGTGTCTTTGTCGAGACGGTGGACAATGCCTGCACGTGGAACTTTGTCAATTTCGGGATAGTGATTTAGCAATGCATTAAGCACTGTACCGCTCGGGTTTCCCGCGCCAGGATGCACGACTAAATCAGCAGGTTTATTTATTACCAAGATGTGCTCATCTTCGTAAACAATATCTAGCGCAATATCTTGCGCAACACTTGTTACCTGCACATCCATTTCGGCTTGTACAGTAATGAGTTCATCCATTTGCATTTTGTGTCGAGGGACAGTGATTACTTCACCATTTACCGCAACATTTCCGTCCTGAATCCAAGTTTTTAACTTAGAACGAGAATATTCAGGGAACAAATCAGCCAAAACCTGATCTAAGCGTAAACCAAAATGCGCAGCTTCCGTTGAAGCTTCTAGTTGTATTGTGTTCGGCGACTGTGTCATAACACCATTGATTACGTCTAAAAAAGGGTATTATAACAAGTATTCACGCTGTACACTGCCTTGTTTACGTTTTTGTATGGTTTTTCTCGTCGTTAGTACGTTAGAATGCAATTAAAGTGTTGTTGTTTAACACATGAGCTTAGACAGCGAAGTATTAAACTGTTTAGCAGGAAAATAGAATTATTATGAAATCATTTCGTCTACTGGCTCCCGTTTTATTGGGTGCTATGGTATCTGTCGCAGGATGTAGTTCTTCAGATAAAGAAGAGAAAGCCGTTTTAGCTAACATGGGTGCACAGCAACTGTATGACAGAGCAAAGCAAAGCATGGAAGTTGGTAACTTTAGCGCTGCTGCTCAAACGTTAAGTGCGCTAGATTCCCGTTACCCGTTTGGTCCACTTTCTCACCAAGTACAGCTAGATCTTATTTACAGCTACTATAAGTCGGGTAAGAACGAAGAAACACTTGCCACTATCGACAGATTTATCCGTCTTAATCCTAATCACTCTGATGTTGACTACGCGTATTACATGCGTGGCTTAACTAACATGGAATCAGACAGCAACCTATTCCAAGAGTTAATGAACATCGATCGTACGGATAGAGACCCATCAAAATCCCGCGCAGCGTTTGAAGACTTTCGCAGGCTTATCCAGCAGTATCCAGACAGCAAGTATGCGGCTGACGCGAAGCAGCGTATGGTTCATATTAAAGACCGCTTGGCGCGTTATGAAATTGCTATTGCACGCTTCTACATGAGACGGGAGGCGTATGTTGCTGCTGCCAACCGTGGCCGCTATGTTATAGAGCACTTCCCGAATACTACGCAGGTACAGCAAGCCCTAGAAATTATGGTTTCAAGCTACGAACAGCTTGGTCTTACAGAGCTTCGTGATAATGCAATGAAGACACTTAGACTTAACTATCCGGACAGCGAGTTTATTAGCTAGTCGAAGAGAGTTTGAAACGCGAACGACCATAGAACATTAATAGTTAAAACGAAAAAACGCACTTAAGTGCGTTTTTTGTTATTTAGCGATTGTAAGCACAGTAGCTGATAAGCAATCGTTTTAAACTTTAGCGGAAGAAAAGATGGCTAAATGGATTTAATAGTCTCGCTAAGCCTGAAGTAAAGTGTAGTGGCTGATCTACAATGCTAAATACTAAGCAACCGTCTTTTCCTTCAGCCTTGGGCGTATGGGTCTTCTCACCATCCATGAAAATAAAGTCGCCGGTATCGTAACGGCTGAGCCCGTCACTGAACTCGCCATCGATAACTAGGGTGTATTCGGTTCCTCTATGAGTATGCTCTGGCACACTCCCGCCACTACCCATAAATATAAAATTGGCTACGCCCTGATTACCTAAATCAACCGGGGCTTGCCATAGCTTACCGACTAAACTTGACCAGTTTCCAGTCTTGTCGATATATCGGTGAAGGGTTCTAGGCAAAGCAAACGCTCTCCCATCCAACTCAATAGTACTTAATTTTTCTGATTTGGATGGTACACGGGGCTTGTTCAAAGTTTCTCGATATTCAGAAACACTAGCAGCCTTAAAACTGCCGTCAGGGGTTTGAGGGAGTTGTGTAATTTGTGAAAACATATCGCCAAACTGGAGCGAAGCATCAGAACTGGCGAAAGCATTTTCGCTTACAGATGACACCATTTGTGCGGCTAAGCTTTCAGTCTCTATCTCTACAAATCGTTGGCATTTCGGACACATATCACAATGTGCTGAAACCATTAAAGATATAGCAGGTGACAGCGTGCCCTCAACGAAATCTTTAAGTTGTTGGGCACTGGGATGAAACCTAATCATTATCGTTTAACATGACCTTTAATCGTTGAAGCGCCAAACGCGTACGGGACTTTACCGTACCTAACGGAATAGAAAGTTCGTCGGCAACTTCTTGTTGAGACTTGCCATCAATGTAGATAGCTTCAACTACCGCTTTTTGTTTTACCGGCAGTGATTCAAATAAGTGACCAATTTGCTCTAAAGTAACTTGCTCGTCAAGCGGCGCTTCATTAGCATCCGCAGTTTGCTCACAAAGCACTGGCCACAAATCATCAGAGCATACGTCTTCTTTTCGGTTCTGCAGCTTACGCAACATGTCAAAACGTATATTACGCGCAATTGTAAAAATCCATGTCGATGGAGACCCTTTCTCGGCATTAAAAAGATGTGCTTTTTGCCAAACGTTTGACATGGTGTCTTGAACAAGCTCCATCGCTAACGCCTCATTTCCCATTTGTTTCAAAGCATATGAGCGCAAGCGAGGTGCGAAATAGTTAAATACTCTAGCAAAGGATCGTTTGCATCTGGCGTCAGCAACCGCCACAAGGTAATCAGACATTTCAGTAGCACATTCTTTAGGTTTGATTGTGCTGTTACTTTGTTCCAAAGGAATTCCAACTAACATAAGATTCGTCCGCTTTTCCGTTTTGGTTGTATCATTCTACGACGTTCTGACTTAAAACGTTTGCGAAAAATGCAAATGTTGGATTACGAATTTGTAATGTCAATTTCAACTCTCAATATTAAGCGATTAGTGCAGAGAGATAATTTAGCAAACTAGTACATTCTCTTTGCGCTAAAAAATGCTGCTTTTGCGAGCCATCGACTGGCAATAACTCTAACCATCGATTTAATACCCAGTTGGGACAATTAAACTTCGGTGATTCATACAACGACGCCAGTTCTTCGTAATTTCCAAATATTTCTTTAAGCCGCTCGTCCATAGGCGCTATTTGTTGAGGGGCCAAATCGCATTTCCAAGGTTCTAACACCTTACAACTTCCAGTGCGAAGACCATCTTTTTCAACTTCAATGCTACTTACCTCAACTAAATGAGAACCAGCAACCTTTATGCCAAGCAAACCATCGTCGAGCATATCAAAGTCGACAACCTGTGCGTATGTCCCTATTTTATGGATGTGTTCGTTTGAGCCTTTGTCTCCATTCGCGTTTAGCATACACATCACAAAGCCTTTATTTTCGGCGCATGCCTGCTTAACCATACGCACATATCTAGGTTCAAAAATACGCAATGCCATTCTGCCTTCAGGCAAAAGGTGCGCAGATAAAGGAAATAAGGGAAAACGTTCTACTCTCATACTCGACACTTCCGAAAACACGAAAATATTTACGCGACTGAGTACAAATAGGATCGAATGGGAAAATTTTTCACGGATAAACGAAGAAACATGATCTTAAGCTCGGCAATTAATGTAATTTAGTTTTTGTATAAAAATACTAACGAATTTGAGATCAGAGACTTGCAGTCAATAATTATAAAAATTTTTGCAAGTTTTAGAGAAAATCATAATTGAATGATTAGCCTGTACTCAATATTTTAAAGTAAAGGAAGTTGTATGGATGTCATCGAGCGCTTTTGTAAAATTTACACAGATATATGTCAGATATCCCCAGATGACTTGGAAGACATCTATGCCAGTAATATTAAATTTATAGACCCCATCACTATGCATAGCGGGATAGACGAAGTTAAAAGTTATTTTTCTAACCTGCTTACACAAGCCGAAACGTGCAAGTTTGATATAGCAGACATTCTCTACTGTTCGCAACAAGTTGCCCATAGTCAATCCAAGGTGACTCACGTTGTAAATTGGACGATGACCCTCGTACTAAAAAACAATGCCAAAAAGATCACGCTAGACGGTACAACACAACTTGGCGTTGCCGATGACATCATCATCTACCACAAAGATTATTACGATTTGGGCGAAATGGTTTACGAACACGTACCTATCTTAGGTTTTATAATCAAAAAGATAAAAGGGAAGCTGGCAAAATGAAGAGTATCTTAATTACTGGCGCAACATCTGGAATAGGTAAAGCATTAGCAATCAAGTGTGCCGATAATGGGTATAGTGTCATTGCTTGTGGAAGAAACAAAGAAGCCCTTGATGAACTTAGCAAATATAGCAATATTAGCGGTTGCCAGTTTGATGTGTCAGATTTAGAAGATACAAAGCGAGCATTAGCAAGTGTTAAGTTCGATATTGCTGTACTCAATGCTGGTACTTGTGAATATGTAGACCTTGAGGATTTCGAGCCAGACATGTTCCGCCGCGTTTTCGAGCCTAACTTCTTTGGTGTGGTTCACTGTGTTAACGCGCTTCTTCCACGACTAAAAGATGGCGACAAGCTTGTCATAGTCGACAGTATGGCTCGTCTATTACCTTTCACACGCACTCAGGCCTACGGCTCTAGTAAAGCTGCCCTTCACTACTTCACGAAGTCCTTAGAAGTCGATCTTCACCATAAAGGCGTGAAAGTACAGGCAGTATCACCAGGGTTCGTTGAAACACCTTTGACTGACAAAAACGACTTTGAAATGCCAATGAAAATTAGTGCAGAAGAAGCTGCCGAGGCTATGCTTAAAGGAATAGAAAGTAATAAGCAAACCGTTTTCTTCCCTCGTTTCTTTGGGTTTATCCTGCGCTTTATGCACATATTGCCTACACCAATTCAGAAGCGTTTATCCTTGGCCATGAGAGAAAAACAATAAGAGAAGTAAAAATGAATAATAAGATTGCCATCATAGGCACAGGTATTTCAGGGTTAACCTGCGCACACCTTCTAAACCGACAGAACGACATCACAGTATACGAAGCGAATGACTACATTGGTGGTCATACGGCAACAAAGAAAATAGACGATAATAGCCAGACTCATAACATTGATACCGGCTTTATTGTTTTCAATGACTGGACCTACCCTAACTTCATCAAGCTTATTACTCAGCTAAACGTTGACTACCAACCAACCGAGATGAGCTTCTCTGTGATGAGTAAAAAAGCGAACCTTGAGTACAATGGCAATAACTTAAACAGTTTATTCGCCCAGAGACGCAATATTCTTCGCCCTAAATTTTGGCGCATCGTTAAAGACATTCTGACATTTAACAAAGCGTGTAAAGCCATGGTGGCTGAAAAGCGCGACACGTCTTCATTGACGCTGGAAGATATTATTAAAGAACTAGGGCTAAGCGATGACTTCGCGCGCTACTATATACTGCCTATGTGCGCCGCTATTTGGTCTAGTAGCCTAGAACAAACGAGAAAATTTCCATTAACTTTCTTCCTTCAATTCTTCAATAATCACGGCCTGCTCAATATTACTGACCGGCCACAGTGGTACACGATTAAAGGTGGATCTAGTCAATATATCCCGCCACTGATTGCGCCATTTGAGTCTAAAATTAAATTATCTACAGCTGTAGTTTCTGTGGCCAAAAGCGATGACAAGTGGAAAGTTACCGATTCAACTGGTGCAGTTGCGACGTTTGATCATGTCGTATTTGCATGTCACAGCGACCAAGCGTTAAAAATGATTCATTCCCCTACGTCGCTGCACAAAGATGTTCTTGGCAATATTCCTTATGCGGAAAATGATGTAGTCATGCACAAAGACATAAGCCAATTACCTAAAAGGAAGTTGGCGTGGGCAAGTTGGAACTATAGCTTAAAGGAGGATGCAAGCGAGGAAGCCCGCCCCGCCTCTGTCACCTACAATATGAACATTCTCCAGCGATTAGAAGCTGAGAATACTTATTGCGTAACGCTGAATAATACGCCTGAAATTGATGAAAAGAGTATTTTGCGAAGCTATAAATATGCGCACCCTCAGTACAGTTCCAGCATGGTGAAAGCGCAGTCACGTAGAAGTGAGATTTGCGGCGTAGATAATTTACATTTTTGTGGGGCCTACTGGTACAACGGTTTTCATGAAGATGGCGTTACCAGTGCACTAGACGTTTGTGCTCGTTTTGGTGAAACCCTGTGATAGAAAGTGCGATATATAAAGGCAAGGTATATCATCAACGTTTCAAGCCTACCCAACACAAGTTTGACTACGACATTTATCTGTTTTGGTTAAAACTCGAAAGTGAGGAACTGAACGTGCTATCGGATACGCTGAAGTATTTTAGCGCGCACACCAAAGCACGAGTTCGATTCAAGCGAGAAGACTATCTAGGTGACCCTTCCATTTCTTTGAAACAAGCCGTATTGCAAAGAATGACCGAATTAAATGATGGTAAAGCGCTAAGCGGCGACGTTTTTATGCTCGGTCAATTACGCATGTGGGGTCTGTATTTCAGCCCAGTTAACTTTTATTACCTTCGCAACGCTGAGGGTAAATACACTCATATGCTTGCTGAGGTTAGCAACACGCCTTGGAATGAGCGCCACCACTATCTGGTAAATCTAGACATCCAAGCCGATACAGCAAAGGCTTTTCACGTGTCGCCTTTTAATCCTATGGATATGACCTATAAATGGTCGATTTCTCAGCCTTCGTCTAGACTTTCTTTAGCCATGGATTGCGTAAGAGAAGACAAAGAATTTAGCGCTGGGATTAATTTGAGTAAATTTACTTTAGATAATGCGAATCTATCTGCCGCACTTAAACGTATACCCAGTATGACGATAAAAACCGTGGCCGGAATTTATTGGCACGCACTTAAGCTATTGCTGAAACGAACGCCACTATATACACACCCAGAAAAGAGTCAGGAACAATAACAATGTCTTTCGGTGAATCTGTACTACTGACCGCCTCAGAGGTCTCTTTTGTAGATAAAACTTGTAGAACACTATTTTTGAAGTGTTTAAATCAGCTTCCATTTGGTCGCTTAACTATTCAAGAAAACGGCGATGTCGTTGCGCGTTTCGGCACAGACGAAAGTGACTTGCGCGCTACGGTAAATATCAAAAATGTGCAAGCCTATCGACAGTTGTTACTTGGCGGCAGTGTGGGCGCTGGCGAGGCGTACATGGATGGGTTGTGGGACAGTGACGATGTAACAGCCGTAGTAAGGATTTTCGCACGGAACTTACCCACCCTTGATGAGTGGGAAAATAAGTTTAAGTGGCTAACCATGCCCATCAATAAGATTCAGCATTTTGCGCGTCGAAATACAAAAGACCAAGCTAAAAAGAACATTGAAGCGCATTATGATTTGGGCAATAAGCTTTATACCCGCTTTCTCGACCCAACAATGATGTACTCATCAGCGATTTACCCAGATGCAAATGCAACACTAAACGACGCGCAGAATTACAAACTAAAAGCTATTTGTGACAAATTACAACTGTCTGAAGCAGACCACCTTTTAGAAATAGGCACTGGCTGGGGCGGCCTTGCAGTTTATGCTGCGAAACATTATGGCTGCAGTGTCACCACCACTACTATTTCAGAAGAGCAGCACGCATGGGCGAAAGATTGGATTGAACGGGAAGGACTAGAAAGTAAAATTACCTTACTTAAAAAAGATTATCGCTTGCTTGAGGGTAAATACGACAAGCTGGTTTCCATCGAAATGATTGAGGCGGTTGGTAAAGAGTATTTAGGTAACTTTTTCGAAAAATGTGCTTCTCTTTTAAAAGACGACGGTCTTATGTTACTTCAGTCAATAACCATTGACGATAGACGTTATGACAGCTACTCAAACAGCGTAGACTTCATACAAAAATACATTTTCCCGGGTGGTTTTTTACCATCGCAATACCAGTTAAATGCACACCTTAAAAAGTACACGAATATGATGATCCGTGACTTACACGACATTGGTGTGGACTATGCAAAAACGCTAAACCATTGGTATGAAGCGTTTATTTCGGCTAAAGATGAATTATTAAATGATGGTTACGACGAGCGCTTTATGCGTATGTGGACCTACTACCTGAAATACTGCGAAGGTGGTTTTTTAGAAAGAACCATTAGCACTGTACAACTTGTTATATCAAAACCTCAGTACAGAGAGGAACTAGCTAGAGTTTGATTGTCGTTGCTGGGTGGGTAATTATATATGCGGATTGGTATGAGTACCCAGCAAGCAATTTTAAACCAAAAAGCGGTGCCATATGGCACCGCTTTTTAGTGGATATTGTAATTCGAAAGAGTACCGCTTAATCGTCTACCACTGATATAGGTTTGGATATCATTGGTTTACCTTGGTTAATATTGATTTCTACTCGGCGATTCTTAGCTCTATCACTCGCGGTCGTGGCATTCTCAACGATAGGATTAGTATCAGCTTTACCTACAACAGACATGCGACTTTCATCAAACCCAGGCGCTGTCCGCATAGCTTCGGCCACCGCTACTGCCCGTTGTGATGATAAATCCCAGTTTGAGCGATAGAGCTCATTGGCAATATGCTGTCCGTCACTATGGCCCGAAATCTCGATTTCTCCAGGCACATCCGCTAACAATGAACCAATTTTTCTTAATACGGGCTGAAATTGTGGCTGCAAGAAAGCAGAGCCGGCGGAAAACGAGCCATTTTCTCTAATTCGAATGGTAAGCTGCTGTCCCAGCGACTCCATTTCTACAGACCCATCTAAAATTTGCTTTTCTAATTGTTGGGCCACTTTTTTCATCAACTCAGCCATTTGAGATTGGTCAGTGCTTTGCTCAGCGGATGAAGATGACTCAGTAGCCGTTTGTTGAGACTGACCGCCCCGTTGTTCGCCACGCTGTTTTTGCCTGCCGCCGGCAGAGTCCTCATTTCCCGCTTGAAATTCTAGCATTTGCTGAGTCATTTCGTTGGTTTGCTGCTGAATAGATTCAATTGGCGTGGGATCAGGCTTACCAGGTCGAAACTCCATAGCAATAACACTGGTCCCTTTAGGAATATCTTTTACTTCAATTTTGTTTTGCACACCGAATGCAAACTTCATTGAGCCCGCTATTTGCTTAAATTTCAGTACGTCCATTTCGGAGAATGAAAGCAGAAGTACAAAAAAGCACATAAGCAGTGACATTAAGTCTGCGAAGGTTCCCATCCAAGCTGGAAGCCCCTCGGGGGGGCATTTTGGGCATTCTTCTTCGGCCATTACTCTTCCTCTGCGCTTCCACGCTTACTTGCAGCAAGGTAGTTTTTCAGTACGCCTTCAATAACTCGAGGGTTTTGACCGTCAGCGATACCGACAATACCGTCAAGAACAAGGCTTTGATTGAGCTTTTCTTCCCCTGCTCGTACAGAAAGTTTGAATGCTATTGGCAAACAGATAACGTTGGCGAAAAAAGCGCCATACAGCGTGGTGAGTAGTGCTACCGCCATTGCCGGGCCGATAGCTTTCGGGTCATCCATGTTTGACAGCATGGCAACCAAACCAATCAAGGTACCGATCATCCCCATGGCAGGTGCAATATCGCCCATACCTTTAAAAAACGAGGCGCCAAAATCATGTCGTTCTGACGTCATAGAAATATCTTTAGCAAGTGTCTCTCTGACCACCTCAATATCGTGGCCATCAACCAACATGTCGACGCCTTTCTGCATAAACTCGTTAGAGATTTCCGCTTCCTCTAAAGCCAAAAAGCCGCCTTTTCGCGCGGCATCCGCCATCTCTACAATTTTCTCAATAAGCTCTTCTGGCGATTCAATTTTAAACATGAAGGCTTTGCCAGCAATCTTACCCGCACCGAAGAACTGACCTAAAGTAAAT
This sequence comes from Alteromonas sp. AWJ4_199, assembly GCF_056159165.1. Classification (NCBI taxonomy): domain Bacteria; kingdom Pseudomonadati; phylum Pseudomonadota; class Gammaproteobacteria; order Alteromonadales; family Alteromonadaceae; genus Alteromonas; species Alteromonas sp. AWJ4_199. Next base: position 803,339 of record NZ_JBSWUR010000001.1, read on the forward strand.
TGTGACAAGACAACAAACAAAGTCCCACCAAACACGATTAAAATCGATTGGACGTCGATGAACATGCTTAAGCTGCCGCCTAGAATCATAGCCATAACTATGAAACCAATGGCGCCCAACATACCTATGACGGTTGCTAAATCCACTCACTCTTCCCCATTTATGCGCAGTCAGTGCTGTTGATGTACAAATATTCTATCGGCAACGGATAAAAATACTAAAACGACATTATTGAAAAATATCATATTTATTTGTTTTTTATTAACTGTGACTTTAAAAAACGTTGTTCAAAGGTTTTGTTTATCGACCATGCTTATAGCGTTCGCTTACCTGTCAGAACACGCATACACCACTTTATTTAGAGTAATGTAGCCACTTATTTCGAATATAGCACAATATCTTCATATTCAACGTGGTCAACTGCATGAAAAAAAAGCTATATTACTTTGATATAGGCGATATACGGACAAACCATTTGACCCTTGTGCGGCCCTCAGTTAATGTGCGCGGTACACGTATTTTGGCTAATGTATTGAGTGTTTTTATGACGACAGAAAAAGCATCAGCGTCTTTTGAAGAAACTTTAACAGAACTAGAAGCTATCGTTAACGAAATGGAAAACGGTGATCTGCCTCTTAATAAAGCACTGGAAAAATTTGAACGAGGCATAGCGTTATCTCGTCAAGGCCAGCAATCACTTGAAAACGCCGAGCAAAAAGTAAAAATATTGCTTAGTGAACAAGGCGAAGAAACGCTTCAGACTCTTCCTGAAAGTGAACAGCCGTAAAACGTTCATTTTTAACTTACAGGCGACCTATGAATTTTTCTGCTTTGCATCAGCAAGTGAAACAGCAAACTGATGCATCCCTTCTTACCTTAATTGATGATTTACCCGATTACGCACCGCGCCTTAAAGATGCAATGCGTCACGCATTGCTTGCAGGTGGCAAGCGCATGCGCCCTCTACTAGTGCAGGTTGTAGGAAACACGTTAGACGTGCCCAAAAAAGATCAGATGGCTATAAGCATGGCTATTGAGTGCGTGCACGCCTACTCGTTAGTTCATGATGATTTACCAGCCATGGACGATGATGATTTACGTCGCGGAATGCCAACGTGTCATATTGCCTTTGATGAAGCTACGGCTATTTTAGCGGGAGATGCCCTGCAGTCTCTTGCATTTACTGTACTAGCTGATGCTCCTTTAAGCGTATTTGCCGAAACCAAACGCGGGCAGCTTTTGTCTGTACTGGCTAAAAGTGCCGGCTACGTAGGCATGTGTGGTGGTCAGGCTATCGACTTAGCCAGTACGGGTGAAACCATCTCATTAGAAGAATTAAAGCAGCTCCATAGACTCAAAACCGGAGCTTTGCTTAAGGCCTGTGTTGAAATGATTGCTATTGTCAGTGAAGGCTTACTGCCAGAAACTAAAACTGACTTGATGGCCTATGCCGCGGATATTGGACTGGCTTTCCAAGTTCAAGACGATATCTTAGACGTTGAGGGTAGCAGCGAGAAGTTAGGAAAACCCGCAGGGTCTGACGAAGCATTGGGGAAAAACACCTTTCCCGCCAAGCTTGGTATAGCTGGCGCTAAGCAAGAATTAGAAATGCTTCACGATAATGCACTTCAAGCATTGGCGCGTTTACCCTACAATACAGACAGTTTAATTGCGTTTAGCGAGCTTTTGGTAAAACGCGACCATTAGCCACGCGCCATGTTGAAAAAGATAATAAGTACATGAGTTTAGATCTCCAACATTACCCAACGCTTGCGCTTGCGCAAACACCTGAAAAATTGAGGCAGCTGCCTCAAGAAAAATTACGCGAGCTTGCCGATGAATTACGTGAGTACTTACTTAATAGCGTAAGCCAAACCAGTGGCCACTTTGCCTCGGGTTTAGGCACGGTAGAGTTAACTGTGGCACTGCACTATGTGTACAACACGCCGTTCGACCGTTTGCTGTGGGACGTAGGCCATCAAGCCTATCCTCATAAAATCCTTACCGGTCGCGCAGAGCGCATGAGCACCATTCGCCAAAAGAATGGTCTGCACCCTTTCCCATGGCCGCCTGAGAGCGACTACGACACCTTTGCTGTTGGGCACTCATCCACGTCGATAAGTGCGGCGCTGGGAATGGCCGTAGCGGCAGAAAAAGAAGGTAAAGACCGTAAAGTAGTGGCCGTTATTGGCGACGGCGCAATGACCGCAGGTATGGCGTTTGAAGCCCTTAACCATGCTGGTGACATCAAAAAAGATATGGTTGTCGTACTTAACGACAACGAAATGTCTATTTCTGAAAACGTGGGTGCGTTGAACAGCCACCTAGCCCGTTTGCTCACCGGTAATTTTTTCAACTCTATACGCGACGGTGGTAAAAAGCTGTTAAGCAATGTGCCTCCAATTAAAGAGTTTGCCAGCCGTGCAGAAGAGCACATTAAAGGCATGGTTGTCCCGGGCACCATATTTGAAGAGCTTGGCTTTAACTACATTGGCCCTATCGACGGCCACGACGTTAATGGTGTTGTCGATACGCTACGCAATATGCGTAAGTTTGATGGACCACAGCTACTGCACGTAGTCACCAAGAAAGGTAAAGGCTATGCGGTTGCAGAAGAAGACCCAATCAAGTTTCACGCGGTACCTAAATTTAACCCGGCGGATAACGCCTTACCCAAGTCTAAGCCTTCAGCCCCTACCTACTCGGCAATTTTTGGAAAATGGTTGTGTGATATGGCCGCACAAGACCCTAAGCTAATGGCGGTAACGCCAGCCATGCGCGAAGGTTCAGGCATGGTTGAGTTTTCTCAACGCTTTCCTGAGCAGTATTTCGATGTTGCGATTGCCGAGCAGCATGCAGTGACGTTTGGCGCGGGGCTTGCCAAAGACGGGATGAATGCGGTTGTTGCAATTTATTCATCGTTTCTTCAGCGCGCTTACGATCAGCTTATCCACGATGTGGCAATTCAAGACTTGCCGGTATTATTTGCTATAGACAGAGCGGGTATTGTGGGCGCCGACGGCCCTACTCACCAAGGGGCGTTTGATATCGCTTTCCTTCGCTGTATTCCGAATATGGTGGTTATGGCTCCTTCAGACGAAAATGAATGTCGCCAAATGCTCTACACTGGCCATAAACTGCAAAAACCAGCGGCAGTTCGCTACCCTCGTGGTGCAGGCATGGGGATTACGCCAGATGAGGCGATGACGGAACTTGAAATAGGTAAATCACGTACCTGTCGAGAAACCTCGAAAGGTAAGACTGAAAGCGTTGCTATTTTGAACTTCGGCTGTTTATTGCCCTACGCGCTTGAAGCAGCAGAAACTATCGATGCAACGGTTATCGACATGCGTTTCATTAAGCCGTTAGACGGCGAGGCAGTCTTAAAGGCAGCCAGTAAACACAGCGCCCTTATAACGTTAGAAGACGGCTGTATTATGGGTGGTGCTGGTAGTGCGGTGCTTGAACACTTGCAGCAAAATGGTGTTCTTAAGGCAGTCAAAATGTTAGGTCTGCCTGATAGCTTTATCCTGCAAGGTACACAACAGGAAATGTATAAAGAGCATGGCTTAGATGCTGAAGGAATTATTGCTGCAGCAAATAGTTTTATAGCCAATTAGCTATAAAGCTAGCTTTGTAAAAGCGACTATTATGCTTTTCGTTTAAGTTAGAGATTAAAAAGCCCGCAAACTGCGGGCTTTTTTGTGATGCATTTCGCTATTATCTGTCTTTTTATTGCCTAGCTCTTTGTTTCCTAATTTATCATTGCCTAACTTTTCTTTGCAGCGAATCTATCAGAGCGGCCTTGAATCTTCACTTTTAGCTAGAACAACGCCAGGGCTGCTGGCCAAAACACCATTAATAAATGTAAACAGCCGCATGCCATAGCACCCGCGAGAAGATCATCCAGCATAATGCCTGTACCGCCGTGTAAGCGCTTGTCGATAATACCTATTGGCCAAGGCTTTAAGATGTCGAAAAGTCTGAATAGAACAAAACCCACGAGTAAAGATGACGCAGAGATAGGTACAAATAGAAAGGTGATAAACATGCCCGCTATTTCATCCCACACAATAGAACCGTGGTCGTGTACCTGCATATCGTCTGCAGTCTTGCCACACAGATAGATACCTACCACTGAAAATATCAGCGTAAGCGCGATGAAGGAAACCACCGAGATCTGGCTGCACGCTACAAGCAGCGGTAGTGCAGCAAGAGAGCCAAATGTACCTGGCATAAAAGGAACAAGCCCGCTACCAAAACCGAGTGCGAGAAAATGAACTGGATTTTTCATACTCACTCTAGCGCGATATTCCGCCTGCATGCTTCTTCCTTTATTTACTGTTGTCAGATGTAGTTTGCCTAAAAGGCGTGCTCATAGCCAGAAGCATTAGCTGACGTATACTTTTCGTTATCTTTTAGCAACGAAAGTGAACCGCTATGCCCGGTTAATTGGCCAATACACGTGGCTTTTACATTCGTACTTGCTAACGAAGTTTCAAGGCTTCCGCGCTGCTCTTCACTTACAGTAAAAACAAGTTCGTAGTCATCACCAGCAGATAACGCATATTCAATGGCTTGCTCAGGTGTGACTGCACTTGTTAGTGCTCGTGATAGTGGTAGTCGATCTACGTGAACATTCGCACCGCAATTAGACGCTTTTAAAATGTGCCCTAAATCTGAAATTAAGCCATCAGAGATATCAATGCAAGACGTTGCAATGCGACGAATCGCCGTACCCACAGCAACACGAGGGGTTGGAAAGTAATGGCGATTAACCAAAACGTCTTTCGCTTCACCATTTACGCTGAGGTTTTTCTGTAGAATATCTAAGCCCGCACCTGCATCACCTAGTGTTCCAGTAACGTAAAGCCAATCGCCCGGCTTCGCGCCGCTGCGCGTTAGTTCGGAACCCGGCGGAATAAAACCTTGTGCAGTAATAGTAAACGCCATAGGGCCTTTTACTGTATCGCCACCGATAAGCTGGACAGAATAGTACTGAGTAAGCTCGTACAATCCAGATACAAAGTCATCTAACCAGGCTTCATCTACTTCAGGCAGTGACAAAGACAAGCTGACCCATGCGGGCTCAGCGCCCATAGCGGCAAGGTCACTTAAGTTAACAGCAACGGTTTTGTAGGCTACAGACTTGGCCGGTGCATCTTTTAAAAAGTGCACGCCTGCGACAAGGGTATCTGTAGTAACGGCAAGTTGTTGGTTTTCAGGAACCGTTGTTACAGCACAGTCATCACCAATACCAATAACAACGTCTTTGCGTTTGTGGCCACTGTTTGAAAAATAGCGGCCGATAAGATCAAATTCTTTCACGGTAATTTTTAAACCCTTTTAGCGGCAATCCATGCCGCCACGGTAAGGTTAGTCGCGCTCGTCTTTGCGCAACGTGCGCACTGCTTTATCCAGTGCACCATTAATGAACTTATGGCTTTCTTCAGCACCAAATGCCTTAGCTAGCTCAATCGCTTCATTAATAATTACGCGGTAAGGTACGTCGATGCGCTCAGTGAGTTCCAGCGTCGCAATGCGCAAGATGGCTTTTTCGATAGCGTCTAACTCTTCTGGCAAACGGCCAAGGTAAGGTTTAATGGTTGCATCAAGGTTGCTTGCGTTGTGTGCAACGCCGCGAAGCAAGGCTTGGAAATACGCCATGTCTACCTTTTGCATGTCGTTACTGGTGGCTAGCGCCAGTTCAACCTGCTGAATATCGTTGTGACTCATTTGCCATGAATACACACCTTGAAGGGCGAGTTCACGGGCTTTACGACGAGCTGAAACTTTCACTTAATGTTTACCTTAAAGCTTTTCAACAGCATCGATAACGTTAACCATTTCTAGCGCGCCTAGTGCTGCTTCTGCACCCTTGTTGCCCGCTTTGGTTCCAGAACGCTCGATAGCTTGTTCAATTGAATCTGTTGTAATTACGCCAAATGATACAGGTACGCCGTATTCAAGAGATACTTGCGCAAGACCTTTGTTGCTCTCGCCTGCTACGAAATCAAAGTGTGGCGTGCCGCCACGAATAACTGCACCAAGAGCGATGATGGCGTCAAATGACTTCTTCTCAGCTAATTTCTTAGCAATAACAGGTAACTCGTAAGCACCAGGTACACGTACTACCGTGATATCGTCATCGCTTACTTCACCGTGACGCTCTAGTGTGTCTAACGCACCTTCTAGTAAGCTTTCAACAACAAAGCTATTAAAGCGTGATACAACGATAGCAAACTTCTTACCGGTTGCTCTGATATTACCTTCAATTACCTGCATGGATTCATTCCTCGAGAAAAAACGGCGCGAAGTATACCACAACTGCGCCCAAACTAAATCGATTGTTTCTTTAACTTCAACTATTCGTAAACAGCCATTTTATGCTTAGCCAAATGTGGGGAGGGAATGCTGGTCGCAAACCCTCCACCGCATGGATGCGGTGGCGGAGCGTACAGGGATGTATTCACCGCGTGTTTGCGACCAGCATCCCCTTTCCACTTTCACTGTGGCCTAAACCCAAGTGCTAGTCGTGCACGTACTCTACAACTTCAAGGCCGTAACCTGAAAGTGCGTGATATTTAATTGGCTTACTAAGAAGACGCATTTTGTGAACGCCCATTGATGCAAGAATTTGACTACCTACACCGATAGTGCGTGACGACCCCTGCCAGTCGGCGCCAGCTGGGCGTTCGCCTCTGTCTTCTGCGGCAAAGCGGCGAACTTGGCTCTCAATGTGCTCTTCCTTGCCTAATAGCACCAATACGCCACCATCTTCTGAAATTTTACGCATGCCATCTGCAAGTGTCATTGAGCGATGAATACCGCGGGTAGACCCAAGAAGATCACTAAACGTATTGTGAAGGTGTACACGTACGAGTGTCGGCTCATCTTCTTTAATTTCGCCTTTTTTAAGTGCGAAATGAAGTTGGTTGTCGATGCTGTCTTTAAACGTGTGCAGCTCGAAATCGCCGTACTCTGTCGGCATGTTACACTGCGCTACTTTTTGAATAGTCGTTTCGTTTAAGTTGCGATATTCAATTAAGTCAGCAATGGTGCCAATTTTAAGGTTGTGCTTTTCAGCGAACTTTTCTAACTCTGGGCGGCGTGCCATAGTGCCGTCTTCATTAAGAATTTCTACAATAACCCCAGCTGGCTCTAATCCTGCTAAACGCGGCAAGTCTACACCTGCTTCGGTGTGGCCTGCGCGATTCAGTACCCCGCCGTCTTTCGCAATTAAAGGAAAAATATGACCAGGCTGCACAATGTCTGTCGCCTTCGCATCTTTCGCTACAGCAGCTTTGATTGTTGTCGCACGGTCGGCCGCTGAGATACCAGTGGTAACGCCGGTTGCCGCTTCAATAGAAACCGTGAAGTTGGTAGAAAACTGCGCTTCGTTTTTATCAACCATTAAAGGAAGATTAAGCGTGCGGCAGCGCTCTTGAGTCATAGGTAAGCACACCAAGCCGCGAGCGTGAGTAACCATAAAGTTTATGGCTTCAGGCGTCACATGCTCCGCCGCCATGATTAAATCACCTTCGTTTTCCCTATCTTCATCATCCATCAAGATAACCATTTTACCTTGGCGAATGTCTTCAATTATTTCTTGTGTAGTGTTAAATGCCATGTTGTGTGCTTCTTGTAGGGTTATTTTCTTAAAAATCCGTTCTCGGCAAGAAATGCCATGTCGATGCCTTTGCTTGTAGGCTCGGCGGCTTTATCGCCTAGCATTAATCGCTCTAAATAGCGCGCAATAACATCAACCTCTAGGTTTACCGCTGTGCCCACTTTATAGCTTCCCATAATCGTTTCTTGCAGCGTATGAGGAATGATCCAAAGCATGAATTCTGCGCCGTTGACTTCGTTTACTGTCAAACTGATACCATCAACGGTGATACTACCTTTATGGGCAATATATTTAGCCAAGGCTTCTGGCGCTTTTACCCAAAACTCGACGTAGTCTGAGTGTTTGATAATCTGCGTAACCTCGCCTACGCCGTCCACATGACCTGACACGATATGGCCACCTAAGCGGTCGCTTGGACGCATTGCCTTCTCAAGATTAACCGTTGAGCCTGCACTATAGTGTGCAAACCCGGTCAACTTGATGGTTTCGGCCGATACATCAGCACAGTAATAATCGGGGCCCATATCAGTCACTGTTAAACAAACACCATTGGTCGCGATACTGTCGCCCAGTGCGACATCAGACATATCAAGCGCAGGTGACGCAACGGTTAGGCGAATATCGTTGCCACGGTTATCAAGCTTTTTTATAGTACCGAGCGCTTGAATAATTCCAGTAAACATAAAGTTCCTCTTTAATCGCGTTAACCACGAGTGTTGCTAACATCAGGGCGAAAGATAAGCTTAATATCGTTCCCCACCTGACGATTTTCAATAAGCGAAAGCGAAATACATTCATTTAATGACGTAAACGCTGGCAAATTAACCATACTTATTCCCTTTTCACCTAAAAGCTTAGGGGCTTGATAGCAAATTAGCTCATCCACCAGCCCCTCTTGCAGCAATGCACCGGCTAACCCTGGGCCCGCTTCCACCCATACTTCATTATATTGCTTATCGCCTAATGCCGACATTAGCGAATGTAAGTTGAGCTTACCGTCTTTTTCATCTACCGAAAGATAGTGTTGTGTTGCCGTATCTGGATGAGACTGCGAAGTAGCCGTTAAAGTAATATTGCCGTCATTAAATAACGCGTAGTCTCGAGAAAGCTTGCTTTTGCCATCAACGACAACTCGAGCAGGCTGTCGAATGTGTTCAAGAGGATAATCAGTGAGCTGTGCTTCTTGTTCTCTAACCAACAAACTAGGGTTATCGGCTCTTACCGTACCTGAGCCTGTAAGTACAACGCAACTTTGTGCACGATACTGTTGCACATCCCGTCTTGCCTCTGCACCCGTAATCCACTGACTTACGCCATTTTGAAGGGCTATCTTTCCGTCTAGGCTGATGCCTAATTTCACGCGAACGAAAGGCTTGCCAGTAAGCATGCGTTTGATGAAACCGGGGTTTAGTGCTGCAGCTTCTGCGGCCATCACGTCACTGACCACTTCAATACCTGCTTCTTGTAAGATGCTGATACCGTTACCGCATACATTTGGGTTAGGGTCGGTCATGGAAATAACCACTCGCGCCACTTTTGCTTCAACCAAAGCCACCGCACAAGGCGGTGTGCGGCCAAAATGACTGCATGGCTCAAGGGTAACGTAAGCTGTCGCGCCTTTTGCGCCTTGCGCTCGTGCGTTAGATGCTTGTCTTAATGCGTGTACTTCGGCGTGAGGAGTGCCAGCTTGGATATGATATCCCTGACCTATTAGCTGATTGTTTTCGTCAACAATTACGCAACCAACGCGAGGATTAGGAGAAGTGGTATAGCGCCCTTGTTGGGCAAGTTGAATGGCTTTTGCCATCCAATGATAATCGTTTTTAACCGTATCGTGGTTCACTTGGATTCCTGTTGTAGCCCTAAGTGCCTGAGGTTTTGGGTGTGCCCGACCTAGTCCCCTAATCGCGCTATTTCTTCTCCAAATTCACGAATGTCTTCGAAGGAACGATAAACAGAGGCGAACCTGACATAGGCAACTTTGTCGAGTTCTTTTAGGGCTTTCATTATGAGGTTGCCGAGCAATTCGCTACTCACCTCACGTTCCCCCGTTGCACGCAACTGTGACTTCAGTGAAAGGATGCACTGTTCAACTTTCTCAGTGCTAACAGGGCGCTTTTCAAGTGCGCGTTGCAAGCCTGCACGAAGTTTATCTTCATTAAATGGTTCACGTGAACCATCGCGCTTTATCACGCGGGGCATGACGAGCTCAGCACTTTCAAAGGTCGTAAAGCGCTCGTGACACACCATACATTCACGGCGTCTACGCACTTGCTGCCCTTCTGCAACCAAACGAGAATCAATAACTTTTGTTTCTTGTTCTGAACAAAACGGGCAAAACATGAATATTCCTTAAATATTGCGTACTTAGGTATTTAAATTGAACCTAGACTAGTTAGTCCAGCATTAGTACCAAAGTACGCAATAAAACACAAACCTATTTATTTATAAACAGGGAATTGTGCGCAAAGAGCAACCACTTCGTCTTGAACGCGTTTGATAACAGACTCATCGCCCATGTTATCTAGAATGTCGCAAATCCAAGTAGCAACTTGCTTAGCTTGTTCTTCTTTGAAACCTCGGCGAGTGATCGCTGGGCTACCGATACGAAGGCCGCTGGTTACAAACGGTGAACGAGGGTCATTTGGAACCGAGTTTTTGTTAACGGTGATGTTTGCTGCACCCAATGCTGCGTCTGCATCTTTACCGGTAATGTCCTTGTCGATAAGGTCAAGGAGGAACAAGTGGTTGTCAGTACCGCCAGAAACGATGTTATAACCGCGCTCTTGCATTACAGAAACCATCGCCTTCGCATTTGCAACAACCTGCTGCTGATAGACTTTAAATTCTGGCTGTAGTGCCTCTTTGAAAGCAACCGCTTTAGCTGCAATCACGTGGCAAAGAGGGCCACCTTGGTTACCTGGGAATACTGAGCTGTTAAGCTTTTTGTAAATCGCTTCGTCGCCACATGAAGATAGGATAAGGCCACTACGTGGACCCGCTAGCGTTTTATGGGTGGTCGTCGTTACCACGTGTGCGTGAGGCAGTGGGTTTGGATAAACGCCCGCTGCTACAAGACCTGCTACGTGGGCCATATCTACGAGCAAGTACGCGCCAACGCTGTCAGCGATTTCACGGAATTTCGCCCAATCAACAATGCCAGAATACGCAGAGAAGCCACCGATAATCATTTTAGGCTTGTGCTCTTTCGCAAGTGCCTCAACCTGAGCGTAATCGATTTCACCGGTTTCTTTGTTCAAACCGTACTGCACAGCGTTGTAAGTTTTACCAGAGAAGTTTACGTGCGAACCGTGAGTCAGGTGACCACCTTCAGAAAGGCTCATACCTAATACCGTATCGCCTGCGTCAAGTAATGCCATGAAAACAGCAGAGTTTGCTTGCGAACCAGCGTGTGGCTGAACGTTTGCGTAGTCTGCACCAAATAGCGCTTTTGCACGGTCGATAGCTAGTTGCTCAACAACGTCTACGTGCTCACAACCACCGTAGTAACGCTTGCCTGGATAGCCTTCAGCGTATTTGTTAGTAAGCTGCGACCCCTGTGCTTCCATTACACGTGGGCTACAGTAGTTCTCAGAGGCAATTAGCTCAATGTGATGTTCTTGACGCTCAACCTCTTTAGACATTGCATCGGCTAATTCAGGATCGAAGTCGGCTATATTCATTTCGCGAGAAAACATGGGGGCTCCTTAACTGCGGTTTTTATATGGCGTTACGCACTGATTGCTCAAATTCGAGCCATATTCTAGTCATTTTCGGTTACTTGTATACCGCTTTATGACCAAATTAATATAAATGGCGCAGGTTTAACGTAATACCTGCGCCAGCGCGAGATCAGACCTGTTTTTCAAGGGCTTTAACACGGTCAAATAAACTGCCAATCTTAGCAAGGCGAACTGTATTTTTGCGCCAATCACGGTTGGTTTGAGCTGGCTGACCAGAAGAATAAACGCCTGGTTCAGTGATATCTTGTACAATCATGGTGTAGCCGGTCACCTGAACATTATCGCAAATACTGATATGGCCGTTAACCCCAACTCCACCGCCGATAATAACGTGTTTGCCGATATGGCAGCTACCCGCAATACCTGTAGCGCCGCAAATACATGAATGATCGCCAATAATGCAGTTATGGCCAATTTGTACTTGGTTATCAATAATAACGTTGGTGCCTAAAATCGTATCTTCCATAGCGCCGCGGTCAATACTGCTGCTCGCACCAATTTGACTGTCGTCACCAATGCGAACTGAGCCAGTTTGCGGAATAGGGATCCATACACCTTTATCGTTTGCGTAACCAAAGCCTGCTGCTCCAATTACAGTTTGACTATGAATAGTCACGCGCTTGCCAATAACCACGTCGTGATAAATGGTCACATTTGGATGGATAGTACAGCCTTCACCAATATGGGTACCTCTACGGATAACGGTATTAGCGCCAACCGTGACTCTATCGCCCAGCACCACATTATCTTCAATAATAACGTTGTGTCCTAGCGACACATCACTGCCGATACGTGCAGACGGCGCAATAACCGCTGACTCAGCAATGCCTGTAGCAACCGCTGGCGTGGTATCGAATAATTGAGCGATAAGCGCAAAGGCTGCATGAGGGTTTGCCACAACTAAAGCAGGCACTGGGCTGTCACCTTTAAGGCTCTCATGCAGAATAACTGCACCAGCATTTGTATCTTTCAACTGCGGTTTATATTTAGGGTTGGTCAGAAACGAAATTTGGTGCGATGCTGCACCAGATAACGTGCCCACGGCAGAAATATTGATATTGCCATCGCCCTGCACTTCCCCACCCACATGTTTGGCGAGCTCATCCAGACTATATATGCGTTTATTCATAGCGGTCATCTTAATTGCCTGTTCAGAAATATGAATAGTATTGAGTCTATCGCTTTGGGTTATTTGTTGCTGCTTGCTAGCTCACCCTAAAGGCCATTTTTACTCATGCTTATAAAAAGCAAGTTTACCTTAAATCAACTCGCCAACCGATGCATAAATCGATCTTTTTGGTATGAGTGATTAAAATATCGTCAAGCGTAAATATACCGAGCGTAAGTAACTGGCACAAACTACCCTGTTACGAGTAGAATACAGCACAACGACTTTTTTATTTTTCACCGCTTTTTCAGCGAGGATAGAGCATGGCGCAATACGTTTACAGTATGCATCGCGTGGGCAAAATCGTCCCACCTAATAGACACATTCTAAAAAATATCTCACTTAGCTTTTTCCCAGGCGCCAAAATTGGTGTGCTAGGTCTAAACGGTGCAGGTAAATCTACCTTACTTCGCATTATGGCTGGCGTAGATACCGATATTGAAGGTGAAGCACGTCCTCAACCAGGTTTAAAGGTGGGCTATCTTCCACAGGAACCTCAGCTTGATGAAACCAAAGATGTTCGTGGCAATATCGAAGAAGCCGTAGCCGATGTTAAGCATGCGCTGACTCGCCTTGATGAAGTGTATGCCGCTTACGCTGAAGCAGACGCTGATTTCGACGCGCTTGCTAAAGAGCAAGGTGAGCTAGAAGCTATCATTCAAGCGAAAGATGGTCACAATTTAGAAAATGCCCTAGAGCGTGCTGCAGATGCCCTTCGCCTGCCAGCGTGGGATGCGGACGTAAGCAAACTATCTGGTGGTGAGCGTCGCCGTGTTGCGCTTTGCCGCTTACTTTTAGAAAAGCCTGAAATGTTGCTTCTTGACGAGCCGACTAACCACTTGGACGCGGAATCAGTCGCATGGTTAGAGCGCTTCCTTCACGATTATGAAGGTACAGTGGTAGCTATTACCCACGATAGATATTTCCTTGATAACGTTGCGGGTTGGATTTTAGAGCTTGACCGAGGTGAAGGTATTCCATGGGAAGGAAACTACTCTTCGTGGTTGGAGCAAAAAGAAAACCGACTAGAGCAAGAAGAGCGTACCGAAACGGCGCGTATGAAGAGCATGAAACAGGAGCTTGAGTGGGTACGCTCGAATCCAAAAGGTCGTCATGCTAAAAGTAAAGCCCGTATGGCACGTTTTGAAGAACTATCTACCAGCGATTATCAAAAGCGTAACGAAACAAACGAGCTTTTCATTCCTCCAGGTGAGCGCTTAGGTGACAAGGTTATCGAAGTTAGCAACCTTAAAAAGTCCTATGGTGATCGTGTACTTATCGACGACTTAACGTTTAAAGTACCAAAGGGTGCCATTGTAGGCATTGTTGGCCCTAACGGTGCGGGTAAATCAACCTTGTTCAGAATGCTTACCGGTGCTGAGCAACCTGATTCAGGCACCATCGATTTAGGTGAAACCGTTCAAATTGCTGCGGTAGAACAGTTCCGCGACCACATGAACGAAAACAACACCGTGTGGAAAGAAATTTCTGACGAACAAGATATTATTCGCATTGGTAACTTTGAAATTAACAGCCGCGCCTACTGCAGCCGTTTTAATTTTAAAGGCACCGACCAGCAGAAGTTCATCAAAGACTTGTCAGGTGGTGAGCGTAACCGTGTTCACCTTGCGAAACTGCTTAAAGCAGGCGGTAACGTATTGCTACTGGATGAGCCAACCAACGACCTAGACGTAGAAACACTTCGCGCCTTGGAAAACGCGTTGTTGGAGTTCCCAGGCTGTGCCATGGTTATCTCGCACGACCGTTGGTTCCTAGACCGCGTAGCAACACACATTATGGATTACCGCGATGAAGGTAACATCAACTTCTTCGAAGGTAACTACTCAGACTACGAAAGCTGGTTGAAGCAGGAGTTTGGTCAAGATGTGGTTGAACCACACCGCCTCAAATACAAGCGTATGTCTAAATAAAGGGAGTTTAGGATAAACATTTCCTTACGTTAGGCCCGAAAGCCGCTGTTATCGATAGCGGCTTTTTTATTTGTTTGCTTTTCATTGCGAACCCACGCAAATTAGCCAATACTGACAGCGAGAACGAACATAGGTATTTGAGTAATGACAGATAAGCGTCAATTCCAACGAGTATCACTTAATGTAAATGGCACACTGGCCCACAATGACGTTAGCATTGATGTGGTAGTCAGCGACGTATCGCTTCAAGGTATTAAATTACAGGCAACGGAAACTGCACTTTCCAATTTACCATTCGACAGCCATGAGCCTTATGTTGCTTCCTTCCAAGCCAACGAAGACAGTCCTGTCATTACACTTTTCATTTCACAACTCTATCGCCACGCGGACAGCAGACAAGAACGGGTTTCATTAGGCTGTAAAGTAGAGCAAATGGATGTGGACAGCATAAGCGCTCTTCGCCGTTTAATCTTACTAAACAGCGATGATGCTAGTATTGAAGAGAAAGATCTTAATGCGCTGGTAAATGCGGTTTATCAAGCCCCAAATTAGAGAAAAATACTACAAGTCTTTGCCTGGCTTCAGTAAAGCCCACCTCCTTTAAACTGCGCAAAAAGACGTACTTCACTCGTCTTCTTACGCCTTTCCGACAGCTTTAACAATAATGCCTTTCGCTTTATTCCAAGGCATCTAATGCTTCAGAAAGTCGAGCCACGGGCACGACTTTCATGCCATTAATAGCTTGTTTAGGGGCATTGGCTTTAGGCACAATAGCTCGTTTAAAGCCATGCTTTGCCGCTTCTATTATGCGCTCTGTTCCATTGGGAACCGGACGAATTTCACCTGCAAGACCTACTTCACCAAACACAATCAAGTCGCGCGGTAATGAACGGTTTCGGAAGCTGGAAATCATCGCCAGTAATAGAGCTAAGTCTGCACTGGTTTCAGAGACGCGTACACCGCCAACCACGTTCACAAATACGTCTTGATCGTTCATTTGTACATTGCCATGGCGATGCAAAACCGCAAGCAGCATAGACAAACGGTTCTGATCTAGCCCTACAGCGATTCGCCTTGGGTTCGACATCTGCGAATAATCCACTAGCGCTTGTATTTCCACTAGTAACGGGCGAGTGCCTTCCCATATAACCATAACGCTAGACCCTGGCGTTTCGTTGTCTCCTCGACTTAAAAAGATGGCCGAAGGGTTGCTCACCTCTTTCAGCCCCTTTTCTGTCATGGCAAATACACCAAGCTCATTTACCGCACCAAAACGATTTTTATGACTTCGAAGGGTGCGGTAGCGACCGTCACTTTCTCCTTCCAACATCATAGAGCTGTCGATACAGTGCTCGAGAACTTTCGGACCCGCTAAGTTACCGTCTTTCGTTACGTGGCCAACAATAAACATGGCAATGTGATTTTGTTTGGCAAAGCGCGTTAAATAGGCTGCACTTTCTCGTACTTGCGACACACTGCCCGGCGCAGATTGAACATCTGACACGTGCATAACCTGAATAGAGTCGATAACCATAATTTTAGGTTTTTTGGTCAGCGCCAAATCACAGATGGTTTCCACATTAGTTTCGGCTAGCATCATCAACTTGTCGTCGGGTAGGTTTAAACGCTTAGCTCGCATGGCCACCTGTTGAAGCGACTCTTCCCCAGTGACATAGAGGGCAGCTTCGCTTTTCGCCATCTGACACATTACCTGAAGCAAAAGTGTACTTTTTCCGGCGCCGGGTGAGCCACCGATTAGCATGGCTGCACCAGGGACTATCCCTCCGCCAAGCACCCTGTCTAGCTCTTTAAATGTTGAAGAAAAACGTGGAAGCGATTCTAAATCTATTGCGTTTAAGGTCTCAATTTTAGCGGCTGTTTGACCTGCATAACCTGACGTGGTTTGTCGGGCCACACTTTTAGCACTGGCAACCACAAACTCACTTATCGTGTTCCACGCTTTACACTCCGAGCACTGTCCTTGCCAACGTGGGAACTCAGCCCCGCAGTCAGAACACACATAAGCAGTTTTACGTTTTGCCATATTCCAGTTTTATCCATAGCTTAAAAAGAGTATTCTAACACTTAATAACGGTGAATTAAGCACAAACCTACAGTCAGTTTTTATTCAGAAATATGCCCCAAAAGTATAAAATTTAACGGGTTAATGAGTTTTGCTGATTTGCCGATAACAACTAAAATAATTGATACTTAACAACAAAGTTGCGCATTCATGAGTCAAGATTTAAAGCAATACGCTGACATTATTGAACAGCTAAAGCCTATGGTTAACGAGCCTGAATTTAACCAGGTATTGCTTCAAACTGCTTCTGACGTGCCAAAAGAAAAACGCTTTCTAATTAAAATGGAAGTAAAGCGTTTAGCTAAACCTTGTATGCGTACCATAGATTTGCGCGGCCATGTTGACGGAAAGTGCAAAAAGTATGTGCACGAAGGGCGAAGCCACTACATGGATGACGTGGCCGTTGATAAGTTTGAAGAACAACTGCGCGTGTTTGGTCGATACACTTACGGTGTGTACGAGGCCGTTCAAAACACTGAGAATAACTTCCGCCTAATGCGGGAAAAAGAGCTTGCTCAACAGCGCGCAGATAAAGAAAACCCCGAAGCTAAAAAACGTTCAGCAGTTTTAGAACAATTCAAAGTTCCCACTGTAAACCTTCTCGACTATAGACAGCGTAATACAGAGCGCATGAATTTTGCGGTTGCCGTAGAAATATTCAACAGTGCCAATCAATCAATGCGTGGGTTAAGTGTAGATATTTCTCTTGAAGGCCTGCAAGTAAAATTGTCTAAAGACTCGTTTTTCGAAAAGGATGAAACGCTCTTTATTTACTTTAGAGGGCTCGAAAACGAGTTTGCCATGGATAAGAAAAATGGCATTGCTTACAAACTAGTAAAGATAATTACCAAAAATGACATTAACTATTTAGCCCTACAGCGCGATAAAACTCACCCAAACCCCGCATTCGATAAGTTTTTAGAAAGCTTTATCCACGGCAATAAACGCCGCTATAAAGTGAACATGACGAACACCATCGAAGCGATAACCAGTAAAACCTGTGAACAGTATTTTTCACCCCGTAGCCCTACGCTTCCCGTGTTTATCGACGTTGTCAACGAAACTTTGGTGCCCCGCTATGCGATGGTAAATGAGGTTAACAGGGAAACCGTTCAATATTGGCAAGACGAAGAGGAAAACTGTCGTCTTAATTTCTTGCTATCGCAAGAAAGACTTACTCGGTTACTAAACAAATCTGATGAAGTTCGTGAAATATTTGTTTTCAGCTTTACCCATTTGCACACAGATAAAGTTTATTTTTATTCAGCCTCCTATGAAGAGCTTCAACAGAAAGAGGTCTTATCCCGTGTATTTTTGGGTTTTGGCTCAAGAAAAGCAAGTTGGAGAGTTTTTAAAATAACCCTGACAGACATGGACCCAGAACAAGCGCATATTCCGCTTTCTATCCCAGACTCCGTTGGCAATAAAGTTAAAAAGCTTAATACACCGCCTTCTGCTCGTTTAATGTCAAAACTTAAAAACCTGCGTTATCTCGCTCATGTTACAGACGTGACCTCAGTAACAGGGCAAGAGACGTACAACGAACTTAAGTTTAATCGCGACAACCTTGCGCATTTGAGGATCTTCGGCCACCCAAGGAATCGTGCAGCATCTAACATTCATATTGTACGTTTTAAGTACGAAGAGCAACGCATTGAAAGCCGTTACCAGCTAAGAACGCAAATTGAAGCAAGGTTTAATGGCGAATCGACGGTCCATCGAGGCATTAGCGAAGACATCTCAGTTCACGGTTTAGGTCTTCGAGTTGAGCTGGCAAAAGATTATAAAGGTAGTTTAGAGGGAAGAGTAGAAGTTGCCTTTCCTCGGCTTCAGGAAATCGCGAACAACTTCGACGTTATGCACCTTCAGTATGAAATTATTTATCATAATGTCGAGAAAAATATCCTTCATCTGAAGACGGCAACTGGCGACGAGGGCAAAAGCGCTCGTAACTTTTTTGAAGAATTAATCAAAAAGAACAAGGCCAATCTTAAAGTCGATAACGACGAAGAAGAAGTAGAGGGAATGGGGCAAGCTCTACGTTGTATAAATGCAAGAAACGCGACCTCCTTATCTTTCCTGATGAGTAAAGAAGGTGTTCGATATACTCCGCAAGCGTGTATTGTTGGAAAACAAGACGAACGCATCACTACCCTTACCACGCAATATGCAGAGCGCGGTAAAGTAAATTTAGAATTTTTGTTTAGAGATAGAAAGCAAGACTCTCCTTTTGTACAAAATGGTATCAAAGCGGTTAAGCTTGAAAACATGCCCTTACGACAAGAGCTATTCATATCTTTCGATGCGTCTCAAAAAGAGCCGCGAATGGCCATCATCCCCCGTTACTCTCATAAATTTGAAAGCAATGAACAACGCCGGGCATTTATCAGAGAAGCCATGGTGCGCGGTCAATTTGTCGCTATACACGTTATGCTAACCACAACTGGCAAGCCTGACTTGACCATGCTGCAAACAGAAATTAACTACGTCACCATGTACGCCATGCACAGAGCTCGTGAGTTAGAAAAGAAAATGTGGAGTATTGCCGCCTGTTCCCACCTTGTCGATGTCACCGACGAGGTTCTCATAAGATACGGCTTTACAATGCAAGACATTACGGCAAATAAAACGCTAAAAAGTGCAGTTCAACCTAAAGCCATGGTTAACAACGCTTAAGTAAGACGCCGTATTTTAACGTACATAACAATGCCTGCGCTTAGAAGTCTAAGCTCAGACCTCAAATTTATTTAAGCGCCGATTGTTTTAATAACGGGCGCTTATATACCAGTTTGCACAGATAATTGTCCACTCCAAAGGCGCTGGCAAATTTCCTAGCAAAGCGTGGGAAAGCAGGAATAGCTGTTTCCTTTCAAATTCCTTTAGCGTCTATTTATCTAAGAAATAAAGAAGGCTGTGCAGACTACCAACTCGTACGGCTACGTCCGCTTTCTCATTCACTAGAGGTTTGCCGTGACATGCAACGCCTAAGGCTGATTCAGCCATCATCACCAAGTCGTTCGCCCCATCGCCCATAGCAACGGTTTGGCTCGATGGTATTTGCCACTTTTCAGACAGCACTTTCACCGTGCGAGCTTTCACATCAGCATTAATAATTTCGCCTTCCACTTTACCTGTTAAGTGCCCGTCTTTAACCGAAAGCGTGTTTGATATCGCATAGTCCAGTCCCAGCCTTGCTTTTAAATGGTCAGCAAAGAACGTAAAGCCACCCGATGCAATAGCGAGTTTCCAGTTATTCGCTTTTAAATGCTTAAGCAGAGTCTGAATACCAGGCATAATAGGAATGCTGTCACGGATTTGATTAAGGTGGTCAATGGGTACCCCCTCTAAACACGCCACCCTATGCGTTAAGCTATCGTTAAAGGCAATTTCTCCGCGCATTGCTCTTGCGGTCACTTCGGCAACCTGTTCACCAACACCAGCCAGTTTTGCTATTTCATCAATACATTCTATGGCAATGACCGTGCTGTCCATATCCATAACCAGAAGACCAGGTTCAGACAAAGACGGTCGCGAGGTTTGCAGTCCAACATCAAGGTTGTAAGCATCACTGACATCACCAAGTAAAGACTTAATTTGCTCAGGCTTTGCGTTAATTACCTGCCCTCTTACTTCGATAGCATCATCTCCCATTCGCTGATGCAAATGATGAAACGCAGCACTTACTGGCGAAAATACGTTTTTGAGTTTATCTAATACGCCTCTTAATAAATACGGGGTTATAGCTTGTCCGACTACAATTAGCGTATGGGAATACGCTTGCGTATTGTGCTCAGCGCTGACAATGTTTGCCAGGTATGAAGCTAGATGAATATCGTCATTATTGATTTCGATGGTGAATATGTCTTTCATAACGCACACAGAGACTGTGGTAATTGGCAAATGATGCGCTAATGCTAACCAATTAGGCTAACTAATAAAATATCCCCTTTAAAATTATTTAGATTTCACCTACTGTTAGGCAACTCATAGCAATTATGGAATTACGCATTGTTAAACGTGCTGAGCAAAGCCCCTTCACAATCAAAAAGCAATTCGCATTCGCTTTACACTGCGCTAAAAAGACTATTTCATACGCTGATTGTAAGTACGGTGTTTGCGCTGGTTATTGTATTGATACTTTTGCTGCAGCAATACCAAAGTGACTGGCTAACGGTGCAGACTCGTTTTTCTGGAGAGAGCATCGCAAGGCAGTACGCTAAGCTACTTCGACCCGCATTTGAGGCTGAGCAAGCAGCCAATCAAGCAAGCGAAGAAGGTTCTGACTCTTCACTATCAAGTACCCTTGCCCAACGAAACTACATTGAAAGTGTTGCCACCGTTTTAGTTAACGAGCCGCATATTCTTGCTCTATCAGTGTTTGATAAAAACGGAAGGTACATTGCGCCTTTACCTCAAATTGAAAGCGTTGTGTCGATGAGCCAGTCCCAAGGCGTGACGCCGCTTACCTATGTCGGGGTGATCACCGACAACAATGATAATGTATTAGGCTATGTGAACATTCATATGGATACGCAGACAATATTAGAAAGTCCCCTTGCCCTGCGTTATCAATTGGCGTTAATTGCGTGTATTTTAGTGTTTTTGGCTTTAATGTTAGGCATTTACCTGACGCGGGCGTTTTATAAATCTCGCCCTTGGTTTATCCAAGCTATCGAATCAATAACAAAGAAAAGTAATTTGTAAGCGGGTATACGGGCTTTTTACACCACAAAGCGACTCTTTGCTGTTTTAAACAAGCGTAAATAGTTTTGTGTTGTAATAGATATTGTTTGCTTAGGCGATATAGCGAAAAGCTCGTGTATTACATCAACAACATCGGGGAGATACTGTGGTTGATTAGGGGCTCCCTGTCTGCCGTACATGGGCATATCAGGGGCATCAGTCTCTAGTAGTATCTTATCGAAATGGTTTTCTAGCAGATACTTAAAGGTATCTCGCGTTTTTTGTGCTCTTTCATAGGTTATCGTGCCACCTATTCCTAAGTAAAAGCCTCGCTCAATATAGGCTTTGGCCGCTTCCACACTACCCGAAAAAGCATGGACTACCCCAATACCTTGATACTTAGCTTGCTTAAAGGCTTCAAGTAATAAGTGATGGCTTTTTCGGTGATGTAAAATAACTGGCAGCGCTTTTGTATCAGCGAGTTTTAAATGGGCGTGTAGCACTTTCTTTTGAAGCGTCAATGGCACATCAATGTGCCCATCAATACCGGTTTCCCCCACTGCTTTTACCGAAGGATGCAGAGTGGCAGCAGCCGCTTCAAGCTGTTCGAGATTTTCATCAATTGCCTGCTCAGGTACGTCAGTGGTAGAACCTGTATTATCTTGATTGCTATCGGTCAAAAAATAAGGATGAAGACCTAGCGCGGTATCAATAGGCAAAAGTTTGCTGTGCTGCTCACTAAGCGCTTGAATTGCTTCCCAAGAACGTGGGTTAATACTTGGTGCCATTATGTGAGTAAGCCCAGCGGCCTTGGCACTTTCCAGCGCAGTATGAAGATCTACTTTTGATGCAAGTAAGTCGAGGTGGCAATGACTATCAATCATGGTGTTGCTCACTTTACGCTTTACGCTCAATCAAATACTAAGTGCTTAAAATGTCTAGCCACTATAAAAGACTAGCTACCCTATGCAATCAATATGAGTTTTTACGGCATTAAGCGCTGTGTTGCCCATGCACCATCTTCGGTTTTGTTATACTCAAAACGGTCGTGCAATCTATCTTCTCCGCCCTGCCAAAATTCAATTTGATGAGGCACAATACGAAAGCCTCCCCAAAAGTCCGGTACGGGGAGTTCTTTGTTCGCAAACTTATCTTTTAGTTGCTTGAATTGGGTAAGCAAAAGCTCTCTACTGCCAATTGGCTTGCTTTGTTTAGACGCATAGGCTGCCAACTGGCTGTCTTTAGGGCGAGAGAAGAAATAGGCTGCATTTTCAGAAACAGAAAGCTTTTCAACGCTGCCGCATACACGAACTTGGCGCTCCATAAAGAACCATGGGAAGTGACAGGATACTTTTGGGTTAACCGAGAGTTCTTGCGCTTTTCGACTGCCAAGATTTGTGAAAAAAACAAATCCATTTTCACTGACATCTTTTAACAAAACGATACGTTGAGAAGGTTGGCCATTAGCGTCAACGGTGGCAACCGTCATCGCAGTAGGATCGGGTATACCAGCATCAATAGCGTCTTTCAGCCATTTATCGAACAAAATAAACGGACTTGAAGTAATATCTGCCTCACTCAAACTGCCTTTCGAGTACTGCCTGCGCATATCTGAAATTGCCATATACCGCTCCTGAGAAGAGATTACTATGATTAATAATGCTTATTGTAGATGTTTGTGCATACCTTTACGCGAATGCTTCTGGCTTCACGTTTACCAAGAGCACTTGAGAATGTAGCGCTAGTTAGCATTAGAACAAGGCTCAACGTACTAATACTAACAACGATTTAGGCTAAAAGTTGCTGTCGTCACCGTAGCCTAGTGAACGCAAAGCACGCTCATCGTCGGCCCAGCCTTGTTTCACTTTAACCCAAAGCTCCAAAAACACTTTATTATCGAACAAGTTTTCCATATCTTTACGCGCTTGCTCGCCAATGGTTTTCAAATGCTTACCGCCTTTACCGATGATCATGCGTTTTTGCGTTTCGCGCTCAACCAAAATTAAGCCACTAATACGATAAACACCATTGTCAGCCATTTTGAACTGCTCAATTTCTACCGTAGTAGAGTAAGGCAACTCATCGCCAGTGAAGCGCATCAGTTTTTCACGGATAATTTCAGCAGCCATAAAGCGACTTGAACGATCAGTGATATAGTCTTCTGGAAAGAAAAATTCACTCTTAGGTAACGACTTTGCCACTAGGTCTCTAATATCGTCTACCATTTTGCCCTGTTTAGCGCTGATAGGGATCATGTGCTCAAACGGGTGTTTCTCGCCAAGCTTTTGAAGGTGAACCATAAAGTTTTCTTTATCTTCAACCTTATCCATCTTGTTTACGATAAGATAGCAAGGAAGGTTTGCTTGTTTAACCTTACTTAATACCATTTCATCTTCGGCGTTGAATCTATCGCCTTCCACTACAAACAGCACAAGGCCAACTTCAGCTAATGAGCTAGACGCGGCGCGGTTCATGTAGCGATTAATCGCGCGTTTTTCGTCTTGGTGAAGCCCCGGTGTATCAACGTAAATCGCTTGATAGTCGCCGTCAGTATCTATACCTAGAATACGGTGACGGGTGGTCTGAGGCTTACGTGAAGTAATACTTACTTTTTGACCCAGCAAACGGTTAAGTAGCGTTGACTTGCCCACGTTAGGGCGCCCTACTATGGCTACTAAGCCACAGCGAGTTTGTATATCTGGCATCTCTGGCATTTCGGGCAAATTTGACTCATCATGCGTTGTCATCAAGCTTCTCCAATGTTAGACGAGCAGCTTCTTGTTCTGCTTTACGACGGCTATTGCCAGACGCCACGACTGCCTTTGGTAGACTTTCTACTTTGCAGCTTACTTCGAAAGTTTGCGCATGGTCTTTACCGGAAATAGACAGCACCTCGTACGTTGGCAATGGCTGCTTGCGACCTTGCAGAAATTCCTGAAGACGTGTTTTACTATCTTTAGGGTGGGCGTTAGGGTCGAGCTTGTTTATGCGAGTCTCCCACAAACGGTCGATAACGCCACGCACTTCGTCCATACCTGAATCGAGATAGATAGCACCTAAGATAGCTTCAACTGCGTCAGCCAAAATCGAGCTTCTGCGATGACCGCCACTTTTAAGCTCACCTGGCCCCAAGTTGAGTAATTCACCCACGCTGGCTTCCTTAGCGAGCTCAGCTAACGTCTCGCCTTTTACCAATGTAGAGCGCATGCGGGTAAGCTTGCCTTCAGGTACTGTAGGAAAACGCTTAAACAGTGTTTCCCCCACAATCATGCCTAAAATAGCGTCGCCCAGAAACTCTAAGCGTTCATTGTGTTGTTTGGCTGCACTGCGGTGAGTAAGCGCTTGTTCTAATAACGCCTCATTGGTAAATGTGTAGCCTATCGCCTTGTAAAGACGACGATATTTATCAATACCCTGCATTAATGAATGCCACCTGCACGCTCAAATCGAATACCTGTTGGAACCCACGTAGGAAGAAAGTCTGAAGGGCTGCGCTCAAACTCAAAGGAAATCCAAATTGCAACGGCTTTTCCAACCAAGTTTGCATCTGGAACAAAACCCCAGAAACGGCTATCGCGGCTATTATCACGGTTATCGCCCAATACGAAATACTGACCTTCTGGCACTATCCACTCGTTACTTCGGGTTCCCGGTTGAGTGTAGAAATTAACCGGTGAAATTTCGCGAACGGGGTGGCGAAGAATATCATGCTCTACTGTGCCTAAATCTTCGGTGTAACGCATAAGTTGCGCCATGTCTTGTACAAACTCACCGCGCTCTTGGAACGTTAACGGCACTGCTTTTAACTTTGGACAATTGCTACCAGATTCACACTTAGGTTTGATGTAAACCTGCTTATTTTGATAAACCACGGTATCGCCCGGTAAACCAATTACGCGCTTGATGTAATCTATTGACGGTTCTTCAGGGTATTTGAAAACCACTACATCGCCGCGCTCTGGCACACCCGTTTCAATTAACTTACTTCTGAAAACAGGGTCTTTTACGCCGTACGCAAACTTCTCAACTAAAATGAAGTCACCCACCAATAACGTAGGCATCATTGAACCGGATGGAATTTGGAAAGGTTCATACAAAAACGAGCGCAATACCAAAACGAAAGCAATAACAGGGAATATCTGTTGTGAGGTGTCAACCAGGTACGGCAGCTGAGGGTCTTCTCCATAGCCCGCACCCTCTGCAGTCGCTGCAGCCTGTAAACGCGCTTTTCGTTTTGGCGCAAACACTAGGCTATCCAATAGCCAGACTAGTCCTGTTATTAAGGTGAGTGCCACCAAAATTAAGGAGAAATAATTTGCCATTATTTGCCCACCTTAAGTACTGCAAGGAACGCATCTTGTGGCAATTCAACATTACCCACTTGCTTCATTCGCTTTTTACCTTCTTTTTGCTTTTGAAGTAGCTTCTTCTTACGGCTTACGTCACCGCCGTAACACTTCGCGATTACGTTTTTGCGCAGCTGCTTCACCGTACTTCTTGCAACAATATGGTTACCGATAGCCGCCTGAATAGCGATATCGAACATTTGACGTGGAATAAGCTCGCGAAGCTTCTCTACCAATTCACGACCACGTCCCTGAGAGTTTTCTCTGTGCGTGATGACTGCAAGTGCATCCACACGCTCACCATTAATCAGAATATCTACGCGTACCATATCTGAGCTTTGGAAACGCTTAAAGTTGTAGTCAAGAGACGCAAAGCCACGGCTGGTAGATTTCAAACGGTCAAAGAAATCAAGCACTACTTCAGCCATTGGCAGCTCGTACGTTACCGCTACTTGCTTGCCGTGGTAAGTCATGTTGGTTTGCATACCACGCTTTTCAACGCAAAGCGTAATTACGTTGCCTAAGTATTCTTGAGGAACAAGAATGTTAGCTTCAACCATAGGCTCACGAATTTCAGCGATATCGTTCACTGGCGGCAGTTTAGCCGGGCTATCTACGGTAAGCGTTTCGCCCTTGGTTGTTTCAACTTCGTAAATTACTGTAGGTGCTGTAGTGATAAGACCAAGATCATATTCGCGCTCTAAACGCTCTTGGATAATTTCCATGTGCAGCATGCCAAGGAAACCAATTCTGAAACCAAAGCCAAGCGCTGCTGAGCTTTCTGGCTCATAGAATAGTGAAGCGTCGTTCAGACTTAGTTTAGCAAGGGCATCGCGGAAGTCTTCGTAGTCATCTGAGCTTATTGGGAAAATACCGGCATAAACCTGAGGTTTAACCTTTTTAAAGCCTGGCAGCATAGCTTCAGCTGGCTCGCGAGCCAAAGTAATGGTATCACCTACTGGTGCGCCTTGAATGTCTTTAATACCGGCAATGATAAAACCTACTTCACCGGCTCGTAACGTACCCGTGTCTAAAGGCTTAGGCGTAAACACACCAATTTTATCCACCTGGTGAGTTTGTCCGTTAGACATTATCTGGATTTTATCTTTCTTGCTAAGCTGTCCTTCCACGATTCGTACCAATGAAACAACACCTTGGTAATTGTCAAACCACGAATCGATGATCAATGCTTTAAGTGGCGCTTCACGGTCACCTTCAGGTGGTGGAATCTTGTTTACGATAACTTCAAGCACATCCTCAATACCAATACCTGTTTTCGCTGAGCAGCGCACAGCGTCAAGTGCATCAATACCGACAATGTCTTCAATTTCTTCTGCAACACGGTCTGGTTCAGCCTGCGGCAAGTCGATCTTATTCAACACAGGTACCACTTCCATATCCATCTCGATAGCGGTGTAGCAGTTTGCTAGCGTCTGTGCTTCAACGCCCTGACCGGCATCGACAACAAGTAGTGCTCCTTCACAGGCTGCCAATGAACGAGACACCTCGTAAGTGAAGTCAACGTGTCCTGGCGTATCAATGAAGTTTAGCTGATAGGTTTCACCGTCGCGCGCTTCATAGTTCAGTGTCACGCTTTGCGCTTTAATGGTAATACCGCGCTCTTTTTCCAAGTCCATTGAGTCGAGAACCTGCTCGGCCATTTCGCGATCGGTTAGCCCTCCACAGTGCTGAATTAGACGGTCTGACAGCGTAGACTTACCGTGGTCAATGTGGGCGATAATACTGAAGTTACGAATGTGCGATTGTTGCATAATGCTGGAAATTACCTGCAGAAAAATTCATTAAACAAAATATGCTGCTTACCCTGAGTTCAGGCTTATACGCAGCGCGAGCGGATTTTACCCATTTCTGGCACGAAAAGCGAATTGGCATGGCGGAAATTTTAATACCCATGCACGCAAAGCGTATAAAAGTGGCAACTTGGCGTGGCTTTACCCGCCTGCCTTGAAACTTGAAGCATGTAAAGCACTGCTAATTTGGGGCTCTACAGCGTATATGAGCAAATAAAAAGAGCTAAACCTACTTATGAGCAGGTGCTTCGCTCAGTTTAGGCCTTGCTGGCCTAATAAAACGGGTTGATATTTCGTGCGCTCAACTCGGTGTAACTTGTAAGCAATGAGTTTGTATGTAAAGAAAGTAACTAAAGCGCTTGGACCCAGTGCCCATAATTCATGGCTAAAACTTGTTGTGCTTAGCAGTGATATAAAAACTGAATACGCGCCAATAAAAACAATAAGCGGTAACAAATATAAGAAAGCCGACGCACTTAAAATACCTGCTTCGGGTATGCCCACAGTCACCTGCTGACCGACCCGTACTGGCATAGGCGTACGTAGCGTTAATTGTTGTGTTTTCGGCGCAATAGCACGAGAAATGACACCTGTGCCACAATCACTTTGAGCCTGACACGCATTACAGGTGGATTTAATTGCCGCTTCGACGGTTACCTCATCACCATCAACAGCAACCACAGTAGCGGTTTCTTTAATCATACTTGCTCTTTCTACCGTATTTAAGTGCTGCTTAACTGAAGCTCTTTATTGCCCTGCATTGGCAACAGGTCGTAGCGACGTAGCAATAGCATTGGCAGTCTGTAGTGGAATTTCCCCTACTACCGTCACTTGGGCTTTCCCGTCGGTCAGCGTCAAAAAGGTGCTGACTTCGTTTCGTAACGCAAGGGTTTCGCCGAGCGCATCTTCGGCTGGCTGAACATAAACAGATACGTCCACTAGGCCATCCGAAAAGAGTTTATATTCTACTACCTGACCTGTTAAGGCTAGGCGTCTTGTATCTTGCTTTATTTCTCGCATGCCCGAGGGCAAATATGTGACATCCCATTTGTGTGCTCGGCTTGGGGTATTACTCAAAGCCATAGGCGCTGGTAATGATGCTGAGTTAATTCGCGAGAAATATTCCGCAGGTTCAGGCGATATGGCAAAGGCGGTAACTTGAATTTGCTCTAATAACGCCCCTTGCAAATCCAACATATTAAGCTTCAGCAACATACCAGAGGACTCATCGAGCCATAGTTGATAGCCAAACCGTGTGTTATCTCGGCTAACTATACGAATTTGCTGTGCTGAGCGCCCTGCCACCCGCGCTCTTCCAACAGCGACAAACTCATAGGCTGAACTGAGTTGTTCTGGATGGTAGAGCAATGCACTAGGTATTGGACCATTTATATGCTTTGACCGTAGGCTGTAAGGTTGAACGTCGGGCTCAAATACACTGACCACATCATTAACGCGAATAAGCTCGCGACCAGGCCCATTTTGAAGATTTAACTGCTCTAGTTCAGAACCATCCTCCATTATCCCATGTCGCCACAGGTAAGGAACCGTTTCTTTTCCTGCGACAGTCTGCACAAAGGACACTTGGAAATTGGCGTTGGTAATAATGTTTTGTAGTTCAGCCAGCCACTGACTTGCCGACTGAAGTTGTGGCGTGGGTGAAGCAGACGCGTTTTCCTCGTTGAGACTTTGTTCAGTTTGCCTTTGAAGCCCTTCTCCTTGCTGAACACCCTCCCCTTGGGAAACGTTTGTGCCGGTATTGGAATTGTCTCCTGATTTAGCATCGCTAACACTATTTGCTTGAACTCTTGTAACAGAAGAATTCGCCACCTCGCTGGGTGTCGTTGAATGGGCAAACGTGGCATTGATAGCCCCGCCCGAAATGAAAAAAAGTGCAAGGATAGAACTACAGCGCATTATTCCCGCCTTAAAACAAACATACCAGCAGTATATGCTGGTATGATTAAAATATAAAATGCATCTTCATCGCACTTGGGAACGAAGGCACATTTTAACTCATTTTGACTCGCTCTACGATAATCTATGGACGCTCTGATCCGCTTGTCTCGTTTTCACTCTCTTCTTCCTGCGCTTGCTTAAGTTTTATTTGCTGCTCATGGTCAGCAATTAGCGCATTTATTTTACGCTTTTTCTCAAGCATTTCGTTCATATCGTTGCGCGGTAAGGTTCGGGTTTGCTCCAAACTCACTGGAGACAATCCGCCTTGAGGTGCAATTGTTGGCGCTGTCATAAATGGCTCGGTTGGTGCTTCTTGATTGGTGTACTGAACACCAAAAATAACTGCCACTGCCACAGATGCAGCCACTGCAAACTGACCTGACTGCTTCGCAAAAGGAACGACACTGCCAACGAGTGGTATTGACTGCCAGCGCGAGCGTTTAGGTGCGACTATGGCTGGCTCGTTTTCAAGCGCAGCTGCTACGCTTGCGGTAATGTCCAACTGAGGAGCAACGCTTGCCTCTTTTCGCATTGCACCGCGATACACATGGTAACGTTGCCATTTGGCCTGAAGCGCTTCATCTTGCTTAATCGCATCGATGATGTCATTGCCTTCTATCTCACCATCCATGAATGCGGACAATTTTTCTTGCTGTTGCGTCATATATTCATTTCCAGATCAAAGTGATCGTTAACTACCCTAACACAGCTGTTAGTCATCGTGGAAAAAAGAAAGTTCATCTTTTTTTGATTTTATTTCTTTTTAATTTTCTAACAACGGTTGAATAACTTTATCAATCGCCTCGCGAGCCCTAAAAATACGGGATCTCACCGTACCAACAGGACACGACATTACGTTCGCGATTTCTTCGTAGCTCAACCCTTCAATTTCACGCAGCGTAATTGCCATGCGTAAATCGTCCGGCAGCTTTTCAACTACCTTAAACAGGGTTTCTTCAATTTCCTCAGATAACAGGCTCCGCTCTGGTGTTGATTGCTCTTTTAAAGCATCGCTACCTTCGTAAAAGTCAGCTTCGTCGGCGTCAACATCGCTTGCAGGCGGCTTACGCCCCTGAGATACAAGATAGTTCTTGGCGCTGTTTACCGCAATCCGATAAAGCCAAGTATAAAATGCACTGTCGCCACGAAAATTAGGCAAGGCACGGTATGCTTTAATGAACGCTTCTTGCGTTACATCAGCAACGTCACCGGTATTTTTCACATAGCGAGAAACAAGATGCATCACTTTATGTTGATAACGAGTTACCAATAAGTTGAACGCATTTTTATCGCCACGCTGTACTTTTTCGACCAGTTGTTGGTCGGTTATCTGCTCGCTCATTCGAGCCATTACTCCCTACTTCAACTACACCATAGCTCTAACAAGCATGTGTGTAGACGCGTTCTTTTTACAAAAGTTCTGTATAAGCATTAAATATTTTAAAAAATGCTTAAGTCAGGGGGCAAGAATGATTGTGTTTTGCTACTCATCCTTTAGACTTGCCAAACCTTTGCTCGTTTGAATTGATATAAAAATACATGAAATCTGTATCGTCTTCACTAACTTCCACATCAAATGCAATAGAACATCGTTGTGACGTATTGATTATTGGGAGTGGCGCAGCAGGATTGAGCTTAGCGCTTAAGCTTGCCGACCATTGTCAGGTTATTGTACTTAGTAAAAGTGACCGCAATGAAGGCTCCACCCGCTATGCACAAGGTGGTATTGCAGCCGTATTCGATGAACAAGACTCTATAGACGCACACGTAAAAGATACGCTTGCCGCAGGCGCAGGGCTATGCGAAGAGCCTGCTGTGAGATTTACCGCAGAACGCGCAAAGGCTTCTCTTGAGTGGCTTATCGGCTACGGTGTGCCATTTGATACAGAGAAAAGTGAATCCGGTGAGGAACGCTTTCACCTTACCCGCGAAGGTGGGCACAGCCACCGCCGAATTCTTCATGCCGCTGACGCCACAGGTGAAGCACTTCAGATTACGTTAAATGACGCGGTATCGACTCACCCAAACATTCACGTTTTTGAGCGATATAACGCCATCGATCTCATTCCTTCAAAGGAAGAAAAGAACAGCGTGGTGGGTGCTTATGTTTGGAATAGACAACAAGAGCACGTTGAAGTAATTCGCGCCCCTTTCGTTGCGCTAGCGACCGGCGGTGGCAGTAAGGTATATCAGTATACATCGAACCCCGATGTGTCTAGCGGTGACGGCATTGCCATGGCATGGCGAGCGGGTTGTCGCGTGGCCAATATGGAATTCAATCAATTTCATCCGACTTGCTTATTCCATCCACAGGCACGCAACTTCTTGATTACAGAAGCACTGCGCGGCGAAGGCGCAAACCTCTGCCACGCCGACGGTACCCGCTTTATGCACAAGTTTGATGAGCGTGGCGATCTTGCGCCGCGCGACGTAGTCGCTCGCGCTATTGACTATGAAATGAAGCGATTAGGCGCTGACTGTATGTATTTAGATATTAGTCACAAGCCTGCTGATTTTATCGTTAAGCACTTCCCTAATATTTATCGTAAGTGCCGCTCTCTTGGTATCGATATTACCCGTGAACCTATTCCAGTAGTACCTGCTGCACATTATAGCTGTGGCGGGGTAATGACCGACTTCAATGCCAAAACCGATTTAAATAATGTGTACGCAATTGGTGAAGTTGCCTATACAGGTCTACACGGCGCTAATCGCATGGCGTCTAACTCTTTACTTGAATGTGTAGTGTTCGCCAGTGCCGCTGCAGACGATATAATTAAAAACCTTAACAAGGCAGACTGTGAAGAGGCTATTGCGCCGTGGGATGAAAGCCAAGTATCAAACTCAGACGAAGAAGTTATTATTCAGCATAACTGGCACGAACTTAGACTATTTATGTGGGATTACGTAGGTATTGTACGCACTGATAAGCGCCTTGAACGAGCAATGCGCCGTATTAAACTTTTAGAGCAAGAAATTACTGAGTACTACTCACACTTCAGAGTAAGCAATAACCTACTAGAGCTTAGAAACTTAGTAACTGTTGCTGAGTTAATCGTAAGATGTGCAATGGAGCGAAAGGAAAGCAGAGGCCTACATTTCAATCTGGACCACCCTGAACAATTAGATAATCCGGTTCCCACGATTCTTACTCCAAGAAAGCAATTGTCGGGCTCTGACGTAGGTTTATTAATTACTCAAGACAGCTTTTCTGGCGCCGACTAGCATATAGCGATACACGCTTGCTAGTGTAGGGTTATTTAGGGCTTACGTTTAAATTAAAAACGCCACCCAAAGCGAATAGATGCTGCAAGAATGCAGTACTTGCATACAAACAGTGCTATTGAAAAACGCCCCAAAAAAAGAGAGCATATTTGTATGCTCTCTCATTCACTCTTTCTGATGCCTTTTCTTAAACCTGGATTTGATATTCAGTTCAGGGCTATCACCCTTTTAGAGTTTTTCTTGATTAAACGCCACGCTCGCTGATAAATGTACAAGGCTATCGTCACTATCGGTTACGTCTAACAGCGCACTAGTATCCGTTTTACAGTGTTGTTGAATATGAATGTTATTAGGCAAGAAGACAGGCTTTTTAAAGCGACAATTTACTTCTTTCACGGTGATGGATTGACTGTCCTCTTGGTGACTTACAAACGCTGACACTGCACGAGATAAGGTCCACATCCCATGAGCTATGGGCTGTTTGAAGCCAAAGGCTTTGGCAGATATGGCAGACAAGTGAATAGGGTTGTAGTCGCCCGAAAGCTTAGCGTAGCGTCGCCCTGTATTTGCCGATGCATTAATTTCAGCAATTAATCCTCTATCTTCTAGGTTACATTCGTCGTTTAGGTCGGTTTTTGGGCCAAGTGGCGCTACATGAACGGCTTTAACTTTCACCAAATAGCTACTTATGGCCCGATAGACCAGATTCCCCGACTGAAGTGCTTCTAACATAACATCCACTTCCCACCCGCGGCTATGGGGTCTCACGTCGTGAAAACGCACACGACATTCAAATGGCTCGCTTAAATCACAATGCTCTAGCACAAACACTTTGTTCGCAGCATGAATAAGACCTAGTAAAGGAAATGGGCTTTGTTTGTCTAGCAAGCATTGCATCTGTAACGGTAACGAAAGCATCTGCAAATAAAGAGGATGAGCATGCTCATTCGCCGGCCAATCGACCTCTTGACAAAAAGAAGCATAGTGCACGTTATCGACATTGAGCGTTTTTGTGTATATGCGCTGCGGCAACGTAGGCGGCTTAAACTGCATAAGTTGCCTAGCGTCAACGCGTTTGAATAACGCTTTAGTATACTCACGAAACATCTGTTAAATTCCTTTAAGGCGTCGCTTTTCTTGCGAAAATAATGGCTCTTGCCAACCTGCGGTAGTCTGCCTCACAGCACTCACCTTTTAAGACCCACGTCAAATGGTTATGACCTTTTTCAAACCAATGCCGTTTATGACACAACACGTTAATGCACATTCCCCAAGTAAATAACTGGGAAGACTGATGAATCTTCATCGATGTGCCATCGGATAAAGCATCGGCTAACACACTGGGCATGGTCGTGCTTCTTGGTTCCAAAGGGAGCGTACTATCGTCAATAGCGCGAACAATACCATCGCTGGTCAAAGAGAGTGCATATTGAGTAGTAGAAGTATTGTTACTAAACGCATCATAAAGACGCCAGACTATCATTAACGTAGCCACGGCAACTATGCACACTAATTCTGCGGTGAAGCTCAGCCAAGACCATAGGTATTGAGGAAGACTGCATAGTGCCGCCATAAGGCAAACGGCCACGCATAATTCCCCAAATACTTTTCTAAATCTATTATGCTTTATGCTAACTCTATACTTTGACACGGTTAACAATAGTCGCCACCATGGCGGCTAATTCAGGGTCTTCGCACTTTTGATGCCCCATTATCCAAGCAAACAAATCCGGGTCATCACTAGTAAGTAAACGTTCAAATGTTTCTTGGTCTTCGTAACTTAGTGAGTCAAAGGCTTCTTCTACAAAAGGAAGCAATAGTACATCTAACTCTAGCATGCCTCTGCGGCACGCCCACTTTAATCGGGCTAGTCTTTTGGGTTCAAACATATGTCTTTTATACCGTTTTTTATTCGCCATCAATAATACCATGTCCTACGGCTGGGGATCACTGCTCTTTTGGTCGGATAGACAAACTAAATAGAACTTAATCTGTACACATTAGTGCGTATTACCCTTGAATATTGCTGGTTTTACCATACCTTGAGTACATACAGCGAACTTTACAGTGGTGAATATGACATCTATCGCAGCATTACAAAATCTTCCTCAAGAATTTATGGTCAAGCTTTCGAACACCATGATAATTTCTTTGGAAGGAGAACAGGCCGACAGTTACCTTCAGGGGCAAATTACGGTCAACATTAATAAGCTAGACGAAAACACTGCCAGGCATTTTGCGCATTGTGACAACAAAGGCAAGACGTGGTCTACGGGGTACGTGACCCGACACTTAAGCAAGTTATTGATGCTGACAAATGATGATGCGGGCAGCCATTCGTTAGCCCAGCTAAATAAGTATGGCGTGTTTTCTAAGGTCGATATCGTTGACGACTCGCAGGCTTACAGCACTTACTTCATTTCACTCGATGCTGCAAAGTCTGATGAGGTAAACGCCCTATTAGGACAACTGTTTTCAAGCGATGAAGTCGCACAACTTGTTGAGGGCGATACCGCAGATAAAGTTATGCTGCCGAAAATAGAAAGCGAGCATGGCGTGGCATTTGTCGCCAACACTACTCGCAAAGGCATTGTTGTTCTTTTAGATGAAACCGGCACAAAGCAATTAAACACGTTAATTGAGACAAAAACTGTAGCTTGTTATTCCCACGTTGTGTTTGACGCCATTCAGATTGAAAGCGTGCACGCCTTAGTACAGGGTGAAGCGGTAGCGGAATACGTGCCACAAATGATTAATGTGCAGGCGCTTAACGGTATCGACTTCGATAAAGGCTGTTACATGGGGCAAGAAGTGGTTGCGCGAACACGATTTTTGGGTAAAAACAAACGTGCTGCCTACAGCTTTAATCTTGAAGAACAAGTAGATATCAAACCTGGTGACAGTCTTGAAAAGCAATTAGGCGAAAATTGGCGTATAGCGGGTAAAGTACTGAATGTTGCGTCGCTCGATAACGAAACCTGGTTTATTGCCGTGTTAAATAACGACACTACCACCGAAGATTTACACAGACTGGCTGATAACCACGCCATTACCTGTTACCCTAATAGCTTGCCGTACAGTATTGAGCAACAAGCAAGCAATATTGTGAAAAAACGTCGATAAGCAGTTTACTGCTGCATTAAATTTATTGCCCTTTTTTTATCATAGGGCCAAGATAGGATTTGTTATGACAATTACTTCT
Source organism: Alteromonas sp. AWJ4_199 (assembly GCF_056159165.1). Taxonomy (NCBI): domain Bacteria; kingdom Pseudomonadati; phylum Pseudomonadota; class Gammaproteobacteria; order Alteromonadales; family Alteromonadaceae; genus Alteromonas; species Alteromonas sp. AWJ4_199. Next base: position 839,120 of record NZ_JBSWUR010000001.1, read on the forward strand.
GACAGCGTTGTAACGCTACACTACACCGTATCTACCGAAGACGGCACAACGCTAGACTCTTCAGAAGGTAAATCGCCGCTAGTTGTACTTTTAGGCCGTCGATTCTTAATTGAAGGATTAGAAGATGCACTTATTGGTAAATCAAAAGATGACAGCTTCAACGTTTCAGTAACCCCTGAAAAAGCTTACGGTGAACGTGCTGACGAACTTGTACAAACTGTACCACGCTCAATGTTTGACGGTATGGATGTTGAAGTTGGTATGTCTTTCCGCGCAACTACACCCCAAGGTGAGCAATCGGTAATTATTATTGAAACAACTGACGAAGAGGTTGTTGTTGACGGTAACCACCCGCTAGCAGGTATTCCGTTGACGTTCGATGTAACGGTTGTAGACGTGCGCGAAGCTACGCAAGAAGAGCTTGAGCACGGTCATGTGCACAGCGAAGGCGGTTGTGGTCACGACCACTAAGCCACTTCCCCTTTATTTTTCAATTAATATTGAATCTGTATAAAAAAGGAGCCAGCGGCTCCTTTTTCATTTGTGAAGTAATTAACCAAATCGTTAAATTGCGTCTTCGTTTTGCTCACCAGTACGGATACGTACTGCACTTTCGACGCTGTAAACAAAGATCTTACCGTCGCCGATTTTACCTGTTTTAGCCGATGACTGAATGGCTTCTACCGCTTGTTCAACGCGGTCATCATCTAGCACAAGCTCAATTTTGATTTTAGGTAGGAAGTCAACTTGGTATTCAGCACCACGATAAAGCTCAGTATGGCCTTTTTGGCGGCCAAATCCCTTCACTTCAGATACTGTCATCCCTGCGATACCGACTTCAGCTAGCGCTTCCCTAACATCGTCCATTTTGAACGGTTTAATGATAGCTTCAATTTTTTTCATGACTACAACTCATCGTAAATTGTTGGAATTGGTACACGTTTGTGTTGCGTACGCTCATAAATATAGAGCAATTTCTCTTCCACTTCTGCAGAAACAGGCTTGCCTTCCAAAAAGTCATCGATTTGGTCGTAAGACATGCCTAGCGCTTGCTCGTCAGCTTTTTGTGGCGACAGGCTTTCTAAATCAGCGGTTGGGGCTTTGGTGATTACATTGTGCGGTGCACCTAAATGGGCTGCCACTGCACGGACTTGGCGCTTGCTTAGACCAAATAAAGGCGCTAAATCGCACGCTCCGTCACCGTACTTAGTATAAAACCCTGTAATATTTTCAGCCGAATGGTCTGTACCTAGAACAAGTCCATCAACCATTCCCGCAATTTCATACTGAATAACCATACGGGTACGCGCTTTGACATTGCCTTTGACAAAGTCCTGCTTCGCATCACTTTCTGGAAGAAGGTTGGCGTTAGCGAGGGCTTGTGAAGTTGAGGCATGAATTGCGTCTGCGCCTGGCTTAACATTCACTGCAAGAGAATGAGAGGGCTGAATAAACTCGATAGATTTCTGTGCATCTTCTTCATCAGCTTGCGTATCATACGGCAAGCGTACGGCTATAAACTGGTAGTTTTCGTGATGTTCATCGTTTAACTCATTCACAGCCAATTGAGCTAAACGCCCCAACGTACATGAATCAATTCCCCCACTAATACCCAGCACCAGTGAATTCAAACCAGAGGTAAGCAACTGCTTTTTGATAAACGATACTCGACGTGCAACTTCATATTCCACATCGATTTCAGGCAGCACTTTCATTTCATCAATAACTGCTTGTTTTTGCATTGTAATATCCACGTATTGTTGAGGAGTTCGATTAGTTAATAGTACGATAATCTGAGCTCAGATGTTAGTACTATCCTGCCTTATTACTTTTCTATATCGCGATTCTTGATGGCACAAATCGCACTTAGGCTATAGCTGTTATGTATGTTCAGTAATGCTTATTCACGCAATGAGATACGATCATAAGCTATCTTTTAGTTTAACGTAAAAAGATAACCATTGATGCATCTTCGCCCACCATGTAAATTACAAGAATGACAGGAAGTTAAACGCGAATACTGAACGAGCCTCACCAAAGATGAGGAATTCGCACATATAAAAGAGATTTAAGCAAATAATGCGCAAAAATAGACTTAACAAGAAATCAAACTATATCAATAATCAGCGAGGCTTCACCCTTCTAGAGCTACTTGTAGCTGTGGCCATAGTCGCAATCTTAGTGACAGCCGTTGGGCCTAGCATTCAAAGTATTATCATCAAAAATAGAATCACTGCTGACATAAACAGTTTAAGTGCTGTAGCTCAACGTGCACGCTTTACTGCAGTGGATGAGCAAACTGAGGTTATCCTTTGCCCCACGGCTGACTATGAAGGCTGTGAAACTGACTGGTCAAATGCCAAAATGGCATTTATAGATAGAAATATAAATGGTTCCCGAGACAGTGACGAAACCATACTTTTTACCAGCGACCCTATAAATAGCGCCAACCTCATATATGGTATTTCGGGGAGTGTAGCTTTTGACGAGCAAGGCGCTATCGACACCGCAGCGACCATAACAATTTGTCCTAAAGACAATGATTCTACTTATGCATCAGCAGTCATACTTTCTCTATACGGCAGAATTTCTGTCGCAGTTGATGGCGATGGGGACGGAACAAAGGAAGATCTATCAGGTTCAGCGCTCTCTTGTAGTTAAGACAATGTGCTACCAGCATTGCTCTGGCCAGCGCTTGCCTTCGCTAATGCTAAGTGTTCTACACACACTTCCCTCTTTCATAAACATTAAATAAATTGTAAATTTATAGTCTTCAGAGGTTAAGTAATCCTGCTTAACCTCAGTTTTATATAGTTCCAGTGCTGGCATATCTGTGAGTGGAAGATAGCTCCCTTTTCGTAACCACTGCCTTGATTGTATAGACTGCAGTTTGAGAAGGTAGCTTTTAGCACTCACCTTTGAAGAAAGTTGAACTATCGATCGATATCCCGTCGTTGCTATATTCGATAATATTGCCACTAACGCAAGTGCAATTAATAATTCTATCAGTGTAACCCCATTTGAGGCACTAACGCGCCCAATTTTCATATTTAAAATCCCTTCCATCGTACAGCTTCCCTGTGATGACTTTGTCGGTAGATTTACAGTACCAACTAAACGATTACTTAATAACCGGACAAAAGCATGGTTTTAAAAGATTACAAATATAATTGCAGGCATATGTGTTGCCTTACCAATGGCTATACCATTCTAGAGGTCATGCTGGTTACAGCTGTACTAAGTATTGTCATTTTGTCTGCTGCACCTTCTTTTAAAGTTTGGAACGAACGAACTCAGTTTAAGCAAGCCCTACTGGAAGTAGCCGAGCTTACTAAGAACGCACGCATCAATGCACTTATTCATAAAACTCCGTTTCACGTTAGCGCAATGGGTGATAGCAACAACTGCATTTCAGTGAGTAGCCTGCCAAGCTGCCGATGCAATGACACGACTAGCTGCGTTGGCGATACCGATTTTACAGTACTGAAATTGGATTCACGCCAAGTGACACTCACAACTTCGAGTAAAAAGGAAAAGAATACAACGTTCACGCCCTTAGGCACATTAGATTTCGGTGGCGCCGCTACTCTATTCATTTCATCAGAGCATTACACCGGAAAAACCGTGATAAGCACTTTAGGTCGCGTAAGAACATGTTCTGACCATCATATCAGTGGGGTAGCACCGTGCTGAGAAGTAAAAGCCGAGGAAAACAATTTACATCAAAGACAAATACGGGGTTTACTCTCATTGAATTAATGATAGCGAGCTTACTTTCTGTGTTGTTAGTGTCTCTTGCTATATCACTTTCATCTCGCCTACATACGAGTAATGCTCAATTACAAATTTCCAGTATGGTTGAAGATGATATGAGAGCTATTCAAAGTGTGTTAACACAAACAATTTCAAAAGCAAATTACACTGCCCTCACATCAGTTGATTTAACTGGCAAACTGTCATCACCTGTCGATACGATTAATCTCTCAGCATATCCCAAAGAAATGCATAACAGCTGTATCACGTTCGGCTACGATAAAAATCATGACGGAACTATTAATGCTGAAGACAAAGAGTTCCTAGGCTACCGACTTAGAGACAATGCCATAGAATACCGCGTTGAAGCAAAAGCGTGCTCTGAGCCAGGCTGGTTTGACTTAACTGACGTGAAAACCATGAGCATAAACCATTTATCCTTCTCTAGAGTTAAATCAACAAGTTGGGGAACATTATTGCGGGTAGAAATTATCGCAACGCCAAAAACACTTGCTGGCACAGAAATTACACGTACTTTCTCTGTAGGAGTACCCAATGCAATATAAGACAATACATGAACATCACGCAGGAGCTTTTCAATACGGAGGAATAGCGCTAGCCGTGGTATGCATACTCCTCTTAACCTCAACGCTTGTCGTTGTCGGTAGTGCAAAAAGTGTTGACCAATTTTACCAAATTGAAAAATTTAACAGGAGGGAGCAAGAGCTTAGACTAGAAGTAAAAAAGAAAATGAAAGACGTTGTCGAATCTCTTCGCACGCTTGGTCCGGAAGAAACAGAAAAGAGATTTTCTACAGTTGATGAGACTTTGACAATAAATCAGACTGCATTAACAGGTGACAAGAACCAGCAAGTCACTCTATTCGATATAACGCTAAGAAAAGGTAAACTAAACTTTTCCGTGTTAACAGTACGCTACCCCGCACTACTTCAGCGGTTAAGCGATCACCAAATAAACCAAGCTTCCGCAGACACAAGCCAAACTCTTTTTAATAGAAAATGGTTTGAAATTTCGCCAAACTATTTTGCTGATATATCTGTTCGCACAGATTGTAGTGACCTTCCTATATCAACTGTGTACTGGATAAATGGTGATTGCGCTATTGAGAAACATGCTGTTTCACACGGGAGTGCAAGCTCTCCCATTTTGCTTATTGTCAAAAATGGGGATTTTAGGTTGCGCTCAGATGCTAAATTTTACGGCTTGATTCTGGTTATCAACAATGGCGAAACACATGAATTTCGCATTGATAACGCGGCCACCCTCAAAGGTGCTTATACGTCTCTCGATACTTTAACTGAACGAATAGACGGCGATTTGCTTTACAGTGAAGAGATACTTTTGAGTCTGCAACACCACCCGAACTTAGCAAAGACTATAGTAGTACCAAGCTCCTGGATACAACAATAGAGGTGTAAATGAAGACGCTTAAGGCAATAAGAAGAATGCAAAAAGTAGCTGGAATTGCAAGCATCGGCCAACGAGGAAGCTCTTTTTTTGAGGTGCTCACAATACTGTTTATTCTAAGCATTTCTAGTACATTTCTGCTAGACAGTTATATTCAAAGCACCTTACTATGGCAGGCGATTATTGAGAGTAAATCTGACCACAATAAAAGACTAACTAAAGAAGAGGCCCACTTACTCGATATGAAATATGAGCAAGTATGGGCCGATCTTCAGCATCTAGGTGAATTAACGCCGTTGTAGCGAAGTTTTAGCAAGACCAGCAGTACTCGTCTGAACCTGGAGCACCACCACTGTTGTTTTTATCCCACGCCTTACGGCCATCACTAAAATAAAACAATGTTCCATCTCCAGCTTGTGAGCTTCCGCTCACAGGTACAGCTCTTATCTCGTAAGCACCTGCGGTTGCTGCAGAAATTTCTAAATTATAGCGTTTATTTGCCGCAGGTTCAGAAGAAGGAGAGTAAGTGGCAAATATCGCTGGCTCTCCTGTGTCTGAACCGCCGCTTGCAGCCCCTTTGTAACTAAAGGTGCCGCTATTGTGACGCTCCATGGCAGACGCAAGGGCAAGCAAGTCTGCCTGCGCCGTTCCTCTATAACCATCTACGACAACGCCTTTGTATGACGGGTAACCAATAGCAATTATAATACCCACCACTGCAACGGCTATCATAAGCTCTATAAGGGTAAAACCTTGGTGGCGTCTACTTCGCATTATTACTCTCGCTCCGTACTAGAATTCCAACTTCCGCGTTTAATACGCTCGAACCGACCAAATATATTTTCAGCAAGACAAGCAAACTGCCCTACGCACGCACTTGGCGGCGTAGTGCCCGGAGGCGCGTCAGGATCAGGCTCTTCAGTGTCAGTAATAACTGCAGATGCACACTCCGTTCCCAGACAAACCACGGGGTTAGTAATATCTTGAATTAGAATACGGGCATCGGGTGCAATACCAGTTTGACTAAGTTCAGCCGATCTATCGTTGGCGTCTACAACATTATTTCTGTTGATATCAGCAACAGCATTGCCGTTGAACATGCTCACTAAATACGCCTTGCTATTACCAGTGGGCGGAGCACAGGCACTCTCACTACTGACCGCCGGCACATAACTGGTGAAAAACACTTTGTAGTCGATTATCAACGGAGAACCAAGTATTTTTTCACCGCCGGTAGACATATTAATGAACCAACCGTCTTTAGTGGCAAACTCTGCCGCAGCCAATTCTCGCTCACTGCTGTCATCACTCGTAAGCGCATGATTAGTGGCGTTGAAAAGGTCACTTTCTGTGATGGTTGCTGATGGAAATGTAAATTTGCCGTCGCTGTCACGCTTAAAGACCCCTTCATCTTTTACCATGTAGAAGTTGTCGTTCACTAAGGTGTCCAACGGCGAAGCACGCCAGCCACTTCCAATCGCCACCGCATAGTAGAGTTCGTCGGCTAACGCTATCTCAGTTACATCGGGAGCATAATAAAAACGACGGTTAGTTTCAGCCGTATCGCCATTAAAGTCAGCAATTAACTGCCCTTCAACTAGGTTTGCAACTGACTCACCGTTGTATATATCTAACCTAAATAACTGCCCGCCCGTGTCGGTCACGTACATATGGTCAGCGTAACCATTATTATCTCTATCGATAACGGAAATTCTGGCAGGAATGCTATATTTCATCTCAGTAAGATTCAAATTAGCATCAGTGTCACTGGCCTTCCACAAAAGGCTACCTGTGTCTGCATCAAACATAAATACAGCATTTCCGACAGCGTCTGAACCTCTTACCGCTCTGCCATCTTGATCTTCGTCGTACCCTCCACCAATAATCATGACGTTTTTATCAGTAGCCCCAATTCTTACTTTAGTAAATATGGGGCGAGACCAACTTTGACCAAGCTTTTCTAAGCCTGTAGTGCCACCTTCAATCGTGAATTTAAGCGAAGGGGATGTTTTGTTTGTAATATCAAAGACGTAATAATTACGACCACCTCGACGCATTCCCACATAAAGATACTTATTTGTGCCGTCTGTTCTCAACACAAGATCGCCATCTAGTCCGTAAGTATGGTCGCGCGTTGAAATGTTGTCATAAAAATCGCCAATATTAGACAATAAGGATTTAGGCATAACGCCGTAAAGCTCTTCACCCGTCTCGCTGTCAAATGCGTGCAGCATACCGTGGTTGGTTGCAATAAAGATCACCGACTCTGTACCGTAATCAACGATGATTGGTTGCGAATGTATAGGGTCGCCCATCTGTAGCCTTACGTCCGTGTTGTCACCGTCCCCGTCACTGTCTTTGACATCCACGCCTCGAGCCCATTTCAGATAAGCTTCTCTAAGTGCAACAGCATCGGTAATACTATCAATGCCTAAATCTACTGGCGTAATCAACACATTGTCTTCATGAATAGCATTTGCAGTGGTCTTAATGGCACCTGGACCATCAAAGAAATAAACGTTGCGAGTAACACTCATCTTGCTCGCCGCGCCGCCCATGGCAACATCATTACCATCTTCTAGTGTTGACCAATAACTGTGGGAACCTTCATCGAAGTAGCCTGTATCGCTATCAACAGCAACATCATCATTTTTATCTACAATAGCTTGACCGTCCAATCTATAGCGCTTCAAATTTCCTGGCCATAGGGCTCCTTCGCTTGGTTTGAATAACGCAAAATAAAGTTCATCGTTGTGAGTCAATCGGTTTAACTGATTGACTGCAACACCAGGCGCAACAAAGGTAGTATTGACCTTCTTAACTGAACTTAGGATTGAATTAAACGCCTCTAAAAGTTGGGTACTATCATCTGCTGGGTGAAAACCACCACCGCTTTGAGTAGCAAGCTTTGTTAAATAAGAATCTGCACTACTGCTTGAAGCAAAACCAATAGTGTGTGTAATAACTTTAGGTCCAATAACCGACGTATCGGTACTGCTTATGTTTCGAACTAAATCTACTCCACAGCGCTCTCCCCCTGTGAAACCACTGGTCTCACAAGATGTACCTAATAAACTCTCGATTTCATCGACACTGTGGTTGTTGTTTGCTACCCCGTCTGACAATAATACAATGTGGTTGTTTACTTGACACTGAAGGTCAGTAACAGGTGAAACATACCGCGCACCACTTGGAATGTACTCATCTTCACAGGCTTCGCTAGATAAATTATCGGCCGAACAGCCAGAAGGGAGTACAGAATCTAAGCCCACATAAGAGTCGCGATGGCTGACACGCGTAGGTTGTCTTACGTTGCTGGGTACCCAGCTACTTCCGCGCTGCAACCCATAGTAAACCGGTAGTCCACCGTAGTAACTTGCTGCTTCATATAAGGTGTCAACTATAGGCGTCCAACCATTAGCGGAAAGCTCATCTACTTTGCTCTTTATATGCTGTCTTACGGTAGAAGATGCGCCTGGTATTGCGTCACCACGAAACTTTACAATAAGCTTTGCTGAACTACTTGCATCCCCTTCATATGACTCTACCCCACGTTGTCCTGAGAAGCTGTCGAACACGAAAGCGATGTTGTTACCCGCGTCCCAGCCAGGTTTATCTACTATTGTTTTCACCAACGACGATATATCGGGTGTACGATAGGAAAGTTCATTCGTGAATGCTGGCATAGACCAAGTTATCGAGCCTGTTTTAGGAAGGTCTCTTAGGTTATCCTCATCACTACTTCTATAGTGAAGTGAACGAGCGTCATCTTCATTAACCACACGAATACGCGTACTGGCTGTCCCAGACCATCCCCCGCGAGCCGTGAACTCAATATATGCCTCTTCTATCTCAGCGCCTTGCGCTATCTTGATGTCGTTGAAACGAACGCCAATATAGTTATTTCTATCAGAAGAAAAATCTAACCTTTTACCAGTATTGCCTTCACCATCGTCATCTTCTTCATAGTTTTCGTCTTGACTAGTTACCTGATAGATGTAATCGCCGAACATACAGCCTGTTGCGGTAGATTCATCGTACTCTACCACTAGCTGCGGTGCTCCTAACCCCGCATCAAATGCCCAAGCTTCACGGCTTGCAGCTGCACTCGAACCCACACCCTCAATAAGTATGTTTAGTTTGCTTCCGCCACACCAATCAGCCTGATCAACAACCTCTTGAATGACGGATGAAATATCAGGTGAAAGTACTAGTTCACCATACTCAGGAAATGTATTATCACCGGCCCATTCGACTTGAGATGACGTTTTTGTTCTTGAACTTAAATTGCTTGAGCTATCAGTAAAGGCCGCTGACGAAGCATCCGCTTCGGCAGATATCGTTAGTGTAGTGGATGAAATATCAAATTCTTCAGATGTAAAACGCAATTTTGCACTGGTTATTACGGCGCCTTGCGGAATAGGTACATCAGAGAAACGTAAACCAGTGGTAACGGTGTCGATGCCGTCGCTGAGCAATAGCGTATTAGAATCTAGCGATACCGAGCCTCCCACTTCGTAGGCATCGTCATCTCCGCCTGTGATAGTTGCGACCAAAGCTGCATTGATAGGGCTGTCAATATCACGAATGGGAAAAAGCACAGGCCCCCCATCGTCAGAAAAACGCATTAAGCCAGCATTAATATTCGTGGCTCCGTCTAATGCTTCTTTTAATGCCTCTTGAACCCTTAACAACCTTGATTTGCCGGTTCCATCCGTACTTCCCATACTGCCTGATGTGTCCATGATGAACAAAACATTCGGTTTATAGGTAACCGTGCTACTTGAACTTCCCAAATAAATATCTAGATCATCGCCAACAGCTGAAAATCCTATGCAGCTGAATACCGTTATTGATGCAAGGTAACTTGTTAATTTTTTCACTTTTCTTTACCTACTGATTTGCTGGAGCAAACACAGACGCTGCCAAACTATTGGCGACTACCGTCGGCTTCCCTTCCACTTTTCCACAACCGCGTATTTGAAATACGTGGCAGTTGATATTACTTCCGCCTATTACATTGCTAGACCCGCGACAGGCCTGCTCGCGAATAAAAGCTGTTCTAGACCAGCTCTTTGATGATACTTCGGTTTGATATGTACCGTCGGTATCATGCATAGTGTTCCAACCAAGGCCCGCATTAGTTACGTAACGATCCGTCCATTCAGCCTCATCAAAGCAGCTCATTGTTTCTACTTCCGGGTCTAGAATCTTGCCCTGCCTTGCTTCAGACAACGGATCTGTCTTTGTAGGGTCAGTTAACAGTGATTCGTCTTCTGATTCAAAGAAAACGCCTGCAATACCGGCCTCAGCAGCATCGAACGCAAGACCGCTTTGCTGCATTGACACCGCCATTTTAGATTGAGATAAACTACTAGTCACAGCGCTAACACCGAGAATCGTAATTGAAAGCAATACTAACAGCGCAAATACCATAACCAAGCCATTCTGCTTCATATTGACCCCCGAACAAAATTTTTCATATTGCGTAACGCTAGCGTTTTTGAGAACACTTGATAATAGTGACCTGTATCCATGGTCTGAGAGCTTTCATTTAATAACGCAAATGTCTGTGGCGTTGACAGGCGCGCCTCATTTTCGTAGCTCTTAAGAAGCACAGCCCAACGCAATGAAACAACCTGTTGGTTTACATCTCTCAGCGCTTTAACTTGATCCGCAGTAACATAGATAACAGCCTGCCCGCTTGATGTATCAGTCCTTGTAGCCACGCCAAATTGCGTTTGAAAACTCTCAACATTGTCAAGGAGCGTAACTGACTTAGGTGATTCAGTTTGCCCTTTTAGACCGCGTAATACCCTGCCGTCATATCCGGTGCATTTAAGCTCGTTGTTCACCACATAATAATGGTTGACCACGTGGAATTCATCGCCAGCAGCATAACCGTGGGAGTTTCCTGTGCAATCTTCTAACGCCAAAAGACTAACCACCAAATCATCATCACCTCCCGAAGCAGCTTGAGTACTTCCCAAGGTTACCTCACCGACAAAGTCTCCAGGTACTGCGATAGGGTTGTTATTAACGAAAGCCGCTTCACTCACTGTGTCTATGGAGTCATCTATGGTAGCAGATACACTGTCATACCTTCCGACCTCGTAAAATTCAGCGGTTAACCGAGACATGATGTAGCGACCAGATTCTTGAACTTGGGCTACCGCTTGGTTGAATGTATTGGTTACGCTGCTACTGACTAAAACTTGGATAATAGCACCAGATATAATCAAGCCAAGTACGAGAGTGATCATAAGCTCGACTAGCGTAAACCCTTTACCTTTATTACATTTTTTAAATTGAGCATTCCTTCTCATAACGTAATGTCCTTAAATACACAGGCATTGCTGTCAGACGTGCTCTCATTACACCGGGCGTTCAAGGTGTACTTAGTATTACCGGAAGAAGTTACCGGCCAAGTAAGTAACACTTCAATGCGCGAGCCAGCACTGCAGCTGTAAATATCCGCGCCGTCATTGTCTTCACAGTTCACGACGACTCTGGTCTCAGGATTAGTTTGAACGGCGGAGCAAGACAACGCCCAGCCATCATAATTTGCGATTTGAGTCTCTGTACAGGTATTGCCTTCACAGTTCGGAATTGACGCTGGTCTCGTCAAACAGAAGCATTCATAAAGGTTGCCACTACAGCCAGAGAGCGTAGAAAAGTTGTAAGTATCGTCGTTAAAATAGGCATTATTCACAACCATACCATCGCTTGTGGTAGAGGGGCGCGCAGCTGCTCGCAAGCGCTCAGCAACTTGTGCAGCAACCATTTCCGCTTGCGTTCTACTAATGGCGTCTTTATTTGCGAATGAACCAGTAAACTGTAGTGCCGCAACGCCAAGTAAACCAATTGCAAGAATGAATAATGTTATGAGGACTTCAATAAGTCCAGCACCTCGCTGCTCTAGAAAGCGGTTTTCCTTAACTAGCATCATCGTAACTTTTGTATCCTCATTACTTAATGATTACCCATTTGCAGTTATTGGCAATTCCGCCAATTTTGTACTATCTATTTGATAGTACAATAAAGGCATAGAGCCTAGGGTATCCCTTGTTATTAAAACGTATAATTTAAATGAGAAGCGACATTGAATGTAAAAGCAGTCTGCGTACCTATGTTTCCTTGGTGCGCGATATTGTTGATTTCAACGGAACTTCCTTTTTACGTATTATTATGTATCCGTAAGCCTTTGAATTTAAGTAGACAAAAGCATAAAAAAACACCGCATTATTATGCGGTGCTTTTAACATATCAGCAAACTTTTTATAAAGCTAGACTACTTGTTTAACGCGTAACTCTTTAGGAACGGCAAATTCCACGTTCTCTTCGCGCCCAGCACGCTCAGAAGCTGAAACCGCGCCCCACGCTTTGAGCTTGTTTACCACCCCCTGCACTAAGACTTCAGGGGCAGATGCGCCTGCAGTAACGCCAATATGCTCTACACCTTCTAGCCACTCTCCTTGGATACAATTAGCGTCGGCAATCAAATAGGCTTTAGCGCCAATTTTTTCAGCCAATTCTCGAAGACGGTTCGAGTTTGAGCTATTCTGTGCACCAACAACCAACAGAACCTGACAGTCTTGTGATAAGTCGCGCACCGCGTCTTGGCGATTCTGCGTGGCATAGCAAATGTCGTCTTTTCTCGGGCCGTTTATGTTGGGGAACTTAGCGCGAAGTGCATCGATAACATCGGCGGTGTCATCAACAGATAACGTAGTTTGGCTGCAATAATAAAGGTTGGTCGCATCTTTAACTTCAAGCGTTGCCACGTCGGCTTCAGATTCAACTAAATAAATACCGCCCTCTTCATTGCTGTACTGACCCATGGTGCCCTCTACTTCAGGGTGACCAGCATGACCAATTAAGATGCATTCAGTGCCTGTTTTGCTGGCGCGGGTTACTTCCATATGTACTTTCGTAACTAAGGGACAGGTGGCGTCGAACACCTTTAGACCACGACTTTCAGCTTCTTTTCTTACCGCTTGCGATACGCCATGGGCAGAAAAAATCACAATGCTGTCGTCTGGCACTTCGTGAAGTTCATCCACAAACAGCGCACCGCGCTCGCGTAGCCCATCTACCACAAATTTATTGTGTACCACTTCGTGTCGCACATAAATTGGCGGTTCGAACATTTCTAGCGCACGCTCAACTATGGTAATAGCTCTGTCTACGCCCGCACAGAAGCCGCGAGGGTTAGCTAAATGAATTTGCATAACTAATTTCCACCTTGTGCTGAAGCGCCAGGTTTAACATCGATGATTTCTACATCAAAAATAACCGTCTGACCCGCTAACGGGTGATTGAAGTCGACGGTTACTGAATCGCCAGCAGCGCTTCGAATAATACCCGGAATTTCCGAACCATCTGGCTGCGAAAATGCTAGAATCATGCCTTCTTCTACTTGTAAGTCAGCACCAAAGCGACTTCTATCCATATAGTGAATATTGTTAGGATCTGACTGGCCAAACGCATCTTCAGGGCCTAATTTAAATGACTTTTTGTCACCTTTTTTAAGCCCAAGTAAACACGCTTCAAAATTCGGCGTAAGACTACCGTCACCCATCACCATTTTGGCAGGTTTGTTGTTTACACGAGTACTGTCAGCGGCAGAGCCATCTTCTAGCTTTAAATCAAAGTGAAGAATAACTTCGTTATCAGCACCAATTATCAATGAGTCTGTCATAACCTTTCCGAATACTACTTAATGGTTTCGCTATTGTCCGCGGCACTGGCTCGCGCGTCTGCACCGTTCCCTTCACTTTTTTTGTCGCCATTTTTAAACATGTCGATAATAAGTAAGGCTGCGCCTATAAATATTGCGCTGTCAGCAATGTTAAACGCTGGCCAGTGGTAATTGTTTACGTAAAAATCTAAAAAGTCGATGACATAACCATGGACTAAACGGTCGTAAACGTTACCTAGTGCACCACCTAGAATAAAGGCAAACGCAACGGGCAGCATTTTTTGCGAACGGGGTGACTGCTTCAGCCACCACAAAATCACTACACTTACTACAACAGCAATGGCAGTAAAGAACCAGCGCTGCCAGCCACCTGCATTTTCTAAAAAGCTAAATGCGGCGCCGTAATTGTGTACGTAAGTAAAGTTAAAAAACGGCAATACCTGTATCGACTGATACAGTGACATGCTGTCGATAACCGTGTACTTACTCCATTGGTCGAGGATAAACGCAATTGCGCTTATCCACAAAAAACGCAAGCCTGTTTCGCGAAAAAGCTTAAGCATAGTGGCGTTCTTCTCCATCACCATCAATGTTTGTCACACAGCGACCACAAAGCTCTTCGTGACCTTCATGTGAGCCTACATCTTCACGGTGATGCCAGCAGCGAACACACTTTTCACCGCTTGCTTTATTAACGCTTAGCCATAAACCTTCAACGTCTGTGGCTTTCGCGTCAGACGGAGCTTCGTCGACTTTGGTTAGCGAAACGCCCGACGTAATAAGCACGAAGCGAAGCTCGTCTTCTAGTTTAGCGAGTACGTTGTAAAGAGACTCGGTAGCATAAAGCGAAATGCTCGCTTCCAGTGAACCACCTAGTTCGCCATCTTTACGCGCCTGCTCCATCGCCTGGTTTGCCGCGTCTTTTACGCTTAGCACTTGATGCCATAGGGCATCATTAAACGTATCGCTTTGTGTAAAGTTATTAAACCCTTCATACCAAGTTTCAGTAAATACGAACTCGCTGCGTTCACCTGGTAGCGTTTCCCAGATTTCCTGTGCAGTAAAGCTGGTAATAGGCGCCATCCAGCGAACCAATGCTTCAATGATATGATACATGGCCGTTTGGCATGAACGACGGGCTAGCCCATCTGATTTTGCCGTGTACTGGCGGTCTTTAATCACGTCTAAATAGAATGAACCCAGTTCAATTGAACAGAAGTGCGTAAGCTTCTGTGACACTACCAGCAAGTCGTAGTTGTCATACGCTTCGATAAGCTCTTCTTGAAGTGCCTTGGCGCGAGCAACAATCCAGCGGTCGAGCGCGACCATATCGTCTTCTGCAACCGCATCTTCAACAGCGAAACCATTCAGGTTCGCAAGCAAGAAACGTGCGGTGTTACGTACGCGGCGATAGCCATCGGCAGCACGCTTTAAAATCTCATCCGATACAGCAATTTCACCGCGATAATCAGTAGATGCTACCCATAGACGAAGGATGTCTGCGCCTAATTTGTTAGTAACTTCCTGAGGCGCCACAACGTTACCTACCGACTTCGACATTTTTCTGCCGTGTGCATCTACCGTAAAGCCGTGTGTTAGCACTTCTTTATAAGGCGCGTGACCGTGCATGGCAGTTGATGACATAAGTGAAGACATAAACCAACCGCGATGCTGATCAGAACCTTCAAGATATAAATCGGCAGAGGCCGGAATATCGTCGCGACGGTCGACAACGAAGTAATGCGTTACGCCTGAGTCAAACCAAACGTCTAGGGTATCGGTCACTTTTTCATAGTTGTCTAATTCGCTACCAAGCAGGGCTGCATCATCGAGATCCCACCACGCTTGAATGCCTTTAGCTTCAACTTCTTGTGCCACTTTTTCCATCAATGCCGCAGACTCAGGATGAATTTCACCAGTAAGTTTGTGCACATACAATGGAATAGGCACGCCCCACGTACGTTGACGAGAAATACACCAGTCTGGACGACCTTCAACCATTTTCTCAATGCGGTTTTGACCCCAGTCTGGGATCCATTTGGTTTGCTTAATTTGTTCAAGTGATTCAGCGCGAAGGCCTTTTTTATCCATGCTTACAAACCACTGAGGCGTAGCGCGGAAAATGATTGGCGTTTTGTGGCGCCAGCAATGCGGGTAGCTGTGCTCGTATTTTACGTTTAGGACAAGGTTACCCTTCTCTTTAACCGTTTCGATAATTTCATCATTAGCTTTAAATACAAACTGACCAGCAAACAGCGGCGTATTTTCAAGGTACACCCCGTTGTTACCAACCGGATTGTACACTTCGATATCGTATTGCTTGCCCACGTTAAAGTCGTCAACACCATGGGCTGGCGCTGTGTGTACACAACCTGTACCAGACTCAGTCGTAACGTGGTCGCCTAGAATTAACGGAACTTCAAGGTCTAAGAATGGGTGATTAACGTTAAGCTTATCAAGCGCAGCACCAGTACAGGTTGCCACTTCGCGGAAATCCTCAACGCCGTAGCGGTTCATACAGCTTTCAAGCAGGTCCTGCGCAACCACTAGCCATTCATTTGAAGGCTGAACTTCGACAATTGCATAGGTAAGCTCAGGATGTAAGCTGATTGCACGGTTGGCCGGCAGTGTCCACGGCGTGGTTGTCCAAATTACAACACCCGCTTTGTGTGTGGTTAATTCATCTTCAGACACGCCAAACGCTTCTGCAATAGCCGCCACATCAGCCACTGGGAACTTAACGTCGATTGCCGGTGATACTTTGTCTTTGTATTCAACTTCTGCTTCAGCAAGTGCTGAACCACAATCTGTACACCAGTGAACAGGTTTGAAGCCCTTTTCTAAGTGACCAGAGTCTACAATTTTACTTAATGCACGAATGATGTCGGCTTCAGATTTGAAGTCCATCGTTTTGTATGGGTTATCCCATTCACCAAACACACCTAAGCGTTTAAAGTCAGCCATTTGGCCGTCAATTTGCTTTTGTGCGTATTCGCGACACTTCTGGCGAAATTCAGCCGCAGTAACTTTCTTACCTGGCTTACCAACTTTCTTTTCTACCATCAATTCAATCGGCAAACCGTGGCAGTCCCACCCAGGAACGTACGGAGAATCGAAGTCAGAAAGGTTTTTCGACTTTACAATAATATCTTTAAGAATTTTGTTAACCGCGTGACCAATGTGAATATCGCCATTCGCATAAGGAGGACCATCGTGAAGAATAAATGGCTTTTTGCCTTTTTTCGCTTCACGAATTTTGCTGTATACCCCTTTTTCCTGCCAGTCTTTAAGCATTTTCGGCTCGCGCTGAGCAAGGTTACCGCGCATAGGAAACGCAGTTTCTGGAAGGTTCAGTGTGGCTTTGTAATCACTCATAAAATTGTATTATCCGGTTACCTTAATTTTCACCCAATGCACTAACACATTGTGAAGGCGATATTCATTTTGCGATGTTCAAATTAAAACGCTGAATGTAAAAGGTTCAACGTAAAACTGTGTGTCGTTCTTACTAGCGCAAGGCTGACGTTATATGTTCTAGCACAGTGACTTACTAACGCGTTACGCGAACAAGGATCCACGTTAAAAAAATCGAGTTCAATAAAACTGATACGCGCAAAAACTTTTCGTGACTTTATCACGTTTAACTATGCTAATAACAGACGCGCTTGTGCTGCATCTGCTTGAATTTGATCTTTCAACGCCTCAAAAGAATCAAATTTAATTTCATCTCTTATTTTTGCCATCGGAAACACCGTAATGGGCTTGCCGTAAAGGTCAGATGACAAATCAAAAATATGGACTTCTAACTGGTTTCTTACCCCGTTAACAGTAGGACGGGTACCAATGTTCGCAACGCCGTTATAGTGTTTTCCATCTACGTCGACACGAACTGCGAACACGCCGTGAATGGGCGTTTTTTGGCGTTTTAGCATGACATTCGCGGTGGGGAAACCAATGGTGCGACCTTTTTTCTCGCCGTGAACCACCCTGCCGTGAATAGCAAACGGGCGCCCTAGCATTTCGGTAGACAGACCAAAGTCGCTGTCAGCCAACGCTTCTCGCACCGCGGTAGAGCTTATTCGATGGGCATGCATGGTAAAACTGTGGGTGCTTACTACTTCGAAACCGTATTGGCGACCTGCCGCCTCAAGCATTTCGAAATCCCCTTTACGGCCATTGCCAAAACGGAAATCGTCGCCAACAACAAGAAATTTAACACCCAATTTGTCCACCAGTAAATCGTGGACGAAGGTGTCGGCACTTTGTTTTGCAAACTCAGCGTTAAAACGCACAGCAAGCAGTCTGTCGACACCTTGTTGACGCAGCAATTCGTACTTTTCACGAAGAGGACTAATACGCGCTGGCGCCTTATCAGGCATAAAAACTTCTTCAGGCTGCGGTTCAAACACCATCACGGTGGCAGGAAGTGATAGCGATTTCGCTTTTTCAAGCACATTAGCTAGCACAGCTTGATGACCACGGTGTACACCATCGAACTTACCGATAGTGAGCACACACCCTTTGTGATGAGGTTTTACATTGTTTAGCCCGCGGATAAATTCCACTGTTAGCCACTACCTTTTAACTGCTAGAAATTCAAAGCTCGCGATTATAGCCGACCACGAGCACAATACCAAGCGCGTGCACATTCCCGCTCAGCGTCCTTTCACTACCTTTAAAATTTACTCGCCACCGCTTCTGAAATGCCTAGGGCGCATGCCCAATACTACCATGATGGTCACGAACAGTATGACCGACAGCGAAATGGTTATTCCTACTTCTAACATTTGGGCGGAAAGCGATAAATCAAAGAAAGCTAAGCCTTGATCTCGGTAATAAATAAGCCCGCCCATAGCTGCACTTGCAATTACCACCCGCGCTATAAACAGAACCGACGTGCGGCTAAGCGCAAACACTCCTTGACGATGCAGCGTTATGTAGAGCAAAGCGGCGTTGAGCGTCGCAGACATGCTAGTTGCAATAGCTAATCCTACATAACCAAAAGGTATAGCTAGGACTACGTTAAACACCATATTAGCGACCATACACCAGATGCCAAATTTCACCGGCGTTTTGGTGTCTTGGCGAGAGTAAAAACCTGGCGCAAGAATTTTAACCAGCATAAAGCTAAGCAAGCCAAACGAGTACGCGGTAAGCGAATAAGAGGCCATAATAGCCGTTTCAGCAGTAAAGGCTCCGCGTTGGAAGATAACAGTTAAAATAGGTCTTGCCATTACGCCGAGCCCTACTGCAGCAGGAATGCCCAATAAACACACCATACGAAACGCCCAATCGATATTCGCGGCAAACGCTTTGGGGTTGTTACTTACGTGATTTCTAGACAAGGTAGGTAGAATTACCGTTGCGATGGCGATACCAAACAACCCTAGGGGAAATTCAAGCAGCCTGTCAGAATAGTACAACCAGCTTATTGAACCGGTCACTAAAAAGCTGGCGATAAAGGTATCAAACAGCAAATTGATTTGCCCTACTGACACACCGAACAAGGCAGGGATCATCAGGGTGCGTACTTTTACCACGTTTTCATCATGCCAGCCCCACTTTGGCTTTACTAGAAGCCCAGCCCTGAACAAAAACGGTAGTTGAAACAAGAGCTGTACAATACCGCCGATAAACACGCCCCACGCTAGAGCATATGCGGGCTGCTCCAGCGTAGGAGCTAAGTATATTGCGCATGCAATAATGCATACATTAAGTAAAACCGGAGTGAAAGCGGCAACCGCAAACTTATTGAGCGTATTGAGTATCGCCCCGGCCAACCCAGTCAAAGAGATAAACGCTAAATAAGGAAAGGTAATTTTTAACATGGTCGAGGCGAGCACAAACTTATCTCCCGCCTCGTCTCCTTCCAGCCACGCCACGAACCACCCTGTTCCGAATAAAGCGGCCAAAACAGGAGATGCTATTACTCCTATAATAGAAACCACAAAAACAATAGCGCCTAATGTACCGCTGACTTTTGCAACGAACTCTCTAAGCTGCTTTTTATCGTCGTTCTCGTGCACTTCGGTTAATACCGGAATAAACGCTTGCGCAAATGCGCCTTCAGCGAATAGACGACGAAGAAAATTAGGAATTTTGTTAGCAAAGAAAAATACGTCAGCGGCTGCCCCATCGCCCATGAGCTTGGCAACAACAACATCACGCACCAGGCCTAATACTCGCGAGACTAGGGTCATAATACTGACGATAAGACCAGATTTTATTAACTTCCGTGACACGTCACACTTCCAATAAGAGATAAAGAATAGACTGAATAGCAAACGCTTTTTATAAGTAACTAAAGACGTCTACAAGGCGTAAAGAGGCAACAACAGGTTGCGAGCGAGCCATAATAGCGAAAGCCTATGGTCTACGAAACGATTTATTCAAAATAGTTGTGCACCTTTATGAACTTTCTTGCTATAATCCGCGCCCGATATGGGGTGCTGTTGTTTATGCATGTCTATCGCTTAAATGTCTTGAAAGAATATCATTATGAATCTCTTTCAAAAAATGTCGCAGAGAAATGTCGCAAAGAATGTGCAACGTGTTGAGCATACTTTGTGTTCAATAGCTTGCGCGTTTTAATGCGGAATGATTTAAGTTTTAAATCGTTTGACATTTGGGCGTTTGGTAGGCACAATCCGCACCCTCGTTTTTGACATGAATTTATTTTGGGAGTTACACCTTGGCTAACATTAAGTCTGCTAAGAAGCGTGCAATCCAAGCCGAAAAGCGTCGTCAGCACAACGCTAGCCGTCGTTCAATGACTCGTACAAGCATCAAGAAAGTTATCGCTGCAATTGCAAGTGGTGACAAAGAAGCGGCACAAGCTGCACTTACTGCTGCTACTCCAGTACTTGACAGAATGGCTACTAAAGGCTTGATTCACAAGAACAAAGCTGCTCGTCATAAGAGCCGTCTAGCTGCACAAATCAAAGCACTAGGTTAATCTTTACGATTAGTAGTTAAAAAAGCGCCCTTTGGCGCTTTTTTTGTATCTGTTCAACGTATATTTATTGTTTCCGAATAAGCCTAGACTTACAAGTATAAAGCCCGCCATTAGACGAGCTCTAACTAGCTGAAAAGTATTTGCGGTGTGTTCAAACTCTAGCTATACGCTTATCAACTCATCTTCCTTATTGAGCTTGCCGGTGCAATACGCATGATCCAGTGAAGGATGGCCCAAGGCCAGCTTGGCACAAAGGCGTTCGCCTTCTCTTTATTAATTGCGTTCACCATCGCCCGACAGCCTACCTCGGTATCAACAATAAAAGGTACCTTCTCTACTTTTTCGTTTATTTCGCTGCGGATGAAACCCGGGTGAATGCAGGTGACCTTAATTGGCGTATTCATTACATCCATTCGAATGCCTTCGGTCATAGACGTAAGCCCTGCTTTCGTTGCCGCATATACGGTCATAGCACGTCTAAAGCCGCGCACCGCACTTATAGATGAAATCGTTACTAGATGACCACTATTTTGCGCCCTGAAGATGGCCAGTGCCGCCTCGCATTGCGCTAGCGCCGACACAAAGTTAGTCACCGCCGTTTGCTTGTTAGCGTGAAAATACCCAGTACCAATAGACGCGCCCTTGCCCATTCCTGCGTTCACAATGACTCTATCAAGGGTCCCCATGTCGGCTTTGAATGCGTCGAACACTTCAAAAACCGCATCGTGATCATTGACATCTAGCGAGCGAATATACACATCAATGTTTGGGTTGATTGAGAGTAACTCTTCTTTTAATTTTTCTAAGTTCTCAAAGCGTCTTGCACATAGCGCTAAGTTACACCCCTGCTTGGCAAATTCAATCGCCATTCCCTTGCCTAAGCCGGAACTCGCGCCCGTGATCAGAATATTGCGTCTTGTTGTCATTATCGTTTTCCTGATGCTTTTATGGCCTTATTGCAGCGCCACATTAAGTAATGAATGAAGATCCAAAAGTTTTTAAAAGCTGGATTATTGGTTTGCTTGTGGTGATAGCGATAGTAAATTTGCTGGGCAATACCGGCTAAACGGAAAAGTCCGTAAACCTCATAGAAAGCAAAATCTTCTACATCTATCTCCATTTCTTTGCAGTAATACGCCACAACTTGTTTACGAGTGAGCATTCCCGGTAGGTGAGTTGGCTGACGACGCGTTGATTGCGCTAAAAAGTCATCATCAGCTTGCACCCAATACGCCAAGGTATTGCCTAAGTCCATAAGCGGGTCACCTAAGGTGGCTAGCTCCCAATCTAACACACCGATAATTTGCGTATAATTATCTGGCTTTAACACCACGTTGTCGAACCGGAAGTCGTTGTGCGTTATACAAATGCGTTCATTCGCAGGCATGTTGTTCTCTAGCCAGCGCATAATTTTTTTACCCGAGGGTACATTCCAGGTTTTCGCTTTACTATAACGCTCACTCCACCCGCTAATTTGCCGCTCTATGTACCCAGCACCTTTCCCCAAGTGCTCAAGCCCCGCTTTTTTATAATCCACTTTATGAAGTTCAATTAAACTATCGAGTACATTAGTGCAAAGCTGCTTGGTTTGCTGCTCTGTTGTCTCTAGACCTCTGGGTAAGTTCTTTCGGGGTATCACACCAGTAAACTTTTCCATTACGTAGAACTCAGTGCCTAATACGCTTTCATCTTCACAAAGCCCAAGCATTTCTGGCACATACCGGTACACAGGCTTTAGCGCGTGCTGTAATCGATACTCTCGCCCCATATCGTGAGCCCCTTTGGCTTTTGTACCTGCTGGTGCCCTACGCAAAATTAATGACGCTTGTTCGCTCTGGTTTTGTTTACTGCCTTGATAGTCCAAGCAGTACGTCCAATTAGAAGCGCCCCCAGAATACTGGGTGACTTTAGGCAAAGCCTCGCTGCTTTGTATAACCGCTGCCAAGGTTGGATTAGATACATTAATATGTTCTTTAAGCCAATTGTGTACAGCGCCGACGTCTAGCTCTTCCCCTGCTCGCACGCTATCCGCTTTATCTACTACCTGTTGTTGCATATATCGTTCTTCTTTATTTTTGTACTAAACGCTTATTCAAACCTAGTTATTGGTAAGCATTTATTCGAAACTAATTTTGTCATTCGCAACTCATCACCTAACTCATACTAGCGAGTGGTAATAAGGTTTCTGGCTATAAGGCGCTAACAAAAAGCCTATTTTTATTCTTTAATTGTGCTTTTCCATTGCTCGTTTCATCGTTTTAGTTTGATTGAGCATATTGCTTATATAGCGCTGCGTGGGTAACAGCTTTTTCAATAAGAACGCACGTTTGCCTAACTTGTGAGTGAGAATAAGGAACTTCCTTTGACTGACTTGTTGATATATTGACTCTGCCACTTCTTCTTTGGTCATGTCTGCCTTAGCGAAAAATTTGTTGATCATCTTATGCGAGGCAGGATTACTACTTCGCATCGACTCATCTAAATTTGTTTTGAAGAAGCTAGGGCAAACCACACTAACGTTTATATTGTCTGGTGCTAGTTCCAACTTCATAGTTTCAGAAAACGACACGACTGCGGCTTTAACTGCGTTGTAACTTCCCATATAAGGAATAGGCGTTAGCCCTGCTTGCGAAGCAACATTAATAAAGTAACCACTGCCTTGCTTTCGCATTAACGGTAATAGCGCACGACTTACTCTTACCATGCCTAACACGTTAATATCGAATACCCACTGCCACTGATCGATAGTTTCGTCTAAAAGACTCCCCCCCGTAGCGACCCCAGCGTTATTAAACACATAGTCAACGCTGCCCCATCGAGTTTCGATAGTTTGCGCTAGCGCTTTAACGTCATTGTCAGAGGTTATATCGCAGTGAACATAAAACGCATTTGCACCTTGTGCAGAAAGCATATCTACCGTTTCAACACCCCGTTCTTGATTAATATCGGCAATGCAAATATTTATATTTTTATCGTTGTTTATCCATTTTTCCGCCCACTTAAGAGCAATGGCTTGACCTAAGCCGGTAGCGCCACCGGTAATCAATATGCGCATGGTGTATTTCCTACTTATTATTATTTCACGAGTATTTTGGGGGTAGCTTTGACTGCTATTCTGGCATTCCGTTTTGCCCACAGAGCTAATAATGCGGGCCCGATGTACATTGCTATGCCGTACACGCCGGGAGCGATGGCGTAGTCAGGCGCTTGTAAAAAGGTAATGCATACCAGCATGGCAAGCGCTGCGTTTTGCACGCCTATTTCGATGGCCAGCGTGAGCGAGTCTTTAAATACTAGGTTTGAAAGCTTAGCAAGCCCGAGGCCTAACAATACCGATAATAAATTTAACGTTAAACATATCAAAAACGCGCTTTCAAAGGACGCGGCTAAATTATTTCTTTCAGAAACCAGAACGCCGACAATCATAAGCAACATGAAATACATAGAAAACTGCCGAAAAAAGCTCTCTGTTTTCTTGGCAAACACCAGATAAAATCGACGAATTGTCATGCCAATAACGACCGGTAGAATCGACACGCCGACGAGCCCTATAACGGTTTGGATAATAGAAAATTCTGGCGCGTTTTCTTTTACAAAGTGATCAATCGCAAATTGGATAATAAACGGCGTGGTAAATACACAAGCAATAGTAGAAATAGCGGTTAGGCTAACTGAAAGGGCTAGGTTGGCTTTTGCAATATGGCTGATTAAATTACTGGTAGTACCGCCAGGGCATGCAGCCAAAACCATTACGCCAACAGCAATATAGTCGGGCACCCCAAACGCAATACATAAACCTAAAGCTAGCAAAGGCAACAAGATAATTTGACCTATAAAGCCGGTTACGACCGCCTTAGGCGCTTTAATCAATCGGGCAAAGTCAGCAAGGGTTAGGGTTAGCCCCATGCCAAACATCACAAATGCCAACGCTAGAGGTAACAACACCTCGGTAAGTACAGATGCCTGCATGCACACGCCCCTTACAAAAGAAACCTTTTATTAACATTTAACACAGTGTACTCTGTTCAACAATAAATAGAAATGATGCCTTATTATGGAAACCCATAAATAATATGCATGGAAAAATAGATTTTAATTTGTTCGTGGTGCTACGTGCAGTCTATGAGCACGGCAGCATTACTAGAGCCGCCAATGCGCTGCATATTACTCAGCCTGCGGTAAGTCATGCGCTCAGTAGGCTACGAGAAAAATTTGATGATCCGCTATTTATTCGTCATGGGCGACAAGTCGTGCCTACCCCGTTCTGCCAAGGCATCATTACATCGGTCGTGACATCAATTGAAACCCTTGAAAATACTTTAAAAGGCAAGGTGGAGTTCGACATAGGTGATAAACCACGTACGGTTAACCTTGGGCTGCGCGATATTCTAGAATCTATATTTTTTCCGACGTTAATTCCTGAACTTGTTCTAAACACCCCCAATATCACGGTAAATAGTAGACAGGTAACTTGGCCCGAACTAGCGCCTGCTCTTTCTAACAAAGAAATTGATATCGTAATTGATGCTCTTGTTCCCACCAGCAGTGAGATACGTTCTCAGTTTATCTGCGAGGAAACCTTTGTGGTAGTATGCGCACCAACAAATAGCTACCTAGACAATCCCAGTATTGAGCACTACTCAGCGGCACAGCATGCGCTCGTGTCTTTGAAAGATTCCAAGCTGGACACTGTTGATCTCGCCCTTGCCCAACACAATTTACATCGAAAAATATCCCTTCAATGTGAGCACTACTTTGCCGCTGTTAATGTGGTGAGTCAGTGCGACCTTTTGCTGACAATGCCAACGCGATTTGCTCAACAATTCAGTAATAAATTCGATATTGAAATCTTGCCCCTTCCGTTTGAGGTACCGCCACTCCCCGTACACATGTACTGGCATAAAAATGCCGATGATGATTTAGTCAATATATGGATGCGAGAGAAGCTTTCAGAAGTGGCGAATAAGTTGGGGCTATAGAAAAGCGCTTGCGTTTCTGTAACACAATGGTCAAGCAAGCGTCACGGTAGTGTCAATTTGCGGGCCTATAGTGACGGTCCAAGGCATCGCTTTGGGAAACCGCTATGAAAAAGACACACTATCGTACGCTTTGGCTTTCAGATATCCATTTGGGAAATCGCGACTGCAAAGCTGAATACTTACTTTCCTTTCTGGATAGCATCACCGTAGACACCTTGTATTTGGTGGGCGACATTGTTGATATGTGGCAAATGACTAAACAATTTCGCTGGCCAAAAGCGCACAATCAAGTCATGCATAAATTCATGCAAATGAGCCAGGAAGGCACGCGTGTTGTGTACTTACCAGGAAACCATGACGAACCAATCCAGTCTTATTCTGGTATGGCCTTTGGCGATATTGAAATAGAGCGAGAGTTGGTACACACCACCGCACAAGGGAAGCGCTATTTAGTCTTACATGGCGATCAGTTCGATGGCGATGTAACCATGGGTAAATTCCATGCTTGGATTGGCGATAAAGGCTACGACCTATTGCTTTTTTTAAATCGCGAGTTTAACCGGTTGAGGGCGTGGCGAAAACGTGAATACTGGTCACTGGCTGGCTACATTAAAAAGCACATTAAAGGAGCAAATGAAGCCATTGCTCGATATCGCGAAGCATGCTGCAAGCGCGCCGATGAAATGGGACTTGATGGTGTAGTGTGTGGTCATATTCATCACCCTGAAAGTAGTTTTGAAAACGGCATTCACTATATTAATGATGGCGACTGGATAGAGAACTGTAGCGCTCTCGCTGAAGACATGTATGGTAATTTATCTCTTATTCATTACCTCGATTCACTAGAATCAGCTACGGTAACTTCAATCACAACCAAAACCTCTCGGTCAAAAGCTGCGTAGTTACTGCTACTTTTCAGGGGGGCTTACAGGCCCCCTGTTACTGCTTTTGTTTAACGCTTCTAGGCGAAATAAACTTGTCGAGCCAGCATCAATAACATCTTTTTAACACTGTCAAATAACTGCCATCAAACTGTGTAAAAAGCGTCACATTGTCCTGCTATTGTTCGCCAAAACCGAAAGAGAAACAGGTTCTATGTTTACTGTAAACGACGTACTGAACAAGCATTACCCTCAAGTAGCGAACAATCCTATTCTGTTTAAATCGCTGTCTTTCGTATTAAGACACCTTCTTCACGAACGTGAAATTACCGAGTTTGGTGAAACCTACCCGCACTATGAAGACATTGATTTTGTAGAACAAGTGTTGGAGTACTTCAATATCAGCTACTCCACCCGTGATGTGGAAAAAGAACGTATTCCAAGCGAAGGCAAAGTGGTAATTATCGCGAACCACCCTATTGGCTCTCTCGATGCCCTTGCGCTAATTAAACTAGTTAGTGAAGTGCGGCACGACTTAAAAGTAGTGGCCAATGAAATGCTCATGGCTATCGAGCCTCTTCACGATATGTTGCTACCAGTAAATAATATGCAGGGTGGTACACCGAAGCAGCATTTATCGGCTATCCAAAAACACCTCAAAAGCGACGGTGCCATATTGATTTTCCCTGCCGGTGAAGTCTCTAGATTACGCCCGCAAGGTGTTCGCGACACGCGTTGGCACACAGGCTTTTTGCGTATTGCAAAGCAAGCTAAAGCGCCGATATTACCGGTTTATATTGACGCTAAAAATAGCCCCCTTTTTTACAGCGTGTCTATGGTATACAAACCACTCGCCACTGCTCTGCTGGTTAAAGAAATGTTCAAACAGCGCAAAAAGCACTTACCTATGCGCATTGGCGAACTTATTCCTTTTGAAGCGTACCAGCAAACCAATATTCCGCTAAAAGAGCAGGTAAAGCTGTTTAAGCGCCACCTATATCGCATTGGCAGCAACAAGAAAGGCGTATTTGAAACGCAGGCGTCTATTGCTATGCCCGAAGACAGAAAAGAGCTCGCCCGCGCTATTCGAGAATGTGAGCATCTCGGAGAAACGGGTGATGGAAAGTCTATCTACCTGTATCAGCACAAAAGCTGCTCGCCAATTATGCGTGAGATAGGCCGCTTGCGAGAAGTCGCATTTCGCGCCGTGGGAGAAGGCACCAATAAACGTAGAGATATTGATCAATACGACTCTTATTATTATCACCTTGTGCTATGGGACGACAGCGACTTGGAAATTGTAGGCGCCTATCGCTTTGGTGATGCAGAACTTTTGACCACAGAAGACCACCCTACCGGGCTCTACTCTGCTACCTTGTTTAACTATGGTAAGAACAATGAAAAACTATTTAAGCAAGGCTTAGAGTTAGGACGAAGCTTTGTTCAGCCTCGCTACTGGGGCAAACGCAGTTTAGATTACTTGTGGTTTGGTATTGGCGCATTTTTAAGTCGTTATCCCAAATATCGTTATCTATTTGGTGCAGTGTCACTTAGTAATGCCTATCCAGAACCTGCTAAAGACCTATTGGTACAATTTTACTCCACGTATTTTCCTGCGAAGTTTGGCGAAGCGACTTGCAAGCGACCTTATCAAATGGCGAACGACGCGTTGCATCAATTTACAGGTAACGATTACAAAGCCGAATTTACCGAGCTAAAGGATTTATTGGCTAATATGGGCGTTAACGTGCCTACGCTTTATAAGCAATACTCTGAACTGTCCAAAGACGGTGGTGTGGCGTTCCTTGGATTCAATGTCGACCCAGATTTTAACGACTGTATTGATGGCTTGGTAGTGGTTGATATGCAAAGCCTTACCGAGAAGAAACGCAAACGCTATTTAACTGACATTCAGCTTAAAGCCACTGCCTAATGTTTTAGGAAAGAACACGTCTTTTATAAAGCCTACGCAAAAGCTAAAAAGGGAGCGCCTAATTGACGCTCCCTTTTCATTTTTACTAGAAATATCAAATGTAATTATCGACCGCCAATATTTTTAAGAATATCCGTATAGATATCTTCAAGTGTAAGTAAATCCGATAAGTGAATGTGTTCGTTTACCTGATGGATAGTGGTGTTGGGCACACCGACTTCGACAACCTGTGTGTGCTCACTTGAGAAGAAGCGCCCATCTGACGTGCCGCCGGACGTACTAACTACAGGATAACGACCTGTGGCGGCTTTAATGGCTTTCTCAACGCAAGCTATTAGGCAACACTCTGCATTACTATTAGGCTTGCTTAAGTATGCTTCACAGGGCCTTGAAAAGCTGACTTCGGCTTCTACATCAACGGTATTGATGATATTGCGTAGTAAAGCAGATAAGCGCTCTTGATCAAACTGCCACGAGTATCTTACGTTAAACTCTATACGAACAGCACTAGGCACTATGTTATCGGTGAAGCTTCCTGTATCCATATGTGTTATTTGAAGCGTGGTGCCAGGAAAGTCATCACTTCCTGTATCAAATGGATGTTGAGTTAGTGCATTAACCACTCTACTAGCTTTGTGAATAGCGTTTACCGCTGTCTTTGGGTAGGCCACATGGCCTTGCTTTCCTGCAATATGGATAGTGCCTGAAAGTGAGCCTCTGCGACCAATCTTTATCGTATCGCCAGTTTTAGAAGATGCCGAAGGTTCGCCTACTAGGCACATATCAAGCTGTACATTTTTAGATGCTAAATATTCGGCTATCCATTTAGAGCCCCACTCCGCTTCCCCCTCTTCATCACTGGTGATTAGCCACCAGAAAGACATTTTATCAGGTTCTAAAGAGGCAATAGTTCGCTCTGTCGCTGCTAGCATAGCTGCAATGCCCGTTTTCATGTCGGCAGCACCGCGTCCGTAAAGTTTATTTTTACTTATAACCGGGCTGAAAGGGGGAGATTTCCACTTATCGAGAGGGCCAGGAGGCACGACATCTGTATGGCCGCTAAATGCTAAGTGAACAGGCCCTTGACCCCATCTGGCGATGAGGTTCTTGACCCCATTAATCTTATGCTTTTCACATGAAAAACCAAGCTTTTCAAGCTTATAGATTAGGTAGCTTTGACAACCCGCATCTATTGGAGTGATAGACTCTCTAGCCATTAAAACTTCGGCAAAGTGAATACTGCGCGCCGGCGCTAAAGAAGGTAAAGGCTGAATTGACATTCATGTACCCCAATTTAGAAACATGGGTCTATTACACAAATTTAAAGTGACACACTAATAACAGATTTGCGACAAAGTCATGACAACAAAGCCAAGGCTTTTTAGGCGTGAATGGTAGCAAATGAGAATACTGCAGGCATATGGAAGTTTCGGCCGGACTCCCTAATATTTGTCTATAGCTCCACACATTGTTATAAATAGGCCACAACTTATAAGAAGGCAGTACTGTGTTAAAAATAATTGTTTTAATACCCCTTATCTTGTCATTACTTTGGTTTGGTTATTTGCAAGCCAATAAATATACTCTTGAACAAGGCAAGCAGGGGTTTCTTTACATATTCGTGCTATCCGGAGTTATTGCCGCGTTTTATACACTCATGCTGTTTTTAACGAATTAGCTCTTTTTTGCCATAAAGTCTATCTCTTCGCACTAACCCTATACAGCCTGAGAGATTAGCAAGTAGATTTACCGCAGCATTGATTACGCCGCAGCACTAATTAAATAACCATTAGCCAAAAAGTTAGGCGATAAAAAAAGCCAGCTTTTATTAGAAGCTGGCTTTTTACTATTTCTTATTGTTGCCACCCTACCATCGAGTGGGTGAAGTTGCTTACAATGACTCTGAAATAGTCACGTCAGCATTTGCGCGAAGCGCATCGATATACTGCTGGTAAACGCGTTGACCTTGTACTTGAGCAAGACGCTGTTTCAGGCTTTCACCTAGCTCGTTTTCAAGTTCAGGAGCAGCATTTACGCCTTCTAGCATTACAACTGCAACATCGCCGTTAACTGTTGTTGCTACGTCAACTTTATCTTCACCTTCAAGACCCAGTGAGAAAAGCGTGTCAACCAATGCACGAGCCAGTGTACCACCTGATCTTGGCACCGCTGCAGCCGTTTCCCAAGCTACAGATTTTTCTGCTAGTTCGCTTTCAACATTTTCTTCTGCGCGTACTTTTTGTGCGATGTCAAAGGCCCAAGCTTCTGCAGCTTCTTTCGCTTTTTCCGCTTTTACTGATGCTTCAATTCCCTCGCGAACTTCATCTAGCGACTGAGTGCGTTGTGGTTGATGTTCGATAACACGTGCAACAATTACCGTCTCGTCATCAAGTTCAACGATGTCGCTGTTAAGGCCTTCTTCAACTAACTCTGATGAGAAAGCAACATCCAGCAAGCCGGGGAAGCTTAGTTCCGCAGGCGTCGTATTTCGGCTGAAAAGCACAGACTCTTGTATAGGTAGATCTACAGCATTAGCTGCATCTTCAAGCGTATCTGGCACCTCAAACGCAATTTCAGCTAAGGTATTTTGAAGCTCAAAATACTTCTCCATTGCCGCATCGTAAAGAAGGGTATCGCGAATTTCGCTAGCCACTTCATCGAATGATTTTACTTGCGCTTCTTTTAAATCTGTTAGCTTAATGATGTGAAAGCCAAACTCGGTCTCAACAACGTCAGATACATCACCGACGTTTTCTAAAGCAAACGCAGCTTCATCGAACGCTGGGTCCATCATTTCAGGTGTAATGAAGTCTAGGTCACCGCCGTTCTCAGCTGAGAATGTATCGTCAGAGTTTTCTTCAGCGAGCACTGCAAAGTCGGCACCGTTATCAAGCTCAGTTTTCAATGACTCTGCTTTTGCTTTCGCAGCGTCTTGGTCATCACCTGCTTCGATAAGGATGTGTGAAACTCGGCGTTCCTCTTCAGTTCCATAGCTTCCCAGATTATTGTCGTAATAAGTACGTACTGCTTCTTCATCGACAGAAACGCGACCTTTTAGGTCTTCAACGCTTAGTTTTACATAAGCCAGTTTCACCTGCTCTTCAGTATCGAAAGAGGCAATATTGTTATTGTAGAAAGCTTCTACATCAGCGTCCGTAACGTCGATAGAACCGGCAAATTCGTCAGAGCTT
This sequence comes from Alteromonas sp. AWJ4_199, assembly GCF_056159165.1. Lineage (NCBI taxonomy): Bacteria > Pseudomonadati > Pseudomonadota > Gammaproteobacteria > Alteromonadales > Alteromonadaceae > Alteromonas > Alteromonas sp. AWJ4_199. Next base: position 870,941 of record NZ_JBSWUR010000001.1, read on the forward strand.
ACTAATATGTATTTCGCATCACGAGTCTGACGTTGAAGGGCATTAGCCTGCTGCACTTCGCCATCTAGAGAAAATGAAGAATTCGTTAACGCTGCAGCCAATTGATTCTGAGTCATCTGCGTTCTTAGGTAGTCGCGAAAGTCTGCAACTTGAAAACCATTTTGACGGAGAATAGCTTGGAAACGCTCGTTATCAAACTGACCACCAAACTGAAACTCAGGCATTTGCACTATCGTTTCACGAATTTGTTCATCGCTTACGCGCAAGCCCATATCGGTAGCTTGTTGCTGAATCAGTTTTTCAGCAATAAGTCTGTCCAGTACATTTTTTCTAAAATCTGCGAGATATTGTTCGCTAGAGAAAAGCTGCGCGATGCTTTCGCCGTACTGTGATTCCATTTGTGCACGCTGGTTTTGGTATGCACGTTCTAGTTCTTGTGCCGAAATTTCTTCGCCGTTAACAGTTGCTACTGCTGTAGTACCTGATGATGTTAGGTAACTACCTACACCTGCGAATACGAAACTTAAAACGATAAGCGCAATAATCGCCATCGCCCAAGGGCCTTGAGAACCTTCTCTGATTCTTTCTAGCATGATTGTTCTTCAACTCCGTTGCTTACTACAATTACCCTAAACCATCACCTGCTCGCGGTGACGAGGTAAATTACGCGCTGATTATAACCCAATGCAGCCGAATATAAACGCCAAAACACACTATTTGTGCTGTCTTTCGTTAAGTTAAGACGTTTCACTGACATGAATGAAAATTGGCATGCCTAAAGGGGAAATTCTTACTCTTGAAATATTGGGGTCAGAGTCGTTACTCTGACCCCATTATTGAATACTTTGCTTTAGAAATAAAAAAGGCGATGGACTAGCCATCGCCTTTTTCTATAATTTTTTGCTTAGTTACAAGCGTCTTTCAGTGCTTTACCAGCTTTGAAAGAAGGAACTTTCGCCGCTGAAATCTGAATAGTCTCACCAGTTTGTGGGTTGCGGCCACTGCGAGCTGAGCGTTCGCGAACTGAGAAAGTACCAAAGCCTACTAGTGCAACTTGGTCGCCGTCTTTAAGCGCCGCAGTTACTGAGTCAGTGAATGCGTCAAGAGCGCGGCCAGCAGCTGCTTTAGAAATGTCTGCACCAGCAGCGATTTGGTCGATAAGTTGAGACTTGTTCACAATTAGATCCCCTTCGATTGTTATTATACTGTTGTCCAAAACGATTTTGCTTGAACGTTATAGCAAGCTTGATCGTTAACATCAAGCTTCAGTCACAAATAATTAACTTTTAAATGAACCGCTGCAATCCCTTTTGTGGCAAGGCTTCAAGCGATAACCACTTAAAGGTAACACAACTTTTACGACATGAAAGCCCTATTTTTAAAAAAAATGTGGTTTTCTTTCGTTTTGTGCGCATAATTTAGTCAATTATTGCATTTTTATAGAAAAAACAAGGTCGCACGCCTTTAAAAATAAAGGTATGCAGCTAAACGCGTAAGTTACTTTTTAACCACTTCGAAACTTTCAACAGGTTCCTGAAGCGCAATATCAAGAACATCATCAATCCATTTAACCGGGTGAATTGATAAATCTTTCTTCACATTGTCTGGAATTTCTTCCAAATCACGCTCGTTATCCTTTGGGATAACCACGGTTTTGATGCCGCCACGGTGTGCTGCAAGTAACTTTTCTTTTAGACCACCAATAGCCAGTACTTCACCACGAAGAGTAATCTCGCCTGTCATGGCAACATCACACTTCACAGGGTTACCGGTTAGTGAAGATACTAATGCGGTACACATTGCAATACCTGCGCTTGGGCCATCTTTTGGTGTTGCACCTTCGGGAACGTGCACATGAATATCACGCTTCTCATAAAAGTCATCATTAATGCGAAGCTTTTCAGCGCGACTTCTTACCACTGTCATCGCCGCCTTGATAGACTCTTGCATAACATCGCCTAGAGAACCGGTCGAAGTCATTTTACCTTTGCCAGGGACAGACGTGGTTTCGATGGTCAGTAAGTCACCACCTACTTGTGTCCACGCTAAACCAGTAACCTGACCGATTTGGTTGTCTTTGTCGGCTTTGCCATAGTCAAAGCGCTGAACACCAAGATAGTCTTTAAGATTATCTTGAGTAACAACCACCTTATCTTTGCTTTTCGTAAGTAAGATATCTTTAACCGCTTTACGGCATACCTTAGACACTTCGCGCTCTAAGCTTCTAACACCCGCTTCACGCGTGTAGTAACGAATCATGCCAATAACAGCAGAATCTGTAATCTCAAGCTCTTTTGCTTTAAGGCCATTGCGCTCCATTTGCTTACCAATCAAATGGTTCTTCGCAATGTTAAGCTTTTCGTCTTCGGTATAACCAGACAGTCGAATTACTTCCATACGGTCAAGCAAAGGACCAGGGATATTCATACTGTTAGAGGTTGCGACGAACATAACGTCAGATAGATCGTAATCAACTTCTAAATAATGGTCGCTAAAGCTGTTGTTCTGCTCAGGGTCAAGCACCTCTAGCAAGGCTGACGCTGGGTCTCCTCGCATGTCTGATGACATCTTATCTATTTCATCAAGCAAGAATAGTGGGTTTTTAACCCCGACTTTCGCCATTTTTTGAACGAGTTTACCCGGCAGTGAGCCTATGTACGTACGACGGTGACCACGTATCTCGGCCTCGTCTCGCACGCCGCCCAAGGCCATACGGACATATTTACGTCCCGTCGCTTTAGCGACAGACTGGCCAAGCGAGGTTTTACCTACACCAGGAGGCCCCACAAGACATAGAATTGGGCCTTTAAGCTTTTTAACACGCTGCTGAACCGCTAGGTATTCAAGAATACGTTCTTTTACCTTTTCTAGGCCGTAATGGTCTTCGTTAAGCACATCTTCAGCCCGTGAAAGATCTTTCTTCACCGGCGAGCGCTTATTCCAAGGAACACTAGTAAGCCAATCAATGTAGCTTCGAAGAACAGTAGCTTCTGCTGACATCGGTGACATCATTTTTAACTTTTGAAGTTCAGCTTTCGCCTTATCTTCTGCCTCTTTCGGCATTTTCGCGTCGGCAATCTTTTTAGATAGTGCCTCGAACTCATCGGGCGCATCGTCTAACTCGCCCAATTCTTTTTGAATGGCTTTCATTTGCTCATTCAAATAATATTCGCGCTGGCTTTTTTCCATTTGCTTTTTAACGCGGGTGCGAATTTTCTTTTCCACCTGCAGCAAATCAATTTCGCCTTCCATCAGTGCCATCAAATACTCAAGGCGCTCATTAACACCCTGCATTTCTAGCACTTTTTGCTTTTCAGTAAGTTTTAGAGGCATGTGCGCAGCCATGGTATCTGCCAGACGCGCCGCATCTTCAATCCCATTAAGTGAAGTCAGTACTTCTGGCGGGATTTTCTTATTCAGTTTCACATAGCCTTCAAACTGTGAGACTGCAGAGCGAATCAAGACTTCTTGCTCACTCTCATCAATACCTTCATCTTCTAACTTATCAACGTTAGCGACAAAGAAAGGCTCTGATTGTTTATAGCTTTCGATTTCACCACGTACGCTACCCTCTACAAGTACCTTTACCGTACCGTCAGGAAGCTTTAAAAGCTGTAGAATAGTAGCAATGGTACCTACAGTGTAAATGTCATCTGCTTCAGGCTCATCAACGCCCGCGTCTTTTTGTGCTACTAGAAAAATTTGTTTGTCATTATCCATTGCCGCTTCTAGGCAACGGATTGATTTCTCACGCCCAACAAATAGGGGTATGACCATATGCGGGTAAACAACCACGTCCCGCAAGGCAAGCACAGGAATTTCAATGCGATTTTCACGCTCAACTGTCATACTTGTTCTCAATTAGTTTGAAATGTCATTTTTATATGGGGATGCAAGAGCAAAGTTCAATCGAAACTTATTAAAGTGTGTTAATTCCTTAACCTTACCTTCCCTGCTCTAGGGCCAGTCGACCTTAATATAACCATTATCGATTTTGCACCGAATGGCAACACAAAACTAAAAATTCTAGTAGAAAGGATAGCTTTACTGCTTGCATTCGCTTAAATATCAACCACCTTCGATATTACTTCATCAGTTGCTGTCAGTTATCAAGAGGTTACTTACGACCAATTATCAACCTTTAGAAACAAAAAAAGGTCCCGCAGGACCTTTTTTGAATCAAGCTAACATCTATTCAGATGCGGCCTTTTTCTCATTGCTGTCGTAAATCAAGATAGGTTTTGATTCACCGCGAATTACCGTTTCATCAATAACCACTTTGCTTACGTCTTCCATTGAAGGAAGATCGTACATGGTATCAAGCAAAACCGCTTCAACAATTGAGCGAAGGCCTCGAGCACCGGTCTTGCGATCCATTGCTTTTTTAGCAATAGCGTTAAGTGCATCGTCACGGAACTCAAGTTCAACGTCTTCCATAGAGAACAACGCACCATACTGTTTGGTGATTGCATTCTTAGGTTCACGTAAAATTTGAATTAGCGCCTCTTCATTCAACTCTTCAAGGCTGGTAACCACAGGAAGACGACCGATGAATTCTGGAATTAACCCGTATTTCACCAAGTCTTCAGGTTCAACCTGTTTGAACAGTTCACTAATTTGCTTACTGTTGTCTTTAGACTTAACCGTAGCACCAAAACCAATACCGGTGTCTTTCTGAGCACGCTGCTCGATAACTTTATCGAGGCCCGCAAATGCACCACCACAGATAAACAGTATTTTAGAAGTATCAACTTGCAAAAACTCTTGCTGAGGATGCTTACGCCCACCTTGCGGAGGAACCGACGCAACTGTGCCTTCAATCAGCTTAAGAAGCGCCTGCTGAACACCTTCACCCGAGACATCGCGAGTAATTGATGGATTGTCAGACTTACGAGAGATTTTGTCGATTTCGTCAATATAAACAATACCGCGCTGCGCTTTTTCAACGTCGTAATCACACTTCTGAAGTAGTTTTTGAATAATATTCTCAACATCTTCACCCACGTAGCCCGCTTCCGTCAGCGTGGTTGCGTCAGCCATTGTGAACGGCACGTCAAGTAAACGTGCAAGTGTTTCTGCTAATAGTGTTTTACCACTACCGGTAGGGCCAATTAACAGAATGTTACTTTTGCCTAATTCTACGCCTTCGTGAACATCGCCATTGCGCAAACGCTTGTAGTGGTTATAAACCGCTACTGATAACACCTTCTTTGCATGTTCTTGGCCGATAACGTAATCGTCAAGATGCGCATGAATTTCAGTTGGTTTAGGTAAAGCGTCCTGCTTTTGCTTAGGCGCGATTTCCTTAATTTCTTCGCGAATGATATCGTTACATAACTCAACACACTCGTCGCAAATAAATACCGACGGGCCTGCTATTAACTTTCTTACTTCGTGTTGGCTTTTGCCACAAAACGAACAGTACAGTAGCTTGTTATCACCGTCACCGCTTTGCTTATCACTCATTACTTTTGCCTCTGCCTTACCCGAGCCGAAAACCAAATTCGTGCTATGCACTGGCTCGGGTCATCTATAACTATACTACTTAGTTCCGGCTACGTCAGATCGATTTGCTAAAACTTGGTCAACTAGGCCGTAATCTTTTGCCTCGGTTGCACTTAAAAAGTTATCACGGTCTGTGTCGCGCGCGACTTTTTCATAGTCTTGACCGGTATGGTCTGCCATTAGGCGATTCAACTTCTCTTTAATAGACAGAATTTCTTTCGCATGTATTTCAAAATCAGACGCCTGACCTTGGAAGCCACCAAGAGGTTGGTGAATCATAACGCGCGAGTTAGGTAGACAATAACGCTTACCTTTTGCTCCTGCAGAGAGTAGAAATGCGCCCATGCTCGCAGCTTGGCCCATACACACTGTGCTCACGTCTGGCTTGATAAATCTCATTGTGTCATAGATTGCCATACCAGCAGTCACAGACCCGCCCGGCGAGTTGATGTATAGGAAAATATCTTTCTCTGGGTTTTCAGCTTCTAAGAACAACATTTGAGCAACGATGAGGTTGGCCATGTGATCTTCAACTTGCCCTACTAAGAAAATTACGTTTTCTTTTAAAAGACGAGAGTAAATGTCGTATGAGCGCTCACCTTTTGAGGTTTGCTCAACAACCATAGGAACAAGTGCATTCATTGGGTCAAACGGGGTATTAGTCATAGCTACCTTGATTATCTAGCGTTAAAAACAAAAATGCTCGGAAGGCTCCGAGCATTTAAGCAGTTGCTGACAAGTAATGTCAATCAGACAGTAAAAAATTACGCCTGTTTGTTCATAACCTCGTCAAAAGCTTTAGTTACTTCTGTAACTTTTGCTTGCTCAAGAACCCACTCAATAGCTTGTTCTTCTAGTGCAACGTTCTGCATTTGCTGCATAAGCTCTTGGTTGTTGTTGTAGTAATCAACAACTTCCTGCGGATCTTCATACGCAGAAGCTGCAGTTTCGATCATCTCGTTAACTTTAGCTTCGTCTGCTTTAAGTTCGTTCTGCTTGATCACTTCACCTAGAAGAAGACCAATAGATACGCGACGTTTAGCGTTGTCAGTAAACAATTCAGCAGGTAGGTCTGGAAGGTTCTGACCACCGCCTTGTTGGCTGAAACGTTGTTTGGCTTGCTCGCGAAGTGCGTTCACTTCTTGATCGATAAGCGCTTGAGGAATATCAATCTCGTTAGCTTCAACAAGTTTAGAGATAACGTCTTCTTTAACTTGTGCTTTAAGCGTTTGGTCTAGCTCACGCTGCATGTTCTTACGAACTTCAGCTTTAAGTGCGTCAACGCCGCCTTCTTCAACACCGAAAAGTTTCGCAAACTCTTCGTCAACTTTTGGAAGGTCTAGACCTTCTACTTTCTTAACGGTAGTTTGGAAAACAGCGTCTTTACCTTTTAGGTTTTCAGCGTGGTAATCTTCTGGGAAAGTCACTTCGATAGTTACTTCTTCACCTGCTTTTGCGCCAACTAGTGGCTTCTCGAAACCAGGGATCATACGGTCTTTGCCAAGCTCTAGTGCGAAATCTTCTGCTTTTCCGCCTTCGAACTCTTCACCGTCGATAGAGCCAACGAAGTCGATAATAACTTTGTCGTCTTTCTTCGCTTTACGCTTAACTTCTTTCCAAGATGCGTGCTGCTTCTGAAGGGTTTCCATCATGTTATCAAGATCTTTGTCAGTAATTTCTACTACTGGCTTTTCGATTTCGATATCGCTAACACCTTTCACTTCTACTTCTGGGTAAACTTCGAAAGATGCTACAAATTCTAGGTCCTGACCGTCTTCGTCTTTGGTCAGTTCAAACTTTGGCATACCAGCAGGCTGAATTTTTTCTTGAATGACTGCTTGGTAGAAGTTTTGCTGCATAACATCGCCAGCAACTTCTTGGCGAACTGCCTGGCCGAAACGCTTTTTGATTACGCTTACAGGAACTTTACCTGGACGGAAGCCGTTGATGCGCTGTGTTTTTGCCAACTGCTGTAGGCGTGACTTAACTGCTGAATCAACCGTGTCAGATGGAACGGTGATAGTAAGACGGCGTTCTAAACCCTGGGTCGTCTCGACTGAAACTTGCATTATGTTACCTCAACTATACGCCTCTATAGGCGTTTTGTTCTCAATCCCCTCTCCCGTCATGCATTAATTGCATATCACTCCGGGGTAGAAGGTCGTTATTCGACGTTTATAAAATCAAAGTTAGGACACAAAATCGTGCCACAAAGCCAACCTGAAACAAACGTACTGGTTAAAAAAAGACGCGGTAGTATACAGCCGCACACCATAAGAGTCGAGAGGGAAACACAAGTTTGTAACAACCAATCGAACGCATTTTAAACAAATTGCGAAACTAGTAAGAAAAATAGATTGAAAAACGACTTTGAATAACGGCTTGGGACGCTATTTGAAGAGGAGAAGAGAAAAAATAAGAAATAATGGTCGGTGAGACAGGATTTGAACCTGCGACCCCTTGTACCCAAAACAAGTGCGCTACCAAGCTGCGCCACTCACCGATATAGATATCTCTTTATAGACTCTTGAAGTGTCTCAAGGATATGGTGCGGAAGGAGAGACTTGAACTCTCACGCCGTGAAGCACTGGAACCTAAATCCAGCGTGTCTACCAATTCCACCACTTCCGCGAAAAAGTGGGGTGGACGATGGGACTTGAACCCACGACAACCGGAATCACAATCCGGGGCTCTACCAACTGAGCTACGCCCACCACAGTAATCCTGTGTTTGTCTACGTGTGAATTGATAAACACGTAAACACCTATCGAACTGTCAGGATCTTGCTTTACTGCTCGATAGTGTAGTTTGACTTTTATTCAGCACTCTTTGATTTACTCGCTGAGCTATTGATTTTTGCTAAGTCAAATAAACATAAATGGTCGGTGAGACAGGATTTGAACCTGCGACCCCTTGTACCCAAAACAAGTGCGCTACCAAGCTGCGCCACTCACCGACAGGAATGCTTAATTTAAGCTTTTAAAAAAGCTTGAAAATATGGTGCGGAAGGAGAGACTTGAACTCTCACGCCGTGAAGCACTGGAACCTAAATCCAGCGTGTCTACCAATTCCACCACTTCCGCTAAAAGTGGGGTGGACGATGGGACTTGAACCCACGACAACCGGAATCACAATCCGGGGCTCTACCAACTGAGCTACGCCCACCATAGGGTGTGTTGCAGTCTACAAAACTTATACTAGCAGTGTAGATACAAAAATTCAGCCTTACTATCAGGACCTACCTGACTCGCATGGCGCGCCCGGCAGGATTCGAACCTGCGACCCACGGCTTAGAAGGCCGTTGCTCTATCCAGCTGAGCTACGGGCGCTTGGCGAATCTTCGCTGCAAAAAGTGGTCGGTGAGACAGGATTTGAACCTGCGACCCCTTGTACCCAAAACAAGTGCGCTACCAAGCTGCGCCACTCACCGACTGTCGTATCGACTAAGAAGACTAAGCCTCTGTGCCGTTACGGGGTGCGAATATTACTGACATCCCCCCACCTCGTCAAACACTTTTTTAAATAAAATCACCAACCGCTCACAAAGCACTCATTATCATGTTTTTTTGTACAATCCCGCTTCTATTTCGCTACTTTTAACCACGCTAAGCAACCCATAAACGAGTTTGCCAGGTTGATAATACGGGAAAGTTATTCGTTCAACACGGACCGGACAACCAAGCTTAAAGGAAAGGGCTTTATTTATTTTCACGTAAACTACTTTTTGACGTTGTTAGTCTCTCGTTATTTCTTTCATGTAGGGCGGTTACTCAGTTACACACGCTGTATGGTTAACTTCAACTTATTCAAGGTTCGGTTACGACCAATAACTACTATCTAATAATTGCTAGAGTATTCCCCCTGTTTTATGAAACAATATAGGGCACTTGTTGACCACCCAACCATATAAGAATCGTACAAGACTATGACCGCCCATCTTATTGACGGCAAATTAATTGCCAAGCAAGTTCGCCAACACGTAACATCCTATGTTGAATCACTTACTCAGGCAGGTAAAAGACAGCCTGGTCTTGCCGTTGTCCTCGTAGGCAGTGATGCCGCTTCTCAAGTTTATGTTTCAAATAAGCGTAAAGCCTGTGAAGAAGTAGGATTCGTTTCTCGCTCTTTCGACCTTCCTTCCGACACTACGGAAGAAACCTTGCTTAACTTAGTGGACGAGCTAAACGAAGATAAAGAGATAGACGGTATTCTAGTGCAACTTCCACTACCGGCCGGTCTCAACGCGGAAAAAGTACTAGAGCGTATTCACCCGCATAAAGATGTCGATGGTTTCCACCCCTATAACATTGGTCGTCTTGCACAGCGTATTCCTGCGCTACGCCCTTGTACGCCAAAAGGCATCATGACCATGATTGAGTCTACTAAACGCCCTGTTAAGGGTTTAGATGCGGTTATTGTGGGTGCGTCGAATATTGTGGGCCGCCCTATGAGTCTTGAATTATTGTTGGCCGGCTGTACTGTTACTACCTGCCACAAGTTTACCCAAGACCTTAAAAGCCATGTTCAGCGTGCAGACTTACTCGTTGTAGCTGTCGGTAAACCTAACTTTATACCTGGCGACTGGGTTAAGCCTGGGGCGATTGTGATTGACGTGGGCATTAATCGTCTTAATGATGGCTCATTAATAGGCGATGTTGATTTTGAAAAAGCCAAAGAGCGTGCAGGCTGGATAACACCTGTACCTGGCGGTGTTGGCCCTATGACAGTGGCAAGTTTGATAGAAAACACGCTTGAGGCGTACGTTAAGTTTCATTCTTAAAGCACTAGGGCTTAATCAAATTTTAAAGGCAGAAATTAAATTTCTGCCTTTTTGCTTTACACTCCCCTCTCATTGAATGAAGACCTAAATTGAATAACTTCTCTATGGCAGAACCAACATCTCCGTTGTGCGAACAACACGTAATTGATGCAACGCTTAAGTGGGTTGATGATATTGTGATCAAACACAATTTTTGTCCCTTTGCACGCTATGTAAGAACGCCAAATCAAATTCGCTGTAAAGTAATAGCGGGGGATGCAGGGGACGTTATTCAATCTCTGTACGATGAACTTCACCATTTGGAAGAGAATGAGAGCACCGCTACCACGCTAATTGCACTGACACACCCGAGCCTTGCTGACTTTGAAGAGTACCTCGATGTGCTAGCTATTGGCGATAATATGTTGCATGACTGGGGATACAGTGGCACCTATCAACTCGCGAGCTTTCACCCTGACTATGTGTTTGACGGTAGCGATTTTAACGATGCTGAAAATTACACGAATCGTTCCCCCTACCCGCTCTTGCATTTAATCCGCGAAGCTGACATTACTCGTTATATGAAGAAAGAAGAGGACGCGGAAAAGATATTCAGTCATAACATTGATAAGGCGCGGGCACTAGGCTGCCCTTATTTTAAGAATGCATTGGAAACAATGAAAAAAGATAAGCCTGCGCAGTAAAACACAAGTGTTTTTATTTGCTCTGCTATGCACACAAGTTTTGTAAACTGGAGCTAGAAAAAGTCCTAGTGCAATAACTGTTCAGGCCCAAAATGCTGGATTAATCCAGGGAACCCAAATAAACATCCCATTCGTGAACCGAAAAAATGCTGTATTTGGTTCAAGTTTTCACTTGCACTGTTACATTACCAGTTAAGTATGAGAGTAATATGACAGCAAGAATCATTTTCAATTAGGTTAAAGCAGACCCGTGACTCCCCCAACTTCATTTACTGTATCGACAATCGCAACTATCGCTACGCCTTTCAAACAAAAGTTTGCCATCCCAAGGCAACCTAACTTAGCAAAAGCTCATGGGGTAATTGCGTTTGAAGAAGGGTTTAACGATATCCACATGCTAAAGGGGATAGAAAGTTATAGTCATCTGTGGCTGCTTTTTATCTTTCATCAGAATATTGAGCGCGGTTGGAAAAATACAGTAAAGGCGCCTCGGCTAGGCGGCAATGCCACTATGGGTGTATTAGCGACTCGCAGCACGCATCGGCCGAACAGCATTGGTATGTCTGTCGTGAGAAATAAGGGACTAGTGCACGATAACGGCAAAACGCATTTACTTGTAGAAGGCGTGGATTTAGTAGACGGAACGCCGCTTATCGATATCAAACCTTACATTAGTTATGCAGATAGTGTTCAAAACGCAAGCGACAAGCTTGACGACATTAGCCCTATTCCCCAGCGCCATGTCGAATTTTTAGATACGCTCAGGCCAACGCTTTCTGAAATAGACAAGAAATACAGCGACTTTACCTCTTTAGTTAAGGCGGTACTGGCGCAAGACCCACGTCCAGCGTATAAACAAAAGTTGGATGATGACGAAAAAACCTATCGCGTTACCCTTTACGATATAGATGTTGGCTTTAAAGTAACAAACAGTGTGGTATGGGTAACTGAGCTCGTTCATTTAGGATAATTACACTTTTAGTGTCAACAGTCTGTGGCGAAATGGCTCGCAGTTAATTAGAATACCGCCAAAACGTGTGATGCCCATTCTTTGGTTAAAGCATTTAGCAACAATTCCACAAATTGCATAATGTGTACAACTTATTGCAGAAGGCCAGAACACAAACAGTCTTAATACATTGAAAACAGGATACCTGCTTTACATGCGCACTAGTCAATATTTGCTTGCCACGCAGAAAGAAACACCTGCTGATGCAGAGGTTATCAGCCACCAGCTTATGCTGAGAGCTGGTATGATCAGAAAGCTTGCCTCAGGTCTTTACACATGGCTGCCGTCAGGTCTTCGTGTACTGAATAAAGTAGCCAATATTGTTCGTGAAGAAATGAACAAAGCAGGCGCTATTGAAGTGCTAATGCCTGTTGTACAGCCGGCTGACCTTTGGGAAGAGTCAGGACGCTGGGAAGAATATGGCCCAGAACTGCTTCGCGTAAAAGACCGCCACCAGCGCGACTTCGTATTGGGCCCAACTCACGAAGAAGTGATAACTGCCCTTGTACGCAATGAAATTAGTAGCTACAAACAATTACCACTGAACCTTTATCAAATTCAGACCAAATTCCGCGACGAAGTACGTCCTCGTTTCGGCATTATGCGCGGTCGTGAATTTACCATGAAAGATGCGTACAGCTTCCATTTAGAAGATAGCTGTTTAGAAGAAACGTATCAAAAAATGTACGATGCTTACTGCAATATATTCTCGCGTATGGGCCTAGACTTCAGGGCGGTAATTGCTGATTCAGGCTCAATCGGTGGGAATCATTCTCATGAGTTTCACGTGCTAGCTGACTCTGGTGAAGACGCCATTGCATTCTCATCAGACAGCGACTACGCGGCTAACGTTGAAATGGCCGCCGCTGTGGCGCCAGAAAAAGCGCAAGCAACCGGTGCAGCGGTAGAAACTAAAGATGCCAAAGGCAAAGACTTCGAAAAAATACTCAAAAGTATAGATGCCGATTTAACCAATGCTGTAAAAGTTGTTGTGGTAAAAGCGGCGAACGCTGCGGATGACAAAGGCGAAGAAGTACACGCAGACAACTGGGTTGCATTAGTGCTGCGCGCCGACCACGAATTAAATGATATTAAAGCAGAGAAAATTGAAGGTGTTGCTACCCCGCTGGTTGAAGCGTCATTCGACAAAGCGAAAGAAGTGCTTGGTGTAGTACCCTATTTTGCAGACGCAACTAACCTTCCAATCCCAACTTACGTGGATGCTAGTGCTGCAGCCCTAGCAGATTTTACAACAGGCGCTGGCGCTGGCGGTAAAATGAACATCAACGTAAATTGGTCTGATGATATTACTGGTATAGATATTCGCAATGTCGTCGCTGGCGATGCGGCTCCAGACGGTAAAGGCACACTTGATATCAAGCGCGGTATTGAAGTGGGTCATATCTTCCAACTTGGTAGCAAATATTCAGAAGCCATGAATTGCGGTGTGCTAAGCGAGACTGGTAAACACCAAACCCTTACTATGGGTTGTTACGGAATTGGAGTGTCTCGAATTGTTGCAGCAGCTATCGAACAAAACCACGATAAATTCGGCATAAAGTGGCCAGATCCTATTGCGCCGTTTAAAATTGCATTAATACCTATGAATATGCATAAGTCTCACCGCATAAAAGAAGCAGCAGAAGCGCTTTACGAAGAGCTAATTGCCCTTGGCGTAGAAGTGTTATTTGACGATAGAAAAGAACGCCCAGGTGTTATGTTCAATGATATGGAATTAATTGGCATACCTCACAGCATTGTCATTGGTGAAAGAAACCTAGATAATCAACAGGTTGAATATAAGAATAGAAACACTGGCGAGAAACAGTTATTAGATCTTAGCGCAGCAAAAGACTTTGTAGCCGCTCTCTAAAACTTGAACTTGCCCATTTGATAAGTAGATGAGGGCGTATGCGGTTAACATTTTATGGCGTAAGAGGATCAATTCCCACTCCAGGGGCAGCTTACGTTCGTTATGGTGGCAACACCGCATGCGTTCACATTGAGCTCGAGGATGGTACAGATATCATTCTCGACTCAGGCACAGGCATCCGTTTGCTTGGCGATCGCCTGATTAAGAAAACAACGCCAATTCACCTTTTGTTAAGTCACAACCACTGGGACCATATTCAAGGTTTTCCCTTTTTTGCGCCCATTTACCAAGAGTCACGTGAAATAAACATTTATCCAGGCCTTACACAGCTCAACGAGCCAGATCAAATCTTGAAGCAAATGGAAGGGTCATTGTTCCCCGTTCCGAAAAGTGCGTTAAAATCATCCATAAGCCTTATTGAGTTTCCTGTAACAGAGAATACATTTACCATCGGAAGTGCAACTATTACCCGCTTAGCTATGAATCACCCAGGTAGCGGTAGTGCATATTGTATTGAGGCCGACGGTGCCAAAATTGCTTATATCACCGATAACGAGCTCTACCCCCCTTATAAAAAAGAAACAGATTTTCTAGATTTTGCTAAGTTCGCTGATAATGCAGACTTGCTTATTCACGACGCACAGTACATGTCATCTGACATGCCGGCAAAAAATGGTTGGGGTCATTCCGTTGCAGAGGAAGCGGTAAAACTGGCTATGGCCAGTCATGTAAAACAATTAGCGTTATATAGTCATGATCCAGAACGTACTGATGACGATATAGATGATGTCGTAACCCACTGTAATGACTATGTCACAGTGGCAGAGTCTACTTTACACGTATTTGCATCTTCAGAAGGCCAAACGCTGGACTTCAGTTAAGCATAATAACAACCCCTTGCAACGGAGAATTAAAGGTGTCTGTTTTAAAGCCTTTTATAATATTGGCAGCGTTTGCTGCCTGCACGTCAGTATGCGCTCAAGAATCACAAGAAGCGGTAAGCGAACAACCGTCATCTATCGAGAACAGCGAACAGGAAAGCGTTGTTGAAAAGGCAGATGAGCAGCGGCCTCAAGAAGAAAGCGGTATTGAAGTTATTGACATCATTAAACGTGATACGACTACAGAGAGCGCATTAGACAACCGCTTAGAAGGTGATAAAGAAGCACTGGATAACGTTTTTGCTATTACCCAACATAGACAAAACTATTTACTTCCTATTACTTACGTTTCTAACCCTAATACATTCGGTAATGAAGAATTAACGGAAGAAAACATAGATAATAAAGAAGCTAAGTTTCAGGTAAGTGCCAAGCTACCACTATACCTAGAAGATACTGGTTTCGACGGCTTATACTTCGGCTTTACGGTAACTTCTTTCTGGCAGCTTTATAATAGTGAAGCGTCGAAGCCCTTTCGTGAAACCAATTACGAGCCAGAAGTTTTCTGGCAAGAAACTGCTGACTATTCGGTACTTGGTTACAAATTTAATACTTTCCAGGTCGGTTTCAATCATATGTCGAACGGCCAAAGCGGTTTGCGCTCTCGCAGTTGGAACCGCCTTTTCGCATCTATAGTATTCAGTGACAACGACGATATTTACTACTTTAAGACTTGGTATCGTATTCCTGAAGATGAAAAAGCAGACCCGCTTGACCCGACAGGAGACGATAACCCAGACATTCAGGATTACTACGGCCGAATGGAATTTGGTTACGGCAGAAAAATTGGTGCTTTCAAGGTACTGGCGTTACTGAGAAACAATCTGGATTTTGACGAAAACAGAGGCAGTATTCAGTTAGATTTCACCTACCCTATATCTGATCGTTATGAATTGCTGCTTCAGTACTTTAATGGCTACGGCGACTCGCTTATTGACTACAACCGCTCACAAGAGCGCATTGGCCTTGGTTTTCAGCTGCACTTTTTGTAAAACAGATATTCATGCTTAATAAATAAGCGCGCTGCAAACACCCCGTTTGAGCGCGTTTTTTTAAACTGCTACTCGCCTCAGCTAATCAATTATACCTGCCGCCCGATAAAGCTGAATATGCACATCCACCAGCGCGGTAATATCCCTTTGATATCCACCACCTATGACCGCTGCAATTGGAACACCTAAACGGTCAGCGAGGGCAAATACTGCCTTGTCTCTTTCATAAACACCTTGGGTAGATACATGTAAGTGGCCTAGATCGTCGTTTACATGTACATCAACGCCTGCGTCATAGATGATGGCATCGGGTTGAAACTGTCTCATCACCATGGTTAGCGCTTGTTCTAGCGTGGTTAAATACTCGTCGTCTTCGGTGCCCTTATCGAGCCCTATATCAATATCGGAACGCTGTTTTCTGTGCGGAAAGTTTTTCTCGCCGTGAATGGATAAGGTGAATATATCCCGATTGTTTTCGGCAAGTTTAGCGGTACCATCCCCCTGATGTACGTCTAAATCGACAATAAGCACATTTTCAACTGACGGGGCTTGCTGCATGGTTTTCGCTGCCAAATACAAGTCGTTGAACAAACAAAACCCTGAGCCAAAGTCAGCGAAGGCGTGATGATAGCCGCCAGTCAAATTCAAGGCTTTCCCATGCTCTAGCGCGAGTTTGGCTGTTAAACAGGTACCAGCAACAGCTGTGCGGGTACGCTCAATCAACTGTTGCGACCACGGAAATCCTATGCGGCGCATGGCTTTTTTATCTAGTGCGCCGGTAGTGAGTGCACTAACATAGTCCGAGTCGTAATAGGCCGTAAGAAAGGATAAATCTATAGGTGACGGGGTAATAAAACGCGCTTTATCGACACCGCGTTTTACAAGTTCATCTCGAATACCCACATATTTTTCGATAGGAAAGCGGTGTCGCTCGGGAAGGTCTAATTGGCTATAAATAGGGTGAAATACGAGTGGTGTAGTCATTATTATCAGTACTAGTTTATGGGCGCATGAAATCGGTAACAGAAAAAATAAAAGGAGCGCGATTTATTTATGCACTCCTTTGTTTGTTTTCACGTTATACCAACCCGAATAGATAATTGCTCGCTGAGTAGGTTGTTATCTTTGCGTTCTAGTACTAATACTGACAAAGCACAGTTAGCGGGTCAAACTGTTCACCACCTTTTCAACGTTTTCTGACATACTTTTCATTGAACGAGACATGTCATCACGCTGCGCAAGTTGATGGTATTTTTCAGATGATGTCACCACGTTGCTAATTATTGTTTCTACTTGCTGAAGTACAGCCTCTTGCTCGTCCGCCGCTTCGTTTAGCGCAACAACTACGCTCGCGGTTTCTTGAATATCTCTCACCACATTATTGAGGGTTTCGAGTGCCGTAGCTGCCTCTGCCGCGTTGGTATCAGATAGCTGCTTGCCAGAGGACATAGCAGCAACTGCACCTTTTGCTTCCGCTTCAAAGCTGCTCAAAATATCGTTTATTTCTTTGGTCGACTGCTGCGTTTTAGCTGCTAGTGCCCGAACTTCATCGGCCACTACCGCAAAACCACGGCCATGCTCTCCTGCCCTAGCCGCTTCAATTGCTGCATTTAACGCTAACAGATTGGTTTGATCGGCAATTTCATTAATGACGTTCACCACTTTTAGAATATTGGTACTGCGGCTTTGCAGTTCTGACACGATATTACTTGATTCCGTTACCGTTTTAGCTAGCTGCTTAAAGCCTGCATTAGCGCTTTCGAACGTGGCATAGCAACTCGCCACGTTCTTTTCAGAGTTATTCGTAGCAACAGCAACCTGGTCAGTAATGGCCACTAAATTTTGTACAATCTCTTTCAGTTTATCTGTGCTGCTATCAAGCGAGCGCGATGCATCGCGCTGTCCATTTGCTCCCTCCATAATAGACTGGCTGACGTTACCAAGGGTGCCAAACGCCTTTTCCATTTCTCGCTCTGCCTGTTGAAGCTGTGCAACCGAATCTTTTAACTTATATTGCAAAGCTCGTGCGGAATCAGCCAACATACCCAGTTCGTGCTCACTTGTGTAAGTTAATTCATAGTCATAGCGGCTATTAGCTAAGTTCGATATACACGCAGCAACAGCCTTCGTTGGCTTGATAACTTGAGAGCGCAAGCGAGCAATAACATACACAACTGAAAGTACTGACAATGCAATAGCTGCCAAAAGAATTATCCAAAGCATAGTGCGCGTATTGGCTTTAAGCTCAGCTATTGCGTTTGCAGAATCTGCTGCAATTTCTGATGCAATGCTTGATAAAAGCTTAGCGGGCTCCCTATCAATACCGCGCACAAAGCTATCGCCAACTTTAGGGTCAAAACCTGAGTTAACAAATGCGTTGTAGCCTTCTCGGTATTTTTCGGCCATGACAGCGTGCGCTTTTTGAAACTGCCTGATATCGGACTTCACGCTATCACTCACCACATCGCTTGATAGCATCATGTCGAACTGCCGAGTAATATCAGCTTCACGCTGTTTAAATCGCTCCCAGTACTTTTCTCTATCTTCTTTTTTATGGCCACGCAGCAATACATTTTTCCATTCTTGGACTTGGGTTTTGAATGCACCAAGCGTGGAATTAACGTCACGCTCCGACTGAACTAGTGTGTTTTCTAACTCATCGAATGAATTAAGTAACGAGAAAGACTTTAGAATTGAGGCACCGTTTAATAGTACAAGAATGAAAAAGCTGGCGAGAACAGGCGTCATCACCAAACGGCTGATGCTTGTGTAATTGAACACGGCTTAACCTTTAGTATAAATTTAAAGAGGACGTAGCCATTAGATGATATTTTTATGACGATAAGGTTACACCTTTGGTATTAATCAACATACCAATATATACAAAAACATACACTCGCGAGTGCAAGTCCGAAGTGCACCACTCACTAAATTGGGCCGCTCTGCGTATTTTATTAAGGACGACTTCAGGAGTTTTATAACCAAGGCACTTCATCGGTCTCATTAATGGGGAAGTGGACAGAAGCATTGACTCTTTTCAGGTGTTTTCCAATTTCTCGATAACTGAAACCATCGCGTAAGTAGGCCTCTATTTGTTATCTTTGTCCTTCGATGAACTACTTGTAACTTATGGCAATACTTTTATTAGTTTGGCTACCATAGAATACAATCAACAGGCAATTGATCGCCTCATCACCGTTTAACCATGAGTGGTGCACTTATTATCTTAATTTGCGTAAGAACGATTTTCGCGAAATACATCAGGTTCATAGCTATTACAGATAATTAAAGGCCGAATATATGACAGCGACACTGTCCCTGTTATCTAGATGATAAACCTTGCAATACAGGAGAAGAGCATATATGAATTCTGGTGTGATTATGAAAGCAATTAATTTATTTTACCTCGTTTTGGAAAAACCCAAAAATTTAACAAAACAAAAGTTACTACAGGTGTGAAAAACACTATTCCTACTAATGCATACATAGGGTCTATTAAAATTACCTCATCAACCATAAAGACAAATGATGCATTTAAAACTAATCCAATTAGACTTGAACTTATAAATTTCGTAAATGATCCAAAGCTTGCTTCATTTTCCCTACCTGTGAACGTCCAATTCATTTGAAAATAATACGAAAAAAGTACAGCAACCAAGTAACCCGCCAAATTCGAAAATTGTGCTTCAATATTAAAAGAATACACACCTAAAGCATATACAAATGCATGGATTACTGTAGACATTAAACCAACAGATGCGAATTTTGACAGAGTTCCAACATCTCTAATTTTCATCAGAATCAAAACCAACCTTATCCATCACCAAGTATATTGGTCTCTTTTTGGATTCAATAAAAATCCTAGCCAAATATTCACCAATCACGCCAAGACATAAAAGAATTAGACCACTCATGAAGAGGAGTACAACCATTAAAGAGGCATAGCCAGGTGTATCGATTCCTAGAATGAGTGTCTTAAATATAAGATATATACCAAAAACGAAGGCCCCAAGCGCAACAGTTGCGCCTATATAGGACCATATTTTTAGTGGTAACGAAGTAAAAGAAATTATACCTTCAAGTGCTAATTTATATAACTTCCAATAGTTCCATTTTGTTTCACCAGCGGCTCTTGGTGCACGGACATAATCTACCACAGTCTCTTTAAAACCCAGACTCGCCAGTAATCCCTTCATAAAACGGGACTTTTCTCTATATTGCGACAGTGCAAAAACTACCTTTTTATCCATCAAACGAAAATCACCAACATTCGATGGAATATGGACATCTGAAACTTTATCAATTAACTTGTAGAACAAGCTTGATGTGCAACGTTTGAGAAACGAATCTGAACTTCTATCAACTCGCCTTGCCAAGACAACATCAAAACCTTCTTTCCATTTTTCGATTAGTTGAGGAATAATTTCTATCGGATCTTGTAAGTCACAATCTATAGGGATCGCTGCATCACCCGATACATGGTCTAAGCCAGCAGTAAGAGCAATTTCCTTTCCATAATTCTTCGACAAATTTACAATTTTAACTCGCGAATTCTTTTCTGATATTACTTTTAAAGACTCGTAAGTACTGTCAATACTGCCGTCGTTAACACAGATCACCTCGTAGTCATAATCAATGCGAGAGAAACACACCTCAACTGCATTAAAAAACATATCGATTACTTCAGACTCATTGTACATTGGAGCAACAAGAGAAATTTTTTCATTTACACTCATTAAAACCATCCGTAACTTTTGATTTTTTAAGATAAAGAACGTCTTCATTAAATTTAATAAAGCTAATATAGTGTTCGTCAATAAAGTTGGCTAACTTAAGATTGAATAACTCAGGGAGTGAAATATTTTCACTATTGATAATAAAGTCAGGCATATTTTTGTGTAAATCTCTTAGCAAAACACTAGCGATATAATGTTCAGCATCTCTTGAATCTCTTAAATTAACCGTGGTCGTGAAACGTGAAGCTGAGGGTAAATCCAGTTGGTTATAATAAAGCGGCTTATATGGCACAACATACATATAACTATTGGAACTAGATAAATATTCTATACATTGAACTATCGTATTTACTTCTCTTGATGGAATTTCATGAGACATTAATGCGGGAAAAACCGACCACTTGAAGTCTTTTAACGCTTGAAGACTTATTAGATACATTGAAGAAAAGAGAAAAAAAACTGATATTAGACGTAAATTTTTATTAAAAATAACATATCCTACGAGTGCAGATATAGATGCAAATGACAGCATAAAATAATGACCGTACAACCTCCCTCCTGCCACCACTCCCAAAACGTCGCTGAGTGCCCAACCGAAAATCAGAATAAACGTCGTTGTGTTTTCTCTAGCATTGCTACTTCTCCTGAACATCAGAATCAATGAGAAAGTAAATCCATAGACCAAAAACCAAACCATTAGTTTGGTAACTTCAACTCTTTCTTCTAATGTGACAAGAAATTCTGAGATACTCGATATGGAATTTACAGAATATTGAAATGGATAATAAAAAGAAACTCTTACTAATTCATAAAAATCTTCATGGGTAAAAAAAATGGCTATCCAGAAGCTTACAAAACCGACAAGAAAAACCAAAACAGAAAGCATTATTCCTTTTTTCCGCTTAAAAAATATAATCTCTATAAAAATATAAATCGGAATCACAAGGATAAGTGAAGCTCCGTTTAACTTGAAAAATGTGGAGATTGCTACACAAAAACCGGAAAAAAATCGAGAGCTTATTACAGTGAAATTTGTAAATAAGAATATTGACAAAACCATAAAAAAAACAACATATAATTCGGTTAGGTTACCTCCTTCATTATATTGGTGTAATGCAGATAGCATTGAAAAAAAATACACAGAGCAGTATGCACAAATTGTATTTGTACCGGATAACACTATTTTAAATAATAAGATCGATGTTATTATCAGTAGGAAAAACTCTGTTACTGCGTGGGGAGCAAAAGAATGCGGCGAAATGTAGTTTAAAGCTGCGTTTACGTAGAAAATTCCGGGAGGCTTAATGTCCCAAATATCTTTATAGATTTTATCGCCATTTAGCAGTCTTTCGCCGAAGTAGTCAAATAGCTGAGCGTCCGCATGCCCAGTGTTAACATAAGTATTCATTCTACCTATAGCAATAATCAGTGTAATTCCCAAGTAAAGAATGAACTTTGTGCGCTTTAAGTTTAATAAAGAACTAATATCTTGATTGAAATGTTCCTTAGCTATATTCATCGATTTCCACAATTTTTTAGTACAAAACAGCTTACAAACTGCTATTTTATTAGGCTATTCATAAAAGCAGAAGATCATTGAAATTTTATTAGAACGCCCACTTGACTTCTTCCAATGTTGCAAGAATAAACATGCTGTTTTGAACATTTGGTTTACGTTAATATATCCGGCTTCATTGTGAAGTTTTTGACTTCGAGCTTAGACGGCATTCGTTCTTATCATCCTTATCGTTAACAATACATACGCCCTATTGTTTTTCGGTATGTAGTTTTACTTGGTTGTCATTACACTATTATTTATTCTCCGATCCTTCAGTGTTTTTGGTTCTTTTTCTTCAAACCTCCATCACCGAATTTAAGCCTTTATGTTCAATAACTGATAGGGTGATTAAGAACCATGAAATTCAATTATTGGCATAGTTACCATTTCGATTCAAGCTTAACTTCTATTTTAGAATGTGCCTCCGCCTTCGTCATGACAATAGCGGAAGCAAGCGTTGATAGTCGTTTGTTTGTTAGTAATGGTAGCGTTTTTGATACCAGCTTTTTCACTGCAACGTATGAACGTATAGTCCTGCAAACTGCGTCTGTCCACACTATTTAAGCGATTACCAGCACACAGCAACAGATTTAAATGCTTTAAGTGACGACTTATAAGGTAGTGCCTGCCTTTACTAAGTAACCCAAATTCAAGATGTCGTTGCATATGCTCTAAGCAAAGCTCAACAATGTCGACAACTATAATAGAGCACACTTTTTTACCAGAATTAACCATGGACGTTATATCAGCCCATTTGCTCTTTGCACGAGCAATGAAACTTTGTAGCTTATTAGTGCGCAAGCTTTCACGATAATAAGAGCCTTCGCCACGTATATGAATACAAAACAGCCACACGTCTTTGATTTGCTTGGTTCTGAGAACTATTGCTTCGCCATCTGGGATATCGTGGCGTTCAATTATACCAATAGGATTGGATTTACGAGATTTAGCCATGCACTGCCTTTGGTACCTTTTGATGCGCAATAGCCAGCATAATTTGTTAATATGCAGTTTTGTAAAAAGTACAAAGCCTTGTATCACAAGGCTTTCAAGGTTTGACAGCTACAATTAATAAATTAAAAGCTTATATGCTTGGTGATTTATTCCCACTCAATTGTAGCAGGTGGCTTACCAGAAATGTCGTATACTACGCGGCTAATGCCGTCAATTTCATTGATAATGCGATTCGACACTTTACCTAGGAAGTCGTATGGCAAATGTGCCCAGTGAGCCGTCATAAAGTCGATAGTCTCAACTGCACGAAGGCTTACTACCCAGTCGTATTTGCGCGCATCACCCATTACGCCTACTGAGCGCACTGGAAGGAATACGGTAAACGCTTGGCTTACTTTTTGGTATAGGTCAGCTGCATATAGCTCTTCAATAAAGATAGCGTCAGCACGACGCAGTAAGTCGCAATATTCTTTCTTAATTTCACCCAGTACACGAACACCTAAGCCCGGACCAGGGAATGGATGACGGTAAAGCATGTCGTACGGTAAACCTAGCTCTAGGCCGATTTTGCGTACTTCGTCTTTAAAGAGTTCACGCAGTGGCTCAACAAGACCTAGCTCCATATCTTCCGGAAGGCCGCCAACGTTATGGTGCGACTTAATTACGTGCGCCTTACCGGTTGCTGAACCGGCTGACTCAATCACGTCTGGGTAGATAGTCCCCTGAGCTAGCCATTTAGCGTTCTCGAGCTTGCTCGCCTCTTCATCAAATACACGAACAAATTCATTACCGATAGCTTTACGCTTAAGCTCAGGGTCTTCAATGCCTTTCAAGCGGTCAAGGAAACGGCCTTCAGCATCGACACGGATAATGTTTAGGCCAAAATGGTCACCAAACATTTCCATAACCTGATCAGCTTCATTTAAACGAAGCAGGCCATTGTCCACAAACACACAAGTAAGTTTGTCACCTATCGCGCGGTGAAGCAGCATTGCTGTTACTGAAGAATCTACGCCGCCTGAAAGGCCAAGGATGACTTCTTCATCACCCACTTTCTCTTTTATACGCTCAATGGCATCGTCAATAATGGCGCCAGCTGTCCACAGTTTTTCACACTTACAGATGTCCATCACAAAGTGAGTTAATAAACGCATTCCTTGGCGAGTGTGAGTCACTTCAGGGTGAAACTGAACGCCATAGAATTGCTTCTCTGCGTTATACATTGCAGCATGTGGGCATGAAGCAGTTTGCGCGATGGTTTCAAAACCTTCAGGAATAGCAGCCACTTTATCGCCGTGGCTCATCCATACGTCAAGCAGCGCAGCACCGTTATCACCTATAGCATCTTCAATTTTATCTAGCAGCGGGCTTGGCTTAATCACTTCTACTTGTGCATAACCAAATTCACGCTTGTCAGAACCCAGTACGCCACCACCTAGCTGTTGTGCCATGGTTTGCATGCCATAGCACACGCCTAGCACTGGCACGCCGGCTTCAAATACGTACTCTGGCGCACGTGGTGAGCCTTCTTCGGTTACTGACTCTGGGCCACCTGACAGAATAATCCCTTGTGGATTAAACTCGCGGATTTGCTCTTCAGTTACATCCCAAGCCCAAAGCTCACAGTAAACGCCAATTTCGCGAACACGACGTGCTATCAACTGCGTGTATTGCGAGCCAAAATCCAAAATAAGTATGCGTTGGTCGTGGATATTTGTGGTCATGTTTTATTTTTACCCGTTAAATAAAAGAACAAAGGCTGGTGTAGTACCAGCCTCGCAGTCGTCGGTCGCCTTAACCTAAACGGTAGTTTGGCGCTTCTTTGGTAATGCTTACATCATGCACGTGACTCTCGCCCATTCCGGCTGAAGTTACGCGCACAAATTGAGCCTTGGTATTGAGCTCTTCAATGGTGGCGCAGCCCGTTAAGCCCATGGCTGAGCGCAAGCCGCCCATTTGCTGATGGATAATATTAGCAATTGGACCTTTGTACGCTACGCGACCTTCAATACCTTCCGGTACGAGTTTTTCTGCGTTATCAGAATCTTGGAAGTAACGGTCTGATGAACCGTGGCTTTGATCCATAGCGCCTAGTGAGCCCATGCCGCGATAAGACTTGTAGTAACGACCTTGGAAAAGTTCAACTTCCCCTGGCGCTTCTTCGGTACCCGCTAGCATGCTGCCAACCATCACGCAGCTTGCGCCAGCAGCTAATGCCTTAGCAATGTCACCAGAAAAACGAATACCGCCGTCAGCAATAACTGGGATATCTGTATCTTTTAGTGCTTCTACTGCATCTGATACCGCAGTAATTTGAGGCACACCGCAACCGGTTACGATACGGGTAGTACAAATTGAACCAGGGCCAATACCCACTTTAACAGCATCTACGCCGGCATCGGCAAGTGCTTTCGCGCCATCGCCCGTGGCTACGTTACCCGCAATAATTTGTACATCAGGATAGTCTGCACGTACCTTTTTCACGCGATCAATAACGCCTTGTGAGTGACCGTGAGAGGTATCGATAAGTAGAACGTCAACGCCTGCATCTACAAGTAGTGCAATACGTTCGTCAGTGCCAGGGCCAACGCTTACCGCAGCACCAACACGAAGGCGACCAAGCGAGTCTTTACATGCGTTAGGCTTGTTTTCTGCTTTCTGGAAGTCTTTAACGGTGATAAGGCCTGTAAGCTTAAACGCGTCGTCAACGACAAGAATTTTCTCAATGCGGTGCTCGTGCATAAGGTCTAACACCACATCAGAGCTTGCACCTTCTTTAACGGTAACCAGATCATCCTTACCGGTCATTACGTTTCTAATAGGCAAATTCAAACGCTTTTCAAAGCGAAGATCGCGGCCTGTCACAATACCAATTAGGTTATTATCTTTGTCAGTCACCGGGAAGCCGGAGTAACCAAGACGCTTAGAAAGCGCGATAACTTCACCAATGGTCGCATTCTCTTCAACCGTTACCGGGTCAGATACCACACCACTTTCGTATTTCTTAACTTCACGTACGTGTTTGGCTTGCTCTTCGGGCTTCATGTTTTTATGAATGAAACCAATACCACCCTCTTGGGCTAGCGCAATAGCTAGACGGGCTTCAGAAACCGTGTCCATGGCAGCAGACACCATTGGAATATTTAACGTTACGCCACGCGTAAGACGCGTTTGTAAGTTTGCTGTGTGAGGGAGGACGGTCGAGTGGCCGGGAACCAGCAACACATCGTCGAACGTCAGGGCTTCTTGGATGATACGTAGCATGCAACAACACCTATTCAGTTGAGGGTTAATTGCGGCGCAATTGTAGTGTTTTTTAGTTTTCAGGTAAACTCTAAATGTATTAAACCCAGTGATTTTTTTTATGTTTACAAATTCGCCATCTACGTCTCGACAAATTTTAACAGTTACCAAGCTAAATCGCTTAGCCAGAACCGTATTAGAAGGCGAAATTGGCCTTATCTGGCTATCGGCTGAAATATCCAATTTTGTGGCAGCGGCTTCTGGACATTGGTATTTCACGCTGAAAGATAACAAAGCGCAAGTGCGCGCGGCCATGTTCAAGGGTTCAAACCGCAACGTTCGTATTCGCCCTAAAGAAGGCGACAAAATTTTAGTCCGCGCATCAGTAGGGCTTTACGAAGCGCGCGGTGACTATCAACTCGTCGTTGAACATATGGAAAGCGATGGTGAAGGTGCGCTTAAGCAAGCGTTCGAAGCCTTAAAGTTCAAGCTCAACAATGAAGGCTTGTTCGATACTGCTAATAAGCGCCCGTTACCAGAGCGTATTAACCGCATTGGCGTAATAACCTCATCAAGTGGCGCTGCGCTTCACGATGTATTGAGTGTATTAGAGCGACGAAGCCCGCAAACTGAAGTCATTGTATATCCATCGATGGTACAGGGTGAGACCGCTCCTCAGCAATTAATTAATGCCTTGAGAACGGCTAACAGACGCGCAGAAGTCGATGTAATATTACTCACAAGAGGCGGTGGTTCATTAGAAGACTTGTGGGGTTTTAATGACGAAAGCCTAGCAAGAGAAGTCGCTGCAAGTGCCCTTCCCATAGTTAGCGCCGTAGGCCATGAGGTAGACTTCACCATTAGTGACTTCGTCGCCGATGTTCGCGCCCCTACCCCATCTGCTGCTGCCGAAATCTTAAGTCAGGATTCTGCCGCTCTTTACCAAACGCTAAGTCAGCAAAAACAACGCTTAACACGAGCAATACATCAGTACCTTCAAACGAGTAAACAACAGCTTGTTTTAAAGAAACAACGGCTAAATGCGTTGCATCCACAAAGCCGTATTCAAGCGCAGTGGCAAACGTTAGACCGGCTTCAGCTTCGCTTGACGCATAAAATGCAAAATGATTTAGCAAAAGCAGAGAAGCAACTACACACGCTGGCGTCTAAACTAAGCCATCAATCACCATCGGCAAACGTAGCGCGTGCAAAAGATAAACTTAACTACGCGAATACCAAGCTTATCTCAGGTATGAATACACTTATAAAAGGCAAGAAAAGTGAACTTGGCAGTAAAGTAGGCCTCTTACAATCCGTAAGCCCTCTTTCGACACTTTCCCGTGGTTACAGCATTACGCTTACCGAAAAAGCAGCAGTAAATAGCGTGGAAAAAGTTGAAATAGGTGATGAAATAAAAACACGAGTGACTGACGGTGAAATAACCAGTACAGTGACGAACATTCAGCGGCAATAGGCGGCTTTTTATATTATGCCCGTTAGTGCAAAAATCTTTTCATTTTACGCTTTTCAGCTGCGGGCTCGTGTGTTGTTTTGCAAACTATTTCAGGGCGTTGATAAGCCAGTATCTACGCTGCCTCTTTGCTTATTTATAGCAGTCTATTTTTCTAATCACGCTTGGGCAGCTTCAGTAAACCAAGGCGTTGCTGTTTTCTCTACCTACCCAAGCGAAGATTTACTTGAAACCTGCAATGAACAGCGAGAAACAAATAGCCTCAGACCTAATTTCGTAAGCGACAGCACTTTATGCCAAGAAGATGCTATTTCTCCAGAGAATTTCATCAAAGAACTCATTGAATCCGGGAAGTTTGACAATCTTTTACCCTATACAGAGGGAAATGACTACGAACTGCTTATCGCTAATGTGGGTGCTGCGCTGGGTGTGCACAAACAAAATGCGAAACAATTCGCGGAATTTACGCTACAGTGGCGGGGCATTGAAATTGATTCTTCGGCGTTTGAAATCACAGTAGAAAACAGTGATACCAATTTAAATGGGAAACAAGATACTGAGAATAATGCACGTTTGCTGGTATCTCGCTGGCTTGAACACGTAAAGCATAAACAAATATTTACCAGCGAGTTCTTGTTTGATGCCCTTGAAGCAAGTAATTATAGCTCGGCGATGCAAGTTCCGGAAACCGTCGGTGACTTTACTAAACTAGACACCCAGCTTTTTTCAGACCCATTTAGCGGTGCAATTACTCGTTATATACACCCAAACTTCGAAGACGCTTTGGTCGACGTGACCGTCTACCCATTTTTGGCGCAGCTTTCTTCAGAGGAAAGCGAGCTATTGCCACAGGAATTAGAAAGCGACTTAAAGAAAGCATCGGTTACAGCAGAGTCACAGCAGTTAATTTTATCTTCAATCAGTCCAGCATCTCCTTATACAGTAAACGATAAGCTTTCTGGCTGGAGGCTGGGTTTAAGTGCAAATTCAGAAACATCACCAACAATCTTCGCAACTACCTATGTATTCAGACAACAAGACAAGATAGTTAAAGTGTCTACCACCTTCCCTCCTGATTTCTCAGACACTATCGTCAATCAGCTAATCATTAAGGTTGAAGTACCGCAAGAGTCTGAAATGATGAAAAAGGTTCGCACCCTGCTTTTGGGAGGTCAGCGCTAGGCTTTTTTCACTCTGTTACGTTTAGTAAACGATAAATTCAGCTTTGGTCTTTTTTCTATATCACTGCTGAGAATATAAATCTTTCTCTGTTCCTGAGGTTTGTATCTGTCAAACCAGTTGTACATTTGATTTTTTTGAAGTGCTGGGGAGTTATTAAATAATTTTTGTACTGACAAAATGACGTCCACTTTCAGTTGCTACAGTGCATTTTCCTTAGGTTGAGGTAAATTTGTTTGCAAAAAAGGTTCCAACACTTGCCCTCAAAGCAATGCTTTATTTTTAAAGGGGCGAGACGCTATTGCAAAAAGTGGTGAGCAATGAAAAGTTATGAATAGCGTAGAGTCTACAACTAAATTGTAATTGTGTC
The DNA here is from genome assembly GCF_056159165.1 of Alteromonas sp. AWJ4_199. NCBI lineage: Bacteria > Pseudomonadati > Pseudomonadota > Gammaproteobacteria > Alteromonadales > Alteromonadaceae > Alteromonas > Alteromonas sp. AWJ4_199. The sequence continues at coordinate 900,235 of NZ_JBSWUR010000001.1, forward strand.
TTAGCTAAAGGGAGAGGAAGAGAGATTCAAGACGCTATTTCAATTGAACGAGAAATAGCGCCTAAATTTTTAGAGGTGCTTGTGAGGTTTACTTTTTGTCTTTGTAGTAAGACATCATACGGCGACGTTTGCGCTGCTGCGCCAAGGTCAGATTAGCTTTTTTACCCTCAAACGGGTTACTACCCTCTCTGAATTCAATCTTGATAGGCGTGCCCATAATCTCTAGCGCTCTTCTGAAATAGTTCATCAAGAAGCGTTTGTACGAACTCGGAAGATCGTCAACCTGATTGCCGTGAATGACAATAACGGGCGGGTTATAGCCACCTGCGTGAGCATACTTCATTTTCACCCGACGACCGCGAACAAGCGGTGGCTGATGATCGTCCTGTGCCATTTCCATAATTTGAGTAAGCAACGCTGTGTTAATACGTTTGGTCGCACTCATATAAGCTTCTTGCACTGATTCGAACAGGTTCCCCACACCCGAGCCATGAAGCGCCGAAATAAAATGAATACGGGCAAAGTCGACAAAGCCCAAGCGACGATCCATTTCACGCTTTATGTCGTCTTTCACATCAGTGCTCAGCCCATCCCACTTATTTACAGCCACAACTAGCGAGCGCCCTGAATTTAAAACAAAACCGAGTAAGCTTAAATCTTGATCAGTAATACCTTCTCTGGCATCGATAACTAAGAGTACGACGTTTGCTTCTTCAATTGCTTGAAGGGTTTTTACAATAGAGAACTTCTCTACGGCTTCACTGATCTTTCTGCGCTTTCTTACACCTGCAGTATCTATAAGAATGTATTCACGCTCGTCCCTTTCCATAGGAATATAAACGCTATCGCGAGTTGTACCCGGCATATCATAAACAACAACCCGCTCTTCACCTAAGATGCGGTTTGTTAGTGTTGATTTACCTACGTTTGGCTTTCCTACAATAGCTAGCTTAATAGGCAACTCTTGTAAACGCTGACGCTGAGCTTCGGCATCTTCTTCTTCCTCTGGCTCTTCGTCGACGATTTCCATGTCTGGAAAATCTGCTTCCAGTGGCTTCAGAGCGTCCTGTAGTAACTGGCTAACGCCACGGCCATGGGCCGCTGCAATTTGCTTTATCTCGCCTAAACCTAAAGAGTAAAATTCTGCGCTTTCACTATCGCCGTCGATACCGTCAACTTTGTTCGCTACAACAAACACTTTTTTGTTTATACGTCTTAGGTGATCAGCAATGCCGTGGTCAGCCGGTAACATACCTGCTCTTGCATCGACTAAAAACAGCACCACATCAGCCTCTTCAATAGCGAGTAAAGACTGCTGTGCCATTTCAGCATCAATACCTTCTTCATCACCTGTAATACCGCCGGTATCAACAACAATGAACTGGCGCTTTTCAAACTTCGCTTGGCCGTATTTACGGTCGCGAGTCAACCCAGGGTAGTCTGCAACAAGTGCATCACGGGTATTAGTAAGGCGATTAAACAAGGTTGATTTGCCAACATTAGGGCGGCCAACCAAAGCAACAACGGGTAACATTTATCAGATCCTAAGGGTCATGAAAGCTAAAAAAGCACAAGCCACATCCACCATGTAATCAAGCAACGTTTGGGAAGTTTATGCTCTAACGATTAAGAATTCGTGATGAGGCTTTTAAGAATGGGCGCATTATACCTTGTTCACTACCTAATACCAATCCGCATAGATAATTGCCCACTCAGCGAGAATTAAAATGTTCGAAATCACGGCGTGTTACCGCAGGTATAGTGGCTCTAAATCAAGGTAAAGATATTCATGCCAAACTACGGCAAACTATGAATAAAATAATAAATAAAAAGGGCGTTTTAGGTCACACCTTAAACGCCCTTAAAAGGATGTATTAAATTATGAAGAGCTAGTTTGGCGCGCGTACTGAAACTACTTCGCCATTTCTTGTTACAGCAATAATATTACCGTCAACATTCAGCGGCGCTGCGAAAATAGCGTCGTCTTCGTCGTCGCCGCCCACATCTAGTCGAGCCACCACTTCACCAGATTCTTGTTCTATCCAGTGTAAGAAGCCCCAATTATCACCTACTACAATATGCTCGCCCACTGGGGTCGCTGCAGTTAACGAACGCTGTTTAAGCAGCCCTTGAGACCATAGCTCTACGCCATTTCGTCTATCAAGGGCATAAACGTTAGAGTTGTTGTCTACAACAAAAATACGGTTGCCATCGATATTCAGGTTGCGGAATGATGCATATTCACGCTTCCAAATAACGCGACCTGAACGAAGCTCTACAGCGGCCAATGTGCCGTTATAAGAAACGGTGTAAATAGTCCCGCCGTAAAGAACTGGGGTAGTATCAATATCGACAATACGTTCAAGTTCTGTCGCGCCAGAAGGCGTTCCAATGACTGTTTCCCACGCGAGCACACCAGTTTCAATAAGGTTTACTTGAATTTTACCGGTCGGGGTACCCACGATAGCGCCGCCGTTTGAAGCAATGGGGCCAGAAATACCGCGAAGCGTTAACGGGGGCGTATCGCCTTCGTGTCTCCACATTTGCTCGCCGGTACGAGTATTAAAGCCAAACAAACTTCCAGCGCCTGTGTTGACCACAAGGATCCCTTCATCAGCAGCTGGGGCTGCAAGAATTTCTCCAGGTACCGTCGCTTCCCACACAAGCTCACCTGTTTCTGCGTCCATTGCCGCTACATAGCCATTTTCAGTACCGATGAATACATGTCTATCTGCAACAGAAATACCGCCAATACGGGCTGTTTCACCACTTTGCCATAGCTTGGTGATTGAACTCATCATGCCTTCAGAACGAAACTGTGCGAAGTCTTTTTCCCACAACACCTTTCCTGTATCAGGCTCCATCGCGACAACAGTGCCATGACGATCAGCAGCAAAAAGCTTGTCATAAGCATATACAGGGCGCAGACGTGAGAAGTAATGGTCTACACCATCACCAATATCACGGTCCCACACTAATTCAGGAGTAAACTTAGCTTCAATCGGCTTTAAACGACGAATTTCCAGTTCTTCTTCATCTGCAAACCAGTCTGAAATCGTAGAGCAGCCAGACATTGTGATAGACGCTGCCAGTGCCATACCTATCGTGCGAGCAAATCGACCTTTACGGCCACACGTGTTGTGAAACAAATTGCGTACCTCTTTATTATTTACACCAGCCCAATGGGCATCGCTTACTGTGCAGCAGAAACCGACAGGTTATCTAACTTCATCTGTAAAAGCGGATTGTTGGCATTTTTTTCTAACGCATTTGAATAAGCTAAACGAGCATCGTCAAACTTGCCTTGTTTTTGATACACATCGCCTTTTAGTTCAGAAACCTCTGCTGCAAATGCGTCGTTAGTAACATTGCTAAGCGTAGACAACGCCGCATCAAGCTGGTTCATTTCAATTTGCACCCGAGATAAACGAAGCGACGCAAGCACCTTCATTTCATCGTTTTCAGCAAAGGTAACAACGCTATTTAGGTGCGAAGCAGCAGCGTCTAAATCGCCTGCTTCTACCGCCTGCTTAGCCGCAAGAAGGCTGGCAATGCTCGCATATCCGCTATCTTTATTTTCTTCGATGAAGGCCTTAACTTTCGCGTCACTTCCTTCGGTGCCAAATGTTTCTACCGCATTTTGATAGGCAACCGATGCAGCTTCTTTATTTTCAATTTGCGCTTCAGAATACGCTCTCCAGCCCCATAGGCCGCCTAAACCTAGCGCAGCGCCAACGATAATAGCTGTACCGTGCTCTTTCCAAAAACGCTTAATCGCTTCTACTTGTTGTTCTTCTGTTGCGAACTGTTCCATGATGTCCTCTATTTATTTTGCGCTCAGCATCTCTGCAACCTTATCAGATAAGGCATCAAAGCTGACCGTAACTTGTTCTTGACCGTCGCGCATTGGTTTAACACCCACTTCGCGAGACTGCATTTCATCATTACCTAAAAGCAGCGCCAAACGTGCGCCCGTTTTATCTGCACGTTTCAATTGTTTCTTAAAGTTTCCGCCGCCACAATGCATCATAATGCGAGTATTGGGAAGCGTATTTCGAAGATGTTCCGACACTTCAATAGCATACGACTGCGCTTCATCACCCATTGCGGTTACATATACGTCGGCAAAGCTCGTATCCTGACCTTCTTCGGTTAGTGTTGTCAGCAACAGTACCAAACGCTCAATGCCCATAGCAAAGCCTACCGCAGGTGTCGCTTTACCGCCTAGCTGCTCTACTAAACCATCGTAACGACCGCCAGCACATACTGTACCTTGTGCACCTAGGCTATCGGTAACCCATTCAAACACAGTACGATTGTAATAATCTAACCCGCGTACTAAACGAGGATTTATTTCGAACTCGATGCCTGCTTGGGTTAAGCGTGAACACAGCGTATCAAAGTGTGCTTTAGATTCTTCATCGAGGTGATCGATTAGCGCTGGCGCATCGGCAATAGCAGCTTGAACATCAGGGTTCTTAGAATCAAGTACGCGAAGAGGATTTGTTTCAAGTCGACGCAATGAATCTTCGTCTAGTTGGTCTGCACGCTCTTTTAAAAATTCAACCAGCGTATCGCGATAGGCCGCACGCGCCTCGTTTGAACCTAAGGTATTTATTTGCAGCTTAACATGCTGTTCGATACCGAACGCTTTCCAAAAACGTGCGCTAAGAAGAATAACTTCTAAATCGATGTCAGGCCCATCCATGCCATAGGTTTCTACACCAAACTGATGGAACTGACGATAGCGACCTTTTTGCGGGCGTTCGTGTCTGAACATGGGCCCCATGTACCACAAGCGCTGCTGCTGGTTGTACAATAAACCGTGTTCATTGCCTGCACGCACACAACTGGCCGTCCCTTCAGGACGCAGCGTTAAACTGTCGCCATTTCTATCTTCGAAGGTATACATTTCTTTCTCAACGATATCGGTCACTTCTCCGATAGAACGTTTGAATAAGTCGGTGCTTTCAACGATGGGTGTGCGTATTTCTTGGTAACCGTAACTCGCCACCGTTTGACGAAGTACAGATTCTACCTTCTGCCATGTACCGGAAATCTCCGGTAGGCAGTCATTCATGCCTCGAATTGCCTGAATAGTCTTAGCCACGTGAAATTCTCATACTGCTAAATAGTGAAAAGCCCCGCATTATAGGGGCTTTGGGAGTAAACAACAATGAACAAAAAATGCCTTAGTCTTTGACTGATACCTGAATTTTATTTTGTTCACTCATACGCGATGCCTTGGCGCGAATTTTAGCTTCTAGCTTATCGACCAAATCATCGTTTGGAAGGCGCTCTTTTACGCGCTTTCCGTCTTCGTAGAGACCACTCATATTGCGCGCACCTGTAAGTCCCAGATCAGACACTTCTGCTTCGCCTGGACCATTAACAACGCAACCAATGATAGACACGTCCATTGGGGTAAGAATATCTTCTAATCGTTGCTCTAGTGCATTTACAGTGCCGATAACATCGAACTCTTGTCTAGAACAGCTCGGGCACGCTATAAAATTAATACCTCGCGAACGAATTCGCAGTGACTTCAAAATATCAAAGCCTACTTTTATCTCTTCTACTGGATCGGCCGCTAGTGAAACACGAAGCGTATCGCCTATACCTTCAGCCAGAAGCATACCAAGACCCACTGCACTTTTAACCGCTCCAGCACGTTGGCCACCAGCTTCAGTAATACCAAGGTGAAGCGGCTGGTCGATTTCTTTTGCGAGCAAGCGGTATGCACCAACAGCAAGAAAAACGTCAGATGCTTTAACACTTACTTTAAACTGGTCGAAATTAAGCTTATCGAGGATGTCTACATGACGCATTGCAGATTCAACCAGCGCCTCTGGCGTGGGCTCACCGTACTTCTCTTGTAGATCTTTTTCTAAAGAACCGCCATTGACACCAATTCGGATAGGAATGTTTTTATCTTTTGCGCAATCGACCACAGAGCGCACACGCTCCATATTACCGATATTGCCAGGATTAATACGCAGGCAATCAACGCCGTATTCAGCAACCTTCAGTGCAATGCGGTAGTCAAAGTGTATATCGGCCACAAGTGGGACATTCACCTGCTTTTTAATTTCTTTAAACGCTTCAGCTGCTTCCATGGTGGGAACAGATACACGAACAATTTCGCCACCCACTGCAACAATACGGTTTATTTGGTCAACAGTCGCCGCAACATCTGTAGTGCGGGTATTTGTCATTGACTGGACAGCAATGGGCGCACCATCACCAATGGGAACGTTACCTACATTTATGCGCGTAGACTTTCTGCGCTTAATAGGGCTTTCTGCAAACATCTAATTACCTATAAAGGAAGTACAAAGCGAGCTGTTCTGCCATTTTGATATGGAGAAATATCAACAGCGTCGCCATTAACTGATATGCGCACATTATCCGGTGCGCCGAGCGTAACTTCAACAGGAGGTGTACCTTGAATTTCCATTACACGTCCTTTTTGCTTTACCCCGTAAGCAATGGCTTCACCAGCCCCGTCTTTAATATTAACCCAGCAGTCATCTTCAAAGGTGAAAATCATTGATATCGGCGCCGCGTTAGCTGGAGTGTTTAGCCCTGTTTCGGCTAACGAATCATTATCGCTTCCTGACCCATTTAACAAAGCAGTTAGGTTGTTACTGTCATCAACTGCACTGTCAGGAGCAGAAATAGCCCCATCGTCCAGGTCACCGCCTTGGGTAAAACCATTATTCTGGTCACTGACATCACTGTTTGCAGCTGCTAATGCAGCGTCATCGAAGCCTGTATTTGAGGCATTATTTATTTTAGGTGAGCCCTGCTCTGCGCCCCCCGTAAGAGGTTTGTCGGACGATTCGCTTTGGAAAGAGTTCGCACCGTCTAAATTTCCGTTTTCTGTGTCATTTTCTGAAGAAATTGATGTGTTTGCTGCCTCTCTCTTTACAGCCTCATTTAAAGGTAGTTCAGAAACTGCATCGTCACTTGGCTGTTGATACCACCAAACGACAACGCCAGCGATGATGAGAAGTAAGATTGCATAAGTCACCATCATCCAACGGTCATCGTGTGTCTGTTTTGCGACACGTTTTGAAAAACTTTGTAGCTTTTCAGATGAAGGCACGGATGTTTGATTGTGAAAGCGTTCAAATGCCTCAATAACCTCATGGGAATTCATACCCAATTGTTTGGCATAATTTCTCACATATCCTTTTGTAAAAGTAACCGATGAGTTAGCATCTATCACATCACTTTCTAACTCATTGATTTGCTTAACCTTTAAAAATAATTTATCGGCAATATCTTGTTGAGACAAACCTAGCGTTTCACGGCGCGCTTTAAGCATTGCCCCTGGACTTGGCGTGTTTTCTTGTTGTTGCGAAGTAACTTCTTGATTCGCGTTTTCTTCTGACACCATTAAACCTTATTCCTCCTGCATACTTGGTGGTACTAACCAAAGTTTCTGACCAGCAATAATAGCGCCAGTATCGCTTAGGTTATTCCACTTCTGCAGTATCGACATTCTGATATTGTACGATGTAGAAATACGATATAAGTTTTCTCCCTCTTTTACTACATGGAATTTGTCACCGTTTAAAGATAATTCAGTACTCTGTTTTTTATCCTCAGCGGTGACAGACTCAATAAGTGGCTTCTCGCCTCCAGTAGTATCGCCTTGAGTTTGCGTATCGTTTTTATCAGCAGTGCTAGGCTCGTTTGCCATAGAATTCATTTGCTGTTGAGTTGCTGTTTGGCTGCGTTGCTCGACCGGTTTTTGGTTACTGCTCATATCGCCCATAGAAGAAGCTTTAACTGTTTTAACGACCTTACGTTGTGTATTTTCTTGCTGAGCAACATAGCGTTTCGTTAATGCACTCTCAGGAAATAGCGAAACCATCATTTCGCCATATCCCGTTGCCTTTGCAATATCCCCTTGGCCTTTAGCTATTTCATAGGCCAACCATAGAGAATCTGGCGTAACTTTAGCAACACGCTCATATTTTCGAAGAGTTGACTCAGCTTGTGCCCACTCGCCAGAAGTCGCGTACAGCTCGCTAAGTAGGAATAAGCTCTTGCCACGGGCAGGTTGATGCTTTAATGCGTCTTGAAAATATTTTATAGCTTCTTCAATTTTACCTTGGCTTTGCGCACACAATGCAAGGTTTTCGTAAGTCTGCGCCGCATTCGAGTAAAGGCGATTATTAATAGCATCGAAGAAATGCTCTTTTGCTTTTTCGTATTCACCATTTTGACACTTGAACGCACCATAGCTATTGGCAATGTCACCATTGTTTGGGGCTAGGTCGATGGCAGTTTCGTAATACTCTTCGGCTCTGCGAATGTCACCTACTAATTGATAGTAATAAGCTACCGCAAACTGAACATCGGCCGACCGCGGGTTTAACGCTAATGCTTTGTCGAGGTTCTGTTTAGCCTGCGTGTAGTTATTGTTTTGAAGATAGGTGAGGCCAAGAGACATACGTGTCTTGGCGGCATCTTCATGATCAAAGTTGCCACCATACTGCCCAGACTGACTGTTACTGACACACCCAGTAACTAACACTACCGCGGTTAATAAACTAACCCTAATTGAAATACGCAATCCCTCTATCATTGTCTTACCCTAATATCTTAATGATTATTGGGCTATTTTTACTGAAATTGCTTCTCCCTTCACCTGTTTTTTTAACAATCTTTTCGTTCTGTCTACCACATCACCCACTAATTGACCGCATGCTGCGTCGATATCATCACCTCGTGTTTTACGCACAACGGTTGTAAACCCATATTCCATAAGCACTTTTGCGAATCTATCAATACGCGAATTGCTTGAACATGTATAAGGCGAACCTGGGTAAGGGTTAAATGGTATTAAGTTTATTTTACTAGGTGTGTCTTTCAATACCTTTGCCAACTGGTGCGCTTGTTCAGTGCTGTCATTAATATTCGATAGCATTACATACTCAACGGTTACGCGTCCTTGGTTAGCTTTAGATTTAGCTAGGTAGCGGCGTACCCCAGCTAAGAATGCTTCGATATTGTATTTCTTATTAACCGGTACAATTTCATTACGCAGTTCGTCGGTGGGCGCGTGTAGCGAAATAGCAAGTGCCACATCAATCTGATCGCCCAGCATATCAAGTGCAGGTACAACACCAGATGTACTCAGCGTAACGCGGCGCTTAGATAGACCGAAACCAAAATCATCTAGCATGATATCCATGGCCGGCACTACGTTTTTAAGATTAAGCAGAGGCTCACCCATGCCCATCATTACTACATTGGTGATTGGGCGTTTGCTTGAGTCTTTAGAAAGACCAAGGAAAGTAGCTACGCGCCATACCTGACCAATAATTTCACTCACACTTAGGTTACGGTTAAACCCCTGTTGCGCGGTTGAACAGAAAGTACACTCTAAGGCACAACCTACCTGTGATGACACGCAAAGCGTTGCTCGGTCAGTTTCAGGGATCCAAACTGATTCTACTTCCTGACCGCCTTCAAGGGTAAGAGCGAACTTGATAGTACCGTCGCTCGCTTCTTGGAAGTAAGCTATTTCAGGTGCTTTAATCTCACAATTTTCAATCAGCATCGCGCGAAGGTTTTTGTTGAGGTTACTCATTTCCTCGAAATCGCTAACACCGTGCTGGTAAATCCATTTCATTACCTGGTCGGCACGAAATGGCTTCTCGCCCATTTCTTTAAAGAAATTGCGCAAGCCTTCGCGATTTAAGTTTAATAAGTTAGTTTTTGCCATGAATAAGATGACCCTTTTACCTTCGAGGGATGCCCCTCTAACTGCTGAATATGGTGTATAAACCAGCGATTCGATTATGTCTTGAGCAACATTTAAGAAAAAGAATTGCGCTGATTAAAATTTGCGCGGATTTTACCACAGATGAGATACGAGAAAAAGTCGATTTAACGCAGAGAAAAGTTAAGTTTGGCAGTGCGCGAGAAGCGTGGTTTAGCTTGCCTAAATGAGCGCCGAGCAAAGCAGCATAAAACGTGCTCAGAAACAAAAACGGGGCCATAAGGGCCCCGTTCTTTCTACATACGTAATCTTAGCGAGTACGTGGGCAGATTTCTTCTTCAGAGAAGAAGTAAGCAATTTCACGTGCTGCTGACTCAGGTGCGTCAGAACCGTGAACTGCGTTTTCGTCGATTGACGCAGCGTAGTCTGAACGTAGTGTACCTGCAGCTGCATCAGCTGGGTTAGTTGCGCCCATGATTTCACGGTTAGCTAGAACAGCGTTTTCGCCTTCTAGTACTTGAACCATAACTGGACCAGACGTCATGAAGTCTACAAGTGCGCCGAAGAAAGGACGCTCTTTGTGTTCTGCATAGAAGCCTTCTGCTTGCTCTTTGCTCATGTGGATCATCTTAGATGCCACAATGCGAAGACCTGCAGATTCGAAACGGTTGTAAATTGCACCGATTACGTTTTTAGCTACCGCATCAGGCTTGATAATCGAAAAAGTACGCTCAAGAGCCATGTTCTCTCTCCAAACAAATTGTGTATGTATCTTTAAATTTTGGCCGCGAATTATAGGCAATTAATAACGGCTTGACCAGCGCCTTTTTAAATCAGGCGTAACGTATTGTTTTTACTTGTAATGTAGTGTCAGGTTAACCCACTAGCTATGACAATATGATGACAGTGTATACATTATTGTGCGAAGGCAGATATTTTAAAGCAATAATATCTGCACTGGCGATAGCTGCTACCGGTGGTTAACGTGAAGTTGGATAACTGACCCAGCAATAAGGTTTTAGGTTTTAGGCGTTAGCTTTTGCAAGCTCTTGAATTTTACCCACGATAGCGCGTAAGCCATTGCCTCGGGTCGGAGTAATATGACGCTCAAGATCTAACGCTTCAAAATAGCCGTCGATATCAAACGCCAAAATATCCTTTGGCGTTTTGTCGTTGTAGGCGGCAAGTACTAACGCTAGTAACCCTTGAACAATAACGGCGTCACTGTCCACATCAAAGTTGATTTTATTACCGTCGTAAGACTCTACCAACCACACGCTACTTTGACATCCTTTTACTAATCGCTCAGGCGTCTTAGCATCTTCTGGTAAACCCGGAATAGATTTTCCTAAGTCAATGATGTACTGATAACGCTGTTCCCAATCGTCGAAGAACGCTAAATCATCAATAATTTCGTCACTGCTAGGTAGTTGCATTGCTATTTCCGTAATTGTGTAAAAAGAATTATAGGTAGGCGGTATATTAACCGCTTAAAAGAACAAACCCGCTTCAAGCTGTGCTTCTTCGCTCATCATATCTCGTGACCAAGCTGGGTCGAAAACCAACTCCACCTTCACGGTTTTAACATGAGGCACCATAGCTACGCGATACTCCACATCACCGACTAAAACTGGCCCCATACCACAGCCCGGTGCTGTAAGCGTCATATCGATATTTACGGCACCTGATGCTTGATCAATATTTACCTTATAGATAAGGCCTAGCGATACAAGGTTGATGGGGATTTCAGGGTCATAGATAGTTTCTAAAGCATCCCACACTTGCTGCTCACTGATGTTCCCATCTTCGGGCGCGTCAAAGCTTAGCGTCATGGCTTTACGGCCAATAGCACCAGCATCTGTACCATCAATTCGATACATATTACCACGCCAAGTCACGGTGTAGTTACCACCTAGCTCTTGCGTGATATTAACAAACTCACCTTCGGGTATAACGGTGGGATTGCCTGCAGGAACCAAACGTGCTTTACATTCACGCTCGGTGGTCACCATTTTTTGCTTCATAAACGACTTTGTACTCTTGGTAATACTCGTTGTGGGCTATGAACGCAAGCGTTAGCCTACGTTGAAGCTCTCGCCACACCCACATTCATCAACCACGTTAGGGTTGTTGTACTTGATGATGCCATTCACACCTTCAGTCACGTAATCAATTTCTGTATTACGCAAAAGGTCTGTTGCATCGGCTGCGACAGCCACATTTACAATAGGAGAAATCTCTACAATTTCATCCCCTGCTTGTGCGCCATCAGCGAAGTCAAGCACGTATGCATAACCGGTGCAGCCGCTTACTTTTGTTGATAAACGAATTAACTGACCAGGCTTGTCTTTAAGCTTACTTTCGAAATGCTTAACGGCACTGTCAGTTAGCGTAATGAGCTTTGTACTAGGTACGAAAGTTTCAACACTCATAATGCCTCCTTAGGCCAACATCATTTTTGCTTTCTTAAGCGCAGCGAACAAGCTGTCTACTTCTTCAAGCGTATTATAAATTGAGAACGACGCACGGGCAGTACCCGGAATACCAAAGCGTTTCATTAGCGGTTGTGCACAGTTATCACCTGTACGAATTGCCACGCCTTGTCTATCCAGAATAAAGCCTACGTCCGCAGGGTGAGCGCCATCAAGTAAGAAGCTCAGCACCCCTACTTTATTAGGTGCAGTACCGATGATACGCATGCCGTCAAGCGCTTCGGCTTGCTCGGTAGCGTAGGCAAGCAGCTTCTGCTCGTGCTCGTGTAATGCTTTTACATCAAGGGCACTAAACCAATCTACCGCAGCGCCCATACCAATGGCACCTGCAATGTTTGGCGTGCCTGCTTCTAAGCGGTTTGGTAATGCACCCCATGTGGCTTCATGGTAAGTCACATCTTTGATCATCTCGCCGCCTACCTGCCATACTGGCCAGGTTTCAAGCACTTCTTTTTTGCCCCACAAGCAGCCGATACCCGTTGGACCGAATAGCTTGTGTCCTGAAAATACGTAAAAGTCACAACCAATATCTTGTACGTCAACGCCCCCGTGAGCAATGCCCTGAGCACCATCGACTAGCACCCATGCGCCAACTGCTTTCGCTTTTTGGGTAAGTGTCTTAATTGGATTAACCGTTCCTAACGCATTCGATACATGAGGAAAAGCCACCAGCTTAGTGTTTTCAGACAGCAATCTGTCGAACGCTTCAACATCAAGCTCACCGCTATCGAAAATAGGCACAACGTTTAACGTTGCCCCCGAGCGGCGGCAAGCTTGCTGCCAAGTCACTAAGTTAGCGTGGTGCTCCAGCTCGGTCACCATCACTTCATCGCCTTCAGTAAGTAGCTGACTTAAACCATTAGCGACAATATTAATAGCTTCGGTGGTACCGGCAGTCCAAATGACTTCTTCGCGAACGTTAGCGTTAATAAACGTAGCAACGCTGGTACGTGCATTTTCGTAGCGGCGCGTGGCTTCATCGGATAAATGATGCGCTCCGCGGTGCACGTTTGCGTTCGTACCCGTGTAAAAATCTACCAAGGCGTCAATCACCGCCTGTGGTTTTTGTGTTGTTGCCGCGTTATCGAGGTATACTAGCGGTTTGCCGTCTACCGTTTTCGATAAAATAGGAAACTGGGCACGAAGTGCTGCAACGTCTAAACTCATTTCACCTCCATCTGGGCAAAACGCTCGCTCAAGATAGGCGCAAGCCACTCACGTACTGCTACGTTTGGCACATCGTTGATAAGCTCTTGGATAAAACCGAAGTTCAGCATAACTAGTGCTTTACTACGCGAAATACCACGAGTAAGCATGTAATACAGCGCTTCTTCTTCAATCTCTGCCACAGTCGCACCATGGGCACATTTCACGTCGTCAGCATAAATCTCTAGTTCAGGCTTGGTGTTAATGACGCCTCGGCGAGATAGCAATAGATTGCGGTTGTTAAGCTCAGCAAGTGTTTTTTGCGCGTCACGATGAATATGAATGCGACCATTGAACACGGCACGTGCTTTATCGCCTACTATCCCGCGCGCGTTTTCTTCTGTTGTACCATTAGGCATCGCGTGCTCAATGGTTGAGTGAAGGTCGAATAGCTCACCTTCTGCTAGAAGATAAATAGCGTTCATTTTCGCGTCAGCGAACTCACCTGCGTGGTGAATATCTACGTCTAAACGAGATAGCTCACTGCCATAGCCCACCATAGTGCTGTTAAGCGTAGTGCGGTTATGCAGTTTAAAGTGGCTACCGCCTAGCTGCTTTGCTTTGCCAGTAAACATGGCAAAACGATAGTGCTCTAGGTGAGCATCATCCGCCAAATCATATTCAGCAAACGCTGTGGTTAAACTTTCCGTATCGCCAAAACCTTGCTCGATAACAGTGGCGCTTGCACCTTCTGCCACCTTCACTACTACACGCGTGTGAGCATCGACATTTTGTGAAGCCATGTTCACGATACGTACCGGCGTGTCGATTTTCACGCCTGCGTCAACACTAATAAATATACCGTGCTGGCAAAGCGCGTCATTCACCAAACCAAACATATGACGGGTTGGCTTAACTTGACCGTAAACGCTGCTGATCGCTTGCTGCGTAGCCGAATCATCAGTATTGAGCGACGTGATTGTCATGCCAGCAGGCACGTCCAAGGTGTTTACTTGCGTTACCAATACACCATCAACAAAAATCAAGTCGATAGCATTCAGGTTTTCTATTGCTGGAACTGGCAGGCTGTCTGCTTGAACAGCTTGTTTCGCTTCACGCTTTTCTACAGGCGTGAGCGGCGTAAAACGCCAGCTCTCGCTTCTACGCGCTGGCCAGCCGTCAGCTTTTAACTGTGTTAAGGCCTGTTGACGCACGGGCGATAAATAATCGTCGCGCTGTGCGCTATCAATGACCTGTTCTAGCCATTGACTCATGCCTCAGCCTCCTCGTACGCCTTACCTAAAAATGCATAACCGCTCTTCTCTACTTCTAGTGCAAGTGAAGCGTCACCGCTTTTCACGATTTTGCCGTCAGCAAGAATGTGCACAAAGTCAGGCTTAATGTAGTCAAGAAGACGCTGATAGTGAGTAACAACGATGAAGCTACGCTCACCGTCGCGTTGGCTGTTAACGCCATCTGCAACAACCTGCAATGCATCAACGTCAAGACCTGAATCTGATTCATCTAGAATGCAAAGCTTTGGCTCTAGCAAAATCATTTGCATGATTTCGTTACGCTTCTTCTCACCACCAGAGAAACCTTCGTTCACACCACGCTTTAGGAAGTCTAGTGGAAGTTGAACTTGCTTACAGGCTTCTTTAGCTTTTTTAAGGAACTCAGCAGCCGACAGAGGCTCTTCGCCACGCTCTTCGCGCATAGCGTTTACCGACTCTTTCATGAATTCCATATTGCTTACACCAGGAATTTCAACTGGGTATTGGAACGCAAGGAAAAGACCTTCACGAGCACGCTCTTCCACTTCAAGTTCAAGCAAGTCTTTGCCGTTTAGCGACGCTTCGCCTTCGCTAACTTCATAACCGTCACGGCCAGATAGCACGTAACCTAGTGTACTTTTACCGGCTCCGTTGGGGCCCATGATAGCGTGTACTTCACCAGGTTTAACTTCAAGGTTAAGACCTTTAATGATGTTTTTCTCTTCCACGCTGGCATGTAAATTCTTGATACTAAGCATTGATTACCCCACTGAACCTTCAAGACTAATTTCGAGCAGCTTGCCGGCTTCTACGGCAAATTCCATTGGCAGCTCTTTGAATACTTCTTTACAGAAACCGTTAACAATCATAGAAACGGCTTTCTCTGTGTCTAAGCCACGTTGCTGACACAAAAATAATTGTTCGTCGCTCACCTTCGATGTTGTTGCTTCGTGCTCAACAATAGCGGAAGGATTACGGCTTTCGATATACGGGAACGTATGCGCGCCACACTTGTCACCGATAAGTAACGAGTCACACTCGGTGAAGTTACGTGCACCGTCTGCACGCGGGCCCATTTGGACTAAACCACGATAGGCGTTATTGCTGTTACCCGCTGAAATACCTTTAGAGATGATGGTCGACTTAGTATTTTTACCCACGTGAATCATCTTAGTACCGGTATCAGCCTGCTGACGACCGCGAGTTAGCGCTACTGAGTAGAATTCACCTACACTGTTGTCGCCTTTAAGTACACAGCTTGGGTACTTCCACGTAACCGCAGAGCCCGTTTCAACCTGTGTCCAAGATATTTTTGCATTGGTATGTGCTACACCACGTTTAGTCACGAAGTTGTAGATACCGCCTTTACCGTTCTCGTCGCCTGG
Organism: Alteromonas sp. AWJ4_199; assembly: GCF_056159165.1. Classification (NCBI taxonomy): domain Bacteria; kingdom Pseudomonadati; phylum Pseudomonadota; class Gammaproteobacteria; order Alteromonadales; family Alteromonadaceae; genus Alteromonas; species Alteromonas sp. AWJ4_199. Next base: position 916,271 of record NZ_JBSWUR010000001.1, read on the forward strand.
ATACCAGTTTTGTACCGTTGAGTACTTAATTTGGGCATCGTCCATCGCAACAAGCTCTACCACTGCCGCGTGCAGCTGGTTCTCATCGCGTTGCGGAGCAGTACAACCTTCAAGGTAGCTTACGTAGCTGCCTTCATCAGCAACAATCAAGGTACGCTCGAACTGACCCGTGTTCATTTCGTTTATTCGGAAATAAGTAGAAAGCTCCATTGGGCAACGTGTGCCTTTTGGAATATAAACAAATGAACCATCAGTAAATACGGCGCTGTTTAGCGCGGCGAAATAGTTGTCTGTGCGCGGAACTACCGATCCGATGTATTTCTTTACAAGGTCTGGGTATTTCTGAACTGCTTCAGAAATTGGGCAAAAGATCACGCCCGCTTCTTCAAGCTTATCGCGGAACGTCGTAACAACCGATACAGAATCGAATACTGCGTCTACAGCAACGCCTGCCAGCATCTCCTGCTCATGCAGTGGAATACCCAATTTTTCATAGGTACGAAGTAGCTCAGGATCCACTTCATCTAGCGACTTAGGCTTGTCTTTCATACTCTTTGGTGCCGAGTAATAAGAAATGGCCTGATAATCGATTTTTGGATAGTCGACATGCGCCCAATCTGGCTCTTCCATTTCTAGCCATGCATGATAAGACTTCAAACGCCATTCAAGCATCCATTCAGGCTCGTTTTTCATTGCTGATATGCGGCGGATAACCGACTCGTCCAGGCCGCTTTCAAACGTTTCTGATTCGATTTCTGAATAGAAACCTGCATCATACTTTCTTTCTAACGCCTGTTCGATCTGTTCACTCATGTTGGGATCTCACTTGTTTGCCTGCATTTGCTGCCACTATTCTTTCTACTCAACCGGCGAATAAATTACCCCACGGTCTTGGTAATTTATGTAAATCTTCAACTTCAACAACTTTATTTAGTTAGGTTTATCCCCCACAAAATTGTTGAAACTGCCAGTTACATGCGGACAGCCTAAAATTTTTGGTGCCGTAGTATATAATACCCGACTATTTCACTCAAATATTCAGCCACTAATTTATGGCTACTAAGGGGTTTTAAACGTTACTTAACGCTTATTTCGCGTTAACTATTCATTAATTTTCGTCCACACTCACTACACTCACAGGAAGCTTTTACGAAAAGCTTATTCAGCTTCCTAGAAAAATTAATACTTACGCTTAAACTAGACCCCATTTCCAAACGCTAAATACAGCGTTTAAGCCACAACCGCTTTTCGCAGCCGCGTGGTTACATCAACCACTTTGTTTACTACGTAATCAATGTCTTCTTGGGTCGTAAAACGCCCAACGCTGAATCTGATCCCTGCATGGGCCAACTCATTACTGCGGCCAATGGCTTTTAGCACATATGAGGGTTCTAAACTCGCTGACGTACACGCCGAGCCTGAAGATACAGCAATGTCGTTTAGCCCCATCATCAAGCTTTCGCCATCTACACCCGCGAAGCTCACATTTAGAATGCCTGGAATACGCTGAGTGGCATGCCCGTTTAAATAGATATCATCAAGTTGTTGAAGGCCCTGCCACAGCGATTCACGCAGCTTTAATATGCGCGCACTGTCCTCTTCCATTTTTGACGACGCCATTGCAATGGCTTCACCCATTCCCACAATTTGATGGGTGGCTAAGGTACCTGAACGCATGCCGCGCTCGTGTCCACCGCCATGAATCTGTGCCACCAAATTGATTTTAGGGCGACGACGCACATATAAGGCCCCCATTCCTTTCGGACCATAAATCTTATGGGCGGATATAGACAGTAAATCTACCGGAAGCTCTGCCAAATCAATCGCTATCTTGCCAACACTCTGCGCGCCATCTACGTGAAAAAACACGCCCTTGTCGCGACAAAGTTGTCCAATGGTTTGGATGTCTTGGATAACGCCTAACTCGTTGTTCACGTGCATGACCGATACTAAGATAGTGTCGTCGCGTAGCGCACTTTCGAGCGCGTTTAAATCAATTAACCCGTTTGACTGTACTTCAAGATAGGTAACATCAAAGCCCTGCTTTTCTAAGTATTCACAGGTATCCAATACCGCTTTGTGCTCGGTGTTTACTGTAATAATATGCTTGCCTTTGTCGGCATAACCTTGGGCAATACCCTTAATAGCAAGGTTGTTTGACTCAGTTGCGCCCGAGGTAAAAACAATCTCTCTGGGGTCGCAATTCAGCGCGTCGCTAATTTGGTTTCTTGCAACATCAACCGCTTCTTCTGCCATCCAGCCGAAGCGGTAGCTACGAGAAGCCGGGTTACCAAAGTTGCCATCCATCGTTAGGCATTTTGCCATTGCTTCGGCCACATTTGGGTCTACTGGTGTTGTTGCTGCGTAATCTAAGTAAATGGGTGTTGATAAAGCCATGTGTTGCTCAATACCAATTTAAAGTTGGATGCTGACTTCGATATCTTTGGTGATATGACGAAGTGATGCGTTACCGTCCTGACGACCAGCCACCTCTTGCACATCGCGCTTTGCCATTAATTCGCCTAGGGTGATTGAATTTAAAAATGCAGCAATTCGGTCACTTAAGTCTTGCCATAAGCTATGCGTGAGGCAGCGATCACCGCCTTGGCAGTCTGCTTGTCCTTGGCAGCGTGTCGCATCAATAGACTCGTCGACGGCGCGAATGACTTCCCCTATTGCAATATCACTCGCTTCGCGGCCTAACAAATAGCCGCCGCCAGGCCCGCGGACGCTGTCTACCAACTGCTCTTTACGCAATCGAGAAAACAGCTGTTCAAGGTAAGATAAAGAAATTTCTTGTCGTTCTGAAATGTCGGCAAGAGGCACTGGACCACGCTTTGAATGCAAAGCGACATCAAGCATTGCGGTAACCGCATAGCGCCCTTTAGAAGTGAGTTTCATTGGATTCTCCCGCCGTTTTGTAGTGCGGGAATTTTCACATACCCGACTAAAATGGTCAAGTATAAGACCTAGTAAACTAGTCAGGTATTATTGATGCGTGTAATCGCTTTTGTACATCAAGGGTTTTGTTTCGTTTCAGCCCCATCAAAATAAGCGCTAATAGGCGCTAAATTTGCGTGGTATCTCTTGTCATAAATGCTAAGGGATCGTTTATTCTTCAGGTGAAAAATCACATCGACCAGCAGCGCTACTTGTTTGCATGCAAGTGTATATGAGCAAGGATACTATCTGCTATCCGATGTGATTGAATGGTATCTATTTGATGGCGCAATCCGCGCAGTACTTGATGTTTAGCACCTGATATCGCTCTGGCTGTTGCAACACCGCCACTGGGGTGCACCATGTGATCAACATCGCCGTGTATCACTAACGTCGGTGCTTTGACGTTTCTAAGCATTGGGGTTCGGTCACCTGATTTAATGATTGCACCAATTTGCCGAAACAGGGCTTTTGCATCACTCTTACCACCATTGCGCTGCCATGCTAATTTCGCATACTGGTGCCATTGATTTATTGCATCTTCTGCCGCCGCATCGCCTATATGGGTCATCATAGCTTCATAATTTCTAACCGCGTAATTTTCGCTTACTGGTGCTTTTGCTCTTGCTAAACGCCATAGCGTTGAATACGACGGCTGACCAACTTTTCGGCTCCCAGTGGTAGAGAAAATAGACGTCATAGATTGCACTTTTTCGGGGTAAAGGCTCGCCAGTGTTTGAGCAATCATCCCTCCCATAGACATTCCAGCAACATGTGCGCTTTCAATATTTAGCGCCTCCAAAAGCTGGGCAGTATCTTCAGCCATGCGCTCCAGTCCGTAAGCACCGCTAGGAGCCTTGCCTATTAGTTGCTGAAGAAGTGAAGGATGCGGTGTGTCGCTGCGTACTGACCGTCCCGCATCACGATTGTCAAAGCAAATAACGCGAAATCCACTAGCAACTAAACGCTCAATAAGCGCGTTTGGCCAATAAACTAACTGAAGACCTAAACCCGCAATAAGTACAATGGTATCGGTATTTCCGACACCATGTTCGGCATAGCAAAACCTATCACCGCTTTTAAGCATTACGTATTGCTCATGATGCTGGGCTAAACTCATTTAAAGCTCTCTTGATTTAATAAAAGAAAGTGTGCGTCTATTGAAATTTTTATTCAAACTTAAGAGCTGGATCGTCTACACGACCTTTCCGAAAAATCTTCACATCTTGTGCATAATTAAACGACATCGACCAAGGAAAGTGCATGCCTTGACGTGGCAACTGTTCTAACGAGCGTTGGATATAACCAGCGCCAAAATTTAGCAACGGCTGTGTTTCCATATTTGGGTCTGCTATAGGTGTACACTGTGTAAAGCCGCGCTCTTCCATATGATTGAGCAATCGCGTGAAATGTTCACATAGAAGGCCAATTTTTAGTGTCCACGATGAAGCTGTATAGCCCACCGCAATAGCAAAATTAGGTACGCCACTGAGTAACATACCTTTATACGTGATGCATTCTGGAAGTGAAACAGTTTCACCATCAATTTTTGGTACTATCCCTCCTAAAGGCAGAAGGTTTAGTCCCGTGGCTGTTACTATAATATCTGCTTCAATATGCTGGCCCGAATCAAGTTTAATGCCCGTTTCAGTAAACGTATCTATAGTATCTGTTGAAACTGACGCCTTACCTTTGGAAATTGCCTCGAATAAATCTCCACCCGGAACTGCACACAGTCGCTGCTCCCAAGGATTGTAAGGAGGGTTAAAGTGTATATCTACTGGATATCCTTCGGGTAACATTTTTGCATTAAGGCTGCGTATTATTTTGCGCGCACAATGCGGAAAGCGCTGACAAAACGCGTACACCCAACGCTGTTTCGCTATATTAAACCAACGCGCAGCTTTAAACGCTGTATCCTCGCTAAACCACGCGCGTAAATGTTTTGCGATTGGATCATCTACGGGAACAGGCAATACGTAAGATGGCGTTCTTTGCAGCATAGTCACGTGCGATGCGCTTTTCGCTAGTGCGGGAACCAGCGTTACCGCCGTTGCACCGCTTCCGATTACCACGACGCGTTTGTTTTCGTATTCCAGATCTTCAGGCCAATGCTGTGGATGTACAATCTGACCGTTGAATTGTGATTGCCCTTTGAAATGTGGTGCATAACCTTTATCGTATCGATAATAACCCGAAGCGTTAAATATCCATCTGGCGGCAATGTGCTCATGTAGCCCACTTTCTTCTGACTTTAACGTAACCCGCCAATAGTGTTTATCGCTTTGCCAGTCTATATCTACCACACGAGTTAAAAAACGTATGCGCTCTTTAATACCGTTTTCAGCCGCAGTTTCTTCAACGTAAGCCTTTATTGAATGACCATCAGCAATGGCCTTTTTCTCTTTCCAAGGTTTGAATTCGTAGCCAAAGGTGAATAAATCAGAATCTGAGCGTATTCCCGGGTATTTGAATAAATCCCATGTGCCGCCCAATTCACCGCGGGCTTCTATAATAGAATAGGAAAGGTCAGGACATTTTTTTTGAATGTGGTAGGCGCAGCCGATACCCGAAATACCCGCTCCTACGATCAAAACGTCTAAAAGTGGTAACTCGCTCTGCATAACATCCATGAAAAGTCATAAATAACGTTATCACAATGTATGTTGGAGTCTTACGCGAGTCAACAAAGATGTTAAATTATTGTAAAAGCAGACTTTTAATCACTGTTGTAGTGTGGTGGCGGACTATCTGTAGCCCTATTAGAATCAAATAGGGCTTAAGTTTTAAATTGCTGGGTCGAAGGAAGAATGGGCTTTTTCGCGCTCTTGAGTCTCGGTTAAATCAAAGCCCGTATCCGCGAAATCTTCAGCGCTTATGTTGTGTAAATTATCGGTACACACATCGCCACCCAATGACTGAATGACCTTGCACATCTCTTCCACTTTCGTATCCATTTGATGCATGTGCTCTAGCATAACTCCCATAGCATTGGCCACCGGATCAGGGTTATCTGGCGCGACTGCATAGGCATCAAAACCATATTTCTGAGCAATTTTATCGCGCTGAGGATTTACCGTGGCATTCGACTCTTTTTGCTTAGAAATAATGATACGACCGGGAATGCCAACTGCTGTAGCGCCGTCTGGAATATCTTTAACAACTACAGAATTAGACCCTACTTTGGCGTTTTCACCAATGGTAATCGGCCCTAATACTTTAGCCCCCGCCCCCACGACTGAACCGTTTTTGAGTGTTGGGTGGCGCTTGCCGGCTTTCCAGCTAGTGCCACCAAGAGTCACCCCATGGTATAGGGTAACATCATTGCCAATTTCGGCGGTTTCACCGATGACTACGCCCATACCATGGTCGATAAATACCCGTCGTCCCAACGTTGCCCCTGGATGAATTTCAATGCCCGTAAGCCAACGACTAAACGTTGATAAACTGCGTGCCAACCATTTCCATTCAGCCTTCCATAGTTTGTGACTAATGCGATGCAGCCACACTGCATGAAGGCCAGGATAGTTGGTTAGCACTTCAAAGGTATTTCTGGCCGCTGGGTCGCGATGAAAGACACCTTGAATATCATCTTTTATACGGGCGAACATAGTGTTTACTCTTTTTCTTCTATCGCTGGTGCAGGGTCTGCGTCGCCTGAGTTTGCATTCTTCACCGATTTATCGATAGACGCCAATATACCGCGTAATATATTAAGCTCTTGAGACTCAGGGCGTGCTCGGTTAAACAAGCGGCGTAGCTTAGTCATTACCACACCTGGGTGGCTTTTACGTATAAAAGACGTGCCTTCCAGCGTGGTTTCCAAATGCGTATAAAAACGCTCTAAATCGTCATTCAGTGGATATTCTTCCTCAACACTTGGATATGTTTCGCGATTTAAATACGCCATGCGAATTTCATAACAAAGGGTTTGCACTGCTGCTGCTAAATTAAGTGAGCTGTATTCAGGGTTGGCTGGAATACACATATGGAAGTGACACTGCTGCAGCTCTTCATTCGTTAAACCACTGTTCTCACGCCCAAAAACCAAGGCTACCGGGTACTTTTCTACTTCTTGGACCAGCTTCTCTCCACAGTCGCGCGGGCCTAACATAGGCCATGAATGAGTGCGAGAGCGTGCAGACGTCCCTACTACCAAGCCACAGTCTTTAACAGCCTCTTCCAGCGTGCTTACAATTTTCGCGTTAGCAAGCACATCACCAGCCCCTGCCGCCAATGCACTGGCTTGGCCGTCTGGCTCATTTACTGGGTCGACAAGATATAAGCTGCTCAGCCCCATGGTTTTCATAGCTCTTGCTGTCGAGCCAATGTTTCCCGTGTGAGACGTGTTAACTAAAATAATGCGAATATTCTCGAGCATGCGTGTAATACCTACGTACTTATTTGGATAGCGTCTTTAATTCGATAATATGCGGCTTTGTCGCACTATCTTTAAGACCTTAATGGCGTAAAGTTTAACACAGCGGCAGTATAGATGGCTATTCACGCTATTGTGCTGGGATTTCATTTGCATCGCGCATAGATTCTGGTAGACTCCGCCCGTTTTCGAAAGCAACTAGCTATTTTTTGTACAGCTAGTTTGTTTCATTGGTCTTTTACAATTGGTGGTTTATCTATGCATCCTATGCTGAATATTGCGGTGCGCGCTGCGCGTGCGGCTGGAACAGTTATTGTTCGTGGTTTTGAAAAACATAATGAAGTAGCGACAGAGTCAAAAGGCTTAAACGACTTCGTTACTCAAGTTGATAAAGAAGCAGAACAAGCAATTATTGCCAAAATTCAGCAGTCTTACCCGAACCATTGCTTCCTAGGTGAAGAAGCGGGTGAAGTTCTAGGTACAGAAACTGACTATCAGTGGATTATCGATCCGCTAGATGGCACCACTAATTTTGTAAAAGGCATTCCTCACTTTGCCGTTTCAATTGCACTTCTTCACAAAGGTCGCTTAGATCAAGCGGTTGTTTTCGACCCAATTCGCAGCGAACTATTCACCGCGAGCCGTGGTCAAGGCGCGCAGCTTAACGGTTATCGTATTCGTGCTTCTAAGCCTCGTGACCTTTCTGAAACCATTATTGCTACTGGCTTACCGTTTAAGAACAAATCTCAATTTGGCGAGTATGCGCTAAGCCTAAACAAAATTTTCCACGAAGTGGGCGACATTCGCCGCGCAGGTAGTGCAGCGCTAGACCTTGCTTACGTTGCAGCTGGCCGCCACGACGGTTACTGGGAGCGAGGCATTAAATCTTGGGATATCGCAGCAGGTGAGCTTATTGTTCGTGAAGCTGGCGGATTGGTAACAGACTTTAAAGGCGGAAACGACCCACTTCACAAAGGCGAAATTGTTGCTGGTAGCGTAAAGGTTGTTCAAGGCTTAGTGAAGCACCTTAAATAAGAAGCATCTTAAATAAGATTTTGCTACGCAGATTGGGACTGAACCCACATTAGAACATTGAGTGAAGGCGCTATTAACGGCGCCTTTTTTGTGGCCGTTAGGCATAAAAAAAAACCGCATCATAGATGCGGCTTTTTGTGCGTATCACGAAGATAGGACTAAGGCATAGGATCTAAATCCGCGCCTTCCTTTTCCACTTGTGGTGGCATTAGGTCTTCTTTGCTGATGCCCAATGCAAGCGCTACTGAACTTGCGATATACACTGATGAGTAAGTACCTACCACTACACCAAACAGCAATGCTGTTGCAAATCCGTGAATTAGCGCACCACCCTTGTAGAATAACGCAACCAATACCAACACCGTGGTTAACGAGGTGATGATAGTACGGTTTAGGGTTTGCGTTAGTGAGATATTGATAATTTCAACAGGCTCACCTTTACGAATTTTGCGGAAGTTCTCACGAATACGGTCACATACAACAATAGTATCGTTAAGTGAATAACCAATTACCGCAAGCACAGCTGCAAGTACTGTTAGGTCGAACTCGATCTGAAGTACTGAGAACAAGCCTAGTGTAAGAATAACATCGTGAGCTAGCGCCGAAACCGACCCTAAAGCGAAGCGCCATTCAAATCGCATGGCTACGTATACTAAGATACACAGTAGTGCCACTAGCATCGCTAGGCCGCCCTGCTCGGTAAGCTCTTCACCTACGTTAGGACCCACGAATTCAATACGACGCATCTCAACCGCTGTACCGTCCGCGCGCAAAGCAGCAAGTACCTGCTCACCAATAGTCACAGCTTTAACACCATCACGTGGCGCTATACGTATCAATACGTCTTGGCTGCTTCCAAAGTTTTGCACAATAGCATCTTCGAAGTTCGACTCATTAAGCTGAACACGAATGCCTTCTAAATCGGCCGCGTCTTCATAGCCAACTTCAATAAGTGTACCGCCGGTGAAGTCTAGCCCCCAGTTAAGGCTATTGACACCTAAAGAAACAAATGAGCCGATAATAAGTATTGTCGACAGCACCATCGCAGGAATGCGCAGGCGCATAAAATTAACGGTTTCGGATAATTTTAATAACTGCATTTTTTACTCCTTAAATCGCTAATTTCTCTAGACGTTTACCACCCCATACTGCGTTAACAATAACGCGAGTAACCAAAATAGCGGTAAACATAGACGTTGCGATACCAATCATTAGCGTAATAGAGAAGCCTTTGATTGGGCCGGTACCCACTGCAAACAGAATTAGACCAGCAAGGAAAGTAGTGATATTTGCATCCAAGATAGTGGAGAACGCGCTGTCGTAACCTTGATGGATGGCTTGTTGTGGACTGCGACCGTCACGAAGCTCTTCTCGAATACGCTCGAAAATCAGCACGTTTGCGTCTACCGCCATACCAACGGTTAGTACAATACCTGCCATACCCGGTAGCGTAAGCGTTGCACCAGGGATCATCGACATAATGCCCACAATCATAACCAGGTTTGTAATCAGAGCGATGTTCGCTACTACACCAAACGCTTTGTAGTAAATCAACATGAAAACAAGTACCGCTGCCAGACCATACATAATAGCCTGAATGCCCAGCTCAATGTTTTCTTTACCCAAGCTTGGTCCAACCGTACGCTCTTCAACAATTTGAATTGGCGCAATCAATGCACCTGCGCGAAGTAGCAACGCTAAGTCACGGGCTTCCTTCGGTGAATCAAGACCTGTGATTTGGAACTTGCTACCCAGTTGCGCACGAATGGTGGCAACTGAGATGACTTGCTCGTGTTTTTCAAACACTAGCTTGCCGTCTTTGTTACGTTCGCCAGTCGACTTGTATTCGATAAACACCGTAGCCATTGGTTTACCAATATTGCCACGGGTTGAGCGAGACATCTTATTACCGCCTTCAGAATCAAGCGAGATATTTACGTTCGGAAGTCCGTACTCATCAACACCGCTATTCGCATCAATAATATGGCTACCGGTAAGCATAATACGCTTTTCAAGCAGTTGTGGAATGCCTTGCTGGTCTTCAATCACTTGAGAGCCAGGAGGAACGCGGCCGTTCAATGCATCACGGATATCGTTCTTCTGATCTACCATGCGAAATTCTAGTGTTGCTGTGGCATTAAGAATCTCTTTCGCACGGGCGGTGTCTTGAATACCTGGAAGCTGCACAACAATGCGATCAGCACCTTGCTTTTGTACAAGCGGCTCAGCCACACCAAGTTGGTTTACACGATTACGAATAATGGTAATGTTTTGCTTAACCGCGTTGTCGCGAATTTCCTGAAGCTTGCTTTCAGCAAAAATAGCGCGAAGTGTTAAGTCGTCCACCTGGTTAAAGGTAAGGTCGCGACTTTGGTTGCGCAAAAAGAACTCGGCTTTATCAAGTGTGTCTTCATCGCGAAAAGTAATATCGATATGATCGTCTACCTGTTTTACACCACGATAGCGAATACCTTCTTCACGTAAAGAGGTACGGAAGCCGCTTTCTGCATCTTCAAGAGATTTGGTAATCACTTCCGTCATGTCCACTTCCATCAAGAAGTGAACACCACCGCGAAGATCAAGACCTAGCTTCATCGGGGCGCCACCTAAACCTTCAAGCCACTCTGGCGTGTCCGGAGCAAGGTTCATAGCAACGTAATAATCATCGCCAAGGGCTTTTTCTAATGTTTCGCGAGTAACTAGCTGGGTGTCTGAATCAGAAACGCGAACTAAAATTTGTTCACCTTCAAATTCAACACGCTTTGGAGAGATGTTTTTTTCACTTAGCGCGGCTTTCACTTGTTCAACAGTGGCATCTGTCACCACGGCATCACGGCCTGCTGAGATTTGTACGGCGTGGTCTTCACCGTAAATGTTAGGAAGCGCATAAAGTGCACACACTGCAACCACAATGAGTGCACTCAGTACTTTCCAAATAGAGTTTTTGTTTAGCACTGGATAATCCTTTCGTGCCAGTACCGGGAAGCGTCCCGGCCCCGGCTATTGTTACTTACAGTGACTTCATGGTGCCTTTAGGCAGCACAGCAGTTACTGAAGACTTCTGAACAACGATGTTGTTTGATTCGTTAAGTGCAACTTCAATGAAGTCTTTTTCTTCTGACACTTTAGTGATTTTGCCTACCAAACCACCTTGTGTTAATACTTCATCGCCTTTGCCTAGTGAAGAAACTAGGTTTTTATGCTCTTTTACGCGCTTAGCCTGTGGGCGGTAAAGCAGGAAGTAAAAAATTAAACCGAATACAGCTAGCATGATGATCATTTCCATGCCGCCACCTTGCGGTGCACCAGCAGACTGTGCGTAAGCGTTCGAGATAAATAGGCTCATAAAATTCCCCAAATATTATCGTTGTTATAGTGCCGGAACCGGCAACCCTTTTTGTTCATAAAATTCTTGTACAAATTCATCAAGCGTACCTGCGTCTATCGCATCGCGAAGACCCTGCATCACACGCTGATAGTAGCGAAGGTTATGGATGGTGTTTAAGCGCGCACCCAGTATTTCGTTACACTTGTCCAAATGATGTAGATAAGAGCGAGAATAGTTTTTACAAGTGTAGCAATCGCAATTCTCATCTAATGGCGAGGTGTCGTTTCTGTGCTTCGCATTGCGAATTTTAATAACGCCTTCTGTCACAAACAGGTGACCGTTTCGGGCGTTACGCGTGGGCATAACACAGTCAAACATATCGATACCGCGACGCACAGACTCAACCAAATCTTCTGGTTTACCCACGCCCATAAGATAGCGAGGCTTATCCTCTGGAATCTTCGGCGCAGTATGGTCAATAATGCGGATCATGTCTTCTTTTGGCTCGCCTACTGAAAGGCCGCCAATGGCATAGCCGTCAAAGCCAATCGCTTCAAGACCAGCAAGTGAAACGTCACGCAGACCTTCGTACATACCGCCTTGAATGATACCAAACAGTGCCGCTGGGTTATCGCCGTGGGCTTCTTTACTACGCTTAGCCCAACGTAGCGACATTTCCATAGAGACCCGCGCTTCTTGTTCAGTAGCAGGGTACGGCGTGCACTCGTCAAAAATCATTACGATGTCAGAACCCAAATCGCGCTGAACTTCCATCGACTTTTCAGGCGTAAGCAAAATCTTTTCGCCATTAATTGGAGAGCGGAACGTTACGCCTTCTTCGGTAATTTTACGCAAGTCACCCAAACTAAATACCTGGAAACCGCCCGAGTCAGTGAGAATTGGCTTGTCCCAATTCATAAAGTCGTGCAGATCGCCGTGCTGGCGAATAATGCCAGTACCAGGGCGTAGCATTAGGTGAAAGGTATTTCCAAGACAGATGTGTGCACCGCTGTCTTTTAATTCTTCAGGTGTCATTCCCTTAACAGTACCGTATGTACCTACGGGCATGAACGCTGGAGTTTCAACAACACCGCGTTCAAACACCAAACGACCGCGTCGTGCTCGGCCTTCGGTTTTTAACAACTCAAATTGCATGTGAAAGCATTCCCACTTTTGTGCGCTTCTGCGCTGGGTATAAAAATAAATTGGCGGCGATTATACCAGTAATTTGGCTGAGATCATGCCCCGTATCTATGTTTATCTGTAACTAAGCTGGAAAGGCCTGCAAAACACCAATTTACACGCCTTGTATCGTAGTCGAATGTGCTTAGGCGCGCTCAATAAACATAGAGTCACCATAGCTAAAGAATCGATATTCTTTTTCTATCGCTTCTTGGTAGGCATTCATCACGTTGTCTTTGCCGGCAAATGCACTAATTAACATCATTAATGTGGATTCTGGAAGGTGAAAGTTAGTGAACATGGCGTCTACTACTTTGAACTCGAAGCCTGGATAAATAAAGATTTCTGTGTCTTCGTTAAATGGCGCAATTACCTCCCCGTCACCGCGTTCTGCACTTGCTTTTGCCGCTGACTCCAGAGAGCGTACAGAGGTTGTACCCACTGCAATAACACGCTTTCCATTAGCTTTTGTAGCCAACACAGCATCAACGACTTCTTGGGGGACTTCTGCAAACTCCGCGTGCATTTTGTGCTCAAGAATATTGTCAACACGCACGGGTTGGAAGGTACCCGCACCCACGTGCAAGGTTACAAAAGCCAAATTCACACCCTTCTCTTTAAGCGCTTCTAAGATAGCGTCGTCAAAGTGAAGCCCTGCAGTAGGTGCTGCAACAGCGCCTGGCTTTTGATTGTAAACGGTTTGATAGCGCTCTTTATCTGAGTTTTCGTCTGGGCGGTCAATATAGGGAGGAAGCGGCATGTGGCCATGCGCTTCCAGCAGCGTTAGTACGGTTTCATCGTGGTCAAACTGTAAAACAAATAGCGCATCGTCTCGCCCTGTCACCGTCACATTCACTTTCTCTTCAAGAATAAGCTTAGTTCCTGGCTTAGGTGCCTTGCTCGCGCGAACATGCGCCAAGGCAGTATTGTCTGAGGTAATGCGTTCAATCAGCACTTCTACCTGACCGCCAGTTTCTTTTTTACCTAAAAGTCGTGCGGGAATAACTCGGGTATTATTAAAAACCAGCAAGTCGCCTTCATCTAAAAGCTCGACCATATCAGCAAACATACTGTGGCGAACGTCACCCGATTTTCCGTCCAGCTGCAATAGGCGACTGGCTGAACGATTTTCGGTGGGATATTTTGCAATTAGGCTTTCCGGAAGGGTAAAGCTGAATTCAGATAGTTTCATAAATAATAGATTCTTAATTTATACGCAATTTATGTTGTTTTCTTTATGGTTTAACACAATTTCAAGAGGAGGTAATTATACTAAAGTTGCGAAATTTCACAGAAATCAATGTCGACCAAAGTCTTAGAAATCCTACCTCTCAAGCCATAAGTATAGATATCCATACCCACTTATAGCTCAAAATACGCACAAGTTGACTTTAGTGCTAGCGAGCAAATACTTAAACGATTAACATCTGCTCCAGATAGTGATGATGTTCTCCCATAACATTCCTTATCGTTCGTACCCGGCATGTGCCGGGTACTTTTTTATCTGCCCTATTCTACTCTTTCGAAACGCTAAGATCAGTTAAGATTTCTTCTAAAAGCGCTGCATCTAAAGGTCTAGCTTTAAGCACGTATAAAATCTGAAGCAATAAATCGGCCCCCATAATACCTTTATTCACTTTATTCCTTAGATTGTCAGCGCTTTGATGCACGCCAATTTCTTCGAGCCTTTGGCTTAGTGCTTGATATTTTACGCCGCGCACAGACATTTCAGATTTCACGACTCTTGCCACCGTTTGTCGCCATGCATTCTTTGCACTTTGCGTATTTCCTGTGTTCACACAGCCTCCAAAATCACACAAATGTGATGTATATTTTACAAAAACACACTTTTTTACACTTATAGCATACATTTATTGTTGACGATTATGGCACAATAGGTCTACACTGCAAGTCAAGATATTGGCGAAGACGTAAATAGTCGTTACAGTAACTGCGGTTGTTCTTTTGGTAATGCTAGGTTTTAGATTTTGTGTTTCAACACGGTTTTAAGCTAAGCAATGCGTTACAAAGCACCACGCATACGACATTCGTTTTCAACATTATCGCTTTAATAACTAAAGGAGAAAGGTATGAGCTGGGAACTGGAAAGCATCGAAGCCTTATTTAAAGAGCACGATGACTTTGTGGTAACACATGAGGAAAACTGCTTACTTATTGCTAATCAAGACGGCATTGATGCATGGCTTGCAATTAGCGGTGAGCAAATTTTGGTAGAAAGTCTCTTGTTCGCCGCGTCGGAAGTAAAAGATAAGCCTGCGCTTGACCATGAAATACTGTCTACTCACATGGTGTTTCCTCTTACCACGGTAGGTATTTCTAATATTGGTGGCGAAGAATATTACACCGCCTTTGGTGCACTAAGTGCCCAGTCGAAAGCCGAAAGTATTGTTATTGAAGTGGAAACCTTGTTTCAAAATGTTGCATCTTTCTTAGATGCCTACGAAACACACCTTAACTAAAATTTACTTCTTAAGGAGAAGCGAATGTCAGTGTGGAAAAAACTAATTACTGCAGTAAAAGGTGGTGCTACCGAAGCTGCGCAGTCTGTTGCAGACAGTCAGGCGATTCGAATCTTGGAACAAGAAATCAGAGAAGCCAAAGAAGAACTACGCAAGTCTGATCATGCGCGCACGCAGATTTTGGCGAAATGTAAGCTTTCTCAACAAAAAGTAGATAGCTTTAACTCGTCAATAGCCGAGTACGAAGAGCATGCGCGTAAAGCGATAGATAATGATCGTCAGCTTGCCCTTGACTGTGCACAGAAAGTGTCAGAGCTGAAAGAAGAACGTGAACAAGAACAAACCTACCTTGATCAGTTCAAACAGTCTGAAAAGCAATTGGCCCATAACATCCAGCAAGCTAAAGCGAATTTGCGCCGCTTAGAGCAGCAAGTGGATATGGTCAAAGCTACTGAAAGTGTTCAAAAAGCGCAGGTTGCAGTATCTTCACGCCACATGGGCGCGAACAGCAAAATGAAGACAGCGACTGAGTCTTTGTCTCGCATTCAGGATAAGCAAAAGATGCGCAATGCGGAACTTCAAGCAGCCGAGGAACTGGCTAGCGAAGAGTCGAGCAGCGACTTAGAAAAACGCCTAGCAGAAGCGGGCATCAAAGGGGGTAAAACCTCAGCCGATGACGAGCTAGCTCGAATTCTAGGCAAGTAAGTTAAAGGATGGGAGCTAAAGGCTCCCATTTTTAATTCTTGTTACAATAATTCCTTGCATAAATCGCCAGATGACAACGACCTAATCTAGACAAATCAAGTACTTCAAGGCAGAGTAAGGGCACGCATAACAAGGGCTGTTTGTTTTATGTCTCCATGGATTAAACTGCGAAAAATCATGCTGCAATACTTTGCAGAGTCTCGCTGGTACACCATTGTCGGTGCGACCGCGTTTTACGCAGTAACAAGCTATTGGCTTCTTTGCGCTGCAGGCGAACACGACTTAATTGCTAAAACCGACTTTGTCTACTGGTTAGCGGTCACTGCTTCAACGGTAGGTTATGGCGATTTGTCTCCCGTCACACCAGCGGGCAAATTAGTTGTTGCGCTTTATGTCATACCGCTTGGTTTGAGTATTTTCGCCATGGTGATTGGGCGAATTGCAGCTTGGGTTTCTTTAACGTGGAAGAAAGGATTGTTGGGTATGAATAGCTTGATGCTTAATGAACATATCTTGGTGATTGGGTGGAATGAGCAGCGCACCATGATGCTGCTTGACTTGATTCTTCAAGAACGAGATGCCATGCCAGAGCGCCCCGATATTGTGCTGTGTGTGAAGGCCGATATCACTAATCCCATGCCTGGCGTAATTGAGTTCGTGAAGGTAGATTCTTTTAATAAAGACGAAGATATGGACCGCGCCTGCGTATCGTCTGCGAAAACCATTCTTATTGATAACCCGCAAGATGATGTCACCATGACTACTGCGCTTTATTGTACCAAGCGCAACCCCGATGCACATCAGGTGGCCTATTTCGACGATGACAGCTTAGTTAATTTGCTTCAGGACCACTGCCCTAAAGTGGAATGCACACCCAGTGTTGCAATAGAAATGCTGGTTAAAGCTGCATTCGATCCTGGTTCAAGTATGCTTCATCATGATTTGCTAAGTATTGATGAAGGGCAAGCCCAATTTTCAGTAAAAATACCGCAAAGTTGCCAAGCGATTTCCGTTGCCAAGTTATTTATCAATTTAAAGCGTAAACACGACGCTATCTTTATTGGTTATGCACCCAATGGCCTTGTGAAAGAAATGGTGGTAAACCCGCCGTTAGACGCTACGTTAAACCCAGGTGACACCTTGTTTTACATCGCTGAGCGACGCATTAATGCAATAAACTGGTCGTCACTGGACGCTGATTAAGAGGCGTAAACATGTTTAGTAAACTATTTAAAAAATCAGAGCCTAAAAAACCTAAGTCGCCAGAAATAATGGGGCTTTATTTAGGTGGTTCTTTCGAATTAGATAACTTAAAACTTTCCCTACTAGAGTCCGAGTTAACCATTGAAGGCGCAGCACGTTCGCAGTTAATTCAAGCGGTAGGTGAAGCCCCTTTGGATACTGGCGGCACCCTGCTTCGTTTTTACACTGACGATGATGGCTTTCTACAGGTGGTAACCGACGGTGGTCTATCAGAAAACCACATCACTGACGTGAAACTTTGGCACTTTTATGAGACAAAAACCATTGGCAACACTGCTCAATGGAACGAATGCTTGAAAAACGTTATCAGCCAGCCCACCTACGAGCTTGAGGGCAATGTATATACCCGTGTTTGGGGTGCGGTGGGCGACGAATCACCGCCTGTGGCGGTTACCGAAACAACCTACGAAGAAGACGGTGATGTCAGTAAAACAGATCAATTTATGATGTTATACGAACGCCCGATCAGTAACGATAGAGTTGAGACCTTGCTTGTTGTTGGAGAAGAAAAACAAGTGGGTAACAATTTAGACAGATGCTTAGTGATTTCTACAGGCTTCGATGTTGAACCTGCGGACATCACGATAAACGGTTAATAAAAAAGGAATAACTATGGATACCATTATGCACTCTTTGGCCGGCCTGGATAACTTTGCGCTGTACTTCGGCCTATCGATTGTTTTCTTGTTTATCTTCAAATTGGTGTACGCCTTGGTTACACCTCATGATGAATGGAAACTGGTAAAAGAAGAAAAGAATGTAGCAGCAGCTATTGGATTTGGCGGGGCTATTATCGGTTTTGCTATCGCCCTTGGCAGCGCGGCCTCGAACTCTGTTGCCGTGGTTGATTTTGCTATTTGGGCGCTTGTTGCTGTAATTGCCCAATCCCTAGCGTTTGCTATTTTGCGTTTCAGCTTTATGCCGAAAATCGCTGAGCGCATAAACAATAACGAAGTCTCTGCAGGTGTTATGCTTGCCAGCATGTCTATTGCCGTAGGCTTACTCAATGCCGCTTGCATGACCTATTAAGGGGGCAGCGATGACAGATAAACAAAATACTCAGCTTGATGTTATTGATAGCGTGCAAGGTGAGAAGCCTGCATTAAAACGTACCAAACATATTGACCTTAGTCGCATGCGCAAAGGTTTTAGCGTTAAGCCTTTAGCATTGGGGGTGGCCAGCGTTATTTTGAGTGGTTGTGGCGGCGAAAAAGAAGACGCCACCATTTACACCTCGCTAGAAGACTGTAAACAGGATTTTCCTGATGCAGTAGAGCGTTGTGAAGCTGCCTATCAAACAGCGGTGGATGAGGCTATGCGCACCAGTCCGCGCTTCAACTCTGAGTACGACTGCGAACATGAATTTGGCCCTAACCAGTGCCAATATGTGAACAACAGCAGCGGCAGCTTTTTCATGCCGTTCATGGCAGGCTACATGGTGAGCTCTCTGCTATCGCCAAATCGCTATTACTCACAACCCTTATATACTTCCTTTTCATATAATTCACCGTTTCGTTCACGCTGGATAACCGCAGACGGCTATGTATTCGACGGCGATATTCGAAAAAGAAATTACCGCGTAAGTAAAGACGTTTACAAACCCAAGCCTACCGTGAACCGCACCATGAAACGAGGCGGGTTTGGTAGCAGCGTTCGTGCAAAATCGTCTTGGGGTAGCAGCAGCCGTAAAGGCGGCTGGGGCGGATAACTATGTTTAGAATGCCTTGCCAGCCTCGCAAGGGCTGGCAGCAGTTGGCTAACGAGTTTGGCTTTCATTTCCACACCATGTATGGCGAGCCGTACTGGGACGAAAGTGCCTACTACCAATTCACACTCGCGCAAATTGAAAACGACATTGAAGACCCCACTGCCGAGTTACATCAAATGTGCTTGGCAGTGACTGAAGATGTGGTTAATAGTGAGGAATTACTTACTCGCTTTTGCATCCCCGAGCAGCACTGGGATTTAGTGCGCAATAGCTGGAACGCAAGAGACCCAAGTTTGTACTCTCGCCTTGACCTTGTTTACAGCGGTAAAGGTCCGGCAAAACTTCTTGAGAATAATGCAGATACGCCCACCAGCTTGTACGAATCCGGTTTTTGGCAGTGGCTGTGGCTATCACAAAATGTTGATGCAGGAAAACTTGCTCTTCATGCCGATCAGTTTAATAGCTTACAAGAAAAGTTAGTCCATCGCTTTCGTGAAATTGCGCTGTATTACAATATAAATCAACTACATATGGCGTGCTGCGAAGATACCGTTGAAGACCGCGGTACCGTGCAATACCTTCAAGATTGCGCTAAAGAAGCTGGGCTTATGGCTGACTTTGTGTTCATCGAAGATATTGGACTAGCAGACACTGGCGTTTTTACTGACCTTCAAGATGCCCCTATTACTGATTGTTTTAAGCTTTACCCTTGGGAATTTATGCTGCGCGAGGAGTTTGGCGACGTGTTAGAAGATGCCCAGGTTAACTGGATAGAGCCCCCATGGAAATCGGTAATTTCCAATAAAGCCTTGCTTCCTCAGCTATGGAAGAAATTTGAAGGCCACCCTAACCTGCTTCCCGCTTATTTTTCAGACGAAATAAATACAAATAGTCTGTCCGGAAAGTGGATTAAAAAGCCCCTTTTTTCTAGGGAGGGAGCCAACGTATCAGTTATCGAAAGTGGTGTTGAGAACGTTTTAAGTGACGGGCCTTACGGTGAAGAAGGCTTTATTGTTCAAGCTTTTGAACCATTGCCCGTTTTTGAAGGTAATCATACGCTTATAGGTAGCTGGTTAGTGGATGACATGCCGGCGGGCATTTCTGTTAGAGAAGATGCCTCAGCGATCACCCAAGACCTTTCTCGCTACCTTCCCCATATTATTTTGTAATCTATCTAAGGGGCCTTTATATGAAGCCGCTTTCATTTCAAATTCGCGTATTGCTGACGTTAGGTGCACTATTAATCGTAATAGAAGTAGCTAACTTACTCACTGGTAATGCATTAAATCAGTTTGGTGTGGTGCCCCGCACGCTATCAAGTTTGCCTTATATTTTTACTGCACCTTTTCTTCATGGAACGCCGACGCACTTGATGGCCAACTTGGTACCTCTTTTGCTGTTCATGTGGCTTACTATGCAATGGGGAAAACGTACGTTTCTTATTGCTACTTTGAGCGCATTGCTGATAGGTGGCTTAGGTGTATGGCTGTTTGGCAGAACTGCTACGCATATAGGCGCAAGCGGCATGGTATATGGTTATTTTGGCTTTCTCGTGTTAGCAGGTTTTAGAAGTAATAAAGTACGGTATTTGCTTATTTCACTTGTAGTTGCGGCGCTATATGGAGGAATGCTGGTTGGTGTACTTCCTACATCAAAATTTATTTCCTTTGAATATCATCTGTTTGGCTTTATTGGCGGCTTATTTGCCGCATGGCACTGGGCACGCTAATTACTTTCCGTATAATTACCCTTAAGATAAGACGTTATTAAAAGATATGTCAGCAGTACAAGAACCTACTCAAAAGAATCAAGGCTTTTTCGGCAACCTCGCGTTTAACATTGTTATTCCTGTGGTGTTGATGAGCTATGCAAGTTCAGAAGACTACCTAGGGCCAGCATGGAGTATCGTTGCCGCACTTAGCTTTCCTATTGGCTATGGCCTATGGGATTTAAAAGAATCGGGAAAGGTAAACGGCTTTTCTGTTCTTGGGATTATCAGCGTGTTACTTACTGGCGGGTTTAGCTTACTTAAACTACCAGCAGAGTATATTGCGATTAAAGAAGCGGCTATCCCAGGCATTATCGGTATTGCTGTGCTAGTAACCCAATACTCTAATAAACCCTTAGTCAAAATGCTTATTTTGAACGACCAGATAATAAACTGGCCTCACCTCAATCAGGTATTAGATGCCAAGGGAAAGCAGCCAGAGTTTAAGAAGAAAGTCGCGGTTAGCTCTTACATCGTAGCGAGCTCGTTTTTCCTCTCTTCTGCACTTAACTATATCTTAGCTAAAATGATTTTGGTCAGTGAGCCGGGCACTACAGCATACACTGAAGAGCTAGGTCGAATGACTGCGCTTAGCTACCCGGTCATTGTGATCCCAAGCATGATTTTACTTATTGCAGCGCTCTGGTATTTATTTGCTCAAATCAAGAAAATTACTGGCGAAGAGCTCGACAACTTTATTAATCAGTGAAAGCTCCAGTTTGCGGCCGTTTGAGGCCGGTCGTGGATAAGGGCCCCGTTCGGGGCCCCTTGAATGTATTGTCGTGCTATTAATAAATAGACCAATTTATCCGTTCGCTTAGCGAAGTTAGCGCCGCCACGCCTAGCTGAGAGTTCCCCACACTGTTAAGTGCAGGAGAGAATACGCAAATTGTGAATCGACCAGGTACCACAGCAACAATACCGCCGCCTACCCCACTTTTACCCGGCAGACCCACTTTAAAAGCAAAGCTGCCCGCTTCGTCATACATGCCGCTAGTTGCAAGCAATGCGTTCACTTGCTTTGTTTGGTAAGGCGTTAATACCTGCTCATTTGCGCAGGTCGAAAAACCTGCGTTAGCAAGAAAGCTTGTCGAACGCGCTAAATCTTCACAGCTCATTTCTAATGCGCAGTTATGAAAGTAATTGCGAAGTACATCTTCCACGTCGTTTTCAAAGTTGCCGTAGGCTTTCATCAAATACGCCATTGCAGCGTTGCGAGAACGATGTTCGAATTCAGAATCTGCCACGACCTTGTTGACCACGATATTGCCATTGCAGCTTAAGCGCCTCACAAAGTCTCTCATGGCAATAAAAGGCGATGCAAAGCGCGATTGCACCATATCGCTTACCACCAAAGCACCTGCGTTAATAAAAGGGTTACGTGGAATACCATTTTCATACTCCAGCTGTACAAGAGAGTTAAACGGCAGGCCAGAAGGCTCACACCCTACTCGCTCCCACATGGTTTCACCGTAGTGATTGATAGCTAAAACAAGGTTAAAGACTTTTGAGATACTTTGTATTGAAAACGGCACGCTAGCGTCACCAATAGACGTAATTTGCCCATTGATATCACAAATAGATATGCCAAACTGACGAGGATTAACCGTTGCTAACGCTGGGATATAGTCTGCAACTTTACCCATGCCAAGCATAGGCTCGACTTCGTCATAAATATCCTGCAGTAACGATAGCATTTCGCTTTCCATTCTCTGGCTTGACCTCTTTTTTGCTAATATTTTTTCTGCTAATAAAAGAAAAGCGCCTGTTAGAAAAACGTCGGCGCTTCCATTTTAGTTAAGTTCTATCGGCTATGTGTTGCTTCAATAATGCAACTTGCTACAAAAGCCTTAGCCCGCCCGTATAGCTGACGCTTAGTTGCAGCGCCAGTCTTCTTTAAAGTCGCATAAGCCGTCATCATCTTCGTCTGACGTAAGCTCAATATTGGTGGTCACCTTTCTTGATACTTCATTTGCGTCATTATCGATTTTTATTGGCTGTTTTTTATCAATAAAACTAAAAATAGTCTTCGCAATATCGGTATTATCGATTTGCCCCATAAATGACTGGTGGCCCGCACCAAAAGCAAACACTTCAACATCTACACCAGTATGACCGCCTGTAGTCCAACCTGTATTTGTTTTAGCATCCAGGAAGGTTTTTACTGCCATAAAGCGCGTTTTATCATCTTGATTCGATACACTATTTAACGTAGCTAGCTCTTCTTCGCTTAACGATAGCCCGAGCTTCTGCGCCACATACTCGCCAGGGTTTTCTTCATTCGCCATATTAAGCGCGATCGTCATTACCGAGGCTGACATTGATTTTAAATGTTCAGGGCTCCAGCGATAGTCGCCATTTGCACCAATAGTCAAACCGCCGGTGCTATGGTCAGCAGTTAGTACAACCAGTGTGTCGGGGTTAGCTTTAACATAGTCGCGCAGATATTCCATGGTTAACGCCAAATCGTGCATTTCAGCCATAGCAGAAGCGATATCATTTGCGTGACCCGCCCAATCTACCTGGCTTGCTTCAACTAAAAGGAAAAACCCATTGTCGTTTTCTAAGTGCTTGATAGCATGTTGAGTTAAGTACTCAAGACGGTTTTTACGCTTATCATCCAGCACTGCAGGCAGCGCCACAGGCGCAAACAGGCCAAGCACATTACTTCCTGCAGGTACAGAAGCTAGGCGATTATATGTGTCGGCATATTCGTAGCCCGCATCAATGAACTGCGCCAGAATATCTCTGTCTTCGCGTTCAAAGTAAGAAGTTCCGCCACCTAACATCACGTCAGCAACAAACTTACCGTCGACACGAACATCAAAGAAATCTTCAGCAATTTCATTGTAGTTCTTGCGGCTTTCGTTGTGCGCAATGTATGACGCAGGTGTTGCGTGAACAATTTGCGATGTAACCGCCAAGCCAGTTCGCATACCTTTGCTTTTAGCTTGGTACATAACCGAGTTTACTGGCTGCTTATCAACATCTACACCTATTGCACCATTGTATGACTTCACGCCGGTAGCAAGTGCTGTTGCTGCAGCGGCTGAATCGGTAACATAACCCGATACACGAGCGGGGTAAGTTGACGCATTGCCTACTAAAATGTCATCAAATACAACCGTCTCTACTTCCGGTGTTGACGGATCATCTACATAATTACGGTAAGCGGTTGTGTAGGCAGGCCCCATGCCGTCGGCAACAACCATAATGATATTTTTCGGCACACCGTTGATTTGACTACTGTTTACGTTTGCTGATTCTGTCTTAGATTCAGTGATACCACAGCTTGCAAGAACAGCAATAGACGCACAACTTAGCAATGATGTGCGAGCAAATTGTTTAATCATTTAAACTTCCCTGAGTAAGTAAAGATACCTGCTGACGTTATAAGCCGCAGTTACTGCAAAATCGATATTACCGCGAATGAAACGTTGATATTAGTAAAGCGATAAAAGGCAATAGTGTAAAACAGGCAAGCAAGATGCTCAAAGCTTTTGGATAAAATATGCTTGTGGTGAGATGACCGTTTAGTCATCTCGTCTAAATGGAGTATTTCTAGAAAAGAAAAGCCTATTTGCTTTGAGCTGCGAGGTATTCACGCATACGCTGCTGCGCCACGTCTACAAGCATATCGGGCTGAAATTTAGAGATAAATCTATTACAACCCACTTTTTCAACCATGGCATCGTTAAAGCTACCGCTTAATGAGGTGTTGAGTGCAATGAACAGATTGCTCATACGCGGGTCGTTACGCACCTCTGAGGTAAGCCGATAACCGTCCATTTCTGGCATTTCTGCGTCAGTAAACATAAGCAAAATTTCGTCGGTAGGATTTTTCCCTTCGTCAGCCCATTGTTTTAGTAACGCCAACGCTTCTGCGCCGTTTTTTCGCTCAATAATACTGATACCTAGCTGCTCTAAAGTGTCTTTTATTTGTCTTCTTGCCGTGCTGGAATCATCAACAATCAACACTTTTTTACCGAGAAAGTGATTAACGATATCTTGATCTAACACTTCCTCAGAAATAGATGTATCGTAGTCGATGATTTCCGCGAGCACTTTTTCAACATCTATTATCTCAACAAGCTCTTGTTTACCCTCAACATTCACCTGAGTTATGGCGGTTAAATAATTAGATTTACCAATTCCGCTTGGGGGCGGTTGTATAGTCCCCCAAGAGGTATTCACGATATTTTTAACTTCGCCAATAATAAAGCCCTGCACGCTTCTGTTGTATTCGGTGATAATAACGTTTTTCGCTGTAGCTTCTGTGGCTGCTCCGCGCATTTTTATCGCCTGACGCAAGTCAATAATTGGAATAGAGCTGCCGCGGTAATTCATTACGCCTTTAAGATTATTATGGGAACCAGGCATAATGTTAAGCTTGGGTACATTGATAACTTCTTTGATTTTAAAGACATTCATGGCAAAAATGTGACGGGTTCCAAGCTGAAACATTAAAAGCTCAAGCCTGTTCTCGCCAACAAGTTTGGTTCGCTGATCAACCGACGATAATACACTGTTACTCATAACGCCCACTTATTCAATTTACAATCAAAGACCTAAAGCCAATTTAATACCGTCATACCAATTAGCCAAGTTACAATAACTTACCGTTAAAGTTAGCTTGACCGTCATTACAAAGCTATTACCCTTTCAGCTAATGGACAGCTGAAAAAAGCAACATAATTAATGTTTTACTAGTAAAGCAACCTCTGCAATAGCCCCAAACCTTGCGAACTTTACTCACTAGCATTAGCCATTTCTATTGATAACTCATTCAAATACGTTAAAGCGTGTTTTGCTTTAACGAAAATACACACGCTAGGCATCGTTATTACCCAAAGGTAGTTTAAATATAGGCTAACAAGGCTAAACATGCCTCTCTCTATTAATATTACTATCGAACCTGTAAATCCCCTCTATGCCGTTTAACGATAAACGGATAAGTTCGCTATCCCATATTATCTAAGCGTATAGCGAACATCTTCTAACTTAGCTAGAAATTTGTCGACACAGCGCATTAGCAACGCAGCGATAAAGCATTCACAAGATGAATGGCGGCAATGCAAAATATATATTTTTATTATTACCAAACTCGCACTAGGATGAAATGGAATCAACGGGAACGCCCTACAGCGTGAACACAAACAACGTAAAGAATTTTAATTATAGTCGGGAGAGACGCTCATGTCGCAATATCAACAAGACATTGATAACTTCGCCACATTAAAGGCAGCACAAAACGGAGCTTGGGAAGGTATCAACCCAGAGTTCGCTGCACGTATGAAGGTTCAAAACCGCTTTAAAACAGGTTTAGACATTGCTCGCTATACAGCAAGCATCATGCGCAAAGACATGGCTGAATACGACGCAGATTCGTCTCAGTACACACAGTCTCTAGGCTGCTGGCACGGCTTTGTAGGCCAACAAAAAATGCTTTCAGTTAAGAAGCATCAAGGCACAACGAATAAAAGCTACCTATACCTTTCAGGTTGGATGGTAGCAGCGCTTCGCTCTGAGTTTGGTCCTCTTCCTGACCAATCGATGCACGAAAAAACGTCAGTATCTGCACTTATTGAAGAGCTTTACACTTTCCTTCGTCAAGCAGACGCACGTGAACTGGGTGACCTTTTCCACAAACTAGACGACGCGAAGAAAAACGGTGGTGATGTTGCTGCGATTCAAGCTGAAATCGACAACTACGAAACTCACGTAGTTCCAATCATCGCTGATATCGATGCGGGCTTTGGTAACGAAGAAGCAACGTACCTACTTGCAAAGCAAATGATCGAAGCGGGTGCATGCTGTATCCAAATCGAAAACCAAGTATCAGATGCGAAGCAATGTGGTCACCAAGACGGTAAAGTAACCGTTCCACATGAAGATTTCCTGGCTAAAATCAACGCAGTACGCTATGCATTCCTTGAATTAGGTGTTGATGAAGGTGTTATCGTTGCGCGTACTGACTCACTAGGTGCTGGCCTTACTCAAAAGATCCCAGTATCTACATCAGAAGGTGACCTAGCGGCTCAGTACAACGCTTTCCTTAAAACGACTGAAGTTGCTGGCGTAGACGACCTAACTGAAGGTGACCTAGTTCTTAAGCAAGGTGGCAAACTTGTTAAGCCAGAGCGTTTACCAAACGGTTTATTCCGCTTTAAAGACAACACAGGTTTTGACCGTGTAGTACTTGACTGTGTAACGTCGCTTAAGCACGGTGCTGACCTACTGTGGATTGAGACCGAAAAGCCTCACGTTGGTCAGATCGCTGAAATGGTTAACGCTATTCGCGAACAGGTTCCAAACGCAAAGCTGGTTTACAACAACTCTCCATCGTTCAACTGGACGCTTAACTTCCGTCAGCAAGTATTTGATGCTTGGACAGAAGAAGGCAAAGACGTTTCTGGCTACGACCGCGCGAAACTTATGTCTGCTGACTATGACGACAGCGAACTTGCAGCAGCGGCTGACGAGAAGATTAAGAGCTTCCAAGCTGATGCAGCACGTGAAGCGGGCATCTTCCACCACCTTATCACGCTACCTACTTACCACACTGCAGCACTGTCTACTGACAACCTTGCTAAAGGTTACTTCGGTGAAGAAGGTATGCTTGCTTATGTACGCGGTGTTCAGCGTCAAGAAATTCGTCAAGGTCTAGCGTGCGTTAAGCACCAGGCGATGGCAGGTTCGGACCTAGGTGACACGCACAAAGAGTACTTCTCTGGTGAAGGTGCACTTAAAGCGTCTGGTGAAGATAACACCATGAACCAGTTCGACGTATAACGCGAACAGGCAACAAGTTAAACGGAAAGTATCCCAACCTTTCCTACAGGGCACCTTCGGGTGCCCTTTTTTGTGCTCGCCATTCATTTCGTTTATGTTTTCTACAAAAAATAAAAAAAGCCATACTTTTTAAAATTCCATAAAAAATCTATATACATACTATTTTTCAATTACTTATTGGTATAAAAGTGAGCAAGTTAAGACTAAACGCTTATCTGACATTGAAATAAAAAAGCTTTATAATAGCTACGTTTAATTAGGTTTAAAAAGAGCATTAGAATAATGAATATAGCTAAGGTCGACCTGAATTTATTGGTTTATTTAGATGTGCTGTTGCGCGAAGGAAGTGTAACGAAAGCTGCAAACCAGCTAAGCATTACTCAGCCCGCTATGAGTAACGGCCTGAAACGTCTTCGTGATCTATTCAAAGATCCGCTTTTAGTTCGTACCAGCGATGGGATGACCCCCACTAAGCGCGCGCTTGAACTGCAACCTATTATTCGCGATGTACTTAGTCGATTAGAAAGTTCTATTCAGCCCGAAGTTGATTTCGACCCTTTAACTAGCGACAGAACTTTCCGCATTATGACCAGTGACTATGCAGAAAGTACCTTGTTACTTGAACTCGTTGGAAGACTGGCCGATTTAGCACCCAATATAACACTTGACCTTATCACGCCAAGTGACGTGACGTTCCACGACGTAGAGCAAGGTAAAGTGGATATGGCAATTAACCGATTCGATGAACTGCCGTTGTCGTTTCACCAAAAAGTTATTTGGTATGACACCTTTAGCTGCGTAATGAGTGCGGACCATCCGCTGGTAGAAAAATGTGACCTTGAAGGCTATTTAGGTGCCCAGCACATTTGGGTGAGTAAAACCGGCTTTGGTGTTGGCGTTGGTATTGACCCGAATGAAGTTCAAAAATTAGGTTGGGTAGACGCTGAGCTAACAAAAATCGGAAAACAGCGTGCAATTCGCGTTTTTACTCGTCATTACCACGCGGCTCTGCAAATTGCGAAAAAGCAGAAACTTATCGCCACATTGCCAAGCAAAGCGGCCCGTTTATTTAAACACGACCCTGATGTAATGATTAAAGAGCCACCTTTTGACATACCACCTATTGCGTTAAAAATGGCCTGGAGTGCCCTACTTCATCACGACGCGGGTCACATTTGGTTACGCCGATTGATAAGCGACGTTGCCAGCGAAATGAACGCGGGATAAATATTCACAAAAAATATGGCAAAAATACAAACCATAAATTAAAAAACTATCTCTATACACACTACACTGAGCTAACAGAAAAATGTATAGAGGTAGTTATGCAAGGATATATCACTAGAGGCCGACTACAGGTTGCCGCACAGCTAGATAATTTTATCAATGAACAAGCGCTTCCTGGCACAGGCGTAGATCAAAGCACCTTCTGGCAAGGTGCAGAAACCCTCTTCGAAAAATTCATTCCTCAAAATCGCGCGCTATTAGAAAAGCGAGAACAGCTTCAGCGGGCTATCGACGATTATCACAAGGCTGGCAACCCGGTATATGGAAACGAGTATACCGACTTCCTAAAAAGCATCGGTTACCTTGTTAAGCAGCCTTCACAAGTTAGTGCACAAACACAAAATGTAGACGCTGAAATAGCGACTATGGCAGGCCCTCAGCTTGTAGTGCCAATCAATAACGCTCGCTATGCACTTAACGCGGTAAACGCCCGTTGGGGAAGCCTTTACGACGCACTTTATGGCACTGACGTTATCAGTAATGAAGGTGGCGCCGAGCCAGGCAAGAGCTACAACCCCGTACGTGGCGCCAAAGTTGTTGCCAAAGCGAAAAGCTACTTAGATAACATGATACCGCTAGCAAAAGGCAGCCACGCTGACGTCACTGAATACAAAATCGAATCAGGCAAACTGGCCATTACGCTTGCTGATGGCGATGAAACTACTCTTGCAAACACTGAGCAATGGCAAGGATATCAAGGTGACATTAGCGCACCTTCAAGCCTGCTTTTTGCCCACAACGGTCTGCATTTTGAAATTCAACTAGACCCGACTCATCCTATTGGCGAGAGCGATGCAGCAAACGTAAAAGACGTACTAGTTGAAGCCGCACTAACTACCATTATGGACTGCGAAGATTCTGTAGCTGCTGTTGACGCTGAAGATAAAACCTTGGTGTACAGCAACTGGTTAGGCTTGATGAAAGGCTCATTAAGCATTGAAATGACAAAAGGCGGCAAGCAGCTTGTTCGCGCTATGCATGATGACAGAAGCTATCAGCCGTCTAAACACGCGTCACAAGACGAGCTTAAAGACGGCAAACTAGTACTTACTGGTCGAAGTCTTATGTTTGTTAGAAACGTAGGCCACCTTATGACTAACAATGCTATGCTCTTTGACGGCGAAGAAGTGCCAGAAGGGATCATGGACGGGTTAGTGACTTCACTTATCGCAAAGCATGACCTTTTAGGAAACAGTAAATTTAAAAACAGCCGCGAGGGCAGTATTTATATTGTTAAACCTAAAATGCACGGGCCAGAAGAAGTAGCATTCTCTAACGCATTGTTTGGTGCGATTGAAGCAATAATCGATGTTCCAGCCAACACCCTTAAGATGGGTATAATGGATGAAGAACGCCGCACAAGTATCAACCTTCAGGCTTGTATTGCTGAAGCTACCTCCCGGGTTGTATTCATTAATACCGGCTTCTTAGACAGAACCGGTGATGAAATTCATACCTCAATGCTTGCTGGGCCTTTTGCAGAAAAAGCCGCGCTTAAGTCTATGGCTTGGATTAAAGCCTATGAAACCGCAAATGTGGCTGTAGGTCTTCGTTGCGGCCTTTCTGGCAAAGCGCAAATTGGTAAAGGTATGTGGCCAATTCCTGATGAAATGCAAAACATGATGACCGCGAAGATTGGTCACCCTAAAGCTGGTGCTAATACAGCGTGGGTGCCTTCACCTACTGCCGCGACACTTCACGCACTTCATTATCACGACGTAAACGTGTTTGACATACAGAAGTCTCTTGATGAGAACTTTGATGGGTTAAGCGATATTCTCACCATTCCATTGCTAGAAGATGCCTCTACTTTGACTCGTGACAGTATTAAGCGTGAAATCGACAATAACGTTCAAGGTATCCTAGGCTATGTTGTGCGCTGGGTTCACCAAGGCGTAGGCTGTTCGAAGGTTCCCGATATCAACAATGTGGGCTTGATGGAAGACCGCGCAACACTACGAATTTCATCGCAACATATCGCCAATTGGCTTGAGCACGGCATCGTGAGTGTTGACCAAGTCAAGGAGTCTTTGGCTCGTATGGCTGTGTTAGTAGATGAGCAAAATGCGGGTGACCCTGAGTACATTCCGATGGCACCTGATTTAGACAGTTCAATCGGCTTCTTAGCCGCAAGCGACCTTATCTTCAAAGGTAAGGAGCAACCTAGCGGTTATACTGAACCTTTATTGCACGCTCGTCGACGCGAGATGAAAGCGAAGCTTGCTGAGAGTTAATTCCCAACGTGTATTTATTGGTTAGAAACTCAGGTTTATAACCATATTCACAAAGCGCGTTAGCAACACATTCGCATACTAACTAGGCTCACTCTGTTGATTCAGAAGTGAGCTTTTTTTGGGGGTCTTTTCCACGTTGTTCAAATAATTGCAAAGTGTGAAGGGTCAGTTGACCTTGCTGTTAAGGGTATAAAACATCATTCAATGTAGCGATATAGCTACACCTTATACTAAAGATATCTTTCTTCTCACCTCTCATATTTTGCTGATACTTCACCCGTAAACTACGCTTTTATTGTGAGGTAGTGCATTTCGTTTTATGGCCTAAGTTAAAACAGTTTGCGCGAGGCCTCCTTAGTTTGGAGTATGCACATGCAGATAGCCTCATCGGCAATACCGAATAAACTTTTACGAGACGATGTATCGCAAATTGTACCCATCTTTTCAGGCGGAGGTACCCGCTTGAGCGCCCATATCGGCATTATTAAAGCACTGCAGGATATGAATGTAGGCTTCGACACCTTAGTGGGTGTATCAGGTGGCTCTATTATCGCATCACTTTATGCCAAAGGTTACACAGTAGGACAAATGCGAGAGCTCGCACTAGTTACTGATTTTAAACAATTCACTGAGTTTTCACTGGTAAGGTTACTTCGTGAAGGTGGGCTTTCATCTGGTGACGTGTTTCAACGATGGATTGACGAACAACTAGAGGGCGCAGTGTTTGCCGACCTCCCTCTTGATTTGCATATTCTGGCTACCGACGTAAACGGCGGCGGGCCAGTTTTGTTTAACAAACAAACCTCTCCAGATATGAAAGTATCAGAAGCGGTACGATATTCTATGTCGATACCACTCATCTTCTCATTTAAGCCCTTTAAAGAACACTTGCTAGTAGACGGGGCGATATTATCTGAAGATGCGCTGTTTGAGGATTGGCGGGGTGACGGAACGCCTTCCGTGTGCTTCAGACTACAAAGCATCAATCAAAAGCGCAAGGCCATTAAAAAGAACTTACTTCAACTGCCGCAATACGTCAGCATGCTTATTCGCACGTTTATGACGGCTATATCCAGGGAGTATGTTAATGCGAAATATTGGCACAATACGGTGGTGGTGAATACCGGAGAGATTTCCGCGGTAGATTTTTCGCTTACACCTGAAATTAAGAACACACTTTTTGAACTCGGTTATGCAACCACGAAAGAATTTTTGCCCAAAAAGTGTGCGGGGTTTATGAATAGCAGTGTAATTTAACCTTGTTTAAAAGCACTCATACGTTGCTAGCGCTTATACGTTGCTAGCGCTTATACTTTATAAAAATCACGGTACCAGCTAACAAACGCTTTTACGCCTGTTTTAACATCGGTAGATGGCTGGTAACCGGTATCTGCAACTAGCGATGAAACATCAGCATAAGTGTCTGGAACGTCACCTGGCTGCATAGGAAGAAGGTTTTTCTGTGCTTCTATCCCCAACTCACTCTCTAGGGTTTCTATGAACGTTAACAAGTGAACAGGCGTTTGCGCGCCTATGTTGTATACTCTGTAAGGTGCACGACTACTGCTAGGGTCTGAATTCGCTCCATCCCAGTCTTCGTTTGATTTCGCTACATTATCCAACGCACGAACCACGCCTTCAACAATATCGTCTATGTAAGTAAAATCTCGACGGTGGTTCCCGTAGTTGTAAACATCGATTGACTTGCCAGCCAAAATTGCCTTAGTAAATTTCATTGGGGCCATATCAGGTCGCCCCCAAGGCCCATAAACAGTAAAGAAACGCAAGCCAGTAGTAGGTAGATTGTACAAATGGCTATATGTATGGGCCATCAATTCGTTGGCTTTTTTACTTGCTGCGTAGAGCGAAACAGGATGATCTACATTATCTTTCTCTGAAAACGGCATTTTTTCATTTGCGCCGTAAACAGAGCTTGATGATGCATACACTAAATGTTGAACATTGTTGTGCCGACAGCCTTCTAGTACATTAACAAAACCCACGATATTGGCGTCTACATACGCATTCGGGTTTTCAATCGAATAACGCACCCCTGCTTGTGCAGCCAGATGAACAACTTTATCAAATTGTTGCTCTGAGAAAAGCGCTGCCATACCATCGCGATCTTCTACACCTAGCTTGATAAAGCTAAAGTTTACTGAGTTTTTGTGCGAACCTATAGCTTTCAACCTAGCTTCTTTCAGCGAAACATCGTAATAATCGTTAAGGTTATCAATTCCCACTACGACATCGCCACGCTCTAACAGTGATAATGCGACGTGAGAGCCGATGAATCCTGCAGCTCCAGTTACCAATACTTTCATCTTAAATCCTTAAAGACGCATATCTACTGCGTTTTTATCAAACATATACTTTAAATCGAAAATCACTGCATTTGGCTTACAAAGCGCTCGAAGCTCATCCTTGCTCCAAGACTTGAACTCACTATGGGCAACTGCTGCAATAACAGCATCGTACTTGCCTGTTACAGGCCTATCAATTAGCGAAAGACCGTATTCATGTTTTACTTCTTGTGGCTTTGCCCATGGGTCATAAATATCCAAATCAACTTGGTAGTTGCCAAGCTCTTCAGCGATATCGACTACTTTCGTGTTTCGGATGTCCGGGCAATTTTCTTTGAACGTGATACCTAACAGCAGAATACTTGAACCATTAACCATAATCTGACGACTTAGCATATTTTTAACTAGTCGAGATACAACATATTCACCCATGCGATCATTCACGCGGCGCCCAGCTAAAATCACATCTGGATGATGGCCTAATGCTTCAGCTTTGTGAGTGAGATAATACGGATCAACTCCAATACAGTGGCCGCCCACTAGACCTGGTCTAAACGGTAAAAAGTTCCACTTGCTGCCAGCCGCATCAAGAACCTCTTCAGTATCAATCCCTACCCGAGCAAAAATCATGGCAAGTTCGTTTATCAATGCGATGTTTAGATCCCGTTGGGCGTTTTCAATAACCTTAGCCGCTTCAGCTACCTTGATTGAAGAAGCTTTGTGCGTGCCCGCGGTAATAATTGAACGGTATAGTGCATCAACTTTATCAGCAATTTCAGGTGTACTTCCGGATGTTACTTTTACAATTGTTTCCAAACGGTTCTTTTTATCGCCTGGATTAATACGCTCTGGTGAGTAACCAGCAAAAAAGTCTTTGTTAAAAGTAAGGCCCGATACTTCTTCAAGAATGGGAATACAGACTTCTTCGGTTGCCCCTGGATAAACCGTTGACTCATAGATAACCGTCATGTTCGGCTGTAGAATGCTACCAATCATTCGACTCGCCTTCTGCAACGGAGTCATGTCTGGCTGCTTATTTTTGTCAATTGGTGTAGGGACCGTAACGATAACGAAATCGCAAGATTTGATATCTTGCGTATCGCTAGTAAAAGTAAGATTTGAAGCGTTCGTCAACTCTTCTTTTGTAACCTCTAGCGTATAGTCTTCACCGGCCTTCAAATCATCAACTCGTGATTGGCTTATGTCAAAACCAATCGTTTGAAAAAATCTGCCGAAAGAGACTGCTAGTGGCAACCCTACGTAGCCTAGACCAATTATTGCTATCTTCTTATTGTTATCCATGGAGCCCGTTGTATACCTTTAAATGTACCGTCCTAATGAACGAGATGTTGGCATATTTTGCCTTATTAACAAAGCGCTAATTTAAGGAAAGGAACCTGCATAAAGCTTGCTATAACGCAATGCCATGCTTAGCAGCTAATTCATATACTTCACTTACAGGTATAGCATAAGTTATGCCACTTGGTTTCTCGATTGCAGCTTCTTTGGTTTCTTTCACAAAGACTTTATTAACAATGGCAAAAACAGCCCCATTGCTTGATAAATACACTGGGCTTCCGCTGTTACCCGGATAAGCTGTTAAATCGAGTTGATAAATCATAGCCGGGGCCTCGGCGCGTGCTAAGAAGCGCTGAGATAACTGTGAGCTGTGATGAGCCGGAATGACGTCTGGTGTGAATGCAGCAACAATTCCAGCATGAGTTGCAGGATACAATCCTAGAACCGCACCTATCGGAAAGCCGGTAATTGCCACGCTTGAGCCATCATCTATAACGTCGTTAGTAGCCACAAGTTTTAATGCCGGAAGCGCTGTTTCTAGCTCTACAATAGCGATGTCGCGATGCTTGCTTTTGAAAATCTGCTTAATTGGGAGAACTTTCGATGAACCCCCATGTGGAACAAAAACAACACGCTGAGACTTTATACCCTCTTCAAGTTTAGAGTCTATAACATGCTTGTTAGTTACAACGTATTTGCCGTTTCCAACGACAAAGCCTGTGCCCTGTAGTTGATTACTTACTGTCGCTAACGGAGCGTGCACACCGACACCGACCACTGAAGGCTTTACGTCTTTTACTACGTCAACAAACCCTTTTTCCGAAGCAGCTATCGTAACAAAAGGAAATAAAAGTAAAAAATAAAGAAAGTAACGTCGCATAGGGCAAAGACTTGAGTTTTTAATTTTACTGAATTGTAACTAAATTACGCTTTAAGACCAGTTTGAACTTCAACTATATTTTTAAACTCAAGCGATTGCAAAGTGTCACAAAACCTGTGCTATATTAAAATATCTAAAGCCTGTTGCATAATTTATAAAAAAAGGTTAACCAGTGAATTCAGACGACTCAAAAAAACCTGAAGCAAAGCCGTTTTCTATGGTTAAACCTATTAATTCGGTTGTCAGTCGAGTCAAAAAGGCAATGTCTGGCTATAGCAAGTTAAAAGAAGCTAAACAAATTTCTAAACACTTTTCCGATTACTTGAGTCCAGTCGTTGCCGCTTCCGAAGAAAACAAATTAACTGTATATAATATAAGACACCAAGTTTATTGTGAGGAACTTGCTTTTGAGCCTGTAAAACAAAACGAGCAAGAAAGAGATGAATTTGATGAATTTTCTATCCACGCAATGATTCAACATCTTCAAACAGGAAATTATGCTGGAACGGTAAGAGTAGTTCACCCTACAGACGAGTCTCAGCAACTTCCCATCGAAAAATATTGTTTGCATAGCATTACAGACGAAGCACTCAGGCCTTCAAATTTTTCACGCCATGATATCTGTGAGATTAGTAGGCTTGCCGTTCCAGAGAGATTTCGTCGAAGAAAGTCGGACTCCTTCGACGGAGCCGCAACCGGTGCGATAAACACTACATCTTATTCCGAGCAAGAATTGCGATGCTTTCCGTTTATCGCAATTGGCCTTTATATGTCTGCCGCGTCTATAGTAATAATGAAAAATATTCCACACACCTATGTGATGATGGAGCCAAGGCTTGCTCGCAGCATGAGTTTTTTAGGCATAAAATTCCATAAAATAGGCCCAACAGTTGATTATCACGGAATGCGAGCACCGTATTACATAAACCCGTCGTTGCTCATGGAAAGTCTGACACCAGCATTTAAAAAAATGTTACACGATATACAAGCCTCAATCGAATCACAAAAACATTTACTTGATAACGAAAGAGAATAGCATGTTTAAATATCACGACGCTTTTTCACGCAACATAGGCTGGGTTTCAGAATCTGAACAAGAGCAGTTGCGCAAAAAGTGCGTGGCAATCGCCGGTGCTGGCGGTGTTGGAAGCCTACATATGCTAACCTTAGCCAGGCTCGGAATTGGTAACTTTAAAATCTCTGACTTTGATGACTATGAAGTTCACAATTTCAACCGTCAGTTTGGCGCTACACTTTCAACTGTTGGCCACGGTAAAATGGAAACCATGGCAAAGATGGTTGCTGATATAAACCCAGAAGCATCTATCACAACGTTTGATGGTGGTATCAACGAAGGAAACGTTGACGATTTTCTGAGGAATGTCGACGTATACGTTGATAGCTTGGACTTTTTTGCACTGAATGCGCGTAAATTAGTTTTTCAAAGATGCTACGAGCTTCGCATCCCTGTAGTCACTGCTGCACCATTAGGAATGGGCTCAGCCTTACTCTGCTTTCTTCCTGACCAAATGTCGTTTGAAGACTATTTTCGCTTTGAAGCCAAAAAGAGTGAAGAAGAGCAACTTATTCAATTTCTAATTGGACTCTCTCCAGCCATGCTACAACGAACTTATCTCGCTGACCAAACACGTGTAAGTTTTAAACAGCAAAAAGGACCTTCAACTGTTATGGCTGTTAACTTATGTGCGGGTATTGCGGGAACTTATGTTCTAAAGATTTTACTGGGGCGCGGTGAGGTGTTGGCCGCTCCTTACGGTTTGCATTTTGACGCTTACCGCAACAAGCTAGTAAAAACCTGGAGGCCGTTCGGCAACGCCGGGGTACTTCAGAGGATTATGTTCAAAGTGGCGAAAAAAATTGTTTCAGAAACGTAAAGTTTTACTGTCAGCAATTTTAACAACTTCTACCTCTCCCATTTTCAAAAGTTTATTTTTTAACCTATTTTCATGAGGTTAAAAAGATGGCACACCGAATGCACTTCTGGTTTGACTGAACAATGATGTCACGTTTTACCCAAGGAATCATTATGAAAAAATTAAAGTTAGTAGTTGCATCTATCGCATTAAGCGTTTCGGGCGCGTCGTCCGCACTGCCTCTAATTGAAGAATGGGGGTTTGTTAATGAAGCTGGTTTCGATGACCCGACACCAGATGGGGCAATCATCGAGTCTGGCACCTCCACCGACCCAAGTGTGAATGGTGGAGTTTCTATTTTATCAACAGGTGCACTACCGAATAACATTTGTTGGGGTACTCCCTCACCAAATCAAAGCTGTTTAGGCATTTTTAGCCCTGTGTCTGAGATGTCTGAGCAAAGGTGGGATGAAGATGGAAATCTTGTTGACATAGTTGACGGTATGCCTGGCCCACAGGGCATGGCGACGACTGTTGACATCGGTGTAGCCAATTATTTTGATTTCTTTTCACAAGGTACTGCAATTCGTCACGAAAACTTCGCTATAACAGGAACCTTCCTTGACACTGTGAAGATAGTAGACGGGTTGAAGCTAACTTCAACCTCGCCAGGGCTATCTTTTACAGCTCCAGAGTTGGAGTTTATGATTGACTTCACAGAAACGCCTAACGGCAGTGCGGGCGACAGTTGTACATACGGTGACGATCCAGTGGGCACGCCAGGAAGCGTTAACGTAAACGGTTGTGCAGACGCATTTGCAATCGCTGGTTTTGCAGGCGGTAACGTTATTGCTCAATCTGTTGATTTTATTGACTTCGCGGTATCATTCGTTGTGAATACTGGTGGGCTTTACCACGAACATTATGAAATCATAACTCGCTTAAGCGGCTTGGAAGTTTTTGACGACGGTACAAAACAGGGCTTCCTTACACCAGAAGCAGGTGTAAGCGTGCTTGACGCGCAGTTTGTTATCCGCGCAATTGAAGCGCCAGAGCCTACATCTATAGCAATGTTCGGTCTTGGTCTTTTGGGTTTGGCTGGCTTTTCAAGAAAGAAAAACAAACAAGCTTAAAGGCAAACAACTTAAAAAACCCTCTCGAGATGTTTCTTGTGAGGGTTTTTTTTTATATGATTTCAAACAGATAAACGTGCGTGATTGGAAAAAGGCAAATTTGAAAAGTAGATACATTAAATACCTAACAACTTTAGTAAAACAGCCCCGTTTACTGTGTAACTACCGAAACATTGTTTTGCTCAGTCACATGCGTTCCAACTCAAGTCTGACAGGACATCTTATAGGCAGCCACCCTGAAATTAACGGCTACTATGAAATTCAGCAAGACTATCTCACAAACAGTGACTTTATGTTGCAAAAAATAAAGTATGCCATGGCTAATAATGTAAAGCCTAATAGCCGCTTTTTTTTCGACAAATTGTTACATAATGGTGTGAATATAGACTGTGATTTAATGATACAAAGGAATGCTATAGTATTCATATCGTTACGAGACGTGAATGCCACTATTCCAAGTATTGTAAAATTAGCGAAACGAGAAAACTGGCGCGAACAATCTGAAGAATACGCTACACGTTATTTATCAAGAAGGTTAGATGACTTAGCAAACTATGCTCAGCAGTTAAAAGGGAAATATGCTTACTTCGACGCCGACTTGCTGCGCGACAATAGTGAAGAAACCCTAAACTTTATAACCAACGTAGTTGGGCTAGAAACGCCAATCCCTTCTGAATACAATGTTCAATCACTCACGGGTATTGGCGGTGCCGGTGACACCTCTGATGCTATAAAGTCTGGTAAGATTATACCGAATCAAAGTATTTCAAAAGGTAACGCGTTCGTTTCCGACCTAGCAATTCAGGATAAGTTTAATGACGTGCGTGCGTTATTAATTAATAATAGCCACTCTAGTTTGACTTATTGATAAACTTTCTTGTGACAACTAATAAGAAGTAATGATGTCTCAGCTTCACAATAGCTCCACTAAATCTGCTGTTTTGTTCATGTTTCATTGTTCTGATGACGCAGGTTTTGCTATATCCAAATTACAGCAAGTTTTTCACAAGGCGGCTTTGCACGCGGGAAGATCAGAAGAACACATATTATTCAGTTATAAAAATGTGTCGGTAAATCAATGCAACAAGTATCAAATTGATTACGAGCTAACGTCAGACTTAGAAAACCTACAGCAGCTAGTGAAAAAACATAACGTTAGAACGGTATTAGCGTTTGATTTGAATTTCCCCTCGCCAATAGCTGCGACACTGCGAAACAGCGGCGTTAGTAACATTGTGTCTTATTGGGGGGCATCAATAAGCGGCCTGCAACCTTGGTGGAAGTTAATCTTAAAACGGTTAGATTGGATATTACGCAAACGCTATGCAGCCGATCATTTTATCTTCGAATCAGAGGCTATGAGGCTTACCGCTACCCATGGTCGTGGCATTCCCGAAAAACACACGTCAGTTATTCATTTAGGTGTTGATACTAATACTTACCTTCCTGTAAACGGCAAGAAGTCATTATTAGCAGAATTTGGTATAGCTGACTCAGACATTATTGTTTTTTATTCTGGTCACTTCGAAGAACGCAAAGGCGTTCGTACCATTGTAAAGGCAGCGAATGAATTAGCACTGCGCGACAATATTGATGGCATCCATTTTTTATTGTGTGGAAATAAAGGTAATGAAGCCAACACCTATAAACAAGAATTAACGAATGATAAAGCAAGGCAAAGAGTGATATTCGCAGGATATAGAGATGACGTACCTCACTTGATGCGAAATAGTGATATTGGTGTTATTGCATCAACAGGGTGGGATTCGTTTACCCGATCAAGTGTTGAAATGTTAAGTTCGGGTTTGCCACTCATTGTTTCTAAACTTGGCGGCTTACCAGAATCGACCCAGCATGGTGTGACCGGATTTCACATTACGCCCGGTAACTATACCGAGCTGGCAAATAGAATATTAGAATTAAAAAATTCGAATGAACTGCGGTCTAAATTCGCTCATAACGCTCGTTCATTGGTACAAGAGCAATTCACCGAGCAAAAGCAAATAAACGCTATTGCGGAATTAATACAAATAAGTAAATAGAGACTAGCATGTTAGATAACTTTAAATCGCTGTTAAGAATGCTTGATAGCATGCAAAAAGCAAAACTCGTTACATTGCAAATTCTATTTTTTGTGTCAGCAATTCTA
Organism: Alteromonas sp. AWJ4_199; assembly: GCF_056159165.1. NCBI lineage: Bacteria > Pseudomonadati > Pseudomonadota > Gammaproteobacteria > Alteromonadales > Alteromonadaceae > Alteromonas > Alteromonas sp. AWJ4_199. The sequence goes on from NZ_JBSWUR010000001.1 coordinate 957,009, forward strand.
CAAATTGGTAGTATTGGATCGATTGCACCGTTTATCGCACTTCTATCTAGTGAAGATTATTTGACCTCAAATAAAGCGTTTAAGTTTGCCTATGAGTTCCTCGGTGAACCGGGATACTACAACTTTATTATTTATTACTCTGTGCTGGTTTGTATCGTGATATTGGTCGCGAATCTGAGTGCGTCATTTGTACTATGGTTATCGACTAAATACTCTATTGATGTGGGTAGCGAATTGCAAAGTCGACTTTACACTTCATACTTACGCAATGATTACATCTTCTTTTTGCGCGAGAATTCGAGTCATTTAATCTCAAATATTACAATGCAAATTCCTCGGATGGTTTACAACGTTTTACAGCAGTTCTTATTGTTGGTATCGCAACTGCTCATTTTGATTTTAATCGTTCTGGCCTTGATAGTCGTTAACCCGATACTTGCTCTCATTGCGGCAGTGATAGTTACCGCTGTGTATGGCTTAATCTTCGCGACAGTTCGCCAGAAAACAGTAGCCTCTGGTTCAATTGTTACAAAAGTGAATCGCAAAAAACTCGAACTTTTACACGAGAGTATTCGGGGGATTAGAGAAATAAAGCTACTTGGAGTAGAGCCTTGGTATTCTAATGAAGTAAACCAAACGACTAAGCGCGGACTTTCTGCGGCAGCCTTTATCGCCTTAGCTGGAGATTTACCCCGCTTTATTGTAGAAACAGTGATCTTTTCCGCCATCATAGTACTCGGTATTTATTTAATTTCTACAGCTGATAACAAGGAGCAAGTGGTCACTACACTGAGTTTCTATGCCATGGCTGGATATAAACTACTACCAGCAGCGCAAACTATATACAAATCACTGACATTGGTTAAAGCCAACGGTGGTGTTATACCCGAAATTGAAGACGAGCTTGCGAAAGCAAGCAAAAATGCGCGAGCGTTTTCCGATGAATCAGAACTTCCCCCCATGTTTACTGATGAACCTTTGCGTGAAGTAATTCTAAAAAATGTAAACTATCGGTACCCAGAAACTGATAATGATGTTTTAAGTAATATCAACCTGCGCCTTAACGGTAATTCTTTAGTTGCTTTTGTCGGTGGCAGCGGTGCAGGTAAAACAACGGTAGCCAATATAGTTGCAGGTTTAATTACCGCAACGGAAGGTGAAGTACTTGTTAATCAGCAAGCTATAAATGTTGATAATCGCATAATGTGGCAGCGCAACATTGGTTATGTTCCGCAGTCGGTATTTGTGCTGGACGATACTGTTTTGAAAAACATTTGCTTTGGCGCTAAAAATAGAAATGTGGATCTCCAACGGGCTAAACTAGCGGCGAAGAAAGCAAATATACACGACTTCATAATGTCGCAGCCCGAGGGGTACGACTTCCGAGTAGGAGAAAATGGCGACAGGCTAAGCGGAGGGCAGCGACAGCGCCTAGCTATTGCTCGCGCATTGTACAACAACCCTAAAGTCCTTATTCTAGATGAAGCAACCAGTGCGCTAGATAACATCACCGAACGCGCTGTGTTAAAAGAAATAACCTTATTAGCCGAAGATATGTTGGTTATTATGATTGCTCACCGGCTGTCTACAATAGAGAATTGTGATGAAATATTCCTTATGGATTCAGGGCAGATAACCCAATCAGGCACGTATAGTGAGCTTTTAGAGCAGTCAGAATACTTCAGAGAGTTAGCGATTGGGGAAATGTCTAATGAGCAAACCAGCGAACAGTAACCTGCTAATTTCAATTGTTCTTTGCACATACAACAATGCTGATTCGCTGTATAAAACGCTACAGGACATTGCAGCTAATGTCGTTGATAGTGGCTTAGTTGAACTTATTGTTATAAACAACAATTCACCAGATCATACAGCTCAGGTGGTACAAGAACTAAAGCCAACTTTCAAGTTTCCGTGTCGATATTATGTTGAAAGCAATCAAGGGTTGTCACATGCAAGGAACCTAGGCCTAGCCAAAGCACAGGGGGAATATATTCTTTTCACCGACGACGATGCAATTATTAACAACAATTGGCTATCGATCTATATTGATAAGATTCATAAGTTAAGTCCTGACTGCATCTTCAGTAAGATCATTGTCGACTGGCAAGGGCGTAAACCTGAATGGTTTCTCCCAAATTATACCCCTTTCTTTGCCGCAATCGATTATGGAGAAGAAGAGTTACAAATTACCGACAGGGAACATGAGTTTTACGGTAAGAACTTTTGTATACGACAACAACTTCTCCACGATTTTGGCGGTTTCGACCCAAGGTTAGGGCGCTGTGGCGACAAATTAGTTGCAGGTGAAGAAACTATTATTTACTCAAAGTTAATCAATAGTAAGGCTAAAGTCATCTATACGCCTAACGCCGGAGTTTTACACCGACTGAAAGAACGTGAATTTCAGTTCGATAACATTAAAAAAATGTTTGTCGATTCGGCCTATACGGTTTTTAATCTGTCGAAATTGTCTTCTGGCAAAAAGTTATTTAACCGCCCTACTTATCCTTTAAAAGTAGCAGTTGAGGATTTTTTTGAAAGCGTTTCGGCTTTCATCAAAGGGTCAATAACTGACGATAGCAACCTGCTTCGCTATGCTTTATTAAAGATACTTAAAGCTAAAGAATTGATTTCGGTATGGTGCAAGAACCCATAGAATCAATCTGATAAACATTTTTGTTTATTTTATAAAAAACTTTATTGGATACTCAACATGTCAAACATACCAAAAGTTATTTGGAGTTTCTGGGAGCAAGGTTGGGACAGTGCGCCTCCTATCGCGTTAAAATCTGTCGATTCTTGGAAAATGAATCAACCAGATTGGGAAGTCCGATTATTAGACAAGTCAAACTTGCATGAATACATTCCATTAGAGCAAGAGTTACCTGATTTTTGGGAAAGAAAACCTATACAAGGCCGAAGCGATTTAATTCGGATCAATTTATTGGTTAAGTATGGTGGCGTTTGGATAGACTCCAGCCTTTTTTTAACTCAACCATTCGAACAGTGGCTATTCCCCAGAATGAGAAATGGATTCTATGCATTTTCTAGACCTGGACCAGATCGAATGTTAACGAGCGGTTTTCTAGCAGCAACTCCTAATCATTACTTGTGTAAGCAATGGCGAGACGCGAGTCATCAATATTGGCAAGATAGAAGTTTCGCAACAGACTACTTTTGGTTTCACTATTGTTTTGAGCATCTATATTCAGAAGATACAAGATTCAGAGCTATATGGGACGAGGTTGAATCCATCAGTTCGGATACGATTCACCTTCTCGTTCACCGTCTTGTAGCTAAGGAGAAATTTAATAAACTTCCCTTCTTTAATGACTCGGGGCCAGTATTTGGTAAGGCGTTTGGGCCATGGCGCTTTGAGTCTCTTGCTCGATTTCTGAAGCGACTTGGCCTATTCAAAAAGCGAAACGATCTTGCACAACAAATATCGAACAAATTAGTATATTACATGCGCCGACTTGGTGTTGCTGAGCGAGTAGTATGGTCTTCAAGGATGCCTTCTGACATCCAGCAAAGAGTTGAAAACAAAGAGGATCCGATTTATAAATTGGACTACTATGCTAAACACCAAGCAATCGAGGTTGGCGGTGTTATGCACAAGTTATATTCTCGTCTTACCTCTTAGAAAGAAATTTATAGGGTAGATCTGTGCGGAAATGGACAAACATCGAGTAACCGCTTCGCCACAGTTCGGGTGTCATACACGTTTTTAGTTGATTGGATATAAGCGCACATATCATCGACTCCCATCCTATGGGCATTGTTCAAACACACGGGGTTGAACTCACCTACCGACGCGTAGTGATCCTTAAATTTAATTCCGTCACCTCCTAATTTAGAGTCGAACGATGCCCACGCTGAAGGGATGTCGTATGCATTGGATAGAATCAAACCGTGCAGGGAACTACTCAAAATCATTTCACACTCTAGCATAGTGTCGATTATCTCTTCGATTGGGTACCTGACATCGATCACCTTCACACCATCCTCACTGAACAGCTGCGTAATTCGATGGAAGTCGGTAAAATGAGGAATAACCCCCAAACGATACTTCTTCTTGACCGTCGGCTGGTAGAGCAAGGGCAAAACAAGCCCTGGATCGCCATAGGTTTCAGGGCATGTAATACCTAACTGAGTACAACGTTCATGCGAATAAGGCCCTCGCACAGCAGTTATCTCATAGGGTTTTGGAAATTCAACAGTTCTGCTAATAATACCTGAGCCCCAAACAATGCAATTTTCTTTTGCTAACGACAATATGCTGCCTGCCCCCATAAAAACGGTACTCAATTCAAAGGATGAGGGTGATTTAAACCAAGCATCTTGATTCGCTAGTTTCTTGTAGATATAAGGGCCTAACCAGTCGCCAAAGTTAAATGGGTAATACACCGACCAAAAAAGAAATCTATCATTTTGTTTCCGAAGTGGTTTTAATGCTGCGCTAATACTTGAAGCTATTTGCTCTTTCACTTATTCACCTGAAACCATTTTTATTAAGTCACTCCAACCGTTTTGGCCAAAACACTTCACTGTACAATTTATACTTATCAATAACATTGCCATAAAACTCTGCACCAGCAATTGTATGATGCCCATAATCGTAAAAGAGCTTAGTCCCATCTGAACTTATCGCAATGCACAAATCTTCGGGACAGACATACTTTAAGCGATCTAACACCGAGACCTGGTTAAGGCTCTTCGCAAGCTGACGCAATTTATTATTTTTTGCCTCTTCAGCGCTATTATAACGCCGAGAATTAAAATCATCAGTATAGGCTTTGTTTACCGCCAAAATGAATTCTTGAGCTTTGTGATGTTCTTTACCTCGCTCAATTAACACTAAATCCGCTAAGTTATATTCGCCAGTTTCAGAATCTGTAAAGCTGTGAATTTGCTCAACTAATACAACCCGTTTACCGTCACGGATTAAGCGCTCAAGAACCACAGGAAGTAACTTTAAGTCGTTATCGCTGTACTTCGATGCGAATAAAACTAGATTCGCCCGCTGATAATTAGGCGATGCGTAGAACGCGTCTTTAATATCTTCTATCTGAATACCGTAACGACTTAATGCGAAACGAGAGGCAATAGACTTCGCATTATATAAAACATTAAACATATCTTTTGCATGAGAGTTACCAACTATGAGTAAGTGTTCATTCGCTTCGCTGCCCACAGACCAAGCTCGTTTATCGAACCTGTTATCGACAACTGCATAACCGGGATCTGAAGATATTTCTCTTAGGATTTGCCAACTTTGTTGCTGTAACTTTTTATTGTCTAGTTGGTAGCGCTCTAACTGCAATTTATCCAGGTGCTGCTGCAGCACCTCTATATGCGCAATTTTACGCTGTGGATAGCCGTCTGTGAAATGAATCGCGAACCCAATCGCGGCAATGGCAAACAAGCCCATTAGTGAAAATATGAAAATTTGAGTGCGACTTGTTTTATGTTTATCTCTGAACGGTTTTTCTACCCAACGCCAGCTGATATAGGCCAATAAAAAAGTGACAACACAGAATACTAATGCGTGCACAACGGGTAATTCGCCATAAAGCCTATGACGCACGAGTGCAAACAATGGCTGATGCCACAAATAAGCACTATATGATACCAACCCAATAGATACTAAAGCGCGATTACTCAAAACACTATAAATAAAAGTACCGGGCGTTGTGTACAAGATTATTAAACATGTACCAAGGGTTGGTGCTAATGCAAAACGCCCAGGAAACGGTGTTTCCTTGTTGAATAAAACAATACTCGCAACAATTAATAGAAGACCAGTGAGACTTAGGAACTGATTAACATAGAGGTTTGCACTGTGACTGTGGTGGTACAGATAAAATGCAGTAAACGAGCCTAACAAAAGTTCCCATGCGCGAGATGGTAACAGATAAAAATTTGTCGATGGCGCCGAATGGGAAAGATGTTCAGAAAGAATGAAACTAGTTATCGCAATAACAACTAAACCTAAAATTGCTTTGCGTTTCGCCGTTAACCACAATGCCATCATGATCAGTGGAAAGGCAATGTAATACTGTTCTTCTACCGCCAATGACCACGTATGTAGAAGAGGTTTAAGTTCAGATACTGTTGCAAAGTAGTTACTATTAATCCAAAAAAAAATATTAGATGCAAACGTTGCAACAGCAACTAAACTTTGACCAAACTCAAGCAAATCGTTTTGTCGAAGCCATAGCCACGCAAATGGTAAACAAGCTGATAATACAAAAAATAAAGCGGGCAAAATTCTTCTAGCCCTACGCTCATAAAACTCAACTAAACTGAACGAGCCTCTATCTAGTTCTTTAATAATTATCGAAGTAATTAAATAGCCGCTGATGACAAAAAAAATATCAACGCCAACAAATCCACCCGAGAAGCCTTGGAACCCAGCATGAAAAAGAATCACAGGGACAACTGCTAGTGCACGGAGGCCATCGATTTCTGGGCGATACTTCATTTTAGACGCGTTCACTTATTGGTTGTGCTGGTAACTTTTTGGTATATTTCAAACAATTTTTCAGCGTAGGATTCTGCACTTAATGTACCCGTTAGCGCCATGCCATTGGTAACAAATAGCTGTTGAAGTTCCGGTGACCGCGCTATCGTAAGTATTTTGCTCGCTAAATCACTTGGGTTCAGAGGGTCGGCTATCAATCCATTTTCGCCATCTCTAACCAGTTCAGGGCCGGCGCCGTAACAAGACGCTACTATGGGAACCCGATTAAGCATTGCTTCAGTGATCACCAAACCAAAGGGCTCAGGTTCGATAGAACAATGCACGACAAGATCGCACAACTGGTAATATAAATCAGTCTCTTTCGTGTAACCTATGAACTGTACAATGTCAGCTAAGTTTTTTTTCACTACTTTATCAACCAAGCATTCCTTATAACCACCAAACTCAGAATCGTCGCCAATCATCAGTAGTTTAACATTAGGAAGAGCGTTAGCGACTATTTCAATTGCGTCAATACATTCAGCTTGGCCTTTCCAGTTAATTAAGCGTCCAAAAACACATATTACATAGCAACTTTGCAGCCCGAGTTCACTGCGTTTTTCAGCTAGTGCATGATCGTCGTATTGCTGAACGGCTTGTTGTACCGGATTTAACAACGTTGAAATTTTATCCTCAGCTATCCACCCGTGCGCCATTACGGTTTTATAGACGAAATTAGAAATAGAGATGTAATGAGCGCATTTTTGCAATGAATACCGAGTCATGCGGCTGTTGTCGTAAAAACAACCATGGAAATGCCAAACTATAGGTACGTTCAACCGCCTGGCAACACCATTACTGTCTAAACAATTATTATTGTGTATGACCTCAATATTCTTAGACTTTATGATTCTTGCAACATTACGCCGATAAGTGGAATTTTTGATCCATTCATAAATGGAAAAGCACCGTGACCATAGCGTGCGTGCTATTTTACTTTTGAAAGACTTAATTTTTGCATTGAAATCCAACCTATGTTTATAGGTAACCCCTTTTTGTAATTGGATAACTTCTGTGGTAGGTGAAAAATGATGCAAAATCAGCTCTGGATTAACGGGGGTGACAATAGTACACGTATGCCCCATAGCTTCTAGAGCGCGTGACGCACGGGCAGCAACCACCAGCGAACCACCGAACGAAAGGCCAATATCTATAAACAGAATCTGCAAAGGCTGCATGAGTTTACAACTTCCAAATATCAGACATATCTCTCTCAAGCATTAAAGAGGTTCGTTTGATGATATCTTCGTAGGCCTCTCGTTGCTGTTGCAGGGTTGCAGTAATAAACTGCTCTTGTGATGCAGGATCCACTTCTTTTATAGCTAACCCACGTAACTTCGATTTCACTGATTTGGGTATAACTTTAGCAAGAACCGACCACAGACCGGAATATGACAACTTGTGCATTAACCCATTACCTGCCGCTGACATCACTTTTTCTGGTCTTGTGTTGAGTTTGTTCTCAACCACTGAGTAATCGAACTCTGCAGTTAAATTCAAAAACGCGAAGATTTTATTTAGCTCAGCTTTGGGGTCTGCAATTAAGTCTTCAAAAATAGTGAAATGGATATTGTTACGCCCAAACAAACCAATAAATGGTTCGATTTGCATTGGATAATCAGAAAATGACTTATAACCTTCAAATTCCGCAAATGCTATGTCAAAGTTTTTTGTTTGACCATCGGTGACTTGAGGACGTCTTGTATGCCAATAGTGACTAATAGTTCGTTTCCAGGGGTTACGAAGTACATAGATGATTTTGGCTTCTGGAGAAAAATCCTTAATTCGCTCAGTCACTCTTTCATACTGAGGAATTTTAGCGTAATCCGTCGAGCCCTCTCCTACATACAAATGCGCTTCATTAGCCCCGGCAAACAATTCTAAATAAGCCAGCCATTCGTCCTCAGAGCGATTCGACAGCTTAAAAAAACCCGGTTCTTTAGGCTCACTCATAAACATTTGCGGATGAGTACTTAAGTAATGGTGAAGCGATGTAGTTCCCGACTTCATAGCACCAATAATAAAAAGATTAGGCTTTTTCACTATACTGTTTGCCTTTCTGACATTTATATTTTCCTTTTCGATTACACCAGTCTGCCCTCTAGGGTAAGAAGGTAGGTTTACTATCCCACAATTGCCAGCCCAACAAATAGAAATCGGTCTGCTCGTTATAGCCGCTGTTTGACCAGCCCATTACATAGCCCTTATCAAAGGAATTGTTTACTTCATCAAATACAAGTAGCGTCATATTACTAAAAATTAACGCCCACTCTTCGCCCTCAACACGTTTCCAAATTCGGTAGCCACCTGTTTTATCTTGAATATGAGCCGAGCGTTTTCGCTCAACAACAAATTCCACAACCTTGCCATTGTCTGCGGGGTCAAAACATATGGCTTTTTGATTGTCATTAATCTTATTTTTAATATAACCGATACCCTCATGCGAGCCAGAACGGTTGATTGTTGGGCGACAGTATGACACGCCTAATTCACCGCCAAAACCTGGTGGAATGGCTTTAGTTTCTAATGTCATACCCGCATTGGAGTACTGCCCTTGCCACTGAGTCGATAGCTTATTGTTTGATGGCTGCCCCTTGCTATCAATAGGCTCAAACGACACGCCGCTGCGCTGATTTGTTATTATCCGCCCAGCGCCCCAGTTTTGATCATAACGATGTTCATTGTCCGCAATGAATAAACGCTCCCCATCAAGTTTAGCGACTATCCCTCGAACCCCTTTATCTGTTATAACTTTATCACCAGGCAGCCACTCATTTCTGCTCAGTGCGTATGGCGCAATGAGGAGGACAGATTCTCTGTGGTAGAAGTTTACAGGTTGGCGAAAGACTAAATACTCCCAGCTATGCTCAAGAGGCTGGTAAATGGTATATCTAAATTCGCTGGTTGAGTCCCGATCAATATCTGTAGCTTTATACCTAAACCTTACGCCTTGCAATTCAGAGTTGGGAACTTGAACTATACCGCCGTGGCTACCTGACCAATCAACCACTCCTTCATTGACTTCAAATAAGTTGTTTACTTGAAAGTCAATGGCAGTCAAAGGAGTGGAAGATGCAGTTTTAGGCGTTGATGTTTCACATTCATGCCCGTGAACATATGCGGCAGTAACAAGCAGTGCAGTCGCAGCAAGTAGATAGTTTAGCCTAGTTGGCTTGCGTAATTTTTTTGGCATAATTTTTTGAAATAACATTAGAGTCGTACCTATTTTTTATAAGTGTACGTGCCTTACTACCAACACGCTCAGAGAAATTTACGTTGTCGATAATTGATGCTACAACAGAGCAAATTTGTTCAGCTGTTTCAGTTATGAACCCGCTTACACCATCTTCAACAGCTATCCCTTCAAATGCGATCTCGGTCCCAATAACAGGTAAACCGTGATTCATCGCATCAAGAACTTTTAACTTTGTTCCTCCCCCATCTCGCAAGGGGCATAAAAACGCTTGTGCGTTGGCATACATAAGTTCGATATCGTCTACGTAGCCATGTAGCTCTACAAAGTTGAAAGCGTTTGCTTTCTCTACAATTTCAGCCGAAGGATTTTTGCCTACAATATCAATGTGCACCTTTGCGCTCAGGGAGTTTAAACGTGGGCAGACCTCATCAAGCAGAAATAATATAGCATCTGTATTTGGGTACCAGTCTAAACCACCTACAAACAATAAGCGACCTACGGCTGGCTGTCGTTTCGGCGCTGGTAAGTAACTAACGCCGTTCGGCACAACCTCTATTGCTAGGCTGGGTTCAAGTTCCTTCAAGCTATGCTCATCTTTTTGGCTACAAACAATATGCGATTTGACTACTTGCATGTAGTAGCTGTCAAATTGCGCTATTTTTTTACTCTCAAGCTGATAATACAAACGCTTTAACCAGTTAGACTCTTTACTTGCTCTACGCGCCATCATAACGTGTTCGGCGTTATGGTGATTAACCGTGACTTTTGTACCGTGTTTCACCTCAGGGACCATTGCCATTAACCCCATCGTATCTACATGCACGTAGTCAAATGATTCAGAGCCTAGTGCTTTCAAGCGCGCTGCAAGTTTTGGCGAATGCAGCCAGCGTACCGAGTAAGGCTTGCGCGAAAATAGAGAAGTGAATGCTACTTGGAGCCTTGAGAAGCGGCTTTTCTCAGACGGCATTTCAAAAAATTCTATATTCACGCCTTGGCTCTGATAAAAGCTTTTTGCCTCTTTTAGCCCCGACTCTAAATCTTTAAAGTACGGTTTTATTAACCGTGGTTGTACCACACATAGAAGCGTTACGTCATGTTCTTGAACCACAGTGCTGAGTAACCCATGGGTTCTTATTAACAGTCCGCCTTTCGCTGGGTAAGGAACAAAATGATTTATCCAAAGCACGCGTTTTCTGGTGTTCGAATTTTTTCCTGTCATAAGAAGCTCTCAAAATACTGACGCTTTTTTAATTGTTCTGAAAATTTGCTGGTGTAGGTTAAGGAGTAGCTCAAATCATCAGCAAAGTATTTCTGCATTTCTTCGCCAATTAAGTTTTCAAGTTCAGGCGATGGCACACTCTCAAGCACAATATTGACGTGACCAAGCTTATGCTGTTCTACTTTGTAATTAACTAAAATATGATGTTCTAACGCTAAATTTTTAAACACATAGTAAAAGGTTAGCGCAGGATATTCTTTTGCATTCCCTTTGATAGAGGTACCCTTTCGGCCCAGTATTTCATCTAAAACTAGATGCTGTCGACCACAAGAACACATGTCTTCGCTTAGCTTTACGCAATCTCCCAGTCGATAGCGGATAATCGGAAAAGACAACGAAGCCAGATTCGTCACTAAAATTTCACTATTATCATCAACTTCAACGATAACCGTTTCCATACAGATGTGTTGGCTGCCATGCGGGCATTCAAAAGCGATAAGGCCTGACTCAGCTGCGCCATACTCACTGATCATTTTTTTACCGAACGCTTTCTCGATATTCGGTTGATAAGCATCTAAAATCATCTCAGACGTACCCTTTACCATCTTTATGCCTTCAATTTTTAGGCCCAAGTCATTTACTTTCTTGGCTATCTGATAAATCATTGATGAATAGCCAGACAAAAATTTTGCCCCGTTCAATTGTTTAGCGAAATGACTTATTGAGGCATCGTCGTACCGAAATATACGCATGCGATTTTGCAACCAATCCAATACTTTAATTTTAAAGGCTTTGGTTTGGTCGATGTTATAGCCCCAAAAATAACCGTTCTTATCCCAAACATTTACGTTGTACCAAGCATAGCTGCGCATAACGTTGGCTCGGTTGGTCGAGTCCCACTCTTCATTTCGATAAAACGCCAAAGATTCCCCACTGGTTCCAGAGGTTTCCGCAAGCATTCGCTTCTTAAACGGAAAAGCGGTATGTATCTCGGCGTTGTGCGTAATAAGAGTAGACTTATCAATGGTTGGAAAACGTTTAAGATCATCCAAGGTTTGTATATCGCTAGGCAGTAAACCATGCGTTATCATTTGCTGCCGGTAGTAAGGGCTATATTGATACGCCAATTCAATGAGTTTTTTTAGTTTTTTCAACTGCAGCGCATGTAATTCGTCTCTAGATAGTGACTCAGTGCCCTTAAGTTCTTTGAGTATGCTACGCAGAGACGGGTTGCGCTTGCTAGCACCTAACCAAAATATTACTTTTGCAAATGGAGACCACATAACTAATTAAACTCGTAAGCGCTGGGGTTTAGGCGAAAATCTAATGTAAGATATTTAGTTAACACTTCTAGCACCGAATAAGCATCAACATTATTTACTGCGGCACGTTGTACAAAAGCATGCATGGCCGTTTTATCCCACATATCATCCACCAGCAAATCTATGTATTCATGGAATGTGTCGTAACTAAAGAGAAAATCAAAATTGTTCCACCCCAACCCTTTCAATACTTTTCCTGATATTGTATTACTCGCCTTCTCATAAGAAATTCTTGCGAAACGCGAAAGCTCTTGCATTAAAATTGGCCGCTCAGCATTAACCAAAGTTGCCGCCATAGGAACTTTCAATAGCTTCGGAGCTCGTCGTTTCACAAGGTTTTGACTCACTTTGTAATTAACTCGGTGCCTGAATTTTAGTTGTAAGACCAGCTCTGCCAATCGTGAATCTGCATAGGGGTGGTGATAACCCATAAAGTTTTCGGCGGTCTTAGTTTGCAATGCAAAAAATTGCCGACTTGAGTGTTCCAACCGATAGCGTTCACTTAACTCATGCAGCCCCGACGTTTTGTGCTGCGTGTAATTCTGTAAAACTTGCTCAACATCGCGATTAAAATCTGCCCGTAAAGTGGCGGAATCAATTTCTTTTATCCAACACCAGGGATGCTTAACAAACCCTTTGCTTAACAATGGGGTTAGCAGTGTAATCGCTTCGTCGTTACCAATTTTGTCATACACATTCGGTCGCAAAATTGTATTAAAAAACGCTACCAAGCGAGAGTGATTATTACCTAGACTATTGTAACCGTAGTGGCCCGATATATGCTCGACTACTAAACCTGCACTAAGAGGAGCTTCTGAGCTTGAGTCCTGCATACTACTGGCGTAGTACCAGTGTGGAAACAACGCGCAGCCCAACTGCGCTAGCATTTCCAGCACTTGATTTCGACCAAATGGGGTGTTTTCAAGAGGTACAAAAGACATCGACTTTTGTAACGGCGCACCCAATTGAAATGCGATAGCAATTTCGCGGCTAGCGAGATGCCCATGTGTGTAGGTGTGAACTATTCGCTCTGGGTTCGAAGACAGCAACAAACGTGAATCCCAACCCGCGGAAAGCATTAAGGAAGTATGCGGGCTATTACACAATACGTGGTTTAAACGTTCGTCTACTGCATCTAGAGCCGATTCCACATTCGCTTCATTATCGCTCTGCCAATAGTCAAGGTTCGTTCTTTCTAACCTTTCCGCGGCGGCGGAATAAGTTACTCGTTGCAAAGGGCGCAGCAAGAAAACGTGTTTTAGCAGAGAACGTTCCCCAACAGTGTACGCATCGTTTATAAAGGTGAAGACACCGGCCCAGTCGCGCTCAAAGTCGCCGTAACGCACGAAGTTCTCAATACGATTTGACACCCACAGTGCCCCACCTTTTAAACCGTAAAACAAAGGCTCACTGCCTAAAAAGTCCGACTGTATGTTCAGCAAACCACGCGGAGCGTCAAAACTAATCAAGGTTCCCGTATGCTGTGTTGGCGACCACTGTTCTTGTATACACGTGTAAGCAGAATCGTCACTACCTAAATGACGGTCACCTAGATAGAGATTGAAAGCAGTCTCAGTGAATTCTAAATGCCTATTTTTAGAGCCTTGGTCAAAGTACAACCCGGCTTCGTTGTAGCGCTTACTCGTTTGAAAACTAGACGAAAGCTCGGGCGACCTTGCTTTCCCCCCGATGATGATCAAAAATCCTTTATCGACGCACGGCATTCCTTTTACCCTTATCGGCTATACGATTATTAATGATTAAAAATAAAGACGTTTGAAATGCAATGGAAATCCACAAAAACGGATAGTAACCAATAGTGACGAACTGACCGGCAATTGCAAAACCAAATATCCCAAGACGCAATCCTTTCCAAATTGAGAATAGCAATAACTCATCTGGTTTGGTTTCATCTAATTTAACTTTTAACCTTCGCGTAAGCGCAAGGGCAATAATAGCCATGTAAAACAACAACCCCGTAAAGCCGGCATCTGTCCCTACCTGAACGAAGATATTATGCGGTAGTTGCGCAGTCCCATAGAGCCTATCGTTAGGATAATGTACGTTGTAATATGGAATAAAATTATAAAAGCCAACCCCCAAAATGGGGTGTTCCGTCATCATTTCCCAACCATTTTTCCAGTACAAGGTTCTTTGAAGTGATGATTTATCTTCACCGATAGACGTAAACCGTTCTTTTTGCTCATCTGGCAACAATGTGAGCACACCATAGGTCAAAACAGCTACGGAAATAAGTACTTTTAAATTAAAGATTTTGCGCCAAAATAGGAATATGAGTTGTAACGCCAATGCCACTTGGGAGCCACGGCTACTGCTGCCCAAAATCGTTAGAATAGGACAGACAAATCCAGCAATTAAAATCCACTTTTCCCAAGTTTTACACGAGTCTTTGTGGTCAAGATAAAGGTAAATTGCTAAAGGGAAAAGCACAACCATCAATACCGCTAATTCGCCAGAGTTTTGAAAATAACCTTGTGGCCCCATGAGCCCCCACTGCGTGAAAGAAAAACCACGCATAACCCAAATGCGCGCCGTTCCAGCTGCAATTTTAAGAGCACAGAAAAACAGGATAAGAAAAAAGATAAAAAAACGTTCTCGGGTGGTTACTATCCAACAAATAAGGAAGTAAATAACAATCCATTGTATGAAGAAAATATAGTAACGCTGCGACCACTCGATGCTATACGCCACCAAGAAAGACGCATGCACGGCAAAACTGAAAAGCAAAACATAAATATGCATTGGATCCATGCGGAATTTTGCTTTTGGATCTGAAAATGCGGCAAGGAACGCTCCGGTAAGGAACACTTGAGCCCAAGGTATAAAATCTAAAAATGGGAATATTGCTTGCGGACGAAAGTATTCGACAAACAAGTACAAACAAACACATTTGAATGCAAAAGACTCAGCTTTAAAAAATTGCCAACTGTTTTTGATTTTTACAAAAAAAAATTGTTCCACTAACGAGGCAGGCGCTTTCACATCACTCACGGTTTATCCTATTTAAATTCTCAACGGCGTCGTGAATTATTCCTAAGCAGTGCTCAAAGAATATATCGTTCGTATTATACGGGTCATGAAGATAAACCGTAGAAGGTTTGGCGAAACTTCCAATAAACTGGGTTTCAACACCTAAATTTAGTGCTTGTAATTGAAGTAAATGAGAAGGTTCCATTACCAGCATGAGGTCACCGGTTTGAGGCTCATATAGGCTGATGTGCTGTGAAAGATGGCCCGATAAATCAAGCCCGCGTTTTGCAGCATAAGCGACCGCACGTTCATTTGCAGGGTCACCGCCTCGGCAATGCAAACCAAAAGAAATAGATTCAACACCTAGAGACCGAGCGACAACTTCTCCGTAAGGTGAACGACAGATATTACCACTGCACAAGAAAATAAGTCTTTTAAATGGTTGGCGAGAACGACTGTTCGTTTTATAAGCGCCAAACAAGGCTTTTGCGTTGAATTGACAGTATCTCAACAACCCCGTTTTAGAGCCGTAGTTATCGGCAATCCACTCTGTAAACATGTTATGCTTCTTTTTTTAAGTTCAAGAGCTGCATATAAGTATCCAAATATTGCGTCAACATGGCGTGTTCAGAAAAGTTCTCTTCTACCCGTATTCTACCTGCAGTATTTACTGTATGCCCAGCTCTAATGTTTGTCACTAGCCTATTTAACCCTGTAACGAACGCATCGGTATTGCAGTCAACCAGCTCGCCCTGTTGTGAGTCGCTAATTATTTCCTCAGGACCGCCGCAGCGCGTAGCTAATAGTGGTAAACCACTTGCCATTGCTTCAATGGTGCTAATGGAAAACCCTTCAGAGTCGGACGATAGCAAGAATCCGTCTAGACTCGACAAGTAACTCGACGTATTCTCAATGAACCCCAAAAAATGGCAGTCTCTAATTTCATTTTCTGCTATCAACGAATCTAGCTTAGATTTTATAGACGGTCGCGGATCTCCACCAATAACGAGGGCAGCATCAACTCCCGCTGCTTGAAGCTTACCAAAGGCTTCAACCATAATGTCGTAGCGTTTAGCTGGTCTCAGATTTCCAAGTGCGCCAAGTACTATTGTACTTTTTGACAATCCTAATCGACTGCGCAAATCACTATCTCGCTTTAGGGTGTAATCCTCAAGGCGAATACCGTTGTAAATTGTACGTGTTTTTTCTTTTACAAGCAGACCAGATGTAAACACCTTATCAAATAAGGAATTGCTAACCACCACAAATTGACTAATACCTTTGCGCATAAACCAAAGCTTAAGTCGCTTAAACTTTTCATTTGGCGCAATATCAACCATACCATGATATGTGGCAACCACGGGCACGCCCGTTAACAACCCTACTATTGCCGCGTAAACGTTAGAACCAAGTAAATGCGACTGGATGATAGTAATGTTGTGCTTTCGAACTAAACGCATTAGCTGCCATACTAATTTGACGTTAAAACTTCCGCCAGCAGGAATAATCTCGGTTTTAACATTGCGCTTCTGCAGTTGATCGTTTACGTATCCTTTTCCTTTTAAAACGGCCAAATTAAATTCAGCAGTGTTCTGTAACTTACTAGCGAGCGAGATAAAAACATCCTCTGCTCCGCCAGGACCAGTAGTATCAATTAAATGGAGAATTCTTAAGGTCATTAGGGTTTAACAAGAAAGCGAATGACTAAAACATTGTTCTATAGAATAACAAGCATTAAGCTTGGAGCAAGAAATCATTTTAGTCGCAGAAATATGGAACCAAAAGTAGTACTTGTATTGGATGCAAATCAACGCAGCGCTTTGGCAGCTACGCGTGCTATAGGTTGTCACACTCAATACACTGTAATTACCGCCGACGCCTCAAATAAGGCACTTGCAGGCCACTCAAAGTACAGTTCTGACTACATCACTTACCCTGACCCAGCTGTTAGCATTGAACCTTTCATTGCTTGGCTGATTCAGGCAATTAAAAAATTCAATATTGATTTTTTAATGCCCGTGACTGAAATCACAAGCCGTACTATATTAGAAAATAAACACGCACTACCGACCTGTCATTTGCCTTTTGCTCAATATAAAACGGTTCTTAACATTAGCAACAAGTCAGCTCTGACAAAGCGCGCTGCTGCGTTAGGAGTACCGATACCATACTCTGAGCATTTCACTTCGACAGCTGATGTTGATGTGTCGACGATAGCTTACCCTGTAGTTGTAAAACCTTCTTTGTCGCGCATTAAGGTTGACGACCAATGGCTTAATACTACGGTAACCGTTGCACGTAATGAGGCCGAATTAAGGCAAATTTTTTTAGAACACGATTATTTAGAACGACAAAGTTTTATGCTCCAAGAATTCATTGATGGTTTTGGAGCTGGGTTGTTTTGTTACTATCATAAAGGCCATCCAATCGCATTTTTTGCTCACCGACGAATTAGAGAAAAACCGCCTTCAGGTGGCGTAAGTGTGCTCAGCGAAAGCATCTCTGTTAGAGAAGATATGAAACGCTACGCAACTATGATCTTAGACGATGCAAAGTGGCACGGTGTGGCAATGGTAGAATTTCGAGTTGACGCAAAAAACACACCGCACTTAATGGAAATAAATACCCGCTTGTGGGGCTCATTACAGCTATCCGTTGATAGTGGGGTTAATTTTCCTATGCTGCTATTAGAGGGTGAGCTTAACGAACACCTGTCTGCTGTAAATAGCTTTAAAACCGGGCAACAACTGCGCTGGTTTTTAGGTGATGTCGATAATTTGTATTTACAATTGAAAGATAGGAACAAAAACACCTCGGAAAAACTACAAGCCGTGTTACGATTCCTGACACCTCGAATGAGCAATAGGAAACATGAAGTTAACCGCTTGGGTGACCTTGGACCAGCCTGGTACGAATTAAAACAATATTTTAAGTGATAGCGTTTACGTGAACTTTCTAAAACAATTAATAAAAACGTGTTTGGTCTGGGTAGCGGGCTCGGTAGGCTGGCATTTTGCAACAAATAAACCCGGGCGTTTAATTATTCTGATGTATCATAGAGTTCTGCCTGCTGACGACCATCGAACTCGATTCGAAGAGCCAGGAATGATCGTGACTCCTGATACATTTGCATTGCATTTAGCTACATTGCAGCAAAGTAACCTTGAAGTTGTAGATTTAACTGATTGGGTAAAGAACCGCGACAACTATGCACAGCAAACTTGTGTTGCTATTACATTCGATGACGGTTGGCGCGATAACTTTGAATTTGCGTTTCCGTTATTGCAGGAAAAACGAATTCCAGCAACTATTTTTGCAGTTGAAGAACATATCGGTAAAGGCGTTCAGTTTTGGCCGAATAGAGTAGCTAAGCTTCTGCTATCAGACCACAGAAATGAGGCTTTTCTCGATATCTTACAACAACAGCTTGGACGGCTTCCCAACGAATTTAATCGCGAATCAGTCAGCGCTTTGATTCAAGAACTCAAAAAGTTTAACGATGATCAGATTTATTCTTGGCTTGCCAGTATAGATGATACAGGCGATTCACCGCGTGAAATGATGAACGAAGAAGAGTTCGAACAGTCACTCAACAAAGCGAACATCGCAATAGGTAGTCATACTTTAAGTCATTGCCGTCTTAATGACTTTACCGAAGATAGTGTCCTACACAATGAAGTCGTGATGAGCAAAAAACGGCTTGAAGCTAGGTTTGGTAATGAAATAGAGCTGTTTTGCTTCCCCAATGGTGACTATTCAGCCAGTGCTCTGAATTTGGTCGCGCAACACTATAAAGCAGCGGTGACAACCAAGCGCGGTCACGTAGATGAATTTACCCCACACGAATTAAAGCGTATTGGTGTACACAATGACATTAGCGATACCAAGATTAAGTTTAAAGCTCGCATGTCTGGATGGATTTAAACTAAAGGCACTATTTTGAGTATCACAACGCAAACTAAAGCTGCCAACCGGTTTGAATCTATAGACTCTTTTCGTGGAATTGCGGCGCTACTGGTAGTTCTTTATCACTTAAGTGGAAGTTTAGAAAAACAACTCGACCCGTTATTGTTTGACTGGTTAAACACGTTTATGGACTTTGGTTTTGTTGGCGTCCCTATCTTCTTCGTTATAAGTGGGTTTGCAATTGCCTACAGCCTTAAAAACATCCGCATGACATCTCGTAATGTAGGTGTCTTTTTCTTGCGGCGCAGTATTCGATTAGATTTTACTTATTGGGTATGCATAGCGCTGAGTATCTTACTCTTGGTCGCAAAGAACCTGGTCACTAGTGAAAATGAAGCGCTTCCGTCGGTTTCTGATGTACTTTTTCACATGTTTTACATTCAAGATCTGGCTCAAATAGACTACTCCATCTCAGTGGTATATTGGACGTTGTGCTTGGAAATCCAATTCTACTTATTCTTCGTTGTTTGCTTGGCTGCCTGTAGAGCCATCTCGAGAACCCACAATACGGAACTTATGGTATTACTGCTGCTTATCACCGGGTTTTGGTCATTGCTGGTCGACTACAAATTCATTGACAATTTATTACCCGGACTGTTTGTGCCATTCTGGCACTACTTTGTTTTTGGCGTTTTATTTGCAAACATCGTCCTAAATCGTCCACTTGCGAAGTTAATGTTTATTTTGTGGTCGACAATAGAATGCGTGTTCCTACTCTTCATCCATGTAAAATACTTTGCCCTTGCGGGTACGGGCTTTGCGCTAGCTTTATATGTTTTATGGTACTGCAATGCTCTGCAGACTATTCATTCAAAGTCACTCGCATATCTAGCTGCAATTAGTTATCCACTATATTTATTGCACCCTGATTTCGGATGGAAAACTATTGCGGTGTTAGAGAGATTGTTGCCTATTAAGAATAGTCCGCTTTTGACCCTAATGATCTTTGCTATGGGCATTGTAGCTAGCATCATTTCAGCGCACGTCGTACATAAATTTATCGAGGCGCCCAGTCAGCGTTTGAGCAAAAAATTCAGTATGCAAAAAGCATTCTGAACATTATAGCTCTCGCTGAGCAGGTAATTACCTATACGGAATGGTATTATTTGTTGAGCAGTTGTTTGTACAATTTCAGCATTGATACGGCGTTATTCTTTGCTGAGTACTGCATACTAAAAAGAGGTCTAGTTTTTTGTTGCAGCACGTCTAGCAACCTTTCAGCGTAAGCATCAGCATTGTGTTCTGCAACAAGCCCACTTGGGAAATTTGCGGTTAATAGATGGACCAAGCCCCCCGTACGATGCGCAACTATCGGCACACCCAATGCACAGCATTCGAGCGCGGTCATTGGAAGCCCCTCGTGATCAGAAGGCATTAACACAGCATCCATTTTAGCCATACAAGCGACAATGTCACTCCTGTGACCATAAAACTCAACACTCGCTAAGATACCTAGCTCAGCAGCCATTTTTTTCGCTGTGGAAAGTTCACTACCATCGCCAAACACGTGAAACCTGTATGCAGAGTCACCTTTATTCTCACCAACTAACTGTTTTGCCACCGCTAAAAACAAGTCTATGCGTTTTACTGGCTCAACTCGTCCAACAAAACCTATATTAAGTTTGCTTGGTGATGCTAACTTAAACTCACTTACACTCAATGCCTGATGAACTTCAGAAGGGTCTATTCCATTTTCAATCACGTGAATGTGTGAAAGCTTAAAATCGTGGTTTAACTTGTTAGCCAGATCGCTCGATACTGCGATAACGGCAGATTGAAGCCTACTACCACAAAAGTTATCTAATTTATGTTGAATAGTTTGTTTCCAATTGCGCTTAAACTCCGGTGCACCGTGCACTGTACGCACACAGACTGCATCCCGCACAAAAAAGCTCGCTAGGCTACCAAGGATATTTTCTTTTTGCCGATGTGTGTGCACTATATTAGGTTTAAGCAGCGTTAAATGACGCCTTATTTTGCGAAATAAATCAGCAAAACTAAATTTAGTTTCGTCAAAAACAGCTACATCGATACCTTTCTGTTTCAATCGCTGCTCAAGGTCGCCAGTGTTGAGCACAATCACGTGAACATCTTCTGTAAGCGCTTGATTCGAGGCTAAAGTTAACAACTGAACTTCTGCACCGGCCCATTTATCCCCTGAAGCAATATGCACAATTCGCATTATTTGCCCACTTGTACAGAAATCGAGTACAACATGTCAGCGTAGAATTCGAGTTCGGCCTGAGATACTGTTTTATCGCATTGTCTATTACAGTCAATATGAAGAACGAGTGCAGATGATGGCACACCCTTAAGCGAATGTTTTAACTGCAACAGCTTAGTTTGTAAGTCACCTGTAGCTGTGTCTTCAGCTACTTTAAATACCCACAATACATAACCGCCAGTTTTGCGTTTTTGGGCAATGTTAACAGGGCCCAACTCACCACTTATAACTGTTACATTCTCTAATTCATTACCGACAGTGTTAGCAAAGTAAATCAACTCTTTGCCTTGAGCTTGGTTCATATAGCTAGACACAAATAGCGTTGCCGCTGATTGACTCAACGGTTTTAAATAAACGGCATTGAAGTCGCTGCCAATGAAACTAACGCCTTTGTCAGAAAACCAGTCGTTTGACTGCACAGCAAAACCGTCGGGAACATTAACTTGAAATTCTTCTACAACTAAAGATTTATTGGCTTGGACGCTTTTGTACAGGGGAAAAAGAACTAAGGTAAAAACGGCCAGAGCCAGAGCAACATAATTGCGTGCGGTAAACTGCTTTAATTTAGGAGTCTCAGCCTCAGGTGAGTTATTGGCATATTTACGCGTGAACCACTCCATCAGAAAGAAGTATATGGCTAGGAGTATAGCGAACGTAACCCAGCCAAAGAAGCCGTGTTCATGTACTAGGCTACTTTGCATTTCTGAATAGTAGCCAATCATTATCAGCAGATATACACGTATCCAATTTCCAATTAATGCAAATACTGCGATTAACAACAAGGCGAATACCTTGTGGCGCCACGTTTGCAAGTTTAAATATCCGTAAAAAACGCCCATACAAACGCCTGCCAGCATGTAATTTAAGCCTGCACAACCATCTGCAATGCGCATTACACCGTAAGGTAAATGAATATCATAACCATCGATAAACGCGGTGATACCAGATAAACGGACGAAAATAGATACAATGAAAGTAGTTAAGTCTTGCAAAGGATCGAGAAAAAAATCAGCTACAGGAATTGCAAGAAACAAAGAAAACACGGGAACTGCTGCTTTCAACGCATTTCTAAACCCTACAATCGAAATCAGTAAATAGAAAAGAATGAAGGGAACAAGCATCTGTTGTGCTAGGCGCACTTGAACACTCACCGCGGCAAACCAAACCGCGCCAATAGCAAGCCCAAATAGGCAAACCAAAAAAGATGGGGAAGGAACTAACCAGCGTCGGTCTATATACAACGCATAGAGCGAGAAAGCCAATAGTACGTAGCCATGTGAATACGTATGGTTATTCTCAGTCCAAATATTGTGTAGTGACAGAAACGTTTCCTGATAGGCCCAACTAACTACACCTAAACAAAGAAATACGACCAATCCAAAGGCCCAACGATTAAAGGGCATAAACCTGTTTTCCTTTCCATATCATTTGTGAACAAATTCCAGTTTTGGCTACATTAAATCAAACTTATAGCCCTTGATCTACGTACTTTTTCAGATAATTCATTGCATGGCTGATTCATGGTATTGTAAAGTGCTAGCGAAAACATAAAACTCAGGTGCAGAACTGCATGGAACTCGTATTTTGGCTACTAGCGCTTCTCTCGGTGTTTAGTTACTTTGTTTATCCATTAATAATTAAAACTTTAGTACTCGCTTACCCGTCTGCCAAATCTGCAGATAAAAACAGTGAATTGCCGCCGTTAACGTTAATTATTACTGCTCACAACGAAGCACATAGAATTGGCGAAAAACTTGATAACACAATGCTGCTCGAGTATCCCCAAGAAAAGCTCACTATTATCGTAGCGTCTGACAACAGTACTGATGAAACAGACAGTATTGTAAGTTCGTTTGCTGAGCGAGGTGTTCAGCTAGTCAGAGCCACTGAGCGTCTAGGTAAAGAAAACGCACAGCTACAAGCAATAAAAACCGTTGGTGAGGGTATTATTGTATTTTCTGATGTAGCCACAAAAATAGAGCCTGACGGTTTGACCAAACTTGCTCATTACTTTGATGATAGCGAAATAGGTGCTATTTCCAGTGAAGATCGCTTCATTAGCAAAGAGGGAAAGGTCGCTGGCGAAGGTGCTTATGTTAAATACGAGATGTGGCTGCGCAAACAAGAATCCCAACTGGCTGGGTTAGTTGGTTTAAGTGGATCCTTCTTTGCTGCTCGCCATGAAGTATGTCAGAAATGGGATATTCACTCACCTAGCGATTTTAATACAGCGTTGAACAGCGCTTCTCTGGGGCTAAAGGCAGTCACTGCACCAGACGTGTTGGGTTATTACACAGATTTGGCAGATCCCACCAAGGAATACAACCGAAAAATCCGAACGGTAATAAGAGGTATGACAGCTTTAAAAAGGCATCCTGAAGTATTAAATCCGTTTAAATACGGCTGGTTTGCATTTCAGGTAGTGAGCCACAAACTATTACGCTGGACTGTGCCTTGGTCACTAATAGCTCTCTTTATTATCACGCCTTTCTGTATGCAAACAGGCCATACCGTTTATACGTTAGCCTTTGTCGCACAAATTGCATTTTATGGAACAGCATTACTGGCTCATTGGCTGCCAAAATTGCAGGACATTGGCGTTATCAAAATTATTTATTTTTTCACACAAGTCAACATTGCGTTGTTTGAAGCCGGTATTAAATTTTTATCCGGAAAGCGCATGACTGTATGGCAGCCTTCGGCACGATGAATTGGCGTCAGTTACCTCCGGTTGGAACACCTGTCAGGTACGCATTAGAACAACCTATATCTGATAAAACAGTATTTCATGTTCCTGGTTTTCATTGTGACTATTATCAATCTGGCACTGCTGCATTAGCTAAAGCCATCGCAATGTCGATTGCAGTACAAACAGAGCCAACAAGGCGTGACGTAATACTTCCGGGTTATGGGTGCCCAGATTTAGTTGCAGCAGTTGTTTACGCTGGTGCAAACCCTGTGATTATTGATCTCACTCAAGAGAAATACAGCTTCAATCTAGCTCATGTGAAAGCGTGCGCAGAAAAAGCAGTAGCAATAATCTGCCCTGCCCTGCTTGGTATTTCTATGCCAATTGGCGAAATTAAAGCCGTTCTACCTAAGCATGTTAAAATTATAGAAGATGATGCGCAGTGGTTTCCCGAAGCGACAACCGCTCACAGCCGGCAGTCCAATCTCACCAATATAGGAAATTACCAACTTCCAGTTGAATGTTCTTACAGCGATTTTATAGTGACCTCTTTTGGGCGCGGTAAGCCCGTCAACTTGATGGGTGGAGGTATGTTGTTATCACGAACATCGCAAGGATTTAGCGACACCAATGTACCAGTATCAACACCGCTTGGTTTTCGGGCAAAAAGTGCCCTTTTTAATGCACTAATGCAGCCTTTTCTATACGGGGCGCTAACTCGAGTGCCTGGTTTAGATATAGGCTCTACTGTGTATCACCAATTAGATAGTATTGAACGAATTGAGAGTTTTAAACGCTCGCTGGTAACCCCTGCCATCATAAACTATTTAAAATCACCGTTAGCAACCGCAACTAGTTACAGTGAAATAGGCCCGTGTGCTTGGTCTGATCAGGCACAACGCTTATTGCGTTTGCCGCTCTTGGTCGACAATATCAAGAGCCGTGATTTGCTTGTTGCCAAGTGTATCAATCAGGGAATAACTGCAACCGCTATGTATAAGCGCGCACTTTATGATATACCAGGTATTGCTGCAATATCTGAACGACCTATGCCAACACCAGTTAGTGACCGCTTGGCGGAAACCTTAGTAACCTTACCTACCCACTCAGGCGTTAAAGAAAAACATAAAGTTATAATGCACCGTGTTCTAGCGCAATTTAAAGATAAGCTGACAGAACGAGTTTCGCTATGACACCGAGTGAGATCAAACGCAAATTAAAACAGGTCAAGGTACAAAAAAGCACTATTTCTAAACAGTTCAAGTGTGTCATAAAAGGAAGTCCTGAACACAATAATCTTCTTGAAAAAATGCAAGAAATCAGTTGTCAGGTGAGGTCATTAGAAGAAAAGTTAAAAGCATTAAGCAAGACACCAGAACAAAATAGCGAAGAAAAAAAGATGGCGCCTCAATTTACGGCGCCAACAAAAACATATACTGGCGCAATTAGCGTATGTATCGCTAATGCTGAGCAGTTAGCTTTATTCTGGGATTGGCAAAAGACTCAAGAGCGTTCGAGCATCTATCATACTCAACCTATTTTTAATTGGCTCGGACAACCTTCTACTAATGAAACAAAACTACTGCTTGCACTTAACGAATCTGGGCAAATTCTTGGAGGTTTACCAATAACCGTAATGCGTACGCGGCTATTCGGTCATTTTGCGATTTCACAACCTTATTTTAACTACGGCGGGCCGTTGACTGATTACTCAAATGTGTTTGAACGCCTGCTTACCTTTGGTGAGCAAGTCGTTAAAGACATGTCTCTCAAATATGCGGAAATACGGACTCTAACTCAAGTTAAAAAGCGACCAAGCAACTGTAAAAAAGTATCAATGGTGTTGCCACTACCGCACTCAGAAGCATTGTTACGTCAGTCTTTCGGCGCAAAAGTACGCGCACAGGTCAATAAAGCCAACGAGTTTGCCCCTTCAGTTGTTTTTGGTGGTAGCGAGCTATTGGATGATTTTTATCATGTGCTATCGACCAATATGCGAGACCTCGGTACGCCTTTGTATGAAAAAGCTTGGTTTGAGTCTCTGATTGAAGCTATCCCCGCCCACGCATATTTGTGTGTTGTTTACCTCGCTGAACGGCCCGTTGCAACTGGCTTTTTAATTCAAAATAACAGCGTAATGGAGATCCCTTGGGCTTCAACGTTAAAAAAGGTCAACCATATGAATATAAATATGTGGATGTATGACCAGATATTGGCATTTGCTGTAACAAAGGGCTGCTCGTGGTTTGATTTTGGGCGCTCTACCTATAACGAAGGCACCTACCGATTTAAAAAGCAATGGGGTTCGAAACCAATTCAACACTATTGGTATACGATAGGAAAAGACGATACTAATGCAGATGGTGGTTTGAATCCCGACAATCCCAAATTCAAGCTCGCTATTGCGACTTGGCAGCGTCTACCAGTTTGGGTAACACGCTTAATAGGGCCGTTTGTCGCTAAACAATTACCATGAACAACCAATTTTCAACAAAAATAAGCGTTGGTATACAGTCACTTACCGAACTAAAAAATGATTGGATAGCGTTAGAGAAATTGGCCAACAGCCACCCTTTCGATAGTTTTTTCTGGTGCTTAAATCAGGCTCATTTGCATACGGAAAAAGGCAGGACTGTAATTGTTGTGTGCGTTTACGATCTTGATCGCTGCGTCGCCATATTACCTCTTGTGCAACAAAACATGAGCCGTAAGCTGAAGATTCCATGTCTACAGCATTTATGCAGTGCATTTACCGATTATCAAAATTTCACTTTCGCACCATCAGAAGATTCATACACTCTCTTCCAACGCTGCATATCCAAATTAGCCGAGTCAGAATACGCAAATTTGCCATTGATATTTAACTATCCTAGCTCAGTGTTGCGGCAATGCTGCCTATCCGCTAAACGCTATTTTCGCGAGCATATAGCCTTCAACCACTGGCACCATTCGCAGTACAAGAGTGATGCAGCTCCGCTAAACAGTAAAGTATTGCGCGAAGCAAAACGACGCCGAAAAAAATTGGCGCAACACGCCAATTACGAGATTCTAATTAATACTGCATATGATGAAAAATTGATTGATTGGATACTCGACCAAAACGCAAAACGTTTTGGCCCAAACCAACTGACTGCAGCAAAAA
Organism: Alteromonas sp. AWJ4_199; assembly: GCF_056159165.1. NCBI lineage: Bacteria > Pseudomonadati > Pseudomonadota > Gammaproteobacteria > Alteromonadales > Alteromonadaceae > Alteromonas > Alteromonas sp. AWJ4_199. The sequence goes on from NZ_JBSWUR010000001.1 coordinate 984,284, forward strand.
ACCGCACTTCGGTAAAGCGCCTACTACGTACTTATCAGTCATCACTCCACCTTTCTGTAGTGACAATTGACGGTTTGCCCGCTGCGGCGCATTTAGGCTTTTTACGCGATTCGACGTTACAATATTATTTACTCGCAAACGATGACAATTTCCGACAGTTTTCGGTAGGTATAATTCTTTTAAATGAAATTATTGCGGTACATAGTAACCCTAGCAATATTGACTTCCTGCGGGGTGACGAAGAATACAAAAAGGATTGGTCAAACACTGTAAATATCGAGAATGGGTTAATATGCTTACCTCGTAAAATCAACATTATTACGGCTTGGTTAATCAAAATTTACGCAAAACGCAATCAATAGTCGCCGTTAGCCACGCATTCCCATTTACCATAGTGAGGATGTTCTGCACCCAAATACGCATCCTGCATAGTTGTCCATTCATACCGATCACAAAGTTTCTTCAGCTTTTGCAAAGCACTAGATTGATTTACGCGATGACGAAAATTGGATTTAAGACTACTGGCTATTCGCGGTTGTTCGGGGTCAAACTCCCACGGGTGAGTATAAAAGTTGGCTACAGCCTGATGGTCTGAGTTTTTGAATAACATGTCGAATAGTACAAATGGTAATAAACGGAAGTAGCCACCGCCCCCCGCAGGAAATACTTTGTTTCGCCAAGTACAAGTTGTCACCGGTATTTCAAGTAGGCCATTCACAAGCCAATAAGGTGACTTAGGAGCTTTCGGTACGCCATACAAATCGTGTTTAATGGGGTAACTACTGGAACTGTATATGTAGCCAGCTTCGGCAATAACATCATGCGCCCAATTATTCTCTGCCGAAATAGAAAAACACGGAGCTCTGTAACCTTTAATAGCAACGCCTGAAATATCCTCTAACGTTTTTTTAGCGCGTACAATATCATTCGAAAAACTCACCTTGTCTTGTTTAGAAATATGCTGATGCATAAACCCATGACTCGCTAACTCGTGGCCTCCTTCTACAATTTTGGCAATAATTTGGGGGTGTTTTTTCGCAATCCAACCGAGTGTAAAGAAGGTCGCCTTCACATTTTTTTCGGCAAATACCGTCAATAACGACTCCATTTGGAAGTGCAATCTAGACTCATAAGAAGCCCAAGTGTCTATAGACACGTCATTTGCAAACGCTTCGACCTGAAAGTACTCTTCCACATCTACTGTCATCGCGTTAAGTTTTGCCATATCATCTACTTTTTAATTACCAATTGAGTTACGATTACTAAAACAAGGTAGCATGGGCGCTTAACTCTTTGAATATCATTTCGCTGAAAGAGAAAAGGAAAAACTAGTTCGCAAGCTCAAAGGCTAGGTTAAATTAGGTAACGGTATTACAAGGACATATTATGCACGTTCGAACCATTGGTGTATTGTTTTTTTTGTTTTCTTTAGCAGGATGCAAACCTCCGCTCGATATCGAAGCGTCATTAGCCGAAGTCAACGCTGCAATAGATGCAGGTAAAACTGAAGAAGCAAGAATAGAGCTAAGAAATCTATTGGTTGAATATCCTGACAACCTTACTGCACGAACACTTCTAGGACAGCAATTTACCAAGACAGGTAACTTCCCTGCTGCCAAAAAAGAGCTTGAGTATGCACTTCGATTGGGGGCTACAACCCCAGACCTTACCCTTGACTTAATGGCTGTTTATTTGCGCCTAGCAGAATATGAATCAGTTCTTGAAATGTCCGTTAATGAGTCTAAGTTAAGTGATGCTCAACTGTCTCGATTCTTAGTTTATAAAGGGATAGCGTTCAGTGCACTAAATCGAATGGAAGAGAGCAAAAGCACTTTTGCAAAGGCAACAGAAATAGGCAATGAGTTGGCATTTTCCCGATTGAGTGATGCCTATCTGGAAACTCTGCAAGAAAACAACAGTGAAGCTATTGCGCTACTAGAAGAGTTGTTAACGCTTCAACCTGACTTTGCCGAAGCGCTGTTATTGCAAGGACAGTTAGCATTAACGGCGGGAGATTTTACGACAGCTGAAACGGTATTTAAGCAGTATGTTGAGTCTCTTCCAGATTCAAATGAAGCTCAACTTCTTTTGGCTAGTACACTGATCAGAGCAGGAAAATATTCAGAGGCGCGCCCAATAGTATTAAAGCTACTACAAATAACTCGCCAACACGGTTACCTCAATCAGCTTCTAAGCGTAATAGAATTTCAAGAGCGTAATTATGAAAGTGCAAAGCGATACGGCGACGTAGCGGTTAGGAGCGGCCTTAAAACTGAAGTTTTACAGGTAGTTCTCGGTATTAGCAATTACCAATTAGGACTTTATGAGCAGTCGTACCGAAATTTGAAGAGCGTCGCTAAATCGCTCCCCTCAGATCACCCTGCTTTAAGGTTACTCATCCTGACACAATTGCACCTTGGCTACACTGTTGAAGCGCACTCTACCCTCGCAAATATTACGCAACTTAAAAATACTGATGCCGAACTGTTAACCTCTTTAGGGATTTTATTAAGTCAAGACAACCAAGAGGAGAAAGCACAAGATGTTCTCCAAAAGCTTGCTAGTTTACCCCAGTCAAATCCAGAAATTCTTGCCGATATTGGCATGCTAAAAATAGAGCTGGGTGATCTCACTGGAGTGAAGGATCTTGAGCAAGCAATAGAAAACAGAGATTTGTCTTCCAATGAAGTTATGACAATCATCGAAAGCTATTTAGTATCTCAAGACTACGACGGATTACGCTCACTAGGAAGCAAGCTCATTGACCGTAACAAAGAACTCGCTGTTTTAGGCTACAATGCGATTGGATTGGCAGAGTCACGTTTAGGGAACGTTAAAGCCGCGCTTGAAAGCTATGAATCTTCACTAACTATCGACCCTTTGAACGCGGCAGCGTTAATGTACAAAGCTCAATTTGAGCTACAACAAGGAAATAGTGAGGAAGCAAAAAGATTACTAATTCCACTCGCCAATCAAAAGCCTGAATACCAAGAAGGCGTAACCTTACTATTTTCTGTATATGCAACTAATGATGGCTTGGCAGATGGTATACAATTTTTGGATACCCTTGTCTCTAGTAATCCAGAAATTGATGATTTGAAAATCACCTTAGCAATGGCATTGTTAAAGTATATGCCTGACCAACTGAGACGAGTTCCAGAATTGCTAAATAAAATAACGGATGAAAGCGTCAAACGTTCTGACTACTACTTAACGTTATCCGAGTCTCAACTGCGCTTAGGTATGCTCACCGAAGCAGAGAAAACCTTGTTAGAATGGCATCGGAGAGAATCCAAAAACGAAACTGCCACACTTGCTCTTTTGGGGTTTTATGACACGTTAGGCAACACTGAAAGGTATTCGCAAACACTCAAAGACGCCTTGTTGAAATACCCAGAACAGATAAGCATTCGAGCATTGGAAGTGAAGCGTTTAGTGGAACTGGAAAGTGTATCTCGTGCTCAATTTGAACTAAACCAACTGCCCAAGAGTTTTCGAAACTCTATATCAGGGTTGGGGTTGCAGGCCCACATTGATATTATGAATAATCGATGTGAACAGGCGATTCAACCTTTGCTAAATTATTATGAAATAATTCCGAATAAGTTTAATTCAAACGGTGTAATTAGGTGCCTGCGCGACCTAAATCGACAAAAAGAATTACAGTCCTTTATGGTGCAGCGTGTCACTGATTATCCTAGAGATGTTTATACGCGCAACCTATTGGCTAACATTGTATTCTACTCAGACCCCAAATTAGCTATGGCGCAGTATGAGGGAGTTTTACAATATGACCCTACAAATTTAATTGCTGCTAACAATTATGCTTGGCTGCTTTTCGAAGCAGGAGATTTGAGCAAAGCGGAAAACGTGGCTAGGTCAGCGCTTACTCTTGATGCTAATATCCCGGCAATTATTGATACGCTTGCGCATATTGTTGAGCGCAAAGGGAACAGTAAAGAAGCCCTAGAGCTCATGACCCGTGCCTATTCACTAGATGATTCACCAGAAATCGCTATACATTATGCTAATCTACTGATTGAGAGTCGTAATCTTGAAGAAGCAAAACGAATCATAGATGATATTAAGCCAGCAAACGAGCGGCAACAAGCTGAACTCCAACACCTTTTGGTCGAGGTGTCTAGTGGCTCATAGCGACATCGAGTGACGATATGTTTTCAAATAGGATTTTAAACCGTTTCGTTAGCTCAATTTGTGGTGCGAAGCTTACTATTTTTACTTTACACAGGTTGGAAGGCGATCATGGCTTAACCGGCTTTAATCTTGAGCTAATCCTACGCACTATCGAGCGGCTTAAAAGCGCTGGTGTCGAGTTTGTTTATTTAGACGAGGTATTAGAGTTACGAAAAAAACTCTCTACATCAAAGAACTATGTTTGCATCACAATAGATGATGGCTATAGAGATCAAGCCGACTTTTTGATACCTAAATTGCTTGAGTTAGGCGCAAAACCTACTTTGTTTGTAGTAACGAGCCTTATTGATTCCAAGCTACTTCCTTGGGATGCTAGACTAGCCTCGGGCCTAAACCAACTTAGAGGTCATTATACCGATTTAAACGCGCTTAAATTAAAGGGTGTTGGTATAGTTGACGACAACAATAGGCGCTCTGTTCGACACGCCTTGTCTGCTCATGCGAAACGATTATCGAAGACGGAACGCCTCTCTTTCCTTTCAAAATTTGAACAGTTGGTTAAAGAATTCGGTGCCATTGAAAAAACTAATGGCTTTGAAGCAAGCGATTGGGACAGCCTACGAGCGTTAGAAAAGAGAGGTCTTAGAATTGGTTCCCACTCAGTGAGTCATCAACCACTCTCAACGCTTTCAGAAGCTGATATACTATTCGAAGCTGAGTCCAGCATTAGAACGCTTAAGAAGCACCTTGCAAATCCATCAGATATATTCTGTTACCCTGTTGGCCTGCCTGAAGACATTCAACCAGCAGCTAAAAATATTCTTCAGGAGTGTAATTATGCTGGCGCGGTAACCGCATCCCCAGGTTATGTTGGACCAAACACCGATCCATTTTATTTACCAAGAATCGGAATGCCACACTCTGAATCTTTGTGCGTTAGATATACATCTTGGTTTGAAAAAATTCGGTAAGGGCCTAGCGCCCTTTTCCGAATAGAACAACTTCCACCGTACGCACTAAGATTAACATATCAAGTAGCAAACTTTGATGTTTAACGTAGTAAAGATCAAATTTTAGTTTTTCCATTGAATCATCTACGCTAGCGCCGTAAGGGTAGTTAAGCTGAGCCCAACCTGCTAAGCCAGGTTTAACATTGTGTCGTTGGTTATAATAAGGCACTTCACGCACAAGTTGCTCTACGAACTGCGGTCTTTCTGGTCTTGGACCAATAAATGCCATTTCACCTTTAAATACATTCAAAAGCTGAGGTAATTCATCAATTCGATATTTTCTAATGAAGTAACCAATCCGAGTAACACGATCATCGTTTTTGCTCGCCCATTTTGCCCCATCTTTTTCTGCATCAGGGCGCATACTTCTGAACTTGATTATCTTGAAGAGCTTACCATTAAGACCTACCCGCTCTTGCTTATAGAAAACAGAAACGCCAGTTCGACGACCGTCATCAAGATAAATGGTCAATGCTGTCACGAGCATTATTGGCCAGACGAAGAGGAAGATGAAGAATGCTAGTATCGCATTAAGCGTATAATCCAAAGCATCTCTTAAGTAGTTCTGACTTTGGAAACCGTTGGAATAGATAACCCAACTAGGGTACATCAGGTTAACCACAATTTGACCCGTTTCACGTTCCATGAAATCTAATAGCTCAGTGACTTCAATGCCTCTCAGTCTACAATCGAAAAGCACTTCTACAGGTAGCGTTCCTCGCCTTTGGTCACAAGCAATAACGATTTCTTCTATTTCATTATCAACAATAAACTGTTGGAAATTATCATCGATTCTAAGGTGAATTACTTTTTCTTTCTTAATTCCGTCTTCACGATTGTCGCCGGGAATTGGGATAAACCCAACGAGATCAAACCCGATTCGATCGACGTCTCTACGCATGCGCTTTTCGATAATTGAAGCACGCTCACCTGCACCAAGTACCAATATACGCACCTTCCCCAAGCCTAATAACCCTAATCGATTGGTAAAGTACCGAAACACCACTAAAGTTATAATTATTGAACATACCGAAGCAGGTAAGAAGTACGAGTCCATGACTAAGTCATCGAAAAAAGCGCGACTTAAAACTTCTACTAAAAAGTAGCTAAGACCCACACTCACAAAAATGCGACGAATAATACCGCGAAAAGTTTCTCGTAACTTGGCTTCGTATAGGCCGACAGACAATGAGCAAAGCAATATTGAAACTGTAAGCATTCCAACATTTATAATGAGCTTTTCAACCGAAGCGTTTGGCGACATTCCGATTTGCACGAGTATAAAGTGAGAAATATAGCCCATGTAAGCAATGAGCAGCGCTTCTGTTATCACCAGTATGTTTGAGCGTTTATTTTGATTGCGCTTGTTTACTGCCACCTTTGGCTCCCTAAAACTGTGGCGTTTTTCCCATAATAAAGGGATTTATTCCAATAGACTACAATTGATATTGGCATTATAGTTACATTTCCCGTAGGGTAAACGACAAAAGCCATATATTAACCATAATGAGTGTAGGATGATCTCTTATGTTTCGCTTCAAAACGCTAATCACATGCTGTGCCCCTATTTTAATTGTTGGTCTTAACGGTTGTAGTAATACATCGGCGTTGCCCGAAGCAACCACTCGCCCATCTTTAACAACAGACGTAAATAACTACCAGTACCTTATTGGTCCCGGCGATTCTTTAACAATTTTCGTTTGGCGTAACCCAGAGGTTTCAGGCAACTATATTGTGCGCCCTGACGGAAAAGTAACCACTTCATTGGTCGAAGATATTGATGTCGCGGGCCGCACACCGACAATGCTCGCCCGAGAAATTGAAGAGCAACTGTCTACTTATATAAACAGTCCAAGAGTTACAGTTAGCGTAAACAATTTTACTGGTCCATTAAGTGAACAGGTTCGCGTAATAGGAGAGGCTACAAATCCTAGCGCGGTGAGTTATTCCGAACATATGACTCTGCTTGACTTGATGATAGCCGTGGGTGGGCTTACTGAGTTTGCCGACGGAAACAGTGCTAAACTTGTGAGAGTTGTTGATGGTGCGCAAAAGACTTTTGAAGTCGACATAGACGACCTTATAAGAGACGGTGACATCTCTAAAAATGTCGATATGCTGCCGGGCGATATAGTGATTATTCCAGAAGCCTGGTTCTAGTTGTAGAGTAGTAAACGGACTAAATAATAACATGCAGGACTTACAACAAACGCTAATTCAACTTCTTGATCATATTAAAGGAGTTTGGATTAAGAAGCGCTATGTGATTATTTTATCATGGCTCATTTGCCCCATTGGCTTTTTATATGTCGCGAGCCTACCGGACGTCTATTCATCAAAAGCACAGGTATTTGTTGACACTCGTTCAGTATTGCAGCCTTTACTTCGCGGACTTGCAATAGAAAGTAATCCGAATCAAGAAATAGAAATGATGGCTAAGACATTACTCAGTAGGAGTAATGTGGAGAAGATTGCAAGGGAAAGTGATCTTGATATCACAACAAAAACCGAAGATGAATTTGAATCTTTAGTTACTTCTCTGACAAAAGACATCAAACTATCTTGGACGGGAAAAGACAACATATACAACATTTCGTTCTCTCACGAAATGCCTTCTGTTGCGCAAAAAGTAGTGCAAGAAACACTAGACTTATTTGTGGAAGGCTCGCTTGGAAGTAACAGAAAAGATACGGATACTGCAGGGCGTTTCTTGGATGAGCAAATTGCTGAATATGAGTCTCGCCTTTCGGAAGCCGAACGGCGCCTTGCGAACTTCAAACGCCAGTACAATGACATTCTGCCTCTCGCAGGTTCATATTACGTAAATTTGCAAAAGCTGAATGACGAGCTTGGCGCCACTCGCCTTGAAATAAAGCAAACTCAGCAGCAGGTCGAAACGCTTAAAAAGCAAATTAGTGGAGTTAAGCGCAGTGATAGTTTTGGCGTGACTAACCAAGATGAACCAGTGCTTCGCACTCGCTATGACGACCGTATTCGAGCGCTAGAAGAAGAGCTCGACAGGCTTTCCTTACGCTTTACGAAATTACACCCTGACGTTGTTGAAACTAAAGCACTTTTAAAAAGTTTGGAAGAGTCTAGAGATGAAGAAATAGCGGCATTTCTTAGTTCAGAAAAGGATGAAAAAAATCAACCTCTATCTGAATTGAACCGCGAAATTAAACTTGAGGTTAGCCGTTTTGAAAGTCAAATAGCGTCTCTTCAGGTAAAAGAAACAGATCTACTACGGAAAATTTCTGAGCTAGAAAGCAAAGTCGATTTAATTCCTCAAATTGAAGCTGAATCAGCTTCGCTTAATCGAGAGTACGGGGTTACAAAGCAAAAGTACGAAGAACTGCTTTCTCGCCGTGAATCTGCAGACTTATCACGAAGAGCCGATGTGTCAGCCGAAGACTTGCAGTTCAGAATTATAGAGCCGCCGCTTTTACCGAAGCGCCCTTCTGGTCCAAACAGGCTTATTTTTTACACCGCTGTATTATTATTAGGTTTTGGTGCAGGAATTGCTGTCGCATATTTCGTTAGTCAACTTAACCCGATTTTAATAAGGCCAAATCAGTTGCTTAACGTTTCAGATTACCCTATTTGGGGTACGGTAACACATTTAAACATTGAACAGATTCGCAAGACTAATAGAAACCGCCTTTTAGTGTTTCTTCTTTCAAGCGGTACTATTTTAGTAATGTATGGCGTCTTAATCGCAGCTGAAATCATAAATGTAGATTTACTGGATTTGATTGGAGGTCTCTTTTAATGAAGAACACTATTGAAAAGGCACTTCAAAAACAAAAAGAAGCAACGCAAAACAGTACTGTTGAAGATAAGGTCAAAGATGCAAAGCCTTCGAGCGTTGCTAGTGAGTCCAACGTTTCAACTGAAATACCAGAATCTGAGGGGCTTTCAGTTGATAGGGTTGTTGCTGAAGAAAATAAAATTGCTAGTAAAAAATCTCCCCACGACGAGTTCGTCATAGACTTTACACGTTTGGAAAAGAATGGACATATCTCGCTAAACGGAGAGAGAAATCAAATAAATGAAGAATACCGCGAGATTAAACGTAAGCTTTTAGCAAACGCTTTTGGTGCGCTTTCAAAAACGCTGCATAACCCTAATATTATAATGGTAAGCAGTAGTCGCCCTTCGGAGGGAAAAACGTTTACTGCAACCAACCTTGCGATGAGTATAGCGTCAGAGCAAGATAAAACTGTTCTTCTTGTTGACGCAGATGTTCTAAGACCAAATGTTCTCAATACTCTAGGATTAGAACGTCGCAAAGGGTTGATGGAATATTTAACAGGTGATGTTGAGAATATTTCAGATGTACTTTATCCAACCAACATCGACAAGCTCAAAATAATTCCCGCTGGAAAGTCGCACCATTTATCTACAGAGTTGCTTGCAAGTCAAAAGATGCATGACACTGTAAATGAATTTGCTAATAGATACCCTGATCGCATAATAATTTTCGATACTCCCCCTCTTATTGGTATTAATGAGAGTGCGATTTTAGCTAATTTCGCGGGCCAAGCTGTTGTTGTCGTAGAAGAAGGTAAAGCGAAAATGGGCGATATTAGAATGTCTGTGGAGCGATTGAATCCAGAAATGGCCATAGGATTTGTAGTGAACAAATCTGTACACAATGACACCGATGGAAGCGGATATTATGGGTACTATTACTCAGAACGGAAAGATTAAGTATCGCTGTGCCATAAAGCCGCTATGCGGTGTTATTGGCACGTTACTACTTGGAAGCGGCACTTCAGTACATGCGAAGTTGGACATTACAGCAAATGCCTCCGCAGAGAGCATTTTTCAAGACGTAGAATCTGAAGAAAACGGAACCATTTCGTTTACCACACTTTCGGTTACCCCTAGTGTCAACGCAGCTTACCAATCGCGCACGTTTAATGGGTTATGGCAGGGAAAGTTGACCCATCTTGAGCGTGACAACAATGACCTTAGTCGCGAAGACACTTATGGAGAATACAGTTACTCTTCTAACTGGGCTCCATTTGACGAAGCATTAGCTTTTCAAGCGTCTGGGGCGCTTAGTTACCAGAACGTGCAGGCGAGTAACTTTTTAGTCTCAGACTTTTTTACCAACGCTGACGCGCTTGTCAAAACCCGTTCAAATAGATTTGGCGTATCTACTTCAATAACTCAAGGAGACTGGATACGTGGAACTGGCCAGGCGTCTTACTCTGATGTTGCATCAGAGAGAAACGCCTTGAATGACGGTTTTGCCCTGGATAATGATACTTACCAACTGTCTGGTAGTTTGTTTAACGGCGATCAAGCCAAGTACTTAATTTGGAATGTATCGGGCAGTTTTCAAGACACCGATAGAGCATCGGCGTCTCAAGGCGACTTTATATCGCGAAATGCCTCTGGCTTTTTAGACATCCACTTTATTGAAAACTGGGCGCTGAGAGTTACTGGCAATCACGAGGGTAACCAAGTATCAGACAGAAATGACACTGCCAGTTTAGTGCGCAAATTCAATTCTTATGGCGCTGGTTTAACGTATAGGCAAAGCGCTAACAGATACATATCTATTACTGCTAACACTACCGATTCAGATATAGAAAGCGATGACGGCGAAACCTTTATGGGTTTGGAATTACAGTGGGCTTTGAGCCCACGCACAAGCGTTGAAGCGAATTATGGTCGACGCTTTTTTGGTGAAACTGCTGGTGCCAATGTAACTTACAACTCTAAGTACCTTAGAACATCGTTTGGTTATTCAGAAGACGTAACGAATACAAGCAGGCTATTGGCAAACCCAGAGAATTTAGGCGTATTTGTTTGCCCTGTAAACTCTTCTGGCATATCTAGCTGCTACCAGCCGAACAGTTTAAGTTACGTGCCGAACGCTGATGAACAGTTTGTACAGTTTACCACGCAAAACCTTGAATTTAATGACGACATCATTGTTCGTAAAAGCAGTAACTTTCAAATTGGATACGATTTTTCAAGGGTTACTTTGGCAATGTCGTGGCGCTACTCTGAAGATGACGCGCTTGACCAAGACCGTCTTACCCGAACCTATTCTTTGGGATCATCTTTAGCGTACAAAATTGGTAGCTATACCAGCTTAAACGCAAGTGTTAACTATGCCAATATCGCACAGCGTTCCGAAACCTTTAACAATGGTGAGAGCGACAATTGGAATGCAACAATAGGTGTCGATCGTACTTTTGGACGCTCATTAGAAGTAAGTGCCAGCCTTAATTACGTAGACAGAAGCGGCGATCTCATAAGTGGTAGTGGGGTTGGTAATGTGAATGGCTTTTTCGGAGCCAACTATACCAACAGACAAATAACCTTAGGAATTACATATACCTACCAATAAAAAAGCGCCTCGGATTTGCAGGCGCTCTCTTATTATCTATAGAGTTACTTCGACCACACCATTGTTAGGTATTATCATCACTTTTAAGCCGCACGTAAGTTTTAAACTTTTTCTTCATTAGTTTATCTACATACTGAGTCATTTTCACCTTCTGAGAGATCGCGTCATCTAGAGCGTCTACTAGCTCAGTTAACATATCCAAGTAGTACTTGGTATCGCGAATAACATTGCCCTTAGGCGTCATAATGGCTTCGTTTTCCGAGCGAGCGCCAAAATCCAGGGGTTTAGCTACTTCTTCGCCCCTCGTTTCGGGCTCGAACATCTCGGCTTTCACTTCTTCAATTACTTCGTTCACCGCATTGGAGTCAAAACTTTCTAGTTCCTCTAAGAAGCCATAAAGCATTACCCTATCCATTAGAGTATTAATTTTTCGGGGAATACCGCGAGAGAACATGTGAATAGATTCTAGTGCGTCATCGCTAAATAACGCGGAGCCTTTCCACCCCGCATTGTGTAAACGATATTCAATATACTCTTTGCACTCTTCTAACGAGAGTGGAGCAAGATGGCATGACGCTACAATACGCTGCCTAAACTGCTCCATATTGGGCGCTTTCAGGATAGGTTGTAGCTCTTCTTGCCCTAGCAAAAAGCTTTGAATTAGTGGCTTACCGTTTAGCTGAAAATTGCTCAGCATTCTTAGTTCTTCTATAGTCTCTAGCGGCAGGTTTTGCGCTTCATCAACAAGTAATAGGGCACGGCGCCCCGCTTTATTTAAGTCATATAGGAAAATTTCAAGGGCTTTAAGAATGTCCGCTTTCGAACGCCCTTCGGTCGGTACATCGAATTTAGCTGCGACCATTTTTACAAGTTCATCTGGAGACAGCTTGGGCGTAACAATTTGCGCAGCCGCAATATCATCTTCAATTTCTTCAAGCAAGCTGTTTGCAACAGTGGTTTTACCCGTACCTATTCCACCGGTAATCACAATAAACCCTTCAGCTTGAGACAGGCCATACTGCAAATAAGACATAGCCCTTTTGTGCCATTTGCTTGCGAAGAAAAATTTAGGATCTGGGGTTAACTGAAACGGTTTCGAGTTAAGTCCATAGTAACTTTCGTACATGCTATTTGCCGTTATTCCATTAAAAGTATGTGTTCTAAACCTGCGCTCAACGTCTTTTTAAAATTGCGCGCTAGTTTTTCCTAATCTGTTAGCCTATATGGTAACCAACAACGCGCTTTTATCGAAGTATTATATTTTCTAGAAACTACCGCCGACTTAACGTAACTTATTTTGTGTTATGCGCTCTATAATACCGGTAGTAGATACGCCATCTTCAAAGGTGAGCACTTTAACCTCACCGCCATTTTCCAAAACGTCCGTGCCACCTGCAATCTCTTCAATTTTGTAATCGCCGCCTTTTACTAATACATCTGGCAGCAATCGGGCAATAACTCGCTGAGGCGTATCTTCTTCAAAGGGAACCACCCAATCGACTGCGCTTAAGCCTGCTAGTACCGCCATGCGCCTACTAACGTTATTAACTGGGCGACCAGGTCCTTTTAGTTTGGTCACAGACGCATCAGTGTTCACCGCAACTATTAGACGGTCGCCTAATTGTGCAGCTTCTTCAAGATAAGCAACATGACCAGAGTGCAGAATATCAAAACAACCGTTGGTCATTACTATCCGCTCCCCTCGAGCTTTAGCAGCTTGAAGCGCTATTTCTAGCTGGTCTTCATTCATCACCCCGCCATCTAAGTGCACCGACTGTTCGCCTAACGCTAGTGCTAGCTCTGTGTTCGTTACAGTGGAGGTTCCCAGCTTTCCAACTACAACACTAGCGGCTAAATTGGCAAGCACGCAAGCTGCTTGCAGCGGTAGCTTGCAGGCTATAGCAACCGCTAACGTTGATACTACGGTATCCCCTGCCCCGGTTACGTCATAGACCTCTTTCGCTTTTGCTGGCAAATGAAACTCACTGTCGTCACCGTCAAACAATGTCATGCCGTCTTCTGAACGCGTAACAAGAAGTGCACTTAAATTCAGCGATTCTTTTAATGACAGCGCTTTTTCCACCAGCACTTGTTCACTATCTATCTTGCCGACAATACCCCGAAGCTCGTCCATATTCGGAGTAACTAACGTAGCGCCAGCGTATTTACCAAAATCACTGCCCTTGGGATCGACTACCACACGCTTATTTTTGCTGCGTGCTTTTTCTATAAGTGCTTGGGGGTTGCTTAAGCAACCTTTTGCGTAGTCGCTTAGAATAACAACGTCAGCATTGTCTAGCGCTTTATCGAAAGCTAATTCCAATGCTGATTTGTCAGCCTCCTCAAAACTCTTCTCAAAATCTAAGCGCAGAAGTTGCTGATTTCTGCTCATTACTCGAAGCTTTGTAATAGTATCGAATCCATCAACTTCGAAGAACTCACAGCAAATGTCGTGAGTTTCTAATCGCTCTTTTAATATGTTGGCGTTTTCGTCTTTACCGCACATGCCCAACAAGGTTACCTCTGCACCCAACGTAGCCACATTTACCGCAACATTGGCCGCGCCGCCGGCTCTATCTTCAGAACTGTTAACGTTTACAACAGGGACTGGCGCTTCTGGGGATATTCGCCTTGTTCCACCGCTCCAGTAGCGGTCTAACATTAAGTCGCCAACAATAAGCACTTTCGCTTTGCTAAAATCTGGTAATATCATGCTAAGAGTAACTTTTTAGACATTGAGTACATTGGCACAGAGTATAACAGCCAACACAGGCAATACCCACCAATCAAACGCAAATCCCCCTTGGTACCTCTACATGGTCGAGAACAAACTTGGGCAAATTTATACGGGTATTACTACCGACCCTAAACGTCGAATAGCTCAGCACAGGGGCGAAATTAAAGGTGGCGCAAAGGCCCTTAAAGGTAAGTCTCCGTTAACCTTAAGGGCTGTTTTTGAAGTTGCCGACAAAGCGCAGGCGGCAAAACTCGAACATGCGGTTAAACAAATGAGCCGCCCTCAAAAAAACGGCATCATTCAAAAAAAGCAGCTCAATGATTTGTTGTGTATAAAATCAGCGTTTGAAGAATGAGTGTTCGGCTACAGAATTGTCGCCGAACACCATTTAATTAAAGCGCTAGAGGTTTAACATTTTGAAAGCTAGGTTTATGAAAAGCCCCCAAGTTGTTTAGTTAGCCACCTAAAACACCATTGATGATCATAGCGTTACCAATGCTTAACGTGAAACCTAAAGCAGCTACACCCACGTTGTGTTGATGGTCCACTTCTTGTCGAAAATTCATACTAAAAAGAATGATTTTTTTATTCACTAGAACCAACAAGTGAAGTGCGATAGCCAAACCTACACTCACAATCAACCACCCCGTTACATTACTCACATAGCCTGATGGGTTGTAGATAAGTAAGTTCTTCGCTGCTGAAACAATCATAGCTGTGCCAAGCAGATTACCGCTATGCTCGATAGCGAGCGCTAACTGCCCTTTTTCCAATGCCCCCTGGAATGAGTCATTTTGATTATCACGCGCATACCTAAACTCTAAAATTCGCGTCATCACTAGCAGCATAGTCAGAACTACGGTAAACCCCGTTACTATGGCAATCAGCGCATTCATGTCGCTGCCATCAACCCATATCATAATATTGCGTAGCACTATTGCACTGGCTACCAGGCTTGCAGCATCAACGAGCGCCACACTCACGCTTCGTTCGGCTATCATTGTGTGGGTGTCTAATTTATTAAGTACTAGTTTATCGTGGGCAAAGCGCCCAAATTTCACTAGCATGATCCCCACAATACCAAAAGTCACCATGCCAATGGCTGCTTCTTGGTAACCTACGCCTATATGCCGTCCTACTACTGAACTCAGTACAATACATAAAGACAACATGCCACCGGCAATGCTAATGCCAAAAGCAAAGTTATCTTTAACACCCAACTCTTCGGTTACTGAGTACTTTCTGAATGCGCCAGTCAGCCATTTCATAATCATCAGTAGCACTAACGCTATTGCCACATCCATGGCAAGGTAAATCAATAGTTCCTGCGTTAGAGGTACTAGTTTTAATAAGGCTTCCACGTTATCTTTGCTCCTTGAACATACGAAGTTCTTTGCTGAACGCTCTTTTTCAATCGGTATCGTTGTAGTGATAACGATAAGGGCATCAGTATCTATCCTTGCTAAATTGGTACAAGGATGACAGCGAACTTGTTCAGATTTATTTTAATAAGGACCTGAAAAAGTCACCGTCATAAACCGAGGCGGTAAAACTTAGCAGGCTATGAATACTTTCAATAAAAATATGAGTATTCATTATTTTACACAGATGTTATCTCTTAAGACGCGAGCATTATGCCAATAGACAACGAAAATAGCATGACAAACGTAGAGCAAGCCGGAAAATTATGGCAGCAGTTGCTAGATTCACCCGCCTTAACCGAAACCGACCAAGTCATTGCAGAAAACTATCGCGAAGCCCTTTTAAGCGCTTTTGCTCGCTCCGCTTTCCTAGCTGAAACACTGGTACAAAAGCCTGCGTTTATCTGCAGAGTCGTAGAGCCTTTGTCTAATTTAACTGATTCTGACTCAAACGCTGCTTGCTTCAGCACTGAATTAAAAACAAAGCTTGATACACTCAAAAGCGAAGAAGAATTACTTAAAGAACTTCGTGAATACCGCAATCAAGAAATGGCGCGTATAACCTTCTTGGATGTACTCAACAAACAGGATATAGAAGCTTCGCTTGCACAAGTTTCGGCATTGGCGGATGCGCTGATAACTAGTGCTTATCATTGGATTTACCAGCACTTAGCTCACCGATATGGAACGCCGAAGAATAACAAACAAGATATGCACATGTACATTCTTGGTATGGGCAAGCTGGGTGGGCGAGAACTCAACTTTTCGTCAGACATTGACTTGATATTCGCTTACCCAGAAAAAGGCGAAACTAGCGGCGGCAAGAAAGCGCTAGAGCATCAGCAGTTTTTTACCAAGCTAGCCCAAAAGCTTATTCAAGCGCTGAACAAAGTGACTAATGATGGACAAGTCTACCGTGTTGATATGCGCTTACGTCCGTTTGGAGATTCCGGCCCCCTTGTAATGCATTTCGCTGCTCTTGAGGACTACTATCAGGACCAGGGCAGGCACTGGGAACGCTTTGCCATGGTCAAAGCACGAGTCATTAATGATGATCATTCGGATAATGCTTCGTGGCTAAAAGGCATTCTTCACCCGTTTACGTTTAGGCGTTATTTAGATTTCACCACACTGGATGCGCTGCGCAACATGAAAAAGCTTATAGCTACCGAAATTCGCAGGCGACGCTTAAGCAACAATATCAAACTAGGTGCTGGTGGTATTCGAGAAGTCGAGTTTTTTGCCCAGAGTTTTCAACTAATCCACGGCGGTCGAGAGCCCGCATTACAAAGTAAGTCCTTACTTCGAACTTTAGATGTTTTGAGCGAATTGGATATTGTAGAAAGCGACGTAACAAAGCAGCTTAAGCAAGACTATTTGTTCTTGCGAAAAGTAGAGCACACGTTACAACAAAGCCAAGACCGCCAAACTCAAACACTGCCCGACGAGCCGTGGCAGCAAAGTGCCCTGATTGATGTTATGGGCTTTGCCGCTTATAGCGAATTTTTAACCCATTTAGACGAAGTCATGGCTCGTATTCACGGTCACTTCAACGAATTAGTTGAGGAGTGCCATGATACCCACTCAGATGAAGACCAGCTTTTTATTGCATGCCAAGATGCATGGCGCCTTTCATTGCAAGAAGATGAGTTTACTGAAACGTTTAGCGACCACCTTTCCAGTAAGGAGAGTAATCAAATCTTCACCATTCTCGTCGCCTTTAAAGATAAACAAAGAAACTACCGCATAGGTCAAAGAGGCGAAGATACGCTTAACAAACTTCTTCCAGAAATTTTATATGTATTAATTAAGCAGCACCCTAATCACACAGCGCAGGTGTTGAGCCGATTATTAGGCGTGATTGAAGCCATTACCGGCCGCACAACCTATCTTGATCTTCTACTAGAAAACCCAGATGTGCTTAAGCAGTTAGTTAGGCTTTGCGAGAGAAGCGACTGGATAGCCCAAGAAATTAGGCGATTCCCACTCTTATTAGATGAGCTACTTACCCCACTCTATTTAGGGCAGCAAAACACAGACATCAAAACCAGTAAGCAGGAATACCAGCTCGAGCTGCGCGAGACTATGCTGCGTATAGAGCAAGATGACGTTGAAATGTTGATGGATGGGCTTAGACAGTTCAAACTTTGCCAGCAGCTTCGTATCGCGGCCAGCGACATTAGTGAATCCCTGCCCATTAATAATGTAAGCGATAAACTAACTGTTTTAGCAGAAGTTATTTTAGAGCATGTCGTTAACGCAGCATGGGTGCAAATGAGACAGCGCTTTGGTGTACCTTCCCACCTTGAGGGTAATGACAAGGGCTTTGCCGTTATTGGTTACGGTAAATTGGGCGGCTATGAGCTGGGGTATGGATCGGATTTAGATTTGGTTTTTATACACAATGCACCCCGTTCAAGTAGTACAGACGGCAAAAAATCGATTGAGGCTCAACAGTTTTACATAAAATTGGCTCAACGTATTATGCACTTGCTTAATACGAAAACACTGTTCGGACAGCTATACGAAACCGACTTACGTTTGCGCCCTTCTGGCAATGCTGGGCTATTGTGCTGTCACATAAACGGGTTCGAGAAATACCAAATAGAGGAAGCCTGGACATGGGAACACCAAGCGCTGGTGAGAGCAAGAGCTATCTGCGGCGACGCATCGCTTTTGGAAGACTTTGCACAGGTAAGACATTCAATTCTCAGTCAATCTAGAGATCCCCAGACACTGTCGAAAGATGTCTGCAAAATGCGCATAAAAATGCGTGAACACCTACTGGCTAAAGATAATGAAAAAGTAGATTTAAAGCAGTGTGAAGGCGGTATTACTGACATTGAGTTTATGGCGCAATATCTTGTATTAGCACACGCTTGCACTGTGAAAGCAATGACCGAGTACCCAGATAATCTTAGAATTTTCGATGTTGCAGCCAGCGCGAACATCGTTGACACGCCAACAGCACAAAAACTACAAAAAGCGTACCTGCGGCTTCGTGAGCAATATCATCACCTCACTCTGGCAGATACCAAGTACGCTGACCAAAGTGAAGAGTTGGATATTATACGCGAGCAAGTGAGGCAACACTGGGATACATTATTTGGCAGGCTCAGTGAGTAATTCTGGAAAAGTGCTACCCGCGTACACGGCGACATTGGCTTTTAAGGAAGTCGGTTTCTTGAGCCGTGACAACTAAAGAACGCTGCTCTGCACATAGATAAGCTTGAACTTCGCCTTCAAAGCTACTGTCAATGGCGCTTGCAATCTTAGCTAAAGAACCGGCAACTGTATTGTCTAATTGAAATTGATGCTTAATAACGAAGTCTTGTTCAAGGTTCCAAATTAACTGCATACCTTCGGCTTGGGCATACTGTGCAATTGCCTCACGAAGCGTATTACCTTCTGCGAACGTCCTATATTTGTGTTCACCGGTCCAATTTTTTTCAACAGGACGTGTTTGACTGGACATCTTTGCTAGCTTGCTATCTAGATTAGGATCGACACCGGCAATATCGAGCACGAA
Organism: Alteromonas sp. AWJ4_199; assembly: GCF_056159165.1. Classification (NCBI taxonomy): domain Bacteria; kingdom Pseudomonadati; phylum Pseudomonadota; class Gammaproteobacteria; order Alteromonadales; family Alteromonadaceae; genus Alteromonas; species Alteromonas sp. AWJ4_199. Next base: position 1,003,503 of record NZ_JBSWUR010000001.1, read on the forward strand.
ATCACTCTGCTCACCTTCTAGTGGGTCCGTTGAAGACATACGAAAGTCGCGATAAAACTCGCTAAGGCCCTTGGAAACAGATTTTTCTTCTTTTTGTGACGCGGGTGTGGGTGATTCTTCGTGTGCCTGTAACATATAAATCAAAACGCCCGCAGCGATAACAAGTACCACAGCGATAGCAATTTGCTTTGCCCAAAATGAAGAGCTTGAATAACTCGTCTGTCCCATAACCTACCAATCTGTAATCACGCTAGCATTCGAGCGGAGTTACTATCTCTAATCGAATTCGTCCTAATATTTGTATTTTAGCCGAAGCGGCTACAATACGCCTTTATCCTATTTATCTATTTTGACAAGAGCAAACTGGTTGTAACCAGTTACGGTATACACAACGGTTATGCCCTTTATCCACTTTTTGCCGTTTAGAAAGTTTTATCTTCTGCGAATTGCTGGCAGCTCGGTCACTCTAATCGTGGTTAACCGCTGTATACCCTTTCCGTTAGAGTGGCGTTTAATTTACCGTTTACAGTGATTTATAAAGCGATTCTGGATTACTCTCAGGGCGCGTCTTGAAACGCTTATGCATCCATAAGTAGCTCTCTGGTTGCTCTTTCACTGCCCTATCAACGTGCTGGTTTAAAAGTGTTAGAGCCTCTGCATCTTCCATTGCACCAAGTTCAGAAAGTGGTGGGTATATCTTTATTTTATAGCCACGCTTAGTGTATTGCGAAGTTATGAGCATAGGTTCCGAATTTGTGCGCCTAATAAACATTAGCGTCGCCGTTGTTGTAGCTGTCTCTTTCACGCCACCAAATGGCACAAAAATACTTTGTCTGGGGCCGTAATCTTGGTCAGGCAAGTACAAACATAGCTCTTTATCATCAAGTGCTGCGATAAGTGCCTTGGCATTGCGCTTATCAATCATGTATTTGTTAGAGCGGTTGCGCCCGTGATACTGAAGGTAATCGATTAGCGGGTTGTTGTGTTTTCTGTAAAAGGCAATACTTGGATGGTAAAAGCCAATGCCACGACATGCAAACTCTAAGTTCATATTATGAAGCGCCATACCAAAAACGCCTTTACCGTGAGCAAGGGCAGCTTCTACGTGCTCAGTACCTTCGATTTTAATAGCGCGCTTAACTCGCCAATCAGGCCACCACCACCCCATGGCGGTTTCGAACAGTGCCATACCCGTTCGACGTATATTTTCTTTGTACAGCGCTTCAACTTCACTTTCTGACAAAGACGGGTTCCAAAGCTGTAAATTTCGCTTCGCAACTTTCGCTCGCTTAGGAACCGCTAACGCAATCAGCTTTCCTGCGCCGCCTCCTATGGTGCGGATAACAGGTAAAGGTAGCCAAGTAATTGTGTATAGGACAAAAACGCCCAACCAAACTGGCCAGAATTTAGGGCCAATAAATGCCAATTTAAACTTAGGAGCTTTAATTGCCGCAGCCAATGTATCTTTCCTTTAAAGTTAATTGGGCGGCATTGTAGCAGAACGCTTTTAGCGGGGCTAATTGAGCCAGTCAATCGGCAAGAGTATTACGAAAAAAGGAAAAAACAAGAAAGAAAGGCCGACGGCCGTATGCCGTGCCCACAATGAACAACCGACTGTTATGCTAGTCTACAAAACTATTTATTACCCGCCGGTTTTAAAGAAACCGCCGAGTAATAAGTATCAATAGTCTTTATCGATTTGCTTAAGTTTTTTCTCAAAAGACTCGTACTGTTCTTTTGAATCATAATCAAAATGGTACTGGTTATGAAAGCCAAACTGAAGCTTTACGTTGACATCTTCAATGAACAGCGTGTAACCGTCGTGGTCTGTAAACGCTGTTATCCCATTGAGCTTATACTGCTCGTTTTCTTGCGCGCCATGTTGGCGAATTTTATCGAAAACCTGTAGTAAAAACTTGCTGTCTAATTCGTTTTTCATTGTAAATCCGTCGTAATGAATTTACTTATGTTTACAAGTTTACCCATGTTTTGGATTAAAAAACGAATCTCAATCGAAGTTATATCTAAAACCGACATTCAGCATGTTGGTAGAAAAGCTGTCTTCACCTGTCATATGAACATACTCCATACGAATCATAGATCTTAACCCAACATAATAATCGAACCCTATACCTACGAGCCCTGCTGCCAGACTTTCCGAAACGCCACAACGAATGGATACATCATTTTCTATGCATTCTGAAGTTACATCAGCATCAACTCTAGCAACGCCGAGTTTATAAAATAATTCACCTTTGCTGCTACTTGCTTTTCCTAACACGGCAAGATATAGCGCGTCACCATTGGCTTTAGTTTCATTATCTGAATAATCAAAAAGGCTAATGTACCCTGCTTCAGCATACCACTGACGGTGAACCTGTCTACCAACGGCCAGACTGTAAGCAAACTCTTTATCGCTTACGCTTGAGGCGTCGAAGTTATTATAACCAACTGTTGCTAATCCATAATTTTTAGGCGCTGCATGGGCTTGAGAAAATCCAAAAACCATTACACCTAATGTCCATAAAAACCGATTCATCTACTCTTCACCTTAAAAATAGTACTCTAATGAAAACTTAATGTGATCATCCCTTCTCAAAAAAAAGAAAGGGTCATCCTGATCATCAGATGAGAAAAAGTACCCATCTAATGTCCATCGCCAATTTGCCGATAGTCTACTACTTGCCTCTATATAAGCAGAGTACGTAGATGTTGTATCTAGATCTTGTACAAACCCAACAAGTATCTCGCTACCTGCTATGTCGTTTGCTATCACTCGTAATCCAAGCATCATATCATTTTGAGCTATTGCAAAAAAATTATTTTCTCGCTCATCATATTGATATTCCGCCAAATACCCCAAACCGTATCGGCTGCCGAATACACCTTCTCGAGTGTACTCGAAGCCCGCCACTAAAGCTGCAAAATTTTTTGACTGTCCTTTTCTATAAATGCTTTCCATTTTAAACAGCCAAGCTCCACTTACTTTTAACAAATCTAAACCTACCTGGTCTATCTGCGCGTAAAAAGGGTTTATGGACAGTGCCCCAGACTCTGAAATTTCAGTAACTAGCTCAGGTTCTCTCGTAGTTCCTGAAAAGTACGATAGCCCAACTTCCCAATCCCCGATAGACGACTGCCACCTTACTGCATAATCAACATTACTCTTTCCCTCAGAGGATTCATAAATAGCATTAGAAATAGCCAAAGGCGGGCGAAGACGCCCCTTATCACTTTGAAAGGTTCGCTCGCGGAAGTACGGCAAAACGAAAAGCGAAAAACTTCCGTAGTCTGTAAAATATGAAAAATTCACCATAGGTTGGCCTAATTTGGCTTCACCATCAACAGACTCTACAGCATCGGTTTGATTTATGATGTCCACGAGGTGCACAGATTCAGTTTGCCCCCAGAACACTCTACCTACGCCTACTTTAGCTTCCCAATTGTCTTGATAATGCGCCCACTGTAACTCTCTAATATCGCCATGAGTGCGCTCATTATCATGCTCATCTAGTCGATAGAAAGGGCTAAAAATTAACGTATTTTGTCCCTCATTGAATTCTGCATAAATTTCAGGCGCAATGTAAGTAGAGAGGTATGCTCGCTCTTGCTGCGGATACAAAGAATCTTGCAAATAATACTGTAAATCAATTCCCGCTGAGCCTGTGAACTCTACGGCGTTGCTAAAAGCAGTAAAACTGACAAGAACTAAAAGAGCAGCAGCCTGGTTAATCATCGGGCTCTCTTTAAGCTGTTTTTGTTGAAATCGCTTTCATCCAAATCTGTGTCGAACGTCAATTCTTCAGTAATCAGAGACGTCGATTTGTTGGTCTGCATGTTTTGCATCAAACTTTTCATAGGCCGCCAAAATTTGTTTTTGTATTGCTTATATTCTGATAGATAGAGTGTTTTTAACAACGACTCTTTGCGGTCATAATACTCAACTTTCTGAACGCGGTAATGTGATTTGTCTATCCAGACTTTTTGAAAAGAATACCCTGAGAAATCGTATTCTGGGACCTGCTTTAAAACGAAACAGGCCTCACCATTTACTTCTTCTTCTCCCAAAAAAGTATACGAAAACTTTTCCACCTCGTACGAGGTCATATCTTCAAAGGCAAACTCACTACCGACGAAAGGGCCACTTTTGCTTTGCGATGATATGCGTTTTACACGCTTCAACGCTGGCAAAAATATCCATTGTTCATCAGCCTCAAGTGCATGAGAAAAGCTTAGAAATGCTGTACCCTTTACATCCCTAGGAGACTCAAAAACAGTAAGTGCCTTATCTCCGTCATCTGCTACTTCCAATGACTTCACTTCAAGTTTTCTCGTCGCCTCTTTTCCCTGAGAGTTTTTCAAGAGCATCAGAACTCTTGCTTCGTTTGCTCCCCACCCCGTATCTCTGGCCTTTCGCTCTTTAGCTATGGCGATGGCCTGTTCATCACCTTTTATTTCGGAAGCCAAACCGCACTTAACAGTGCAACTTAATGCTGTAATCAACACTATTCGCAAGAAAAAATTCATATTAAGACTCCTTCTGAGCTGTTTTAGTATTTTCTAGCCATGCGAGCAGCGCTGGCAGGAAGATGAAATCAACAATTAATGCGGCCACAATAATTATGATTGTCAGCATACCCATATGTGCGTTCAAGACAAAGCTTGACGATGCTAATACGGCGAAACCTATCGTAAGGACAATTGTCGTTGTCGTTAAGGCCATTCCTACCGTTTCGAAAGCATAAACAACACTTTCTTTTGCGCTCGAACCCTGCGATTTAGCGGCTTGATACTTTGTCAAAAAGTGAACAGTATCATCTACTATTATTCCCATCGTCATGCTGATGACGACAGAAAGCGCCATATTTATTTCGCCTGAGATAATTCCCCACACCCCGAATCCTATTGCTGCAGGCAGTAGGTTTGTAATTAAGCTTATGCCACCAAGTTTTATCGACCTCAAAGCAAATAGAATAAGTATGGAAATTAAAACAAGTGCGAACACACTTCCCCACACCATATTTTTCATATTTCTCTCACCAATGTGGGCAAACATTAGTGGTGGGCTTGCAGCTTCAATTCGATAATCGTCTGATAAGCTCGCAAAGTAGGCTTTTGCCTCCCTTTCTAATGTCGTTATATCGCGACTTCCCAAGTTTTCCGTGAGTGCGATTATACGAAGTGCTGACTTGTCTATATCAATTTGATTTCCAAGGTCTAACCCGAATGGTAAAGACATTTCATACAGCAATAAATATTGAGATGCGAGCTCGCCGTCTGTAGGTATAACATTAAAACTTGGATCATCGCCGTTCATGTTTCGATTCAAGCGTTTAAGCGTATCGGTAAAAGTTAAAACGTGGTTGACTTCACTTCGTGCCCGTAGCCAATTAGAAAACTTCTCTATCTGCTGTAGAAAGTTGGGGTTAGTGACGCCGTATGATTGGTCCGTATAAATGACAAAGTCAATATTCGACATCCCACCAAGCTTATCTTCGTTTACTTCTACCGCTTGTCGGAATGAACTACGTTCATCGAAATATTTAACCGCAACATCGTTTAAAACATTATTGGTTGCAAACAGGCTGATCCCCACAATGATGATAAGCGATGTAGGCAGTAGTACCCTGTGGCGACGATTTACCCAAGCGGCCCATTTAGAAAACAATGAATTGTTAACTACAACGGTGGCTTTAAGAGGGAGAAGTGTCAGAAATGACGGTAATACTGTGAGGGAAAAAACACAGGCCAGCATAACGCCTAACGCCGTCATGTTACCTAAGTGAGAAAGTATAGGTACCGCTGAGAAGTTCAACATAACAAAGCCTATAGCGGTTGTTATGCTAGTAATGAGTATCGGTTTTTTATTTACCTCAATACTCTTTTTAATCGCATCTTTGTTGGCTAGCCCATGGTTAAGGTAGTACTTCACTCCAACGATAATATGAATGCAGTCAGCAACTGCAAGCGTTGTAATCATAGTTGGCGCATTCACTGTAGCCGTACTTAAATACACACCAAGCCAGCCCGTAAAACCCAAAGTGATTGCTACAGAAAAAATCACTATAAATAATGTAAAAACTGCCGCCCAAAGTGATTTTACAATTAAGGCAATCGCAACAAAGATGAGTAAAAACATTAAGGGTATTAGTATTTCGGCATCTTGCTGTGCTGCTACAGCAAATGCGTCATTCATTATTACCATTCCATTTAAGTAAATTTTATGGTCTGGATATTTACTCTCAAAATGAGCTTTAATTTGTTTCGCTGCTTCAGCTATTTCAATTACTTGCTGGGTTTGGTCGCCATCAGGTAACTGAATCGTCGTATCAATAATGGTAACGTCTTTGGTTCTTGAAATGAGTCGCCCGTAAAGTTCTGGGCTGCGAGAAAGTACTTGAGCGATGTTCGCAATACCTTCTTTAGAGAGCTTCTCTGCAGTAATTAAATCTTCAACAATTAAATCGCCATCGTCATCGAAGGTATTTTGATAATTCGATATTGATTCGACCCTTGTAGACAAAGGTAATTGCCATGCAGCTTCTGTTAATTCTTTCACTAGCGTAAGCGTAGAAGATTTTAATACTTGACCGTCGCTAGGCACCACCATAAAGGCAACATTTTCGCTTTTATTGAAAATGTTCTGCATTTCTTCAAATGCTAATCGTTGTGGATCGTCAGGTTCAAAAAATACCTTATAGTCCCCGCGGAAATATAAGTTTTGAGCTCCGATAAGAGAAATGGCTGTGACCACTAGGACTAATATTAGCGTTATGACAGGGAATCTTATTGCTATTGGCGCGTTGCTAGATGTGTGACTCATCACAATACCCTTGGATCTGTATAACGAAATTTTACATTGAAAACAGCAATTAACATAACTTACACAAAAATTTAATCATCAAAAAAGATCACGCGTACGTATATTTTCTTGATACATAGTCTATAACCTTAATTACTAAGCCTATGAAATAATGAAACATTAACACTAATTAACGTTTAGATTAGTGATTTTTTTTGATCTTTTGTAAATAAGGTGTAGTATTAACTAAAACAACTGGTCAGATGAGCGGATGAGTTAATTATGAGTATCAGAACTAGCTTAAAGAAAGTATTACCTCCAATTTCAGTCACAGAACAAGAAGCCCTAGACGCGGGCGACGTATGGATTGAATCTTCTATTTATCAGGGTAAGCCTGACATGCAGGCACTGCGCGATATACCTCAGGCAAAACTGAGCGCGGATGAGCAAGCATTCATGGATGGTCCAGTAGCTGAATTATTGAATATGATCGATGATTTCGAGCTTGGTAACGGTAAGCACATCCCTCAAGAAGTTTTAGACTTCCTTGGTAAGAACCGTTTCTTCTCTATGATCATTCCAAAGAAATTTGGTGGTCTTGAATTCAGTCCTTATGCAAACTCTACTATTGTTGCAACAATCGCTGCGAAAAGCGGTGCAATTGCCGTAACTGTAATGGTACCTAACTCGTTAGGCCCGGGTGAGCTTCTAATGCACTACGGAACAAACGAGCAGCAAGACTACTGGCTACCTCGCCTTGCGGATGGTCGCGACATTCCATGTTTCGCGCTAACAAGCCCAGAGGCAGGTTCAGATGCAGGTGCGATTCCTGATGCGGCTATCGTTACTAAAGGCGAATACAATGGCGAAGAAGTACTTGGTCTTCGAGTAAGCTGGGACAAGCGCTATATAACGCTTGCGCCAATTGCGACTGTACTTGGTCTTGCATTTAAAGTATTTGACCCAGACCAACTACTTGGCGACAAGCTGGAGCTAGGCATTACTTGTGCCCTTCTTCCTAAGTCGCACCCAGGAGTTGAGCTAGGTAACCGTCATGATCCTATGGGCGTACGTTTCTACAACGGTACTACTCGTGGTCAAGACGTTTTTATTCCTATGGACTTCATTATTGGTGGTCAAAAGAACATTGGCCGTGGCTGGCAGATGCTAGTTAGCTGCCTAGGCGCAGGTCGTGGTATTTCACTTCCGGCAATGGGCGTGGCAACTGCACAGTCTGCATTTAAAGGTACTGTAGAATATTCGTTCGTTCGTGAGCAGTTTGGCCTTCCAATCGGTCGCTTCGAAGGTATTCAAGAGAAAATGGCTGACATCGCGGGTAAGACATTCTTACTTGAAGCCATGCGTGTTCTAACGACTGAAGGTCTTGGTCTAGGCGTTAAGCCATCGGTAGTGACTGCAATTGCTAAGTACCACATGACTGAGCTAGGTCGCGACGTTATGAACTCTGCGATGGATATCCAAGCAGGCAAAGCGATTCAGCGCGGTCCTCAGAATACATTGGCTGGTGGTTATGCTGCACTTCCTATCGCAATTACGGTAGAAGGCGCGAACATTCTTACTCGTAACCTAATGATCTTTGGCCAAGGTGCAATGCGTTGTCACCCTTACCTTAAGGACATGGTTGACCTAATCCACAGCAACGAAAGTTCGGCGGATGCAGAGTTTAACAAAGTACTTCGTAAAACTGTTGGCTTTAGTGTTAAAAATGCGTTCCGCAGCCTAGGTAAAGGCTACCTTCCGTTCCTACGTGAAAGCGAGTCTGCGCTACCTGAGGTTCGCAAGTACGAGAAGCGTGTAAACAGCATATCTGCAAAACTAGCGCCACTAGCAGACCTTTCGCTTGCAGTACTAGGTGGTGACCTTAAGAAAGCTGAGCTTCTATCGGCGCGTCTTGGTGACGTTATGAGCTACCTATACGGTGCGATGGCAGCAATTCGTTTCTACGAGCAGCGTATTGAAGACAGAAAACTTGCATTACCGTATTTCGAGTACGCAATGCAGTGGTCTTTACAGCAAGCTGATCAGGCAATTGTTAACTTCATTAACAATTTCCCGAACACAGCTACACGCGGTCTGATGCGCCTACTTACTAACACCTACACAAACAGTGTTGCAGGTATTAGTGACGAACTAGTACGCGAGCTTTCAATTGCGTCAATGCAAGATAACAGTGTGAAAGAGCAGCTTACGCATCTTGTGCGTGTTAGCCCAGGTGATGGTAACGACATTAACGAGCAGGCGTTTAAAGCGAAACACGCAGTTGCGCACCTTCTTGGTAAAGTGCAAAAAGCACTTCGCAAAGAGCCTGTAGTGCCGTTCATCTCATTTGAACACGCGCTTAACAAGCTTCAAGAAAAAGGCGTTGTGACTGCTGATGAAGCCGCTAAGCTTCACGACTACAACGAGAAGCGTAAGCTAGCAGTACGTGTAGACGAGTACACGTTCGATATGGAACTTGTTCCAGCGTCACAAACGCTTAAAGCAATTGATGGCGGTCAAAACGCTGCGTAAAAATTAACCATACGGTTATATTGACACAAAGCCCTGCCACTCTTCTGGTGACAGGGCTTTTTTATGCGCTCAAATCTGAGGCTCGTTTCCTTTCTATTGTTTAATTCGTGCTCTATCCTTTAGTTAATCTCATCTCTTAACGAAAGGCTCTGTGCTGTGATAAAGGCGCTAGTTTTAATAAATAAAAGCGTTTCCTCTCTCTTTTTAGTTTTATCGTTATCTTTGTCGTTTTGTACCTTGGCGCATGATAACGGACAAAATTTCATCGTCGGCGAACTCAACCACCCTCGCGTGGCTGCTTTCTATAAACCGTTAATACAACGCGCTTATCGTGATATGGGTATAGAAGTTAAATTTGAAAAAGTTGGTGGTGAACGAGGGCTTCAACTTTTAAATGAAGGAATGACGGATGCAGATGTTATTCGCTACGACGTGGCGTCACAACCTGATAATAATATTATTATTGTCCCACCTGCCCTCTCCCATGGTGCATCTTTTTTGCTGTGTATTAGAGGGGCACAGTGCGATAAAAGCGTGATTCAAGCCCCAGATAAAGCAATAGCCGTGACCACGCGTTTTTTCTTCAATATGCATGTGAACCCAGATGAGCTTAGCGCTAATATCTTCGAGTTCGATGACTTCAATCATGTTATCAGTTTATTATTAAACGGCAGGTTTGATTACGCAATTTTACCCAGTGACTATTCAGAAAAAGCTATTTTTGAGCAATCAGGAATAGAATATATCCCGCTTGTAGAGCACGAGTTAGTTCATGTTATCCATAAAAAACACGCCCATTTATTAGACCGTCTTTCCGGCGCTATAGCCAAACAACTCGAACTAAAAAAGAATAACAACAAATGATACAAATAAAAACGCCCACGTCAGTATGAAGTGGGCGTTTTAAGACTTTGAAATTTAACGTAATATATATATCCTACCTAGGCAAAATCTTTTTATATTACGCGTTAATTTACCTAGCTTTAGTCAAACATGTACTTTAGAGAAAGTACTGTTGTACGACCGTTCAGAGGACGAGCACGTACATAGCTTCCTACTGCAGCAGAACCTTCTTCTGATTCAGTAATGATAAACTCATCAGTCGCATTGTTCATGTTAAGTGACACTGAGAACTGGTCGTTTACCCAATAGGTAGCAAATAAGTTTACAAGCGTGTAGCCATCTTGTTTCAGGTCATTATTGTCTTGTACGAAGTACTCAGTAGAGCCTTGTAGTGAAGCACCAACAGACCATGTGTCGGTAACGTACTCTGGAGTAATAGTCCAGATCCAATCCGCTTGACGGCGAGGCGTATTGCCTTCTAATGCAGGGTTATTAACGTCATCGCTAATTTCTGCATCAGTCCACGTTAAGTTACCTGACATAACAAAGTTGTCAGTTGCATTCCAACGACCTTCTAGCTCAAGACCTGTTGCTTCGTACTCACGCATGAAAGTTAGACCGCTTGTTACTTCTGCTTGCGTATCTTCAGTAACAGTATCAAACAAAGTAGCGTTAACCATTAGGTCTTTAGTACCGTACTTGTAACCAATTTCGAACTGCTTGGTTGTGTCGTAACCTGAAGTTGTGCTTGTTAGGCTACCATCCGCGTTCAACGTACCGCCAATTTGAAGTAGGCGGTCAGCAATGGCACGGCCACCTTTAGAGTAACGAGCGAAGAACGTTTGGCTATCGCTCAATAGGTATGAGCCACCAATTGAGTAAGACGTGTTATTTGCACTGTAATCTACGATTTGAGAAGCCGCACCAGCACGGTTTAGGTTGATTACACCACCGCGAATAAAGCCGCTATTAGTTGCAGAAGCATCTTCAATTTGCTCAATTACACCGTTACCGTTTAGGTCGAAATCAGCATTACCACCACAGCAAGAGCTAATAAGCTCGCCAGAAGCTTCAGTGGTATCGTGACGTACCGACGCATCAATGAGAATGTTGTCCGATAACTCAAAGCCAACGTTCATGTAAGGTGCTTTAGTCACATAGTTAAGATCCCACTCCCAAGAAAGGAAGCTTGCCGATAGTAAACCATCAGACACTAGCTCAACACCGTCTGCATCTGTGATAGTAAGCAACTGAGAATTGTCACCATCAAGTGTTTGGATAAACGTCTGCCAGCTTGACCAGCTTGTAGCGATGTCTTGATTTGAGTAGTAGTAACCTACTGTTAGGTCGATACCGTTATCAAACTCTTTACGCAAGCTAAAATCGTTTATCATGTTGCCAAGGTCGTTAATTCGCGTATCAAACTGAAGATTTGTAAATGCTTGACCTGTATATACTTCACCTGCGCCAGGACCGTTGGCCAATACTACGCTAGTGCTATCACAGTTAAGGGCATTGCCGTCACCGTCTGTCGCGCCAGAACATAGCGCTGATGCAAAGTTAGATACATCACCTGGGCCTGCTGGGAAACCGTCAGTGAACGGCGCGATGAAGCCACCAGAAATATCTGAAATACGGAATTTGTTTAATAAGAACAAATTCTCAGCTACTTCCAAGTCAACTTCTACACCAAATGAGTTTACTTTTGACTCGATACCGTCGCGAACGTCACGGTTTTCCGGATTACCGAAGCTGTCGAAAGTAGAAATGTTTGTGTTATACGCAGAATTCAGCGCTTGTGAACTGGCATCATAGCCTGGAACTGGGCCGTATTCGCCGTCACCTTTAACGAGTACTGGTGAAGGAAGGTACGTAGACACTTTGTCATCTAAGTTCTTGTAGAAGAAGCGAATGTGACCATTATCAAGCATCTTCGTGATATTAAATTTAACCTGACCGCCTTGGTCGCCATTGTAACCAGTTTCACGAGGACCTTCGCCGCCACGAGCAAAACCTGCAATGTGATAATATAGGTCATCAGTGATTTCGCCACCGTAGCGGAAATCTAAACGGAACTCTTCATAGTCAACACCGAATGATGTACCAATGGCACCACCACCTACTTCACCCGTGTTGCTGATCATGTTGATAACACCGCCTGGCGAGTTACTTGCAAACGTTGATGCTGAACCACCACGTACTGCTTCAACATTCGCCACCGACCAATCGTAACGAAGGAAGTTATCTGCGTTACCAAAGTTAATGTCACCATATTCTAGTACTGGTAAACCGTCTTCATGAAGCTGAAGAAACTTAGAGCCGCCTGTCGCTAGCGGAATACCACGAATTGTAATGTTTGCGTTACCGCCACCACCTGATGATTCAGCACGAATACCCGGCAAAGCTCGGAATACTTCAGCTGTTGAGCGAGGCGCTAACTTAAGAATATCTTCCTCATCGAAAGCGCTAACTGAAACACTCGCTTCCTGCATTGTTGCGCCACCTGGCGCTGCAGTAACAACGATTTGCTCGAACTTCTCTTTAGATTTTGCTTCAGTCTCTGGTGTCGCAGATTCTTGAGCGAAAGCCGTGCCAGAAAGTGCTGTACAAACGGCTAATGTTAGTGCGTTGAGTGTGTGATGTTTCTTCATATTTTCTCCGGTAATGTGTTGGAGTTGTTAAATCCTAAGTAGCCGCTACCCTTACTACTAGGGTTGGTGGCAACACAAACATACTTAATCGATTAAGAATGTATAACAAAAAATCAACATTGTAAACAACCTGTGAAAAAAATTACTTCGAAAGTATTACCTGACCTCTCAAAAGTGTTAATACTTAGGTTCCTTGTGGTTAAACACAGAGAACAAATACGACGGTAAAAAACTAAATATCGATTAAGAAAGGGAATGCAATTTGAACAGCAAGGAAAGCAAATTGGTTAATAATTTCATTCAAAATCTACCAAACCGATAGCATGATAATTGCTCTGTGATAAATTAAAATATAGTGTAAAAATTAAAAAAGTGCCCAGAAAGAAACACTATAGTTTGATAGTTTGGGTTTCATTGGACGCGCTTAAGGCATCAAATTGTTAAAAGGTTTTTCTCGTTGAATATAGATCAAGAGTCAATATCGCAAATTGAGATAGAGCGAGATACAACTGATATGCTTATTGGCAACAGTTTCATTGGTTTTCTGATGACCATGTTTGCTTTTTCTGGTTTATTGTTTTTCTTCGAAAGTGACTCTCCTTCAATATTCGTTCAGAAATTTCAGGTTTGGATGGTAATGATGGGCGTGTCGATAGTGCGTCTTTTAGATGCTATTTACTGGCGTTTTAAACTTGTAGGCACTCACTATAACCCTAGACCAGTTTTGTTAAGATTCTCAATTGGCTTGTTTACCACAGGGAGTATTTGGGGGCTCTACTCTATTTTGTTCTATCCCACCATGGCAACGGTTGAGCTTGCAGCGACCATGGTGGTACTTTCAGCTATGTCGGGCGGAGCAGGAACCGTTCTATCACCCAATAAATACCTTGTTGGCTTTTACACGACCGCGCTTCTTATTCCTATGTCTTTGTGCGCTATCTTAGATGAAAGTGGCGAGTTTTTTGTTTTAGGTGTGCTCGGGCTTGTATTTTGGTTTGGTATTTTTACTAGTGCATTTCGCTACCACAAGTTTTTTATCAACACCTTATACATCAAGGCTAAAAATAATAAGCTAATGGAGCAAATGAAAATAGAGAGGAATGAAACAGAGAAAGTAAACCAATTGCTTATCGCTTCAAACCAAAAGCTAGATGCTTCTAATTTAAATCTGGAAGCAGAGGTCGAGCGAAGAACCGCTGAATTATATCGTCTTTCGAACAGAGATCCTCTTACAGACCTGCCCAACAGAAATGGCTTCTTAAAGCATTTAAACAATCTTCTAGATACAACGCGCGCCCTTGATAACTCCCTTGCGGTTCTGTTTATCGACTTGGACGGCTTCAAACAAGTGAATGACAGCCTTGGACATAAGATTGGCGATATTGTACTAGCCGAAATTGCTAAAAGACTTCGTAACTACACAGAAGATAATCACTTGGGCCGCTGGGGGGGAGATGAGTTCGTCGCTGTCATACCCTACGCGAATATTGATACGGCCAAAGCAGTCGCACACGCCATGCGAAGTGGGGTCACTATTCCTATCCTTGCGGATGACAATCAAATTACCCTAGATGCCACAATAGGAATCGCAATGTTTCCTTCGCACGGTGATGCTGCTCTTGACCTAATTCAACACGCCGATCTAACCATGTACGACCAGAAGCGCAAACAGCGTGGGTCGGTAAGCGTGTTTAACGAAGCCCTCCATGCTGAAATAAAGATTGAGCAAAAATTATGTGAAAGGCTTCGCACAGCCATCGAAAACGGTGAATTGAGCGTTTTCTATCAGCCAATTATTGATGTTAATACGAATACCGTGTTCACTGTTGAAGCGCTGTTAAGGTGGAAGTGTGAAGATGACTATATTTCCCCCGCCGTGTTTATTCCACTTGCAGAAAGAAGTGGCTTAATGCCTGAAATCGGAGCTTGGGTATTAAACAGAGCCCTAATCGACCTGTCTCACTGGTCGTTTGGTAACGAAATATCCATGTCAGTAAACGTGTCAGTAGCGCAAATGTTAGACGACGGTTTCTCCAAAATTTTAGACAGTGCGCTTAAATCGACACAAATAGCCCCAACGCAACTGCACCTAGAAATTACTGAAAGTGTATTTGCGATAGATAAAAAACTTATAGGTCAGAGAGTAAGTGAACTGGTTGATAGAAACGTGAAAATATCTATTGATGACTTTGGAACCGGCTACTCCTCACTAAGCAGACTCCAGTCGATTCCATTCGACTTTATCAAGATTGACCGCTCTTTTATACAGAATAGAACTGAGGAGAGTGATACCATAATAAGGGCAACCATATTGATGGCAAAAGAGTTTGGCTGTAAAACTATTGCAGAAGGCATTGAAACTGCAGAACAAAAAGCACATGTTTCAGCGCTCGGTGCAGACTACTTGCAAGGTTTTTATTATGCAAAACCTATGGATGCTAATAACCTTATTTCTTGGTACAACGAAAATTATTAATCACCATGGCTCAACTTTATTTTTACTATTCTGCAATGAATGCAGGAAAATCAACCTCTCTTCTTCAATCAGCCTATAATTATCGCGAGCGAGGCATGCACTCTATTATTTACACTGCGGCCCTTGATGACCGCTATGGTGTGGGTAAAGTTACCTCAAGAATTGGATTGCAAGCAGACGCTAAGCTCTACAACAAAGAAGATGATTTATTCTTATCAATACGCCAAGACTGCGAAGAACGGAAGCCTGACTGTGTATTCATCGACGAAGCCCAATTTCTTACTAAAACGCAGGCTCGGCAGCTGGTTGAAGTGGTAGACGAATTGGACGTTCCGGTGCTTGCCTATGGTTTACGAACGGACTTTTTGGGAGAAACCTTTGAAGGCAGTCATTATCTGCTCGCATGGGCAGACAAGCTTTTCGAGCTTAAAACAGTATGCCACTGTGGCAGAAAAGCTAACTTCGTTGTAAGGCTAGATGAAAATGGAAACGCGGTTAAAAATGGAGACCAGGTACAAATCGGCGGGAATGACCGTTATGAATCAATGTGCCGAAAACATTTCAAAGCCCTTGTTTGGGATGAACAGGCTTAATTTGGGCTAATTTGTTCTTAAAGTAAATTCACTGCAATTCAGGTTCCGGCTATTAGCTTACTTAATAGCCTCTTCACTCTTAATCTAAACCGTTTTGGTAATAGCAGTTTACCACTAGGTTTCTTGCAATACTGTTAACATTTCTTTTGAAACTCTATATTTGGATGTTTATAGCCATAGCCAATTTTAAAAAGCATCTTAAATAATTAAGATGCTCTAACTTCTAAATTCACTAGTGTTAAAGTTGCAAAGTTGTGAACGGAAAAAACATTAGCTATAAAAGGGGGGAACCTAGCCGACACAAATACTTAATTAAATTTGCACCCGCTGTTTGTTCCCTCGCTTACTAAATACATTTGAAAATAGACGCCCTTTCAAAGCAGAATTTTTTAAAGACAAAGCGTCTTACTAAACCGTTTCGCCTAAACGTACTTCAAACGGCAGCGTATTTTTAGTTTTAACGTGGTCTAAAAGCGATTTTGCAGCTTCTACGCCTTTTTGAGAGCTAGATTGACATACCGTTGTTAAACTTGGTCGCGCTCTCTCGGCTTCTTCGATGCCGTCGAAGCCAGTGATCTTTAATTCTTGTGGAACCTTTATGCCCATCTCAAGTGCCATATGCAACAGCTCCAACGCTATGATGTCACTCATGCAAATTACAACGTTAGGTCTAGGGGAGCTTGTAAGCACTTCTTTTGCAGCTTGTCGCGCGAAGTGCCTATCACTTTCTGGTAGATGCCAAATGGCTTCTTTCGTCACAACCACATTTTTATCTTCAGCAGCCCTTAAGTAGCCATCTAAGCGTCGGTGAGCAATAGAGGTTTCAACATCAATAAGAGGGCTATCATAAATACGGCACGTTGCAGGAGAGTCAATAAGTCGTAACCCTAGAATTGCGACTGAATCGCCTTCATTTAAAGCATGACTAGCCACCTGATAAGCCGCTTCTTCATTATCAATATTGATTGAGGGCTTATTATCAATATCAAAATCGACAGTAACTACAGGTTTAAGTGAGGCAGCCAGTTCTCTTATAAGATTTACATTACGAGGTTGACCATAACAAATAAATCCATCAACGAAGTCTACAACGTCAGCAATACTATTCGAGTCGCCTGCATAGAGAAGCAAGTGTTTACCACTTTCCTGTAACGCAGAAGAGGCGCCCTTTATGAAGGTACTTGCTACAGGATCACTAACCATATAGGAAATGCTGTCTGCCAGTACTAAAGCTACAATATTTGAAGTTCCCTTCCTCAGAATTTGCGCGGCTTTGTTTGGCCCGCTGTATCCAATCTTTTTGCACTGCAATAAAATTTCTTCACGCTTCGCTTTGGATAATTGATCTGGACGATTAAACGCATTTGAAATGGTTGCCGTTGATACGCCTAACTGCTCAGCAACATCTTTAAGGGTTAGTTTTGTTTTGTTCATTAATTTTTAACTCATTTAACGAAGCTGAGTGCCCTACGCTAAAACAAAGAAGGGCAGTCAACACGCACTGTGACCACCCCTCGATTGTAACACCTTCTTAAACGTTTAACTCAATAATTTTAACGTTTTAAAAGTACCTGATTTAACAAACCTTTGAACAACTTAACCTTAAGATATTAATATCGCTATCGAGTTCCGAAGATTTTATCACCTGCGTCGCCTAATCCAGGCAATATATAGCCCTTTTCATTCAACCTTTCATCAATAGCAGCTGTGAATATATCGACATCGGGGTGAGCATCAACTACGGCTTTGATGCCTTCAGGTGCGGCAACAAGAAACAACCCCATAATTCTGCGGCAGCCTTTCTTTTTGAGTAGATCAATAGTTGCGATTAGAGTTCCGCCTGTGGCAAGCATGGGGTCCACAATAAGTGCAGTACGCTCATCGATATTTTTAACTACCTTATCAAAGTAAGCTACCGGCTGAAGGGTTTCTTCGTCGCGATAAAGCCCAACCACACTAATTTTCGCATTTGGAATTAGCTCTAATACACCTTCTAACATCCCCAATCCGGCGCGAAGGATTGGCACTACCGTTATTTTTTTCCCTTTAATTTGTCTTACTTCTACTTCGTCACCCGACCAGCTTTTTATAGTAGCGCGTTCTGTAGGCAGAGTTCGCGTTGCTTCATAGGTCAGCAAATTTCCCACTTCTGAGGCAAGCTCTCGAAAATCTTTGCTACTAATTTTGGCATTTCGCATAAGCCCTAGTTTATGCGCAATAAGCGGATGGGTAATTTCGTGAACGGCCATGTAAGACTCCTTGTAATCGAATTCACTATATTTTAACCCAGCCGTGCCTTAGTTAAAGGGATTGGTCGTAAAAATATATTTATTCAATGCTTACTTAGGACAAGCTAAGCTGATTTCACAAAAACTAGCTTGTTAACCGAGTTCTGTCTTTGCTAATTATTCGACTGCTTTTGAATTTATTCACGGTGTGTATGAGATGAACCAGCCTACCCTACTTGCAAAGTAGCGCCATCAGGCATAGTTACTTCAATTTTCATGTTCCCGCCAACAGCAGCTAAATAAGCAGCTGCACGTTGAAGAGACACGTCCTGGATACGCTTTGATTCCAACTTGCTTACGCCTGACGCCGTCACTGATAACGCCATTGCTACGACTTCTTGTTTAACTCTGTGCTGTTTTCTAATGTCGCCTAGTGTGATTTCTTTCATTGTCTTTTACCGAGAATTTCGGGCATTAAAAAAGCCCAGATGGTGATACCTTCTGGGCTTTTGCAAAACGTTTTTACCTGCAGTGCCCAGAAGCCAATACTTGCCCCTGAACACCGACGGTCAGGTGCAATCAGTAATTAAAATTATAAAAATAACCAGTTGAAACGTTTCGCATAATAATTCTCTTTTTACAATGTGCTTGTACAGTCGGCATTCTGCCGAGACTAAGTGAAATAGTTGGGCTAATGGTTATTCTGTGAAAACAGTAGCCGCCTCGTGTCACTTATCCTTAACCATACCATGTAGATAAGCAATAGCAATGACTTTCCAAAAAGGAAAGTCTGCAAAACAAGTTGAAAGCAGCCGTTTTAGGAAACAGACGAGCTTAAGCAAGTAACGTCAGAACCAACCTTCGATTGTTTAAGAGAAGCAAGAAAGCGTGGTACAAGGTCGCTCCCCTCTTCAGGAGACCAGCTTGCAAAACCTTTGTCATCCGTCACTTCATACGGCCCTTGCTTGACTTCCATAAATACCACTGGGCTAGAGCACACAGTTGCATGCCAGGTATTAGGTGGAATTTCAATGCCGGAGGTTTCTCCACCTGCCGTCAACGTTACTTTTTCTTTTACCACGCCGTCGTCGTTGAAAAAAAGAATCTCCAACTCACCTTCCACAACAATGAAAAACTCCCATTTGTGAGGCTGCACGTGTCGATGGGGCCGAACGTAGGAGTCTGGCATCATGGCAATAAAAAGACGCTGAACCATATCAGTATAAGATTTGTGAACGTTAAAGTTAGCTCGTCGGCGAGGACTCTCTGCCGCTTTCTGTTTTAACTCACTAAACAGTGCGTTATCAAAGTACTTAATATTGTCCAACCTCATTTCCTAACTAAAGCTTGAGTAGTGAATCAAAGCGTATCGCTTCTCCCTCTGATTGCGCAACTATCAAAAGCCATCATTTGTTTTTCTTCATTCTGCGGCTTTGCTCTTGACGCTTCTCTTCTCGCTTTTCTTTCCGATCTTTCTTATCTGGCGTTAACGAGCCTGTTTTGAATTTTGCTTTACGCTTGGCTTTCGCTTCAGCTTTTTTCGCCGCTTCAAGTGCCATTTCTTCTTTTTCGACTTCCAGCATTTCTGGAGTCTCTAGCGTAATTCGTCCCAACTTACCCGACTGCAGTTCTTTAAGCAGGATCTCGCATATTTTATGAAGATTTACGCGACCACCCGCTTGAATTGCTCCGCGCGTTTTAGCGGCGGCTTCCAGAAACTCAATTTCAGTATCTGGTAATTCGGTTAGCTTATAGCGTTCCTTCATGACCTCTGGATAAGCTTTTATCAGGTAATCCGCCGCAAAAAAACCAACATCGTCGTATTCCATAGCGGTGTTTTTAACAGCACCTGATGAAGCTAACCGGTAAATAGAATGTGGGTTTTCAAGCTTAGGCCACAGTACTCCCGGTGTATCAAACAAGATAATACCGCTGCCTAAATTTATGCGCTGCTGGCTTTTCGTTACAGCTGGCTCGTTGCCTGTTTTAGCAATGATTCGGTCGGCTAAAATATTAATTAGCGTCGATTTACCCACGTTAGGTATACCAGTGATCATAGCCTTAATTGCTTTAGGCTGACCTTCTTTATACGAACAAATGCTTTTAACCAGCTGCATAATTTGCTTGCTGTTGCCTGGGTTATCGCTAGAGGTCGTAATCGTCTTCACGCCGCGCTCTTTCTCTAAGCTTTCCTGCCAGCACGCAGTAATTTCTGGGTCTGCCAAATCATACTTATTAAGAATTTTAATACAGGGCTTGTCGCCGCGTATTTTTGCAATTTCAGGGTTTTCACTTGAATATGGAATACGTGCGTCAAGCACCTCAATAAGAATGTCTACTTGATTAAGCGACTCTTTAATTTCTTTCAGGGCCTTGTGCATATGCCCTGGGAACCATTGTAATGCCATGGTTGTTTCCTATCGTAATCGAGTTGAGGGGAGGTGCTTAACGGGTTAATTCATAAGCGCAAATATTCACAGCGCTGGCTAAGTTTAATGAGTCAATCTTACCGCTTCCCGCTATGGTATACGCAGTCGCGTTTAGCTGCGATAGTGCGTCAACAGGCACCCCACGGGCTTCGTTGCCAAAAAGATAACACTGGTAATCACCAAAGGTGTTTGATGTGATATTGCTTCCATTCATATCCAAGAAGGCGAAACGTTCGAACCGCTCGCCTAGGCTCTCAAGCGCTACGTTTAATTCCATGTTCACATGGAAAATAGCCCCCATACTTGAGCGTACAACTTTCGAGTTATAAGGGTCCACACTGTTCGGGCTTAGTAATAGCGTAAAATCACCAAACCACGCTAGCGTTCTTAGTATGGTGCCTAAGTTGCCGGGGTCTTGAACTTCATATAAATAAACGTACTTTTCGGTACTGGAGTTGCTTTCAGAAATATTGGTTTGTGACCGCTCTGAACGCAACGAAGCATTCGGAAGTGGAACGCGAGCAATAATACCTTGAGGTGACTTCGTATCGCTTAGCTGCTGCATTTGTTGCGACGATACCGTTTCTACTTTCATTTTAGAGGCTGAAGAATCAAGTCTTTCTTTCACCCACGCCTCATAATCAGCTGTTACATAAAGGGTGATATCACCTAATGTACTACTGTCATGCTGAGCAACATTAATTAGCTCTAAAACTAAGTGCTCTCCTTCAACCAAATAGAATCCGAACTGTGTTCTAAATTTCTTTTGATGAAGCTTTTTCACGTCACTTAGTTTCATTTGCACTGCCCTTTTTATAACTTTCGGCGCAAGTTTAAGGTATGAAACCCAAAACGCAAAGCGGCAAGTCTCAATAGTGAAACAAATAGTAAGAGAAAAAGATTGTAGTGGGGAAATACGAGATAAAGGATAGTATTAAAAAGGGCGTTCCAAATAACTTGTAAACGCCTTTTTAATTATCGAGATACCAAGACACCTAGAGCGTTCCAACGTTTGCGTGACTCACCAATTGGAATACACAAGCAGGCTTCTTCTTTTTCACTTGGTAAAATCTGACATACAACATTTGCACTTTCAAACTCGTGGGCAAGTTCTGTTGCAAATGTTTCCGTCACACCTTCCACCAGCACAAACTCGTTTTGCTTCTTCAACGCTGTAGCTAACTCTTCTACCGCTTTAAGTGAAAACGGCCATAAAGTACGCAATACTCTTAACGATGCAACTGAGGTGGTATCGCTACCTTGAATTTGTACTTTAAACATTAAATTACTCGTCTAATGTTGTGGCTTCTTTCGTATCATCACTCGTTGACGTCAGCGATGAACCAGCAGCAAACCCACCTGCGCCAGCCAAACCAACACCAACTGCACCAATTCCAATTTCACCGAGCGTTGCAGCGCCTGCGAGAGCAATGGGCACTGTTGCTAGCCCTGCTGTGCCCACAATAGCAATGCCCAAACCAATCATGGCAATTCCAACGCCTAGTTGCTCCCAACCATCAAAACCGCCGGACACCATTTCAAGTTCACTTGTATTTAACTCTTTCATTTACATTTCCTTGTTTCAGTAAGCTTCCATTCGAAGCCAAAATCAGGGTAAAAAATGAAGTCAAAAATAGAAACTGTGCAATGGGCGGGTTTTAAAACACAGAAGAGCTAAAGCACCGACCAAACTGGTTTGGTTCTTGTTTCCTAATGCTATTCAGCAACAACATAAATTTCACCGTCGTAAATACCTTGTACGGTAAGCTTCTGGCTTGCCAGTGCCTGAAGGTAATCAATATGCGCTTGTTCCACTTTCTGTCCAGGAACAATAAGCGGAATACCAGGCGGATACGGTGTAATTAAGCCAGCTGCAGTGCGTCCAACGCTGTTTTGCCATGGAATGGCTTCCCTAGGGCTGAAAAACGCTTTTGACGGAAGGTCATCTAAATGAATTGGCGGAATGTCTGCCGGTAACGGGCTTTTGCTCTTGCGCTTGCTTAGATTAACGGCGCCGTCATCAAGACGTTTCAATGCGTTGTACAGCCTTACAATTTTAGAGCGCATTCCGCCTAGCGTAAGCAGTACTAGAATAGTGCTATGAGTAAACTTCTCGATTTCTAAACCAACCTCGTCCATCAAGAAACGATGTATTTCTTGGTTTGAATAATCAAGCGCCGATACGTCTATTAAGATTTTAAGCGGATCATGCCCAATGTTATCGCTTTCGAAATGAGAAAACATATTCGCAAAGTCACTAGGCGAAAGTATTTTAAGTCGCTTGAACTTGGCCATTTGCGATTTGAGTTCGGCAACATTGCTTAGCAGCTCATTAAGGATTTTGTAGCCTTCCATCTCCAGCTGTTGTCGACATACATCAAGCGAAGCAATTAACTGATACTTAGGCGAGGTACTGGTGTGAATTGCAAACACTTCTTTAAAGAAGTCTTTATCGAAATCGGGATCGTTTACATGAATAAAAGATGCTTGCGAGAACGCCGACACCACTTTGTGCGCAGAGTGAGTTATATAGTCTGCCCCAGCTGCGATAGCCGAGTAGTCGCGTAATACAGGATGGAACAAGGAATACGCAAACCACGCTTCATCAATAAACACTTTAATGCCATGTTCATGGGCTAAATTCACCACCTGCTTGAGGTCGGTAAGTAACCCATCATAAGTACAGCCCGTCAGTACGATAAGTTTAGCATCAGTATTTTCTTCAATAAGCTGCTTAATTTGCGCCATCCTAGGCGGTGAAAAAATACCGTATTCAGGGTTAAATACACTGTCTAAATACACTGGCATGGCTCGCGCCTGAATAATGCCGTAGTGCACTGACTTGTGGCAGTTTCTGTCGGCAATTACTTTATCGCCCTCACGCAACAGCGTCTGCAAAATAATTTTGTTTGATGTAGAAGAGCCGTTCGTGACGAAATAGGAATGGCGAACCTCAAAAGTATTCGCAACAGCGGCTTGCGCTTTACCAATAGCGTGAGTGCCATCTGATAGTGAGCCCAGTGAGTCAACGCTAACAGACAAATCGCTGACGAACACGTTACGACCGAAGAAACGATAAAAATCACTAATATAGGGTGAGTTTCTAAAGCTTGCGCCACCGCTGTGACCTGGCGTATGCCACGAGTCATTAGACTCTACCACATAGTCTTTGTATTCAGTCCAAAACGGCGTTTCGTTTCTATCATCAAAGTCATTGATGATATAACCCAAAATGGATTCTGGGTCTGAAATAATGTCGTTACGATAGAAGAATGATTCAATGCCATTGGCTTGGTTTACAATATCCAATCCTTTTACTGCATCGCCTAAAACATACACGGGAAGTTCAGGGCGAATGCGTTTAATAGCGTCGATAACTCTGGCGTTATTATCAATCACTGCGTTGCGTGCAGACGACTTTTCGCTTGTGGTTTTCTCGTTCGCGTTTTGTGAACTAGCGCTTTCGGCCGCGGGGCTCGTATTTTCATTAAGTACGCCATTTAAAGGCACTACGTCTGTTAGCTCTTTAACCTTCGCTACCACATCCCAGCTAAATACCACAGCCTGAATGTCACCGTCTTCACGAACAAATTGTAGTGCCTTTGCAACGGAGTTTGCCTCTAGCAGGCTTATTTCCAAATCACTTCGGTCAAAGTAAGCAATGGTGTTGCCTATGCTCGACGTAATTTGTTCCAACAGATCAACAGCATCTTCTATAACAAGAATTTTTAAATGAGGGCGCATTAACCAACCATGTAATTAATAGTGAGCATTTAGCACTAGGCTAAAACTCATAAAAGTAAGAATTAAACAACCAAACTTGAAAACTAAAAATAGTGTAACTCTGAATTTCACTGGTGTCGTGTAAACTCTTGCTATGTCGTAATAATAGTGCCTAAACGAATTGGACCGGGGCTAAACCACTCATGCACACACCTTCCCTTCAAAACCAATTCCCACACGCTTATCTTTCAAAATCAACAAAGCACAAAAGTAACCTACGGGAATTTCTACACTACGCGAAAAACGTGCTCCCTTCTATTGCTTCAACAAAGAAAAACGTCTGGCCAATACACCATGACCACTGTTTTATTCGGGTGATTTTAGACAATATTGTCGGCTGTGCTCGGTATGAGGTCATTCCCTCACCAGCCTATAAAAACCTGACCGACAAACAAGCCAGCGCAGCATTATGCCTTGCCAAGAAAATAGCCACTGAAAGTGTCTCGCTTTATGAACTCAACCAACGCTCGAAACAATGGCGCAATAAGCAGCTAAAGTTGGAGTTTTAGTATGACAAAACGCACATCCCTCAATGATGCAGTATTGATT
Source organism: Alteromonas sp. AWJ4_199 (assembly GCF_056159165.1). NCBI lineage: Bacteria > Pseudomonadati > Pseudomonadota > Gammaproteobacteria > Alteromonadales > Alteromonadaceae > Alteromonas > Alteromonas sp. AWJ4_199. The sequence goes on from NZ_JBSWUR010000001.1 coordinate 1,028,389, forward strand.
CAAGACGGCCAAGACCTAGAGCGTATTGTGAAAGATAAACGCGCGCAATGGAGGGCGAATAACGCAAAGGCGCGACGCAGACAACGTCGATACAAAAAGAAGCTTATTGCAGAGCTTCCGCGAGTTATCACCGATATTCATAGCACATATCCCGAAGATGATGCGTAAAGCACTATCATAATAGATATCAATTACCTACAATCACTACTAGAAAGTTGCCCTTATCAGAGTGCGACGTACATTATTTTTACACAGCATCCCTACACATAAAGTTACAGGACATACCATGGCGTTTAATCTAGCTATTAATAACGATATTGCAGTAATCACCTTTGACGACGGTAAAGTTAACGCCGTAGGCTTTGAGCTTATTCAGCAGTTCAATGACGCCTTAGATGAAGCTGAGCAAAACGCTAAAGCGGTTGTATTACACGGCGGAGAGGGCAAGTTTTGCGGCGGGTTCGATTTATCAGTAATGAAAGCCGACGATAAAGCAAAACAACACGAGTTAGTGTCAAAAGGCGCTGAGTTAATCGTACGTCTTTATAGCTTCCCACTACCTGTTGTCGTTGCTGCAGAAGGTCACAGTATTGCCATGGGCGCTATTATGCTTATGGCTGCCGACTTACGTATTGGTAAAGATGCCGACACTAAATATGGTCTTAATGAAACCGCCATTGGCATGGTGCTGCCGCCATTCGGTATGGAGCTAGCCAAAGCCAGACTTGCCAATACAAGCCAAACTGAAGCCTTGCTCTTCTCGCGCATCTATCAAGGCAGTGAAGCCGTTAAAGCAGGCTTTTTAGATGCAGCAGTACCTCAGGAGCAAGTACTAGCAACGGCCATGGGTTATGCTGAAAAGCTGAAGATGTTGCCTAGACAGTCTTTTGCTGAGTCTAAACTTCAGCTGCGTAAAGAAACGATAGAGAAGATGAAAGCTTAACTCTCAAGTTATAACAACGCGTTGAAACTGGTTGTTTCAACGCGCTGCCTAAAGTAATTACTTTACGGGTCCAGAGCGGCGTTCAATCTCTTCTTTAAGTGCACTTCTAAGGCCCAATTCAAAACTCAATTCAGCAAGCACAAAGAGTGGTCCTATCGCCAGCCCCATTATGTCGTCGACAAAAGCAGGCTTTTTACCCTCATAGTGATGACCAATAAACTGTAGCACCCAACCACCAATAAAAATGCCAAGTGAGATAGCAAGCCATGTTCCCATTTCATTCTGTGCGATAGGTTGAGCGAAATAGACCATAGCCCCCGTGATAAGCGTCATCACTATGCCAAGCTTTATATCTAACTTAATGTAGAACGCATTACCAATTGCCCAAACAAATAGCGCTGGGCTTATGTTCATATCCCCAAAGGTTGGCGCGTTCACTAGAAACGCAGGCTTACTTAGTAGACAGAAAACCGAGAAAACAATTAGCGGAATACCGACATAATGGGTGTATATGTTTCTTTGATCTCTGTGGTACTTGGCGTACTCACTTAAGTGCTGTTCTAAATTTTTCATACTGCGCCAACGTATTATTTGTATTGTGGTAGTTAGTTTACTCTTTGCGAACACATACAAACTGTCGGCTTGACGACAAACATATTAAAACCGACTATGCATTTCCGATTTTTAAGTGAGTAATATTGCTGAACTTAGTTGTGAAAAGCGACTCCTACCGCTATTGATGAATAATAAGTGGAGTTTTCATGAATAAAAGGAAGTACCTTTTAACTTTAGCTGTGCCTGCATTTCTCTCCTTAACGGCTTGTAGTTCAGTTTCTTCAATGTATTCAACTGATGAGCAAGAACAAAATAGTGAAGAGAACAAGCTTGCGCTTTCAGGTAGCCATTGGCAGGTCGAAAGCATAAATCAAGCAGGTATTATCGACTTTAGCCACGTTACGCTTAATGTAAATGTAAGCGGGGATATTAGCAGAATAAGCGGAAGCACAGGCTGTAATCAGTATACAGGGGCGCTCGACGTTGCTAATGCCAATAAAGCTTTCAGTAAAGACAGCAATACTCAACCCTTTTCTGCCGATAAAATTGTACTTACCAGAAAGGTGTGTGCGCCAGCGCTTATGAAACAAGAGCAAGGTTTTGTTGATGCTTTAGCTTCATCGAAAACTTATGCAATATTGGATAACACGTGGCTAGTCCTGTATGACAGTAATGACAATGAAACAGTTAAAGCAATAATCTCATCCCCTTCACAAGGTTCCAATACCGGTAATGCAGGTAAACCCGGGGCAGGAGTTAACAAAAAGCAGGATATTGCCAACAGTTCTACGCAAGCCAATAGCAGAACCTACAAGTGTGAGACGCCAAACGCCAGTATCACAGAGTTGCACGTTAATACGCTTGGCCCAGATACAAAAGCACTCTCACTCAACAATGCACATCATATCGTGCAGCTATCACGCTCTGCATCAGGTGCAAAATATACCAATAACAAAGGTGTGGTGTATTGGAATAAAGGTGATGTTGCCACCGTTTCTATAAACTCTGGCTACTACCATTGTACGATCAACCATTAAATTTCAGGCGGCAGTATTAACCTGTAACACTGCCGCCGCAATTTATTTAAAAAGTTTCAGTAATATTCATGTCATGCTTTGGCGTTTTAGATAGAGTGCCGAGGCCACCACTACTCTCTGTCGAATAGTTTCAATTAAACACTTTTTAATGCTCCATCCTGTTCGAACTAAAAGCTTTAACACAGAGTTCGCGCTTTATTTATATATTTAATGTTAGGCCTTTAATCACTATAAATCAGGCATTTAAGCTGTAAACACACGCACTTAACATCCTTATCACTTGCCGTTAAATATGCTTCGACGTTGAAACAATAGTTAGAACACTATACAATTTATTTTTATTGAACAGCCAATTAAAATAAAAACACTACTAAAGCGCATTTAAATTAACTCCTATAAAGCCTGCAGAAACGCGGCTTAGATAGAGGTGAGGTAAAGAAAGCTAAAGTGGTGTTTATTAAGCGAAGAGCGATTAGTTCGTACGTTTCAAATGCTTAGTGAGAAAAATAGTTTCAACACTATTCATCGTATTGAAACCAAATATGTGTATTAGCTTGTACGTATTTATTTTTCACGCAAAGAGCGCGCTAATTGGCGAGCGTTGTCAGCACTATTAAAAGTAGGAGTTTATGCATGTCATTACCGACTTATCAGAATTTCATTCACGGCAAGCCGATGGCAAACAAAAGCAAAGAGACCTTTGCAGTCACCAACCCCGCAACCGGTGAGGTAATTTACCACGTAGAAGTGGCTGATGAGTTTATTCAACAAGAAGCGATCAAGAGTTCTAAAGAAGGATTTGCGGTATGGTCAGCAATGATGCCTATAGAAAGAACTCGCATTCTTAACAAGGCGGTTGCACTGCTTCGCGAACGTAATGATGAACTCGCTAAATTTGAAGTACTTGATACCGGTAAGCCTATTCAAGAAGCCGATTGTGTAGACATTGAAACTGGCGCTGATGTTATTGAGTATTATGCAGGCCTGGCTCCTACTCAACTAGGTACCCAGCAACCTGTTGGTGGCGACTTCTTTTACACGCGTAAAGAAGCGTTAGGTATCTGCGCTGGTATTGGCGCATGGAACTACCCTATTCAAATTGCTTGTTGGAAATCAGGCCCAGCGCTTGCCGCAGGTAATGCGTTTATATTTAAGCCGTCAGAAGAAACGCCTATGGGTGCGCTTAAGTTGGCTGAAATTTTCACTGAAGCTGGCGTACCTGCTGGCGTATTTAATGTGGTTCAAGGCGCAGCGCAAGTTGGTCAATGGCTTACAAATAGCTCAGACATTGAAAAAGTATCGTTTACCGGTGAAGTGGGCACGGGTAAGAAAGTGATGCAAAGCGCCGCTGCGTCGAACTTAAAAGACGTGACGATGGAGCTTGGCGGCAAGTCTCCGCTAGTAGTATTTGAAGATGCTGACATTAGCCAGGCTATCAGCGCCGCTATGCTAGGCAATTTTTACACTCAAGGTGAAATCTGCACTAACTGTACCCGTGTTTACGTTCAGCGCTCTGTATATCAAGCCTTTATTGATGAACTTAAAGCCCGTACCGAAAAAAATATCATTATGGGTGACCCGCTAGACCCTAATGTAAACCTAGGCGCACTTATTTCTAAAAAGCACCAAGAGCTAGTGCTTAGCTATATTGCGAAAGGAAAAGAAGAAGGCGCAACGCTATTAACCGGTGGTAACGCAGCCTCTCCAGCGTCTGCGCCTAACGGCTATTTTGTTGAACCAACAATTTTCACAGATTGCACCGACGATATGACTATCGTTAAGGAAGAGATCTTTGGGCCAGTAATGAGCGTGTTGGTATTCGATGATGAAGACGAAGTGATCGCACGCGCGAATGATACCGAGCTAGGTTTGGCAGCGGGCGTATTTAGTAAAGATATCCAGCGCGCGCACCGCGTTATCCACCAGTTACAAGCTGGTATTTGCTGGATAAACGCATATGGAAATTCTCCAGCAGAAATGCCTGTAGGCGGCTACAAGCAATCTGGCATTGGGCGGGAAAACGGTGTTGAAACGCTTAATAGCTACACGCAAACCAAGTCGGTTTATGTAGGTATGAACCAAATTGAAAGCCCGTTTTAAATCGCAGTAGGAGTACATATGCAGACATTTGATTACATTATTGTTGGAGCAGGTTCTGCTGGCTGTGTGCTAGCGAACCGCTTATCAGAAAACCCAAAGCACAAGGTGTTGCTACTGGAAACCGGTGGCTCAGATAAAAGCATTTTCATCAAGATGCCAACGGCACTGTCTATTCCTATGAATACCGACAAGTATGCGTGGCAATTCAACACTGAAAAAGAGCCCTATTTAAACAACCGTGAAATGCATTGTCCCCGCGGTAAAGTGTTGGGCGGCTCGTCGTCTATTAACGGAATGGTATACGTACGCGGCCACGCTAAGGACTTTGATGAATGGGAAGCTCACGGCGCAGAGGGCTGGAATTATCAGGCGTGCCTACCCTATTTCCAAAAAGCAGAAACCTGGTACAAGGGTAACGATGCTTATCGTGGTGGCAATGGTGAACTTGGCGTTAACAACGGCAATGAAATGAAAAACCCGCTTTATACCGCCTTTATTAAAGCCGGTGAACAGGCGGGCTACGACATTACAAGCGATTATAACGGTAAGCAACAAGAAGGCTTCGGGTCTATGCATATGACCGTAAAAGACGGTGTGCGCAGCTCAGCAAGTCGTGAATATCTTGACCCGGTAAAGTCGCGTAAGAATTTAACCATAGTGACTGGCGCGCTGGTGACTAAAGTTGTTCTTGATAACAAAGTCGCAAAAGGCGTTGAGTATGTGGTTAATGGCAAAACCGAAACCGCCAATACGTCTAACGAAGTTATCTTAAGTGCAGGCTCTATTGGCTCGCCTCATATTCTGCAACTTTCAGGCATTGGCGATAAAGAGATTCTTGAAAAAGCAGGTATCGATGTTAAACACCACCTGCCGGGTGTGGGCCAAAACCTGCAAGATCACTTGGAGTTCTATTTCCAGTACAAGTGTAAACAACCGATCACGCTAAACCGCAGACTGGGCTTAATTTCAAAAGGCTTGATAGGCGCCCGCTGGTTACTTAACCGTTCTGGTTTAGGCGCAACGAATCACTTTGAATCTTGTGCGTTTATTCGCTCGAAAGCTGATGTAGAGTGGCCGGATATTCAGTACCACTTCTTGCCCGCCGCCATCCGCTATGACGGTAAGTCAGCCTTCGATGGTGACGGTTTTCAAGTACACGTAGGTCACAACAAACCTAAAAGTAGAGGTAGCGTAACCATTCAATCGGCCGACCCGACAGTGCCTCCTAAAATCTTGTTTAACTACTTGCAGCATCAAGATGACATTGAAGGGTTTAGAGCTTGCGTCAGGCTAACGAGAGAAATCATCGCACAGTCAGCTTTCGACGACTTCAGAGACGGCGAAATTCAGCCTGGCGAGCACATTCAGACGGATGAAGAAATAGATGCTTTTGTGCGCGAAGCCGTTGAAAGTGCTTACCACCCGTCGTGTTCATGCAAAATGGGCGAAGACGACATGGCAGTAGTAGATTCTCAAACCAAGGTACATGGCATTAAAGGTCTACGTGTGGTGGATTCATCTATATTCCCCACTATTCCAAATGGAAACCTAAATGCACCTACCATAATGGTAGCAGAAAAAGCGGCAGACAAAATTTTGGGTAAACCCGCTCTACCACCACAAAATGTAGCGGTAGACATACACCCTAATTGGCAAACCGAGCAACGTTAAAGCGATTTCGCACCAGTGTGCTTGTTTTTGCAACAAGCGCACCTTCCACAGTGCCTATATGCCGCCGATTAAGGTGACGATGCATGTAGCTGGGTGGTCTGTTTAATAACGAAAAGAAGGAAAAAACATGTTTCAATTTTATCAATACTGGGAGGGTGATAATGACAGTATGGCTTAGTGCAGGCATTATTTTCACTCTACTTTCTGTAGCTTATATTTTGTTTAAATGGGGCAACATGAAAGTGGTCGGTGTAACGCCAGTAAGAACCTTCACCTTTATTGCTATTCTTTTTACCTCAGGTTTGGACGTGGGTCTTATTATGTTCCCGCTTACTGAATTTGCTGGTTATGCTGACATAAGCGCAAGTCCTGAATATGCCTTCACCAATCCGCTCGCCATTGAGTTTGGGTTTTGGGGGTTCTTAATTTGGGGATTCTACTTCCTTACTTGTTTTTATTTCTGCGTAATCGAACCGAAAGTAAAGTTCTTCGAGCTTCCTATTGTTAAGTTCGTAAACAACATTATTATCATCGGAACCTGTGCTTTTACAGCTTTCTTACTGCTTTCAAACCTTCCATGGTACCTGCCGTCAGTAGGCGACGGTGAATCAGTCGTGCCAGCGTTCTATCTTATTGTGTTCGCAGCTATTGCCTTTGCTGTGTACTCAAGCACAAGTATTAAGTACGTGCGCATTTTAAGCCTGACCACTACATGGGTATTTATCGCCCTCATTGTTGGCATGTGGGCTGCGGCATTTGTGTTTGGCGAAAGTGAAATAACGGCATACTTTAGAAACCTAGGACTTATTGGTGGATATTTTGCGAATATTGATAACTTCGTATTACCCATCAATGATTACCATGAGTTTTATCTATTCTGGTGGTTCAGCTGGAGCATTATGATAGGTCAGTTTACGTCTCGTTTCGTGGGCGGCCTTAAAACCTACCAAGTTATGCTGGCTATGATGGTTATCCCATCTATCCCTATCGCTGCATGGTTTTCGGTATTGTATCACTACCACAGCGCCGGTATTCCAACGGAAGGGATCACGAATATGGCAATGGTATTTGTAGGTATTGTTTTTGTAATCAACTCACTTGATTCACTAATCAGACTTTATACCGACAACCTTAACATGACCGTTGAGCGCATTGGCAAAGGTAATTATATTGCCCTTAACATCGTGGCACTATCGCTGCTTACGCTCTTATTCAAACTAGACTTCTTGCAAATTCAGTGGGTAGGTGCGCTGGTTATAGCCGTCTTCTTTAGCTGCTTTGCGTTCATTTTGAGTCAGAAGTTCAAATCGGTGACGGCTATCAAAACGTCCCCGAAAGAGAACAAAATTGACTTCACAAAAATAGAAAACCTTAACTAAAACATTTCATATTTGTTTATTACCCCTCTTCTTCACTGGCTCAATTTGAGCCGGTGAAGTTAAAGAGTGTCCACTATTTAAAGGGCGTCGATTAAATAAACAACTATGATATACACAACAATGATAAAAACGGGTGTTTAACATGAAAAAATCAAACGTATTTTTACCGTCTGCACGCATACTTGCTGCCATTATTGCGACATTCTATGCTTCGGCATCTCTTGCTGACTGGAGCGCCAACATTTCCGCAGTATCAGACTATACATTCAATGGCGTTAGTCAGACACAAAATGACCCAGCTCTTCAGGGAGGTGTTGACAAAGCCTTCGAAAATGGCACGTACGCTGGAACGTGGGCTTCCAACGTAGATTTCGGCGGTGATACTAATCTTGAATGGGACTTCTACGTAGGTCGTTATCAAATGCTAACCGATGCGGTAAGTATCGACTACGGTATCGCCTATTACTCTTATCACGGCGGCGACGATTCAAGTAACGGGAATTACCCGGAAGTGTACACCAAATTCGGTTATGCTAGTGACTACGGTAGCTCAGAACTGAACTTCTGGTACACGTGGGATTACTTTGGAACAGGCGCTAAACACGCCATCGCGATGGTTACTCATACCTTTGAACTCGCACCCAACCACAATTTACGTGCAAGCTTTGATGTATCAAACTCGTTAGATAGCGATAAGTGGCTATGGAATGGTGATGACACCTCTTTTTACCACTACCGTTTGGCTTACCAAACAAGCTACGAAGGGTTCGATTTCGAAATTGCAGCTGAAAACACCAATCTCGATTTTGATACCGCCGATGAACGCATCGTGTTTGGTGTATCGAAAACCTTTAGCTTCTAAACGTTGACTTGGAAAGTGGTTCTTCAGAACAAGAACCACTTTCCTTAGCTAGTACTATGCGTGCTCGCATTACGCTGCATCAACTGTATTCGGTCAATTTAACTTAGCTATAAGTCGGTTAAAAAGTCCACGCAACAAAGCGGCTCAATTTACTCCCCTGCCCCATATCAACCACTTTACACTGCGCAGCACCGTAATAATCAATACTGGTTTTAATTGGTTTCAAATGGGCACTCTTCGACACCAAGCAGGTGAACCATTCTACATTGTCTTTCACAGAAACACTTTCTTGAACCATGCGCTGAATGAAGGCAAGTTCCCCCCCTTCGCACCAAAGTTCATTCGCTTGGCCCGCAAAATTCAAGTTTGCGTCCTTACCTTGGTAAGCGGCATTTTTACCTTGCAGCTTGGGTGTACGATCTCCTAAACCTTGATCTCGATTACCGGTGAACTTTGCACCACTTCGTTTCTGCTTATTGCGAGTTAAATTAGATGTTTTCCTTCGCGTGCCAGACAGGGCATCTTGGGCAGACTTATGAAACGGCGGGTTGCACATAGTAAAAGTGAACCGTTCGTTCTCTTCAATGACACCTTTAAAAATGTGCGCACTATTGGTTTGTTTACGCACTTGGAATTTATCGGCTAACAGACTATTTTTACTCGCAATGACATTAGCGTTCTTTACAGCAGCTTCATCAACATCGCTACCCATAAACGACCAGTCGTAGGACGCAATACCAATAATAGGATAGATAGCATTAGCGCCCACGCCGATATCTAACCCACGTATATCTCGCCCACGCTCATTTTTTAAATTAGACCTTGCTGATTTTAATAAGTCAGCAATACCGTGGATATAATCTGCTCTTCCAGGTACAGGGGGGCATAAGTAGCCTTCAGGAATATCCCAATACTCAAGTCGATAATAGTGGCGAAGCAAGGCAGCATTAAGTATCTTCACCGCTTGTGGATTAGTGAAATCTATACTGATATTGCCACTTTTAGCTTTAACGAGAAAAGGCTTAAGCGCAGGGTATGACTGGCACAGCGCATCCATTGGATAGCCGTTTATATGGAGATTTTTAGGGTGCATGAAGCGCTACTTTTTGTGTGAAACTAAAAACTGAGACTGAACATTTTCATCAAGCAATTGGGCGCCACTTCCTTGGGCAGCTACTTTATCGTCGGTATTGTAAAGCCTACAGCGGTCTAATGACAAACACCCACAGCCAATACAGCCTTCTAACGACGTCTTCAAACTGGTCAGCGCCGCAATTTTTGCTTCGATATGCTGATTAAACACCGTACTTAATTTTGCCCAATCAGCTTGTGTTGGCGTTCTGTTGTCAGGAAGTGTAAACAAAAGATTCTTTATATCAGCAAGGGAATACCCCATATTTTGCGCAATCAAAATAAAGGAAACTCTGCGAATGACAGAACGAGGGAATGCTCTATTTCCGCCATTTGTGCGCACAGAAGGAATAAGCCCTTCGTTGGCATAATAGCGAATTAATGAAACAGCATTGCCAGTACGTTTAGCAATAAAGCCAATGCTTACCATAGGTTCTGGTGCCATAACGCCCCTTTTCCAATTTCGAAATAGCGGTAAAAAACGCTTGATCTAAAGTTAGCTTTAGATATTAAGCTGTTTTTCGTTGATTATCTACACAAGGAAAAACACATGACAACTGCATACTTAGAGCACACAAATATCACCGTTGAAAACCCAGATGAACTAGCCACCTTACTTTGTACACTATTTGGTTGGAAAGTACGTTGGAGCGGAGGCGCTAAAAACGATGGCTATACGGTGCACGTGGGAAACGATAAAGACTACCTAGCGCTGTACAGACCTAAAACTATTAATGAGATAGAGAGTGATTATAAAACCTTGGCCAACGTTAACCATGTCGGCATTGTAGTTCAAAATTTAGACGAAACAGAACAGCAGGTTTTAGCGCAAAATTTTAAAACCTACAGCCACGGTGATTACGAGCCAGGTAGACGCTTTTACTTTATGGCGCAGCAAAATATAGAAATTGAGGTAGTTTCTTACTGCTAATTTATAAAGCTTATCCCCCCCTCTGGGCCATTCAGAAAGGCATAATAAGATCATATTTTTGATACAGCTGCGCGAGCACATCTTGCTTGCGCAAAGCTTCTAATCGTTCATCAAATGCGGTTTTAAGTGCCAAACCATGTTCAGTGAGAGCGAAAGACCAATACAATTTAAAACTACCTAACTCAGAGATTTCATATTCAGCGCGGTCGTCACGCTCATTTAAAGCAAGTTGCACCAAACTATCTGCTCCAACATAGAAGTCGATTTTCTTCATTGCTAGCAGAGTTAATCCCTTATACGAATCTTCAACTTCCAGTCCCATCGTCGCCTTTTCTAAATAGGGATAGAACACCATATCTTCATAACCAGAACGATAAGCGCCGAGTTTATTATCAAGAGAGTCTCGCCTTAGGGCATCTTCTGCACGGCTTACCATAACTACGGTGTCAATAAGCACTGGGCGCTCAGAATGGTAAAGCCTTTCGGTCTTGTGCATAGCCCCTGTCATATCAATATTACCTTGCAACACGTTATTTACTGTACGCTTCCAAGGGTAATAGTGAATATCTATTGTGTACTCTGGTTCTGGAAAAATTTTATGCACTAGCTCGTTATAAAAGCCGCTTCCGTCGTAGTTTGTGTAGTCTTGCCAATAGTCAGTGCCCCATTTAATAGACGTTTGCGCAACCGAGTGAAAGCTCATAAACATAAAAAGTAGCAAACAAGAATAAAGAGAAGATTTCATCAAGATATCCATTCAGTTGATTTATATATACATAGCGTAGTTAAAGTGATAACGGTATAAAGAATAGCCAATAATTACCAAAACAACGGAATGCATATGAAAAAAATTATATTTCTTCTACTCACCCTTTTTGGTTTCAGTGTACAAGCCAGTTCTGTGCTTTCAATGAAAGAAAGAAGTGCCCTAATCGATAGCATTCTTGAACAACGCTTCAGTGATGTACTTCCCCACATTATGGAGCGGGAAGGCATCGACATGTGGGTGTTGATGTCACGGGAATACAACGAAGACCCGGTTTTAAAAACGATGCTGCCTTCTACTTGGGTTTCTGCAAGACGTCACACCATGTTAGTCATTTATAACCCAGGCAATGGTCAACCACTCGAACGTTTGGCCGTAGCAAGATACGCGGTAGGCTCGCTATTTAAAAAAGCGTGGGATAAGGAAGCACAACCTGATCAGTGGAAAGCCTTGAAACACATCATAGGAGCCCGTAACCCCGCGAAAATAGCCATAAATACGTCAAATGCATTTGCTCTTGCAGATGGCATGACTGCTACGGAACACGAAAAATTTATAGGCGTACTTTCTAATGAACTAAAAAGCCGAGTAGTGAGTGGTGAAAGGCTTGCTATAGGCTGGTTAGAAACGCGCAGTGACCTGGAAATGCAGTATTATCCCGTACTCACTCAAATAGGTCACTCGCTGATAGCGACAGCATTTTCAAATGAAGTCATCACACCTAACGTAACCACTACAGACGATGTTGTTTGGTGGCTTCGGGATCAAACTCGAGCCTTAGGGCTCACCAATTGGTTTCATCCTACGGTTTCCATCCAAAGACAAGACAATGAAGTGTTTGATCAAATCAGTGCTTTCAGCAAACGTCCCGGAGAGAACATCATACGACCGGGCGACCTGATACACGTTGATTTTGGCATTACCTACTTGCGACTTAACACGGATCAACAGCAGCATGCCTACGTATTAAAACCTGGAGAAAAAGACGCGCCAGCGTCACTTAAAAAAGCACTTGAAGCGGGTAATAAGCTGCAAGACATTTTGACCAGTAATTTTAAAGTAGGCAGAACGGGCAATACTATTTTGAGTATGTCGCGACAGCAGGCTATCGAACAAGGGATCACGCCCGCTATTTATACTCACCCGCTTGGTTTTCACGGGCACGCGGCAGGCCCAACAATAGGAATGTGGGATGCTCAAGAAGGCGTACCAATTAAAGGGGATTACCCGATGTTTGCACAAACGGCCTATTCTATAGAGCTCAATGCGGCCAGCTTTATTGAAGAGTGGAACAAAGAAATTAGAATTATGCTGGAAGAAGATGCATTTTTTGACGGTAAGTCAGTAACCTATTTAGATGGTAGGCAAGCTGAGTTTCATTTGATTCAGTCTGATGAAAATCAATAACTACAGGTGGATACATTACCCCTATTTTGAGGCCTTTACATAATGAAAAAACTGAACTGTGTGGCTAAAGGTTAGCCGATGAGGAAAGACTTACGTGAAATTAAATCGAGCGAAGCGTAAAGTGTCAGGCCTTTCACCCTTTCAAGCGAAAGGCCATGAAACTGTACTAAATATTAGCAGTAGGTTGCTATCCTAAAACGCAGTCTTATTCAGCAGCAGTGCGAACAACTACATTCTCTGCACTGTATTCACGAACAAAATCAGACATTGTTTTGTGGTTACAGATAATGTTTTCACCTTCCAAACCAAACTTGGCTAGCGCGGCTTCTTTACCTACTGAAAGCGCTTCTAAACACGCTTGTGATGCTACATCTTGGTTCTTAGCAACAAGTGCTACCGTTTTCGCGTTTTCAGTCGCCTTGTTGTTTTTGTACATGTAAGCAAAGGTGCGAAGTGATTCGCCGTTACAACGTACAGATGCACTGAACTCTTCTGCATTAAAACCTTTTGAACGGATAAGACGCAATGCAGGGCCAAAACCATCTTTAGCCGCAGTTAAACACGCTTGTGTTTCGATGTTGTCGTTAATTGGCTTTAGTACTACATCTTTTGCGAAAGATTGAGTAGCAGCAACAGATAGTGTTAGAGCAGTAGCGAAAGTAGACAGTTTCATTTTTGAATTCCTATTTTGTAACTAAATTAGATATCACTTAAGTGATGTGTACATTATGAACAACACTTTCGAAAAATAAAGCACTTTTCGTAATTAAATTACAGAAAAATGGAATTAAACATACAGATCACGTCAAAAATGAAAGTTATTTACAAAAAATAACATCATTTATATAAAAATTTACATATAAGTCTTTCTAGTTACAGGTGTAGGGTCGCAGACGCACAAAAAAGCGCGCATGAAATTGCTTTTCAGCGCGCTTGGTTTTGTAAATGACAATAAATAAAATCGAGTAGCAAAGTAATCTTTAAAGTTTAAATCTATAGGATGAGATCGTGCATCCAGTTAAGTGAAGGTAACTGCTGTTCTGGTTGGTAGAAAAGTCGGTTGAGTCTGCCCAGTAAATTAACAGAACGACTGGGGTCGTGCGCTTTCACCCTGTGCTCGCTTTCAGTAAGCATGAACTCCCATGGCTGAAGATTGAGGTTATCTACTTCTTGTTGCGTGACGCCCAGTGACTGCAGCGTTGACAAAATTCGCTCCGTTTTGCTTTCTGCAATTGGAATAATTTTTTTACCATAGAGAGCATCGAGTGGCTCATTGATGGCTTCTAACGTGTGATTTATTGCTGCCCAAACTTCATCGTGATCAAACGCCCAGCCTCGTGGAGCATAGTAACCCTCTATTTCCCATTCAAATTCAGCGTTGCTAACCGCAATAGAACTTTCGGCCTCTGGAGAATAGGCCAAATCTGGCTTAGCGCCGATATTATAAGCATCTACGCTCATGGCGATACAAATAATCAACTCGCCGCAGTGTTGCTTATTTGTATAAAGCGCTTCAAATGCCGCACGCTTAACGCCCATCCAACCATGCACTTTTGAAGGTTGTTCAACAAAGTGCCTGACATCATCGGGTAAGTCTTCGCCATACGCGTTTATGAGCAAAGGCAGCGGATTTTGATCTGGCGCTTCTTCTGGCATCCAGACTTCGTATTCTTGACGGTTATCAGCTTTTCCGCGACTTTTTATTCCATAGGACAAATTCACAGGACGACAAATGCTTCTGTCTTCGTCCACTTTATGAAAATACTCAGAGCGCATACGTTTGATAAACGGAGCATCTAGACCTGCTAACGCTGCTGTTGGATAGCGATAGCCTATTTCGCTATGTTCAACCATGTGCAACGTTGAAATGGCTTGTGTTAGCTTATTTTTAAGCCCTGCCAGTGCGTTCACTTTTGGAAGAACAATGCTTCTTTCAGGCTCTATAGTAAGCCTGCTTCCATCTTCGGTTACGAACTTTGGGGTTTTATGAAATTCAAAGTCTGAAAACCCTAATCTATCTACCGCAGCGTTTCTATATTGAGAAAGCTCACTGAAAAGCGCGGTATGATTACGAATATGTTTAAACAACGGTCTTGATGCGGTCATATTTACTTCCATTTCAGCTGCTTCCGTTTTAATTCAGCGTTTACTCACCTAACTTTGGTTTAAAAAGCGAAGCCATATCTGTGCGCCCATATCATCGTATTTTTTTACAAGGTTACGGTAACGCTCACGCATTGCTACATCTACAAATGGTGTTGGTAGCAAAGGGTCAAACACCAAGTGGTATAACGCTCTATCTCCTATCACATAAGATTCTTTGGTTGCTTCTTCAAGGGGTAAAGACGGTAATCGAGCAAGAGATTTCTCTATTGCACTACATCCGTTTTTGTATAGCGACGCTAAGTTTAAGTGGCGCCACAGCCCCATCGCCTTGCCTTGTGTCTTACTGTCAAAGTCTTTAGCGTTAAACACTAGCGTCTTACTCGATAGGCCAAGTGAATAGAGTTTGTCTCTTACTTCGCCTGCTCCGCCTGAAAAATTGTTGGGTCTAAGATAAATATCGTTTGCCAGCTTTCTCATGCCCATAAGCCTGAGTGCGCGTTCGTTAGTTCTTTGCTGCTTTTTATCACTTTTAGGAATAGTACTGGTTTGAGCGACAACCCAATCGTTTTGCCAAGGCACAAGCTCATTCTCATCTTCTCGCCACTGGTGTATTTCTTTAGCAAAACGAATGCCTTCGTCGCCTAGTTTGTAATAACCGCGTTCAACCAAGGTGATTAGCTGAGCAGACTGCAAGCGGGTTAGCGTTACTCGAATATTGTTTTCAGAAATACCAAACAATGCCCCCACGCGAACGGCTGCACTAGCATTCATTTGAATATTGTCACGGGAACCCAGCAGCTTTAGCAGTAGCTTTCGTGCGACGGGCTTTTTCTCTTTTTCTAGCAGCAAGTTCTATTTACTTCTTTGTTTAAGATAGGACCTAAATACTTAATCAAGCCTCAATTCAGTTGATTACATAAACCATTTGAGGCCAACCACGTAACTTCCATCATTATATAAACACACGCAAGGCACAAACATTACATTATTTGTTAATTAATGACTATTTATGTAATATTTGATGTAGAGACACAGTACAAAGATAGACTTTGTGTATTCACTAAGTGGAAATGTCATGACTTTATCAAATCGATTTGTAACGCACACTGTAGAAAACCAGCCCACCATTGCCGCCCCCTACAACGTATGGCGTGATGATGCGTTGCTGCGTGTATTTGTAAACCAGCATTTGCCACCATCCCACCAGCATGACGAAGGGTTACTAGATAAATATGGTCAACTTGCAGGTGATACACTTATGAACCATGGAGAACTCGCTAACAAAAATAAGCCCGTTCTTCATACATTTGATCGCTACGGCCGCCGTACAGACAATGTAGAGTTTCATCCTAGTTATCACGTACTTATGGATAGTGCGATGCAGCATAATGTACATAACTATTCGTGGAAGTATGAAGGTGTAGAAGGAGCCCACACTATACGCGCAGCACTAATGTATATGCACTATCAAGCTGAGTCTGGTACATCTTGCCCACTGACCATGACACACGCAGCGATCCCCGCCATGCGGTATGGAAACAACTTACCACCTTACTACCTAGATAAAGTTATCAACGGCGAGTACGACCCTCGTTCCCTACCAGCTAGCCAAAAACACGGGCTGACTATTGGTATGGGGATGACTGAAAAACAAGGAGGTTCAGATGTTAGGCGTAATACAACTAAAGCGACTAAGCAGGCTGATGGCAGTTACCACATTGTAGGGCATAAGTTCTTTTTCTCTGCCCCCATGTGCGATGCACATCTTATTCTTGCGCAAGCCGAAGGCGGACTAAGCTGCTTTTTACTACCAAGAATGCTTGAAAACGGTGAACTTAATAACGTGCGCATTCAGCGTTTGAAAGACAAGCTAGGCGACTGGAGCAATGCATCATCTGAAGTTGAATTCCAAGAAGCCACGGCATACTTGATTGGCGAAGAAGGCCGGGGCGTGCCAGTGATCATCGATATGGTGTCGCTTACCCGACTGGATTGCATGATTGGATCATCAGCACTTATGCGCCAATCACTGGTTCACGCATTACACCACGTAAGCCACCGCGATGCCTTCGGGAAAACCTTAGTCAATCAGCCACTAATGCAAAATGTGTTGGCAGATCTCACCATTGAGTGTGCTGCTGCTACCGCGCTTACTATGCGCGTTGCAAAGGCAGTAGATAGTGCAAAGAGTGATAGCCATGAAGCAGCACTGGCAAGGCTGGCCACCGCAATTGGAAAGTACTGGATTTGTAAGCGCACACCTATGTTTGTAAACGAAGCGCAAGAGTGTTTAGGTGGCATTGGTTACGTGGAAGAAAATCCTATGCCCCGTTATTACCGTCAAGCTCCGCTCAATTCTATTTGGGAAGGCAGTGGAAACGTTCAATGTTTGGATGTACTGCGCGCACTCGCCAAAGAGCCCAACGTGAAAGAGGCCTTGTTTGCCGAACTCAAAACTCAAGCAGGCCAAAACAAATACTACGATATTTACCTTAGTAAGTTATTTGACGAGCTATCAAATACGCAGAATATGGAATCGCGAAGCCGCTATTTAACCGAACAGATGGCGCTCGCGCTTCAAGCATGTGCGTTACTTGCTACGGCACTCGACAACAATGATGCCATTATCGATATTGCCCACACGTTCTGTGAATCGAGGCTTGGCAACGCGAGTGGCTTTGCTTTTGGTACATTACCCGACACCACACCATTTGAGAAAATTATTGCGCTTGGGCAGATTTCAACTAACTAGTCTATTTTAAGGGGTTACGCTAAAGGCTCTGTGAAATTGGGGGTATGAACCTAAAGCGGCAGCTATTTACTTTAAGATGCCTATGGGCTCGTAGGTCTTCTGTTTACGTAAAGCAAAAGGTCGAATTTTGATTAAGCGCAGTGTTTCGAGTGACGCTAAACTGCTCGTTTAACTAAGTGCTCCGGGCTATCAGAAAAACAAACACTCACTACTCAATTGGCAAACTTAGTCAATATTTGCCATGATTTGCGAATGGTGAACATTCGGAAATAGACAATGGCAACTTTAAATGTGTCACTTCCTGACGAAATGCGTAAGTGAATTGATGAACAAGTAAAAACTGGCAAATTTGCTAATGCTAGTGATTATATTCGCGATTTAGTACGTCGCAATCAGAGTGAGCGAGAGGCAATTAGCTTAGCTCTCATAGAAGGTGAATTGAGTGGGAAAAGTGAAAAGAATGTTTTGGATATTATTCAAGCTAAGAAATCTCAAGCCTTAAAATGAATAATTACACCCTCTCTAAAAAAGCAGAGGAAGATATCTCCGGGATTTACGATTATTCAGCCAATATACATGGCGTAACTCAAGCTGAAGCCTAACTTGTTGCCCTACACGAAGCTCTAGTTGTTCTGGCGGAAACCCCTAATGTAGGTACTTCAGCGGAGGACATTAGAAAGAATTACCTACAACTCCCAGCTCATAGGCATATGGTCTTCTATAAAAAAGTCTATGACGGCATTTTCGTCATTAGGGTGCTTCATCAACAAATGAAATACGCTATGCATCTTTCTGATTGAAACACACAGGAAGGTCCAAGTATTGTTACGAAAGTGCCAAGTCAAATAGAGAAACAAACTAATCATTAAATGTCTGCTTTTTGTCTATTGGTGCCCGCCAACGCTCGCCGCTAGGCAGATACACAAACCGGACGTCTAATCGCATTTCCCCTAAAAACACTGGCCGTGTTTTTTTGGGAGATGAGTATTACTATGAAGTCTCAGTAATAAGCTTTTAGATTGACATTCAGCCATGGCTATTTTTAAAGGAATAAAATTTTTGGGTAAGCTTTATAAAGTTATACATAGCAAAGAGAGTAAAACTGGTGTTGCCATTCAAATTTTTGGCGTAATTTGTTTTTTTGCTGCAATGGCGCTTCTTTTCACATCAACTAAATCAAACTCGCCTGCTCTATACTTATTTTTTGCGGGCTTTTTTTCGTTCTCAATTCTTCTATGGGTGATTGGCGCTTATCAGAAGCGGAAATTTTCTAAACTGGGTAAAACTCCGTTAACACTGACCCCGTCAGTCTGCACAATTGGCGAGGAATTTAAAGGCTCTATTGAAATTGTAAAGCCAAATTTTAATAGAGTTAAAGAGGTATCAATTACTCTCTGGCACCGCACAATGAGAGGGGACGACAGCCGAAAAGATATAGTTTGGGAATCAACCACAACAACAAAAATTAATTATGTAGGCGGTAAAACAATCTTAGAATTCAGTTTTGTTATCCCGCATGGTAAGCAGCCGACAAACAAAGCGTTTATTTCAGAAAACAAATATTTTTGGGAGGCTAGTTTCGAGTTCGTCGAATCAATGCAAAATATTAAAAGAACTTGGGAAATCCCAGTAAAACTAACACAGGCAAGTCAATAGGCTTAGAACATTGGGAGCTGAGCGCATGCCTAGATGGTGCATCTATCTTGAAGCTTGTTATTTAGGTAGTGAATCTCAATCGACTACCGTGAGGAATAAGCACATATTGACATGACATTCTTAGGTAAAGAAACCCGTATTGGCAGCGCACGTTCAGTAGCGCTAATTTTGATTTGGTCGATTTTACTTTGCAGATCCAAGGCTTTTCACACATTTTGAGTAGGTAATGGTTAAGTATAAAAAACTCTATACAGCGTGCTTGTTCCTTAATTTGTTTCTTTTACCATTATCTACATATGGGATGTTGGTAAGTATTACTTCTTACTTTTGGAACGAAACTAAAGGGGTAATTGTTTCGACTAATAGAGTTAAAGTAAGGGTTGGAAATGGTTACATTGAAGAAGCAATGATTGAGTTCACGTACAGCGTTGATAACGTTGAGTACGTTTCAGATATAGTTTCACTCGGACCGAGGATAAGGTTAAAAAACAGAACGTTTGCTTTGGATTACCTCAAACAATATTGGACTGGGAAAGAGGTACGCATTTTTTACCCAGTTTTTTTTCCGAGTTTTGGAACGTTAGAAAGAGGTATAAAGTTAAGCACATTTTTTTGCTTCTTTATTGCAATAGTATTGCTATTTTCTGGAAGAGCTTTTAAACGCAAAGTTACTACAGCAAATAAATTTACGTAGATTGAAAGTGATGTTGATTAATCTCACTTCTAGAGCGTTTTTTGGTCTGAGTTAACTATGCCTTGAACATAACGAAACTTGCCACTAGGGAAAGAGCTAGCAAACCTGATAGTCGCATGTGTGCCTTAAACAGCCGACCACCTTATGTTTCCGCATAAGCCAATATGCTCTTAACAACATAATCCTTACGCATACCAAACAACCTAAAAAGGATTAACAGAATACCCTTTTTGCGCCAAGCGCGCGTGGGCGGTCATGGCTGACAGGTCCATTTTAACACCTTCAATCAAGGCAATTTTTTCAACGCCATGGGCTGCAGCCGACTGGCCACACACTATCACTTCAACGCCTTGCTCCATCAGTGCAGAAAGTAACATTTCGTTACCATTAGGTTGGCCTTTGCGCTGTTTGAAGTTTGCCGTCTTAAGCATTTCTTCGGTAGCAGAGCCGTGCACCACAAGCGCGAGCGAGAGGTTTTCCTGTTTTACGCCGTTAGCTACGTGCATATTAATAAACCGCGCCAGCGACTCAAACTTGCGGTTAACCTCACCGGGGTTTGCCGCTTTGGCAACATCAAATGCAATCTTGAATGTCTGATTTTCAGGAAAGCTTACACTATCGACTGACGCATGCTTCCCAAAGTTGCTAAACACTGGGCCATATTCAAAATCTGATTTTGCTGTGGCATGCCCTGCGAAGAAGAGTAAAGCCGCCAAACCGAATGATGCCTTACCTGTTTCTTTAATCATGCTCATGTCCTGTTCCTTAACTATTACCCTAACTTTAACGCGCAGGTAGCGCTGTTTTATAAACTTCAAACGTTATATTGCTTACATCACTACCCGCATCTTGTATTTTGCTGTTCGTATAGTAAAGCGAACCGTTATAAATACTAAAGGTATCAGCCCAGTTCACAACATCACCTTTTACTAGGGTGCGAAGGTCGAGACTTGGCGTAAGGTACTGCACTTCTTGCTTTTCTAAGTCAGCTAAATAGACGTTGCCCTCGTGATAAATCATGCCATCTGGCGCACCGGTTGTTGCGACTTTGCGCACTTTTTTAGCCAATACCTCATTTGAGGCTTTCTTTATATCTGAGGTATTAATGGCATACAGTGAATAACCTGACAAAGCATGGAAATATAATGTGTCGTTCAACGTATCTAACGCGATGCCGTCTGATTGAACAGTCATATTGAAAGGCTTACCTTGAATACTTAAAGACTCTACCTCAGCTTTTGTCGTTTCATGATTATCTAAAATGCGATAGCTGGTATTGTCATCGAGGTTATACACCACTAAGCCCGCATGAGCCGAATCCGTCATGTATATGCGATTTGTGTCTTCGTCTACGCGTAAATCGTTAATGTAAGAATCAGAGTGATAAGCATCTTCACTGAGGATCAAGGTTCCTTCGATTTCATTTGAAGCTAAATCCACGACAAACAAACGAGGCGCATCCACTACCCCGTTGAATTTTGGGTTGCGGGTGTCCAACACATACAGTTTATCTTTGTGGGCAACCACTGACTGCACGGCCAAAAAGCAATCCTTTCTTACCTCGCTTTGCGCTACGCACTCGTTTGCTTCATTATTAGGATATGCAACAAACTCTCCGTTATCGGTAACCTGAGCCACAGAAAACCCTACGCCGTCTCGCCAATTGGGCGCGTTTACAAATACTCGCCCATCGTTACTTACCGTCACGCCAGTAATTTGTGTGCCTTTAATGTCGCCGACCAATTCAACTTGAGAATCATATGCTTCGTGTGCTGCTGCATTAATAGAAAAAACGGCCGCTATCGCAGTAGCTGTTAACGTGCGTTTAATATGCATACCCTTTACCTTCAAACCTTTTCTTAAGACATAGCCGCTCGCCTACCGTAAACTTCTACGCGTACGCTTTAGCATGCGTATTAGAAAGTAGGTAAGCAACTTTAGATAACTAAGCATACGGTTTAAACACCGTGGCAGAGCACAATTCGACGAAGAGTGACGACAATTCAGCGAATTATGCTCAGTGAGCAAAAGGCTGTGGCCTTTTGTTACCACATTTACTGTTAATTCAGATCTAAAACAGGGTATTGTGTCGTTAAAGTTAGCAATCGTTAAACATTTCTGCTGACAGAGCATCCTTTTAACAGCAGCAATTTAGAGGGAAATTATTATGGGAAGTAGCACTTCAACAGAATGTCATAAAAGTTTTTGGCAACAGAAGTATGGTATTAAGTCAGCCTTGTTGTCGTTTTTAAGTTTAGCGTTAGTTGTTGGGTGCGCTAGCAAACCTCAAGTAAGCGTAGATGACACGCAAAACTTTGCTGACATTAAAACCTTTTACATTCAATCGCCGTTGAATCCTATTAATGAAACTCTTGCTAACCATTTGTCTTCAACCATAACCGAGCGCCTGGTTACAAAAGGTTTAACGCCAACAACAGAGAACGAGGCCGATGTGTCAGTAGGTTACCTTCCTTCCACCACAACTAAAGAAGATGGAACCACGTTAAATTTAGGGTTGGGTACAGGCACCTTTGGGCGCTCTGGTGGCATTTCTCTCGGAAGTATATTCAGCATACCTGTGGGCGAGCAAACCTCTTTCCAACAAGGTCTTCAAATAGATATCGTGAAAGATGGGAAGTTTATCTATAGCGCTTCAGGTAGTGTTGAACTTGAATCGAAAGACAGCATTAGTATTCAAAACAAGCTTGATGAACTAGTAACAAGCTTACTTGAACAATATCCAGCAAGAATTAATAAGGACTAGCGAAACACATTTATCAAGCTTGAGAACCATGCTGTTCTTTTAAAAAATGCTGACAACACAATAACGTTGTAGCAAAAAGCGCCATAAAGGCGCTTTTTACTGATTAAACGTGGTATGAATTAGCTGTGCTGACGCTGCTTTTTGCCGCGTTTCTTTTTCATATTATCGAACTTTTCAAGTTGCTCATCGGTTAAAATATCCGCTACTTTCATGCGAAGCTCGGCACGTTTAAGAAAACGCGCTTTTACTTTTTCCGCTTTTTGCTCTGCAATCGCATTTACCTTTTCTTGATAGTTCGCGTCGTCTGGGTTTAGGCCCGCTAGTGCATTCATTTTTCTGCGCTTACCTTCTTCACCCATTTCAGCTCTTTTAGCCTGACGCTCAGCTTTAAGCTTCTCTTTCAATGCCTCAAACTGCACTATTTGCTCGTCAGTTAGATCAAGTACTCTTTCCATTTTATGCAAAGGTAAGAAATCTCCACCTCTACGTTCATCTGAATTCTTACCGCCTGCGTAAGCAGTGGTTGCGATACATGCACTTAATAAAACACCGGTAATTAATTTTTTCATCTTAATCTTCCTACTTGTTTTGCCATGTTTATGCATGACGTTAAAAAATAATGTTGTTTCATCAACGGAATTAAGTATGCGTGAATCAATCGATAAGTAGGGTTAAGCTAGTGTAAAGTTCGGTAAAGTTGAAAAACACTGTAGTTAATAGGGGTAATATTCGGGGCATGGAAAATGAAAAAATAAACGTTTTACTCGTCGACGATGACAAAGACTTGTGCGCCTTACTTAAAGAATTTCTAGAAGGGGATGGCTTTCGTGTAGATGCTATTCACAGCGGCGATGAAGCAATAAAAACACTACTCAACACCGATCAGTACGACACCGTAGTGCTGGATATTATGATGCCCGGTATGTCGGGCCTTGATGTGTTGAAATCAGTAAGGGCCGAAAAGCAAACCCCTATTCTTATGCTGACAGGTCGTGGCGATGACATAGACCGAATTGTAGGCCTTGAGCTGGGTGCTGATGATTACTTACCTAAGCCTTGTAACCCAAGAGAACTTGGCGCCCGTATCCGCGCTATCATTCGAAGAACACAATACCTGAAGGCCACGCCCTCAGCTTCGTCAAGTGAATTGCATGGAATACACCTAGATCTAGGTGCACGGCAAGCAACCGTTAATGGCAAAGCTCTTACGCTAACTGGCGCTGAATTCAATGCACTCAGCTATCTCATGGAGCGTGTAGGACAAACTATATCGAAGCAAGAAATGACGCAGGAAGTATTAAAACGTCCATTAGAAGCTTATGACAGAGCGATGGATGTCCACGTAAGCCGAATTCGTCAAAAGCTGTCAGCAGTCGGTGTTTCGAACGTCATTCAATCTGTTCGCGGCGTGGGCTATCAAATGCTTACTGCTCCTCAGGAATCGGAATAGAAGACAAAGGCAATGGCCAGTAACGTTAAATGGGCAGATATAAAAACTAACTTGGGATTCAAGCGCTTATTCTGGCGAATTTTTGTCGCTTTTTGGGTAGCTAGCCTTGTGGTAATGGCGGCTACCAGTTACGTGTTAGTTAACGACTATACTGCAAGTAGCTACAACAAGCGTTTTCTTGATGATGCGACGAATCAGGCTGAAAGGATTGTATGGCGATACGAACACGAAGCGTTCACAAACGGTAGAGCTAAAAGTGAGATTAGAGAATGGGCTAAAAGACGAAATGGGCGAGAAAACGAGCTAATCCCCATGCTTATTTCAACGCCTGATAATGAAGTCGTTTATCACTATCGACTGAACAAAGTGCCTGAAGAGCACAGGATCACGCGTGAAATATACGGGCCATCAAACAACCGCTATGTCGCTCAATTTAGGCAACCGCAAACGCCACGAATTTACAAACAGGTGCTTAATCGCTTTCAGACTATACAATTTGTCTTTATATTTTTAGCCTCAGCTCTGGTGAGTGCTCTGCTTAGTTGGAGCATCGTTAAACCCATAAAATATCTAGGGGCTTTTAGCCGAAAATACGCCAACGACCAAACTGCGACACCAGTGCCCTCTCAACTTCTTACTCGTGGCGACGAGTTAAGCGACCTCGCAGCCGATATTAACTTTATGGTTAGCAAAACTGCTGATGCGATAGGTGCCCAACAAAGGTTATTACATGATGTCTCTCATGAGTTGCGCGCCCCTCTAGCTCGGCTTCAAGCATCTGCCGCAATCATCGGACAGCATCAACCTGAAAACAAACACGTACTACAAATACACAATGACTGCCAACGAATGGACCAGCTCATTCAACAAATTTTAAACTTTTCGACACTGGAACAGACGCCCCAGAAAGCTGAGCCATGTGACATTATTGCGTTATGTAACCGTGTATTAGATGACATGGCAGTAAACTACCCGGGTATTCCTACCACATTAACCTTCGACCAATCACGTAAAGACAACACGATTATTAACGCCTTTCCCGAAGCTCTACATCAAGCGTTAGACAATATAGTGGGTAACGCTTGCAAATACTCAAATAAAGGCCAGCCTGTTGCTATAGACGTTGCATCTAGTACTAATAGCGTTGTTATTGTTGTTAAGGATAACGGTATTGGCGTAGACAACGCTGAGATTGAAAAGTTAATGCAGCCTTTTTACCGAGCAGGAAATCAGATGCACACCGAAGGCTTTGGTCTAGGCTTAACCATTGCGCTAAAAGCAGTGGAAAAGCACGCTGGAACACTTGCAATGCAAAGCCCTGAAGAAGGTGGTCTTCGTGTTGAAATTACGTTGCCTAAAAACGCATCTACTTAATTGCGACACGCTTTTTTAGAGGGATGCAGCATATATAACGAGAGGCTAGTATTCCTGATTGGGTAAAGTATTTTCTTACTACAAACAATCACTAACGCGACAAACTTTTTGTCGTTATCGAAAATAGAGGAAGTTAATGCCAATTAGCGTTATGCTTTGCGCCATGAAGAAGTACAGATTAATGTAATGGCTGCGCATCCGTCGCTTTCCGTTCAGCAAAACCTCACCATCAGGTTATTGCGTGTATTAAGATATAACAAAGCCCGTATTGAGCGCGCGCTTACTCTTATGCCTGAACACCAAGGGCCTCTTTTTCACGTTCTTCCATTTCTTGTTCACGTTAATCACGAAACACTTCCAGGTTATGTGGCACCATTACCTTCAGGCGAAGTCGTGCCTTTTGGTATTAATAACTATTCTTTTAGGGCTGATATTCAAAAAGCCCTGCTAAAGTGCTTTCCGTCTGAAAGTCACTTGTTTTCTGATGTTAAGCAAATTTGGCCCAGGCAAAGGGTTATAGAGTCACTACTTTTAATGGGTAGTGTAGGCACTATCGCGCAAACTGATGACTCAGATTTTGATTTTTGGGTATGTATAGAAGGCAATCGCTTTTCAGATACAGAAATTTCCTTACTTCAACAAAAGTTAAGAGCTATTGAAAAATGGGCGGACAATACTTTTAAGATTGAAGTACATTTCTTTTTGTCTGAATTAGATAAAGTTAGGCAGAATGACTTCGGTATTGCTGACGGTGAAAGCGCCGGCTCAGCGCAAGCATTGTTTTTAAAAGCCGAGTTTTATAACACCAATATCGTAGTGGCAGGCAAAGCCCCCTTTTGGTGGCTTACCCCAGAAAGGACCAACGAAAAGCAATACCAAGCCATTTATAACAATCTCAAAAAAGGCGGCTCGCCAGATTTAGATTGGTTTATGGACTTAGGTAACTTAGAAAAGCTGGACGCCAGCGAACTGTTTGGCGCAGCTATTTGGCAGCTCGGAAAAGCCATGGATTCTCCGTTCAAATCCGTTTTAAAAATGGCAAAGCTGGAAGTTTACTTAGCCAACATTTCACATGGACAGCCGCTTTGTAACATACTTAAAAAACATGTTCATCGCGGCGCTGAAGCGCCGGGTCATGTGGCTGATATAGACCCTTACGCGTTAATGTTCGACGAACTCATTTCTCACTACAAAATAAATGGGCAGCCCGAAGACATAGAGGTCCTTCAGCAATGCTTGTATTTCAAATGTGCATGCCCATTAAGTCAGCCTCTTTTTGAGGGAGAAAAACCAAATTTTAAGCGTAGAGTCTTAGCTTCTTACGCTAGGCAATGGGGATGGAGCCGGAAACACATCCATCATCTCGATAATCAACAAGATTGGACGTTTAGCGAACGCGTACAACTTAGCCGCCGAGTGCACAGTTTCCTATTGAAGTGTTATAGACGTATCTCTAAAGAACTGAGCCACTACCCGCAAGTAATGGATGAAAAAGACATGACGGTGTTAGGTAGGCGCCTCAGTACTTATTACGCTAAAAAAGAGGATAAAATTGAGTTTCTGAGGCGTGCATTCGACGAGAGTCTGTATTGCGAGAAAATCACTATTGCCATGCGCCAGCTGAAAAACGGTACAGAGGTATGGTCGGCCTATGCAGGTGACTTATTAAGTAAATCAGGCATTATCGATGAAGCCCAGAAAATATCTCAAGCACCTAGTGCGATTGCGTTAATGGTATGGTTAGTTTCAAGTAAGATAATTGATACCCGTAGTAAAATCCATCTAGATTACAACTATGGCGAAGTAAGTGAATTAGACCTTCACGACCTTCTTAAGCATTTGTGCAAATATTTTCCGCCGGTTAAAGTCTCATCGCTCCCCCGTAACGATTTACTTGCGCCGGAGCGTATAACCGCATGTTTTGCGGTCGTGAATTTTCCTACCTTACGCCAAAAAGCCACGGTTGAAGATGTCGCTATCATCTACAAAACATCTTGGGGTGAGACATTTTTGAAATTCGGTGATGAAGTACTGGATACCTTGTGGTACGAGTTACAAGAGATCCCCCCTCGGCCAGCGTGCTATGTCATGGTACCAAGAGGAAATCAACAATCTCGTATTTTGGGCGAGTTCTTGGAATCGACCGACCTTAACTTCAATGTGCTTTATTAAAAGGACCGGCGCCGCTCTTACTGTTTCTTTCAAATGAGAAAACGTGAGCCAAACTTTCATTTTCACAATTTTAAATTGCGCTTTGGGTCGACGTTAATCGTTGAATACATTAACCCATTCCCTTCCTCATTTAAGATATAAAGAATCTTTTTGTATTAAAAACACACAGAAAATGCTTGCACTATAGAATTACAAGTGTAATCTAAATACATCGACTACAACTGTAATCAATAAAAGTAGGTTTCGTCCTTATGAGCAAAATGTCTGACAAACCCGAAATTTCGAACGCCGAATTTGAAGTACTAGACGTACTGTGGGACGACCACCCCGCTACATCAAGTGAAGTGGTTTCACGGTTAAATGATAAGAAAGACTGGCACGAAAAAACCGTAAAAACACTGTTGGGTCGCTTGGTAAAAAAGGAGGTATTAGGCTTTGAAAAGCAGCAGCGCCAGTACCTTTATTACCCACTGATTGCGCGCGAAGACTATACGAAAAAAGAAGCAGCGAGCTTCGTTAGTCGCCTGTTTAAAGGGAAAGTCGCGCCTATGGTCGCCGGGTTTGCAAATCAAAACACGCTATCTAAGCAAGATGTCAACGAGCTTAAAGCGCTTATAAAAGAGTGGGAAGAAAATAATGATTGATTGGATTATCGCTCAACAAGGCATTTTGTCGCTCGGTCTCATTTTACTCATTGTTTCCGAGCACTTTTTCACGTCTAGGTTAGGTGCCTCATTAATGTATAAGCTATGGGCGTTGATACCAGGCAGTCTGATAGTTAATAACCTTCCGCTGTCGATGGTTAGTATCCCGTCAAATAACTTTGCTCGCTATGTAGTGGGTGTTAAACCTACAGTGAATACCGTTGCATTCGAAACTTGGTTTACTCTTTGGGCCATAGGCGCAAGCATTATCACTGCCTATGTTTTAGTACATCATATTACAACATGGACATCGATAGGGAAGCGACGTGCTATCCACACCAATGCCTATTATTCAAGCAAAGCAGCCACCCCTATGTTATTTGGTTTCATCGCGCCCAAAGTGCTTATTCCCTTTTCGTTTAAAAGCACGTTTTCAAAACAGCAACAAGCGCTGGTATTGGAACATGAAAACGTTCATCGCAAACATTATGACCACCTGTGGAATACGCTAGCACTCACTATCGCCATTCTATTTTGGTTTAACCCACTAGTTTGGCTTGCGCTTAAGTCTTTCAGAATAAACCAAGAGCTGGCTTGTGATCATACTGTACTAAAAAACAAGACAGAGAAGGAAAAACTCACCTATGCAAAAGCACTCGTGCAGTGTGCCGAGCATTGTTCAAGCACTATAACTTTGTACCCAACCTTTGGAGAAAAGACGACTATGATCAAACGTTTAAATGCTATAAAACAACCTATGCGCAGCAATAAAGTACTGGCAGCGAGCGTACTTTCTGTTGCAGCTTTACTGACTATTAATACCGCATTGGCTAATGTGCCTCCGCCACCGCCAAAAGCTGAAGCTAACATGGATAAATCAAAAGTTAATGAAGCATCACCAGTTAAACGCATTCCACCCATCTACCCAGAAAAAGCAGAGCAAAATGAACTTGAAGGTTTTGTCGTTCTGTCTTTCGATATCACTGAAACAGGCGCAACGGATAATGTAAAAGTGGTTAAATCTCAGCCGGCGGGCGTGTTTGATAAAAGTGCTAAAGTGGCATTAAAACAGTGGGAATATAAACCACGCATTCAAGCTGGCAAAGGCGTCAGACAAACTGGGCTTCTCGTCCAATTAGACTATCAACTTGGCTCGCAACTCGATACAACGAATGCTGAAAAGAACGCTTCCCCAGATGTAGAGCGTATAATCATTCCGCCAGAGACAAAGTAAGCAAGGCCAAAAATCAGTCAGAATATTAAAAGGAGCACACCGCTCCTTTTAGTGTTTTGTCTAATTGACTTAATTTTTCGTTGATCCAAACTAGCCTAGATCTCACTATTGCGTACTACCTAGCTCCACTTCAATTGAGTAAAAGTGTAAAGCACCTTTACATTTCACATGAAGAAAACACCGCTTTTCTAAGGTAGAATGTAAGTAATCACATACCTTAATACTTCTAACTTATGGAAGGTTTAGATAATCGATAGCTAATAACTACGATTATTTGCAATCGCTCAACGCCATTAGGGCTTTTACTTTTTTGGCGTACAACAAGGAAACTTACTATGAACCGTTTCGCTTTAGCACCTGCTGTGCTTGCTCTTACAGTCTTTACAACAAACGCAAACGCCAATATCGACCAGCTTAAAGGCCTTTTAGGCGATAAGAAAGCTGACTCGACTGTTACTACTAGTAGCCTAACTGAAATGGCAACAAGTGCTGCGTCTGGTATCGACCTATCTAGCTTGATAGGTACAGTTTCTGACAATCTCAATGTATCTGAAACGCAGTCAGAAGGCGGCATTGCCTCTATTATGAACTATGTTCAAGGTAACCTATCTAGCGGTGACTACGCGCAGCTGGCAAACAGTATTCCTGGCATTGATGGCCTACTTGAAAATGTGCCTTCACTTAGCAGCAATACGGCAGCAAGTTCTAGCTCATCACTATCAGGCCTGCTCAATAAAGCCTCTGAATATAGCTCTACACTTAAATCTGTAAATGACTTGAAACAACAGTTTGAAGCGCTTGGCTTATCAACTGATATGATTGCCAGCTTTGCCACGCAAATTAGCTCATACTTAAATGTAAATGCCGACGAAGAAACACAAGCACTCTTCAAATCTGGCCTAGATAATTTGCTAGCGGCTCTGTAATCTATCGAAAGCGTATTGAGATGTGCTGCTTGGCAAAAACTAATACGCTTTAAACCTTTTTTGCAAGGTTGTATTTTTCTAATAGCAACCTTGCTCATCTTTTCATACTCAATTACGCAGCCTAATCGCCTATGCAAAATGCAACATCTTGGTTTTCAGCGAAACCAAAGTGGTTTCGAGTTTCTACCTACCTTGTCCTTTTCTATCTTACTTATGCTCTTCTTTTAGGCGTAGTGACCCCTGCGGTGCTAGAGGCAAAATTACCTAACCTAATAAAAGAAAATACAGGTCGAAATGCCACGGTAAAAGATATTGCGATAAACCCTTTTCTATTGAAGGCAGGCATTACTGATTTTGTCATCTATTCAGAATTTAAGCCATCAACCACCAGTGACAGTAACGAGCAGAGTAAAAATAGCAGTGAAAGCGATACCAAGAATAAGGCGTCAAACGAGCGTTTTTTTAGTGTCGGTAATTTTTCTTTAGACATTGGCTTTTGGCAATCGCTGTTTACTCTTACTCCTGCAATTGAGTCATTAACTATCGATTCGCCATATGCAAAAGTGGCACGTTTAAATACCGATAACGACACACAAACATTTAACTTTTCCGATATTCTCGCTCACCTTGAGAATCGCAGTACAAATGAGAAAGAGGTATCTGACGGGCAGATCCCTAGAATAACATTAGGTCAATTTAAACTAAGTAACGGCCATATAGTTTTAGAAGACGAAGTTACCGATACCCTGCTTGATTACCCGGAATTGGACGTTGTACTGCAAGACCTAGATACGCATGCTGTAATTAGTGTTAGTGACAATAGCCAAGCTGCGTTTAATCAATACCAGTTTGATTTGCTTACCGCCGAAAAAGGCAAAATCTCGATTAAAGGTGAGTTCCAACTGTCTCCCTTTAAAGTTGCTACAGACGTTGCGATAAGTGACGTTGCTTTGGTACCGCTTTGGTCGCTATCGAAAGATTTGGTAGAAGCGAAACTAGTAGACGGTACGGTTAACTTAAGCCTTCAGGCGCAGGCTTTTGAAGAGGAAGATGCGTTTCAGTTTTTACTGGAAGGCGGTGAATTTGCCGTCAACAACTTGGTGTTTAATTCCACTGCATCATCACCCACATCAGCAGCCGCGCCATCAAGCTCGCCAGATAGTGTCAGTACCTCGAAAGAGATCCTCGCCATCCCTTCATTTGCCGTTCACAACATAAATGTAAACGGCGCAAAGCAACAGGTAAATATTGCTAAAGTTGCGCTAGACGATGTCAGAGTGTCGGGCTTGTTTGACGAGACGGGGCTCGATTTACAACGCCTGTTTACACCTAAAAGCCTGACCGCCGCTGCTACTCAAGCAAGCGCCAAAGCGAACACAGATTCGCCTTCTGGGTCCGAAGAAAAGGACAAGAGCCTTCAGCTTAAAGAACAAATAACACCTCAGCTAGAAGGTGAAATATCACCTGAAACCGACAACAGCGTTGATGCAGAGACCGTTTCGCCAGAATCAACAGGCGAAGAGATGCAAACAGCAGCCCAAACTAAAAATGGCTCACCGGAACTAGAGCAAGAGACGACATGGAAAGTAGCGCTACAAAAGTTTGCATTCAATAACGGCACCGTTGATATGCTAGAGCGCAGCATAAGTAATGGCACCTACTATAGAATTAGTCGATTGGATATTGAAAGCGGTGAAATCACCACTGATTTCTCTAAACCCATTTCTTACACCACAAGCCTACAAGTCTCTGCCGACACCCAGGCCTTTAGCAATACATCAAAAGGTACCCTGACAAGTAGCGGAAGCCTATTTATTGCAGAACAAGAGGTGCAAGGCAAAGCAGCCATTGAGCAACTAGCACTTAATCAGTTTCAGCAATATGTTTCACCCTACGCTAACGTCACCCTTGAAAAAGGCCTTTTCAATCTGAATGTTGAGTTTGACGCTGCAATGGGTGATAAGGGAACTGAAACATTAAACGTTAAGGCAAATACGAAGGTGTCTGACTTAAGTGTTCTAGATGACGCCAAAGAGCCGTTGTTGCAATGGCAATCTTTAATAGTGGACGATATTGATTTTAACCACGCTTTAAACCAGCTAAGCGTAGACAATATTCAGTTACAATCTCCCTTCGCTCGACTCATTATTGACGAAGCCAAGCAAACCAATGTGAGCAAGCTAGTTGTTTCCTCAAAAGAAAACAACAATGAAGAGCAGCCCGCTAAGAATGATATCGCTAGCAAACCTAGCAGCATGAGCTCAACAAATTCGATAACATCTGAAACTCGTGAAAAGACGTCTTCAAACGCTGAAGAGCTTGCTATTGTTGTGAATGCCATATCAATTGAGAACGGTAAAGCCTACTTTGCTGATCACTCATTAACACCGAAGTTCGCGTCGGCCATAGAAAGCCTAAATGGCAAAGTAACAGGCATAAACTCGCGTTCAGATACGCCGGCCAATGTGGATATCACTGGAAAAATAGATAACTATGCACCGGTAATACTAGCGGGCTTCATTCACCCTTTAAAAAGTGACCTTGACCTAGATTTAAATTTCTCTGTAAAAGGCGCTGAACTTACTTCAGTTAACCCCTACTCTGGCACCTACATGGGCTATTACATTGACAAAGGCTTGTTGTCATTAGCCGTGCAATACAAGCTTAATGGGAAAGCGCTGGAAGGTAAGAATCATGTAGTTATCGACCAGCTAACCTTAGGTAAAAAATCTAATTCTGACCAAGCGCTAAGTTTGCCACTTGGGCTCGCTATCGCGCTGCTAGAGGATAGCAACGGCGTTATAGATTTAGGTTTAGATGTATCTGGAGACGTAGACAGCCCAGATTTTAGCTTTGGCTCTATAATCCTTAATGCTATTGGCAATATCATTACCAAGGCTGTGACCGCGCCGTTTTCGCTACTAGCAAATCTGGTTGGCAGCGATGACGAGCTAGACAGCGTTGAGTTTGAATTTGGAGAACATTCACTCGGCGCGGATGCACAGGAAAAGCTGAACACCTTAGCAGAGGCGTTAGAAAAACGCCCAGGGCTTAGAGTGAACATTGAAGGATCGGTAAATGCGGTATCAGATTCAAGTACGCTGGCACAACGCCAGTTAAATGCCACGCTATTCGCAAAAAGTGGGCTTGTTGATTCCACTACTACCTCCGGCAGTTCAAGTACGAACGGGAATACTTCTGCAGGTGATGACATTGAAAATCTCAGCGACAGTGGAAGTTCGCAAGATGAGCCATTAACCGGCAGCCGTATTCCATTGGAAGGTCCATTGGCCGACGCCCTTATTTCTCACTATGTAGAGATGTTTGCGCCCGACCTTGATCAAGAATATAAGAAGATGGTGGCTAAGTTATACCCTGAGTTAACAAGTGAAGATGAAGGTCAAAATAGTAGTGATAACACTATTGATACGATTAACGAAGAGGACGTAAAAAGAGCGCTGACGATTGCCCGTTACAACAAGCTTCGCAATAGTATCGACATTTCAGAAAGCGCGTTAATTGAACTTGCCGACTTGCGCAGTAAAGCGGTAAAAAGCTATTTAGCCAACGAAGGTAAAATTGAAGCAAACCGTTTATTTTTGCTTAATACTCAGCACGACTTACATACTGAAGTTAGCGGCGTTGAGCTAACTTTGGAAGCGAACTAGAAAAAAAGGGTAGCCGATTTAACTGGGCTACCCTTTCCATTAACACTATTTTTGAAATTTTCGGCTAGCTAAACGCTGCGAGCAACACGTAAGAGCCTTCAAAATCTCTAAGCTACTTCTTCAAATGCGGCGCACAAGTTTCAGCAACTTTTGATGCATCAAAAATCTCAATCCAATAGCCGTCTGGGTCTTTAATAAATGCGATGCCTTTCATAGAGCCATCATTGAGGCCTTTTTGAAAAGGAACGTCTAGAGATTCGAATCTGGCGCAGGCAGCTTCTGCATCAGGTACATGAAAACCAATGTGACCAAAGCCCTTAGGCTCGGCATTGCCGTTGTGGTAGCTGACGGTTTCTGGCGTATCGCCCCAATTATGAGTTAATTCAAGCATAGCTGGGCGACCAAAAGTCTGCTGGGTACGCTTTTCAACATCGTCGGAAATATCAGAAAAATCATCTCCGGCCGCCAAAAAGTACAGGCTAAACTCCATTTCTTCGAAATCTAAACGCTTAATCAGCGTCATGCCCATCACTCGTGTGTAAAAATCTAATGAGCGCTTAGGGTCTGCAATGCGTAGCATGGTTTGGTTAAACACAAAGCCTTTCGTCGCGTCGTCTTTGTTTTCATAAAGGCCTTCGGCCTTATCGAAATGTCTGCTCATAATTTTTCCTTTACTCTATTAAAATGAAATTAGTTATTTCCCTTTTTAACTTCTCTTACAAAGTTAACTACTTTTGAGACAAATTCGTTAGTATCAAATACCGGATCGCCATGGCGCTTACCTTCAGCAAGAAACAACTCATTTGGCACGCCAAATTGGTCTAGGCGGCGACTTAATAATTCGCTTTGCGAAGCGGGTACTACACCATCATCAAGTCCATGAAAAATAATAAAAGGCGGCGTTTCACTATCTATATAAGTGGTTGGCGAGGCTTCTCTCGCTAGGGCTTCGTTGGCCAGTGGAGATTCACCCAAAAATTGAGCTTCTGCGGCATCAGGCGCGTCGTGATCCACTTTGCCGCTGTTGCCCCGCAAAGCCATAAGATCAGAAGGCCCAAAAAAGTCGACCATACCAATAACGCGATAGCGCGGCTTTGCATCAAGAAATGGAGCGTCGTCGTTGTTTGATGTGGTCAAAAGCGAGGCCAGATGCCCTCCCGCTGAGCGCCCCATCATGATCACGTGATCAGCGCTTAGTTTAAGATTATCGCTATTATCAACTAAAAAATTAATCGCATCGTTTATGTCATTGGGGGCTGCAGGAAAAATAGCCTCACCGCTAAGTCGATAATTTACTGCGGCAACCGCCACACCTTCATTGAGCAAAGAAGCGACTAAATTACCATTTTTGGACAGGGTCTCGTTTTTACTCCCCCTCATCCAGGCACCACCATGAACCCATACGACGAGTGTGGGGGCAGTTCCGAAGGAAGTTGGCATGTATAGATCCAACGCTAAACCTTTGCCATTCACTGTCTTGTAAACTATCGACTGGGGTATAATGTCGTCTACATTAACGTATGGCGTTTCGGCCTTTTCACTCTCTGTTTCCCTTTTATCGCTTTTCGTCGTACCGCACCCTACTAGCATGATTGCTATACCTAGAAGCGTAGCAAGCCCAAAAGTAAACCGCATAAATGAAAACTCCATCCTATGTTGATTGAAGTTAGTAAGCCTAACAAGCTCTCAAGCACTGGCAAATGGAAGTCATCTAGCGGTGAACTTTATTCACCGCTTTTTAGCAGGTAGCTCGCCCCACACAGATGCATTATGTTGCTTTTTGGCCTTTTGCATTTCATTGTTAGCACTTTGGCTAACTGAGCGCTTAGACTTGTTAGTTACCGACGATGTAACTCCTGGCTTGTTAGTATGAGTATTATTCCCGTTCAGTTTACCTTTAACGCGTTTACTATCGTTTGGCCGATTCTCGTTTGGCACTTTAGGGGCTGGCTTTTGAAGACCTGTTTGCGCACTGCGGCCGGTACCTGATGAATCAGGTCGATATTTTTTCACCATGCCTTGCAACAAGTTACGAACCACTTGGTCGCCAGCGTGTTTATAATTGCGGTGGTCTGGCTTTCTAAAAAGTGCAGAAAGCTCACTTTTGCTAATTCGAAAGCCAGCCAGTTGAAGTACTTCAATCATATCTTCATCTTTGTAACTCATTGCTATACGAATTTTGCGAAGTACTTCGTTATTACTTAATCGCTCTTTTGGCCCAAGCTCTTTGGGTGCTTGCCCTTCTTGTCGACCTCGGTTTTTTATGATCAATCCATCAAGAAACAGCGCAATAATCTTATCACGACACGGCAAATAGCCAGCTTCATCTTCTCGCTTCATTACGGCATGTAAATAGTCAATTTCCATATCGTAGTTAACCAATTTGAAAATGCTAATAGCAGCGGTATCGTTTATAGCTAACGCATAACGAAGGCGACGTAGAACATCGTTGTGAATCATGTAAGTGGGCCTGAAAGGTGGAGTAGCCAATAATTGGTATGGATTAAAGTGTAGCGCAATTCGCGCATTTTTTAATTTTACACTACTTGGCCATTCGCATCTATCACGGGCTTTTATGTGCAAGTCTTCCCCATCACTATGGATAAGATAATCGCCGGTAAAAACTGAGCAACAAAAGCGGCCTAACGAGGCCGCTTCACTTCTAACTACTTCAAATGGCTGTCAAAAAAGTCTAACGTTCTGTTCCACGCTAGCTCAGCGTCCTTTGGGCTGTAACGACTTGTCGAATCGTTGTGAAAGCCGTGCTGTGCTTTGGCATAAGTAAAAGCCTCATACTCAGCGTCTTTTGTCTCCAAAACTACTTTGTAGTCTTCCCATGTGGCATTCACTCGCTTATCGTTCTCGGCAAAGTGAATCAATAAAGGGCCTTTTACGTGGTCAACTAGAGGCTGCTTTGCTGGTGTACCGTAGAAAGGAACGGCAGCGTCCAACTCGTCAGGTATGCTGGCCGCTAGGAAATTAGCAATATATCCACCAAAGCAAAAACCTACAACGCCAAGCTTACCTGTTGTCTTTTCATGATCTTTTAACCATAGCGCTGCCGCTACCATATCTTGCTCTATCTTGTCTCTATCAAGACTCTTTTGCATAGCGCGGCCGTCATCATCATTTCCTGGATAACCGCCTAGCGGAAACAGGGCATCTGGCGCAAATGCTACGTAGCCTTGCATAGCAAGTCTTCTAGCTACGTCTTTTATATAAGGGTTTAACCCGCGATTTTCGTGAACCACTAGAACGCAAGGCGCTACGCCGGATTCTGGTAAGCTAGTGGGCTGCACTAAGTACCCACCGCCCTCTCCATGCCCTTTGGGCGATGAAAAAACTTCGTAGGTAGCTTTAATTGCGGGGTCGTTAAACGAAACCTGTTCCGCTTTTGCATAGTCAGGGATCAGTGCGCCACCAATAGCGCTCACGGTCAAACCTGCAACAGAAAGCGAAGCAAGACGAGTTAAAAACGTGCGACGGTCTATATCTCCATGGGCGTATTCATCGTACCAATCGAACGCCTCTTGAGGGATGTTAAGTTCTTTTTGTTGCGATAGTTTTTGCGGTTTTGGGGTGTTATTTTGCTTCATTTATTGAAACCTTAAGTTTACACCGCTCAGCATTGATAATTGCCCCTCACTGGGTAAGGATCTTTGCTGAGTGGTATTAAGTGGTAGCACAAACACCGTGCCCCGAAAAATGTCGATAATATCTACTGTACGTGGGATAGCCAAAGAAGCAAGGCACGATTCCCTTTTAAGGCAATAACCCTCATGTCACATAAACTTAGCAACTTATTGCCACCAAGACGCGGCGACTTGAATTGGAGAAGGGTCGTTAGCATAGGAAACCCAAATAGCCAGGGCGCGTTTTGTGGTTTCTACATGCGTATTGCTAGGCAAAGATAAGCTTGTCTCATATTGAAATGCGCGAGCATTGTCAGTTTCGCTATTTAACACCGCTTTTTTGTAATCTAGCACTACAAAATCATGAGTTAGCTTACGCCCTGCGTTCTCACCTCGCTTTACCGATGTTTCTATGCCAAAACCAAGTAATGCCACGTGAACCGTTAGCGAAGGATTATCCTTGCTGGCGTTTATTTTATTGAACGTCACGTCTATGTTGTCGTTGCCTATCGAAGCATTGAGTACGCCAGACAAAGGGGCGGTGTTGTTCGGTAACGGCTGCCCGCGAAACCAACCGTTCCAAGCGCGGCCATTTAAGGCAAAACCGGGCGTGGCGATAGTGTTGGCTTTACCTACACGCTTGTAGTCTCGTTGCCTTTTACTAAAAGCACTGTCAGCGAAAGGATCTTTCCAACCCAAATAATCCCAGTAGTCCACGTGAAAGTTAATGGGAACCAACTCAGTCCATAATTTTTTGCTATCTACAAACCCTGAAATCCATTTTTCAGCCGGTGGGCAGCTGCTGCAACCTTGGGATGTATAAAGCTCCAAGACGGTTGTTTTATTAGGCGTACTGGTAAGTATGAAAGGCGCGTCTGTTTTTTCGTTGGATGATAAGTTTGTTGTTAGCAACGGCGCAGATAACGGCGCTAATTCAGACGCTGGAGCATTTGCTAAACCTGCAGTTTTGCTCTCATTAGAATGCAGAGTGCGGAAAGCTTTAACTATGGGGTTCTTTGCGGTTTGGCTCGAAGCATTATCTACGTCGCTATTTATAGATGTTGAAACCTTCGATTTTTCCGGCTGTACATTAATATGCCAGTCGTAATCAATAAAGCGAAGCTTGTAGTTGGCAGGGATTGGTTGCTCAATATATAGGTTAATGTACTGGGGCAAATCTTTGGCTTTGCCCGACGCAACAAAGTCCTCTGTGTAGAAGTCTAATATTTCTGATACATACACTCGTTTGCGTTTATCATCCAAATAGAAGTGCTTTGGCTTGTTGAAAAATTCATAGGTAAGCTGTTCTAGTGTTTCATTTAATGACTCTGGGTAAAATGGCGTTTTAGGGAGTCGTGGACAATCTTTCACCATGCAGTTAAGGGCGAAGTGTATTCTTGGTTCGTTAAGCGGCCTTATCACATCATTTTCATAGTCGTATAGATTAGTGACCTTCCCGCCAATCACCACATCCCGAAACTTAAAAAAAGCGGCGCGAGAGAAGAAACTTGTAAAGCTATCCGGAATACCTTTTTCAATCACGCCAAACATTGCCAATGCATTGTAACTATTGATGTGATAGTTCATTACTTCTTCTGGCGAAGTGAATAATTCAGGTGTTGCGGTTGGGCTAGCAAAGCCAATAAAGGTTACAACATTTTCGAGCGGCGCAATATCCTCAGACAAGCCTTTAAAATTAGTTCGCCCTTCTTCATCAACATAATTTGCTAATACATACTCCCAGTCTTGAGTCGCTTGTTTGTAAGCTTGCTTCAGCATAAAAAGCGCTTGGGTTTCAACGTTAGCAGTCATTGAACTTATTTCATTTGGCTTTTCGCTTGCACTTACACTTTGTACGAAAAACAACAAGAAAAACGCTAAAGCCCATGAAACAAACGCCCGTAAAGCGTCACCGAAAGCGCTGTTAAACTTTAGCGAATTAGAATACTGCATGGCTTTTTCCTTATCCTATTTCTGAAGTTTGTTGATTTAAGGGAATGCTATTTGGTCTAGCGCCAAGATCGTTTTTCACCCCGTGAGCTGACTTGTGAGTTAGCTCCTGGTTTAGATCGCTAACTGGCTTACTGATTGATTCATTCGATGACCTTTCGTTGGGTTCGTGAATCGGCTTATCATCGGCAAGCAGTCGTATAGGGATTACGTTATCCTCTCGATAACGCTCTCCCAATGGCTGGTATTGCTTTACCTGCCCGCGATGGTTGGTGTACGAAAGTGGTTTCAATATATGTTCGTCGCGCTCGGCGTTGTGTTTACACATTGATACAGGGCCGTCTGCTGTCATTACCATGAATGAACACGCATCAATTCTGTCCTGCTGCAGCGCACTGGCATCCATAAAGTTTTGAACGAAAAACGACAGCTTGTGCATTCGCCCGCGACTTTTAATTAAACTACTGCGCATTTCTAACAGCTTTAACGATGTTGCTTTGGCGAGCTTCCAAACCCACTGTGGGCGAGCAAGCAGCGCTTTACTGTAATCCCATATAATCTTTGCGGTGCCGTGCTGCCGGGTTGTTTGTATATGCTTAAAGTCTTCAAGAAATTGCGCAAACAATTGCGCGTCATCAACGACAGAATAGACTTGATTATCGGCAACTAAAGTGGGCATGTAGCTGTGGCAATCACTATGGCCGATACGTACCTTTTCCCACGGCAACGCTTTGGAAATTGTTTTCTCAATGGCCGCTTTAACGGTAAGCGGGTCGACCACATCCGTTCGGGCGCCCCACTCTCCTCGGCCGGTTTCAGCTTGTAGCTGAAAAGAGGCAAAACTTACCGCATCTGCGTGCTGTACAAAAAAATCCACCAGCATGGGCAGTTCTTTGAAATTGTCGGTATGTACCGTGGTGTTAAAGATAACCATAAGGCCCAGGCCTTTGGCTCGCTCTAGGTACTCTTCACGAATAGCATTTAACGAATGCTCATCATCATAACCTTTGCGCTCTTGGGTGGTGTCTACGTGAAATGCAACGTCGTTAAGCCCAGCTTCGGCAAGCTCAGTGAGCAGGCCCCTAGTGGCAGCAATACCGTTTGTAAATAGCGCCGTATGTAGGCCAAGTTGATTTGCATAGGCAACAATATCGATAAGCTCGCTGCGTTTTCTTAACGTAGGGTCGCCCCCAGTAATTTGCACGCTGGTTCCAGGCCCGTAGTGTTTAAGCACATTGTCTAATCGCTTGAACACTTCTTAAATGGGAATATCACGAACTGCTTGCGAATGCTCTGACAAATAGCATAAGGTGCAATCAAGATTACATTTTTGCGTGATTTCAACAGCAACACAGCCAATGGTATGCGTTCGCCCCAAAAGTTGATTGGGAGTAAAATGTTCGCCCATTCGCTTTCGTGTAAAGGCAAGTTGTTGATTTCTTGTGGTACCAGGGGAGCACGTCATTTCAATGTGTCTTTTTCAAACTACTCAGTATCAACAAAGACCTTTTACACTTAAAAATACTTTCAAGGCATGGCGCTTTTTTGCACTAGCCACATTGTTTTATTGTGTAATAAGTCATGCAGAAGTTAGTGAAGCAAAGCTCGGTTTAGCTGCGCCATTGAGTGCGTTCGAAGAAGTTAAAAGCCTTGTTTTTTCTGACCCTTACTCAAACCTTCCGCAATATGAGGTGTCGCGTAAACACTTTGATGTTAACGGCGAAAATGTACTGTTGAAACACGCTCAAAGAACCCTTTCATCAAACGCAAATTTTATCGAATTAGACACCAAACATAAGCTACTTCAAGCCAACGGAATTTGCTTTGGCGGTATTTGGAAGGTGAATCAAAACAGCCCTTACTCTGGCCTTTTTCAAGCGGGTACAGAGGTTCCTATTATTGTTAGGGCTTCAGTCAGTTTAAGCGGAACAAAACAGCAAGATAAGCGTGCTTTTGGTATGGCAATTAAGCTCTTCCCCAATGCCCATAGTGCACTTACTGAGAACATATTTCTTATGCACTCCCTTGGCGGTACAAAAACAAAGCATGTTGCAAACCTGCCTATGACTAACGAACCAGCGCTTGGTGAGCTGCCGCCCTTTAGCCAATTGCTTACCGCCTATCGACTGGAAAGCGATCTTGAGAAAGCCGATAAAGCGTTTAGCGGTAAAAAAGCCAATGCGCGGTTTAGACCCGTTTCTCATTTAGCCGCGGTAAAGGTTGGTGATGCACATCTAAGGCCGGCGCAGCATACAAAAGAAAGTACGTCAGAACTGAGCATTTCAGCGCCAATTACTTCTAAAGAAATCAACATAAAGCGCGAGCTTGAAGTAAAAAGCAAAGCTGATACACAAACCGAAATACAAGGACCTCACTGGCTAAGAGCTGCATTAAGGTCAGATACACCGCTGGTAGACGAAGATGATTTCAGAGATGAGTTATCGTTACAACATTACCCCAATAAGACACTGACTTGGAATATTTTTGCCGCCGAGTTTAATAATGCAGGAATAGACAAAGCGCATT
The DNA here is from genome assembly GCF_056159165.1 of Alteromonas sp. AWJ4_199. Classification (NCBI taxonomy): domain Bacteria; kingdom Pseudomonadati; phylum Pseudomonadota; class Gammaproteobacteria; order Alteromonadales; family Alteromonadaceae; genus Alteromonas; species Alteromonas sp. AWJ4_199. The sequence goes on from NZ_JBSWUR010000001.1 coordinate 1,070,719, forward strand.
GGCAAGAAATTGGCGAAATTATATTAACCGAGTCGGTTGTTTCGCTTACCTGCGATACAAAGCTTCACTTTAATCACCCCGCAATCAAATGACGTTGGATAATTCCGTTTAAACAGATAAACCTCACGCTAGACGGTTTTTACTGCCTGTCGAGATTACCGTATAGTATGCGGTGTATTTAACGTTTTGTTTTAAGTGTTGTTTCATGTCCGCTTCCTTTCGCAAAAACAGTCGCAAGTACAGTCGCAGTATTCACTTGTGGCTGTCGCTGGTTATTTTTATCCCTGTGATCATTGTTATCGCTAGCGGCTTGTTATTGCAGGTTAAAAAAGAATTCGACTGGATCCAACCGCCTACGCAAAAAGTGCAAAAAGGCCAAAATAGTGCGCCAACGCTGCCCTTTGAGGGAGTGCTTGATGCTGTAAAACAGGTGCCTCAGGTTAACTTTAATACGTGGGACGATATCGACCGTTTAGATGTTCGTCCCGGAAAAGGCATCATAAAAGTACGCGGCAAGAACCATTGGGAAGTGCAGCTTGATGCCCAAAGCGGTGATGTGCTTCAGGTTGCCTACCGACGCACAGACACTATCGAAGCCATTCATGACGGCAGCTGGTTTTTTGAAGGCGCCAAACTATGGCTATTTCTACCCGCTGCCCTTCTACTTTTTGTGCTGTGGGTAACCGGCCTTGTCATGTTGTACACCACCCTGAAAAGCAAATATCGAAAAAAGAAATACCGCCAGCCACTTAATAACTCATAGTTGGTAAGTGATGGCTAGCTGTACACTTTCCCCTTGAGCGAACGCGGCTTTGTCATCAGCGCTGGTGTAATAGTGTTGGTTAGTGAGGTTACTCCAGCTTGCTTGAAGTTGCATATCCTCACCTAACTGCCAGTTCGCGCCAATATCTAGGGTAAAAACGTCGCTAAGGGCTCGTTCGCCGTCTGCAATGTCTGACTTACTAGCCCGATAGCTTAGTACCGTAAAAAAGCGCGTGGCTTGCCAATTAACACCTACATCCAGGCGCTGATTGTTTGCCGGTATATCTGCAATGGTGTTGCCCAAGTTATCTTCACCGCTAATCCACATGCCACTAAGTCGAGCATCTAAGATGCTGTCTTGTGATTGCCAGCTAACCTGATAGCTTGCGCCTTCTATGGTTGCACTATCTAAATTAGCGTATTGAAGTACATCTTCAGCAACTGTAGTACGTTCAATATAGTTATCAATTTGCTGATGAAACACTTCAATTGAGCCCTGAATATGCCTTGCGCTATAGGCCAGGGTTAGCTGTTTATTAAGGGCTTGTTCGGTTTCAAGCTGAGTACTACCCAGCACCGTACCTCGAGGCGTTTCCCCAGCAAAGAAACGCTCAGTTAATGATGGGTTTCTAAATGCACTAGAAACATACACGCTAGCCGACCAATAGGGAGAGAGCTGATAATTTGCGCCCAAATAGCCACTCAAATTTGTGGTTGATTGCGACCTACTAGGCTGGGCATTATTAGGCTGGGTTGGGCTGGCACCTGAATCATCAGACTGTCGCTGCCAATCAATCCTTGCCCCCATGGCAACGGACCAGCGTTGCCATTGATGTGAAGCATCAACAACGGCTGCAGTATTAATCTCGCTAGCGTCCAGAGTACGCACTTCATAGGCAAGTTCTGATTCAAATGCGTTTGTTATCAAGCTGGGCAATGAAGAGTTAAGCGATGCGCTTTCGACTGGGGTTAAAGTGAATTCTCTCTCATCTGCCACCACACCTTCACGACCGGATAACTGAAACTGCCAGTTTAAATCCCAACCTTTGAATTGCGTAACTGTATTGATATTGAAACCATAATCAAACGCTCTGTTTTCGCTGTCATTTATCCTGCTTTCTGGTCGCAACACCGAGGTATCTAAGCTTGATTTATGCCACCAAATATTCCCAGCAAATAGTTTATCTTCAAACGCTATTTTGCCAAGCCAATGGGTATTATTTGGGTAGGTTGTTATTCTGCTTTCAGGATAATCACTGCTGGATTTACCAATGTCGTTGTTGTTTGAATATAGTGTCCAGGCTTCTTTTATAATGCTATTTTCAGGTCTGTGCCTAAGAAACAACCCTGTTTGTTCAAATTGATCAAACAGCGGGTTTCCGTTCGCATCCTCACCGTTATTCGCGCTTCTGTATGAGATATTCCAATCTGTAATGCCTGAATTGTCTGTGCCGTTTGCGCCATTTTTGCTGCTATCGGCAGCACTGGTTCCGACATAACTCACGGCTTTCATCTGCTGATTACTGCTGTAACCTACTCTCAAATAGGACTCTTTGAGTGATTCGAGCTGTAAGTTCACCGCGCCGCCAATAGCGCCCGAGCCTAGATAAGTGGAAGCTGCGCCCGGTAATACGGTGGCTGACGAAATAAAGTCAGGCGGAATAAAGCCTACACTTGAACCTGCGCGCCTATCGCTAACAATAGGCACGCCATCAAGCAAGGTTTGAATTCGCCATCGCGAATACCCTCGCACACTAATACTTTGTATCTGTCCGCCCTGCCCGTTTAACGATACTGACGGCGATTGAAGCAGCACATCATTGGCATGCAAAGGCGAAACAAGACTACTTTTATCAAAATCATATTGTGGAAATATGCGTGAGAGCGCTTCGTCATAATAGGGGCGTGTGGCCGTTACTGTATAGCGTTCAACGCTATTGGAGGGTTCGCTTTGAGCAAAACTCGGTGTCGATAAAAGCGATAGCAAAAACGCTGCAAAAAAACGCGGCGAGCATATAAAAGGCGAAGTCATAGATGCAGGTAAACCTGATGAAATTTCAAAAAACATTGAAGAACGTGGAGCTGGAAAAAAAGAAAACAATAAAGGTCTCACTAACCGATACGTACGAATGATAGGAGTACGGACCGAAAAATTTGGTTAAAAATGAAAAGAAAGGCGCGGCAGTAATGCTACTGCCGCGTGCTAAGCCCAACTAGACTAACAATTAGACTGAAAATCAGGCTAGTCGGCCGCTATTTAGCGATTACAGGAAGACCTGTTGTCCACGGTCCCCCAGCATCAACCACAGCTTGTTGCAGCTTAGGTACAGCGGTATTTTGTAAAGTACTGATGCGTGTAACTACGCTATCTAGGCTATCTTGAGCATAACCGAGCTGGTCTTTGTGTTGCTGTGTAGGACCATAAGATGAACCTAACGCAGAACGAGCATAGCGCAGGCGACTCATGATATTCGCTGGCTTAATGCCCATTTTATCGCGTGATTTAAGACCGTAAAACGCTCTGTTCACTTCGTTTAACTCGTCTTGAATCGCAGCAAATTGGGCTTCAAGTTTTGCCACATCATTTGGCGTGCGGTCAATAGCTGTGCGCAATAGAGCCATTGTATCTTTAAGCTGCGTCAGCACTGTCGTTGAAGAAAGTGCACGTTTTTGCGCTGTGCTTACCTTATCTGAATAAGCAGCAATTTCTTCATAAGTAGCACCTTCAAGCGCCCCCTGAACAATAGGCTTAAGTTCAAACGATACAGGCTCAGAAAGTGTCGTTACCGTAGCACCAACACGCTTTAACAAGGTAGCGGTATAGGTACCTGGCAGCGCCATCAAACCTCTATCTTTACTTTCTTTATCCGTTAGCGGACTCGTCGATGTATGCTTCATATCCCAGGTGATGCGATGCAAGCCTTTCTTTGCTTTACCCTCGACGCGCTTAATAACGTCTCCGTCGCTGTCGCGTACCTCAACATAGACTGCTGGCGCTGCTTCTTGGTTCTCTGCTTCCACAGCTTCCCAGCTAGGGTATTTAGGGTACTTCTTATCCTCTATTAACTTCTTCTCAGCTTCTTGGCGTTTTTCTTTTGCCGTAAGCAAGCTGTCTTTCAGATAATAGGTGAAGGTTGCACCATGCTCAGGGTTTTCGGCAACAAAGCGGTCGTCGCCGTCAGAGTCTGTGTGATTTTCATCTAGCTGGAACCATTTAACTGGGCGGCTAGGGCCAAACAAAATGGCGTCTTGTTGCATAGACTTTTCAGTTAATGAACGCAGCGGCGCGTAGTCATCAAGAATATAAATACCCCGACCAAAAGTACCAACCACAAGGTCATTCTCTCTGCGCTGTATTTTTACGTCGCGGGTTGAAATGGTCGGCATACCACCGTCTAACTCAACCCAGTCTTTACCGCCATCTACCGAGAAAAACACACCAAACTCTGTACCTATAAAGAGCAAGTCTTTGTTCACATGGTCTTGCACAATACGCCAAACTAGGTGCTTCTCAGGCAAGTCTTCAGCAAGTGATGTCCAGCTTTTACCCAAGTTAGTTGATTTAATAAGATAAGGCTTGTAGTCACCATATTTGTGGTTATCCAGCGCCACATATACGGTATTTGGGTCGAACAAGTCAGCGCGAATATCATTCACATAGGAATTGGCAGGAATGCCTCTGATATCGTCTAACTCAATCTTTTTCCACGATTTGCCGCCGTTGGTTGTAACTTGAATAATCCCGTCATCTGTACCCGCCCACAAAATATTCTCATCTACCGGGCTTTCAGCAAAGTTGGCGATGGTGTGGAATTCGGTCATGGCATATAAGTCCCAACCGGCCTCTACTGACCACGTGCGCCCCATTAATGGCGAGTGCATACGATTGCCGTTTTTCGTTAAATCGCCTGATACTGGTGTCCAGCTGTCACCGCGATCATCACTTCTCCAAACTCGCTGCGAAGCAAAGTAAATACGAGCAGGGTCGTGAGCTGAAACATTTATCGGCGCGTCCCAGTTGTATCGTTCTGCCGGGTCGCCTGGAAGTGGCTGAGGCTTAATGTATACGCCTTCACGGGTTTTCATATCAACGCGGGTCAAGTTACCCTGCTGCCACTGAGAGTACATAATATCAGGGTTGCCTGGTTCTACCGCTGGGCCGTGTCCGTCACCACCTAAGGTCAAGAACCAATCTTTATTCTTAATCCCTTCTTCTCGCATAGTGCGTGAAGGTCCACCTTGGGTAGAGTTATCCTGTGCACCTGCGTAAATTTTGTAAAAAGGCTTTGAATCATCTGGCGCAACTTTATAGAACTGGGTCAACGGCAAATTAGCCATAAAGCGCCAGTTCGCCATTCTGTCGTGAGACATATAAATACCGCCATCAGACCCCATTAAAACAAAATCCGGATCGGTAGGGTGGAACGCCATGGCGTGGTCGTCCACGTGCTTGCGCTTAGTATTAATAGGCGTCCAAGTTTTACCGCCGTCGTCTGACACTTTACTGTAGTTGCTGGCGATATAAACACGGTCAAACTGATGCTGGTCCGCGAAAATTTCTTGATAATAGTGAGGGCCAGTACCGCCACCTACTTCATCAGACATTTTAGTCCAGCTAGCGCCCTGATCAGCTGAGCGATAAAAGCCCCCGCCGCGATTATCAGTTTCAATGGTGGCATAAATAACATCTGGGTTCATGGGCGAAATAGCCATGCCAATTTTACCCATGTTACCTTCGGGTAAACCTGTTTTAAGTTCGGTCCAGGTTTCGCCACCATCGTTAGAAGTATGAATACCTGCACCTTCGTTTGTGCCCACGTAAGCGCCAATTGAACGCTGACGTGCCCACGTTGCTGCATAAAGTTTATCTGGATTGCGCGGGTCGATAAGTAAAGATGTTACGCCCGTCCATTTATCAGCAGGCTTAAGCACTTGCTTCCAGGTTTCTCCCCCGTCGGTCGTTTTATACAAGCCGCGCTCGCCGCCGCCACTCCACAATGGCCCTTGGGCAGATACCCATACAATATCTGGATTTGTAGGGTGAATAATAATGTCAGAAACGTGCTCTGACTTCTTCAGACCCATATTCTTCCAGGTTTGACCGCCATCTAGCGATTTATATACACCGTCGCCAAAGCTAATATGACGTCCACCATTATTTTCGCCCGTTCCCACCCAAATGATATTTGAGTTACTTGGCGCAATGGTCACGTCACCAATGGAATAAACAGGCTGGTCATCAAAAATAGGCTCCCAGGTTGTGCCAGCGTTGGTAGTTTTCCACACGCCGCCAGAACCTACAGCGGTGTACCAAGTAGATGGGTCGTTCTGGTCAATTGCAATATCGGCTATTCGGCCCGACATATAAGCAGGTCCAATGTTTCTAAGCTCCATTGCCTTAAACGTTGAACTGCTGAAGACTTCATTCTTGTCGTTTTTATCTGCGTAGGTGGGTGAGCATGAAAGTGCAATTGACACCGCAACAGCCGCTTTAAGAAGCTTTTTCATTATTGTTATCCAGTGTGTTTGATAGGGCTCAAAACCCTTTTTTAATTTGTAGTACTATCACTCTATAGCATTACTAACAAATGCTTAAAGTTACAATGTAACATACGACCAACTGCCCATTACAAAAGTTGAAAATATTGTGCACAGACTTAACATTACTTAATATTTTGTTGGTCATTAGCCAGTGCATTTTTCAAAAGTAGTTTAGTCCTACCGACTCAACCTGTACATTTATTCAACAAATCGTATATTATCCAATCTGGAAGTTTGTTTTACTATTCAGGGCGTCAGCCTAAGAATACTAATACTGATTCACAGGATTCAAATAGACACGAAAAAGCTTAAAGGCTCGAAGGGAATACATAAAAATAATATGCGGATTAGACATCTAACAATTTTACTCGTCGTTGCCAGCGTTCTACTTAGTGCCTGCACACCTTCACAATCTACAAACAAAATTCTGATCAGTGGTCCTTTTGAACCAGTCAATAACGATCCGGCAAGTACTGGCTACATGTTTACACGAATGCAAATTCTGGAAACTCTCATAGACGTGGATAACCAAGGTCAGCTTATCCCAGGACTTGCTAGCTCATGGTCAAATGATGAGGACTTTACTGTTTGGACATTTAATTTACGTCCTGATGTGTATTTTCATGACGGCACATTAATGACCGCCGACGCCGTCTACAAAAGCCTTTCGGTCGCGTTTGGTAAACCAACGCCATTTTCAAAAGATATGATCGCCAACATGGAGGTGCTATCAGAATATTCTATCAAGTTCACCTTGAACCAAAGTTACCGTCCTTTCCCTTCCCTGTTAAGTAATTATGCAACTGCGATCGTGGCACCTGCAACCTTCGGCAAGTTCAATCGAATTAAAACCTTAATAGGTACAGGCCCCTATCAGATTACGCACTTTGAACCACCCCACAATATTACAACCACACGCTTCGACAATTATTGGGGCGAGCCCGCTGTTATTGAAAACGTTGAGTACGTAACGGGACACCGCTCTGAAACGCGGGCGCTTATGGTACGAACGGGGCAAGCAGATATTGTGTACAACCTCGACCCTGCCGCGGTTAGCATGTTGCGCACTGACTCTAACGTAAACGTGTTTAGCGACAGGATCCCTCGCACCACTTTAGTTAAGTTAAATAGCGGCCATCCTATCCTCTTAGATGTAAAAGTAAGGCAAGCATTGAGTTTAGCGATTGACAGAAAAGGCATTGCATCTGGCGTAATGCGTATATCGAATATCTCTGCTGATCAGCTATTTGGCCCAAATATTCGAGACTGGCATATTCGTTCTACTACAGATATTGCTACCAATACTATTTCAATGAGTGACGCTGACAATAACCCAACAATTAATAATAGTGTTGAAAATGGCGACTTATTATTTAACAGGAAAAAAGCGGAACAACTGCTAACCGACGCAGGATGGTTAGTAGGTGAGAATGGAGTGCGCTACAAAGATGGCTCACCTTTAACGCTGGATATGATTACCTATGCCAATCGCCCAGAACTCATTACCATTGCCACGGCAATTCAAGAGCAGTGGGCTAGCATTGGAGTGAAGCTCTCTGTCCATATGGAAAATGTAAGTGCCATTCCTTCAGGGCATGCTGATGGTACATTGCAGACTGCACTTATGGCGCGTAACTTTGCTAACATCCCAGACCCTCTCGGTATAATGCTGGCTGACTTTTCTTCAAAAGAAGGCGGAGATTGGGGGCCAATGAACTGGCAAAATGAAAAAGTGTTTAGTGATTTAAAAACCTTAAGTCATACCACGGATGAACACGCTTACAAATCGTTGATATCATCAATTATGCAAGAAGTCCAAAAAGACGTTCCTCTCATCCCCGTTATGTACTATGTACAGCAAACGGCTACATCTAGGCGACTTAGAAACTTCAGCTTCGACCCTTACGAGCGCTCTTTTCGTGTATCTCAAATGAGAATAACCCCATAATAATGAGAAAGATCCTACTTCAACGGCTGCTTCAAGCTGTACTGATGGCGTGGAGTGTAGGCACACTCACATTTATTATAACCCGTTCACTACCTGGAGATATGGCTTACAAAATAGCGGCTGGCCGCTACGGTGACGATGCGGTAAGCACAAGCGCCGCTAACGCCGTAGCAGAAGAACTTGATCTGCACAGAAGCGCTTTCGAACAGTACGTAAGCTGGATGACTGATTTAGCCTCTCTGGATTTAGGCAAAAGCTTGGTCACGGGTGCCCCCATTGTTGTTGAGCTACAAAATCAGCTTTCTTACACCCTTGTTCTCGCTGGACTCGCTATTCTGGTATCCGCATTAATTGCGTTTCCTCTGGGAATTTATAGCGGCATCAGAAGCGCTCGAAAAAGTGAAAATACTCCTAAAAGCCGTGCTTCTCTTTTTGATAAAACAACATTAGTGTTCTCCACGTTCGTGCGCTCTCAACCGGTCTTTTGCTTGGGGCTAATTCTCATCTTTATTTTTGCTCTAGAGCTCAACTGGCTACCGGTTGCGGGCTCTTCTGGCTTTGTCTATACCATATTACCTGTAATGACCTTAGGGTTAAGCCTGGCCGCTATATCAAACCGCGTAATTCGCAACAGTACTGTTAATGCGGTTCAGTCGGGTTATTTCCATTTCGCCAAGATCAAAGGGTTAAGCGCTCTAGAGGCGTTTAGGTGCCATGCGCTTCCAAACATTGTTATACCTGCTCTAGCCTTCATGGGCATTCAGCTTATTGGGTTGATTGAAGGCGTAATTATGATTGAAAGCCTTTTTGCTTGGCCCGGCATAGGACACGGACTTTCCCATGCTGTCTTTGCCCGCGACATCACTATGTTACAAGGCACTGCTTTGATAATGGGCATGTTATTCGTATTGGTCAACACACTTGTCGATTTAAGTCAGTATGCACTCGACCCAAGGGTGAGGGAAAATCGAGGACATGGCCAATGAAGACACCCGCCTTACCTGTTGAAAAAGTGATTGGCTTTTCACTTTTGATGCTGCTCTTATTACTTGCGTTGGGCGAGCCTGTTCTATTGGGAACAAACGGTAATCAACAAAATTTAAAGCAAGTGCTCGAAGCCCCAAGTGCGCAACATTGGTTAGGTACAGATCAGTTCGGACGCGACATGTTAGCCAGAATCTCAGAGGGTCTGCGCATATCACTTTCTCTCGCTGCACTGTGTGTACTAAGTTCATCAATCATTGGCGTGCTAACGGGCGTAATTGCAGCGTGGTGTAGAGGTTGGGTAGATACGACGTTGAATTTCATTGCCAATACAATATTGGCGCTCCCCGGACTGGTACTTATTCTTCTTTTCGCGGCGCTATTACCCGGCTCTTTCATTATGCTGTATTTAGCCATTTCCTTAGTACTGGCCGTCGAGTACTTCAGGCTGGTACGTGCTATCACTCTACCAGTAGTGACAGGCCCTGCACTCGAAAACTCTGCGCTAATGGGTTTTCCAAAACGTTATTTATTTAGTAAGCATATATGGCCCGCCATTCGACTAGACGTGTTATCACTTGCTGCTTTTGGTGCCTCATCCTCAATTATCGCCATGGCATCGGTGGGCTTCGTTTATGTTGGTTTAAAACCACCCAGCCCTGAGCTCGGGCTGATGATAGTTGAGCTTTTTCCATACTATCACGAAGCACCTTGGCTGCTCGCACAACCTATTTTCACCCTATTCGTTCTCGTACTGAGCTTTCACTTACTTTCTGCGAAGAGTGACAAAACACCTCGTTTAAATAAGTTCATTTTTGACAGCAGTAGACTATCAAAGAGTGATGCATTGGAGCGCAAACTGTGAGCCAATACATTGCTATTGAACATTTATCAATTTACGCGCAAGACACCATTATTGTAGAGGATCTATCACTTAACCTTGAACAAGGCGAGACACTGACTATATTGGGTGAAACCGGGGCAGGTAAAAGTCTGCTAGCGCAAGCAATTATGGGCGACTTACCGTCTGCACTGAAGGTTACGGGAAATGTTCTGGTAAACGGTGTTGATATGCTTCGTGCGAACCGACGTGAATGTGAACAATTGTGGGGGCGAGACATTGTTATGCTGCCGCAAGAGCCATGGCATTCTCTAAGCCCAATGATGAAAATTCGCCAGCAAGTCGCCGAAGTTTTTCGGTTTACATTAGGTAACGGTGCTCGCGAAGCACAAAAGAGTGCGAAGACACAGCTAGACAACCTGGCTCTTAAAGACGACAGTGATAAGGTCCCTTCTCAACTTTCCGGTGGAATGGCACAGCGTGTTGCTTTTGCCTGTGCATCAGCGACTAATGCACCTTTATTTCTAGCCGATGAACCCACAAAAGGGCTAGATCCTGGACGCAAACATCATATTATTGAGCAACTAAAGCAAAAAGCTAACGACGGTACGCTACTTACCATTACGCACGATGTTTCAGTGGCAGAGGCACTGGGTGGTAAATGTATGGTGCTCAAAAACGGGAAACTGGTTGAAACAGGTGATACCCGCAAGATACTGTCCTCCCCGTCTTCAAACTATACCAAAACCCTTATTGCGTCGGCTCCGCAACACTGGACGGCTACAACAAAAAAAACGCATAGGTTTGCACCGCTGGTATCGGTGAATGACCTCACAATTGTGAGAGGTAACCATACACTATTTACTGGCCTTAGTTTTTCTTTAGGGGAAGGCGAAATTGTCGGGCTTTGTGGTGATAGCGGCAGTGGAAAAACGTCTCTAGGTGATGCTCTACTTGGGCTTCTACCCTATCAAGGCAATATTGCGTTTCATACGCTTTTACACCGTTATCAAACCCTAAAGCTATATCAAGATCCCCCCAGTTCATTTGCCGATCACACTACGCTTAAATCATTGATTGATGACGTAATAAAGCTTCACAATGTGTCTAAAAAGCGTGCTGATTTGCTTTCAGCTCAACTAGGCCTTAACCAGCAATTGTTTGAGCGCAGCGCCTCTGAAGTAAGTGGAGGTGAGCTTCAACGCATTGCATTGCTGCGCGCGCTGCTACTAAGGCCCAAGCTACTTATAGCTGACGAGCCAACATCTAGGCTAGACCCCATTACAAGTAAGGCAATTACTCACTTACTTGTCGATCAATGCAGAGAAGAAAATTGCACGGTGCTCTTTATCAGCCACGACAGAACACAGCTAGAAAAAGCCTGTGACCGCGTCATAGACCTTCAGACTCTCACAACATCAAAAGCCGTTATATAACGGCTTTTGGAAGACAAGATTCAGGGCACTTTCGTGTATTTATACGCAAACCGTAGCCGCGAATGAACTAAAAAGTCACGATTTCATCATCAATAAGATGACCTACAGACTGACTCTGCTCAGCATCGACAAATGCGCTATCAATCGCGCTAAAGCGCGCCGTAGTAACTTTTCGATAATTCGGGTGTGTATAAATATAAGTTTGCTCTGACTGAAGCGCCTCTATCACGCGCTCAGCTAGCACAGAGGCATCGATTCCCGACTCTACAGCTTTAGTGGCTGCTTGAGCGCCTGCTTTGAGTTTCTCTTTATCAATGCGTTTTTCAGCGGCTACTGCGTATTTTTGTTGCCTATTTCTATACGACTCGTGAATGCGGGTTTTCACAAATGCTGGACACAATACAGAAGTATGGATTTCAAAAGGTTTCAGTTCTGGTACCCAGCTTTCTGTCATAGAGACAACCGCAGCCTTTGATGCGCAATAAGCCCCCGCATACGGCATTCCCATCATTCCTGCCATCGACGCCACGTTTAGCACCCAGCCTCCTTCTCCGTGCTCTTTAATAGCTGGCACGCATGCTTGTGCGCCATAGAGTACGCCCATAACGTTAACGTCCATAACCCAGCGCCAGGTCTCATGCTCCGAATCTTCAACTTTCCCCGGCGTACCGCCAACACCAGCATTATTGATGACCATATGAACCCTGCCAAACTTCTCTTTGGCATTAGCTACGATATCTTCCCACTGTGCGTAATCGGTAACATCAAGGGCACAGGTTAGTACGTCAAAACCTTTCTCTCGTAAATCATTACCCGACTCTGTCAAAGCTACGTTATCAATATCGCCCATGACGATATTCATACCCTGCCTTGCCAATGCCTCTGCCAGCGCTAACCCTATGCCGCCAGCGGCGCCAGAAATAATAGCAGTCTTACCCTTAAATTCGTTAGACATCTTACTCTCCTGTTATTGTTATTGCGCCGCGGGCCCTTAGGAAAAGCCATTTCAATGAGGAATTAGAAATCGCCTATCTCACTCAATTAGCGCTTATCTACACACCTAGATTAGGGGTAACAGGAGGGGGAAAATACTTTATTTGGCTAATTTGGATAGCTTCATGAAATTAATAAGGCAGGTTAAAAATAGTAGAGGGGCAAACACAAAAGGACAGTGACTAACCCTGCCCTTTGCTTGAATAGACTATCTCTTGCCCGTGGTCAGTTCGTTTACTTCGCCGGCATAACATAAACCTCGCGAACACAGGCTGACTCTTCTGCGCTTAGGGCAAATAATACCGATTTTGCGATATCCGCTGGCTGAAGTTTATCTTCCTTGGGCTCGTCAAAAAATGGCGTGTTTACCATGCCGGGGCAGATTGTAGTGCATCGACCGCCCCACTCACGCATTTCCTCAGCAAGATTTTGACCAAAGCCGTAGGCGAACCACTTGCTAGCACCGTAAACAGAACCCTTAAGGGCTATTCTGCCGGCAACAGAGCTAGTGATAATAAAATGCCCCTTCGTTTTTCGAAGAAAAGGTAAACTTGCTTTAGCGGTATAAAGTAGACCGTTGACGTTAGCGCCTAACATCCCGTCCCAGTCTTCTACATCACCTTTTTCAATACCAGCCGCTTTGGCGCCACGCCCAGCGTTGGCAAATACGCCATCTAGACGACCAAAGTGCTTATGTGCTTGCTCAAATGCGCGGTTCACTTGGTCGAAGTTGCTCACATCAGCCTTAATAGCGCGTGCATTGTCTTCGCCCAATTCGTTAACTAACTCGGTTAACTTATCTTCACTTCGCGCGATAAGCGCAACTTTGTAACCTTTATCAACTAGCTGCTTTGCTGTTTCTTTGCCTATACCGCTAGAAGCACCGGTAATCGCAATAACCTTGTCGCTCGGTGTAGAATCTGACATATCATCTCCCATTTTTAACTCATAGAAATTATCGTAAGTCTGCTTCTCTCACAGCTTCGCAATGTGAAGAGAAGCTAAAGTTTGGAAAGACACTATGCAATCATCTTACTAATTTGATCGACAAAGGCTGGGATATCGTCAGGATTTCGGCTTGTAACCAACTTATCATCGGTTACCACTTCTTTATCTACCCAATTCGCACCTGCGTTTTTCAAATCCGTTTGAATACTAGGGAATGAAGTAAGTGTTGCACCTTTCGCTAAACCCGATTCCACTAATAGCCACGGGCCGTGACAAATGGCGCCTACGGCTTTGATGCTGTCAGTACAGTTTGCTTCCTTTATAAAGTTTACCGCATCTTCGTTAGTACGAAGTACGTCTGGGTTTATCTGACCGCCGGGAAGTACAAGCGCGTCGTAATCGCTAAGTTTTGCCGACTTAACTTGCAAATCAACCTTAATGTTTTTACCCCAATCGTCTTCATCCCATGCTTTAATAGAGGTTTGATCTTCAATGGATAAAATATCTACCTGTGCACCACGCTCAGTAAGCATCTCTTTAGGCTGAACCAGCTCACTTTGCTCAAAACCATTGGTTGCCAAAATGGCAATTTTTTTACCCTGAAGATTTTGCATGTTGCTCATACTAGTTACTCCTTTTGAACGTTCTATCGAATTTCCGAAGCCCTACAGACGCTAGAACGATTATCTAGGGCTACGCTTATCAATTTGGTAAAAAGTTGACTGCAAATTACAAACCACCATCTCCAACAACACGTAACCCATTATTTAAATTCATTTTTTTCATTAATGTTCAAATTGAGCTTTATTGAAGGCTTTATCAATTATTCGCACGCTCCATGAATGATTTACAGATCTTATTAAGCCGTCTTCTTCATTTTGATGTATACAAGAATACGAACGCGTACTTATCGAAAAGATTCGAGGAACCATGAGAAAGGGACGATTCACGCACGCAAAATCTGCATTCGAGCTTTCACTAAAAAGCTGGTGGAGCATAGTAAAGCGTATATTCACCAGCCTTCAAAAAGACAATATTCCCCTTATTGCTGCGGGTGTTGCTTTCTACTGTTTACTTGCGATATTCCCTTTACTCGGTGCAACTATCGCCCTATACGGTCTTATGGTTTCACCAGAAGAATTACAAACCCATATGTCGTTACTTGTTAACGTAGTGCCAGCCGATAGCCGGTATATTATTGAAGAGCAGCTTACCAATTTGACCGAAAAATCAAGCTCGGCCCTCGGCTGGGGCTTTTTATTTACCCTTTTGCTCTCACTTTGGAGCAGTAGCAAAGGCGCTAATGCACTTATAAAAGCCTGTAATATCACGTACAGTGAATCGGAAGGGCGAGGATTTTTAAGAGGGATACTGGCTCGTGTGACCTGCACGATATTCATGATCTTAACTGTAATAGTCGCCTTAGCCTGCATTACCATTTTACCAGAAGCGATAGTCTGGATAACGGCAAAGTCTATTAGCGTAGAGCAAGCTACATGGATAACCTGGCCCATCATGCTTGGCTTGTTCAATCTAGCTTTGTCAGCGTTGTACCGCTATGCGCCACACCGCCGTGAAGCCCAATGGCGTTGGGTGACACCAGGTTCACTGTTCGCCACCATACTATGGCTAGTAGCATCCTATGCGTTTTCTTTCTACCTGAATGAGTTTGCAAGTTATAACAAAACCTATGGCTCTGTGGGCGGCATTATCATCTTACTCATGTGGCTGTATATAAGTGCCTACATCATCCTTATCGGTGCAGAGGTCAATTCGGCAATAGAGCTTCAAACAACAGCCGATAGTACCAAAGGCGAAGACAAGCCTATGGGCGAAAGGAATGCTTTTGTAGCTGACCATACTCCAGATGACGTGAAACATTAGCGGTTACAAATCAAGCATGGCGCGGTAAGATTAAAGGCTAATTTTACGGAAAAATAAGTGAGTCGCGTTATCAGCGCAACTTAAAAACTATACTTCTATTCAGTTAAATTCAGTCAGCGTTTTGTATACCTTTTCTCTTACCCAATGTTGGGTAAATTCATAAAAGGAATTATACAATGCAAGAATTAAGTTTTACTGATATCGAGAATGTTTCCGGCGGCTGTGAAGAGCACTGCTGGGGTGATTTTAGTTGGGGAGGCTTTTGGGCCTCAGTAGGAGCTGGCGCCATAGGTGGAGCTGCTGCTGGCTTGGGCGGCGCTGCATTGGGCGGCTTATCTAGCGGTTTAGGTTACGCTGGTGGCAAAATAGGCGACAAAATGTCAGAACGCACTACTGAAACTGACGAATAAAAAACGGAGGCTTTTTGCCTCCTCTTCAAGGAACTTCTTAATGAATATCTCAGTCCTGCAAATAGTTAAATACATTGCTTATATGCTCTCAATTATTGTTTTAACCGTTTTTTCGCTTAACACTGCCACACATTATTTCAGTTTCAATGGACGTACAGAAATAGTCGTGACATCAATAGTTGTTTTCATTATTTCACTGCTTTGTACTATCGTAGCGAAAAAGCTAAATGTCTTCCCTT
The DNA here is from genome assembly GCF_056159165.1 of Alteromonas sp. AWJ4_199. Classification (NCBI taxonomy): domain Bacteria; kingdom Pseudomonadati; phylum Pseudomonadota; class Gammaproteobacteria; order Alteromonadales; family Alteromonadaceae; genus Alteromonas; species Alteromonas sp. AWJ4_199. The sequence goes on from NZ_JBSWUR010000001.1 coordinate 1,086,705, forward strand.
CCCCTACAATTAAGCGCTAGCCTGAAAACAACTGCATCTGTATGTAACGTGTTTTTTGGCTAACGCTTTCTAAACGTGGGTAGTTTTTCGCTGCTATTTTTCGCAGCTTTTTCGCTAGAGCAGTTCATTTGAAGTTAACGTGTTTAAATGTTGTGCTTCGCGAATGCACTGAACGGTAAGTGGGAAACACACTTTCGCCATTTTTCTTCACCACCTCGCCATAATAACTGTTCATAATTCGCCCTATTCTGGGCGTTTAATAATAAGCATCGTCACTTAAAGCGAGCTTATTCAATGCTATTTACCAAAACACCCAAGCGTGACTACATTACCCCTAGTCGCACACATAGGCCCTTGTTTCGCGAGCGGCAACACGCGCCAAAGTCTCGCAGCCATACCATGTTAATACTTATTTCATTTCTGTGTTTCTTGCTTGGTGTGGCGGTAAGCCCATTAAGTCGCGCAGAGTCAGGTGAGCTCATGATGCAGAGCAAGGGTGGAGAACCGTCACCCGCCTTATTACACTCTACTCACGTTGAGCTGCAAGTTAACGGCATGATTGCTCACGTCACCTATTCTCAAACGTTTACCAATGATAGCGATGAATGGAAACATGGTGTGTATACCTTTCCGCTTAATGAAAACGCGGCGATAAATAGTATGGAAATGCTTATTGGCGATAGAGTTATCGTCGGGAAAATAAAGCCGAAAGCTCAAGCTAAAGAAGCGTTTGATGCAGCAAAAAAAGCGGGAAAGAAAGCCAGCTTAACGCAACAACAGCGCCCGAACTTATTCACTCAACATTTAGCAAATATAGCTCCACATGAACAGATCACAGTTAAGTTACAGTACATACAGCAGGTTGCGTATGATAATGGAGAGTTTAGCTTCCACCTTCCTACCACCCTTACTCCTCGCTATATCCCTGGCATTCCTACAAGAAACTTAAGCGATGCCGATTTAAATGAACATGCTTACCCTGGCAACACTGGCGCAAACAATCACAAAGAAGAAAATTTCAATGACGCGTCCAGCGACGACGCTGAAAGTAGAAGAAAGCGAGCCCCGCAAAGCACAGATCATGGCAGCAGTCGTTTAACGAGCAATAACACATTTGTTTCAGGCTGGGCGCTACCCACAAATGAAGTCAGTGACGCCGATAAAATAACACCGTTTATGGCGCCAGCTCAGCCCGATAGTAATACGAATCAGCTTTCTTTTAATGCAACAATAAACGCGGGAGTGCCGCTTGATTCTATCAATAGCACAGGCCATCAACTTAACTGGCATGCTATTGAAAACGCTAAATATCAATACCGCGCTTGGATTGATGATAAACACGTAACCATGAATAAAGATGTGTGGTTGCGGTGGCGCCCATCGAAGGACGCTACTCCACAAGCAGCCTATTTCGCTGAAGATATAGATTCAGATCACTATGCGCTAGTTATGCTAACACCACCTCAAGTTAACCCTGACGATCTTCAAGACTTTCCGCGCGACATTACTTTTATCATAGATACATCGGGTTCGATGGGCGGACGTCCGATTAAAGATGCCAAAGCCGCGTTGAAGCTAGCGATTGAAAGACTTGGCGCAAAGGACAGGTTCAATATTGTGGCATTCAATTCAAGCTACACAAAACTATTCAGTCAACCTGCCAATACTAAGCCACATAATATAAAAACGGCCCTATCTTTTATCTCTGAGCTACACGCAAACGGTGGGACCGAAATGGCGGGCGCCCTTTTAGAAGCGCTAAGCGCACAGCCAAAAGAAAACTACATTAAACAGGTTGTATTTATCACTGATGGCGCCGTCGGAAATGAAGCTGCACTCTTTTCAATGATTCAACAACAGCTAGGTAGCGCAAGGCTTTTTACGGTAGGAATTGGCAGCGCACCTAACAGCTATTTTATGACCCGCGCAGCACAATTCGGTCGGGGTAGTTACGTGTTTATCAACAACCCAAATAACATTCAAAAAGAAATGCAGCGCTTGTTTAGCAAGCTAGAGAGCCCAGTGTTAAGCAATCTTTCTTTAACTCTACCTAAGAATATGCGGCATAGAGATGACATTGAAGTTTATCCAAAACGACTGCCTGATTTGTACGCTGGCGAGCCACTGCTCATTAATTTAAAAGTGCCCGATTATACCCACGAAAAGCGTAATAATGGTAATGAAAAGGATGAACACAACGAAGACAACAGCCTATTACTAAGCGGTACGTTAACCGACAAAGAGGGCAATACCCATCAGTGGCAACGCAGTATACAAGCTCGTTATTTAGCAGCTGAGCGTAATAACAACGTAAGCGATAATTCGGCTAATGCTAAACCATCACACTCAACTCAACGCAATGGTATCGCTACCGCATGGGCACGTAAAAAAATTGCGGCGCTAATGGATGAAAAGGCTCTTGGTAGAGAAGAAAACGAGGTTAAAAACGACATTATTAACGTAGCCTTAGCCCATAATCTAATTACGGCATATACCAGCTTTGTTGCTATTGAAGAGGTAGTATCAAGACCTGAATCGACAAACGTTCAATCGCAAAACATAAAAAACCTAATGCCGCAGGGTACACAAATGCGTACCGTTAGCTATCCGCAAACTTCTGCAGGAATTAACTTTTACCTCGCTATTGGTGCGTTTTCACTCCTCTTTTTGGTACTGCTTTACACGAGGGAAACTCAAGATTTTCTTTTAAGGCAATGCCGTATTTTCATAAAAGACGAAAGAGTAACGCACAATGGTTAAGCCCAAAATACTCATAAGTGTGTTGCTTATTGCAGCTGTAACCTTTGGGTTTGGCAATGTTGCGTGGATATCGATAAAAGCAGAGTTAGCCCAAGTACTGATCGAAAAAGCTTGGGCAGAAACCTTGCAAACAGGCGATGAAGTTAAGCCGTGGCAATGGGCAGACACGTGGCCCGTCGGGCGGTTAGTGCACCCCAAAAGTGATACCGACTTATATATTCTAGAAGGTGCCCAGGGTAATGCGTTGGCCTTTGGCCCAGGAAGACATATCAATGCTGGAGAGCTGGCCAGTGAAACCAGCGTTATTGGAGGCCACAAAGACACCCATTTCGCCTTCCTTGAAAAGGTAAATATTGGTGATGCGCTACAACTTCAAATGTCTGATGGGATATGGCACCCCTATCGAATTTCAGCCAAGCGCATTGTTGATATAAAAAACCAAACGCTGAATGTTCAACTTAATCAAAAAAGGCTGTATTTGGTGACATGCTATCCATTTCATACCATCGCTCAAGACAACCATTTAAGGTTAGTTGTCGAGCTCAAGCCTTCATAGAATCGAAGCTATGGGGTCAGTGTCGTTACTCTGACCCCACTTTCTTGATAAGCGCGGCTTTCTCACTTTCGCTTAAAAACGCTATTGCTAAGGCGTTTTTCTGCGCTTGTTTAATATGAGAAGCAGTCAGGCCCGCTTGCTTGGCCGCGATATCAAATTCATGCTCTAGCTCTATACCTTGAACGGCTGGATCGTCGGTATTTAGGCAAGCTAGTATGCCGTGATCTAAAAAGGTTTTTAACGGGTGTTCTGGTAATGAAGTTACCGTATTTGTGAGTATGTTGCTGGTTAAACAACTTTCTATACCAATGCCCTTATCGCGCAAATAGTCCATTAGTTTACTATCATAAATAGCATTAACACCGTGCCCTATTCGCGTAGCACCTAAATCATCGATAGCTTGCCAAATACTCTGAGGGCCCACCGCCTCACCCGCGTGCACTGTGATAGCTAACTCTTCACGCTGCACTTGTTTAAAGTGCTCTACGAACAAGTCACCAGGAAAGCCTTTTTCATCGCCCGCTAAATCGATAGCAGTAATATGGGTTTTGCATGCCAGTATTGCATCTAACTCCTGCTGACACGCTTTTGCGCCATAAGAGCGCGACAATATACCTATCAAGTTAACCTTAACATCGTACTCTTCGACTGCGCTTTTTACACCATCTATAACCGCTTCAACCACACCTTGTGTAGGCAAACCGTGGCTTTCTGCCATAAAGTAAGGGCTAAAGCGCAGCTCTGCGTAATCGATGCCCTGCTTTGCCGCATCCTCAACGTTTTCAATAGCCACACGTCTACAAGCATCAAGATTACCTAAAACCTTAACGCCCCATGTTAGCTTATTTAAAAATGACAACAAATCCGGCGCGATTTTCATTACTTGAACATGTGGTCGCAGCTCCTCTATCGAGTTAGCGGGCAGATTAATATTAAACTGCTGCCCAAGCTCAAGAATAGTTTGCGGGCGCACATTACCATCTAGGTGGCGGTGTAAATCTAGAAGCGGAAGTGTGTTATTAATCATGGGAATACGATTTGAATAAAAGCACTCTCAAGTATAACACCTACCGCATTAAACCTCGCTTTCTGCCCGAAAATAACTTTTTTATAGCGGGACAAAACTGTACTTTTTTTGAAACGAAATTTGTTTTAAGTTTCACCTATCGTGTCGACGCCATACTTGTCGATGCTTCTTTGCAGTTTTTCAAAGCTACATTCTCCCATTTTTTGATGTGGGCTTTTTACATAAACTGTTTTCAACTTAAGACTAACCAGTCATCTCCCCTTATAACTTAAATAACAGGAGCACAGTTATGTGCGGAAAGTGTATAGAAGGCTGCTATTTAGCAGGCTGGCGTAATGGTGCGTATTCATTCGAACACATGCAAGAAGACCCCGAGTTTATGGGACTAGATGTGATGTCCGCCCATGGGTTTGTCGAAATAGTTTGTTCGCCAGGTACGTCAATTGAAGATATAAAAGCGCTCGGCCTAAATTCATCGCCAATGATGGCATGGGCAGGATATGTTTATTCGACAAGTTCGCCCCACGCTTCTGTCAATTTGGCCTGCTATGACTGTTACCTAGAAAGCCAAAAAGCGAAACGTTGTTCAACAGACAGCGAATGGGTAGAGCTTAATGCTCGCTACCCAATAGTTGCGCTATTTTTAGATAACTTAACGTTGCAGCACATCGGAAACTATTCGGATTCAGCTCTTCTAAATGAGATAGAATCGTTACTGCTTGCCATTCATGGCGATGGCTATTACACCTTTGAATTTGTGACGTCGATGTTTGCTGCTGAAGGCGTGTTCCCGATAGTTGAATTAAGTAAACACGCTAAGCCTTGTTTATTTGTCGAGCACGCACTAGAGATCTTTTTACTTACCGAACACCTATTGCACTACCGACCGTTAAGTTGGGCGCTTCAAGCGGCACTCAGCGTTGACCTAACGTGCGATTTTGACAGCTACCACATGTCATGGCGCCGCTATACGGCAAATCGCGTTTTACAAAATTTGAATATTGACGATATGAAAACGTTGGGAGGTACACTAGCGCTCAATACTATTCACGCGGTCTGTCAGCGCAATGTAAAAAATAAACCGCTGCTTAAAGCACTATTGAACGTAGTAAAAGACTGTAAGGGCGATACCTACATTGCCCCTAAAAAACTAGCATCGCAAATCGCAACTCTACTTGCCGTTTAAGTGCTGGCGACTTTTTAAGTGGTGGTGGCGATAGCTTATCAAGGCTCAAGGACTGCGCCTTGATAAGGCTTGCACAAGTCATTACATCTCTTTTTTAAGGGTTTTCGCTACCGCTAATACCAATTCTGCCGAAGGGCGAACTTTGTAGTCTGGGTTCACATAACTAAATAAAACCTTCCCTTTTTTATCTAGCAAAAAAATAAACGCGTACTTACATGTGATATAGGCCTCTTAGCTACAGCAGGCAACGCATTTTACTGGTAATATAGCGTCAAAATTTGCTGTAGCGTTTGTTCGCATGGCACACGAGTTTTTTCGAAAGCCTTAATAAACACAAAGCAGGGACACCATGGCTCTTAAAGCGACCATTTTTAAAGCTGACATATCAATTACAGATATGGATCGTAACTACTACAACGATCACAACCTTACTATTGCCCGGCATCCATCTGAAAATGACGAGCGCATGATGCTCCGCATTATCGCCTTTATTGTTAATGCTCACGAGCGTTTGGAGTTTACCAAAGGGCTCTCTGATGACGACGTGCCTGATTTGTGGCAGAAGAGCTTTAGCGATGAAGTCGAGTTGTGGATTGAGTTAGGTCAACCGTCAGAACAGCGCATCAAAAAGGGCTGTAATCAAAGTCAACAGATGATGATTTATTCATACGCTGACAATAGCTTTGATGCCTGGTGGAAGAAAGAGCAAAACAAGTTACAGACAAGAAAAAACCTATCAGTTTTTACTTTGCCAGAGCCGCTAGCTGCTACGTTGGCGAAAGCAGTTCATCGCTCTATGCAAATACAGGTTACCATTCAAGACGGGCAAGTTTGGTTAACCATTGAAGGTGCCGACGTGACCGAAAGCGTTGAAGTAGCTATCGAGAAACACCTGTAATGAAAAAGCTCTCTGCCGTTCAGCTTAAACAACAAGCACTGGTTTTCAGTGTAGCCGATAGCTTGGAAGCACAAGGAATTGAAGAACTTGAAGGTATGCAACAATGCTGGTTCGACGTTCAATATCATCAATTCCCCGGCTCTTTACTGCTAAGATTTCAATTCGAAAGTGAAGAGACGCTATCACGGGCCGAGCCTGAATTAAAAAAATGGCAGCGAAGGTTAAGCGCAGCGCTACTTAAAAAAGGTGTAGTGTTGAAAGACATGCGTCGACATCTTGTATTCACTACGCAAGGTCCAGAAGATTAACGCGCGTAGTGCATCACAAAACCACGTCTTGCGATGCACACATATTCTATAAATCGCATAAATTTTGTTATAAACCTTTCATTTTTCCGCATAAAGTCTACTTACACTTTACTAGATAAGTAGGCTAGACTGGATTAGTTGAATATTCAGCTTGCCAAATATTGATATTAAATGGCTAGTACCACTTAGCCTTATGCTGCATGTTCGAACACCATGTTGATCGGTTATAAAAATAGCCACTATCCCAGTAAAAGGAGCTTCATAATGAAAACTAAAGCAATGGCGTTAGCACTACTACTGTCTTTAATGGGCTGTACAGAATCTAGCGAAGAAACAAAAAGCGAAGTAAGCAAAGAGATGGAAAAGGCAGGCGAGACAACTTCTGAAGCCTATGAAGAGGCGAAAAAAGGCGCGGCAGATTCTTGGGATGAAACCAAAGACGCAACATCTGATGCCTTTGATGACGGTAAGAAAATGGCTTCTGATGCCTATGAAGATGGCAAAGAGATGGCTTCAGACGCATATGAAGACGGCAAAGATATGGCCTCTGACGCGTATGACGCAACTGCAGAAAAAGCAGGTGAGTTTAAAGATGCAGCAGCGAAGAAAGCACATGAAGCTTGCGTGAAAATGAAAGAGCAAATGGGCGGCGACGTTAGCGAGTGCGACGATTAAGTTAACCGCGCTATAAAAAATAGAGAGCGAGCCTTCGGGTTCGCTTTTTTGTTTGCGTTTGATAAAACAGGTGTTTTTAATTAAGGCTATTCACACCCCGCTAAAATCACAGAATCGGACGTTATCGTTAAGGGGGCAACCCTTAATAAGGTATTAATGCCTAAAATATTATTGCCTTTCGGAAGCACAGCGACCTCCACCGGCCCAACTTCACAAGTGTTACCAATGCGAACAGAATTTAACTGATACTGAGATATCTTGACGATCTTTCCGTTCGCCATTCTTGCGGCCGAGGTTCGCGTGGCAAGCAGCTTTTGGTTGCGTGTTAAAGCATCAAAGGTGGCTTGATTTAAGGTCAGCAGGCTTGAACCCGTATCCAATAAAAATGAGGCATTCACATTCGATTCCAAGGTTGCCTCTAAATAAAGCGTGCCGCCTTTGCTTTGGGAAAGTGGAATACTTTGTTCTATCGCCGACACTGTCGATGCAAAAGCGAATAATAAAGCTGATAGCGCCAAAGACGGCGCCTTAAATTTTAACTTCACCGCAAGTGTACCTTGTGCCGTTTCTTAATAGGTATTAGGTAACAGCAAGATAAAGACCAAAGGGTAAGTGATTGATTTAGCCAGCAGTCTTTAAAACCACGTAGCGCTATGGCACCACAACGGTGCATTCACTCATTTTTCCTGCACTATGATTAATCACCCAATGTCCATCGTGAACCGTTATCGCTTTATTCCTCGCGATCTTCTTGATTGTTAAAATTTTCTATAAGCAGTTAAGTGATAGTAAATGGCTATCACCAATCGCCATTGTTTAGAACTTTTTTGGTCATACAATAGACTAAAGTAGCAATTCAATGAGAGGACACAACATGAAATTACGCTATGTATTGGGTTCGTTAATTACCGCTGTTTCACTTGGCTTTTCTGCAAATGCAGCACAGGCAATGTCCGCATCAAGCGATGAAACAGTTGATGTGCAAGTTGTTGATTATTCAGGTAAGCCACCGTTTAAACGCAAAATCGTAAGCTTGTCGATTAACGATGTTGCACAACTAGAGTCGGTAGGACAAGACGCCATCGAGTATGTAGAAGTGAAAGACGTCATTATGCGCGGCAAGCCCCCATTTCGTAGAGTGACAAAAATGATGCCGGTTTACGACGTAGCTCAACTTGAGGTACTCGAAGAGCAAGCTGACACACAAAAACGAGGCACGCGCCCGCCGTTCAAGCGTAACTAATCGTTGCTTGCAACTTCCAACCGATTGCACCAAAGCGATTCACTTTTGCCTGAGTGAATCGCTTTTTTATTGTGCATACATAATCACGTAACCTGGTATTTTGCTCTGCACTACAACATTTGTTTTGCCCGTTTTATTTTTAATAACGCGTCAGAAGCGATAAAGTAATAGAAAACAAATAAGAGAAAGTAAATGCAGCCTCACGACCATTCACCACTCAACGATTTTATTGAATATCCTAAAGAGCAAATGCTTGCTCGCAGCGAAGAATTCTTGAAAACCATGCAGCGTCGCCACAGCATTCGACACTTTAGCGACCGCTCCGTTGATAAAGCAGTAATTGAAAACTGTATTTTGACCGCTGGCACTGCACCTAGTGGAGCGAATCATCAGCCTTGGCATTTTGCCGCAATACAGTCGCGTGAAGTAAAACAACAAATACGCGAACAGGCTGAAGCGCATGAGCGCGGTTTTTATAATGGGCGTGCTGGGCAACAATGGCTAGATGACCTTAAGCCGTTAGGCACTGACGCATGTAAACCGTATCTGGAAACCGCGCCTTGGCTTATTGCCGTATTCAGTCAAAAATTTGGTGAAACAGAAACGGGTGAAAAAAGCCAAAACTACTATGTGCACGAATCGGTGGGTATCGCGGTGGGTATGCTTATTACTTCGCTTCACAACGCAAGTTTAGCAACCTTGACCCACACACCAAAACCAATGAACTTTTTAACCGAAGTCTGTCAGCGGCCTGATAACGAGCGCGCTTACATGCTTATTATTGCAGGTTATCCGGCGGATAACGCCACAATTCCTGCACACGCCATGAAGAAAAAGTCGCTTAGCGAAATTGCGAGCTTTCTTTAAATCTACAACGCGCTATGGGCCTAGCGCATGAAGTAAACTAAGTATTTAAAACGGTATAACTAATAAAAGCTTTGTCATAGACATGAGATACGCAGCACTTATAATGCGCCCTCGTTATTAAGGGCTGCGACCTTTTCTTTACGAATTTCGGTCAACCACGTTTAACAGTCCCTCGGAGCTCGTATCCTCATGTCATCGCGTCACGCATTCTCTCCACAACTTCCTTTTTTACTGTTAAGTCTATTAACTGGCCTAACATCGTCGTTTGTTACGCCACTCATGAGCTACTTTCTCATTGATGAGATCAATGTTGAGCCTATTTATATCAGTATATATATGGTGTCTGTGACGTTATCAGGTTTAGTGATCAGTCAATACTTAGGTCACTTGGCAGACAAAGGTTTTAACGCAAATCGTCTTTACGGGCTCACCATGATTTGCGTGGGTATAGCCATGGTCGCGTTTATATTCAGCAAACAGTTTTGGCACGTTTTTCTAGCAGGCGTATTGTTTATGTCCGTCGGTGCCGGGGCCGTGTCTCAGATGTTGACCGTTTCGGGATTATGGGCAAAAAACCAAGACATCGACTTAGCCGCCTTTAACTCAAAAGTTCGCGCTGCTATCTCTCTCGCTTGGGTAGTAGGTCCGCCGCTAGCATTTACGCTGGTTGCCAATTTTGGCTTCGCAGCGTCCTTCTCGGTGGCCATCGCGTGCGTGGCTGTTGCAACGCTTTTCGTAGTGAATGTTGTGCCGCCTCAAAAAGCCAACCAACAGTCACTCAATACAAGCCTCAAAGGCTCGCTATCGCTGCCTTTTTGGCTAGTTGGGTTGGCCATACTTGCCGGAATGGCAGGCAATGTCATGTATTTATCATCCATGCCTTTGTACGTAATGAATGAACTGGGGTTGCCGGAAAATTTGCCAGGGCTAATGATGGGCGTAGTGGCTGCGCTTGAAATACCTACTATGTTACTCGCGGCCAAGCTGGCTCGACGCTTCCCTCCTGCGAGTATCATGGCAGTAGCATTTATTTTCGGCTGTTGCTTTTACGTTGGCGTGTACTTTTCTCAGTCAAGTTGGGAGCTGTTAACACTTCAAATATTAAACGCACTGTTCTACGGTTTATATGCCGGTATTGGGCTGACACTACTGCAACAACAAGCACCCGATTTAACAGGGTTCACATCAGCGTTTTATTCAAATGCCACCCGTGTGGGTATGATGTTAGGCACCATTGGCGCGGGCACTGTGGCCCAATTCTTTAGTTTTAGAGATGCCACCATAGGGTCGCTGTGCATTGCCATATTCGGCTTAAACGTGATGTTAGTGTTCATGTTTGTAAAGCACCGGGTAGGTCGCTAGAAGCCTGCCTTTTTTTGCGCGTACTTTCTTTATGCTTTAGTACACCCAGACTATTTTAATCGTAGCTCCATCTGCACATCACATCTCGCGTAAGGCGATGACGCCCCCTTAATATGCTTAAACCCTATCTTTTCGTATAAACGTATTGCGGGCTTAAGTACCGAATTGCTCTCTAAATAAAGCTGCTTTAACCCCATCAGTTTCGCTCTTTCGACAATACTTTTACCTAACAGCAGCCCTACCCCTTTACCTTGAGCTTTGGGAGACACCGCCATTTTGGCAAGTTCAAACCTATCGTCAGTTTGTTTGATAAGTGCACAGCAGCCTATGGGTTCGCCCTTATCTAACGCGATCAATATCACACCCGACTGATTCAAAATGTAGCCTTCAGGGTCGTCGAGCGCTTTAAAGTCGGGCTCTTCGAGCTCCCAATATTTGCTTATCCATTCTACATTGAGCGATTTAAATGCCTCGCGATACTTTGGCGCATAATCGACTACCTTAATATCAGGCGAGTCACCGTCCACTCTTGCACTTATGGGGCGATATCGAAGATGCCTTTCAACTACGCTCACCGCTTCCCATAAATCGATACCCGTTTCATCTTTTAGCTCGCGCATGGCAGCGTCTATGGCATCGCACTGCTTTTCCATTTGTGGCACCATCGCTTTCGCTTTATCGTTTAAAGCCACCAGCGTAACCCGCGAATCGTCGCTCGATTTATAACTTTCAATAAGGTCGAGTGCTTTCATTTCTTTTACGATTTTACTCACCGACACGTGAGAATGATTTATCTCTTTAGCGATATTCACGACAGAATCAGCACCTTTTGACGCGAGCACGTAAAATACTGGAAACCACTTTGGCTCTATCGCAAATCCAAATTTCGCATAGGTATTTTCCGCATCCTTTGACACCTGCGCGGCTAACTGACGTAAGGCAGTACCTAATGCAATATGCCCCAATTCATTAAATGACTTCACTTTATAAAACTCCGTAACCAGTTACAGATATAGTTAATCGTAATTGGAGACAAGTCAAACAGATTATTATTTGATCATTAAAAAACGGGGATGTGGTTCACTTCGCCTGGCACCGGCTACACCAATAGAGACGTCGCCCATCATACGTTTGGCGTTTTATTGGTGTGGCGCAGACTCTACAAGGCTGCTCTTCCCTGTCGAACACCATAAACCGCGTGCCTTCAAAGTTAACGCCTTTTGCTTCAAGCACTTCGCGTAATTCTGTGTACACGGTATAGCCACCTGTTTCATAGCTGCGTTTGCATATGGCTAAGGTGTGATGTGCCAAGCTGCGCAGCTGCTCATCATCTAATTGAGAAGGTTTGAGTGATGGGTGAACGCCTGCTGCAAATAGTATTTCGCTGCGAAGGTAGTTGCCCAGCCCCGCCATAAAGCGCTGATCCAAATATAAACCGCTTAGCGCGCGGTTATAGAACGCTTTTGAACGTAAGCGTTCTAGTACCAACTTTTCTGTCACTGAATCGTTTAGTACATCAGGCCCTACCCGCTGCAAAAACGGATGCTCATGAATAGTTTGTGTTGGCCAAATACTAATGTCGGACGCGCTAAACAAAATAGCACTGTGTGTTGCGGTATGAAGCCCTACCCTTAGCTGGCGGGTAGTATCCGGTATTTCGTTGCGTTTACAGGTATGCCACACGCCATAAAGTTGATTGTGTGAATACATAGAAAGCGCGTTACTGAAATGGGTGATTAACGCCTTGCCACGGGTTTCCATGTGCAGCACTTTTTCGCCTTCTAACTGCTGAGCGTAGGGTTTAAGCTGAGCTAACCCAAACTCTACTTTTTCTAGGGGGATATCTTTTATCACCGCTTCGACTTTATCTGCAGCGCGACGGATCTCTGGGCCTTCAGGCATGCTATCTTAACGACCTTTTATCTGGGTTAATGGTTAGTTCGCATCATTTTCAGCTTCTTTGCAGCTATATGATAACGAATACAAAAAAGGCCTGTAGCCCTTTAATGTACTTTAAACCGAAGTTAGTACATCAAAGATCAACAGACCTTTTTTTATGTATCAAAGTTAAGCTAAATTTGCCGTATTTAAACGTTCCGCTGATTAACCCTTGTTTGGCACTATCAGATATTTAGTGCCGGTCTTCTTCGCATTATACAGAGCTACATTCTCTGGCTGTAGTGCTTCTTCAAGACTTAACTCTTTGCTGTAGGACGACGCAAACGTAGTGTTAATTTCCGTAGCCACTTTTTGGTAAAGTTCGCCTACACGCTTCTTATCAAGCTTGCCTAAGAAGCGCATTAGCAACCAACCACCAATGCTCCACGTCATACCATAAGCACGGTTCAAAATAGTCGGTGAGAAGTCTAAGCCACCGTAGATATACACTTGCTTATTGCTGTCAGAGCCATAGGTATTAAAGCCTTTTGCATCTTTACTGCCCGACGCTTCCATCATGGTAAGAATATCGCTAACTAACTCACCGCCACCAATGGCGTCGAACGCAAGCGTAGCGCCAGTGCTGTCTATGGCTTTATAAAGTTCTGCTTTGAAATTCTCGCTGCTGGAATCAAGCACAATTTTCGCGCCAATACCTTTAAGCAAATCTACCTGCTCTTGGCTACGAACAATATTAACTAGCTCTACGCCTTCCTCTAAACAAATTTTGTTTAGCATTTGACCAAGGTTAGACGCCGCAGCAGTATGTACCAGCGCTTTGTGACCTTCCATGCGCATGGTTTCAACCATACCTAGCGCGGTCAGAGGGTTAACGAATGACGACGCAGCTTGTTGCGACGTAGTGCTATCCATATGAGGTAAACATGCCTGTACGGGTACACACGCATACTCTGTATAAGCTGCGCCGGTAAGAATAGACACGGTTTTGCCCATTAATGCTTGCGCCTCCGGGCTTTCACCTGCCTTAACAACCGTACCTGCACCTTCATTTCCGATAGGCAAAGTTTGGTCTAGACGAGACTTAATACGGCTAAGTAAAGGCTTGTGTACCGGCGCGACCAATGCATTTTTTTCAGCATCGAAAGTGGCTTTATCAAGGCTTGCCGGGCCAAACATAGGCCACATATCTGACGGGTTTATTGGAGAAGCCTCCATGCGCACAATCACTTCATGCGGCTTCGGCTCTGGAATATCAACCTCTTTTAGCGATACCTGGAGCTCACCTTCTGATGTAATTAGCGTAAATAGTTGTTTAGATTTGTTCATATCGACTCTTGTGCCCTAAAAATTAAACGCTCTATGCATTGGTAAGCTAACACGCCAAAACCATCAGCAATATTTATATTGCGAATACATATGCGTTTCGACCACTTATACACTCAAAAAAAATGGGGTCAGAGTACATTTCCCCGCTACCTCAGATAGACACCCCTCAAAATTAATGGGGTCAGAGTACATTTTTGCGAGTTTTTCCGCGAAGCAACCCAACGGCTTCACCAAGTGATACCGCCAAAATCCTAATCACACATCACGTCATGACCTTTATCAATAAAGTACTCTGACCCCATTACTCAGATGGGTTACACTGCTAAGCCTGTATCAACTTGCTATGATGAATTAAGAAATGAAAAAGTATTGTGCGTACGTCTTACTTGGGCTTGCTGTAATAAGCAATGCTGCGCTTGCTAAAAAGGCACCTTTGGTTTCAATTCCTACCCACGACGCGTTTTTTAATTCTATAAAAGCGCACTGCGGTAAAGCGTTTCAAGGGAAAGTGAGTAAAGATAATGTAGGCAATACCTTCGGTGATGCAGAGCTTGTAATGCACATACGAAAGTGCACAGACTTAGAAATTCAGATACCTTTTCATGTGGGTGATGATGCATCCCGCACTTGGATTCTAACGAAAACCGGCGCGGGTCTTATGCTGAAGCACGATCATAGAAATAAAGATGGCAGCTTTCATTCTTCAACCATGTATGGCGGCCACACAGTAGATGAAGGGTTCCCCCAAATGCAGTCATTTCCTGCAGATGTATATTCAAAAGCGTTATTTATAGAATCGGGAATTGCAGCATCAACAGATAACGTCTGGCAAATGATGATCTACCCCAGCCGCTTTAGCTATCGACTAATTCGCCCTGCCCGCGAAGTACAGGTAGATTTTGATCTCGAAAACCCCATAGCAACGCCAAGCGCCCCCTGGGGATATGAATAATGGGGTCAGAGTACATTTTCTAATTTAGGAGAGCCAAACAAGCCATTCATTTCATTCTTTCAGCTTGCCCGTTAGACCAGTTTTGATAGGTACAGGGTTGTAGCCTTTTCTCAATTCACTCATTTTAGTAGAGAGAATATAGAAAGGAATTTGGTGAAATTATGGCAAGGAAACCTCGTTTGGCTCCCGCAGGCTATCCTCAACACGTCATCCAAAGAGGTAACAATCGCTCAATATGCTTTAAGTGTGAAAGCGACTACATCGCCTATGTTAGCTGGCTTAAAAAGTTCTCTGCAAAATTTGATGTAGGCATACATGCTTGGGTATTGATGACCAATCATGTTCATTTACTTTGCACTCCTAAGCTTGATAACCTTGGCGTAAGCAAGATGATGCAAGCGCTTGGCCGCATGTATGTGAGGTACTTTAACCACAAATATGAACGCTCTGGGACGTTGTGGGAAGGAAGATTTCATTCCAGTCTGGTCTCTAACGACGAATATCTTCTCACGGTTTATAGATATATCGAGCTGAACCCTGTAAGAGCGAACATGGTCGAAAAGCCGGTTGAATATAAATGGTCAAGCTACAGAATAAATGCGTTAGGTACACCTTCGTCACTGTACAGTCCTCATCCTGTATACCTAAATTTAGGAGCTTCAGAAAACCAGCGTCTTGCCGCTTACCGCGCTCTGTTCGATGATGAACTTTCTGAAACTGTCATAGATAAAATTCAAAGCTGTACTCGAAGAGGACTAGTAATGGGAAGCGATACATTTAAACAGCAAATTGAAAGCCTGACTGGGCACCGCTTAAAACACGAAGCGTTGGGTAGGCCACCGCAAATCAGTGAGCAGTTCACCGCTGATTGCTCGGGAATAGCTTAATGTACTCTGACCCCTTTATTCTTAAAAACGTCGCGTTGGTTCAACTAGCTCAAACCTGCGAACACTTAACCACAAACTATTTGGAAATAAGTTAATGTACTCTGACCCCATTTCTTATATCGCGACTTGGAAGCTTATTAATGTACTCTGACCCCAATATTTTGCAGCAGCTGTTTGGTTTTTCGGCGTTTCGCGAGGGACAGAAAGAGGTGGTGGATTCTCTACTTAGTGGGCATTCCACGTTAGCGATCTTTCCGACGGGTTCGGGCAAATCGTTGTGTTACCAGTTCGTCGCTACGCAGCTTCCACATTTGACCTTGGTAGTGTCGCCACTACTAGCGCTGATGAAAGATCAGCTAGAATTTTTGCATAGCAAAGGTATTGCGGCAGCTAGCATCGATTCCACGTTAACACCTGAGCAAAACAAACAAGTGATGAACGACGTGCGTTCAGGGCAGTGTAAAATTTTAATGGTGTCAGTGGAGCGTTTTAAGAATGAGCGCTTTAGGCAGTTTATTGAATCCGTTCAGGTCAGTATGTTGGTGGTCGATGAAGCGCACTGTATTTCTGAGTGGGGCCATAACTTTCGCCCTGATTACCTTAAGCTTCCCGCCTACCAAAAAGAGCTTAACATCCCACTGGTATTGCTACTTACAGCAACGGCCACTAAAAAAGTAAAAGAAGATATGTCGGCCCGCTTTGATATTGCGCCGAACAATATCATTCAAACGGGGTTTTATCGACCTAACTTAAATTTATATGTGCGGCCTGTTCTCGAGCCCCATAAAAACCAAGCATTGATTGAAGAAATTCAAAAACAACAAGGTGCTGGGATTGTTTACGTTACATTACAAAATAGCGCAGAGGAAGTAGCGCGCTTTTTGCAGCAGCAAGGGTTTGCTGCGAAGGCCTACCACGCTGGCCTCGACAGTGAAATAAGGCAAAGTATTCAGCAAGACTTCATGCACAATAAGCTTCAAGTGGTTGTAGCTACTATTGCCTTTGGTATGGGCATAGATAAGTCGGATATTCGTTTTGTAATTCATTACGACCTGCCCAAATCTATCGAAAACTACAGCCAAGAAATCGGCAGGGGTGGACGGGATGGAGAAGCAGCAAACTGTACCGTACTCGCGAACTTAGATGGGCTTGTCACCATAGAAAACTTTGTTTACGGCGACACGCCAGATAAAAACGCTATTGAACGCGTAATTAACGACATTAAGTCGCAAGCCCCTGCGATGGAAAAAAGAGTAACGCATAATAGCGAAATGCAAGATGCAGTTAACCAAACTAACCCATCAATTGAAAACGAAGCTAGCGTATACCAATGGGAAACACAGATAAACAGTTTATCAAGTGCGAGTAATATTCGTCAGCTACCTCTTAAAACGCTGTTGGTACAGCTTGAGCTTGCCAACGTTATTCGCCCGTTATTTGCCTATTTCGCAGAATACAAATTCCGCTTCATTACCGATGAAGCCGCTATATTAAGTCTGTTTTCAGAAGAGCGCGCGCGCTTTCTAGATGCCGTATTTACCCATTCAAATATGAAGAAAGTCTGGGGCGTGGTCGATTTTGACAGTATTTATCAGCACTACGGCGCAGAGCGTTCTAGAGTAGTGGCTGCCTTAGAATACTTGCACGAGCACAATCATATAGAACTCGCATCGCGCTTAATTACAGATGTATACCGTGTTAACAACGAACTACTGCAAGACGACGATTTAGCAAACCAACTAGCCCACTATTTTGCGGAAAACGAGCGTAAAGAGGTCGAGCGCATCGCCGCACTTGTAAGCTTTTTCGAACAAGACACCTGCTTAAGCCACAACTTGTCTGCATATTTTGATGATACTCAAGCGCCGAAGGCGTGTGGACATTGCAGTGTATGTAAAGGCGATGTGGCAAAGCTTAGCTATTCATCACCAATATCAACACCAGATAGTGAACAAATATCTGAAGCTATGACAGCGCTTAAAACGCATTTAAGCGGTAAATTTGAAGGCACCATTACCCCTTCAATTTATTGTCGCTTTCTAACTGGCATGACTATGCCTTTATTTAGCCGCTTAAAAATAAGACAAGTGAAAGGGTTTGGCAGTTTTGAACACTGCCGATATGCAGACGTACTAGAAAAAGTGAACACAGCTCTATGCCAATGACTTGTAGAACCAGCTGTTAAGGGCCAATAACGGGCCAGCCTTAAAAAAAACTCGTGCCTGTTACTAAAAACGGGCATAGACTTCTTACTATATGCCCGTTACATGAGCCCTGTTTACCGCCGGGTTAGCGAAACTTTAACGCTAACGCCTGATTACGCTTAATTACGCTTTATTCCGCCTGATTACGCCATATTATCAATTTGCTTTAAGATACTACCAAAAGCACGGCTTCCAACACTTTGAATCTGTTTATCAAAGTAAAGGCTACCTAAAAGAAAAATGGTAATGTGCCCTCTCGAGCGCCAAGTAACATGCGTTTTTCCATCTTCTTCTTTCAGTGTTATTTCACCTAACTGATGATCGTATGGTAAAGGCTTCGACTTCACCACTTTGTAGCCTAGTTTATAAGGCGGCTCGTAAGCCACTATCTCTTCGTGAAGGTTCGAGCCCCCAGAAATAATTTCACGTACAGCACCCAGCCCATTTGTTTCATGTTTACCTTTAACCAACAAATTAGACTGCTCAATAGCTTTGAACTGCGCATAATTGGCATGATCACTTAATATTGCAAATACCTTTTCAATAGGTTGATTAATGGTTCGCTCTACATGAATTGAAAACACCCTTTATTCCTTTCTATATATTTTTATCAGCAATATTTTTCGATAATAGCCCAAACACTATAAAACCTTTACTTAATAAAACTTATCGTTAATCCGCAAACCTGTGAATATAGCAAAAGCCTTAATTCTCATTTATAGTGGCTAAATAACAGTGTCGTAGACGGTTTAGGATGCAATGGACACCACTAAAAAAGGATCGCTAGTTGTGGTCGGCACAGGTATTAGCGTTGCAGGGCAAATGACCATTGCCGCTAGAAGCCATATTGAAAATGCCGACATCGTCTTCATGGGCATCATGAACAAAATTGGCGAACACGTAGTAACCAAACTTAATCCAAATAGTGTATCGCTAGACGACCTTTATGAAGAAGGTAAATCCCGCGCCCTCACCTACTCTCAAATGGCCGATAGAATTGTAGACTCTGTAGTAGAAGGCAATAAAGTTTGCGTTGCTTTTTATGGTCACCCTGGTGTTTTTGTTACCCCCTCTCATGAAGCTGTCCGCCGTGTTCAACAGATGAACTTAGAGGCAAAAATGTTGCCTGGTGTATCGGCAGAAGACTGTTTAATTGCCGATTTAGGCATAGACCCCTCACGCTTTGGCTGTCAGTCTTACGAAGCCACCCAGTTTCTGTTTCGCGATTACCGCATCGACCCACATATGACTCAAATAATCTGGCAAATTGGTTTAGCCGGAGAAGCCACATTGAGCGTATTAGACGCAAATCATAGCCAATCAGGTCTGGCCATGTTGGCAGATATATTGGCGGAGCATTATCCTGCTGATCACGAACTTATTATTTATGAAGCGGCGACACTGCCACTTTGCGAACCAAAAATAGAAAAAGTTCTGCTCCGTGAACTTGAATACGTAAAACCCACTTTAATCTCTACTCTCGTTGTTCCTTCCATAGGAATGCCAGCGTATAGGCAAGACCGATTAGCAAAGCTAGGGCTAACAGAAAAACAAGTGACTAACTATAGAAACCCGACTGTAAATTAAAAAGGATAATAAAAATGGCAAAATCTATACAAGATTTCATGGTTGAACTAGATACCAACAGTAAGCTTATGGACGCCTACAAAAGCGACCCTGTTGCAACAGCAAAGAAATACGGCTTATCTGCCGATGAAGTAAAAATTATTGCCGATCAAAACTGGGACGAGTTATCTAAGCGCTTTGACGACACCAGTAAAACCATTCGTGTTGTTAGCTACTAACTCATAGTAAGCGAATTATGAAGCGCTTTGTCTTGTGCATTATTAGTGTCATTGCCCTAATGACGCTGCCTGCGCGCGCTCTCGCTGCGCCGCAAGACAAGGCATCCTCTGCCGTACATCAGCTTTCTGAGCTTAGAGCTCGAATTCAAGAGAACGACCCGAACGTTCAAAGTACGTTTACAGAATTGCATGCTTTTTTTGCAGCTCAGCCAGATGCTTTCGAACATGCACAATTCTTAAACATTAAATCGTATTTTTATGTTTTAAAACAGGATTATGCGTCGGCCTACGAAGCATTACTTGAAGCCCGAAAGTATGCGAATTCATCAGAAAATCTGCGGGCGCTTGCAGAATCGTATCGTTTAGAGGGCTTAATTCTAGACTTTTCAGGCGAGCATGCCAGCGCACTAGAAGCCATGCACCAAGCGCTAGATTTTTACAATGAAGTAGGAAGCGGCCGCGTTCTTTTGGTGTATAGCGCCATGGGCAACGTTTACATGTCGCTAAAAAATTATGAACTGATGCTGACATTTGCGCATCAATATTTGGCTGCAGCGCAACGTTTTAATAATAAAGAGGGAGAAGGAACCGCATACTTTTTCCAAGGGTATGCACAGCGTGCGTTAGGCGAATATCAAAATGCGAAAGTAAGCCTTTTGTTAGCTGAAAATTTACTTCGCGAAGCTAACTACCCTTTCATAGGTATTGTACACAGCGCCATGGTAGAGCTTCACATTGCACAAGGGAATTTAAGCGAAGCATTAAAGAAACTGAATCAAGCAGCAGAAGCCGACCGTCAGGTTGGGTTTCGCTATAACGAAGGCTCACATCTTCTTCACCTTGTAGACATCTATAAGCAGCAGGGTGAAATTGAGCTTGCTATCAGCGAACTTGAAGCAGGACTCGAAAAAAACGTCATTAAAAATGACAAAGTATTGGTTACTGACCTTTTAAACCAACTTATCGAGCTTCACGAGGAAAACGGCAACCTGGAAGCCGCACTTAGCTATTCCAAGCAACATCAACAAGCATTCAAGAAAAGTTTTAATGAGCAACAGTCCAGATTAATGGCACTTCACCGCGTGCGATTAGCTGTGTCTGAAAAAGAAGAGACAATAAAGCTGCTGGAAAAAGACAATCAGTTAAAAGAACAGCGAAACCTTATCCAACAGAAAAAGAACACTCAGCAACTTTATTTTATTGGCTTTGTAATCCTTTCATTAGGTTTAGTAGTCGGGCTATGGCTTAGAACCCGACTACAGCGAAAAGCCCTTAATACGTTGACGCAGGACTTACGCAAAGCGACCAAAGCAAAGTCAGATTTCTTGGCCCGTATGAGCCATGAAATTCGAACACCGCTAAACGCAATTATAGGCCTTACTAAGCTTTCTCAACGCGCTGCAGAAGACAAAGATCAGCAAACCAATTTGATTCAGATTGAAGGCGCATCGCAATCGCTACTCAGTATAATCAACGACATTCTCGATTTTTCTAAAATTGAAGCTGGCAAGCTGGATATCGAGTCTACGCAATTCAATTTGGATTCCCTAGTAAATCAAACTATAAGACTTCACCTAACACGCGCACAAGAAAAGCACATAGAACTTATACAACATATTTCTCGAAACGTGCCGCTAAACTTAATTGGCGACCCGTTGCGCATACAGCAGGTGCTTAACAACCTACTAAGTAACGCGCTTAAATTCACTGAAGATGGTCTTATCTCAGTAAGCGTTAGGTGCACACAAACCGCAGACGATATTCAACTTGAGTTTGAAGTGAAAGATTCAGGCGTTGGCTTAAGTAGCGCCCATCAAGCCCAACTTTTCCAACCTTTTAATCAAGGTGACGAATCCATTTCAAGGCGCTACGGTGGCACAGGTTTAGGCCTAGCAATTTGTAAACAGCTGACTGCTTTAATGGGCGGCAAAATTTGGGTAGAAAGCCAGCTAGGAAAAGGCTCTATTTTTCACTTTACCGTAAGAGTGAAACAGGACGCCTCTCAACAAATTATTTCGCCATCTAAGCAGCTTTCTGCACTAAAAGTACTTATCGCAGACGATATTGAAGCATCGCGAGACGCAATTTCTGAAGCTCTTTCAATGGCCAACATTCAAGCTGACATCGCCTCTGGCGGAAAAGACGCGGTTA
The DNA here is from genome assembly GCF_056159165.1 of Alteromonas sp. AWJ4_199. Taxonomy (NCBI): domain Bacteria; kingdom Pseudomonadati; phylum Pseudomonadota; class Gammaproteobacteria; order Alteromonadales; family Alteromonadaceae; genus Alteromonas; species Alteromonas sp. AWJ4_199. Next base: position 1,108,811 of record NZ_JBSWUR010000001.1, read on the forward strand.
TAAAAATGCGCGCTGCATTAGCCGCATCATCACCCTACGACGTCCTCATTTTAGATTGGAATATGCCAGATATAGATGGCCTCGAAGTAGCGGCGATAATAAGCCAAGAGTTTTCGATTAAGCAGCCAAAAGTGGTCATGCTTTATGCGTTTGAATCGCCACGAATGAGAGAACAGGCGAACCAACTTGGCATACGTAACTTTATTAAGAAACCATTTAGTACTAGTGAGCTGGTAGATGAGTTGCAAGAGCTTTGTCTTAACGTAAAAACTAAAGCCTTGCCTAAAGACAAACCAACAGTCCCTAACTTAAAAGGTACACGTATTCTTTTTGCTGAAGACAATGCACTAAACCAAAAAGTAACGATTGGCCTTTTAGCTGAAACCAAAGCCTCAATTGAAGTTGCCAATAATGGTTTAGAAGCAATAAGCATACTGCGTAAAGACAGCGCATTCGACGTAGTATTGATGGATATTCAGATGCCGGTAATGGATGGTTTAACGGCTGCCAAACACATTAGAGAAGAGTTGAAGTTAACTTTACCTATCATCGCCACAACCGCTCATGCCATGCAACAAGACATTGATAAAAGCCTAGCGGCTGGCATGGATGGTCATATAAATAAACCTGTCGACCCTAATCGCTTTTTTGATGTATTGGTTGAGGTTTTAGATAAAAGAAGGTCTTCGGCTACTTTAGAAGTAACCAATGAAACAGCGGTAACAAGTTCATCACTTACATTTATCGACAAACCCAAAGCACTACACGCATTGCTCGGCGATGAGGCGCTTTATACAAACCTACTTAATGACTTTATCGCTTTAGAAGATGAATTCAACGCGCTACACAAGGCTATTGATACCCAAGACTATCCATCCATTGCGCGCATAGCGCATATTTTCACAACGGCACTTCGATATATTGGTGCGTTTACACTAGCAGAATTAGCTAGCTCGATTGAGTTAAGCGTAAAGCGTGGTGAGCACGAAAATGCGAAAGATTTCAGTGCGAAATTAGACCTTTTTTATAAGTCGCTCAAAAAGATGAGAGTACAGCTAAACGAAACAGCATAGCGCAATCCATCTTCATACTCTTTAAAGTCTCTCAATTAACAGGTGCTTCATAACACGCGCCACATGCCTGATTATCGGTGACTTTTTGGCTAACTTTAGCCTTCAACATTTTAGGATTTGATGTATTATTGTTTAGCTTTTTTTAACAATTAAGCGCTTTTAACCGCTCTCTTTACAATAACGCCCAATAAAGAGAGTTTTTCAAATGGGCAAGGAAAAAAAATGAATAAATTAAAAACTATACTACTGCTTGGTGTTTCACTTTTAGCCACTGGCTGCGCAAACAAAGTACATACCTATGCCACTTCTACTGAAAACACAATTGCTTTAAGAGCCTTGTCGAAGCAAGACGTTCAAGCCAATATTGGTGAGTTTACCGACTCAGGTAAAAACGAGTCGAAGGTAATGTGCCGCCTGTCTTCTCCAGTGGGAACACCAGAAGGTAGAACTTTTGCAACGTACATCAGAGATGCAATTTTAGCTGAAATGGTTGTTGCAGACCTATATGAAGACCAATCTTCAACAGTTTTAACCGCAAACCTTAACGATATTTATGGCAGCACCGTAATCGGTAATGCGTTTTGGGAATTCGATTTATCTTTAGCCTCAAGCAACGGTAAAAACCTAAACATTAAATCACGTTATGATTACGAGTCGAGCTATCTAGCGACGTCAGCCTGCTCTGAAATGCAGCGTTCTTTTGTACCTGCGGTACAGAAGCTAAATACTGAGATTTTCTCTCACCCAGACTTTCCGGCTTTACTTAAATAAAGCTTGAGCTAGAAGATGCTTTTTCACTCAAAAGCATCTTCTATTTTCTTTATACCAATCACTACTCGCACGTAAAAATCAATCTCTAACCTACTTTTACGTTTCATGAAGCGAGCAATACTTGCTATTCACTAGACTCTTGCGACGCATACTCGTTTTTCATAAGCCACGCATAAGCGGTAGTGAATGCTGTTTCTTGAAATTGCTTTAACCCCGTTTCAGAGAACGGAACCGCTAGTGGGTTTCTGCGAAGCGACTCTTTAATATCTGTTGGGCTAAATATAATAACTTCTAACCCATCAATTAACTCAATAGCGGCCTCTAGCTTAAAGCCAATTGCGCTTCCTGCAAATTTGCCTTTGCTTTGGCGTTGACGAATGATTACCGCATCAATTTTATAGTCTTCGACAAGCTTCGCGAAGGTGCTTTGAAAGCTTTTTAAGCCCTTAGCACTGGTATCAGCAAGGGTTAAACGGCGCGTACGGCAGTCGGGCAAGTGAAACAAACCATCAGCTAGCGACACTAAACTAATAATTGCTTCGTTACCTTTTAAATCTATACCACAGACTTTCATATTTATTCCTAATTACGTTTGCCTGCCATTATAACCCGTTTCGCGGCTGTTATTCACTTGCGAGCACTTTTCTTTACTTACTATCAAAATTTTTAGCTACCGTACTCACCCGCCCGACAAGTTCAACTTAGCACAGACTTAATAGTCTCTTTGGACAAAGGTTTTACAAAGTGCTCGTCGAACCCAGCTGATTTAGAGTCTTCTACGTATTTTTCTGACCCCCACCCGCTTTGAGAATAAAATTTCGTATTCTCCGATTCAGGTAACGCCTTAAGCATTTTAACTAACTCGTAACCGTCTATATCTGGCATGCCGATATCTAGAAATGCATAGTCAGGTTTGAAGGTTTTAAATGCTTCAACAGCTTCCTTAGGCGAGGTAATGCCCAGAGCGGTAACCCCCATCGATTCAGTCAGCAAACAATAAGCGTCGATAAGGTCTGCGTTATCATCAACAAACATCACCTTACTCTTGCTTTGAACAGTAGACTCCAGTTCTGTACTTACCGTCTGTTCGTAAGCAGTTTTGGAAATAGGTAGCCTTACCTCAAAGGTACTGCCTTGGTCAACGCCATCACTCATTACAGAGACTTCACCGTGATGTAAAGCCACTAGCTTACTCACCAGGGTTAGGCCAATACCAAGACCGCCTTTGGTATGGGTAGAATGGGCTTCAATTTGAGTGAACATGTTAAACACATCTTTTAGCCTATCTTCAGGAATACCCATTCCGTTGTCTTTCACAGAAACGACGATCATCACGCCTTCTTTTTTGATCTCGACTGCTATCTTTCCTGAATCTTTCGTATATTTAGCCGCATTATGGATAATGTTAGAGAAGACCTGGCTCAAGCGCGCTTTGTCGCCGTAAACGGTCACATCTTCTTCAAGACAATTAACCGTTATGTCGTGTTTCTTCGCTTTAACCTGCTGTTCCACAATTTCAAGAGAATCAGAAAGCACGTCTTGAATGCTTAATCGCTCAAATTCAAGCTTAACTTTGCCTCGCGTAATACGAGATACGTCCATTAAATCGTTAATGAGTTTGGACATGTATTCGGCTTGACGATTAATAATTGCCGTTACTCTTTTGCGGGTTTTATCATCATCAACCGATTCTAAAATGCTTGCGCCCGACATGATTGGGCCCAATGGGTTTCGCAACTCATGCGCCAAGGTAGCAAGAAATTCATTTCTGTAGTTATCCTGCTTTTCAAGTTCCTGGATACTGATATGCATACGTTCTTGCACATCAAGCGCATAAACCAAAAACATCCTGTTTAATCGGTTGGCAGTTTCAACGTCAGTTTTATCAAACGTTGTTGAACGCCCTTCAATTGTGCGGGTATGGATAGTAAACGCTGAACGAGGCTTAAGACGTTCTGCTTTCGGCGCATCTTCAGATTTTTCATCTTCAGCGCCAATCCACTTTTGAACGCGATGGGTTTCTTTTCTAAACCAAGCAGTAAAGTACTGCTTTTTCTCAAACAGCGGGATAATCATAATACCCGCTATTCCATACTCTCGCGCTTCAGGATAATCATCATAAAGTGAATCGTTAGTGTAAGGGAAACCGCCTTCGCCGCTCGCTTTAGAAAAGATATCTTTGATAAGTTCTATTGGTAAGGTTTCACCAAGCGTAATGGTTTCATACTGCGAATAGTAAACAAACCCAGAGCTATTAAGCGCATCTAAAAACGCCCGTTCACCGCTTTTCACCACGCGACTGATAGGATTTGCTGGCCCTATTTTGTCTAGCATGGCATCCACGGCTTCGTCGGTGACATATTTTTTGTGCTTGGCAATTTCTTCTTCTTTTGCCAACAAATGCCAGCTAAACAACTGGCTTAAGTTTTCGCACTGCAACCTTACATTTTGAGGGATATAACAAGGCTCGCGATGATGACATGAAATAAGCCCGTATAGCTCTCCGTCTGTTACTAGAGATATGGAGAACGAAGCGCGTAACCCTTGGTTTCTGATATATTGAAGGTGAATAGGCGAGAAGGTGCGCAACAGCGAACGAGTGAGATCTAACCGCTCTCTTCCAGCCTCCTCGACAGAAGGCACCAATCTAGCTGGGGGCAATTCTGTATCAGGCGTTAACCTTACCCAATTTGTTTTGTAGAGCTCCCTGGCTTGTTTTGGTATGTCTGAAGCAGGAAAGTACAAATCTTGATAAGACTCCATATCTTCAGCCTTAGCTTCCGCGATAACCTTACCTGAGTAGTCATCGTTGAATTTGTAAAGCACCACTCTATCCATGTTGGTAAGATATTTAATGGTCGACACCATCTCTTGTGCCATCTCACCGAGCGATGTCATTTCTTTGAAGCGTGGCGCGATAGACAATGAATAAAGCTTAATGAATTGCTCTGCGCTGTAGGCATCTCTAAATTCTGTAGCAGGCTCAAGCTCGACCACATAATGATGACCTGAATCGTAAACAACCGCTAAATAATCTCCTGCTTCCCCTTCTACTAAAAGCGACGAATTTAAAATCAGCTTAATGGGCAGCCGTATTTTGCTCTTCGACACTCTATCGAAGGTTTCTTCAAGAAACGCGCGCTCATTAGTATCAGAGGAAAGAATATCTAAAAAGTTTTTACCTATGATCGTCTCAGCAAATATCGTTTCGCAGTTTTCACTAACAATTGAGATATTTAGATCGTCGTAGCTAAACGCGATAAGAAACCCATAACTTTGTACACTTTCGGGAATGTGTATTGGCTCGTCTTCACAACGTTCAAAGTTAAAGTTTTGAGGAGATTGATTCATAGAGGTCCTAAAGTTTGTATCCGTCCGTTATAAGCGAGAATGAATCGAAAACTATCACATCGACAAGCCAAATTATAATACGCTTACGTTTTACTGGCTTAATTTAATTAAACGCCCACCTTCCTTATCTTCAAGCACATAAATATTGCCCATGCTGTCTTGCTCGACTTCGCGTACGCGCTTACCCCATTCGTAACGCTCTGCTTCTTCCACTTTCCACTTGCCTTCTTCATCTTTACCAAAAGCAACACGTACCAGCGCTTTTGAAGACAAACCACCGATAAAGCCGTTACCTTTCCAGTCGCTAAATTTATCGCCTTTATAAATAATAAAACCGGCAGGGCTGATAGCAGGCACCCACGCTAATTCAGGTGACTTAAAAATAGGGATATCTTCGTGATTAGGTATTTTTACGCCTGAATAATGGTCGCCTTGCGACACAGTAGGATAACCGTAGTTGCGAGCTTTTTCGATAAGGTTAAGTTCATCTCCATGGCGCGGTCCCATTTCATGAGCCCATAAATTACCTTTCTCATCAAAATCAATGCCTAGCGGATTGCGGTGCCCTAACGTCCAGATTTGTTCTGTTACATTGCCTTGACCATAAAACGGATTATCTTCAGGCACGCTACCGTCGTCGTTTAAGCGCAGCACCTTACCTAAGTTCATCGCCATGTTTTGCGCTGGCGTGAATTTCTGGCGCTCGCCCGAGGTGATAAATAAATGGCCATCAGGTGAAAACGCCATGCGGTGAGAGTAATGCCCATTCCCCGTCACCTTCGGCGACTGACGCCAAATTAGCTCTCTATCAGATAGCTTCGCACCGCTATCAGAAATGGTAAGCGTGGCGCGCTCAATTACTGCGCCGCTAAACGCATCGTCTTTCTCATCTCGTTCAATGTAGGAAATATAAATAGTGTTGTTTGACGCAAACCCCGGGTGAATAATGACATCGCCTAGCCCGCCCTGCCCGCGTGCGGTAACGCTTGGCGCATTGCTAACCTCAAAACGCTTTTGCTGGTTTTCATCAAGCAGCCACAAAGTGCCCGCCTTTTCCGTTACCAAGCTTTGCCCATCCGGCAAAAAGGCCATGGCCCAAGGGTTATCGAACGTCGACTGAACATTCCCCACTACAGTAGTAGCCTTACTCCCTTTCATTTCAACTTTTCCAGAGGAGCCTGACTGAGCAAAGGTAAAAAAAGAGGTGGCAAAAAGCGTAACCAATAGTGCGGCTTTCCGATTCATGCTAGCTTTGTGCTTACTTGTTGTGTTCATCGACGTTCTAACCTTTTTCGAGAGTTTGCGTATTGCTAGTTACACGGTGAAGCGTTTATTACACATCAACGCGTGGCGCATAGGGTTTTAGTTAACATTGGTTACGGAGATTTAATTAAAGAGGTTTATATTATCGACTTGGTTTAATTATTCGTATTTTTGAGTTAAGCGCGCTCTTCCTAAACTTTCTTTAATGCTGTAATACTTTACTTGAATACCGCCTATGTTAATTTCAAAAAAGTTTTAGCAACGAATGTAAGGAGGTGATCATATGTCGAGAGTTAAGGTATTCGAACAGGCAGCTATGAGTGAGGATCGTTCTAGCTAACCCCTTTAACGTAATTGCTCTAGAAGGCTGTCTTTCAGCCCAACTCGGAAAGCCGCATCACGTTGCTGATTGCGGCTTTTTTTTGTTTCTAAAAAGATATACAACAAAAAAACTATATTTTCAGTTCGTTTCATTCCAAAATATGTACATTTGTTGAAAAATGTAGGATCTAAAATAGGTTTAGCTCGCTACAGAGTGAGTTTTAGTAAGGTTTTGCCAAGGAGTAAGACGTTGGTCAGGGTTGGACTATTCATATCATTAATAATGTTTGCTAATGCAAACGCAGCCGACATTGGCGATCAGAAAAGCGCATTCGCTCTCCACGCTGACAATGCTTTTCTAACTGAACGGGTAAATCTGGACGACAAGCCTTTTTCAACCTCGGTCGATACAGTACAAATGCTAGTTGATGAACTAGGGTATGAAGACCCCGTTCTTCACGTTCCCCTTGTCCGTTCTTTTGCGTATATGCAACATGGCGAAAACATTTGCGTACTCAATAAAATAAAAGCCCCTGAACGCGAGAAAAAACACCTTTATTCGCTACCACTAAGCTTCTTTCAAACACAACGTTTTTATCAACTAGCGTCAATGCCACCAATAGATGAAAACCTTTTAAATAAGGACGGTCAGCTACTAAGTGTATCTAAGGTAATTGAAGCCTACTCCGACGGTTTCATTGTACTGCCTGAATATTACTCATTCGGTGAAAAGATTGACCAAGATTTGAAGCAAGTTAGTCGAGAGAAAATTCTTCGTGTAGCAAATGATGTTTATTACACTCGCTTTATGGAGATGTTTGCAAAGGGAAAGTCTAATTTTGCACTTATCTATCCTGCCAGTATTTACCTAAGCTATGGAGATAAAATACCTGTCGAAGTACGCAGTTATTCCATTGCGGGTAACCCAAGCCACGTATCAGGACATGTTATATGCCCCAAAACGCCACAAGGGGCAAAGCACATAGCGCGCATAAACGCCGCAATAAAACGCATGTATTCAAAAGCTGAATTTATTGCTGCACATACTCGGTATTTGCCTACGCAGGACAGGCAAAATTTGAAGGCTTTTATTAAGCAAACGGTTCGAGAGCTAATGCTGGGCGAGTGATGACGTGTTAATTGCATTCCCTTGTTTAGTTACGTTAATACCCCACAAACCATTCGGTCTACGCTTTATGAACACCTGTAAAATAAAGCATTGTAAATTGAAGCAATAATAGTAGGAACGTACTCTGGTACGTTCACTCGTAATGGAATACACATAATGAAAACAAATAAGCTCTTCGCCTCTTTAGCACTTTCGCTTTGTTTTACTTCGTTGTTAGGCTGCACAGAGCCTGAAACCCTGCCCGCCTCTCCCTCTGCTGGCGCAGAATTTAAAGAAGCTGACCTTTTAAAAACTGGACTGGCTGAACGCATTCGAATTGAAGGGCAAAAGGTTGATTACCAATCTTTAGAGCAAAGACAAGCGCATTATGATGTGCCTGGTGTGTCTGTAGCGTTTATGAGAAATGGGCAACTAGCTTGGACCATGCAAAGCGGCGTAAAAGATTTAACCACTGAATTGGCTGTTGACGAAAACACAGTATTCCAAGCAGGCAGTATTTCTAAACCCGCATTTGCAGCAGTATTGATGAAATATCGCGAAGATAACCCGCTAGATCTAGATGCAGATGTTAATGCCTTACTCACCAGCTGGCAGTTACCTGAACATGAATGGACTGGGCAAGACATTGTTTCATTACGCAGGTTGTTAAGCCACACGGCGGGTACCACAGTACATGGCTTTCCTGGTTACGCAGCGGGCGAACCCGTACCTACTTTGCAGCAGGTGCTAGAAAGTGCATTTCCCGCCAATACCGATGCCGTTGTTGTTGATATTCAACCTGGCACGCAAATGCGTTATTCCGGTGGCGGCACTACGCTTGCTCAACTCACTTTGCAGGACGTAGCTAATGAGCCCTTGCCAACCATGTCACAACGGCTTTTGTTTAAACCTTTAGGCATGACTCGTTCTGGCTTCGAACAACCCATATCGACCAACTTATCAAATAATATGGCTACGCCGTATGACGGTGACGGCTCGCCAATTAAAGGTGGCGCGCATACTTACGCTACGCTTGCAGCGGCAGGCATGTGGAGTACGCCAACAGATATGTTGAAAATGGCTAACGGCGTTCGTAGCGCGTATTTAGGGCAAAAAACTGATTGGATATCGCAAGCCACCGCACAAGAAATGTTAACCAACAATACACCAACCAATGAAGCACCTAATGTTGGTATCGGCTTTTTTATCAATATGGATGATAACGGTAAAATTTTAGGCTTTGGTCACGGTGGCGCAGATGCTGGGTTTATGTCGCAGTTATACATTGAACTAGATACCGGCAACGGCTACGCCATTATGACGAACGGCAACAACGGTAGGCAATTAATAACTGAACTAGAAATACGCTTAAAAGAAGTGTTAAACGTGGGTTATTCGGAAGCTGAGGTTAGGAAGTTAGTACCCATAAGCCAAGACGAACTAAGCCAATACATTGGCACCTATGCCGTGACAAAACCAGTTATTGTTGATGTGGTGTTAGAAAAAACAGCCAATGGCTTTGTGCTTAACGCCTTACCTTACGTTGAGAATGAAGAATATTTTCATGAGGGTGGCGGACGATTTTTTGCTAAGAATGGGAGTAGTATTCGTTTTGAAATGGATGATGAAGATGGGTTGGTTGAGGCGCTTGTTATGGATGGGAATATTCGGGGTGCTAGGGAATAGTAAGCGGTAAGACTGAGTGTTCTCGGAATGTTAGGCTTTTTTACCGCACTGGTATAAATAAAGTAATTCGACTTGGTCGGATTGCGACGAATATTCACGACCAATTTTGAAACTCTTCTTTTAATCGTCAAGCCCATTCAATGAAGCAGAGTTTAAACCCGACCTTCAGTGTAAAATTACTTAAACCGGCCCCTTATCTAACATCATCGAATTCGATGACATAAGAAAAGCGCTAAATCCTTAAAACAACAAGTCATTAAAACCTATAAATCAAAAAACATTAAAACCTATAGGTGATATAACACTAAAACCTATAAATAAGGATTGATAGCTGGTCAGTATCACAGTGATTGGTATCTCGCCTTATTTGGCCCAATTGCGGCTGCCGGTATTATTAAACAATCGGACTTGGCTGGTTACCGGACAGGGCCTGTCTATATCCGCCAATCTATGCATACTCCACCAAGCAAAGAAGCGGTTCGCGATATGATGCCAACACTCTTCGACCTGCTCGCAGAAGAGAAAAATTCAGCCGTCAGAGTGGTACTGGGGCACTTCATTTTTGGCTACATTCACCCTTACTTTGACGGCAATGGCAGAATGGGAAGATTTGTTATGAATCTAATGATGGCATCGGGTAGCTATCCCTGGACAATTGTACCCGTCGAACGACGAGACGAATATATGCAAGCGTTGGAATCTGCCAGCGTCAAACAAGATATCGTGCCTTTTACAAAGTTTTCGGCATCTTTGGTTTAACAAATCTCAGTTTGGAGAAGTGAACAATCCTTCATATGAATTTTTGTGTTTTTTTAGTTTATTTCCAGCAACTCTTTCAAGCTAAATTCATTATCAACGCAATTAAAAGTTGAGCTTTACGTTTAACAGATTAAGAGTTATCGTTATCAACAAAAATAAACTTTAGTCTAATAAAGAAGAACGTCGACAAAACGTTTTAATAAGCAGAAATGGAATGCGCTTATCAAAGTTGAACGTTATCCCACTCGTTCTCATCACAAGCTTTTCCGTGAGTCAGCACAAAGCCATTCAATTACTGCGATAGCCTAATTATATTTGTCAAGATTTAGTTATCACTCTTCAAGGAAGCAGTATGGACATAAAATGTCTCGATCCTCAAGGAATCAATAGTTTCGAACTTAAAGCTAACGAAGTGTTATCAAAGCACCTACCTGATAGCTGGATAGGCTACTCTTCTTTAGAAATGCTTGGCCGTCAGGGAAAAGATTTTGAGGCTGATCTAATTCTCATTACTCACGACCGAATAATCGTTGTTGAGCTTAAAAACTATAAAGGAAAAATTTTCACAAAAGGCAATCGGTGGATTCAGGAATACGAGGACGGGCGCCAAGAGAGCCGTATTAACGCGGTTTCACAAGCAAGCAGAGCAGCAAAAATTCTAAAGTCGAGACTCCAAAAGAAACTGGGCAACAAGTATGTCCCTTACGTTGATAAACGTGTAGTGTTGTGCGGCTCAGCTGACGCGTCTCACCTTTCAGAAGAAGAAAGAGAGTGTGTTTTTACACTGGATGAATTTAAACACATCGGCGATGAGAAAATATATTCAAAAATAATTGGACGACCATTTCACTTCGATAGAAAAGAAGACATCCCAAATAAAAATATTACAGTCTGGAACCGGATTTTTCTCAATAATAGCGCAGACTTCAAAGCAAAAGCCTTTTCATCAAACGGCTATGTACTAAACAGTAAATCGCTTTTCCGGCATAAAGGTAACTTGTATGCAGAATATCGGAGCCAAAAAGCAGAAAACGCTAATTACCAAGCCTTAATGAGAAGATGGGACTTTACTGCTCCTTGCATAGTTGAGCACTCTAGAACGCCTGAACAGCGTGCAACAATTGCTCAAAGAGAGTCTAGTGTTCTAGGTTATATTGATACTCAAGATGAAGATTTAAAGGATAGTCACCTCCGGTTACTTCATATACCGGCAGATTTGACGGAAGACTTCGTGGAGCTCTACGAGTGGCCGAATAAGAAAGAAAGGCTCGACTCCTTTATTCGCAATAATAACAAAAGGTTAACAACACAGAACAGATTAGACTTAATACAAGTTCTGGTTAGTCAGCTATCGAGACTTCATGATATTGAAGTGGCACACCGCGATCTCGGTTCGCATAGCATTTGGTTATCACTACCCAGTAAAGTGGTCCTTTCAAACTTTTTAACAGCGTATTACCCAGATCCCGACAAAAAGACAGTTTCTCCAGTCAGAAAAATTATTCAGCATGGACGAGTCGAGACACCTGAAGAGCTTTTTGAAGAAACCTCTCATGCAACTGCATTTAGCCGAGATGTGTATTTAGCGACTGCGGCTTGTCACTTCATAGCTTTTGATACTTGGCCTAAAAAAGAAGAAGGCATCTATGTCTGGAGCCCAATTGAGGGCAATGAAATTAGTGAAAAGCTAGGGGACTGGTTTTCTCGTGGTCTTGAACTCGACTCCAGAGATAGATTTCAGGATCTTTGTGTTGCGCAAACAGAACTAAATAAGTTAGTAAGAACAGGGGCAGAAGACCCTACGCAAACCTTATCACTCCTAGCAAAATACCATACCAATAAAAACGTCTATACAGAACTTGGCGCAGTGCCCTTTAAAACAGACGGAACGTGTCATTTATTAAAAGCCCCTGATGACTCTTTTGGGGTAAAAGCATGGTTTGGGCTCAGTGACACAAACGGAGCCGGTGGAATAAACCATGAGCTTCTGATGTTCTTCAGCAGGCTTGAAAGCATCAATAAAGCCGCTTTATCTTGCCTTCCTAAAATTTTAGATTTCGGGTTTAACCCAACGATGACCTGCGCATACTTTAAATACGAATGGGTTGTGGGAGTCACGTGGGATAAAGCAGTTGAAAATATAGAGAAGCCAGATAGTTATAAACTGGCTAAAGCGTTGATAACCGCTTTACTCAAACTTCATGGTGCAAAGCTTCATCATGGCGACTTACACCCTCAAAACATAATTGTCGATAATGAAAATATTCGTTTCATCGACTTAGTGGAGTATGACTTAAACAACGCTGATAAACATACACCTGCCTATGTTCCGTCTTCGTATGAAAGTCTAGCTAAGACTGCCATTGATCGTTTTGCCGCTATCAAAATAATACATGAATTAGCACAGGTAATTAGTTCACTTCATCTCACCAAATACGCGGAAGAATTACTCGCTCTCCCTGAGGTGTCGACAAGCGAACTAGAAAAATTACTCGATAAATTCGATGAAATTGTCAATCCGCCTCCTCCAGTTACGGTTAAAAAATATGAGATTCATCATAAGAATTGTCGAACGGTAACCGAGCTATTGACCTCAGACGATGGGGCTTATTATATGACCCTTAAGCGGAACGCGGGTAAAGAAAGAGATTTATTAAGTGTTCAGCTTAGTGGCATCAAGAAAAATATAAGCTTGTTAATTAATGAAGATAGAAAGTTTATTGTCAGCTTCAGAGAAAATGACATTCGACATGACCAGTTCATCAGAAATAAGCGCGATTCTCAGTTAAAGTTAACTGGTGAAATTCACCTGTCGAACAATATTCATGGATCAACCGAAGATTTCATCAACTTCATTCTCGAAAGTGATGCCTACAAAGAGTTAGCCAGAACTTCCGGTGAGACGAATTCTGAAGCCAAAGGGCCGACAAGACCAACTCTGACACTACCAAAGATGGCTAAGTCAACGGTATTGGATGCTCGCGAAATTTGGAAAGTGCTTGTCGATACAGAGGAAGAAAGCTATCCCAAAATTCAGGTTGTGACAGACCCTGTTTACAATGCCAATCAATTACTCAGTTTCCGGTATTCATTAGATGACAGCAAATTCGACTTCGACCTACGAACCGAACGAGTTAATGTAAAAATGGAAGTGCGGGGCGAGTTAAGAGTAATCGGTATTGTTGAAGATTTAAGCTCAGACAACCTCATATTAAAAACTCGCGGTAATAATACACCTCAAGCAGGCGACACCCTTATTCTGGAGGGAAGTATGACTGCTGCGTCGCTTTCGAAACGAGAAAGAGCGGTCACAAAATTGATAACAGGTAGAGCAATAATACCTGATCTCCCTGACTATTTTTCTCCCGGACTTGATGCTCAAATTATAGAAGGTATAACACCAACTGAAGATGAGTTAAATTCCTATACTGAATACAAAGAAGATGGCAGCATTTCATTCGCCTTAAACGAACAACAACGAGATGCTTTTAAGGCACTGTACAAATATGGTCCTATTGCTTTGCTTCAAGGCCCCCCCGGAACGGGTAAAACAGCCTTTATCGGTTCCTATATTCATTATTCGATAATGAAAGGAGCTCGACGTGTTCTGCTTGTGAGTCAATCTCACGAAGCCGTCAATAATGCCAGTGAGAGAGTTCGTTCACTTTTTAGAAGAACGGAGCAAGCAATCGATATAGTTCGTCTCGGTGATGAATCAAACTTATCTGCACCATTGACTGATGTTGGTGAAAAAGCACTTCAAGAACACTATCGTGACAAGTTTAGGGCTGAATATAAAGAGCGACTAAGTACGCTACTTGAACACATTGGCATACCAGCCGAGATGTCCGCTATCATTTCAGAATTTGAGGATTCGTACGGTCAACGATTTAACCAGTTACTATCCCAAGCTCAGGATGAAGATCAGGCTGGCACAGCTAAACTTACGCAAAGAGAATCAAAGCTAAAATCGAACCTTAACGATTTCTTGGCCAGACAATTACCTGACTCTCCCTCCTTTACCGGAGTTCCACTCTCTAAGATACGAAGCACGTTATTAGAACATCTCGCTGAACATTTCGATATTTACTCAGGGGAGCTGATATCCAAAGTTAGCAACCTTATTGAGACATCTAACGAATGGTTAAGTGTAATGGCATCAGGAAAAGCCCAGTTCCAAAACTTCCTTGCCAAAACCAGAACCCTTGTGTGTGGCACCTGTGTCGGTATTGGTCGGAACCATTACGGTGTACAGGAAAATATATATGATCTTGTCGTTATCGACGAAGCCGCTCGCTCTCCAGCCAGTGAATTAGCGATTGCCATGCAGGTAGGAAAAAAGGTATTGCTTGTTGGAGACCATAAACAACTTCCGCCATTGTTTGATGAGGCGCACATTAAAGCCGCAAAACGAGAATTGCCGAAGTTAGATGAAGAAGAATTGAAGCGAAGTGATTTTGAAAGGGCTTTCGTTTCTGACTATGGCAAAACTGTTGGTCGTTCTCTTCTCACTCAATATCGGATGGCCCCACCAATCGGTAAACTCGTGTCAGAGAACTTCTATGATGGTGCTCTGCAAACAGGCCGATCTCTAACTGTTGAAAACTATCAGAATTTAATAAATTCATTCGCCACTCCAGTGACATGGTTTGACACATCGGGTGAAGGGAATCAAAACAGGGAGGCTACGCCTAAAGGCAAGGGCGTTAACGAAAAAAGCTTCATTAACCCGCTCGAAGCTGACTGCATCATCTCAATAATCAGGCGAATGTATGATAGCGATGGTGAGATATTTAAAGAAGGGGAAGAGCCTAAGATCGGGGTCATCTGCATGTATGGAGAACAAGTCAGACACCTGATTAGAAAAATTAACAGTATGCCATGGGCGAGAAGCTTACTTGAAAGACGCATTGTAAAAGTGGATACGGTTGATAGTTATCAGGGTAAAGAAAACGACATCATAATTCTTTCTCTGGTAAGAAGTAATGCAAGGGGTACACAGGGCTATGTATCATCTGAAAATCGAGCCAACGTGTCATTGTCACGCGCGAAAGAATGCCTATTTATAGTCGGCAATAGTCAAATGTGGAGCCAGCATAATCAATCCTCCGCATTTGGACGTGTGTTTAAATTTATCGAGGACAATAATTCCCCTGATTATTCTATCCGCCCGGTAAAAGGAATTTCGCAGTAATGAAAATACAATTAAACAGAATTAGCTTCGGACTGCCAACAAAGGCGTTCTTTATCGATTACACGGTCAGCCAGAAGCGTCAACTCCCCGTAGTAAAAGAGTTTATTATTCGTGTACTGCATTCTGTCGGTAAGTCTCCTGTATCGCTCATTCAGAACTATTTTGGATTCACTGCGGCAGAAACGCTCGCCGTTCTAGACGACTTGATAGAGGAGAGCTTGATCAAGTGGAGTGACAATGAAATAGAACTCACGGCTCATGCATTGGAAAACTTTGAAGAAATAGAAGGAAATATGCTACCCCGCTTTTTCGAGGTGGTAGATAAAACCGACAACGTATTCTTCGAACTTAGCGAATTCAGGATGTTGCCGAAGACAGTACAACGCAGCGGCATAAACAGCACCTCCATATCGCTACCGTTACCCGATGATTGCTATTCAAAGCTAAATGACAAAGCCATGTCTGCATTTGACAGCAATTTTGAGCATTTTCGAGAAGTTGTTAAAGGTGAAGATATATACTCAGAAAGAGAAGAGTTATACAAAATCAACCATGTAAATGGTAAGTATGATATCTCAATCCCTATTCCTGTTGAGTACTACATTGAAACTGATGCTCCAGATGTGTTGCAAACTGCATATGAAGACTCGAATCTTGACGAGTGGGACATTAGCAAATCACTGTTTAACTATATGGATTCAGCAATCAGTACTAAGTCCTACAGTGATGTAACGAGAGATTTTAGCGATTACATAAGCGCTACCGACGATCCGATTTTAACGCGGTACTGGGACGACAAAACCGAAAGTGTCAATATTGAGTTACTCCTTAAGCATTATGCTGATGGAATGGCCCATCACTCAAAAGATACACAACTCATTGTCGGCAACCTGTATTCAGACTTCAACTCTCAGGCTCTTGCTGAGAAGTTAAAAGAAATATTCTCGAAAAAGCCCAAATCGAGCGGACTAATCTGGCTTTCAAAAGGGGACAATTCAACGTGGGGGCGAACCTCAGAGTTTGGCGTTCTGCTAGAATCGATCACTTCACTATTTGATAACAGAAAGAAAACCTCCAAAGCGGTTTTAGCTCTTCCATGCTCAAGTGTCAACGAAGCCATTGAGCAACGGAAAGTTTACCGGAATCGTGATATCGACCCAGCGCTTATCGGCTGCGAAAGGCAATTCGGTGGAGAAAACTGTGAAGTATTACTTTTACCCAATATCATGGTTGCTTGCCTGCTCCACCTACCAATAACGGATGATAGAAATATTTCACTTCCGGTGGGCTACGTTAGCTTTGCACCAGAACTGATAGAATCGGTAACGAGCAACATTATCAGATGGGCATCTTCTGAGAATACTCTCAACGATTTCTTCGAGAGAAGAGATACGAGACAAGAAGATACTGTTTTATATAAATATTTCAGCCAGATATTGGCTCAGGGGTAAAATTTTAAACTAGAGACGCTCAACTATTCACAAAATTAAGAAGCTTCTATGCCAACCCTATTAAAATTTAGCTTTGACGGCTGATAAGTATCACAGAAATCATTGTTCGTAGTAACAATTGATACACAAAAGATACTGGTCAATACATGTAAGTAAATGGATTAAATAATGCGATATGAAAACTTGAGTCCGTCACCATCTTCACTGATAGAGTCTCTTCGAGATATTGGTTATTCAATGGAAACAGCCTTAGCAGATGTAATCGACAATTCAATCACTGCCAAAGCAAAGAAAATAAATATCGATTTTTCATGGAACGATGGTTTACCTTGGCTCGCCATACAAGATGATGGTTGTGGCATGTCCTACGAAACCTTGCTTTTAGCCATGAAGTTAGGAAGTTTCAATCCTCTTGATGAACGTAAAGCAAATGATTTGGGCCGATTTGGTCTAGGATTGAAAACGGCGACATTCTCACAGTGCAGAAAGCTTACGGTTATATCTAAAAAACAAGACACTGTTCACGCTATGGAATGGGATTTGGATTCAATAAAGGATAATTCAGAACAAGGTTGGCGGGTAAGCATACTCGAAGAGACAGATCTTGAACTAATTAAAGAGATTCCAAATTTAATTACAGCTCTTAACGAACAGGAAAGCGGAACTATTGTGCTGTGGAGGAAGTTAGACCGTTTAGACGACTTTGACTCCCTAAAAGTAAGAGAAAAGAAACTAAATGAATTAATTGACCATTCAAGGAATCATTTAGAGTTGATTTTTCACAGGTTCTTGGCTGCGGGGCCGGGTAAACAATCTTTAAAAATTTCAATCAATAGCGATCCTTTGATAGCGAGAGATCCATTCAATATGTCCAGCAATGCAACTATTGAACTTCCTTCTCAAATTATTCAGGTTGATTCTAAAAAGATTCAAGTTCAACCGTATGTGTTACCTCACTACACAAAAGTATCTGCTGAAGAATATGAAAAATATGCAGGAGACGGTGGCTACCTGCATAATCAGGGCTTTTACGTATACAGGAATAAACGTCTAATAATAAAAAGCACTTGGTTTAGGCTTATGCCGAAAGAAGAGCTTACTAAACTTATAAGAGTTCGCGTAGATATTCCAAACTCTTTAGATAATATTTGGAAAATAGATGTTAAAAAATCAAATGCAAGCCCTCCAGAAGCAGTAAAACGAGGGTTAAAGCAAATAATTTCTGAAGTAGAATATTCTGGGAAACGAGTATTCAAGCAAAAAGGGTATAAATTAGAGTCCCAGATTCTCGAACCCTTCTGGCATCGCACAATTAGCTCAGGCAAAGTCAGTTATCTCATCAACAGGCAACATCCGATGATAATGTCGATAACAAACCAACTAGATACTCAGTCCAACACTAGCCTCTCAGCTATTCTAAAATCGATAGAAGCATCATTTCCCTCTGATTTGTATTTTAACGATTTTGCGAACTCACCTGAAAGCATCGACAAGCCAGTGGTTGACGAAGATGAACTAAAAGGAATCATTGATATGTTCTATCCACTATTTAAGGCTGAAAATTTAGACAAAGATAAAATTATTTCAAAGCTTTTACAAATAGAACCAATGGCATCAAATCAAAAGGCCACCGCTAAAATAATAGAACAAATGGAAGTTGAACTATGACTGATATATCGAAGTTAAATCAAATAGAAGACTTAACTGAAAAGTTTTTAATCGTTCAGTTAGGTGAAAGAAACCTTGAAAACATCACTCGTGAGCAAATTTTTTCTGCTGTTAAAATGATGGCACAGAATCTAAATGTTACTAATACAGAAGAATTAAATTTCATTACATCAAAACTGGAGGAGCGGTTTGATATAAGTATGGAGCTAGGTGTTGCGTTTGAAGCTGAAGACTACACACCTTGGTTGGAAGAGCATAGGGGTGATATATCTTGGTTTTTTTGGGAGAGGTACAAACGACATCTCACAAACTCAGGGTTTCCCCCTAAGGTTGTTACACAACTAGACCTCGTTACAGATAAAATATTGGACCATCTTGAATACCCTAAGAAAACTGGGGACTGGTCCCGTAAGGGTCTTGTAGTCGGACATGTGCAATCTGGAAAAACAGCTAATTATACTGGAGTTATCAACAAAGCTGCCGATGCTGGTTACAAAGTAATAATCGTTTTAGCTGGCATATTAAGTGCGCTAAGGAGTCAAACTCAAGAAAGAATTGATGAAGGCTTTATTGGAGTAGATAGCTCAACACAATTAGATAATATACCTCTCAAAAAGAGGTTGGTTGGAGTAGGCGAATATTCTTACGAAAACGTCCCAGTTTCATTTACTACAACTGTTCATGACTTTAAGAACACTATAGCTCAACAAATACGCTCTGGAATTGGTAACTTTAATCAACCAGTCGTTCTTGTAATTAAGAAAAATAAGTCAATACTCCAAAATCTCATTAATTGGTTGAATAACAATAATCTAGATTTAGACCAATTCCCATTTTTACTGGTCGATGATGAAGCAGACCATGCCTCAATAAATACCAACAAAGAAGATAAAGATGCTACCGCAATAAATAGTAAAATAAGAGAGTTGTTAAAACTATTCCGCCAGAATATGTACCTTGGGTACACAGCAACACCCTTTGCAAACATATTTATAGATCCTGATAGCAATGATGAGATGATTGGAGATGAGCTATTTCCACGAGACTTCATTATAAGCTTAGATGCCCCAACTAATTACGTTGGCTCAAAAAGAATATTCAGTTCAGACTCAGATCTGGATATGGTTAGGGAGATTAACGACTTTGAAGATTTGATACCCGCATCTCATAAAAAAGACGAATATCCTGTAGCCCTTCCTCGTTCTCTAGAGGAAGCAATACGCATATTTATATTAGTACGAGCAATTAGAATATTGAGGAATCAGGAAACTAAAAATAACTCTATGCTAATCAATGTAAGTCGTTTCACAGATATTCAAAGCCATGTCAAATTACAGGTTCATGAATACGTTGATGAAATGCGTACGAATATTATAAACAACTATGCATTAGATATTAATCAAGCAATTAAGAACAATTTTATAAAAGATTTAAAAACATCTTTTGATAATGAGTTCTCAAAAAATGAATTCTCTTGGGAGCTTGTTCAGAAAACTCTAAAAAAAGCTGTTTCTCCAGTTAAAACAATTGAGGTGAATGCATCAAAAAGCTCTGAACCACTCGATTACAGCAAAGAAAAGTATCCTAATGGAAGAAGCATTATCGCCGTAGGGGGGTTAAGTCTATCTAGGGGCCTCACACTTGAGGGACTAACCGTCAGTTACTTCATTAGAAACACGCAAATGTATGACACCTTAATGCAGATGGGACGATGGTTTGGGTATCGTGATGGGTATGATGATTTATGCAGACTTTATATGTCAAGTGACGCGATATCATGGTATCAGCACATATCGGATGTAACCGAAGAGTTAAGAGATGAATTTAAAAGAATGGAGAATGCAAGATTGACGCCGGAAGAATTCGGTCTATGTGTTAGGAGCCATCCTGAATCACTTATAGTCACTGCAAGGAACAAAATGCGGTCAGGCACCAATGTTTTGCGTCAAATAAGCCTTCATGGAAGGCATATTGAAACGACTGTTCTCGCATCATCAGAGGCGGTATTGAAAAACAACTTAGCGTCTCTTCAAACTCTAGCTAAAAGCTTGCTCGATAATTATCAACTAGAAACAGCGAACAACAGTAACTATTTGTTCAAAGCTGTGTCGGATAACCCTATAAAACGTTTTGTACAAAGCTTCTCAAATCATCCCGGCTCAATTATGACCGAACCAAAGCCAATTTTAGACTTCATTAGTAAGCTCAATAAGTCTTGGGATGTACAATTAATTAGTAATTCGAAACCTCACGACCCGAGCAAATCTCTTACCATCACAGAACTCTGTAAAATGGACCCTGTGCTTAGGACAGTCATCGCATATAAAAATACAAATAACTCAATAACGTCAAGTAAACGACGATTTAGTTCTCCGTCTTGGGAAAAAGCAGGAATTGATCAAGCCGTTATTAAAGGGCTTCAGAGCTCGCTATCAAAATCGAAATCATTGACGGGTAAACTTCTTAGAGAGGTAAGAGAGCGTCCATTACTTTCAATTTACTTAATAGATTGTGTCACCAACGATAATGAGAGAGTACTTAAGGACAATTTAGCCATAGCATGGAGTATTAGTTTCCCCGGAGTGGCCGGCACTGGTAAGCCAGAGGATTTGGTTGAGTATGTTGTTAACACTACGTGGTGGAATCAAGAGTTTGGAACTCTGTTAGATGAAGAGGAAACAATCGATGAATAACCCGTGGGAAAATATTAAAACACCTAAATCAGATTTATCAGCTCGTCGCATTGACCATAAACACCCTTTAGATATTTACTGGGCGAAAGACAGAGCAGGTAAATATCTTTTTGTTTGCAAATTAACTGACAAATGCAAACTCCCTCCCAAGTTCCCAGCGCTACTTGGAATTGAGGTTACTTCGATTCCTGATAATCAGCAGTTAGTTCTGACATTAAAAAAATCGACTGATTGGGAATTATTTTTTTCACTATGTAATGATATCATTTCAGCCACAAGAGCGCTTGCTCCTTCAGCCATTGTCTCGGTGATATTTCGTAGAATCGAACGATGGCGTGAATTCTTAAAGCAGGATAAGGAGAAAATCCTAAGCGAAAGAAAAATCAAAGGATTAATTGGAGAGTTAATATATATACAAGATTTCGTTTCACCGAAGTTCGGCATCGCCAAAGCTATTGAATTTTGGACTGGCCCAGAAGGTAGTACACAAGATTTTAGTATTAATAACACAGCCATTGAAGTGAAGTGCCAAGACGGAACATCCTCACCAAAGGTGAAAATTTCTTCTCCTGAGCAACTCTGTGGCCAACTTGGCAGGCTATTCTTATTTGTTGTTACTTTAGGAAGGACTGAACCTGAAGCATCAAGCGCGATCACATTGCCCTCTTTAATCTCAGAAATTCAACAAAAGTTGATAAACGCCGGTAACACACAACAATTAGAAAAGCTTCAAGATATCTTACTCGAGTTGGGATATACCTATAGTGATGAGTATTTATCATACTGCTACATTGTTTCATCTAAAAAGTTCTATGAAGTCAAGGACGGTTTTCCTCGACTAGACCTTTCTGATATTCCTAATGGTTTAACCAATATAACGTTTGATCTCGAATTGATAGCTTGCGAGCCCTTTCTAGCCGATGATTCATGGATGGAAGAAATATGAGCCTAGATAACTTTTACACGAAATTTATGCAAGATATCTACACCGAAGCGGAAGTAGGCAGTAAATTCAATGAGCCTGTCTTCGTAGAAAAAATTTGTGACTATTTAGTTGAACAGGCTGTTATAGAAAACTATGCGGTGTGCAGCTATAAAAAAGAAACATTAGGTTTAAAAGTAGATGCTTGGCATCATAACAATGACAATGGAACACTCACCCTTATAGTTTCACACTATGGTGATCAATTAGAGAGATTAACTACCTCTTTAGCTTTACAAATCTCCAAGAGGCCCGTTCGCTTTTTCGAGCGTTGCTTAGATATCTCATTTATGGAGTCGATGGAAGAAAGTGACCTAGCCTATCCTCTCGTGAGAACTATTTCTCTGAAGTCTGCGACAATATCTGGTGTCAGAGTAATAATCATTACTAACTCTGAAATTAGCAAATCGATTAAAAGCATACCTGCGACTCAAGTAGGCGAACTAGATGTAGCGTTCGATATTTGGGACATCGAAAGAATCTACCGGCTCGATTCCTCTAACTTAGGAAAGGAAGCAATAGAGATTGATTTTGCTAGTGAATTCGGAAAATGTCTACCTTGCTTAAAAGCATTCTCTGAATCTGACAAATTTCAATCGTATTTGTTGGCTCTACCGGGTGACCTGTTATCGAAATTGTACGACAAGTACACTGAGAGGCTTTTGGAGCAAAACGTTAGAACCTTTTTGCAGTTTAAAGGCAAAGTTAATAAGGGAATGAGAAATACTATAGTTAATGAGCCAAACATGTTTTTTGCGTTCAATAATGGGCTAACTGCAACAGCAGAAGAAATAGAAACTATAGAAAAGAGTGGTATCTCATTAATTTCAAAACTAAAAAACCTACAAATAGTTAACGGTGGGCAGACCACAGCGGCAGTCTATAACACTTTGAAAAAAGAAAAGGCCGATTTATCCCAAGTTTTCATCCAAGTAAAACTTACCATAGTCCCGCCAGAAAACGTCGAAGATATTGTTCCAAAGATATCTGAGTATGCAAATACTCAAAACAAGGTCAACGCCGCAGACTTCTTTTCAAATAGTCCGTTTCATTGGCGCTTTGAAGAGTTATCAAGGAGAGTTTGGGCACCATCTATTGACGGCGGGCTTCAAGAAACACATTGGTTCTACGAACGCGCTCGAGGCCAGTATATGACCGCAAAAACGAAACTCACGCCAGCTGAGCAGAAAAAATTTGAGAAAATTAACCCTAAGAATCAGATGATAACGAAGACAGACCTCGCAAAGTTCTATAACTCGTGGGATAAAGTACCATACATAGTAAGTTTGGGAGCCCAGAAAAACTTTGGTAAGTTTGCTGATTCGATGACTAGTCAATGGGAAAAAAGTGAAGCTCAATTTAACGAGATGTTTTTTAAAGAGTCTATTGCAAAAGCCATAATATTTAAAAATTTAGACCGTAATATCATGAAGCAAGACTGGTATGGCGGTTATAAGGCCAACATAGTTACTTATACTATTGCGAAGTTCCGTGATTTAACAGATAGCGCTAATAAACAGCTTGATCTAATCTCAGTATGGAGGCAGCAAAAGCTTCCTGAAGAGCTATTACGGAACTTATTGGAGATTGCTGAGGTCGTGAACGATGTAATAAAAACCACACCAACTCATGTGACCAATATAGGTGAATGGTGTAAAAAGGAAGATTGTTGGAATAATGTTGTAAAATCGCCAGCTATATTGAACGGAGATGTTGAACAATTCCTCATAGACCCTAATGAAGCAAAGGAACAAAGAAAAGATGCTGTAGCGATTCAGTCCATCGACAATGGTATTGAAGCTCAAAAATACGTTTTCGACAAAAGCAGCATGTACTGGAAACAAATCATAGAGTGGAACAAGTCGTCATTTGCTCTAAGCCATAAAGAAAAGAGCATATTAGACATAGCTGCTTCCATACCGTCTAAAATTCCTACTGAAAAGCAATGCCTGTTCTTATTAGATATAGAAAAAAAGGCATTTGAAGAAGGGTTTTATATTTAATTTCTACCCGCTCTAATATTCTTATAAGATTTTCTAAGTTCTTGTGACTTGAAATCTAAATATTGCTAACTTGAGTTGTGATACTTAAAGCTTGGATTAGCAACTATACTCAATCCAAGCTACTAAGAGTGAGCACCCGAAATTACAAATATTTATTTAGTTCTTAAAGAGTCAAAATTTTCTTCTAGTGTCCATTTAAAAAGTGGACACTATCAATTTGATGAAGAGTAGTTAAGTTTCGATTATCAATATCTTAACTTAGAAAATAGAATTAAAATATTGTGTCGGATAAAAACTCATAGATAAGTGTAGCTATCTTCTTTGACAACAATGGAGGGACAGCATTTCCCACTTGAACATATTGTTGAGTCCTGTTACCCACAAAAAAATAATTATCCGGAAATGTCTGGATTCTAGCAGCCTCCCTGACTGTCAGACTTCTACATTGCAAGTAATCGGGGTGAATATAGTAATGACCATCCTTAGATATATGGCAAGTAATTGTTGTTGCTGGCTTATTCCAAGGCTGAACTCTAAACCTGTCTGCGAATTTACCAGACTTAAAGTTCTTGTGATTCGGAACTAACGCCTCTGGAAACTCATTTGTTTTCGGGCTAAGCCTAGGCCATTTTTTTTCAAATGCTACAGAAGCCCATAGGCTACAAAACATATAACGCTGAAGATCAAGGTGAATATGTCCCCTTGTCTCATGATTGCACACATGCTTGCCAAGATTATCGTCATAAAACCAATTTCTTAAGTCAGTTTCGTTAATCGAATTACTACGCAATAAACCGAAGTTTGCACCTTGCCCATCGGAAGGGACTGTAACAGAATCAACTGCTTCAATAAACTTATCAGCAATCTCATCTTGACCATGTTGTTTAAGGGACTCCACTGTTTTTTTAGCATCTGTCTCGATCGACATTAACCAGTTGCCATCAGTATTAACATCTTTGGACAGCCCACTTCTCAATTTAGGTAGATCGTGGATAACGCTGCTAATCGGGATTTCATCAGAGCATGTATTTAAGGTAAGTCCATTCCACATCTCAGCTAAATCCTCTCTAACACCTAAAAGTATTACTCGATGCCTTTTTTGCGGAATACCAAAATTTTCACAGTTTATTACATAGTCATGAGGTCTCAGTACCGAATCCCCAGATGAAGCAGTCACTAATGAAAATATCTTATATTTAAGGTTTTTCTTAGACTTGATGTCCTCTCCTGAAGAGGACGATGGATTTTCTAAATCTTGAAAGATGGACTTATATATTAGTTCTCCGTTTACCTTAGCAGACAACATACCCTTGACATTTTCCATCACGAATAGCATAGGTTGGAATCGCGCAATTACTTTTAAATACTCCTTGTATAGAAAGTTTCGATTATCAAGCAAGGGATCATACGCTGTATTAGATTTGTTTCTTGCAACACCCGCTACCGAATATGCTTGGCAGGGGGGGCCACCAATCAAAATGCATTCATCATTACCAACCGCTTTTGAAATGGCAGTGAATATTACGTCGTTATCTTTCCCAAGCTCAAGGTTCAGTGCCTCTCTATCTGCCGCTTCAACTTGCTTTTTGAACTTAGGTATTTTGTACAATCGTTCCTCTGGAGCAGTGCCAAGATTCCCTTTTAAAAATTCATAATATTCTATGGGGGCAACTTTGAATTGTCGAAAGAACGCTCTTAACTTCAGAGTTCTATGTGCACTGACGTCGCGTTCAATTGACGCTGCAATTTTAAACACTCGTGATTTTTTTGAATCAAGTACTGATGAAAACCCTTCACCGAGACCGCCCGGTCCAGAAAATAAATCAATAACTTTAATCGGATTATTCATCCCCGCGTCCTTTCCATCATACTATTTTTACTACCAAAAACACTAAATCCAACCCAACTTTGTTTGTGCACGGAATATATAATATTTACTGCTTGATTAAACACTGAACATCAGAAGAGTATTGAGTGGTATGTATCAAAATTTGGTTTCGAATAATATCAGAAATCGGAGTGTCGGTTTAGCAAAAAAAAAGGCCTTTCGGCCCTTTTCACAAACTTCATTTGAATCACAAACTTTATTTAAGCAACACAAACTTCATTCGAAACTGACACCCCCCCCCCTACTCCTCAACATAGCTCTCAATGCTAGGGCAAGAACAGATCAGGTTGCGGTCGCCGTACACATCATCAATACGGTTAACCGTTGGCCAGAACTTGTTTCTGTGTACTTCTGGTGCTGGGTACGCCGCTAACATGCGGTCGTAACTGCGGTTCCAGTCGCTGTCACAGATGTCAGCTAGTGTGTGCGGTGCATTGTGTAGCGGGTTGTCAGTGGCATCCCACTCACCGCTTTCTACTTTTGCAATTTCTTGGCGAATGCTAACCATCGCATTAATGAAACGGTCTAGTTCGTACTTCGCTTCCGACTCGGTTGGCTCAATCATAAGCGTACCCGCTACTGGGAAGCTCATGGTTGGCGCGTGGAAACCATAGTCGTTTAAGCGCTTCGCGATATCTAGCTCGGTTACACCGCTTGCTTCTTTAAGCGGGCGAAGGTCAATAATACACTCGTGCGCTACGCGGCCATTGTTGCCTTTGTAAAGCACTGGGAAGTGCCCTTCTAGCTTCTTAGCCACATAGTTAGCGTTAAGAATAGCGACTTCGGTTGCACGGCGAAGGCCAGCGCTACCCATCATTTTGATGTACATGTAGCTAATAGGCAGAATTGACGCACTGCCCCATGGCGCTGCCGATACCGCACCACAGTCTTTGCCTGCCGTTTCTACGTTAACAACCGTGTGGTTTGGAAGGAAAGGCGCAAGGTGCGATTTAACACCAATAGGCCCCATACCAGGGCCGCCACCACCGTGTGGGATACAGAAGGTTTTGTGTAGGTTAAGGTGCGACACGTCTGAACCAATGAAGCCAGGTGACGTAATTCCCACCTGCGCGTTCATGTTCGCGCCGTCCATGTAAACCTGACCGCCGTATTGGTGAACAATGTCACAAATCTCGCGCACGGTTTCTTCATATACACCGTGAGTTGACGGGTACGTGATCATGGCGCACGATAGGTTGTCACCCACTTCTTCCGCTTTTTTGCGAAGGTCGTTAAGGTCTACGTTACCTTTGCTATCACACGCTACTACTACCACTTTAAGGCTAACCATTTGCGCAGACGCAGGGTTAGTACCGTGGGCAGAGCTTGGAATTAGGCACACGTTTCTGTGACCTTCGCCACGGCTTTCGTGGTAACGCTGAATAGCCAATAGGCCTGCGTATTCACCTTGTGCACCTGAGTTAGGCTGCATTGAAAGCGCGTCGTAACCTGTTACGTTAATTAACCACTCGCTTAGCTCGGCAATCATTTCTTGATAGCCCGCTGCTTGGTCTAGTGGTGCAAACGGGTGAAGCTGGCCGAATTCAGCCCATGTTACTGGGATCATTTCAGCCGTTGCGTTTAGCTTCATGGTGCACGAACCCAATGAAATCATTGAGTGGTTAAGCGCCAAGTCTTTATTTTCAAGGCTCTTGATGTAACGAAGCATCTCTGTTTCAGAGTGATACTTGTTAAACACTTCGTGGGTTAGGAAGTCGCTAGTACGTACTAAACCTTCAGGAATAGATTTTACGTCTTGCGTGGTTACTTCTGCATCCAGACCTTCAACCGTTAAGCCGTGCTCTTCACCAAGAAGTACGTCGAAAAGCGCAACAATGTCTTCACGTGTTGTAGTTTCGTCAAGCGACACACCTACCGCACCTTCAAGGTCAGCACGTAGGTTCATGCCTTTTGCGTAGGCTTTTGCTAGTACGTCTTCTTTGTTGTCTACCATAACGGTTAGCGTGTCGAAGTACGTGCTATGCTTAAGAGCTACACCTTTTTCTGCACCTTTCTGGTTTAAACCAGTAGCAAGAATGTCGGCGAAGCGGTGAATACGCTCAGCGATAGTTTTAAGACCTTGAGGGCCGTGGTACACCGCGTAGAAGCTTGCCATGTTGGCTAGCAGCACCTGCGCTGTACAAATGTTCGAGTTCGCTTTTTCGCGGCGAATGTGTTGTTCACGAGTTTGTAGCGCCATACGAAGTGCTGGGCGACCACGGGTGTCTTTACTTACGCCGATAATACGGCCAGGTAGTGAACGCTTGTAGCTGTCGCGTGTTGCGAAGAATGCCGCGTGCGGGCCACCGTAGCCCATAGGTACACCAAAGCGCTGTGCACTACCAAGTGCAACGTCTGCACCTAGCTCGCCAGGCGACTTAAGCATTACTAAGCTCATTAGGTCAGCGGCTACTGCCACAATACCTTTTTTCGCTTGTACTGCAGCAATGATGTCGCTGATGTCTTTTACTTCACCGGTAGAGGTTGGGTATTGAAGTAGCGCACCGAATACGTCGTGTTCTGCTGCTTCTTCTGCCGCACCTTTGATGATTTCAAAACCGAACATTTCAGCGCGAGTTTCAACCACGTCAACCGTTTGCGGGTGAACGTTGTTCGCAATAAAGAACGCATTCGCTTTTTTGTTCTTAGACACACGCTTAGCAAGGCCCATGGCTTCTGCTGCCGCTGTACCTTCATCAAGCAGTGACGCTGATGCTAGCTCTAGGCCAGTTAGGTCAATGGTTACTTGTTGGAAGTTAAGAATAGCTTCCAAACGACCCTGGGCAATTTCTGGCTGGTAAGGCGTGTACGCTGTGTACCAACCTGGGTTTTCTAGTACGTTGCGAAGAATAACGTTTGGTACGTGCGTATCGTAGTAACCCATACCAATGAAAGAACGGTTAATTTTGTTCTTTTGTGCAACGGCTTTAAGTTCACTTAATGCTTCAACTTCTGTCGCCCCTTCACCACATTTTAGTGGCTCTGGTAGCGCAATACCTGCCGGTACAGTTTGCTCAATTAAATCGTCTAGTGAGCTTGCACCAATGGCAGACAGCATTTCTTCAATTTCGCCTTTACCCGGGCCAATGTGGCGGCGGATAAATGTATCTTTTTGCTCTAGTTGAGCCAATGTAGGGGAAGTATTCGACATAACGTTGTTAAGCACTCGTAATGGTTGCCGCAAGGGCGCGTTAAATCTTTAAGTTAAAAAGGGGCTGAATTATCTTCATGCCCCTTTTCAAATTATGGTTCTTTTAAAACTGCGTAACGAATTACTCTTCGTCAATGCTGTTTTCGTAGCCTTCAGCGTCTAGTAGACCTTCTACTTCTGCCGCGTCGTCAGCTTTAATTTTGAATAGCCAACCGTCGCCGTATGGGTCAGAGTTAACTAGTTCTGGTGAATCTTCTAGGTCTTCGTTAATTGCTACAATTTCACCTGAAATTGGCGCGTAAACGTCAGACGCTGCTTTTACCGATTCAGCAACACATACGTCGTCGCCAGTGCTTACTGCGTCGCCAACATCTGGCAAATCAACGAAAACCATGTCGCCAAGTAAGCCTTGTGCGTGCTCAGAAATACCTACAGTGAAAACACCGTCTCCATCAGGGCGAACCCATTCGTGCGTAGCGGCATAGCGTAAATCAGTTGGGATGTTGCTCATAATCGTTCCTGTTATTCTCTGTTAACTTATAAAACACTTTTTCCATTGCGAACAAAGGAGGGCTTAACCACTTTTACTGTAACCCACTTTTTGCGCATTTCCACTTCTACTGTTTCACCAACATCACTTGGTACTCGTGCCATCGCAATTGAGTGACCTAGAGTTGGAGAGAACGTACCTGAAGTGATAACGCCTTCGCCGCTTTCTGTTTTCACTTTAAGACCGTGACGCAGCACGCCTTTTTCAGTCATTACCAAGCCTACTAGCTTGTCGGTACCCGCCTCGCGCTGCGCTTCTAATGCTTTACGCCCTACGAAATCACGTTCTGCCGGTTCCCATGTAATTGTCCAGCCCATGTTGGCGGCTAGTGGTGATACGGTTTCATCCATATCTTGGCCGTACAGGTTCATGCCTGCTTCTAGGCGAAGTGTGTCGCGAGCACCCAGGCCGCATGGCTTAACACCCGCGTCTAGCAGTGCTTGCCAGAAGCTTTCCGCTTGTTCAGCTGGCACCATAATTTCATAGCCTGCTTCACCGGTATAACCTGTGGTAGCAATAAATAAGTCTTCTGCTTGTACACCAAAGAATGGCTTCATGCCCGCTACCGCTTCTTTTTGCGCTGCGCTGAACAAGGTGGCGGCTTTTTCTTTTGCGTTAGGGCCTTGTACGGCAATCATGGCAAATTCAGGGCGCTCGGTGATGGTTACGTCAAAGCCTTCTGCTTTGCTCATTAACCAGTTCATGTCTTTTTCGCGCGTTGCTGAGTTAACCACTAAGCGATAGTTAGTTTCGTCGAAGTGGTAAACGATAAGGTCGTCTACAACACCGCCTTCTTCATTAAGCATGCCACTGTATAGCGCTTTGCCTTTGTCTTTTAATTTTGCCACGTCGTTGGCTAAAAGGTACTGAAGATACGCTTTGGCTTGCGCGCCTTTTACGTCAACAATGGTCATGTGAGACACATCAAACATACCGGCGTCTTGACGCACAGCGTGATGCTCTTCAATTTGTGAACCATAGTTAATTGGCATATCCCAGCCGAAGAAATCGACCATTTTCGCACCGGCTTCTAGGTGCTTTGCGTGTAGGGCGGTGGTACTAGACATTCCACTTACTCTTTTTAATTTGAAAGGTAGAAAACGAGATTGAGTATAGTGAGCTAGCGTTTATGCAACAAATTGGAAATTTTTATCAATACATTTAAAAAGCAAATGCATTCGAACAACTGGATTAGATATACAAATGTAAAAAGCCCCGTACTCAAGTCGGTAACGGGGCTTTTGATCAGAGCGGACACACCAATTTTTATTATCGCTTTATCGTTTCCATAAGCGCTTGCGAATCTTCGATTGGTGTTTCAGGGGTATATTGCGTTGGAATTTCCGTTTGCTTTATCCAATCACGCTCCCAGTTTATCAGCGCTTCCTGCAGCGCAGCATCGTCAAACGGAGTTTGAGCTTCCTGTGCGATGCGGTACGCAGATAAGTACATTTTCCAGCGAGGCAAATAATAGTCTTTGTACATACCCTGCCACGCTTTAGATGCATAATCTTTTAGCTTTGGCCCACCCCATTGCGTTACTTGCAGGCGCGCATTATTTACGTAATAAGCAGACTCTTGCGCAGTCTCACCATAAGCTGAGGCGTCACTTAACCACGTGTGCAAACTTTCTTGATGAAACCCTAGCAAGTTGTCTAGCTTAGTGATGGCAACGTCAATTGAGGCCATAAGTTCGTCGCCACGTTCGAAGTCTTTTGATGAATACGCGTTAACCACCTCTTGCAGCATAAGGTCAACATGCAAAGACACTGCATGCTTCACAAAATCGACAATATCGTACTGATATAGGTACGCATTATCCATCAACGGTGCCAGCTCAATTAGCTGTGAGATACCATCGTCTAAGGCCATTAAATTACCCGGGTGCCCATCAAAGTTTACAATGTCGATTGTTGGGCGCTTAAACAGCAAGTACGCGCCAGCTGAGCCTTCCCACCAGCGGCTTTTCCAATAGCTAACAGAGAACACTCCTTTTATCACCTTTTCCCATGCTGCGATAAGTTCGGGTGAAGTCTTTCCATAGCGCGCTTTAGTATAATTTGCTAGCCACTCTTTCATATCGGGCTTGGCGTTCCAAGGCAAATCGAACAGAAATTCATAGGCCACAGAATTGTTATGGATCCCTTCGGGAAATACACCAAACCCGGTTAGCACGCCTTTTTTATCAGAGTTTGTCACCACGTCTAGCTGCTCGACATAGTTTGCGAAGCCAGCATAAACAGGATCTGAACCTCCATAGTTGTGAATGAAGCCAAACACCCATGGCTTGCCTTTGAAACCTTCCGTTCGCTGCCACACGTGATATCTGTCATTTCCGATATCGTGGATCATAGCTTTTTGATCAGGAACATCTTTTAAGAAGGCTTCGATAGACGCGAGGTCCCAGAATTCTTCGTCTGCGCCAAACATCCATCCTTGCATTACCCACACAGCATCAGGTGCAACCTGCGCAATAGATTCGTAGATGCGTTTTCCATAGGATGCGAGCTCGGCGTGTCGGTTCTCTTCAGAAACCGGCGGTAGCATTTCGTTAAATGCGTCTGATAGGTAATAGTCCTGTACACCATAAATTTCGGTATAAAGCTCAATAAATCGCTTAGCCACTGTTTTAAAGAGGGGGTCAGCGGGGTCTAACCAATAGGTAGCATTTTCAAATCCAGTCCAGCGTGGCATTTCATAAACCTTGGCGTCGGGAAAACGCTCAACAAACGCTTTAGGTACGTAGCCACTAAACGCAGGTACAACGGGCTGCATACCCAACGCTTTCATGCGCTTGAGGATTTGTTTTTGCAATTGATGTTTTTTGTTTATCCAACTTTGCGGGAGAGGCCCCTCGTGCCCTTCGATATTCCCCATGCGTTGCCATGGCGTGAATGCTGGGCCAGAAAAGTAATCGGCTAGTTCTTTATCGGTAACGTCGAAATCCTTCCATAATGCTTGCCATACAAATTCTTGCCCTTCCATTGCTACAGGATTGTTTACTCCGTGAAGCGCCATCCAGTCTATTTCTTTCTCCCAACGCTCCCAGTCCCACCACGGTGTTGTATAACCGTAAGCACAAACATTCAGATAAGTACGTTGTTCGAATGGGGTTGTTGTTTTTGCACCATCAAAGTCTTTAAAGACATCAGGGAACGCAACGCGCTTTCCTTCCCAACTTACTGACAAAGCGCCCTGTTCTCGTAAGTATTGATAAGCGCCATACGCTAGTGCGGTACGACTATTTGCCAGCACTTCCGCTTGCCCATCAATTACATTTACTTCAAACCACTCAGGCTCTTTATCAGTTACTTTAATCGTTGATATATTTTTTACTTGCCCCTGTGTAACTCGCTCTAGAACAGCGCTCACCTGAGGGTCTAACGGTTTAGATGCAACTTCTGAGACTTCTTGCTGCTGTTCGCAGCCAGCTAATACAACAGATAAGCTTAGGCACAATGCGCTTATCGAGAGTGACCACGTTTTCTTCATTGCTTAATATCCTGATAAAATCGTAAAAAAATGCTGCGGTTGCCCGCAGCATAATTGTCTTAAAATGAGTAAACCGCACTCAGATAATAGCTAGTGCCTATAATACTTGTCGTTTGCCACACCGGCTTCTCTTCTGTGAAATAGGCTTCTTCGTTGTTACCATTGATATTCAGTGCTCCAAAACGAAGGTTAAGTGCTTCAGTAACGTTATAGCTCAATAGAATATCAACCTGATTTCTACCGTCGACTACCCTTCCCTCGCGTGCAAAGAATGCATCAGTGTTATCTTGAACGTAAGGGCTACGGTTGTTCACTGCGACCCTTGCACTAAAGGTGTCGTTCTCCCAATATCCGATGAAATTCCATGTTTCTTCTGACGAATTGGTTAGCACAAAGTCTTCGCTATCTTCCGCATCGATGAAGGTATAGTTTGCTGAGAAACCGAAACCATCGATAGGTAACAATGCATCAAGGCTCTGGTTCCAACCTAGTTCATACCCTTTGATAGTCGTACCACTATCATCGTTATAGGTGCTGGTGATTTCATAGATGTTACCTTCTATGTCCACACAATCTTCCGGCGTTCCACTTAGCGCAACGTCATTGTAGCTATCAGGGCAAACAAACTCAGAAACCGACCCGTTCTTAATTTCTTTCCAAAAAAGAGTGAGTGCTAAGCTATTACCTTCGCCGTAGTACCACTCTAGCCCTAAGTCGGCTTGATCGGCAGTCAGCGCTTTCATGTTAGGCTGGCCAAGATCTACAGTGTAAGTACGCGTACCGAAAGAATTATTTACCGACGTTTCAGAGGCAGCAATTTGTGTGCGCGATGTCAGTAATGGACGGACTAGCACCTTGGCAGCAGCAAATCGCGCTTGTACTTCGTCTGTCAATTCAAGCACAAGGTTTACGCTAGGTAAAAAATTGTTGTAATCGTAGTCAAATGCCGTTTCGCCAATCACTAAACTGATTTCAGAGTTAATCGGGTTATCTTCACCGGTCAGATAGGTATTGATCGTCCTGTCGGTAGTTTCATAACGACCACCAATATTTCCTCTCAACGTCATTTCACCGATGTAACTTTCGAAATCAACTTTTCCGTAAACCGATAGGATATCTCGCTCTATTGAATATGAAGATTGAGCAGCGAATAAAGTGGGAACTGTTACCCCTTCGGCCAAAAGCGCATCTCGGTAAGCTTGAATATCTGGCGCGACCCAGCCATGCTCTATGGACATTTGGTTGTCCAAGAAGTCAGTTACCATATAGTTAAAGTCACTCATTAACGGAAGGTCGCTTGGATCAGCTTCACCAATGGCGAATCTATCCGTACGAAAAACGTCTCTATTGAATTCTTCTTTACGGAATTTTCCTCCAAAAGCAAAACCAGTGAAGAAGTCGCCTTCAAGCACACGAATTGCGTCAAATTGAAGTGCACTTTCAGAAGAGTCCATGTATCGAGTTGCTCCATTTGGGTACTCGTTCCTTGGCATGTCAGCAGGGTATAAAGAAGGGTCGGTTAGATCTTCATCCACGTTGAAGATAACGTTATTGCGATCTGAAATATCCATGTTTGCAGATACCGTAGTCGCTAAGATTACCGCCTCTTCTGCATGCACAGCCTCGCCTTTCGTGTAATGAGCGATACCGGTTAAAGTCCAGTTTTCTGTCTCGTACTTTGACTCAAGCGTAAACGCTTTACTGGTAGCCTGTTTGTCCTCAGCTTGGCGATTATTTTCAAGAGTAAAGTCGTCAATACGCACTTGGTTATAAACGCCATTTACCGGCTCACCAAGTAGCGTGATATCGTCGCGATCGAACAAGAAAACCTGCTGGTTCAAATCTTGTACCGTGTCGTCATCAGCATAAATTGCGGTAAACGTTGTTTCGAAATTATCGCTAGGACGCCACTGTACTGCGCCGTTCATCAAATAGCGTTTGGTTTCGCGGTCAATACGGCGGTAACGCGGACGTCGAGGAATATCATTGCCTTCATCGTCGCTGAACCACCTACCCATCCAGAAGTTATCTACCCTGTCGTCAAGTTCCTGATAACCTGCGTTTAAAAATAATCCTACTGTGTCATCAGCAAATTGGTCGATATAGGTGATATTACCTTTGGGGGTCACATCATCTGTGGGTGAGAATTCCGAATATTGCCCCTTAACCGAAGCTACAACTTTACGCTCACTGTAGGAAAGTGGCTTCGTAGTATCGATATTAATAGTACCTGACAAACCACCAGTATCCATGTCTGCACTGGGAGATTTAATTACTGAAATACTTGAAGCTAGCTCAGACTGTATAATGTCGTAACGAAAGCCACCAGTAAAATCCGCACTCGCCATAGTTTGGCCATTCACGGTAGTTCTGGCATATTGGGAGCCTAAACCGCGAACACTGATTGTAGAACCTCTACCGTTAATATTTGATATCTGTACGCCAGGGATTCGCTGGATTGCTTCAGCAATGTTCTCGGTAGGAAACTTTCCGATATCTTCTGATGTAATAATGTCTGCAACTTTCGTTTCATCGCGTTTTAGTGCCGCAGCTTGGACCAAACTAGAACGATAAGTAACGTCAATACGTTCAACTTCACTATCACTTACGTCTGAGGCAGCTTGAGCAAAAACCAGTGCAGGCGAGCTAAGAATGCCTACGATAGCACTGGCGAGTAACGTTTTCTTTGGACGAGCGTTATTCATGATGTGGTTCCCATCTTCTTTGTAGTGGTTGTTGTTCAGCTTTAGGCAACCAGCTGATTAATTTTATTTCTTATTATTAACGATGATTTTTTCATCACCTGCCATTGACGCTACCAACCAATGTCAACGTTGTCAACAAAAAATAAGGAATTATTACTACGATATTGGGTAGACCAAAATATGAACTTTCAGTAAGACGAAAACGCTAAACTACGCTTTCAAGCGAATAATTAGAAGCCGAGTCTCTTACAACTACATCAAGAGAAAACCCTTTTGAATCAACAGCATGAATATCATTGGATTTCATCATTTCAATAACCATTGCTGCAGCTGTTGCTGCAATATCAAAGTTAGGCTGGTCGATCGTAGTAAGATGAGGCCACGTTTGCATGGCGAAGGGACTGTTTTCGAAACCAACAATCGAGATGTCTTCTGGAACTTTAAGGTTGTTAAGACGCGCCATAAATACAGCTCCCGCTGCAATTTCGTCGTTACATGCAAAAATGGCGGAAGGTCGTTTGGGCATGGCAAGTACTTGTTTAGTCATATCCATGCCGGATTCGAAAGTAAACTCCCCATCAATGATTAAATTTTTATCAAAAGGCAATTTTGCTGCTTCATGTGCCTTTTTAAAACCTCTTACTCTCCCTAAACTAGACTCATGCGATGCATGAAAACCAAGAAAAGCAATATCTCTGTGGCCTAAATCCAGCAAATACTGCGTTATTTTAAATCCCGCATCCACGTCGTCTACATGCAACACCGGGGCTAGATTATCAGGGGGTTGCTCGCCAGATAAGATCCTAACTACTTTAGCATCTCTACTGAGTAAAAATGTGACAAGCTCTTTATTTTCCGACAATGGCGGGGTGAGAATAATTCCGCCAATCTGATTTGAACCAATCATAGCCGCAAGTTCATTCCCTACCTCATCAGAATGAGAATCGGTGGGGTGAATAACTAACTCAAACCCTTTTTTTCTGCATTCAGAAATAATTCCATTTTGCATTTCAATCACATAATGGCTGTTGGGATTGTCATAAACAAACGCAAGAGAGAACGGCGCTTTACGCATTACCCTTGCTGTGTGGTTAGGCTGATAGTTCAACTGCTTTATTGACTCAAGCACTTTTTCCTTTACCGACTCACTAACATTTGGTTCTTGGTTAACCACTCGCGAAACCGTTTTAAACGATACTCCCGCTAATTTCGCGACATCCTTAATAGTTGGCTTTTTCATGAAACTCTTTTTCGGTGAAAGGTATTGAGTGTTAGAGAGAATAAAGTGAACCCCCTGTTTAAGCAAATTTCTTGGTCTTCGTAAACCAATGAATAACTAATACAATTTCATCAAGGTTCAAAAAAAACAACAATGACAACGTTGACATAGGTTAAAGAAAAGGGTTAGGGTTAAACAACTGAATATAAAAAAAGCAAGAAACATGACAACAAACACGACATCTTCACGACTTCTGTCTCTCGATGTATTTCGAGGGCTCACCATAATCGCAATGATTGTAGTAAACAGTCCGAATACTTATGGAGAACTCGCGCACGCACATTGGATAGGCATCAACTTTGCCGATTTAGTGTTTCCTTTTTTCATTCTCATTGTGGGTGTAGCAATTAGTTTGGGGTTCAAGAATATTGATTCATCTTCACCACAATTGACCAGTATTTTGAAAAAAGTGTGGAGAAGAGGCTTTACGCTCATTGGGCTCGGGCTCATTGTTAATTTGTTCTATACCCACTTCGAACAAATAAGGTTACTAGGCGTATTACAGCGAATTGGCATTGTTTATATTGCCTGCTGTTATTTAGCAATTTACTGCAAACCGAAGAGCGTGGTTAAAGTGGGCATTGGTATCTTGCTTCTGTACTGGGTATTTATTCTATTGGTTCCTGCCCCGGGCCTCCCTAGCGGGCATCTTGCTCGTGGAGAGAACATTATAAACTGGTTCGATCAATTTGTACCGGGTATGCTGTGGCGTGGTACTTGGGATCCCGAAGGTCTGCTCAGTACTTTTCCTGCCATTGTTACCGGTATTATGGGTATGCTCATTGGCCAGATTATAGTTAAAGACAAGGACGACTTACCTACCACGGTGATGAATTTATTTGTATTCGGCTTTGTTACTTTTTCTCTAGGATGTATTTGGAGCCTAGGTTTTCCTTTCATCAAACAGGCGTGGACCAGCTCATTTGTATTAGCCACCGGCGGCGTAGGCGCCATGATATTGGCCTGTATGATGTGGTACACCGATATTAAAGGCTTCAGAAACGGTACTCAAATTGCCACCATCTTTGGGGCTAACGCGATCACCGCATATATCCTGCACGTAATCATAGAGAAGCTACTTGATTGGGAAATCGCCGGTGTATCGGTTCACAACAGCTACACCACATTTATGTCTGATATGGGAGCAAGTGATTTTATAAGTGCAACGTTGTGGGTCATTCTATTTCTCAGCGTTTGTTTTATTCCTGTATATGTCCTCTATCGCAAACAAATTTTCGTAAAGATTTAAGGTGGAATCTGTGACTCAGAATTACTTTGTAGGCGTTGATGGCGGTGGCACTAAATGCAAAGCGCGACTTGAAAACGAACAAGGCGAATTGCTTGGCGAAGGATTGTCAGGTCCATGCAACCCTGCTCAATCAGCCGACACCGCGTTCGCATCAATTATCGAAGCTACGACACTGGCATTAGAGGCAGCCTCAATGTCAGCGACGAAAATAAGCAATCTTAATGTTTGTCTAGGTCTTGCAGGTGTAAACGTTACGCGTTATCGAGAAATTGCACAGAGTTGGATATTTCCATTTAAACGTACACACATAACCACCGATCTACACATTGCTTGTTTAGGCGCTCATGCAGGTCAAGACGGCGCAATTATAATAACTGGAACCGGTAGTTCAGCACTTGCAAGCTTGAGTGGCAACTTAACAAGTATCGGTGGCCACGGTTTCCCTTTAGGCGACAAAGCGGGAGGCGCATGGCTTGGCCTGCAGGCCTTGCAATACACCCTTGAAGCACTCGATTCCTTAGTACCTTCCTCTCGGCTTGTTACTGATATGTGCGAAGCTCTTGGTACAGACGATCCTCAAGCGATAGTCGGTAAGTCGCTGCACTTCAAGTCGAGTGATTTCGGTAAGTTTGCGCCAATTGTTGTGAGATGTGCTAACGGCAGTGACCCCGTTGCTCTTAGTATTGTGAACGAAGGAAAGCAGTACCTTTCAGGTGTCGTTTCTCAACTCGAGGAACTCGGCGCTAAACGCATATCAATGATTGGTGGCTTGTCTTCGCAATGGGCTGAGTGGCTACCTGACAATATTCAACAACGTTTACAACCCGCAAAGTGTTCACCTGAATTTGGTGCAATTTCATTGATAAAAGATCTGGTAAAGGAGTGTTAATATGGCTTATGTGACCAAAATGGCGTCTGAAGCAGCAGAAACGCCGCAAGTGCTGAAACGACAACTAAACAACAATAGCCATATATATAACAAATTATCTGAAGCGATAGAAAAACACGATCCAGAGTTTGTGTATATTATTGGTCGCGGCACCTCAGACCATGCCGGCGTGTTTGGAAAATATTTGATTGAAACTGAAATGGGGCTGCCCGTTGCTTCTGCCGCGCCATCGGTAAACAGCGTTTTTGGCAAATCGCTTCGATTAAATAGAGCCCTGGTTTTTAT
The DNA here is from genome assembly GCF_056159165.1 of Alteromonas sp. AWJ4_199. Classification (NCBI taxonomy): domain Bacteria; kingdom Pseudomonadati; phylum Pseudomonadota; class Gammaproteobacteria; order Alteromonadales; family Alteromonadaceae; genus Alteromonas; species Alteromonas sp. AWJ4_199. Next base: position 1,148,622 of record NZ_JBSWUR010000001.1, read on the forward strand.
CATTTCTCAATCAGGTAGAAGCCCAGATATACTTGCACAAGCCAAAATGGCAAAGGAAAAAGGTGCGCTTTGTGTTGCGCTGGTAAATGACGAGTCATCACCAGTTAAAGATATTGTAGACATATTTATACCACTTTGTGCCGGGCCAGAAATTGCCGTTGCCGCCACCAAAAGCTATCTGGCGACCTTGTATGCGTTATTAAGCATTGTTGCAAATTTCACTAAACGCAACGATCTTCACGAAGCTTTACTTGCCCTACCTACACAATTAGAGTCGGTAATAAGTTCCCCCTTTGTACTTACCGCAGAGCACTTAGCTCCGCTTGAACGATGCGTTGTACTAGGCCGCGCTTTCGGTTACGCCATATCCAGAGAAATAGCGCTTAAAATGAAAGAAGTCTGTGGAATACAGGCTGAGGCTTTCAGTAGCGCGGAATTTCTTCACGGGCCCATATCCTTGCTAAACCGCAAAACAGCTATTATCGATGCCCATATTCCTGACGCTTCAAGTGCTGTACATAAGTCACAAATTGAAGAAGTGATCCGTAGAGGAGCACAAGTTTTCCCTTTATTTGAGGTACCATTGGATGTGCATCCTCTCACATCGGCGCTCATTGTTATGCAACGTTTTTACTTAGATATTGAAAAAGCTGCGCGCGAGATGGATATGGACCCTGACAGTCCTATCGGACTTAAAAAAGTAACGGAAACCCTCTAGCAATGAAATCTTATTTTGCCAAACTCCTTTTTGACGGCTTTTCATTTCATTCGAACGTGCGCTTTGAAGTGATTAACAGCCGAGTGACCGCTTTCTGCTCGAATAGTGTGGATGATAGCAATGCTGAGGTCATCCATGAGCTAGTCATACCCGCCATGGTAGATGTTCAAGTAAACGGTGGAGGCGGCGTTCAGTTTAACGAAACGCCCACACTGTCTACGCTGCAGCAAATGGCAGAGGCCTTTTTAAAAGTGGGTACGGGCAGCTTAATGCCAACCATTATTACTGACGACATCGACGTTATGAATAAAGGCGCTGACGCTATAGCGTTAGGTCACAAATGGGAGCCAGGCGCTATCCCAGGTGTCCACTTTGAAGGGCCTCACCTCAGCACAACCAAAAAGGGCATGCATAGTTCAAAGCACATCCGATCACTGAGCGACAAAGAGTTGGCCTTATTTACTCGAAATGATCTTGGTAAAGTAATTGTCACGCTAGCACCAGAAGCGGTCTCGCCCTCAGATATTGAGACCCTAACCAATGCAGGCGTAATTGTGTCTATAGGCCACACTAACGCCACCTCCGACGATTGCTTTGCCGCTTTTGATGCGGGGGCTACCGGTGCTACACATCTTTTCAATGCCATGTCACCGTTTACCAGCAGAGAGCCTGGTGTGGTTGGGGCCTCACTTTACAGAGATGACGTCTATTGCGGACTAATCGTTGACCATCATCATGTTCATCCTGTGTCAGCAAAGCTAGCGATAAAGCTTAAAGGTGATGAACGCTTAATGCTGGTAACCGATGCTATGGCACCGGCAGCAAGTAACGTCGACCACTTCGTTTATCAAGGCGTTAAAGTCATACGTAAAAATAATGCACTTCGTCTCAACGACGGTACCTTGGCGGGTTCGCTATTAACGATGGAAGAGGCCATCCAGCATACGCATTTCGACCTGAGTATTGACCTGCAAGCAACATTGAAAATGGCAACATCGACCCCTGCTTCATTTATAAAAAGCGACGCGAACATTGGAACGTTACGCACAGGTTCTTTCGCTAACTTCATAACGCTAAATAAAGACTTAAGGGTGACACGCTGTTGGCGCAATGGCGAAGTCGTCCGGTAGGTATGCAGCTAATATGCATAGCCCGGTATTCTTTTGAAAAACAGATAATACGTACTCACAAAAAATTAAAATATTAAGTAAGCAATACAGTGAAATAAAAACATTATAAGAAGGAAACGTGATGCAAACTGCAGTTAAATCTCCCCCGTCGACGATACTCCCTATGGCAATAATCGGCACATTGTTTTTCGTTTTTGGTTTTATCACATGGTTAAATGGAGCACTCATCCCCTTCTTGCAAATTGTTTGCAATTTGAACGGAACAGAAGCACTGCTAATCGCGTTTAGTTTTTATATCGCATATGTTGTTATGGCACTTCCTATGTCATTCGTGCTCAATAAATTGGGCTATAAAAACGCCATGACTTTCGGGCTTTTATTAATTGCTGCAGGGTGCTGTTTATTTGTTCCTGCCGCTAAAACGCAAACATTCATATTATTTATTACAGCTCAGTTCATCGTCGGTTCCGGTTTAACTATTTTACAAACCGCATCAAACCCATATTTAGTAAAAATTGGGCCGTCAGAAAGTGCGGCAGCAAGAATATCCATTATGGGTTTGTTAAATAAAGGAGCTGGCTGGCTCGCACCAATGGTGTTTATTGCTCTTGTACTCGGTGACTTATCAGGTATCACCGAACAAAGTATCGCTGCATTGCCAGAAGCTGAGCGTAATGCACAAATACAGCAATTAGCACAAAGCCTTGTATTGCCCTACTTAGGTATGGCCGCAGCGTTAGTATTGCTTGCAGTTGCGCTAAGTTTTTCTGGCTTGCCCGAACTGGACCTTGATGTTGAGGATAAGAAACTCGCTGAATACGGAAAAGGTAAAGGCTCAGTATTACAATTCCCTCAGCTAGTATTAGGTGTAATTGCACTTTTTTGTTATGTAGGCGTAGAAGTTGTTGCCGGAGATACCATTGGCCTAGCGGGCTCGCAACTTGGCGTTCCGGGAGCACTAGGGCTCACCTCATACACCATGTTTTTTATGGTCATTGGGTACAGCCTTGGTTTAGCGCTTGTGCCCCGAATTTGCACTCAGCACCAATTACTTACTCTCTCTTCAGTTTTAGGTATTGTTTTGTCAATCGGTATACCGTTCACTAACGCTGAAAGCCACGTCTTTGCAGGTTTTCTGTGGGGTTGGACAGGTATTGCAACGCTTCCTGATCCTATTACTCTTATTGCACTTTTGGGACTTGCTAATGCCATTGTTTGGCCTGCAGTCTGGCCTTTAGCATTAGAAGGGCTAGGCAAATTTACCGCTCGCGGTTCTGCACTCTTGATAATGGGTATAGCTGGGGGGGCAATTATCCCCTTACTTTTCGGATTTGCGGCTGATCACTTCGGAGTGTTGAACGCTTACTGGACAACGATACCTTGCTATGCCTTTATTCTTTTCTATGCGCTGAAAGGGTGGCGTTTAAGAGAATGGTAATTTAGGCGACGACTTGATGGGTTTAACATACGCATAAGTGGTATTCTTGAGTGATGTGTTTAACAACGGTGATATCGGAACCCATCTTTAACAATGAAGCAGCTTTCTCTAGATACTTTACGCACCTTTGTTAGCGTTATTGAGCTTGGTGGCTATGCAAAGGCGGGCGACTTTTTAGGTCGTTCTCAGCCTGCTATTAGTTTGCAAATCAAAAAGCTTGAATCGCAGCTAGACCGAAAGCTATTTACTAAAGTAGGGCAACGGCATGTACCTAGCGCCGATGGGAACTGGCTGTACCCAAAAGCGAAAGAGCTGCTAGAGCTTAACGACAATATCTTTCGAAGCTTAACCCCTGCGCCTTTAAGCGGTAGATTGCGTTTAGGTATTCCCAACGAGTTCGCGTCTACCCTGCTGCCTGGCTTAATTGGTGAGTTTTCTAAGCGCTACCCAGATGTGTCTTTAGAAGTTACGTCCGCGCTAAGCCGCGACCTACTTCACACTAGTCAGCGAGACCACTTTGACTTAATTCTGGCACTTGTTAATCCAGATGAAGAAACTGAGGGGGAAGTTGTTTTAGAAGATGATGTGGTGTGGGTAGGCGATACGTCTCACCCGTTAGTGGGGAATAACATTCCGCTAGTGCTAGCGCCAGATGGCTGCATGTACAGAAGCCGGGTAATTGAACAGCTAAAACAGCAAACGTTTGCTTGGAAAATCAGCTACACCAACGCCGACTTAGGCGGTTTGGTTGCCGCCATTCAGCAAGGGCTTGGTGTTACAGCACTAGCAAAGTCTAGCTTACCGGCAAATTTAGCAGTGCTAAACCACCCGCATCTGCCTAAGTTGGGAAAGGTCAATATTTGCTTATTTAACCAAGACACCCAGCATCCGGTAATAAGTAAAACCCTCGCCGAATTCTTTAAAGTGCGGCTAACCCAGTAAAAAAGGGGTCAGAGTACTTTTTCTGCCCCTCCACCCGTATGCTAATTTGCGTTAGCCGTCGCTTGTGATGGTGTCGATAATCTCAGCAAGCACAGTCTCTGCTTTGCTGGTTTCAACTTGGCACGTGCCTGCGTTCATATGACCGCCGCCACCGTACTTCAAACATAACTCACCAACATTTGTTTTTGAACTGCGGTTAGTAATAGACTTACCAATCGCGAAAACCACGTTCTGCTTTTTAAGCCCCCACATTTTGTGAATAGAGATATTGCAGTCGGGGTACATTGCGTAAATAACAAAACGGTTTGTAGCGTAAATGGTTTCTTGATCTGTTAAGTCGAGCACAACGAGGTTGTCGTGTACGGTGGAGCACTTAGCAATTTGTGCCTTCGCCATTTCGTTGTGCTCGTGATACAAACTTACGCGCTCAGCAACATCTTCCATTTGCAGTATTTCTTCAATACTGTGGTCTTTACAAGCATCTATTAGCTTCATCATTAGCTGGTAGTTAGAGATCTTAAAATCTCTGAAACGGCCAAGCCCAGTACGCGCGTCCATAATGAAATTCATAAGCACCCAGTCGGTAGGCTCTAAAATTTCTTCTTTTGAAAACTGCGCAGAATCACCTTTATCTACCGCGTCCATCATATCTACTGAGATATTAGGAAATTTATCTGCACCTCCGTAATAGTCGTAAACAACACGGGCAGCAGACGGCGCTTCTGGATCGATAATATGATTTTCGATATCGCTGTCGTTTCGTACGGTTTCGCTAAGGTGATGGTCAAAGGCTAGATAGCAGCCTGCAACGTAAGGTAAGTTGGTGGTAATGTCGTTCTCGGTGATGTCTATTTTGCCGTCTTGCATGTCTTTAGGGTGCACAAACAAAATATCATCAATTATGTCTAAGTCTTTCAGTAATACTGCACATACTAGCCCGTCAAAATCACTTCGGGTAACTAATCTAAACTTTCGTTCTGACATCACGTGTTTCCTTTATTAACGATTATCAAGTAAGTGTAACAGCTAGTAAAAATTTTGAGAGATTACCTATATAGATTTTGATTACAAAGTCGTAAAACGCGACGAAAGTATAACTAAAGGCCTGACTCCTCAAATGTTTACTTACTTCACTATTCCAAAAGGCTATTAGAAGATAAGCGATTGGCCTTGTGTTGCTAGTATAAAATTAAAGCCTAGTTTGTTAGCCTGCTCTAGCTCTTTTGATATGACAGAACGCGGGTTTTCTCCTGCTTTTAAACTGTACTTGATATGGCTTATCACAATATTTATGTCTGGAACCTGGCTTTTATCTTCAACTAGTTCGTAGAAGCGAGTAAGTTCTTGCATCAACCACTTAGGCGTAAGGTGTCCGAACAGTAGATTGTCAGGGCGACTGTTATCAAAAGACACTTCAATAACCATGCCTCTTAGCGTTTTGTTTCGCATTTGCTGTGCAAGATAGCGCCATATTTCGGCTAACTTGCCTTCTTTCTCGACATCGTCCGGGCCAGTATCACCAAAGTAAACAAACATATCGTTGTCACTTTCAATAACGAAAGCCGTCGACTCTAAAGGGTGGCTTAAACTAAAAGGCGTGACAGTTAAATTCGTGCCTTTAATTGAAGTGGTTTGTTGCGGAGCCAGATCGATAACATCGTACTTGTTCAGCTTTGGCTCTACACCTCGATTGGTAAAGTTTGCCCATGCCTGCCAATTAAAGTAGGTTGCCTCCATGGTGTCGTTTACTGACTTTAGGGCATAGATGGGTTTATTGTTGTCATCTGGTGAAGCTATGAGTAACCCGGCTACATGATCTAGGTGACCATGGCTAATCAGATATGCAGCAACGTGATTATGCAGTACGTTGCCGTTAGCTCGCAGGTTTTCGTCGGGCTTACTTTTTAAGCCGCTAAAAGCCCCTTCTTTCAACGCAACATCAATACCGTTAACTATGCTTCCTGCGTCTAGCGCAACATAGCGCTCCTCTTCTAAACTTCGCAGTAAAAATGCGCTCAAATTACCGTCTTTAATACCGCCAGTATCGCCCAATGTAACAAGTTGAAATGCCGGTTCTACATCGCTTTTTTTTGTTTCAACAGTAACGTTATATTCCGTTTCCCTATCACTCACTGAAGCAGTGCTGCAAGCGCTTAACGCTGAGAAAATTAAAAGACCCAATAGATGTTTCAAAATTTTTTTATTCCCATTAAAAATATCTGTTTCTTACCTTTTTAAAGCTAAGCAAAAAACAAGAAAGACAAGCTACATAACATCAAGCCCACATCACCATAATAGCCGCAACGCCAATTAACAGCAGCCCAATAATTTCGCGTTTTGTAACCGTGTTTTTTAGCCAATAATGTGAGAGTACTAAAGTGAGCAACACCTCTAGTTGCCCCAGTGTTTTCACCAACGCCACATGCTGTAGCGCCATAGCTGTAAACCAGCATATTGAGCCTAAACAGCTTACTGTACTTATCGCTAGCACCTGTTTCTTAGCGCTCACTAGTTGCTTAAACACGAAGGGTTTGGTTAATGCTATGTATGAACTTAAAGCAACCGTCTGAACGCAGAGCACCCATAATAAGACCCATGCTGCGGCTACTGTATGCTGAATATTAAGCATGTGGCTAGCTTCACGCACTAGAAGTGATGTCAGCGCAAAGCAAGTACCGCAAGCTAGACCGATAGCCATGGTTTTCACACTAATACCATGAAGTCGGTTACCGCTGCTTAGCACAAATACAGCTATTCCACCTATGACTATGCCTGCCCACCCAAGGGGTGTTAGGTAACTACCAAAAAACAGCATGCCTACCACACCCGCCACTAAAGCTTCACTTTTAGCCAAGCCTGCTCCAATAGCAAAGTTCTTTTGCTTAAACAAAATCACCATTAAAGAAGTGGCCGCTATTTGAAGCAGTGAAGCACACAAGATCACTGTGATAAATGGGCCCGTAAATTGCGGTATTTGGCTGGCACTAGTGCTGTAGAGCGTAAGCAAATAAATAAGGGCTATGGGCGGAGCCAAGATAAAACGAGATAGCGTAACGCCCGAGGTGTTAACTGAACCACTTAGTCTGCTTTGCAGCGCATTACGCACGGTTTGCATGATAACCGCGCCCAATGTAAATAAAACCCAACTCATTAGCGTTGCTTTACCTTTAAAGTCATTTTACTAGCTGCCGTTCAAGCGTGTTTTATTTAGCGTTAGTTTCGCTACCAGATAACGCCTGTAGACGCTTTGCTTTGAAGTCACTTTCGCGCTTCCAATAAGGCCATACATCACCTTGAGCATAATGAGTAAGCATGGTTCCAATAAGAGATAGGTCTTGTTTTACGCCACCTAATGTCCAGCTTGGAAGATAATCGTCATCTGCTTTGTGATAGCGTTTAGCGATAAAGCTTGGGTCGGTATCACCTAAGCTCATGAACAAAATAGAGGGCACGCCCTGTTTTGCGAGTGCGAAATGATCAGAGCGGAAGAACAGACCATTTTGAGGGCGCGGGTCCATTTTAACCGTTCGACCTTGTAGTGAAGCAGCCTTTGCCAAATCCTCTTCAATAGATAAATAACCTTCACCGTACTGCAAGATGTAATCAACATCATCGTTTACATTCATGCCGTCGATATTTAAAAAGGCTACCATGTTCTTGGTAGGTACAGGTGGGTTATTTGCAAAATAATCAGCACCCAACAGCCCTGTTTCCTCTGCGGTAAATGCGCTAAACATTAGCGTACGCGCAAAGCCTTCTTTGTGCTTTGAGAGCGCATCTGCCAGCGTTAGCACTCCAGCTGTGCCAGACGCATTATCCACCGCACCATTGTAAATAGTGGTTTTGCCATTCTTCTCTACCTTACCAAGGTGGTCCCAATGCGCGTGCAGCATTACCCACTCTTCTGGCTTTGAGGTGCCTTCTAAAATACCGGCAACATTCTGCGATTCAGCATGCTCGATAGAGTTAGCGAAACTTAACGATGCTGTTGTGTTTAACGGGATAGGCGTAAAGCCGGGCGTAGATGCTTTTCTTTTAATCTCGCCGTAATCTAAACCTGCTTTTTCGAAAAGCTGCCTAGCGGCATTTAGATGAAGCCACCCCATTACGCCTACTTGCGACGCATTGTTGTTGTCATCGACTAGGCTAAACTTAGTATTAGAATTCGAGTTTTCGACAACGCCCCAGCCGTAGCCAGCGGGCATAGTTTCGTGAACAATGAAAACAGCTTCTGCGCCTTGCCTAGCGGCTTCTTCGTATTTATAAGTCCAACGGCCATAGTAGGTCATGGCATTGCCTTGAAACAGCGCTGGATCTTTAGAAGCAAAACCCGGGTCGTTTACCAGCATTACCACCGTCTTTCCTTTTACATCAAGGCCGGCGTAATCATTCCAATTGTACTCGGGCGCATTTATACCGTACCCCACGAAAATCACGTCACTTTCAGTTAGTGAGTATTCATTTACTATACGTTGTGTTCGTGCAGTAAACTCACTGCCCGCTTCAAAAGAAAGGTCGCCAATGTTTAATGTGCTCATGTTGCTGGGCGTAATTTTTGCGAGCGGCACAGCTTGCGTATAGCTGTCACCAAAAGCCGGCTTCAGCCCTAACTTCTTATACTCTGCTACCAAATAGTCTACGGTTTTCTTCTCGCCTTTTGATAACGGCCCTCGCCCTTCGAACTCGTCACTAGCCAATGTTTTAACGTGCTGACGATACACTTCTAAATCGATAGAAGCGTTACTCAGCGACATCTGTGCATTTTTTGCTTTAGTCGACGAAGGCTCAACCGAGGTCAAACTGGAAGTAGTGACGTCAGCATTCGCTGAACCAGTAAGTAAAGTAGAAGTAAGTAGAGACGCTGCGCATGCAAAGGAAAAGGCGCGATAAGGTTTGCACAAGAAAGTAAACATAAGCCATTGCAAGAAATAAAAAAAGGATACCGAAGAGTATCCTTTACCTCTGACTATCTCAATGCCGAAACGACTAAACCACAAGAATGGGGTCAGAGTACATTTATTCGGTTTTGTAATAGGGAAAGCCAATAATGTACTCTGACCCCACTATTCGAAAAAGTACTCTGACCCCATTATTTAAATGTACTCTGACCCCATTATTTTTGGGTTTATAGGCCCATGGCGTGGCTGACGAAGGCGTTTTTAATGCTGCTGAGTTTGTCTGTAGCTGAAAGTCCTATACCGCGTACTAGTTTTTTTATAGGGTCGTTGCCGTCGAATAGGAATTTGAAGCCGTCCATTGCTGCTATCATTTTCGTAGCTTCTGTTTTCCGGCTTCGCTCGTAGCTGCGCAGGTGCTTGTACAAACCTATGTCTTTGCCCGACACCTTTAAGTCATTTAGAGTTTCCGCCAGCGCTAGCGCATCTTGCATTCCCAAATTAGCGCCCTGCCCTGCTAGCGGATGAATGGTATGCGCTGCATCGCCCACCAGCACCACCCCATCTTTGGCCCATTGCCTTGCATAGCGCATGGTTAGTGGAAATGCGGCGCGGTCGGTTTCTAGCGAAATAGTGCCAAGCACGCTATTACTTGCGGCAGTTAAAGCGTGGCAAAAAGCGTGGTCATCCAGTGCCATTAATGAGCTTGCTTGATCTGGCGTCTGAGACCACACAATTGAACAGACGTTTGGTTCTGCCATTGGAAGTAGCGCAAGTGGGCCTGTGGGCGCAAACGCTTGGCGCGCCACATTGCTGTGTGGCTCTTCGGTTTTGATATTAGCGACTATGGCCGTATGCTCATAATCTTTGAAGGTAATTGGCAGGCCGGCCTGCTTTCTTACAAAAGAGTTAGCGCCGTCTGCGCCAACAAGCAACCTGCAGCTTAGCACGTCGTCGTTGTCTAGCATTAGCATGGTTTGATTAGGGCCAGCAAGTACCCTTTCAATACCCGCAGTGACTAGATGCGCGTTAGGCTGTGCCTCTACTGACTTAGCAAGCGCATTCACTAAGGCTTGATTCTCTACGATTACCCCTAGGGTATCGCTTCCCATTTCATCACATGAAAAATGTATATCACCAAAACTGTCTTTGTCCCACACATGCATTTCAGTATAAGGGTTGGCGCGGTCCTGCTGTAAATGAGGCCACACATCAAACTGTTGCAGCGCTTTAATATTAGCCTGATTGATTGCGCTAACACGCGCCGTTGGCTTATCTGCAAGCACCTGATAACAGGGTAACTTGTCAATAACCGCTATATTCAGTTCACTGTCTTTTAGCGCTGCGGCTAGGGTTAACCCTACAATTCCACTGCCCACTATTGCTATATCAACATGCTGCATTGTTATCTCTATTTTCGTGTGGTGTTACACCATAACCTGTTGTGTGCTTTACGAAGGTTTTCTTCGCTTGCGGCATCATACTTAATGCAAGTAAGGAAACGTTTCGGCCTATGACGGTAGGAAAATACTGGTTGGAGAAAGTTCGCACTAAGGTATCGGTAAGCGCAATCGTGTTATCTCGGTCTTTCTTACGTTCGTTCGCATATCGCTGAACGATATTGAATGCCCCAGCATCAAAGTGGTCAGCACCAGCTTTCGTTTGCGTTTCTTGACTGCTCTCTTGCTTCGAAATTGGCGACATAGAATGCTTAGGTACAGCACTTTTAAATACAGATTCTTTTTTCAGTACAGAAACGAGTGCACTCAAATCTCGCAAACCCAAATTGAACCCCTGCCCCGCTATAGGGTGTAGCGCCTGCGCAGCGTTCCCCACCACTACCGTTCGGTGACTGGTAACTTGCTGGGCTTTAGTCAGCGCTAAGGGATAGCTAGCGGTATCACTCACCCTTAATACTTTGCCCTGACGATAGCCGAAGGCTTGTTGAAGCGCGTTAATAAACGACGCTTTATCCATTTCCATAAGTGCTTGAGCGGCTTGCGTTTCTAGCGTCCATACCACTGAAAAACCATTGCCATTTGCCTTTACGCCGTCAATTTCACTATCAAAGGGGAGAAAAGCAAGAGGGCCAGAATCGGTAAAGCGTTCGTACGCTTTATTTTCATGAGGCATTTGCGTATGCACGTTAAATACAATGGCAGTTTGGTGATAGTCACTAACTGTTTTAGCAATACCCACCTGCTCGGCCAAACCCGAACGCCCGCCATCTGCAAGTATTAGCAGCTTAGTGGTTATCACATCCCCGCTATCTAGCAACACGTCTACATTGTCACGGTGCTGCTCAACACCGGTCACTTTTGCTGGTGCTATGTGCTGATACGCAGTACTCGCATTTGCTGCTAAGCGCGTTAGCGCGCTTAAACTTACCACCTGGCCAAACGCGTCGATGTGATAATCTTTACTGTGCAGATTTAAAAGGCCAAGATGGCCCTTATCGCTCACTTCTATCTGCTTTATTTTAGGAGGTAGTTCGCCGTTGTGCTGCTTGGCTAAGTCGTCAAGGCTTAAACCAACATCGGCTAGTTCGTTAACGGTACGTCTTGCTAACGCAATAACTCGTGTATCGGTAAATGGGTTGAAATCATTGTGAGAGGGTGTCGTTTCTTTTGGGTCTGCAGCGTCAATAAGTGCAACACTTAATCCGCGCTTTTCACCCTCGGAATTTTCGAGAGATATGTTTTCAGAAAGTGCTTTAGCAAGCACGGTTCCTACAATCCCACCACCGATAATAACTACATCAACCGTTGCCGATTCCACTATATTTGTCTTCCCGTCGCTCTAGCTTTAGCGCTTTTTATTGTTTTAGTTTTTCGCCATTAGTGATTCGATTTCGTCAATTTCTTTAGGCACGTCAGATGTCAAAATTTCCACACCCGATGCAGTAATGACCACGTCATCTTCTATGCGAACACCTATACCCTTGTACTTATCAGGAGCTTCACTGTCTTGACTGATATAAATACCCGGCTCTACCGTTATAACCATTCCAGGTTTTAATGGGCGGTCTTGGCCGTCTATTTTGTAGTTACCTACGTCGTGCACATCTAGCCCTAAGAAGTGACCTAACCCGTGCATATAAAACTGGCGCCAGCTTTCGCTCTCGAGGTTTTCTGCCACACTACCTTCTAAAACACCAAGGTCAACTAAACCTTCAGTAATAATTTCTGCGCTGTGTAGCATTGCTTCAGAAAGCGTTACGCCGGGCACTAGCATATCCAATACGCTTTTTTGCGCCTTCAATACAACACTGTAAATTTCACGCTGAGCGTGACTAAACTTACCGTTTGCAGGAAATGTTCGGGTAATGTCTGCAGCATAACCTTGATATTCTGCGCCTGCGTCGATCAAGATCAAATCTCCATCATTTACCTGAGCGTTATTTTGCGTGTAATGCAAAATACAGGCGTTATCACCGCTTCCTACAATAGTGCTGTACGCAGGCGAACGCGCGCCAGCCATAGCAAACTCATGGTGAATTTCAGCTTCCAGTTGATATTCAAAACAGCCAGGAGAGGAAAACTGCATAGCCCGTTTGTGAGCTCGGGCACTGATTTCCCCTGCCGCTTTCATCATTGCTACTTCGCAGGCTGATTTAAACAATCGCATTTCATGCAGCTGTGGGCGCAAATCGTGTATCGCGCCAGGCGCTAATGATTCTTTTGGCGCTTCACGCAAAGTATTTAGGGCTTCGGTAAATAATCGGTCATGAGGCTTGCTGTGTCCTAAGGCGAAGTACACATTATCTTGCCCTTGAATGGACGCCAACAAGGCTTCTTCTAACTCATGTGTTTCAAACGCTTCATCTAGGCTGAACCGTGATAGCGCAGCTTCAGCACCAAGGCGCTTACCGTGCCAAATTTCAGCGCTTTTGTCTTTTTCCTGAACTACCATTGCGCGATAGCTCTCGCCGTAGCGAGGGTGATTAGACAATATCAACCATGCATCAGGCTCTTCAAAACCCGTTAAATACCAAAAGTCGCTATCTTGCCTAAAGGTATACTCGGTATCTCGGCTTCGCGTTACCAGCCCAGCGGCAGGTACTATACATACACTGTTTGGTTGGCACTGTGCAAGAAGCCTGTCTTGCCTAGCAATAAACTCTTGAGCGCTAATCATAAACTAGAAAACCTTAACTAATTCACTGAAAAGTAGGCCGTTTAAACAGCTACTACTTTCAATTTTCCCTATGTACTAGTGTACGGACGGCGTGTCTTGTTGATCATCAAGAAGTGATTGACCAAGTTCGCTGAAGCATAAAATAGCTGAGATTTTCACGTACTCCTCCACCTCGAAAAGTGCTTTTTCAGATTCTTCATCGGCATCCATTGGCTCTTCCATACGAGAGATATCTGAGAAGTCTTCAAGGGCTTCTTTAACATCGTCAGAACACTGCACAAGGTCCTGCTGGTGTAAACCGAAACCAAGCATAAAACCCTGCACCCAGTTGATAAGCGCAGCGCCGCGGTCGTTAATAGGCGCTTGGTCTTCTGGAAGCAACAAGCTAAGCGCAAATTCAGGCTCTAATAACTGCTGACAGGTTTGATTGAAAAGCGTATTGAGAAGGTGTTGAGTTTGGTCGCTGAACGCATCACCTTGGTTGATGGTTTCGCTAAGGGCTTCAAGCCACTTTTGGTCGGTAAGCGACATGCCACCACAAAGCATTCCGGTTAGAATGCCGTGTACTTCTGCCGCATCAACAATGATACCTTGCTGTGACAATTTATTAGTTACGCTATCGTATTCGAGCTGTTTTTCCACGATTCGTTCTCTTTATTTAAGATGAGTTGAGTTTTCACAGCCCTTTTTGATTTCGGCCGTTACTCCGTGATGGCGTTAATACTAGCAAAAATCAATATACAAAGCCCACTTTTGGCAATTTAGCGTGCAGTGTTTAAACAGCGCATTCATAGTAAAGATTATACTTTGTACAACAAACTCATACATTGTTTACTGACTGTTCAAACAACCGCGAATTGACGTTAATTTAACGAAATGAGCGCTGCTATCCCTAGCAACGAACGCATAATTAATCTAAGATCCTCGTTGTTGGATACGGAATTCCTCTCGCAGCAGTATTTAAAAGACTTTTAAGTTTGTAACTAAATTACGTGTTTGGTTATTATTGAGCTTATCTTATATGCGTGTATAATTGCTGACCAATTGGTCAAGAAAATATTATTTTTTTACCGCTTTTATATTCACCACGCAAAAATAGTTATAAAGCGCGTTAGGTGATCCTCTTCACTGGATCTCGCGTTTGTTATACCCTGTTGCGTTAATACAACAACAATGTTTCCTGGGATGTTTGCTAGTTCATTCATGTCCCTGGCCGATGCTTTAAACCAAGGAAGTTGAAACAGCTGCTATTGTGCAAGCTCGGCGCGTATCGAGAAGCCTACGGCAATTGTGATACTTCCGCCCTGAACTTTTCGGTTCACGGGCGAAACATGGACAGCGGCATTCTGGGAAGCGCCCTCTTTCGACGGAAGAAGAAATGGCAATAATAAATTTTGGCTCTATAAATATTGACCACGTTTATCAGGTAGACCACTTTGTGCAGCCTGGGGAAACGTTGGCCTCAACCCATTACCAAACCTTGTTAGGTGGTAAGGGTGCAAACCAATCTATTGCTCTAGCGCAAGCAGGTGCAGACGTAAGGCACGTTGGCAGCATTCACGAAAACGACGCCTCATTTAAACAAGCTCTTATTAAAAAGGGTGTTGATTGTCGTGGTGTAAAGTGTTCAGAAGTTCCTTCAGGTCACGCCATCATCCAAGTTACCCCAAGCGGTGAAAACGCCATCGTATTATTTGGTGGTGCTAACCAAACTATTACCGCAAAAACCGTAATGCAAGCGCTAGACGATACGCGCCCTTCGGACTGGGTATTAACGCAGAACGAAACCAGCTGCATTGAAGAAGTACTTCGCCAAGCGAAAGAAAAACAGCTAAAAGTAGCCTTCAACCCAGCGCCTATGAGCGAGTCGGTTAAACAGCTTCCGCTAGACTGTGTAGATTTACTTATTGTAAACGAAACCGAAGCTGCTGCGATTACCGGTAAAGAAGAACTTGAAGATATTGTGACAGTTTTCAAAGAGCAGTGGTCACACTGCGAAGTTATTATTACACTGGGTAAAGCCGGTGTAATGATGCTGCGCCAAAATGAAGTTGTAGAAGTAAAAGCATTCTCTGTTGACGCGGTAGATACCACCGCAGCCGGTGACACCTTTATCGGTTATTTCTTGTCTGCATACAGCAACCACACCGATGCTAAGCAAGCATTGCGTCGAGGGTGTGCAGCTTCGGCCATTGCGGTAACCCGCGAAGGCGCAGCACAGAGTATTCCAACACAAAAAGAAGTGGATCGTTTCTTAGCGAAACACGCCAACTAGCAAGACGTACTGAGAAAATTTGATGGCACATAAGATCATATTAGATACAGATCCGGGGATTGATGATGCAATGGCGATCTTTTTCGCTTTCCAATCTCCAGACATTGAAGTACTTGGTTTAACCACAGTTTACGGGAACGTCCCGGTAACAATGGCTGCGCAAAATGCGCTAACCCTTTGTGAAATTGCCGGTAAAGACATTCCTGTAACCAAAGGCGTAGGCATGCCGTGGGTAGGGCCTGAGTCTACCTATGCACACTTTGTGCACGGCGAACACGGTTTTGGTCATATAAAACCTGAAGCGCCTAAGACGGAACTAGACCCTCGCAGCTCTGCGCAGTTTATCGTAGACATGGCGCGTAAGTACCCAGGCGAAATTACATTAGTGGCAATTGGTCCATTGGGGAACTTAGCCCTAGCCCTTCGTCTAGAGCCAGAACTACCTAAGTTGGTTAAAGGTGTTAGCATTATGGGTGGCGCTGCGTTTGTACCTGGCAACGTTACGCCTGTAGCAGAAGCAAACATTTGGAATGACGCCCACGCAGCAGAAATCGTATTTGCGGCAGATTGGGAATTGACTATGTTTGGTTTGGACGTGACGAACTTCACGCCATTCTCGCCAGCTTTTGTTGAAAAGCTAGAAGAGAAAAACAATACGCTTGGCGGCTTTGTGAAAGAAAGCGCCCAGTTCTACATGGACTTTTACTCACAAAACCGTGAAGACCGCGTGTGCTTCTTCCACGATGCATTCCCTATTGCTCACCTTCGTCACCCAGAGCTATTTGAACTGACTGAAGGTCACGTTCGCGTTGGTACAGGTACACTTGATAGAGGCCAAACGGTGGTTGCGCCAACTGGTACAACACCTAGCCCGCTATGGAATGAAGCAAATACCATAAAGGTAGCGACTAAAGTTGACCATCAAAAACTGGAACAACTATTCATAGACACCTACGCTTTGTGATATGTTTAAGGGATTGTTAATGAACAATCCCTTTTTTATTTCAGCGTTAGGTTCAATCAATGCAATCAGCCCCAATCCCCGTTGATGAGGAAGAGCGTCTTGCCGAGTTGCTCAGTTACGACGTACTTGATACCGAAGCTGAACAGCTGTTTGATGACCTAACAGCGCTGGCCTCGCAAATTTGCGAAACCCCTATTGCACTTATTAGCTTAATTGACCCTGACCGCCAGTGGTTTAAGTCACGAGTGGGTTTGGATGCTGAAGAGACGTCCCGTGAAATTGCTTTTTGCTCTCATGCAATTTTGCAAGAAGAAGTGTTTGAAATATCTAACGCTACGATAGACCCTCGATTTCATGACAACCCTTTGGTAACAGGTGCCCCTGATATTCGCTTCTATGCCGGTGCACCACTCATAACACCTTCAGGTCACGCAATCGGCACACTTTGCGCCATTGACCGTAAACCCAAAACACTGACAGAAGCGCAGAAAGCATCACTTCAAACCCTAAGCAAATCGGTAGTAGCGCATTTAGAGCTAAAACGTAAAAACCGAGAACTAGAGCGCACCAGTCAATTTAAATCAGACTTTCTGTCTTACATAAGTCACGAAATCAGAACGCCACTTAACGCGATAAACACCTTTAGCCAGCTGCTTGAAGGCGAAGCTCAAAAGTTAAATTTACCCTCGTCATTTACTACACCACTTTCCCATGTGAGCCAAAGCGGTGAAAGGCTTTTAGAAATAGTAAACTCTGTTTTAGACATTAAGCAGATAGAAGCGGGAAAAATGCGCGTAATGCCGCGCGCTGTAAACACCAAAGATTTTTTCACCCACTTGTTTTCATTAACGAAGATCCGTGCTGAAGACAGCGGTATCATATTTTCTACAAATATTGATGACGCCGTGCCCGATACGCTGCTTTTTGACGACACCAAATTTGGACAAGTCGCGCTTAATTTGCTGTCCAATGCAATTAAGTTTACTGGTCGCGGTAAATCTGTGAAGGCGCAGGTAAAATATAAAAACGGTCAGGTAATATTTAATGTCATTGACCAAGGCATTGGTATTAGCGATGAAGACCAAAAGCGTCTTTTCACGCCTTTCGAGCGTATGGGAAATGCGCACCAAATTGATGGAACGGGTTTAGGCTTAAACATATCTCGACGCTTGCTCGAGCTTATGGATGGCACTATCAAAGTAAGCAGTAAATTAAACCAAGGTACGCGAATTAGCGTGACTTTACCTGCTGATGCTTTAAATGCTAACCAATTTGTTGAGGCTGAACCACGCAGTTTTGTGGCCCAAGTCAACGTTAGCAAATCCACCAATGTTTTAGTGGTCGAAGACCATTATATAAACCAAGTGGTTATTCAAACCTTATTCGAAAAACTTGGCGTGTCCCTTTCTGTAGTGAGCACTGGCGAAGAAGGTGTTGAATACGCCAAGTCTAATCCTGTGGATTTAGTTCTTATGGATCTTAACCTTCCTGGCATTCAAGGCGATGAAGCCACAGCTAAAATAAAAGGTTTCAAGCCAAATTTGCCTATTGTTGCATTAACGGCCGATGTGATAACCCAGCCAGAATATTTGCGTGAGCAAGGTCTTGATGATGTCTTGACCAAACCCATTGAGAGTAGTGAATTGGTTCGTGTACTTAATCAATATTTAGGTGAATCTGATCGTTAACTTTCTGGTTTAAAGCGAGTAAGGCCGTCAATCATGCAAATATACGTTTCACAGGAAAGCATGCAAGCTCGTGCTCAGTTGCGGAAAAAACTTCGCAATGCACGTCGTAAACTATCCTATGAACAACATGAGGATGCTGCTAAACGCATAGCATCACAACTTAATGTCCTGCCTTTACTCAACACCAGCACAACAATTGCGGGTTATTTAGTTAATGATGGCGAAGTCAATTTAAAGTACTACATCGATTGTGTTTGGCAAGCTTCAAGCAAAAAAAGATTCGCACTTCCTGTACTACACCCTGTATGCAGAGGGCACTTACTTTTCTTATGTTACAACCCAAACACCCAGCTTATTTGTAACAAATACAACATTGAAGAACCCGTGCTGGCTTGTGAAAACGTTATTCCTGTTACGCAGTGTGACGTTATTCTTATGCCCCTTGTAGGCTTTGATAGCAAGGGTAATCGTTTGGGTATGGGTGGTGGTTATTACGATCGCACATTGAGCTTCACTCAACACAAAACTGGTTTCCATTCGCCTTCAGAAAAACGTGCGCCAAAGTTGGTAGGCATTGCCCACGACATTCAAGAAGTAGATGCCCTACCTATTGCACCGTGGGATGTGCCGCTCGATGCTATCGTAACACCCACGCGCACTCTGCAATTTACTAAATCGTGATAGTCGCTATAACAAATTGAGCATACGAATTTGTGGGTTCATGTGCGCTTATACGTTACACTTGCGAACACGATAATTCGGAGAGTCACCATGGATCAGAACGCAAAAAAGCAAGCCGTAGCCAAAGCAGCCATCGAATATGTTGAAGCAGATAGCATTGTCGGTGTGGGTACTGGTTCTACCGTAAATTTCTTTATTGAAGAACTCGGTAACATTAAACACAAAATTGAAGGCGCAGTATCAAGCTCAGAAGCATCTACCGAGCGTTTAAAAGCCCTAGGCATTGAAGTGTTCGAGTTAAACGAAGTCAGCAACCTTTCGGTTTATATCGATGGGGCTGATGAGGTTACTGAACACAAGCATATGATTAAAGGCGGCGGCGCAGCTCTGACCCGCGAGAAGATTGTAGCCGGTGCCGCTACCACGTTCGTTTGTATTGTAGATGAAAGTAAGCGCGTGCCTGTTTTAGGTGACTTCCCACTTCCTGTAGAAGTTATTCCTATGGCTCGCTCTTTTGTAGCCCGTGAACTGGTAAAACTTGGTGGCGATCCTGAATACCGACAGGGAGTAGTGACAGATAACGGTAACGTTATTTTAGATGTACACAACCTTGAGATTCTTAATCCGCGCGAACTGGAACAAAAAATAAATAATATTCCGGGCGTAGTGACTAACGGTATCTTTGCGCTAAGAGGAGCGGATATTGTACTAAGTGCCACAGAAAGTGGTGTCGAAACCTTTAAGTGATACCTCTTAAAAAATGCTAAGTACAGCCAATGGCATAACAGAACAACCAGTATGCACGCGCCTTGGTGTTGCATTACAAAAAGTGTTACTTCTAAATAACGTATTCAATGAGTATAAACGGAACAGGCATTTTAGCCGTGGGTATCAAAGCGTTTTGGTGAAAAGCTACGCAAAATACTGCTTTTAACTTAGCGTGTTTTCTGTTAATTTCCGTTTAGACGTCTAGATGTCTTAAGTGATAGGTGTTTTTGCGGCTAGATGTATATATTGCTTAAGGTTGAAAACCTTTTTTATTAAAGCAAATAGCGTAATTAAAAACGCTAGACAGCAGACGCCAGACCAGGCTCTATTGCAAAGAAAGTAGTGCATATTTAGATTATTCACTACTGAGAAAATCACAAGAGTCTATGGTTCGCACTGCCAGCAACCCAAATTAAATCAGCGAGAGATAGCGAGTTCATGAGCAAAGTTTCATTAGAGAAGGATAAAATCCGAATTTTGTTGTTGGAAGGTGTTCACCAAAGTGCTTTGGAAACACTACAAAGCAATGGGTATAGCAACATTGAATTTCTCAAAACCTCTCTTCCTGAAGATGAGTTGATAGAGAAAATCAAAGACGCCCACTTTGTTGGCATTCGTTCACGCACTCAAATTACTGAAAAAGTAGTTGATGCAGCACAAAAACTTGTTGCCATCGGCTGTTTCTGCATTGGTACCAACCAGGTTAACCTTGAAGCCACACAACGTCGTGGCATCCCGGTATTTAACGCCCCGTTTTCTAACACACGCTCTGTTGCAGAACTTGTTCTTGGGCAAATTATTCTTTTGCTTCGCCAAGTGCCTAGCAAAAACGCTAAGGCGCACCGCGGTGAGTGGGAGAAAACCGCAGTAGGCTCTTATGAAGCTCGCGGAAAAACCTTAGGTATAATTGGCTATGGTCACATTGGTACTCAGCTAAGTATTCTTGCTGAACATTTAGGCATGCGCGTTCAATTTTTCGATATCGAAGACAAGTTAGTGTTAGGTAATTCTGCTCAGGTGAAGTCGCTTGAAAAGCTACTTAATACCTCTGATGTGGTATCACTACACGTTCCCGAAACGCCGCAAACCCAAGATATGATTGGCGAGAAAGAACTGTCTCAAATGAAAAAAGGCAGCATTCTTATTAACGCATCACGCGGTACCGTAGTTGATATTGACGCACTGGCTAAGGCACTGGAAAGTGGCCACCTTAACGGCGCTGCCATCGATGTGTTCCCAGTAGAGCCTAAGTCTAACACTGAAGAGTTTGAGTCACCGCTTCGCGCGTTCGACAATGTTATTCTTACGCCACACGTAGGCGGAAGCACACAAGAAGCGCAGGAAAACATCGGAATTGAGGTGGCTGGAAAGCTAGCGAAATACAGCGACAACGGCTCTACGTTGTCAGCGGTTAACTTCCCTGAAGTATCGCTGCCCGAGCACACCGGTCGTTCACGACTTCTTCACGTACATAAAAACCAACCGGGTATTCTTACCCAAATTAACCAAGCGTTTGCAGAAAAAGGCATTAACATTGAAGCCCAGTATCTACAGACTAACGCGGAAATTGGTTACGTGGTTGTGGATGTTAAAGAAGACCGTGGCTATGAGGCATTGGCAGAGCTTCAACAAATTGATGGTACGATCAAGACTCGCATTCTTCACTAAAAAGCGCTTTTCTTCATTAGGCTTTTTTGAAGAACATGGAATAAAAAAACGCTGCAACATTGCAGCGTTTTTTGTATCTGTACTTTTGTTTTACTCAGCAATGCACTGGTTCTAGCGCCTATTCCAACAACACTATGGCATCAGTGTATAAAGGAATTACCTAGGTAAAACATTAAACCGCCTCACCGCACAACCGAGCAGTCAAGGCGCTTCAGTAAAGTTTAGAAGAAGTTGTAAACTAGGCTTACAGCAGTTTCAGTATCAAGCTTCTCTACATCGTCATCAACGTTGGTGTTGTGATCTAACTTAAATGAAAGACGCATAGAAAGGTTACCGCTAATGGTAGCAGTTAGGGCTGACTCAGCACGTGACTTAGTGTTGTCAGAACCCACTTCTGTACTCACTGTTTGAGTAAATTTAGCAGTATCAGAAATCTTCCAAGAATATGCTGATGATGCACGAACAATCATGCTATCAAGGTTTTCACCGTCTTGAGTTTCAATGAAAGAATAACCCGGACCGATTGAATATTCTAAGGTATGGCGCTTGTTTTGAAGAACCTTTTGGTTCCAACCCGCAGCTACAGTAGCCTGGTAGTTAAAGTTACTGAATCTGTCGTCTTCATAAGATGCGAAACCGAATAAACGGTTATCTGGGTTGGCAAGTTTGTAGTTACCCTGCGCTGAACCGAAGAACTTTTGTGCAGAAGTAAATTCAACATCTTCCCCGTCATCGCCTTCTACCGTCTCTTTCTTGTAAAGACCTTTAAGAATGTAGTCGTTACTCCACTTCTCGAGCTCTTGATGCGCTTGAATACCTGCGCTGATAGATGTTGTTTCAGTGTTACCTGACGTAGAGATGAAACCTAGTTCACCTTCCATTGTAAAAGGCTTAACTTCATCGTCTTGAGCGAATACAGCAGGAGAAAGGGAAATTGCAACTAGAGATGCAAGCGCTTGCTTTTTCATTGAACAATCCTATTGATTAACGGTCCATTCGTTGTACACGACACCTTTTGAACTACAAGGCGGTACAACACGAGTTTTAAAAGAAGTCTTTTCAGTAATGCCGCAAGGAAGACGACACTACAAACAATGGTGCGCAGTGTACATTTTCAAGCCTCTCAGTCAATGCGAACACGTTAAAAAGCCCTATTTAGACCGTTAATTTACACTAATTGACTAAAAGAATTGATAGACTAAGGCTACTGACGTTTCAGTACTTAACGCCGCAACGTCTTCAGGCGTGTCGGTTTCATGGTTCAATATAAAAGATAGCTTCATCGCTAAAGAGCCAAATACATTAGCTGAAAGCGAGGTTTCAGAACGGGACTTGGTATTTTCTTCACCAGCTTCTGTGCTCAGAAATTGACGCAGTTTGGCACCCGAGCTCCAGTGATATTTGTACTCGGCTGATGCGCGTACTATTACCCCGTCGTTAACAAGATTATCGCTGTCTTCTTCTGCTTCGATAAAGGTGTAACCTGGCCCTACACTATAACGAAACTCACTGTCTTCGTTTCGCCAAACGCGTTGTGACCAACCCGCGGCTAATGAAGCCCTGTGCTCATACCCTGTAAATTTATCGTCTTCGTAATCGCCATACATGAAAAGGCGGCGGCCAGGCGTAAGCAGTTTATAGTCGAATTGTGCGCTGGTAAAAAAGCGCTGTGCGCTTATGTCGCGCTGCGTGGTAGGCGTACCGCTTTCTTTGTACAGCAGCTCAGCAAAATAAATGCTGCTCCAGTTTTCAGTTTCATGGTCGGCATTCACTGCCGCTTTCACGCTGGCTGCAGATGTGTTGCCGGTATTAATTAAAACACCGAGCTCTCCGTCTAATGTAAAACGCGGTATTTCATCATCGGCATCGGGAGTGAAGTCTGCATGATAAAGCGTTTCAATGAGATCCCTCGCGTTTGCAGATAAACACACGCCAATACAAATGGCACCTACAACAACACGTGGCCGGAAGAGTTTTCTGAACATAATCTGGTTTTACGTCGAGCTTTATAGTTATTAGATTACGTCTAATTGAGACGCTTAAAATACCAATCCTATGGCGGAGCTTTGCTATGTTCTGCGATGTAGAGTACCTTACCGCATTAGTGCACTGAAAGCTCAGTGAATAAGCGACACAATTTTTGCTGTTTCTTGTTCAGCATATTCAATTGAGTTACTTATCACTTCCATGTCGAGACTTACTGTATTGGCTATTTCTGGTGTAAAAAGTTCAATGTCAGCATAATTTTCTTTATCAAGTTGACTAAGCGTTATACGACTAGCAATTGCAAGAACACATATATCAACATCAGAAGTATATTTTGCTTCATCGTTCATAAATGATACGGGATAAAAAAGACCAATAGGTAAGTGCCATTTTTCAAGTATGATACCGCTGCAATGCGCAAACGTAAAACCGAAATGAGCCAGTTGTTCAATATGTGGCAAGTCGCTCTTTTTCGCATTGCGGTAATCGTCATAAAGCTTAGGCTCTTTCTTCGCAACTATGAGTTCGCTCAGGTTTTGCAAAATACCCATCACGAAAAAGCGTTCGGCGCCACGTACATTCAGCCGCATGGCTAGACTCTTCGCCACCATCCCGCAATAAACAGAAGCATGCCAATGCTTGTCTAAATCAATTAGCAGTGTATCGAAGTGCTTAAAGGCAGTGGTTGCAGTTTCAGCAATAACCAAATTATAAAGGGCCTCGCCACCAATCACATTTATGGCTTTTGTTACAGATTCAATTTGAGAGGGGAAACGAAAAAGCGAACTATTGGCCAGGCGTAACACCTTAGCAGTTAGAGAGGGGTCGGCACTAACTAATACAGCAATCTCTTCGATACTAGAACGAGGATCATCTAGCGTTGAACGCAAGCGAACGCATATATCGGGTAACGTAAACGATTTCGCAGCATATGAAACATACTTATCTAACGGCATCAAAAAATTCTCTAACTTTTTTAACTTCTTTCAGGCGGCTCATTGAAAAGAGAAAACTGTTCGGTTGACTCTTCACTTTTAAGCTCTTGCGCTTTGCGTAACTTCGCCATTACTGCTTTTTCACGTCTTACACACGCACTGATTATTTTTCGTTTTGTCGCATCATCAACTTTAAGCCAATAGAGGCGTTCATCTCGACTTCTGTAACAGCCTTTACAAAACCCTCTTGGACCCGACTCGCAGACACCAATACATGGGCTTGGAATCTCGAAAAACTCAAGCTGTTGGGACTGCGCTTTAGGGTCCTTCATTCCAGGCTTGCCACCTTAATCATTAAGCGTTAAGCGCTGAAGTACTCAGCACTTCTTTAAATTAAAACGTATACCCGCAAATCTAGCCACTAGACATTAGCAGTAATATAATACATAAAGTGCACAAATGCGTGAATTTGCCGTGTCTACATGGCGGTCTTAGCATAGCATGAATATCAATCTACAAGAGTATATTCGATGGTAGAAACCACGCGCACTTTCTTTATGTGTGGATGATGACCGTCGCGACTAGAAATACTGAACTGCCCTTGGTTAGCGCGCTTAATTTTGCCCAACGTACTTTTTGAATCTTTGGCAAATTTTTCCGCAACCTCTCTCGCATTGAGCGTCGCTTCTTCTATCATTTCCGGCTTTACTTCGTTTAAGCGGGTAAATACATAGTCGGGCTGAGCGCGATAGCTTTGATCTGATAATACAATACCAGTTTTAATTAACTCCCCAATTTGCTGCATAAGCGCTCGCACCTTTTCAACATCATTTGAAAAGACAGTAACGGTTTGAATGGCACTGTAGCGAAATGGCGCTTTTTCACTACTTCCATATTGTTGCGCCAATTTGTCATTTATTTCAGGCTTTCCAATAGTAATGCTTTCTGCTGAAATACCCTTCTCTTCTAAAAAGTTAGCCACCTGAAGGCTATTCTTTTCGATATGTTCATACAGTTGAGGTAAGTCATTGCCCGCGTCGACAAATTGAATAGGCCAAATAACCTGATCAGCAATGTATTCTCGCTCTGACAATCCTTTTACGGTTACTACTCTATCCCACGTTTGCATATCGTTCATGGCAGAAGACACCTGAACACCAAGCAAAGACACAGCAACCACCATGCCCATTGCCATTACTATCGCCGCACCTAATTTCATTCGAATCTCCATTCTGTCTGTTTTCAACAGGATACAAGCGAATATAAGCTTTTCGGTTTCACAAAACGACACAAATGCTGACCAAAGGTGGCAAAAAAAAGGCCACTCAAATGAGTGGCCTAAAGAGCCCCTTAAGAGGGCAACGCTTGGGTAGACGGGAGAGTTAACCTTTACGTTTTAGCAAATAGTAAAATACGGGAGTAAGAATTAAGCCGAAGAAAGTGACGCCTATCATTCCAGAGAATACGGCCACGCCCATGGCTTGACGCATTTCTGCACCCGCGCCAGTAGAGATAACCATAGGTAATACCCCCATGATAAAGGCAATTGATGTCATCAAAATCGGACGTAAACGTAAGCGGCTTGCCTCTTTAATTGCCGCAAGCGCATCCATGCCGCTGTCCTGCAGCTCTTTAGCAAACTCGACAATAAGGATGGCGTTCTTTGTAGCAAGGCCGACCAATACAATTAGACCAATTTGGGTGAAGATATTGTTGTCACCACCGTAAATCTGAACACCAATAAGGGCGCTCAATAAGGTCATAGGAACTATCAGTATAATTGCCAGTGGTAAACGAAGGCTTTCATACTGTGCAGCTAGTACTAAGAACACAAGAAGCACAACCAGTGGAAATACAAACGCTGATGCATTACCGGCTAATATTTGCTGGTAGGTCAACTCTGTCCACTCGTAGGTCATGCCAAGTGGCAAGGTTTCAGCCAATATCTCTTCGATAGCCGCTTTCGCTTGGTCTGACGAATAGCCAGGCGCAGGAGCACCGTTAATTTCGGCGGTAACGTAGCCATTGTAGTGCATCACTCGGTCTGGACCGGCGCTATGTTGAACGTCTAGGAATGAACCTAACGGTATCATTTCACCTTGGCTATTTCTGATTTTGAACTGGGTTATGTCCCCTATCTCTTGACGATATTGAGCATCAGCCTGCACGTTCACTTGGTATGTTCTGCCAAACAAGTTGAAGTCATTTACATAAAGGGAACCCAAGTAAGCTTGCATCGTGGTAAATAACGTATCGATGTTTACCCCTTGGCTTACTGCTTTTTCACGATCTACGTCTACATCAAGTTGTGGCACGGCTACGGTGAAGCTTGTAAATGAACCTGTTAGCGCTGGGTGCGCCCAGGCTTTACCAATCACTTCTTGGGTTACACGCTCTAGCTCTTCAAAACCTAAATTCCCTCTATCTTCCACTTGCAAGCGGAAGCCACCAATAGTGCCTAGCCCCATCACCGGAGGCGGCGGGAAAATAGCGACATAAGCCCCTTTGATCGAACCAAACTGCTGATTGAGTTTTGCAGCAATAGCGCCAGCAGATAACTCTGGTGACTGTCTTTCACTAAAAGGCTTAAGCGGCGTAAATAAAATTCCAGAACTTGGACTATTAGTAAAACCGTTAATATTTAAGCCAGGAAACGCTACGGCATCTGACACGCCTGGGTGTTCCATCGCAATGCGAGACATTTCACGGATCACCTCTTCCGTTCTGTCTAAACTCGCTGCATTAGGAAGTTGCGCAAAAGCCACCAAATACTGCTTATCTTGACCTGGAACATAACCCGTAGGTGTAGTGGCAAACTGGTTATAAGTAAGCGCAATAAGGCCTGCATATAACACCAGTACAATGCCGCTTTTGCGAATTAAGCCGCCAACCGCACCTGTGTATTGTTTCGAACCACGATCAAATACCCGGTTAAATGGCGCAAATACAAAGCGACCAAACACCTTATCCATACCGCGAGTAAGCCAATCATTTGCTTTACCGTGAGGCTTCAATAGTAGAGCAGATAAAGCAGGGCTTAATGTTAACGAGTTAATTGCAGATATTACCGTTGAAATAGTGATAGTAAGTGCAAACTGTTTATAGAATTGCCCGGTTAAGCCGCTCATGAAAGCCGTTGGTATAAATACGGCAGCCAAAACCAGCGTGGTAGCAATAATCGGCCCCGTCACTTCTTTCATTGCTTGGACAGTAGCGTCAAATGGCGATTTACCTTCAGCAATATTTCGCTCTACGTTTTCCACTACAACGATGGCATCGTCTACAACAATACCAATAGCTAACACTAAGCCAAATAAAGACAGCGCATTAAGAGAAAAACCCATTAACTGCATAAAGGCGAATGTTCCTACCAGTGAAATAGGTACTGCCACTAGTGGAATAATGGATGCTCGCCAAGTTTGAAGAAATAGCACAACCACTAGAACAACAAGTAATACCGCTTCTAAAAGCGTGTTTACCACGGCTTCAATCGAGCCTCTTACAAACACGGTAGGATCGTAAACAATGTCGTACTCTAAGCCATCGGGAAACATCTTTGAAAGCTCTGCCATGCGCGCTCTTACATCATCCGATATTTGAATAGCGTTTGAGCCTGGGGCTTGGAATATTGGAATTGCCGCAGCTGGGTTATTATTTAATAGCGAACGTAACGCATAATTGTTCGCCCCTAGCTCAACGCGAGCCACGTCTTTAAGTCGGGTAATCTCGCCATTTTCGCCAGACTTAACGATGATATTTTCAAATTCGGCTTCGTCTTTTAGACGACCACGAACATTAATAAGTAGCTGAAATTCACTGCTGCCTGTTGGCTGCGCACCAAGGCTACCTGCCGCAGCCTGCTGGTTCTGATCGGCAATAGCCGCTGCTACATCACCAGGGTTTAATTGAAGCGATGCAAGCTTGTTAGGGTCTAGCCATACTCGCATGCTGAACTCGCCTGCACCGAACAGGCGTACCTGCCCCACTCCATTTATGCGAGCTAATTCGTCTTTAACAAACTGATCGGCATAGTTTGAAAGATACAGCATGTCATAACGTTTATCAGGCGACGTTAAATGCACCACCATGGTTAAATCTGGCGAGGACTTTTCGGTAACCACACCTAGGCGCTGCACTTCTTGAGGTAAACGTGGCGTAGCGCGATTAACACGGTTTTGTACCAGCGTTGTAGCTTCGTCTGGGTCTGTACCAATCGCGAAGGTAACAGTTAGCGTCATACGCCCATCACTGGTAGCTTGAGAAGACATATACAGCATATCTTCAACACCGTTAATTTCTTGTTCTAACGGCGTGGCGACTGTTTCAGCAATAACTTCAGGGTTTGCACCAGGATAATTCGCAGTTACCACCACGGTAGGCGGCACTACTTCAGGGTATTCAGTGATAGGCAGTTGCCAAACAGCGATGGCACCACCGATAAAAATAAGTAGGGAAAGCACGCCCGCAAAAATCGGGCGGCTAATGAAAAACTGCGAGATATTCATTACTTAAGACCTGCTGTTGCTGTACCTGAGGTAAATGAACCACCAGATAAAACATCTTCAACCTGCGCCATGCTTTGGGTTATTTGAGTAGCGTTATCGACCTTTGATTGCCAATCAGATAGGTTTGCAAGTGCATCTTCATCACCCATGGGGACTTTATTTGCGGCAACTTGTGCACCAGGGCGCACACGCTGTAGGCCATCAACCACAATAGTGTCGTTAGCGTTTAGGCCACTTGTAATAATGCGCATGCTGCCCACTTTGTCACCCAGCTTCACTGCGCGATATTCCACTTTACTTTCGTCGTTTACAACCAGTACAAACTTATTATTCAGATCTGTGCCAATAGCTTTTTCTTTAATAAGAATGCCCTGTTCTTCGGTGTCACCTGCTAATTTTAAATGTGCAAATAAGCCAGGAATTAAACGCCCTTCTTCGTTATTAAACACAGCTCGAACGCGAAGCGTGCCAGTGCTACCGTTAACTTGGTTGTCGATAAAATCGATTTGCCCCCAGTGGTTGTAGTCAGACTCGTTAGCAAGGCGCATCGCTACTGGCTGGTCGCTTACCGCCCTCGAGGCGCTTTTATCGCTATTAACGTAATTCAGGTAAGTCTGCTCATCTATATCGAAATAAGCATATAAACGGTCAGTGGAGACAATACGGGTTAGTTCTGTTTGCCCTGCAGTCACAAAGTTACCCTCTGTAATATTGGCACGGGATACACGTCCAGAGATTGGCGCTTCAACACGGGCGAAACCGCGATTTAAGCGAGCTACTTCAAGTGCGGCTTGTGTTTGGTTTAAGCTTGCTAGTGCTTGATTTTTTTCTGCTAGGCGAGCGTCAAGCACTTCTTCAGATACCGCTTGTGTTTTGCGCAGTTTGAATGCGCGGCTGTAGTTTTGCTCCGCCAACTGAACGCGACTTTTGGCTTCTTCAAGTTGAGCAGTTAAGCGGTTCACTTCAGCTTTAAATGCACGGTTATCGATTAAGAATAAGGTTTGCCCTTGTTCAACGTATTCACCTTCATCAAACGCGACAAAATCGATATAGCCCGACACGCGAGGTCGAAGTGCAACGATGTGCGGCGATTCTAAACGCCCTGTGAAATTATCCCACTCGGTTAAACGCTGAGTCACCACGGTAGCCACATCAACTGGAACACCGGCATTTGAACCAGCGCTCATTGATTGACTTGGATCCTGCTCGTCACCTCCGCATGCAGCGACTAGCGCAGTTAGGCTGACTATTGCCAATAAACGGGTAAAAGTTTTCATCGCAAGATTCTCTAAAAAGTTAGACTAAAGTTTGATGCCGCGCATTATGCACACCCTCAAACAATAAAAATAATTATCTTTTTATATGAAACACATCACATTATGTTATATATTTAAATTTGAGCTTATTAAGAAAAAAGCGGAGAGAACGATGCGTCCACATGATTTAAATTTATTAATGATTTTTGATGCCATCATGACTGAGGGTGCCATTACCCGAGCAGCTGACAGGTTATCAATGACGCAACCTGCGGTCTCTAATGCATTGTCTCGCATGCGCACTGCCTGGAACGACGAGCTATTCGTGAAAGACGGCCGTGGTATTCAGCCTACCTCTTTTGCTAAAAACTTGTGGAGTCAGATTCAAGGCCCGTTAGGCGAACTTGAAGTTGCCGTAAACCCGACTGACTTTAACCCCGCAACGGCAAAGCGGACTTTTCGTATTGCAGCCACAGACAGCATTGTATCTATGGTATGGGGGCCGCTTCGCAAAGTCATTGAGAATGAGGCTCCTGGTATTAATATCCATGCTATTCCTAATTACGATATGGAAACGGATAAAATACTTAAAGATGCTGAAGCTGAACTGACCTTCTCTAAACACCAAGAGCCTGGCTCTGTAATTCGCTCTGAACATGTGCTTGACCCTAGCTGGGTGGTGGTAATGCGTCCCGATCATCCATTGGCAAAATCACAATTATCGTTGGAAGACTTCGTAGCAGCAGATCACTTGCTAGTGTCAGTGACAGGCGATGTGACAGGCCCAACAGATCAGGCGCTCGCTAATTTGGGCCTCAAGCGCCGCGTTGCCATGTCAGTAAACCAATTTTACAACGCTACCCCGCTATTAAAAGAGAGTAACCTTATTTGTGTTGCGCCTTCATTGGTCATGGAAAAGGAAATTTTCTCGGGTGAGTTAGCGGTATTTGAAACGCCTGTGGAAATTATTAGCTCACCTTTGTCTATAATGTGGCATAAACGCCAAGACCAAGACGCTGGCTTGCAGTGGCTTAGGAGCTTAGTTGTTAAATTTGTTCGTGAGCGTGTTCAGCGCCACGAGATGCTGCTGTCTCAGTGCTGCCGCAAAGCATATTGTGCCGATACGGTTAAACGCTTTATGGACCAGCGTAATATGGATTGTGAAGAGTTCACGCCTGCGCACTTAAAAACACCGAGCAACGATGAAGAAGCAAAAATCATAGCAGGAAAAGAAACAGCATAATTGAAAGAGCTGTATTACCAGAAGTTCTATCTCTACATTGATTGGTAAGAAATAATACAAACGCTATCGATAGATAGCGTTTGTATTGTAATGTCTAACTTTATTTTTTCAGTTTGAAACGACGTGTTAGTGCTAACAAACAAAGTCCAAATAAACCTATTGAAGACGGTGTAGGAACAGTTGTCGAATCATCATCATCCGGTAAGTCTATAGTAGCCAAAGAACCCGCCATTACATAAGCATAGTCAACAGACACACTTTCACCAGCCAACAAATCACCCAAATTGAAAGCGATTCCGATTCCATCATCACCGGTTGAACTATCGCCCAAGTTTCCACCAGCAAGGTAGGTAAGGGGATCAAAAACACTACAACATGCGCCTACGATACCTGTATTTTGTGTAAACGAGGTGTTTGCAAACAAGCCCAGAGGGGTGCCACTAACAGAACCTAAAGAACCAACAAAGTTCTCTACGGCCACATCACCAGAATCAAGCGCATCACCATCGTTGTTATTGTCGATGCCACGTTGATTGTTAGTCGCTGACGTTCCATGCGCCCTTGAATCAGGATCCGGGTCGATTGCACGAGCGAACAACAGGTCGGTAATATCAACAAGCGCTTCAATCGTAGTTTTGATATTCACTCGTTCTTCATCATCGTTAAAGAAAAAGTCGTGTACGATATTGATTACGCTATTAGTACCACTCCAACGAACGTGATTATCAAAAGAAGAGCCGGGAGTCATGTCCGTAAGCGAGACGAGAGAAAAATCATCACCACTTGTAACATCACCAGAAGCTGAGTTGCTATTACCTAGTAACCCAGAAGAGCCGGCTACAGTATTGTAGCGAATACCAAAAGCTTCGTGGGGAGTGCCTGGCGCTAAGTAGTCAAAATTCGAATCAAAATTACCTAGCCCTGTACTATCATAAACAAGCCCAGGGTTGAAGCCGCGATTACCTAGGGTACCATCATTACTTACTTGAGTAAGAACATAATCTCCCGTCATGATTATGTTCGCCGATGCGGTGCCGGTAACGGCTAAAGCTACCCCTAAACTGCTTGCTAACAAAATATTTTTCATAATTTACGTCCTCACTGTCTTAAATTTACTGCCTTGTTAAATACTTTAAGATTTTTTGTTAGCAAAAAAAGCGCCACTCCCCCAATCCATTGATACTAAAACAAAAAACCAGAGAGGAAATAAAAAAACACTGGCAAGTGTAAGAAATTTGGACACCTACTCATCTGTATCTAGCGAGCAACCAAGCGCATCTAACCATGCGAGAGCATCATCTTCAGAATCACTGAAATAGCATGCTAAGTTCGCGGCTGCATATATGCGTTCAAACTGACTTTTAACCAAAGCGGGTATGTCAGCATTGCTAGTAACAAAAGCACAAGCTTGCAAGCCATATTGTTTTCTAAGGCGCACAGATTCAATTAAAGCTTTTTCAGCATCTGGCGTTAAAATACCGACACCTTGTACGAAAATCAAAAATCCCCAAGGCTGTCCACCTAGAGGTAAAGCGAGTTTTTTGACATCTTCGTGATAGTGTTGAAAAAGCGCTTTTGTTACTACTCCCTTTCCGTCTAGGCGAATTATGTTTCCCTTAAGTTCAACGCTGTATTCACCAAACTTCGATTGTACTTTGATTGGATCTTTAATCTTTACTGACATCTACCACCACTTCGAAATTCCTGCGCCTAACTTATATTTTCGAATTGAGCTTTGAAGTAAAAGTGTAGTACAAAAAACCCGCTTAAAAAGCGGGTTTTTAAAGTGACTTAAAAAGAAGCTAGCTTACTTCTTTTTCTTCGCTTTCGGGTTTGGCAGGTCAGTTATACTTCCTTCGAAGATTTCAGACGCAAGACCAATAGACTCGTTAAGCGTTGGGTGAGCATGGATAGTCAATGCTACGTCTTCAGCATCAGCACCCATCTCAATAGCTAGGCCGATTTCGCCAAGCATTTCGCCCGCGTTGGTACCTACCATAGCACCACCGATTACGCGGCCCGTTTCTTTTTCGAAAATCATCTTAGTCATACCGTTAGTGGCATCAGATGCAATTGCACGGCCTGAAGCAGCCCATGGGAAGGTGGCTGTTTCATAGCTTACGCCCTGCTCTTTCGCTTCTTTTTCAGTTAGACCAACCCAAGCAACTTCTGGCTCAGTGTACGCTACTGAAGGAATAGCACGTGGGTCGAAGTAATGCTTCTGTCCAGCAATAACTTCTGCTGCAACGTGACCTTCGTGAACCGCTTTGTGCGCAAGCATTGGCTGACCTACAAGGTCACCGATTGCGAAGATGTGGTCAACGTTAGTACGCATTTGCTTATCAACGTTGATGAAGCCACGCTCGTCAACGTTTACGCCAGCCGCATCTGCGCCAACTAGCTTACCGTTTGGCTTACGACCAACAGCGACAAGTACTTTGTCGTAGCGTACTGGCTCAGCAGGTGCGTTCTTGCCTTCAAACGTTACGTACAAGCCATCGTCTTTAGCTTCAACCGCAGTCACTTTGGTTTCAAGCATAATGTTAAACTTGTCTTTGTAGTCTTTCATGAATACTTTCATGATGTCTTTGTCAGCTGCTGGAATTAGCTGATCTAAGAATTCAACTACATCGATGTTCGAACCAAGTGCTTCGTACACAGTACCCATTTCTAGACCAATGATACCACCGCCTAGTACTAGCATTTTCTCTGGAATGTCTTTCATTTCCAGTGCGCCAGTTGAGTCAATTACGCGGTCATCTTCTGGGATGAACGGTAGGCTTACTGGCTCAGAACCCGCAGCAATAATCGCTTTTTCAAAAGTAATAGTAGTAACGTCGTCACCATTTTTTACTTCTAGGGTGTTTGCGCCTGTAAATTTACCAAAGCCTTGTACATGCTTGGTTTTACGCATTTTAGACATGCCGCTAAGGCCATTTGTTAATTGCTTAACAACGCCGTCTTTGTATTCGCGGATTTTATCTAAATCGATGGTAGGCTCGCCAAACGATACACCGTGGCTAGCAAGGTGCTTCGCTTCTTTCATCACTTTAGCAACGTGAAGAAGGGCTTTTGAAGGGATACAACCAACGTTAAGACAAACACCACCAAGCGTGTCGCGTGAGTCTACGATAACTGTTTCAATACCTAAGTCAGCCGCACGGAATGCTGCTGAATAACCGCCAGGGCCGCCGCCCAGTACCACCAATTGCGTTTTAATTTCGCTCATTGTGAACCTCAATCCTGTTCTTGTAGGGTCATGCTATTACTTTTGTGTAATAGCATAACCTAAATGCCACCAAATGGGCTTATAAAATCGTCGAAAATGTTACTGATATTGTAAACTTTTTCGACCTTTTATTTAAAGTATGATTCTGCGTAAGTCAGTTAGGTTTGCAGCAACCTCAGTAGAGAATCTTGCACCTACCGCACCATCGATTACTCGGTGGTCGTATGACAGGCTCAGCGGCACCATTAAGCGCGGCTCAAACTCTTTACCATTCCACTTAGGCTTCATCTCAGACTTAGATACACCTAATATGGCGACTTCTGGTGCATTTACAATAGGCGTAAACGCCGTACCGCCGATACCACCTAGGCTAGAGATTGTAAACGTACCGCCCTGCATGTCAGCCGCTTTAAGCTTGCCTTCACGGGCTTTCTTAGATGTTTCGATAAGCTCGCGAGAAAGCTCTTCAATACCTTTCTTATTCACGTCACGAATAACAGGTACAACAAGACCTCCCGGAGTTTCAACCGCAATACCAATGTTGATGAACTTCTTGATGATTAAGCTTTCGCCGTCGTCAGACAGTGATGAATTAAATACTTCGTATTTCTCAAGGGCTTTCGCTACCGCTTTCATTACGAATACTAATGGCGTGATCTTAAGACCAGACTTAATTTTCGCGTGGTAAGCGTTTTGCTCTTTACGGAAGTCTTCAACTTCAGTGATATCTGCTTCGTCGAACTGCGTAACGTGCGGGATAGTCGCCCAGTTACGGTGTAAGAACGGTCCAGAGATCTTTTGAATTCTAGAAAGCTTTTGCTCTTCAATCTCACCAAACTTGCTGTGGTCAACAAGTTTAACTGGCACGATTTGAAGTACGTTGTCGCCTACTGGCGCACTGCCTGAAGCTGCAGCCGTGCGAGGTTTCGCAAGCTCAGCTTTCACGTAGGCCTGAACGTCTTCTTTCAAGATACGGTTTTTAGGACCAGAGCCGCTAACTTGAGTCAGGTCTACACCGAACTCGCGAGCAATCCGGCGAACCGAAGGAGAAGCATGTGCTTTACCTGTGTTCTTGGCTTCTGGCGCTGGCGGCACAGGAGAACGGCCTTGAGAGGCTTCTTGCTGTGACGCTTGTTTGGTTTCTTGTTGCTTAGGTGCTTCTTGCTTAGGTGCTTCAGCAGGCTTTTCAGCTGCACTTGAAGACGAACCGCCGCTGGTCTCAAGCTTAACAACCAATGTACCTTGCTTAACCTTATCACCCGTCTTGATAAAGACTTCCTTGATAGTACCTGCGTGGGTTGAAGGTACATCCATGGTGGCTTTATCAGTTTCTAGCGTAATTAAGCCGTCTTCTTTCTCAACGCTATCGCCAGCTGATACAAGTACGTCGATAACGTCAACTTCACCGTCTTCACCGATATCAGGCACAGCTACTTCAATGGTTTCGCTACTTGCAGACGTCGCAGGAGCAGACTCTTGCTTTTCGCTTTCCTGCGCAGCCGGTGCAGATGCTTCTGAAGACTCGCTTGACGCCGAGCCTGAGCCCGCTACTTCAAGTTTAATAACAACTGTTCCTTCTTTCACTTTATCGCCAGTGCTGATGAATACTTCTTTCACCGTACCTGCATGTGTTGAAGGAACGTCCATGGTCGCTTTATCGGTTTCAAGCGTAATTAGTCCATCTTCTTTTTCGATGGAGTCACCCACTGAAACCAATACGTCGATTACGTCAACTTCGTCGTCAGAACCGATATCCGGTACTGCGACTTCAATGACTTCGCTACCGCCAGACGCAGCTGGTGCTGCCTCTGACTTGCTTTCTGCTTTCGGTGCTTCATCTTGCTTAGGCGCTTCTTCTTGTGAAGCGTCCTCTGAAGATGATTCTTCAGCGGTGCTCTCATCAGAACTTTTACCACCTGCAACTTTCATTTCACCAATCACATCGCCTTCTTTGATTTTATCGCCTACTGATACAGACAGGCTTACAATCTCACCTTCAAATGGTGCTGGGATGTCCATTGACGCCTTGTCACTTTCAACAGTAACAACGCCTTCATCGGCTTCAATGTTGTCGCCTACGGCAACACATAGCTCGATAACTTCAACTTCGTCACCGCCTACGTCGGGTACGATAATCTTTTGAATATCTGACATATGTAAAATACCTTATCTGGCTTACGCGTAAAGTGGGTTAAGTTTTTCAGCGTTAATATCAAAACGCTTAATGGCTTCTGCTACCACTTTCTTCTCAACGTCACCGCGCTGAGCCAATTCGTAAAGTGATGCAACCACAATGTATGACGCATTAACTTCAAAGTGAGTACGCAAGTTTTCACGGCTATCGCTTCGACCGAAACCGTCTGTACCTAGGCATCGGTATTCAGTTTCAATGAACGCGCGTACTTGGTCTGAGTAGTTCTTCACATAGTCAGTGGCAGAAATCGCAGGACCTGCATCTTTCGTAATGACCTGACCAATGTAAGGTACTTTTTGCTCAGCTTCAGGGTTTAGCATGTTCCAACGAGTTACGTCTTGACCTTCACGGGCTAGCTCGTTGAATGAAGTCACAGAGTAAACGTCAGAAGATACGTTGTAGTCTTCACACAGAATCTGTGCCGCTTTACGCACTTCGTTCAAGATAGTACCAGAGCCCATTAGCTGTACGTTAAGCTTAGACTTGTCGTTTTCAACGCGCTCAAGCTTGTAAATACCTTTAATGATTTGCTCAGCAACATCATCACCTTCTGGCATTGCAGGGTGCTGATAGTTCTCGTTCATCAACGTTAGGTAATAGAAGATATTTTCATTGTTACCATACATGCGACGCAGACCGTCTTGAACAATAACCGCTACTTCGTAACCGTACGTTGGATCGTAAGTAATACAGTTAGGAATTAGGTTCGCCTGAACGTGTGAATGACCGTCTTGGTGCTGTAGACCTTCACCATTAAGCGTAGTTCTACCCGCTGTTGCACCTAGTAAGAAACCACGTGCTTGACTATCACCCGCTGCCCATGCAAGGTCACCAACACGTTGGAAACCAAACATTGAGTAGTAAATGTAGAACGGAATAGTGGTAGCGTTACATGTTGAGTACGACGTACCTGACGCTACCCACGATGCCATTGCACCTAGTTCGTTAATACCTTCTTGCAGTACCTGACCTTTCTTATCTTCGCGATAGTAAGCGACTTGGTCGGCATCTTGAGGTACGTATTTCTGGCCTTCATTGGCGTAAATACCTACCTGACGGAACAAGCCTTCCATACCGAATGTACGGGCTTCATCAGGAATAATTGGCACAATACGCTTACCAATTTTCTTATCTTTCAATAGCGCGTTAAGTACACGCACAAAGGTCATTGTTGATGAAACTTGACGGTCACCAGAACCTTTTAAGATAGCGTCGAATGCACTTAGCTCAGGAATTTCAAGCTGTTCTTCAGCCTGTTCACGGCGAGAAGGTAAATAACCACCTAACGCTTCACGACGTGCGCGAAGGTACTTCATTTCTTCGCTGTCTTCGTCGAACTTGAAGTAAGGCAGGTCAGCAATCTTGTCGTCTGCTACTGGAATATTGAAACGGTCGCGGAACGCTTTGATGGAATCAACGTCCATTTTCTTAACGTTGTGCGCTACGTTTTGTGCTTCGCCTGATGCACCAAGACCGAAACCTTTAACCGTTTTAGCAAGAATTACTGTTGGACGACCTTTCGTATCGATTGCTTTTTGGTAAGCCGCGAATACTTTAACTGGATCGTGACCACCACGGTTTAAGCGCCAGATGTCATCATCAGACATATTTGCTACAAGCGCCGCTGTTTCAGGGTACTTGTTGAAGAAGTTCTCACGAGTGTACTTACCGCCTTTGGCTTTACAGTTCTGGTATTCACCGTCTACCGTTTCACCCATAAGCTGAATTAGCTTGCCAGATTTATCACGAGCTAATAGCTCATCCCAGTAGCTACCCCAGATTACTTTCACTACTTCCCAGCCTGCGCCACGGAACGTACCTTCAAGTTCTTGGATAATTTTGCCATTACCACGTACCGGCCCGTCTAGGCGCTGCAGGTTACAGTTGATAACGAACGTTAGGTTATCTAGGCCTTCACGAGATGCTAGACCGATTGCACCCAAGCTCTCTGGCTCATCACACTCACCGTCACCCATGTAGCAGTATACGCGCTGACCTGAACAGTCTTTAATACCACGGTTAGTTAGGTACTTAAGGAAGCGCGCTGTGTAGATAGCTTGAAGTGGACCAAGACCCATAGATACGGTTGGGAACTGCCAATAATCTTTCATCAAGTGAGGGTGTGGGTAAGACGACAGACCATCGCCAGCACACTCTTGACGGAAGTTGTTTAACTGCTCTTCAGTTAGGTTGCCTTCCATGAAAGAACGCGCATAGATACCCGGAGAAATATGGCCCTGTGCAAAAATAAAATCGCCGCCTTGATTCTCGTTAGGCGCTTTAAAGAAGTGGTTAAAGCCTACATCGTAAAGCATAGCCGATGATGCGAAACTACCAATGTGGCCACCAAGCTCTAGGTCTTTTTTCGATGCACGCAATACAATCATCAATGCGTTCCAACGAATCGCTGCACGGATGCGCGCTTCGATGGTCAAGTCACCAGGCATTTTTGGTTCTTGTGCTGCAGGGATAGTATTGATGTAGGCAGTAGTAGCGTCATACGGTAAATGCGCTCCGCTGCGACGTGCTTTATCAATAAGCTTTTCGAGTAAATAGTGGGCGCGTTCTACGCCTTCCTCTTCTAAAACCGACTCAAGCGCATCAATCCACTCTTTAGTTTCTTGAGGATCTACATCTTGGTGCATCATATCAGACATGGTGCCATCCTATTTTTTGCTTATATAGAAAATCCTCCCTTAGCATTGCCTTTGTCTTAAAGGCGCTAAAAGAAGGAAAACTAAATTACGTTGTACTCACAGTGACCCAATCTGGCTCACCTGCTTTTGCAGTGGCACAGGAAAAACCTGACCAGCCTCTGCGAATGAATAGCTATCTCGCCCTTTTACTAAATAATCCAAGGCGAAAAAACTAAATCTCTAATCGTCGCAATGCGCGTTGTACACGGGTATCACGTTGATTAATGGTTAATAGCGTTTTTTCAATAAACGCCAAATGCGTATTACATGCCTGACGCGCAGCTTCAGGATCGCGAGAAGCTATAGCTTCTACAATTTCACGACGCTGCTTCGCAATGTCTTCCACCGCTTCAGGGTGCGCTGCCAGCATGTCAAAGTTTCGTTCAATATTGTCCACCAGCATGCTTTGCATGGTGCTCATTACGTGCAACAACACCATATTGTGTGATGCTCTTGCCATAATGATATAAAACTGCCCTAGCGCTTCTGCTTGGGCACGTTTGCTTTCGTGCGCTTTGGGCGTAGGCACATTGTTTAATGCTTGCTTTAATGCATCGTAGTCTTCAGGTTGACCACGAAGTGCCGCGTAGTACGCCGCCATCCCTTCAAGGGCATGACGAAATTCAAGCAAATCAAATTGAGTTTCAGGACGCTGGCTAACTAAGTCCATTAGGGGGTCTGTCATGGCAGAATTAAGGTTGCGATTTACAAATGTGCCGCCGCCTTGTTTACGCTCTACCAACCCACGCGCCTGCAAATTACCAATGGCTTCCCTAAGTGAAGGACGTGATACATCAAACTCAAGCGCAAGCTCTCTTTCTGGCGGTAATTTTTGGCCAGCCAATAGCGTACCGTCGAGTATCATCGACTCGAGTTGCTCGGTAATTACATCAGAGAGTTTTTTTCGCTGCTGACGCATGCGTTGCACTTATCCTTTAATTTAAACCAGCGCTGTTATAACAGCAGTGAATGTAAAAAATAATCAGAGATAATTATTTTACATTCGCAATTGGTAATACCATTTTACCTATCTAGTTTAAGGCAGATCGATTTCGAGGTAAATACTCTCAAGCATAGCAAAGACAGTGGGAATTGCCGCGTGTTAAGCTTTATTATTGAATTTGTTAAGAAAAGTGTTTATGTCCGAACTGGTCTGATGAGAAGCAAGGTGGGATATTAGTTATGCGAAGCGTCTGATCTACATACAATTAATAAATAGACCAAACGCCTTTCTAAACCATGTAGCTTAGTAAATGTTAAAAATATTGATTATGCCAAGCTGCCTACAAGGGTTAGCGCTGCCGTTATAACAAGTAGAAAAATAACATTACGTTTTGCTAACTTTACTAGCACTTGGGGTTCAACTGCTGCATTTTCAGCCTGCAACTGCTGTTCATCAGGGGTTAACACCTCGGCTTTAGCAGAAATTTGTGTCAGCACGTCGTAGGCAGGTACATCGAACTGGAGCGCGTGTTTTAACCATTCAGGTAACGCTCTTGAGAAGTGACCCATCATCAGCATGCCGAAAGCGGTCACGCGAACAGGAACATAGTCGAGAGCGAACATCAACCTACCAGCAGCCGCTTTTAAAGGGTGATTAGCGTTACACAAAGCCTCAGTGGTGCTTCTACTTAGGCAGTAAAACAGTGCGCCTGGGGCGCCGAATGCAATAAACCACAGCATAACTGCAGCGTAGTGCTGGTAGTTAAGCCAAGTAAGGTGCTGGCCAAAACTTTTACCTTCAGTACCTGCACTGCCGTCGCTTTCAGTTTGACTTGCACAATGCCCCAGCTGATCGGTATACATACTACAGGCTTGCAGGTCTCCTCGGTCGGCGGCATTCAGGAAGTTTTTATAAATACTTCTTAATATCGGACAGCCAATGCATATGAACAGCACTAAACTTTGCTCTAAAAAGGTAAGGAATGCGCCAAGCAACCAGTACTCAATTATTCCTAATAGCACCGCGGGAAGTAAAAGATAGAAATAAAGTGTTGTAGATGAGACTTTTTTACTCTCCTCCTCTCCTTCATTTCCTTCTTGAAACTTAATCAACCCTTTGTCTTGAAGAAAAGCTCGATACTGAGCGGCATACTTTTCGATATGCCAATTAGATGTTTTTGTTATCAACCGTTCAAGACTTAGAACTAATAGCAAGCTCATTAACATCATAGATATTGTGTTTCCCTTTTTTATTCAGTGCGAGATAAAACAATTATTTAACTCTGGCGACGCACTTTCTGTATCTTGCCCAATCGAAAGCAACACCAGGGTCAGTTTTACGCCCCGGCGCTATATCATTATGACCTACGATACGCCCTAAAGTGATCCGAGGATAGTGTCGCGTTATGAAATCAGTGAGTTCGCCTAGTGCTTTATACTGTGCGTTCGTATAAGGCAGCGTATCAGTGCCTTCCAGTTCAATACCAATTGCATAGTCGTTACAGCGACTGCGGCCTTGACAGGTTGAAACGCCTGCATGCCATGCTCTCTGTTCAAAAGGCACAAACTGCTCTACTTCACCGGTTCGATAAATCACGCAATGGGCAGAGACCCGTAATCCCGCAATCTCTTTATAAAAAGGATGCTCATCAGGATTGAGGGTGCCGGTAAACAATTGGCGAATACCCGGCGTACCAAACTGTGAAGGCGGCAGTGAAATATTATGTATTACTAAAAGACTGACATCGGTATCGTCAGGGCGAGCATCATAATGCGGACTTGGGGTGTACTTCGCTTTGTTATAAAGCACCATAGTATTTGCTTCAGTAATTGATTTTCTGATTCATAGCCTACATTGTATATGGATATAAGTGTATAGGGCTATACATGGCATTCTAGTAAGCCAATCAGCACGTTAGCACTTTTCTTAAGAGATTACGCCAAGTAGTAAGCGACATGAAAAACGGTGCAGCACTATTATAAGAAAGGTAGAAACATGAATGAACAACAAGACCCGACAGCATCAACGGGTAAATGGATGGTAGCGCTTGCTTGGATTTGCGGCTTCGGATTACTCGTATTCGTATTCTCTGACCTATTAGAAAAACAAATAAACCCTAATAGTGAACCCACATCAGAGCGTATTGGCTCACAAACAGAAGTACGCCTTAAACAAAATCGCCAAGGGCATTATGTGACAACAGGCTATATCAACGGCGAGGAAGTGGTGTTTCTTGTGGATACGGGCGCGACAGACGTAGCTGTGCCTGCCCATTTGGCAAATAAGCTACAACTGAAGGCTGGACGTGAGGGGCTAGCCAGCACCGCCAATGGCGTAGTAAAGGTGGCCGAATCAACAATTGATACCTTGCGTATTGGCGAAATAGTGGTGCGTAATGTAGACGCAAACTTAAACCCCGGTATGCAAGATGACCATATATTGCTTGGAATGAGTGTTCTTCGCCAATTAGAGTTTACTCAGCGCGGAGATTGGTTAATATTGCGTACCCTTTAAGTAGACCATAACACAGATCATAGCGATGAAGATGACATCACCAGACATGCAAGCAATTCGAGAGCAAGTATCCAACGCGCTTGTTGAAGATCTTGGCGGCGAATTAAATGCCGCAAACGACATTACCGCGAACCTGATAGATGAAAGCGTTAATGCAAAAGCTACTATTATTACCCGCGAGCCTTGCGTGGTTTGTGGAATAGCGTGGGCAAACCAAGCGTTTGCGCTTATTGACGAGTCTGTGTCATTAACTTGGCATGTAAAAGATGGCGACAAGGTTGAGGCTGACACGGTATTAGTTAGTTTAGAAGGTTCTGCGCGCGCAATATTGACTGCCGAGCGTACCGCACTTAACTTCCTACAAACCTTGTCAGCGACCGCTACCGTTACTGCATTTTACGCCAAGTGTTTAGCGAGCTCTAACACCAAAATTTTAGACACCCGCAAAACTTTACCCGGTCTGCGCTATGCACAGAAATACGCGGTGCGTTGCGGTGGTGGCCAAAACCATCGTGTAGGTTTGTTCGATGCATTCTTAATTAAAGAAAACCACATTTTTTCGTGCGGAAGTATTGAGAAAGCCGTTAGCCGCGCAAAAGCCATGATGCCGGGCAAGCCAGTTGAAGTAGAAGTTGAAAATATTGCAGAATTTGAACAAGCGCTTTCAGCAGGCGCCGACATCGTCATGCTAGACAACTTTTCTAACGAACAGATCCAACAGGCAGTAGCGCTTAATAAAGGCCAATGTAAACTGGAAGTATCAGGAAACATTACTGATGAACGACTAACCAGTTTAAGTACGTTAGGCGTAGATTATATTTCATCAGGCGCTCTGACCAAGCATGTTCAAGCAATAGATTTATCTTTACGCATTGAATTAAAACCCTAGAACTACTGTGAAAATGGGGAAGTTTGGTCCAAGCATGAGTTGAAATTCTGATAAGTTGCAAACGAATTCTGTCTTCCCACAGATTAATAACCTGTGTATAGTAGTTGATACGTTGATAAGTGACTAACTTTTATACCAAAGTTCAACTAACAAGAACTGCCAACCCCTACAGGAACGTGGCATAATAAAGAAGTCAGACCTAGGTATACTTTTAGATACTTGTTAGCGACAGAGAAAATTCTATAATAATTCTCGAGTACCAGGGGCGTTTTAAGGACGACTCGGGTATAAACGTAAACTTAAATTATTTTTAAACTTAACGTGATATACACGTCCCGGAGTTAAACCATGATGAACATGAAAAATAACAACCAAAAGGGTTTCACCCTTATCGAACTAATGATTGTTGTAGCAATC
This sequence comes from Alteromonas sp. AWJ4_199, assembly GCF_056159165.1. Lineage (NCBI taxonomy): Bacteria > Pseudomonadati > Pseudomonadota > Gammaproteobacteria > Alteromonadales > Alteromonadaceae > Alteromonas > Alteromonas sp. AWJ4_199. The sequence goes on from NZ_JBSWUR010000001.1 coordinate 1,192,733, forward strand.
ATCGGTATTCTTGCTGCAATTGCATTGCCTGCATATCAGACTTACACGAAGAAGTCTAAGTTTGCCGAAGTAGTGATGGCGACGACAACATTCAAATCTGCATTTGAAGTAGGCGCTCAAACTGGTGAAATTACTGCTCTTACCGATGCAAACGTTAAAGTGAACGGATTTCCAGACAAAGTTGACAATTCTGCTAACGCAGATAGCATCGCCAAAGAAGTCACAATCGTAAATGGTGTTATAACTGCGACTGGGAGCGCTGAGGTTGACGGTTTAACATACACGCTTACACCCAACGGTGTTACACCACCTATCACTTGGGCTAAAGGCGGTACTTGTGTAGCCGCAGGAGTGTGTTAACGAGAGATCGTATCATCTTTAAGGGAAGTGCGAATGCACTTCCCTTTTTCAGTCAAGGAGTATAAAAAGTGAAAGCTGCAACAGTTTTTGAATGGCAGGGAAAAGACAGTAAAGGGTCTAGCCGGAAAGGGGAAATTTCAGCACAGAATCTGTCTGAAGCAAGGTCAATGCTTCGCAAACAAGGGTTTTCTGTAAAAAAAGTAAAAAAGCAACAAAAATCCCTTTTTGGTGGCAGACAAAAAATTAACGCCGCCGATATTTCGGTTTTTTCAAGGCAAATTGCTACCATGCTCGCGGCGGGCGTTACCCTAATTCAATCTCTTGAAATGATTGGTCAAGGGCATGCTAAAGCACCTATGCGCAAGCTTCTAGCTGAAATTGCTAACGAAGTGAAATCGGGTAACCCGTTATCGTCTTCTCTTCGCAAGCACCCTCAATATTTTGACAGTCTTTACTGCGATTTGGTCTACACAGGCGAACAATCTGGCGCACTAGAAACTATTTATGATCGAATTGCTACTTATAAAGAAAAGGCGGAAGCATTAAAGTCGAAAATTAAAAAGGCAATGTTTTATCCCATTGCCGTAGTCGTTGTGGCGTTTATAGTTACAACCATTTTGCTAGTGTTTGTTGTGCCTCAATTCGAAGATATTTTTAACGGGTTTGGCGCTGAATTACCTGCATTCACACTATTCGTTCTAGGTATTTCGAACTTCATTCGTGACTACGGCCCCTATATTGCAATTTCTCTTGGTATAGCAGGTTTCTTATTTGTACGAGCTTACAAAAAGAGTCAACTATTAAGAGATAAATGTGACGCGCTTACCTTAAAAATACCAGTTATTGGTGAAATTCTTAAGAAAGCAAGTATCGCTCGTTTTACACGAACTCTCTCTACTACGTTTGCAGCAGGTGTGCCATTAATTGGGTCATTAGACTCAGCTGCAGGGGCTTCTGGTAATGCGGTTTATCGTGATGCGATATTGTTCATTAAAAAAGAAGTGGCAGGGGGTATTCCCATGCACGTTGCAATGCGCGCCACTAACGTGTTTCCAGATATGGTGACGCAGATGGTTTCAATAGGCGAAGAATCAGGCTCTGTGGATGAGATGCTTAGTAAGATAGCCACCATTTACGAAGCAGAAGTTGACGATATGGTAGACGGACTAACCAGTCTGTTAGAGCCGATGATAATGGCCGTGTTAGGTGTTGTTATCGGTGGTTTGATCATTGCCATGTACTTGCCAATCTTTCAAATGGGCAGCGTTGTTGGTTAAATTTAAGTGTAATTTGAGTAATTACGTTCAATAATTTTTTGCAAGCTGCTCTCGACGACTAGTCTTTCTTATAAAGAAACCGTAAGGAATACCACCCCGACAAGCACTTGCAACTGCCTACCATTTTCTACAACGAGTCAACGCCTATATGGACGCCCTAATTACCCTTTGCCAAAGCCACCCTGCTATATTCTATACCCTTGTTTTTATTGTAAGCTTGATGATAGGCAGTTTTTTAAACGTGGTCATTTATCGCCTGCCTATAATGATGGAACGTAGTTGGCAACAAGAATACGAAAGTTATTTTAGCGCCGACGGCAATGATTCAAGCGCATCACATGCCACCGAAGAGCAGACCTTAGCGAATAGCGAAACATTTAATTTAGTTAAACCCGACAGTACTTGCCCTTCTTGCGGCCATAAAATAAGAGCATGGGAAAACATTCCCGTTATTAGCTACCTTTTGCTGAAAGGCAAATGCGCCGGCTGTAAAACACCTATCTCTGCCCGCTACCCGTTCGTAGAGTTATTTACGGCGTTAAGCTGTACTTTTGCCGCTTATCAGTTTGGCCCAACGTCACAGGGACTATGGGTAGTATTGCTTACCTATGTACTCATTGCACTTTTGTTTATTGATTTAGACAAAATGTTACTGCCAGACCAGCTTACCTTACCTCTGTTGTGGTTAGGGTTGTTATTAAGCACCCAATCGGTATTTGTTACCACCACAGACGCCATTTTAGGTGCGGCCTTTGGTTACTTAAGTCTATGGTCGGTTTACTGGCTATTTAAGCTTGTTACCGGAAAGGAAGGCATGGGTTACGGCGACTTTAAATTACTTGCAGCACTTGGGGCATTTACCGGTTGGCAAGGCCTACCAGTTATCATACTGCTTTCGTCTTTAGTGGGCGCAGTGGCGGGCATTACCATTATGGTGGTTCAAAACAAAGGTAAGTCTCTAGCTATTCCCTTTGGCCCGTATTTAGCAATTGCAGGCTGGCTTACACTGCTTTTTAAAGATGAAATTATTACTACCTATCTTGATTACGTGCTTTAGCAGCAAGGTACAAAGGACATGAGTAAACAACAGGTGTTTGTGGTGGGTCTTACCGGCGGAATAGGCAGCGGTAAATCTGCCGCTTCGGCTATTTTTGCAAGCCTTGGTATTGATATCGTCGACGCTGATGAAGTCGCGCGGGACGTAGTCGAAATAGGCTCGGAAGGCTTACGTAAAATCACAGAGCATTTTGGCGAAACTATTTTGCTTGAAGATGGAAGCCTAAATCGCGCCGCCCTTCGCGAAAAGGTGTTTGCGGCCAAAGAAGAAAAGCTTTGGTTAAACGCCTTGCTTCACCCCCTTATTCGCTCTCGTATGCAGCAGCTTATTAGTGAATCTACTTCTGCTTACTGCATTTTATCTGTGCCCTTGCTCGTTGAAAACAAGTTAACGGAAATGTGCAACCATGTGGTAGTGGTAGACTGCCCTGAAGCACTGCAGCTGGAACGCGCATTAAAACGGGACGGTAGCTCAGAGCAAACCATAAAAAGTATTATGGCTTCGCAAGCTTCACGTGATGAACGCGTTAATGCGGCAAACGATGTGCTGGATAACAGCACAACGTTGGAAGCGCTTTCCAGTCAAGTGTCAGCTTTACACCAGAAATTATTAACGCTTGCTTCAGCATAAGTGTATATGCATTGCGCAATAGCAAACTGGTTTTCATCTAATGTTCTTATGTACCGTTCCTGCCTGCTCTTTCTGGCTTGCCATCATTTTTTCATAACAAGTTATTTCGGCCGTCAAAGCTAGATTTTGAAACTTTTTTGACCAATTAGCGTCTAATTATACGTTTGTCTAACAAGTAGACTTGGCTTAAATGCCTTGATGCTTTAGGCTTGCTGTAATTCGCCGTACTACAAGGTTGTAGTGCCGTTTCTCTAAGTCTATGTGTTTTAAGGGGTTCCATGGGTAGCGCTGTATTCGAGTTTCCACTAAAGGAAAAAGTACGTAACTATTTACGTGTTGAGCAGCTGCTTGGGCAACTTAAAATCATCGCGAAATCAGAACATACTCATCTTCAGCTGGTGTTCTTTGAACAACTTTTTGAACTACTTGATCTCATTGAAAGACTAGATCTTCGTTCAGATTTAACCAAAGACCTTGAAGCGCATGAAAAGAATCTCGTGTACTGGTCAAAACACCCTAAAATAGACAGCACCGCCTTAGAGCAAGCGCTAAAAACCGTGCTTACCTTAAAGCAAAAGCTGAAAACAGACCGCCGTTTTGGTAGCGCGCTTAAAGATGACAAACTACTTAGCGCTATAAGACAAAGATTTGCCATACCCGGCGGCGCATGTAGTTTCGACCTTCCTAATTTGCACTTTTGGTTACAACAGCCGCTTGAACAGCGTCAAAACGAAATTGCACAATGGTTAGAGACTTTAGGGCTTCTTGACGATGCAATTGCGGTTAGCCTGTCGTTTATCCGCGAGCGAGGTCAGTTTGTAAATGCAGTGGCCGAGAACGGCTTTTACCAAGGCGCTGCGGAAGATAAAAACGAACTGATACGCGTAAAATGCAGTGTAGATGACGGCTACTACCCAACCTTAAGTGGCAACAAATACCGCTACGCCCTGCGCTTTATGTTGTTTTCCCCGCAAGAAGGCCAAAATAGTGCAGTAGAAAACAATATTCAGTTTCGACTAGCGGCCTGCTAAACTTCGCCTCTATTCAATAATTTTCGTCTTAGGTGCTGTCTTTTTCATATTTCATAGATTGTGCCGCAAAGACGTATTTCACTGGAGTCTATTATGGAAGTGAAATGCCCTATTTGTGCCAAACAGGTTGTTTGGGCACCAACTAGCGAATATCGCCCTTTTTGCAGCAAGAAATGTCAACTTATTGATTTAGGCGAATGGGCTGCAGAAGACCGAAAAATTGCGGGAAAACCAGCGGAAGACGTAACACCAAAACACATCGATGTGGAAGAAATAGAGGCAATGTTAGCACAGCAATCTGACGACTTTTTCAAACATTAATTTTGTAGCCGCATTTTCACACTAGTAAAAAGGAATAATAATGTTTAACTCTATCGCACTTGTTGGTGGTACTCATGGCAATGAGACCAGTGGTATTCAGCTTATTCGAAACTGGCAGCAACTTGGGCTACCTTCGCGATTTAATGAGCTAAATATATCGTTGAACATTGCCAATGAAGCGGCCCTTGATGCGAACGTGCGTTTTGTAGAAGAAGATTTAAACCGTCAGTTTACCTTTGAGCGATTATCAGATAACAGCACCGCTAAAGAAGCCGTACTTGCAAAATCACTAAATGAGAAATTCGGCCCAAAGGGCAAGTCAAACACCGATTTTGTCATTGATATTCATAATACCACCAGCGAAATGGGCGCCACGCTAATCATTTTAGAAGCGGATGAGTTTCACATTCAGCTAGCACGGTTCGTTAAGCAACAAATGCCCGAAGCAAATATTTTAGTGGAAGACGAAAAGCCTTATCTGGAGCACGGTTATTTATGTACCACTGGTAAGAAAGGCGTAATGATTGAAGTGGGTGGTCAGCCACAGGGGGTGCTGAGAGAGGATGTTTACCTTCTAACGCAAACCATGGCCGAGGCTATTTTAGATTTTTGTGTAGCCTATAATAAACAGGAAATAAAAACAGATGCATTGCCAACGTGCGAAGCATTTCGTTTAGGGGAAAACGTAAGTTTTCCTTTAGATGAAAATGGCAAGCGCACCGCTATGGTTCACCACTCATTGCAAGACAATGATTTTAAACCCTTGCTACCAGGTTCTCCCATGTTTAGAACCTTTGATGGAAAAGATATCCCGTGGGATGGAGAAAAAGAGACCTACCCGCATTTTATAAATGAAGCCGCGTACTTTAAGCTGGACGTTGCGTTTGCTACATCTGAGCGTATCACCCTTTAGGCAATACAGGTTGGTTACTCTGCAACTTTCAAAAGTTAACGCCGAAACCAACTGGCGATATCAAAAAAAACGCTGAAAGCATTAAATAGAAAAATGCCGGTCAGAGACCGACTGGCACTTTTGTTGTAAGGTAGGCTTTCTCGCCCGTCAGCCTAAGTTTCACGGCTCGCTCAACTTAAAGAAATGAACGTAGGCGGCACCTGAGTCAGAGTATATTAAAAAAGCTCTATCTTAGGCTCTCGCGCCTCTTCAAACTCATTTTTTTCTTCCGGCGATGATTCATTAATATCGAAATGAATTTTACGCTGGTCTTCCATTACATACTTTTCAAACATTTCTTTGGTGCTTAAATTAAACGAATCATCAAAATGCTCTCTGTTATTAATGTATGACGAAAACTGCCCAAATAAACTTACAATAGCGTCTTGCTCTAGTTTCACATGCTCGGTGCGCTGGCGAATAATGTCTTGGAACTGAATTTTCGCGATGGCACCGCTTACTTTTACCGCAACGTCGGTGGCGCTTTGCGAGAAGCACGCCAGCATTTTAGGGTTTAGTTCTTCAAGCACACGATAGTGTTGCGTTATATTTTCAAGCGAATCAGAAAACCCAGTTAATAATTCACACGTATCGTTCGCACGTGTTGAATTAAGCATTTTTTCACCTTGAATATGTGCAGCGTCCAGCGCTGATTTTATGCCCGACTCTATTTTTTCAGCCGCTTCTGAAGACTGTGACGATAATATACGTACCTGTTCGGCTACCACGGCAAACCCGCGCCCATATTCGCCAGCACGCGCCGCTTCAATTGCCGCATTGAGCGCTAACAAGTTGGTTTGGGACGCAATATTTTTGACAAGTTCGGTAAGCTCTTTAAGATTTTCAACCTCACGCATTACCCCTTGAATAGCTTCAGTATCTGCAATTTGTTGCGCTCGCTGCGTGCTGATCATTTCTTTTATATTGGTGAGGCGCTGAGCTGCAATTTCAAATTCGTCCGCACTTTTTTCTTTACAGCTAATGGCATTTTTCTGACCTAATTCAACATTATCTATACTGTCTTGAATACTGCTTTCAATTTCATACAGCGCTTTCATCAACTCCATTGAGGCGTCTTCGGTAATAGCGCTTATGCCGTCCATTTGCCCTTTGAGGATGGCTACATATTCGCTGACTTGAGTATGTGTTTCGTTGAGCTGCTCAGACGTTTCCTGTAAATAACTCTCCTGTTTATTCAGGCTAACGTTAAATACGTTTGTTTGCCTGTGCGAATACCACGTAATAAAACTCAAGAAACCCAGAATTGTGGCAACAGTACCAGCTTGCCCATTTAGTAGTTGTGGCGATATGTTCAAGGAGATTGCCATTCCCAATGTAGACACACCAATCAAACCGCTCCAAAGTAAAAGTGAGTCCTGAACCTTTTTCATCTTATCCTTAAGCACTTTAAACTTCTCAGCGAGTACCAACTCATAATACTGCTTTGTTTTTTCAAGTACTTTCATGTTTTAACCTTATGCAGTTGGGACCAACTGCTTTACTACACCTAACAATTGCTCTGGCTCGACGGGTTTGACAAGCCAACCTGTAGCACCTGCCGCTTTCGCTTCTTCTCGACGACTTTGCTGCGATTCCGTAGTTAACATCAACATGGGGGTAAATCTAAATTTCGATTGCTGCTTTAATGTTTTTATTAGCTCGATACCATTCATACCTGGCATGTTTAGGTCAGTAATAATCAACTTGGGCGATATTGATTCAAGCGCTGTCATAGCCGCCTCCGCACTTTCTGACTTTGTTACCGTATAGCCTGCCCGCTTTAGCAGCATTTCCATACTCATCAGCATTGTTGCTGAATCATCTACTAAGTGTATTGCGCTCATTGCATTACCTCTTGTTTATAGCCGATTAACTGTTTACACAATTCAGTATAGTCTCGAGCTCCACGACTGTGAGGCGCATAAGCAAATACCGGCTTATTTTTTGCGAATGCTTCGGCTAATGTTATGTTTTTATGTATTGGACTAAGCACTTTTTTTCGACCATAGCGGCCGTACCAGCTGCTCAACTCTTGGCGATGTAGCTTTAAATTTTGCTCTACCATTACCGGTAAAATGGTTAAGCTTGTCGCTCTAAACTTGCGCTCTGCCATGGCCTTGCGACACGCATTTAACAGCTTTTGTACACCGTCGCTTGCAAGTGGCATTGGCGTAGCAGGTATAATGATATCCGTAGCGGCGGACAGTGCTGCCATTAGCTGAGGGCTTAACGTTGGCGGCGTGTCGATAATAACGATATCGAAATACGGCGATACTTGGTCGCTATCGCACCACAAACGGATAGCGTCTAACGCAATATCATCGTTAGTGTTTGCGCGCGTGGTGTCGACATTGGTGGCGTATATTTTTTCACTACATTTAACAATCGAAGTAAAAAAGCCTTTAAGAGGCATGGTGGTTATGATGTTTTGCGACTCAGTGCCAAGCGCCGTCAAGCCTTGCATCACGTGCCCTTGATTATCTAAATCCAGAACTAAAACACGGTTGCCATGTTGCGCCAAACCAAAAGCAAGATTGACCACTGTAGTAGTCTTTGCTGTCCCACCTTTGCGATTTGCAACCGTGATCACTCTCATTCACACCACACTTTATTGTTGTCTGATTGAAGCATTTCTACTATCCAATATAGTTCTGACGATTCGGGCTGTACACTAACCTTTGGTCGTAAGCAAAGTAGCACTTGGAAAACCGCAGTATGTGCCGTTGTTAACGTCTTCAAGTTCAACTGTCGCGAGGCGTCCTCTGTCAGCCAACTAAATAGGGTTTCGGCCTCTTCAATTTCACAATGCCCAGTAAGCACTGCTACTTTTTTCTTGTACGTTACAGGCATGTGGATAAAACCTCCTGCACATTAATTATGAGTAATACCCTTCCATCTCCAAGCAATGCTGTACCTGAGAAATGGGAGTAGCCAGCAAGGACGCCTTCAAGGGGTTTTTGAATAACGTCAATACCTTCATGAAACTTATCAATAATAAGTCCAAACTCGCCCTGCGGCGTTGACACAACTAATACCGAGTGTTCCTCTTTACCGTCGTCAGGTTCGAACCCGAGCGCATTTCGCAAATTACAAAGCGGTATTAATTTATCGCGTATCACCAACACGTTTTCATTGCGAATTCGCTGAATGTCCTGCGTAGGAACTTTCACCGTCTCTACTACCGCATCCATACTTACGCCAAACATTTGATCGTTTACTTCAAACATCATGACGCGATTCACTGACATAGTCTGAGGAAGAAGCAACTTGAACGTAGAGCCTACGCCAACCTCACTATGCATTTCTATAGTACCGCCTGCCTGACTTACCATGGTTTTTACTGCATCCATGCCCACCCCACGACCGGACAGGTCCGACACTTGTTCACTGGTAGAAAACCCTGCGGCGAAAATCAGCTGAAGTGCCTCATTATCGTCTATGCTCTCAAGCTGAGATTCCGTTATTACGCCTTTCTGAAAAGCGAGAAGCTTAATTTTATGGGGATCAATGCCCTTTCCATCGTCACGTATTTCAATAATGACACTGTCATCAAGGGGAGTAGCAATTAAATCAATACGCCCAGTTTCAGGCTTTCCCGCCTCTATTCTGTCTTCGGGTGATTCAATACCATGGTCAATGCTATTGCGCAGTAGATGAATGAGAGGCTCAGATAAAGACTCAATTAAATTTTTATCGAACTCGGTGTCTTCACCCTGCATACAAAGTTCGATTTTTTTGTCGAGTTTTCTCGATAAATCTCTGACCAACCTTGGATAGCGCTGGAAAACATGAGAAACCGGCACCATTCGTATCTGCAATACTGCACTTTGCAATGACTCGGTTAAACGATTAACAATTGAAAAATGCGCTTTTATCTGTTTGCTAAGCTTTTTACTTCCACCTTCTTCTTCAGCTTGCTTCGCCAAATAAGGAAGTGAATTTTTTGCAACCGTTAGTTCGCCGACTATGTCCATTAAATAGTCAATTTTGCTTTGGTCGACTTTGAGCATCTTGACGGCTTGTCGTTCAGCTTTAGCCGGTTGAGAATTCTCTTCTTCTGCTGTCTGCGTCTCTATTTCGTTTGTCGTGTCGGTAGTTTCAACAACAATGTCCTGCTCTTCAGCGGTGTCGTTTGACGCGTCTTCTAACGCAACATTAATTGCGCTTATTAGCTCCGCTTCATCGCTGAATGTTTGCTTTAGCACATTGCCGACAAGCATCGAAATTGAAGGAAACATAAATTCTGCGCTATAGCCTTCAGAGTTGATCAATGCTAATTGTTGCGTTAATAACTCTTTTTCATGTGGTAATAAGCCCTCTTTACCAGGCTCAATAGCACAGCTGGCCGGGTCGTCCACAGAGTCCTCTGGACCGCCGGCTTGTTTGTCGTCATCAAGAAACGTAAGATCGTTATCAGATGATAGAAATGACAACACCGCTTTTGTTGGCATAGCGTGTGTTTGCGACGCTAGTAAAAGCCCAGCGGTCGACTGCAGCATATTGGTATCACCAGTCTCACGAGCCGTTTTTAAAGCCTCATTGAGCGCTTCATCATTAAGCTGCACCACGCTATCGAGAATCTTGTCTTTACAGCGATATTTAAGCGCCTGCTGAGTAAGCTTATGTAATGTGTACTGACCTTCATAATAGGCCATATGCGTCACAACAGCGTCTTCGCTTGCCTCGCCAAGGGCCGTTATTTTTAAAACACATTGATAAACATCGGCATCAGCGGCCATCGCGGGCGCGTTGATTTCGAACGCGCGCAACCCCGGCAGCGCCAGTGCGACATTCACAGGGTCCTCACCGCGAAAAAAGCAACCTTCATCAGGCGTATATTCCATGACATACAGTTCCGATGATGCGCTTTTCGATAATAACGCTATATCCGCATTGTCATCGAATGCTTCAAGCGCAGTGGCTACTGAATCAACGATTTCGTTGGCACTGCTATCAGCGTGAGTGACAGTGTCTTGCTTAGCTGTATTTGCACCAGCTTGAGATGGGTCGATGAAGGCTCTCAGTTGTGCACTTAAATCGCCAGAGATTGGCTGCCATTCAGCGAGCTTTTGAGTTCCATTTTCTAGCTCATCAAACCACATAGATATCTGGTCTAGCGCCTCGAGAAGTAGGTCACCAATTTCGTCGTTGTAATCAACCTCTTTAGCTCGCACGCTGTCTAGCAAATCTTCCGCGGCATGAGCCAAACGCGTTAGTGGTTTTATATCGAATAAGTCTGACGAACCTTTGATAGTGTGTAAATCTCTGAAGATTTTGTCCACTTTGTCCGATGATGGTCCAGAAGCCTGAATCTCAATAAGTTCTTGGCTTGCAGACTCTAGGTTCTCGCGAGACTCACCGATAAATACGTCGAGTAGTTCACTCATTAGCTACCTCCTAATACCGCGCTAACCACAGACTTAAGTGAGTCAGCGTCCACAGGCTTAGTCATGTAGAAATTTGCACCGCATTGATAGGCTCGTTGCGCGTCTTGAGTCGCAGACTCTGTACTTATCATGATGATGGGAACAGCGCGTAAAAGCTCGTTTTGCCGTATTTCTTTACAGAGTCGGTAACCGTCCATTTTCGGCATATTTACATCGACCAAAAACAAATCGATGGGTGTGCCAATGGCTTTTTCCAGCGCTTCCACACCATTTTCAGCTTCTTCTACGACGCGTTCGTCCGAAGATACCAGCATTTTATGAAACATTCTGACTGTAGACGCATCGTCAACTATCATTACTGTTTTCATGTTACGCCCCTCCTGCAAGTGGCTTTTGGTAGGCAATAACATCACCGAACTTACGCACTTTAAACATAGACGATATACGGCTCATCGACTCACTATGACCTAAAAAGATGTAGCCGCCCGGCTTCATCGCATCAAACAAAACATGTGCTGCTTTTTTACGCGACTCATCGTCAAAATAAATGAGCAGATTTCGGCAAAATACCAAGTCAAAATGTCGAAACCCCTTCATGTTTGTACCTGATAGAATATTGGCTAGCGAAAATGAAACCGATTCTCTTATGTCGTCACATAGCTGAAATTGGCCGTTGGTCTCTATGAAGTACTTTTTTACCAACGCGGTTGGAATGTTCTGCACCGAGCGCTTTGAATAAAGCCCTTTTTTAGCAGACGCTAGAACATTGCTGTCAATATCTGAAGACGCAATCTCTACATCTCGATGAGCTAGCCCTTTCCAGTTTTCTATAAGATGAATTGCTATAGAGTACGGCTCTTCGCCCGTACTTGAAGGCACCGACCAAATCCGTAAGTCTTCTCCAGGTGGGCGATAACTATCGAGCTCATCCATGATATAGCGTGTCATTGCATCAAATTGGTACTCTTCGCGGAAAAAGTAGGTTTCATTCACTGTCATTGCGTTGACTAGGTTTTGAAACTCTTCACCCGACGCTTGGAAACGCATAAAGGTAAAATAACTTTTGAAGTTAGTGTGCCCCGTAGCTTTCATTCGCTCGTGTAGACGTTTATCAACAAAATAACGTTTCGAATTTTCAAAATGGATCCCGGTTTTTCGGTAAAACATCGACCGAAAGCGCTCGAAATCAGCAACAGCAATTTTTTCCAACGTTTCTGGAGTCATTACGCACTCCCTAATTGATTTCGAATTAGGCTAATGACAAAAGAAATGTAGGCATGATTAGGAAAACGGCTTTCTACAGTTTGCAATATTTCATGGGTAGAGCTATCAGATACTTCTGCAAGCTTGTCTAAAGCTGTACCCACAACATTTTCATTGTCGTCATTAAGTGCAATATGATGCAGCCAATTTAACGCATCGGGGTGTGCTACTGCGCCAATAATGTCAACACAAAAAATACGCGTATCTGGGTCATCATCTTGCATAAGTTTATGCACATTGTGTGCGAACAAATCAGGGTTTTGCTGCATAATTTCAATAGCACCGTTACGCAATTGTACTTGTTCGCTCTTCAACATGCCTATTAGTTGAGATGCATCGGCATCCGTCATATTGTGCTCAAGCGCACTAAATAATGCTTCGATAACGGTAGGGTCATTTTCTGCCGGTAGTCGCGCTAAAAAGGCCTTGTGCGCATTTTCTTCACCGCTTAAATCCCGCACTGCCCAGCGCCTTACGCTGCTGTCTGGTGAGGCTAAATCGGCTACCAGCTGCTGTGGCGTTCGTTGAGCACTGCGCTTTTCTTCTTGTTGAATTACTATGTCGTCACTGGCATTTGATTTCTTTTTTAAACCCATAACACTTGCTCCTGTTATCGACAAAGTGCATTCAACTTTGACACTATTTTAGGACTGTCTAATACATGACTAGCGCAGCCGGCCTCTATCAGTTCTTTTGGCATACCGAATACAATGGAAGTCGCTTCACTCTCGGCAATTGTTGTAGCACCACCTTTGTATGCTTTACTCATTGCAGCTACACCATCGCTGCCCATTCCAGTTAGCTGAACACATAACATAGCGAGTGGTTCGTAACAATTCAGTGCGCTATCGACCATACGATCGACACTGGGGTGCCATAAAAAGCTGGGACTTGCAGGTACGGGGCGAACGTGAATATCTGCACCCGCTTTGGAAAAAGCTAAATCAGCATCGCCCTTCGCCAAGTAAATTTTGCCCGCCTCGAGAGTCATTCTTGAGTCAACTTCGACAACTGTTAGCGGACTTAAGCCATCGAGTCGCTTGGCCAATGCTTGGGTAAACGAAGCTGGCATATGCTGCGAAATCACAATGGGTGCTGGAAATGTGGGCGATATATTCGTTACTAGGTGTTCCAGCTTTCGCGGCCCGCCAGTTGAGACGCCTATCATTACAATTTCAAAGGGCGTGCTTTTATTGTTCCTCACCACACGCTGCTTCACTACAGGAGGCGCTTTGATAGTGGGGCGCTGTGCCTTTCCCGTCTTTGCTAACGCATTTATTTTGTTGACTAACGGCGTTTCGATGTCGGAAATGTCTCGGCTGACAGTGCCCCCTGTTTTCAGTACAAAGTCACTGGCGCCAAGTGCTAATGCCTCAAGGGTAATAGCCGCACCTTTTTGCGTTAGCGAAGAAACCATAATAATAGGACATGGATACAAGTTTCTTAATAAAGCCAAACATGTCATACCGTCCATCACAGGCATATTTATATCAAGCGTAATACAATCAGGTTTGAACTCGACCGCTTTAGAAAGCGCTTCTTCACCGTTTCTTGCAACCTGGACAATGAACCCCTCTTTTTCAAACAATTGAGTAAAGAGTTTGCGCATTAACGCAGAGTCATCCACCGCAAGTACCTTTACCGACATAGCTTCTCCTATTAATCAACCAAGTAAGATAGCCTACTTAACTAGCATTGCGTCTGCGCTTGAGCCACGGCGTTATCATTTAACAAAACATTGGGCTCTATAATTTGAATAATGCGCTTTTCGTCGTTTAATTTTATTAATCGACTTAAAAATTCAGACTGCATTTCTGACAACGAAGGCGCTGTTTCAATGGTTTGTTTGACCACAGTTTTTACTTCTGCAACGCCATCAACAATAAAGCCTGTACGCTGCTTATCCTTCGTTAGCACAACAATTCGCTGTCGTTCAGATGATTCACTGCTTGGAATGCCTAGACGACTTCTTAAGTCGATGACAGGTAGCACCGTGCCACGCAGATTTACAATCCCTTTTAAGTAATCAGGGGTACTTGGAATGCTCTCTAGCTTTTCAGGTACACGGGTTATTTCTTGGGTGTCATCAATGCTTACGCCATATTCCTGACCATTAATCCAAAATATGACGTATTGCTCGCAATCATCTTCATTGATGGCGCCCTCGTTATTCTCGCTCATCTGTGACTCCTGCTTTATGTCTTCATCCAGCGAACTCAACGCTGTCATGAGCGCTCGGCTGTAGACATTATTTAGGTTTATTATCGACACAAGACGCTTTCCACCGTCACTTCTGTACACTGCTTCAAGAACCCCTGACTCAGCGCCGTCATTACAGACAGAAGGCACGGCCTCTAGCTCGCTTTCAGAAATGGAAACCACATTGCTTACTTTGGCAACAACAAACCCTACGCTGCCGAAGTCGCTGTTCTGAGCAATGACAATACGTGAGGCCTCATTAATTTCCGTATGAACCATGCCAATGCAGTTTGCTAAATCGACGATGGGAATTATTCGACCTCGCAAATTCACTAGCCCTAGCACTGATGGTGCACTTTCTGGTAGTTGAGAAATTTCAGTGGGTACACGAACAATTTCTTCTACATCTTGTAAATGAAATGCGAACTCTTGATCTTCAAGAGAAAAGCAAACCAGTTGCTGCTGGCTATGGTCATCTGATTCAACAATCTCGTCGTCACTGTCTATGTGATGCATTCCCGACAGTTGCATCGTATTACCATCCTGCTTTGTTACCGCTTGTGCTCTGGCTAAAGACGAAACATCGAGTATTTGTTCTACTGGCTGGTCATCTTGCTTGATAATGCCCTGCATGTATTCATAGGCGATAGATTCGGTCATCGATTTTTTATCAATTACCGTATCATTGGGCACCCCAAATACTTTCAGTACTCGGTCAACCATAAACCCAACGCTACCCAACTCAGATTCCACAACAACTACGCGAGTCACATCGGTAATTTGTGAGCTTAAACCCAGCAAAATCATGCTTAGATCATATACAGGTAAAACATTGCCTCTTAGGTTGGCTAACCCAATCATTTGAGCAGGTCCAAGTGGCACCGACACCACGGTAGGAACCCGTATTATTTCGCCTACAGAGTGCATCGGAAAAGTAAAACGCTCTTCATTCACAAGAAAGGAAACGAATTGCTGTTCACCGTCACTCGTGTCGTCCTGAAGATTTTCAGTACTTTCTACATTTGAAACATCAGTCATAAGAAAGACTCCTCTGACAAGGTGAACCGTTAGCCGTTTTGCATTTCATCTGCTACCGAGGCAATTTCTTCGATAGATTTTGCAAGGATCTCCATGCCTTTACTCTGTTGCTCAGCTGCATTCAGTGCTTGCTGACAGTTGCTGCTTGCCTGCTCGTTGGCAGCGGCTATCTGTTCGAGGCCTTTTTGCGCTTGTGTAACACCTGCGGCAATTTCCTCACCGCGATCCTTCATCGCTTGGTTATACTCCACTACCTCTGAAATATCGGCGGCTATCCTTTCAACGTCTTTGGTTGTTTGTACCGCCTTCATCACTTCTCGTGATGCGCTTTCAGCTACGTTGGTAAGGTCCGTTTTAACACTAACCGTTTGGTCTTGAATGGCTTTTATGAGGTCTTTGATTTGTTCTACATTTTCGGCTGCTTCGTCGGCTAAGCTTTGAATGTCAGCTGAAACAACCGCAAAACCTTTACCATACTCACCCGCTCTCGCTGCCTCGACAGCGCCATTTACCGCGAGCATGCTGGTTTTAACCGAAACCGTTGTAATGGTATCGATGACCTTGTCAATTTGGCGAGTCATGGATTCCATCTCGTTAATTGCACTTACATTCTCTTTACTGGTTTCAAGTGCTAAGTTGATACCACCTACCATGCCTTCGATAAGGGCACGGTTCTCTTTTAATAGCTCGGTTATTGCAATACCTTTCTCTAACGCAACATCGCACTGAGATGACGCCTTATCAACGCCCTCTCGCAATAAGTCAATATTACCGACGGCTTGATCTACCGAACTCGCTGCTTGTTGCGACCCATTGTTCACCTGAGTTAGCGCTGTCATAATCTCGCCAGAAGAGCGATTAATCTCTTCTAGCGTCGCCGATAATTCCTCTGCAGAAGATGCCACTTCTTCAGCGCTTTTATTTATATCGGTGCTATTTTTTAACTCTTCGGTTATAAGTTCTAACGACTGAGCTGCTTGTTCTGCCTGCGATAATGCAACGCTCTGTTCAGATACGTTGGAAGATACCTCTTGAGCTGCCGTAGATTGTTCATCCGCTGCGCAAGAGATAGTTTCAGAGCCTTGTTGAATTTCTTTGGCTGCGCCATCCATCGATTTAACTTGTGCTTGAAGCTCTTCAGCTCCATCAGCAATCGATTTCATATCATCTTTGATAGTGACTAATTGCTCGGTAACAGCTTCACCTTTAGTAACCTCTTCAAGTGCGGCTTCTGATGAAGACTTAACAGCATCAGATACTAGATTTGATTGTTCCTGAATTTTTTCAATTTGCTTAGCGATGTCGGCAGCGCTTTTGTCAGACACCTCAGCGAGGGCACGCACCGTGTCAGCCACTACAGCAAAGCCCTTACCATGCTTACCGGCACGACCGGCTTCGATAGCAGCATTAAGCGCAAGAAGATTGGTTTGATCAGCAATGCGCGTTACTTGTTTAACGGCCTCGCCAATGTTAGAAGCCTGTTGTTCTAACTCGCTCATCATCACGACCGAACGAGATTGATGTTCTGAAGCCGTCTTAACACTGGTCATCATAGTGCCCAGATCTCCGACTACACGTTCTAAAAACGTTTGTAGTTCATTGGTTTTATCCATGGTTGCGCCTGCAAGCTCAAGCTGCGCGACTAAGCCGCCTGATATCTGCGTGACAGCCGCTAAGCTTTCTTGACTGGCACTGCTTGATTCTTCGGCACCCGCTGCAATTTCATTTACAGCCGTGGATAGCTGGTCTGTTGCGCTAGAGGCTTGATTCACACCGCTAACTAATTCGGTAGTAGCCGACGCCACGCGCTCGGCGGCTTGTTGTTGCCTTGCTAGCGTTCGAGCTTTTCGGCGCTGATCTTCAGCTTCTTTTCTCATTTTCGCATCCACGTGAACTGTGGGTGCGGCTACTGGGTCAGATGATTTTTTGAGCGCCATAATTAACCTCGATATATAAATGGCTGTTAATGCACCTTTTAAATATCGTTTAAATCTTATCCCCTTAAAGTATGAATCCGGATACGTTTATATAAAAACAAGCACCCAACGCACAAATTCTCGTGCCCCAACCCCAAAATGTCATTAAAGTCACAAATGGCGCTTTTTAATATTGCTATATAAAAACAAAAACTTATATATTAGGCGTTATGCAAGGTGAGAATGGCGATTTTGTCAAAGTACAAAAGTCTAATAACGTGGTTAGAGGTGTGTTTTTTTTGAAAAGAAAATGTTCGAAAATGAGTAGTTTATACTTAGGTATAATAAAAAAGCGGCCATTGGCCGCTTTGATTTGTAGCTATTTAGATCGCATTCACCGCAGTGCGCTAATAATAGGAACGTTAGCTTCTGGAAAGTCAGAGGCGTTAAGTGCTTTCACATTTACCCATCGAGATTGTTGACCTTCTTTGCCATGGGGCTCGCCGGTAAAATCACACACTCGATGAACATCTAGTTTAACTTGCTTGTCGCCATAATCATGGGTGATCACAATCACAGGCTCGCTGCGGTTCACAATAATCCCAACTTCTTCAGCAAGCTCTCGCTTCAGCGCCTGTAGAACGGTCTCACCTTCTTCTACTTTGCCGCCAGGGAACTCCCATTTTCCGCCTTGGTGAACGTTGTCTGGGCGAAGGGTAATAAATATGTCATCGCCGCGGGCGATAACGCCCACAGCAACATGTACCACTTTCATTACTTAAGCTTACCGTGACACTGCTTATACTTTTTACCAGAGCCACAAGGACATGGGTCGTTACGGCCTACTTTCGCGCCTTCGCGAACTTGCGTACGTACCTTGTCACTTGCCTCTTCTGGCGTTGCGCTCGCTTCTTCGTGCTCAAAATTCTTAGGCACATCGTCAGCTTGACGACGCTGCTCTTCTACTTTTTGCACGTCTTCTTCGGCTTGTACTTTTACACGCGCAAGAATAGTGATCACTTCAACTTTAAGCGCTTCTAGCATTTGCGAGAACAGTGCAAACGACTCACGCTTGTATTCTTGCTTAGGGTTCTTCTGCGCATAGCCGCGTAGGTGAATGCCTTGGCGTAGATGATCCATCGCCGCCAAATGCTCTTTCCAGTGGCTATCTAGGTTTTGAAGCATTACCGCTTTTTCAAACTGGCGCAGTACCTGCTCGCCCACTACCGCTTCTTTCTGCTTATAAGCGTCAACGACTTCGCCAAGAATGCGCTCGCGAAGCTTCTCTTCGTAAAGCTTGTCGTCATTTTCAAGCCAAGTCTTGATTGGCAAGTCTACGGCGAAGTCGGCTCGCATGCGCTCTTCAAGGCCGCTTACATCCCACATTTCTTCAAGAGATTGTGGCGGAATGTACTCATCGACAACGCTTGAGATAACATCTTCACGAATAGCTGCGATAGTCTCGCTAATATCACCTTCATCAAGAAGCTCATTACGCTGTTCGTAAATAACTTTACGCTGATCGTTTGCAACATCATCGTATTCAAGCAACTGCTTACGAATGTCAAAGTTACGGCCTTCTACTTTGCGCTGTGCATTTTCAATGGCGCGAGTTACCCATGGGTGCTCAATGGCTTCACCGCGCTCCATACCCAAACGCTTCATCATATTGCCCATTTTTTCAGAGGCAAAGATACGCATTAGCGCATCGTCTAATGACAGGTAGAAACGGCTTGAACCCGGGTCACCCTGACGGCCCGAACGACCGCGAAGCTGGTTATCGATACGGCGAGACTCGTGACGCTCTGTACCAATAATGTGTAGACCACCAGATTCAAGTACTGCGTCGTGGCTCTTCTTCCACTCAGCCTTGATCTTTTCGATTTGCGCTTCAGTTGGATTTTCAATTTTCTCAACTTCCGCTTGCCAGTTACCACCTAACACGATATCGGTACCACGACCTGCCATGTTAGTCGCAATCGTAACCGCGCCTGGCTTACCAGCTTGTGCAACGATATCCGCTTCGTGTTCGTGGAACTTTGCGTTTAGTACCTTATGAGGGATTTTTGATTTCTTAAGAATGCGAGAAATCAGCTCTGAGTTCTCGATAGACACCGTACCCACTAGCGTAGGCTGACCGCGTTTAACGCACTCTTTAATGTCTTCAACAATGGCTTCGTATTTTTCTTCTGCCGTTAGGTAGATAAGGTCAGCCATGTCTTTACGCTGCATAGGGCGGTTGGTTGGGATAACTACCGTTTCTAAGCCGTAAATATGGTTAAATTCGAAGGCTTCTGTATCGGCAGTACCTGTCATACCCGCAAGCTTGTTATACAAGCGGAAGTAATTCTGGAAGGTAATTGACGCAAGGGTTTGGTTTTCGTTTTGAATACGAACCCCTTCTTTCGCTTCTACGGCCTGGTGCAAACCTTCAGACCAGCGACGGCCTTCCATCGTACGACCCGTATGCTCGTCAACAATAACGATTTGGTCTTCTTTAACGATGTAGTCTACGTCTTTAGCAAACAACTTGTGTGCACGAAGCGCAGCGTTAATATGATGAAGCAGTGAAATATTACCTGCAGCAAACAGCGACTCACCTTCAGGCAACAAGCCTTCTTCATGAAGTATCTCTTCAACGTGTAATTGACCGCGCTCGGTAAGGTGTATTTGTTTTGCTTTAAGGTCAATAGTGTAATCACCATCGCCTTCTTGACCCTCTTCATCTTCTTTTTCTTGCTGAACAAGCTTGGGAATGATGACGTTGATACGGCGATATAACTCGGAGCTATCTTCAGCCTGGCCAGAGATAATAAGTGGCGTACGGGCTTCGTCGATTAAGATGGAGTCAACTTCATCCACTACCGCATAGTTAAGCGGGCGCTGAACGCGATCTTGCGGGCTAAACGCCATATTGTCGCGCAGGTAATCAAAACCAAACTCGTTGTTGGTTCCATAGGTAACATCTGCTTGGTAAGCGTCGCGCTTTTGCTCAGGTGACATACCCGGTACGTTGCAACCTACGCGCATACCTAAAAACATGAATAACTGATTACTCCACTCAGCATCACGACGTGCTAGATAGTCATTCACGGTAACAACATGAACACCTTTGCCCGATAGGGCATTAAGGTAAGTTGGCAACGTAGCCGTTAGGGTTTTACCTTCACCAGTACGCATTTCAGATATTTTGCCTTCGTGAAGTACTTGGCCGCCTAGCATTTGCACGTCAAAGTGACGCATACCGTAAACACGTTTACTGGCTTCACGCACCGTAGCAAAGGCTTCAATAAGGATACTATCCAGGCTTTCACCTTTTTCGATACGGGCTTTAAATTCGTCCGTCTTAGCCTTTAGCGCCTCATCGGAAAGCTTTTCAAATTCTGCTTCCAGTGCATTAATGGCATCTACGTTTTTGCGTAATTTTTTTAATAATCGGTCGTTTCTACTACCGAATACTTTTCGAAGGATGCTTGAAAACATTAGCTTTTATATTCCACTACTTGTCGAGGCGCCGCACATCGTGCACAGCTAAATTAAACGTATAAAACACAATATTAATTACATTGTGTTTTGCGATGTTCTTAAATTATGCTTCTTCGCTTCAAATGACCTCAACTAATAAGGCATCATCAACGAGAATTACCTGGCTGCTACCTTGTCTACTTTTTGTAAACGAAAGGCAGAGGATCGATTGGTTTTCCGTTTCTTATTACTTCGTAGTGGACATGAACACCCGTAGAGCGCCCTGTATTGCCCATTTTTGCAATTGGCTCCCCTTTGGTCACCACATCACCTATTGAAACAGTAAGGATGTCGTTGTGCCCATAGCGGGTAACATAGCCATCACCGTGATCAATTTCTACTAGTTGGCCATAGCCATAGCGCTCACCCGCCCAGGTTACAATACCTGCGGCAGTTGCTACTACGTTTTCCCCTGCTTTACCCGCGAAGTCTAGCCCTTTGTGCATAGTAGGTTCGCCAGTAAACGGGTCGGCCCGCATACCATAATAAGAAGACAACCACCCTGACTCTATCGGACGACCAGATAATTGGCTCTGTTCGTTGATATGGTGACCCCTTACCAAACTTTCAAGCATAGACAATTGTTGAGACTTTAAATCAAGTGATTGCTCTAATTTAGCTATTTCGTGAAGGATGGGGTCGTCTTGGAGGTTTTCCGGTATCGATACCGGTACGAAAGCGTCCAGGTCAGCCGCTGACATACCTAATTCTGTTGCGATTTGCTTGCCCTTTTCGTCAAGTAGCGAGGCCTGTGCAGACAATTCTGCTACATGAGAAAGCAAAGCTTTTAGTTTTATTGTGGTTTGTTGCTTTAGCGCCTCAACGTCTTTTTGTTTTTCGCTGACTTCAGTTTGCGCTAAGCGAACCCGTGCGACATCTTCCGACACAGATTCAGTAGAACGGCTCGACACTAGCATAAAAATAGACGAGAGCACGGTTGCGCTCACGAGCGTACGGACACTAATGCTGTGTCTGTAGCGTTTATTTTTACCTGCTAATGTGATTGTTAATTTCATACCACGAAGAAAATTGCTGTTTCACGCCACTCTTTTTCATACCACTTCATAACACTATGAATGTGTTTTAGCCAAAGGCGACAACCTTCAACTTATAGTTTTTTTGTCGAATGGGTGAAATTTATATTAATTATTCGGCTACTGTATCATTTATTACAGTAATTGCCATATGAAAAAAAGCCGCCCGTTAGGCGGCTTTTCTAAATTTTTACGCTAACGCCGGTTGAGCGTAACGAATTGGTGCCGTTTCCTGAGAGTCGTAGGTCACAAACTCCCAACACTCTTTCTGTGCCAAAACGGCATTTAAAAGTTTGTTGTTAAGGCCGTGCCCAGTTTTATAAGCACGCAGCTCACCAATTAAACTATGACCGCCAAGGTATAAATCACCAATGGCGTCCAAAATTTTGTGCTTTAAGAATTCATCATCGTAGCGTAACCCTTCAGGGTTAAGTACGCGGAACTCATCTAGCGCCACAGCATTTTCCATGCTGCCACCCAACGCTAGGTTGTTAGCATTCATGTACTCTAAGTCGCGCATAAAACCAAAGGTACGTGCGCGGCTAACTTCGCTTACATATGAACATGAATCGAAATCCATCACCATATGCTGACGAGTTTGACTGATCACAGGGTGATCAAAGTCAATTTGGAAATCAACACGGAATCCATCGTAAGGCACTAATTCGGCCCACTTGTCGCCATCTTCTACACGAACTGGCTTTTTAATACGAATAAACTGCTTGGGCGCGTTTAGTTCTTCGATACCGGCAGATTGAAGTAAAAATACGAACGGGCTAGCACTTCCGTCCATAATTGGCAGCTCGTTACTGTCTACTTCAACAATAATATTGTCGATACCTAAGCCTGCAAGCGCAGACGCTAAGTGCTCTACCGTTTGGATAGTTACACCGTCTTCGTTATTCAGGCACGTACACAGCATGGTATTACCTACCGCGTTCGCACGCGAAGGTATATCAACATGTGGTTCAAGGTCAACACGCCTAAACACGATACCCGTGTTTGCTGGCGCAGGTCGGAGAGTCATTGTGACCTTTTCCCCTTTATGAAGCCCAATTCCGGTCTCTTGTACCGATTGCTTGATTGTACGTTGTCTAATCATCTGCTTAAGCTTTTACCTATTAAAAAAGCGGGCGCGAATTATAGTGAGTTATTACTCACATGTCAAAAAACACCCGTTCTGGCAAGTTTCACCTTGTCAGATTACGTATTTTTTCGACCTATTCACGCGAAATTCTTCACGCTGTGTAAATACATCTTAATGAGTAAGACAACACAAACGTAAAATAATTCCCTTCCTTTTCAGGCAGCTAAATTAGTCTGCCTGCTTACGAAGAAACGCAGGAATATCTAAATACTCCAAATCGTTGTCTGGCTGAGCACTATCGTCAGCTTTCAGCGCTTGGTTACCTTCTGTACCACCTACTGCAGAACGCGGCTCACTTGCCTGTGAATTACCGTATTCCTTAGCCGGCTGTGTAAGGCGAGAACCTTCTGCGCTTACTAATGAAATGTCAGGCTTACGCTCCGCGCCAATACCGGTCGCAACAACCGTTACGCGAAGCTCATCTGTCATTTCCATATCGATAACGGTACCGACAACCACGGTCGCATTTTCTGATGCGAACGCTTTAACTGCGTTACCCACAGTTTCGAACTCATCGATAGCGAAATCAGGACCCGCTGTGATGTTTACAAGAATACCGCGTGCACCTGACAAATCGATATCTTCAAGCAACGGGCTGGCAATTGCTGCTTCCGCAGCTTCTTCAGCGCGGTCTGGACCACTTGCTGCACCGCTACCCATCATGGCTTTACCCATCTCAGACATAACAGTACGTACGTCTGCGAAGTCAACATTGATCAGACCAGGGCGAGTAATAAGCTCCGCAATACCTTGAACGGCGCCGCGCAATACATCGTTTGCTGCGCTAAATGCTTGAAGAAGCGGCGTGCCTGGGCCCATTACTTTTAATAGCTTTTCGTTAGGAATGGTAATTAACGAGTCAACATTGTTGGCAAGCTCTACAGTGCCTTGCTCAGCAAAAGAGGTACGCTTTTTACCTTCAAATGGGAACGGCTTAGTCACTACCGCTACTGTAAGAATGCCCATTTCTCTAGCAATCTTCGCTACTTCAGGTGCTGCACCTGTACCTGTACCACCGCCCATGCCGGCTGTAATGAAAACCATATCGGCACCGTCTAGTGCCTGACGAATGGTTTCTCTGTCTTCTTGCGCAGCTTCGCGACCAATATTTGGATCGGCACCTGCACCTAAGCCTTTGGTTACGCTTGAGCCAATTTGAAGTGTTACGTCTGCACTTGAGCTACGAAGCACCTGTGCGTCGGTGTTAACTGCGATAAATTCTACGCCTTCAATGCTTTGAGACACCATGTGCTCAACGGCATTACCACCGCCGCCACCGACACCGATGACTTTGATTACGGCTTCTTCGCCGTGACTATCCATTAATTCGAACATACTTACTCTCCGGTTGTACGTCTTTTTCAACACTACGCCAGGTCATTCCCTTAGGCTAATTGCTTCCTGCTAGCCTTAATGCCGTAGCTATAGCGCCCCCAAAATAAAATTAAAATTCACCTTTAAACCAGCTTTGCACTCGATGAAATAAGCTTTCACCGGTCTTCTGCGTACTGGACTTCTTATTATCAGATTGTACTTTGCCATATTGCAGCAGCCCTACGACTGTTGCAAAGCCAGCATCATCAACGTATTCAGACAAGCCTTTTACGTTGATGGGTTTGCCCACGCGCACGGGCATCTGGAAAAGTTCTTCTGCAAATTCCACAGCACCTTCCATCTTAGCGGTACCGCCAGTAAGTACAAGACCTGCTGCGATTTGCTCTTCCAGACCGCTGGCACGAATTTCATCATGTACCAGCTCAAAAAGCTCTTGATAGCGAGGTTCAATCACCTCAGCTAGCGTATGACGAGACATCACTCTAGCTGGGCGCCCACCCACGCTAGGCACTTCAATGCTGTCTTCCATACTCACCATATCTTTCAATGCACAGGCATAATTCACCTTTATTTCTTCTGCATTGCTAATTGGTGTTCTAAATATTTTA
Source organism: Alteromonas sp. AWJ4_199 (assembly GCF_056159165.1). Taxonomy (NCBI): domain Bacteria; kingdom Pseudomonadati; phylum Pseudomonadota; class Gammaproteobacteria; order Alteromonadales; family Alteromonadaceae; genus Alteromonas; species Alteromonas sp. AWJ4_199. Next base: position 1,217,813 of record NZ_JBSWUR010000001.1, read on the forward strand.
GCGATGTCGCTGGTAATTTGATTACCCGCAACCGGTATAACTGCCGTGTGGCGAATAGCACCGTCTGTGAATATAACCATATCCATAGTGCCGCCACCAATATCAACCACACACACACCAAGCTCTCGCTCGTCGTCAGTGAGTACCGCATAACTTGATGCCAATGCTGAAAAGATCAGCTGATCGGCATTAAGCTCACAACGCTCAACACACTTCACCATGTTTTTCGCCATATCGTCGGCGCAAGTAATAATGTGAGCATCGGCTTCCATTCTTACTCCTGACATGCCAATTGGATTTTTAATACCCTCTTGCACATCAATGGTAAATTCTTGAGGTAACACATGAAGTAAACGCCGTTCCGCTGCAATTGGCACACTGCGTGCCGCGTGAATAACGTTATCTACATCTTCTTGTGTTACTTCTTGGTTGTTAATCGGTACCATGCCATTTTCATTTTGGCATTTTACATGACGTCCCGAGATAGACATGAAAACTGAAGACACTCGGCAATCTGCCATTAACTCCATCTCGTTTACTGCACGCTGTACCGACTTAACGACCAGGTTTAAATCGTTAACGCCGCCCTTATCCATGCCTTTCGATGCATGGGTGCCCACGCCTACGATACTGATTTGATCGTCTTCTAGTAATTCACCCACCACGGCCTTTACTTGGCTGGTGCCGATATCTAGCCCTACAATCAAATTGCGTTCAGCAGGTTTTGACATGGTTTCCTTAACTCTCTTCATCTGTGGCGCTGTCGTCTTTCCATCCGACTGCTACGCCCGTGTCATAGCGAAGGTCGACGTATTTCACCGCCTTCTCTTGTTGCGCCAAAAGTGGATAAACATCAATAAACCGTTGAAGCCTATCGATAAACTCCTGACGCCCTAAATTTAATTTAATGCCGTTTTTCAACTGCACTTGCCACGCAAATCGCTCACTCAATGACAATTCATCGATTGCCATGTCTGTTGTTGCTATTAACGCATGCATCGAGTTATAGCCCTCAAGGGCGGTTTTTTCACTGCCGCCCGGACCGTACAAGCGCGGCAAATCAAGCTTCACGCCTTCGTCGTTAAACGTATCCCCATAAGGGTTTAACAACAAATCTTCATTCCATTGCGCAACCGGCTGCTGCTCAACCAAATAAATTTTTAACGTATTTGGCCACTTCTTTCTTACTGACGCGCGATAAACCCAAGGCTGCGCTTCAACAAGCTCAAATACTTCGTTGACGTCAAGCGCGAAAAAGCTTCCAGGCTGCGCCTTGCGTATTAACCGCTCTAGCTTGGTAATATCGATGTGCTGATAATCACCAGAAAAATCGATAACCTGTACCGGCATTTGCTGTTCATCCTGCAAATACTGGTTTGCTTTAAGCCCGCCAAATACTAACCCAGCAATTACAAACAGTAAGAAAGCGACCCCGCCCCACACTGCCGTTTTGCTTTTTCCGCCTTTTTCAGAAGCAGACTTAACTTGGTTAGTATTGGTATCCGCCACGTTTACGCCTTGTTTGCAACGTCATCAAAACTGGTAGAAAGAATACTTAGTACCAGTTCGTCAAATGTTAATCCTGCAACTTTGGCTGCCTTCGGCACCAAACTCTTTTCTGTCATGCCAGGTACTGTGTTCGCCTCTAGCAAGTAAAATTGCCTTTGGTTGTCCTGCATAACATCAATTCTTCCCCAGCCGCTGCCAGAAATAGCGTCAAAAGCACGAGATGCTAATTTTGCTAACTGTGCTTCTTGCTCTTCAGACAAGCCGCTTGGGCAATAGTATTCTGTTGTATTATCCTGATATTTCGCAGCATAATCATAGAACGTATGTGGAGTAGACATGCGAATAGACGGCAACGCCTGCCCCTGTAATACAGAAACAGTAAATTCAGGGCCGTCTATATACTGCTCTAACAGGACTTGATTATCGTATTTAAAGGCGTCCTGAATGGCAGTTTCGAGCTGTTTAGCGCTTGTCACTCTCGCCATGCCAATACTCGACCCTTCTCTGGCCGGTTTTACCATGACTTCATTCCCCAATTTATCCATTATAGCGCTGCACTTACCAGCTTCAAAGTGCCTTTTATCAGCAATTTCATATTTTGCAGTGGGCAAGCCTAAACTTTGCCACACTTGCTTAGTATGAATTTTGTCCATTGCCAGCGCAGAACCTAAAACTCGGCTCCCTGTGTAGGGGATTTTTAGGAACTGAAGGGCGCCTTGCATAGAGCCGTCTTCACCACCGCGACCGTGCAACATAATGAGCGCTCTATCGACGTTGAGGTCGATAAGGTCGGTCAATGGTCGCTCTGCTGGGTCAAACGCGAACGCATCAACACCTTGTCTCAACAAGGCATTTAATACCGCATTGCCCGAGTTAAGCGATACTTCGCGCTCAGCAGAATCACCACCAAGTAGCACTGCGACTTTGCCATACTCATTTGTCGAGTGCGTTTTCTGTGACTTAACACTTACTGAAGGTGTAAACATCTTATTCCCCTTCCTTAGCAAGTGTTGCAGGCTCTAACTCATGGCGTGCTAGAAGCTTGGCAATTTGTCCGATGTTACCGGCCCCCTGGGTCATGACGATGTCGCCATCTTGCATAATATTCGCCAAAATTCCTGGCAGCGCGTCTTTGTCACCCACGTATACAGGCTCTATTTGTCCTCGCTGACGAATAGATCGGCACAATGCTTTACTGTCAGCACCTTCAATGGGCTGTTCACTGGCGGCGTAAACATCTAGAAGCAACAGCGCATCAACGCTCGACAGTACTTCAACAAAGTCTTCGTAAAGGTCGCGGGTTCGCGTAAAGCGATGGGGCTGATAAACCATAACTAAGCGTTTATCAGGCCAGTTTGCCCGAGCCGCAGCGATAGTCGCTTTAACTTCCGTTGGGTGGTGACCATAGTCATCCACCAAACACACTTCACCTTTACTGGTAGTAAACGTACCTAGCTGCTCGAAACGACGGCCTATGCCGCCAAAGCTGGCTAGCGCGCGAATGATTGCATCGTCATCTACACCTTCATCCGTTGCTACAGCAATAGCAGCAAGGGCATTAAGCACGTTGTGGTTACCGGTGAGGTTCAACGTAATATCTAACGGTTCACGCTCTGGGCGTATAACGGTAAAACTCGCTTTACCAAATGACAGTGAGATATTCTCTGCACGATAGTCGTTATGAGATTCAAAGCCGTAGGTGAGAATGCTTCGGCCTATGCGAGGACGAATCTCTTGAATATTCGCATCGTCACCGCATACGATGGCCTGACCGTAAAACGGTAGGTTTGACAAAAACTCAACAAAGGTATCTTTTACTTTCGAGAAGTCGCCACCATAGGTATCCATATGGTCCGCTTCAATATTGGTCACAACCGATACCATTGGCTGCAAGTGAAGGAAGGACGCGTCACTCTCATCAGCCTCTGCTATAAGGTAGCGGCTTTTGCCTAAGCGAGCATTCGTACCGGCACTGTTTAGCAAGCCACCAATAACAAAGGTAGGGTCATACTCAGCTTCTGCGAAAATCGTCGAAATCAAACTGGTTGTAGTCGTTTTTCCATGGGTACCCGCTACTGCAATACCGTGGCGGAAGCGCATCAGTTCAGCAAGCATTTCTGCACGACGAATGATCGGAATGCGCTTTTCACGAGCTACGATAATTTCTGGGTTTTGCTCATTGATGGCGCTAGAAACCACAATAACGTCCATGCCTTCGACATTTTCCGCGCGATGACCTATTTTAACATCAGCACCTAATTCGCTTAAGCGCTGGGTCATTGGCCCTTCTTGAATGTCAGAGCCAGCAATAGCATAACCTTCGTTTAGTAATACTTCGGCAATACCACCCATACCGGCACCGCCGATACCAATAAAGAATATATTTTTAACCCGGCGCATTTGCGGGCTTTCAAATGGGGTTTTAAAAACCATTAGTCCCCTACTCCTACCACGCTTTTTACGTGGCTTACTACATTTTCCGTGGCATGAGTGCTTGCACATGTTTTTGCAACGCCCCCCATATTCAAGCAGTCTTCAGGGTGTTGTAACCACTGACGCACCGCCTGCCCTAAATTTTCTTTCAATACTGATTGAGCAATCATCAGTGCCGCATTTTGCTTCACTAACGACTGCGCATTTTTCGTTTGGTGATCGTCCACCGCAAAAGGTAGCGGTACGAAAATCGCTGCACGCCCCGCTGCTGCAACCTCGCTCACCGTAAGCGCACCGGCTCTACAGACAATAAAGTCGGCCCATTCATAGGCTGCGGCCATATCATCAATAAAATCACTGACATCAACTTTCGCCATATCAGCGCCTACGGATTTATAAGCTTGAACAACACTTTTACTGTTGCCTTTACCGCACTGGTGCTTTATTGACAATCCTTCTAATACACCGCATGTCTCAGGCACAGTTTTATTCAAAATCTGTGCACCTAAACTGCCGCCAACTACAAGCATATTTAAACCTTGCTTGTGCTCACTGGTGTTTTCAAAGGTGTTTGCACGAGCGTCTGCGTTAATGTCTACAGGTTTAGGTATCACCTGCCAAATTTCATCGCGAACAGGATTGCCAACAGTATGCACCTTATCTGCAACCCCTGAAAATTGTTCTTTAGCATCGTTGAAGCCAAGCAACACACGGCTTGCAAATTTACTGAGAAGCTTATTAGTCATGCCTGCCGCTGCATTTTGCTCATGCACTATCACAGGAATACCTAAGCTCTTCGCTGCAACGCCGCCAGGACCGCTCGCATAGCCGCCAAAACCAATAACAATATCCGGCTGTAGACGTTTTATAATTCGTCTTGCAGAAAATAAGCTTTTTACTAAAGCGACAGCACCTTGAATACGTGCAGACATACCTTTGCCACGAAGCCCTTTTACGGGAATAAAGTGAATAGGTATGTCGTGCTTAGGCACGACTTGCGCTTCCATTCGCTCGGCAGTGCCCAGCCAATGAATATCCCAGCCTTCATTTCGAAGCGCGTTAGCTACTGCAAGACCAGGAAAAACGTGTCCGCCTGTACCACCAGCCATAATTAAACAACGCTTAGCCATTATCAGCCTCCTGCGCTACGCGCGCGAGTATGGCTTTAATGCCGGCCTTGCCTTCATCTTCCGCACTTGATGTTTTGGCGCTAGGTTTAGCTTCAACCGTCGCTGTAGAAAAGCCTGATTCATCTGTATTGCTCTCTACACTCGCTTCATCATCATCATGTGCCGCTTTAGATTGAGACGCGCTTGTAGGAATAGGCTTTTTACGTCGGGCTTTGCTTTTGCCGGATTTGCTGTCTCCTCGGCCAATCGCCTGTACGCCATCAACGCGTAGTTCAAAATCGATACGAAGTAATATGGCTACCGCTACTGACATAATGATAAGTGACGAGCCACCGTAGCTAACCAACGGCAGTGTTAACCCTTTGGTTGGTAGGATGCCGGCACTTGCACCAATATTTACCGCGGTCTGGAAACTGAACCAAATGCCTATGCTGTAAGCCATGTATCCATCAAACGCTCGGCCTTTTTCAAGTGCCTTATTTCCAATACTCAGCGCACGCAACACCATCCACAAAATGAGGCCGAGTACCGCGAGTACGCCAACAAAGCCAAGCTCTTCTGCCAAAATAGCCATAACAAAGTCAGTATGTGCTTCAGGCAAAAACTCCAATTTTTGTAAGCTGTTACCCAGGCCTTGCCCAAACCAGTTGCCACGGCCATAGGCCATTAAAGACTGGGTAAGCTGATAACCTGCCCCAAATGGATCGGCCCAAGGGTCTAAGAAAGAGGTAACCCGTTTCATTCGGTATTCTTCGAACACGATAAGCGCTACAACCGCCAATATGCCTGCAAACACCAGTGCGAAGAACTGCCAAAGTCGTGCACCTGCTAAAAACAACAAGCCAATTGTAGTAGCAAACATCACAACGACGGTACCTAAGTCTGGCTGTAGCAGTAATAGCATCGCTAACGCAAAGAACACGACAAGGGGTTTAATAAATCCTTTTAGATTCTCGGTAACTTCTTCGTAACGGCGTACTAGATACCCTGCCAAATAGGCAAAGAAAAAGAGCTTAGCAGGTTCGGCAGCTTGAATGGTAATAGGCCCAATTGCCAACCAACGGGTACTCCCGTTTACTGTTCTTCCCACTACCAGTACTGCTAGCAATAGCGCGATGGCCGCAAGCAGAAGATAGGGATTGGTCATACGCCAAAACTGCATGGGCAAATTCAGCACTACCATAGCGGCAACGATCGCCCCAACAATGTAAATACCGTGGCGAATAGCAAAATAGAAGGGGTTGTCGTGCAGCCTATCGGCCACCGGCATCGACGCCGAGGTTACTATAACAACGCCGATGCTCATTAGCGCCAGCGCGATTAATATCAGCGTCACGTCATAGGGATGTTTAGCTGAAGGTTGGCCGTCGTGCTTCGCGGCAAATAACGCGCTAAGTTTAGTAGAGGCAGTCATCATGATGCGGCCCCCACAGCGCCGTTGTCTTCAACGTGTAAATTATGTAGGTCGTATACATCTTGTTTAAACACGTCACCGCGATGCATATAGTTCTTAAACATATCTAAACTTGCACACGCAGGCGAAAGCAGCACTACATCACCAGGGGCAGCAAGCCTTGTTGCTGCTTTTACGGCATCTTTCATGGTTGCCACACGAGTGGTATGCGCAAAACTTTTTTCAAAAAGGTGTGCATCTTTACCTAAGGCGAACACATGGGAAACGTGCTGCTCTAGATATGGTGTTAGGTTTGCCATATCCGCGCCTTTAGCATCACCACCGGCAATAAGGATCAGCTTCCCTTGTATAGTCGGGGCTAGCCCTTCAAGGGCCGCAACCGTTGCGCCAATGTTGGTTGCTTTGGAATCGTCGATATAGCGGACGTCGTCTACACGAGCTATTTCCACACACCGGTGTGGTGCAGATTTAAAGCTATGTAGGTGTTTAACCGCGAGTTCAGGCGAAACACCTAGCTGGAGGCAGATGCCTAATGCAGCCATAATATTTAGCACGTTATGCATGCCCGCTAAGTGAATATCGCTAAGGGCAATAAGCTTTTCGCCGTCAAACGTGATGCATAGACTTTGTGCGTCGTCACGAGCACTATCGTCACCGTCAAAAGCCGCAATCGCAAACCCTGTAGTCGACTCTCCCAGTCCATATTCAACAATATCTTTTGACGCTAGCGACTCTTCAATAGACGCGGCATTAGATTCGCCATCAGATACTGCATTAGATACGGCGTTTAATGCAACATTAGCCTTAGCATCAGCAATAATCTGCTCGTCTGGCGCTACAAACTCACCGTCTCGCCACACAATCGCAGATTTTGCGTTATCAAAAATGCGATGCTTGGCATCAATATAGGCTTCAAGGGTACCATGACGGTCTAGGTGGTCATCGGAAATATTAAGCACTGTGGCAGCTTCAAGTTCCAGGCTAGAGGTTGTTTCAAGCTGAAAACTTGATAGCTCCATCACCACTACATCTGCACCGCTTTCCAATGCTTCAAGCACAGGGCGGCCTACGTTACCCGCTTCAATGCTTTTTACGCCACAGCTTTTAAGCAGATGGTTCACTAATAAAGTAACCGTGGTTTTACCGTTAGAACCGGTTATACCTACTACGCGCTTAGCTGGCGCAGTGCTATTTTCAGGTGTATTTAGGCGGGCAAACAGCTCGACATCCCCAATAACCTCTACTCCGCAAGAATTTGCCAAGGCAACTTGTTCAATATTAGGGGCAAGACCCGGGCTTAACACCAAGGTGTCTACACCATCGAAGTAATCTTCGCTTAAGGCATGGCAAGTGACCTTCTCTGCCATAAAAGCTTGCATGCCAGAGTCGAGATCACCATCAAGATCAGCAGGTGAAGCAAAATTAGCACGTGTATCAAACGCTTTAACCGTTGCTTTCTTTTGCAACAAAAAGCGCACGCAAGCCTGACCTGTAACACCTAGGCCACCGACTACATAACTATGCTCACGTACGTTATACGACATTACGATTTATCTCTTTACCGCTTATCTAAGTTTGAGGGTAGCAAGACCCACCAATACCAAAATGATTGAAATGATCCAAAAACGCACGATAACCCGCGGCTCTGGCCAGCCCTTCAATTCATAGTGATGGTGAATAGGCGCCATGCGGAAAATTCGCTGACCACGCAATTTGTAAGAACCTACCTGAAGGATGACCGACAAGGTTTCCATAACAAAAACACCACCCATTATGATTAACACGAGTTCCTGACGCACTAGTACTGCAAGCACGCCTAATGTGCCGCCTAGTGCTAGTGAACCAACATCTCCCATAAACACTTGTGCTGGGTACGTGTTAAACCATAAGAAGCCTAAGCCAGCCCCGACCATGGCGGTACACACAATCACCAGTTCACTGGTGAGCGGAATATGAGGAATATTCAGGTATTCGGCAAAGTTCGCGTTGCCTGTCACATAGGCAAAAATGGCAAATGCGCCCGCGACTAGTATGGTTGGAACGATGGCGAGTCCATCCAACCCATCGGTAAGGTTTACCGCGTTACTTGTGCCTACAATGGCAAAGTAAGTAATGATGATGAAGAACGCCCCTAACTGCGGGAACACTTCTTTGAAGAAAGGCACCAGTAGCGAGGTTTCAGCGCTTATCGTTGCGCTGCTATATAGATAGAACGCAACCCCTAATGCAACTACCGATTGCCAGAAATATTTCCAACGGGCGATGAGCCCCTTAGAGTCTTTGCGGATCACTTTTCTGTAGTCGTCGACAAACCCAATAATACCGTAGGCCACAACCACGGTAAGGGTTACCAACACATAACGGTTAGTCAGGTCAGCCCAAAGCAGGCCGCTTACCACGATAGCCGCGAGTATGAGTAACCCGCCCATGGTAGGTGTGCCTGATTTTGATAAATGGCTTTGCGGGCCATCATCACGTACGGTTTGACCAATTTGCATACGTTGCAAATAGCGAATCATCTTAGGGCCAATAAGAATGGCAATAAGTAACGCGGTCAGCGTGCTTAAAATTGCACGAAGGGTAAGGTATGAAAATACGTTAAACCCTGAATCGAATTGTGTCAGCCAGTCGGCTAGCCAAATTAACATGCTATTCGCTCCCGACGGCTATCGTGCTTTCCCAGCGCAGAGGCCTCTACCGCCTCTACCACACGCTCCATTTTGGAGCTGCGTGAACCTTTAACTAAAATTGAAATATCGCGCTGCTGCACTAACAAATCACTCTCCATTGCGGCCAACAAACTTTCAACATCGCTGAAATGGCCACCGTTCTCATTAAACACAGCACTTGCTGATTGACTCAAAACGCCCATGGTATACAGGTAATTAATTCCTTTTTGTTTAGCGTATTCCCCCACCTGCTCGTGGTAAAAACGCGCCTTTTCACCCAACTCTTTCATGTCGCCTAGAACAAGAACGCGAATGCCTGAAAAGCTACTTAGCGTATCAATTGCTGCATTAACAGACGCCACGTTGGCGTTGTAGGTATCATCTAAAAGGCGAACCTGTTCGGTAAGTTGTTTCACATTGAGACGCCCACTAACCTGCTTCATGGCAAGTAAACCATCTCGCACATTTTCTAACGTGGCTCCAACTTGTAACGTTAGCGCAGCAGCAACAAGGGCATTACCCACGTTGTGAACGCCTGGAATTGTTAGCTGAATAGACATCTCACCGTGTGGGCAAACCAAATGGAATGCAGCGCAGCCATCTAATCCAATGGTGATATCTTCTGCTCTAAAGTCAGCGTCGTTTTTCTGCTGGGGCGAAAACGTAAGCGTTTTGGTCTGTTTAAGTTTGCCTTGCCAAAATTCGGCAAACTGGCTATCAACATTGACTACCGCCACGCCCTCACTGCCTAAGCCTTTAAAGATTTCGCTTTTAGCGCGCGCCACACCTAGCAAGCTGCCAAAGCCTTCTAGATGAGAAGCGGCGGCGTTTACGATAGTCGCGACGTCCGGCTTAACAAGGTTCGTGGTATAGGCGATTTCACCAATGTGATTTGCGCCTAACTCCATAACCGCGTATTCATGCTGAGGTTCAAGGCGTAGAAGGGTTAGCGGCACACCGATATCATTATTGAAGTTACCGTTTGTGGCTAATACATTGCCTCTTCGCTCCAAAATAGCCGCGCACATTTCCTTTACGGTGGTTTTGCCACTGCTTCCGGTAATTGCAATCGTTTTGGGCGCCACATAAGCTTTTACTGCCGCACCTAATAGACCAAGTGCTTCTTTGGTATCTTCAACCATGATGACAGGTAACGAGGTTGCTACGTCTTCACTGGCAATAACCGCGCTAGCTCCCGCTTTCTCAGCCGTTGAAATAAAATCATGGCCATTAAAATTAGGGCCTTTCAATGCCAAATAAACTGCGCCATCTTCTAGGGTGCGGGTATCGGTACTTACTGCTGATACTTCAGTGTCAGCAGCACCTTTTAATAATTTTCCGTTAACCTTTTCGGCTATCCATGACAGCGTTGTTGTTATCATTTGCTGTACTCCTGTTGCAGTCGCGCCACAACTGCACGTTCGTTATAGTTAGTCTTTTTGTCACCGATAATTTGGTAATCTTCATGGCCTTTTCCGGCCACAATGATGATGTCGCTTTCATGCCCATGCTCAAGGCAATGACGAATAGCTTGCTCGCGGTCGGGTATAGACACTGCCAGCTCAGAATTTTTTAAGCCCGCGATGATGTCCTTGGCAATAGACTCAGGGCTTTCGCTTCTGCTGTTGTCGGTGGTGATCACAATAGCGTCAGCGCCTGACTCAGCAGCCTGGCCCATTAGTGGTCGCTTACCTTTGTCTCTGTCCCCGCCACAGCCAAACACACACCACACTTTGCCTGTGGTATGGAATTTGGCGCTTAACAGCACTTTCTCCAGAGCATCTGGCGTATGCGCGTAGTCCACCACTAGGTTCGCCGCACCCGTTACAGGGAAAACTTCCATTCGCCCGGGTACAGGCGTAATTGCATTTACCGCGTTCACCACGTCATCAAAACGTTCACCTTCAGCGAGTAGCGTACCCATAGCACTAAGTACATTGCTTATATTGAACTTTCCAAATAGTGGCAGCGAAATAGCAGCACTTCCCCACGAACTCATCAGTTCGAAGCTACATCCACCTGCATGATAAGAAGCATTTGTGGCGAAACAATGGCGACTTTGTGGATTGTTATGTTTGCGCAAGAACTCACTTTCACCGCTTCCATCCAGACCACTTTCATCTATACCTGTCCAGACGCGTGTAATCGTCTTATCTGCTGCACCATCCCACTTCTTACTTTCATCGTCGTTAGCGTTTAACACTACAGCTTTCAAACCCGGCTGTTGAAGTAGCAAGCGCTTGGCTCTGCCATACTCTTCCATTGTGCCGTGATAATCTAAGTGGTCACGAGTAAGGTTGGTGAAAACAGCGATATCGGTTTTTACAGTACCAAGCCGACCTTGAACCAATGCGTGAGAACTTGCTTCAAAGGCCGTATGGCGCACTTCGCTTTGCACAAAGTCTGCCAACAAATATTGCATACGTATGGCATCGGGGGTGGTATTTGCCGCTGGCGTGTTCGACCACTGAGTTTCATCGCCCTCAAACACACTACTTCCTAAGGTTCCTATGCTTGCACTACGTGTACCTAACGCATCCTTAAGCTGGGTAAGCAATTGAACTGTAGAGGTTTTCCCGTTTGTCCCTGTCACTGCTACCGTCGTCATTTTCTGAGCAGGGTAGTCATAAAATGCAGCAGCTAATGCAGAGAGCATTTGTGGTAGTTCATAAAGCGAAATGATGACGCTGTGGTCGCGCATTTCCATTTGACCATGGGCACTACTGTCTTCAGTTTGCGCCAGAATTACACGAGCCCCTAAACTTATTGCCTGAGGTATAAAATCGCGACCATCACGTTCATGCCCTTTAACTGCAACAAACGCTAAGCGCGTATTCACTTCACGGCTATCTAACGTTAAACCCTCAATGCGGATATCGGGGGCATCTACACCAAATTTTGCTAACAAGGCTTTAATACTTTGAATAAAGGCACTAACTACCACTTTGACCTCCTTTCAATAAGCGACTTGACGTAACCTGCTTGTCATCGGGCGTAACGTTTAACATGTGCAGTGCACCACCCATAATCGATGAAAAGACAGGTGCAGCGGTATCCCCCGCGTGATACAAATCGCCGCCGGGTTCGTTGATCAACACAATAGTCACTAGTCTTGGGTCAGACACAGGTGCAATACCGGCGAAAATATTGACGTACTCTTCACCGTAACCGCCGGCTACTGCTTTGCGGCTGGTACCTGTTTTGCCCGCTACCCGATAACCTGGAACTGCAGCTTTGGTTGCCGTGCCGCCGCGCTGGGTTACGCTTTCCATCATTTGAACAATGGCTTTTGCGTTTTCTTCGCTGATCACACGCTCTGATTGAGCTTGCCACGACGGTTGCTCTGGCGATTTAATGATATTAAGAGGTGTTTTAACGCCGCCGTTTGCCAATGTAGCGTAAAGACGTCCTAGCTGTGCCGTGGTTACAGAAATGCCGTACCCAAATGACAGTGTGGCTAACTCAAATTCAGACCAGCGGCTACGCTCATGGAAAATACCACTGCTTTCGCCTGCCATGTTCAGCCCAGTATCACTCATAAGGCCCATGTTGTAGTAGGTATCCAGCAGGAACTGCTTAGGCACAGACAACGCCAGCTTTGATGTACCCATATTCGAGGAATGCTGAATGATTTCTTCTAGCGTTAGCTCGCCATAATTGCGCGAATCTTTTACTAGGCTACCGCCTAAACGCATCCAACCTGGGTGGGTGTTTACTGAATCTTCAGGCTCAACTTCACCGAATTCTAATGCAGTAAGCACGGCCAGCGGCTTCAATGCTGAACCCGGCTCAAATGCGTCGGTAATAACACGGTTACGCATTCTGTGCGCAGACAATTTGCTTCTGTCGTTCGGGTTGAAGGAAGGCGCGTTAACCATAGCTAATACATCACCGCTTTTTACATCGATAACGATGGCTGAAGCCGAACTTGATTGATAGTAAATCATGGCTTCTTTAATTTCTTTGTAAGCAAGTGCTTGAATGCGCTGATCGATAGTCAACTGCAGGTCACCGGCTTTTTCACCAGATTTAGTTTCTAAGATTTCTACCTGACGGCCTTTCGCATCACGGCGTATTTTGCGAGAACCCGGCGTGCCCGTGAGCCACTCATTATACATGCGCTCTAAGCCTTCAACGCCCGTGTCGTCAACATCGGTTACGCCGATTAACTGCGCTGAAACTTCACCGGTAGGATAGTAGCGGCGGCTTTCACGACGAAGATAAATGCCTGGAATGTCCAGTTTATCAACGTATTCTGCCATAGCGGGCGACACCTGACGCTGCAAATAAACAAAGCGGCGTTTAGGGTTTGCCACTTTTTCTTTCAGTTCATTGACGTCTTGGCGCAGTACATCTGCCAGCGCTTCCCAGCGGCGTTCTTCCTCGAAGCCGTTGTTCTCATGGATAATCTTAGGGTCTGCGTAAATGGCGCGAACAGGAACACTTACCGCTAGCTCAACACCGTTTCTATCGGTGATAAGCCCGCGATAGGTAGGCATATCTCGGGTTCTAAGCGTGCGATTGTCACCCTGTTGAATCAATTCATCAGGTTCAATAACTTGAATGTAAGCTGCGCGAGCGGCTAATACGCCAAACACTAGCATGATTACAATAAGCACAACCACAAAACGCCAGTGCACCAAGCTTGGCGTTACATTTTGTTTTGCGCCTGTCTTTTTGCGCTTACGAGAAAGTGCTGATGTACTCATTTTAGCCTCACCACTACTTCATCGTCTGCAGTAGCGCGGTACATTTCCAACTGCTTCTCAACCAGGTTTTCTATGCGGTTATGCTCGGTCAGCGCACGTTGCTCAAGCACCAGGTTACGCCACTCAACATCAAGCTCATCTTTCTCTTGCATAAGGTCTTCAAGGGCAATGACTTGCTGTCTATTGTGATGACTACTAAGGGTCACAGCCATAGCACTTGTGATAACCATTAAATACAACAAAACCCGCAACTTGTTGCGGGTCAAATCTGAAACAATAATGAGCAGTAATTTGAAATTAGTGCTGGCCTTGTCTGGTATGGCTTTGGTCATAACTTTTCTGCCACACGTAATACCGAACTGCGAGAGCGAACGTTGTTCGCAATCTCCTGTTCTGAAGGTTTTATTGCTTTACCCAGAGCTTTAAGCACTTTATCGGCATCTATTTCAGCTTGGGTTATCGGTAAATTGTGCGGTACAACTTTCCCCTTACTTTGATCCTTAATAAAGCGCTTTACCAAGCGGTCTTCTAACGAGTGAAATGAAATAACGGCTAATCGACCTTCTTTTGCTAACACTTGTGTGGCAGCTTTAAGACCCACGCGAAGTTGCTCTAGCTCAGCATTGATATAAATGCGAATACCTTGGAATGCACGGGTTGCAGGGTGCTTGAATTTGTCTTTTACAGGTACGGCTTCATCGATGATTTTGGCAAGCTGTGCAGTACGCGTAATAGGTGCATCTTTACGTGTGTTTACAATAGCGTGAGCAATGCGCTTACCGAACTTTTCTTCGCCGAATTCTTTAATGACCTGTGTAATGTCTTGCTCTTCTGCGCTAGCCAACCAGTCTGCAGCACTTTGTCCACGAGACGTATCCATACGCATGTCGAGTGGGCCGTCACGTAAAAAGCTAAAGCCACGCTCCGCATCGTCTAGCTGAGGTGAAGACACACCCAAATCCATAAGCACACCGTCAACTTTGCCAGTTAGCCCTAGCGCCTCGATTTCTTCTGCCATATCACCAAACGGTGAGTGGATAATGCTAAAACGTTTATCATCAGCGAAGCGTTCTGCCGCTTTGATTGCTTGCGGATCACGGTCAAAGGCGATGAGTCGCCCGTGTTCACCTAGAGCCCTCAAAATATGCGCTGAATGCCCACCACGGCCGAAAGTAGCGTCAATGTAAATACCATCTGGTTTAATCGCCAGCGCTTCAATGCATTCGTCAAGCAATACTGAAATATGTTTAAATTCGCTAGGCTGCGTCATAGAGAAAAGTCCTGTAATCGTTCGGTAAGTTCAAATTCGCCTTTGCGTTCGGTGTCTATATCAGCTTCAACTTGTTGCGCCCAAATATCGGCATCCCAAATTTCGAATTTGTTTAACTGACCAACTAACATGACTTCTTTTGAGAGTTTTGCGAAACTTCGCAGTGGAGTAGGAACAAGAATACGCCCGCTTTTATCCATCTCACCTTCTGAAGCATAACCTAGTAGCAATCGCTGCAAGCGACGCTCGGCTGGGATCATGCTTGAAAGTTTAGAGAGTTTTAGCTCAATCTCTTCCCATTCGGGAAGTGGGTAAAGCAGCAAACAACTTTGTTGTGTATCGACTGTGCAGACCAGTTGTCCCTGACAATCATCCAGCAGCGACTGACGATACTTCGTCGGTATAGCCAGTCTGCCTTTTGTATCCAGATTGATTGCGTTAGCGCCGCGGAACATTCCCCTAGCCTTTTATTATTTGCTCTTGGTTTTCTTGTTTTTTGAGTACTAATCTGCAAAGTGATGATGATTTGATCCACAATTCGCCACATTTACCCACTGAGATACAGTTTAGGTACCAATGATCCCCACTGTCAAGTAGAAAAAAGGCGTGAAAGCCGCATAAACACTGGGATTAAACTGGTTGGATATACAGTATCTTTAGGAAGTGTATGATTAGGCGCGTAAAAAAGATTAAAAAATATTCAGGTGGGTAAAATTAAACTTAAAATTTATCGATGAATGGCTGTTTTTATCTAAATTAAACACGTTGGTTAAGTTAAAAGCAGTGTCTAGGAATAAACGCAAAAAATGAACTACCAACCGAAACTGATAGTTCATTATTAACAATTGCTAGCTATCGATAGTTGATGGCTGAGTTACCTTAAAAACGGTAAGAAGCTGTAAGCGACGCAACGTCGCTTTCGATATCGCTATCAATATCTGTTTCATAGCTTGCCGATACAGAGAATTGTTCATTCACCCAGTAATCTAAAGCAACCCCTGCTGTTTTTAAGTTGTCAAAGCCATCTGGCGCATTGGTATAGCTATAGCTGCCTTGAACACTTAAACCTGGGCTAAAGAAGTAACGCGCACTTCCAGATAATACATCAACATCATCGGCAATGTATTGAGCAGTGAAGTCCCAACCGGTCCCCCCATTGCCTACTGTGGTATAGCGAGTGAAAACTAGAGGTGAAGTTTCATTCTCGCTTTCGCTGTAACTTTCTCCACCGGCATTAAAGTCGTACGTGGCACGCTGATAGATGACACCTGCGCCTATTTGCCATTGGCGTGATAAGTTAAACCCTACTTTTAAATCGATATTGGTGTAATCCTCATCGCCAAAGTCGTCGTCAAATTTACTATGGGCACCTTCAATGGCTAGCATCCACGTATCGTCGAAATAAAAGGTGCTACCTAAGTTAAACACATCGATACCGTCTAAATTAGCGTACCCACCAGACAAACTTGATACACGCTGAAGATATGGGTTAATTAAGTAGGCGCCGCTGTTACCACTCACCTCGTCAAGGTAGCGCACATATCTAGCACCGTAGAGGTTGTCATCCAGCCCCTCAAAATCAACGGTGGTTACTTGTACTTCGTTTTGTGTCGCTGCATGCGCTGCTGATACTGCAAATACTGAAGCCGTAATAAGTGATAGTGCAGTTAGCGTTGTTGAAAGTTTATTAGATTTGATGTTCATGTCTTTTGTCCTTAAAAATGTGTTGGGAACGACGTGTGAAACCATTACGCATAAGATAAGGCATTAAAACTTAACGGTTTCTGAACGAAACATGACGAAGTCTGAACGTGAATTTTAGGTACAAAAAAACCCGCAACTTTGCGGGCTTTTAAACTTCAAAATGAGGGAGCGATTACGCGTTTGGCGCCGCTTCAGATGCTGCTTCTTCTGCTTTAACCGCAGAAAGCTGCATGCTGCGAATTGGGTTTTCTGTGTCGTTAGAAAGCTCAACAAGGCGGTTTAGCTGACCCACTGACATCATTACCGCATAAATTGCACCTAGGAAGCCTTGCTTGTGTAGCTCAAGCACCTGCTCTTCTGGCAGCTCAAGAAGCTTCTTCTCGTTGATGCTCATCATGCCGGTAACATTGCGCTGTTTACCATCTTGGTAAGTAAGGCGAATTTGAATTGGATCAAGAAGGTCCAGTTCAACGACTTTCGCAACAAAACGCTGAGTTAGCATTTCGCTATTCGCAAGGTCTGCTAGGAATTTCTGACGGTTATCTAGGAACTCGCTTGCTTCACCCGCTTCAGTGAATAGCGCTTGGCCTTCGTCAGAAATAAGTTCAGAGTTTTCATCAATGTAAACGCCAAGCTTGTCGCCGTCTGGACGCACGTCGAATGGATAGCGAAGGATGTTCATTGGAACGTGAGGGCCTTTCCAGCTGTCGCCAGTTAGAAAAAGGTTTTGACCTTGTTCCATACCAAGCATAGTCACAACGTGGTGACGCTTTGATGTAGTGTCTTCAATGAACACTAGCGGCATTGTCGCAGCTAGTTGTGCAAATTCACGGATCGTTGCTGCTGCAAGGTGTGTATTTTTCGCAAAGCTGAAAGATGTATTTACCGCAACCTTTAGGTCTTTATGCTTTTCTTTATCTAGCGGTACAAAATTAATAGCCATATTTATTTCTCATACTTGTTAGCTGTGGCCCCGGCTTGATTATGTGAGAAGAGCGGGTGCCACTAAAAAATTACGTCGGCCGCGCTGATGCATAGTAGTCATCGATAATTGGCGGAGCGCTTGGGAGTATCCCGTATTCGCGCAATGAAGTCACGCAGTCTTCACCATAACAAGTTTTAAATTTTTATTGCAATGTAAACTTGAAGTAAACAAGCACAAGCGCTCTAAAAATGAGCAATATCGACTAATTTAGGGGTTCACGAGATCAATCTGAGGTTAATGCGTAGCAAGTAAAAGCCTATTGTCGCGGTGTGCATTATCCTTTAGTCTCGTATTGCTATTAAGTTAGCGATTGTTGACCTAAGCGACAAAAAAACAAAATAAGGATTTTCTATGAAGGGGCGCTTCCCACTCTCATCTTGCGCAATACTTATCTCTGCGCTTTTTGCTTCACACTCTTCTCTTGCTAAGAGCTCAACTTATTCAGCATCTGAAAAAGCTATCACGATCGCACAAGAAACCATTATTGTAGATGGTCACATCGACGTTCCCTATCGCGTAAAGGAAAAGTGGGTGGATGTTACTAAAGCCACTGAAGGTGGAGACTTTGACTACCCTCGCGCAGTTTCTGGTGGCCTGAACGCCCCCTTTATGAGTATTTATGTACCTGCCAGCTTGGACAATTCGCCTGAATCTACCCAACTTGCCCATGAGCTCATCGATTCAGTAGAAGCCATTGTTGCCCGCGCCCCGGATAAATTTGCCATTGCTAAAAGCCCTTCTGATGTAAAAGCCCAATTTGAAAAGGGGCTAATTTCACTGCCAATGGGTATGGAAAATGGTTCTCCTATTCAAGGTGACTTAGCAAATTTAACGGCTTTTTACGAGCGCGGCATTCGCTATATTACCCTTGCTCATAGTCAAGCCAACCACATCTCTGACTCTTCGTATGATCTGCGTAGAAAATGGAAAGGCTTAAGCCCGTTTGGTAAAACCC
This sequence comes from Alteromonas sp. AWJ4_199, assembly GCF_056159165.1. Classification (NCBI taxonomy): domain Bacteria; kingdom Pseudomonadati; phylum Pseudomonadota; class Gammaproteobacteria; order Alteromonadales; family Alteromonadaceae; genus Alteromonas; species Alteromonas sp. AWJ4_199. The sequence goes on from NZ_JBSWUR010000001.1 coordinate 1,236,591, forward strand.
TAGTGGGCGAAATGAATAATATAGGTATCATGTTAGATATTTCTCATGTTTCTGATGACGCTTTTTATCAGGTTATCGAGCTAACAAAGGTACCAGTTATAGCATCGCACTCTTCACTGCGCCGATTTACACCTGGCTTTGAGCGCAACATGGACGACGAGATGATCAAAAAACTCGGCGAAAATGGCGGTGTAATTATGATTAACTTTGGTTCAAGTTTTGTGTCTAAAGAAGCGGGCAAATGGCGTAGTGGCCTTACTGCAGCGCGCAAAGCCTTGGTTGAAAAAGAAGGCGAAGACAGCCCTAAGTTAGAGAACTTTGAAGAGAATTATCGCAAAGAAATGCCTTACCCTTATTCAACCCTTGATGAAGTGCTTGACCATATCGATCACGTGGTAAAACTGATTGGTGTTGATCACGTGGGTATTGGTTCAGACTATGACGGTGTAGGTGACTCTTTACCCATTGGACTTAAAGACGTAGCGAGTTTTCCAAACTTAGTACAAGGATTGCTGGATAGAGGTTATAGCCGTACCGACATTGAAAAGATATTGAGCGGAAACCTTTTGCGCGTTTGGCAACAAGTGGAAGATTATGCGGAAAAGCACGCGGAAGAGCATTAATCGGGCAACACTTTAAAAATGAAGCGTAGGGAAGCGTGTTATCGCTTCCCCATGCTTTATCTAGTCTATTGCACTTTCAATCTTGCACTTTCAACTCCATTATTTCTTGCATGACACAATTAAGTAAAACGCGCTTGGTAATACCAACAGCGTTAATACCAGTGCACTCGCCATACCGCCTACCATAGGCGCCGCAATTCGCTGCATCACCTCACTTCCGGTTCCAGTGGCATAAAGCACAGGCAACAAGCCAACAATAATAGAAAGCGATGTCATCATAACAGGGCGAAGCCTTGCCGAGGCGGCATGGACAATAGCCTTTTTCACAAGCTCATCTTTTTTGGTGTTGCCACTTTCTGTTGCGTGCTTAGTAAGTGCTTCTGATACATATTGGTTTAGATAGACCAGCATGATAACGCCTATTTCTACCGCTACACCTGCTAAGGCAATAAACCCTACGCCTACCGCCACCGATAGATTAAAATTAAGAAGATAGAGCAACCACACACTGCCCACCAGCGCCAAAGGTAGGGTAGCAAGTATGAGCGCCACATCGCGAAGGCGTTTAAATGCCAGATAAAGCAAAAGGCAGATAATGGCTAATGTTAGCGGTATAACCACCGACAGTTTTGCTTTCGCGCGCTCAAGGTAAGCAAACTGCCCCGCCCACGTAATGGAGTATCCAGTCGGTAAATCTAAATGGTCTGACAAATAGCTTTTCGCGCTATCTACATAGCCCCCTAAGTCAACGCCCGTGGCTGAGTTTGACGATATATCAACATACACCCACCCATTTAGTCGGGCATTTTCGCTTTTAATTCCGGCTGGTCCGTCGTCAATACGCACAGTTGCCACATCGCCAAGAGTAATGTGAACACCGCTTGGCGTAACGAAAGGCATGGATGCTAAAGATTCAGGCGTATCGCGGTAGTGCTGTAAAAAACGCATGGCGATAGGAAAACGCTCACGCCCTTCCACTGACTGTGTAACTACTTTGCCGCCCACTGCCGAAGCTAGAATGCTGTGAACATCGTCTATCGTCATGCCGTAACGCGCCGCCAACTGCCTGTCGATATCGATATAAACATAACGACCACCAACCACCCGCTCAGCATATACAGATGCTGTGTTGGGCAGGTCTTTAAGCAGTGTCTCTATATCCTTTCCAATGGCTTCAATACCTGCTAAGTCAGGCCCCGCAATCTTGATCCCAACAGGTGTTTTTATCCCGGTTGCCAACATGTCGATACGGGTTTTAATTGGCATGACCCACGCATTGGTCAGCCCAGGAAATTGCACCAGAGCGTTAAGCTCTTCTTTGAGCTTTTCAGTGGTCATGCCCGCCCTCCACTGCGCTTTCGGTTTAAGCTGAATGAAGGTTTCAATCATCGTCAATGGTGCAGGGTCTGTGGCCGTATCTGCGCGTCCAATTTTTCCGAATACCGTTTCAACCTCGGGCAAGGTTGCAATAAGCTTGTCCGTCTGCTGTAAAAGCTCTCTGGCTTTACCCACTGAAATACCCGGATAGGTAGTAGGCATATACATCAAATCGCCTTCGTCCAGTTCGGGCATAAATTCACTACCTAGTTGGCTTAACGGCCAGTACATGGAAAGCAACAAGCAAAATGCTCCCAACAAGGTGCTCCGTGGGTAGTTAAGCAACCGCGTCAGCAATGGTTGATATACGCGCTTTAAAGCTCTATTTACCGGGTTCTGGGCTTCAGATCGTATTTTTCCGCGTACAAAATAACCCGCCAGCACAGGAACTAAAGTAATTGCCAGCGCCGCAGCTGCTGCCATGGCATAGGTTTTGGTAAAGGCAAGAGGCGCAAAAAGACGCCCTTCTTGCGCTTCCAATGCAAAAACAGGAATAAAGGATACGGTTATAATTAGGAGCGCAAAGAATAAAGCTGGGCCAACTTCGGTGGTCGACTTAATCACCAGTTCCCAACGTTTGGCTGCCGAAAGCTTTGCAGATGTTGGCGCAGAGGCTGGTATAGATGTTCGCGCTTGGGCACTCCCTGCCCCCACCTGACTTGCTACCCCCCTTTGACTTGCTACCCCCCTTTGACTTGCTGAATCCCTTTGACTCGCTGAGGCTCCCTGACTTGATGAAACAGCATGCTGATGAATGTGCTTGTGTAAATTTTCAACCACAACAATAGCGCCATCCACCATTGCACCAATAGCGATAGCAATGCCACCTAAAGACATGATGTTGGCATTAAGTCCCTGCAGCTTCATTACGATAAAGGCGGCGAGAATACCAATAGGCAAACTGATTAGCGCAACCATTGATGAACGTATGTGAAACAAGAAAATAGCGCATACCAAACCAACAACCAGCAATTCCTCAACTAGCTTATTGGTGAGGGTATCGACGGACTTATCAATAAGGGTAGAGCGATCGTAAACGGGGACTATCTTCACCCCTTCCGGCAAGCTCGCTTTTAATGAATCCAGCTTAGCTTTAACCGCATCGATAGTGGCTTTAGCGTTTTCGCCATAGCGCATAACTATAATGCCACCTACGGTTTCGCCATTCCCGTTTAGTTCAGCAATACCGCGGCGCATCAACGGGCTTTCTACCACTTGTGCTACATCATTAATCGTTATGCTAACGCCGTCTTTGATAACGCCTGTGGGCAACGCCAGTATGTCATCAATGTCCTGAATATAGCTTTGCGCGCTAACCATGTACTCTGCCTCGGCCATTTCAATAACCGAAGCGCCTGACGCGCGGTTACCCCGTTTAAGGGCAATTTCTATCATGGATGGCTGGATGTTATAGGCACGTAATTTTTGAGGGTCGACAATAACTTGGTATTGTTTAACCATCCCTCCAACAGACGCAACTTCAGATACGCCTTCAACTGACTGTAGCTCAAACTTCAAGAACCAGTCTTGCAACGCCCTTAACTCACCAGCATCCAGCGCATTTGGCTGACTAGCATCGTTTTCCAACGCATAAATGTAAACCCAACCTACCCCTGTCGCATCTGGACCTAGCTGGGGTGTCACGCCTTCTGGAAGTTGCGAAGACGCCTGGCTTAGGTATTCCAGAACGCGGCTTCGAGCCCAGTACATGTCTGTATCGTCATCAAAGATTATATATACGTAGGCATCGCCGAAGAATGAATACCCTCGCACCGTCTGTGCGCCAGGCACTGACATTAGCGCAGAGGTGAGAGGAAACGTCACCTGATCTTCCACCACTTGCGGTGACTGACCGGGATAGTTTACTTTCACTATAACTTGGACATCAGATAAATCAGGGATAGCATCAACGGGGGTGTTTTTCACCGCCCAAACACCCGCAATACTGAGCATAATAGCGCTCAGCAATACCAGTATTCTATTGTTTACCGACCAGCGAATTACAGATTTAATCATGGTGCATATGCTCCTTATGATTTATCGATTTTTGTTCTGCCGACTTATGCTCTATTGATTTATGCTCCATAGATTTATGAGCCATTGACTTACGAACCGTGGACTCATGAGCATCGCTTTGCTCTCCGTCGCCCTTCCGCTCGCCCGCATTATGATTATGATTGCTGTGACCTGAGTCATGCACCATGTCATTGTCCATTGCATGTTCACTGTGCTTTCGCATATCAATAACCGTGAATTCTTCGCCAGTTACAAAGGTGAACATGATGTCGTCACCTTCACTAAACTGAGATAAGTCAATATGCTTTGATACCGCAAATGACATTGTCGCAGGTCCCCGTCCCCATTTTTCAATCGGCCCGCGAGCGATCACTAACCTTGCGTTATTCGAAGCGCCATTCGTTTCGGCGTCAGCTGGCAATTCAATTGCCTCAATAGTACCTGTTGTCGTGGCCTGGTGATCGGGCGCTTTCATTCGCTCAAAGTCACTGCTTTTCGACGACTCTGAATCAATCAAAAATTGCGCTGATACCACAACATCATCCTCTGGCAGCAAGCCTTCGACGACTTCAAAATGTGTACTATCGCTTTGCCCCAGTGCTACGCGTACTGACTTAAAGTTGCCATCGCCATCACTGAGTACCACTTTTGCGCCCTCAGCCGTGCGAATAACGGCACTACGAGGAACCAGTAACGCCGCTTTACGTTGAGTAGGCTTTATTCCAACGTGGGCAAACATATTAGGCTTTAACGTGTGGTTGCTATTGTTTAGCGGTATGCGCACTTTCAGGGTTCGGGTTGTTTCTGACAAAGACGGATAAATATACTCTATGTGACTTTCCCATTTAGCACCTGACCCATGGGTCATTTCATCAAGGGTAACCACAGCGCTATTATGAGGCGCTATGATTTGCGCGTATTTTTCAGGTACCTCAGCAATCACCCACACCGTATCTAGCTGTGCGATGCTCATCAAGGTTGTCCCGGGCTGAACGTAAAATCCTTCCCTGATATTCAGCGCTTCTACCACACCGCTTTGCGGCGCGTTAAATGTGACGGTTTGTGTTACTCGTCTAGTTTTTTGCAATGCTTCAATAACGCTCTTTGATAGCCCCAGAGTTCTTAGGCGCTCGGCTGCGCCATCAATTAAACGTGCGTCTCCTCGCTTAATAGCTAAAACGTATTCTTCTTGTGCGCTAACTAATTCTGGCGAATACAGGGTATAAAGTGCCTGTCCTTTTTCTACTTGCTCACCTTGAGATTTAATGAAAAGCCTGTCGACCCAACCTGATACTCTAGGGTGGATGTGCACAATGCAATCTTCATCGTAAGCAACGTTGCCCACCGCCGTTACGGTCTGTTGAAGTGTTCCAATGGTAACGGGCGCGACTTTAACACCTATATTGTGCTGTATATTTGGCGCAATCATTACGGTACCAGGCGTACGCTCATTACTTTTCGCAGATGTTGCTTCGTCAGTGGCGTATACTGGCACCAAGTCCATTCCCATCGGTGACTTTCCCGGTTTGTCACGGCGATAGCTTTCATCCATAGGCGCTACCCAATATAAAGGGGCTTTATTGCCTGCTTCGTCGCTTTGGGCACTTTTCTCGCTGTGGGCACTGACTCCGCTGTGGGCACTTTCACCATTTCCGTGTTTTGATGAATCAGACAACAATAGTGAGGCCAAGCCGAACGCTAACAGGCCGCCAAATAGCAGACCTACTAGCAAACCTTTTATTAGCGTGCTTTTTGTATCTGGAGCAGGGTTAGTTGAAGATGTCATATTAACTACTCATTATTCGAAAAATGGGCGTGAGTGGGCAGGTACAAATAAGCAAGTGACGCCAATGTTCTGGCGCGCTCGATGTCGATTTTAAGTAAATCATCCTGTACCTGTACTTGCTTGAGGTTGGCATTGACAACATCACCGATATCACCGGTGTCTGTGGTATAAGCTGCCAGTTCAGCTTCAGAAAGTTGCTGTGTTTCACCAATTAACGCCGTTTCATAAAGCGCTTTGCGCTCACTTAGCGCTGACAAGCGTGATTTAAGCACCTCTGCATTCGCGGCAAGCTCGTTCACTTTCAAGCGGAAATCCGTTTCAGACGCACTCATTTTGGAAGCCGCCGCGGCTATTGAAGCGTCTTGACGAGATTTGTTAAAAAACGGAAGGTCTACTTGAACACCCAATGACACAAAATCAGCTCGGCTTGCGCCATTTTGCGCGTCTTGTCTGTATCCATAACTTGCTTCAAATGCCCACTGAGACTTGGTTTGCTCTCGCGCTATGTTCACATTTTGCGCTTCTATCTGGGTCTGAATTTGAAGCAGCATAGCCTCAGGATGATGCTGTAGAATTGAAAAAGGCTCACTGCTCTCAATAACCGTTAAGAACGAAGAAAGGCTGAGGTTGCTGTCGTTTAAGATAGCATCGAGCTCGATACGCTTTGGATAAGAAAGCGTTGATTCTTGCGTTGATTGAGCCAGCGGTGCGCTTACAGAGTCATCTAGCGGTATGATTACAGAAGCATCTAGCGGCGCACCGAACCATTTTGAAAGTGCAGATCTCGCTTCATTTTTTTGCTGGTAGGCCTGCACATATTTGTCGTCTAAAGACAACAATGCCAAGCGCACTTGCAGTATGTCTTGCTGCGCCGCTGCACCAACGCCTTGACTGTATCTGGAGTCAGTAAAATCGAGAAGCTGTGTTAGCAATGATTTCTCTTTGTCTAGTAAGTCAAGGCGATGCGTTGCATAAACCCAGTCTAACCAAGTAAGCGTGACTTCACGTTTAAGCCACGCCTTTCTAGCTTGATTCTGCACCGACATTTGGTCAGCCATAACCTGATACTTTTGCTGGCTGTAAAGGTTTTCATTGCCTCGCGGTAACTGCTGCTTCAGCCCAACTTTAAATTGCGTCATAGGCTCTTGGTCAAATGCGAAGCCATCGGTAGGCAAGTTTTGTACAGACGCCGAAATCTGAGGGCTTGTCCAGTATGATGACGCCTCAGCTTCTGCATTAAAGCTATTCTTGCGATGCACATTCCCTTTAAGCAAAGGGTCGTGTTGAATTGCTAACTGCAGCGCTTGTTCTAAGCTCAGCGGTTGTGCCTTAGAAGGCTTGATAAATAGGAAAAAAGAAGTAAGCACGAAAAATACGATAAACACTGTGCTCGCGCTACAGGGCCTATCAGCGCTAACGCCCTCTTTATTAGATACCAAATAAATGCTCATGGATAACATCACTTTTCAAGGGTAATGCGTGTTGAATTCGCTTGCTTTTCGTTGCCTTTGAAAAAGGAAGTTAACAAAAAAACGTTCCACGCGTTACAGAGATAAAAAGGTAAGAGGCACTTTAAATCGAAGTAAGGACTTCGTTAGATAAAATACAGCTCCTATGCGAAACAAATCCGCAAGATAGATCTATGCTGTGAAAAGCGATTTAGGTGGGCGAAACTGCCCAAAATGAAGGGTTTTGCACTGCCCTAAAACAGGTGCAGTGGCCGCCATTCTCGCCACCGATATTTCGGTCTCGAAAGTAGGCTGAATAAGCGCACCAGCGCTAAGATTAAAACAGTGGTCGGATGGACAACTACATTCATCCTTGCAGCAAGACATATCGCTCATCTGCGTTGCTTTCACGGTATTCACGCCTGCACCGCTGACGTGGACGCCATTGACTTGGGCAGGCTCGCTCATGTTGTGTTTAGCACTTAAATCCGCATGTTGTGATGACAACTCATGTTGCTGACAATGTGTATTAGCAGACTCAGGTGATTGAACTTGATGATTAGCATGAGGTGAATCCGACTGCGGTGTCATCACCGACATTGAATGGGCATGTTCGTATGAATGTTCAATAGATACAGCGCTGCCTGACGACACAAGGGACATCATTAAAAACAGTGTAAGAACCCACGAACTTGCGTTCGTCGATTTATACCCTTTAAGCGCTAAACCAAACCGAAACTTTCTCAAAGACTGTACTCAGAAAAGTGCTATTTATTCACACAATGCAACGAAATAATAGCGTGATGTCACCGACCAGTAAAGCCAGCTGTTAATGTCGCTAAGCCAGGGCCGGTTGATCTAGTTGTACACCAAAGGTCAACAGGTCCCAGTAATTTATTTAAACTGCGACAAATAATCTTTCAACATCAAGTCCATGGTCGAGAACAATGGGTTTGCTTTAGGTACCGCGCACTCTTCTTGCTGATTAACCATGCTTGCGTTGAAATTCATTTTATTGAGCAAGCTTGTATTCACAACTAAATCTGCATGGCACAATCCGTACGATTCATCGATAACGAAAAAGGTATTTGGACCTTTACTTGCTTCCATTAACTGCTCTATTCCTAGAATTGGCGTAGTTACATCAGCTTTAGAATGAGCGGCAAACAGGGGCACTTCCACCTGCTGCCCTTCTTCAACTTTGTCGCGAATAGTGTTAATTAAGTCCATCAATTCCAACCCAGCTAAACCCGCCACGTTAGGGTATTTGTAAGGATTAGGGCCATGGGTTTGATAACTTCCATCAATCACTCGTGCTAAAAGTTTAATGCCCCAAATTCGAGACATACTTTCAGCGTTGTCAGATAACGCCAGCGCACCAGAAAATAACATTAAACCGTCGATGTTGTTTACATCATTACTAGCTTCATCAAGATAGTGCTCTACCGCTAATGCCCCCCCCGTAGAAAAACCGCCAACAAGTAGAGTGTCACCCATGCTATCGGCTAAGTCGATAACTTCATCGACGTGTGCCTGCCAGCGTTCAGCTAAATCCCAGTCAGACATGTCATCATCGGCATCTCGTTTACCATGCCCAGGCAAAAGCGGCACGACTACAGTAAAACCCTGTTCAAATAAGATGTTGGCGATTTCACGCATGAAGAAAGGTGAGTCGCTTAAACCATGGATAAGTACTGCCACTTTGCTGCTTGATTTGTTGGTCAGCATGAAAGGTGAGTTTCCTTCATTACGCAATACGTTACTGCAAACAGAAAAGCGATTGAGTGCTGTTTCTCTACACGGCTGGGTTTGCCCCCATTCTTTTTCATAAAATGCTTTGAACTGATTTTGCAGATCTGAAAAACTTCTGCTTTTCATTTCGCTTGTATCGGGTATCGACACATTTGCAGCTATCGCCATATTTGCACCTAAAAGCGCAACAATACCTATGAGCATTTTTACAAAAAACTTCGATGACACCATTATTCTCCGCTACGGATAATTAATAAAAAACGGGAGCAGTTTACCATGCTCCCGTTTCTTGTGACGATTAATACGTATATTACGTTAGCTAAAGTAAACCTCTAGGTCGTCAGAACCACCAATGTGCTTACCGCCAATGAACACTTGCGGCACGGTTTCACGACCGCTAATCGCCGTTAAGCTGGTTAGAGAGGCATCTTTGCCCAACACGATTTCTTCGTACTCGTAACCTTTTTCATCAAGCAGTTTTTTCGCTTTAGCACAGAAAGGACAACCCGGTTTTGTGATAATAGAAACAGGTGCGTTAGTTTGCTCTTCTGGCGCAATGTAAGCCAGCATGGTATCTGCATCTGACACTTCAAACGGGTCGCCGGCAACATCAGGCTCAATAAACATTTTGTCTACCACGCCGTCTTTCACTAGCATTGAATAACGCCAGCTTCTTTTGCCAAAGCCTAGGTCCGCTTTATCTACCAGCATACCCATGCCGTCGGTGAATTCACCGTTGCCGTCTGGAATGACTGTAATGTTCGCGGCTTCCTGATCTGCGGCCCATGCGTTCATCACGAAAGTATCGTTTACCGATACACAAACAATGTCATCAATGCCATGTTTCGCAAACTTTTTTGCTAACGCATTATAACGCGGCAAATGCGTGGACGAGCAAGTTGGTGTAAATGCACCTGGCAAAGAGAATACCACTACATTTTTGCCAGAAAATAATTCATCTGTCGTTTTCGTTACCCATGCATCTCCTTCTCGACATGGAAATGACACGCTTGGTACTTTTTGGCCTTCTTTGGAAGTGAAGCGACTTTCTGACATAACAACCTCTTACCGATGATTCTGATGTTAATCTATGTATAGAACTAGAAGACTAGATTGAGTTTTCACACAAATCAATAGGTATTATCTTACATTCGTAAATATCGATTTTGATGCTGAACCCAACTAATACTCTGCCTATGCTTTTGCTAAAGGTTAAGTACGATCCAGATATGAGGTGCGGTCCACTTAACGCTTGGCATTTTAACGTAAGGCGATATTCGAGGATTATCATTATGATTATTTTGGTTGGTGGGGAAAAGGGCGGTAGCGGAAAAAGCTGCTTGGCACAAAACATTGCGGTTTACCTTCGCACAGAGAAAGGTGCCAAGGTGTTAATGGTCGATTGTGACCCGCAGCGAACAACGTCAGACTGGATCCAAGAACGAAAAGCGAATCCTCGTCTTGCTGAAATAAACTGTGTTCAGTTATATGGAAAAATACGTAATGAGTTACTTAGCCTTCGACAACACTACGATTACGTAGTCATTGACTGTGGTGGTCAAGACAACTTAGCGTTACGCTCATCAATGGCTGTCGCAGATCACATACTGATTCCGCTAAGACCTAAACGTCGCGATTTAAAAACGGTGCCTCATATGGAAGATATTTTATCTACATGTAAGATGGTTAACCCAAAAATGAATGCAGCATTTGTCATTACACAATGCCCTTCTCTTCCTACTCTGGCTAACCGCATTTTAGAGGCAAAAGAAGTGTGCCGCTCATTCGGAATACCGGTCTTAAACTCTGTTACTTTTAGCAGAAACATGTACGATGACTCAGAAGAGTCGGGGCAGTCAGTAATCGAAAGTGAGCCTGAAGGTAAAGCCGCGACGGAAATAAGAACCCTGTTCGAAGAGTTACTAGCTGGCAAAATGGAGGATGCTTATGAGTTTAATCAACCTCAAAAAGTCGAAGTCTTTAGCTAAGCCCAAGCTTCGCACTGTAGAAGATTTCATAGATGACGCCTTGCTTTATGCCCAGGGTAAAGTGAATAAACAGCAAACATCTGCTGCAAAAAACGAGTTAAAAAATGCGCTTACAGATTGCGTTGTACCAATAAAAAAACGTGCTAAACCAGAAGGCATGCGACACGCCACCTTTACGTTGACGCCGCAATGCATTGAAAAGCTCGCAAAAACAGCCCAGAAGACAGGCAAGGCTAAGTCTGCGTTGATTCGAGAATGGATTGAAAAGAACAGCGAAAAACTAGACTAAAACATAAATTAACATGCATACTAAAACCTTTTTACCCTTCACAATTATCATGGTGCTAGGGCGAAAGCCTGTTGAGATACTCAACAATAAAATATTCTGACAGCGTATGGGAGATACAACAGAATGGGCGGTGGAGGATTGAGCACAGTGCGCGTGCTAATGTGTGCCCTGCTATTTGCTATGTATCTTATGCCGGTTAAATCGGTAGTGGCTACCAATCTAATTAATAGCGAAATCAAACACGTTGAAAACCTTCTAAAAACAAAACAATACAACGATGCTGACAGTACGGCGCTTTTGTTGCTAGAGCAGGCCTTGCAACAACAGCAGGTATCCGCCGATGCTTTTTCAACGCTTGGCCAACTACTTCAAAACTCGTCTCGCTTTGAAGTATCAAAGTCTATTTTTAACGCTGCGCTTGAGCGTTATACCTTTGAGGGAAAGCTCAATAAAATTGCATCGACGCTTCTTCAGCTTGCTACTTCCGAGAGGAATTTATCTAATTACTCTACCGCAATGACTTATGTCAGACGCGCCATGTCTATTGCGCAAATTGAACAAGATGATTTCTTAAAAGCACGATTAAACCTTGAACTTGGCATAATTCGACAAGAGCAGGGGGAAATCGAAACTGCTCTTGAACCGTTAAAGCAAGCCCTACGTCACTTCCGTGAAAATAATATGGCTATTGAAATGAGCCTTTCGCTTCTTCGTATTGGTGAAATTTATAGTTTGCTCAATCAAGCGGCCCTAGCCCGTACTTATTACCAAGATGCATTTGATAGCATTGATAACACAGGTACGCCCATATTACTTGGTATTATAAAGGCACGTATGGGTGAATTGACGCTGAAAACAGGTGACATTAAGCAAGCCATAGAGACTATTAACGAGGCTCTGACTCTTCTACTTTCTACCAATGACGTTGGTGCAATTGCCCAAGCAAAAATGTTAATGGGCAAAGCGCTTGTAGAAAATGGCGATATTCCGAAAGGTAGAGACCTCCTAAAAGAAGCCATGCAATTCGCGAGCTCATCGGGCCAAGCCAAATTAATGAAAGAGGGACGGCTGGCCCTTTCACAAGCCTACATGAAAGAACAGAGCTTTGAACTGGCTTTAGCAGAAGCTCGAACGGGTACCATTGATGCGCGAAAAAATAGGGACATTCGCGGGCAGGTAAATTTTCTCTCAATACAGCTAAGTGCCTTTGTTTCACTCGGAGAGTTTAAAAAAGCGTTGGACATTCAATCAGTCATTCAACAGCTACGCGAAAGATTACTGGACTCAGAAAACAAGTCCGCCATAGAAGGGCTTCAAGCTGAAATCGAACTTGTGCGCCAGTCTCGTACACTAGAAAAGTTAGAAGAATCAAAGCAACTTGTGCTTGCTCAAGCTGAGCGTGAAAGCTTACAAACCACCTTATTTTGGAGTGTATCCTTAGCTGCTCTGTTGCTGACATTTTTAGTCTGGAGTCGATACAAACAACGCCAACAAACCATTATTCTGCGCCGTGAAGTTAGACGGCAAACGTTGATCCTCCAAGAAAAAAATCAGGAGCTCGAAAGAGCCTACAAGACGCTTGAAGAAGTAAGCTTACGCGACCCCTTAACTGGGTTATACAACAGGCACTATCTTGAGTCACAACTTCCGGGTGAAATTAGGCGCAGTCAATTTTCAGCAAAACAAAATACAGATGCAAATAAAGCTAAACAAGACTTGCTTTGCTTGCTTATTGATATCGACCACTTTAAACGCATCAACGACGACTATGGCCATATGGCGGGTGACAAAGTGTTATCAGCATTTGCTAACGTATTAAAAGAGGTATTCCGACAAACCGATCTTATTATTCGGTGGGGCGGTGAAGAGTTCTTAGTCGTATGTCGTCAATCAAATAGAGAAGAACTGCCAGAATTGGCGGAGCGCTGCCGGGAAATGGTGGCTCACACTTCTTTTGATATTGGCATAGAAGAACCTATCAATATTACCTGTAGTATAGGCTTTTCATTGCTTCCTCCTGACAAGCAAGATGATTTTGATGCTGCATGGGAGCGTACATTTGCTGTAGTAGATTACGCGCTTTACGCCGCTAAACTTTCCGGAAGAAATGGCTGGGTAGGCATAATAGAAACACTAACAAGCCCAAGAACTCACCCTACGTTGTTAGATACTAGGTTCAATTTCCCTGGTTCAAGAATTGCCACATCATTCAACAATGTGGCAAGTATCAAGTGGCCAGATACCCTCGATAAATAGCAGTAGAGGAAGTGAGATATGTATAAAGGAAGCTGTAGCTGTCAAGCCATTCAATATGAAATTGAACACCTCGATGAATTAGAAGCCGACAATGAAACTCTGACTCAAACAGATACCAGTAAACTGAGTATGACGGTTGAAAAAGAAAGGCTTGTGATCGACTGTGCTCCTTCCTCGTTAGCCAAATTGCATGAAGCTAATGGTGAAACGCATCACGTATGTAATGTGTGTGCAAGCGTCATTTTTGTAGAACTTAGCCCAAATAAAGTACAACTTGAAGTCACGTTTACAGGTCATGACGCGCTAGCGGAGCCACATCGTCAGTTTGTGGTTTAAAAACGTTTGCACATATTGTTTAGTTTGTCACGGCTTAATAATTGGGATGAAAAATTACTCTTCCCAGTTATTAAGCGCAAATTCAGATAATAAGTGGAAGATGCAATTACCTGCATTTAATCGCTACTTTTAATATCTTCCATGTGGTATTTGTCAATAAGCGAATACAAAGTTGGTCGCGTAACGCCTAGCAGTTCTGCCGTTTTAGACATATTCTTGTCTGCTTTTTGATAGGCCCTGCGAATAGCTCTACTCTCTGCAATCTCTCGCACTTCGCGTAGGTTCAACGTTTCAGGTTCATCATGGGCACCTACTGGCATTAACCCTAGGTCATCAGGCTGTATTACCGTACCTTCAGCCATAATTACCGCTGACTTGAGTTTATTTTGCATCTCACGAATGTTGCCCGGCCATTTGTGAGCTAACATGGCATTGACCGCCGTTTCGGAAAAGCTCTTGGCTTTGGCTTTGAATTCTTCGCGATAAATATTTAAAAAGGTACGAGCCAGCAAAATAATGTCTTGATCCCTTTCCCGCAGCGGCGGGATCATAATAGGCATTTCACCCACTCGGTAATATAAATCTTCCCTAAAGGTTTCTTGCGCTACCATAGCCTGCAAATCTCGGTGAGTCGCACAGATAACCCGTATGTCTACAGGAATTTCATTGCGTCCACCTACGCGCTCTATCACTCGCTCCTGCAAGAAGCGGAGCATCTTAGCTTGTAGCCCTATTGGCATGTCCCCTATTTCATCGAGAAACAAGGTACCGCCTTGCGCCGTTTCAATCTTGCCTATAGTGGTTTTATTCGCGCCGGTGAATGCCCCTTTTTCATAACCAAACAACTCACTTTCTAATAGATTCTCGGGTATTGATGCACAGTTAATCGCCACAAATGGTTTATCTTTTCTTGGGCTGTGTTCATGAATACTGCGCGCAAATACTTCTTTACCCGTACCACTTTCACCAAGCAGTAACGTGCTGATATCGGTATTGGCAATTTTCTCAGCCCGGCGCACCACTTTTTGTATAGCCTCGCTATTGCCGACGATCCTCGACATACCTGAGCGGGTGCGCGATAGAATACTGTTCTCATGCTCTAACTTCGACAAGTTCAAAGCACGATTGACCAACAGTTTAATGGTGTCAGAATCGATAGGCTTTTGATAAAAGTCGTAGGCACCAAAATCAATGGCTTTAAGCGCATTTTGTTTATCACTGTTGCCTGTCACCACGATCACCTTGGTTCTCGGCGCTAACGCGATGATGTCATGAAGAATTCGCAAGCCCTCTGAAGCATTAGCGGGGTCTGGAGGAAGCCCTAAATCTAGAGTAACCACCTTGGGCTCAAAGCGACGTAGCTGCGCAATGGCAGAAGTATGATCGTCAGCAAAAACAACATTGTAATCAGTAAGACTCCATTTAAGCTGTTTTTGAATACCTAAATCATCATCTACTACCAAAATGGTATCGGTCATCTCATCATCCTATTAATCTACTTCATCCGTCCAAGGAATGTGGATGTAAAACTCGGCCATCCACTTTCTAATTAGTTATATTATCCTATAGGAAAATACAGCGTAAAACAGCTACCACGCCCCGGTTCACTTTGCACAGTCAACTTGCCGCCAATAGACTCAATATAGGTTTTTGCGTCATAAGCTCCTATTCCCATGCCCGCATTTCCCTTTGTAGTATCGAAAGGCTTGAACAAACGGGTTTCGATAAACGTCTTATCCATTCCTACACCAGTATCTTCTATCATAACAAGCTGGGTATTAGTGTCTGAATTAGCAGTAATCACCACATCTACTTCACCATCATCGCCCGTTGCTTGCTGTGCGTTGCTAATTAAATGATAAAAAACATTGGCCACTTTTTCTCTATCTATCACCACAGGTGTCTCTCTAAGCACATGTACCTTAGGTAATGGATGCAAACCCGAACAGCGGTTACTCACCACATCTTTTGCAATATCTGATAATAAAAGCTCGGTGTTAACCCCTTCCTCTACCGCTTTTTTGTCGGTCAGTTGCTTGAGCATTTTTTCCATTCTTGACTTAGAGTGCTCTAAGGTTTCGAATGTGTCGTCAATAAATTCAGGATTATGCTTATGCTGTTGAGCGTTAGCTAAAATAAGATCGACCTGAGCAAGTACATTTTTTAAGTCATGTAATACAAAAGCTGACATGCGATTGAACGCAGCAAACTGTGCATTCTCAGCGACAACTTGGGCAGCTTCATGGTGCTGCATATACGTGCCTACTTGCTCAGAAACAGCAGTAAGGTAATCTTTCACTTCCCAATTAAGGCTAATCTTTTCTTTATCGCCTGACGTCAGCACGGCAAATCCCCACAACCCCCCATCTTTTAAGAAAGGAACAAAAAGTTGATAGCCCCACTCTTCAAGAGCTTTACGGTCTAATTTTAACCCTTCGTAGTCAAATGGCTTCACCAAATAAGCATCGGTATCAATGATCCATCCATTCTTGTCGCTATATTGCGCTAGGCTCTCTAAAATGGTGCAAGTCGCATTATTGTTGCTCTTACTTGATGAGCCAGAAATAGAAGAAGCTTCTGCAACACATTCATAGCCATTTGAGGTTACTTTGAAAAGTTTGCCAGATTCATACTGAATAGCATTCAGCATACCCGTTAGCCCAGCGTGAAACACATCGGAGGAAGTATCGCCAGCGCGCGTAAGCCATTGCGTTAATCTCACCCACTCAACACGATAGTCAAATTGGTTGGCAAAAAAGTGCTTAGTAATAAAGACTTTGATTTTGTTACGAAAAGCATTTGATAAAAACACGGTAGCCAATAGAGCAAACGACATCACCACGAGGATAATTTGCACGGTAGCGCCCCAATTACCGCCCATGTAGTTTATGGCATACCCTGCTACGGCCATGACAAAAAGGTAGCCACCTGCCACTAACAACAGTGAACTGTGTAAAACCACATCACGGGAAATAAATATATCAATTCCCCAATGGTGAATACGCCTAATCGAAATCACCAACAAAGGCATCAACAAAAAGTAGATATACCCGCGCGCAGCGATGTAACCAATTTCAACTTGGTTGACCATAGTGGCATTCGCGTAGGTCACAAACTCAAACAAATTTGTAGCGCCCAAATAGATAATGAGTGGTTTAAATGCCCACTGTTCCTTTCCGGCCTGTCGGTAGACGACTTCTAAAAGTACAAGGACTTCCAAAGAAAGTACAATCAGAATAAGAAAGCTCCACGCAGGGTTTACGGCCAATAAATAAGGGGAAAGCAGTGCGACAAGTGCAGGAGCAATAATAATAAGAGTTATCGGGCGTTTTAATACAGCGGCAATGTTACTGAAGTTAGTCTGAATACATGCTGACAAAAACAACAGCCAAGCTAGCTGTTTTATTACATCAACGCTAAGTAGCCAGTGAAGGGAAATGGGGCCAAAGATCGAGGTGATCAAGCTTGTCGACCATATCACTGTCGCGGCCGCAGCTAACACAAGTAAGTGTTTCGCTACCCCAGGCTTTCGAACGGTTAGCAACAACAATAATAGAGCTAAGTGCGCCAGGCTATTTAACCCATAGCCTACATCTGAAATCATCCTTTTATCTTACCTTAGTTATCATTACCTAAACGTTTGCAACGCGTTACACGAATACTACTTTTTTCATACTGTTCTTCTAATTGCTGCTTACTTCTAGGCAGCGCACTCATTCATACTATGATGTCGTTAAAGTTATTGTGCTATCAAATTGGTTTGGAGCCTGGCGTACCAAATAAGCGTGTTAAAAGGCAATACAAGCCAGTGCTCTATACATAATTCAAGAAAATCTGCGTTCAGCAGTTTACCTTTTACGTATGACTAACGAGCCAATTGAATACCCCGCGCCGAACGAACAAAGAACACCCACATCTCCTGCGACAAGATCTTCATGATTTAAACCGAACGCAATCACAGACCCCGCTGAGGCCGTATTAGCATATTCGTCTAATACAATTGGCGCTTCTGTGCGGTCTGCATCGCGCCCTAACAACCGCTTGCAAATCAAAGTGTTCATGTTGATATTGGCCTGATGCAGCCACCAACGCTTAACATCTGATGGTGCAATACCATGGCTTGCTAGATGTGCTTCAATATGAGCTGCCGCTAACGGGCATACCTCTTTAAATACTTTGCGTCCGGCTTGGTGAAATAGCTTATCAGGGCCGTAGGGGTCAACATCTTCAGCACGCGTCATGTAGCCAAAATTTGAACGAATATTGTTCGAAAATTTCGTCAATGCCTTAGTACTTAGCACGTCATATATGTGCTCGCTCTTCGCTGTTTCAGCAAACTCTAAGACGGTTGCCGTTGCTACATCGCCGAAAATAAAATGACTATCGCGGTCGGCATAGTTAATTTGTGGCGACACTAATTCTGGGTTAATCACCAATACACGGGTCGCATTGTTAGCGCAAAGCATTTCATAAGCGCGATGCATGCCGAAGGTGGCAGCTGAACACGCTACTAACATATCAAAACCAAAACCTTCAATATTCAATGCGTCTTGTACTTCAATAGCAATAGCGGGGTAAGCACGCTGGGTATAGGCACAAGATACAATGACAGCATCAATATCCTCAGCACCTACATTAGCTGACGCTAGCGCTAACTTGGCAGCCTCTACGGCAATTTCAGCCTGGTGAGAAAGTTCATCATCAGCTCGTGGCACAATTTTGGGCTTCATTCGAGAGATGTCTAGCGCACCTTCTTTTTGATAAATATAACGACTTTTTATTCCCGACGCTTTCTCGATGAATTCTGCACTTGAGTGAGGCATTGCAGCCACTTCACCTGATTCTATTTGCGCTTTATTTTCTTCATTAAACGCATCGGCATAAGCATTATAACTTTCTACCAATTCTTCGTTGGTAATACTTTGTTCTGGGTGCCACACACCCACACCACTAATCACAACTTGCTGAGACATAGGCATTCTCTATTATTTGATAGCACTACGGTGGTATTGAGCATTGCGTTACTCTGTGTCCTAAACGCATCTATACCAGTGCAATTGAGCCTAATCGTATTTACTTTTAAAAATACGACTGCGTTTTATGGCTTATAGCTTACCTTAATCCTTAAACGGTGTAACCATAGCGAACGAAAGGAAAGCTCTATTCCTCTGTTTAACATCAGTCCGCATAGACAATTGTCCACTCAGCGAGCCTTAAAATGTTCGCAATCGCTGCGTGTTGCCGCAGGTATAGTGGTTCTAAATCAAGGTGACACAACAAAGCTTAAGGACATTGTAAACTCGCTCTTCAGAAAAGTCTGGCAAGCTAACAATAAAAAACCCCGCTTCAAAGCGGGGTCTCATGTAATCAAAGCGGTAGCTTATAGCTGGTTGATTTGCCACACCGTTACTGTACCGCTAACTTCGTTGCCTACAACAAGAAGAGGCACTCCACTTGGGCTGTCTTCAGCGCTAACAAATACCAAACTTTCTGGCGCAAGGTCACCAATAACATCATCGCTGGTTAAACCTTCGGTAAGATCGCGGTTGATCACGTACTCAGCAAATTGAACGTCGTAAGGGTTTGTAACATCGTATACGAAAATACCACCCATGCGCTCAGTACCGATGAAAGCGTAAGTACGATCGCCAACTTGCCCCACGGTCAATGCTTCTGGCTCAGGCCCTTTGTTTTCAGAACGTGAATCGCTAGCATTTTCGTCGTCACCGTTGTTGAACTGCGCCCCGTGAACTGAAGCGGTAATGCGCTCAAAATCGTCGCCAGAATCATAAACCACTAAACCATTTTGATCCCAGATGGTAAATGAACGCGCACCGTAAGCATATGCAGCATCGTATTCACCGTCTCCATCAGCATCACCCATAGCCGAAGTTACACGTAAATCGTCAGCCTCACCTGTAGCCTGTAGCATCGACAGTTCAGAGTTAGCAGCAGCAGTAAGATCTTCTACTTTCACTTCATCGGTATAGGCTAAACAACCATCGTCTTCGTCAAAATCAACACCACCAGCAGCCGTACATGCTGCGGCATCGGCAGCTTCAAAGAAATACTCTCGGGCATCACCTTCGTTCGCGGTTACGATAAAAGTTGCATCTTTCCACGTAAAGTTAGCGATAGTGTCAGGCTGATATACCCCGTAAAGGCCGGTATATTGTCCAAAACTAACCGCATCGTTCTCTTGAATATCAATGTTAAGCCCAGCCCAAGATTTTGTACCTAGACCAACAACATCAACGGTTAATTCTTCTAAATCTAAGATTGCTAGGCCATTGTTCTCCTGAAGGCTCACATAAGCGACGTCGTTGGTAGTCGTGATATATTCAGGTTCAAGGTCTTTAGCAACTGTCGAAGTAATTGCAGTACCGTTAATAGTCTGGCCAGCCGGGTTTGGGAACATCATTCCCTGTTCCATCAAATCGGCTTCAGCACCGTTGAACGCTGTGAAACCGACTGTAGTCCCAGTTTCTTCAGGCTCTCCGCTGGCTAAAATGTTAATGACTGTAATCGAGCCTTCCGGGTCGATGGTGTAGTCATCAGAGGGTTCACCTTCATTTGCCACCAACACCTTACCACCGTCTGGGGTGAAAGTGACCATATCTGGTAGTGCGCCAACCTCTACCGAGTCTAAAAACGCGGGAGCAGAACTATCAAGCCCGTTGTAGAACAACACGTAACCGTTGTCAGTTTTAACATCCGCAGGTACAGCAACAGCCATGAGATCACCGCTTACTGCAATACTTGTAAGGCTACCTAGCACTACACCATTAATATCAGCAGGCAATGCGATAGTCGTTGGCGTAAGTGTGGTTGTATTGATTGGATCTGACATTGTGGCCGTGTTAACGCTAGATGCATCAATAACCGCAATCGTATTGGTTTCGCCATTAGTTGCGTAAATCGTACTCGTATCTGCGTGATACTGAACGATTTCAGCGGCTGTTTGATTACCCAAGAAAGCGCGACCTACGACATCCATCGCAACACCAATAGAAGCGTCGATGCCATCGCTACCGTCGCTGCCATCAGCACCGGGTTCACCTTGTTCGCCCTGCGGCCCCTGTGCTCCAGTCTCGCCCTGTGCGCCATCATCACCGTCAAGGCCGCATCCTGTGAGCGCTGCTGAAACTAAAAATGCGAGTAATCCATATTTAAACTTATTACGCACTGCCATTTGCTTTCCTTTTTATTTGTTTTTGTCGTACGTCGGAGGTCCGAGAAATCTGAAGTTCCTTAACCTAGTACACCAGAAAATTTATGTAACTTCTATGTATAAATTAGAATCAGTTTATGACACAAATATTAAGAAGGCAAAAGCGTGTAACTTTTCTATAAAAAAGCAACTATTTACGTCTTCAAGCATCAATTGTAAGTATATATTTCAACCTATTTTTAGTTTAACCGACTCAATAGTTCAGATTGAAGGTGGCATACAGGCGCTTTAGCGCGAACGTCTAGTTTTCTTTATTCGTGCTATCTGATACTAATACTGCTAAATAGACGTACAAACTGAAAGACATTTTTTTCGTAACTCGAATACAAAAATGGTGTCTTCAGTAAATAAAAGGATTAACCATGAAATTGAAATTCACTGCATCAGCGGTTATTGCTGCTGCACTTACACTAACCGCCTGTGCTACCTCACCTACAGGCAGGAACCAAGTACTACTGTATTCAGAAACCCAGTTAGCGCAAATGGGCGACCAAGCTTTTTCAGGCATGAAAGAAGAACTTAAAATTTCTAACAAAGCGGTGCAGAACTCCTATGTAGAATGTGTTGCAAACGCCATTACTGCCCAAGTGCCCGAGAGTGTTTTTGGCGGTCAATGGGAAGTGGTAGTGTTTGACGATGAACAGGTTAATGCGTTCGCACTGCCCGGCGGAAAAATAGGTGTTTATACAGGCTTGCTGAACGTAGCGGAAAACCAGCACCAGTTAGCTGCGGTAATTGGTCATGAGGTTGGTCACGTTATAGCAGAGCATGGTAACGAGCGTATGTCTCAGTCAACGTTGATCAATGTAGGTAGTCAAGCAGTAGGTCAAATATTGGCAGCGAACGAAGTTCCTCAATCAGGCCCTATCATGGCTGCGATCGGTTTAGGCGTGCAAGTAGGTGTTCAGTTACCTTTTAGTAGAACGCACGAGTCAGAAGCTGACGTCATCGGTCTTCAGCTGATGGCGAAGTCTGGGTTTGACCCAAGACAATCTGTGAACTTATGGCAAAATATGGATGCGGCTAGCGGCGGTGAACGCCCAATGGAATTACTATCTACCCACCCTGCGCCACAAACAAGAATAGATAATCTACAGGCAAATATGCCCGCAGCCTATGCGGACTATCAGGCCACCGCTTATCGACCTAACTGTAAATAAAGGTACAGTCTAAGAACGTTATATTTTGTCTAGCGCCTAAATAGCTGACTCGTTATTTAGGCAAAAAAAACGCTGCATCTAGCAGCGTTTTTTGTTTTCAAGCTAACGATTATTCGCCGTCTGTTTTGTGAAGGTGCACGTCCATTTGTGGAAATGGAATTGAAATTCCTTCTTTATCAAAGCGAAGTTTAACTTGCTCAGTAAAATCGAACTTAACAGCCCAGAAATCTGCAGCGTTTACCCAAGGGCGTACTACGAAATTGACACTGCTATCTGCAAGTTCAGAAACCGCTACAGTAGGAGCAGGTTCAGCTAGAATACGCTCATCCGCTTCAACCATTTCTTGCAACACTTGCTTAGCTTTTAGTAAGTCAGCGTCGTAGCCAATACCCACAACCATGTCTACACGACGAGTTTCTTTGGCAGAATAGTTAGTGATGTTGCCACCGTAAATATTGCCGTTTGGAACAATAATTTCTTTATTGTCAGGCGTATTCATTGTGGTTGTGAAAATGCCAATCTTTTTAATTGAGCCAGCAGTACCCGCAGCTTCAACAAAATCACCCGCTTTGAATGGCTTAAATACTAGTAGCATTACGCCTGCCGCAAAGTTTTTCAGTGAATCTTGTAGTGACAGACCAATGGCTAAACCAGCCGCACCCAAGATGGCAACAAGTGACGTAGTATCTACACCAAGTTGATTCAGTGACGCTACTATAACGAATAGCATCAAAATAGCGCTAATTATCGCCTCGAGGAAATCTACCAACATATCATCATATTTAGACTTGGCCATTAGGCGTCTAAATAAAGACAAAATAAATCCAACGACGATCTTACCAACTACATAAATCGCAATCGCCATTAAAATATTGATACCCCATGGAATGGCGTAGTCGTTTATATATCTTTCAACATCACTTGCTGAAAAAAGCGAAAGTTTCTCATCCATATTATGGTCCTTGTTATGGTTAGTTGTAATCAACGCAAATACGTTAGCAGCTATTCGTATTATCACCAATACATAATAGGTCTAAACTGTATAAATTTGCCCTAAAGTCTAAGTTTTATAGGCTATTGATAGTGATAGCATTATCCGAAAGTAGCGATACAGGAAGCCATGTTTGACCACACTATGAACTAAAGTTTTAGTATTTTTTTTAATAATTGTCACACATATGTCACTCAATAATTGCACCATCTCATGCCGAAGCTTGAATGCGCTTTGTTACTTTTTCCATCTTATTGGAAGTTACCGAGTTTTAAGAAATTTTTTTTGGTGATTTTTTAGCCACAAAGTTTTAGACTAAAGTCTCATAAGAACTAAAACATTTTATCGGCTTCGATACATTGTTTTTTTTCATATGAACGGGCTTTAGCAAACTATGTTACTTAAAGGATTAACGCATGTTGCTTCTAATAACCCTATTTTCAGTCGTTTTGTGTTTATTTTTATATTCACTACGCACTGATAAAGGAAAACATACCAAGTATGCGAGAGCGGGCTACCGCCCCGAAGTAAAATCGAAGTCTTCTTCCACTGTGTTGAAGTCAACTTCGAACAACTCTTCGCCTTCTGCGGCGTAGGGTTTGTTTACAAGTCAGGTGATTTTGAAATAGACCGCGTGCTGTCGTTTATGTAAGTTTTTACCCAATAGTTTACATAGTGCCGTCGACAGCATTGCAACCTGTACGTGCACACACGTATTATACGCATTAAAATCAAAAACACGATTTACCATGCGTATACCAAGAGTTTATTACCCCAATCCTATTCCGTTAGAACAAGAATTTGAGTTGACCGAAGATGCCGGCCATCACATTGCTACTGTACTGCGAATAAAACCCAACCGGCCTATTGTGCTATTCAATGGCGACGGGAACGAGTACAGTGCTCAGATTATCAGTGTTCAAAGAAAGAGGGTCACAGTCGAGGCCGACGCTTGCCTATCACTTTCAAAAGAGTCCCCCCTACATTTACATCTAGGTCAGGGCGTCTCGAAGGGTGATAGGATGGACACGGTGCTGCAGAAAAGCGTAGAGCTTGGCGTAACAGAAATCACGCCCGTAATCACTGAGCGCTGCACAGTAAAGCTCGACGAATCTCGTTGGGAAAAGAAAATCCAACAATGGCAAAAGATTATTATTGGCGCCTGCGAGCAGAGTGGTCGAAATATAATTCCTGTACTTAATACCCCTGTAAATTTGAACCAGTGGCTATCTTCCTCAACAAGCACCACTCGACTAGTTCTCGCACCAGGTGCCGAGCAAAGCTTGGCAAGACAACCCTATAACACTCAAGGCTTTCGTTTGCTTATTGGCCCAGAAGGCGGTTTGTCTGAACCAGAAATTCATCAGGCAAACGAAAACGGGTATCAGTCGGTAAGTCTTGGCCCACGTATTTTGCGTACCGAAACCGCTGCAATTACCAGCTTAAGCATTCTTCAAGCTCAGCACGGCGACTTTTAAGTTTAGATTTTAAAGAAGCCGTTTAGCTTGCATGGGGGTAGCTAAGTAGCTTGAAGATTTTAGGTGTGCCCCCATATATTAACTCAATCAGATAAGCCGTTCGTTGCGGTATTTCATTAACATCCAAGGTGAAAACATTATGCACTATACTGTTGGCGTAATTATGGACCCCATCGCAAGCATTAAGCCACATAAAGACACTAGCTTTGCGATGATGCTTGAAGCTCAGCGCCGCGGTGCAAAGATTGTTTATTTTGAATTAAAAGACCTGTATTTAGACAATGGTAAGCCTATGGGTTTGGGTAAAACCGTATCGGTAAAAGACCAAGCCACAGATTTCTACACCATTGAAGATGAAGCTACCCTCCACTTAGGCGATATTGATGTGCTGCTAATGCGCAAAGATCCACCGTTTGATAGTGAATTTCTGTACGCTACTCAGGTGTTGTCGCTCGCACAAGACGCGGGAGCGCTCGTTGTAAATAACCCTCAAGCGCTACGCGACTACAATGAAAAGTTGTTTACATCGTACTTTCCAGAACACATTCCACATACCTTAGTCACTAACAACCAAGCGCTTATCCGTGAGTTTCACGCCAAGCATCAAGACATTATTTGCAAACCCTTAGACGGTATGGGCGGCGCGTCTATTTTTAGAGTCAAGCCCGATGGCAACAACTTGGGCGTTATAATTGAAACCCTAACCAAGTTAGGCACACGCTACATGATGGTACAAGAATATCTGCCAGAGATTAAAGACGGCGATAAGCGCGTACTCATCGTTGATGGTGAAGTCATGCCGTACTGCTTAGCGAGACTGCCCACTAAAGGGGAGACTAGAGGCAATTTAGCCGCTGGCGGTACCGGACGCCCACAGCCAATTTCTGACTCTGATCGCGGCCTGGCAGAAGCCATTGCGCCGACACTAAAAGAAAATAATATTTTATTCGTTGGACTTGATGTTATCGGCAGTAAAATTACTGAAATAAACATTACTAGCCCAACTTGCGTAAGAGAAATTGAAGCAGCGTTTGACGTCAATATTATGGGCGCACTGTTTGACGCCATTGAAAAGCGTTTAGCCAACTGATAGACCTGCTTTGCTCTAGTCACCGGAGCGGGTAGATTAGATAAAGCTCAACACGGGTAAATGCAGGGCCTTTTGTACTCAATGTTTACGCTAGATGTTTAAAGGCCTCTAAAGTAAAAGACGTTAATATTAGATAGTAGTAAAAGCAAACTATGACGGAATTAAAAAGCCTACAAAATCACTTTCTGATCGCGATGCCTAGCTTAGACGATCCGTATTTTTCTCGGTCTCTCATTTATGTTTGCGAACACAATGCTGAGGGCGCCATGGGCATCGTGGTAAATCAACCCTCTACTATGAACGTCAAACAACTTCTTGAACAAACCGATAAAGAGTTGACTATTTCTGGAGACAAGGCAGAACAAATCGTTTTAGCGGGCGGGCCGGTCAACCAGGAACGCGGATTCGTTTTGCATTCGTCACAAAAATCCTGGGCATCTAGCCTTAAGCTAGCGCCAGGAATAATGGTCACAACATCCAAGGATATTCTCACTGCCATTGCTAAAGACGAGGGTCCAGAAAACGTGCTTATTGCTTTAGGTTACGCCGGATGGACACCTGGACAGCTTGAAAAGGAAATGCAGGAAAACGCGTGGCTGACTGTAGAAGCAGATGAAGAAATCCTATTTAACACCCCCATGCATAAAAAGTGGCAGGCTACAGTAAATAAACTCGGTGTGGATGTATGGCAACTAGCACCGGGAGCTGGTCATGCCTGATATAGGAAACCGAACGGTACTAGCGTTCGATTTTGGGACCAAAAGTATTGGTGTGGCAGTAGGCCAGGAAGTTACAGGTACAGCCTCTCCCCTAGCCGCGCTTAAGGCAAGAGACGGCATTCCTGATTGGGCACTGATAGAAAAGCTTTACGAAGAATGGCAGCCTCATGTCGTGGTCGTAGGTTTACCGCTTAACATGGACGGTACAGAGCAGGAAATGACTCAACGAGCCCGCAAGTTTGCCAATCGGCTTCATGGTCGTTTTAAAGTGGCCGTAGAAACCTGTGACGAACGACTTACTACTACAGACGCTAAAGCTATGCTGTTTGAGTTAGGTGGCTATAAAAAACTGACTAAAGATAAGGTAGATAGCGTATCGGCTTGCGTAATTTTTGCTAGCTGGAGCGAGAGCCAGTACGATTAACTATTAGTAAAACGCTTGTTGTTACTATCTGTCTTTACCGCATTGCCAGCACACATCAAAAGCGCTGCCATTTTCTTCGTTGCAACTACCACAAATCCAATCCTTACTGCTCACTGCATTGTTGTTTGATTTTTGAATAAAAGGCGCTATAACTCTTGACGCTCTTGCATACCAGCTATCGTCGACTAGCCACACTTCCTGCTGAGAATCCTGCCAAGGCAGCTCTCCTATTGCACCACTGACAAACTCATTTTTTACCAAATAGGGAATTGACAGAGCGTCAAGCTCGCTGCGAACCGCTTGCATTTCAAACGCATCTTGTGAAGTGAAAAGTTTTTTCAATGACTGCCCTAGTATTCTTAAACTAACGCCTACCCTGTAAGGATATAAACAAAAGTAGGCTTTAGGCTGCTCATCGTGCTCGAAAAATGCATTACTCTAATACTGGTTCATGCAACTATAGCTTTTCAAGCACAAATTAAGGTGACACATCAAACTCAAGCGAATGCAGCTAATCATCCATATCAATAGATACGTTCGATAACGTCCCTAAGCTAGAACCGTCGCTGGTGTCAAGCTTGATCATTAAGCGTAGATCATTAGGCGAATCAGCATGATGTAGCGCTTGGTCCATGTCAATCTTACCCGCTTTGTAAAGGTCGTAAAGGGCCATATCAAAACTCTGCATGCCCTGCTCTTTACCTTTTTTCATCGCTTCTTTTAACGCGCCAATTTCGTTGCGCTGAATAAGGTCGCGTACTAACGGCGAGTTTAGCAATATCTCTATTGCAGCTACCCTACCTCTGCCATCTGGTGTAGGTACAAGTTGCTGCGCTACGATAGCGCGAATGTTTAAGCTTAAGTCAAAGCGCAGTTTGTCGTGCTGATCTTTCGGCGCTAAATGCATAATACGCTCAATCGCTTGGTTTGCGTTGTTAGCGTGAAGCGTGGCCACACACAAATGCCCTGTATCAGCAAACGACATCGCATATTCCATGGTTTCCATAGAGCGAATTTCACCAATGAGAATGACATCAGGCGCCTGTCGTAGCGAGCTTTTAAGCGCGTCATCGAAAGATTGGGTGTCAATGCCCACTTCGCGCTGGGTAATAACACAGTTCTTATGCTCATGCACAAATTCAATAGGGTCTTCAATAGTCAATATGTGGCCATGAGAGTTCTCGTTTCTGTGACCAACAAGCGCAGCCAATGACGTAGATTTACCTGTACCTGTTCCACCCACAAATAAAACAAGGCCGCGCTTTGACATAATAATTTCTTTTAATACACGCGGCAGACCCAAGTCATCAGCTTTAGGAATTTGAGTGACGATACGACGAATAACCATTCCCGCTTGATCGCGCTGCCAAAATGCAGAACAACGGAAGCGGCCGATACCTTCTCGTACAATAGCGAAGTTACATTCTTTCGATGTATGAAACTCATTCTGCTGCTTTTCGTTCATCGCTTCGTGAACGAGTGCGAGTGACTCCTCTTCGGAAGTTGCACCTTCGGTCACCGGTGTAAGTTTGCCGTTAATTTTGGCACTGACTGGAAATTCTGCGGTGATAAACAAATCAGATGCGTTGGTATCGACCATTTTTTGTAGCAAAGAATCTAGCATGATAGCCTCTAGAAGTTATTCATCGACTGTTTATCAACTGATTTTGCCGCTGCGTCTTGTTTGGTAATAACACCCATGGCAACTAAACGCTGCAGGCACTGATCCATCGTTTGCATACCATGCGCCTGACCCGTTTGAATAACTGAGTACATTTGCGGCACTTTATCTTCACGAATTAGGTTACGAATTGCGGGGATCCCAACCATAATTTCGTGGGCTGCAACACGGCCACCGCCTACTTTCTTAAGCAGGGTTTGTGAAATTACCGCGCGTAGTGATTCCGACAACATAGAGCGCACCATAGCTTTTTCTTCTGCAGGAAATACATCAATGATACGGTCGATGGTTTTTGGCGCAGAGTTGGTGTGCAGCGTACCAAATACTAAGTGACCTGTTTCCGCCGCGGATATTGCAAGACGTATGGTTTCTAAATCACGAAGCTCACCAACCAGAATTACGTCAGGGTCTTCACGAAGTGCTGAGCGCAAGGCGTTGTTGAACGAGTGTGTATCTCGGTGAACCTCCCGCTGGTTTACCAAGCTAAGCTTGTTGTCGTGAACAAATTCGATTGGGTCTTCAATGGTAAGGATATGTTCGCGCTTGTGCGTGTTGATATGGTCGACCATGGCCGCAAGTGTGGTACTTTTACCTGAACCTGTTGCGCCCGTGACCAATACAATCCCAGTAGGTTGATTGATTATATCTTTAAATATTTCAGGTGCCCCTAAGTCGTCTAGCGTTAAGACTTTACTTGGGATGGTACGTAACACAGCGGCTGCCCCGCGATTTTGCACAAATGCGTTAACACGAAAGCGTGACAATCCATTTACTTCGAAAGAAAAATCGGTTTCTAGATTTTCTTCGTACTCTTTGCGCTGCATGTCATTCATAATTTCGAAAACAAGGCTATGAACCTGCTTATGATCGAGTGCAGGCACATTCAGTTTGCGCATCTCACCATCTACACGAATAATTGGTGGGAGGCCCGCTGATAAGTGTAAATCTGAGGCGTTATTCTTAACACTGAAAGCCAAAAGTTCGGTAATATCCACAACTACATCTCCATAACAAGGTGAATAATGCAAACAATAGCAGAAAGACTAAATTCCGCACGAAAAGGAATAGACCAAGCCGCTAATAGTGCCCATCGTCCACCAAATTCGATTAAATTGCTAGCGGTTAGTAAAACAAAACCCGTATCAGATATCATTGAAGCGTATGAAGCGGGGCAACGAAAGTTCGGTGAAAACTATGTTCAGGAAGGCGTTGAAAAGGTTCAGAAGCTTTCCAACCTTGAAAATATTGAATGGCATATGATTGGGCCGATTCAGTCAAATAAAACTAAAGTAGTAGCTGAACATTTCGATTGGGTTCAGTCAGTAGACAGAGAGAAGATTGCCCGCCGCTTAAACGAGCAACGTCCTGGCTCAATGCCGCCTTTAAACGTGTGTATTCAAGTGAATATTGATGATGAAGGCAGTAAGTCTGGCGTAGCGCCTAACGAACTAGCTTCTTTAGTTGAGTTCGTGGTGTCACAAGAGCGGCTTTGCTTACGGGGATTGATGGCCATTCCCAAAGCTAATCCTAGTGAAGAACAACAGCGCGCTACACTAACTAAACTAAAAGAATTATTTGACCACTACCATACATCATTGAGCAATTTTGATACCCTATCCGTAGGAATGAGTAGTGATATGACAGAAGCGATTCAACACGGGTCGACTATGGTGCGCATCGGTACCGCTATTTTCGGTAAGCGAAACTAGCGCGCTAATCCAACGGATAGCACTTCGCCTCGCTACACAGACTTAAACGCAACCAACAAATAGGATTTACATGCAACAGAAAAAATTAGCATTTATTGGCGCGGGTAACATGAGCCGCAGCATCATCAGTGGTCTTATCAAATCTGGGTACGCGAAAGAAAACATCCTTGCGGCAAACCCTTCCACACCAAAGTTAGACGGCCTGAAGGCCGAGTTTGGTATTCACACCACACAATCTAATGATGAAGCCTGCCAATTCGCTGATGCCATAGTACTTGCGGTAAAACCACAAATAATGGGCGATATGTGCGGCGAGCTTCAGAAAAACAATGACCTTTCGGGCAAGTTGTTTATGAGCATTGCAGCTGGGCTGCCGGTAGCCAGATTGCAAGAAATGCTAGGTGGTGAATACCCTGTTGTTCGTATTATGCCAAACACCCCGAGCTTGTTAGGCAAGGGCATGTCGGGAATGTATGCCGACGACACGGTTTCTGAGTCAGACAGGCAATACGTTGACGATGTAATGAACAGCGTTGGCGAAACCGTTTGGGTAGATAAAGAAGAGGGTATTAACGGTGTTATCGCCGCAGCGGGCAGCAGCCCAGCTTATTTCTTCTTGTTCTTACAAAATATGCAGGAAGAAGCCATGAACATGGGCTTTGACAAAGCGCAATCTCGCTTAATGGTCCAACAAGCGATGTTAGGCGCAGCCGAAATGGTTTGTAACAACCCAGACCTTGAATTAAGCGAGCTTCGTGCCCAAGTTACGTCTAAGGGCGGCACTACCGCAGAAGCCGTTAATACTTTCATTAATGAAGGTTTAAAAGATATTGTTAGCAAGTCGATGCGCGCCGCCGTAGCACGTGCTGAAGAAATGGCAAAACAGCTATAACGTTTTAGGAAAAACACAACATGAACGCAACGGTATTTTTGGTTGATACCTTATTTAGCCTTTATTTGATGGTGGTTATTCTGCGCCTTTGGTTACAAATGGTTCAGGCAGATTTTTATAATCCACTCAGTCAATTTGTAGTAAAAGCAACCCACCCTATCGTGGGGCCGTTGCGCCGTATTATTCCGTCAATCGGCAGGTTCGACACCGCTACTTTTGTGTTAGCGGTAGCGGTATGCGCGCTTAAGCTAATAACCCTAGGGTTAATGTTTGGCGGTAGTCTAAACCCAGTCGGCATTGCAATTTTGTCAGTAATTGGCGTGATAAAAGAAACTCTGTCGCTAATGTTCTGGGTGTTGCTACTACGCGCTATTTTAAGCTGGGTCTCGCAAGGTCAGTCTCCGGTTGACTATGTGCTATATCAGCTAACAGAGCCGTTTTTAGCGCCAATACGCAAGGTTATTCCACCATTAGGCGGTTTAGACTTATCAGTGCTTATTGCCATCATCGCATTACAGTTTTTACAGCTTCTGATCCAAGACACTTTCCCTATGTAGCTAATGTCAGTTGAAGACACTGTTAGGGAAAGTGTTGGTTTTGCAGTTTGGTTCATAGAGTAAGACAAGCTGTAATGGGTAAAATTGAAAATAAGATGAAGGCAGAGGTAGTTTCTATCATGGGTAGAATAAAACAAATCAAAAAAGCTTACGTAGCACTTCTTGCGATGGCTATGTCATGCTTAAGCTTTTCCGCATTTGCCGAGCAGAAAAAAACGCTTGGCGAATGGGATGTACATTATATGGTAGTCAGTACGCCATTTTTGACACCTGAAGTGGCCGCTAACTACGGCATTGTAAGAAGTAAGTTTAATGCATTGGTTAACATTTCGGTGTTAGACAAAGTTTCCGGTGACGCGCAACGGGCAGACGTAACGGGTACGGCTAAGAATCTGTTAGGTAACTCGCGTAAGCTGACTTTTAAAAAGGTCGAAGAAGGTGATGCTATCTATTACCTTGCCGTGCTGCCATTTCGGGATCAAGAAACCTTCAGATTTGAGATTGACGTTCAAAAAGGGAGCAGCAAACAAACGCTGAAGTTCCAGCAAAAAATGTACGTAGACGAGTAATTTATAGGGCGAGCACTGCTTTAAAAATGCCAATATCATAAGTAAACGCTAACCTATAACGCATACATACTTGTGATGGAAAGCAATGATTAACGAAGCGAGATATCCATTAGCCCGGTATCTCGCTTTTTTATTATGTTAAAAATAGGGTACTGCACTTTACCAATTGAATGTGGTGGTAAATAATCAGAGCAACTGGTCGGGCAAGTTAGTGTGGTCGGATTATGTGTAACCATCAGCACTTAAATCACGAAAGACAGATGAGCACTGCGCCGCAGCAAAGAGCGACATGCACTAACTGCCTTCATAGCAAATAAAAAGAGAATAATTATGAATACGCCCTCGTCTCAGACTCAACCTCAAACCCTTGCTCCCCATTCTGCGAATACTTCAGAGCAGCAGTCACCTTTTTACCCTAACCTATTAGCCCCATTAAATTTGGGTTTTACTACACTTCGTAACCGCACACTTATGGGTTCGATGCACTTAGGCCTAGAAGAAGAAAAAGGCGGCTTTGATAAACTGGCAGCATTCTATGCCGAGCGGGCAAAAGGCGGTGCCGGGCTTATTGTGACTGGCGGCATTAGTCCTAACATTTCAGGTTGGGTTGCGCCCTTCGCTGGCAGAATGACGCGCTCTCGTCATGCCAAGAAGCACCGTGTTATTACCGATGCTGTGCATAAAGAAGATGGCAAAATTTGCATGCAAATTTTGCATTCAGGCCGTTATGGTTATCATCCACTTGCCGTTTCGGCTTCACCGATGAAGTCGCCCATTACCCCTTTTAAGCCTCGCGAATTGTCCTCACATGGCGTAAGAAGCACAATTAAAGACTACGTAAAATGTGCAGCCCTTGCCCAGCAAGCAGGCTATGACGGCGTGGAAATTATGGGTTCTGAAGGCTACCTCATAAACCAGTTTTTCTGTGAGCGCACCAACCATAGAAATGATGAATGGGGTGGCAGCTTAGAAAACCGCGCTCGCCTAGCGATTGAGATAGTAAGAGGTGTACGCGAGAAAGTGGGCACTAACTTCATCATTATTTATCGCCTGTCTATGCTGGACTTAGTCGAAGGCGGCGCTAAGTGGGACGAAGTTGTATATTTAGCCAAAGAAATCGAAAAAGCAGGCGCTACGCTAATTAATACCGGTATTGGATGGCACGAAGCGCGGGTACCTACTATTTCAACATCAGTGCCTCGCGCGGCGTTTACCTGGATAACCGAACGCATGAAAAAAGAGGTGTCTATCCCTCTTATTACCACTAACCGTATCAATACGCCTGAAGTTGCAGAATCGGTACTCGCACAAGGCCATGCTGATATGGTATCGATGGCGCGACCTTTCTTGGCTGACGCTCACTTTGTAGCGAAGGCTATGCGCAATGAGTCTAAGCTAATCAACACGTGTATTGCCTGTAACCAGGCTTGCCTAGACCATGCATTCGAACAAAAGCGTGCAAGTTGCTTGGTAAACCCACAAGCGTGCTACGAGACCGAACTTACCTTTACCCCTACTCACAACAAGAAAAAACTAGCGGTAGTAGGTGCAGGGCCTGCGGGTTTGGCGTTTTCCATGTATGCCGCAGAGCGCGGTCACGAGGTACATCTATTTGATAAAGCCAGTGAAATTGGCGGTCAATTTAATTACGCCAAGCAAGTGCCGGGTAAAGAAGAGTTTTACGAAACCCTACGCTACTTTGACAATCAACTTGCGAGAGTTGGCGTTAAGGTTCACCTTAACACCCAAGTAAACGTAGAGAACCTCTCAAACAAGGGGTTTGATGAAGTGGTGCTAGCCACCGGTATTAATCCTCGTACGCTTACAATTGAAGGGCACGACCACCCTAAAGTGATGAGTTATTTAGACATATTGCGCGATCACAAGCCAGTGGGCAAGAAAGTGGCTATTGTTGGCGCCGGCGGCATTGGTTTTGATGTGGCAGAGTTCTTGGTTGAACACGAGCATTTAGCCAAAGATAAAGAAAAATGGCTGGCGCATTGGGGTATAGATAAAGACTATGCTACACCGGGTGCACTAAAGGAAAAGGCCATAGAGCCTTCTGAGCGGGAAGTGTATCTGCTACAACGTAAAACGTCTAAAGTAGGTAAAGGGCTGGGCAAAACTACGGGCTGGATCCATAGGCAATCATTGAAACACCACAATGTTCAAATGATAAACGGCGTGAGCTACGAGAAAGTGGACGATGAAGGTCTGCACGTGCTGATTAACGACGCGCCTAAAGTACTGCCGGTCGATAACGTCATTGTATGTGCTGGCCAAGAGCCATTTAAGCCTCTGCAACAACCTCTAGAAGAGGCAGGATTTACCGTGCACATTATCGGCGGTGCTGACGTAGCGGCTGAACTTGATGCTAAACGCGCTATCCGTCAAGGCGCTGAACTGGCAGCGCGAATTTAAAACTGATCGAACATGATAGCGTTGCCGTCCGGGTCTTTAACAATTAGATGCCCGGGGCCGCTATCGCCTTTCACAGGAACGTCTAAAGCGATGCCTTGTTCAACTAGATTTGCCTGAAGTGCTCTAACATCGCTGGGGTTAAAAGTCATAATGTTGTCTTCAAACATACCTTCGAATAAGCCAATCATGGTGGTGCCGTTTTTCATCATTAACCATTTGTCTTCCACCGAGCCACATGAAGGCATAGCATCAAAGCCCAATGCTTCATAAAACGCTTTCGACTTGCTGATGTCCTTTACCGTTAAACTTAGCGAAAATAACCCTAATTCCACCTTATTCTCCCTTATATTTCGTAACCATTATTCACTTATACCAATTAATACTCTAGTGAAGCTTTTGAACAATATCACTGCCATTAGTCGCAAAAAGAAAAAAGCCAGTAATACTGAATATTACTGGCTTTACGTCAAATATCGGCTTTTTACTGTTCTTAACCTAACGCTGATTGCGCTGTAAAAAGTTTAAATAAAAATATTATTCCTTAACTTTTTTGACTAGCGATCCAGCGATCAATTTTCTGTTCAAGAATAGCAAGTGGAATGCCGCCCGTGTTTAACACTTGCGCGTGGAACTCACGGATATCGAAATCATCACCCAATGCCTTCTCTGCGCGCGCGCGCAATTCTTGAATTTTAAGCGCACCCACTTTGTAAGATAGCGCTTGCGACGGGATCGCAATATAACGCTCTACCTCGGCCACAACTTCTGTGCGGGTCATGCCTGAGTTATCAAGCATAAAGTCGATGGCTTGTTCGCGGGTCCAACCTTTCGCGTGAATACCTGTGTCTACCACTAAACGCATGGCGCGCAACTGCTCATCTTGAAGCGTGCCATAACGATTCCATGGATCGTCAAAGAACCCCATTTCATACCCTAGCGTTTCAGAATACAGCGCCCAACCTTCACCGAAGGCTGGTAGGAAGCTAAAGCGCATGAATGAAGGTAACGCTTCATTTTCTTGCGCTAGGCTCACTTGGAAATGGTGACCTGGAGCGCCTTCGTGTAGGTACAAGGTAACGTTGCCGGTAGTTAAGCGGCTAGGCAAATCGTAGGCATTAAAGTAGAAAGTACCTGGACGAGAGCCATCTGGCGTGCCCGGCTGATATGAGCCACCCGCACTGAATTGCTCGATAGCAGGGTCGTAGGGTTTTATTTCTAACTCAGACTTCGGCAACAGTGAAAAGTACTGATCAATTTTCTCATCAACTTCACGGCCAATATCGTAATAGCTCTGTGTTAGCGCTTCACGGCTTTCAGGCTTGAACTTAGGATCGGTACGTACATAGTCGAAGAATTCGTTTAATGTCCCTTCAAACTTTACTTCGTCCTTAATTTCAAGCATGTCATTTTTGATACGCTTAACTTCTTTTAAACCAAGGTTATGCAGTTCATCAGGCGTCATTGGTAGTGTCGTTGAATCTTCCACCATCAATTGATAAAGCTTTGCACCACCTTTCATATCGCTAAGGCCAATGCTTTCACGGGCAACAGGCAAATACTCATCGCGAAGGAAGTCGCGCATACGCGTGGTTGCATCGTAAATTTCTTGCGTCGCTTTCTCGTAGTCAGCGGTTAAACGGGCTTTTTCTTCGTCAGAGAAACTTTCTGGAAACATAGTAATTGGCCCCCAAAACTGTGACTCTTTAATTGGGATAGCCAGCTGAGTATCGAACTGCTTGATCACGCGATCGATTGTCAGCTTAGTTTCAAGAACACCGCTTTCCATGCCCTCGCGGAACTTTCCGATAGCGCGGTCAGAAATAGCAATGTAATCCTTATGGCGAGATAAGTTATTTTCGTAATCTTCTACTGTTTTAAATGGCGCTGCGCCCTTTCCGCTCGCGAAGGTCGGGTAGAAGGTGTGGAACCCACTGAAATGATTGATAGGACGCACTTCCGTTAGCGCTTCAATCTCGTCGGTAGACATTTTTAGCGAGCGCTCTTCGTTGTATTTAAATACGTCGTAGGCGAGTTTATCGGTGTCGCTTAACTTACTGCGGTCAATTTGTTTAAGCTCTGACAAATTCAGCAATGTCGCTGTCTTTCCCGCTAAAGCGTGAGAGTCTGTAAAGAAGTCGCCCATTCGGTCTGCGTAACGCATGTCGCCGCGAAAAATGGCCATAATTGGGTTTAGCTCAATATCACGCTGGTCAGCGGCTGCAAACAACGCAAAGAGTTTTTCGTGCTCAGACGCTTCTTTTGACACTGAAGTACTTTTCGATGAACTCTGCACATTTGCGTTGCCGTGTTCATGAGCCGCAGCTGAGCTAAAGCCCAGTGCCATGGTTACTGCACTACTTACAAGTAGTGTTTTGAATGCTTTCATTTTTTGTTCCCTTGTTATTTCTTCGCTGTTTTTGCTTATATTTCGCAAAAAAAAGCGCTGTCGTTATGTGTTTTCTTGATTCTATATACCGCGTGATAAGCACATTAAATCCTAATAATGCGTACCTGATGCCGATATCAGGCATACCGACGATACAATACAATTCAGCGTTTACTTAATAAGTCACAGGTTCACACGGTATCTATTCATGTAAGATTTTTCGGGCTGCACCATTTATTCAGGCAAATGAGCCATCTCTTTTCGCCACGCCCTCTCATACGCATCACGGCCTAATACACGTTGTGCGTACGCGGCTACATTGTCTGTTTTACCGTCTAGCGTGATATCTAGCTTGCTGCCTTTTGCCCACGCCAAAATATGACCTGCTATTATGTCGGCCATGGTAAACATGGTGCCGCATACAAATTCTTTATCGCCCAACATAGAAGAAAATACTGGCAACACGCGCTTAAACTCCCACACCGCTATATCGCGCATTTGTTCAAGTCTTTGCTCTTTAGGTAATGCAAAGGTGTGCTTTGCCAAATTCCAAATCGGTTGCTCTAACTCATTGGTGAGAAACAACATCATTTCTTCATATTTGGCTCGCTCGAAGCTACCAGGCTCTGGAATGAATTCATGCATGCCGTGACGTTCAGCTAAAAAAGTGACGATAGCCGCCGATTCCGTCAAGGTACCTTCTGGCGTCGAAAGCGCTGGGATTTTAGAGGCAGGACTGATGGCTTTATATTCTTCTGACAGGTGTTTCCCCTGCTTTAAGTCAACCAAGTTGTAGTCAAAAGGTAAACCTAGCTCTTCCAGTGCCCATGCCACGCGAACCGAGCGGGTTTTCGGATAACCATAAAGTGAATACATGCTTATGTCCTTTGATAGCCTAATTGGTGCTAACTGTAAGTCGAATAGGAAAAAAGTGCTACTGACATATTGTTACTGAGTTTTAACACTGTAACTTCTGTATGACAGTGTCCATAACATGTTAAAAGAGGGTAAAAAAAGGATGTGGCAAAAAAGGCTGTAAAATGGTAGGTAACGCGATAGAAATAGTTCGCGTGTTCTTCTCCCGAAAAGCTCACTATTTCTATCAAAAAGTCGCTATGCGAATTAGCCCATATTCAATTGGTATTCCAATGTGATGTTGGCATTAAGAAGTTGAGATACTGGGCAATTTTCTTTTGCTTCCTGTGCAATTTTCTCAAACTCATCTTCGGTAATCCCTTCAACCTCAGCATCTAAGCTTAGTGCCGATTGAGTTATTTCAAAGCCGTCATCGTTTTTCTCTAAACTGATTTTTGCAGTGGTATTTAACTCGCCGTCATCGTATCCCGCGTCTGAAAGCGCAAAAGAAAGTGCCATGGTGAAGCAACTCGCATGTGCCGCACCAATCAATTCTTCGGGGTTGGTTCCCTTTCCATCTTCAAATCGCGTGTTAAAACCATATGGCTGGTTTAATAAAGCACCAGTTTCCGTTGAAATACTGCCCTTCCCTTTTTTACCTAAAGGTTTATATGCTGCACTACCTGATTTGACTATCGACATATCATCTTTCCTTTCGTTTTAACTAAACTGATTTTCATGTAGTTGGATAAGATGCAAGTGCTCTGCCGATTGTAATAAATCGCTCTATCCCTTGTCACAGAGGCTTTACAGCCCCGTCTTGTAAATGGACGATTTAAAGACAGTTCCCTTTTTGAAAGAAGACTACAGAATGAGATGAAAATTTTACTTACACCCTCCTAGTCTTTTTCTGAACCTATGATTTCGCGCCAAGCTTCGCAATGTGCGCTTAGAAAAAATGTACGCTTGTAAAACAAAATCGAATTAACTCGCTGCACCGCGATGAAATTAATTTCAGCTTAAACCGTTCTTTATTTGTTAACCGTATATGTTCGCAAACAAGGGCCTGATGACTTAAACGCGAAGGTCGCTACAAGGTTAAACCAACACATAAAAGGTGAGTGATGAAATTAACACTTTCTGCAGTTTTAATTAGCGCAGCGTTGAGCGCTTCGATTTTTACGCCATCAACAAGTGCCGACGAGGCCATATTAGCTGGGGGCTGCTTTTGGTGCATGGAGTCTGATTTTGAAAAGTTAGAAGGAGTTACCGATGTGCTGTCGGGGTTCACTGGCGGAAGCGCGCCAAATCCGACTTATAATGGCAACCACAAGGGACATTTTGAGGCGGTAAAGATCACCTACGACGGCGATATGCTTTCTTATAAAGATATTCTTGATCATTTTTGGGTAAACATTGACCCTTTTGATGACCGAGGTCAGTTTTGTGATAAGGGACCCAGTTACTTAAGCGCTATTTTTGTTTCGAACGATAAAGAACGTGCTATAGCAGAAAAAACAAAAGCTGACGTGGTAGCTCAGTTTCCCAACAAGAAGGTGGTAACGCCCATACTCGATGCTTCTACCTTTTATCCGATAAAAGGCGACGAAATTGGCCATCAAGATTTTTATAAAAAAAGTCCCGTTCGCTATAAGTTCTACCGATGGAACTGTGGGCGTGACCAGCGCTTGGAAGAAATTTGGGGCGAGAAAGCCTTGGGTAAGAATAAGTCTTAGCACAGCAACTTAACATCTACGCCCAACGCTAAACCAAAGCGATACCAAAAGCCACACCAAAAGAAAGCACGCCGCAAAACACTGGCAGCCCTAAGCTTTTGAATTTGCGCCAAACAAGCACAGTGACAACAGTGCCTATTGCGGTTGCAATCCAACTCGCCGCTGACGGTGCTTTTGGAATAAGTGACGCGCCTAGCATAGCGGCAATCATCAACGGCCCTAACACGCTTAGCCACGTAGGTAAACGCGCCTCAGTGTTGTTGGCCTTGTGTTTATTAAAGTGACGCTGAGTCCACAGCAACGGGCCTACGCGTAATGCATATGTCCCGATGGCTGCAACAACAATGGCTATCCAGATATCAACGTGCATGAGAATGCTTCCTTTCAACGTGCGAGGTAAGAAGATAAAAGGTTATCGCACCGCATAGTGCTGCCAATGGAATTGCAGCGTTTTTAAAGGCGCTGAGAGCTAAAAAGAGAGCCGCCGTCATTGTAACGAGCAAGGTAGCGCTCCACAATTTACTTGAGAATTTAGGCGCGAGTAGCACAAGGAAAAGTGCAGGTAAGGCAAAGGGCATCACGCTGTCTAATATTGGCCATTGTTGGGTAAGGGAGTCCCCTGCGATACCGCCAAGCGCCGTCCCTACTATCCAGCTAAGCCACGCCACCATAGATACACCTTTAAACCAATCTACCTTTTTAGCATCGTCCATTAGCGGCAAGCGAGTATGGGCTAGCGCAAAAATCTGGTCAGTAAGGCCGTGCATTAAATACGGCCAAGCTTTACTTTGCGGTAAATAAGGCACCAAGTTGGGCGCATAAACCACATGGCGCACATTAACTAATAACGTCATACAAACCGCTAACCAAAGTGGCGCACCTGATGCCACCATGGCTACCAAAAGAAACTGCGACGCGCCTGCGTAAATAAATATAGAAATTAGCGTGGCTTCCAGCGTAGAAAACCCGGCTTGAACTGCGATCACGCCAAATGAAATAGCTACAGGAATATAACCACCTAACAAAGGTAACCCGTCAATAACCCCTTGCTTGAGTCCGCTTTTTGATGAAAGTTGGCTCATTCCTTTGCCTCTTTGTGATAAACGATTGTGATAAGACATGTCGCCCACTCGTCTCCCGTTTTGTATACGTGAGGCAAATCAGCGTTAAATGCTAGACTTTGACCCGGATGCAGCCATTGAGTATTTCCACTATTCCCAGCTTCAAGAGAGCCGCTAACAACGGTAATCGTTTCTTCTGTTCCTGTGGCGTGAGCTTCTGCCTCTCGAAAAGTATTCGGTGCAACTGACATCCAATAAGCATCAACGTTCGGGGTACCTTGTCCTTGCTCAATTAAACGAACTTCTACCCCCTTTTCTCCAACGCTTGCACTAAGAGGCTGAACTAGCTGACCGAACGGAACGTCTAGTTGTTTAGCTAATCGCCAAATGGTGTCTAGCGTCGGGTTGCCATTGCCCTGCTCTAATCTTGAAAGGTTAGATTTAGCGATACCTGCCCCTGCTGCCAATTGCGACAGCGAGACACCTTTGTCTTGCCTGAGTTTCTGCAAATGCCTTCCGAGAATGTTGAGCGTTGATTGATTCACACCTTACCAACTTCATTTTGTTCCATTTAAAGAACGTTCTATATATAGAACACCTCAAAGTCAAGAAGTTTGTTTTCAATGGGGCATAGATACGGCGTTGTGCTCACGCCACGATTGGAAAACGTGACAAATGTTAAAAGATGACAAAGTGATGAACTAAAAGGTAACCAATATTTGTGCACAGAAAACAGTCACCTTCGCTTTTTTTAAACGCCCATTCTACTTTTTACGCAATATGATCCGGCGTAATTTATTAACAAAAGCACTACATTTAAATCGCTGAATTGATTAAGAAACCTTATCAGTTACCGTTACTTGCTATCTGAGCGATGCTACGATCTCTTGCATTAAACGAATACGAAAAGCACGAACCTGTGGGCTGTTGATCATTGCTAAATATTATCGATGGTTACTAAATATTATCGATGATAACGGCGACTATTCGAAGAGAACCGGCAAACATTCCGTTGAGCCGGTTTTTGCATTTCATCAAAGCGCTAGTCTGCTGAGAGTCTTTTACCTTTGATGAAACACAGACATTGTAAAAATGCACAGCAAAGCTAAACAGACCCTCGCTAAAACAGCCACTAAGTACGTGATTGATTGAACTCAATCAACAAAAGGACGTTTATGACGAATCAAACTGACAAGATTCTTTCTGACCAAGCCTCTTCAAAGCAGGCCTCTTCAGAGCAGCCCTCAGCATTGGGTGAATACTCACTGGCCACCATAACTTTTTGGCTGGCTTTCGGAACCTTTGTGATCGGTTGCAGCGAATTTGCGGCAATGGGTTTATTGCCTTACTTTGCAGAAGATTTTGGCATTACTGAAAATGTCGCCGGTCACGCAATTAGTGCTTATGCCATTGGTGTTGTAGTGGGCGCGCCGCTCATCACTATTTTCTTTTCTCGCCTTGCCCGACGTACCATGCTTATTTCAATGATGGTATTTTATGCTGGCGGAAACTTGCTAACAGCACTAGCGTGGTCAGAATGGACAATGAACATAGCGCGCTTTATTGCTGGCCTTCCTCATGGCGCTTACTTCGGCATTGCCATGCTCTTTGCTGCAGACATTGCCGGTAAAAATAAACGGGCGCAAGCGGTCAGTAACGTCATTTTAGGCTTGGCTATTGCCAATATTATTGGTGTGCCGTCAATTAGCGGTATTGGGCAAATGTTCGGATGGCGAACTGGCTTCTTTATTATTTCAGCCTTTGCCTTAGTTACTGCATTAATGGTTTGGAAAACCGCACCGTACCGCGGCCCTAATCCAGATGCCAAACCGCTAACCGAGCTTAAAGCGCTAAAAAACAAAAACGTGCTGCTGGTATTACTTATGGGCGCGATTGGCTTTGGTGGCATGTTCTCCGTGTATTCTTACTTCAGTGCCTCTTACCTCAATACAACCTCTTCACCTGAGTGGGGAATCTCGGCTACATTGCTTATCTATGGCATAGGCGTAACCTTGGGCAATATTATTGCAGGCCGCTATTCTGAAGGCAGGCTACTGACGTCAGCGATTACGTTTCAGGTTTTACTGGGCCTATCAGCTGCAGCTTACGCTGCGTCGATGGGGAATCCATACTTAATGGCAGCATCACTGTTTTTCATTGGTATTGGTGGTGGCATGGTGGTGCCGCTGCAAACAAGGCTTATGGACGTCGCTGGCGAGGCTCAGACTTTGGCCGGCGCCATGAACCATGCGGCTTTTAACACCGCTAATGCGCTTGGCCCTTGGTTAGCAGGAATGACACTGTCAGCGGGTTACGGCTATGCATCAACGGGTTGGGTAGGC
Organism: Alteromonas sp. AWJ4_199; assembly: GCF_056159165.1. Lineage (NCBI taxonomy): Bacteria > Pseudomonadati > Pseudomonadota > Gammaproteobacteria > Alteromonadales > Alteromonadaceae > Alteromonas > Alteromonas sp. AWJ4_199. The sequence continues at coordinate 1,279,764 of NZ_JBSWUR010000001.1, forward strand.
CTAGCGCTTGCCGGTGGTGGTGTTCTGGTGTGGCTGGCCATTGTTATGACTGCTCGCAATACTCAAGTACAAACAGCAACCGTATCTGGTTAAATGAAGGTTGAGCGCTGACAACACTCGTTGTCAGCGCTTGTCAATTATATTCCCTCAGTATTACTCGGGGTCGTTTTCACGAGCAGAGTTATTGCGAGAAGCACTTCCCCATACATCTTCGGGAATGTCTCTTTTTGGCGCTGGCGCACTAGCTATAGCTTCAGCCTGCTTCTTCTCTTGATTTGACCACTTAACACGAATTTTCTTACCGTCGATAACTTTGGCGTTAAGTTTTTCAATGGCTTTATCGGTTTCTTCTTGCGTGCTCATTTCTACGAAACCAAAGCCTTTAGATAAGCCAGAAGCCTCATCCATCACCAAGTCGCACGACGCTATGGTGCCAAACTCGAAAAACAAGTCTTCAAGATTTTCCTGAGTAAATGTCTTAGGTAAATTACGAACTAAAATGCTCAAATTTATGTCCTACTTTTTAGGTGATTATGGATGAACGGGTGTTTTTAACTTTCTTGGTTACGCAGAAACACAAGTTCCGTTGATGAACTTTGTTCTTCGCTAAACACATAGCCATCTACGTCGAAGTTTTTCAGACCTTCTACGTCTTCTACACGGTTTTCAAGAATATAACGCGCCATTAAACCACGAGCTTTCTTCGCAAAGAAACTGATAATTTTATACTGACCATTCTTGCAGTCTTTAAACGTTGGCGTAATGATCATGCCATCTAAAGACTTTTTCTTCACTGCTTTAAAGTACTCATTTGAAGCAAGGTTGATCAACACATTGTCACCCTGTGCTTCTAATGCCTTATTTAGCACATAAGTAATGCGATCATCCCAAAACGCATACAGGTCTTTACCTTCAGGGTTTGCTAATTTAGTGCCCATTTCTAAACGATAAGCCTGCATCAAATCTAGTGGGCGAAGCAATCCATATAGCCCAGACAAAATTCGAAGATGCTTTTGCGCATATTCGACTGTTTCGCTATCGAGCGAGTAAGCATCTAATCCAGTGTATACGTCGCCGTTAAAGGCATACATCGCTTGGCGTGCATTGTCAGGAGTAAACGGCGTAGAAAACTCAGCAAAACGGTTGGCGTTCAATGTTGCTAACTTATCGCTTATCTTCATCAGCGATGATAAGTCAGCAGGCGATAAGGTGCGGCAAACTTCCATTAAACGTTCAGTGTCTTCAAGCATGGCAGGCTGAGTGAACTGACTCACAGGAACTTCGCTTTCAAAATCTAGGTTTTTTGCTGGGGATACTACAACTAACATTTCGACTCCTTAATTTTCACGCCCGTATTGTACCACCTGATACGCTTGAAAAAGCAAAATGGCATATAAAAGACGCAAATTGGCTTAACAGAGAAAACCGATTAGCGAATTTGTCATTATTCAATGTATGAATTGTCACACGGGTTTGATATAAATAGCAGTACAAAAGAATATTCAAACAATAAGTCAGATGCATCTCCTAGATGTTTGTCTTGATGACCAAAGCGCTAAATTTTTTTTGCCTCGTTCCTTAGTGGAATACGTATTTTGCAAAAAGAAAACAAAAGCGCGAAGCCCTACACACGCGCAAGCGAATCGTTTTATTCAACTGGCTTTTCCAGCGAGTTGTACAAATTTATTTTGATAAAGAACAGAGAGAATTATGAGCAATCAGTTAGCTTCATTACGTGATATCACTACCGTTGTTGCCGACACGGGCGACATCGATGCCATTAAAAAGTATCAACCAGTCGATGCCACAACTAACCCGTCGCTACTTTTAAAAGCGGCTGGTCTTCCTCAATATGCAAGCCTAATTGATGATGCTGTAGCATGGGCAAAACTTCAGTCAAACGACGCTGACCAACAGTTAACTGATGCTGCAGACAAACTAGCAGTGGCCATTGGTAAAGAAATCTCTGCAACTATTCCAGGCCGAATCTCAACTGAAGTAGACGCACGCCTATCGTTCGACACTGCCGCCACTATCGAAAAAGCAGAGCGTTTGGTTCAGCTATACGAAGACGCGGGTATCGATAAGTCACGCATTCTTATTAAAATTGCGTCTACTTGGGAAGGTATCCAGGCAGCAGAGGAACTAGAGAAGAAAGGCATTCAGTGTAACTTAACGCTTTTATTTAGCTTCGCCCAGGCACAAGCTTGTGCAGAGGCCGGTGTTTATCTTATCTCTCCATTTGTAGGGCGCATTTTAGACTGGTACAAAAAAGCGACCGGTACTGAGTCATACGCACCAGATGAAGATCCAGGCGTAGTATCTGTAACTAAAATTTACAACTACTACAAAGACCACGGCTACAATACCGTAGTGATGGGCGCAAGCTTCCGTAACATTGGTGAAATTCAAGCGTTGGCAGGTTGTGATCGTCTAACCATTAGCCCAGCACTGCTAGAAGAACTGGCAAACGAACCTGGCGATCTAGAGGTTAAACTTAAAGACAATGGCGCTACAAAAACACCAGGTGACCGCTTAACAGAAAGCGAATTCCGCTGGGCAATGAACGAAGATGCAATGGCAACCGAAAAGCTGTCCGAAGGCATCCGCAACTTTGCCGCAGATCAGGAAAAACTTGAAACCATGCTTCGCGAAAAACTAAGCGCGTAAGGGCTATTGAAACAATGAGTGTTTTAACTTCTCTTCCTGAATGGAAAAAGCTATCTGAACTTGCTGCAACGGTAAAAGATGCCCACATGCGCGACTGGTTTGCACAAGATGCAAATCGCGCGGACAAGATGCAGCTTGAAGCCTGCGGTATTTTTCTTGATTACTCGAAAAACCGTGTAAATGATGACGCGCTTAAAGGACTTTTCGACCTCGCTCGAGCGTGCAAACTAGAAACCCTTCGCGACGCGATGTTTTCTGGTGAGCAAATTAACTCAACCGAAGGCCGCGCGGTGCTGCATACTGCGCTTCGCAACTTCTCTGACCGTAAAGTAATGGTAGACGGCGAAGACGTAATGCCTGAAGTGCATGCTACGCTTGCCAAAATTGAAGCGTTTACAGCGTCAGTTCACAGCGGTGAACACAAAGGTTATACCGGCAAGCCTATCAAGCACATTGTGGCAATTGGTATTGGTGGTTCGTTCCTTGGTCCTAAGATTATGACCGAGGCACTTAAGCCGCATACGGTTGATGCCGTGAAAGTTCACTTTGTTGCTAACGTTGACGGTTGCCACATTCACGATGTGCTATCTAGCGTAGATTTTGAAGAAACTTTGGTGGTCATGTCATCAAAGTCGTTCTCTACACAAGAGACGCTTCAAAATACGCTTACGGCTAAAGACTGGTTCTTAAAGTCTGGCGGTACACAAGAAGATATCGCTAAACACTTTGTAGCTGTGTCTTCAAACGTTAAAGCAGCCACCGAGTTTGGTATTAGCGCCGACAATATTTTCCCTATGTGGGATTGGGTAGGCGGTCGTTACTCACTGTGGTCTGCCATTGGCCTGCCTATCTCGCTAGCCCTTGGGTTTGAAAACTTCAAAGGCTTGCTTGACGGTGCGTTTGAGATGGATACCCATTTCACCACTGCACCACTTGAAGAAAACATGCCTGTATTGCTTGCGTTGTTAGGCGTTTGGTACAGAAACTTTTTCGATGCACAGTCGCATGTTCTATTGCCTTATTACCACTATCTTCGTGGCTTACCAGCTTACGTACAGCAGTTAGATATGGAAAGTAATGGTAAAGAAGTGACGCAAGAAGGTGAGCACGTAGACTACCCTACTGGCCCAATTATTTGGGGTAGTGAAGGTACAAACGGCCAGCATAGCTTCCATCAGCTTATTCACCAAGGTTCTGGCGTTATCCCAGCAGACTTCATGTTGCCACTTAACGTACCTAACCAAGATGACACGCATCACGCTATGCTTGCGTCCAACTGTTTTGGTCAGACCCAAGCGCTAATGCAGGGTAAAACCTTTGAAGAGTGTTATGCAGACCTTGACGGTAAAGGCCTAGACGACGTAGAGCGCAAACGCTTGGCCGCTCACAAAACCATGCCGGGTAATAAGCCTAGCAATACTTTCTTATTCGACAGCCTTACGCCTAAAACACTTGGCGCGCTGGTTGCAATGTATGAGCATAAGGTATTCGTTCAGGGTGTTATCTGGAACCTTAACTCATTCGACCAATGGGGCGTAGAGTTAGGTAAAGTACTAGGAAACCAAGTACTTGCAGGCATTCAAGGCGAAGCAGACAAAGATAATTTCGACGCTTCAACACAACAATTGATTGCCAAATTCAGAGCAGCGAATGCACCAAAATAAGGAATGCGAGGTGATTTAAAATCACCCACTTGGTGCAAATAACAAACTGAACGGCTAGCTTTTTCGGAAGCTAGCCGTTTTTTGTTGCGGTTTTCATCGACTATACGACAGACATTTTTGATTTCCGTATCACTGTACAATTGATTACTAATAAAACAAATAGGATCAAATACATACAGTTATTGTTTACGCTTTAAACACACTGTTCTTCCTTACCCTTGTCATCATATCGTCACAATTTGTTAATAAAAGGTAAACTAAACTATTTTATTTTAGTTGCGGCTGTGATACAAAATTGTACAGAGGGAATTAAAAACAAAAACTCTGTATTAGTTGTAGTGGTATAAAAAGGAGATCCCAGTGGATAAATCAGATCTATTTGCCATGCTAGACATCGAAGCAAGCCCAGCAAAAACCAAAAGCAAAAAACGTAAGTGGAGAGAAATCGAAGCGCTACAAGATCGCTACAAATTAGAAAAAGAACTGGCCGAACTCGACTGTGGGTTCGAGTACGAGCTAGAAACACTGGAAAGATAAAACAAAGGCCGCCTGTTACACAGGCGGCCTTTTTACTTTCTAGTGTGCTTTAGATACTTAGCCTAAAGCTAATACTATACCTGCCAATTGATGGGGTCTTTGCCCTTTTCAATAAGATATTGGTTAGCTTGGCTGAAGTGTTTGCAACCTAAAAAGCCTCTGTGTGCTGAGAGTGGCGATGGATGAGGTGCATGTAAGATTAGGTGTTTTTCACGGTCTATGTGCTTGCCTTTCTTTTGCGCATGGCTTCCCCAAAGAAGAAACACAACGTTTTGGCAGTGCTCGTTGACCACATCGATAACCTTATCGGTGAAGGTTTCCCATCCCCATTTCGCGTGGCTATGCGCTTTGCCCTGCTCAACGGTCAATACGGTATTAAGTAGCAATACCCCTTGCTCCGCCCATGACGTCAGCGTGCCGTGATTAGGCTCGGTGAAACCAACAATATCGGTCAATAGCTCTTTGTACATGTTTTTAAGCGATGGAGGCGTTTTAACACCCGCTTTTACCGAAAAGCAGAGACCATGGGCTTGATTAGGCCCATGGTAAGGATCTTGACCTAAGATCACGACTTTAACTTCATCTAGCGGTGTGTATTTAAGTGCATTGAATACATCAGGCTGAGGCGGGTAAATAACGCTTCCCGACTCTCGCGCATGCTTCACGCGCTCAAGCAATTCAACAAAATAGTCTTTTTGCTTTTCATCACTAAGCGCGCTTTGCCATGTTGGAACCGATGGTGTCATTACTTAAGCAAATCCATCATGTGCTGTTTAAGCGCATCGTAAGAAGCAGGTAAGTCTACCGCTAGGCTGTCTTCGCCCGCTACGTCAGCCAACGCTTTAGGTAGGCTAATAGGATTACCTAACACGTTTTCTACTGTCTCTCTGAACTTAGCTGGGTGGGCCGTTCCTAAGAACAAGCCTATTTCACCCTCTTCTAAGTCGTGACTTACTGCGCGATAGGCAATAGCGGCATGTGGCTCGCTGGTATAGCCCTGCTGCGCTAGTTGACGCATTGCAAGCTGCGTATATTCTTCGTCAACCATCTCTCCTTTAAGACACGATTTGTCGATATAACCACGCTCTATAAGCGCCTCAATACGAGGCCAGTTGTTTGGCTGACTAACATCCATCGCGTTAGACATAGTTGCAACAGTTGCTTTAGGATCCCACTCGCCAGTTTTAAGGTAGCGAGGCACAGTATCGTTTAGGTTAGTTGCAGCGATAAAACGCTTAATAGGTAGACCCAAAGATTTAGCAATCATGCCTGCGGTCAGGTTACCAAAGTTACCGCTAGGAACTGATATAACAAGCTGATCGCGCTTCTCTTTAGGCAGCTGACTTACCGCTTCAAAGTAGTAGCAAACCTGCGCTAGTAAACGGCTGATATTAATTGAGTTTGCTGAGTTTAGATGAAGACCTTCGCGTACATCAGGATCATCGAATGCAGTTTTAACCAACGACTGGCATGCATCAAAGTCAGACTCTACTGCAACAGTGTGAATGTTACCGCCAAGCGTGGTGAATAGCTTTTCTTGTAGCGCGCTGATCTTGCCTTTAGGGAACAAGATAACCACATTGATGTTTTCAATACCGTGGAATGCATGAGCTACAGCCGCGCCAGTATCACCTGAGGTCGCGGTTAAAATAGTTACTGGCTTGCCCTCGCTAATACGCGACAGGGTTTGCGCCATGAAACGGCCGCCGAAATCTTTAAACGCCAGCGTTGGGCCGTGGAAAAGCTCTAGGCAGTACACGTTATCGTTGACCTGCTCGACTGGCGCACCAAAAGCGAATGCCGTTTTAACAATTTCTTCTAGTTCGCCATTGTTCAGTTCATCGCCGATAAGCGCGCGAAGTACTTCAATACTGCGCTCTACAAATGGCTTTTCTAACAATTCGTCAATGTTATCTAGGGTCGGAATATGCTCTGGAAAATAAAGCCCTTGGTTTTTGCCTAAGCCACGCTTAACGGCTTCAGCAAAATTTGCTGTGTCCGATGAATCTTTTAAATTTACCAATTCCACTTGCTGTTACCTTTTTATGTGGGCAAATACTCTGCCCTTTAAATCTTTTAAAAATCACTGTGCTTTTACAAGTTACTACGACTTTAAGAAATCATGTACCTTAAAGAAACCATGTACCTTTGAGAAATCATGTGCTTTTAACAAATAATAGTACCTTGGCTTGGTATTTGGCACACATGGCTAAAGCCGTCTTCATTTTGAATGTAGTTCGCGGTTAGATATGTTGCGACTTCTTCCGCTTGCGCCTTACTTGGACATACAGCAAACACCGTTGGCCCCGAGCCCGAAATGCCGAATGCAAGCGCCCCCGTTTGCTCACTGAATGCACGCGCTTCATCAAAGCCAGGCAGTAGCGATTTTCTGTAAGGTTCGGCTATAACATCGTTCATTACCGACGCTGCCAAATCAAAGTTCCCCGCATGTAAAGCGTGAACAAACACGCCTAACTGTCGACCAAAGGTTAGCGCCGTCGCCATATCCACCTGCTTTGGCAAGATATCGCGAGCAGCCGCTGTCGATACGCTAATACCCGAATAACAAACGGCATAGTACCAATCGTCGTTCAAAGGCAATGATAGCGTGACCGGCACGTTGCTACCCGTCATTAGCGTCATGCCTCCCAAGTAGCACGGTGCTACGTTATCGTAATGCACGCTGCCACTTATTTGGCCTTCTAGCTCGCCCATCATTATAAGCAATGTATCTTCATCAAACGGGTTGTCAAAGAAAGCATTAAGCGCTGCGAAAGCTGCAACGATTGAACTAGCACTCGAGCCTAAGCCACTTCCAATAGGCAAGTTTTTGTGAAGGGTCAGAGCTACAGGAGAAGTCGGTTTTCCAGACTTTTCCATTTGCTCACAAAAGTAGTGGTAGCACTTAGTGACGATATTGCTATCTGCATCGCCAGGAAGTTTGTGAGCAAAGCGTCCGACGGTTTCTAACGAAAATGATTCTGCCGCTTTTATTTCAACTTCATCACCAAGCTTAGTGCCGTCAACTGGGGCAAGCGCTGCGCCCAATACATCAAAGCCTAGGCTTACATTTCCAATTGAAGCTGGCGCAAAGGCCGTTAATGCTTTCATATTATTTCTCTTACTTCGCATGCAACTTAACGCGATAAATCACTGGCCTAAGTCGCAGCTTCGAATTTCTTACTTTAGCCGCTTATTAACTATGTTAAGCAAGCTAAGCGTTATTTAGCCCTTAGTGCGCCATTTGTTTCCACGGCATAGTGCGCAGAATGTCAGCAAACACCCCTGCTGCCGTTACCGTACCACCCGCACCGTACCCTCTGATTACATAAGGGATTGGGCTGTAGTAATCGCTGTTAATAGCCAGTGCGTTTTCGCCATCTTTTACCTGTGAAAGCGGGTTGCTTGCTGGTACAGCCTGGACGCTTACTTTGCATTTTCCGTCTTCAATGCTGCCGATATAGCGAAGGACTTCACCTTCTGCCTTTGCCGCCTCAACTTTTTCATTCATCGCAGCATCTAACTCAGGAAGCTGGCGCATAAATTCGTCGATAGAACAGTCTTCTGCAAATCCCGCTGGCAGTACCGACTCAATTTCAATGTCAGATAGCTCTAACGCTAAATCGGCTTCACGGGCCATAATAAGTAGCTTACGCGCTACGTCCATGCCGCTTAAATCGTCGCGAGGGTCTGGCTCTGTAAAACCGTTTTCTTTGGCGGTTTGCGTCGCTTGCGACAAGCTCATGCCCTCTTCAAGCTTGCCGAATACGTAAGATAGGCTGCCTGAAAGAATACCTTCAAAACGGTGAAGCACATCACCTGCGCTGAATAGTTTTTGTAGGTTATCGATAACAGGAAGGCCCGCACCTACTGTTGTCTCATATAGATATTGGCGGTTTGTAGTGAGTGCCGTTTTACGCAGCTTACGGTAGTAAGACATAGCGGAAGTATTAGCCTTTTTATTAGGCGTTACTACGTGAAAACCGCTTTCCATCATATCTACGTATTGCTGTGCAATCGCTTCGTGACTGGTACAGTCAACAATCACCGGGTTCACCAGACTATTGTCGTTAGCGAACTGATGTAGACGTTCAACACTCAATCCTTCGCTTGCCGATTCAAGTGCAGATTTCCAGTCACCACTTAAATCAATACCTTGGCTGTTCAACAGCAATTTACGGCTATTTGCTATACCGTAAACGCGCAGCTGAATATTACGTTTTAAAAGTGCTGGCTGTTGTTTTTCAATCTGACCTAGCAGTTCAGTGCCTACATTGCCACACCCTACTAGGAACACGTCGATGGTATGGCGGTCAGAGAAAAAATTCTGGTGAATGACTTTTACTGCTTTCTTAGCACGCTTACTTTCAATTACCGTTGAAATAGAGCGCTCTGAAGAGCCCTGAGCAATAGCAACGTTGTTTACTCGCGCTTGGGCTAGCGAGTTAAAGAAACGCGCTGCCAACCCTTTGGTTTGACGCATACCATCACCAACCAAAGTAACAATGGCCAGGTCATGACGTACTTCGATAGGGTCTAGCAATTGGTTTTGAAGCTCAAGCGCAAAGGCATCTTCAAGTAGCGTTAACGCCCGGCTGGCGTCTTTGCTTTGAATACAGAAACTGATTGAGTATTCTGACGATGACTGAGTAATAAGGCTTATTGAAATATTGGCGTTAGACATCACCTCAAATACACGACTTGCCATGCCAACCATGCCTTTAAGACCAGGCCCTGCAACGTTGAACATGGTGACGTTATCAAGCTGCGAAATACCTTTCACCGACGTCCACACTTCGCTTTTCTCATTACTGATTAGCGTACCAGGCGCTGCCGGGTTTAAGGTATTTCTTATCAAACAAGGGATGTGGTGCTGTGCAATTGGGCCGATAGTTTTAGGGTGAAGTACTTTTGCGCCAAAGTAAGACAGTTCCATCGCTTCTTGATAAGTAAGTTTATCTAGCAGTACTGCACCTTCCACTTGGTTCGGGTCAGCGTTGTAAACACCGTCTACGTCTGTCCAAATTTCACAACAGTTTGCATCAATACACGCGGCTAGAATGGCCGCCGAATAGTCTGAACCGTTGCGCCCAAGCGTGACTTTTTCGCCCGCTTCGTTAGCCGCCACAAACCCCGGCATGACAAGAAACTCACTGCCGTCAGTGGGCACATCTGAAAAACGTGCCTTACTTAGCGATACGTCGGCAATACTGTCTAGATAATCGCCCTCAGCAAGTACATATTTAACTGGGTCGATAACGCGGTTTGCAATACCTTTAGCCGATAGCATAGCGCTAAAAAGCGTCACCGAGATGTACTCACCAATACTTAGAATACCGGCAGCAACGTTGTCTGGCGCAACTCCGAGAAGTTTTATGCCTTCAAGGTGCTGTTTTAATACTGATAAGTGACCAGCAATAAATTCCACCACGCTTGCGTGCTCAAACCCGTCGAACTCATTGTTAAGGTCGTTGGCAATGCCGGTAACCGTATCGTTCAACTTATCGAATAATGGCTGGAAATCTTCACCCGCGGCTGCTTGTTCACAAAGTAGTGAAAGCGCGTTCGTCACCCCTTTTGGGGCAGAAAGTACAACCGCAGCACCGTCGGTTTGGTGGGTTGCCGTGCTAATTTCCATAACGCGCATGTATCGCGGTGCATCGGCTAGAGAAGAACCCCCAAACTTTAAGACTTTCATATGCTGCTCCTTAAGGTTACGCATGCTAAAACGTGTGTAAAAAAAAGCCCGCTCTGTGTTAGGCGGGCTTTCGTTGTCTTTTGCTTACTTGCACTAGTCAGCGACCGCCCTTTTTAAGGTGGTAATTAACATAATGGTGGTGCGAGTAAGTAGAATCTTTTTCATACAAGCAATTTGCCGTATAGACGTCTATAAGTCAACCGCAGTTTTCACCACACTGTATTGCAAAATATGAAACACTCTTTAACTAATATTTCTTTTTAAGGTACAAACAGGAAATTAAGCAATTTCTTAACTGGCTTGCTAGTACTCTAATAGCTTTAAAACCTGCTTATTTCTGTAGTCATTCAAACAGAACTCATCCATTGAAAACCTACTTTATTCCAAACTCGCCTTCAAAAATGGGGCTGTTGCACTTTGTTGAACCTTAGCAACCTCCTCTGGGCTACCTTCAGCAACGATTTCTCCTCCCTCATCAGCAGCGCCTGGCCCCATATCTATAATGTGATCGCAAGCCCCAGCCACCTGCATATTATGCTCAACCATCACTACCGTATTCCCTGCTTCAACTAAGCTGGTTAAATGCTGCATAAGTAGCGAAGTGTCTGAAAGGTGTAAACCGGTTGTAGGTTCATCAAGGACGTATAGGGTATTAGCATTTTGAGCGCGCTTAAGTTCTGATGCTAATTTAATACGCTGCGCCTCGCCGCCTGATAATTCGGTGGCACTTTGCCCCAAGGTTAGATAGCCAAGCCCTACGTTCATTAGCGTTTGAAGGCCCCGCGTAATGACTTGATTACTATTGAACACAGATAGTGCTTCTTCAACCGTAAGCGATAATACATCAGCGATAGAATGTTCGCTGTAACCAACTTCCAGTACGTTATCGTTAAAGCGCTGACCGTTACAAACGGTACAGGGGGAATAAACACTCGGCATAAACAGTAGTTCTACCGATACCACACCCAAGCCTTCACAATGTGGGCATCGTCCTTTTGCAACGTTAAACGAAAAATGACCCGCATCGTACCCACGGGCTTCCGCTTCTTCGGTTGAAGCAAATAAACTTCTGATTTGATCAAATATGCCGGTATAGGTTGCCAATGTTGAACGAGGTGTCCTGCCGATGGGAGACTGATCGACCACAACTATACGACTTAACTCATCAAGCCCGCTTTCAATAAAGCCTTGCTGCGGCTCACTTTCGTCTAAAAACGTGTCTTGAGCGAGAAGATAGTTGGCGTCGGTAAGCAGTTCTTTCGTTTTTCTCGTCTCTTTCGTTTCTTTCGCTCGCTTCTCTTCTTTCTCGACTGGACTTAAACCGTCTTTGACTAACTCAACTAATGCTTGGCTAATTAAACTCGACTTTCCAGAGCCTGAAACGCCTGTAACACAGGTCATCACACCAAGTGGAATATCAATATCAACATGGCTGACATTATTCCTAGACACGTCTTTTAAACGCAATACCCCTGATGATTTCAGCTTTATACGCTGGCTTAGGGCTTTATTGTTAAAAACATAGTCTGCCGTTGGGGAGTTTTTTATGCTTGCTAAATTCTTAACCGGCCCACTATAGACAAGCTTACCTCCGTTCACTCCCGCTTTCGGTCCTACATCTACAACCCAATTGGCCCCTTTAATGACGTAAGGATTGTGCTCAACAACAAGCAACGAATTTCCCGTTTCGGTAATATTGTGAAGCGCATGAATAAGCCCTTCTACATCGCGAGGGTGAAGACCTGATGAGGGTTCATCCATCACAAAGACAACGCCAAATAAGTTTGATTTAAGTTGTGTCGCCAGACGCAACCGCTGTAGCTCACCTACTGAGATACTTGTTGTACTTCTATCTAACGAAAGGTAATGAAGGCCAAGCGCTATTATGGGCTTCACTCTTTCAATAATGTCGCCCGTAATATTGCGTATTACCTGACCACGCTCTGAAGTATCGCCTTTGACTGAATTTTTTAACGCCTGAAGCTTTTCGTAAACTTGCTGTAGTGGCAGCCTTGAAAAATCAATAATATCTAAGCTATCAATTTTTACTGCCAGCGCATTTTGCTTAAGCTTTTTTCCACGGCAAACAGGACATGCTTCAACAGATATAAAGGGAGCAATTCGCTGCTTCATCTTCTCTTTTTGAGACGTTTTGAAGGTATCGAGCACATGACGTCGCGCGCTGATAAACTTGCCATTGTAGCTGGCAGGTTCGCCCTCTCGCTGTGCTTTTCGGGTTTGCGCTAGGTTATAGTTTCGGTATACAGGTAACTGAGGCATATCGTCGGTGTATAAGATCCAGTCACGCGTTTTTTGAGGCAGTTCACGCCATGGAATATCAACATCGATATCTAGCGATAACAGTACCCTTACTAGGTTTTTGCCCTGCCACGCACCAGGCCAAGCTGCCACAGCGCCCTCACGTATGGTGAGACTGTCGTCGGGTACAAGGCGATGAGCTTCTGTGTCAAAAACTTTTCCAATACCGTCACAGTGTTCACATGCTCCTTCAGGCGTATTAGGAGAAAACCCGTCTGCGTAGACAATGTTCTGCCCTTTGGGATAATCCCCTGCCCGGGAATAAAGCATTCGCAGGCTATTAGAAAGCGTGGTGATACTGCCAACGGAAGAACGAACGGAAGGTGCGCCACGGCGCTGATGCAGGCCCACAGCAGGCGGTAATCCCTCAATCGCGTCTACGTCAGGTTTCTCCACCTGCTCAATTAGCCGTCTGGCATAAGGTGATATTGAATCTAAATAACGATGCTGAGCTTCTGCGTAAAGCGTACCGAAAGCCAAAGAGGATTTTCCTGAGCCAGAAACACCGGTAAACATCACCACTTCATTTCGCGGTATATCGATACTGATATTTTTTAAGTTGTGTACTCGAGCGCCGCGTACGTGAATTTTTCCCTCATCATTGTGCACTTCATCACCTGCATATCACCTTTATTAAAGAATATTTAGATACAGGCGCTGTATTTCGATCACTATTTTTGCGAGGGCGCTTCAACTGTCTGAAACAAGGTGTTGAGCTAAAAAATCCACCAGCAGCCTAATTTTAGGTGCAACATTTCTGTTTGAAGGAAATACCGCCCAAATAGCCTCTTGCTTGTCTTTGTACTCGGGAAACAGCTCTATTAGCTGACCTGAGGCTAGTGCTTTACGCACGTAAAACCCGGGCAGTTGTGCAATACCTAAACCAGCAATTGCGGCGCTACACAGGGCATTCCCGCTGTTATACCGAACCCTTCCCTGCACTGGAATTGATTGAATTTTATTATCAATAAGTAAACGCCAATAGGGCTGTGACCCCACCAGCAGCGAGTGCGCTTTTAACTCTTCAATACTTTTAGGCTGTCCTTGCTCGTTAAAATAATCCCTACTTCCGCAAACAAATAAATGTCGGGTAGCCAGCTTTTTAGCAACCAAGGTAGAGTCTTCTAATTTGCCAATGCGTATAGCCAGATCGAGGCCTTGCTCGACAATATCAAGCTTTTCATTTGAAAAGGTGCATTGCACACTAATGCCGGAATACTTTTGCATAAAGGTATTGAGCAAAGGCGCGATGAAGGCTTCGCCGAAAGCGACGGGCGCGGTAAGCTTAATTAATCCTTGCGGCGATGCTTGCAGTGCGCTCACCGCTAGCTGGGCATCTTCGAGCGCTTTTAGAGCAGGCATTGCCTGCTGGAAGTATTGCATGCCCGCTTCTGTGAGGGATACGCTTCGCGTTGTGCGCTGTAATAGCTTAACGCCTAGCTGCTTTTCAAGTGATGCGACTTTACGGCTTATCTGCGCAACTGACGTATCAAGCTTATTTGCAGCCCCTGTAAAATTGCCAACATCAGCTACGGCACAAAACTCTGCGATTCCCTCTAGATATTTCATTATCGCCACTCGTTAGTTTAGCGTTGTTCAACACAGCGCTGGTTTATTTAAGTACATTCTATTTTGCCAAATCAATTATTACAATTATGAAAAAGTGTTTTACTTAAAATGTATTTATCATTAGTAATCCGTCTCCTATACTTTGGCCTATAAAACATCATCAAAATATTTATGATTGAGGAGTCATTACATGGCGTCATTCAAAGATTCGTTGCAAGAAGGTCAAACCCACATTAAATCAAAAGCTGCGGTGGCGTGGGGCCCAGGTGAGCCGTTAAAGATGGAAGAAGTTGACGTAGAGCTTCCTAAGAAAGGCGAGGTACTTGTACGCATTGTTGCGACGGGCGTGTGCCACACTGACGCATTTACGCTGTCCGGTGATGATCCTGAAGGCGTATTCCCTTCAATTCTTGGCCACGAAGGTGGTGGTATTGTTGAAATGGTGGGCGAGGGCGTTACCAGTGTAGAAGTTGGCGACCACGTTATCCCTCTTTATACCGCCGAGTGTGGCGAATGTAAGTTCTGTAAATCAGGTAAGACTAACCTTTGCCAAGCAGTGCGCGAGACGCAAGGTAAAGGCCTAATGCCAGATGGCACAAGTCGTTTTTCTAAAGATGGCGAGCCAATTTATCACTATATGGGCTGCTCAACGTTTTCTGAGTACACAGTTCTACCTGAAATATCGCTAGCGAAAGTAAACAAAAATGCGCCGCTAGACGAGGTTTGCTTGCTTGGTTGTGGTGTAACTACGGGTATGGGTGCTGTACTTAAAACTGCAAAAGTACAGGAAGGCGACACGGTTGCTATTTTTGGCCTAGGTGGAATTGGTCTATCAGCCATCATTGGTGCACGTATGGCAGGCGCAGGTCGCATCATTGGTATCGATATTAATGAAAGCAAGTTTGACCTAGCAAAACAGCTTGGCGCAACTGACCTAGTCAATCCTAAGAATTTCGACAAGCCTATTCAGGAAGTGATTGTTGAAATGACTGACGGCGGCGTTGATTACTCATTTGAATGCATTGGCAACGTGAACGTTATGCGCTCTGCGCTTGAATGCTGCCACAAAGGTTGGGGTGAATCAGTAATCATCGGTGTTGCAGGCGCAGGACAAGAAATTTCAACGCGTCCATTCCAGTTAGTAACAGGTCGTGTATGGCGCGGCTCTGCGTTTGGTGGAGTTAAAGGTCGCTCAGAGCTACCAGGAATTGTTGAACAATACCTAAATGGTGATTTTGGCCTTCAAGAGTTTATCACTCATACCATGGGCCTTGATGAAATAAACGAAGCCTTTGATTTGATGCATAAAGGCGAAAGCATCCGCTCTGTTGTGCATATGGATAAATAAGCGTTAGAACCAAAGCGCAGATATTTTTTGAATGTAAAACAAAGGCCCGCATAAATGCGGGCCTTTCGTATATATCATATATGTAAAGCTACTTGGTTCCTTTGCGTCTCATCAATGCAAAAGCCGATAGAGGTAATAATATTGCTAAGCTTGCTGGTTCAGAAACAGAAACGCTGGAAACGCTCGCGGTAAAGCTAGGCGCTGCAGTTACCACGATATCGTCAACAAAATTGCCATAGGTTCCGGTATTAATGGTAGAGAAGCGAATGGTAGTTAGAGCAGTTTGTGCAACAAAATCACCGTAGAACTCAGACCAGCTTTTAATGGCATGGTCATCAAACACCTGACTGTATAAAACGCTATTGGTATCACTAAGTATGTCTAACTGGAAACTTTCTCCACTGCGTCGTGCTGCATAGGCAAATGACACATCGTAAGTATTTCCGGCCTCAGTAGAAAAAGTCTGAAAAATAGAATATCGACCGCCGTTTCCATTAGCATTTAGTTCAGCGTATTGGCTACCATCAAAAGCGTTTAAACGTTGAAAGTTATCCCATAACTCCATATTCGTGCCGCTCCAACCCTCTACGGTTCCAGCGGTAAAGGCTTTCCAGCTGTTACTTCTGATATCGTTATTTTCAAAACTACCATTTAATATCAAGTTAGCATGAGCGGACGTACTCACACCTAAAACTAAAAATAGAACTGTTAACCACTTGCTCATGTACTTCTCCAAAACCACGCGCGATTCTATGAGTATAGTTTATCATAGTGGTCCAACCTGTGTATCTTATTCTTTAGCATGTCGTATAAAAGTGTAACTAAATAATCCCCTGCTCTAGTGCCTTGAGCACTGCCCTCCTTCTAACCCTCACGTCAGTATTTGATCTTCAACTGAAATAAAGCACCTTCTTTGAAGCCTAAGGCGGTAAAAAGTTGAGGCCTTACCCCAAAATCTAACGGCTGTTATCTCTATCCCACTGTTTGGTCTTGTTTACCTTTACTTAAAATCAAAGGTCAACTAGCCCTAATTACAAAAGGGTGGCTTTACCGTTTGGACAACACGCAATCAAGTGTGTAACGTAAGACGTGGCAACATTGCCACCTTTAAACAGTGTCAACATTGAGCGCTAAATTATGAAAAAGCCCCAGCCAGCAGTAGATACAAGAATGAAAAAGTCACTATCGTTTAAAAAGCCTACATTTAGTTTTACTGTTACCGCTGCTTGTATCGGTCTAGGGCTAGGTTTAAGTGCACCTGTGAACGCTCACGCTACAGCATCGAAAACAAGTGCCGACACGCAGGTTGAGACCACACCTACCCTTTCAACGCTCACTAACTACCAAAAAAACGCGCCCTTTATGTATTCTTCAGGCTTGCCTGATGCCTCTCATCTTTCTTTGTTAAAAGAGGAAGGGGTAACACACGTTATAGATTTGATCCCAGGAAATCGAGCGAGTGAGATTTTAACTACCTCAGAATTAGGACTCGACTACTTTAATGTGCCCG
The DNA here is from genome assembly GCF_056159165.1 of Alteromonas sp. AWJ4_199. Taxonomy (NCBI): domain Bacteria; kingdom Pseudomonadati; phylum Pseudomonadota; class Gammaproteobacteria; order Alteromonadales; family Alteromonadaceae; genus Alteromonas; species Alteromonas sp. AWJ4_199. Next base: position 1,297,079 of record NZ_JBSWUR010000001.1, read on the forward strand.
TTGATTGGGAAGGCCCAACGCTCGCTAACTTTTTAAATTACGCGGCATTTATGCAAAGCGTAGATGTTAAGGAAGACAAGGTACTCACCCACTGTAAACTGAATTGGCGGGGTGCTGCTTTTACCTATCTTTATAGAATTAACGTACTGGGCGAAAGTGAACAAAATGCTAAAAAAGACCTTATGGCTATTTGGCACCCGAACCCGACATGGTACGCCTTTATGAACGAAGTTATCATTCACTACAATGGGGTAAACGGCAAACAAGTAGCGATGTCGTTTGAGGCCGCCGTTCCTGAAAGCCAATAGATTTAAGCACTTCCTTAATTAGCTTTTAAACCACTTCATTCCTATTACACATATATGAAATTTCAGATGCGTTATTGACATATACGGAATTTCATATACGATACATCACATACGAAATTTCATATGTGATGATTTTTATGTCGATTTGTTGTGAACCTGCGCAGATAGCGCCCTTAACATTTTTCAAATGCCTGTCGGAAGACACTCGCTTAAAGACGCTACTAATGCTTAGCGTAAAAGGCGAGTTATGCGTGTGCGATCTCACCGATGCGCTCCAACTAAGCCAGCCAAAAATTTCACGTCATCTTGCAGATTTACGAAAATGCGGTTTAGTGCTCGATACCCGTAAGGGCAAGTGGGTGTATTACCAACTTCATCCTGACTTGCCTGCTTGGGCGCTAGACGTTATCAAAAACACTGCGTCGAATAATAGTGCATACATTGGTGAGCCATTAGCGAATTTGTCCTGCGAAAATTGCTAACGCTCACATACTTTGATGTACATCACGAAGGTGATTGCCCTTAGCACATTGCAAGCGGCTTACTTTTTAACTTTTTCAACTTTTTGATAGCTAACTAAAGTAGCTTCAGCCATTTAAATAAGGTTTTTATATGAAGATTTTATACATTTGTACGCACAACCGTTGCCGCAGTATTCTTTGCGAGGCCATCACTAATGCCTCTAACGGTAATGTAGAAGCGCGCAGCGCGGGCAGTCAGCCTGTCGGTGAAGTTCACCCTCTCTCTCTTAAATACCTTGCAGAGCGCGGATTTGAGACCAACGGGCTTCAAAGCCAATCGTGGGATGAATTTGAAGATTATAACGCTGACCTCGTTGTAACCGTTTGTGATTCAGCGGCGGGTGAATCATGCCCCGTTTATTTCGGCAAATCGCTTAAGGTGCACTGGGGCTTAGAAGACCCGTCTAAGTTAGAAGGTAGCGAACAGGAAAAAGCTGAAGCATTCAACAACACCATCAATATTATTGAAAAGCGTGTAGCGGCATTAGCAGAGCTTGCTGAGAAAAACTTAGATAAAGCAGCGCTTAAAGAGGCGCTATCAAAATTAGGCGCCCAGTAATGAGCAAAGGTCAATCAATGGAACAGGAAATAACAACAGCTGAAAGCCCCTCTGATAACGCGGTAATGGAGCAAATGCACAAACCCATTATGGCTAACTTTGCAGCAAGGTTTTCAGACCACAAGCCGCGCATTTTATTGCTTTACGGCTCACTTAGAGAACGCTCTTATAGCCGCCTAGTTATAGAAGAATCAGCCCGATTGCTTGAATACTTTGGTGCAGAGGCCAAAATTTTTGACCCGCGCGGTTTGCCGCAGCCTGATACTGAAGATGAGTCACACCCAAAAGTTAAAGAACTGCGCGAGCTTATGTTGTGGTCTGAAGGCCAAATTTGGTGTTCGCCAGAGCGTCACGGTAGCATGACCGGCATCATGAAAAGCATGATCGACTGGGTACCGCTTAGCCTTGGTGGCGTGCGCCCTACTCAAGGGAAAACGCTGGCCATTATGCAGGTATCAGGCGGTTCACAATCGTTTAATGCGGTAAACCAGATGCGCATTTTAGGCCGCTGGATGCGCATGTTAACCATCCCTAACCAGTCTTCTGTTGCAAAAGCGTTTCTAGAATTTGAAGACGATGGTCGCATGAAACCATCACCTTACTACAACCGAATTGTAGACGTAGTTGAAGAACTGGTGAAATTCACATTGCTTACCCGCGACAACAAAGACTTTTTAGTTGATCGCTATTCTGAGCGCGTTGAAAGCGCAGACGAAGTGAGCAAGCGCGTTAATCAAAAATCGTTGTAAAATTAAGACAAAGGTGAGTAGAGATGGGTTTCTTTGAACGTTATTTATCAGTGTGGGTAGGTCTTTGCATTATTGCAGGGGTCGGCCTAGGCTATGCCATGCCGGGTGTATTTGCGTCTATTGCGGCGCTTGAATATGCCCACGTAAACCTTGTAGTGGCAGTACTTATTTGGCTAATGATATACCCAATGATGGTACAAATAGACTTTGGCTCTATTAAAGATGTGGGTAAAAAGCCGAAGGGCCTAGTGCTAACGCTTGTGGTTAACTGGCTTATCAAACCTTTCAGTATGGCGCTTTTAGGCTGGCTATTCTTTAAAGGCATTTTTGCCGACTGGGTAGACCCGCAAACCGCCACTGAATACATTGCGGGCATGATCTTACTGGGTGTAGCACCGTGCACTGCCATGGTTTTTGTGTGGAGTCACCTTACCAAAGGGGATGCTAATTACACCTTAGTTCAGGTATCAATTAACGACCTTATTATGGTCGTTGCCTTTGCACCGCTTACCGCCATGCTGCTTGGTGTGACAGACATCACGGTTCCTTGGGACACTCTGCTACTTTCTGTAGCACTCTATGTGGTATTGCCGCTGGTAGCGGGTTATGTAACGCGCCGCCAATTGGAAAACAAAAACAACAGCGTGCAGAAAACAGGTTTAGGAAACAACGCGGTTGACGCACTAGTAAGCAAATTTAAGCCTTTCTCAGTAATTGGGTTGCTTCTCACTATTGTTATTTTGTTTGGTCTGCAGGCCGAAACTATTTTATCGCAGCCGCAAGACATCGTGCTTATTGCAATACCGCTACTAATACAAACTTACGGTATTTTTGCCATTGCTTACTTTGCGGCAAAACGTATGAAACTGCCGCATAATATTGCAGCACCTGCATGTATGATTGGTACATCGAACTTTTTCGAGCTGGCGGTCGCCGTAGCCATTTCACTATTTGGTTTGCACAGCGGCGCAGCACTTGCCACTGTGGTCGGCGTATTAGTTGAAGTGCCCGTTATGCTTTCGCTAGTGTGGTTTGCAAACAAAACGCGCCACTGGTTTGACTGAGCGCTATATAATACCGGTCCGTATAGATCCTTACCCACTCAACGCGATTTAATATGTTCGTAATCACAGCGTTTTAGGGTAGGTATAGTGCTTGTACATCAAGGTGACACACCAAGGAGTACGAACATTGCAAAAAAAAGGGGAACCTGACGGCTCCCCTTTTTCCTGGAATTTTGAGTATCCTTCTCCGCGATCCTTTGCGACTAAAATCTTCCCGATTAAAATCCGTATACGCCCCTTTCCATCTACTCTCGCGACTTCCTGTGCGAGCTACACTTCCATGCGTAGGTCCCTTTCCTTTTTTCCTTTGTTACTGCACATCCTGCATGCAGTGTTCCTCATCCTGAGGCTGTCCATGTCAGACTCCGCTGACCTTCCCTTCCTTCGTCCTTTATTTGCTGCACATCCTGCTACAGCTTTCCTAATCCTTTAGCATGTCCCTCTTTCATCCTTGGTTTGCTCGTCCATGCAAACTAGAAATTCCTTACAAGCCGCCTTGCCCTTGGCTCCTTGCCACTAGCTCCCTGCTAGCTTTGTCCTTATCCATGCTACGTCCTGTCTGTGACATTCCTATCACACTTACCGTCCATGAAATCCGTTCGTTCCCTTCAGTCCTTTGTCACTTCCTTGTTTCGCAATTCCCTACTGCGTCCCTTCCTTTTACTCACAACCTTGTGAGAATCTCTTCCTTAAGTTGTCCTAATTTATTCCATTAATGAATTTCTGACTCAATCCCTGACTCGTCGTGTTTCCTTGTGACATGTTCATAGTATCCCTTCCAAATATTACCGCCATATTGAATTACAGAGATTTAAGAAAAGTTTTTGTACGACTTTTGGCTAACAAGAAAAAAGCCTTATAAAACAAGGGTTATATACTTTAGTATGAATAACTCTTTCATAATTTAGGTAAGATCACTCACAGCATTTGTAGGACATGTCTTACAAACGCTGTAGTAAATTTGGCGTAAAGATTGGAACTGTTTATGGCGATATTCTGTTAGGGGCATTACTTTGAATAAAAAAGTATCACTTCTGTCTGAACATGACTTCCCCCTGAACGTGGGAAAGGCTTAGTTGTCCAACAACCTGGTAGTTATCGTCGTTAAAAAACGTACGATGTTTATCTACAGTCACAAATACCGAAACGCCTTCGCTTTTGTCGTCCTCTTCGACAACACTATCGATGGCGCCTAGCAATATATGCCCGAGACCGTGGTGTTGATAATCAGGATGCACCGCAATAAAACTCAGCATATGGAAATTATCTGCAGGTACTAGCGCTCTTACTTTCTCTTCTTTTTCCAGCATTTGTTTGGTGCCGAACAAACCTGCGGTTAGCAGCATTCTCAATCGCCAGTGCCAGTAACGCCCTGCACCAAAAGCCGCATCCGGTGCGGTAAGGCATGCCACCGCAATCAATCTATCGTCGTCAAATAAACCAATCATGGGCTGTTCTGCCACCCAAAATGCGTTAAGTTCCTCGCGAATGGCTGACCGAAAGCGACTTTCATAACCTTCTTTTTCCGCCTGAAAGATATCGATGAATAGTGGGTCATCAACATACGCATTGTAAAGTATAGATGCGGCAACTTTGAGATCGTCGACTGAAAGGTAAATCGCTTTGACAGTGTCTTGCAAGGGGGCTAACGCGTTGTTGTGGGCATCGGTGTTCATAGGGGCTCCATGTACGCAAAGCTGTTTAGTTGTTTTTACTAAACTCGGTAAAAGTTCGGTAAAATAAGAACAAGTGGTCAACACGGCACTCACTTTATCTTCGCGCCATCACCCACTCACACTGTCTAAACATTAGCCTACTTGAAAACCCCTTTCATGTTAACTTTTAATTAACATTTAACTTTTCGGCAATTTTTACATCGCTATACATTCGCTAAATCACAAATTAGTGCATTAGGCTGTATGCGCTATCGCCCCACCCTACTAAGCTGCTATTTCTAAAAACAAGGGGCGTACACTCATCTTTCGTCGTTATACCATCGCCCATTGTTTTTTGGGTGCGGTAATATAGTACGCGATATGTTCCGTCTTGCTTTTCAAACAGTTCGTTAAAGTCTGCAACGCCCATTTTTCTTAAAACACTTTCATAGCTCGTGCCCGTCTCAAGATTTGCGATATGTTTGCGGTTATTAAACTCTCTATCTTCCCAATCTGCGCCATAGTGGCTATCTGACCCGCCCCCTACAGATACGACACAGCCAGAAAGCAAAACAGAAGATGCTAAAGCTACAGAAAGAAGAACCGTTTTCATGTGAATTCCTTAAATATGTGTGTTGTTTTTTATTTTTAAATTAAGAGCCTAATGGCCTTTCAGTTGCAAACCTTACAAATGCAAACATTGTCGATACTTATAACCATGCAGAGTATTACTCTTACTATGTGAATCGACACTGAATGCAATGCACCGTTTATTTTTCATCCACTTAATGGTGTGAACAAACGTGATTCAAAACTAAGTAAACAAGAATAGTACCAAAAGCATATCCTCTTGATTTATATTGACTTTATCTTACGGCCAACTTTTTCACATCTAAAAAATAGCGAAATCAGTAACTTATTAGTGAATTTGACTATGTGAACAAGCTACACTGGCTATATTCGCGATCTACAAAAATTTTACTCTTATGTCTAATTCGAACTTACAGCAACTGCACGTTTTATGTCTTCAAATGTATCAGGAAGGCAAAACGCCAACGGTAGGCATTTTAAGGTCTAAAGCCCCATTTAAGGTGTCAGTAACAGAAGCTATTGAAGCAATTAAACGATTCAATGCACATAGGCCTCAGCTCGACGCCACCGGCAAAGAAGCCCAATCTGCACAAAGTACTTCGTTAAATACACACCGACCAGACAGCCTTCAAACCCGTGTGGAAACATTAGAAAAGGAAGTTGCTGAATTAAAACAGGCATTACTTAAATTGATGAATGCTCAGTAAACACTAATGCGAACAAAGAAAGTAGTGAGTGTTTGTAGGTAGGTTATATAAAGGCGCTATTTTCAAGCACGAGGAGTGAGTTGCTCAAGAAATACGGCTAGAGACGGGGCAAGTATTTTAGCAGGCTCTCTTCCTACTTGTTCTAATGCAACTTCACCGCTTTCGTTGACGACCGTTAATATAAAATCCTCTTCGTCTGTTAACCCGAAAAACAACGTAGGTGCTTGTTTGAGCCTTTGCTTCATTAACAAGTGACCGACCAAATTCTGTTGTAGCCTTTCAAAGTCTTCGCTATTAAACACTTGAAGCAATTCGCAGTTACCTTGAGGTGCCACTGCCTTTAAATTGTCACTGTAATAACGAGTGAAAAACTGACAATAATCTGGATTGAGCGTTAAGGTCAGTGCTTCTTCAACATTATCGAAAGAGTGTGGAGGAGATTGCAGCACGGGAGCCCAACTGACGAGCTCACCGTCATTCGCACTATTTTTGTAGCAAGGCGATGGCCATTCGCTGTCAAATGCGATTTTTAATCCCCTACCTTCAGCTTGTTCGACATAAGATGATACAAATTTATCTAATTGTGCAGGAATTGTTAGAGCCATTTTGACGTTACCCTCGTATTTTTGGGGTACACTATACAACTAAACAGTTAAGTCAATACTGGGGTTGCTTAGGCTGTGCTGCTAGTTCATAACGTACCCTCATAAAATTAAGCTGTAGCAGCACACCGATTAGCACTTTAAGTAGATAGATGAAAGGTTCTTATGTCGACTGACAATTCGCCTCAAAAAATTATTATCTCCGCACCTGATGACCTGTCTCTGGGAAAACAGGTTGACTATGAATTTGAATACAACCCAAGCTTATTGCAAGGGGTACCTCGCAGTTTAAGTCGAGATACGCTATCCCTTAACGATTCTGAATTACCGTTTGACGGGATAGACACTTGGACGGGATATGAACTTTCTTGGCTTAATGAAAAAGGAAAGCCTAATGTGGCCATTTTGGAATGTAATGTTCCTATTACTTCCCCAAACCTCATAGAATCAAAATCGTTCAAGCTTTACCTGAATAGCTTCAATCAATCAAAGTTTGCGTCACCAGAAGACGTAAAAAAAGTACTTCAAGCTGATTTATCTAAATGTGCAGGGGAGCAGGTTCAGGTAAAACTCATTCTTCCTCAACAGTTTACCGCATTGCAGTTTAAGGAATTCGAGGGAATTTTATTAGATAACCTTGATGTGGAAATCGAGCAATACTCACCTAACACACAATTTTTAGCGGTTACCGAGAATAATGTCGATACCAAAGAGACCTTGGTTTCTCATTTACTTAAATCTAATTGTTTAATCACAAGTCAGCCAGATTGGGCTAGTATTCAAATTAGGTATGAAGGAAAAGCCATTGATCACGAAGGGCTTTTAAAATATCTGATTAGCTTTAGGCAGCACAATGAATTTCATGAGCAATGCGTTGAGCGTATTTACAACGATATTATGCAGCATTGTAAGCCAGCTAAGTTAACAGTTTGTGCTCGCTATACCCGGCGCGGAGGCTTAGACATCAACCCTTTCCGCTCGAATTTCGAAGCACCTTATGCTAACCATCGTCAGGCGCGTCAGTAATACAGCGATGAAGCACACAAACAAAAGCTAACTAAATCGCGACGATAATTGCGACTTAGAACAAAGACGAGATTATGGAAGCAAAACAACTACAAGCCCTAAAACAAAACAACGCGCTTCTTTGTCAATTTATCGTGAGGCTCTCAGCATTTTATGAGGGCTTTTCCGATAAAATAGATTCCGAACTCAAAGTGCTGCGCGGTCATCTTTCAGGTACGCCTAACTTTAGCCTTGCCGCTGTAAGTATTGAGAAGCTCAACAAATCTCTTCAGCGTCAAGAAATTACGTTAAGAAAGTATAGTATTGACACCGTTTCGACGCTAGAAGATGCAATGAAACAGCTGCAGAAAATTGTCTTTGAAGACAACGAATTGAAAGGCCTTACTACACAAGAGCTAATTAAACTTAACCAGCCTGTAGGCGATATCTTCAGTATCTATAAGCTTTACGCTAAAGCCATTGCGCTTCACCGCATTGCGCTGAATAAAGAAATGATAGGGCTTGAACCTTCTAATGAGGTTGGAAGCTCAGCAGAGGTACAGCAAAGTGTCCCTGCTCGCTCGGTAAAAGACGACAACCCACATTACCGCTCAATTCTAGTTGAACTCAATCATCTCATCGCTTCTTATGCACAAAAGAAACAGAACGACCAGCAGCTTAACGATATCAAGCAACGTCTTGACGAGGGCATGAGTGAAGACCAGTTGCTTAAAAGCTGCGTAGTTATTTTGCGAATGATTGTGCAAGATGCAATGTCTGAAGCAAGCCTGACTGGCAAAGTTATACAGAGCCTTCATCGTTCACTTGGTGAAGTCAGTAACGACGTAAATATAGCCATAGAAGATAGCCAAGCGCAGTTCGAACAACGCAAAGCCGGTACAGAGCAGATTAAACGGCATATTAGTTATATTGAAGAAACTGTTTCAGAGAGTGAATCATTAGAATCCCTGAAAGAGCAGACCCAGCTTCGCGTAGAAAAACTTGTAGCAACGTTAAGCGAACAGCAAGACAACGATGAACAAGGGCAAGAAGCACTTTTGGCACTGCTATCGTCCATGCAGTCACGCATCGATACATTGCAACAGCAAACCAGCGTTTATAAAAAGAAGCTGGCTGAACAAGCGATGCAAAGTCGTACCGACCCGCTCACTCGTTTACCAAATAGACAAGCTTATAACGAGAAACTGGATGCCGCTTTCGCTAACTATAAGGAAGTTGGGACAACACTTGCTGTCGCCGTAGTCGATATCGATCATTTTAAATCGATTAACGATCGATTTGGTCATGCCGCCGGTGACAAAACGCTTCAGGTGGTAAGTAAGTTTTTGAAACAGAACCTTTCTGAAAAAGACTTTGTGGCACGGTGGGGAGGCGAAGAGTTCGTGATGCTACTGCCTGAATCGCAGATGACAGAGATTGACGAAAAGCTTAATGAAATTAGAACTAAACTGGCTGCTATGCCGTTTAAATTTAAGCAAGAGAAAGTCAAAATTACTGCATCATTTGGCGCGACCTGCTTTGGTAAAGAAGACACAACTGAAACGGTTTTCGAACGCGCGGATGAATACCTCTACAAAGCGAAGCGAAACGGCCGCAATCTTGTAGTAACTGATTTAAGCACTGACTTATAAGGTGTGAAGTATGAAGAAAGTTCAGCTTAATCCCGTAGGCTCAATGAGTCAGCTTTCGCAAGTGGAAGTATCCCGCCTCCAAGATGCAACAAATAGCGAGCTCTTCTCCATGTTTAGAAACTGCAGCCTTGCAGTATTGAACAGCGGAGTGGATGAAGACGATTTTGAAGCGCTTTTCGCCCCTTTTGAGAATTTTGAAATTAAACTCATCCGCCGAGAGCGAGGCGTAAAGATCGAACTTGTTAATCCGCCAGAAGTCGCATTCGTAGACGAAAAACTTGTTCGCGGTGTTCATGAACACTTGTTTGCTGTACTGCGTGATTTACTTTACATGGGCAACAAGTATGCATTTCTTCATCAGACAGCGCCCGCTGACGGAAGTGAGATCACCGATATGGTGTTTGACATGCTACGTCACGCTAAAGCCCTTGAAGGTAACGATAGCGTGAATACTATAGTGTGCTGGGGCGGTCACTCTATCAATCAAGTCGAATATAAATACACGAAAGAAGTAGGCTATCAGTTAGGCCTGCGCGATATGAATATTTGTACTGGCTGCGGACCGGGCGCAATGAAAGGCCCAATGAAAGGAGCGACGATAGGTCACGCAAAGCAACGTCACAAATCAGGTCGATATATAGGCATTTCTGAACCCAGTATTATTGCCGCCGAGCCACCTAATGCGATTGTGAACGAGCTCATTATCATGCCAGATATTGAAAAGCGTTTAGAAGCCTTCGTGAGATTAGGGCACGGAATCATTGTATTTCCGGGCGGTGTAGGAACAGCTGAGGAACTGCTTTATTTACTTGGGATATTGATGAATGAGCGCAATGCGCAACAACCATTCCCTTTTATATTAACCGGACCTGCAGGCAGCGAAGAGTATTTTGAAGCCATCGACACCTTTGTTGGAGCCACGTTGGGCGCAGAGGCCCAGTCAAAGTATCAAATTATCGTGAATGATCCTGAAGAAGTCGCCCGTACTATGAGTAAACACCTCGAAAAAGTCAGAAAATTCAGAGGGGCTATGGGTGATGCTTTCAGCTTTAACTGGTCACTTAAAATTGAACAGGACTTCCAACAACCCTTCATTCCCACTCACGAAAGCATGGCAGCACTACAGCTTCATCTAGATCAAAGTAAAAGTGATCTTGCTGCAAATTTACGAAAAGCATTTTCTGGTATCGTTGCTGGGAACGTAAAAGCAGAAGGGATCGCACAAATTAAAAAACACGGTCAGTTCGAGCTTACCGGCGATAGTACTCTTATGGAAAAAGTCGATACACTATTAGAATCATTTGTAAAACAACACAGGATGAAGCTACCTGGCAGTGCCTACGAACCTTGTTATGTTGTGAAAAGTGGCTAAGCAAGCAAAATTGTAAGGAGACGCATTTGCTTACGTTTACTACTTATGCTTAATAGGCGTTTTAAGGTACACTTGATCAGAGCGGTGTTAAACAGAAAAATGTTGCGAGCGATCAGTATACCTTGTCAAAGGCTCATGCTTTGAGACGCTAATAACCCTAACTAACATTTGAGTATAGAAAACGAGAAGTAACGGTCATGAATACCAAGGTTATTCGTCTAATTTTAGCGGGCGTCGCGTTATACGCGGTGTTTGTTTTTATGGTTATCGCCTTTTACCCAGATAAACCTGAAAATATGGATTGGAAAGACCGTGAAGAATACAACCGAGTTCAAATTACTAAATTGAAACTAGGTAGTACACGAGAAGAGGTACTTGCTTTACTAGGTTCGCCTGACATCACAGAAGCTAAACGACAAGGTGCTACAGCGATTCAGGTTATGTTTTTTAGAACCCAGCACGTACGTGCAGACGGATTGACTACGCAAGATGAGTGCACACCTTTGCTGTTCGAAAACGATAAGCTTATAGCTTGGGGTGAAGGGGCTTACTCTAGCTATCAAAAAAGTTAAAAGGATGGGGAGTGACCGGCATCATTTCCACACTTAAACGCCTTGTTCATCTAGGCGAAGCTGAGTTATCAGTCGAGCAGCGTATTAATCATTGGTTAAAAAACGCAAAACGGATATTGACGTTAGTTAATGCAAACCCAGCCTTAGCTGCGGCCACGCTTCATATCGATAACGACTTACCTAAAGACACGCAACAACTTTTGCTATTGGCACTGTTTGGCAAGCTGTGTCGATTCAACGATCATTATTTACAGCACGTTCTTGCGTCTTTACTTGCGACCTTTTGGCTATCAAGCGCTAAAACACCACGAGATAGCATTCCTGAAGTTATTCGCTTTTTGCGTAAACACAATCTGGCCATTTGGCAAGATACGGTAAAATTGCAAAAAGCCTTTCAGACGGGAAAATACATTAACTTTATTGCAGATAACCGACTAAACTTGGCGCAGAGGCTTAGTCTTCTCTCTGGTGTTTTTGCAACAAACGCGAAAAAAAACGATTACCAAGCGGTATTTACCCACATAGCTTGTCGTCTACCTGCCTATCATCGCCATCATATCGCACCGCTTATTCAGCTATTCGAAGGTTTGCTTCCCGGAGCAAAAGTTTTTGCTAAGGGTGTGCCTGGCGTTTTGGTAGATGTGCAGCAAAATCATGGTTATGTATTTACGCTTAGCAAAGATGACGAAGATGGTAAATGGCTTCCTTTATCGGCTATTCAAGCTCCGGTGCCTTTATCAATACCCTTTGAGCATTTCATAGCGCTGTACACAGACACCGCCAATGCCAGAGTGAACCAGGGCGGCACTCCGTACCTGCCTTCTACATTCGCTATTCAACATCCCCCCAAAGCGCTTATTACCATTATCGACGAATTGCAAAAGCAAGATGTAGTGATTGAACAGCTGTGTGAAAAAATTGAAAAAGTCCCCACTTTTAATCATTTTTTGATGCTCACTGCGAGTCAAGACAACAGGTTACAACTGCCAGTGAAAAGCATAAAACAGGCTGTATTAACCTACGGTATAGAACGAGTGGGAGACATGCTTATTCAGTTCGCTCTTTTAGAGCGGTTAACGCAAAATCAATTTCCACTTATGGGAATGTGTAAGCAAATAACCTTACTAGCGTGCTCATTTTCTAGCTACTTTGCACAAATTGTAGATTCGAAGTTTACGCCGCAGTCGGCAGCCTTAACGATGACTTTTATTTGCACTCCCCTATTCACACTCCCAGGTTTCAAAGTATCTAAATCCTTGCCTGTTCGCCTCGACAATATCGTATCTATTAATAACGCGTTTAAAGTGAAGTCGGATACGCCTTGGCTAGCAATAGCGTCGGAACTCGCTGGTAGTTGGCATCAGAGTTCTACCTGGCGCGCGGTAATACATCAATGTGGAAAAGCGAGCACTGAAGTTCCAAAGTCGATTCAAAAAGAACAGGCGATTTTAGTATTAAGCTTTGCTCTCGCGAAAGCATGTCTATTTCACCAAGATGTCTATTCGTTACTTCATGATATTAACGTGAAAACGCTCATCAGCATTCTAAATATGCAACCTAATGATGTTTTCAATGCACTTGAGTCCAATGGACAGCTACTCTTTTGCCCTCTTTCTCTGTAGCTACGCATACGAACTTTTAACCGCACTCAAATCAATTAAGATTGCTTTATTAGAGCCCACCCTATTTATCCCGACCTTCTAGCAAACGCGTGATAATTTACGTGAGCGACTTATTAAATAATGCCCTATACATGCTGCAACACTATTTAATAACTAGATCAGTGCCTAACGACAAATTTATCGCCCTATCACCTTAATTTATCTTTACGAATGGCTATAACTTGCGCCGGCTATCGTATAAAATACGGCAACTTTTGCAGTGCTTTATCCTTTTTCCCTACAATTTCAATTATAATAAGTAAGCAAGCAGAACTTGGCACCTCGCGCGCCAAATCAAAAATTGAATAAACCTAACGATTTTGACAACAGAATTACCAGAGGATCCCTCCACATGACTCAGCAACGTATTACAGTCATTCGCGGTGACGGCATTGGCCCGGACATTATCGATGCGACCACAAAAATTCTAGATAAGGTTGGCTGTGACTTTGCCTATGACTATGCCGATGCGGGCTTAGTTGCACTGGAAGAACATGGCGAGCTTCTACCTCAAGAAACACTAGACCTTATCGCAAAAAATAAAGTTGCGCTTAAAGGCCCTCTAACTACGCCAGTTGGTGAAGGCTTTACGTCTATCAACGTTAGTCTTCGCAAGCAGTTTAAACTGTACGCTAACCTACGCCCGGTAATGTCTTTTAAGGGCACAAAAGCACGTTACGAAGATATTGATATCATCACTGTACGTGAAAACACGCAGGGTATGTACTCTGGTCTTGGGCAAGTTGTTTCAGAAGACGGCAACGAAGCTGAAGCAATGAGTAAAATTACTCGTGACGGCGCTGAGAAAATCGTAACTTTCGCTTATGAGCTAGCACGTCGCGAAGGCCGTAAGAAAGTAACAGCGGTTCACAAAGCAAACATTCTTAAGTCGACGTCAGGTCTATTCCTAAAAGTTGCCCGTGAAGTTGGCGAGCGTTACCCAGACATCGAATCTGCTGAGATGATTGTAGATAACTGCTGTATGCAGCTTGTGATGAACCCTCACCAGTTTGACGTTATCGTAACCACTAACCTTTTCGGTGACATCCTTTCAGACCTGTGTGCGGGTCTTGTTGGTGGTCTTGGTATGGCACCAGGCGCAAACATTGGTGAAGACTGTGCGATCTTTGAAGCGGTTCATGGCTCTGCACCAGATATCGCGGGTAAAAACCTTGCGAACCCAACGTCTGTAGTACTTGCTGCAGCGCAAATGCTTGAATACCTAAACATGGGTGATAAAGCAGAGAAAATTCGCGCAGCATTGAAAGACGTTATTGAATCTGGCGACCGCACCACTCGCGACCTAGGTGGTGAAGCCGGTACTACAGAATTTACCCAAGCGCTTCTTGACCGTCTATAAACGCTTTGTGCTTTAGCACTGATATTATTTGAAAACGGGCTTTCTAGCCCGTTTTTTTATACATTACTTTCCACTTTCCGACTAAAACCTGTACTAAAACTGGACTACCGCTTTTTCAACCCGCCTCTATTATCTTGTTTGTACACACTAAAGTGCTTTGCGCTTTGTTACTAATCGCTACATCGAATAGAGTCTAATAGTTATGGACGAGTTACTTTCGATAGTACTAAGACTAGAAAAAGTCAGTGCACTCTGGGTACATAAATTTAATACCATTTAGCTAAGACGTAATGCCTCAAAATTGGGTAGCGTACTTAGCAACACTTACAAGGAAAGATGATGAAAAAATTAATCTCTGGCTTACTCGCTCTATCAGCGCTAGCTATTCAAGCTCCTATGGTTCATGCTGAAGTAGAAAGTAGTAAGCAAACACAGCATAAAGAAACAAACCTACAGCAGCGCATCGACTTAAACTCAGCGTCTGTGGAGCAGTTAATTTCGCTGCCAGGCGTCGGTCGGTCTAAAGCCAAGGCAATAATTAAGTATCGAGAGGAAGTAGGGCCCTTTCTTGAAGTCGCACAACTAACCCAAGTAAAAGGCATTGGCGAAAAAATGCTAAGCAAAATAGAAAATCATGTGCGTGTTAAGTAAATGATATTAGCTTAACGCCCCTAAACGATAATCTAATGGTTAGTCTAGCTGCGTTCAAAGAGTGATTAAAAACAAAAAATGCGCCAATATTGGCGCATTTTTATATTACTTGTAGCTTCCGAAATACTTTATTATTTCACTACAGACGCTAAGTACTCTTTAAACTCATCACCTAAAGAAGGATGGCGTAATGCATATTCTACATTAGCTTTCATGTAGCCTAGCTTGCTTCCGCAATCGTGGCTCTTACCTTTCATGTAGTAAGCATCTACTTGTTCAAGCTTCATCAGTGCATCAATAGCATCGGTAAGTTGAACTTCGCCGCCCGCACCTGGTGGTGTAAACTCTAGCAAATCCCAAATTTTTTCTGAAAGCACATATCTACCTACTACGGCTAGGTCTGAAGGCGCTTCGTCAAGAGGAGGCTTCTCAACCATCTTGTGAATTTTAGCTGAATCTCCTGGTGCGATAGCTGCGCCGTCTAGGTCAGCAATACCAAATTTAGAAATATCTTCTTCTGGTACCTGCTCAACCATAACTTGGCTTACACGGCTGGTATTGAATTTAGCTACCATATCAGCAAGGTTATCCTTTTTAGGATCACTTGCCACATCGTCAATTATCACGTCAGGAAGAACTACAGCAAAAGGAGCATCACCGATTAACGGGCGAGCGCACAATACAGCGTGACCTAAACCGTTAGCTACGCCTTGACGAATATGCATGATAGTTACGTCTTTCGGACAAATTGACTGAACTTCTTCTAAAAGTTGACGCTTAACACGTTTTTCAAGCGTTGCTTCAAGTTCAAATGAAGTATCAAAGTGGTTTTCAATGCTGTTCTTACTAGCGTGAGTTACTAGAATAATTTCCTTTACACCTGCCGCAACACATTCACTAACAACGTATTGAATTAGTGGCTTATCAACCACAGGTAACATCTCTTTAGGGATAGCTTTCGTTGCTGGAAGCATTCTCGTCCCAAGACCTGCTACAGGAATTACCGCTTTTTTCACCTGACTCATAAGTTAATATCCTTTTTTAAAATCCTAGTTACTCGCTCAAGTCGGCGCCTTGCCGTCATTTACTTCTTAAGCTTATCTATATTCGCTATTATACAAAAGAGTAATGCAATCGATGTTCCAATTACCCTTTTAGAGCACTTGCGTCTTGAAAATGGGCATTACGGTTATTTTTCACTCATTAATGCACAAAATTTGGGATAAATAATATCTAATGCACCAATACAGTGAAAGTGCAGTGAGTAAATTTTTACCTTACAGCATACCTTTTAGTTAAAAGTAGCTGATTAGCGACGCTTATTTAAAACACTTGTTAGATTGAAAAGGGCCGCCGTGGCGCTTAAGACCATCTTTTAACCCATGGCGCATGTACTGCCCTCTCGCATTTCCTTGCCCAAAGCAAAATCGGTTAACAAGATACCTTACGGGTATTGCACAAACATGACGAAGCTTCCAATAAAGCGGAACGTAGCTACGACGGGCAAGAATAAGCACGTTGCGAAACTGATAGTAGAGTCTGATAGGAGCACCTTGCTTAAACATTACACCACACACTTTCACTCTATCGTCGCCTTGCCGATGAGGCATACAAGCGCTCAACGACTGATAAATGACCATACCTTTTGCTCGAGCTCGCCAGCACCATTCATGATCAACACCATCAATGAAAAGCGCCTCTTCTTTTCCACCCACTCTCTCAAAAGCACGACGAGAGATAAGCATGCCTGAGGCAATAATTTGTTTCACTTCCTTCAAGCTATCGGAGATCTTTTTACCTTTTTGAAGCACACCCTGATCAACACAATCAGAAAATTGACAGTAAATAGAAGGACCTATAGCTGCGATAGGCGCTTCTTGCTCCAAACTAGTAAATTGGCGTAATAATTCATTGGCAATGGTAGGTGTAAACTGGCTATCTTGGTCGAGTAGGAAAGCGTATTCAACACCTTTATCAAAAAGCTTTTCCAAACCTATATTTTGAGCTTTAGCAATACCCAGATTAATTCCACAATGAATGTAAGTGCAGAGAGATGTATTCAAACGCTCATCAGCATTGGCAGAATTATCAACTAGCACTAAATCCCATTCTGGCGCCGAAAAAGCCTGAATCACATTAGTAAGGTGCCCAATATCGGGGTTATAAAGTATTACGACAATCCCTGTTTTCAATGCTTACCAAACCTCTCTAACAAATGTCTGTCGAGCTTGTATGCCAGTTTAACCACTTTTCCTGGCATTAAGCGCAATGATAGGACACCGCAAGCATAAAAAAAGTTATAGGGTGAAAACTGTTTTAATTTGGTGATCGCAAAGATGCGCGCTTTAAATTCGTTGAGAGATTTGCTTAGTCCGCGACGCTTATAGAAGTTATTTACTCTTCTAAACTTTAATAATCGATCCTTTAGGTTTCTGAAGATATAACCTTGTGAAGCTAGCAAAATCCAGAAAAAATAATCTTGCGTGTTGAGTAGGTCGCCATTGTATCTGTGGCCATCATGAAACACGCTATATCGGATCACCACCGTAGGATGATTAAGCGAGCAACGCCTAGGTAGTATTCGGGTTATTTGTTTGTGCGACGCTGGCATTACCCGCGCTCCGACTTTTTTCCCGCTTTCGTTAATTTCAGTAAGCGCTGAACCGAGTACGGATATGTTGCTATGCCGATTTAGGTAAGTAATTTGACGCAACAAGCGGTGAGCTTCGGAGATATCGTCTGCATCCATTCTTACAAAATAGGAGGGGTTAAACTGCAAACCAAAATCGATGGCAGAATTCATACTGCTTGCAAGACCAATATTGTGGCTATTTTGTGCTAGAACGATTCTATCGTCGTTTTCGGCTGCGCTTTGAAGCACTTGAGTTATAGGCTTAGGTACCGGCCCATCAATAACAATTATGAAAAGAAAATCCGAATAGGTTTGCTTTGTTATGCTTTCAATCGATTCTTGAAGCCATCTCGCATTGTCCGCCTGGTAAACGGCCATGGCGACAATCGATTCAACATGCTTTTTTTTATTTTCGTTGTGAATGACAGAGAATTGATTTATCAAGAATTTTTTACCAGCTAAAAGAATAACAAAGAAAATAAAAGCGCTTTTACGCGCTTCTTTTTCGACGGTATGTTACAGAGATTTCATGCAACCTGCTATGAGTTTTACCGAATCTACGTCCTGACTCGCTTAATAAAGCGAAGTACGCTCCATATATGCTGAATCACTAAACTATAAACAACTAGAAGCCCAATAAAACCATAAAACATTACCGCTTCAGGTACTTGATAAACTTCGCCTAGAATACCGATAAGGCAATAGCACGCGCCTAGGCACAATATAGCTACCAGTGACTGCCTACTGCTTAACCCTGCTCGCATGAAAATGTTGTGGAGATGCTGCCTGTCTGGTTTCAACATAGACTGCCCCTTACGCGCACGGCGATACATGATTGCAGCCATATCCATCAAAGGAAGCCCAACAAGCCACACTGCCGTTATAGGTCTAAACGCAGCCGTTTCACCTTGGGTATGATCAACAAGCAGCCATACAATCGTGAGACCGACAAACATACTGCCAGCATCGCCCATAAATATCTTGTTCCCTTTGAACCCTTTCCAACTCAGGTTAAACGCCAAGAAAGGAACAATAGCAGCCACAATAATAAGTGGCTCCATAATAGAGGCGCCATTACCAGTGAAAATTAAAAAACCTGCCACGGTAAGCAATATAACCAAACTCATACCGCCTGCAAGACCATCAATGCCGTCTATCATGTTAAATGCATTGATAACGCCAACAACACAAATAATGGTGAAGAAATAGCCGCCTAGGTCGAGAAGCACCTCGCCAGTGCCAAAGATATTGCCTAACGACGTAATATAATTTTGCGCGCTCCATGCCATAATGGCGGCCACGCCAAATTGACACATAAGGCGACCTTTCGCACTTAAGTCAAAGCGGTCATCCAGCATACCAAGCAATACTACAAAAGCAGATGCGGTAAAGAACAGCGGGTTGTTTTTCATCCACACATCGGTGGCGACGCTTGCAACAAGTACTGCCATAAATATAGCCACGCCCCCCGTTAAAGGGACGATACCTGCGTGGCGTTTACGTGCTGTAGGTTGATCAACTAAACCAAACTGATGCGCTAGAGGCGTCATCACCACTAAAAGAATTAGGGCTACGAAAAATGCAGTAAAAAGCGGGACGAACTGCAAGTACGCTAGCATAAAACACACAACCTCTCGTCACTGGTTACAGAAACACTCGCGTTTTTCAGCCTGACCAATGCACTTGTAAATTTGTTTAAAAAGCTCAATATCGAATCCATATTTGTACAACTTCCATTTCTTCCAGCGCGGTGAGGGTTTATCGTTATAACTATGCGGGTCGAAAACTGCCATATGATATAAAACATTTGTTTAAGTAACCACCCCAATTGCAAAATTATCGTTTCAAAACATTTCGTAATAGTTACAGTTTAAACTACGATTACCACGCACAATTATCACGCTAATTGCCACATGAAGCCGTTTCGTGACATCGCAGTTACTCTCAAATACAAAATCTAGACGTACCACAAGCTAAATTATTTCACTAACTATTAAATTTCCTACTTATTGTGAACTTTCCAATAATAATTTAGTCATTTTGAAGTCTTAAACCGTAGCGCTATTGCGATAGCAAACATGCTTTTTTTAAAACTTATGTTATCCTAGCGCGAAATTGCTGTATGGATATGAAGGCTAATGTTCAAACAATTCCAACGTTTAATTTTGCCGTTCACACTAATTGTGAGCGCAGCAGGGTGTACAAACTCACCTACAGTTACCGAAGCTGACATACCCTTGGTGCACTCTTCCCTTGCATATTCCCTAGCGCCGGAAAAAGAGTCTGCAATAAATATTCCAAAAGCCAATATTTATTTTGATAAAAAAGAATCTTTTTCAATACGCTTTGGTGGCTATGATTACGAAGCCACCAAGCACTACATTTCAGCCACTGGCAATAAGTGTATCCGCTTTTCTTTACAAGACAGTGACTCTGTTCAGACTGATGCACAGCGCAAAGTAACCACTTGCCAGCGGGATGGGCGATGGAAAGTAGTTTCTCCTCTCGTAGTTTCAGCTACCGCGCAAGGTGAATAAGTTAATGAAGTTTATGGATATAAAAAACACAATCAAAACGCTTTCAGTAACAGCGTGTTCAGCAGTAATTGGCTGCTTTCTTTTACAACCTGTTTTCGCACAAAGTGTCGAACAACTACAGCAGCTAAGAGAAAGGGCTCAACAATCGCAAAGCGGAGGCGCTGCGCAGTCAGTCTCTCCTCTTAGTATCTCAACACAGCGAACTCTACCGGGCGCAACAGGTACTGCGAACTCAATGGGGCAATTTTCCACTCAGCCGCGAAACGGTGTAAATTTACCTGGAGAACCTACTGTTGAGACGGTTTTCCCTGCCCAAGCTCCTATGGAAAACCCGCCATTTGCTGCAAACTTATTTATTGGTGGATTTGAATCAGAGCGCAGTTCAGGCTTAAACGACAATTACTTAGTAGCACCTGGCGATAAAATAAATATTTGGTTATGGGGCGCGGTTAACTTCTCTAGCGTAGTTACCGTAGATAACCAAGGCAATATTTTTATTCCTAATATTGGCCCTATTCGAGTAGCAAATACACCAGCAGGAAGCGTTAACCAAACGGTTACAGCGAAAATCAGGCAGGTGTATACCAATGATGTGAATGTTTACGTGAACCTTCTCACCTCTACACCGGTGTCTATATTTGTATCAGGGCCAGTGTTGCGCCCCGGTCAATACGCTGGTCTGGCTTCAGATAGCGTGCTTTACTATTTAAAACGTGCAGGCGGCATCGACTTCCAGCGTGGCAGTTTTAGGCAAATAGATGTCGTTCGCAATGGTAAAGTCGTAGCAACCGCAGACTTGTATGCCTTTTTTAGAAGTGGAAAGCTTCCAGAAGTATCCTTCAAAGACGGCGACACCATTTTAGTGCACCCAATTGGCAACACTATCGTTGTTGAAACCGGAGCTCGCAATAGCTTTACCTTTGAATTTTTAAATGAAGAGCTTAACGGTGGCGTGGTTAATTACTTTGCACGTCCTGGTGAATTCGCTTCTCATGCCTCAGTATCAGGTGTTCGAAACAATAAACAGTTCGCACGTTATTTAGATTTAAAAGAGTTCGCTTCTTTAGAGCTAAGCGCAGGCGACACGGTAGAATACATTGCGGATCACGAGCCGCAAATATATCGAATCAATGTTGCTGGCGCATTCGCAGGCGCATCACAAATCATGGTTGATAAAGGTGCACGCCTACTTGACGTGTTAGACCACATTGAAGCTGATACCACGCTCTCTGACACGCAAAATATTTACCTACTTAGAGAAAGTGTTGCCGTCAAGCAAAAGGAAATCATTGAAGAAGGCTTACAGCGTCTTGAGAGAAGCATGTATACCGCTCCGATAAGCTCGACTGGTGAAGGTGCTATACGCGCTCAAGAAGCACAGCTTGTTGCAGACTTTATAGCTCGAGCAAGGCAAGTAGAGCCCCAAGGCCGTGTTGTTGTATCTGAAAACGGCGACATAGCTAATATTCTGCTTGAACCTAATGACACCATCGTTATTCCTGAAGTGACTGACTTGATACATGTAGGCGGTGAAGTACTACTACCGCAATCTGTAGTATTTAACCCAGATGCAACTACTGAAGATTACGTAGCTTGGGCTGGCGGCTTTACTGAACGCGCTGAAGACGAGCGTATACTTATTGTTCGCAAAAATGGGAACGTTACTTTTTCAAGCGTGAACGACTCATTCCTTTCAAGCGATGAAAGCAAGCTTGAGCCAGGAGATCAGATTATCGTTCTGCCTGCAATTGATACCAAAGTACTGCAAGCTGTTAAAGATATCACCCAAATCGTTTATCAAATTGCTATTGCAGCTAACGTTGCTACTAACTAAGCATGGTAACGTTTAAAGATCAGCTCTATGCATGGAGAGGCGTGATATTCGCGCTTTTCCTGCGTGAGCTTCAAAGTAAATTTAACGATAAGTTTGGCTTGGGCTGGGCATTTTTAGAGCCTTTTATTTTCATATTTGCTCTTTCATTTTTCCGAAGCCTTCTACACGATGGAGACGTTCACTCAATCCCACTCTTTATATTTATGATGATTGGATTGATGGGGCTTCAAACGTTCACTTCCTGCATGAATGGTGTTTCTACTTCAATACGAAGGAATAAACCGCTCTACGCGTTTAGACAAGTCCAGCCATTTGCTGCAATTTTAACTGCTGGGTTTCTAGAGTTAATAATAAAAACTACCGTGGTTTTTCTTCTCTATATTGCTCTGTACCTTCTAGATGAAACATTTGTACTAAATGATCCTTTGCTTCTCATATTTCTCTTCACTTTATTGTGGGTTTTCGGTGTCGCGGTCGGAATAGTATTCGCTATCACTAGCGCATTTGTTCCCGAAGTAGACAAAATTAAGTCTATGCTCTCTAGGCCTCTACTATTCATCTCTTGTGTATTTTTCAGCTTACAGGACGTGCCCGAAGAAGTTTGGCCTTATCTAACTTGGAACCCCTTAGTTCACTTTAACGAGTTAGCCAGATTCGCATGCTTTGAGTCATACGGGAAACATGGCGTTGAATTAAGCTACATTTTAGAAGTAACAACAGTCGCCCTATTTCTAAGCCTTTCGATGTACCACATCACGTGGAAGAGGGTGTTATCTCGATGATCAGAATAGAAAATTTAACAAAGAGCTATCCCAGTAAAATGGGTCCTCAATATATTTTTAAAAATCTCAATTTTGATTTTCCAACCGAGAATAACGTCGCGATTCTAGGTAAAAATGGTGCGGGTAAGTCAACCCTGTTCCGCATGCTAGCGAAAAGTGAATACCCCGACAAAGGCCGTGTTTTAACGAACAAATCGATGTCGTGGCCGGTGGCTCTGCAAACCGGTGTGCACCCGCAAATGACCGGGCGTGAAAACACCCGCTTTGTGGGACGGATCAATAACGTTAAATCCCTCCCTGAATACGAAGAAAAGGTGCAACAGTTCGCTGAGTTAGGTAAACGCTTTGATCTTCCCGTTCGCACCTATTCGTCGGGCATGCGTGCCAAATTGGTGTTTGCGTGCTGCATGAATATTAATTTCGATATTTACCTTATCGATGAAGCGACATCAGTAGGCGATCCGCTTTTTAGAAAAAAAGCACGTTTATCGCTTAAGGAAAAGAGTGAGCAAGCCGGGGTCATTATGGTTAGCCATGAACTTGACCAAATTCGCGAATTCTGTACTTCTGCCGTCATCATTGACGATGGAAAACTCACTTATTATCACGATCTCGAAGAAGGCATCGACGTTTATACGCAGGATGCAGACAATAAGAAATCACTTAAATAGGTTCAAATCACAGTGGAAAAATCTCTTACACAGCTCAATGCGCTTCTAAGTAAACACAAAATGCTGTTGCTTGTACTTCCATGGGTACTGTATGCCGCCTACCTTGTTCTATGGGCGGCACCACAATACGAAAGTAAAAGTCAGCTTATCGTTAAATCAAGCGATGGCGGCAGCAGCTTTGACCCATCTTCCCTATTGATGGCTGCTGGTGTTTCTGGTGCATCAGGCGGCACAGAAAGTCAGCTTGTAGAAGCTTATATTCAATCTGCCGATATGATTAAGTATCTAGATGAGACTATTGGCCTTCGAGAGCATTACATGTCAGACAAAGCTGATATGTTTAGCGGCCTGTCGTCTTCTCATAAGCAAGAAGACTTTTACCAGTTTTACTTAAATCATATTGAGGTAAGCGTCGATTCAGCATCTTCAGTAATTAGCCTGCGTACCCGAGCTTTTGACGCAGAATATGCGCAAATAATCAACCAGGCAATTGTTGATAAGGCGGAAGAGTTTATCAACAACATCAATAACAACTTGGCGAAATCAAAGCTCACTTTTGCCAAAGGTGAACACGAGATTGTTGAACAAAAGCTTCAGCAAGCAAAGACGGAAATTTTAGGTTTTCAATCTAAATACAACGTACTTGACCCTACAGCTGAAGGCGCGGCGTTTCAGCAGATTGCTTTTTCATTAGAAGCAACCCTTGCCCAGAAAAAAGCTGAGCTAAGTACCATGTCCACTATGATGTCTAACGTCGCACCTGAAGTGATAAACATCAAGCGTGAAATAGCTGCACTTCAAAAAGAAGTCGAAAAGCAGAAAGAGCGCATTAGTACAGCTGAAGGAGAAAGTGAAGCTCTGTCAGTCAGTGAACTTATGGCCCAATACAGCAACCTTCAGGTTCAGCTTCAGTTGGCTATTCAAGCGTATTCTTCATCGCTTATCACCCTTGAAAACGCGCGCGTAGAGGCATATCAAAAATTGCAACACTTGGTAACCGTAGAATCACCTACCCTTCCCGATGATAATGCTTACCCCACAGTTATCTATAACCTGGTTCTTTTCGGTGTCTCATTGCTGCTTATTTACGGCATCGTAAGAATTGTAGTGGCTACTATCCGCGAGCTTTAGTACCTCCATAAGTTCAACGAGCAAACAATTCAATCGACTAAGTCGTTCAAGACTTAGTCGATTGACAACGCTTTAATGAAGTTTGTCGCCCAAATCTTGTGTCTTTGAGCAAGCTCTAGTATAAGAAGCTATCCGCCTTACGGACTACTATCAAAGAGCCTATCCTATAAGTGCTCTACAATAACAACCATAAGCAATATGGAATTAAAATATAATTATGAAATCATCTAACGATACGAGCTTTTTTGGCCATCCAGGGGGCCTAAGAACGCTATTCTTTACAGAAATGTGGGAGCGCATGAGTTACTACGGCATGCGCGCGCTACTTGTTCTTTTCATGACAGCAAGCTTACAAACCCAAGGGTTAGGTTTTACCGTTGCAACGGCTGGCGCTATCTACGGCCTATACACTGGCGCGGTATACTTTTTAGGGTTGCCAGGTGGTTGGCTAGCTGACCGCTTGATTGGTGGTAAGAACGCCGTATGGTACGGCGGCATTATCATCTTCGCAGGTCACGTAGTGCTTGCTATAGACTTACAAAACCTATTTTTCGTGGGTCTTATTCTTGTCGCTTCGGGCACAGGCTTACTTAAACCCAATATTTCAGCCATGGTTGGTCAGCAATATGGTGAGGATGATGGCCGTCGTGACAGTGGCTATGCGCTGTATTACATGGGTATTAACATTGGCTCTCTTATCGCCTACCTAGTGACTGGTTATTTACAGGAAAACTGGGGCTGGCACTATGCATTCGGTGCCGCAGCCATCGGTATGGCTATTGGCCTAATTCAATATTACTTCAGCAACCGTTCGCTTTCGGCTGACTCTGTTGCGCCAGCAAACCCATATCAAGGCGCGGCTAAACAGCGTGCATGGATGGGCGTATGGGCAGTAGTTGCACTCGCAGTTGTGGTAATTGTACTTGCGCACATGGGTACCATCGTTATTGAGCCTGTTGCCCTTGCTCAACAGGTTGCCGTTGCCTTTACGGTCATCTTCTTCCTTTATTTCGGCTTTATTTATTTTAAAGGCCAACTAAGCGACAACGAGAAGAAGCGTATGTGGGCGCTGTTCTTGGTGTGCGTTGCGTCAGCCTGTTTCTGGTCTGGTTTTGAGCAAGCAGGCTCTTCGTTAAACCTATTTGCGCAGAACTATACCGACCGTGTACTTGAAAGCGGTTCGCTTATTACTTCTCTGTTCGGAATGGATGCAATTCCAACCGTATGGTTCCAGCTTTCAAACTCGCTATTCATTATCATTTTGTCGCCATTCTTCGCCGCCCTTTGGATTAACCTTGCTAAGCGAATGATCGACCCGTCGTACACCATAAAGTGTGCTATTGGTATCGTTATTATGGCATCGGGCTTTTTGGTAATGTTTATGGCGTCACAATACGCTGCTCAAGGCCTCAAAGTTGCGCCTATGTGGCTTGTTACAACCTACTTCTTACACACTGTTGGTGAGCTTTGCTTAAGCCCAGTTGCACTAAGCGCCGTAAGTAAGCTATCGCCTAAACGTTTTGCGGGGCAAATGATGGGTGTGTTTGTACTAACCTACTCTATCGGTAACATTATTGCGGGCTTGCTTTCTGGTAACTTTGATCCAGAGAAGGTTGAGCAAATGCCTGACCTGTACCTTCAAATTGCTTTATTTAGCATTGCCATCGCTATCGTGATTGGTTTAATGAGCTTTAAATCTCGTTTCTGGGAAAAAGCAGGTATTGAAGAAAAGGCGTAATTTATTATTAGCATGTTTTAAGTGCTGACCAATTACCCTACAATAACCGCCGCAACGTAACGTTCCGGCGGTTTTTTATTTAAGGTTTCGAAATAAAGGCTTAGAGCAAACCAATGAAGTTTTATTTTTCTACAAGAGACATTCCTGCCTTACAAGGTCTTTCTTTAACAGAGCGCGTTAAGTTGCTCGACAAGGCAGCAAAACGGCTTACTGTTCCAGAAAAGACCTTGCTGAATGTTCTAAAGCTACTTGTTATCGTGCCTGTGTTTGCACTTATTCTTCAAACCGCATCAAATTGGACCTCGTTACTCTGGGCTTTTGTGGTATTTTTATTTTATCCATTGGTTATAAAACCTTTTCAATATTCCATCTGCGCTAAATACATTGCGCAACCGTCTAGCAAGGAGAATGCATGAAGACCATCCTAGTCACTGGTGGTGCAGGCTATATAGGTAGCCACACAGTTCTACAGTTACTTGAACAAAACTACGGCGTTGTCGTACTCGACAACCTAGCAAATTCAAGTGCTGAATCGTTGCGTCGTGTGGAAGCACTAACGGGCAAGTCGGTGACATTTGTGCAAGGCGATATTCGCGACACTGCTGTTTTAGATGACATCTTCAGCGAGCATAATATTTATGCTGTTATTCACTTTGCCGGTTTAAAAGCCGTTGGCGAATCTGTACAAAAGCCACTGTCATACTATGAAAACAACGTGTATGGCACGCTAACGCTATGTAAAGCTATGCAGAAGCACAATGTGAAGAACATCGTATTTAGCTCATCTGCTACGGTTTACGGCGACCCAGCATCGCTACCGCTACGCGAAGACATGGCCACAGGGCAACCGACCAATCCTTACGGTATGTCAAAGCTGATGGTTGAACATATGCTTAGCGATCTTTACGTGTCGGACAATGAATGGAACATAGTATTGCTTCGCTACTTCAATCCAGTTGGCGCGCATAAGTCTGGTCAAATTGGCGAAGATCCTAACGGTATTCCGAACAACTTAATGCCTTATATCTCTCAGGTTGCTACCGGAAAACTAGAGCAGCTAAGCGTGTTTGGTGATGATTACGATACCGTTGATGGCACTGGCGTTCGTGACTACATCCATGTTGTAGACCTTGCCAACGGTCACTTAAAAGCACTTGATCGCCTGAATCTCAACATGGGCTTAGACAAATACAATCTGGGTACAGGTCAGGGCTATTCAGTCATCGAAATGATCAAAGCTTTCGAAAAAGGCTCGGGTAAAACCGTATCCTATAAGATTGCACCGCGTAGAAGCGGCGATGTGGCAGCCTGTTATGCCGACCCAACAAAAGCTGCTACAGAGCTCAACTGGCATGCTGAAAAAGGTTTAGAAGACATGTGTGCAGACACATGGAACTGGCAGTCGCAAAACCCGATGGGCTACCCAAAGGACTAGCTTGTTATTTGAACGCTCCCAATAGGCTTGTTCACAGACCAATAATAACAAAGCCATGCTGTAGAGCATGGCTTTTTTGTTTGAGCATATATAGCTAGGGTAACGTTGAAGTTGAGATTAGATAACAATAAATAAACTCGGCTCCGAACTTTATCCAACTTCGTTCTATTTATTACTCTACTCTCTATTTGCCGTCTTTCGACTTGAAGTCTTTTTCGTTTAGCTTAGCTTTCTCACTGACATCAGCTGACGTATCTTGTGAATCTGTAGGCTCATCAACCGCTTCTTCTGACGCTTCTTCATAGCTATCAAAGTCATTGCCTTCCAGCATAGCTTCAAAATCAGCAAAGTCATCTAGCTGCTCTTCATCTATCGCTTTGTCACCACTTTTGCCATCAGTAACGCGGAATTCTAGATTCTCAAAATAAGCATTTTTTACGAAAGCATAATCGTCAACCGATTGCTCAAGCTGCGCTTCCTGGTCAAGTAATTGCGCTCTTGTTTCCAATACTGAAATACCAATACGAGCAAAGTTTACAGAACCTTCAAGCAACGACATGGGGAAAGCAAACCCGTCAACATAGTCGCCGGTAAAGCTTCGCGGATCGCTTGGGCCTAAAAAGGGCAGCATTAAGAAAGGCCCAGTATCTAATCCCCATACAGCCAGTGTCTCGCCAAACTGCTCACGTTTACGCTCAATGCCAATTTTTGACGCGACATCAAACGTGCCAACTAACCCTACTGTGGTGTTAATTAAAAAGCGAGCCAAGCTATCTAAGCCATCATCAACCTTGCCTTGAAACATATTATTTAAAAAGTTCGCAGGCTCTTGTAGGTTGTCCGTGATGTTCACCAAACCAGTTCGCGCAGGCTGAGGCATCACAGTCACGTAGGTAACTGTAATAGGGCGCAAGATGTAGGCATCCAATACATCCCAGTTGAAGTCCCAAATCTCACGGTTAACCGGTTCAAGTGGATCCCGTGGGTCCGATGTGTCCACTACAGCAGCATTTGACTTAGCCTCCTGCGATTGAGGCTGCGCATTGTTGGTCGCACAGCCACCTAGAAAACCTGCGGCAATAATCAACCCGGTCGCGAGTGATTTAGACAAGTCCATACTTATAATTCCTTATCAATAATAATGCTTAGTGAAGATAGCTGATTGGCAGCAACGCTTGCATTCACACTTCCCTGCCATTCTCCCTGAGCTACCGCCACATTACCATCTTCCGATAGCCTTGCGGTAACCACTACATTAGAAAGGGTAGCAAGTGTAAATTGTGGCATCATAGCGTTTTCGGTAGTTAATGTTACAGAAACCGGAAAGTCACCTATTGGCAACTTAACCACTGCAGCAGGCATTCTATTATCTGAGTTGGCATCTTGAGCAAACACAATTAAAAAGCCTTCTTTAGGCGCGTTTGCTTTAGCGTTATCGGACAAATTAACGGTGATAGTAAAACCAGTAACGGCCTCCTTGTTATCGCCTTGTACATCCGTCTCACCCGTAGGTTCTGCATTAAAGCTTTGCAACGCTACCATTTCGCTGGTATTTCCTTCTAGCTCTTTTATACGCGCAACTAAACGCTGCGCCATGTCGCTATCTGCTGGTAACTTACCTTCTACTTGCTGATAAAAACGCTGCGTATTTCGAAGGTCGCCAAGTTGAGCCGACACCACTGCCATCATAAGCGCGAGATTATCATTCTCAGGGTTATCATTAAGCAAGCCTAATAAGATAGATTGCGCACGTTCCAAGTTATTTACGTCACCTGTGGTCATTAAAGCCTGAGCAAGCGTAATACGATTAGCTGAATTAGAAGGTGCTAAGCTCACGGCTTTATCAATAGCTTCAATTGCCTGCACTTCTTGCCCGACACTCAGCATCAATCTGCCGAAATACATCCAGCCTGTATCGTCTTCAGGCTCTTCTCGCAAACGCTGGCGTATAGCTAAGGCAAGGCTTGCGATATCTTGCTGAGTTAAATTATTCGCGTTACCGCTTGCGAGTTGCTGACTCAACTCGGGTAGCGCCTCAATAGACTGCTGGGCTTTCGCAACACGTTCCATTTGGTTAACTTGCGAATACACAATTGCTCCGCATACCACGGCAATTAGACCACCTATTGCCAGCGGCAATTTAGCATTACCCGTTTTATGAGATTGAAATGCACTTTCATCCACTAGTGCCAGTTTAAGCTCATCAACCGCTTGGCGCTTGTCGTGCTCGCTAATAAGCCCTTCTTGCACTTCACGGTCAAGTTCGGCAAGGCGCTGCCTAACAATTTGCGTATTGCTTAAACTGTCTTGTTTTGCGTGGTTTTTATTACGCAACCATGGGAAAGCGATAATTAAAAGAACAAGCGTGATCAAGCCTGAAACAATGATATAAAACTCAGACCAACTCATTCTTTTTCTCGCTCCAACATTTCATCTGCTTTGGCTAACTTAGCGGCCATATCTTCTGGTGGTGTTACCGATTTGCGGCGAATCACCACAATTAGGGCAATAAAAATAAACAAAACAGGACCAGCCCAAAGCCACAAGGTCGCAGCCGTAACCGGCGGTTGATAATGCACAAAATCGCCATAGCGCGACTTCATAAAATCAATCACCTCCTGCTCTGTTTTGCCTTGCTTTAATAGTGCGTATACTTTTCGGCGCATGTCGTGCGCAATCATAGCGTCGCTATCAGCAATATTCTGGTTTTGACACATAGGGCAACGCAGTTCAGCGGTAAGTTTTAGAAAGCTCTCACGTTGTGCTGAAGTGTCGAAGGTAAATTTATCTTCCGCGGCGTGTACCGAGAAAGGGCCAATTACCAGCAAAAGGGCAAAAAAACTAGACACTAGCGTTTTGAAAACGGAAAATTTGAAAGTTAAATTGTCAGCAACACGTACATCTGAATCAACCTCATAGGCTCCACAAGGTATATGAGTAGTATTTCTAGCTAACATCCTTACTCACCTCCTTGAGCACTTTGGGCGTCACTCATTACAGCATCAACGTCCACTTTCCTATCTTTACTAACTTTGCCAGACGCTTCGGCAACTAGCTTATCGTAAAGCGGCCCAACTTTTGAATTCCAAACACGCTCGTTAATATCGCCTATGTGGTGCATACGAATAATGCCTTCAGCGTCGATAACAAAGTGTTCTGGCGCTCCTGTTACGCCAAGGTCGAGCGACGTATCGCGATAGACATCAAAAATATTATACGCGTAAGGGTTACCGTAACGGCTGAGCATGTCGGTAACTTCTTGCTGAACACGGCTCAGTGTTTTTGTGCCAAAGTCTGGGTCTAAGTCCTGATCGAAATACAAACCCACAATGTGAACGTTTTGTTCGTTCTTTAGCTGAGTAAGGTACGGCATCTCAACAGCGCATGTCACGCACCATACACCCCATACATTTAAGATAGTCACCTTTCCTTTTAAATCTTCTGGGGTATAGGTGATACCTGGCTGCATAAGATCTGGCAGTGAGAATGCAGGTAACGTCTTATCCTGAACCTGAGAATCCAGCTCTCTAGGGTCAGAAAAAAGCCCTTTGAATAAGAAAATAACCAGCAAAGAAAACAGCACCAATGGAATGGCAACAAGTGGAGCTTTTTTCATTATGCGCCTCCTTTCACTGACGTATTTGATGGAGTGGATACTTGACCATGAAATTGCTCTTCGTCGTTTTCACCTTTGCCACCAAACACTCGCTTAATCTTTTTCACCTTTGCCATACGATAACGCTTGTCGCTAATGGAGAAAATACCGCCTGTAGCCATAACCACTGCACCCGCCCATAGCCAGATGACAAATGGCTTAATATAAATTCGGATGGCCCATGCGCCATTGTCTAACGGTTCACCCATAGCAATAAATAAGTCTCGTGCTAGGTTTGAATGGATAGCCGCTTCTGTCATTGGCATGCGCTGAACAATATACAAACGTTTCTCAGGCTCTAAATGCGCTATTTGTTCGCCGTTTTTATAAACGTCGAATACGCCTTTGTCCGCTTCAAAGTTCGGGCCTTGTACTTTACGTACGTCTTTGAAGGTAAAATCATAACCACCTAGAGAAACCGTATCGCCAATGTCCATGCGCACATCCCGCTCCATTTCGTAGTTTGAAACAAGGGTAATACCGATGATACAAACAGCGAAGCCCACATGCCCTAACACCATGCCCCAGTGGCTTGGCGTAAGTTTGCGAAGTTTAGCTATTACTGATGCATCATCAGAGTTAGTTGAAGGCATCGCTGATAAACGCTGCATGACTTCTTGCACGGTGGTGACGAGGATCCAAAACACTAAAACCATGCCCAACACACCCATGTAAGTTGGCTCGTCGTAGGCAAAGTTCACTAGTACACCTGCGCTTAGCGCAATTCCACCTGCAACCAACAGTTGTTTTTGCAGTTCGCTGGCTTTTTGCTGCTTCCAACGCGTTAGCGGACCAAGCCCTAGCATCAATACAAAGGGCACAATCAACAAGGTGAACATTTGGTTAAAGAACGGAGCGCCTACGGAAATACTGCCCAAGCCTAACTCTTTGTGAACAAGAGGCAGTAGCGTACCGAGAAGAACAACTAATGTTGCTGCACACAGAAAGACATTATTACCCATTAACAACACTTCACGGGAAAACGCTTGATAGCGGCCTGGGCTTTTAAGTGAAGCTGCACGCATAGCGTAAAGCAGCAAGCCAAAGCCACTAAGCACAATCAATATGCCTAAAATGAACAAGCCTCGGGTAGGGTCGCTTGCAAACGAGTGCACCGAAACAATCACCCCTGAGCGTACTAAGAAAGTGCCTAGCAAACTCAAACTAAATGCAGCAATAGCAAGCAGTACGGTCCATGACTTAAACGCCTTTCGCTTTTCGGTTACGGCAAGCGAATGCATAAGCGCAGTACCGACCAACCAAGGCATGAAAGAGGCATTCTCTACTGGGTCCCAGAACCACCAGCCGCCCCAGCCAAGTTCGTAATACGCCCACCAGCTACCTAGTGCAATGCCCACTGTGAGAAACGCCCAGGCAGAAATAACCCAAGGCCTTGACCAACGCGCCCAGGTTGAATCTAACTGACCAGAAATAAGCGCCGAAATAGCAAACGCGAAAGCGACAGAAAAGCCTACGTAGCCCATATAAAGCATAGGCGGGTGAATGATCATGCCAAAATCTTGCAGCAGCGGATTAAGATCTCGCCCGTCTACAGGGAAAAACGGCAGCATGCTATTAAAAGGGTTTGAAGTAAGCAGCATAAACAAGTAAAAACCAATACCTACCATGCCTAATACCGACAGTACTCTAGCGACCATAGCAAGTGGAATACCCTTGCTGAATATCGCTACAGCCACGGTCCAGATTGAAAGCATCAGTACCCACAGAAGGAAAGAGCCTTCATGACCACCCCATACAGCGGTAATTTTATAGTAAATAGGAAGCCGGCTATTTGAGTGCTGCGCAACGTAAGCCACACTGAAATCATCGGTTACGAACGCATAGGTCAAGCACACATAGGCAATAAGCGTAAACGTAAACAAGCCAATGGCTAACGGTTTGGCGGTAGCCATTAACGTTTCATGCTGACGATGCGCCCCCCATAGAGGATAAACGGCTAATAAAATAGACAATACCAACGCTAACGTTAGCGCTATATTTCCAATCTCAGGCACCATAAATTATTTGCCTCCAGTGCCGTTAGACGACTCGTAGGAAGGCATATTGTCAGGTTTAACGTGTTTAATACCCTTCATTTTTTCTGCCAGCTCAGGTGGCATGTATTCTTCATCGTGCTTCGCCAGCACTTCCTGCGCTTTAATGTTGCTTGCACCAGTGAGTACTCCTGTTGCCACAATGCCTTGACCTTCGCGGAACAAATCAGGCAGGATACCGGTATAGGTTACGGTAACCGTTGGGCCAGTATCGATAAGGTCAAAGCTCACCGCTAAGCTTTCTTGATCCCTTTTCACACTACCTGGTACCACCATACCGCCTATACGAAGACGCTGGCCGACCTGTGGTTTCTGGCCGTTTTTACCTTCAATAATTTCGCTGGGCGTATAAAAAAGGTCAATACTGTCGTTTAGAGCGTAAAGCATCAATCCAATTGCACTTACTACTAAAAAACCGATAATTCCTACTACGGTCAATCGCTGCTTTCGTCTCGGGTTCATGCAATTCTCACTTCGAAAAAACTAATAAACGATAAAAACGCAAATGAATGCTAAGTTCACTTTTCGCATTAACACTACATGCTGTCTTGCTGTTGTTGTCGCGCTTTTTTAATTCGCGCTTTGCGCTCTTGTTCCACTACAACCTGCTTTAAGAGGGTGCTGTGCTTAATAAAACTCTGAATGGCGATAATGCCCATTGCTAAGAAGGTAACGCCAAACGAAAGCCATACATAAAATGCATAGCCGCCCATATTTAAAAAATCGGCAAAGGAGTCAAACTGCATGTTAACTGCCCTCTTTTAAATTGACGTTAGGTGAGCCATTGGTCTGTTTCGACACTTTCGCTGTTGCCAAGGCTTGTACCCAAGGTCTGTGCAACTCTCGCAACACGATTTCATTACGTAAACGCACTGTCGTTACCGCGCCGATAAAAAGCGCGAAACCCAGCAAGTTGATTAACAGCGGCCACAGCATTTCAGGAGCAATCGAAGGATTGTCGAACTTACTAATGGTCGCACCTTGGTGCAACGTGTTCCACCACTCTACCGAGTAGTGGATAATGGGGATATTTACTACGCCTACAAGCGCCATTACACCCGCGGCTTTTCCCGCCTGTTGCTTATCTTCAAACGCACCGTAAAGTGCAATCACGCCCATGTACAAGAAAAGCAGAATAAGCTCTGAAGTTAGGCGTGCATCCCACACCCACCAAGCGCCCCACATTGGCTTGCCCCAGGCGGCGCCGGTGAACAGAGCGACAAACGTCATTACTGCACCAACTGGCGCCATAGCAATCATGCTCATATAGGCAGTGCGCCACTGCCACACCATTCCCACCAAGGCAGCAATCGCCATGGCTACATAAGTGCCCATAGACAAAATGGCGCTAGGTACATGAATGTAAATAATTCTGAATGAATCGCCTTGTTGATAATCTTGAGGCGCAAATGCCAGCCCCCACACGGTACCTATGCTTAAACACACTAAAGCACCAACCCAAAACCAAGGCTGTAAAGTTAAACAAAGCTGGTAGGCTCGCTCTGTTTTTGCGTAGGGGTGTAACCACTTCCACATTAGTTTTGACTCACTTTTAAAGAATACGCGATGGCAAACGGTGCCAATGCCGCAGCCAATAAAAGCATGGCGGCAATAATAGCAAGTTGCGCATGATAAGGTAATTGCAGTGCGGCAGAATCCACAGCCGACGTGGCAAATATCAGTAACGGTATAAAGACAGGGATAAGAAGCAGTGCCAACAACACCCCGCCTTTTTGCAATCCAACGGTAAGCCCTACCGCAATAGCACCGATTAAGGACAGTAATGGCGTGCCCAATAACAAGGTTAAGACAAGGGCGATATACATATCGACCGTTAAATTCAAAAACATGGCTAATAGCGGAGATAAGAGCAATAACGGCACGAAGCTAACCAGCCAATGGGCAGCCACTTTCACTGCGCTCACCGCCGACAACGCCATACCAGAAAGCATATACTGCTCTAGCGACCCATCTTGAAAGTCATCGCGAAACAACCTTTCCATCGCCATGAGCGATGACAAAATCGCCGCAATCCATATTACCCCCGGTCCAATGCGCTGAAGGGTGTCGGGAGACGGGCTTACACCTAAAGGAAATAAGGTTACCACCATTAGTAAAAACATTAGTGGCTGCACCAATTCCGCTTTTTGCTTGAACGCAATGTGCATATCGCGTTTAAAAATACCTTGATAAAGTGACATTAAAAGCGGTACTCCAAATCGAATACACGGTGTTTCCCTGCAGTTTCTGACAGGGGT
Source organism: Alteromonas sp. AWJ4_199 (assembly GCF_056159165.1). Taxonomy (NCBI): domain Bacteria; kingdom Pseudomonadati; phylum Pseudomonadota; class Gammaproteobacteria; order Alteromonadales; family Alteromonadaceae; genus Alteromonas; species Alteromonas sp. AWJ4_199. The sequence continues at coordinate 1,332,835 of NZ_JBSWUR010000001.1, forward strand.
TGATGCGAAGTAGTAATAATAAGACCGCCTCGACCAACGTGCTCATTCATACTTTTTTCAAGCATGTGAACCCCTTTTACATCAAGCGCTGTGAACGGTTCGTCCAGAATCCACACCTTTGCTGGCTTAAGCCATAACCTTGATAGCGCAACACGCCGCTGTTGTCCTGCCGATAAATACCTAACAGGCACATCTTCAAGCCCCACTAATCCCACTTTTTCTAATACGTCAAAAAGCGTGTTAACGGGCACTGATACATTGTGCTGAGCTAGCCAAAACGATAGATTGTCTAGGGCAGAAAGACTGCCGTTAGTACCGCTTTTGTGCCCCAAATAGAAAAGATCGCGGTAATAGCCGGTTTTGTCTTCGGAAATGTTTACACCGTTATATAAAGCGGCGCCCGACTCAGGTGCACTCAAGCCAGTTAATATGCGAAGTAAGCTGGTTTTCCCAGCACCGTTAGGACCGCGTAAATACAGCAACTCACCGGGTTCGACAACCAGTGAAAGCCCTTCAAAAAGGGTTCTATCTCGTTTGCTGCAGGTTAATCCGCGCGCCTCTAACACTACTTGGCTACTCCAACCTTAAAAAGAGGTTCTAAAAAATGGCGCTAGTCTACCACATGAACGCTTTTTCGCAGTCGCGAATTCCAATTAAATATGATTTACTTCAATGACAAAGGCATTTTTCCTGACAGCCATCCGTCGTGAGTAAGCGTTGCCCAGCTGCCTAAAAGATGAATTCTTTTGCTTCATCTCATCGACAGGCCCAATAACGAAACTTCCAAACAGAGCTTTGCTATACTCAAATAAGTAAGGAAAAGCGCGACATTGCCGATATCTCAATTATGACAACACCACTATCATCTCTATTGGCATCCGCTTTATCATCTTCAGATTCCACTACTCAAGGTGCGAGTCGAGGAGCAATGCCTGTTCTAAGCAATACCGCGTTGTCGCAGGCTGCTGCGTTAGACAATGCCGCTAAAGTGATAGTTGAACGCTTGCCTGAACGAGTGCTGTCGATATCAATAACATCGAGTAATGCATCGTCAAATTTAGCGCCGTCGGCGGCCCAAGTATTGAACGTTGTCTTGCCCGCAGATGTCAGCGCCAAGCTTTCCAACCAACCGATTAATAATGCACAGCTTGCACTTTTGCCTAATACCTCTGACCAGGTCTCAAACCCAGAAGCGAAAAGTGTTCAAAATGCTTCTCAGAGTCTGTTAGGCGCTCAGTCTGCAATGCTCCTTTCTACAAGTTTGTCTCAACAAAGCGCGTCATTGTCAGCGCCCGATAAAGCTGAACTACTGAAAGCCGTGGCACAAGCGCTTGCTGCAAATAACGCCGCCGTTACGCTTAAAGGTCAACTGTCTATTTCTACAAAGAGTGAAAACTTCGGGCAACTCTTGCTCACCACGGTTAAAAACGAGGTTGTTCCCCTAACAGACATAAACACTGAAAAGCTGGATAGCACGGCTAAAGCAGCGTTTCAAAAGCTAGTTGGACAGCAGGTTGTAATAGGGCTAAGCCGAGCAAACAACGGTGGAATCGCTCTGCAAATTTCTCAAGGTTTGTCCAATCAAAGCACAGATCCATTAGCCAACCACAATCAGTTGATCGCCATAACCCATAAAAATGTAAGTACCAACTTACAACAACAGCTTATTTCCAGCTCGCTCAAGCAAGGTGGCGTAGCCGTTGAGCATAACTTGAGTAACCCGCCTCAACTTAACGCGCTGCTAAAAAGTTCTGGTGCCGACACTAACGCGATAAAAGTGCTTTCTGCGTTGACCTTAACCGACAACAAGCTCTCGATTCGTACATCACAACAAGGCGCGGTATTACAAATTGATCTACCTCAGAGCAAGAACCCTTACCTTGCAGCCCCGACTCTGACACAGGAACAGGTAAATAAACTTAACCTTTCGACACTACCAAAAGCGGCAGCGAAAGGGCTAGAAGCCATCGTTGGCAATAGCGCTAGCTTACCCTCGTATTCCCCACCAAACGCTAAAACTGAAATTCCAACATCGCTTAAAGGGACAGATGTTCACAATGCAATCACTGCACTTTCTCGAGTATTACTGAGTCAAACAGGCAGTACCAACCAAGCACTAAATCAACTTATAGCTATTGTGGAGAATGAAAAATTATTGCCCAGCCAGGGGGCGCCCAAAACACATGAAGCCCACCACTTTGATAAAATTTTGCAGCACCTAAAAGGCCTTGATGCACTCAACGCAAAGCCTTCTCAAACCAAGGTATCCAACGGCGAGTTTATTGGCCCGCCCAAGCCATCTAATGAACAACTGCTTGCAACAGCAAAAGCTATATTTACTGAAGAGAAAGATGCCGCTTCAGCAGAGAATAATGGCATGCAAGGAAAAGACGGTGGGAGTAAATCCTCCCTTGTGTCACTTGCCTCTCTCGCACAAGCGTTAAGCTCACAGGCCAAAGGCTTATCAAATAGCTTACTGAGCAACATCGCTGCGCAGCTGGCTGCTGCACAAGGTAAAGGCGCAGAGATACCATCAGTGGTTTTAGATAGTCACGCCAGTTTAGCAGGGGCAAAAACAAATGAGAGCGTAACTGGCGAGAGCGAACCTGCTTTCGAGGGGGTAAAAAGCGGAACAAAGAAACTCGCGCTAGATATGAATGAACAAGGCTTGTCGCAACGCTTGCAGCAGCTGATATCCACGCAGGCACTAGTTACCACACCTATAAACTTAACCTCGCCTGTAAACGCTTCCAGCTTTGTTCAAGGGCTGGTCGCCTTAGTTCAATTGGCTCTAGCGGGTCGCGCCATGCAGCGTCAGCCTAACTTAAAAGCGCAAATAGACGCGCCCGACTCTATCGTTTCAAAAACGTTGGCGAATATGGGGGTAACCGCTCAACCAAGTCGTGTTAGCCAAGACATCCACCAGCTAGACAGCCGACAACAGGTTCTTTCTCAACTTAAAACGCTGTTAAGTAGTCACCAACAAAACAAAATTGCTAATGTGGATAGCCGTATTCAAGGACAAGATAGTTTTTATTACATTTTGCCATCGCTTTCACAGCACCACAGTCCGCCAGAACTCTTTATAAAACGAGAGCAAAATGGGCAGAACAACAAGCACGCACAAACAGGCGAGCGTTCTCTTTGGAATATCACGATGAAACTGGATATTGGTGACAGTGGACAAGTGTTGGCAAAATCTAAAATTGATAAAAGCACCATTACTTTAGACTTTTATGCCTCAAGCGATGAGGTACTTAAACGTATCGGAGACACCCTACCCTATTTACATAAACGTCTTACTTCGCTCGGTCTGGTTGTTGAAAACACCAGCTACCAACGGGGACACATACCTGAGTCATTAAGCTCACGCCCTCATCAGATCTTTGAAACTAGGGTATAGGTAGAAGGAGTATGACTGATTCTCAAAAGACAAAACGCGCCATCGGCCTAAAATATGATGGCGGCGATAAGAAAAACGCCCCTAAAGTGGTTGCGAAAGGCTATGGAGATTTGGCAGAAGCCATTATAGCCATGGCTGAAGAAACCGGGATATTAATTCACGAAGACCCTTACTTAAGCGAAATCCTCGCGACCCTCGATGTGGGCCAAGATATCCCTGAATCGCTTTATTATGTGATTGCCGAGTTGCTGGCTTACTCTTATGTCCTTCAAGGAAAAATCCCTCCCGGTTGGGAGGGAATTATCAAACGTATCGACTTTGAAGTTTAAAATGGGCCGTCTAAAGGCGCGCCATGCAACCACTGGGTATGGTACAGGTTATTTCCTCTTAAATAATACACATGGTCACCGTGCAACAAGCTTCTATCTTCGTAGCTTCCATAATAATTTTCATCGTCAGAGTTTTCATCAGGGTTAAGATTCACGCTATCGACAATTGTGAGCGTGCGTTCATCGCTATCAACTTCAAGCATATGAAGCGCATATTGTAACGCCCAATATTCTCCATCAGCAGACCATGATTCCGACGGTAGAGCAAAACGATAACCTTGCTCTGTTTTAAGCACTGAAAGTGCACGATGGTCATACTCTACAGGCGTAAACGTATCAGCCCATACAAATTCCTGAAGTAAAATCGGGTTTTGCGGATCTAATACGTCAAACAAGCTTACTTTCATTCCTTCCTCAACAGGCGTGGAGGCGGGCTGCCCACCGGGCATTGGAATGTTGTCTACATTAATCTGTTGGCCAACACCTAGTAACATCCCATTTTCCATCGGATGTAAGTGACTTGAAAAACCAGGAATACTTAATTCGCCTTGAACTACGGGCGCCTCTACCGCAGTCAAATCAATAACATACAAAGGGTCAATGCGCTCAAAGGTAACTATGTACGCTTTATCTTCATAAAAGCGAACTGCATAAATGTCTTCTCCTAGTTTTCCTATAGGTGCTGGCGCATCACTATTAGGTAAGGTAGCAACTTCAACTAACTTGCTTCCCTGCTGCTGAAGTACATGAAGATAGTGCTTTGGACTTCCATCCCACAACCCTTCAGATGTCACAGACACAAAGTGATCATCTTTTTCAGCCATTTTAAATTGCGGTGCACTATTCCAGCCGAATATCCCGTTCACGTTTCCTGATGCTTCATAGGTAATGTCATCTTTAAATGACACTTTGTGAAACACAGTGTCGTTATATTGCTGAGCGTACAAATATAAGTTTTCATTCGACATAAATAGGCCGTGAGCTTCAACAACCATACACATTGCCGAGTAGTTTGCTGGCGACGCCATGTTTATCTTTAGAACACTTACCATCTGCACATGGCCATTTTTCGACGTAGCATTGTCAGGCAATAGACACGAATTAATGTCGTATAAGGGTAAGGTTTGAGCATTAATTGTAATTTGAGGCGTTAAGTCTGCATTATCTATTGATAACAAATGGTTAAAGTAATTAAGCAGGCTGTTATTACTGCTATTCACTGCTGGCAAGTTGTCAACATACGGTACGTACTGGAGCGCCAAATACAAATCGTCACCTATACGTCTTGAGTCTATCAAGCCGCCGTCTACCTGAATCTTATACGCCACTTCTGGAGACTCAGGCAAGGTAACATCGACAATATCAATACCTGTGTCGTTATCAGGGTGACCCCAAGGACTTGATGCATCAACAGCGCTTTCCATTGGATAATAATTAAAAGAACGTGTGATCACACCAAGGTTAGCATCGTGTAAATACATTCCAGAGACTTCGGTTCCAGAGTTAATTGGAATGTCAGTAATCGCATTGAGAGAGAAGTCGGCATTACGCTTGTAAATACTTACACTATTACTACTGTCTGACTGACCATTTTGTATCGATACATACTCTTCAGTAGGTAGCTTCGCCACATACATATAATCGCCGTCATACTCAACTCTATCAGCTTCATCAACACCTCTAATTTGTACATTCGTTGATGAGAAGGTTGGGATTGGAGTTGGAGCTGCTGCATCTGAACCTGCGTTGTCAGACTCTGATAACCCTTGTGTTCCTAGTATGTATAAACCGTTTTTAATGTACATATCTGCATTTATAGCCGCAGACTGAACCAGTGTTGCGCTTGAAGACGGGGTTAATGAAAGTTGAGGCGCTTGATTTTCGAAGTTTTCTGAATCGCTACCGTTGCTGCACGCGGTAATAACGCAAGTTGAAAAAATTAACATCGCCATACACTTTGATATTCTGTCTATTCCACTTATAGGTTCCATGTTTCTTTTCCTAGTTTGTTGAAACTCTGAAACTCATAATAAGTGCAGTATGAAAATCATTCAGATCCAAACTGAATATAAATGTGACAATTTGTAATCGAGTACTGTTTACCGGCGTTCAGTTTGCTAATCTACGTCAAGTCTCTTAAAGAAAAGGATTTTTTGTGGTTCTTCGTTTGTTGTTGGGTTTACTGATTTTTGTAACAAGCATGACTTCAGCATGGTCGTGCGACAATAAACTATTATGTATTGGGGAAGACAACTTATCCGTTGGTGTTGCCTTCGGCATTGGTGTGCGAACCAACCCGCTTGTCGACGGCGATGCCATTCCGTTAGTGGTACTACCGGATGTTGCGTGGTACTCCGATACTTACTATTTCGACAACGGTGAATTTGGGCTGCAGTGGCGTCCTTTTGGCGACATCACTACGGAAACCTTTATTCGTACCAACGCAGAAGCCGCGTATTTTTCATTTTGGCACCCTAATAATTTTCTTATTCCCGTTAATAGTTCTTCAAGTGCTGATGCACCTCCAACGCCAGGAGGTCAAGACGAGCCGAACTATATTTCCGTCGATGATATCGCGAGTCGCGACTGGACCGTAGACGCAGGTATCCGAATGACAGTGTTTCGCGATAACAGCCGCTGGTCGTTTACCGCTACTCATGATGCATTGGGTGTTTACAGCGGATACAGCTTAAACACTCGATATAGTCACGACTTCTTCTATAAAGACTGGACGCTTTCTACAAACATTGCTGTAGCCTACAAAAGCAAAAACCTTATAGATTACTACTACGGCATAAGTGAACGAGATACCGACGGCGAATCGCTGTGGTACGAAGCACCACATTCTTTTCAGGTTACTACGGGCTTTTTCTTAACTAAAAAAATAACACCTAATTGGTATTGGCTTGGTAGGTTTCATATAACAATGCTAGGTAGCGGTATGAGCGATAGTCCGCTTGTTTCCAAAAACCACGTAACCAATGCGTTTATTGGCATCGGTTACAGGTTTTAGGTGACTCGATGCGCCTAACAACTCTTCTCAGCTTACTTTTATGCAGTACTATATACGCTTCGAATAGTGAGTCTTCCGAGCTTTCCGACCTTACTGTTGTACCTAATGAGTGCATTGTTGCGGAAAAAGGCCAAACATGTTCGCTTGAACTCGCAATTAATTACCCCGTGCTGACATCAAAAATTTATTGTCTAGCAGTGGAAGAACAGTCATTGGGTTGCTGGTCCGCTACACTGCTACCAACCTCATTAACCATACAACTCAGCCAAGACTCGACGTTTACGCTAAAGGATCAAGAAACCAATAAAAGAGCATCTGTCGACTTAAAGATAAAATTTAGAAAAGCGTCTATGACACGCCGACGCATTAGAAATCCATGGAGCTTGTTCTAATGAAAAAGTTATTGTTGATTGAAGATGATGAGCGTTTAGCATCACTGGTATGTCAGTATTTACAAAGTAATGATTTCAGCGTTGAAAGGCTACCTAATGGCGATGGTTTAATAGCCTTAGTAAAAGACACCGCACCCGATGTGGTCATACTTGATGTAATGCTACCCGGGGAAGACGGGTTTTCTCTATGTAATCAATTAAGGCAGTTTTTTACCGGCCCTCTTCTTTTTATGACGGCGAAAAATGAAAACTTTGATCAGGTTATTGGCCTTGAAATTGGCGCAGATGATTACATTGTTAAACCTGTAGAGCCTCGTGTGCTGTTAGCCAGAATTAATGCATTATTACGGCGAACAGCACCTCTGCAAACAAACTTAACAAAGTCTTCTGTAATGCAGTTTGGCAAGCTCAGTATCGATAAGTCGTCACGTAAAGTTACGCTAGGCACGAACGAAATATCGTTAACCAGCCATGAGTTTGATTTGTTATGTTTATTAGCCGATAACGCATCGCGTTTAGTTGACCGCTCTACGCTTTATAAAGAATTGATTGGTCGTGAATACGATGGACTCGACCGCTCGGCAGATGTGCGCGTTTCTCGCCTTCGAAAGAAGCTTAATGACGACCCGCAAAATCCTTACAGAATAAAGACAATTTGGGGTAAAGGCTTTTTCTTTGTTAGCGATGCTTGGGACAACGCATGACTCGTCTTTTTGTTAGTTTTTATCTGTTTGTTGCCATTTCACTTTTTCTTATTAGCAGTGCGCTAGAGCTCATATTACCCAACGAAAGAAATAGCGAAACGAAAGAAACAGAAGTCATTCAAAGCATTTTAAGTTTGGCAGCATCGAATAAAGCATTACTCGTCGACAGACTAACAAAAATAAACGCAGACTTCGAAATCAAACCCATTGGCGCTGTAGGCTGGTCACCCGAAGAAAACAAAGCACTAATCAATGAAAAAGTTATCACGCTCTACGATGAAGAAGCGAAGTACATCTATGCGCCAATTGGTAACGATGAACTCGTCTCGTTAAAGCTCCCCTATGAACGTATTTCCATTCCGTATCAAATCATCTATTTGTTCGTTTTCTTGGTATTACTCGGTTTAGCCATGGCTGTGTGGCTGTGGCCGCTATGGCGAGATCTTACCTACATTACGAACAAAGTGAGTGGTTTAGCGCATGAAACAGACAGTCTCTCTATTGCCTTAAAAAAGCGTTCAATAATGCAGCCAATAGCGAGTCGTATTAATTTGCTCAGCGAGCGTGTACACAAGCTTTTGCGTGACCAGCGCGAATTAACTGGCGCTGTAGCTCACGAGTTTAGAACCCCTATTGCCAGATTAAAGTTTGCCCTTGAGATGAACCCAGAGCCTAATGGGGAAGCGTGGAAAGGAATTCATGCGGATATCGACGAGCTTGAAGGCTTGGTTCAGGAAATGCTGGACTACACCCAATACGACGCCGTAACACCAGAGCTCAGTATTTCCGAGATTCCTATTAAACAACTTTGCCAAAATGTAGTTCGACATCTCGAACCCACAACAACCAAGTCACTTGACATTGCGGGTGAAGACATTGTGGTGAGAGGAGATGGCCACTTTATAGAGCGCGCTGTTTCAAATTTACTGACCAATGCAATTCGCCATGCTGACGCTAAAATCCTTCTAACTATTCACGCTTCAGGAAGCGCTGTCTCTATTTCTGTTGCTGATGACGGTGAAGGTATTGAACAAGCATTAGCAGAACGCATTTTTGAACCTTTTTTCAGGCCCGATAATAGTCGAGTTAGATATTTAGGAGGCGCTGGGCTAGGCCTTGCCATTGTTCAACGTATACAACACTGGCACAAAGGCTCAGTAAAAGTAGAAAAGAGTAATTTGGGTGGTGCTTGTTTCGTACTCACCTATCCACGCTAGAAACAAGAAAGGCGCTGATGTCTAAGTCAACGCCTTTTTACTTTGAGTTGTTAGCCTGTGCTTTAGCCTGAATATCAGCTACGCACTTGTGTTTAATGGCTTACCTAAACAGAACCTTCTCTTTGTTAAACCAATGGATACAAAAGAAAATAAGACCTGCCGCAATCACTGCGGTAGACGTAAATATGCCAAATAGCGCGAAGTAATCCATGGTGCCTTTGAACAGCTCTTTCATGGCAAGGGCAACGTTAGTCAGCGGTACCCAAACCCAGCCTCCTTTTAGCTCTACGCCCGGCATCATGGCTATGATTACGGGGAAGATAACCACCATAATTAGTGACCCCATGTAGCTTTGCGCTTCTTTAAAAGAGCGAGCATAAATAGAAAGCGATAACAGTACCGCCGCAAATACTGCGACCACAGGCACTAACATCAAGAATATCAGTAAGAAGTCTACAAGACCGATCATCGACATGATCTCTACGACAAATTCAACAGCCATTCCTTGGGATAGCACTAGCCCCCATATGGCCATGGAAGACACCGTTATTAGCGCGGTAACAATACCTGCGGTAGCTACCGTAAAGAACTTACCCAATACCAACTTGTGACGGTCCATCGGCGAAATAAGCAGGGTTTCTAAGGTACCACGCTCTTTTTCACCAGCGCCTAAGTCGGCCGCTGGCGCCATGGCGCCTTGAAGGCACAAGATGAAGATGAAATATGGTAGCATACCGCCTAAGCGCTCACCCCACACTTCGCGATCATCCGCCACATTTTGCTTTTCTATCTTGATTGGCTTCAGCAAGGCCTCTTGCTGAGTTTCATTTAGATTAAGCTGTGCAAAAGCGGTTTGTTGAAATGCATCAGTATATTCATCAATGATGTCGGACACACGCCCCATCACCTTATTTAAACCAGCATCGTTGAGATAAAGCTCAATCTTATGTTGCCCTGAACTTAATACGTCACTATCGAAACTCTCTGGTATAACCAACACAAAGTCTAACGTTTCATTTTTAATGAGTTTGGCATAGTTAGTCTCATCGCCAATCATAACTGGCTCGAATTTATCAGAGGCATCGTTAAAAGACTGTACAATTGCTGGCGCATACGCTTCACCAACTATCGCGTATTTCAGTACTTTATTTTCAGCTTTGTCCGCCGCTGAACTCATGAAAAAGAACGCGACACCGAAAATAGCTGGGAATAACAAAAGCGGTAAACCAATCATGAATATGATGGTTTTCTTATCCCTTAATAGCTCTTTGAATTCCTTTTTAAAGATTAACCACATTGCCCATCTCCTCAGAATCCATTGAAAGTGTTTTTAGGAAGCTTTTATGCATTTGTCCAGCCTCTGCACCATTACCAGAAAGCGCACTAAATGCGGTAAGCGAGTCGTTGAATACTGTTTCACCTTGATTAATAACTGTTACTTTGTCACAAAGAGCTTGTACTTCGTCGAGGTGGTGGGTAGAGAAGATTACCGGTGTACCTTTATCTTTAAGGCGCTGAATGAATTCCATCACGGTACTCGTTGCCATAATATCAAGGCCAGTTGTAGGCTCATCGAGAACCACTAACTCTGGCTCGTGAATAACTGCACGGGCAATCGACACTTTTTGCTTCATGCCTGATGAAAAATTCTCCGCTCTTCTATCAAGGAAGGTTTGCATATCGAGCAAATCAGCTAGCTCTTCAATACGTGCATTAATTACAGTTTTTGAAATGCCGTGTAGCTCTCCGAAGTAGCTAATATTTTCACGCCCACTTAAACGGCCGTATAGACCTGTTGAACTGGAAAGAAAACCAATCTTTTTTCGCGCAATGTTAGGATTAGAAAGTACGTCCTCACCACCAATGAGCACTTTACCGCTGTCGGGTTTAAGCGCTGTTGAAAGCATACGCAAAGTAGTGGTTTTACCAGCGCCGTTAGGCCCTAACAGTCCCAGAACCTGACCTTTTTCGCAAGTAAAAGACACATCCCTTACTGACTGAAAATAACGCCCTTTTAAACGCGGGTCCTTCTTCTCTTGTTCGCTAAGCTTTTTCGGGTTCTCCGCCGTAAAGCGTTTAGCGAGACCTGATATTTCAATCATTCCCTTTTCCCTCTTGATGTAAGCTATTCTCAATATTAATTGTTGTTTAAGGCATTGTTTGCTGTAGCCGCAAATTTTCCTTATTTATATTCTGAAACGTTGAACCTTGGAAATACACCACAAGCCAACCTTTCTTTGTAGTCTTCGCTTATCGTACTTTATTACAGCATTCCCTGTTTTTATTTTTTGTACAAGTTTCAACCGGATATTAAGTGTTAGTAAATATTTCTTAATATACCCTGCGTAGCAAGGGCATAAAAAAACCCACCTTTCGGTGGGTTTTTAAGATACTTGTAAAACCTATCTTATTCAGGAAGTACGTCGTCTTCGCCCTGTGGCAATGCTTCTTCAGCCTGCATGGTTTTAGAGAGCAATAGCTCTTGACGGATCTTTGTTTCGATCTCATTAGCCGTTTCAGGGTGTTCCTTAAGGTACTTCATTACGTTCGCTTTACCTTGACCAATGCGATCGCCCTTGTAGCTATACCAAGCCCCCGCTTTATCAACAAGCTTTTGCTTAACACCAAGGTCAATAAGCTCAGCTTCTTTGCTGATACCTTCGCCGTAGCGAATCATAAATTCAGCTTGCTTAAACGGAGGCGCAACCTTGTTTTTCACTACCTTAACGCGAGTTTCGTTACCTACTACCTCGTCGCCTTCTTTAACTGCACCGATACGGCGAATGTCTAGACGAACAGAAGAGTAAAATTTAAGCGCGTTACCACCAGTAGTGGTTTCTGGGTTACCGAACATTACACCAATCTTCATACGAATTTGGTTAATGAAGATACACAGCGTATTAGAGCGCTTAATGTTAGCTGTAAGCTTACGCAACGCTTGCGACATTAGACGGGCCTGAAGACCAACGTGAGAATCACCCATGTCACCTTCAATTTCAGCTTTAGGTGTAAGCGCCGCTACCGAGTCAACAATAACAACATCTACTGCACCTGAACGTACTAGCATGTCGCAAATTTCTAGCGCTTGCTCACCAGTATCAGGCTGAGATACTAATAGTTCGTCAATGTTTACACCTAGCTTTTCAGCGTATACCGGGTCTAGAGCGTGCTCAGCATCTACGAACGCACAGGTTTTCCCCTTTTTCTGCGCTTCAGCAATAACCTGAAGCGTTAGCGTTGTTTTACCTGACGATTCAGGACCGTAAATTTCTACTACACGTCCACATGGCAAACCGCCTATACCTAGAGCGATATCAATGGTAAGTGAGCCAGTAGAAATCGCTTCAATGTCCATGGCTTGGTTATCGCCTAAGCGCATGATAGCGCCTTTACCAAATTGCTTTTCAATTTGGCCAACTGCGGCGGTTAAAGCTTTTGATTTGTTATCGTCCACGTATATATCCTCTAGGATTTGCGGTTAAATTCTGTTTTGGTACTTTCCATATTTTGTATGAAGTTACCAAATAATGATCATATTCTATACTGTACAAGCATACAGTTTCAACCAGTGTTTTTAATTTTCACTCAACATTTTAATTAACTGAGTAATAGCAAAGCTAATAGCGTGTTGCCGAACTTCGTCGCGATTGCCGCTGAAAACCTGTTTGATTTGCGCTTCTTGCTCTCCACACAAAAAACCAAACCACACAGTGCCCACCGGTTTTGCTACGCTGCCACCGCCAGGTCCGGCGATGCCACTTACGGTCACAACTAGCTGAGCACCACTATTGCGTCGCACGCCTTCTGCCATTTCTTTTACCGTTTGCTTTGACACTGCACCATGTTCTTTAAGCGTCTGCTCGGTAACGCCTAATATGTCTTGCTTCGCGTCATTCGAGTAGGTCACCCAAGATTGATTAAACCAGTCAGAGCTTCCCGAAACACTGGTGAAAGCAAAAGCAATCCCCCCCCCTGTACAGGATTCTGCACTAGATACACTCCAACCTTTTGCTCTAAGTGCATCTCCTAGTGCCTGAACTTGCGCAGATAATGCGCTATCAAGCTTTAAAGGGCTGGCGTTTACCGTCGAATCAGTTGAAAATGTTGTGCTCATTTGGATATACCTAGTTACACCTGTTGTGCTTTATCAGATCTTCGCTTGATCTTAGTGGGCGTGAGTTTATCATTTATTCCCCTTAACAGGCATTAAACCCAGCAACAAATTCATAGAGGCATTTTTTTGGAATCACATACTCCTATGATGCGCCAGTACCTGACTATTAAGGCGCAGCATCCGAATATTCTACTATTTTATCGCATGGGCGACTTTTATGAGTTGTTTTACGACGATGCCAAAAAAGCTGCGGAATTACTGGATATATCGCTAACAGCAAGAGGGAAATCTGGCGGCGAGCCTATCCCAATGGCGGGTGTGCCCTATCATGCAGTGGAGAGCTACCTCTCACGCTTAGTCAAGATGGGCGAGTCGGTTGCCATTTGTGAACAGGTTGGCGATCCGGCCACCAGTAAAGGCCCTGTTGAACGTGCAGTACAACGTATTGTTACGCCTGGTACAGTGACCGATGAAGCGCTACTAGAAGAACGTCGCGACAATATTCTTGCGGCAGTCTGCGGTCATAGTATGCATTATGGTCTGGCAACCCTAGATGTCACTAGCGGTCGTTTTGTTGTATTTGAATGCGACAGCGATGAAAGCTTACTTGCTGAAATTCAGCGCATTAACCCAGTAGAACTCCTCTACCCTGAAGGGTTTGAAAGTTTGGCTCTGGTTGAAAATCGTAAAGGGCTTAGACGCCGTCCTGAATGGGAATACGACATTGATACCGCCACAGAGCAATTAAACGCACAGTTTGAAACCAAAACGCTAGATGGCTTTGGAATAAAAGGCGTCACTAAAGGCTTAGGCGCGGCTGGCTGTGTTTTACAATATGTAAAGGATACTCAGCGCACCGCATTGCCGCATATTCGACGCATTCAAACCGAACAGCAAGACAGCCGCGTCCAGCTTGATGCCGCCACCCGCAGGAACCTAGAACTTACCCATAATTTGTCGGGCGGACAGGAAAATACGCTGTTCAGCGTGATGGATACCACCACTACGGCCATGGGTAGTCGTATGCTACAGCGGGTTATTCACTCGCCTTTAACCGACCAGCATGAACTGCACAGCCGCTTAGATGCTGTTGAAACGTTTATTAATGATGACCCTGAAGATATTCGCACCGCGTTAAAACACATTGGTGATATAGAACGTATTATGGCGCGCTTAGCCCTTCGTTCAGCCAGACCACGTGACTTTGCTCGCCTAAAAAATGCATTTAATGCGCTGCCTGACTTACAAGATGCTCTCGCTCGATTCGATACAGGCCAAGTCAGAAGTATTAGCGAGACCATTGGCACTTACCCTGAGCTTCAAGCCCTGTTAAACGATGCTATTATCGATAACCCGCCAGTGGTAATACGGGATGGCGGCGTAATTGCCGAGGGATATAACGCCGAACTTGATGAGTTGCGCAAGCTATCACAAGGTGCTACCGACTACCTAGATGCTATGGAGCAACGCGAGCGCGAGCGCACGGGTATTTCTACGCTAAAAGTGGGCTACAACAAGGTTCACGGGTTCTTTATTGAAATTAGCCGAGCGAACAGTGCATTAGCGCCTGCTGAATATATTCGAAGACAAACCCTTAAAAACACTGAACGTTATATAACGCCAGAACTTAAAGAGCACGAAGATAAAGTGTTAAGCAGTCAAGGCGCTGCCCTTGCTCTTGAAAAGCAGCTTTATGAAGCCTTGTTCGACAACTTTGCTCCACACTTAAATAACTTAATTGAGACCGCCGCAGCGCTTGCCAAGCTCGACGTGCTGTGCTGTTTTGCCGAACGCGCAGTCTCCCTTGATTGGTATCGACCACATTTGAGTCAAGAATGTGCGCTTACTTATGATGCCGGTCGCCACCCTGTTGTTGAGAATGTAATGAAAGACCCCTTCATTGCTAACCCGCTTCAGCTAGACACAGAGCGCCGTATGCTGATTATTACCGGCCCGAACATGGGCGGTAAATCAACCTATATGCGCCAAACCGCACTCATTGCATTATTGGCCTGTATTGGTAGTTTTGTGCCTGCAGAAAATGCACACATAGGAAAACTTGATCGTATATTTACCCGTATTGGTGCATCAGATGACTTAGCCTCAGGCCGCTCTACCTTCATGGTTGAGATGACAGAAACGGCGAACATTCTCAACAATGCCACAGAAAACTCTCTGGTATTAATGGATGAAATAGGCCGAGGTACCAGTACCTATGACGGATTGTCACTGGCGTGGGCATGCGCAAGTTACTTAGCAAAGCAGCTGAATGCTTATACGCTTTTTGCCACGCATTACTTTGAACTAACTGAACTTCCGGAAACGCAAAGTGGCGTAGTGAATGTGCACTTAGATGCGATGGAGTTTGAAGATACTATACGCTTCATGCATACCGTATCAGAAGGCGCTGCGAGCAAAAGCTTTGGTTTACAGGTTGCCCAACTTGCAGGTGTACCGAAGGCGGTAATAAAAGCGGCGCAACAGAAGCTTGCGGTGTTGGAATCATCACACCTTATGACCAGCACGGAAGATGGATCAGAAAAAGCCAACGATGAGGCTTTTGTAGCGAAGAGCTCGGTAAAAGGTGCAAATAAAACAAGCTCATCAGGTAAAGCTGCATCAAATACCAAAGGCCAAGCGGAAATGCTATTTCCAGATAAACCGCACCCCGTGGTAGAGACACTTGAAAACTTATCGCCCGATGAGCTATCACCGCGCCAAGCGCTAGACCTTATTTACACACTTAAGCGTCTAAGCCAATCTTAAACCAAGCTTAAGCGCGTATAAATTGCGCATCATGTGGGCAAATTGATTGTCTGCCCACATGAATTTGCGTATACTATCGCCCCGTCCAAAGTGTAGCTGGTTTTGTTCTAAACTCAGCCTATATTTACCATACAACCCAAACGTTCTAGGTTTCGCATGACAAATTATATTTTCGTCACCGGTGGTGTAGTTTCATCGCTAGGTAAAGGTATTGCTGCAGCATCGTTGGCCGCAATTCTGGAAGCTCGCGGTCTCACCGTAACCATGTTAAAACTCGACCCTTACATCAATGTCGACCCGGGCACTATGAGCCCTATCCAGCATGGTGAAGTATTTGTTACCGATGACGGCGCTGAGACCGACCTTGATCTTGGTCACTACGAGCGTTTTATTCGCACCCGCATGACAAAGCGTAACAACTTTACTACTGGTCGCGTGTATGAAGAAGTACTTAAGCGCGAACGTCGCGGTGATTACTTAGGTGCAACTATTCAGGTTATCCCGCACATCACAAACGAGATTAAACGCCGCGTGATTGAAGGTGCTGAAGGTCACGATGTGGCTATCGTTGAAGTGGGCGGAACCGTAGGTGACATCGAGTCACAACCTTTCTTGGAAGCAATTCGCCAGCTTGGTACAGAAGTGGGCCGTGAACGCGCTATGTTCATGCACCTAACTCTTGTACCTTATATGCCAGCATCAGGTGAAGTAAAAACTAAGCCTACGCAGCACTCGGTAAAAGAGCTTCGCTCTATTGGTATTCAACCTGACATTCTCGTTTGTCGTTCAGTAGGTGCATTGCCGGCTAGTGAGCGCTCGAAAATCGCGCTGTTCACCAACGTTGCTGACAAAGCTGTTATTTCACTTAAAGACGTAGACAGTATTTACCGTATTCCTGCGGCACTTAAAGCGCAAGGTATGGACCAGCTAGTTGTAGATCGCTTTGGTCTTGAGTGTGAAGAAGCAGACCTGTCTGAGTGGGAACAAGTGCTTTACGCTGAGTCTAACCCTACAGCTGAAGTAAATATCGGTATGATTGGCAAGTACGTTGAATTACCTGACGCCTATAAGTCTGTTAATGAAGCGCTTAAGCACGCTGGTCTTAAAAATCGTCTTACCGTGAACATCCATCACATCGACTCACAAGACGTGGAAAGCAAAGGCACACAAATTCTAGAGCAGTTAGACGCTATCTTAGTACCTGGCGGCTTTGGTGAACGCGGTATTGAAGGTAAAATTGCAGCAGCCCGTTATGCTCGAGAGAACAAGGTGCCTTACCTAGGCATTTGTTTAGGTATGCAAGTCGCGCTTATCGAATATGCACGTAATGTGGCAGGTATGGAAAACGCGAACAGTACTGAATTTAATCCAGACACGCCTTATCCTGTTGTAGGTCTTATTACCGAGTGGTTAGACGCTGCGGGTACCACTGAAGTACGTACCGAAACGTCTGACTTGGGCGGAACTATGCGCTTAGGTAGCCAGCTTTGCCACCTTATTGAAGGAACCAAGGTTCACGAGATGTATGGCGATGCTGAGATTTACGAGCGTCACCGTCACCGTTACGAAGTGAACAACAACCTGCGTGACCAAATTGAAGCTGCAGGATTGAAAGTAAGTGGTTTGTCCACTGACAAGCGACTTGTAGAAGTGGTGGAAATCCCTGATCATCCTTGGTTCATTGCGGGCCAATTCCACCCTGAGTTCACATCAACTCCTCGGGATGGACACCCACTATTTACTGGTTTCGTTGCTGCGGCAGGAAAATACCAGAAAGAAAATCACTAATTTCTAATAAAAGGGGTGCTCTCTCCCGTTGCACCCCATTCAATTGTTGAGGAAAAAACATGGCGAAAATTAGTCGCATTATCGGACGCGAAATCTTAGATTCACGCGGAAACCCTACTGTAGAAGCAGACGTATATTTAGAATCGGGCGTAATGGGCCGAGCTGCAGCACCATCTGGTGCCTCTACTGGTAGCCGCGAAGCACTAGAACTACGCGACGGCGACAAGTCTCGTTACCTAGGTAAAGGTGTAACAAAGGCAGTTGCAGCAGTTAACGATACCATCGCGCCAGCACTTATCGGCAAAGATGCACTAGCACAAGCTGATATCGACGGCATCATGATTGACCTTGATGGCACAGAAAACAAAGAGACCCTTGGCGCAAACGCGATCCTTGCTGTTTCTCTTGCTGTAGCTAAAGCGGCAGCGGCGGAAAAAGGCGTAGCGCTTTACGAGCACATTGCAGACCTTAACGGCACATCTGGTCAATACTCAATGCCTGTACCAATGATGAACATCATCAACGGTGGTGAGCACGCTGACAACAACGTAGACATTCAAGAGTTCATGGTACAGCCAGTTGGCGCGAAGAGCTTCAAAGAAGCACTACGCATGGGTGCTGAAATCTTCCACGCACTTAAGAAAGTACTTTCTGCTAAAGGCCTTAACACAGCAGTTGGCGACGAAGGTGGTTTTGCACCTAACCTTAGCTCAAACGCTGAAGCACTAGCAGTTATCGTTGAAGCCGTTGAAAATGCCGGCTACAAGATGAATGAAGACATTACGCTAGCACTAGACTGTGCAGCGTCTGAATTCTACAAAGAAGGTAAATACGTACTTTCTGGTGAAGACAAGAGCTTCGATTCAGAAGCATTTGGCGACTATCTTGCAGACCTTTCTTCACAGTACCCAATTGTATCAATTGAAGACGGCCTGGACGAAAGCGACTGGGACGGCTGGGCAAGCCTAACTAAGAAGATTGGCGACAAAGTACAGCTAGTTGGTGACGACTTGTTTGTAACTAACACTAAAATTCTTAAGCGCGGTATTGATAACGGTATTGGTAACTCAATCCTTATCAAGTTCAACCAAATCGGTTCACTAACTGAAACCCTTAACGCTATTAAAATGGCAAAAGATGCGGGCTTTACAGCAGTTATCTCTCACCGTTCTGGTGAAACTGAAGATGCGACCATTGCTGACCTAGCAGTAGGTACAGCCGCGGGCCAAATTAAGACGGGTTCACTATGTCGTTCTGACCGTGTTGCTAAGTACAACCAACTTCTGCGCATTGAAGAGGCACTTGGTGACGCTGCAACTTACAAAGGCCGCAGCGAAATCAAAGGTCAATAAAAAAGGCTCATTGAAAAGTCTTTATTATCGACAGTTAACAGAACATTGTTGTTAACCATCCTATTTTTAAAAGCCAGTTAGTATTGCTACCTGGCTTTTTATTACCCCTCCATAAAACCCATTAGCAAACCCACCAAAAAGATTACCAATAAACCATAAATGTAATACCAAATTAAGCACATTGGTAAACCAATGGCAATATTGTTACTATGAAGTTGCGGAAACATTCATCTATGCAATGCGACCGCAGCCCTACGTACACAGCATTAATTACATAATAAGGCCTGTTTATGAAAGCAATTTTGCCACCCCAAAAGCGCTGGCTTGTTATCTCTAGTACATTCTCTACTGTACTCGCCACTACGTTAGCAATCACAAGACCTGTATGGGCGGACAACCTCGCGCTGCCTGCACAACAGTACGATTTAAGTGAGTGGTATTTAACGTTACCTACTGACGACAACAACGATGGAAAAGCTGACAACATTTCTGTTGAAGACCTTCAATCTTTTACGCATCCTTCGTTTTTTTATTTGAATAACGAAGGTGGATTAGTGTTTACCAGCCCTAACAAAGCATTAACCACAAAAAACTCTACAAACACGCGAAGCGAACTGCGCCACATGCTGCGTGGAAACAAAAAGTCAGTTAAAACACAGTCAGCAGAAAATAGCTTTACCGTTGCCAGTAACCCCATAGCGCGACGCTTTGCCCGTGTGGGTGGAAAAATGCAGGCCACATTGAAAGTGAATCACGTATCGCTAAGAGCTAAGTATCCCGAGAAGCCACCAGCATATTCTGTGGTTGTAGGCCAAATTCACGCAACTAAATGGAAAAAGAAAGTAAAAGGCTTTGGCTGGGGCAATGAACCGCTAAAAATATATTTTAAAAAATGGCCTGATCACGAAACCGGCTCGGTATTTTGGACCTATGAGCGAAACCTTCCTAAAAGCGACCCGAAACGCAAAGACATTGCCTATCCTGTTTGGGGAAATCTGTGGACTGACAAAACCGACCCTGGCGCTCAAGGCATTAAGCTTGATGAGACGTTCAGCTACACCGTAAACGTTCATGGCGATATCATGCACCTTCGGTTTGAGTCAGATAATCATGAAACTGTTGAGTATTCCATTAACCTTGCCAATGCCGTTGATGCGTATGGACAGGTAGATAAATACGATCATCCCTACGGATATACGCTTGATTGGAACTACTTCAAAGCTGGCGCCTATAACCAATGCAGCACAAAAGACGACCCCGCATTCTGGTATCCGGCCTGTTTAGGTACGGGTAATTGGGAAGAAGATGAAAAAAATGGTGACTACACGCGAGTAACCTTTACTGAACTCACAGTGACAGAAAGTACACCAGAAGAGGATTAGAGAGCCTTTGTTATTCATTGCGGTTGTGAATACATAAAAATGCCCCATTCATTGGGGCATTTTTGTTTGTCTTACCGACAAAGATACTTTTACTGGCGTAACGGAAACAGCTTCAATACTTGCTTAACTGATACACCAAACTGCTTTGCAGCGTTGCTTTGCCTAGTAAGTGTGCCTAGTTAATTTGTTTAGTTGATTTTTTTAGTTACTCTGAGCCGGTGCTTCCCACGTTGAATAAGGCCCAACCATATTTTCTTCAATAAAGATAAGGTCGTCCAGCGCTGCACCAATACCGGCATCGCTACCCGTACCTTCCACTAACTTATTCGCAGTGGGTTCACTCAAGCTTGCACCGTCTTCTGAGTTGTCAGCCAATATGTTGCCATCAACACCATCAACCAAAGATGTGTTATCACGCTTTGGCATTATCGGTGTTAAATCAGCAACGGTTTGAGCATAAATATGGTTATTGTCATAGTCAGAGTCATTATCTAGTGCACAACCATGGGCAGGGTATTCATCTTGTTTAATAGCTGTAGCGCCAGCACCAGAAGTAGTTCCGAAGATGTTACTCTCAGCACTTTGGTTAGCAATAAGGTTACTGTCGAAGTCCAGTGTGTAATCAAGGTTAGTACAGTTTTCCAAGCCATCGCGAGATGAACTATCTTCAAACTGAATGGCGTTAGTCGTATTTAATATGGTGTTACGAGCAATAACCGTATTTAAATCTAGCCCTGCATCAATCAATGTTTGCGTAGATGAATTACCACTATCTATATAATCAGAATCGATATGCAGTGCAGCGCGGTCTGACGAATTAGTAATTACATTAGCAACAAAGTTATCAGTAATTACATGGCCTAGAGGCGTGAAAGCAATACCACCGTCTTTATTATTTGTACCTTCTACACCATCCACTGTTGCGGTATAAGGTTCGCCGCTTGAGATGATAATGTTTTGCGATACAGTATTACCGTAGCCATTTCGCAACTCGACATTACCCCAAGAATTTACAATTGTGTTGGCATGAATACTATTTCCACCACCTTGAACAATAATAAGGCCGCGATCCATCAGTACGCGATCGAAGCGATTATATTGAACCACATGTTCGCCTCGACCTGCACCATCGCCACTACCAGAACGACCAACCTGAACAGCGTGGCTACCTGAATCAGTATCAAACTCTCCATCACCGTCAATAGTGGTAGGCAGAAAGTCTTTAAACAGATTATATTGAACAATATTACGCTGATGATCGCCTAATGAGTTAGGCGTGTCACCGACACCTAGGAACATGCTAATAGCAGAACCTTCTTCAGCTTCATTTACGCTTTTACCAGTAAATAAGTTACGTTCAATAACATTGTCTGTGCCGCTAACCGTAATGTAATGAGACTCGTCACTTGAACCCAAATTAGGTCTCGTAGCGCCTGAATCGCTTAGAAAACTTGAATTTTTAATAGTATTGCCAGAGCCGTTAAGGTCAATCGAACCACGGCCTTCACCGCAGCTACCCGCAACCGGAATCACTAACTCTTCAAACACAAGACCATCTATTACGACACCGCTAACTGACGAACTGAATGCAATACATGTAGTGCCTGAAATAATCGCGTTAGTCTCAGCTACACGTTTAATAAGAAGATTATTTTGTGCGATAGAAAGCTCCGCCATATCTTCATAATCATCTGCAGTATCACTCGTATTTAATACATCCGCGATACCAATCGAGTCGCCTTCTTGTGCGTTAGCTAGCGCTGCAGTAAGCGAAACTTCACCTTGCACATAAAACGTGAATATCTGGTCGTCTGCACTTTTCGACAGGCTTTCTTCGTAGTTCGCATCATCGGTGTAAGATACGTTAACTGAAAGCACGCTACCCAAATCAGTGTCTGTTACGACTAATGTTGCTTCTGTTGCACCATCGATATTGACCGCTGCAGATAAATCTTCGCCAACGTTACGCGATTGCCACTGGTAACTAATTTCACCTGAAACGCCATTGGCATCAACAGGGGTAGGTGCAGTAAGCGTGGCACCTACTGTTAACTCACCAGTAATTGGGTCATCAAGCGAGCCCGTTTCATTATTAGCTGGCACTGGTGCAATAGCTTCCGTGGGCTCAGAGGTAATTGATTCGTCAAATCCACTATCGTCAACATATGAAGCCATGGCCGTAATCACAGTTCCTTCGTAAGCCTCAACAAGCTCAAGCGAATTAGATACTGCTCCTTCGATAACAGCGCCGTCTAAGGCCCAGCTGTAAGTTACGGTGCCAGACAAACCATTATCGTCTGTTATGTCTGCCGTTAAGGTTTGCCCTACCGTTGTAGAGCCTGAAACGGTAATAACACCCTCAAAGTTAACAGGCAACGCTTCTACTACCTCGGTTTCTTCTGTAGTAAAGCCTTCACGCGTGTTGCCCAGGTCGACGTACGTAACCGCTACACGAATACGTGTACCAGCTTCATTTACCGTAAGCGTGTAAGACGCACCGGTTGCATCTACTATTGGTGTACCATCCGCAAACCACGTAAACACCACTGTGTTTTGATCAATACCGTCAGGGTCACTGACTGATGCAGTTAACGTCTCTCCTTCCTTAGCCGTTCCAGAAAGAGATAAGGCACCAGGCTGGTTTGTAGCACCATCATCACCACCGCACCCCGCAAGCCCTAGGCTTAAGGCGCTAAGTGTTAAAATACTTACTTTTTTCATTATTGCTCTCGCTGCTTATTTTCTTTGATGCTGATAAACCCTACCCCAATAACTTACCAATGGATAAAATCAGCCTTACCAATAAATACAACCAAAATAGTTATTGGTATGTAACCACAAAGAAACCACCATTACCACCAGAAATACAAACTGATAACATTTTTTTGACATTGAGAACTAATCCTTACTAACCACATAATTTTTAAACCACTGATTTATAGACGGTTAATAAGTTTTCAGTAGATAAAAATACAGTCTGTATTTTTTGACTAACCGTTTCATAGATATGCTAAATAATGACAATTTTAATTATTTTATTGTAAATTTGTTGCCAATACGTAAACAAACCCTTAGCATTGGCTTTACACCATGCAGCAAATTGGTAACAACAAACATGTTTTTTGGTTAGACTTAATAACCAATTAAATTGCTGAAAGCCCTACAAAACAAAAGATACAGCATTATGGAAGACACGATGATAAATCAGAGAAGACCAAATCCGTTCGTACACGCCATTCGCACCAAATATTTTAGCCCAGCTTTGGTTTATGCTGCATGCTCTGTAGGTCTGCTTATTAGCAACCCAATTTCAGCGCAAGAGGCAAACACTTCAGATGAAGAAACGACAGAAATTATCGAAGTTAAAGGTATCCGAGGCACTATTCAAAGCTCAATCTCGATAAAGCGTGAATCGACTGAAATTGTTGATGGTATCTCTGCTGACGACATTGGCGACCTGCCAGCTTTGTCTATTGGTGAGGCATTAGAAACCCTTACTGGCGCGTCTTCTCACAGAGAGCAAGGCGGTGCAACGGAGATTTCAATTCGAGGCCTTGGCCCTTATCTAGGCAGTACGGTAATGAACGGTCGTGAAGCAGCGAACGGGAGTGGTGACCGCTCTGTAAACTTCTCTCAGTTTCCATCAGAGCTTTTTAGTAAAGTTGCAATTTATAAAACACAGTCTGCTGAGCTAATTGAAGGCGGTGTTTCAGGTCAAATACATTTAGATACCATCAAACCATTAGATTTCGGTAAACGTCGCTTTCAGCTTGAATACAAAGGTAACTGGAATCCAGACAATACAGATTTAGAAGACCCTATTCGCGACTTTGGCCAGCGTATCACCAGTAGCTTTGTGGACCAATTTGAAACTGATCGATTCGGCGACATAGGTATATCTGTAGGCTATCAAAAGAACGTAACGACAAACCCCGAACAGGAAGCTCGAACAGGAACGAGTTGGAATGCATGCAGAATTTCACCAGCATTTGGTGACGGAATTAACAGCAGCCGCACAGACTGTGAAGACAACGGCGGCGCGCTAAATTTAATTACTGATAGTACCGGCGCAGCGCCTGATGCTTCGGAGCCGTTTATCTTTTCTCGTTCGCAAAACTCGTTTAGACAAAACGTTACTGACGACGATAGAGAATCATTCTTCGGTGCTATTCAGTGGCGCCCTAATAACAAGCTAGAGATAAATGCCGACGTACAGCTTTCAGATAGAACCTTTAGTGAAGTAAGAAACGACCTCGTCTTTGCCGAAGTCAACCACATTGATGGCTATACCACGCCGGCGTCAGAAAGACTGCCCTTTGACCTTGTGGCTACCTCTAACGGCGCACTTAGGCAATTCACAGCTACACAAAATATTGAAACAAACAGCCAATTTGCAGAACGCCTTGAAGAGTACACTGGAGGAGGCTTACGTTTCGACTATACGGTAAACGATAGACTAAGCCTATCTCTTGACCTATCTACCTCTGAAACTGAACGACGCGAAAATATTATTCAAACCAGACTTCAGTCGGAAGACGTAGACATCTACGGTAATGATGTACTGGGAGCCGATGGTAACGGTGAAGTAAGAACTGCAGCACAGATATTTGCCAACGGTTCTCTTGTACCTACATGGACACTTCAAGACTTCGACGTAAACTACCACGGTGCTTTTGCTGATGAAGCAAGAACACGCCTAGATCTAAACCAATTCAGAAATAATAAGATTTCAGCGGTACGCGCTGACTTCGACTACATACCAGACTCTGAATTTATCATTGGTGTAAAAGGTGGTGTTAGGCTATCTAAGTTAGAATACGACAGCGTACCTGGTGGCGGTGGTACTAACAACCGAACAGAGGTAACGTTCAGTGATGAGGCGGCAGCTATGGCTAATGATGCTTGCCGAAACAACGCATTTCCTGAGTCAGGCTTTTTTGACGACGAGACCGGAGGCGCACCGCTTTTTACTAACGTTGATAGCGAAGGTAATGTTATAAGCGCAGGAACAGGTAACTCTTTCGCTACGTTCGATCCAATCTGTTTAGCAGAGACATTACTTGGCACAGTGACTAACGATGCGGGTGAGGTGCTAACGATAGCTAACGCCTTCCCAACAGTTGATGATTCAGATAGACAAGATATTGCAGCTGTTGACGTTGAAGAGAAAACCATCGCGGCCTATCTACAGGCAGACTATGACACTTTCATTGATGATTATGGTGTACGTGGCAACTTTGGTCTTCGCATCGTAAGAACAGAAGTATCGTCTCTGTCATATCGAGGGCCCTTACAGGCTACACGCGATGAAAATGGCCTAATTACAGGCATTGCCCCCATTACGGACGAACTCATTCAAGTAGAAGGCGGCGGTGATTACACCGAGTTACTTCCAAGCTTCAATTTAATCGTCGACCTCTCGGATGACGTTATGTTTCGCGGCGCTATTTATCGCGGCCTGTCACGCCCAGATCCATCAGATTTAGGTTTCGGCCGAAACTTCTTAGGCCTAGACGAAGACAGTGACACCGGCGAGATATCAGATGCACTGGCGCGCGCAGTGGCAGTAGGCAATCCGGTACTTGAACCTTTCCTATCTTTGAATGTAGACACCGCTATTGAGTGGTATCCAAATGAAGATACTATTCTTGCTCTTGGTTTGTATTACAAAAGCTTTGAAGGTGGCTTCTCAAACACATCTCAAACGGAAATTTTTGAAGTTGACGGTGAAGAGTTAGAAACCATCGTTACTGCGCCTCAAACTAGCGACGATACCAGCACTATCTATGGTGCTGAAATTACCGCCACACACTCGTTTTCATACCTAGATAGCTGGTTAAGTGGTTTTGGTATAAAGCTTAGCTACAACTACGCAGATTCGAATTTTGAATTTCAAGATGAGAACTTTGGCGAATCAACCGTAATCGACCCTAGCTCGGGTGATTTGATTTCGCGTACGGGTATTGTTGCACCAGCTAACCTGTTCGGTTTTTCAGAGCATGTTCTTTCTACGCAACTCTATTATCAATGGGAAGGCTTAAACGCATCTATTAACTACAAGTATAGAAGCAACTACTTCCAACAGTATGTTAATACGCCTGGCGCTATTCGATTCATCGACGATACGGAAGTATTTGAGGCTCGTGTGTCTTATCGCCTGAATAAGAATTGGAAGTTCAGTATAGAGGCTATCAATATCTTTGATGAGCCTAGACGCCAGTATCGCCCAACTCAAGACAACTTTGCAGAAATTAATGTGTACGGTCAAAGAGTCTTCGCTGGCGTGCAATTCCGCTATTAATCAGGGTTTCACTGTGAGTAATTGGGGCCCTAACATGGGCCCTTTTTTCTTCAACGCCAGTAAGGAATGCATATGTTTCGCTTATTGCTTGTTTTACTAACGCTTACTTCGCTAAATGGGTGTGGCTCTTCTTCATCGTCCACAACCTCGCAAACGCCTATTCCAGACGATAGCTCTGCGCCAACACCGCCTCCCACTCCCCCAACAAATGAGACAGAAGCATGTAGCGCGCTACCATTGACAGGGTTAGACGCATCGGCGAATGAAGAAAATGCGCCTCTTGTTGCATTTAAAGCTATCGACGGCGATACCTCAAACGCCTCCCGTTGGCAATCAACAGGCACTAATTCTGCGCTCGTGCTCTCATTTGATAGCGAACAACAATTAGGTGCTCTTCAAATCAAGTGGTATGACAGCGAAACTCGCGCTTATCGCTTTTCTATTGAAACTTCACTAGATGGTGAAAGTTGGGACACACAGGGCTCAAATATCAATTCAAATACACAGCTTGCAGGCTTCGAGCTTTATTCATTACCCGCTTCTGTAACGGCTCGCCATATTCGCATTGCCACTTTTGGAAACTCTGTTAATAACGATAACGCAATAGTTGAGGTTCAGGTATTCAATTGCCCTGAAGGCGACGGTGAAATTTCATCTGCACTTACTTCAACTACGGGTATCGATTTACAAGACTGGTATTTAAGCGTTCCAACAGACAATGATGACTCAGGTACAGCAGATAACATAAGCGAAACAAAGCTTCAGCAGGGATATACCAACTCTGAATATTTTTATGTCGGTAATGATGGCGCCTTAGTGATGCGTTCTCCCACACGCGGTTTTAAAACCTCTGTAAGTACTAATTATGTTCGCGTTGAGTTGCGTGAAATGTTGCGACGGGGCGATACCAGTACTAAGACCCAAGGCGTTAATAAAAACAACTGGGTACTCTCCTCTGCCTCTCAAGCCAATCAGGATGCGGCCGGCGGCGTAAATGGTCGTTTGCAGGTTGATATGGCGGTAAACAAAGTTACCACTACAGGCGAAAACTTCCAAATAGGCCGCGTAATCATAGGTCAAATACATGCCAACGATGACGAGCCAATACGCCTGTACTACCGCAAGCTGCCTAATAATAACTTAGGCGCTATCTACTTTGCCCACGAACGCAGAGCAGTAGCAACAGCAAATGGCGAGAAAGAAGAAATATGGGTAGAGATGATCGGCTCACGAGACAGTAATGCAGCCAACCCCACTGATGGCATAGCACTTAATGAGCGTTTCACCTACGTTATTGATGTTGAAGGTGACATGCTTACTGTGGCAATTTCGAGAGAAGGAAAGTCTGACGTCACCCGTTCTTTAAATATTGGAAATAGTGGTTATGATGAAGATGATCAATATCTGTATTTCAAGGTAGGTGTGTATCACGTAAACAATTCTGCAAATGAAGCAGAACGTGCAGTTGCCAGCTTTTATTCAATTGAGAATGAACATGGTAACTAGCAACTACTGATATGAGATGGAACGGAGAAATCCGTTCCCAAATGGCATATTTTGAACGCTAATGGCTCATTTTGCGCGCTAATGGCTTAGTTAGTACGCAAATGACTTAATGAATAAAGATCGCGAGTTTGACTGCTTTTCTTTCTTACTTCTTCTAGCGCCTGCGCCTCGCTCGCTGCAAACAGCGCGTCAATTAAGCGATTGAAGTGAGCATGCATAGCAGCTCTCGCGGCCTGTGAATTTCTCGCCTTTAAGCTTTCAAAGATTTCATAGTGCTCTTCCAGTCTATCTTGGTCAGACTGACTACACACCGTGCTGTAGGCTTGAATAATTTGAGGCTGAGAGTCTCGTAAAGACCAGAACTTATTCACTGCCAACAGTATGGCTTTATTGCGCGTGGCACGTGAAATAATAATATGAAAATCACGGTCGGCTTCTTCAGCATTTACCCCGGTTTTCATTGCTTCTAACGTTTTTTCAAGTGCAGCAAGCTCTTCATCAGTAATCGACAATGCAGCTAAAGCAGCCGCTTCACCTTCAACTAGTGCCCTAGCTTGAGTAAGCTCAAACGCACTTATTTGTTCTGTGGTAGCGTCTTCCTTGTCTTTAGGCTTATCGAGTACGTAAACCCCAGACCCCGTCTTCACTTCAACATGCTGAAGTACTTCAAGGGCAATAATAGCCTCTCGGATCGTCGGACGGCTTACATCGAAAGTCTCGGCTAACTCACGCTCGGCGGGCAAACGCGTTCCTGGTGGATACAGACCTGATGCAATTAACGCCTTAATTTTTTCTGCAATTTGCCAGAACATTCGACGACTTTTCATGTTCGAAACCTTTTCAATTAATCGTAGTACGCTTTACGCACCCACTGTGCAATTTTCTTTAGCTCTCGCGGTATTGTTGTTTCTCTGCCCTTGCAGACTACCCAACGAACTAAATTGCTATTTTTAACTTTATATAGCGTCAATATACACGCAATTGGTAATATTTCAATTCAAGCTCTAAAGCAAGAGAATTAAAAACATTAGCATTTATTATCAACAACTTAATTATAATCACCTTTTGATGATTGCACAAAATTAAAACAAGAAATCGAAAAAAAAGTGTATCAAACTACAATTTGGTCATACAAGTGGGTTAGTTAATGAGAACAAAGGGCGGATAAACGCCCCTTCTAAGCAAAAAATTATGCGTTTGCCTCTTGGCAAGACTGCGTTATTGCTTCCCAGTTTTCTTCGCTTACCCACTCTTTTTTAGCGACCCACGTTCCACCGACTGCAAATACGTTAGGTAGCGAAAGGTAATCAATTTTGTTTAATTGATTCACGCCGCCTGTAGGGCAAAACTTAACATCGCGAAATACCGATGACACTGCTTTTAGAAAAGGGGCACCACCTGATAAAGATGCTGGAAAAAGCTTTTGTTCAGTGAAACCAGCTTCAAGCGTCATAAGAATGTCCGCGGTATTCGACACACCAGGCAATACAGGTATCTGGCATGCCTCTAACGCACTTAGTAGCGAGCTAGATACCGCAGGGGTCACTATAAAGTCGCTCCCCACCTCAATAGCTGCAGATAATATTTCTTCGTTTATCACAGTTCCTGCCCCCACGATTAACGAAGGTACTTCTGACTTAATAGCGCTAAGGGCTTCAAGTGAGGCCTCAGTTCTAAGTACAACCTCCACAAGGCTTAAACCGGCTTTTGACATTGCTTTTGCGATGTTTACACCTTGTTCTGGGGAGTCTGCCTGAATGATCGGCAACAGGGTTTGGCCTGACATAAGTTCAGAAAAGCGTGTCATAAATGGTCTCTCTATTAGTTAATATTGGTAGGCCTTGACCTGTAAAACGTTTACTTGGTTAATATCAAGCGGTGTGATAGTAGTGCCACCACTTGCACTTAATTGAAATGAGCTTTAATTACCCAGACGTTATTTAGCTCGTTTCTGCTAATGCTGTTTCAACAATCCCTTTTTGAATAATGGCGCCACGATGCTGAATAACAGTGCCAGCAGCTTTAGCTGCACATTCAACTGAACGGGAAATAGAAACATCATTCAGTCTGCTGCCTAAGTAGACACCGTTGAATGCATCTCCTGCCGACGTGGTGTCTACCACATTAGCAACAGGAGTAATGGTATGTTCCAAACGCTTACCATCGAACAAGGTAAACACCGAAGAGGGACCATTTTTGATAACAATCTCTTTAACGCCATATGATTCGCATAGTAATAATGCATCACTTGCATTTTCGATGTTGAAAAGTTCAACCATATCTTCAACGCCAACAAGTGCTACATCACTCATTGAAAGTGCCTGTTTTAAACAATCGCTTGCTTCAACAGTAGTTTCCCAAAGTGGTGCACGATAGTTAGGGTCGAATACTATTTTTACGCCAGACTCTTTTAATGCCCCAACAAAGCGGAAGAACGATGGGCGTTCGTCACTTGGGATAATGGCAATGGAAATGCCAGAGAACATAAACATGTCGTTGCCAGACAAGGCGTTAAGTGTTTCGTGATTAATAAATGACATGACGGTTTTAGCAGCTGATTGTGAGCGCCAATAGGTAAAGCTGCGTTCGCCCGAGTCATCGGTATCAATTAAATACAAACCAGCAGAGCGATTTTCATTTGAAAAAACAAGAGAAGTATCTAGCCCTTCTTTCTCAAAATTTTTCTTCATGCGAAGACTAAACGTATCATTACCCACAGCAGTGACAAACCCAACCTGCACATCAGAAAAGCATCGCTTTAAATAAACGGCAGAATTGTATACATCACCTGCGAACGATTGATGTAACGAAGTATCAGAGCTTTGATTTGAGCGCAGTTCAACCATGCATTCGCCCATAAAGCTTAGCTTTTTCATTTGGTACGCCTTGTTTTTTAATCCAATAAAACTGCGGGGCTACCTAAATAGCACCCACAGCAAAATAACTATTGTTTTATTGGTTCAACTTTAGGGATAAGAAGCCACACCGCAGCAACGGCAATAATGGCAAGCGATGCGCCGATAATAAAGGCAGGTGTATAGTTGCCATCAGCAGTTAACATGGGTACCAATGAAGTTAACCCCACAGCGCCTAGTTTGGCTGCCATACCGGAAAATCCAGACAAGGTTCCCACCGACTTTTTGCCTAACAAATCGCTTGGCAATGTTTGAACATTACCGATAGCTGTTTGAAAACCAAATAAAATGACAGCCATAATCAACACCGCTGTAATTGCAGACCCCGGATTAGCCATTGCCAGTAGCGAAGGAAGCATAATCACACAACCCAGTGTGATAACTAGCTTCCGGGTTTTATCTGTATTCCACCCTGCCTTTAAACGGTTTTGCGCAAGTAAACCGCCAAACCAAGCACCAAGCATAGCGCCTACATACGGTACCCAACCATATAAGCCGATAGACTTAACGTCCATGCCGTACACTTCGTTAAGATAGATAGGGATCCAGAAGACGAACAGCCACCAGATAGGATCAATAGCTGCAGACGCGATAATTACGCCCCAGCTTTGCTTTTTAGAAAGCAGCTCTTTTGTAGAAGGGTTATATTCGTTCTCACAATCAATAGCATCATCGCTAGACTCTGCACGCTGGCCTGTGAGTATGTACTGCTTTTCTTCTTCGGTAATCCAAGGGTGTGAGCCGGGTGGTGCTTTGACTAACACTAGCCACGGCACTAGCCACAAAAAGCCCAGAGATCCCACAACAATAAAAATAAGCTGCCAACTAAAGTAAATGGTCATCATAGCGATAGCAGGGATGGCAATTATTCCACCTATAGCCGCGCCGGAGTTAAATATACCTTGTGCCAGTGCACGCTCTTTAGTTGGAAACCACTCGGCATTGCCTTTCGCTGCGCCTGGCCAGTTACCCGCCTCTGCTACACCAAGAATGGCGCGAAAAATAGCAAAACTTAGAAAGCCTTGTGCAAATGCGTGAAGCACGGTAGCAAGAGACCACACGCCTATTGATAATACAAACCCAATACGGGTACCTATCCAATCGAAGATTTTTCCGAAAATAGCTTGCCCAAAGGCGTAAGCGAAAACGAAGACAATAGAAATATTCGCATAAATTTGTTTGCGCTCTAATGCAGATTCGTCGGGAAATAGATCTTCAACAATATCTGGCCAAAGCACACTGAGTGCCTGTCTATCGATGTAGTTAATTATGGTTGCTAGCGCGATAAGGGCAATTACCCACCATCGCAAGCCATTAATTTTCATTATTATTCTCCCACAAAATCTTCGCGAGCTGGGCTAAAAGTATCTATTAGAATGCCGCCTGTAGGGCACACTGCACCATGCTCTACGTGAGGTGGGATAAGACAGCTATCCCCTTTCCTCAAAATCTTCATTTCACCGCCAATGCTGAAATGAAACTCACCTTCTTCAACATACGTCACCTGAGAATGGCGATGTGCATGGGTATACCCTTCTGCACCTTTATCAAAAAACACCTTTACTGCCATAAGTTCATGATTAAACCCCAGCATTTGACGCTTTAAGCCATTGCCTAAGTCTTCAATCTCTGTCTCGTTGCCAAATAAAAAATGTTCGCTTTGCTTATTCATAACGTAAATCCTAAAAAATTACAGCGCATACACAGCGAAACAGCTTGAAAGCGTGTAACGGTTTTTATCAAAATCAAAAGAAACGTGCGTGGTAGGCTCGCAGACTTCCAAAGTATTCATGGCCACTAGACGCTGTTTTTTATTAGTCTTTGCAGCACGTTGAAGCAATGTGTCGCGCGTTGCCCATAAATAAGCGCCTTGAAGATGCCTACTTTGTTTATCAGCATTGGGCATTTTCACAACACTGTTTTGCCTTATCACTGAATTGGAGTGAGCAGCAAGTGAAGAAAAAGAAAGCGAACAAAAAATGAAAAGTAAAAGCGCAGATTTTTGTTGTAGGGAACAGAGGTTTTTAATCATTGCCCATTACCTCTTGTTCGCTTTCGTGGAAACATTGTCATTCAAGACCGCAGTATGCGGACCAGGTGCAAACAGCTCTTTAATCATTGGCATAGGTGTATTTAGGAACGTATTGCTTGTTATTGCGGTAATTGGCTCACCAACGGTGTGATTAACCACAACAGGCTCAGACTCATTAAAGTTGTTATTACTTAGCGTTGAAACTTGCACGCCATGAAGATAAACGCTGGCACTTTGCTTGTTGCGTTTACCACTGCCTACGTTAGTTAACACGTTGCCCTGCATGTCTAAGTGCGGTCCAAAGGTACTTTCATCGGTACCGCCTCGGTAGAGATTTACAACGCTACCACTTATGTTGCTAAACGTGTTGTTGGTTATGCTGACATACTCAGCGTTATAAATACCGTAGTCCTCTATCTCTTTATCAAGACTTAAAACATGCCCCGTAATACCGTTAAAACTATTTTTCGAAAGCGATATGTCATCGGCAAACGCGCCTTTGCCAGACGTAAAGAAGTTGAAAGAGTGGTTGATATCGAGATGCTCAATATCACAGTTTTCTACGTTCAAAACATAATTGTTGAGCATGCCCCATTTTTTCGTTCTTACAACGCTATTGCCAAAAGCATCTGGGCTGTCTTTCCCTGAAAGCACCAAACCTTCAAGCTTCAAATTTCCATTGTCATGTATTTCGAACAAGGCGGAGCGTTCGAACGACAGTGTTGTAGCTTTGGGAGTCTGTGCGGTTACCGTTACTATCTTATCGATAACAAGAACACTGGGCACAACGATTGTGCCAGGTGCGATTGTAATAACATCTCCGTCACTGGCATTTTCAAGTGCTGTCATAAGTTCAGCAGCATCGGCACTTACGCTAATTGTTTTACCTGCAGCGAAGTTCACTTCAGGTACTATTTTGGGATACCAGCTTACGCCGACGTCACTTTTTGATACGACGTTCATGTCAGAAGCAACACCAACATCTTTTGTTTCTGCTCCTTTTTCCTCAGGTTCGTTTAACTTAGTGACGGTAAGCCCATTCTCTCCCTTAACAAGGGGTAGCGATGCAGTAGTAAAACCTTCGCTAAGTTCTTTTATCATTTTGGTATTAGCGACATTGTTAGCGAATGTAATGCCGCTCACATCATCAAATAATGTAAAAGGTTGGTTTAGCGAAACATTGTAAATAAGGTTATTGGCAAACAATGAGTTTATAGGTGCCGCGCTTCTCTCTTCATCGCTTCCAGCACCAAGTTGGATATGTGATACGTTAATGAATGAGTTATTTGTGATTTGCGCGTTATTAACCTGATGATAACGATTGATAGGCGAGTCAGGCACACCATTCATAACCGTAAAGCCACTACCAAAGCGATAGCCCGTTAGCCCCTCCAAGTAGTTATTGGTTATCACTTGGCCTTCATTGATAACGCGAATTCCGCCGGTATGGTCCACGCCATTGCCTAAAAACACATTATCTTCAACGCGATTATTATTACCGTGTCTAAGGGTTAGGGTGCCTTTGGCGGATAGAAAAACGTTTCCTTTCAGCAGGTTCTCACCAGACTTAACAGAAATAATTTCAACTTCGCCATTAGTTTGTTCGAATATGTTATTAATAACCTGAGTATTTGAATTACTCAGTGAGTAATGACTTGTACCTATCCTTAACGTCTCTCCACCGTTTGAACCGAATACAGGGCGATAACCGAAGTAGTTATGATCGATACTGTGATGGTTCTCTTGATGTGCCTCGCCGTTAAGCCGAACAGCGACAGTAACCCCCTTATTACGCTTACCCGTCAAGTGATTATGGTCAAACCGGTTGTGCTTACCATAAAGCGCAACCCAATAATCTGATTCTTGGCGGTCTGGATTACTGTACTCATCAATGACTACTTCACTTACTCGTGAATAATTAGCTGGCGTTTGTGCATCTTTCCTAAACGCGATAACAGCGCTGCTAGGGGTATATCCGTTTTTGAATACCAAACCCGATACTTCTAAATACTGTCCAGCTAACTTTAAGTTAGAACGACCAGACAGAATAACCTTACCTTTAGTTTGCGCAGTCAGCGTAATGGGCTTTTCAACGCTCCCCTCCCCTTCTAGTAAAATTTCAAAGTCTCGATAAACACCGTTTTGTAAAATTACGTCGTCACCCGCCTTAAGAGACGATGCTATTGCGTTGTATTCATCTGGTGAGCTAACGGTATATTGTTTAGCGCCCGCGTTTGACGACATAGCGCTAATAACAATAAACACAGCTAACCACTTAATAAATTGCACTTGCATAAAATACCTGCCTTTTGATCACTTTAAGAGCGATGACGACGTAGTCGATACGTTACTTAGTCAGCGTTTTAAAGTACTCGAAAATCTCAGGTACATTACCTTGGCTTAATCCTGCATCTACCGCGGCGTTCAAATTAGCTGAAGAGCCTTCCGCTATTTTCGATACGGTTCCAAGGTCTTCTACCATCTTCAGAAAGTAGCCCAAGTCTTTGTTGGCATTTGCGATTGAAAAACCTAAGTCGCTTACATTATCAACAGCATAGTTTTTGCAGAACTGCATAAATGGAGAGCTAGACGGTCCCGTTGACATGATGTCGAAAAGTTGCTGTTTATCTACGCCCGCTTTTTCTGCAACGGCAAACGCTTGAGACATGGCACAAACTGTGGTCATTCCTATAAAGTTATTAATTAACTTGGTTGTGTGACCTGCGCCCAACGCCCCTAAATGAAATACATTTTCGCCTTGGTCTTCAAGTACGCTTTTAACCTTGTTGAAGGTCTCTATATCACCTGCTGCCATAATATTTAAAAGACCATCTTTAGCGTGGGCAGGTGTTCTGCCAAGAGGCGCATCGATCATGCCTACACCCTTTTTCGCCAGGTCTGCACCAATCTTCTTGGTAGAAGCGGGTATTGATGTTCCGAAATCTATTAGTACCGAACCGGCTTTCATGCCTTCCAATACGCCATTTTCAGCATAAATAACTTTTTCAACTATCTCTGAGGTGGTTAGACACAACATCACGATATCTGATGCTTCAGCGAGTGCCTTACCTGTTTGCGCTGTTTTTGCACCGCGCTCTACGCATTTATCTACTGCGGCTTTATTTAAATCCATCACTGTCACGGCGTAACCTTTGTTTTGAAGGTTCTCTACCATATTGCCGCCCATAAGGCCTAAACCGATAAAACCAATAGTTGGTTTGGACATAACTGTCTC
The DNA here is from genome assembly GCF_056159165.1 of Alteromonas sp. AWJ4_199. Taxonomy (NCBI): domain Bacteria; kingdom Pseudomonadati; phylum Pseudomonadota; class Gammaproteobacteria; order Alteromonadales; family Alteromonadaceae; genus Alteromonas; species Alteromonas sp. AWJ4_199. The sequence continues at coordinate 1,369,284 of NZ_JBSWUR010000001.1, forward strand.
CTAATGACGATATTCGTTGTTTGCTCGAACTTATCTCTCGAACTGAAAATTAAAGGAATAGCGCTTTGTTGTGGCACCGAGTTTTGTCTGTTGCCAATTCAAGCATGTATCCACCGTATTACTTACTTACCAATTTGTCAACCAATAATCAGAGAAAACAACAAACCTGTAATACCAAAAAAAGGTACGTCTAGATACAGCTGAACTTCAGGATATGATTGAAAAACTCTGATATGGAAAAATTAAAGATACTAGATCTATCTAATCCTACACCACAATTGGTAAAACCAAATTTCATGATTGAAATGGTGCCTGGCAAATTGCTCTCCAGACACCTGAACACAATATTGGGTTATTAGAATCGATAGTTGGCGCCGAGGGTGATTCGGCGGTCAGTCAGACCTTGGAAGCAAAGAAGCGCGCCTTCATTAACACAGTACTGCTCTACCTCAGACTCGGTGATGTTTACAGCCTCAACACCAATATTAAGGTTTTCGTTAACATCGTAAGTCACGCTAGCATTCAACTGACCACGGTCAGCCTGTACCGCTGGGAAGCCCCATGGGAAACTAGACGTACTACCAAAGTCATCGGTACGATACGCTTCACGCCACGTGTAGCGCATACGAGCAGATAAACCAAACTTTTCGTAGTAAAGCGTAATGTTGTAGGCGTTCTCTGAAAGGTTAAGAAGGCCTTGAACCGCACTAACCTCTTCATCGCTTCCTGTGGTAGCTGCGAAAACGTTAGCTGCACGACTTGTCGCTGTGTTTTCAGCCTCACCACCGTCAAATTCTTGAATGGTATAGTTAGCAAGCACACCAAAACCTGAAGCCCAACCTAACTCGCTTTCAAAGCCAGATAAATCATATTGAACAGCAAACTCGATACCTTTCTGAGTAGTTTCACCCGTATCGTTAATCTTGGTTTCTGTTCCTACACAAACACCCGTACCGAGTTCTGGACCAAACACGTTAATATCTGCGATTGGGTTGAAGACACCACCGCCTTCACAAGGGTCTGTTAGGTCGCGATAACCTGTCGTTGGGTCTTCAAATGCACTTACAATCTGGTCTACGAATAAATCTTTACGAGTTTTATGGAAAATCCCTACACTCAGAACACTGGCTTCTGCAAAATACCATTCAGCCGCTAAGTCGTAAGAAATAACTTCTTCAGGCGTTAAGTTAGGGTTACCAATAGCAACATTAGGGTTAGGGCTTGTGCTGAAGGTTACTGAAGTAGATAGGTCATTAAAGTTAGGGCGACGGATATCTTTACCCGCACCAAACCTTAATACAACATCGTCTGCGACATCTGCCACTAAGTTGAAGCGAGGCAAAATAAAGTCGTAATCCCCCGTGTTAGTGACGCGAGAAACGAGCTCATTACCCTCATCATCCACGGTTATGGAGTTACCCACAGACGTCACGTCTGTTTGTAAGTAGCGAACACCGAAATTACCGCGGAACATTTCATATTCAAAGTTAGCCTGAGCATATAAAGCATGGGTTTCTTCTTCGATATCAAAAAAGCCCGAAGAACTAGCAGTAGGCGCGCTTAACGAACGCGTAGACCCATGTGCTTCCATTGCCGCTTGAAGCGTGGCTAATACTGCATCGGGGTCAGACGATACTTGCTCTGGGTCAATAAGTAAGAAGTCACTAACATAAAGCGCTCGTCCGTCTGCATCATTGAAGTTATCTGGTCCGGCAACTAACAAGTCACTAAATAAGCTTCCTCGTGGGCTGTCTTCCATCGTACGCAAGCCAACGCTGGTACCGATATCTTCACGTTTACTGCCGGATTTATTGTAGCGGTAACCAAAATCCAATGAGGTAATCATAGTATCCACGAAGTACGTGAAATCTACACGGAATGCATCTTCAAAGTTCTCGGTAGTATCACGACCTATATTCACGTCGCGAAGTACTACATTGTTTGGGTCCAGCAATTGCTCTACCGTAGGCGCATACTCAGCCCCATCTGCAATGCCGAAGGTCAATGCGCCGCCAGTCAAGTCGTAGGCAAAAGGAACAGCGTTATCGTTCGCGCCACCAGCATCTAAAGGTGCATTCGGGTTGATAAAGTTAAGCGTTGTATTAAAACTTGGCGTGGTGGTATCTGATGATGTGGAGGCAACTTCCGCAAACACGCTCCACTTTTCGCCTTGCCACTCTCCACCCAGACGGAATATTTCGCTCTTTGTCACCCGTGAATTTGTATCACTAGAAAAACGTAAGTTAGGATCGTCATCGTCGTTTTCCAAATTCACAGGAATAACACCACGCAGTGCTGCCTGTATAGAACCTAAGTTTGTACCACCTAATGAACCAAAGTTGATAGTTTCAAACTCATCGGGAACAGAAATATCATTAAGCGCGCTTACCCCTGACGCTTGAACACGAGAGCTCTCTTGCAGGCGTTCTTGATCGTTAATAATGGCGTCAAAGAAAAACTTAGTATTGTCATTAGGCGCCCATTCAATGGTACCTACAAGGTTTTTCGTTTCGTACTCAAAGTTATCGTAGTCTTGAACAAAGAACTGGATAGGTAAAAAATCAAAAGATTGTGCACTTGCTACACCGCTGTCTGATGCAATCAAGTTGTCTCTGTCCGCACGTGGGCGAAATGCCGTTACGTCTTGCTGAGCATAACTACCACTAATTACCACACCAATGGTACCGTGGTCGGTATCCCAATTATCGCCAAATGTTCCCGAAATACGAGGTTGGAAGTTGCTATCGGTGGTTAAGCTGCTGTTCTCACCTTGTACACGAAATGCTGCAAGCTGTTCATTAAGCTGTAAGGGTCGGATGGTTTTTAGGTTAATCGTACCACCCACTGAACCTTCGATGGTTTTAGCGTCGGGCGACTTAGTCACTTCCAAGCCAGCAATAATTGCGGCTGAAACGTCTTCAAAATCAATACCGCTTCGACCTGCACCAGAACCAACTGTTGAAACACCGTTGATTTCTGTACGGTTAGCATCTGTACCACGAATTTGTACGCCTGTACCAACACCCGCTTCACGAGTGATCTGAATACCGGTAATGTTCTCTAGTACTTCTGCTAAGTTCTGGTCTGGTAACTTACCAATATCCTCTGCTTCGATAACCTCAACGAGGTTATTCTTAAAACGTTTTTCATTCATTGCGCTAGCCAGTGACGCTCGAATGCCTGAAACCTCAATCACCTCTACATCTTCGTTTTGATTCTGCTGAGATTCTTGTGCGCTTGCTGTTGCGGTAAGGCTTAGTGTCGTAGCCGAAAGTACCGCAAGTGTAATTTTAGATAATTTGTGTGTCATGTGTGTCTTCCTGTTAAGGATTGAGAAATGTCTAATCACCCATTCCTTACCGCTTAATTTGTTCGCTTGCTACCTACCTTGTAAATTTGCCTCACACCTACTTTACAAGGATGTTACAAACAGTAGATCAATCTCACATATTGGTCAACACAAAATATTAAAATTGGTCTTAACTGATTACGAAAACAGCCTTACCAATAATAAATAAAATTTATACAATTTGAGATCAAAGAAACATAGAAAGCAATTAAGACATTATTTAACAGTAACTTAAAAAAGATACACATATATAAAAATTGGTAAATTTTAATTTTCAAATCCATTTTCATGCATAATAAAATTGGTAATATAAATCATCATGAAATGAGTATCAGGTAAAGCAATCGCTAGAACCCGTCCCCTCGCACTTGCTTAACTAAAAGCAATATCAGCTTTTAAAGCGCCTATATGGCACTTATTACAGTTTCTTGATACGGTTATTCAATAATCAAAAATTTGTGCAGATAAGTGATGACAGCAGAGAAACCTTCTTCTCGATCTCAGGCAGGCTTTTTTAGCGAATCGGGAGAGTTAGGCGGAAGCCACCCTCAATTCAATGAAATATGTACAGCTCTGTATGAAAGAGAAGTCGTCTCTCTAGCTCATAGCGAGATAAAAAACCTATCGCTGCTTAAGCGTCGAATGGGCGGGCTTCCCTATCACGTGAAAGCTATTGCTCGATATATGATTGGTAATGGCAACTCAAACAATCCATCCCCGCTAAAAACAGATACTCATAATGGAAGCTGGTATGCCAAGCAATCTGCAAAGTGCCCCGGCATTAATCATTTAGACGATGTAGAAAAGCGAGAAGCGTGGTATAGAAAAAACGCTAGGTATGGTCTTGTTGTACCTGTTTTAATTTTAAATATGGAAGGCTCTCACATTGAGCTTGACTCAATTGATATGGTAAACCAAGACAATACCCAGCTCCATCTGAACAAAAATGGATGGTTTGCTAATACAGGGGAGTGCATTTCTTCAACTCCACTACGCGATGAAATTGAAGCGGCCACGGCACTTTCAGTTCAAAACAAAATACTGCTGCGGCCTTCAAAGGCGATAATGACCGCTGCATGCTGTGGCCACGCATGGAGTTTTAAATCCAAGCGTTCACCGCGTACTTTATCCCTTCGCGAAATGCGCCTATCTACTCAAATCAACTGGAAGAGCTTTACGCTGCTCAATAGGTAGCAAAGCCCCATAAAGAATAAAAACCCAGCAAATTCGCATAAAAAACCACAATTTCACTCACACCTCTACAGCTAAATTTAGTACAAACATCCTAACCAACATCAGACAGAGTGAATCACCCCCTCTTAAATGCGTTAAACCGCTGTTCAAAATGCTTTCGGGCCGAAATCATTAGGATGCACATCCTAAATAATTAAAAGATAGCTTTTATATACGAAAAATATACTCATTATTGTAAACAATGGTTGACCTCTTCATGCCACATGGGTACATTGTCGCTATCAACTTGGTCAGCAAAGAAACAACAAATGCGTATTCGTTTCCTTCTTCTATCTCTACTCCTTATGGCAGCCAGACTGCACGGGTAGATTGCGACCAGCGATTTAATTTCACAAAAACCCGTGCCAAGCACGGGTTTTTTTTTAACTATTAAACTGAGAGAGCGTCATGACAAATCAAGTGAAGATCTTTGATACCACATTGCGAGACGGTGAGCAGGCCTTACCTGCAAGCCTAAGTGCCAAAGAGAAATTACAGATCGCGCTGGCGCTCGAACGCTTGGGCGTTGACATTATTGAAGCGGGTTTCCCCGTATCTTCTCCTGGTGACTTCCGCTCTGTGCAAATGATTGCGAAAGAGGTTAAAAACTCTGTTGTTTGTGGCCTATCTCGTGCTTTGCCAGGCGATATTGATGCGTGTGGTCAAGCGCTAAGCGTCGCAGAACAATTCCGTATTCATACTTTCATCGCAACGTCAGAGATTCACGTAGGTGCCAAGCTTCGCAAGTCACAAGATGAAATTGTTGAAATGGCGGTGAAGGCGGTTAAGCATGCACGTCAATACACAGATGACGTTGAATTTTCCTGTGAAGACGCCGGTCGTACGCACATCGACTATCTATGCCGCATGGTAGAAGCTGCGATTAATGCTGGTGCAACTACCGTTAATATCCCGGATACAGTGGGCTACACCACACCTACAGAATTCGGCGGTATTATCCAGCAATTGTTTAACCGTGTTCCTAATATCGACAAAGCGACAATCTCAGTTCACTGTCACAACGACTTGGGCTTAGCGGTAGCAAATTCATTAGCAGCTGTTGAGCAAGGTGCCAGACAGGTTGAATGTACTATAAACGGTATTGGCGAGCGTGCTGGTAATGCTTCACTTGAAGAAATTGCTATGATCTTGCAAACCCGTAAGAACATGTTGGGTATAGATACCAACATCAACTCTACGGAGATTTCACGTACCTCGAAATTAGTGAGCCAGCTTTGTAATATGCCGGTTCAGGCCAACAAAGCTATTGTAGGTGCGAATGCGTTTAGTCACTCATCAGGCATTCACCAAGACGGTGTCTTAAAAGCGCAAAATACCTATGAAATTATGACCCCTGAAAGTGTGGGTATTAATAAAAACAATTTAAACCTAACGTCTCGCTCTGGCCGTCATGTGATTAAGCACCGCTTAACTGAACTTGGCTATAAAGCGGAAGACTACGACCTAGAGGCCGTTTACGACGCTTTCTTGAAGTTAGCGGATAAAAAAGGTCAAGTATACGACTACGACCTTGAAGCATTATTGTTCTTCGATAAGCAAAAGCACGACCAAGCACACTTCCAGTTGCTTTACCTTCAAGCAAACTCAGGCCGTGAAATAATCCCAAGCGCTACGGTCAAAATGAAAGTGGGCGACGAAGAAATTACTCAATCAAGCATTGGTAATGGCCCTGTAGATGCGGCGTATAAAGCCATAATGTCTATACTAGGTCACGAAGATTTAGAAGTTGTCGACTTTAAATTAGATTCAAAAGGTGAAGGTGCCGACGCTTTGGCGCAAGTGAGCGTTATCGCTACATATAAAGGCCGTCGTTTCCATGGAATCGGCTTGGCTACAGATATTGTCGAAGCCGGCGTTAAAGCCCTTATCTTTGTATTAAACAACACATATTTGGCCGATCAAATTGATCAGCAGAAAAATCAACAAGAACGCGTTGCAGGAGTATAAATGAGCCAGTATTCAATTGCCGTATTAGCCGGAGACGGTATCGGCCCAGAAGTTATGCAGGAAGCCAATAAGGTTTTAGATGCTGTTGAAAAGAAGTTTAACGTTAGCTTAAACCGTACTGCATACCCTGTAGGTGGCTACGCCATTGATACTGAAGGCGAAGCGCTACCCTCAAAAACGCTTTTGGGCTGTGAGCAAGCCGATGCAATTTTGTTTGGCAGTATCGGCGGCCCTAAGTGGGACACCTTGCCGCTAGAGCAGCGCCCAGAGCGTGCCGCATTGCTTACCCTTCGCAGCCATTTTGACCTGTTCAGCAACTTACGCCCTGCTCGCATTTATCCGGGCCTTGAAAGCTTATCTCCTCTTCGAGAAGACATTGCAAAATCAGGCGTAGATGTTTTGGTTGTGCGTGAGCTAACCAGCGGTATCTACTTTGGTCAGCCGAAGGGCCGAGAAGGTGAAGGCGAAGAAGAATTCGCGTATGACACTATGCGCTACAGTAAACGTGAAATTCGCCGTATTGCGATTGCAGCGTTTGAAGCAGCACAGAAGCGTCGCGGCAAAGTGACTTCAGTAGACAAAGCCAACGTACTGGTAACCAGCCGTTTATGGCGTGAAATTGCTGAAGAAGTAGCAAAAGACTATCCAGATGTAGAGCTAGATCACATCTATATCGACAACGCCACTATGCAGATTATGAAGAACCCAGCGCAGTTCGATGTAATGCTGTGTTCAAACCTTTTTGGCGATATCGTTTCTGATGAATGCGCCATGATGACAGGCTCTATGGGCTTGTTGCCATCGGCAAGCATGAATGAAGAAGGCTTTGGCCTTTATGAGCCAGCAGGCGGTTCGGCCCCAGATATTGCAGGCCAAGGCATTGCTAACCCTATCGCACAAATTTTATCGGCCGCCATGATGCTGCGTTTCAGCATGAACTTGAATGATGCTGCCAACGCAATTGAAAAGGCAGTAGTGGCAACGCTAGAAGCAGGTGTACTTACAGGCGAGTTACTTCCTTCTGACAAACGCAGCCAAGCGGCAAGCACGTCACAAGTGGGCGATGAAATCGTTAAACAATTAATGGCGCAGGAGTAAAAACATCTCATGGCCAAGACCTTATATGACAAAGTGTGGCAAGCCCACATTATTGACCAAATCGGTGAAGACAGCTTAATTTATATCGACCGTCACTTAATTCATGAAGTAACGTCACCTCAGGCATTCGCTGGCCTTAATGAAAAAGGCCGTAAAGTACGACGTCCTGATCGCACGGTTGGTACTATGGATCACAGCATTTCAACCCGTTCATTGGCAATTGATGCCTGTGGTCCGGCGAATGCGCTTCAGCTACAAACCTTGGCAAAAAACTGTGAAGAACACGGCATTCAGCTATTTCCAGTGGGCCACCAGAAGCAAGGTATTGTGCACGTTATGGGCCCTGAATTAGGTCTAATTCAGCCAGGCATGACGGTGGTGTGTGGTGACTCACACACTGCAACCCACGGTGCATTTGGTGCGCTGGCATTTGGTATTGGTACCTCTCAGGTAGAGCACGTACTGGCCACACAAACGTTGAAACAAAGCCGCGCGAAAAGCATGCTTATCAACGTAAATGGCAAGCTTCCTGTTGGTATTACCGCAAAAGACATTATTCTTGCCATTATTGGAAAAATTGGCCACGCTGGCGCTACTGGCCATGTTATCGAATACGCAGGTGAAGCTATCCGCGGTTTGAGCATGGAAGAGCGCATGACGGTGTGTAACATGAGTATTGAAGCTGGTGCGAAAGCTGGCCTTGTTGCACCAGATGAGAAAACCTTCGCCTACCTTGAAGGCCGCGAATACGCACCTAAGGGTCAAGACTGGGAAGACGCCGTCGCTTATTGGAAAACCCTTTATACCGAAGAGGGCGCAACCTTTGACACTGTGGTTGAACTTGAAGCGGCAGATATCGCTCCTCAGGTTACGTGGGGCACTAACCCAGGCCAGGTTATTGGCGTAAACACACCGGTACCTGCCCCTGAAGACTTCAGTGACCCGATTGAAAAAGAGAGCGCAGTAAAAGCGCTTGAGTATATGGGGTTAAAACCCGGTGAAAAGCTTGCTGACGTTGCAGTAAACCACGTATTTATCGGCTCATGTACCAACGGTCGTATTGAAGATATGCGCGCAGCGGCACAAATTGCTAAGCGCGGTAAAGTCGCCGATTCAGTTACCGCGATTGTCGTTCCAGGGTCAGGTAACGTTAAACGCCAAGCTGAAGCAGAAGGCTTAGATAAAATCTTTATCGATGCTGGCTTTGAGTGGCGGTTGCCAGGTTGCTCTATGTGCCTTGGTATGAATGACGACAAGCTAGTGGCAGGCGATAGATGTGCCTCTACCAGTAACCGTAACTTTGAAGGTCGTCAGGGTCGTGGAGCACGTACTCATTTAGTGAGCCCGGCAATGGCTGCCGCTGCTGCAATTACCGGCCGCTTTGCTGACGTTAGAGATTATCAGGAGTAAGTTATGTCTGAACAAGGTTTTACACAACACACAGGCATTGCTGCGCCGCTTGATCAGGCCAATGTCGATACCGACCAAATTATTCCAAAGCAGTTTCTAACTGGCGTAACGCGTGCGGGCTACGGCAAACATTTGTTTCACGACTGGCGTTATTTGGATTTAGAAGAGAAAGAGCCAAACCCAGCGTTCGCGCTGAATAAGCCTGAGCACAAAGGTGCGAGTTTGTTGCTAGCTCGCGAAAACTTTGGTTGTGGTTCAAGCCGCGAACACGCGCCGTGGGCACTTGCCGACTTTGGATTTAAAACGGTTATTGCCACCAGCTTTGCTGATATTTTTTACGGCAACTGCATTAATAATCAGCTAGTGCCTGTGGCATTATCAAGCGAGCAAATGGACGCTTTGTTTGCTGCAGTGAAGGCAGACCCAGCAACTAAGATCACCGTTGATCTTCCAGCGCAAACGGTAAGTTTTAACGATACTAGCTTCAGCTTCGATATTGCTGAGCATCACAAAAACAACCTTATTAAAGGCTTAGATGCTATCGGTCAAACGCTTGAACTCACAAGTGCTATAGAAGCCTTCGAAGATAAACAGCCCGCGTGGTTGTGAAAGCGTGGGGCTTTAGCGCTTAACAAAGCCCTAGCATGACACATGGGTGCTGTCGCGAGATGGCACCCTGTCTATTTCTCTCATCTATGCCTCTACCTTAACTTCGCATCAAGACATCTAATACCAGTCCGCATTAAAAATATCAGTTCACCTGATTTGAGCTATAAGCAACTTCTCGGCACATTTACACGTCACACGTTTTCTCACGAATTCGTTAATCCTATATTCGCCGACTCTAGCTATACTAAAGACTAATAAACTCCTCACTTTTTTCACTGGAATATCGTACTATTCGTTTCTATTGTAATTGAAGGCTATGGCAACGTTGTGCCTCACAGGAGAGATAATGCTAGAACAGGTACCCATTGATGATTTGCAGCCAGGAATGTACGTCAATCAAGTACTTGAACAAACAGGTTCACTTAAAATGCGCTCCAAAGGCATTGTAAAAACTCAAGCCATCATTGATAGTCTTAGAGCTAAGGGAATTCTTACAGTAGAAGTAGACCTAGCCAAGTCAAAACTTCCTCCAACGCCAGAAGCGCCAGAGCCATCAAAAGAAGAAACTCCACAGGCTACAAAATCACAGGTTAAGCCTATAGGCCGCGATTCAATTAACGAGGCGAGTGATCTTTACAATAGTGCACTCACCATACAGAGCAGCTTTCTAAAATCACTTCAAAAAGGTGCTGTTACCGATCTGTCTCCCATGGAGTCGCTATCCCATAGCATCATAGAAAGTGTATTTGATAATAAGGACGCGCTCAGCTGCCTTACCATGATCAAAGATACAGACCAATACCTTCTTGAGCACAGCATTAATTGCAGTGTACTGAGCGGCATTTTCTGTGAATTTCTTGGTTATGACAGAGACACCGTAGAGCAAGTGAGTTTGGGTGCCTTATTAATGGACATCGGCATGTCATCACTACCTGATGAAATTCGCAACAACACAGGTGAATTGTCTAGCGACGATTGGGAAGTAATGAAAACCCATGTTGAAATTGGCGCAGACTTGGTTGAACAGTGTGGTGATATATCTGATTTGTCGCTTTGCATTATCAAACAACATCACGAGCGCGTGGATGGTAGTGGCTATCCTAAAGGATTGGTTGGTGACGAGATTTCAGAGTTCGCTCGTATAGCCGCTATCGTAGATGCTTACGACGCTATGACATCTAATCGAACTCACAAAAACAGTATCACGCCTACTCAGGCGCTAAAGCGACTAACTGCGACAGATAACTTAGACCAAGAATTGGTAAAACAATTTATCCAGTGTATTGGCGTGCACCCTGTAGGTTCTTTGGTTCGCCTTAAGAGCGGTAAATTAGGGATCGTAAGTAAAATTAACCCTAAAGATCCAGTAAGCCCACACGTTATGACTTTCTACAGCGTTACTTCACAACACTTCAATGAAGTGAAACGAATTGATTTAAGCCAATATGATGATGAGGTCGTATCGGGGGTTCGCCCAGAAGAGTTTAGCTTAAATCTACCTAAATTTTTTAAAGACGTTTTCGTGAATCAAATGCCACTTTAGCCCCATTTGAGGTCTACTTTTGGGCTCGCTATTGGCAAGGCAAAATACTGCATTAAGGCCCTGATGTCAGGGCCTTTTTGATATAGCATCCACATGAATTTCTCAGAGGGATTTCTACTTTAATCGATGCAACAGCTACCAGTCAGTTAATGCCGCCATGGTAAAAACTTCATCTTCAAAAGAGAGCACCACACGCTGTGCTTCAATATTTACGATCTGCACTCTATCGGCAATCCAATCGCCCTCACCTATTTGACGGCCATTGACTCTCACCCATCTATCGGCTGGTCGAGAAGCATACATATGTGCACTAAAATTCATCGTAGGAAGGCGCGTTAGTAAGCGAACGGGCAATTGATCAACACGAGGCAGGTCCTCTCTAATTGTGACTTTAGTTTCTTCTTCGGCTGGTGTATCGTCTTGCGCTTTTGAGTCTAATGCCGCCACAGCAGCGTTAAAGCGCGCCATAAGCTCTGGCGACACGGATACGTCAGATTGAGGTGCGGTTTCGTTTAACACTGTACCTTCATAATCTTGCGAAGACATAGTTTCGCTTGAGTTATCACCCGTTGTAGCTGCTAAATTGACGTCGGTTTGACTGTTCACAGGTACGTCAGCTTGGGTATCTGATTCAATAGCTACGTCCTTAGAAGGACTAGTATTAGCAACTATTTCGCTAGCTTCTTCAGCAACGTTCGAACTGCCACCTTGTGAACCAGTCTGGGCTTTAGGCAGTGTTTGTTCACTTTGATTTTCCGAAGTAGCGGATATTTCGCTACCGCTTTTCGTAGCGACAAGCTCAGAAACGCCTTCGCTTTTGCTTTCCTTCGAATCGCTAGCTTCGGATGCTATCGTAGGTTCCGCCGCGGGCGCCGTTAACATTGGCCACCAGCGTTTTGCCGTAGCGGCGGAAAAGCCAATGCATAAACCGCCAAGAATAACGAAGGCAAAAAGCGCTACTTGCTTGGTATACAGCTTCCACGCTGACGGTAATCCTTCTACTGTGGGCAAAAACAAACTGCGATTAAACTGCTCATTAAGCGATTTATCAAACGTGGCGCTTGTATCGTGCTCGCCCCGAAGCAAAGCTTGGGTTTGCGTTCTGTGATGTGTAGTCGCGGGGGCTATTTCCACGGTTTGCTCAGGGTCTATTTCAACCTCTTGCACACCCATTTCAGCCAAGCCCTGCACCATGGCGTCGCTTGTCACTAAACCCGACTTTCTAATTTTAACCGGCCCGTTCTGCTTGATGATTTGGACAATCACCATGCCGGGCGTAAGATTTTCAATGGCAACGATATTAGACATACAAGCTCCCTAACCCGTAACCGAAAATAATGGCCAAAACAAACGCCGATGCCAGGTACCATTTACGCTGGCTTTGCACACGCTGACTGACTACATCTTCACCTAGAATTTGCTCCGCCGCGGCCAAAAATATAGGCTTTTGCACGACCGCATGCTGTTTAGTAAAAGATAAGGTTAACGCCCGGTCGCACAGCAAATTAATCACTCTTGGAATTCCACCCGTAATTTGATGCACTGCGCGCAATGTAGACTTACTGAAAATACTGATATCACCTTCAGCCACGCTTAAGCGGTGTGCTATATAAGCACTGACTTCTGGCGCAGTTAAAGGCAGCAGATGATAACGAGCGGTAATGCGTTGGGCCAGCTGGCGTAACTCGTTGCGCTTTAACAGCTGCTGTAATTCAGGCTGACCAATCAGTACGACCTTTAACAGCTTTTCACGGTTTGTTTCAAGGTTGGTCAATAAACGAAGTTGTTCTAATACTTCAGGCAGTAGATGCTGTGCTTCATCTACCATAAGCACCGTGTTAATGCCTGCTTGGTGATTTTCGGCCAGCTTAGACAAAATTAAATCAGTAAAATACTTAAGGCTGGCTTTCTCTGGTGTATAGGGTAAGCCTAGTTCATCACAAACCGTAGCTAATAGCTCAAGGGCAGATAAGGTAGGGTTTAATATCATAGCTACCTGAGTATTGTCTGGTAACTGCTGCAACAATTTTCTTGAAACTGTAGTTTTCCCAGTGCCCACTTCTCCGGTAAGCATCACAAAGCCACCGCTTTCCCTAAGGCCGAAGGTCAAATGGGCCAAAGCCTCTTTGTGCCTTGGGCTCATATACAAATAATCGGGGTTAGGCGCAATCGAAAAAGGATTGTCATTTAACCCGAAGTAGTTCAAATACATGGTTGCTGAAGCGCCTATCTGTTTTAATTTTTAACGACGATTAAACTACCAGACGCAACCTTGAAGTGAAAGCGCATAACGATGTGGCGACGAATTTTATTTGTAACATTGCTATACTGCGCCTCTGTTACCTTGGGAAGGTTGATTTTTGTTACACGTCAAAAGTCGATGCATTCCCAATCTAAAAAGTATTACTGACTAAAAAATCGTTGGAAGAGCATGCAAGTATATCTCGTTGGTGGCGCAGTACGTGACGCACTGTTGAACAGAAAAGTTGTTGAACGCGACTATGTCGTGGTGGGCGCCACTCCAGAAGAAATGCTCAGCCAGGGTTTTACCCAAGTAGGCAAAGACTTCCCTGTTTTTTTACACCCAAAAACACAGGAAGAATACGCACTAGCTCGCACAGAACGTAAATCAGGGAAAGGCTACACGGGCTTTGTGTGCGACGCATCAAGCACGGTAACTTTGGAAGAAGACTTACTGCGCCGAGATCTTACCGTTAATGCGATAGCCCAAGATAACCTTGGTAACCTTATCGACCCTTATGATGGTAAAAAAGATTTAGAAAACCGCCTACTTCGCCACGTATCTGAAGCCTTTAGTGAAGACCCGCTTCGGGTATTTCGCGTGGCAAGATTTGCCACCCGCTATGCTTATTTGGGGTTTACTATCGCCACTGAAACCATGGCTCTTATGCAGTCTATGGCGCAAAGCGGCGAGTTAAGCACGCTAAGTGCAGAGCGGGTATGGCAAGAAACAAAACGCAGTCTTTTAGAGAAAACACCGCATGTTTTTTTCACTGTATTAAACCAAGCCCATGGCCTCAATGACTGGTTTACTGAGCTTGAAAGAAACATAGATACTGCTCTTGAAACGTTAAAAACGGCGGTAGACCTAGAAAAGGTTGAAAACGAGAGCCTTGTTGAAGACACGGGTTTAGAAACCCCATTACCTGAAAGGAGCGATTCAGAAACCGCTAGGCTGATAACAAGGTTTACTGCCCTGCTCAACCACCTCAATGTGGAAGAAGCGAAACTGTTATGCAGTCGGCTCAAAGTGCAAAACCAAGTTAGTGAAATCGTCAGCCTTGCCTGTAAATTCAAAGGCTTTCTTTTGAACGCGCAGAACTCACCCGCCGATTTACTTGCCCTGTTCAATGGCTGTGATGCGTGGCGAAGAGAGGAACGTTTCACATTATTACTTAGCGCTTTTGCGCCTTATGCTCATAACAAGGGCATAGATTGGCAACTCCAACGAAAGCGCATTGAAAATGCATTATCAGCCGCCAACCAAGTGAACGTGCAAGATATCATTGCCACGGGCGTTAAAGGCCCTGAAATAAAAGACGCGCTTAACCAAGCAAAGCTTGCTGCCATTGCTTCGATAACTGAATAATTTTATACCCTAAAAGCCATTACGTAAGTCGACTTTTTCGTTTCAGTAAAGGTTTACCCGCGGTGTGCGAATTTAACGCCAGTTTTTCTCAATGTTTTGGTATAGCAATGCTACAATACGCCCCATTCATTTAGAGCGTTTTTTATACTATGACTTTCGAAGAACTCGAATTAGACGAAGCACTGTGTCACGCAGCTGCCGATATGGGGTTTGAAACTCCAACTAGCATTCAAGAACTGGTTATCCCGCATGCGTTGGATGGACGAGATATCTTGGCCTCTGCTCCTACAGGTACTGGTAAAACAGCCGCTTTCTTATTGCCTGCATGCCAGTTTTTACTTGATTATCCGCGCAGACAGCCTGGTGCTACACGTATTTTGATCCTTACGCCTACCCGCGAGTTAGCGCTACAGGTTTACGAACAAGCCCTAGCCATAACAAAGCATACACAAATTGTGTGCGGCGTAATAACCGGTGGTATTAACTACGGTACCGATAAAGAAACCTTAAGCAAGAATCTCGATATTCTTGTGGCTACACCAGGTCGCTTGCTTGAACACATCGAAAAAGAAGCCGCAGATTGCCGTGATATCGAGTGTTTAATTCTTGATGAAGCTGACCGCATGTTGGATATGGGTTTCTCAACGGTAGTTAACCAAATTGCTGCCGAAGCGCGCTGGCGCAAGCAAAACCTATTGTTCTCAGCCACGTTAGAAGGTAAAGGGGTTAAAACCTTCGCCCACGACATTCTTAACAACCCTGAAGTTGTGGAAGCTAACCCGTCGCGCAAAGAGAAGAACAAAATTCATCAGTGGTATCACCTTGCTGATGACATGAATCACAAGCAAGCCCTGCTGGTAAATATCTTAAAGCAAGAGACGACTACATCTGCTGTTGTTTTTGTAAAAACTCGCGACCGCTTACAGATGCTAAAAGATTTCTTAGCGTCTAAAGACATTCCAGTGTGTTGGCTACAGGGCGAAATGCCACAAGACAAGCGTAATGCAGCCATGGCTCGCTTTAAAAGTGGTGAGGTACCAATCTTATTGGCAACTGACGTTGCAGCTCGTGGTATCGACGTACCTAATGTAAGCCACGTTATTAACTTCGACATGCCGCGCAAAGCTGACATATATGTACACCGCATTGGCAGAACCGGTCGTGCTGGTGCCAAGGGTACTGCAATATCTTTGGTTGAAGCCCACGATTTTGACATGGTGGCCAAAACCGCACGTTACATGGGCGAGCCACTGAAAGCCCGCGTCATCGACGAGCTACGCCCTAAAAACAAAACGCCTAAAATTGGCCCAAAAAAGAAAAAAGTGAAGGCCAAAGACAAAGCCAAGGCAAAAGCTAAGCCTAAAAAGAAAAAGTAAAACTCGAGCACGTAGAGGGTGAGTGATGCGAAGGCCGAAGGTTGGGAGTGGCTTTCGCAAACACGCGGTAAACACATCCATGTGCGCTCCGCTGCCGCATCCCTGCGGCAGAGGGTTTGCTCAAACCACTCCCAACCTTCGTCCTGAATAGTCTCAAGCACTCGATTAATGTATTCGAGCTTATTTCAGGAACAAAGAAAAAACGAGGAGTCTGGCACAATGAAATTCCCAGAAAAAATTGTTTTAGCCACAGGAAACCAAGGCAAAGTACGTGAGTTTGCATCCTTATTTGCAGATTACGGCGTAGACGTTGTGGCGCAAAAAGAATTAGGTGTATCTGATGTGCCTGAAACAGGCACAACATTCGTTGAAAATGCCATTATTAAAGCGCGTCATGCCGCAAAAGTAACAGGCCTGCCAGCTATTGCCGACGACTCAGGTTTAGTCGTCGACGCGCTTGGCGGTGCACCCGGTATCTATTCAGCCCGCTATGCTGGCGCTGATGCAACTGACGATACCAATATCGACAAGCTATTAGCTGCCCTTGATGGCGAAACCCAACGTAAAGCGCACTTCTTTTGTACCTTAGTGTTTATGCGCCATGCTGAAGACCCAGTCCCCTTGGTTAGCCAAGGTAAATGGCAAGGTGAAATCTTAACTGCTCGCTCGGGTAACGACGGTTTTGGTTACGACCCTGTTTTTCACGTGCCAACTCATGGTTGCACTGCAGCAGAATTGGAGAAAGCCGAAAAGAACCGCATTAGCCATCGCGGCAACGCCCTAGCGATTTTGCTTGATAGTATGAGAGCGACTTTTGCGTAATCCTCCGCTTAGCCTTTATATCCATATTCCTTGGTGTGTTCAAAAGTGTCCGTACTGTGATTTTAACTCTCACGGGCTTAAGTCTGACTTGCCCGAAAAAGAATATGTTGCGCACCTGCTGGACGATTTAGCCATTGATGCAAAACGGATTGGCGACCGCCCTGTTGAGACAATCTTTATAGGCGGTGGCACGCCCAGTTTGTTTTCAAGCGAGGCCATGGCTGACATCTTAAACGGCGTTAAACAGCGGGTTAATTTGAGTGACACCGCTGAAATAACCATGGAAGCCAACCCAGGTACCGTTGAAGCCGGTAAGTTTGCAGGCTTTTATCAGGCGGGCGTGAACCGTATTTCGGTCGGTATTCAAAGCTTTCAGCCGAAGCATTTAAAAGTGCTAGGCCGTATTCACAATGAAAGCCAAGCTGAAAACGCGGTGGCACAAGCGCACAGCGCGGGGCTACCTACGTTTAATTTAGATCTTATGCATGGATTGCCGGAACAAAGCGTGGACAATGCCATGGCAGATCTAAAGCAAGGTATTGAGTTAAATCCCTATCACTTGTCGTGGTACCAGCTTACTATCGAGCCAAATACGCCTTTCTATTCAAAGCCACCAGAACTGCCAGACGACGACATTCTGTGGGAGATACAGGAAAAAGGCCACAGCCTCTTAGAGCGTGCGGGCTATCACCAGTACGAAATTTCAGGCTACGCCAAAGCGGGGCACCAATGCCGCCATAATCTGAATTACTGGCGCTTTGGCGACTACTTAGGCATTGGCTGTGGTGCCCACGGAAAGATTACCGATGCCGCTAATGGCACTATTCATCGTACCGTTAAAGTGAAGCATCCTCGAGGCTACATGGAAATGAGCCGCCCGTATTTAGATACGCAAACGCGGGTAAGTAAAGACGACCTGCCCTTTGAATTCTTTATGAACAGGTTTCGCTTAGTTGAGCCTTGCCCGATGAGTGACTTTAGTGACTTTACAGGTACTGAGTTAACGGGTGACGTTAAGCGCGCATTGTCTGATGCTCATCACCAAGGGCTACTTTCTATTTCAGATAGTCACTGGCAGGTAACTGGTAAAGGACGTAGATACCTTAACTCGCTACTGTCGTGCTTCGTTTAAACCCGCTCTTTTAAGCTCTTTGCTTTCCTGGTTTCTATGAGGACTTAGAACGAAAAAGCCTGCTCGCGCAGGCTTTATTATTCTATTCATTTTTTAATATACAGTATTACTCTTCTAACTGCGTCTAGTTTTCGCTTTCGTCGTGACGAGTAATGATATTGTAAGGTTTAAAGGCAGGTACGCTAGCGCGAAGGTTTTCTTCTGCAACGTCTAAACGTTTGAGCTTTTCACAAAACCACTCTGCTTTTTTACGCAATGTCGTAGCTTTGTCACCTACATCGAGGTGCTCACCTACGTTATTTAGCTGACGAGTAATTTCCGCTACTTTCTCTTGGTTAACCTCGCCGCTTCCAGTGTTGATGCCGCTTATCGCCGATAATATACCGCCTACTGAGGTAGAAATTGCTTCCTCAAGCTGCGCTTCAATTTCGCTATCAACGAATTCATCAACGCTTTCCAGCGATCCGGGGCCTATAAAATAGTGGTTACTGGCATGCCTGAATTTATCTTTCACGCGGTTTTGAACGCGCTTCATCGCGGCGTTCAAACGCTCGTAACTGTCGTGGTCGCTACCAACTAAACCTAAATACACGTGTTCAATGGTATCAATTGCCAAGTCCACACCTTCGGTAGCCAAAACAATCATTTTGGGAACCACATAGTGCAAACCTGAAGAATACTCGTTAAGCCACTGCTTTTCTTGTTCGCTTAAGGTTTGCCAACGTCCGCCTACAAACAGTTGGTTTTGGTCATTAATCTGAACCACAGTACGGGTTTTATCCATTACGCGCAGCTGCGCATTATTTACGGCAATACCGTAGGCAAAATCGATATTGCACGTATATTCAGCTTGCGCCGTTGCACTAAGCCCAGTTAATAAACAAATTGTGAAGAGAAAAGCCTTAAGGCGCGATATCATTTTCATACCATCATTGTGGCTAGCTTACTAAGAAATAAAAAGCCATCATGAGTCTAACGTGCTAAAAATCAGGTTGAACATGTCGAGATGATCAATTTACGCAATACGTAAACGGGTCATTAATGAGAACGATAAATATCTGTATCTTTAACGTTCAGACCTAAAACAACAAAGCACGCATTATAGAGCGTGCTTTGTTGATAAAAAGTCTCAGCATCAGATATTAGACGAAAGACTAATTAGAAAGGATGCAGATTTTTACCTGCACCTATTCATCGGTATAAGTGCGCACTAAACGTACATATATGAATCGGTCTTTTTCTTTAATGGAATGGCTAGCGTTAAAGAACGCAACAACCCATGCACGGTCCGGATCGTCCGCTGAAGGCGTAGAAGTCCAAAAATCATCCGGAGGCGTTGCCGGAAAAAGTGAGCTGTTAATGGCTGGTCGCACGCAGTCGCGTTCAGCTAAGGTGGCTAACTCTTTGACGTTGGGCAAGCGCCACCCTAGAAGGTCTTCGTTACTCGCCTGTTGTGCAAGCTGTAGCGCCTGCTGCCAAGTATATTTCACCGCTTCACCGCTACACGTTGAGCCATCCCAGGCTTGCCCTTCGGAACATCGTCTCCAGACTAAATCTGTTGTGGTATCTAGCAAGGTACTAGTGGTAACCGCTTCAAAATTATCATTTGGCGTGGTTTCAAGTCCATCTGATAAACATTCTTGCGCATGAGCCGACACAGACGTACCTATAAGTAGTGCAGAAGCAGCGAACAGGTTAATTGAAGTAATCATTGATTTTTTCATCACTTTTTTGGTGATCGTATTAACTAGCTTACTCATGACTATCTCCCTGCTCTTACTAAACGAACACGCGCCGCTGATGACTTGTTAAGAAAGTTATCTACGCCCGAGTCAAAATCCAATGCCCATGCATTTTGCGCGTCATCACTATTTACCCCGTCTGCACTAGGGACGGATGTCCAATACCAAAGCGGTTCGGTAGAGACTGCGCCTGTATTAGGGAAATAATCTTCATCAATAGCAACATCGTCGGCAATGCCTAAGTGCATTAAAGAAAATAGTTCATGATGAGTGGGTAAACGCCAGTCATAAAAGCCACACAAGCCTTGCGCATTGACTGCTGCAACATACGCTGACGTATTACAGTTGGTCAGTAAGCACGTTGCATTCACGCCTGCCTGGTCGCCTTCAAAACCACCATTTACCTCTTCGCTGTACCAAGAATAGGTATAGTCTTTATCTTGAAATGCACCATCGTCAGTTTTCACTTCCCATACTAGCCCGGTTACATTATCTCGAACGCATGACCAGGTATCAGCACTGGCATCTTGCTCATCACCGTTAGCGTTTAAGCGCGTGAAGTCGAAGCCAGCTTTACCACGCCCAGCCTTTTCTATTAAGCCATTTTGCTCAATAATATCAGCGCCACGCTGCCCGTCCTGCCCAGGAAAGTCGTTTTGCTGCGCCTCGGTTAACGCGTTATTGGTAGCCTGCTGTAAGAAGCCTGTGTCGTTTAAAAGCGGCGTAGGCATTGGGCGTACATTTACGTTAATCGTATCTTCAACGCTGTTACCGTTGGCGTCGGTCACAGTGAGGGTATAGGCCACAACGGTAGAAGACGATACCGAAGGTGCTATGGCAAATGTGGATAGTGCATCGCTATCATCTACGGGGCGATTAGTCGCGTCAGCGGTAGCCCCGCTGCTCGAAGAAACATTATTACTGCGCTCCCACGAATAGATTAGCGGTAAAGCACTAGGAATACTGGTACTGGCCTCGCCTTCTAAAACAACCACTTCGCCACTGAAAACGCCCTGCGAAAACCCTGCGTCAACAACTGGCAAGGTTTCAGTTTCCGCTTGTACTGAGACTGTAACGGTATCAGTATCAGTCGCACCTTCGCTGTCGGTCACTTCTAACTGAAAAGTAAGCTGCTGTGCATCGTTGGCAATAGGCGTTACTATGGTCAAAGTAGAAAGGTTAGTTTCCACACCTGTTATTACGTTAGTACCACTGGTTTGCGTCCACTCGTAATCAGCGATTCCGCCTTCTGTGGCAGTAGAATCTGCGTCACTGCTTCCGGTACCGTCAAAAACAATTTCCACTCCGCCTGGGAGTGTATTGGCAGGCAATCCGTCCCATGCAGGAACGTCTATACTGGCTTCGGGGGCAATGTTCACAGGTGCGACCGTAATTACAGTAAAATCACTTGCCGTATTTCCACCTTGGTCGTTAACTGAAACAGTAAGCGTATATTCAGTGGCACTATTAACCACCGGTGCCACAAAACTTGCTGCTGAAGAACTCGTGTCGTCATGAGTAATAGTTAACGAAGGAGACGCACTCCAGTTATACGTGTAATTGCCATCACCTCCGCTCACCTCTGCGCTAAGCGAGTAAGTTACGCCTTCTGTTACTGTTGCATCAGGGCCAGCATTTATCACTAAATTATCATTGCCCGTTCCACCATCGCTCGAGTCACCATCGCCGCCTCCGCCACCACCGCAGGCAGCTAAAATAAATGCGCCGCCCAAAATGGCTAACCCACGCGCCACAGTACGTGGTAAATAGCCTGAAAATGAAGACTTGATTAATTGCATACATACTCCCGCCGCACTTGATGCTAAAACCTCAGGCGTAGTGCGTGAAAAACTCAATGTAGATGAAATTGCAAAGTGGCTATAAGCCTCTGCTGCATTACCTATTGTGGTTAAGATAAGGTGTGTTTTAATTTACTCGCGACTAATCTCGCTTCTTGCTCTTCGGACATCGTAACTTGCAGTGCCTCGAGCTGTTTTTTACCCACCGCCACATCAGTCATGTCGTAGATCATCATACTTATAAAGTCCACCTTTCCCGTTGCGGAAGTAAGTGGAGATAGTGTGATGTTTTGATACATAAATGACTCACTACCTGTAATCGGCCGGTAGTTAGGAAACTTGAATAAATACGGACGCTGCTCCCATGTCATGAAAGCGCGAGTTTTTAAGTCGAAGACGGGCTTAGCTTTTTTAATAAACCAGTCTTGCTTAATTGAAGGGAAGAGCGAAAATAACGTTTTATCTCTTACTTCGCTCGGCAAAAGTCCACTATGACTTTCCATAAAGCCATTCCATACCTGTACGGTAAAATTACGATCAAGTACAACAATCCCCACATCTACCGTTTGTAGCATGTCCATCATCCAATGGAATTCTTGTAACTCATCTAAATGCTGGCTCATTAGAAATCCTCCAACAAGTGGGCAAGCTTTGAATTCATCATTTTCATGGATTCTTCCGTGAACAACAAAATCAAATCGCATTGAACGTTATAGCCTTCAAGCCCATAGCTAAGCTCTATCGCCAATGTTCGCTTCCACTTAATTTGATTCATACTAATAATTTCAGTAATGGCACGGTGCTGACCAAGCACAATAGGGTGACCTTGGCTAAAGTTAATATCCATTTGAGTTGCTAACCCAGTCAGGCAGGTTCCAATTAGTATGCTAGCTGCATCCATAAGCAGCTCTAATTGAAGCTGGTCATCTACTTCACCTTCAACGTTTAGAATCTTTGCAACATCGTCAAAGCTTGAATCGCTTAAAATACAAAGCGCTTCTCCGCTTACCCCCGGCCCCAAAAAGCCTTGGCAAACTGCAGTGACTTGTTCGTGACTTTCAATGTCAGAAAGCATCATGTGAAGTTCAGATACTTCAATTAGGTTTACATTAGGTATGGGAAGTTCTACGAAGACATTCATGGTGCGCGCGAGGTGATCGCCCGCCTGCCCCATCGCTATATTGGTTATTTCTTGGTAACAATCGCGAATATCAGGGTCAAGCGGCGTAATTTCTTCTGGCTCTTCTTCTTCGGCGTGAAGAATATTATATTTATCAAGAACCTCAGCAAGCTTTTTGGGGTCTACAGGCTTGCGGATAAAGTCCAACGCCCCGAGCGACGTCACTCTTTCGTGCGCTTCCGGCTGAATGTCACCAGACACTACGATAACTTTCGTTTTAAGACCACGCTGTTGGATAGCCTCTAAAGTGCCGTACCCGTCAAGCACTGGCATATTCAAATCTAAAAGTAAAAGATCGCCTTTGCCATCGACGAGCGCAGTCAAAGCATCTTGGCCATTCTTTGCAAAGTGCACGGCTACGTCCCAATCTTGGGGAAGGCACTTAGCCACTTGCTTGCGCGCAACTAACGAGTCGTCACATACGAGTACTGAAAACATTAAGTTCTTTTACCACCTAGCTTTTACAACCAGCTGCCGCTGATATTTTCTAGTAATTTCAACTGTATCGGCACAATTACTGTGAACTGAAGTAATGATTTCTGCTTCAGGTACAGTAAGCGGTAGTGCCCTATCGGCGTTATAAACAGATAACCTGTATATGGTGATACGAAACACCTCACTAAGAAATAGCACTTTTGGGGAATATTGCCAGCGTGTTTTACATTTAACTGTCAGCTTGCAACATAGCTATAAGTTTGAAGTCTCTGGCTAAAAGTTTAAACAAAAATTCCAAAAATTAGGGGGAGTATCAAAGCCGTAAATATTCCATTTACACAAAGCCCAAGGGTAGCCATAGCGGCGACGTCCTCACCCATTTGTATTGATTTGGCGGTTCCAATAGCATGTGCAACAGTACCTAAAGCAATGCCCTGTGCCTGTCGGTCACGTACGTCAAATACAGAGAATACCCCGGTCGCTACAATAGCGCCCACAATGCCTGTAATGATAACAAAAACAGCTGCTAGCGCGGGAATTCCGCCGATGTGAGCACTGGCTTCCATCGCAAGAGGAGTGGTGATTGATTTAGCTAACATGGTCATTTTTAGCGCCGATGGTGCATCTAACGCAAAAAGCGTGAGCCATGCGGTAACAGGTGCAATTATTCCACCAAAGCCAATACTGACTATTAACCTCCACCCGTAGTGTTTTAAACACTGCCATTGTCTATAAATTGGTAATGCGAGCGCAACAGTCACAGGTCCTAATAGCCAATGAAGTAATGATGCCGAGTGCTGATATTCAACAACTTCGGTGTTAGTCAAATAAAGAAGTACAGAAACAAAAGCAGCCGTAAAAACAATGGGGTGCGCGATTGGGTGACCGTTACATATTTTATTAACCCGCAGCGCGATAATGTAACCGACAACCGAAATGCAGAGCCACAATAAACCACCTAAGGTAAACGCTTGATTTAACGCATCAATCATTCAGCCTTCCCACCCGCTTGTGAAGTGCGTGAAGCCCTATTCAGTTTGCTACAAAACAGCTTCTGTGCGAACCAAGCCGTGACACCTAAGCTCAATGAGGTAGTAAGGATAATAGCAATCGCGATTGACAGCGCATTGGCTTGAATATCATCCCAGTAAATAGACACACCAAGTACGGCGGGAACGAAAAACAGTGACATATGTTTTAAGGGAAGAGTAACAAACCGAGCAGTAGGCATTTCCAGCTTTGGAGATATGAAAAGCATACCAAGCAGCAAACAAAGCCCAACCAATGGCCCTGGAATAGGTAGCGCCAACATGGTAACGGCGAAAAGCCCAGCATAATACGCAGCGAAAACCACTATGGCCCCCACTACTGCGTTACTTACATTTCGCACTTTCTGTCCTTGCTTTCAAGTATAAAGTACTAAGTGTAACGATTAGCGAGTTCCACCACCAGCGGGACTATGGTCTTATGGGCCTTATGTTCTTTCTTGATTTTCTTGGCCCTCGACATGCCAAAACTGATAGTAGTACTTGTGGGTTATTTTAAAGATCTCGCCATCTTGCATAACCACTCTTTGCTGATTTAGCCTTTGATCTAAATGCGCGATGTGTTTGGCATTTACCGCTACTGAACGATTACAGCGCTTAAAATGCTGCTCGCCAAGACGCTTCAGCAATTCACACAAGGTTGTGCGAACCACATAACATTCAGACAGTGTTTGTACACACATGTAATCCCCTGCCGCTTCTATCCATTTAATATCGACGGGATTTAAGCAACACCATCCATTTTCAGTTCTAATGCTAACCACATGAGGTTTGATAGTCTTGCTTAACTGTTGGCGTAATGTCGCTAATAATGCAGGTTTAGATACACCGTATTGTTTGCATAGTCCTTTTACCATTGCGTTGAATTGAAAATCACGCTCAAAACAGTCAAATTTACTTTTAACGTATCCAATAGCACGTATTAGCTGGTCCTCTTCAAAAGGCGGTGTAATGAAACCCGATGCGTTGTGCGAGAAAGCCAGAAGTGCTTCTTCATCCTTGTCGCCCACCGCCAACCAATACTTTGAAGCAAGATTACGGCATGACTTTGAAACCGAATAGAAACCGATTGATTGGGGGTACTTTTCAGCCAAAGCTAAACAGTGGCCCACCGACTCAGCCCCAAACACGTTGCTAAACAGATTTAGCTGCTTCAAGATTTTGCAAAGCGAAGCTTGCTTAGATGCAGATTGTAAGAATACTAATGAGATCATCTGCACTCCCTTTGCAATTTAATTGATGCTATAACTTGCTAGGCCCTATGGCGCTGCGGTTTAAAGAAATAGCTGAAGAAAGATGAAAAAAACGGGCTATGCATCACATAGCCCTAAGTCCAGGGCAAAAAACTCAAATTAGCGTTTAGCGGTCAATACGCTTGGGCTTGCATTTACTCGGCGCGCGATATGCTGAGCATTCTTAGAAGCGTTATGAGTAGCCGCAAAGGTCAACATATCTTGGCCATTACAAACCAAACCTTCGTGCAGGTCTCTCATATTTAAGCCTGTTGCTTTTACCGCGCGATGTAGTTTAAAGCGGCTATCGCTCTTTACGGCTTCACATACAGCAATTAGCTTATCTTCTATCTCAGCTGGGTAAGAGCCAGCATTAGCAGCAGTAGCAGTCAAAGAAAGTGTGGTTCCTAGTAAAGCGATTTGGGTAACACGGCGTAACGTAAACATAACAATTTCCTCTGATAGTATTAGGCAACGCGGTGACGACCTCTACTTGTCGCCGCACCCATAACCTAGTTAAGTTTTATGATGTTTACGCTACAGAAGCGTTAAAATACGGTTACCTGAGTTGTAGCGATAAGCGCACAAAAGATAAGGTTTAACTATCTGCCTAAACTGTTATTAGTCGCGCTGAAGACACACTTTGAAACAGTCAGGAAGTGAGAGGGAGTAGCGGAAGAACTTAAATCAGTAGGGGGTAATAACAGGTGTTAACTCTCAAGAGCCAAACAATTGGGGTCAGATTGCCTAACCCCACCTTGCTAAAAGCCGGCTTACCTGCAAGAGGTAGCTCTGCTTTTAGAAAATACTGTCTTGGTGAATTTTAATAAACATACCCGTACCAATTTTCGAGTAATCAATTTTATATTCTTTTCCATTTAGCGTTTGAATAAACACTAACGTTTTTTCGTCGCCGAAAACATCGCTAGACGTTACATCGACTAGTTCCATATCCATCATTTTCGCATCTCGCTTATTCTCAGGTACTTTACCTTCGTATTGCTTAATGCCTTTGTAGGTTACAATGATTGGCGGGTTTTCATCGCCATTGATAACCAATAGATCTAACTTTCTAATTTTATGAATGATGGTGTTTCGACCACTTGTAATGAAGGGTTTTTCAGTCATTCTCATCTCCGCGACCGCTTACCTGCTTTTTTTATGATTAACATAGATTGTGAACGTCGAGTCTATCACGATGTTAATAATCAGCACATAAGCATTTGGTTGATATATGTGTGCAAAGTATAAACATAAATTGCGAAATGTGAGCAATAAATCGCTAATTTTTAGTGTTTAATTATGTTTGTTTAAATTTTACTGCCATTTTATCCACGGTCTATAAACGAGATTATGGATAAGCTTTTCACAGGGCTTAGTTTCAGGAGACTTGAAAACACAGCTTTCAGCTTCGTTTATATCAACTTGTGCCACTATGTTTGAAACAGAAACCTCCAAGTCTAAGTCAGTATCTAACTGAGTCATTGGCAAAATAAACTCTACGCGATTAGTAAATGCACATGACTTTTCAGGGGGCGCTGATGCTGACTCAGATGAACACCCTACGCTTCCCAAATGATAAGACCATTTACGTGTTTCTTTACCACTTTTTGAAACATCCAGCCTTAAAAACTGGTGTCCATTTTGACGACTCGAAAACATCGTCTTATCGTTTAAGGGCGTCTGTTGAGTAAGGGGATCAGCGTGGTTAACATCAAAAGGTAACCCCATAGTAAAACGGAGGTTAGTTGCTAACTTTAAGAGTTCCTCTGACACATCTAACACTATTTTGCTGTTAGCATCGTCTGGGTTGCTGCACTTATTGTGAAACTTCAACAGTGCTTCATTTGGCGTTTGCCATTGAGTTTGCTTGAACTTCACCCGTTGCCATTTTCCATCTATGCGCACTTCGGGTTTACTAAGATAGAATCCGAAATAATCGATATTCCAACGCTGCTGCCCAATGCTCATGATCATTGGGCACGCGCCCGTATCCACACCCACAAGTTTAAAGGGTATTTCTCCCGCTTCGCGCCCTTTTAGGTTAATCACGTCGCACCCTACCAATGTAAGCAATGTAGAGAAAAGCAACGTATATATAGCTTTCATGCGAAAAGGTAACTTCATTTACTTCAATAATTCCTTCAAATATTCCGCAGCCAGAAACCGCTGCACTTTCACCCACCACATAATCGATAAAATGAGCGCACTACTATTAAACGCAATAGTGCTTCTTTTAGCGTTTGTGAGTCAAGGCTCGCTAACATACCAAAAGAGTAAATAAGCGTTATTAGGGCAAAGAAAGTGTTAGCTTTTCTCCCAGTACTCTTTTCTGGTATTTAAGCGGGGGGAAGTATTGGATTTCGAATAATGTTTGCTAACGCTATTCATAAAACAAGCAAAACAGCGACAAAATGAACAAAAATAAAGCAAACAATTCACAAAGCTATCAGCTAGGCGTGACAAGGTAAATAAAACTGCTTATACTTGCGCTCGCTTGTGGTTGTTATGCAGAACAATTTGCAGACATAATTACACAGCACATCTCAAAACGGCCCCATAGCTCAGTTGGTTAGAGCATCCGACTCATAATCGGCAGGTCCCCTGTTCAAGTCAGGGTGGGGCCACCATTTTCCCTAGCGCCACCTACTTATAACACCGCCCCTTTCCCATGATGAGATCCGTTGTACACTACTACTCAAACTTAAAAAAAGCGCCTTTATTAAAACTGTAATACCTCATCTGTAGCCTATCTTTATAATTAGTCTACTTTGTTACCGGTTTCTTATTAGATGAAGTACACCATGTCGCGCAAGGCGTTTTACTCGCTAACGGTTACCTTCACAATTTTGTCTGTTCTTGGCCAAGTCTCTACCAGCATTTACAGCCCCTTCTTTTTTGACTTAGCTACCATGTATGGCAGTCAGGTGAGCATAATTGAGCAAAGCGTAGCCGTGTTTTTAGTCGCGTTCTCAGTTTCACAGTTAGCGTCTGGCATAGTGTGTGACTACATAAACAAGCAAAAATTTTTGTTTTACGGAATCTTAGTATTTATTGCAGGTACGCTTGTGGCGGCGCTTGCCAGTGAAGAGTCTACTTTTCTCATAGGTCGTGTGGTGCAAGGCTTAGGTGGGGGCGTTGGCGTATCAGTATCGCGAGGGCTGTCACGTCAAATATTTAGCGAAAAGCAGCTCAACACTTCACTTTCACTCATCAATATAGCCTTTGCTATTGCCCCAGCAATAGCGCCGCTAATAGG
This sequence comes from Alteromonas sp. AWJ4_199, assembly GCF_056159165.1. Lineage (NCBI taxonomy): Bacteria > Pseudomonadati > Pseudomonadota > Gammaproteobacteria > Alteromonadales > Alteromonadaceae > Alteromonas > Alteromonas sp. AWJ4_199. The sequence goes on from NZ_JBSWUR010000001.1 coordinate 1,398,127, forward strand.
TACAATAATTGGCGAGTCTTTGGGTATTTCCGCTATTTTTTATTTCGTGCTGGTAATGGGGCTACTTGCCCTACTTTTGCTATTTTCAGTCTCTAGTATTCTTAGTCATTTTACGCCGCCGGTATCTGCCAATGTTTTTAGTCACACGTTAGTACTTATAAAAAGCACAATAGTAAAGCTTGTCTCGGTAGGCATGGCTAGCGGGCTTTTGTATGGCATTGTGTTTTGCTTCATTACCATTGCTCCCTCTATGGTAATGCAACAGTTCGTGCTTTCTAAAACCCTGTTCTCGGTTTACTCACTGCTAGCCACCTTATCTTTCGTTGTAGGCAGCGTATTCAATATTCGGCTGACTTCTTTGTCGCCTTTGCAAAAATTTAAGGTATCTAGTTTCTGTTTAGCAGCACTTTCAGTGCTTTTTGCATTGACCGTTTTCTTTAGCGTAAAGAGTGGGTTAATCAGTATTTTGGCTTACTGCTATATCACGTTCTTCTTCATTGGCATTGCTATGCCTTGTAGCGTAACTATCATGCTGGGCTATTCTGAAACATCTGCCGGTTTTTTAGCAGCACTCACTGGCTTTTTTCACCTGACAGGGGCCGCCATAGGCGCTTACGCTGTAACATTACTAACGCTAGAGCCTACCGAGGCTTTCAGTTTAATGACTTGTGCGCTAAGTATTGCCAGTATCGCTATTTGCATCACTTTGAAAAAGCACTAGATAATTGTGCTTCCGATGATCTCAATGCAATCGAAAAGCCATGCGCTAGCGTCATTACCTATGCTCAGCCTTGCGGCCTTTCGTGCTCATTCGCTGACGACAACACACTTGCTGCGCCTTCTTGCTCTATATTGAGCGCGGTAATTGGGAACGGTATTACGATCCCCTCTTCATCAAACCGTTTTTTCAGCATTTTTATGAACGCACTTTTAATAAAGAAGCGATTAAAATACTCTCGGGTTCTAAGCATTATGGTTAGGTTAATGCTTGAATTATCAAAGGTGTGAAAAATAACGAAGGGTTGATAGGTTTTAACACCGTACTCGTGCTCTTTTAAAATAGTATTGGCTACGTCTAAACAAACCTTTTCAACATGTTCTAAATCAGAGTTATAGTGCACGCCAACTTCTACGGGCACCGACAATTCGCGCTCGGGATAGTAGTAGTTAATTAGTTTGGAATTTGAAAGCTTACTGTTTGGCATGATTACAATGTTATTAGGCAGCATTCTAACCCATGTAGAGCGCCACCCTATTTTCTCAACAAACCCTTGTTCTCCCGAGTCCAGTTCAACAAAGTCACCAATGCGAATGGGTTTATCCATTACCAACTGAATACCCGAGAAGAAATTTTCAAGCGTTGGCTGTAAGGCTAATGCTACTGCCAGTGACGTAATACCTAATGAAGCAACGATGGGCGTTATCGATACGCCCATTGTGCTTAAAATAATTAAAATGGCGAGTACGGCGAACACTGCCCTTACAGCACCACCAGCTATAGCGCTGGTGTTTTTCACAATGGTTGATTGGTCGCGATAACGGCTTAACGAGTAGGTAACAAAGCGTTCGAAGAAAAGAAACAGCGTTATTATAAGACCTGCCTCGATAACAATGGTTAACGCCTCAATAGCCCTTTCATCTTCTATCTGAAATACTGAAACGATACTTTTTACTAACAGCAGAAAGATGACCCAAATCAGTAAATTCAACGGTGCATTTAGAGAGAGTACAAGAACGCGGTAAATATCGGACATGCTGCTGCTTTCGGAACGAGCCTTGGCTTTCAAGCGCACCAATATAAGGCGTTTAATGATGAAAAGCACAATAACAATACCGACTAATCCGACTATTGCTAGTACCTGCTTATTTTCAAGAAATTGGGGGCTATCCACGGCTGACGGTGCTCCTGCGTAAAGAAAGTATGGCGCTTTAACATAAGCTATACGTTAATACGGGAAAGAAGACGCAAAAGGCACACCAGTTATTTACTCACAATGCTCATCCAACTTGAGAGCAATCAAACTAACGCCATAAAAAACGTGCGATTCTCACAACATAGGGCTTGGTTTTATAGGGCTCTAGCAAAGCGCCTATTTACAGTTAGTGGTTAACTACACCAACCAAATTTAAGAAATGAGACAGTTGAGCGTGTGATTAGCTTATTTCTGGCTTAGTACGAATCAGAAAGAAGAGTTAATTTGCGTTCATGTTCGCGAGACAACCATGAAGAAGCGTCTTCAATATCCGTAAAAAACAGATAATCCATATTTTTGAGTTCGGGGATCCTCTGAAACATTATTCCGCGTATAACAGGTCCTCGATAGACATAAGCTTTCGCTATTAATCCCATTTCAGGGAGGCGTTTTATAATACGTTTGAGTATGTCGAAGGCCTCAGGAGTCGCCCCCTCGACTTGGCTGATGTCCGCCAGAAGGGAAAAGGGCTTTTTATTAAGTCCTACGACTAATTTAAACAGACTTTCACTATATTCTTCGGCACTTTTTTCATTGAAAGCGCCATGGAGTCGACTGAAGATTATTCCATTTTGATATGAGATTGTTGATGAGCTTAGTTTTTTCGACATTGCCAACCTTCACGGTTACTTCCTAAATTAATAGTAGCCGATAAATTGTAGAAAATGCGAACTCGCTCGAGATTTAAAATTACTTATCAGTCAATTTCAAAAGTGCTTCATTGTTAGGAAATCGCTCAAGCCCTTGCTTTAAAATAGCATTTGCTTCTGCTTGCAGATTATTTTGTCGCAAAGCTAATACGTAGTTGTTAACATAAACATGTTGATTCTGCCCCACTTCATAGCCTTTCTTAAACCAAGCCACTGCTTGGTTGTCGTTTTTCTCTAAGTAATGATTAGCAATCAAGAAATAACTTAACCAGTACGTTGGCCAAGTTTGCGACGCGGTTTCCAAAAACGCCAATGAGCGCGCTTTATCTCCCACTTTAAGCATGTCGTAAGCCGCACTTACATAAGTGAAAGGTGTCATCTCAGACGAGGTTACATTAGGAGGGACTGGTGCCAAATACCAGTAATTTCCTCTTCCCCACGTTCTTTCAAAAAGTTCAAGCGACATTTCGTGATTGGGCGTAAGGCCTGTATGCAGAGTAACCGTACCTTTATCACTATCGAACCCGATAACAACAGCGTAGTGCCATTGGGGTAATAACTGGATGGACAAATTTTGAAAAACAATCACTGGTATATCGTCTTTAACTAACGACATAATTGACGATAGTGTCCCTCGCTCAGTATATGGCAAAAAACCAAATTGTCGGGTAGCGCTAACCATTTCTAGTTGTAAACTCCCTTCTTTATTGGGAATGAATAACTTAGGCGCAATGTCATTTGGAGAGGTGCTTTCACCATAGTAACCAAACACTTCAGATAGCGTAGTAGGCCCGCAATAAAACTGCTCTTGGGGAAAAAACGGAACAGATTGAATAGTGTGGGATTCAGGTAAAGAGGCAAGTCCCTCTTGCCGCAGCTTGTCAGCTTGAGGTGTGGACTGACAGCCTGAAAGCAAAAATAGAAGCGAAAGGCCTGCTAACGCGCAGGCCTTTTTAACTGAATTGATCATTCAATTAGCTGTTCACTGGACGAATAAATGGGTAAACGTCAGTTACACCAATTAGGTCCAAAATTGCGATAATAGCAAGCACGGTAAGCACTGCACCTACAACACCACCCGCTGGAGCTTGATTAATTTCATCATTTAATTGCGCAATTTCGCTGTCGGTCATGCCGTTGATTCTCGCAATAGCTTGGTTGCTATCTACACCTAAGCTTACCAATTTGCTCTGTACGTCTGAACGGTTAACCATGTCAATCAACTGCTGCTTATTGTAGTGAGCGGCTTGGGTTTGCATTACGGAATCTGAGCTAATTGCTTCAGCGTGTACACTGCCAGACATTAAAACCGTTGCCGAAAAGCAACCAATCGCAATTTTTTTCAAAAATTTCATGATGTTTCCCTCTTTGAAATGCACAGTTTTATTCTTCTTTTGCGTTATCTAACCCACGATAAACTAGAGTGAAATAAAACTTCGCACTAATTCAGCAGACGCATTTGCGCGCTGCGGTTTATTTTCAGTAGATAAGCACAGCAAGATTAAGACCAACTAAAAAGGCCTTTTTCATAACAGACAATGTTTCATTTTTTCCTATTTAAAATAATGATTTAAATAACCTTTATGCGAAAGTGGTGAACAAAGCTTTGTTCGTTAATTCTGCATTGATACATCACGGGGCGCTGACTGTTATGTAATATTTTCTTTATGCTGGAATTATTTGCTTGCTGTTAACCTAAACAACATGCTGCAAAAAAATATTACGCCCAGCTCTCTAATAACGCCCGCGCAAAATCTGTTCAAAATTCCCTCGACATGTAGCCCTCAATTCCTTATAGTGCGCGCGCTTTTATATATTAGTGAAGTGACAACCGCTTTCACTATTATCTCTTCTCATCGTTTTACCCCTGGATACCTGTTTTGATTACCACCGCAAATATCACAATGCAGTTTGGCTCTAAGCCATTATTTGAAAATATTTCCGCAAAATTCGGCAACGGCAACCGATACGGCCTGATTGGCGCAAACGGTTGTGGCAAGTCTACCTTTATGAAAATTCTAAGCGGTAAACTTACCCCTTCGTCGGGCAACGTTTCTATGGCGCCTGGCACAAAGCTAGGTATCTTAAGTCAGGATCAATTTGCCTTCGAAGAATACAGTGTGGTTGACACCGTGATCATGGGTGACCGTGAACTATGGGAAGTTAAGCAAGAACGCGACGCTATTTACAGTAAGGCTGAAATGAGCGAAGAAGATGGTATGCGCGTAGCGGATTTGGAAACCCAATTCGCCGAGATGGATGGTTACACTGCTGAAGCACGCGCAGGCGATATATTAAACTCTGCAGGCATTGATGAAGACTATCACTTCGGTTTAATGAAGGAAGTGGCCCCAGGGAGAAAAGTACGTGTACTTTTAGCCCAAGCCCTATTTGCCGAGCCTGATATTCTGCTTCTAGACGAACCAACCAACAACTTGGATATTTACACCATCAGTTGGCTTGCAGAAGAGCTTAATAAGCGTAAATCGACCATGCTTATTATTTCGCACGACAGACACTTCCTAAATTCTGTATGCACCCACATGGCCGATATCGATTATGGTGAACTACGTGTTTACCCAGGTAACTACGACGATTACATTCAAGCTGCCATGCTAGTTCAAGAACAGCTTCATGCAGAGAATGCCAAGAAGTCAGCGGAAATTGAAGAACTACAGAGCTTCGTAGCGCGATTCTCTGCTAACGCATCGAAAGCTAAACAAGCTACTTCGCGTGCCCGCCGTCTTGAGAAAATTGAACTGGCTGAAGTAAAAGCATCTAGCCGTCGTAAGCCCTATATTGTATTTAAGCAGCATAAGAAACTTCACCGACTTGCTATTACACTTGAAGACTTAGGACACAGCTATCCAGATCTTCCGTTATTCGACAATGCGAACTTGCTATTAGAAGCAGGTCAGCGCTTGGCGATTATTGGTGAGAACGGCGCTGGCAAAACCACACTTTTGAAGTGTTTGGTTAATGACATTGAACCTACCGCAGGTAGCTATAAGTGGGCTGAAAACGCTGCGATTGGCTACATTCCACAGGACAATGCTAAATACTTTGCCGAAGATATCACTATGTTTGAGTGGATGAGCCAATGGCGCAGCCCCAAACACGATGACCTTCAAATAAAAGGTATGTTAGGACGTTTGCTATTTACGTCTGACGACTTCAACAAACGCGTGCAGGTATGTTCTGGTGGTGAGAAAAACCGTTTGCTGTTCGGAAAGCTTATGCTTGAAGACATCAACGTATTAGTAATGGATGAACCCACTAACCACATGGACATGGAGTCGATTGAAGCCTTGAACAATGCCCTATACAAGTTTGATGGCACTGTTATTTTTGTTAGTCACGACCGTGAATTCGTTTCGTCACTGGCGACGCAAATCATCGAAATTAAAGACAAGAAACTGAATCACTTCGATGGAAACTACGAAGAGTTTTTGGCGCATAAAGAAAACGCTTAAGTAATGTTAAAAAGGGGCGTTCAACGCCCCTTTTTTTCTACCTTAATATTTACGTCTTTTTTATCGCATTTAGGTTAATGCTTTATTGACCTTAAACTTCTTCGTTTCCTACTAAAAACTGTCGAGTCATACCCGCTAGGTTATCGAAATACTCGATAAGAGCAGCTTTCACTGGGGCTAACTCTTCTTCAGTCATATTCTCAAAGTCAGCGGGATCGGCAAAATCTTCTAATGGCTTGTGTTTCGCCAAATATGTTTGAGTTTCTTTTACATGCTCTAATCGCGTGATATCCACTGGCTTATCAATGGTTTCTATGGAAATGGCAAAGCTAGCTGAGGCCATGTAGTTATCTAGACCCAAAAAGCTTCTAGTAAAGAGTCCATAACCTTGGCTGTAATGTTCTGAGCAGCCATACATGCCACACTCCATTGCTGCTAACGTGGATGTCTCTTTAATTATAACAACCGCTGTTATGCCTTGAGCGAAAAGCTTTTCTCTAGTGCTCGCGCTCTTTTCGTTAAATACCCATTCTTTATTCACCACATCAACAAAGGTAAGCGTATCGCTCTCAGAAACAAGGTTTGATATGTCTACAACATCATATGTCGTTCCGCTCTCAATTTTATCCTCAAAAATTTTGAAAATGCTTTTTTTAAGCTCCCAATCGTATTCATACTCTTTACTGAAATTATTAAATATCGTCGTACCAACATGGGTATGGCTAGGGTTCTCTTTAGCGACAACCAAAACTCCAATCTTACTTTTTTCAGGGGCTTTATAACCTGTTGTAGGAGGCACGTACGTTGACGCACACCCAGCCACAACAATGGCCATAAGAACTATTGAAAACAACTTAAACGGCAATTTCATCTTTGTTCCTTTGCATCCTTTTTATTATATTTTTAAACCCAGTTAGCTCACCCTATCCCAATTCAGTTCTATTAACTATCAACGTATGGATAGGAATCACGATAAAATCGCATAAGTTTTCTTCAAAAACAATGTGTTTTGTACTTCCATTTTCATTACTTCACGAGCCAGAATTGATGAGCTATCGCCCAATAACTTGCCATAAGCCTCTTTCACAAAAAAGCTCTAAAATATCGCCTTTTGACCATCGGTGAAATGAACCTTCATCAGGCAATTGCAGATAGGCAGAAATACAAAAATCGTTACCTTCGTCCCCTTTAGGTTTATTGGAAACCATAAAAAAGGGCACTTGATTTAGTGCCCAGTTTACATTTTATTAGGTTTACTGATTTGATAAGTGTTTGGCCACCGTTTCAGCTACACGGTCGAAGTAACTAATAATTGATTTTTTGATAGGCGCTAACTCGCTTTCTGTGACTTCATCGAAGTTTTCAGGTGGAACAAATTCTTCAATGCGCACATTCTTCGTGGCGTCCTCTTGTAATTCGCTAAATTCGGGTTGCACTGCAATGTCTACAGGTTTATCTAAGCGCTCAAAGCTTATATCAAAACTAGCAGACGCGACGTAATGATCGGTTCCTAAAAAACTTCGTGTAAATAAACCAACGCCTTTGCTCTCATGTTCTGAGCAGCCATATGTACCGCATTCGGTGATGGCTACCGTAGGTGCCTCTTGGACGACAATGATCCTTGAAACACCGTCAGCTAGCAGCGACTTTCTAAGGGCATTTTGGTTTTCGTTAAAAGCCCAATTATCATTCTGCTTCACCACGAAATCTAGCTGCCATGCTCCTTTGACTTTGGGCGTTACATCAACCACTTCAAAGCGGTTTGATTGTTCGATTGCTGTCTTTAGTTTGGTAAAAAACGTAGAGGCTAGTTGCCAGTCGTATGCATACTCTTTCGTGAAGTTATTAAACTTGGTGGTACCAATATGAGTATGCGAGGGAAATTCATTAACGTAAATGAAAACCCCTACTTTTTGCTTGGGTAATTCTGCCGGCTTGTCAGCAGTTTCGGCTGCGTTTTCGCTTTCTTGCCCTGAAGTATTAACGCCTTGCTTCAACGCTTCGCTGTCTGTTTTAGCAACTGAACTTGTTGTTTCGACATTCGATTCGGTAGGCATACTATCAGTTGAGTCCATACCTTTTTGTGTTACACATCCTGCTGCAAGCATTGATACAGCGACCAGCGCACCAAGCCTTGTCACGAATTTCATATCACTTCCTTATTTAAAAGCCATCAAGCTTAATACTAAATTTATACTCTTCTGGTTTTGCATAAAATGGCGCTAAAGGTAATACAACCTTACTTCCCTTCTCTACAAGTGGTCGATGCGAACTATATCACGCTCGATTTCTATGAGAGCTGCAATATCACTTACTATTAAACTTTCAATATTGCGTTAAATCTCACTGTAATAAACATTCCTCATACTGAGTTGAGGTTAGGAAAATTTTCATCGCGTAAATCACCTGCATATCATTTTACGAATCGGGGAAGTCAGTGCTGTTATCTCATAGTAAGCAATTCTTGTTTGTACATATTGCCAAAACCGGTGGAACCAGTGTTCGCGCCGCCCTCAGTAAATATCGGTGGGGCCATCGTTATTCTGTACCTCAGTTTATTTGCAATAAAATGAGTCAATTGACCGAACACAAAATTGGAAGCCGTTTTCCTAGACACTCACGTATTATTGCTGCAAAAGAAATGTTGCCCGAAGCGTACTTTAATCAGCTATTTAAATTTGCAGTGGTACGAAACCCTTGGGATTTACAGGTAAGCTCTTATCATCACATTAAACGAGAGCGTCCTGCTGTCATGCAAGGTTATGATGATTTTGAAAGCTTTATGAAATGGAAATTTGATAATTCGCGCCCTTATCAGTACCACATAGACACATCGCTTCAGCTGCAAACGGATTACCTTATCGACCTTCATGGGCAGTTGCTTACTGATTTTATCGGGCGTTATGAGCAATTAGACCGCGATTTTGAGCACATTTGCAATAAGTTGGCACTACCCAATATAGCGCTGCCTCACAGACGAAAAGCAAACAACAGAGATGATTACCGCCGTTACTATAATAGTGCGTTAATTGATCTAGTCTCCACCCACTTTGAGAAAGATATCGCCCTTTTAAATTACACATTTGAATAGGTAAGCGTAAAGAGCACGATCAATAATGATCGAACCGGAAGCTTAGGCTGTATTGTGATAAAAAAGGAAATTTATTGATGACTCTACTAAAGTATTTAGGCGTAGCTAGCCTATCAACATTACTCGCATTCTCTTCCACTGTCACTGCACAACAACCAACGGGATCACAACAGCCCCAAGGCTGGATGTGGGGTTTTGGTGTCGCCGCATCCCAAGATGTGTATACCGATTTTAATAACCGCATTGTGCCTATTCCTATTGTTGGCTACACCGGTGAAAAGCTTCGGGTTTACGGGCCATTCATAGGCTACGAACTATTTAGAGAAAAGGGCTTTACCCTTGATGCCCAGCTTGTGCCGGTATTTGCAGGTTACGAAGAAGATGACAGCGCTGTGTTTACTGGTATGGAAGACAGAGACTTTAGTTACGCGGCTGGCGTTGGCCTCAATTATAATACCGGAAGCTGGGTGTATTCATTGTCAACCAACGCGGACATTCTTGGTAAGTTCGATGGCTACCAGGCATCTGCTCGAATAGGCAAACAGTTTAGAGTAAATAACTTCATGATAGAGCCATCGGTAGGCGTTAACTACCAAGACGCCAACTATGTCGACTATTATTACGGTGTACGCCCCGAGGAAGCCACAGCGTTGCGAAGCGCATATAATGGCGATAGCGCACTTAACACAGAGGTTCGCGTTGCTGTTTCCACCCGCCAATTTTTGGGTGGCATGACCCGCTTAGAGGTTGGCGCCACATTCTTTGACGATAGCATTAGCGATAGCCCGCTGACAGACGATGATACAGCACTGAGTGCCATGCTGGTTTATACGCGCTTTTTTTGACGGTTCAAGAAGTGGTGCGATCAAGAACGTAAAGGCGAAACCTTACTGTTAAATATATTCTACTCAATTAAGGTGTGCGATGAATATCGGCACCGTTTTCACTAGACACAACAAAAAATGCCCCAGTATTTAAGGGGCATTTTCGTTAATTGCACATTGAAATTTACGCGGACGTCTTAAACGCAAGGGTTTCCCAAAGGGGAACGGTAGATAAACTATGTTTGTAGCTACCCGATGTTTCTTTCGTGCTGTACGACAAGTAAATCAGCGTTTTTGAGTCAGCATCATAAATTCGTCGAAGCTTCATATTCTTAAAAAACACGCTCTTTGATTTTTTGAAAATCACTTCGCCAGAATCTGATTTATCGATAGCGTCTAGCATCTCGGCAGTGATGGGGCCGGTTTGCCTGCACGCAATAGAACTGTCTGACGGGTCAGACAAATCTAGATTCGCTTCTATACTTGAAATATGACAAGTGACGCCAGTGACAACAGGGTCTTGAAGCGCATCAATTTTGATATCTTTTGTGGTGAAAAGACCAAGAGACACATCGCCCACTTCGCTGTCGCTACAGCCTGCCAACGTAAACACCGACGCGGCGAATAAACCCAGCACAGTGCTTTTTACAAAAGTGCCCTTCTTCACAGCGCGTTTCATCGAAGTACGATTCATAGAAGTACGAGCCTCATTTGAAATTAACCAACGTCCATTTGTTTGCATATCATTCCCACCTCTACTCTATTTATGATCTACAAGTGTTTACTCGAAACACCAAGCCTGGATCATACTAGCCTAACAGGTTTAACTGCGTTTTATCCATAAGGTTGCATCGCTTAATCAGTTGCTTGGCTTTTTCTATGTCTGGGGCAAAATAGCGGTCTTTATCGTAAAACGGCACTTGCTCTCTTAATAGCTGCATCAGCACCTGCAGCTTTTCGCTTGTTGCAAGCGGCTTTCTAAAATCTAAACCTTGGCAGGCCGCTAACCACTCAATGGCCAATATACCTGCCACGTTATCGAAAATATCTCTTAAACGTCTGGCTGCGAAGGTAGCCATAGAAACATGGTCTTCTTGGTTTGCAGACGTTGGCAAAGAATCAATAGAAGCAGGGTGCGCAAGGGTTTTATTTTCACTAGCAAGTGCCGCACAGGTAACCTGTGCGATCATAAACCCTGAGTTTACCCCACCGTTTTCAACTAGAAATGGCGGTAGACCGCTTAAGTGAGTATCTATCATTAGCGACATTCTGCGCTCTGACAACGCACCAATCTCAGACAGCGCGATAGCCAACATGTCTGAGGCCATCGCCACCGTTTCTGCATGGAAATTTCCGCCAGATAAAATATCGCCATCGGTCGCTTCGCCAACACTTGAACTATCGCCGCTTTGTACAAAAACTAACGGGTTATCGCTAACGCCATTAGCTTCCGTCACTAAAATGTCTTGGGCGTAGCGCATTTGCTGTAAACAAGCGCCCATTACCTGTGGCTGGCAGCGCAGCGAATACGGATCTTGTACTTTTTCACATCGTTGATGTGAGTTGCCAATCTCTGAAGTATCTAGCAATGCTCTGAAAGCCGAGGCTACATCGCATTGGCTTTTATGGCCGCGCACCTCGTGAATGCGCGCGTCGAAGGGCACGCGAGAACCTAACGCAGCTTCAACCGTGAGCGCGCCAATACCGATAGCACTGTGAAGCGCATTTTCAGTGTAAAATAGCCCCTGAAGTGCAAACGCTGTTGATGCCTGTGTACCGTTTAATAGTGCTAAGCCTTCTTTAGGTGCCAACGAAATTGGCTCCATGCCCGCTATTTCCAATGCTTTAGCCGCACTTATACGTTCACCTTTGTAGAAAGCTTCCCCTTCTCCTAAAAGCACTACACTCATATGTGCTAAAGGCGCTAAGTCTCCACTAGCCCCTACCGACCCTTTTTCAGGAATAGCTGGGTAAACCTGTGCGTTAAACAAGGTAATGAGCGCTTCTATTACGCTTAAACGGATTCCCGAATAACCGCGGGCCAGCGAGTTTATTTTTAACAGCATGAGCAGGCGCACAGTATCTTCTTGCATAAAGTCGCCCGTGCCGGCCGCATGCGATAGCACAATACTGCGCTGTAATAACTCTAACTCGTCAACATTAATACGGGTATTAGCCAATAACCCAAAGCCGGTATTGATACCGTACACGGTTCGATTTTCTTTAATCACGTTAAGCACTACTTGCTCGGCGGCGTTTAAAGCGGGTACTGCGCTTTCATCTAACGATAAATGAACGTGACTTCGATGTACTTCTCTTAACTGCTCTAGGTTCAAGGTACCAGGAACAAGCGTAAGCTTTTTAATACCGTCTTGCTCCGCGAAAAAAGAGTTCCGGGACATGATCACGCCTCCCCGTCTAAGTTTTGGTGTGAGCTATGGTTTGAATCTGCACTGCCAGCCCCTTGACTATTAGCCTCGGGATTTACCATAGGAAGATCAAGGTTATGTTTAACCGCACAGTCTTTTGCGATGTCATAGCCAGCATCCGCATGACGCATTACGCCTGTGGCGGGGTCGTTATGAAGTACCCTAGCAATTCGCTCAGCTGCTGCATCAGTGCCGTCACAAACAATTACCACGCCCGAATGCTGGCTGAAGCCCATTCCTACACCGCCACCATGATGAAGGCTCACCCAGGTTGCGCCCCCCGCAGTGTTTAATAACGCGTTTAGTAAAGGCCAGTCCGAAACCGCATCAGAACCATCGAGCATGGCCTCGGTTTCTCTATTTGGGGAAGCGACCGAGCCAGAGTCTAGATGATCTCGACCGATCACTAGCGGTGCGCTTAACTCGCCACTGCGCACCATTTCGTTAAAGGCAAGCCCCAACTTTTGTCTTTCACCTAGTCCAACCCAGCAAATACGCGCAGGCAGGCCCTGAAACTGAATACGTTCTTTAGCCATATCTAGCCAATTATGTAGATGCGGGTTATCTGGTATAAGCTCTTTAACTTTAGCGTCCGTTTTATAAATATCTTCTGGGTCGCCAGATAAAGCAGCCCATCTAAAGGGGCCAATGCCCTGACAGAACAACGGTCGAATATAAGCGGGAACAAACCCTGGAAAATCAAAAGCATGTTCAATGCCTTCTTCCAGCGCCATCTGCCTAATGTTGTTGCCATAGTCGAGCGTTGCCGCGCCGGCTTTTTGAAAACCCAGCATGGCTTTAACTTGCAGCGCCATCGACTGTTTTGCTTTTTTAACAACACACGCTTCATCTTTCTTGCGTTGTGCTTCGGCTTGATCCAGCGTCCAACCTACAGGCAAATAGCCATTAAGCGGATCGTGGGCACTGGTTTGATCGGTTACCACATCAGGAATAATCCCTTTTTCAAGCATATCAGGAAATACCTCAGCAGCATTGCCGAGCAAGCCTATTGAAACGGGTTTGCCGTCTTGCTTAGCTTCATCTAACAAGCCCATAGCTTCTTCCAAGGAATGCGCTTTTTTGTCCAGATAGCCCGTTCGAATTCTGAAATCTATGCGGGTTTCATCAACTTCCACTGCCACCATTGAAAAGCCGGCCATAGTAGCCGCAAGGGGCTGTGCCCCACCCATACCGCCTAAGCCGCCTGTTAAAATCCAGCGTCCTTCAGCGCTTCCTTCAAAATGTGTTTTTGCCACGCTCACAAAGGTTTCATACGTGCCTTGCACAATGCCTTGCGAGCCTATGTATATCCACGACCCTGCCGTCATTTGCCCGTACATCATCAAACCTTCTTTATCCAGAGCGTTAAAGTGCTCCCAATTAGCCCAGTGCGGTACAAGGTTAGAGTTTGCAATCAACACACGAGGTGCGTTTTCATGGGTAGGAAATACGCCAACCGGCTTGCCCGATTGAATAAGTAATGTTTCGTCAGTATTTAAGCGCTTAAGCACTTCAACAATTTTGTCGTATGACGCCCAGTCGCGAGCCGCGCGCCCAATGCCACCGTAAACCACCAAGTTTTGCGGATGTTCCGCCACTTCTGGATCCAGGTTATTCATTAACATGCGAAGCGGCGCTTCGGTTTGCCAACTCTTCGCATTTAGCATACTGCCTCTTGGGGCACGTATTTCTCTTGTAGGGTCGAGGCGTTTCATAAACTTCTCCTAGGCATCTTTTTTTTTTACTGAAATGTTTTTGTTGTAAGAAGCAGTATCTTTAAAAAAGCGCCTTGAGAGTTAGCGTCTTAGGCGCGTTTGCACTTAAAACTCCAAGTGTCCTCCCAGTCTGTATCTACTGCCAGGGTGGAAAAGCACAGCGTGGCTAACCACAGCGGCAGCGCCAGTTGCCTTCCCCATCCCACGTGAAAATGTCCGTCGAGTAATCTTTAGGCAAGGCTCTTTAGGCTTTATCAGTAACGCTTGTGCAATATCTTTTTCAACAATTACAGCTTCAACACTATGGTCCGCCTGAGAGAGAGGCGCGACTTGGTTTAGATAAAAGTTTGCAGTTTGCGCTTTAAAGTCTTTATCTAGGTAGTCGTCAATCCAAGCTGGGTTAACCCACCGATCTTCATACTGAACAGGCAAGTTGTTCTCGCAATGCACAATAATGCTGTGAAATACAGGTACCCCAACATCAACCGCTAGACGCTGCGAAATAACATCACTGGCGGGAGCAGTTTCCAGAACCAATATCTCGTTAGTGTATCTGTGTCCCCGCTGCTCTATTTCATCGCGAATGCTTTTAATTTGAAGCATTGAGCTCATAGGGCGACTATCTGACACAAACGTGCCAATCCCCTGGCTGCGCATTAAAATGCCCTCGTCCACCATTTCACTTAACGCTCTTCTAGCAGTCATTCGGCTTACACCGTGCTGCTGGGCAAGTTGGTTTTCTGAAGGCACTTGAGTACCTGGCTTCATTACACCGTTTTCGATGGCATCCAAAATTGCTGTTTTAATGACCCTGTATCTAGGTTGCATATCGTGGGTTCACAACTAAATTGTTAATAATATGCTAACAGCATACTTGTATATACAAGTATGCACAAGTACACTGACTTTTAAAATCTGCACATTGTTTCAGTGAAGGCACTGGGCAGAAGTAGGCAAAGAGCTAGCAATAGGTGACTTAAGGTGGAGCGCAATATGGGTTATCAGTACGACACGCTTATTTACAATGTTCGCATTGCGTCTATGCAAGACAACGAGCTGCCCTATGGCGAATTACCGCCACACGCCATTGCCATAAAAGACGGCATAATTGCTGCGTTACTTCCTTGCGATGGCTCACTCGACAAAGTGTTTGAGCAGGCCAAAAGCGTAATAGATGCCACTACCCTAATTCCCCAAAATGAAGGTTCAACGCCCAAACACCCGTGGCTATTGCCTGGCTTCATCGATTGTCATACGCATCTAGTGTATGGCGGCAATCGCGCCGAAGAATTTGAAATGCGATTGCAGGGCGCAAGTTATGTAGACATTGCGCAGCGCGGCGGTGGTATTAAAGGGACGGTTGAAAAAACTCGACGCTCTGACGAAAACACCCTGCTTCACACTGCGATAAAGCGAGCAAAGCGACTGTGCGAAGAAGGCGTTACTACCATTGAAGTTAAATCAGGTTACGGGCTGGACTTAGACACTGAAGTGCGCATGTTGCGCGTGGCTAAATCCCTTGAACAACACCTTCCTGTTAGCATTCAAACCACTTATTTAGGCGCTCACGCCCTGCCCAATGAATTTGCTGACGACTCAGAAGGATATATCGATTTCATTTGCAACGAGGCACTTCCTCACATCGCTTCGCAAAACTTGGCTGACGCCGTTGATGTATTTTGTGAAACTATCGGATTTTCAACTTCTCAAACAGAACGGGTGTTTAGCTGCGCACAGCAGTACGGTTTACCCATTAAAGCTCATGTAGAGCAGCTTAGCGACAGCAAAGGTGCAGTCTTGGCGGCTAAGTACGGCGCACTATCGGTAGATCACATTGAATATTTAGCTGACAGCGATATTCCCTTACTTGCTCAAAGTGGCACCGTTGCCGTGCTTTTACCAGGCGCTTTTTATTACTTAAGTGAAGTGCAAAAGCCGCCGGTAGATGCTCTAAGGGCGCACAATGTGCCCATGGCCTTAGCCACTGACTTTAATCCAGGTAGTTCACCGCTAGCCTCAATCCTTACCGCGATGAATATGAGTTGCGTGTTGTTTCAGTTAACCCCGGAAGAAGCGCTACGCGGCGCTACTGCACACGCGGCTAGTGCACTAGGACTGCACGACCGAGGTGTTATTGAAGCAGGCAAGCTTGCTGATTTAACGCTGTGGGATATCGAAACGCCGGCAGAGCTCGCCTATTGTATTAATGGCCACCGCCCCGTTGCGGTGTTTAAGGAAGGTAAACATGTTTAAGTGGCAAGGCAGAGTAGATAGTGAAGACGGAATTGATGGTTTGCGTTGGCATCAAAAAGTTAACGAACTTGAAGTGGGCGAAGATAATTCATTAGCCAACTCCGTTACCCTTGTTGGTTTTGAGTGTGATTTGGGTGTGGCATTTAACAAAGGCCGTGTAGGTGCCTCTGATGGTCCAAATGCGATTCGCCAGGCACTTGCAAACTTGCCCTGGCACTGGCCAAACGCATCATTAGCTGATTTAGGAAATGTTACTGCTAAAGAGAACTTAGCCCAGGCACAAACCCAATATGCCGACGCCATTTGTTATGCGCTCAAGCAAAATGATGGATTGGTCATTGGGTTAGGAGGGGGACATGAAATTGCATGGGGTAGCTATCAAGGCGTTTTCAATGCTAAGCCGAATAGTGCCAGCATTGGAATTATTAATTTCGACGCCCATTTTGATTTAAGAAAGCCTTCACCAAACACCAGCTCTGGTACGCCGTTCAGGCAAGTGTATGAGCACTGCCAGTTACACGGTACACCGTTTCATTACGCTTGTTTGGGCGTGTCGAAAGCAGCCAATACACCAGCGCTGTTTAACTTTGCCAATACGTCCAACACGCGCTATTTAACCGATGTGGCGTTAAATGATGAATCACTGTGTATGCAGCGAATAGATGAACTGCTATCGCCGATGCTAAAAGACATCGATGAGCTTTACGTCACTGTATGTTTAGATGCATTTTCAGCAGCACAAGCACCTGGCGTTAGCGCGCCCAGTGCGTTGGGGATTTCCCCCACACTTGTGATTAACACACTGCACTTTTTAGCACAGCACCAAAGTACTTATGGGTATCAATGGAGACTGTGTGACGTTGCGGAAATGAACCCCAATTATGATATTGATAGCCGCACAGCAAAGCTGGCTGCACGGCTAATTTTTGAATCAGTAGATGCAATAAGCACGCACACTTAACGAGTTAACGCTTTAACGTATGACGCTTTTATGTTTACTGGCCGCCTGCCCTTTCACACGCAGCGGCGGTAAACAAGACATCGGTGGAGCTATTTAATGCTGTTTCAGCAGAGTCTTGCAGTACGCCAACAATAAAGCCCACCGCAACCACCTGCATAGCCACTTCATTGGGTATATTAAACAGGCTACAGGCAAGCGGAATAAGCAGTAGCGAACCACCTGCAACACCTGAACTTCCACATGCTGATACCGCAGCGATAACGCTTAACAATACAGCAGTAGGGAAATCTACAGAAATTCCCAAGGTGTTAACCGCAGCTAGCGTCAACACGGTAATGGTGATTGCAGCCCCAGTCATATTAATGGTGGCGCCTAACGGGATAGATACCGAGTAGGTGTCCTCATCAAGCTTTAAGCGTTTACACAGCGCCATATTTACCGGAATATTCGCCGCCGAACTACGGGTGAAGAATGCCGTAATGCCGCTTTCTTTCAGGCATTTAAACACCAAAGGATAGGGATTCTTTTTGGTTGCCAAAAATACTAATAAAGGGTTGGTCACAAGTGCGATAAATAACATCGCGCCAATCAGTACCGTTAATAAATGGGAATAGCCAAGCAATGCTTCAAAGCCCGTTGTAGCAATGGTATTGGCTACCAAGCCGAAAATACCGAAGGGCGCGAGTTTAATAACAAAACCCACCACGGTTGTTACGCTATCTGCCATATTTTGAAGTAGCGCTTTCGTTGCCTCGCTAGAATGACGTAGACCTAAGCCTAGACCTACAGCCCACGTGAGAATGCCAATGTAATTTCCATTTACTAATGCATTTACCGGATTATCTACCATGTTATAAAGCAAAGTAGTAAGGACTTCCGATACACCTTTCGGCGCAGCTTGGCTAACTTCTGAGGTCACTAAGCTTAAGCTTGTAGGAAAAGCAAAGCTTGCCAACACGGCGGTGAGCGCGGCCAGTAGTGTGCCCAACAAATAAAGCACAAGCACGGGTTTGATAAAGGTTTGCTCGTTTTGCTTATGGTTGGCAATGGATGCCATGACCAAAACAAAAACCAATAAAGGAGCAATTGCTTTTAGGGCTTTTACAAATAAGTTACCCAATAGCCCTGCTGATTGAGCAGCTGAAGGTGAAAAACTCGCTATCGCAATACCGCATACGATACCAATGATAATTTGCAGTACCAAACTGCCATTCATGTAGCGCTGAAACAGGCTGGGGCGTGACGTTGAATCCATAAATGTTGGTCCATTATTATTTTGACGACGCACCATAAAGGATAACGTTACACAAATGAACCAGTTTGGTCTTAGTTACTCGCAAATAACCGTATGCTTGCCGTTTATAAGGGTTTACATGCCTTCAAGTATCTTTTGCGTATAAGACGTCCACTGGTAAAGAGGAAGTTCTCCATCAATATAATAGTCTGGCTGAATGCCTACCCCATCAATGGCCATGTGGGGAATACGCAAACTTTTGGTTAAACTGTAATGCAAGGTAAAAGTACCGCTCGGCGAATCAGCTTGATACATGTTTGAGATGTCGAGTACACCTGCGGTGGTTTGCCCAAACAACTTTACTTTCTTGCTTTGTTTAGCCGCCAGTAAAAACTGTTCTGCGGTACTGCCATTACTTGAATCAACGAGTACGCCAATACTTTTTGGCAGAGGTTCGATTTTATCGAATGTCTCCACCGTTACGTCGTCATCAATGTTTATGTAGCTGCCGATGTGTTGCTGAAGAATGTTGTACCCGTCTTTGGCCCACTGCTTTTCTTCTTCACTAAAATGAGGGTTTTGCAAAAAGCCAAGCATTCTAGAGTTGTTAAGCTCGGTAGATAGGTATTCCATGCCTACAGTGCGAATAGGGTTGGTGTATAAAATAGGGAGTAAAGACGCATAGCTTACATCACTACCACCACCGTTTCCTCGGATGTCGATAATGAGGTTTTCAGTTTTTAAAATCGTGTCTAGGTGCTTAGAGATAACCGCGTCGATGTCTTTTTTGAAGGCATGATCGAAAGCCGGTATGCGAACTAACACTGTGTTATCTGAAATTTTCTCGAATAGCGGAGCCTTTGTACTTAGTAAGCGCACATAGCGTGTTATTTCAGGCGACGATTCTTGTCGCGGTTCCTCTCGCGACATAACGATAAAGCTATTGCCCAACACCACTTCATTGTTACCCAAGAGTGTCATGGTATCGATTTGTCGGGCTGAGTGGTCGCCCATAAAAAATGTCACTCTTGCAGTATTGTTGTCTTCAGGGTCGTTGAGAATGAACTTTACTTGTCCCGCCTTCCATGAAGGGTTGGTACTTTCAACGATATAAGCTTTATGGACATTGCCTTCTTTTTTTAACGCAACCGTATAGCTTGAGAATTGCCAAATCCCCTCAAGAGTTTCGTCACGTTGACTTTTCAAATGTTGTTTAAATGCCGATAAGTCGAAATCATGTACTACCGATTCGCGTACCGCTTCCTCTGAGCCATTCGTGTTTAGCGCAAGACCAATATGCCCTTTGCGAAAAAACGTAAGCCAATCGCTAAGCACTGTGTGGCATTGCGCTTCGCTTTTCGCGCTTTGTACTCGCGCCAAAATCGCACTATTGTGGGCGGAATAAAGGTCCTCCCCTTTTTTCTCAACACTATATTGAAAACCGGCATCGTTATTTTCAAACGTGCTTTTTAGCCATGCATACTCACTTTCGCACTGAAAGGGACTACCGAAAGTACTGAAAGACGCAAGAAGAGGGAGGATTGCAAATCGCTTCACGGTTTATGATGTCCATATCTATTTTGTACAAGGATAAAGTATCATAAATGCACTAGCTTACTAGAGCGTTATATGTAAATAGATTTTACAAGATGGACTTACCAAGGAATGACGTAACGTATAGAACAAACACTATTATTTTAATTCTTTATTAACGCTTTAAATTTTTCGGTCGTAATATCGAACTTATGAAGCGGTATTTTTATTGTTTTGCCACTCTTGTGTAAATGAAGATTTGCGTTAGAGTCAGACGCGTCAAATTCAATGGTTTTAATGTCACTCCACAAGTAATGATTAACAGAGGAAATTGGCCCTCCAAATTTGATACCCGTTTCATCGATAGTAAGGATTCGCTGCTCTTTTATTCCTATTTTTATAGACCCCACTACCGCAAACGCTGGCCCCATAAAAATTAAAGCACCGAGTTTTCCGGCTCCCTTGGAACCTGAAGTAAGAAGCTCAGTGACAAACCCATAACCGAAGAAAGTTGCCCCCCAAATTAGAATATTTAGACCAAGAATTTTAATTGCTTTTGCTTTTCGATCTTGGCCTTTCTCTAACAGCCTGAACGATTTATTACTATTGTTTACTTTCAACAAATTTGCTTCCTTTTAATCTGGAAAGCCATTTAAAGCAGCGTCATACCAAAGTAACTAGAGCTGTCCGCTTTAACTTACTGCATAGTTTTTTTCTAGTGCACTTAAGCCTACGCCATTGCGTTTAATCACTTTTAACTGAGTGGGAATACGCTCTTTCATGGCTTCAATATGGCTTATCACACCAATCATTTTTCCGCTGGCATTTAAGTTGTCTAGCGCATCAAGCGCCACATCCAAAGTTTCAGCATCAAGGGTGCCAAAGCCTTCATCCAAAAACAGCGAATCAATACTGGTCTTGTGACTGACCAAGTCAGATAAAGCTAATGCCAGTGCAAGGCTCACCAAAAAGCTTTCTCCGCCAGACAGGGTCTTGGTGTCTCGCACTACATCACCTTGCCAGGTGTCTAATACACTTAAACCCAACCCTTCGTTTTCTTTTCGAATTAGCTGATAGCGACCGTGTAATTTATCAAGTTGCTGATTTGCAAGCTGCACTAAATTGTCCAACGTAAGCCCTTGAGCAAAACGTCTGAATTTGTCGCCGCTGGCCGAACCAATTAATGAATGCAGATAAGTAATATCGTCATAATAGGCCTCAAACGCGGCCATCTCGTCCACAAGCTGCTGCTGCTTTTCGCGGGCTTGATTGTTAGCGCTTAGCTGCTGTCCAATTTGCCCTAAAGAAGATAACAGCGCGTCACGCTGCTGAGCTTGCTCGTTAATTTTCGACTCGAGCCACTGTGCACCGTGCTCTTCTAATTCACTCTGCCACTGCGCTGCATTAGCATGGGCTTTTAGCGATTGTTGGATAGCTAGCGCGTTTTCTAGCTTTAAGTCTGCTTGTTGCTTTTGCTGAGTTAATCGCTTTTGCAGTTCAAGTAATGTGTTGCGGGTATCTTCGTCTAAAAGCGCATTGCTGAATGCTTGCTCATCGGCAAATGGGCTGCTCGCCAACTGACGGTTAAAGTTCTCTGTTGCCTCTGTAAGTCCTTGCTCTTTTTCGCGCATTTGCTCATTTAGCTGGACAATTTCGGCCTCTAAACGAGACAAAATAGTGTCCGTTTGTTGTAGGCGAGATTTGCATTCATTTACATTTCGCTCAGCCATTTCTTGGGCGGCGTTTGCCTTATTCCTTGTTTCAGCAATATTGCCTTCAGGGAATACTGTTGTGCGCGAGTCTCGCAGCGCCTTTAAACTTTTATCTAGCTGCACAAGCTCTTCAGATACATCCTTTAGCTGATTCTCAGCGCTTTCGATATCACGACTGACCACAAGCAAGGTGCTGTTTACCTCTTGCAACTCATCTTTAAGTTTAGCGTGTAGCTGATGATTGTGTTTATAGGTTTTAAGCGCTTCGGCTTTTTCATTTAACCACGTGGTAATTCCATCAATAGACAGGTTGTGAATGTCAGCACCGTGCGCCGTCATAGTCTCGCTGAGCGCTAAAATACTATTATTAATCCCTTGTGTTTTGTTCTCTAGCTCTACATTGCGTTCGATGAATTGCTTTTCCAAGGTTTCGCGCTGCTGCAGAGAAACTGCAAGTTCTGACTGCTTGCCTTGTAATGCCTGTTGCGCTTCATTTTTAGCCTGCAAAGCAGCATTTAGAGCTTGCTCGCACTCTTCTAAACGGGTTAATTGGGCACTAATATCATCGAGACGAGTTTTAAACTGCTGGGTAAATTGAGCGACGCTTTGCGATGTATTAATGTCGACCTTTTCAAAGCTCGATATATCAGCGCTAAGTATGCTTGAAATCTGCTGCCACTTTTCTAGCAGCGTTTCTCGTTGCCCGCTTGCCTGTTCTAGCTGCTTATTAACCTGAGCAAGAGTGAATTCAGTGTGTGTAACGCTTTCTTTTGCCCGCGCCCCTTGTTGCTCAATATCATCTAACTGCTGCTTTAAGCTATCTCGCTTTTGGATAGTTTCAGGTACATCAATCGCCACGCTAGACGTGGTGTGTTCGTTAGCCCCACAAACTGGGCACGGCTCGCCACTTTTTAACTGTGCGCGCAGGTGCGCCACTTCAGCATCTAAGGCGATTAGCGCCTCTAAGTCTTTCAAATTACTACGAGTTTGCTTGTAAGCATCAACCAAGGCTTGTCGGTCAGATTGCTGCTGCGCTAGTTGCTTCGCTAAGTCTTCCCTCTGTGCACTCAGCGATACTTTGTCTTGCTCTAGTGCCAAATATTGCTGCTGAATATGCCCTATCTGTAATACGTTATCCCAATGATGAAGCTTGGTATCGCGCTCTTGCTGAAGACTATTTTTGCTTGTGGTGCCAGCACCATTAGCTTCAGCGGGCGAATCAGATAGCGCGGCATGAAGCGCCTTTTCGCACTTGGCAACTTGCGCGTTTTTGTCATCGAAGGTCTGCGTTAAGGTGTTTAACGACTCATTTGTTTTTGCAATAGCTTCACCTAGGGATGAAAGCGCCTGACGATCATCCTTTACGCTTTGTGTCAGTGTTTCTAACTGCTTTTTATCACGTTCAATATGGCGCGCCGTTTCACTCCAGCCACTTATAAACTCCGCTATGCCGCTAAGTGAATGGTGATCACGTAAGTAAGTTTCCAGTTCACCAAGCTTTGTTTTGTTATCTGCCGAAGCGTTTTCGATTTCTGTGCGCTTTAGCGTTAACGCGTTTATTGATTGCCTTAAACGTGCCGTGTTTTCGTTTGCTTTTTGCTGTTCAGTAGTGAGCTGCGCTATTTGGTTATCTAGCGGAATCACCTGCTCGTTTATGCGCTTTTCAAGTTCACTGCTTTGTTGCTTTGTAAGAACTAACGCTTGTTCGGCATAGGTTACTTCTGAGCTAAGTTGTGCCTTTTGCGTTTTTAAGTCGGGCAGCTGAGCAGCTTTCTCGTCGAGCCTTTCTTTATTACGGGTTACGTCTTGCTGAAGCCCGTTTCTTTGCAAAAATGGCAGGCGAAGTTTTTCAGCCGGCTCGCTTTTAGTTAGAAGTTCAAGCTCATGCTTTGCCTCATTAATGGCGTTATTCGCGCTCTGCTGCACTTCACTGGCTTCTTTAGTGGCGAGCTCGTTAGCGATAAACGCTTGTTGCCACTGCTGTTGCTTTTGTAACTCAACAAGTGTTTGGTTAAACGCTGCGACTTGGCTCTTGGTTTGTGCTTGCTCTTCTTCAAGCTGGGTGATTTGCTCGTTGCTAAGCAAGGTTACGCCTTCCAGCTTTATCGCAAACTCTTTTTTCTTTTGTTTAGCGTCACTAAATTGCTGATGTACTGCCTGTGAAATTTGGCCATAGATTTCGGTGCCTGTTAATTCTTCAAGCAGCTCGGCTCGGTCGGCCTCGTTAGCATTCAAGAATGCTGCAAAATCCCCTTGCGACAACATCATAGACTTGGTGAAGCGGGCAAAATTAAGGCCGGTCAGCTTTTCAATCTCTTCACTTTTCGGCCGCACTTGAGTAGCCAACACCTTACCGCTTTCAACTTCGGCAAGCTCAACATCGGCACTTTGAAGGTTACCGTCAACTTTCCCTCTGGCGCGACGCATACTCCAAAACGCACGGTATGCTTTCCCCTTAATATCAAACTCAACCTCCGCCAAACACTCCGCCGTGCCGCGGGTCATGATGTCGTTGTTCGACGTTGAAATAGGCCCTAAACGAGGGGTTTGGTGATAAAGCGCTAAACAAATGGCATCAAGCAGCGTGGTTTTACCCGCCCCCGTTGGGCCTGTGATAGCAAACAGGCCATTGTCGATAAACGGAGACTGGGTGAAATCTATCTTCCATTCCCCTTTTAGAGCGTTTAGATTTTTAAGGCGTAAGGTCAATATTCTCATTGTGTTACTCGCCTTTATTTTCTGTCTTGTTTGCCAATGATGCCTCTACTGGCGCTTCAGCATCTTCATCATTGGTATGCACCCGTTCTAGCGCTTCATTAAACAGCTGCCTTATCCGGTTGATGCGTGAAGCGCTTTTCTCTGAACCCGCTTCTACCTTTCCTCTGGCGCTTTGCTCATAATCTGGCAGGAGTTCTTTTGCCGACTCAGTTGGTACCGACCCGCTCTGTGCCGACTCACTTGTTGGATTATCTTCTATGCTCTCCAATGCCAAACGCGCTTCAAATACATCGTTTACCGATAGTTCGCTAAGCTGGACATTTTGCTTTTCCGTTAAGCTATTTACTGTGCGCTTACGCTTGCGTTTCAACTGTAAAATTTCAGCGTTTTTACCCTCTAACAAGGCTTGTATACGCTGCTGCAAATCGGTTAGGTAGTCCTCTGTTTCAACTTCAATGCATAACCACACTGGGTCTTGAGGACTAATGGCGTTATCCGTTACGCTAAGGAGTTTATTAACCTCGCTAAGGGCTTTATCCACTTCGCTAACGGCATCACCTGTTTGAGAAGAAGCTAGCGCGATGGCTTCGCTTTCATTAATGGCCGCCTCAATCGCTTGTAAATCGCCTTTTATGACTTCCATGGCCTGAAAGCGCGGTACCGGAAGCGTTGAGATAGTTGGCGTTGTGCTCTCACATTCAAACGAGACTAACACCACTTGTTTTTGTGTATTCAGTTCATCAAAGCTAAGCGGTATGGGAGAGCCTGAATAGCGAATGTGTTCAGTTTTTGCTACCTTTTGTGGCCTGTGAATATGCCCAAGTGCAATGTAGTCAGCCGGCGGAAATCCTTTGGCATCAAAGCCTTCAAGAGTACCAATGTAGATATCTCGTACACTCTCTGACTGACTCACGCCTAAAGCGGTTAAGTGCCCCGTAGCGATAATAGGAATGGCTGCGCTATTTTCGCTGCCCTTTTCTACCCGCTTTTCTGCTATTGAGGCACGCAATGACAAGGCCTTATTATAAAGCGCCCCATAATGCTGTTTTATCGCATCGCCCAGCGCTCGACGCTTGTCAGTGGCGCTTTGCCCTGCTTCACTGACCAGCACATCACGTGGGCGAATAAAGGGTACGGCACACAATACGGCACCGGGCAGCCCCTTGCGATCATTCAGCGTGATGACTTGTTCGCTTATTTCGCCATAGGTACTGGCTATTACGTGGCTATTAAGATATTTCAGTAGCGCCTTACTTTCGTTCAATACCGACACTGAATCGTGATTTCCCCCCAGCACCACCAATGTACACTGCATGCCCTGTAGTTCACCGATAAACGCATGGTAGAGCTCTCTGGCGTAGCTAGGCGGCGTGCCCGTGTCAAACACATCACCCGCGACAACAATCGCATCTATTTGATGCACTTCTATTTGTTGAAGAAGCCATTTAAGGAAAGCGGCATGTTCGTTTTTGCGGCTTTTCGTAAAAAAACTCTGACCTAAGTGCCAGTCAGATGTATGCAATATTTTCATGTAGAAGTGAACCAGGCTTGTTGCATTGGAGATAGAGAAACGCATTCGGCGCAATGGCGCTGCTGCTATGGAGTGTCGATGTTGATCAACGCACCGTACATCAACTATAGAGATTTTGTGTTTTTATGACAATGGTTTGGAACTTCGATTGCCGGTCTTATTTTTTTCATTAGCCTCGTTTATTTAAAACCAAAGGCGTCGCAAAGGATATCAGACGGAATAACCTAGCTTGGGCAATCTACTAGACGGTACAAGAAACAATCAAACTGGCTGATAAATATTGTCCCAATAGTCATCAAGTATCTTAACAGCATCGTTTAGCGCTCGCGCCACAAAAATATCGCCGTGTTGTTCGACTAGTTCCATGTCCACCAGCTTAGTAATAGCATCGGTAACGTCGAAATCGAGCGCACAATCAAGCTCTTCTGAAAAGTAACTTTCTATTACACTATCGAGGGTTGCTAATGTCATTCCACCAGCGGCAATCTCGCACTCTGCACGCACCGCGCAGAATGCAGCACCACCTTCTACAGACACTTCACTACATTTCAGCAAAAATGTATAAGCAAGCAAAGCTTCTTTGCAGTCTTCTTCCTCTGCCGCGTCAATTAACGTATGAAACACACCTGCGTTATTGTCCAAATTCTTGAAATACAGATTGTCAGACAAAGCTTTCATAAACCGAATTTTTCGGTTTTTAAACTTTGTCCATTCCTTAAAGATAAAGCTGCCGAATACCCCCATGCCAATGCCAAAAGTAATAAGGCTTTGCTTGGTCAATTCCACTTCGTCGTCTTTAAAGCCCAGCCAAAACGCCAAAAAAGACGCCATGAGAAGTAAGGACGCGCCTAATTTAGTCACGAGCACCACGGTGCCACCTATTGCAGCCGACGCACTAATAATCAACTTATCTAGCGGACGCATTTTGACTTCACTGTTTGGAAACAGCATTTCCAAGTCTGCTTTAGGTACATTTTGAAAAAGCTTTACTATGGTTGAGCCAGGTTTAAAGGTTACCGGTGTTTGGCCCTTACTTTTGAAGTAAGCCTCATCTTTAAAAGTAATATAAACGGCTACTTTGTCGTAATTGGTAAACGACACCTGCTTTTTTCGTAACCCGAAAAACGTACGCACGGTTTCCGTTTTTACCGACTCGCCCCGTCGATAAAACACCACATCATCAAAGTCATTGAAGCTTACCGCAAGGCGCACTTTAAACAGCGATTCTTCGTTTAGTGCTGCTTCTAAATCATCATCTGTGACTTTTTCAAAATTAGCCGCGTTTAAGAGGCTAGCAAAACCCTTGGCAAAGGCTCTTTGGCTCTGCTTACGTACCCTTTCATCTGAAGGCTGCAATGCACGTGTGTCTTTATTTGGATCAAAATGGCTATAATTGTTTTTCAACGCCTCTAATTGTTCATGGTACTGGTAGTGTATACGGCTGACCAACAACGTAGAGAAAGTACGAAAGTCTGTGCATTCGCGATCCAGTAGTTTTTCACATAAGGTGATGACGTCGCACTTGCGAAAAGGAATAAATCGTTCTAATGGCATCAGGTGGTCTAATGAGCTTTATTGGTTATTGTTCAATATGAATAGTCACCGTAGTTTAGGAAAAACTCAACCATTCTTGACGGAATTAATCCCAATGGATAAGGCACGACTACTTTTCCTATCTACAAACAATCTCTTATTCAAACAAGTAAAATGCTCGACTGAACTTATTTGACTTAAATAAAAAATAGTCTTCGCTTACAATGTGCCGATGACTTATCCCGTTCCCGCTAAACAGGTTGAAACCCTGTACGAAATCAAAAAAAGTAAATTCATTGCTTGCGCTGGCTTTGCTAACTCTCGTGAAAGTGCAATGGCGCTTTTAGAAAGCGTTAAACAACAATATCCCGACGCCAGACACCATTGCTGGGCTTATGTTTTTGGCAACCCTAACGCGCCCACTAGTGCGGCCATTGCTGATGACGGCGAACCTAGCGGCACAGCAGGAAAACCCATATTGAATGTGCTTCAGCACAAAGATATCGGCGACATTATGATCATTGTTACGCGGTATTTTGGCGGAGTTAAATTAGGTGCGGGTGGTTTGGTAAGGGCCTACTCGGCTGCAGCACAGCAAGCCATTGATGCTCTTGAAGTAAGACAAGAAATAAAACTAGAACCGGTTTGTGTAGACATTGATTTCAAACATGAGCAGTTCGTCCGTCATTTAGTGGAACAAGCTGAAGGCAAAATTGCCAACTGCAGCTATGGAAGCAGTGTACAAATAGATGTTGAGCTACCTTTAGATGCACTAAGTGATTTTAGAAAGCAAATGGCGCCCATTGCTTTTTCAATATCTGCTAAAAACGAGTAAGCTCAAGAAAATTAAAAGGCCTGAGTCCGATACAATATCGAAATCAGGCCTTGGTTGCCGTTTAAAAAATGAGTACAACTGTATGAGGTCATTTCATAAACACTAGAGCCTCACTTTTGAACGACATATCACTATTACTGACTCATAATCTTAGCCTTTAA
Organism: Alteromonas sp. AWJ4_199; assembly: GCF_056159165.1. Lineage (NCBI taxonomy): Bacteria > Pseudomonadati > Pseudomonadota > Gammaproteobacteria > Alteromonadales > Alteromonadaceae > Alteromonas > Alteromonas sp. AWJ4_199. The sequence continues at coordinate 1,426,753 of NZ_JBSWUR010000001.1, forward strand.
ACGTACCGCGAATAGGATAGTTATTCTCTGGGTTGCGAATAAACTCTAGGCCAGATACTAGCTGCTCTAAGTCCGGACGAACAAAAGGCGCGTTAGCAATTTCAGCAATATGAATTTCGTTATCTCCGTTAAGCACAAACAAGGCAGGCTCAGCAAAGTTATGATCCGTTTCTTTTTCTGAACGCGGCTCAGAAATATATAACCCTAGCTTTTCCATATCACTTTGTGACAATCCGTACGCAATGGGAAAGTTTATCGATAAATCGTCCAAATGCTCTTCAAGCTGAGCTTTACTGTCGCCGCTTACTGCAACAACATCAATATTAAGCTCACGTAGTCGACCCGTAAAATCTTCAAGTTTGTTTAAGTATTTGGTACAAATCGGGCAGTGCTTACCACGGTATACCACCACCATTTTCCAGTCACATCCGTCGCCCTTGTCTGCCAGCGATATAGTTTCGCCGGTTGATAGCGTTGCCTTTACTTCAGGAAAAGTAGTAGCTGGGTGCATCTTTTGTGTATACATAAAAACTCCTTAACGATTAATTCAAATCCTTCAGCGTGCGGCTAGCAAGTAAGCTGCTCAGCTACACTTGAATTACACTAGGTAAACGACACTAGGTAAACGTTAGTACGCTTGTCCTAACTTTAAGATCGCCCTTTTGAACAATCGTTCAATTTTTTATGTATAAGTATTGCTCTTGCTATAAATAAGAAAGCAGCGCCTAATGCGCTGCTTTAATTGTTACTAACTTAACAGAACGACTGATGATTAATTCACATAGCCTTCATTAGCTTTCACTGTAAGTGGGTGATAGCCCGGTTTCGCTTCTTCAAATGCGCGTTTAGCAAACGCCTTGCCTTCAGGTGTTTTTGATAGCTCGCGATAAAGGGGCTTAACAAGCTTATTGCGCCCTATCGACACCAAGTAGCTATACAAACGATCATAGGCAGGCTGATAGTTATTCTCTACTGCGATCATCAACCAACTATGAGCAATTTCGTTGTTTTTAGTCGAGGTGAGTGAAAACGCTGAATCTAGCTCAGCCAGCTGTGCGTTGCTTAGCGATTCAGGCATGTTGTTTAGAAAATATAGCCACTCGTGCACTGTCCACTGCGCGGTTTCAATATCCGCCGCTTTCACGTCGCCAGAAAGCCAAGCGCTTCGTGTTTCATCAATTTTAGTGAAGGCATCAGATTCTGGCTGTGGCGCTCCCTCGGGAATGCCTGGTTCAAAAATCCACGTTTGAATGCGCTCCGCGTCTAGCTTATCTGGGTACTGCTTCAATAACGTGTCGTCTAAATAGGCGATAAAGGTGTCGGTAGTAATGCTCTTAAAGGCAAAGTCTTTGAAGTATTGCATCAAGAACGCGTCGAAGTTCTCTCGACCAATCTTTTGTTCAATTTCACGTAAGAACAGTGCGCCTTTTTCGTATGGTATGTTGGAGAAAACATCGTCCGGATTACGACCACGAAGATCGATAGCCAGGATCTCATCATTCTCATCTAAAGCTGCAATATCATTCTCTAGATCTTGATAACCGAGCACAGCTTCTTTTTTGAAACGATCGTGACCGTAGATCATTTCCATAATTCGGTAAGTTAAGTAGGTTGTGAAGCCCTCGTTTAACCAAAGGTCACGCCACGTAGCGTTTGTTACCGTGTTACCAGACCAGCTGTGCGCCAGTTCATGAGCAATCAATGAAACCAAGCTTTTATCACCCGCGATAACCGTTGGCGTGATAAACGACAAACGAGGGTTTTCCATACCGCCAAACGGGAATGACGGCGGTAGAATTAATAGATCGTAACGGTCCCACTGGTAGGGCCCATAGGTTTCTTCTGTTACTTCTAACATCGCCTCAGTGTCTTCAAACTCTCTCGCTGCACTTTCAAGTAGCGCAGGCTCAGCATACACACCGGTTCGCTCACCCATGGATTTAAACTCCAAATCACCTATGGCCAACGCAATAAGATACGAAGGGATAGGCTGTGGCATGGTGAACTCATATTCACCGTCTCGCTCGGTGGTAGGGTCGTTTGACGCACTCATCACTGCCAACAGCGCCTCAGGTGTTTTAATGGTTGCGTCATAGGTTACGCGTACTTGCGGTGAGTCTTGAAGCGGAATAAAGCTTCGCGCGTGAACCGCTTGCGCTTGGGTAAACAGGAACGGGTGCTTTTTACCCGCCGTTTGCGCTGGCGTTAACCATTGTACGCCAGACGCTTCAGGTGAGGTTGAATACGCAACCGTTACTGCGTTTGCGGTACTAGGTAGTGTAATCGTAAGTGGTGTACCTAAATCAGGGTCAATCTCCCCCATTTCAAAGGGAACACTTTCACCGTCTACGGTAACACTTTGAATGTCCAATGCTCGCGTATCTAACACCAATGTGTTGTTGTCGGGCTTTTCACGCTTTACATCAAGCGTTACGTCGCCAACAAGCTGCTTGGTCTCAAAGTTTGCAGTTAGGTTTAGGCTGAGATGGGTAACCCGAACCTCATTAGGGTTCGCGAAGGAGTGGTAATCTACCCCAGAGGCAATAGCCGCGTCAGCTTGGTTTGCTACTGCAACATTTTGTGCTTCAGTGTCTGAAGTCGAGCCTACGCTGACGGCTTGATCTTTGTCTGTCTTGGCTGCGTCTACATTGCTGTTGTCGCTGCATGCGAACAAAACAGGCGCGCATACGAATGTAGCCAGTAATCCGTATTTTTTCATATAACTTCCTAAAGGATGATTGATACGATCTCAGTGTATCAATCTGTTATATGGCTGGCGACTCTAATTCGAAGAACTGCTATTTACGTGCGCTACAATTCAAAACCTTATATTTCTATAACCGTACAGTGAAATTTGATGCATCATTTCAGTATCATTTGCTTTAGCCTAACGCTGGAAACAGCCGTTTAGCTTTCAAAGGGTAGAAGTGTTCAACACATATAATTGCGCCCGCTAAGGAGGGCGCAATTGTTGAGTCTGCTACCTTACGATTACGCTAAGGTAATTTCTACTTCAATGTTTCCACGGGTCGCATTTGAATATGGACATACCTGATGAGCAGTATCGACTAAGCTTTGCGCTTGTGCTTTGTCCATAGCACCTAAATCTACCGTTAATTTAACCGCTATAGCAAAACCTTGCTCGATAGGGCCAATTGAAACGTCGCCCGTCACGCTAATGTCATCAGCTAGCTTTATCTTTTGCGATGCAGCCACATGCTTTAAGGCACCAATAAAGCACGCCGAATAGCCTGCCGCAAACATTTGCTCAGGGTTAGTACCTTCACCACCAGCGCCACCCAGCGCTTTAGGTGTAGACAATTTAAGGTCTAAATTACCATCGCTAGATTTTGCTGTACCTTCACGACCACCCGTTGCTGTTGCACTTCCTGTATAAACGACTTGTTGAAGCTTATGCATAGTTGCTCTCCTCAATAATCAACTGTTAATTTATTTTGCATGCAAAATAAATTAACACCGAACTCAGTTGCAGATCAAGTACTTTGTATGCAAAATATAAATAGCATTCAAAAAAAGCAGTATCAATAAGGGTTAGGTGTTATGTCAGAATTACTAAAGTTGGAAAATCAGCTTTGTCATCGTTTTTACACACTGTCGAATGCATTTACTCGCGCTTACCGCCCCCTTCTTAAAGCGCTAGATATTACCTATCCTCAATATGTAACCTTAATGGCCCTGTGGGAGAATGACGGTATCACTATTGCCGAACTTCTCGAGAAAACCGCTATCGACGGTGGTGCAATGTCGCTTATTCTTAAAAAATTAGAGGACAAAGGCTTCTTAGTTGTCACTAAAGATGAGAGCGACAAACGCGTTAAGCGTGTACAGCTGACAAATATGGGTAAGGAGCAGAAAGCCATAGCAGAAGAAGTACCCGCGCAAATGCTTTGCAAGTTCAACGGTATGAGTACAGAAGAAAGCCAAACATTAAAATGTCTTCTGGACAAATTGGGCGGCTGCTTCGAAAGTACAGATTTGTAAATCCCTTTGTAATCTTATCGTCATCAGGCTATTAACGTTTTCTGTTAATATTCTCACATTGAGCGAACAAGTGTGCGCTATAATTGTCATAATAGATAAGCCAATAGAAAGACAAGAGGTGTGCATATTTCTACTGATTACAAAAAAGGCGACGTGATGACAGACGTAAAGGAACAAACAAAAGCTATTACTGCCAAAGCTTACTCCGTTTTAGAAGAGTGGCTGAATAGTATTACTCACGGCATTGGCTTTATTGCGGCTATCGTGGGTTTAATATTTATGCTGTACCGCGCTGAAGATACGCTCGCATTAACCACCGCCGCCATTTACGGCTCTACCCTGATTCTCGTATTTTTAAGTTCTACGCTTTACCATGCAATTTCGCATCAAAAGGCAAAGGGCTGGCTTAAGTTATTCGACCATAGTGCAATATATTTATTGATAGCAGGTACTTACACACCATTGTTACTGGTTTCGATTGGTGGCGTCTTAGGTATTACCATGACCGCTATTATTTGGAGCTTAGCGCTAGGTGGCGTTGCGTTTAAACTTATCGCTCAGCATAGGTTTCCAAAAGTGTCGGTAATGACCTACCTATTAATGGGATGGATTGCTCTAGGCCTTATTTACCCGCTCTATGTCGCCCTGCCAGGCGCTGGACTCTGGTTACTGGTAGCAGGTGGGCTGTGTTTCAGCGTAGGCGTGTGCTTTTATGTGGCAAAAAAGGTAAAGTATACCCATGCAATTTGGCATTTATTCGTCATTGGCGGATGCAGTTGCCATTACTTTTCTATTTATTATTTCGTCGTTTAACAAGAGGTTTTAGATAACGCAGCTATGCGAGACGCTGAGAAAAAAGAACACAGTACAACAGCAAAATCGAATATCGCGTGGTTTTCTCTGCGCGCCGGGCATATATGCCTAGGCAAAAAACCTGTTGAAAGTGATTTTGAAAGACTTAAATCACTTGGCGTAACTCACATTGCTACAGTACAGACCAGCGAAGAAAATGCACCGGTTATTCGGGACCGTTCCATTGCGGCTGGGTTAGAGTGGTTATGGGTTCCCTTTTTACACCCGTCGTCAGAGTCCCCCACCGAAGATGTTCATCTACATCAATACCTTCATGAGCTGTCTCAAATGCTGACGGAGGGAGCTAAGATATATTTACACTGTGACGGTTCGCAGCACCGCTGTAGTCTTTTGTTCTATGCACTTTGCCACTATTGCCGTGTTCCATCTAATAGCGCTTACAATGCGCTACACAGCTTTGGCGCTAGTGCGGCAAATAACCTTAAACGATCCGAGCTCACATGGGCTGCAGAATTAGGGCATATTGCGCCTAAAATCTAGGCGATAAAAAACGCACCCTTCTTAACAATTTAGTCAATCTAGGCGCGCGATATGTTTTAATCAATCAAAGCGTTTAGGCTAACTGTTACCAACAGCGCCCTATCTTTTTGTTTAAAATTGATAAATGTTAGCGTTGGTAAGAAGTTTATTCGCATCAATTTTTTCTTGCACACAGCGCACTATATCAGCTCGAGTGAATACGTAGATCCGATCCTTGCGCTCTCGACTTTCGCCCATTTCGAAATCTTTTAGCACCATGCTGATGTGTTCATTTTCCGGCAGACCCCGTAAGCCTGAGCCAAATCGGCATAGGGTCTCGCTCATGCCCGACTCAAAACCAGCCAGAAACGTTTTATAAGCTTGCTGCTGCTGTGCTTTTCGCGCCTCCATTTGTTTAGTCTGCTCTTTCTCAATTGCTTTGAGCTCGTCCTTCATGCTTTTTTCTTTCGCTTCTAATTGCTTAAGCTGCTCTCCAGACTGCTCTTTTTGCGCGAGTAATTCTTTTTTTCGCGCCTCGTCTGCGTGACGCAATTCAAAGGTAATATCTCGCAATTCACGTTCTACTTCTCTTGCTTCCCAAGCAAGTTCACGCTGCATGTTGCGTAGGTCCCGTAAGCGACTGTTGTTGTCAGCAAACGCCTGAGAAAAACGATGGCTGGTTTCTTCTGCGTAAGCTTCCCACTCTCTGGCTGCTTCAAACACAATGTCATCTACATCACTAAACGAATTTGCAGACGGGACTGGTGGTGCAGGCGGTGCTGGTGGTACGGTGGCAACCAATCCTTCTACCAGCGTTTCTATCTCTCGTACCCAGTTACCGCTTTGGCCTCTTACTGAAAAAGTAAATACTGCCCCCTGCCCAGCAAGATAGCTAGTTTCAATTTGACTCACTTTCCAAGAATCAGTTGCGGCATTTTGTCGTAAGGACGTTTTGAGTACCCCTGACATTATTTCTAATTCATTCGATAGCGTGTCATATTTTTGCGCACTTTGTGCGTTCGCAAGACCACCAGCAGCAGAGCAAAGTAGTAAAGCAGTTAATAAACGTTTCATAATTTCACCTAATTACATTAATCATCTAGCGACGACTGTGGATTGTTTGTTTCATACGGCATGGTTAATGGCACTTCAGAACGGCTGTTAGATAAACTTACCGCGCTGTACCCTATTTCAATGTCATCAATTTCATCCTGTAGACGCGTAAATTGGCGTGCATAGAATCTTTGATCGTCAATACGCTGCTCGTTGATAAATTTGATAAGCTCGGCAAAGTCGTGTTTACGCTCTTCTCTGCTCGACGCTAATAAGTACTTAGTAAGCTCTGCACTACTTTGTTGCTGCTGTGTAGATAGCGCCTGAGCGTATTCTTTGAACAGTGTTTGGTTTGCTTGTTGATAGAAATCACGTTGCTCACCTAAAGCTTTAGCAACTTCTTGCGTCACGCGCTGCTCAACCATTTCATCCACTGTGTTGGCGCTTTTGTTTGAAAACGTAAGCGCTATACCGTTATCGTTATACGACAGCTTTGCACCGGTGAGTACGGCTAATAGCGCACACGCCGACATGGCCATGGCACACGACGGCAAGCTAAACCAAGACGACAGCGAACGTGGTTCATCTTTTTTAAAAAAGGTCTGTTCTTTGTCCCATTGGGGAAGTGCCGGAGCAACGAAGCTTGCACTTGCGCTGTTCAAACGAGCGCTATTTTCTACCGCTAGCGCGAACTCAGCATCTGAATCACACAACGCGTTAAACTGCTTTTCCTGCTCGCTATCGAGCGAGTTGTCCAGATAAGCTGAGAATAAGGCTTCTTTGTCATATAAGGTCATTATTCCAACTCCAACTTCAACTTTGCTAAGGCTGCGTAAAGTCGCGACTTAGCGGTATTTACTGAGATATCCATTTGCTGTGCAATTTCTTCAAACGTGAAATGACCGAAGAATTTCAATTCCACCACAGCCTTTTGGCCCAAAGGTAGGGTCTGCATAGCCTGCGTTAACGCTCTACTCTCTCTATCGCTATAAAGCTGCATTTCAGGGCATGGCGCACTGCAAAGTGGGGCCTGTATATCGTCAATGTCAGAATGCGGCTTTCGCTTGCGATATAGTTCAACGCAGCGACAGTGGGCAATGCGATAGAGCCAACTTTTAAAACTGCCCTTACCTTTAAAACAGGCAAGACTGCGAAACACAGAGATAAAAATCTCCTGCATCAAATCTGCTGCATCATGGCTATTCCCTGTCATTCGAATACCGTATTGATACATAGCGGTTTCGTAGCGAGATATAAGCGTAAACCACGCTTTTTTATTACCCTTTAATGCCTGTTCCACGAGTTTTTCATCTCGTTTTTTAAACACGCCATTCCCCGTTTTTACGCTTTGTTATTTACTTAACCATTAAGTCGATAAGCTTTGCAAAAAAGTTTGTTTAATTGATAAATAAATTGCTCTTTAGGGAATAAGCCCACTGAAACAGTGCTTTATACCAATCCGCATAGATAAAGGATGGGGAACTCTTTTTAGGGACAACCAAGACAATAATTGATGTCGGCAATAGAAAAGCGGCTGAGCACAAGAGTTCAACCGCTTTAGCTAAATACGAAAGGTAGCGCGCTCTGCGCCAAGACTATTTTAACGTTGGCTTTGGCAGCAGGGGCGAGATAACTTCACCTATACGACGAAACAGCTGCATACGTGTAGTGCCCGAACGCCATACTAAGCCAATCTCACGAAACCCCTGCTCTTCAGCGGGGAAGCTCTTAAGACCAGTGTGTTCAAGAATAGATTGGTTTATCGCAAGTTCAGGTAAGAAGGTGTAGCCCATTTTACTGTTCGCTAGTTGCACCAATGTATGGAGACTGCTTGCTGCCACGCTGCTAATTTGGTCACTATGCTGAAGGTTACACGCACTCACTGCGTGGCCGGTCATACAGTGTTCTTGCTGAAGTAAAAAGATACTCTTTTTAGGCAAGGTTGAAATATCCACAGGGTTAGGCAATTGCTCGGCTATATTTTCGTGAGCTATCAGATGAAACGGGTCGTGCCCCAAGACCATTTGTTTACACCCAGGAGTTTCCATTGGCAGCGCTAAGATCAGTAAGTCTAATCTGCCGTCGGTCAACTGCTGAAGTAACTTCTCTGTGGTGTCTTCCTGCATTTCTAAATTGATCTCGGGCAGAAACGCAGAGAACGCCCCTATCATGCCTTCAAAAAGAAACGGCGCGATGGTAGGAATAACACCTAACTTTAATGTGCCTCGTTGCCAATTACCCGCATTTTGCGCGTACTCCACCAGTTCATTGGCTTCTTGTAGCAGCACTTTACTGCGTTCAACAATATCTAGTCCCAAAGACGTAAACACAAAGGTTTTATGTTCACGCTCAAGAAGTTGGCTTCCGAAGTGCTCTTCAAGGTTCTGAATGGCCGTACTCAATGTTGACTGACTTACGTTACAGCGCTGGGCAGCACGGTGAAAATGTTGCTCTTGATGTAGCGTCACTAAATAGTGCAGGTGCTTAAGATTAGGCCATTTCATGGGCATCTCACAATTATTCAAAAAGGGATTAAAAAATATTGGATTAATCTAACATAAAGATTAAAAAGCGCCTAGAGTTGTAGCGCTTAGTTAACCAATACTACCTTGTTTCATCTGCATCCATATATATCAAGCAGGCTCTAAATGAAGGTGAGCTTGCCTTTTACTTTGCAAACTATAAGAAGCTTTTAAGAAATTGGTGTTTCTTGCTGGAAAGCCCCCACAAGTAGCGTTAGGATTAAATTAAACCGCAATAACCGTCACATTTTTTCAGCGAAGTAAGACTCGCTTTTGAATGATCTAGCTAATAGAGCGATAAACCATTGAGGGCAGTATGAAAGGACATTATAAAAACATTTTGTGTGTATTGAGCGATTCTCATCGACAAGATGATACGGTTGCCCAAGCACTGCATATCGCCAAAGCACATCAAGCTTCTCTTACCATTATGCTTTCGCTAGAATCTTTGCCGCCCAACGCCAGTATGGTCATGGAGTCTTTCTCTTACGTTGATTCTCAGCAAACCATGGAAACCCAAGCCCAGCACTGGTTAAAAGAACAAGCGGAAAGCTGGGGCAAACACTATCCTGTGTCTACCGCGGTAACGGTCGGACAACCACTTATTGATGTTGTACGCTACGTACAGAAGAATAATATCGACTTAGTGATTAAACGCGCTGAAGAAAGCTTTCTAGATAAGTTATTCGGAAGCTTAGATATGCGCTTGTTCCGCAAGTGCCCCTGCCCGGTTTGGATCATTAATCACAAGCCTCGCAGTCAGTACAAAAACGTCGTGGCCGCGCTGGATTTGAATTATCACTACCCTCAGCATGAAGTATCAATTAGGCGCGACCTTAACCGCGACATTTTGCGTCACGCTAGCCAGATAGCTCTGCTAGAGTTTGCACAGCTACACATTGTTCACGTTTTTGATGCGGTTCCTGAAAATATCGCCAGAGACGGTTTTATTACTGTCGATAACGATAGAATGGAAACTGATCTTGCTAAAATTCATGCCGAACGTGAAGCTGAACTAGACAGGCTGCTTGAAGAACTGGGTAATGAACTCGATGACAACGTATTAGAGTACTTAAAGCCTCAGAAACACATTGTTCACGGTTATCCTAGAAGAGAAATTGCAGCTACTACCACATCGCTTGATACCGACATTATTGTGATGGGTACAGTGGCACGTTTAGGTGTTCCTGGCTATATAATGGGTGATACGGCTGAAGAAACGATTCATCAGCTTAAGTGTGCCGTGGTCGGCGTTAAACCTCGTGGCTTTGAAACACCTATCTCTATTGATTAGGCTGTTATACCAGTCCGCATAGATAGTTACCCACTCAGCGAGAGTTAAAATGTTCGTAATCGCGGCGTGTTGCCGCAGGCATAGTGGTTCTACATCAAGCTGACACAACAAAGAGTAAAGACAACAAAAAGGCCGAGCTTCACTTAAAGCACGGCCTTTTTTATTTCTTTTCGCTTAATACGAACGTTTTGAAGCGCTATGTTCTATGCTACGCCAAACGACGCTTTAAGAATAAAGAAGAAAATGATCGAAAGAATTGCGCCCGCAGGCAAAGTAACAATCCACGATACGACGATATTTCTCACGATGCCTAGGTTAAGTGCTGATACGCCACGTGCCAGACCAACACCTAATACTGCGCCAACCAGTGTTTGTGTAGTCGAAATAGGTAAACCTGTACCCGATGCGATAACCACCGTACAAGCTGCAGCAAGCTCTGCTGCAAAACCGCGACTTGGCGTTAAGTGCGTAATACCTTGGCCTATGGTTTTAATTACGCGATGTCCAAATAACGCAAGGCCAGCAACAATACCTAACCCACCTAATGGTAAAATCCACCAAGCAAGTGTTGTGCTTGAGTTAATCTCACCACCGCTGGTAACGACACTTACTACAGCCGCAAGAGGGCCAATCGCATTAGCTACGTCGTTAGAGCCATGGGCAAATGCCATACAGCAGGCTGTTACAACCATCAGCAATGCGAATACTTTTTCAACGTTAGCCGCTTGTAAGTCTGCATCTTCCGAACCGCTGAACTTCATACGGCCGATAAACCATTTACCCAAGAAGCCCAACGCTACGGCAATACCAATAGCCAATAGATATCCGTTGACGGCGCTTAGCTCCAAACCAACGTGTTTTAGGCCTTTCTTAATGGTTACAAGCGACATCACAAAGCCTGCTAATGCCATGTAGAAGGGTACATAACGCTTAGCATTGGCAAACGGGGAGGCAGTTTGGAAGATGAGCTTGTGCGCGCTCATAAAGATAAGATAAGCAATAATACCTGATATAGCAGGGGTAACGACCCAACTACCTACAATACCGCCCACTTTATCCCACGCCACCGCGTCCATACTGACGCCAGTTGCCGTAAAGCCGATAATGGCACCGATAATAGAGTGCGTTGTAGATACAGGCCAACCCAACCATGACGCTACTGCTAGCCAGATTCCAGCCGCGAGTAGTGACGAAATCATGCCTAATACTAAGTATTCAGGTATATCTATAAAGAAGGTTGAGTCGATAATCCCTTTTCGAATGGTAGATGTTACTTCGCCACCAGCTAGGTAGGCGCCAGCAAACTCAAATATCATTGCAATGATAATGGCTTGTTTAATGGTTAAAGCTTTAGAACCTACTGACGTACCCATTGCGTTGGCAACGTCATTCGCTCCAATACCCCATGCCATGACGAAACCAACGCCAGCGGCAAGGATTATAAGAATTAGGCCATAACTTTCAAAAAATTCCACGGATAATCGCTCCCGATCTAAACGCGATTTAGGCTGGACGCTACTTGAGTAAGTAGCATGATCTCTTCACCACAAAGGCTAGAGAATGAAGTTAAAGACAAATTGTGTTTTATCATATGGTTCGATTAAATTTTGCACGATCTGTTCTTGGCTGCGGCGCATGATAACGTAATCATGTTAGAAGCCATAGCGAAAATCACTGAAAAACGATAAAAGTATATGGAATTATTTGAATGCGATGATAAATCCACCAAATATTTCAGTTTTATGACAAATAAATTTCACAAACACCCATGTTGGGGTATTAATACGCAAAATCGCACTGACCATTTGGACAGGATTACGTCAAATCTTCCAATTTTTGCTGCATATTTTCCAGCGGCGTATGCCTAACATCTGTACCGCGAGTAAGGTAAACAACATACTCACACACGTTTTTACATCTATCACCGATTCGCTCTAGCGAGCGCATTGCCCACAATACATCTAGCCAATCCTGCATATCGTCGGTACTTTTTTGCATTTCAGAGGTGGTATACGACAGCAGGCGCTTGTATTCACTGTCAATGCGGTTGTCTTGATCGTACACCTCTAGTGCTGCTGCTTCATCCTGACGGGCAAAAGCGTCAAATGTGCCGCGCATCATGGCGGCAACCCTCTCACCAATAAGCAGCATACTGCTTTTGATTGTATCTGAGCTAGGTAACTTATTGCGCGTTACCAGCTTGGCGATACGCTCGATTTCATCGCCCATACGTTCAATATCGGTAATGGCTTTGGAAATCGTCATAATTAAACGCAGATCGCTAGCAGTGGGATGGCGTTTCGCAATAATGCGTAAGCACTCTTCATCAATTTGAATTTCCATGGAGTTAATTTTCAGGTCGTTCAACACCACTTTTTCAGCCAAAGCAGCGTGATTGTGCTTCACTGCTTTTAAGGTATCGACCAGCTGCTGTTCAACTTCACCTCCCATGGTTAATACCGAGTTACGCAAGTTTTCTAACTCGATATTAAACGTACCCGAGATATGCGTATTTAACGCTACCTGTCGCATAGTGATTCCCCTTTACGGCTCAAGCTGAATGGATAACGGCAATACAAGGAGCCAACGCCCATTGCTACGCGCTGGTAACACGCAGCAACGCCAAAACAAATTATAGCGTTACGGCGTAAGTCCACGTTGGGACACGTGTCCACAGCCTGGTTATCCATAACGCCCCGTTATGTAGTCTTCGGTTTGTTTCTTCTCTGGCATAGTAAACAGCGTGTCGCTATCAGCATATTCTATCAGCCTACCCTGATGGAAAAAGGCGGTATAGTCGCTTACCCGAGCCGCTTGCTGCATGTTGTGCGTCACGATAATAATGGTGCATTGTTTCTTTAATGCCTCCATAAGCTCTTCGATAAAAAGTGTGGTTAATGGGTCAAGGGCTGAGGTGGGTTCATCAAGAAGCAGAATATCGGGCTTCAACGCCAGTGCTCTTGCAATAACCAAGCGCTGCTGCTGACCGCCAGATAAAACATGGGCAGATTCAAACAGGCGATCTTTTACCTCATCCCAGAGCGCCGCTTGTTTTAATGCGCTTTCAACGGCGTCGTCTAAGTGTCTGCGAACCTTCACGCCCTGCAGCTTTAGCCCATAACACACGTTTTCATAAATGCTCATGGGAAAGGGGTTCGGACGTTGAAAGACCATACCCACATTTGTTCTAAGACGAGACACGTTTACTTTGCGGCCATTGATGTTTCGGCCATCAATAACAATTTCGCCGTTATATTTGCAACCGTCATACAAATCGTTCAGACGATTGAAACAGCTGATGAGCGTTGATTTGCCGCAGCCACTTTGCCCGATTAACGCCGTTATTTTGTTTTTAGGTATTCGCATGCTGATGTCATTCAACACATGCTTACTACCAAACCATAGGTTAAGGTTTTTCACCTCTACCGCAGTTTGTGCTTCACTAATGTCGTTAACGTTTAACGTATTGTGTTCAAACAACTTCAACATGTTACAAAACCTGCCTTATCCTTTAAGGTAGCGCTTGCGCAGACGCGTTCTTAGTAAAACTGCCAGAATATTTAGTACAAACACCACAACGAGTAAAAGCAAACAAGCAGCAAACATCATACTTGCACTTTTTCCATCGGTCTGGCTGTGAAACGCACCGTCGTATATAAGCACGCCCAAGTGCATAAACTGCCTATCGAGGTGGAGATAAGGAAATTCTCCGTCTATTGGCAACGTTGGCGCAAACTTGACCGCACCAACCAGCATGAGTGGCGCAACTTCACCTGCTGCCCGCGCAATGGCGAGAATTACACCAGTCATAATACCAGGTGACGCTATGGGCAATACGGTGCGCACTATAGTCTCAATTTTGGTTGCCCCCAATGCGTAACTGCCGGCTTTTAACCCTTCTGGCACTCGGCGCAAGCCCTCTTCAGTGGCAACAATAACCACGGGGAGCGTTAAAATCGCCATGGTCAACGCAGCCCAGAATACTCCTGGACTTCCCATGGTTGGCGCTGGCAGTGTTTCACTAAACAATAGCTCGTCAATACTGCCGCCTAGGGTGTAAACAAAGAAACCAAGTCCAAATACGCCGTAAACTATAGAAGGTACACCCGCCATGTTGCTTACACTAACGCGAATAATGGTTGTAAACGCTGTGTTAGGTGCATATTCGCTTAAATAAATAGCGGCCAATACACCAAATGGCGTTACGATGATTGTCATTAAAAACACCATAAGCACGGTGCCAAATAAAGCTGGGAAAACGCCACCAGAGGTGTTTGCTTGTTTAGGGGAGTTGGTAAGGAATACGCCAATCTCTGAAAACACCACTTTCCATTTTTCAAAAGTGCTCAAACGACTGACGAAATCGACATCTTGAATACTGGAAATAGGGATCACAAACGACGCCCCGTCTGCAAAGCTTACCAATAAAGTATACTCGGCCCGTGTTGCCTCCAGCGCTTCTACTCGCTTTTGGTATTCGTTAAACGAGGTGACTAAGCGCTCTCTGGCCGGCGCATCGGCGACAACGTTGCGTTTATCGAACTGAGATAGTGCTTCGTGAATAGGAGCAAGATGTCGCGTATTTAAATCTTCGATTTGGGCACTTATTTGAGCCACTTCCTCTAGCACCGCATCAATCTTGCTAAGAGGCTGAGGTGGTGAAGAAGGCACAACGAGATATTCAGGAATTGCTAACACACGCCTGCCGTCTAATAGCTTAATCTCTGCACTTTCTCTCGCTAGTTGCGTGATATCTATCTCCTCTCGGGAGACCTCAACTTGAAAACCATAAGGATGCAGTGTGTCGGAATACTTAAGGATGACATCTTCATTTGCCGAGTTATCGAACACGTTAGCGAGTACAGAAAACTTTCTGCCGTCTTGGTGCTTGCCTGTGACCGTGTAGATAGGTTCTGGCCAAAAATATGCGGTACCACGAAAGCTGATAAGTATGAGAACGCTAACTAGCGCAATAAGCAGCAGGCTGGTGAAGAAAGCCGTTAAGCTAATAACTAATGATTGCCGCTGTACTGCACTTAATCCAAACACCGTTTGATTATCCATAGTATGCCCTACGTCTTATGCGTTGTCGCAATAGCTCTGCCATGGTGTTTACCAAAAAGGTAAACAGGAACAAAATACACGCGGTGAAAAATAGAATTTGATAATGCGCTGATGATACATCAGCCTCTGGAAGTTCTATAGCCAAGTTAGCAGTAAGTGCTCGCAAACCTTCTATAAGCCCCCAGCTGGAGATCGGCGTATTTCCCGTCACCATAAGAACAATCATGGTTTCACCAAACGCGCGGCCGAAACCTAGCATAATCGCGGCAACAATACCCGGTAGTGCAACGTGAAGAACAACATGAAGTAAGGTCTGTAGTCGTGTGGCGCCTAAAGCAAAAGAGGCGTGTTTTAAATCACTTGGAACGCCGTTAATCGCATCCTCAGCGAGGGAATAGATACTAGGTGATATGGCCACGCCTAAGGCTAACGCAACCACTATTGTGGTTTTTCCAATAGGGCTATCGGACTCCGCCGCTAGCAAAGTAAACCCGTCTACCCCCATTACCGAAAAAATGAGTGAAGGCGCATATTCCACGCTTATGAAACCTAAAACAAACACACCGCTTATAGCAAAAAGTAGCTCTGCACCATGTCGTAACTTCTTTGGTAAATACTCTGCAACAGGGCGCTGAACTAAGGCAACAAGAATAAGCACAAAAGGAATAACGATAAGGAAAAAAGCAAAGGAAAACAAAAACTGCTCGGCTTTCGGCGACAGCCAAATGGCGGCAATGAAGCCGATTAGCACGCTCGGTATCGCTTCTAAAAGCTCGATAGCCGGTTTAACGAAATTGCGCAATCGGCTTTTGGCGAAAAACGCAGTGTAAATCGCCGCGCCAATAGCAACCGGAATAGCAATAAGCAGCGCTAAAAGTGATGCTTTTATACTGCCAATCAATAGGGGAGTTAAACTAAATTTGGCTTCTTGAAAGTCTGACGCACTGGTGGTTTGCCATACGGTTTCTTCTGTTTCATATCCTTCGTAGTGCTGAGGTTCAAATAAAGAGGCCCATGTAGTAATGCCGCTTAAATGCTTACCTTCCCATACTGATAGGGTACTTTCTGAATAGCCGTACAGCTTATTGCCGTACCAAATAATATTCTCAGCCGAGCGCTCTATCTGTTGTGACGCCACCACATCGCCAGACACACGGTTAACTAATAGCACCCTTGCCTTATCGGTCAGCACTGCCACTAAATTCATACTGGCATGTTCTGCCACATCCCTAACTTTCTCTCCTGGTAGCGCTACTTGGTAGGTTTGTTTAAAGGTGAGGCCTTTATCGCTCTTGCTCAAAACCCAGCGAGTAAGCGCCTGTGTTTCACTGTTCATTAAGAAGAATGTGCGGTCTTTAGCAAGAGGAAACACAATCTTCTCATTTAATGACATGGCGATATCTTCTGCTACGGGAAGTAATGACGCCCCTTCATCCGTGAGCCTATTGAGGAAAAGGGTATCATTCACTTGGAGCAACAGGCTCTGGCTGCCAGGTAACAATACGAGCCTGTCTATATTATGAAACCGCTTATCCACCACTTGCGTAGGACTACGCCGATTTACCCAACGAATAAATACATTATTACCCTGTGTGATAGAAACTACCGCCCACTTTGAAGACAGTGCCATACTCCAGCTGGTGCGTTTTTCCCATTCCTCTTTAGGAAGCGCAAAGGTTATAGTGTTCGACAATACAGCTTGTGGCGTACTTGTAGCGGTAACTTTTTCGCCGCCATCTGTCACATTGAATGACCTAACCGGTAAAACCCTTACTTGTGCATTGGGAGAGACATCAACAATATAATTCTCTCCCATCACGCTGTAGCTCGACAAACTATGCTCGCAAGGACGAATGTAATCGTGATTGCTTATTAAAGCATTGCCTTGAAGCAACTTTAATCCCAATCGACAGTCAGACTTTCTAACCAACATTGGCTGACTGTTAATGATGTCGCCTGCGCTGATAATTTTTTCATTATCAGACGTTTTCAAGCTCAACAGATGATTTAAGCTAGGAGTATATGCCAACGGGAGAGCTTGGCTAATAAGGTGGGTAATAAGAATAACAAGAGTTAACAAAACAAGGCCGCCAAAGCCGGTCACGACATAACGTGACCACCTATCGCTTCGCTGGCGTTTTTTGTTTGTGCTGTTGCTGTCGAAAGTCATGGGCTGTTTAGTAATTCTTATTCTCGAAATTCTTCATTTTTAAGAAGAATAACCCTAAATTGCACTGGTGAGCAGTGTAAGTTTTGTTATGCTAATAGCAAGTGAAAGTTTATAGCATTACCTATGCGCAACCCACTCTGCGCCTATGGTATTACCCAACAGGAAGACGATCAAAGTTTTTCTCTACACGCCCAATAAGGAGCACCGCATGCAATCATTGGTTATCAGCATCATGGGTAAAGACAAGCCTGGTTTGGTAGATGCACTAGCTAAGTGTGTGTACAAACATGAAGGCAATTGGCAAGGGTCGAGTTTTGCGCATATGGCTGGTATGTTCACCGGCTTTGTTGAAGTTCACGTTACCGATAACAACAAACAAAGCTTAATTGATGCATTAGACGCCATTAAAGATTTGTCAGTGCAGTCAGTAGCGGTTGCTAGTAATGACAGCAATAACACCACCAAGTTGACGGTTGATGTGATGGGCAATGACAAAACCGGCATTGTTCAAGAGCTTACTTCTGTTCTAAACCAGTTCAACTTGAATATTGTCACCTTTGCTTCACATTGTGAAAGCGCACCTAACTGGGGAAGTCTAATCTTCAAAGCAAAAGCAGAGATCGCGGTGCCAGAAGATTTTGACGACGGCGCACTGCAAGACTCACTGGAGTCATTGGCTAACGATCTAGTGGTGGATATTACTGCGAAGCGATAATAGTAAGGTTATGGGCTTAATTTCAAGTGCGCGCCTGCAAGCGTGGCAGTGTTTCGGAACAAGGCCCATACCACTGAAAGGTAAAGGAATAACCGCATCGTATTGAATAGATTTTAATACCAAAATACGTGTTGTCACAGTAGTGTCACTGACTGATGGCAGTCTTTGACCATTTTTATGAGCGTGAATTGAGAGATTATGGATAACGACGTTTTATATTATCCCAAGGAATTAAGCTGGCTTGCGTTTAACGAACGTGTACTTCAAGAAGCCGCAGATAAAAATAACCCTGCTATAGAACGCATTCGCTTTCTTGGTATTTATTCTAATAATCTTGATGAATTCTATCGAGTACGTGCTGCAGATGTTAAGCGCCTTATCACTATTGCACAAAACGATGGAAACGAAGAAGAAGCCGCGCGACTGATAAGCTTGATGGCACAAATTCAAAAGAAAGTAGTGCATCTTTCTGAAAAGTTCGATCAAATCCATAAGGATGTTGTCAAATCCCTTGCTCGATACAACATCCATATACTACGCAAAGATGACTTAGACGATTATCAAAAGCAGTGGGTACGCAATTATTTTATCAACAAGGCACTGCGTCATATTGCGCCTATTCTTATTGATAAGAAAACAGATCTGTTAAGCCGCTTAAATGGTAACTCCGTTTATTTGTACGTTGCGCTACGCAGAAAAGAACGCAACCCGAAGTTTGCCGTTATTCAAGTTCCTACTTCTGAAATGTCGCGCTTTATGCTTATCCCACCGCAAAAAAGCCGTAAGAAAAAAAGCATCGTTATGCTCGATGACATGATTCAGTTGTGTATTGAAGATATCTTCCGCGGTTTCGTAAAGTTTGACGAAATTGAAGCCTTTTCATTTAAAATGACCCGTGACGCAGAGTATTCGATTAACGAAGAAATTGACGAAAGTTTCGTTGAGAAAATGTCAGAAAGTATGAAACAGCGCCTTATTGCAGAGCCTGTACGCGTTATCTACGACACTGACATGCCAGAAGATATGCAGTCAGACCTTCGCAAACGTCTTAAAATAACCAAACTTGATACCATGCACGCTGCGGGACACTACCGTAACTTTAAAGACTTCATTGGCTTCCCCAATGTGGGTCGAGAATATTTAGAGCACACTCCACTGCCGGCTATCGACAGCAAAGCGTTCTCTCAATACAACACGGTATTTGATGCAATTACTGCGCGAGATATACTGCTATATTACCCGTATCACCGCTTCCTGCACTTCACCGAATTCGTTCGACAGGCGGCTTTCGACCCAAATGTAAAAACTATACGCATCAATATTTATCGTGTTGCTAGTAATTCTCGCATTGTAAACTCGTTGATTGACGCGGTAGACAACGGAAAAAAAGTTACGGTTGTCGTAGAGCTTCGCGCCCGTTTTGACGAAGAAGCCAACATTGAATGGTCTAAACGCATGACAGATGCGGGCATTCGTGTGGTCCTTGGCGTGCCAACCCTAAAAATTCACTCTAAGCTGTGTATTGTAACCCGTGAAGAACGGGGAAGTTTGGTGAATTATGCGCATTTCGGTACCGGTAACTTCAACGAGAAAACCGCGAAAATTTATACCGACTACAGCTTATTCACTCGCAATCAAGAACTTGCCGATGAAGGGGTAGCGGTATTCGACCTTATTCAATACCCTTACCGACGCTACAAATTTCAGCATCTTCAAATATCGCCGTTAAACGCGAGAACCAAAATTCAGTCGCTAATTCGCCAAGAGATTCAGCACCTAAACCAAGGTCAAAAGGCTCAAATCACCTTCAAAATTAACAACCTTGTAGATAAAGAACTGATTGATGATTTGTACCGAGCCAGCCAGGCAGGCGTTAAGATCCGCGGTATAGTGCGCGGTATGTGTTCGCTTAACCCTGGGATAAAAGGAATAAGCGAAAACATCGAAATTATCTCTATCGTCGATAGGTTCCTTGAACACCCTCGCGTAATGATTTTTGAAGGCGGCGGCGATAGAAAAGTGTACATCTCATCTGCAGATTGGATGACCCGCAACATGGACAACCGCATTGAAGTAGGTTGCCCAGTGTATGATAAAGGTCTTCAACAGCGCATTGTTGATATAATGGAGCTACAATTTAAAGACACCCTAAAGGCGCGAGTGATTGACAAGGATCAGAGCAACAAGTACGTTCGCAGGGGAAATCGTAAAAAACTTCGCTCGCAAATAGAAATTTATGACTATTTGAAGAAGCTAGAAGACTCTTTGTAGGATAGATAATTAGTACATGACCCAGCACGAATCAGTTTTTAATGATGTGGAAACCCGCGATGTTAGTAAAGTCGCAGCACTCGATATTGGCTCGAATAGTTTTCACTTAGTAGTAGCACGTATTGTTGCTGGGTCTGTGCAGATTTTGCATAGAGTGAAACAAAAAGTTCGTTTGGCAGAAGGTCTAAACAACGATGACATTTTGTCTGAAGAGGCGATGGAGCGCGGGCTAGCTATGCTTAAAGTGGTAGCGGAAAGCCTAAAAGGTTTTGAGCCCGACTCGGTGAGAATTGTCGCCACCCACACGTTGCGCAGAGCGCGTAACGCCCGCGATTTTATCAGCGCAGCAAAAGACATCCTCCCCTACCCTATCGAGGTCATTTCAGGTGTAGAAGAAGCCCGACTTATTTATTCAGGCGTTGCTCATACCAACCACGCAGACGGTCAACAATTGGTTATTGATATAGGCGGTGGTTCTACCGAATTTGTTATTGGTAAAGGCTTTACCCCCCTACTTTGCCGAAGCCTTCAAATGGGCTGCGTTAGCTATACCAAACGATTTTTCCCTGACGGTGAGCTAAAGTCCAAAGCGTTCAATCGCGCTATAACCGCCGCACAGCAAGAGCTTGAGTTAATTGACAATAAATATCGCAGGCTAGGATGGGTTCAGTGTATAGGTACGTCTGGTACCATTCGCTCACTGTTTACTCTTTGCCAGCAAGACAGACCCAATGGTCACGATATCCCGGTAACGCTTAAAAGCTTACGCAATTTGATGAAGCAGTTCATCAGCGCCGGCCATATCGACAAATTAAGTTTCCCAGATTTAAGTGAAGATCGCCGCGTGGTTATCGCGGGCGGCCTTGCTATTCTTATCGCCGTATTCAAAGCACTAGAAATTGAAGGCTTGGTGTACTCGCCTGCCGCATTGCGCGAAGGCGTGCTTTATCAGATGGAAGATGAGCTTCATCACGCTGATATTCGTGGCAGAACGGCGAGTAGTTTGGCAACGCGCTACGATGTAGATACATCCCAAGCCACTATGGTGCTTAACACAACCCTCTCACTTTTCAGTGATGTTGAAAAAGCGTGGAAACTTAAAGGCCGCGACTTTAAAAGCATGCTTGGCTGGGCCGCATTGCTTCATGAAGTCGGCATGCAAATTAACTCACGAGGTATACAAAAACATAGCGCTTATATTCTTGGCAATGTGGATATGCCTGGGTTTACGCAGGAACAGCAGTTACTGCTAGCTACACTCGTACGGTTCCATAGAAAGAAGATTCGCATCAATGAACTGCCTGCGTTTAATCTTTTCGATCAGCAGTCAGTTAAGCACTTAATCGCCTTACTGCGTTTGGGTGTGCTACTCAATATTAAACGCCAAGAGGGTTTTGTACCTGACCTCGTTGTAAATGTAGAAAAGAACGAACTGACTATTACCTTTCCAGAAGGCTGGTTAGATGAAAAACCCATTATTTCTGCTGACCTACTGCGTGAAAGCCACTATTGGAAAGCCCTTGATTTAAAACTCACAGTTGTACCTGATATCGAACAGTTACACCCTGTTGTGGAATAAACACATATCGGCTATCAATATCTCGAGCTGAGCATTTTATAGGCAAATATCAGTATTATTTGCCTATAAAACGGGTATACTGCGCATTAGCTTTTTCTTATCTAAAACCCTCAATTGGTGTTATTTCTGTAGGTTCTCAACAGTAGTTATGTTTCGTAGTATCTGGATTATTTTGTTGCTGATTGCAAGTTCATCTACCTTTGGTTCTTCGAACCATGTCTACTTTTTGAGCGAGGTTACGCCGCCCTATTACTGGATTGACGAGAATGGAAAAGCACAGGGCGTCAACGTAGACCTCGCGAACGCACTTCAGCCTTTACTGCCATTTAGTAGTTCGTTAGAACATTTGCCGTGGGCGCGTGCATTACAAGAAACCCGAGACAATCCCAACCTTGTACTTTTATCTCTATTAAAAACATCAAATAGAGAAAGTGATTTTACGTGGCTTTCTTCAGTTAATCATATGCAGGCTTCGCTTATCCGCTTAAAGCGAAAAGAGACTATGCACGTCAATTCCTTAGAGGAAGCAAAGCACTTTCGAGTTGGCTCAATACGCGGCTATGGTTCAGCATTTTATTTACAGCAACAAGGTTTTAAAGAAAATAAAAACCTTGCTTTGGTCGCTGAGCCTACACTACTGTGGAAGTTGCTGTACATGGAACGCATCGACTTTGCTTTAGCCAATTTTGAGACTGGAAAGTATGAAATCAGTGACGCTGGTTTTAATCCTAGTGACGTAACGAGCGAATATGTCGTTGAAGCATTAGGTGCCGACCTTTTTATTGCCACCGGCCTTAAGACTGAAAAAGACAAAGTAAATTCGCTTAAAAAAGCACTTTCAATTTTAAAAGCGAATGGCGAGTATGCTCGAATACTAAAAAAATGGGGCCTTGAACCGATTGAATCGACGCAATAGCCCCATTTACGCATAACTCTTACGAACTAGTTATTGAGCTTCAACTGTCATACTTTGTGACTGCGCGCTGTCGTATTTTTTAAACCACGCCAAAATGTTTTCCACTTTACTAATCATTCTAGAAGGCTTAGAAGCAATTCCATGCGGAGACCCGGGTACTTTCACCAGTACGCTATCAACCTTTTGAAGCTTTAAGGCTTGATAGAACTGTTCAGTCTCAGACATTGGCGTGCGCTTGTCCTCCACTCCCGTGATCAGCATGGTGGGGGTAGTTACATTTCCTACTAGTGACAGCGGTGAACGCCTCCAGTAATGCTCTACGTTATCCCACGGCTTGCCCGGAAATTGGAAAGGGATTTGATACAGGCCTGAATCGGCAGTCAGCACCTTCGATAACCAGTTGATAACGGGTTTTGCAACAACGGCTGCTTTGAATCGGTCAGTAAGGCCAATGGCATAGGCTGATGCAATCCCCCCCGCTGAGCCCCCCGCTATAAACAGGCGTTCTGGGTCAGCTATTCCTTTTTCAATCAACGCATCAATGCCCGACATATGGTCGGCAAAGTCATATTCCGAACTGTATTTACCTTGAAGCAGCAATGCAAAACGCTCACCATAACCCGTACTGCCTCTGTGATTATCATAAAACACCACATAACCCTCTGCTGCCATGCGCTGCAATTCAGCAGTAAATACAGGGCCATAGGCGAGGTTTGGCCCACCATGAATTTCCAAAACAAGTGGATACGTTTTCGAACTGTCATAATTTGGCGGCAGAATGTACCAACCCTGAATTTCTTCACCATCAATAGAAGATGGATAGACAATTTCTTTCACCTCACCGAGCTGTTTATGCCCTAAAACGTCTTCGTTCAGCGCAGTAAGCTGTCGCTCTTTTCGCGTCGTCACAAATAGATCTGCAGGACGATCGGTTCGTCCTTTAGTGTATGCCACTACATCACCTACCGCATGATAGGTACCAAACACGTAGGGGCGGCCGAGTGTAGTGCCACCTAAACCGCTCGCCACTGTTTTCACTTTGCCCGACAACGATACGACATCAACTTGTGCCAAGCCGCGTACCGATTGCTGAAAGTAAATACGTTTATTGTCTTTCCAGTGAAAATTAGACACTGAATTATCAATATCTTTTGTTAAGTTTCTTTGTTCAGAGCCGTCGCTATTCATCAGGTATAAATAGCTATTTTTATACATCACTTTTTCGTCGTCGCGATACGAATAGGCAATATGTTTTCCGTCGGGCGATACTACAGGCGATGATTCACGCCCTTTATCCTGAGTCAACTGTTCAATATTTCCCATTAAATCAACGGAAAATATATCGGCTTCAAGAGGCTCATACTCCCAATTATCAGTGCGATTGGCAGAGAAATAGATTTTGTCACCATCGGGGGAGAAGCTTAATCGCCCATTGTGGTGATAGTTACCTGAAGTCAGCTGTCGTGCTGTGCCACCATCGGCAGGAACGATAAAAATATGAGTGTAAGCTGGCTCAAGAACCCCGCGCCCATCGGCTTGATAGCGCGCTTTGGTGATGTACTGAAATTTAGGCGACCACTTTGCACCGTCTGGCTTTTTAGGCATTTTTACATCTAGCGGCTTTTCTTTGGCATCTACGCTCATGGTAAAGGCAATGTATTTACCATCTGGCGACCAAGTAATATTGCTCGGGCTCGACGTCACGTTTGTGACGAGAGCCGTTTGCCCTGTATCCATCCATCGCACATATAATTGCGGTTTACCCTCTTCGTTAGACAGATAAGCCAAGCGGCTCCCATCCGGTGACCAACGAATAGAATAGTAGTTATTCTTAGATGACAGTAATGGGCGGTGTGACTTACCATCAACAGATGCTAGCCAAACGTTCGCTCTACTACTGTCTGACATAATGTCGTTTGAACGGCGCACATACGCAATATATTCACCGTTTGGTGACACCTGAACTTCACTCACGTATTCCAAATTAAAAATATCTTCCGATTTAAAATAGTGATTGTCTGTATCGGTAGTTTCAGCCTCAGTATTGGCAAAGACTGAACTGGATAACACTGCATTTGAAAATGCAAAAGCGCCCCCGTAAAAAAGTGCAGCTAACGCTGCCTGACGCATCACTACCGACGAGTACCTGCGACTTCTATTTCTAAACATACCTCACCTTATTTTTCGTTATATGGGCCTGTAAACCTTTGCGGAACAATTTAAATCAGGCCCTCTCGTTTTGTTTTCTGGCGTAATCACTTTTGCGTGATGGTTTTGTAATTCCAGTATTACTGAATAAATTCTCTCGATAAAGAGTAAACGCTGAATGCCCTCATCAAGACGATTAAGCGCAAACTAATAAACGTAATACAGTAATTTAAACTCGTCCTTCGGGAAGCCCTGGCAAGTTTCCTAGCCGCATTCTGGGAATTTGAAAGGAAACCGACATTCCTGCATTTCCGCGCTTTACTTGGACACTTGCCAGCGCCTTCTGAGTGGGCAGTGAGCTATGAGGATTGGTATTAGTTAGCCTTATGGCTAGTTGCACATAAACGTCAGAATGCTATCTTTTATACATGGTAAAAAGGTATTAACCATGAATAATCCACACGGCGAATTTGAAAGTACAGCTAATGGTCGGTTGCTGATGTTCACAGCGCGCGGCCCATGGAATGATGAAACCTTGAAAAATGGTGTGATTAAGATGTCGTCCGATATCTCCACATTCGAGCAAGGTAGACCATGGGCGCAGTTAAGTTGTCTTTATGGTGAAAGCCTGATGCCTCCTTCTGCCTTTGATATTTTTGTTAAGCAAACACGGATAAGGAAAGCCCGTGGCCTGTCATTTCTTGCTGTGGTGATATTAGATACCGACATTATGCTGACAACTAAGCAGCAGGTTTCCCAGTGTTATAACACTGCTGAGGTTCCTTACTGCTTTTACAATTCTGTACAAGATGCTTTAAATGCCCTGACAGATAAGGGCTATAGCTATAACAGAGACAAAGCCGAACGCTTCTTTACCCGTTTTGACTTTACGCGGTAATAAAGAATACAAAACTGACGAAAACAAAAAGAGCGCCAGTGGCGCTCTAACGAGTTTACAAAGAATATTGTACCAACGCTTTTTACTACGCCTTAGATGCTTGGTAGATACCTTCAATTGCAGTATCTAGCGTTGCTTCAAACTCTTCTTGAGATTGCTGTGCTGATACACCTTCGGTTAAAGCACGAGAGAAGCTCGCGATCATGCCTTGGTTTTCCGCCAGTTTTGCGTTTGCGTCATCACGGCTGTAGCCGCCGGAAAGTGCAACAACTTTAAGTACACGAGGATGGTCAACAAGCTCTTTATAGAAGTTTGCTTCTGTGGGTAGCGTTAGCTTCAGCATGACTTCTTGACCTTCGCTAAGAAGGTTAAGCTGAGTTAGAATTTCTAATTTTAGTAGCGCTTCGGCTTCTGCTTTTTGCGGACTGTGAATATCCACTTCTGGCTCAATGATTGGAACAAGGCCCGCGGCTAAAATTTGCTTACCCACTTCAAATTGCTGAGCAACAACATCTTTAATACCTTGGTGATTCGCAAGCTTAACAACACTACGCATCTTAGTGCCAAACACGTCTTGCGCTACCGCTTTAGCTAGCAGAGCATCAAGACCAGGCATTGGCTTCATTACTTGAACGCCATTGCTTTCTTCAGCTAGACCTTTATCTACCTTTAAGAAAGGAATAACACGCTTTTTCTGCCACAGGTAGTGTGCAGAAGACATGCCTTCAATTTCTCTATCAAGGGTGTTTTCAAACAAGATTGCGCCAAGAACGCGCTCGCCGCTAAAAGGGGTGCTGGTGATAATGCGTGTACGCATTTCGTGAACAAGATTAAACATCTCTTCGTCTGAGCTATACTCTGACTCTTCGATGCCGTATAAGCGCAACGCTTTAGGGGTACTACCGCCGCTTTGATCTAACGCTGCAATAAAACCGGTTTGCGTCTTCAGTTTATCCAGCATTGCCTGCTGAGCTTGTGATGCCATTGCAACACTCCTTTTGTATATAACTGCCTTAATAGACAGGTGTAGGGTTTATTGTTATACCAATTCTATTAAAGATCTGTTTGTCTCAGACGCAGCATGCCAGCACCTTAAGTAAACACATCTGTAATAAAGTTGGTATTTATGCCTGCGTACTTCACTGTTTCGCAGGTGTAATCGTTTCCGATTAAAAGGTCACGCTCAAAAATGCTGTTACTGAGCGTGACACTTATGGGGTAACGTTTGTACTAGGCCTTAGCTATCTAGAGCTTTAAAACGCTGCGTTTACATGCAGCACCCAGGCTTATTTATTTTTTTCTTCTAGTACTGCTACCGCTGGTAGTGTTTTGCCTTCCAAGAATTCTAGGAACGCACCACCACCTGTTGAAATATAAGAGACCTTATCGGAAATCCCGTATTTATCAACTGCTGCTAGTGTATCACCACCACCTGCGATTGAGAATGCGTCGCTTGCCGCAATCGCTTCAGACAGCGCTTTTGTTCCAGCACTGAACTGTTCAAATTCAAATACGCCTACAGGGCCATTCCATACAATGGTTCCCGCGTTCTTGATAATGTCCTCTAACGCCTTTGAAGAGTCTGGACCAATATCAAAAATCATATCGTCGTCGGCAACGTCACTGACTACTTTTAGCGTCGCTTCGGTATTCTCATCAAACGCTTTGCCCACGACCACATCTGTAGGCACTGGAATATTACCGCCATTCGCCTGCGCTTCATTCATAAGCTGTGTGGCTTGCTCGGTAAGGTCCATCTCTACTAGTGACTTACCTACATTATGGCCTTGAGCAGCAATGAAAGTGTTGGCAATACCGCCACCAACAATCAGCTGGTCAACTTTTTCAGCCAATGTTTTTAACACGGTCAACTTGGTAGATACTTTAGAGCCACCCACAATAGCAACCATTGGGCGCTTAGGGTTGTCTAGCGCTTTGCCAAGTGCGTCTAATTCTGCAGCAAGTAATGGGCCAGCACAGGCTTTTGGTGCAAATTTAGCAACGCCATGAGTAGACGCTTGTGCGCGGTGAGCAGTACCGAACGCATCCATAACAAAGATATCGCAAAGTGCTGCGTACTGTTTTGCTAACGTTTCGTCGTCCTTCTTTTCGCCGTTATTAAAACGTACGTTTTCAAGGATAACTAATTCGCCTTCGCTAAGCTCAACACCGTCAAGGTAATCTTTTACAAGCTTAACCGGTACGTCTAGGGCGTCATTAAGATAATCAACAACAGGTTGAAGAGAGAATTCGTCTGCAAGCTCGCCTTCAGTAGGACGACCAAGGTGAGACATCACCATAACTGCCGCACCTGCGTCTAGGGCTGCTTTAATCGTAGGGATTGATGCTTTGATACGCGCATCAGAAGTTACTTTGCCGTCTTTTACCGGCACGTTTAAATCTTGTCTAATTAATACGCGCTGACCTTTTAGGGCCATATCGCTCATGCTTGGAATTGCCATCGTCTTTCCTATGTTAATTTAAATTCAGTAGAGCGTGTTTTGAAGGTAAGACACGCTCAAATTAACTGTGAAAGCTGCGCGGGCTGGTGCTACCAACCCTTGGCAGCATCAATGCTTTATTTTGCGTCGAACATCACTTTTGCGGTATCGAGCATACGGTTTGCAAAACCCCATTCGTTGTCACACCACACCAGTGTTTTAACCAGTTGTTTGTGACTGACTCTTGTTTGTGTGCCATCTACAATACACGAGTGAGGGTCGTGATTGAAATCTACCGACACCAAAGGCTCTTCGGTGTAGTCCAAAATGCCCTGTAAACGCCCCGCTTTTGCATTGCGAAGGGCTTGGTTCACTTGCTCAATCGTTACCTTAGATTGAAGCGTTACACTTAAATCCATGGCAGTAACATTGATAGTTGGCACTCGAACCGCAATGGCTTCGAATTTTCCCGCAAACTTAGGCAGAATGCGCTCTATACCGGCAGCAAGTCGGGTATCAACGGGAATAATCGACTGACTTGCAGCACGGGTTCTGCGCAAATCTTCGTGATAGGCGTCGATAACTTGCTGGTCGTGCATAGACGCGTGAATGGTTGTGATCGTACCACTTTCAACACCGAACGCAGCGTCTAGCGCTTGGATAACAGGAACAATGCAGTTTGTGGTGCAAGAGCCGTTGGAGACTAATTTTTGTTCATTGGTCAACGTGTCTTCGTTGGTTCCGAAAATGACCGTATTGTCTAAATCTGGTGACCCGGGTGACGAGAAAAGCACTTTGCTAGCGCCGGCATCTAAATGTGCTTGCCCCGATGCTCTGTCATCAAACTTGCCCGTACACTCAAGCACAATATCAACGCCCAAGTCTTTCCAGGGTAGGTCTTTAATATCGCTTATCGCGAGCAGTGTAATATCGTCGCCTGCGACATTTAGCGTGTTGTTTTCTAAGGCCACATCAAAACGGAACCGCCCGTGGGCGGTATCGTATTTAAGTAAATGTGCTATGCCTTCGGGTTTAGCAATGTCGTTAATGGCCACCACGTTAAATTCGTTGTTGCGCCCACTTTCATACAGCGCGCGCAACACGTTACGACCAATACGACCAAACCCATTTATGGCAATATTTACCATAGGCTTATCTATTACCTCTTACAGAGACAGTGCAGCCTCTACTACAGCGTCAGTGGTAATGTTGAAGTGCTTAAACAGGTCGCCAGCAGGTGCAGATTCACCAAAGGTGTCCATGCCTACGATAGCGCCATTAAAGCCAACGTACTTGTACCAGCTATCTTTAGACAGCGCTTCAACCGCTACGCGTTTAACAACGCTAGAAGGCAGTACGCTTTCACGGTAATCAGCAGACTGACGATCGAATACGTCAGTTGATGGCATAGACACTACGCGAACGGCTTTGCCTTGCTCGGTTAGTTTCGCTGCGGCTTCAACGGCTAGCTGAACCTCAGAACCGGTACCAATAAGAATAAGCTCTGGCGTACCTTCGCAGTCTTTAAGTACGTAACCGCCTTTCGCGATATCAGCAACTTGTTGAGCCGTTCTTTCTTGCTGCGCTAAGCCTTGACGTGTGAAGATCAGCGTTGATGGGCCGTCAGTGCGCTCAATAGCAGACTTCCAAGACACAGCAGACTCAACCTGATCACAAGGACGCCAGTTATCAAGGTTAGGCGTTGCTCGTAGCGCTACCACCTGCTCCACCGGCTGGTGAGTTGGGCCGTCTTCACCTAGACCAATTGAATCGTGGGTGTAAACGAAAATTGCAGGTTGCTTCATTAGCGCTGCCATACGTACCGCATTACGTGCATATTCCATAAACATCAGGAAGGTTGCACCGTATGCCTTGAAGCCACCGTGAAGGGCAATACCATTCATCATGGCCGACATACCAAATTCACGTACACCGTAATAAATGTAGTTACCTGATGCATCGTTTGCTTCAACGCCTTTGCTGCCTTCCCAGATGGTAAGGTTAGAACCAGCAAGGTCGGCAGAGCCGCCTAATAGCTCAGGAAGTAGTGGACCAAACGCGTTTAATGCATTTTGCGACGCTTTACGTGAAGCGATATTTTGTGGGTTAGCTTGAAGTTCAGCGATGATAGCGTCTGCTTTGTCGCTGAAATCTGCTGGCAACTCGCCATTTACACGGCGTTTGAATTCTGCTGCAAGCTCTGGGTAGGCGGCTTCGTATGCAGCGAAAGCGTCATTCCACGCGCTTTCCGCGTTTGAACCTTTCTCTTTAGCATCCCAACCAGCGTAAATATCGTCTGGAATTTCGAACGCGCCATGGCTCCAGCCAAGCTTCTCGCGAGTAGCGACAATTTCGTCCTCACCTAGTGGTGCACCGTGACAAGACTCGGTACCTTCTTTATTAGGCGAGCCGAAACCAATGGTGGTTTTACAACAAATAAGCGTAGGTTGCGCAGCATTCGCCTGTGCCTTTTCAATAGCGGCTTTTACTTGCTCTGCATCGTGACCGTCAACGCCATCGATCACTTCCCAACCGTAGCTCTTGAAGCGTGCTGGTGTATCGTCGGTGAACCAACCTTCCACTTCGCCATCAATTGAAATGCCGTTGTCATCCCAAAACGCGATAAGCTTACCAAGGCCTAGTGTACCGGCTAGTGAACAGGTCTCATGTGAGATACCTTCCATTAAGCAGCCGTCGCCTAAGAATGCGTAGGTGTGGTGGTCAACAATAGTGTGACCATCTTTGTTAAATTGTGCAGCTAGTACTTTTTCGGCAAGCGCCATGCCCACAGCATTACTGATACCTTGGCCTAGTGGGCCAGTGGTCGTTTCAACACCTGGCGCATAACCGTACTCTGGGTGACCTGGCGTTTTTGAATGCAATTGACGGAAGTTCTTTAACTCTTCAATTGGCAGTTCGTAGCCTGAAAGGTGAAGAAGAGAGTACAGCAGCATCGAGCCGTGACCATTTGAAAGCACAAAGCGATCGCGGTTAGCCCAAGATGGGTTTGCAGGGTTGTGTGATAAGAAATCACCCCATAGTACCTGTGCGATATCAGCCATCCCCATTGGGGCACCTGGGTGACCAGATTTAGCTTGTTGAACGGCATCCATGCTTAATGCACGGATTGCATTGGCGAGTTCACGACGAGAGGGCATGTTGTCTCCTGATTTATTTTGTATCTTTTGTTTCGTATCTTAGCGGGCTAGCAGAGCTAGACGAGCGTAGAGATAAGGCGTTTGCTCTACTTCTTTATACGATTGAATGTGGCGTTATTCTTACCTATGCCACCTAACAGTTCAATGAGTTTTCATTGCCAATAGCGAAAGTAATAGTAAAAAATGGTCTATACGCTCACCAATGCGTATTAGCACGGTAATAAAAACTCTCTTACCTTTGCCTAAGTCTTTTTATTTTATACAAATAACCTTAATACTGATCGGGTTATGTCAACATTTCGTAACAAAGAGACTTTTAGACGTCTAGAAGTAAAGACTGGTATTTATAACTTGTTTTAGTACAATATACGACTATTTTGATAATTTAACGCTTACGGAGCATTTATGGCCACGCATTTATTCACATCCGAGTCAGTGTCTGAAGGACATCCGGACAAAATTGCTGATCAGATCTCAGATGCGGTTCTTGACGCTATTTTAGAACAAGATCCTCGCGCTCGGGTGGCCTGCGAAACGTATGTAAAAACCGGTATGGTTTTAGTAGGTGGTGAAGTCACCACTTCTGCATGGGTAGATATTGAAGAGCTTACCCGAAAGACAGTTAAAGAAATTGGCTACACGCACTCAGATATGGGCTTTGACGCCGATTCATGTGCTGTATTAAACGCAATTGGTAAACAGTCTCCTGACATCAATCAAGGTGTTGACCGCGCAAGCTTAGAAGAGCAAGGTGCAGGTGACCAAGGCCTGATGTTTGGTTACGCGAGCGACGAAACTGATGTATTAATGCCGGCGCCTATCACGTACTCTCACCGCCTTGTTCAAAAACAAGCGGAAGTACGTAAATCTGGTAAGCTAGACTGGTTGCGTCCAGATGCAAAAAGCCAAATCACTTTTAAATACGAAAATGACAAGCCTGTAGGCATTGATGCGGTTGTACTTTCAACTCAGCACTGTGATTCAGTAAGCACTGAAACAGTACGTGAAGCGGTAATGGAAGAAATCATCAAGCCTGTGCTTCCAAGCGAGTGGATAGACGGCAACACGCGTTTTCACATCAATCCAACGGGTCGATTCGTAATCGGTGGTCCAATGGGCGACTGTGGCTTAACAGGTCGTAAAATTATCGTAGATACATACGGCGGTATGGCTAGACATGGCGGCGGCGCGTTCTCAGGTAAAGATCCATCAAAGGTAGACCGCAGCGCAGCATACGCGGGTCGTTACGTTGCTAAGAACATTGTTGCAGCTGGTCTTGCCAAACGCTGTGAAATTCAAGTGTCTTACGCCATTGGTGTTGCAGAGCCAACGTCTATCAGCATCGATACTTTCGGTACAGGTGTGGTTGATGAGAAAACACTGGTTGCATTAGTGCGCGAACACTTTGATTTACGTCCATACGGCCTTATCCAAATGCTTAATCTTGAGCGCCCGATTTACCGCCCTACTGCAGCCTACGGTCACTTCGGTCGTGACGAATTCCCGTGGGAAGCAACAGATAAAGCGGAAGCGTTAAAAGCATCGATTTAATTCGTTAACCCTCTAACGCTTTTTGAAAACGCCGCTAGTTTGTTACGCTTTACATTGAAGCAATGCAACCTAGCGGCGTTTTTTGTTGAGTCTTTCAGGTGAGACAAGCTAGCCCCCTAAATTAAAAAAGGTAAAGCCTATTTCCATCCTTTGTTTTTGCAGCTATGCTTAAATAACGAACACACTATCGCTTGTAGTTTCTGGTTGTTTACAAGCCATGACAACAACAACTTGGGTTCTTCCATGAATGTAGTCTCTGGTACTCTTACAGCGTTCACGCTGGCTGTCTCAATAACAGCCTCACCCGTGTTCGCGG
This sequence comes from Alteromonas sp. AWJ4_199, assembly GCF_056159165.1. NCBI lineage: Bacteria > Pseudomonadati > Pseudomonadota > Gammaproteobacteria > Alteromonadales > Alteromonadaceae > Alteromonas > Alteromonas sp. AWJ4_199. The sequence continues at coordinate 1,460,183 of NZ_JBSWUR010000001.1, forward strand.
AAGTAAATAATACCCTCTACAGCCCAATTCAGTTTAAAAGCAAGAAGATAGCTCGGTGGCAGCTAAACAGTATGTACCGCGTTAAATCTACGACCGAAACCTACCTTTACGACAACACTTATACCTATCCAGCGGGCTCACAAGGTATGTTTAGCGCCAGCCGGCGTTTTAACACTTGGGTGCCGCAGAAGGTTTATGCGACCTACAAAACAAACAATACCGCTTTTCAACATTATGCTGAGTGGCTTTATTTACCCCACGATGTAGGTACTTTTACGCGATTAGGCTGGCTACTTGGCCAAAGCGAAGGGTTAAACATGGCCGTAGAGCTAGAGCATAGACAAATTGGCGAAGAAGAGAATATGGCGCTTTCTTTAGGTGTTAATTACCTATTCTAGGAATATCACTACCTTTAGCTTATCGAACGCCGCGACGTCAAAACTGTGCCTCCCTAATTGTAAAGGCAACACAGAATCACTTCTGAGTTAGCGCCATTGTTTTAGCATAGGTTTGCTGAATTATCATTGCATCAGAACTCGCTCGGTGACGCTTTACGTCTAGTTCAGCGGAAAGACTATTTTTTACGTCGTGCCAGTTATCCATTTGAGACTCACTCAATATATATTCAAGGGCGCGGCAGGTGAACGACATTTCAATTTGCGCAGCCGAGAACAGCTTTATCAGCCAAGGGTTATCTACCACCCATCCGTCGCTGTATACAACCGTATTCCCCAGAAAATTATTAAGCTCAACGCACACCTTATGAGGCTCCTCGCCTCGTGCCTGTAACATTTGTTGAGAGATGCCATGAAGCGATTCTGCTTTTGTATCCCAGTGTACCCAAGAGTCAAATGGCCTCAGTAGTTTGCACCATTTTGCACCATCATAGCGCACAATGCCTATTTCTATGGGGTAACTTGCCGCCCCAAATCCACTTGCTTCTACATCTATAATTGTAGGCAATGTTGTATTTCGCACTTATACTCCAAACTACTGTTCTCCTTAATTTTTAATAGTAAAAGAGAATACCTTCAACACAGGCACAGATGTTTTTAACATTCTAATTGCGCGCTGGGCCCTTGCATAGCTGCTCACTAAACAACCATTTAGCTTTACACTGTTTGTTCAATGACAGAATCGTGCCACATTGGTCTTTTTGCAGTAAAACAATAAACGTTGCCTCGTAAGAAACTGCTCACATAACGTACTAAATTATACTAAAGAATAGTGCGTAAATAAGAAAACGTTCAGCACATTGCTATACACTTTGAAGGGTAATCAACTAGGTAACTAACCCATGCGTGTACAACTTCTTCTAACAGCGGTTTTCTGCTTTATGTTTTTTATCAATTCATGCCGCGCTGACAGCACTCAAGAGCCTCTGATAATAGGTATAGATGCAGACCTTTCAGCAGTTGCTGTAGAGGGAGGTGTGGCTATTACCCAAGGTGTAGAGTTAGCCGTTGAAGAGATTAACGCAAATGGGGGGATACTTGGCCGTAAACTTAAAGTAATTGCGAAAGATCATCGAGGGAACCCCGCTCGCGGCATTCACAACATTGAGCAGTTTGCGAAAATGCCAAACTTGCTAGCCGTCGTCGGTGGAGTACACACGCCAGTTGTGCTTGCTGAGATCGATATTATACATAATAAAAATATTCTCATGCTGGTACCATGGGCCGCTGGTACTTCCATCATCGATAATAAGCATTCCCCCAATAACGTTTTTCGGGTCTCAGTACGTGACGCAGAAGCCGCTCCTTTACTGATTAACTTTGCAAAATCCAACGGATTGTCAAATGTCGCTTTGGTTCTGGAGCGCACAGGTTGGGGACGCTCAAACCTTGAATCATTAACGAAAGCGGCAGCGGAGCAAGGCGTAAACATTAGCGCCACTCATTGGATTAACTGGCAGCAGAAGAGTTTCTCTGAAGACATTGCAGCGATAAAAAATGCGAAAACAGACGGTGTCATATTAGTTACTAACGTACCCGAAGGCGCGGTCATCTTGAATGCCATGGCTGAGCAGGGAGTAAGCTCGCTTCCGGTAATTGCTCACTGGGGAGTAGCATCTGGACAGTTAGCATCTAAACTAGTTAACCCAATCAGCCACCACAACATTTCAGTTCTTCAAACGTTTCACTTCCACCATCAAGAAAATAACAAGGCTAAACAACTGTTAGAAGCCTATTATGATAAGTATGGTTTAATTGATGCAGCAGCTATTGAGGGTGTCACAGGTCTGGCCCATGCGTATGATTTAATTCATTTAGTTGCAATCGCTGCCGATAAAGCTGGTAGCATACAAATTAACGAGTTGCGCAGTGCCCTAGAATCGCTGAAAGACATCCAGGGTGCCGTAAAATACTATGAAGCCCCATTCACAAAAGAAAGGCATGATGCACTTTGGTCAAAGGATTATTTTATGACAAAATTTAATGATAAAGGCCACTTGGTAACAACGGGCAAGAAATAATGCAGCATGAACCTATGAGGCTGCGTTCTTTATTGCTTTCAAGCATGATCCCAAGGCTAGCGCTATTAATAGCAGTGCTGTCTATTACACTAGTTGCCCTTTCCTTTCATTTCATTGTTAAGCAAAGTAATGCCCTTCAGCAGCAGTCGGTAGAAGGGCTCGAGCAAGATATTAATTTCATTGTAAGCGATACAACTCGTCAGCTTGCTGATCTAGCGGCAAATGACATTATTATTAATTCGCTGGTTGATTTAGAACAGCGAGATAATTACTTGCCTATGTTCTTTCGCTCTTTAAACCTCACTCAAGCAAAAACCGTCGAATTTGCACTGTTTGACTTTGCGGGTAAAAAAGTTATCGAAAAAAACTGGAGTGCAACCCTACCTGAGTCGTTAAGCAATGCTTGGCGTCAGCAAACACTTGGCTCATCAAACACATTTTCTTCTGTATCTAAATACGGAGTAGTATTTAGCGTTCCCGTTTTACTCAATGGTGTCTCTGAAGGTGCCCTTGTTATGTATGTTGACAGCCTTCAATCACTTCTTGAGCCCTATCCTCGACTCACTAACCAATTAGTTACAGATTTAAGCGGAAACGTACTATTTAGTAGCGACCCCTCTTTAATCGCACTAAATTCAAGCTTTTTAGCGTTCAACCAAAGCGGCTATTCTATTAAGCAAACTAGCTGGAAGAATCTTCAATTATATAGCGTTAAGCCAACTATCAAGGCTTACAGAGAAGTTGCTTGGACGGGCATCGTCTTATTAGCAATGATCACAGGATTCATTTTCATTATTTTGCATATGGTGAGCATGACCGGAACGTTAGCTGAGCGAACCCTCTCAACGCTTTATGACGATATTAAAAACCGTCTTACCAGTGACAACACAACCTCTTTAAACGATGAATTGCAAGTGGAGGCAAAAGAGTTAGCCGACATTCGAGCCGCCTTCGATAAGCTTATTTGGGATCTAACCGAGGTCTCACTGTCTAACGAACAGTTTTCCAATGTATTAGAGTCGATGGGCGACATGCTGGTCGTGGTCGATCAGAATCAAGAAATTCTCATTTCAAATACGCGCTTCGATGCTTTTTGCGATGATCAATACGGTGAAAAGAGTTCGATTTTAAAACTTATAGTTCGGAAACTAGCGACACAACCGAGCGATGAGTTGACGCACTTTTCAGTAGATTCGGGCAAAGAGCGTTATATTCGCTGGACAAAAGCTTCGCTCGCTGACGTAAAGGGTAATATTCGTGGCGACATATATGTAGGTAGTGACGTTACCGAGCAGCGCGCATTAGAAAGCCATGTAAACATACTGACCCATGCGATGGATGAAGCAACTGTTTCGATTATTATTTCTGATGTCAAACGGGCCGGACAGCCAATTATTTATGTAAATAGTGCATTTGAAGAATTAACTGGTTATAAACGAAGTGAAATAATTGGGCAAAACTGTCGCTCCATGCAGGGTGATGAAACCAGTTTACAAACCGTTGATCAAATTCGCAAAGCCATTGCGACACGTGAGCCTATTGAAACTACACTACTTAACTACAGAAAAGACGGCAGCGCCTTTTATAACCGATTAAATTTAACCCCAGTCAAAACCAATGGCGAAGTGACGCATTACATCGGTTTTCAGCAAGATGTTACGCAGCAGCGACAAACGGAACAATACCTTCAAGAAGCAAGAGAGAAAGCCGAAGAATCTGCTCGATTGAAGTCTAGTTTCTTAGCGAGTATGAGCCACGAAATACGCACGCCTATACACGGCATATCTGGTGTTTTACAGCTAATGGCAAACTCTGAACTTACCGAAGAACAGAAGCATTACCTTTCTTTGGCGAAATTCAGCATTCAAGGCCTTTTACACATCGTAAATGACATTTTGGACTTTTCTAAAATTGAAGCCGGTCAGCTACAAATCGAAGATAACCCTTTCGATATTTTAGAGTCACTTGAGAACCTTCAGAGTCAGTACGCCATTATGTGCCAAGAAAAAGGCCTCGATCTACACTTCCACTTTGATCTACAGGGCTTCCACGTTGTGCAAGGTGATGATGTACGCTTCAGGCAAATTCTGTCGAACCTGTTAGGTAACGCCGTCAAGTTTACTGACGCTGGATACATTGAAGTAACCACTAGCATTAAACAAAACGCAGACGACAGCCTTACACTTTTATGTAGCGTAAAAGACACGGGAATAGGTATTGCGCAAGATAAGCAAAGCACTATTTTTGATGTCTTCACGCAAGAAGACTTATCAACCACCCGTAAGTTTGGCGGAACAGGTCTAGGTTTATCCATTAGCAAGCAGCTTTGTGAGCTTATGGGTGGCAACATAAAACTTGAAAGTGTAAAAGGACACGGGAGTACGTTCTCTTTCACTATTTCTCTTGAGCCAGCAGATGAGACTTTGCTAGTCCCTGTACATCACGCCTCTTCGTTAAAACAAAAAAAAGGTAAAAAGCGTAAAGTGCTCATTGTTGAAGACAACGATATCAATCAAATAATCGTGAAACAGCATCTGAGCAACCATACTACCCTTAGCGCCAAATCTGGCTTAGAAGCACTAGAGGCTCTGAATAAAATGAAGGTGACCTTTGATGTCATCTTGATGGATTGTCAGATGCCAGAAATGGATGGTTTTGAAGCAACTAAGCGCATTAGAAACGGTGAAGCTGGAGAGCGTTACCTCAACGTTCCAATTATCGCCCTGACCGCAAATGCAATGAAAGGTGATAAAGAGCGCTGTGTTGAAGCGGGAATGGACGATTATTTAAGTAAGCCCTTCGATGCTGAAGACCTCATCGACAAGGTAGATCACTGGGCCAGTGTCGAGAGGAATAGTGAATTGGTATAAAGACAAAGCTATGCCGTCGCTTTTCGGCCAAAGCGCTTTAAAGCTAGAGGAAACCTTACCGATTGGATAAAAAGACAGAGACTTACCAGCGTCATGCCAACCCACCCCACCGGTTTGAATACTTCACCAATTAGGAAGATAGCGAATAAGGTGGCTACCAGTGGTTCTATTAGCGTGATAAGCGTGGCTTTACTGGCTTCAGTAGTACGAAGACCATAACCAAAAAGCAAGTATCCAAAAAACATCGGCACTATGGCCATATAAAGTGAAACACTAGTGTGAATAGCGTTAGCAAATAGGTTCTGACCGGTAAACCAAAGTGAGGGCAGTAAGACAATCGCAGCACAGCCGAACAGCCCGGCCATAGCAGACTTTGAGTTTGTGCCAGCGTCAATGTGTTGCTTTGCCGCCCAGGAATATCCCGCATAAGTTAAACCTGCAATTAAACCCAAGATAACGCCGAACACCTGATCATCTTTAGTTGCTGAAAATGTATCCAGCTCTTTGCCCATGGCTAACATACCAATCCCAAACGCACCAAACACAAAACTAATAAACCATTTTAGAGACACGGGCTTTTTACTCAAAAAATACTCTAAAAGCGCAGCGAATAATGGCGCACTGGCGATAGAAACTACGGTGCCTATGGCAACGCCTGACAAACGCATTGAGCTGTAAAAGGCCAGCGGATAAATTGCAACACATACACTGCCAAACAGAAAGGTCAGTGGTGTAGAAAAAAGAATAGGTGCATCCTTTACCAGTGATTTTCGGGCACTAACACAAAGCAATACACCGCTCATCCCCATTGCAAAGGCACCGATTGCTAACGGACTGATTCCTGGGGCGAACTGAGCGGCAGTGCCTGTTGTCCCCCACAGAAAACTCGCGACAACGATTGCTAGCATACCTTTTAGAAGTTCATTTGCGCTCACTGATTTTTTCATTGCAGTTCTCTTATATGGCTTTTGTTTTGGGTTTTGGGCTTGGATAGGATTTACACTTTGAGCACTTTTCCACCAAGGATTGCGACAACTGCGGTATTTTCTTAAGCAATAAATGCAGCTCATCTAAAACAAATCATACCTAAACTATTACTGATGTAATTAGCCTGATAGACACTTGTTTTGACCTTTTAGACGCATTTTGAGGCCATAAGAACATTTAACAAAAATGAAACATATAAAAACAAAGACCGCACTTTACAACTAAAGTTGAAATATTTATCTCGCCAGATATAGAAATAGCCAAGTTTTTTTGCCACATTACGCCCTTGCCTAACAACAAAATAGAAACAACCAACCTGGATGGACTTATGTTTAAACTAGAAAAAACGTCGTTTCGACGAAGCACTCTAAGCATTGCAATAATGGGGCTGCTTAGCTCTGGCGCAATTGCACAGGACACACAACAAGCGGATGAGAAAAACTTTGAGCAAATCATAGTAACGGCAACAAAGCGTGCAGAATCCATTGAAGACATTCCTTTTTCAATCAACGCACAAACCCAGCGAGACTTTGAACGCAGCGGCGCGGGTAACTTAGAGGATGTAGCTAGAAATGTGGCAAGCGTCTCTATTCAAAATTTGGGGCCAGGCCAAAGCCAGGTTTCAATGCGTGGCGTATCGGCAGGGCAAATAGTGCGTGACCAACCAGGCGTTAAAGAGCAAGTAGGCGTCTATCTTGATGAAAGCGTTATTTCACTATCGCTGTTTACCCCAGATCTCGACCTTTTCGACCTTAACCGCATTGAAACCCTGCGCGGTCCGCAAGGTACGCTTTTTGGATCTGGCTCTATCGGCGGAACCCTTCGCTACATCACCAATCAGCCCGAGTTAGATACCTTTGAAGGTAAGTTTGAAGCTAATCTTAATAGTGTGACAGACGGTGGCGTGGGCGGTCATGTAAAAGGTATGGTGAACGTACCAATCTCAGATACAGTTGCTATGCGCGCGGTGGTATATCGTACCGATTATGCGGGCTTTATTGATGCCCTTGGTGAGAACGGCGCGTTTAGCGAAGACGTTAATGACGGCGACAGAACTGGCGGACGTGTAGCGTTCGTTATCGCACCTAATGATAAACTCACCATAACGCCACGACTTATCTACCAAGAACTCGAGATGAACGGGTTTAACAGAGAAGAAGTCTATAACGTGTTTGCAAACCCTTACACTACGACACGTCCTGCTATTCAATTGGGTGAGCGCGAACAGTACTTACTGCTTGAGGAAGGGTTTACTGACGAAACCTTAATAGCTGATGTAACCGCTGAATACCAAGCAGACGTTGCTGACTTTACTTTTGTTTATAGCTATACCGACCGAGATATATTGGTGAGCCGTGATGCCAGCGCGCTGTCAGGCTCAGTAAGTATCGACTTAGGTTTTCCGGATGCAGCCGTATTATTACCGTCAAATCTATTAGACAGAACCGAAGTAGAGCAAGATACCTTTGAGCTTCGCGCCGCGTCTAATGACGATGGCGCGCTAGACTGGTTAGTTGGCGCTTTCTACTCTTCAACTGAACGCGTTTACGATCAATCACTTCCTACCCCTGGTTATGATGCGTTTACAGATGCGACATTAGGTGAAGGCACGTCAGCAGCGGTTGCTAATGGCTTTGAGGCCGATTCGCCGTACAACGCTTATTTACCTTACGACTTAAAGCAGCTTGCTGTGTTTGGTGAAGTGAACTATCAAGTGAACGATGACTTTAAAATGACCGTGGGTTCTCGTTTTTACGATTATGAAGAAGAGCGTCAGTTTATCTCTGGGGGCTTATTTGCCAACGGCGACAACCAGACCGACTCTACACAATCAGATGGCTTTACTTCTCGCGTTATCGGCCAGTATAGCTTGAATGAAAACGTAAATTTCAACGCTCAAGTGTCGCAAGGCTTCAGACTGGGCGGCGTTAACGACCCGCTAAACCGCAGTCTGTGTACCGACCAAGACGAAGCCATCTTTGGTTCGTTCCAAGACTATGACGATGAAAAGCTCACCAACTATGAGATAGGCATGAAATCGTCAGGACGAGGCTGGACAGCTAACGTTTCAGCTTTCTATAACGACATTGAAGATCTTCAGGTTACCTTAGATGCGGGTTCTTGTTCTTCACGTGTATCATTTAACGTGCCGGACGCCCACACCCAAGGTATTGAATTTGAACTTACACGTCAGTTTACCGACCAGCTATTTTTCTCATTAACCGGAAGCATTATCGAAGCTGAGTTCGATTCTACGGTTGTTGACGGCGATGGTGCGGTGCTAGGTGGCGTTGAAGATGGCAACCGTTTAGCGTCAGTACCTGAAGAAAGCTTCGCTATCGCATTTACCTATGATTTAGCGCAGCCTTTATTCTCTTCAAACAGCACCTACTTCCAAGGCTCTTATCAATACGTGGGCGACCGCATTACCCAGCCTAGTGACCAAGTTGCTGGCGCAGGCACCTTCACATCAGGGCTTGCCTTCGGTGGTGCAACCGGTACTGAAACAACAGAGTTAGATTTGTTGCTAGACGACTACGGCACAATGAACATGAGCTTTGGTCTTACCTACGATGATTACGAAATCTTGCTATACGCCAACAACCTGTTTGATGAAAACGCGCAGCTTTCGTTTGATAGAGAGCGTGGTGGACGTGCTCGACTTGGATTTACGGTAAACCAACCTCGCACAGTAGGCGCGACGTTCCGCTATTTCTTCCAGTAACGAGCGATATATGTCTCTGCCTGAGGTAATGTCCCTTCAGGTAGAGGCTTCACCCGCTATAGAAGTAACCTTCACCTGCTAAAGGAATAGCCTTCGTCTAATTTAGGAAAAGTATCGTCTAAAGGCGGCACAATAAACATGCTTTAAGAAGCTATCTAAGGAAAGAGTGGAGTTGGCCGTAAGCCGGGTTCTGTCGTGGGCAACCATTCCTCTAGATCAGCAATCGCTCACTGATTCAAGCAACCTACCCGATCCCCATGCGGGCCACACGTTAAGGGATCCTATTTGGTCTTGCTCCGGGTGGAGTTTACCTTGCCACACTCTGTTACCAGAGGTGCGGTGCGCTCTTACCGCACCCTTTCAGCCTTACCGGCATGTAAACATGCTTAGGCGGTCTTCTCTCTGCTGCACTTGTCGTCGGCTCACGCCGCCCAGACGTTATCTGGCACCCTGCCCTTTGGAGCCCGGACTTTCCTCCCCTTTCTTACGAAAGCGGCGATTGCCTGGCCAACTCCGCGGCGCATTCTACATGAAGTCCCCTACAATAGCACCCTATTCCTGCTCGCTGTAAAAGCAATGCTCAACAGCGCTTTTATCGAGCAGTTTGGTGATAATGAAAATTTGATCGCCCATTTCTATTTTGGTACTTCCTTTGGGTATAAGGGTTTCTTCACCACGGGCAATCATTGCCACTACTGTATTCTCTGGAAGAGATAATTCACTGATAGTTTTGTGTAGTGCGGGCGATAACTTCAATACCTCTATTTCTATAAGCTCGCGCTTGCTTTTGGCAACTTTGACAATTTCTAGCGTGCTCGATTCCTTTACCTCATCGTCTAATACTAAGCCTAACTTGCGCGCCGCGTAGGGCAAGGTTGAACCCTGTAACAGGGCTGAAATAAGCACAATGAAGAACACCACATTGAAAATTAGCTCAGCGTAGGGCATACCAAATATCAGCGGGAAAATAGCTAAAATAATTGGCACCGAACCACGCAACCCCACCCACGAGATAAGCAACGACGCTTTAAATGAGAACTTCGAAAGCAACAAAATAGGCATCACCACCAGCGGACGTGCAATAAAAATAAGCACAAACGCAATTAAAAGGCCCTCTTTCCAATTAACAAACAGCTCGGTGGGCGTTACCAACAAACCTAAGATAACGAACATGGCAATTTGCCCAAGCCACGCCAAACCGTCGAGAAATACAAAGGTGTTGCGTTGATACGCAAAGCGGCTATTACCCACTATTACGCCAGTGATGAAGGTAGCTAGGAAACCACTGCCGTTTAAATTCGCAGCAAGGCCAAAAGACAGTACACCAAATAACATCACAAATACCGGGTACAAACCTATGGCCATTAAAGTTACACGCCTAAAAAGCCATACAGCAATACCGCCTATTGCAAGGCCAACTGCAGCGCCAACGCCCATTTGGCTAGCAAATAAGGAGAGCAAATCCAACGGTTTAGTCGTGCTACCTTGTATAAGCGTAATAAGGCCAATAGTGAGGAATATGGCCATAGGATCGTTCGACGCACTTTCCAGCTCCAGTGTGGACTTTATTTTAGCGGGAATGCGTATACCAGCATTGCGCAGAACAGAAAACACTGCAGCGGCGTCTGTCGACCCTACAATAGCACCAAGCAATAAGCCCTTATAAAGCGGTAAATCGAGAATAACCATAGCAGCGATACCAGTGACCACTGCTGTACCGATTACGCCAAAGGTGGCGAGCAAAGCCGCTGGCTTCCACGCTTGAATTATAGACTTTTTAGATGTTTGAAGACCGCCATCAAATAGAATAAGGATAAGCGCGAATGTACCTATAGCATGGGCGGCATCGGCATTATCAAAGAAAATTCGGCCAATCCCATCTTCACCAGCCAGCATTCCTACACCGAGGAATAGCACCAAAACAGGTACGCCAAAGCGCGGAGATAATTTACTGGCCAGCACACCTAAGATGGCAAGCACTGCGCTAAGTAAAATAATGTGATCAACTGCAAACATTATACGCTCCTTATTGCCCTTGATGCTCACACCAAATTATTCGGGTATGCGTGAATGCATCAAGGGTTCCTGTTAATACTGTCAACTTATCGCGTTTTTGTGTCAAAGTAATAAGAGACAAAAACGCGCCAAGGCATACGGGTTAAGGAATTTGTGCCGCTTAGGGAATATGCGACAACGATGCCTTAATCTCTTCTGCAGTAGGCTTTAACTGGGCTTTACCTTGTTTCTCTCTTTTGCTGCCAAACAAATACAACAGCGTAGAGGTGATAAACAAGGTCGATGATGTGCCAATCACGACAGCAAAAACCATAGGCACTGCAAAACTCTCTACTGCATCACCGCCAAAAATAGCCATCGGTAACAACGCTAGCAGGGTGGTAACGGAAGTAAATACCGTTCGGCTTAATGTGCTGTTCACCGCTTCATTGATAGTGTTTGCTAAAGGTTTGGTTGGGTCTAAACGTAATAGTTCACGGATGCGATCAAGCACTACCACCTTATCATTTATAGAGTAACCAATGAGCGCCAGCAGTGCTGCGACAGCCGTTAAGTTAAATTCAATGCCCGTTAACGCGAAAAAGCCTATGGTTTTAGTTAAATCGAGTATCACGGTTAGCAGCGCTGCGCTTGCAAAATGCGCCTCAAAGCGTGCCCACAGATACACCAACATGCCACCACCTGCGATAAGCAGTGCCAGAATAGATAGCTCTGCGAAGCCTCCGCTGACTTTCGGTCCAACCATATCAATTTTATCAAAGCTAACCTCGCTGTCGGCTTGCGAAATCGCACGTTTCAGGGCATCAGTCTGCTTTGCATTACTATTTTCAAGCTCGCCACTGCTATTAAGAACAGGTGCTCGCAATAAATAGTGATGTTCACTGCCATATTCTTGAATTGCTACCTGATCAAAACCATTACTTTCAATCACATCCCTTAGCTCATCGGTAGTAAGGGTTGGTGCGGTCAACTCAATCATAGTGCCACCGGTAAAGTCGACGCCATAATGTAAGCCAGGCTTAACAAACAAGCCGATTGAAAGCACTGTTAGCACTACAGAAACAGCGAGTGCAATTTTACGTTTTGCTAGAAAGTTAATTCCGCTAAGCTTATCGGTTAACCGTAAAAGCGTTGAAGAGAAGCGCATGGGCGTGCGATCTCTTGTGTTTCTTTTTTTCAACTTAACTGCTTTTAGCATCAACATTTTAGTTAAGGCAACCGCAGTAAATATCGAGGACACCAGACCAAGGGCAATGGTAATGGCAAAACCTTTTATAGGGCCACTGCCAAACATAAACAACAAGCTTACCGCTATGAGCGTAGTGAAGTTTGAATCCACTATAGTCGCGAACGCTTTATCAAAGCCTACTTCTATTGCACTGGCTGCCGGACGGCCTTTTTTACTTTCTTCACGAATACGTTCATTAATCAAAATGTTCGCGTCTACCGCCATGCCCATGGTTAGGATCAAACCTGCAATGCCTGGTAACGTCAGTGTTGCGCCAAACAGGGTTAATGCGCCAAACACCAGTGCCATGTTGATACACAGAGCAAAGCTTGCGATAGCGCCCCACCTTCCGTAAATCGCCACCATAAATGCCAATACCAGTAACGCACCTGCCACGCCGCTTTCCACTCCGGTTTGAATTGCATCGCTGCCTAAATCAGGCCCAACCGTACGTTCTTCTACAATGTTAAGGGGCACAGGTAACGCACCAGTGCGAAGCATTAATGCGGTATTACCTGCCTCGGGCAACGTAAAGTTACCGGTAATTTCTCCACGACCACCTGGGATCACGCTGTTAATAACCGGGGCGGTTATCACTTTATCGTCAAGAACAATAGCAAGCACGCGGCCAATGTTGTCACGGGTCATAGTGGCAAACTGCTTTGCACCGGCACTGTCTAAACGAAAGGTCACTACAGGCTGACCGGTTTCGCTACTTAAAACACCGGCCGCGTCAGTGATATGTTCGCCTTCTAGCGCCACTTTTTGTTCTAGACGGTAGAAATTACCCGCCGCATCTTGTTTGCTCATTACTTGTTCTGAGCGACTGTTTGCAGCCCAGTGAAAGGTCATTTGTGCGGTAGTGCCCAATAATTTTTTAACTTGGGTGGGGTCAGACATACCCGGCATCTGAACTAAAATGGCGTCTTTACCTTGTAGCGTAACGCTAGGCTCAGTAAGCCCTGTTTCGTTCAAACGCTTTCGCACTACTTCAACACTTCGACTTAAGGTGTCTTTAATTAGTTTTTCGGTGTATAGCTCGTTAAGCGTAAGAGTAACGGTGCTTTGCTTTATCGCAACATCAAGTGCGCTTGAACCATTTGGTTGAGCAGAAATTTGGTATGCGGCGTCTTTTACCTTTCTCGCATCATCTGTATTGCGCAAAGTAAAAACAACACTTTCAGAATCACTATCTTTATGAGTGAGTGAATGAGATGTTTTTGTATAGCGCACGTTTAGACTGCGCAATTCGCTAAACAAGTCGCTCGAAAAGCTGTTGAGCTGTTTTTCGAACAAGGCGTTAGTGTCTGCGGCTAATAACAGGTGCGAACCACCTTGCAAATCTAAGCCTAAAGATAGTGTGGAAGTGGTGTACCACGTAGGTAACTGCTGTTTAATTGATTGTGGCAATATGTTGGGCGCAGCGCTCAGTAAACCGAGCATAACGATGAGCACATACACAAAGCCACGAAATGAAAATCGTGCCATTTTAGAATCCTGAATAATAAAGTTTTAAAACGCTTGAACGAGAAACAAAGAGGCTTTGCTTTCACGTTAGCGCGTGTAAAGGAGTTAACTCAGGATGGAAGGTGGGCCTCGAGGGCTCGCTTTTACCCACGTTTTATCATTATAGAAAGGGCCTGCTGATGGCACCTTGTTGGATGACGCTTTGTAAAAGGCAAAGTTTAGCAATGCCGATATTAAACCTTGCGGCTCTGCGTCGGTAGGCTTTTCGCCTTTATCACCGGTTAGCTTAGTTGCGCTAAACCTAAGAGAGTAGCTTTGTGTACTGTGTACAAATTTAGCCAGCGGAGATTGCGATGTAACTTCAGCATTACTCGCTACATTAGGTGTCTGAAAACCCGTGCTAGCAATTAGATACGACAATACCCACGCAACAAGAAATGGCGTAAATGAAGAAGGGTAAAAGCGTTTTATAAAAGCGGGCACGATATTTAGGCTGGTTTAATTAACATTACAATTTCAGACAAGCCAGTGAGATGGGGGCAAACAGATTATTTTCAACGCTATTTAGGATGGGTCATACAAATAAAAAGAGCGCCGTTAAAGGCGCTCTTTTGCATTTTACACTTACTTAAAACAACTGACTGTTCTATGAGGGTTAAACCACTGCAATCACGTCTTCTTTTGGTAAACGCGCTTTTGGAAGGCCGTGATTCCAATCTTGCTCTGTATCTGCGTAGCCCATAGCCAGTGCCACTTCACAAATGTGACCGTCTAATTCTTCTTTGAATAGTTCGCCAAGTAAGTCAGGATCGACACCCTCCATAGGTGTGGAAGCTATCCCTAAACGGGCCAAAGTGTGTAATACATTACCCAATGCCAAATAAACTTGGGCTTTAGTCCACGCGGCGTTGTTACCATTTTCATCTGTATTCGCTTCAGCAAACGCATAAGCGCCCATAAAGTTTTCACGCATGTCTTCGGGTAAATGACCTGAAGATACTTCCGCATCTACACGCTTAACGAATTTTTCTCTGGTGAATTTAGGGTCGTAAGCAAACAAAATAGTATGCGATGCTTCTTTAGCGTGATGTTGGTTAAACTGATGCTTATTTTCAAAGCTATCGTGCAAACGCTGCTTTGCTTCATCGCTTTCTACTACAACAAACTTCCAAGGCTGAGAGTTGATAGAAGACGCTGATAGACGCAAAGCTTCAAGAATGGTAGCAAGGTCGTCCGCTGAGATGCGTTTGTTTGCATCGTACTTCTTAACCGTATAACGCTTGTTTAAATCTTCAATAATTGGATGAGACACAACTAACTCCTCAGAACATTAAAAGGGGAAAACTCAAAAGTTGTGTGTATGGTATAGATTCAGCTTTTCAATGATAAGCCCGATAAAAAATGAATCAGTTTCAAAATATTTTTGAAAATAAACTGGCATTGTAAAAATTCGTTCAAGGTTTATACAGCTAAGCTAAGTGGGTGTTGTAATTCCAGCGCAATTAGGTAGCACACTTTTTTTCACTTTGAATTGCTTAATTTTGTGGTCTACTATTTTGATAATTTTAATTTTTCGCCAGTTAGATTCTTAGAAGCCTAAAAGCCGATATTCTTACCATGGGTCCTAGGTAACCTTGACAACCACTTCATCATCTCAACAAACCACTGCGGGACATCAAGAAATGAGGGCAGTGCGCCAAAGTAGGCGTTACACACTGTGCTATGTTCTGACCACCATTGGCGTTATTTTTTTATGTGCCTTAGGCGGATTCAGTTTATACGATGGGTCTGTACTGTTAGGTAGTATCCTCCTTGCCAACGCGGCAGTTGGGTTATTTAACCTTTACCTATTAAAGCGCAGCAATAATGTTGAACGCGCAGCTATTGTTTTAAGCGGCATTTTATTTACTCTATCAATGACCCTGCTGATTACGGGGGGTAAGGATAATACAGGTTTACTTTGGGTTTACCCCATTGCTGCAATTAATCTTTTTATCAACCGTTTTTGGCCTGCAGTCGCTGTATTTGCTATCTTCACTGTGACTAGCACTTTACTGTTGTTTACACCATTATCCGCGTTGCTAATAACTAGTTACACACTTGTTGAATCTATTCGTTTCATCCTTACTACACTGGCTCTTAATACAATATGTCTCGCTGCGTTGAAGTCTGAAGAACAATCGTACCAAACCATCATGCAGCTTCATGATGACGATATTCGTCAGATGGCCTATTACGACACATTAACAGGTCTACCTAATCGCTGGAGTTTTAAAACAAATTTAAATCGAATGCTAAGCCGGGCTAAAAAAGACAAACAGCGTATAGGGTTGTTATACATAGACCTAGATAATTTTAAGCAAGTAAATGATCAATATGGTCATGACGCGGGAGATCGCTTGTTACTCAAATTTAGTGAACGCCTGTGGGAAGCGGTTCGCTCAACAGATCGAGTATTCAAAAATAGTTCAGAAAGCCTAGCTAGGCTCGCTGGGGATGAGTTTGTAGTATTATTGCCTAACATCAAAGAACCTACAGATGCGGCAACCGTAGCCTCACGTATTTTGGAGGTGTTCAATGGAGGCTTTGAAGTTGATGGTATAAAGCATATGACTTATGCGAGCATAGGAATCGCTGTTTACCCAGACGATGCTACTGAACCTTCAGACCTGATTAACCACGCTGATGCTGCCATGTATAACGCAAAGCACAGTGGTAAGAATTGCTTCAGATTTTTTACACAAGATATTGCAGATAGTTTACGAGATCGCCAACAAATTGAACAGGGCCTCAAGCTCGCGTTAAGTGAAGAGCAATTTTCTTTAGCATTTATGCCAATATACGACTGCCGAAATAGCAAAATAGTTGCTGTTGAAGCCTTGCTTAGGTGCCATACGCCAGACCTAAAAGGAATAGGCCCTGATCGCTTCATCCCTGTCGCGGAAGCAACTGGACTTATAAAAGATATCGACCTTTGGGTTATCAAAAATGCGTTGAGGGCACTCGTTAACCTGCAGTCGGAACATAGCTTTAACGGAAAAATCTGTATCAATATTTCTGGTGTAGAATTACATAACGAACTTTTCCCTTCCCAAGTTAAAGCCTTACTGGAAACCTACAAAGTATCGCCCGAATACATTGAGCTTGAAGTAACAGAAACCGCTTTTGTTGCAGGAGATACCGCCTGTATTGCAACGCTAGAAGCGTTAGAAGCACTGGGAGTGTCACTAGCGTTAGATGATTTTGGAACCGGCTACACTGCGTTTAGCCAATTGATCAATTACCCTGCTGACTGCTTGAAAATAGACCGTTCATTTGTGAATGATTTATTCTCTGAGCGAGAAGCCAGACAAAAAATGGTTATGGTTATACAGAATTTAGCCAAGTTGTATGGGCTACGTGTAATCGCTGAAGGCGTTGAGACTGAAGAACAACTCAAGTATCTGAAAGAAAGTGGCTGTGATTGGGCACAAGGTTATTACTTGTCTAAGCCCCTTAGTTGGAACGATTTGATAAAAACGTTGAGCGCGTAGGTAAACGTTTGCATTTATCGCGAGTAATCGGAATTGCTCTATCACTCTGATTGCGCCTATGAGGCGTTTCATAAAATTTCTTAATGTCTAATCTAGCGTCTATGCTTATACTCGCTAACAAAATGACTGGAAAAATTAGGGCTTCATTATGAAAAGGCTTTTGCTGCTACCGCTATTCTTGACTTCATCGTTCGCGTTAGCAGACACTGGCTCTCGCTTAATAGCCTCGGGCGGAATAACGGGCTTTGAAGGCACCGCAGGTGGCGGCATAACTCCCTGGGCATTTATTGGCGGGTACACGAGTAAAGAGGAAATTAGTTATTCTGCAAATGTTCAATACTTGAGCCTTAACGACTACTCGCTCACTACCGCTGGTGCAGGCATAAGCCTTTTTGACCGATTGGAAATTAGTGTACAGCGGCAGCGCTTAGATATTTCATCTGGGCTAACCAGCAATGTGTTTGCATTACTTACAGAAGGTGCTGTAACCAATGCTAACAGTACAACTATCGAGCAAGATATTGTGGGGGCAAAGGTTAAATTGTTCGGTGATGGCGTTTTTACCCAAAACTCATGGGCCCCGCAAATCGCTTTAGGCGCCCAATACAAGATAAACAGAGATGTTGATAGTTCGCTTTCATTGCCAGATGGCACCGTTCCACTTCCTGAGATAGGGGTACCTTTACTGTTAGGCGCGAAGGACGACAGCGGCACTGACATCTACCTTTCGGCGACTAAATTATGGTTGGGCACACCGTCAGGCTATAATTTACTCACTAATTTAACCGCCAGGTACACTAAGGCAAATGTGTTTGGCCTATTAGGCTTTGGTGCTGAAGGTAACGACAATGCAAAAGTTGAGTGGGAAGGCTCCGTTGCAGTATTAATCAGCCCTACCACGGCAATTGGCACTGAGTTTCGAACGCAAACTAATCGGTTAGGTGGGCTAGCCGAAGAGGACACGGTTATTGATGCTTTTATTGCTTACTTTCCAAATAAGTCTATTTCAATTACCGCTGCCTATGTGGATTTAGGTAATTTACCGCTGCAAGAGAGCTCAAGTGGCTTCTACGTAACGGTAAATGGCAATTTTTAATGGGGAGATACCACCTATGAAGTTGTTGAAATGTGTTCCCATTGCAGCAATAGCACTGCTAAACATTTTACTTTCTGGTTGTGCAAGTAATGAAAAGCAAAGTCTGTATGATGAAATTGGTGGCCATAAAACCCTGAACACTGTCTATGGTGTGGCTATCACCCGCATTTACACTGACCCTGTAATTGGTCACTACTTTAAAGGGGTGCCAAAAAAGCATCTACGGGATCAGCTCGTTTTGCAAACCTGTGAGCTTATTGGCGGGCCTTGCGAGTACGATGGTAAATCAATGTTAGAGTCTCACAAAGGTCTTAACATCAAAGAGCGTGAATTCTATATTTTGGTTGAGTATGTTCAAGGCGCTATGCGCGATGTAGGCCTTACCTATCAACAGGAAAATCGTATTCTTAAACTGCTAGCACCAATCAAGTACGAAACGGTTTATCTTTAAACGCCGTTAAAAGTTTAAGCAAATGAAAAAAACCTCGCATCGGCGAGGTTTTTTGTTCATGGGGTTTGCGCTTTTTAGTTACTGCTCGGCGTAATCGCGTTGTGATAAACGTCTTGTACGTCGTCACAGTCGTTAAGCATGTCCATGAATTTTTCAAACATAGGCATATCTTCTTCGCTGATCTCAGTTTCAGTCTGAGGCATCCAGCTCATCTCATCGGCAATAAACGTAATGTCTGGGTAAGCTTCAGTTAGCGCTGTTTTTACTTGATAGAATTCAGTATGCGGCGCATAAACTGTAACTTTACCGTCTTCAACTTCAACATCAGTTACGTCTACGTCTGCTTCCATTAGCACTTCTAAAATGGCGTCTTCGTCGTCACCTTCAAACTGGAATACCGCTTGGTGATCGAACATATGCGATACCGCACCCTGCGCACCTAGCTTGGCATTGGTTTTAGTAAAGCAGTTGCGTACCTCGGTAATAGTGCGGTTTGCATTATCAGACAAGCAGTCAACAATAACCATGCAGTTACCCGGGCCAAAGCCTTCGTAACGCATAGGCTGGAAATCTTCACCTGCGCCACCAGCGGCTTTATCAATGGCTTTTTCAATAACGTGGCTTGGTACTTGGTCTTTCTTCGCCTTTTCCATTAGACGACGAAGTGAAAGGTTAGTGTCTGGGTCGGCACCACCATTTTTTGCGCACACGTAAATTTCTTTACCGTACTTAGAATAAACCTTAGTTTTTGCGCCGGCAGTTTTTGCCATGGCGGCTTTACGAACTTCGAATGCTCTTCCCATCTTAAAATTCTCTTTCTCGCAATTTGAAATGCTGCGTTGGGTTTTATCGGGCTACCTGTTGCCTGACCGTTCATCAGGCGCATCGCTCTGCCTTACTTGGTAGCATTGCCGAACTCGACGTTTCAATAAATGGTCGAACGCGACGGTGCTAGAAATTGCCAAGCGAAACACTGCCCAAAATAACGGTAGGCTAAGCGACACAAAAAATTTGGGCGAAATTCTACCTTAATTTTCCTCTAATACCAATGTGAACGCCCCTAGAAAGGGTTTAGGTTAGTAGCTTTCACATTTTCAATGAGGTCAAAATGTACTCTGACCCCATATTTATGCTTACGGCAAATGCTCGGTTGCCAGGTAGTCGTGTGACTGCATTTCCTTTAAGCGGCTAAGGCAGCGCCTGAACTCAAAATTAAGTAATCCTTCGGTATACAGGCTTTCCAGTGCTACTTCTGCCGAAATGATGAGTTTCACGTTACGCTCATAGAACTCGTCTACCATAGCAATAAAGCGGCGCGCCACATCATCATTATGCTGGCCCATTTCCTTAACGTTGGCTAAAAGCACGGAGTGGTAACAACGGCTTAACTCGATATAGTCGCTCTGGCTACGGGGCCCGCCACACAAAGCTTTAAAATCTATCATCAATACACCGTCTGCGTTTCGAAGTGTAGGTATTTTACGGTTGTTCACTTCGATATCTTCTCCTTCAGAGCCTTCTTCTGGTGCTAGCTGAGAAAAGTAGCTATACAAGTTCTCGGTGGCTGCATCATCAAGCGGATGGTGATAAATTTCGGCTTGCTCTAAGGTTCTCAAGCGATAATCGATACCGCTATCAACATTCACCACGCGGGTATTCTGATTTAGTAAGTCGATGGCTGGTAAGAATCGCGCACGCTGTAATCCGTTTTTATACAAATCGTCAGGTACTATGTTAGAGGTAGCCACCAGCACGATACCGTGACCAAACAGCTCTTCCATTAACGTGCCTAAAATCATGGCATCCGTAATATCAGACACAAAAAACTCGTCAAAGCATATTACCCGCGCCTCTTTTGCTAGCTTGGCTGCTACTAACTTTAGCGGGTCTTGCGCGTTTTTGAGCTGCTTTAGTTCATCGTGCACACGGTACATAAAGCGGTGAAAGTGCACGCGCATTTTCTTCTCGAACGGCAAGCAGTCGTAGAAGGTATCGACTAAATAGGTTTTACCTCGCCCTACCCCGCCATAAAAGTAGATACCCTGAATACCTGGTTTGGCGTGGCCTTTACCAAATGCTGCTTTTAACTTAACCCGCCAGGTCATTTTCTTTTTGGGCTGGGTAAGTTCATCAAACAAACGCTGAAGTTCTTTTACTGCATTTTCTTGTGCCGCGTCATAATGAAAATCAGGCGACTGAAGATCTAGCTGATATTTTTCCCATGGCGTCATCGCCGAAACCACTCCGTACAAAAGTCAATAGCGGCGCACGCTGCACCGACCTGCTTGAATTTCTCAATTATGACCTTAATTTTAATGGAAATCACGGTAGAATCTCACATTGAAATTCGACATACACTGAATAAATGAAACTATGTATGCGCTTTTCGGGTTTGACCTTGCTATATTCAGCATATGGTCGAAAGCAGCTTTTAGATCGTACAACAAAAGGTCGGCTGCGCGATGTAGATTTATTCGGAGAATATAATGGAATTGTTAGTATCTCTTGCTTTATTAGTTGTTGGTTTAATTATTGGCTTTTTCGCTGGTCGCTTTCTTCAACAAAAGCAAGGCGCAGGTAATGCTGCACAAACTGAGAAGCAAGTTAAAGAGATCCTCGCACAACAGGCGCAGCATCATATACATCAAACTCGTCAAAGCTTAGAAAGCATTGAGAGTCAGTGTGAAACGCTAAAACAACAGATAGAAGAATACGAAATGCTGCTTGAACAAGGCAGCGATGAAGAAGACAGCAAAGTTCCTTTTTATGGGGAGCAAGCTACAACCTATTTACGCAATAATTTGAAAGGGACTGACAAGTCTAAAGTAAATCGTGTTTCTGATACTCAACCAAAAGACTTTGCGAATACAGGGTCTGGGTTGTTCGTCGGCGGTTCTGAGCAGAATAACGCAGAAAAACAGTAACATCGGGAACTTTATTCCAGCGTCAGACTCTTTTAGTGAAACCATGCTATGTCGCATATAACATGAAGGAGTGTAAGCGAACATGAAAATGTCTTTCCGCCATTGTCTATTGGCGTCTGCCGTTGTTGTAAGTTCACTGGGCTTTACTGCTAGTACGCAGGCGGCGTTACCGTTCTTTTCTGATTCAAAAGACGAAGTGCCGTCTTTAGCCCCTATGCTCGAAGAAGCGACACCTGCGGTAGTCAGTATCGCAGTGGAAGGTACGCAAACTTCTACACAGCGCGTACCAGAAATGTTTCGCTACTTCTTTGGTGCACCGCAAGAGCAAGTTCAAGAACGTCCTTTCCGTGGTCTTGGTTCTGGTGTCATTATTGATGCTGACAAAGGTTATGTAGTTACCAACAATCATGTTGTCGATAACGCGGACGAAATCACCGTTAAATTAACAGACGGACGCGAATTCAAAGCGAAAAAGTTGGGCTCTGATGAGCAAAGTGATATCGCTTTGCTTAAGATTGAGCCGGATGATTTAAAAGCGTTGCCGCTTGCCGATTCTGACGTACTACGGGTTGGTGATTTTGTAGTCGCCATTGGTAATCCTTTCGGTCTCTCTCAAACGGTAACCTCAGGCATTGTAAGTGCTTTAGGCCGTTCAGGCTTAAACATAGGCGGTTACGAAGACTTCATTCAAACTGACGCAGCAATTAACCGGGGTAACTCAGGTGGCGCATTAGTTAACCTTCACGGTGAGTTGGTTGGTATCAATACCGCTATTTTTGGCCCTAATGGCGGCAACGTGGGTATTGGTTTTGCTATCCCTGCCAATATGATGAAAAGCCTTGTTGATCAAATTGCTGAATATGGTGAAGTACGCCGTGGCCTTCTGGGTATTCTAGGTAGTGATATTGATGCGGGCCTTGCTGAAGCTATGAATGCCGAAGTTAATATTGGTGCGTTCGTAAGCGAAGTACAGCCTGACTCGGCTGCAGAGAAAGGCGGTCTTCAAGCAGGTGATATTATTACGGCGATTAACGGTCGCAAACTTCACAGCTTCCAAGAACTGCGTGCAAAAATTGCGAGTATGGGGGCTGGCGCAGAGGTTGAGCTAACCGTTATGCGTAAAGGCAAGAAAATGAACGTAGACGTTGTATTAGACGATGCTACTGATACCACGGTAACTGCGGCTCAGATTCACCCAGCCCTAGAAGGCGCCACACTGTCTAATGGCACAGACAATGCTGGCAATGCTGGTGTAGTCGTATCTGAGATTGAGCGTGGTGCACCTGCGGCCCGTATTGGCCTTCAATCTGAAGATGTGATCATTGGCGTTAACCGCGTTCGCACATCTACGGTTGCGGAGTTCAGAAACGCGCTAGACGAAGCCAAAGGCGTTATCGCACTTAATGTAAAACGCGGTAACTCTACCCTTTACTTGGTTATCAGACAGTAGAGCTCAGTTCTCAAAATTACTAATTCCTAAGCAGTAATACATGTTAAACGGCGCTTTCAAAGCGCCGTTTTTTATTGAGCTAAACTATCCCCTTAGCCCTATCCACATTAGCTTACTTTCTAACCATCTTTTCTGTCGTATTGAGTTACACAAAATTTGCGCTTCATTACGGTAGTTTAGTGAATAAAGTGATATCCTTTACATTAATAACGATAAATTCAGATTGTTGCGCTTTTAATTTGTGAAGTAGTACCTCAATAACGGTACGTATGGAGTAAGTGCAACAGACAACAATAAGTGTGACTTGTGACTGGCCGCTCAATATTTAACTTCTTACTAAAATCTATCATCCTAGGCGTTGCCGTTGCGGCTCTACTGTTGATTTTTTTGCCAGAACTTAGGCAAGGTAAGGGGCTCGCCCAAGGCTTTTTTAATGAGCCATCTGTTAGCGCCAGTCGCGAAAGCTATTTTTCAGCGTTGAGCCGGTCCGCACCAGCTGTCGTGAACATTTATAGTGTTAGTATCGAAAACGGCTCAGGTCTATTTCGAAATCAATCTCGTGGGCGTACCAATTTGGGCTCTGGTGTTATCATGACAGAGAATGGCTACCTGCTTACCTGCCACCACGTTGTAGCCAATGCCGACAGTATTTACGTAGCAGTGCAAGACGGTCGTATTTTAGAAGCACAAATTGTAGGTACCGACCCACTCACTGACCTTGCCGTATTGAAAGTCACGGCTGACAACCTGCACATTATTCCTCAAGTTTCAGAACCCGATACCCATGTCGGCGACGTAGTAATGGCAATAGGCAACCCCTTCGACTTGGGGCAAACCATTACCCAAGGGATCGTAAGTAGAGCAGGTCGCAATGGCCTGTCGAACTATGTGGATTTTATTCAAACCGATGCAGTATTAAACCAAGGAAACTCGGGTGGTGCTTTGGTAGATAGTAATGGCATTTTACTGGGTATCACCAACGCCAATTTCCAGGTGCTAGATTCTAACAATCGCGCACGCAATGTAGATGGAATTAACTTTGCTGTTCCTTACGAACTGGCTAAGCGCGTTATGGATGAAATTATAAGTAATGGGCGTGTTGTGCGCGGCCAGCTTGGCTTTGTAGGCGGAGAGAACCGCAACCGACCAGGCATTGATGTACAAGCGGTAGCTAAAGGCAGCCCTGCCGACATCGCGGGTATTCGCCCTGGAGACATCATAGTAGCCATTGATGGTGTGCGTTTAGAAAGCGCATCTAAAACGCTGGATATGATTGCTGAAACAGAGCCTGGCACTGAGCTTGAGATTGAACTTAGCCGCGATGGGCAATCAATCACGTTGACTGCAACTGTCGGAGAACTCCGAGCAGGGCAATAGCCTTAGTAGTTCTTACCATAATAGTACTTACCAATAGTTACCGCTTAAGCTTCTATTACTGTTGTAAAAAGCATCCGCGAAAGAATTAGGTAAGTAAAGTTTTATGCATAAAAAAAGCGCCGCATTGACAAATGCGGCGCTTTTTCTTGTGCAAGGTTTAAGGTTTACTCTTTAACTCGCTCAATGATGGCACCCAAGCCACCCAATTTCTCTTCTATCGATTCATAACCACGATCTAAGTGGTAAATACGATTTACGTGAGTTTCACCGTCTGCGATCAGCCCGGCGATAACTAAGCTTGCTGAGGCGCGAAGGTCAGTAGCCATTACTGGCGCCCCTTTCAAACTTGAACTGCCCTTAGACACGGCAGAGTTAGCTTCAAGTGCGATTTCTGCGCCCATGCGTTGTAACTCTGGCACATGCATAAAGCGATTTTCAAAAATCGTTTCGGTAATTACGCCTGTACCTTCGGCAACGCAATTTAGGGTAACAAACTGAGCCTGCATATCAGTAGGAAATGCTGGGTGTGGTGCGGTTTTAACGCGCACAGCCTGTGGCTTACGCCCTTCCATATCTAGCTCAATCCAGTCTTCGCCTACGGTGATCTTCGCACCAGCTTGCTCTAGTTTGTCTAGTACAGCATCTAACGTATCTGGTGCTGCATGGGTACAGCGAATTTTGCCGCCGGTTACGGCAGCCGCTACCAAGAAAGTACCGGTTTCAATGCGATCTGGCAGTACGGCATAATCACAACCGTTTAAGGTTTCTACACCTTCAATGGTAATTTTATCGCTTCCTGCACCTGTGATTTTGGCGCCCATTTGAATAAGACAGTTCGCCAAATCAACAATTTCAGGTTCACGCGCGGCGTTTTCTAAAATAGTCGTGCCGTCTGCCAATGCTGCTGCCATCAGTAGATTTTCGGTAGCGCCGACACTCACCATATCCATAAAGATACGAGCGCCTTTTAGACGACCTTCAACTTCAGCACGAATATAGCCTTCGTCTACTTCAATCTTTGCGCCCATTTTTTCAAGGCCAGTTAGATGAAGGTTTACAGGGCGTGCACCTATGGCACAACCACCGGGCAAAGACACATTCGCTTTACCCTGCTTAGCTAACAACGGGCCTAACACCAAAATTGAAGCACGCATGGTACGCACTAAGTCGTAAGACGCGGTCACACTTTCAAGTGTACTTGCATCGATAACAATGTCGTTAGGTGCGGGAAGTGCTACTTCTACACCAAGCTCACGCAAAAGCGCCGTGGTGGTATTAATGTCTCTAAGACGAGGGACGTTAGTATAACGACAAGGGGAATCGGTAAGTAAGCTGGTCATCAACAGCGGCAATGCCGCGTTCTTGGCACCAGAGATACGCACTGTACCGTTAAGTGCAGGGCTCTTTTTTATTACAAGTTTATCCACGAGCGATGCCTATTATTGAGGAATGTTAAACTGGCGCTCGCGCTCCCAGTCTTTTACTGAAAACGTCTTGATGGTAATTGCATGCATGCTGCCGTCTGCAATTTTATCAGCTAAAGGCGCGTACACTGCTTGCTGGCGCTTCACTCGACTCATTTCGTTAAATGCATCGCTTACCGCAATGATATTAAAATGTGAACCTTCACCTTTTACGTGGACTTCGTGAAGATCTAACGCATCTTTCAAGATTTTTTCAATTTCAGACAATTCCATAACTTACTTCTTAATTCGCTTAATGGTGTTTATTCTACGGGTAAAAAGCTATCTGCGTCGCTAATTTTCGCAAGCTTCTGTAGCTTCTCGGGCATTTTATAGAGAGTCATGCTAACACCATTTTGCTTTGCATCCCTAACGGCATTAATAAGCCACGCTAAGCCTGCACTGTCTGCGCGCTCCACATCGCTTAAATCTAGTTGACACTTTTTGGTGTTAATCAAAATGCTACGTTGATTACCGCTTAAACTTTCCCAGAAATTTTTCGACAGCGTTTCACGGTCGAGATGACCGTGAACCACTATATTGCCTTTGTCATTTACCTCAAAAAGGCTCACTCAGCCTCTCCTTCGATTTCAATTGGCTCGCCCTGCTTAAGCTCTACTGGCTTGCCAATTTTATCGCGCATTAGTGCTATCACTGCGTCGATGCCGTCTTGACGAAGTATTGATTCAAACTCACTGCGCTTGCTATTTAGCATGCTGATCCCTTCAGCAACCATATCATAAGCTTTCCATTCGTTTGTTTTGCTATCTTTACGAACTTTAAACGCAATTTTAATTTCAGGGCGGCTTGGGTCTTGAACAACCGCGCGCACGGTTACTGATTTTTTGTCATCAAAAGAAGATTCAGGCTCAAAGATAACTTCTTGATTGTCGTAATAGCCCATCGCTACCGCGTATGTAGTTACTAAATATTGACGGAAAACGCTGATGTACTCACCCATTTTTTCCTGAGGCACAGATTTGAAGTGCTTACCTAGTACCATAAAAGCTGCAAATTTATAATCAATATGCGGAACAAGCTCTTCCTGCATGATAGTGCGCAGCATTTCAGGGTCGCTTTTAATCGCTTCCTGATTTGCTTTAATTCGTTCAAACGTTCTATTAGCTACATCTTGAACCAATTCATAAGGGTTTTGTTCATTAACTTCCTGCGCATTCGCTATACTTGCTACAGACATCATAAAGATGCCAATTGCTACGAAAAACTTTTTCAAAATAACTCTCCTAACTTCAAACTCTTTTAAGCAGACCTGATAATGAGGTATTTAGTTTCATCAGGCCGCTGGAATTGATTGACGACTTCGTTATATACGCTCAGTCGCTATGTTGCGATTAGTCTTCGTCGCTACCGCGGTTAAATAAGAACTGCCCGATAAGGTCTTCAAGTACCAACGCTGACTTCGTATCCTGTAGGTAATCTCCATCTTGTAAGTTGGCGACACCGTCAAAAGAAAACCCTGGCTGGAAGCCTACGTATTGCTCACCTAATAAACCTGACGTCAAAATAGACACAGAGCTTGTTTCAGGGAAGCCGTTGTATTCATTTAAAATAGATAACTCTACTACCGGTGTGAAATCTTCCTGATCTAAAGAAATAGATGACACACGGCCAACGGTTACACCACCCACTTTTACAGCAGAGCGAGGCTTTAGCCCACCAATGTTGTCGAACTTCGCATATAGGGTATAGGTATCGCCTTCGGTTGCGACCGTTTGGTTTGCAACTTTAAGTGCCAACAATAACAAAGCACCTATCGTAAGCATGACAAACACACCAACCATTACTTCCGTTTTATACTTACTCATTCCAATCCCCTACTCGATACCAAACATAAGGGCGGTAAGCACGAAGTCCAGCCCTAATACTGCTAATGATGAATAGACCACCGTCTCGGTAGTCGCTTTGCTGATCCCTTCCGATGTTGGAATAGAATCGTAACCTTTAAATATGGCAATCCACGTCACAACCAAGGCAAAAACGAGGCTTTTTATTACGCCGTTTATAACATCTTGGTTCCAATCAACCGTCGACTGCATGATTGACCAGTAGCTGCCTGCATCAACACCTAACCAGTCTACGCCGACTAAATGACCGCCTAAAATACCAATGGCACTAAAGATAATGGCGAGCATTGGCATAGCTAACATTCCTGCCCAAAAACGAGGAGCAACTATACGCCTTAGCGGGTCTACCGCCATCATTTCTAAACTACTTAACTGCTCGGTGGCTTTCATAAGGCCAATTTCAGCGGTCAGCGCTGACCCGGCACGCCCAGCAAAAAGCAATGCGGTGACTACCGGACCAAGCTCTCGTAAAAGGGAAAGCGCGACCATGGGACCTAAGCTACCCTCTGCACCGTAATCCACTAAAATGGTATAGCCTTGAAGTGCCATTACCATGCCAATAAACAGCCCCGACACCATGATGATGAGCAGTGACTGAACACCAACTACATAAAGTTGTTTGATAGTCAGTGGAATATTTTTTACTCGAGGGACAGCGACAAGTGCACCAAACAACATCAGCGCGGCTCTACCGATTGCGGTAACTTTCCCTATCGTTTTAGCACCTATTGATTGGAAGAACTTCATTTATCTGCCCCCAGAAAGCTTGCTTTCAGGTCTGGCGCTGGGTAATGAAATGGAACCGGGCCATCTGCTTTACCTTTTAAGAATTGCTGAACCAATTCGGAATCACTTTCTTTAATTTGCTGCGCAGTACCTTCACCAATGACGCGTTTATCCGCCAAAATGTAAATATAATCAGCGATGGTCAGCACTTCCGTTACGTCATGGGTCACGACAATGCTAGTTAAGCTGAGTGCATCATTGAGCTCTCTAATAAGCTTTACCAGCACGCCCATGGATATGGGGTCTTGTCCCGCAAAAGGCTCATCGTACATAATTAAATCGGGGTCTAGCGCTATTGCCCTAGCGAGCGCGGCCCTGCGCGCCATTCCACCAGAAAGTTCGCTCGGCATTAATTGCGCGGCGCCTCTCAGACCTACAGCCTGTAGCTTTAAAGCGACAATAGTAGCTATCAAGTCTTCAGATAGCTCAGTATGCTCGCGAAGCGGAAACGCCACGTTATCGAACACGCTCATGTCAGTGAATAGCGCACCACTTTGAAATAGCATGCTCATTCTACGACGGGTTTCGTAAAGAGACTTTCTCGACATTGAGACAATTGAATCGCCGTCGAATTTAACGTTGCCTTCATCTGGCGTTAACTGCCCGCCAATAAGGCGTAGCAGCGTGGTTTTACCTATCCCACTTGGCCCCATTACCGCAGTAATTTTGCCTTTAGGTACCTTCAATGAAATCCCATCATAAATGATGCGATCTGCACGTTTGAAGGTTAGGTTATCTACTTCAACTAAATGATCCATAGTTACTTAAATGTCGACCCCTGACGCTGGATTGAGTTGGGTTTGAATGCCGCTATCAGTCCATTTGGAAAATATTAAAAGTATATGAGCGATGTGCATATTCAATTTCTATGCCTTCGCACACATAACTCATAAAGTTTACTGAACAGTTTACTTTTAAGAGCCAACAAATTCAAAAAAGTTTACTCTGCAGTGTAGTTTTTTATGGTTACAGGCTGGCTTGTCTAGTAGACATGCCCACTGGGCCGTGTAATTTGGTGGCATTGTACGCTTTTTCAAGAGCCTCGCCAAAGTCAAAAAGTTACAAGTTATGTTCGATTAAGACGAATTGTATACCAGACCGCATAGATAATTACCCACTCAGCGAGAGTTAAAAGGTTCGTAATCGCGGCGTGTTACCGCAGGTATAGTGGTTCTACATCAAGGTGACACAACAAAGAGTACGGACATTTTAAACTCGCCCTTCGGGAAGGTCTGGCAAGCTCCCTAGCTTCATTCTGGGAATTTGAAAGGGAACAGCCATTCCTACATTCCCACGCTTTGCTAGGGAACTTGCCAGCGCCTTCTGAGTGGGCAATTATCTACGCGGCCTGGTATTTGTATCCCGCGCTAAGACGAATATTATCCCGCGCTGAAGTGATGTCAGCGCCTTAGCTAATTCCCACGTGTAGTTCCAGTCTCCATCCTATTTCGTTGTTTATTAACTGAAACTGAACACTAGCAGCAACCAAACATATTCTTGTTGACTGTTAGCTATTAACGAAAATACAGGGTAACTGACCTTATTTGATGAAAATAAAGCGTTGCGAGCATAGGCAAATGGCACTCTTTTTGCGACAATCTAACAAAATACTTTCTATTACAGGTTGTTGTGCTTTTAAACATTGTTATTTTTCTGGTTGGGCTGATTGTCTTGAGTTGGAGTGCGGACCGTTTTGTGTACGGTGCTTCCGCACTAGCAAAGAACATCGGTATCTCTCCTATGATGATTGGCCTAACGATTGTCGCTATGGGCTCTTCGGCACCTGAAATTGTGGTTTCCGCTATTGCCTCTGCCAACGGCAATATGAACACTGCGGTAGGTAACGCGTTAGGTTCGAATATAACTAATATCGCTCTGGTGTTGGGTATAACCGCACTTGTAAAGCCGCTTCTTGTTTCATCTACAACCCTAAAACGTGAGCTCCCCGCCCTTCTCATCATCTCATTAATCGCAATCGGCTTTATGTTCGATGGCGAGCTGAAGTCTTACGAAGGGATAATTTTACTAGGCCTTTTCATTTTTGTTTTGGCAATGATGGCTTGGTTATCGCTACAAGTAGATAAAGAAGACCCGTTGGTTGCAGAAACCGCAGATGAAATTCCCAAGGGCGTTTCTAATACATCTGCACTTATCTGGATTGGTGTTGGCCTTGTTATATTACCTTTGAGTGCCCACTTTCTTGTAAATTCAGCCGTTGAAATTGCCAGATACATGGGCATTTCCGATTTAGTTATCGGGTTAACCATTATTGCGTTTGGCACAAGCCTTCCTGAATTAGCGGCAAGTGTTGCTGGTGTGCTAAAAGGTGAAGATGATTTAGCACTTGGTAATATTATCGGCTCTAATATTTTCAACTTGCTAGCCGTACTTGGTATGCCAGGTTTAATTGCCCCAGGTCTGCTAGACCCTGACGTTTATAATCGAGACATGTACGTTATGCTCGGTTTAACCTTGCTGTTGTTCTTGTTCAGCTTTGATTTAATTGGAAAGCGTACAATATCAAGAACCAATGGATTTATACTTCTGGCTTGCTTTATCGGCTACCAATATTGGCTGTTCGGATAATCATGGATACACAAACTCAGATGCACTATATCGAATCGGCAAAGCGCGTTATCGACATTGAAACGCAGGCTATTGCTAACCTTGCTGAGCGCTTAAATGGTGACTTTATCACTGCATGCAACATTCTCTTCAACTGTAAGGGAAAAGTGGTTGTAAGCGGTATGGGAAAATCTGGACATATCGGCAATAAAATTGCCGCTACCCTTGCGAGCACTGGAACACCTGCCTTTTTCATGCATCCCGGTGAGGCCAACCACGGCGATTTGGGCATGCTAAGCAAAGGAGATGTGCTATTAGCCATTTCCAATTCTGGTGAAACCAATGAGTTAGTTAACTTACTGCCCGTGGTTAAGCGCTTAGGTATTCAGGTAGTGGCGATGACCAATAGTGCTGATAGCTCGCTAGGCCAACACGCAGATGTAGTGCTGGATATCAGTGTAGAAAAAGAAGCATGTTCATTGGGTCTGGCGCCTACATCAAGCACAACGGCCACACTGGTTATGGGCGATGCCCTTGCGGTAGCGCTGCTTGACCAAAAAGGCTTCACCTCAGACGACTTTGCGCTGTCACATCCAGGTGGAAGTTTAGGCAGAAAACTGCTGCTTAAAGTGAGTGATATTATGCTTAGCGGCAGCGATATCCCACTAGTGAATTTAAATGCGTCTGTTGCTGACGCGCTTTTGGAAATTTCCAAAAAGGGCCTGGGCATGACTGGTGTTATCGCACCCGATGGTTCGTTAACAGGCGTGTTTACTGATGGTGATTTACGCCGGATACTCGATGCCCGTATAGATGTACACAGTGCGACAGTAGAAGATGTAATGACCAAAGGCGGCAAAACAACCACAGCAGAACAGCTTGCTGTAGAAGCCCTAAACTTAATGGAAGCCCATAAGATAAGCGCATTAATGGTTACCGATGAAAAGCGCAACCCTGTCGGAGCCTTCAATATGCATATGCTTTTGAAAGCGGGAGTACTCTAAATGACGACGACTTTATACACCGATTTAGACCAGGCGCTTTTTGAGAAGTTGGCGCACATTAAACTACTGGTGTGTGACGTGGATGGCGTATTTTCAGACGGCCGAATTTACTTAGGCAACGACGGTGAAGAACTTAAAGCTTTTCACACCCGCGACGGATATGGCGTGAAAGCCTTGGTAAGTAATGGTGTTAACGTCGCCGTGATAACAGGGCGACGTTCAGCAATTGTAGAAAACAGAATGAAGGCGCTAAACGTAGCACACATTATTCAGGGTGAAGAAAACAAAGCTGACGCCCTCGGCGAGTTAATGAAAAGCCTTGGGTTAAGCCCCAGCGAAGTTGCCGCTGTAGGAGACGATATGCCCGATACAGGTATGTATCAGCATGTGGCGGTAAAAATTGCGGTTGCCGATGCTCACCCTTTTGTTGCAAAGCAAGCGAACTGGATCACCACACTTCCGGGTGGATTTGGCGCAGTTCGAGAAATATCGGACACCATTTTGCAAGCTAAAGGCGTTGCAAATGACATTTTCGGAGCTAGTGTATGAGCCAGTTTGGCTTCAATCGCTTAGGTTTAAGTATATCGGCGCTATTTATCTTAGCTATGCTTATGTACATCCCAACGTGGATGGAAGAGCAGCCTGAAACTCAAGGTAGTAGCGAAAATGATGCGCTCAAGCCTGCCTACAAGGCCAAAAACTTAACAACAACCTTGTACAACCAAGACGGTGAGTTAAATCACAAAGTCTTTGCAGAGTCGATGGAGCATTACGACCAATTAGGCTTTGTTTTATTCCAGCAACCTAAATATACCCTTTATACAGAAAGCGCTTCATCACCTTGGGTTGTAACTGCGCAGGAAGGAACGCTTTATAACAATGAATTAATTCAGCTTGAAGATAGCGTTGTTATTGAAAATCAAACCAGCGATGATTTTGTCAAAAGTTTATCCACGGAATACATCCAGATAAATTTAGACACGAAACAAATGACATCTGATCAACCCGTTGAGATACTGGGTACGCAATATCTTATTTTAAGCAATGGGTTTAACGCGAATTTACGCACACAAGAATACGAGCTTTTAGATCATGTACAAACGACTTATTCCCCTAGCAACTAGCCTTCTACTTGCCATCGCTAGCGGTGCGGTAATAGCCAGTGAAGAAGATTTTTCACAACCCATTAAGATAGGGTCAAACACCCAGTTTATTGATGGTAAAAACAAAACCGCGCTGTACAAGGAAGATGTACTTATTACCCAAGGTTCACTCCTAATCGAAGCTGATGAAGTAGAAGTAATAGCTACAGATGGCAGCGGCCGTGAAATATTTATCGCCCGTGGCAACCCTGCTAGCTATTCTCAATCACTAGAAGACGGTACACCGGTATCAGCGAAAGCCAATGAAATTCGCTATGAAGTAATTAATCGCACTATTTCTCTGGCGGGTAATGCTGAGCTACAGCAAGATACCAGTAAAGTGCAAGGTGATAAGATTACGTTCGATATGATTACTGAACAATTGCTTGCAACGGGTGGTGCCGGTGAAGATGGTGAAGGTCGTGTAACCACAGTATTTACTCCTGACACCATTCGTAAAACATCGTCTAAGAAAGACAACGAGGACAATGAATAGCAATGGCAACTTTGAGCGCTAAAAACCTTGCTAAATCGTATAAATCGCGACAGGTTGTTCGCGATGTAAGCCTTTCAGTGTCTACCGGTCAAATTGTCGGTCTTCTCGGCCCTAACGGCGCTGGTAAGACCACCACTTTTTACATGATTGTAGGCTTAGTCAACTTAGACAAAGGCAAAATCGAAATTGATGATAATGAGCTTACTCACCAGCCAATGCATGAGCGCGCACGCCGCGGTATAGGCTACCTCCCGCAAGAGGCATCAATATTTAGAAAGCTTACGGTATATGAAAATATCATGGCCATTTTGCAAACCCGTAAAGATTTAAATTCACAACAGCAAGAAGAAGAAGCTGATGCACTACTTGATGAATTTAATATCAACCATATACGTAATAGTACGGGCATGAGTTTGTCAGGGGGAGAACGTCGTCGCGTAGAGATTGCTCGCGCTTTGGCAGCGAAACCACAATTTATTTTGTTAGACGAACCATTTGCTGGTGTTGATCCAATATCAGTTAATGATATAAAGAAGATAATACAGCATCTTCGCGATAGGGGTATTGGTATCCTTATCACGGACCATAACGTACGCGAAACATTGGATGTTTGCGAAAAGGCGTACATTGTGAGTCATGGTGAGCTTATTGCGCAAGGAACCGCGGAACAGGTTTTAAGTAATCAAAAAGTAAGGGATGTATACCTAGGCGAACAATTCAGGCTATAGTTAATGTAACCGAATTGTCATTTTTCAGTTTCGCTCTGGTATATTCAATTTAGAGCATTTAAATAAGACGTAGATGAAACCATCTTTACAGCTAAAATTTAGCCAACAACTTACCATGACACCTCAGTTGCAGCAGGCCATCAAGCTGCTGCAGCTTTCTACGCTTGATCTTCAGCAAGAGATTCAAGAGGCACTCGACTCTAATCCACTGTTAGAAGTGGAAGAAGGTAACGACGAGCCACAAGTAGAAAAGAACAATGTCGATAGTGACGATAGTGCTGCTGAAGCGACAGCTTCTGCATCAAGCGACACGCTAGAGGCAGGAGATGCACTGGAGAAGAACGACCTTCCCGATGAGCTGCCTATCGACAGCACCTGGGACGAGTACTACTCCGCCTCTTCTGCGCCTGCGCCTGGCCCGTCTAATGATGACGAACAAATCTTCCAAGGTGAAACTACCGAAGACATCCAAGAGCATTTGCTTTGGCAAATGCGCCTCACTCACTTTTCAGACACTGACCGCGCTATTGCTACGGCTATCATCGACTCAATCGACGAATCCGGTTATCTAACCGTTACCCTTGACGATATCTTAGATGCTGTTAATGACGATGACTTAGAAGAGCCTATCGAAATGGACGAAATAGAATGTGTGCTTAAGCGCATTCAAATGTTCGACCCCATTGGTTCAGGTTCTCGTACACCTCAAGAGTGTCTTATGGTGCAATTGCGCCAGTTTTCAGAAGACACACCGTGGCTTGCTGAAGCGAAGCAGCTTATTGAGGAATATTCAGACTTACTGAGCAGTAAAGACTACCGCACGCTAATGCGTAAGAGCCGATTGAAAGAAGATCAGCTGCGCGAAGCAATGCGTTTACTCCAAACCTTGAATCCTCGCCCAGGTAGTGCTTTAGTTACTAAAGAGCCTGAATACGTTATTCCTGATGTCTCAGTAACCAAGAAAAATGGCCGTTGGGTGGTTGAGCTGAACCCCGACAGTCTGCCTAAATTAAGCGTAAATCAAACGTACGCAGCAATGAGTCGCCGTGCCAAGAACAGCAGCGATTCACAATTCATCCGCTCACACATGCAAGAGGCTAAGTGGTTCATAAAGAGCCTTGAATCTCGCAACGATACCTTGATGAAGGTTGCAAATTGCATTGTGCAGCAGCAAATGGGCTTTTTTGAGCACGGCCCGGAAATGATGAAACCAATGGTGCTAAATGATGTCGCAGAAATGGTAGATATGCACGAATCGACTATTTCGCGTGTGACAACACAGAAGTATATGCATACGCCCCGTGGCATCTTTGAATTGAAGTATTTCTTCTCAAGCCACGTAGCAACCGAGTCAGGTGGTGAGTGTTCATCTACAGCGATTCGTGCTTTGATCAAGAAGTTAGTGGCTGCGGAAAATCCTAGCAAGCCGCTAAGTGATAGCAAGATTGCTTCATTGTTGGCCGAGCAAGGCATAAAAGTCGCTCGGCGAACAATAGCAAAATACCGGGAATCGTTATCGATCCCGCCGTCGAACCAACGCAAAAGCCTTATCTAACCGGGCTTAATAATATAAGGAAGACGAAATATGCAAATCAACCTTACTGGTCATCATGTCGAAATCACCGACTCTTTGCGTAATTATGTCGATACGAAGTTCAGCAAACTTGAACGTCACTTTGATCACATTTCTAATGTGCATGTCATCCTGAACGTTGAAAAATTAAATCAAAAAGCTGAAGCGACTGTTCATTTAAGTGGCGCTGAAGTATTCGCATCCTCAGAAAATACCGACATGTATGCGGCGATTGACAGCATGGTTGATAAACTCGACCGGCAGGTAATCAAGCATAAGGAAAAACTGAAAAAACATTAGTAGTTAATTAAGCATGGATATACAAGCCATCGTAAGTCTGGACCGCACCGAGTGTGCGGTTCAGTGTAATAGTAAAAAGCGAATTCTTGAGATCATCGCTGATATCGCTGCCAAGCATAACGATAACATCGACCAGGCAACGGTTTTAAATAGCTTGATGGCTCGAGAACGTATGGGTAGCACGGGTATAGGTAACGGCATAGCACTGCCCCACGGCCGCCTAGCAGGCCTTGAGAAGGTAATAGCAATCGTTGTAACAAGTACACCAGCTATCAACTTTGATGCCCTAGACGAAAAGCCCGTAGACATATTCTTTGCTCTTCTCGTTCCCGAAGAGCAAACCGAAGGACACCTTCAGACACTGGCTACCGTAGCCGGTAAGCTAAGCGACAAAGAAACGATTAAAACAATACGTCGTGCAACAACCAGCGACGAAATTATTTCTGCATTAAGTTAAACAATAAGGGCTTATACATTATAGATAGGCACTTTATTCAACAACGCGTATGTGATGAAACCAGAATATAAGGGAGAGTTTAGGTGAAGCTGATCATAATCAGTGGTCGTTCGGGGTCTGGTAAGTCTGTCGCACTTCGCGCTTTGGAAGATTTAGGTTATTACTGTGTTGATAATATCCCAGTAAATTTGCTTCCCACCCTCACCCATACTGTTGTTGATGAATACGATCAAGTTGCGGTAAGTATTGACGTTAGGAATCTCCCCAAAAACCCTGACGACTTGGTAGAGATTCTAGACTACCTGCCATCCTCTTGGTCGATGACTATAGTATACATTGACGCAAGCGACGACGTTCTGGTTAAGCGCTTTAGCGAAACTCGCCGTCTTCACCCTTTAGCTAAGCTAAATAAGTCTCTATCGGAAGCTATTAGGGCGGAATCTGCGCTTCTTGCACCAATTACTGAACGCGCTGATTTATACCTAGATACAGACAAGCTAACAATACATCAACTCGCCGAACTGATCCGTGAACGTATTTTGGGTAAGAAAAGTTCACGCCTTGTTCTTGTCTTTGAGTCGTTTGGCTTTAAACACGGTATACCTAAAGATGCTGACTACGTTTTTGACGCGCGTTTTTTACCTAACCCCCATTGGGAGCCAGACCTTAAACACTTAACTGGGTTAGATGCCCCCGTGGAAGTATTTTTAGGCTCACAACCCGTAGTAACCAAATTTATTTGGCAAATTCAAAACTTAATGACTACATGGCTTCCTCACTTAGAGCGCAACAATAGAAGCTATGTGACTGTGGCTATCGGTTGCACTGGCGGCCAACACCGCTCTGTCTATATTGCCCAAACCTTGTCGAAAACCTTCAGCGAAATACATCCTGATGTTCAAATTCGTCACAGAGAGTTGAACCAGTAATGACTATTCAAAAAACGCTTACCATCGTCAATAAACTCGGCTTACACGCGAGAGCAGCCACGCAATTGGTTCAGCTTGCTAATCAGTTCGATGCCAAAATCATTTTAAAAAAAGGCGATAAAGAAGCCGATGCAAGCAGCGTCTTAGGCTTGATGATGCTGGAAAGTCACCAAGGCGAACAGGTAGATGTTATTGTCGATGGTGATGACGCGGTCGATGCACTTGCTGCCATTGAAGAGCTGATTGAGGGCAGATTTAACGAAGACGAATAGTCTCAACCCGAATATCTTTTGATGAATTAACCAACAGCTAGCTTAGTAATTCCAAATTCTTGTGTAAAAGCCACGCAATTATCATGACAGACTTAATATAATTGCGATATTCTACGCACACTTAGGCTACGCAGCCTTTATTTTCCATATCAGCTGAGTAGGAATAACGCCTTATGGCAGAAGCGCTTGTTTCTAAATACGTACAAACCCAATTACGCGCACTTAACGCAGCGTTGATAAACGGTCAATTTGTATCTGTACGTAAGCTTCTGCTTGAACTCCCCCCTTCAGACGTTGCTCATATTCTCGAATCTAGCCCTAGCAGGACCCGTGATGAGTTATGGGAGCTAATTGATAGCGACTTTCACGGTGATATTTTAGAAGAACTCTCTGATGATGTTCGAAACGGTATTATCACAAAGATGCTCCCCGCCAATGTGGTTGATGCACTCGAAGAAATGGATACCGATGACTTAGCAGAAACGCTGAGTAGCCTTCCTGAACCCGTGTTGGCAGACATTCTCGATTCAATGGATGCACAAGACCGCGTACGTGCTGAGCAAGCGCTGTCTTACGGTGAAGAAACCGCTGGTTTCATCATGAACACCGATACCATTACCTTACGTCCTGATGTAACCATTGATGTGGTTCTTCGCTACATTCGCTTAAAAGGTGAGTTACCGGAAAATACAGACACCTTCTATGTGGTCAATAGAACCGATAATCTGGTCGGTATTATTCCTGTTGCCCGTCTTCTCACCGCAGATACCGACGACAAAGTGTCTGATGTCATGGACGAAGAATCTGAAGCGATTCCGGTAAACATGCCCGACGATGAAGTGGCAAGCCTGTTTGAGCGTTATAATTGGCTTTCAGCACCGGTAGTTGATGAAAATCATCGCTTAGTGGGGCGAATTACCATTGATGACGTAGTTGATATCATTCGTGAAGACGCTGAACACTCAATGATGAGTATGGCGGGTCTTGATGATGATGAAGATACCTTTGCACCGGTTATGCAAAGTACTAAACGCCGCTCCGTTTGGCTGGCAGTAAATTTAGTGACAGCGCTAATGGCAGCAATGGTGAGTGACTTATTTGAAGCCACGCTAAGTCAGCTTGCTGTGTTAGCTATATTGAACACCATTGTGCCCAGCATGGGCGGCGTGGCTGGTAACCAGACACTAACCCTTGTTATTCGCGGTATGGCGCTCGGTCATGTAAATGCCAGTAACTCGCGTTGGCTTATCAGTAAAGAAATCTCTATTGGCTTTTTAAATGGGGCAATTTGGGCTGTGCTAATTGCCTCTGTTATCGCACTCTGGAAGCAAGATTACATGCTGGGCGTTATTATCGCCTTTGCGATGATGGTAAACATGATTGCGGCAGCGCTTGCCGGCGCAACCTTACCCATGATCATGAAGCGCCTTAAAATAGATCCTGCGCTCGCTGGAAGCGTTATTCTAACTACGATAACCGATGTGGTTGGTATCTTTGCCTTTTTAGGTACGGCAACGCTGTTTTTAATTTAAGTCGCTGAAGATTAGCCTTTTCCTAGGGCACAAGTAATTTTTTAAACTATATCGTTCAGGCGCTTAACGCCTTGGCTGTATACCCATTAATATTCAGTTTGTATCCGACACCCCATACGGTTTGTACTAGCTGTCCGCCATTTTCAATACTGTTAACCTTGTCAAGTTTAGAGCGAAGACGATTAATATGTGTGTTTACCGTATGCTCATAACCTTCATGGTTATATCCCCAAACCTCGCTAAGTAGCTGATTGCGGGAAAACACCTGATTGGGGTGACGACAGAAATAATTCAACAAAGTGAATTCGCGTGCCGTTAATGCCAGTATTTGACCATTGATCGTCACGCTGTGATAACGCTGATCTACCCTAAGCGGGCCAATTTCGATGCGTTCTTCGCTACCATCGTTAGTTCTCAAGGTTTCTTGGTTGGGCATACTTCTTCGCATATGGGAGCGAATACGTGCTGAAAACATACGCTCGTCAAACGCACCAGTAAGGTAGTCATCTACACCTGCTTCATAGTAGTTAGCCTCATCTACTGTATCGTCAGTCGTATCAGTTCTCGGCATATCGCTTTCAACGGCCACCACCCAACTCTCAGGGTTAGCTTCTACTAAACGTCTAATACGCTGCAGGCACATAGTATTACTGTGCGATTCGACAATAATGAGTGAATACTGCTGCGCCCTAAGCAACGACTCTGCTGAT
Source organism: Alteromonas sp. AWJ4_199 (assembly GCF_056159165.1). Classification (NCBI taxonomy): domain Bacteria; kingdom Pseudomonadati; phylum Pseudomonadota; class Gammaproteobacteria; order Alteromonadales; family Alteromonadaceae; genus Alteromonas; species Alteromonas sp. AWJ4_199. The sequence goes on from NZ_JBSWUR010000001.1 coordinate 1,500,605, forward strand.
TGAAAATTAGAGACTGCGTCGTAAAGAAAGCTATGCTTACTTAAGCTTTGCGATATATTGTGTTGAAACTTATTTCCAGTGTAGATGATAAGGATCATATCTCGCTCCTAATTCGCCAATAAAAAACAAGACCCGACCCTTCGTGTTTTTATTTCACATTAATAACAATTTTTTGACTGATAAATAAGCAATAAAAATTTATAACAATATTATTATTTATCGATACAAATCTGTGTTTTTTTTGTGATAGTTCTGTGATGAATTAAAAATTTTACTGCCCTAAATTTTTATGCGATTTAAGCCATAAACAAGGACAATAAAATGAAATTCACTAAACTTGCTAGCGCTACCTTACTGTCGCTAGCAACAATATCAGTAAGCCAAGCTGTTACCTTAAATGTTGAAATTACTAACTTAACCCAAGCGCAAAGCTTTACGCCGCGCCTAGTTATTGCTCACGATGACACAGTTGACGCTTTTGAAGTCGGACAGCCAGCGTCATCGGCATTAGCGTGGCTTGCTGAAGCAGGTGTTATTGATGATGAGCAAAACGCTGATTCAAGCGGCGCTAACTTTGAGGCGTTATTGGGTCCTGTTGATACTGACAATGGGTCAAACACATGGCACCGTTTTGGGGGCCTACTAGCCCCAAAAGCTACGTTAAGCTACGAATTCGATACTTTAGGCAAGCCATATCTATCGCTACTTTCCATGCTAATACCTACTAACGATGCTTTTGTTGGTATGGACAGTATTGAAATCCCTACCGAACCTGGCACCTATACATATTATTTAAATGCTTACGATGCCGGTACAGAGCTTAACGATGAGCTAAATAGTGCTCGTACTGACGTCGTTGAAGCTGGTACAGGAAATGCGCTGGGTGGATATGGTGTTCCTGGTGTTGCCGGTGGTGGTGCACCTACTCGTATCGTTGACTTAGGTACGGGCGGCACAGGTGTGGGTGCACAAATCGTAAATGGCGAAATTGAAGATGGTGAAGATGGCCCAGTGCACATTCACCGAAATGCGCTTGGTGATACTGATAGCGCCGCTGGTGCCAGTGATCTGGACTCTACCGTACACCGTTGGTTAAACCCCGTTGCACGTGTTGTTATAACTGTTCCTGCATCTTAAGGAGCCATTACAATGAATAATCCAATAATTAAACTCAGTACATTATTGATGCTTTCAGCGCTTCTTGCTGCCTGCGGCGACGATGGTGATACAGGCCCTCAAGGGCCAGCGGGTCCTCAAGGTGAAGCTGGAGTCGACGGTCAAGATGGTGCCGATGGCGCAGACGGCCAAGACGGTTCCGACGGACAAGATGGTATAAACGGTAATTCAGCGGTTTATACCGTACAAATTACCAACTTAACCTACTCTCAGCCCTTTGCTCCTGCCGCCGTCATATTGCACGAGTCAGGCTTCCACTCATTTAGTGAGGGCGAGCCAGCCAGCATGGGCATTGAAATTATGGCTGAGGGCGGTGACCCGTCTATGGTCATTACTGAAGCCATGGACTCCACGGACTTTTTAGATGCGCAAAACTCTGGGGGCATATTGGGCCCTCGTTCAATGGGCACAGAACTAACCCTCGTGGTTCCAGAACTCGACGCTGACGACCTGCATCTTACGGTAACAACCATGTTGGTTAACACCAACGATGCATTTACCGGCTTAAATGCAGCTAACGTAAGTAATATGGCAGTGGGTGATACGAAAACTTTCATGACAGTGACCTGGGACGCCGGTACAGAGGCTAATACAGAAACAGCAGCCACAATGCCGGGCCCTGCCGCAGGAGCAGCAGGAGGTGGTGGAGAGGCAGCGGGTTATGATGTAGTTAGGGACGACCTTGCCGATGCAGTAAGGCTCCATCAAGGTGTGGTAACCAGTGCAAACGCAAATGACCCAAGCCGTGAAGGTTTGTCAACGTCCGTACTAACCGAAGCCCATCGCTTTGATTTTCCGACAAGTCGTGTAGTGATAACTCGAACTCGTTAATAGATGTATAGCGAATCAGCCACTTTAGCGCCCTATTACTTATAAGTAATGGGGTGCTTTCGTATTTATTAGAACGCAAGTTTTTTAGTTGGACACTTAGTTGCGAGGCTTCAAATACAAGCGTCGAAGTGGGAGTAAAATATTAGATAAGGCGAATATGAAGATAATAGCTGGCCCTGCTTAAGCGAATAGCTTTGCAAAGCCAGACTAGGTTAATACACTGAATGTTTTTAAATAGCGACCATGCAAATGGCCCAGTTAGCTACTTAATTAGCTATTTAATAACTTTAAGGCTCGGCTTGCCTTTTTTAGGCGGAACCGGCGCATCTTGAATGTCGCCTGAGTCAGCATCTTCTAGCGGCGTTGGTCCGCTCGGTTGAGACACACCTTCAGATGTTTCAGTACGCTCTTGCTGCGCACGAGCCACATCCTCTTCGGTGGCAAATACAGTACCTGCACCGTTTTCCCTTGCGTAGATAGCCATCACAGCTTCACAAGGCATACTCAATCTTCTGGGCTGCCCAGAAAAACGTGCTTGAAAAGACAAGCCGTCTAAATCAAGAGAGAAGTTCACACATGCGCTTGGCGATACGTTTAAAACAATTTGGCCGTCTTTAACAAATTCTTGCGGCACTTCAACCAACTCATTAGTTGCATCAACCACAATATACGGCGTTAAATCGTTATCAACAATCCACTCATAAAAAGCCCTAAGCAAATAGGGCTGGTTAGACGTCATAGATGTCATAGCGGGTTGTGGATCTCACGCTCTTGGTCAGTCAAAGACGCTTTAAATGAGCTACGAGAGAAAATACGGTTCATGTAAGCGTTAATTTCTTTGCTGCCGGCACCGTTTAGTTCAATACCTAGTGCAGGTAAACGCCATAATAGCGGAGCAAGGTAGCAATCAACTAAGCTGAACTCTTCGCTCATGAAGTAAGGCATCTCACCAAATACAGGCGCAAGTGATAGCAAGGCTTCACGCAGCTCATTACGTGCTGCTTCTACGTCACCTTCACCACGGAAGATACGAGCAGCAAGCGAGTACCAATCTTGCTCAATGCGGTGCATCATAAGACGGCTTTGGCCACGTGATACAGGGTAAACCGGCATTAGTGGTGGATGAGGGAAACGCTCATCAAGGTATTCCATAATGATATGCGACTTGTAAAGTACAAGCTCGCGATCAACTAGAGTTGGAACAGTACCGTAAGGGTTAAGCTCCAACAGATCTTCAGACAGGTTGCTAGGATCTGTGTAGCTGATTTCAACACCCACACCTTTTTCTGCCAACACAATGCGCACCTGGTGGCTATAAATATCAATTGTGTCAGAGAACAACGTCATAATAGAACGTTTATTCGCGGCTACGGCCATTCAATTTCCTCCGTCGAGAAACAAGTTTACGCTTACAAACGGTAAGCTTATTACGATAACTCGTGCTACCTGAACACTCTATACAAAAGGGTTTTCAGGTAGCACGAGTAAATACCAAAAAAGGGGGCGAGAAGCCCCCTTTTCATATTATACATAAATCTGTGCGATTAGTGCACTTCTCGCCAGTATTCTTTCTTCAGTAAGTAAACAAATACAAACAATACTGCGATAAAGATAAGTACCCACTTACCGATTTTGTGAGATTCAAGTTTTGAAGGCTCACCCGTGTACTCTAGGAAGTTCACGATATCGGCAACAGCTTGGTCGTACTCGTCAGGAGACATTGCGCCAGTACCATCTGACTTAATGCCTACATAACGCTTAACCATCTCACCATCAACCATTTGCTCTTCATAAGTACGCGTTGGCGTGCCTTGAAGTGGTTGAAGTACGTGTGGCATACCCACTTCTGGGAATACTGTGTTGTTCACACCAAATGGGCGGCTTTCGTCAACATAGAAAGAGCGCAGGTAAGTGTAAATCCAATCTTCACCACGAACACGCGCCACTAGTGTTAAATCTGGTGGAGCTGCACCAAACCAACCAGCAGCAGCTTCTTCAGGCATTGCACGAGTGATATAGTCAGACACTTTTTCACCCGTAAACTGCAGGTATTCTTGGCCTAGTTCGTCAGGAATACCCAAATCTTGGAATGAACGCTGATAGCGCTGGTACTTCATTGAGTGACAGCCTAAGCAGTAGTTCATGAACAATTGTGCACCGCGTTGTAAAGACGCCTTATCGGTTAAATCGATAGGCGCTTTATCTAGGTGTACGTTCCCGCCTGCCGCAAGCGCTACGCCAGGTAGGAAGAAGGCTAAAAAGCACATCATTTTTTTCATTTAGAAATCCTCTCTGGCACAGGTTTAGTGTTTTCGTTTTTGCTGTACAAGAACAATGCAATGAAGAAACCGAAGTACATTACTGTAGCAACTTGCGACGCAATGATTTTCCAGTTTTCTTGTGGCGTACCACCTAGGTAACCCAGGAAGATAAACACAATTGCAAACACAATAAGGTTTACTTTGTGTAGACCACAGCGATAGCGCCATGACTTAACGCGACCACGGTCTAACCAAGGTAGAGCGAATAGCGCAGCAATTGCACCGAACATAGCTAGTACACCGAACAACTTATCAGGTACCGCTTTCAAAATTGCGTAGAACGGCGTGAAGTACCACACAGGGAAGATGTGCTCAGGTGTTTTCAACGGGTTAGCAATTTCAAAGTTAGGATGCTCTAGGAATTTACCGCCCATTTCAGGGGCAAAGAACAGCACATAAGTAAATAGCGCTAAGAAAATACAGAATGCCACAAGGTCTTTAAGTACGATGTGTGGGAAGAACGGCAATACGTCATCAGCAATGTCGTACTTGCTTGTGTAGTATTCATGAATTTCATATTTAGTCTTTTCAGACTCTGGCAGTGAACCTTTCTTGTGCTTGATAGCAATACCATCAGGGTTGTTAGAACCCACTTCGTGAAGTGCGATAATGTGAAGGAACACAAGAATAACGATAACCAATGGCAACGCAATAACGTGTAATGCGAAGAAACGGTTTAGTGTCGCGCCAGAGATAACGTAGTCACCCTGTAGCCAGATTACCAAGTCAGGACCAACAACAGGGATAGCACCAAATAGCGATACAATTACCTGTGCACCCCAGTAAGACATCTGTCCCCAAGGTAGTACATAACCCATGAAAGCTTCTGCCATAAGCGCTAGGTAGATAAACATACCAAACACCCATAAAAGCTCACGAGGCTTCTGGTAAGAGCCGTAAATCATGCCGCGGAACATGTGTAGATATACCACAATAAAGAACGCCGATGCGCCAGTACTGTGCATGTAACGAATGATCCAACCGTAGTCGATCTCACGCATGATGTATTCAACAGAGGCAAACGCGCCTTCTGAAGATGGAACGAAATTCATGGTCAACCAAATACCAGTAACAATTTGGTTTACCAAAACAATAGTAGCTAGAAAACCGAACACATACCAAAAGTTCATGTTCTTTGGAGCAGGGTATTGAAGAGCGTGCATATTCGCAACGCGCATCATTGGGATGCGTTCTTCAATCCAACCTAGGAAAGCATTCATAATAATTAAGCCTCCGCTTCTGAACCGATGATGATGTTATTGTCATCAACGAATTGATATGGCGGTACAACTAGGTTTAATGGTGCCGGTACGTTTTGGAACACACGTCCTGCCATATCAAACTTAGAACCGTGGCACGGGCAGAAGAAACCATCTGGTACACCCTCAACCACTTCTTCGAAAGCGCCATCTTTAAGGTGCTGTGGAGAGCAACCTAGGTGCGTACAGATACCCACTAGAATCAGGTATTCTTCTTTCATCGAACGGAAACGATTTTGAGCAAAAGTAGGTTGCTGCTCAGCTTCAGAGTTAGGATCTTTCAGCTTATCTTCGTGTGTGCCTAGTTCTTCAAGAATCTCAGGCGTACGACGTACAATCCATACAGGCTTGCTTCGCCACATTACACGTACTAATTGTCCAGGCTCAATCCCGCTGATATCTACTTCAACGTCAGCACCGGCCGCTTTCGCTTTGGCGCTTGGATTCCAGGACGCAATAAAAGGCACAGCAGCACCAACGACACCTACACCACCAACTACCGACGTGGCAACGGTCAAGAACCGACGACGAGTGTTGTTTTCTGGCTGGTTTTCATTGTGTGCAGACTCTGTTGCATCTACAGATACATTGCTCATCCACATTTCTCCAGGTTTGGATAATTATGATGTGTAACCCAAGCTTATACTGGTTTTATCACGCTTGCGTCATGCATCATATGGCTTGTCATGACAGCAACGTAACAGCAAAAATTTACTGGTTTACGAGGTCACGAAAGTTTTCAAAATTTTCGACCGCAAATGATAAAAGAAAAGCCCTTATAAACACAAGGTTTTACTGATATTTAAGCGATAATTTAATTCAATTAGTGTGTTTAGGTTTAGTGAGAGAAAAGCCTAAAATCAAGGTTTTGAAGAATATTTGGCGATATAGCACGCACAAATTAAACCTTTGTTATGAAATAAACGGCAAGATAGACCTCAGCCCACTTTAGAAATTGACGCTCTATAATGAACTTTAAGCAATAAAAAACCCGGCATAAGCCGGGTTTTTGCGATACAAAAAACGTAAAAATTAACGCTTTGAGAATTGTGGACGCTTACGCGCTTTGTGTAGACCAACTTTCTTACGTTCAACGCGACGTGCATCACGAGTAACGAAGCCAGCTTTACGAAGTGCTGGACGTAGTGCTTCATCATACTCCATAAGAGCACGAGTAAGACCGTGACGGATTGCACCAGCTTGACCGTTAGAACCACCACCTTTAACAGTGATGTATACGTCAAACTTTTCAGTCATTTCAACAAGTTCAAGTGGCTGACGAACAACCATGCACTCTGTTTCACGACCAAAGTACTCGTCAAGAGCGCGTTGGTTTACTTTAATGCTACCTGTGCCTGGACGTAGGAACACACGAGCAGTAGAACTTTTGCGGCGGCCTGTGCCGTAGTATTGAGTATCTGCCATGTTAATAGCTCCTTAAATGTCCAAAACTTGTGGTTGCTGTGCTGCGTGAGAGTGTTCTGCACCAGCGTAAACTTTCATTTTACGGAACATTGCGCGGCCTAGAGGGCCTTTTGGCAACATGCCTTTAACTGCTTTTTCAAGAACCATTTCTGGCTTGTGAGCAATTAGTTTTTCAAAGTTTGTCTCTTTAAGACCACCTGGGTAACCAGAGTGCGCATAGTACATTTTGTCTTGCGCTTTACGGCCTGTAACCGCAACTTTCTCAGCATTGATTACGATGATGTAATCACCAGTGTCCACGTGAGGTGTGTACTCTGGCTTATGCTTACCACGAAGGCGTAGTGCGATTTCAGAAGCCAAACGGCCTAGAGTTTTGTCTGTGGCGTCTACCACATACCAGTCACGTTGTACCGTTTCTGGCTTAGCAACAAAAGTTTTCATTTTCAAATTCACCCGAATAATATCGTCGTTACTGATTTCTGAACACCAGAAATCACCTTAAAATCAACGCAAAGACCCCTTCGAGCCGGCTGATTCTTCCACCTTCCCAAAGGTGGGCGTAACTGGGCAGGGCGCGAATTATACAGGAATTGACATAAATGCGAACCCCTAATGCAAAATAAATGAATAATATTTAGCCATAAAACAAATGACAATGCGCCAGATATGCGATATTTTTTATCTGTTGAATTTTTAACCACAAACAGAAGGCAAATGAAAATCTCATCAGTGGTATGTTTTAGTGCACTTGCATTATTTTTCCTTTGCTACAACGCAGCGGCCAAAGAGGAAAATAATAAGAGCATTATTTTCACACGCGCATTTGCAGACAACGAATACGGCAACTATCACGTCGCAGTTTTGCAAGCCGCACTTAATGCAACCCCAGAGCTGGGGACCACAAACTTAGTTCCACATCCACAACCCATGAGTCAAAGCCGTCAGCTGGTGTCACTTATCAATGGCGAAGCTGACGTGATGTGGAGCGCAACCAGTAAAGTTAGAGAAAAACAACTTATCCCTATCAGACTTCCATTACTCAAGGGTTTTGCAGGCTTACGTGTGTTCGTCATAAATCCAGATAAACAAGATGATTTTGACTATTCCATTGATAGTTCAACATTGAAAACTCGGACACTAGTACAGGGTTCGGATTGGCCTGATTTAACTGTACTGAGTTCGAATGGTTACAACGTTGAAGGTGAAGATTGGAGCTTGTGGTTTAATTCTATGTATTCTCTCGTGGAGAAAAATCTTGTTGACGCCTTTCCCAGAAACATCATTGAAGTACATCGTGATTTGTCCCGCCATTCAGCCAAGCGCATTTCGTTAGAGCAAAACCACATCCTGAACTATCCAAACTACGAGTATTTTTTTGTAAGCCCTGATAATCAAACGCTTGCTAAGAGATTAAAACTCGGCCTAATTCGAATATTGAAAGACGGAAAACTTGATGACATTTTTAATGACTTTGAATACCACGAAAAAGCGGGAAAGCTAGTCGCTAGTGGCACACGTAAAATTCACTATCTTGATAATCCCAACATTCCTTATCGAATTAACTACGCCCGCTGGGACAAACACCCACAGCTAGCAATTGATGCACTAACGAAAGAGCTTATTGAGTAATACTTAAAAGGCTCATGTCGTCTTCGAACTTTTATTCGAAAAATCAGAAGCTGTAGCTATTTTGATAGATTTTCACAGCAAATATCGTTAGATTGGCCGCCGATTCAACGATAATTCATGAAATTACTAATAATTTCGTCGAATTATCTCGTTTATTTCTAACTACCTCTTTCTTATAAAGGCGACTTTTCATGCAGAAAAAGAATTTCTTCTCTCCTTTGCTATTCATCCTTCTTACTATGCTGTCGGTATCTACGGTTCATGCAAACACTCTTGATTTGCTACCGTTGCAACACGCGTGGGCAAAAACGAACTATGAGATTGAAGGTGAAGCCCAATTAGAGGCATTTTCTGCACTGATAGCGCAGGCGAAAGTGTTAGTCGAGCAATCAGAAAATAGCGCTGAAGCGCTGACCTGGCTAGCTATCTCTCAATCAAGTATGGCCAGTGCAAAAGGCGGTTTGGGTGCCCTAGACTTTGCTGAAAGTGCGAAGGAAAACTTAGAACGTGCCATTAAAAAAGAGGAAGCGGTATTAGACGGGACGGCACTGATTGTATTAGCGGCACTTTATCATAAAGTTCCAGGCTGGCCAGTTAGCTTTGGAAGCGATAAGAAGGCAAAAAAATTGTTTAAGCGAGCATTGGAAATTAACCCAGAAGGTATGGACCAAAACTTCTTCTATGCTGAGTTTCTTTTCGACGATGGAGAATATGAAGAGGCCCAAGCGTTTTTAATCCGCGCTCAAAACGCGCCTGAAAAAGCCAACCGCCCTCTAGCCGATAAAAAACGCCGAGAAGAGATTGCTGCACTTAAAGCAAAATTGGCTCAAAGAGCATAGCATCATCTGCTGTATGCGGCGCAATCTCACATCGCTATCGCGCTCGAAATAAGTAATGTCCCCTGCTTTTAATGTAGAAATGTGAATTTACTGTCTTTCTACATTAAAAGCGCATACATAGGTGGCACTTATCCTCATGTATAAATTGTAAACAGTTCTCATTCGATATCAGTACTCCTATTATGAAAGAAAAAAGGAGTGGCCCGATGCCTAAAATCCCACGTTCCTCAGACAACGACTACAGCCACGACATGAGCCAGACCCGCCGCGAGTTTATTGCGCGCGAAACCGGCACCCAGCTAAACCACTTAGGACACTATTCAATCCCCCCCGAAACCTTATCGGGAAACATAGAAAATTTTGCTGGTGTTGCGCAGGTGCCTATCGGCTTTGCAGGCCCGATGCTAGTGAATGGAGAGCATGCCAAAGGCGAGTTCTACGTTCCAATGGCCACTACAGAAGGTACGCTAACAGCCAGCTACAGCAGAGGTATGCGTTTAACAAGAGAAGCAGGCGGCATAACCACCACAGTTATTGACGACGCCATGCAGCGAGCGCCTATGTTTGCGTTTTCTAACGCAAGAGAAGCCCTCGAATTTGGCAAGTGGGTCGAGCAAAACTTTGAAGCCATCAAACAAGCTTCTGATAATACCACCAGCGTAGGTAAACTTCGGGATATCGAGCAATATGCCGCCTCTAAGCTTCGCTGGCTTAGGTTCAACTTTACCTGTGGCGATGCTGCTGGGCAAAACATGGTAAGCAAAGCTACCAAAGCAGGCTGCGAGTGGATACAGGCAAACTATTCGGGCAATATTGAGCACTTTGTGCTGGCAGCAAACCTTGATACCGATAAAAAGCACTCGCACTTAAACTCGCTGCATACCCGCGGAAAGCGCGTTGTAGCAGAGATAACCTTGCCTAAACAACTTATGAAAGACATTATGCATTGCCCGCCAGAGGCTTTGTTTAAACAGCGCCAATACTCAAATATGGGCGCTTTAATGGCGGGTAGTGTTAACAACGGTGCCCACTTCGCCAACGGCATTACCGCTATGTTCATTGCTTGCGGACAAGATGTCGCTAATGTGGCTGAATCGTCGGCGGGGTTTACTTATGCCGAAATTACGCCAAACGGCGACTATTACTTCTCAGTTACTATTCCGTCGTTAATTGTTGCTACGTACGGTGGTGGAACTGGTTTAGCTACACAAAACGAATGTTTAAGCGTACTTGGCTGTACAGAAAGAGGTAGCGTTAACAAGTTTGCGGAAATTGTTGCAGCGACCGTGCTATGTGGAGATCTGTCTTTAGGTTCTGCTGTTGTAGCGGATGAATGGGTGAGCAGTCACGAGCGACTAGGTAGAAACCGTTAGAGCACTTCGGCTAGTCGCAGCACGACAACTGCCAAAAAAGTGCAAGCTAACCTGAGAGAAGGCTTTTTGAGTTCTGACAAGAAATGCTAAACAGCAGGAATATTGGGGCGCGTAACAACAAAGTACGCGCCTATTCCCATAAATAGACCTATGCCTATGTACGCTGGAATAGGCATTGATGCGAACAGGCAAACCAGAATAAAGCTCACCAACATACTGCAGCACGCCATGCATTTCACTTTTTTCGAAATTGCACCATGCTTGCGCCACGCAACCAGACTAGGGCCATATTTAGGGTGTTGAAGTAACCAGTTTTCAAGGCGCGGTGAAGATTGAGTAAAACAAAAAAGCGCACCTATCAAAAAAACAGTTGTTGGCATTACCGGCAAGAATGCGCCAATAATACCTAGAAGGGTAAAAAACAACCCGAGTGATAAATACAGTACTTTTTTCATGAAATACTAACGCCCAATTCAGTCCAACTCCTTGGTAAGTGTCATGACTTAACACCAGCGACACACCCTTCCAATATGCCAATTTTATACTCAGATATTAGATAAAGTGGATCTACATTGCTTTGTCGTAAATCAAACCTACTCTATAACCATACGCCAAAATAATGAAGTTTCCATCTACATTGGTCTAATTTACTTTGATGCGGATTGACACCTATCCATCTACGTTGCTGCACACCATAACTCTCGCTTACTGATAACGATTACAACACGACAAATGGCATACAATCATAGATAAACGATAATAAAAACTGTTGTCATTTATATTAAAGTATTGACTTTTCTTCACGCTCCTTTTATCACACAACACTTGGATTTTTTTGCAATGAAATATTTAGCCGCGTTAATAGCTGCTTCGTTGACCTCCCCTGCTTTATCACAAGACATTGAAACCTCTTCGGATACACGTGAAATATCACCTGCGAAATCCGACCAAGTAGAGCGTGTGGTAGTGACTAGTAGAGCGATAAATCTATATCGCAATGGTAACTCATCTACAGGTAAGTTAAGTGTTGACCCACTTAATTCGACCCAACAAATCACTACAATCAACGAAAGCTTGATACGCGATCAGGGTGCGCGCAATGCAAAAGATATTTATCGTAACATTGCTGGTGTTAGCCAATTTAGCTATGCCGGTGTAACCGCCAGGGGTTTTAGACAAGAGGAAATCTTTTTTGATGGCTTACGCGGAGACCCTTATGTAGGCTTCAACGTACCTCAATTATTTAATATCGAGCGCGTAGACTTTTTAAAGGGCCCTGCCGGAATGCTCTATGGGCCGGGAGCGCCAGGTGGCTTGTTCAACTACGTCACAAAAAAACCTACGTCAGAATTCGACGCCAACGCTAGAATAATTGCTGGTTCGCATGCTCGCTTTGGAGGCTCAGCAGAAATAAATGGGGCAATTAATGACGACCAAAGCGCCCGTACAGGTGTTTTTTATGAGCAGCAAGATACTTATCGAGACAACAGCGACAGTGAAGTATTTATCTTCGATTCTGGCTATACATACGACCTTCAAGGCCACCTACTAACGCTTCAATACACCCATTACTCACAAGATTTGGGCGCTAACCGACTGCGCGGCGTACCCGTTGACGACAGTGGTAACTTTCTCACAGATATAGATTGGAACCATAACGAAGCCAGTGATTTTTTAAACTTGCGCTCTGACTCTGTTCAACTTTCTCTAGAGGGACAGCTGAGTGATTCAATCCGCTACGATACACGTTTGCGCTACATAGATAATGAACAGGAGCAGAACTACCACGAACCACGTGCGCTTATTGATAGCGATGGAGATGGGAACATAGACCTTGTTGGCCGTGAGTTCAGAGATCAATTACGCGAACAAGAACAAATTAGCTTTGGTGCTAACTTTGTGTATTCTGGCGAATGGTTGGGTGCAGACCATAGAACAGCGTTCGGCGTTGACCTTTATAAAGGAAAAGAGGACGCGCTATTAGGTGGTACTGCTTTAGAGCAAGATTTTGTCCTTCGTTATCTAACCGGGTCATCGCTTGACTCAGATATCATTCCACTAACGCTTACTAACCCTAACTACGGTATGACGCAGCCTGAAAACTACAATGTGCAATTCAGGCCTTTAAGTACAACGGAGCAAACACGTAACGGTGCCTATGTACTGAATGAACTTGCTTGGGAACAGTTTACCTTTGTTGCTGGTTTGCGCTACGACCAATTTGAAGACGAAACGTCTAGTGCTGTTTTCGACGATTCAAATGTAAGTTTTCGCATTGGTGGTATTTACAAGATTAATTCTAACATTTCGCTTTATGGACAATGGGCAGACTCTTATGAACCTCAGTCAGTGAGTAATCAGCAGAATGAGGCTGGAGGACCATTTGAGCCAACTACCGGAGATATTATCGAAGGTGGTATAAATGCAGAACTGTTCGATGAAACTACGTTGCTGCGATTAGCCGTGTATCAAATAACCCGAGAAAATATCCTTCAATCTACCGGGGAAGATCCTGAAGGTGACGGCATTGACAACGTTGCGGCGGTGGGTGAAGTCACCAGTGATGGATTTGAAGTTGAGGTTATCACTGACTTAACACCAAATTGGATTTTAAGCCTAGCATATGGTTACAACGACGCAAGAATCACCGCAGATAATGGCGGTGGCGGTATTAGCAATAGTGTCGGCGACCGCTTCGCTAATGCGCCTCAGAATCAATTTGGTTTCTGGACGCGTTACCAAATACCTGAGTGGGAGCTTGCCTTTGCCTTTGGTGGAAACTATGTTGACGACCAACTGAGCCTGTCTGGTCAGAATGTGAAGTCATATTTCATTGCCGATGCGTCAATAACTTGGGAAGTAGACAACTACAGCGTACTATTTAGAATAGATAACCTATTTGATAAAGAGTATGCCGAATCAGGCTTTATTGAGCGTACAGGTCACTTCCCCGGAAACCCAAGAAACGGTTTTGTAGAATTCACCTACAAGTGGTAAACACTGCGTTTTTTAAATTCGGGATTGGCTATGCGGATAAATTCTGCTTAGAGTTCTGTTTATAAGTAGCGCTTTTGAGTTAAATTCTTGCGCTTAGCCCTTCTTTCTTTCAATTATACGCCATGCTTTTTACTATGTTCCCTGCACCATTCAGGGCTTGTTTTTACCTTACACAAGTATTTCATGACTAACGATAAAACCGCGCAAAGAAAGTACCTAAAGAAGTTATACAACTTGCACGCGTGGGTAGGTTTTCAGCTCTCACTTGTGCTTTTTATTATTGTTGCAACGGGCACTATTGCTACGGTATCCAATGAAATTGATTGGCTTGTGTTTGAGGAAATGCGCACGTTTAATACGCCTCCTAGCGATTTAGACAACGCCGATGATGAAATTGTTAAGTGGAACAGTATCTATGAGGCTACGCTTAACTATGCAGAACAAGCTAAGATAAAATCCATCTCGACCATGGGTCATGAAAATTTCACTTACCGTGTCAGAGCAGAATTCCCCGATGGTCATGACCGCTTTATCCACGTGGATCAGTACACCTATGAAGTGACAGGCGATATTCCTATTCTAACGATTCAGCGGTTCTTCCGAGACTTTCACCGCTATCTGTTTATGCCTAATTATCTTGGCTTACCAACGGTTACCTTTTTCGCATTCATTCTTGCTATCTCGCTGTATACGGGCCTAAAAACAACCCGAAACTGGAAAACCGCCATTACTCGTCTCCGCCTAAACCAAGGCCCAAGAATACTACTGAGCGACATTCATAAACTACTTGGGCTGTGGAGCCTCTGGTTTTTCGTTGTCATTGTCATAACCAGTTGGTGGTATTTATTTGAATTCGGTGCCGCAGTTGCAGGCAATCGATTTGAACCTCGCCCACCAAAGGCCACCGTCATTTCAAATTATGAGCAAGTTAACCCTGTATCAACCACGCAGTTTTCCAGTGCGTTTCAGAAGGCATCGCAAGCCATTGAGGACTGGCAGATCACCGGTGTACTATTTCCTACCTCAGACACAGCAGCACTGCGATTCACAGGTATAGGCAATAACCCTTTACTACGTGAGCGCGCGCATAAAGTAGATATTGATATAACCAACCAGCGTATTGTTGGCGTACAAGAGCCCAAAAGTATGGCCTGGACTAACTACCTCAATGAATACGCAGACCCACTGCACTTTGGATACTTCGGTGGGCTTTTGACTAAGTTAATTTGGTTTGTATTTGGTGTCGGTTTAACAACGCTTTCTGCAACGGGGGTGATGATGACATGGAAGCGTACGAAATCATCAGCTCTAACCAAAACACAAAAGCGAACGCTGCCCATCTTACTTCTGGCACTAGTCTATTTCGTCTTTTGGCTGCAGCGGTATTTGTAATTCGTTCTAACTGAAGACTCACATACCTCTGCACCAGCGCGGCATTAACGTTATCAGTCTAAGCAGCGCTTTTAGTATGCTGCGACGTACAATTACTTAGTGTTAGACGACTGCTTGACCTGCTGCCACAGCGCTTCCATTTCATCAAGCGTCAATGCGTCGAGCTTTTCGCCCTGCTCTGCCGCTAAGCGCTCTACGCCTTTAAAACGGTTAGCAAACTTGTTACTGGCGTTGCGAAGGGCGGTATCAGCATCCACCTTGCAATGCCTTGCCAGATTAACCATGGCAAAAAGCGCATCACCAATTTCTTCTTCAATAGCTTGTTGGTTATCGGGCACGCCACTGTTTAACGGTGCAACACCAGTACCCAGTGCCTCTTGTGTTCGCTGTTTTAAATCCAGCTCTTGCTGAATCTCTTCCACTTCCTCACGCACCTTATCTATAACAGGTGCGGCATCAGGCCAATCAAACCCTACCTTTGCACAGGCTTTTTGCAACTTTTGTGCGTACATCAGTGCTGGCATTCCTGACGGAACACTATCTAAAACACTGTGATTACAAGCTTGTTTAGCGCGTCTTTCTTCAGCCTTGATTGATTCCCATTGTTCGTTCAGCGCGGTCTCATTTAAACCGTTATTGCTATTGGCACTATCACCAAAAACATGGGGGTGACGACGCACCAGCTTGTCGCTAATACTCTGTGCCACATCGTCAAAAGAAAATGCACTCGATTCACTGGCGATTTGCGCGTAAAACACTACTTGAAACAGCAAGTCACCGAGCTCATCTTTGATATCGTGCATATCACCAGCGGCAATAGCATCAGCCACTTCGTAGGCCTCTTCTATGGTGTAGCGAGTTAGGCTTTCCATGGTTTGTTTCACATCCCACGGACATCCAGATTGCGGGTCGCGCAGCTGCGTCATAATGTCAAGCAGCCGCTGCATTTCGCCAAGGCTAGCTTTGCTTGCGTTTTGCATCCGTCACGCCTTTAAGTTGTCGCAATTGGGTTAACACTTTTGACACTCTTTCAAGGTCATTAACTTCGATAGATATGGTAATTAGTGCCGTCTGCCTGTTTTTATCACTTAAGCTGTTTACGCCTAAAAGCGGTACGTTTTCATTCGCCAACACAGTAGTAATGTCGCGCAACAGGCCATTTCTATCGTGGCAAAATATATCAATGCCCGTCTCAAAACCCACTTTAAGCTCATGTGACCAATTCACTTCGATCTGACGCTCAGGGTGCTGTGACAACAAGTGCTGCAGCTGACTGCAACTTTCTTTGTGAACACTTACACCGCGGCCTTGCGTGATATAGCCTAAAATAGCTTCGCCCGGAACTGGCTTACAGCAGTTAGCCAGCTGACTCATTAAGTGACCCACGCCCTGCACGACTACGGCGTCTTTTTTGCCCGTGCCTGCCGCAGTCTTGCGTGTTTTCACCTTAGGGCTAATTTCAGGCTCAGGGGCTGGAGGATCTTGCAAGTGATGAATAAAGTTAATCACCTGCATAACGCGCACATCACCGGCACCTACCGCGGTGTACAAGTCATCAAGGGTTTGTAAGTTAAACTTCTCAAACGCCTCGTTAGGTACTTTGGCGGGCAAATGAGCACGCTGAAGTTCGCGCTCTAGCAGCTCTTTACCAGCAGCAAGGTTTTTATCTCTGTCCTGCTTTTTAAAGAAGGAATGGATAGTGGCTCGCGCTCGCGATGAATGCACATAGCCAAGGCCGGGGTGCATCCAGTCGCGACTTGGGTTCGGCTCTTTTCCGGTGAGTACTTCTATCTGGTCGCCACTTTGCAGTAAGTAAGTGAAAGGTACTATTCGCCCATTCACTTTTGCGCCAATACAGCGGTGGCCTACATTGCTGTGGATGTAGTAAGCAAAATCAAGAGGCGTAGCGCCTTGAGGAAGGTCAATAACGTCGCCTTTGGGTGTAAACACGTACACTCTATCGTCAAACACCTGGCTACGAAGTTCTTCAACCAAATCGCCAGACTCAGCCACTTCCTCTTGCCATGCAAGTATGCGGCGAAGCCAGTTTATACGCTCGTCATAGCCTGACTGCTTGCCCGTACTGCCCTCTTTATATTTCCAGTGAGCAGCCACACCCAGCTCTGCATCCTGATGCATTTTCTGCGTGCGAATTTGAATCTCTACCGACTTCCCTTCAGGCCCCACGATAACCGTGTGAATAGACTGGTAACCGTTAGGTTTAGGCGTTGCGATATAATCGTCGAACTCGTTAGGTAAATGTTTATAGCTGGCGTGAACAGTCCCTAGCGCTGCGTAGCAATCCTGTAGTCGCTCAGCAATAATACGCACTGCCCGAATATCAAAAAGCTGCTCAAACGTCAGACGCTTTTTCTGCATTTTTTTCCAAATGCTGAATATGTGCTTGGGGCGGCCGTAAACTTCAGCGCGGATCTCTTCGCCATCAAGCAAGCCTTGCAAGTCGCCTACAATAGTTTCTATGTATTCAGCGCGCTCTCTACGCTTACCGTCTAACTGCTTGGCAATTTGTTTGTAAGTAACAGGGTGTAAGTAACGAAACGCGAGATCTTCAAGTTCCCACTTTAATTGGCCAATGCCCAAGCGGTTTGCCAATGGCGCATAGATACTGGCGCACTCGCGAGCCACCATAACGCGGGTTTCTTCATCAGCTTTTTTAACCTGTTGCAGTGCACAAATACGCTCAGCCATCTTAATAACAACGGCGCGTACGTCTTCTACCATCGCAAGGAGCATACGACGAATGCTGTCTATATGCTGCTCGTCTGACCTTTCAGCAAAGCCAGCGCCGTTCACTTTACGGGCATGTAACGATTTAATGGCATCCATTCGGCGCACGCCAACAATCAGGTCGCGTATTTCCCCGCCAAACTCTTCATAAATATCATCTTCACTTAAGGCGTGCTGCTCGCAATAAGGGAAAACCAAAGCAGCCTGAAGCGTTGCGTCATCCATATTGAGCTGACACAAAATCTCAACCATTTCCTGACCAACCAATAGCCGCTCTGGAATGGAAGATACTGCACTGAGCTTATCTTTTGTTTCTGCACTCAATTCAAGGCTGTCTAGCCAGGCTTCAAAGGGGGGCCGGTCTGCTTCGTGGACCTTTCTTGTTGATACCATATCCTTTACTCGTTACTGCTGCTTTCGCGTAAACAAGGCCATCATTTCCATATGATGGGTGAAGGGGAACATTTCTGCTACGCCCGCTTTTTCCATTTCATAACCTCCGTCTATCAACACTTTTGCGTCTCTAGAAAATGTACTAGGGTTGCAAGAAACATACACTATCGTTTTTGGTAGTGCTTTTACAAGCGCATGACAAACGGTCAATGCCCCTTCTCTTGAAGGGTCTAGTAGTACCTTATCAAAGCCTAGCTGCAATGAAGCCTCGACGTTGGTCTTATCAGTCAAATCTAAATGCAGCCACTCCACATTTTCAATGCCCTGTTGCCGTGCATTGTCTTTGGCGCGGCGCACCATCTCTGCCACACCCTCTATCGCTTGTACCCTAGCACCTGACTTAGCAATAGGTAAGGTAAAATTGCCCAGCCCGCTAAACCAATCGGCTATACGTTCGTTGGGCAGTGGGTTTAGCCAGTCCATTGCTTGGGAAATCATTTTTTCGTTAACCACTTTGTTTATTTGAACAAAGTCATTAGCACTTGGTGAAATAGAGCAGTCATTTAACGTGGTCATAGCCAAATCAGTGCCATGCCCTACACTTCGAATTTGCCCTTGCTTGTTTTCTAGCTTCAACTCTATTTTATTGGCATTTGCAAGAGAGTACTCGTTGATTAGTGCATTCACCGTATCAATAAGCTCAGCTTCAAGGGCTTTAGTATGTTTAATAACAAGGTGCGAAGTGTTATCGCCTGCAATGAAGCTTATATGCCCAATATGTCGAGCTGACTCAAACCCTGTGAGCGCGTCTCGCAAAGGGCCAATGATATTAGATAAAGGGTCAACCAAAATTGGGCAGGTATCCACATTGGTTACTTTGTTGCTGTTCGCTTCGCGAAAGCCTAACTTAATTTGATTTGGGTTGCGGGCATCGATAGCCAATCTTGCTTTTCTGCGATATTGAGGACGTGGCCCCACTAACGGCGCTTGCCAAACGCCTGCTTTCATTGCCAATTGACGTTCCATCATCACTTTAAGGGCGTTATCTCTTTGCTTGAGGGCAGCATCGGGCTTTATATGCTGTAGCTGACACCCGCCACATGCATCAAACACAGGGCAGAAAGGCGCTTGTCTTTCATCACTTGGCGAATGAATATTTGTCGCTTTAGCGTTAATGACTTTCTTTTTGCTCGTTAGCACCTCAATGTCGCAGGTTTCACCAACTAGGGCACCTTCAACAAACATCATGGGGTTGCCGCGCACTACCCCATGGCCCATCCAGTCGATATCTTCGATTGTAACCGTATTGGAATTTATCTTCTTACTGGCTTGTGAGGCTTTGTTAGCTTTTCCAAACCGAAGTCCTGCGACCTGCGCATTCGCACTGGCATTATCTTTTTTTGCACTACCACCTAGGTGGGAAGACGTTTTGCCTTTTTGTTTGCTGCGTGATTGTTTAAAAAGGTTTGCCAAGTGTGACTCCGGTAACTTGCTTTGCGTGGTTTGATATTTGTAGCGTTTTTTATAAACGCAGGCCAGATAGGTGTAATCTACCTAGGCTAATTCGGTCTGCGGTTTAGTAAGCCGTGTTTTTGTAAATGACTAGGATTCTAGTATAACGGTGGCGACGGCATAATGCTGCTCGTCTGAAATGCTGATCACGCTTCGGGTAATGCCCCTTGCCTCACACATAGCAGCAAATTCACCAGAAAAATGTAGTTCTGGCGCCCCAAGGTCGTTGTTACGCACTTCTATGTGTTGCCAACTAATCCCATTTCCAATACCGGTCCCAAGGGCTTTCACCGCGGCTTCTTTAGCGGCAAAACGTTTTGCTAAAAAGCGTACGGGCGTAGCGTGCTCGCTAAACGTCTGCCACTCGGTAGGCGTAAGTACACGCTTTGCCAAACGTTCGTTAGCGCTCTCGCCTTTACCAAGGCGAGCAATTTCTACAATGTCAGTACCTAGCCCTGCAATCGCCACGCTGTATTTGCCCTTCTAAATTAAATGCCGGCGCGAGCTTCAAGCATTAGCTTACGCATATCAGCCACTGCTGTGTGAAGCCCGTCAAACGCAGCGCGAGCAATGATGGCGTGACCAATGTTAAGTTCTATCAGCTGAGGAATAGCGGCAATTGGCTTAACATTGTGGTAGTGCAGACCATGTCCCGCATTCACCTTAAGCCCTAAACTGTCAGCATACTCAATGCCTTCAACTAAGCGAGTCAGCTCTTTGTGCTGCTCATCTTCACTGGTAGCTTCTGCGTATTGGCCCGTGTGAATTTCAATATAAGGCGCGTTACATGCTGCCGCTGCATCGATCTGTGCTTTATCTGCGTCGATAAATAAAGACACTAAGATATTGGCATTAGCAAGTCGCTCGCACGCTGCTTTAATATTCTCGAAATTTCCCGCTACATCGAGGCCACCTTCAGTGGTCAACTCTTCACGTTTTTCTGGTACTAGGCAGCAAAAAACAGGTTTTACTTCTTCTGCAATAGCCAGCATTTCATCGGTTACTGCCATTTCCAGATTAAGTCTGGTGTTAATGGTTTGCGCTAAAATACGTACGTCGCGGTCTTTGATATGACGGCGATCTTCACGTAAGTGAACGGTAATGCCGTCTGCACCTGCACGCTCAGCAATGTCAGCAGCGTGCACTGGGTCTGGGTAATGTGTACCGCGCGCATTGCGAAGCGTTGCGATATGGTCGATGTTAACGCCTAATAGAATCGTGCTCATTTCACCACCTAACCTGTAAGAGCGAAAGAAGATGCCCGCTCTTAATGTTTAATACATTATTTAAAGGGCGCCAACACCCTTATTTAGAAAGTGGTGATTGTAGCAAACTTTTTTATAGAAGGTGCTGTTTAACCATTTGAGTTAAGAGAAAATAATCTAAAGCTATTAGCGTTGATAGCAGCTCTTGTCGAAAGCAAGAAGCGTGAATATGAGCACTATAACAAAAGGCGCTGCACCTCATTAGTGGCTGAACACATCAACGCACTAGCGATGTTTCGGCATAAATAATTCGCGGCTTTTAAGTGGCTTATCGCCGATGAGTGGTTTAAGCAAGTCGCGACAAAGCACTTTAGCGACCTTTTTGCTTAGCGGGGTAAACTCCCCCTGAGACAAACTGAGCAACGCTTGCCCGGGGAAGCCACGCATGCCCCTTGCACCAGCCATATCTTCGGGAATAGGCACAAAGCCCGCATCTATTTGAAAGTTATAGCTACCTGTTTCTTCTATTGGCATTTCGTATTCTACGTCAGTAGTGAAGTCGGGCAGTAACCCCATTTCATCAAGTAGTGCAAATTCGAACTGTCGCAAGGTCACTTCTATGTCGCTATTATCACGAAGGGACAGTAATGCATTTTCATAAGCGTTGTGTACGCCGTCGCTGGCGAGGCCGGTCGGCATAACGCGGTTTGTTAGCTCGTTTACATACATGGCGCAAAATAGCGCTGTGCCTACAAGATTGATGGACGGGGCGACGCTTTCAACGTGACGTAGGTTTTTTAACTCTGACTTTCCACTTAGCTGTAGGCGAAGATGCTGGAAAGGTTGAAGCAGGCTCTTTTTATCTGACTTACTGTTTTTCACGCCTTTAGCTACCGCACTAACACGCCCCTCTTCCAGGGTGAAAAAGTCAACAATATAGCTGGTCTCCCTGTAAGGGCGTCTATGCAGTACATAGGCATTTAACCATTCATTATTCATTGTTGTTCACTATGGTTTAGTACCGAATCGGTAGCTATTTAGGTGCAAGTTAAAAGGTGTAAGTCAAAAAAGGTTTATATTAGCGGCAAGGGCTAGTTAACAATTTAGCTGCGTTTAATTCTTACCACTTTCATGGTTTCAAATTCAATGCCGGCCACCTCTTCTACATGGCGATAATAGGTTACGTTTACTCTTGCCCCTTTTAAGCTTTGATATTGCTGCTTTCGCCGGTAAATAAAAGGGACATCAATGCCTTCAAGCATAATGGTATGGCGTATCCAATCGCTGTCTTTTTCTTCACGCTGAACGTGAGAAATTACTTTAACGTTATCGGTTTGATTAAGCTGACTATGCTTTTCCACCAGCTTCTGTCGTTCGCTTTTCACCCTTGCCTCTTTTTTCTTATTTTTTAGTTCTTTAGCATGTATCGCTTTTTAACTAGCTAGGTTTTCTAAGACTCAATGTTGTACCTAAATCAACTTCGCTTAAACCGCTTCTATTTGCTCAATTATAAGCTGAACAGTTTCTTGCCCTCTGAAAACATTGATATCCAGGCGGTAAGCAATATGTACACGTTTTACCATGGCATTGGGCCATGCTTTCAAATCAATGTTAAACGCAATAGCGTCTACTTCATTGGCGCCGTCACTTTTCAACACCATCTTAAGGTGCTTTTGTCCCACTAGGCGCTGATCGAGAAGCGTAAATTCTCCATCAAATAACGGTGATTCAAAGCCCTGCCCAAACGGACCTGCCTGGCGCAATAAATGCGCAAAAGGCAAACACAATTCTTCTGAAGATAAATCACCATCAGAGAGCAATGCATGATTGCCATCAAGCTTTTCCATATGGGTACGAGCAACATCAACAAAAGCCCGTTCAAAATCTGGAAGCTTTGAGACAGGCAAGCTCAATCCTGCGGCCATGGCGTGCCCACCAAATTTCTCGATAACGCCAGGGAAGCGTGTGTTTACTTCATCAAGTACATCGCGAATGTGCACGCCAGGAATTGAGCGCGCTGAGCCTTTAATCACAATATCGTCTTGATGAGCGAAAGCGATAACAGGTTTGAGATATTTCTCTTTTAAACGCCCTGCCACAATACCGATCACGCCTTGGTGAAAGTCTTCGCGATAAACCACCAGTGCGCTCGGCATATCGCCTTCATCCAGCGCCATCTGCTCTAATACAGTCTCGGCTTGCGCTTTCATGCCGGTTTCAATTTCACGGCGTTCCTTGTTGAGGGCGTCGAGTTCTGCCGCTATCATACGCGCTTGAATGGTTTCATCTTCTAATAAGCAAGCAATGCCTTGCGACATATCGTCTAAACGACCGGCGGCATTAAGTCGTGGGCCTACTACAAAGCCCAAATCGGTGGAGGTTAGGTGCGCGCACTCGCGATTGGCTACTTCGATCAATGCTTTGATGCCAGGTCGACACTTACCAGCTCGAATACGCTGAAGGCCTTGATGAACTAAAATTCGGTTATTTTTATCTAAAACCACCACGTCGGCCACGGTGCCAACCGCAACAATATCAAGTAGCGACGCTAAGTTAGGTGGTGCAATACCTACTTTCTCAAAATGCCCTTGCTGCTGTAGCTCGGCTTTAAGTGCAAGCATGATATAAAAGGCAACACCTACCCCAGCCAAATTCTTAGAAGGAAATTCACAGCCAGGTTGGTTAGGGTTCACTATCGCATCAGCTGGCGGTAATGTATCACCTGGCAAGTGGTGGTCGGTCACTACAACCTGCATACCTAAGGATTTTGCGTGGGTTACACCGTCAATACAAGATATGCCGTTATCCACGGTTACAATAACCTCGGCACCTAGTTTGGCTGCCTCATCGACAATAGGCACGCTAAGCCCATAGCCAAAATCAAAGCGGTTAGGTACCAAGAAATCAACGTTGTGATAGCCCATGGCTCGAAGCGCCAGTATACATACCGATGTACTGGTAGCGCCATCGGCATCAAAATCGCCCACTATGATAACGCGCTTATTTTGCACAACGGCATTGGCAAGGATTTGCGCGGCTTGAGGCATCCCTTTTAATACGTTGAAGTGCGTAAGCCCTTTAAGGCCATTCTCCAAGTCATCCATATTCGCAATATTACGACCGCGATAAATTCTGTCGATAACAGGGTGTAAGTCGGAACTTAACGAGGGGCCGGAGACCTCACGGCGAACAATAGGCAAAATCATGAAATACCACTAAACCAATACTGTGATTGCAGTTGTCTTAAACAGTTGATACAAATCAAGTTTAGGCAAATTCAAATTGAACATATTCGTTAAAGAATAAAAATTTTCAAATAGAAGTTCTGCGCTAACTGCAAAGTGAAACCATACGAAAGAACGTAAGAAAATAACGCGATGAATCATACCGCAGAAAACAAAAAAACGCACAGTGCGTGCGTTTTTTCATGTCAGAAACTAGGAAGTTTAAATGACTACTCTTCGCCTTCTAACGCTTTTGCCAGCAATGCGGCTGGCTGGTAACCAGGAATCAATGAACCATCAGGCAACACGATATTAGGTGTGCCGTTCACCCCTAGTTTTTGGCCTAGCATATATTGTTCTGCCACTTTGTTTTTGCAGCTAGCGCTTGCCACATCGTTGCCTGCTTTAGCTTTTGTTAATGCGCTTTGCGGGTTTTCAGCGCACCATACTGACACCATATCTTCATAGTTCTGGCTATTTAGCCCTGAACGTGGAAACGCTAGGTAATGAACCGTAATACCGGCATCGTTAAGTTCGTCAATTTCGTTATGAAATTTACGGCAATAGCCGCAGGTGATGTCTGTGAACACGCTTATTTCGTGCTTTTCGTTTTCCGCTTTGAACGTAATAGACGACGATTCCATTGATGCAACGCCCTCTTTACGCAGGCCTGAAAGGGCCAGCTCTGTTTCGTTGCGCATTTCTTCATCAATGTTAAAAACGCGAGCCTGTAGCAAATATTGTCCATTTTCACTTATATAAAACAAGCCGCGGTTTGTAGATACTTGAACTAAGCCAGATACAGGAGAATCGGCAATGGTTTCTACATCTAGCCCAAGCATTGACGTTAATTTATCGCGGATAGCGGCTTCGTCAGCAGCTTGCGCGCTTAACCCTAATAGAGAACCTGCCGCTACAACGCTGGCTAACAAAATCTTCTTTACTGCTTTCACTAAATACTCTCCATACTGCCATTTGAGCTTGTTTGTACTCACTTGGCTTAGATTGTAGCTGCCTAAACATGTATTTTTCGGCAACCACTAAACATTTTCATACTTATTACTTTCAGACCGATGAACTTAACAAAAAATTGCACTTTTCACGCTAATTTTTTGTTTATCTGTGCATTTACGCTGTAACAGAATGCCATCGAGGTAACCTTGAGATTAATAAACTACACACCTCAGTATTAGCCTACTACGCTTAATCTAAAGTAATTCTTCGGCTATATCCTATCACACCCCTTTTCATTTGATATATGTATAAGCAGAGGCTCGTCGTACACAAGGCTCAGTTTGTAGCATTCTCACTCAATGTGTTTTTTGACTCTTTAGCCTCGGGGGTGATGACTATGAATAAGCGTCTGCAGTCGCTCTGTCGCTACATGGGTATAAATTTGGGTTGTCGATAAATCGCTATGACCTAACAACATTTGCACTACACGTAAATCTGCTCCGTGGTTTAACAGATGCGTAGCAAATGCATGGCGTAGTGTGTGGGGGGATAGATGCTGTTCAATACCTGCTTTCACTGCATAGTATTTAATGCGATGCCAAAATGTTTGGCGCGTCATTTTTTGTCCGCGCTTGCTTAGAAAAACGACGTCAGAAGTCTTTGTGGCAAGAATAGGCCGCGCAGTTTTTATATAGGTTAATAACCATTCAATTGCATCTTCCCCCAGAGGGACTAAACGCTCTTTGTTTCCTTTACCTACCACTCTTACCACACCTTGTTGAAGGCTAACTTGGTCCATCGTTAACCCTATTAACTCACTCACACGCAGGCCCGTAGCATAGAGGACTTCAAGCATACTTTTGTCTCGGCATTCAATTGGGTCGTCAGTTAAAGGGGCATTAAGTAAATCTTCAACCTGCTGCTCGCTTAAAGAAGAAGGTAAGGCCTTTGGTGTTTTGGGGTTGGACAACGCAGAAACAGGACTATCTACGCGAATTTGTTTACTTATAAGAAACACAAAAAAGGCGCGAATGGCGCTAAGCGCGCGTTGCGTACTGCGAGTAGACAGGCCTTTATCATGGCGATAGGCGAGGTAATCTTGGAGCTGTTCAGTAGTCAGCACAGCAATATCCTTAACACCTTGATTGTTGCTGTAAATGGCAAGCTTAGTGAGGTCGGTGCGATAGCTTTGCTGAGTATGTTCTGACAGCCCTTTTTCGAGCCACAACATTTCAATAAAACCATCAATATGTGCCTGACTTGCCGCAGGCACGTAGGTTAACTCACGTTCAATTTTTGCCATTTAGAAGCCACGCTTTTGCTTAATCAACTCGTAAGCTGACTGAATATCTTGCGCCTTCTTTTTGGCAATCTCCATCGCCTGTTCCGGCAAGCCTTTAGATACAAGCTTGTCTGGATGATGTTCAGCCATGCGCTTTCTATAAGCACGCTTTATTACTTTCTCATCGTCAGATGCAGCTACGCCTAGAATGCGATAGGCATCATCTAAGCTTTGCTGTTCTGAGTAGGCCGATTGCTGTCCACGGTGCCGCTGTCCTGACCCCGAGTGAGCACGTTGCCCTGCACCTGAGTGTGCCCGTTGCCTGAATCGAATTTCAGCTTCATACATTGAAATAAGATAATCTAAATCACGACGCCTGAAACCCAATGGTTTCGCCACTTTTTCCAGTACATTGTATTCTTCTTGAGAAAGCTGACCGTCGGCAAACGCGGCTTGAATAAGAATTTCCAAGAACACTTGCAGAATATCCCGACGACCGTGGCTGGCATCATAGAAGCCTTTTAACGTATCAACTAAAGGGAAGTCTCGTGCTTTGCCCTCTCTGAATGCATCTTGCGCTTCGCGGCGGGCATCGCCTGTCAGGCGCATTTCGTCCATTAACGCCGTAGCAATTTGAATTTCTCTATCAGTCACTTTACCGTCAGATTTAGCAAGATGACCTAATGCACTAAACAAGCTATGGAAGAAAATGGCTTGCTGCTTTAAATTGTCCTGATCAGTAAAAAAGCGCCCAAAGCCACCTAGTTGATTAAAGTCCTGGCGATAGGCTTTATCAAAAAAGTGTCCGACTACCAGCCCTAGGATCGCTCCTGGTATTTTTAAAAACATAAAGCCGAACAAGGCGCCGAGGATTTTTCCCCAAATTGACATCGCGTCATTCTCCGTTGGTGCACTGTTTAGAAAGTTGATGTTACTGTCGTTAGTTCACGCCGTGCACTGCGCGTTAAGTACATCATCATATCAAATACATAAGTTAATTAACTAGGGCTTAAGCAAAACGAAATCAAGCTTACTGCCGCTGTCTTTGATGTGTTGCCCATATAAAAGTGCATTTTTTTATCTGAATGGTTGGTAATTGCGACAGAAGCGCTTAGAATTGAGCGCTTGAATAAAATAGTTATAGCAAGTGAGCTCGACGCTTTATTACAGTGAAAGAAATAAAGGGCGCGATCACTGGTTTTTTTAATCGCTATGTCGAACTAACCGAGACGCAAGTCGTCTTACGTGGGTTTAAAAGCAACATACAACAAAACAGGCCACCCATTTACGCATGAAAAACACCTGCGCCATGCTTGTTTCCGCGACTCTTTTGCCTACTGTCGCGTTTGCACAGGAAACGACAGCTTCAAATTCTCAATCAGTCTCAGATGCAACTCCTCTTGCATTCTGCTCGGTCGAACCTGTTACTTTTAGCAGCCAAGCATTGATGCCTAAAGGCCATGTGAAGGTTGAAGCTAATCGAACGGAAATTATTCAAGATGCCGTGGCGCTGTTTTCTGGCAATGTAGACATAACGTCAGATACCGCGGTAATTAGCGCCTCTCAAGCGCAAGTCAATGAAACAACTAGTGGACGGGACCTGATTGCCAAGGGTGACGTGACTTACCAAGACGCACAACTCAAAGTGGAAAGTGATGCAGTAACGCTACGTTCTGAAGAAGAACGTTTAGAGATGCAAAATACCCACTACAAACTAACGGGTTTTGTTGGACAAGGTGCCGCTAAAGACATCGTGCTAGATACCGAAACCGGCATAGTACTCAAAGACGTCAGTTTCACAACTTGCCCAGAAGGTGATGAAGACTGGATGATTCGCGCCAGCGAAATCAGCTTAGAAAAAGGAACAGTATGGGGGCAAGCAAAACACACCCGCTTCTATATTGCCGATGTTCCTGTATTTTATCTGCCTTATTTTGCGTTTCCAGTAAGTAATGAGAGACAAACCGGCTTATTATTTCCCGAGCTGACAAGCTCTAGTCGAACTGGCGTAGACTACACTCAGCCTTTTTACTGGAATATTGCACCTAACTACGACATGACCATATCCCCACGCTTGATGACGCTGCGCGGTCTTCAGTTAAATACAGAATTTCGTTATCTAACAGAGCGTAGTCAGGGAAAAGCTTACGTTGAGTATTTGCCAAGCGACTCGGATATTTCGGGTAATCCAGACCGATATTTTTATCGCCTTGAGCATCAAGGGTTAATTGCTGATAACTGGCTACTTAATATCGATTTTAATGGCCTTAGTGATGACAACTATTTGGTAGATCTGGGCTCAGATTACTACAGCCGTGCAGATACACATTTGTATCGAAACATTGGATTGAGCTATTACTCACCAAATCTCTCGGTCAATATGCAAATAAAAGATTTTGAAGTGCTAGGTGACACGGCAGACAGTTATCGCGCGGTTCCAGAGATTAAAGTTAACTACAACAAAGCGTTTGGCGAATATTTCGAGTTCAACCTTGACTCTGAGGTTGCCCACTTCGACAACACGTTAGATACTGCCCCCACCGCAACGCGATTCCACATTGCGCCAACGCTTTCTGTACCGCTTCGCGCGGCGTGGGGTGAAGTTGTTGCTGAAACCACGGTTTTTCAAACCGTATATCAGCAAGACAATGTGGAAGGGACTGATTTAGAAGAAGACGTAGAGCGTACCCTTGG
This sequence comes from Alteromonas sp. AWJ4_199, assembly GCF_056159165.1. NCBI lineage: Bacteria > Pseudomonadati > Pseudomonadota > Gammaproteobacteria > Alteromonadales > Alteromonadaceae > Alteromonas > Alteromonas sp. AWJ4_199. The sequence goes on from NZ_JBSWUR010000001.1 coordinate 1,529,859, forward strand.
TCAGGCTCGCCTTTACGGTGCGCTGTACTTTGAAAGGGATACATCTTGGTTTAGTGACGATATGTCGATGACTCTTGAACCCAAAATTCAGTATCTTTACACGTCTTATGAAGATCAAACTGCCATTGGCTTTTATGACTCAACACCGCTGTTAACCGATGTAGAAGGCTTGTTCCGAGGTCAAGAGTTCACAGGTCTTGATAGAATTAGCGACAACAACCAGATTACACTTGGTGCTACCACTCGCATGTTAGATAAAAACAATCGGGAACAATTCGTTCTTAGTGTGGGTCAGATATTCTACCTTGAAGATAACAAAGTGGTTGCGGCAACTAAAAATCAAGATCGTTCAGCCCTTGCCGCAGAGGTAGATTGGCGCTTTAACCAAAATTGGTTTTTCCATTCTGATGTGCAGGTTACCACTGACACAGACAAAGTTGACCTGAGCAGCGTGGGCATTGAATACCGTAAAGATGACGCGCGCTTTATTCAATTAAGTCATCGCTACGTTCGCGATCTGAGTGGTGAAACCATTAATCAAATTGGTATTTCAGCAAGCTGGCCAATTTCTGAGAATTGGCAATGGGTTGGCCGTACTTACCGTGATTTAGAGCGCCATCGAAGTGTGGAAACCTACGCAGGTATTCAATATGAGTCTTGCTGCTGGGCAGTTAGACTTGTCGCCCAGCGCAGTCTGAACAACCGCTACAACGACAGTGGCGTCCAGACAACGGACGATTTTGACTCTGGTGTGTCGCTTCAATTTATTTTCAAAGGCATTGGTTCGTCGGGAACCCAAAGAAGCATGCTTCGAGACGGTATGTTTGGCTATCGTCAGCCTTATAGTTTAAATTAACCCGCAGTTGAGCGCTTATCGGCGCTTAATTGCAATTAACCAATAATAAAAGAGTGTGTATGAAGTTCATTATCCGTGCATTGATGTTAGGTGCCCTACTCTCGTTTAACAGCTTGGCGCAAGAAGTAATGCTAGACCGCGTAGCTGTGATTGTTGACCAAGGCGTTATACTTGAAAGCGAAATTGATGCCCTTGTACAAGATGTTAAACGCAACGCTGAAGCTAACAACCAACAACTGCCTTCAGACCGTGCGCTACGTACACAGGCTATTGAGCGTTTAATTACAAAGAGCCTTCAGCTACAAATGGCTGAGCGCATGGGTATTCGTATTAGCGATCCCCAGCTAGAACAAACCATTGGTAATATCGCATCTAATCAGAATGCAACCATTGAGCAACTTCGCGCACAATTAACTGCTGAAGGCATTGCATACGAAGACTATCGCGAAGATATTCGTGAAGAAATTATTATGGGTGAGGTTCGCCGCGCTAACGTACGTCGCCGTGTTTATATCACGCCCCAAGAAATAGACACGTTAATTGATTTAATGGAACAACAAGGTGCAACGCAGGCAGAGTACCGATTAGGTCACATCCTTATTGGCTTCCCACCTGAACCAACAGACGAAGATATTCAGGCAGCACGAGAGCGCGCAGACAAAGTTATCTCTTTATTAGAATCGGGTTCTGATTTTGCTAAAATTGCCATTGCGTCATCATCAGGTAACGAAGCGCTAGAAGGTGGTGACATGGGTTGGCTTAACATTAATGCTATGCCTACCCTATTTGCTGAAGCAATTCAGGGCAAAGATAAAGACGCCCTTGTTGGACCAATCCGAAGCGGCGCAGGATTTCACATTCTTAAAGTACTGGATACTCGAGGTATTGAGAAAGTCACCGTGGAAGAAGTGAACTCACGTCATATCCTGGTTAAGCCATCAATTATTTTGAGCGAAGAAAAAGCAAAAGAGATGCTAGTGCGCTTCAAAGAAGAATTGAAAAACGGTGAAGCGGACTTTGCAGAGTTGGCTAAAGAATATTCAGAAGACCCTGGCTCAGCCCTTCGCGGTGGCGAACTAGGTTGGTCTGACCCAGGTAATTATGTACCTGAGTTTAAAGAAGCATTATCACAGCTTGAACCTGGCGAATACAGCGACCCAGTGCGGACTGTTCACGGCTGGCACTTAATTCAACTTAACGACCGTCGCATGGATGACGCAACGGATAAACGTAAAGAAGATAAAGCATATCAGCTTATCTTTAACCGTAAATTTTCAGAAGAAACCGAAAACTGGTTACGTGAGATGCGTGATGCCGCTTACGTCGAAGTTGTCGAATCTTAATAATAAGTTATTCATGAGCACACCAATTAAAATAGCAATAACGCCGGGAGAACCGGCCGGTATCGGGCCAGATTTGATCATTAAACTGGCCCAGGAAACATGGCAAGCCCAGCTTGTCGTGTTTGCCGATGGCGACATGCTAAAAGCACGAGCAAGCACCCTAGGGCTTCCGTTGACGTTAATCGATTACGACGAAAATAACCCGCAGATACAAGCTGCGGGTTCGTTGTTTATTAAGCAGATAGACAAAACCACTGACGTTATCCCCGGAAACCTTGATAGTGAAAACGGGCTGTATGTGGTCGAAACCTTACGCCAAGCGTGCCAGGCCAATATGGACGGCGATTTTGACGCTGTTGTAACTGGCCCGGTGCACAAAGGCATTATTAACAAAGCCGGTGTATCCTTCAGTGGCCATACTGAGTTTTTTGCTTACCAGTCCAATACCATTGATGTGGTTATGCTGTTGGCAACTGAAGGGCTTAATGTGGCGCTTGCTACAACTCATATCCCACTTGAATACGTAGCAAAAGCAATCACTCGCGAGCGCCTGCACAAAGTTATTCATATTATCAATACTGACCTAAAGCTAAAGTTTGGCATTAAAGAGCCTCACATTTACGTATGCGGATTAAACCCGCATGCGGGTGAAGATGGCCATATTGGTACTGAAGAGATCCACACTATCGTCCCAGCGCTAAATGAGCTAAGAGACGAAGGCCTTAAGATTACCGGCCCCCTGCCCGCTGACACCATATTTCAGCCTAAATACCTAGAAAATGCCGACGTTGTGCTAGCTATGTATCACGACCAGGGCTTACCCGTGCTAAAATACAAGGGTTTTGGGGCGTCAGTGAATATCACATTAGGATTACCTTTTGTTCGCACTTCAGTCGACCACGGTACTGCATTAGATTTAGCAGGTACAGGTGAAGCCGACGCCGGTAGTTTCAGAAAAGCATTGGAAAAAGCCATTGAGCTTGCACATCATCAACAATGAGTAAAACACATTTAGGCCATACGGCCAGAAAGCGATTCGGGCAGAATTTCTTACACGATGACTACGTGATAGGTAAAATTGTTGCAGCCATCGCGCCAAAAAGTGAGCAAAACCTGGTAGAAATTGGACCAGGTTTAGGCGCATTAACAGACCCTGTTTGTGAAGAAGTTGACGCATTAACGGTCATTGAACTTGACCGCGACCTTGCCAAACGTCTGCGACACCACCCATTTAACGGTGAAAAACTAACCGTTATTGAACAAGACGCGATGACGATGGATTTCGGCGCACTATGCAAAGAAATGCCAATAAAAGACAAGAAGCTTCGTGTATTTGGTAACTTGCCTTACAACATTTCAACGCCGCTAATGTTCCACCTTTTTGATCATGCTCATTGCATCGAAGACATGCATTTTATGCTTCAAAAAGAGGTGGTGAACCGACTAGCTGCTGGACCGAGATCTAAAAATTACGGCAGGCTTTCAGTAATGGCCCAGTACTATTGCCACGTGATCCCTGTTTTGAATGTTCCGCCAGGTGCCTTCAAGCCACCTCCGAAGGTAGACTCGGCCGTTGTAAAACTAGTTCCACATCAAGCTCCACCCGTTGATGTTGAATCAGTAAATACCCTTGAGCGCGTTTGTGCACAGGCTTTTAATCAACGCCGAAAAACTATTCGTAACTCACTGAAAGACAGCTTAAGTGAGGAAGAAATCCGTGAGTTAGGGTTAGATCCAACTTCTCGCGCAGAAGTGTTATCGCTTAACGACTTTGCCACTATAGCTAACGCTGTATCGGCAAAAGAGCACCAACAAGAGCAATAAGTTCCTCTATGGATGTACTTGATATAAAGGTGCGGGTGAAAACCCGTCACCTTCCTGACCACCTGCCCTCAGATTCTAAGCAGTTCGCGTTTGCCTACCACATTACTATTGAAAACAATAGTGAGCATACCGTCCAACTGCTTAGTCGCTATTGGAAGATAACCGACGCTAACGGTAAAACGTCAGAAGTAGAGGGTGATGGAGTGGTAGGAAAACAGCCTATAATGAAAGCTGGTGAACATTTTGACTATACCAGTGGCGCAGTCATTGACACACCGGTTGGCAATATGGAAGGCTACTATGTAATGGAACTAGAAAGCGGTGAGCGTTTTCGCGTTCCTATAAACGTATTTCGCCTAGCCATTCCAAGCATTCTTCATTAAGGTTTCTATGTCTAAAGGTAACACCTACGTCATTGGCGATATTCAGGGCTGTTATGACGGTCTTCGTCGCGTATTGGATAAAGTAGAATTTGACGAGACAAACGACAAGCTGTTTGCTGTCGGTGACTTGGTTGCAAGAGGAGAAGATTCGCTTAGCACATTGCGCTTTCTGAAATCTCTTGGCAGCCAGTTTAATAGTGTTTTAGGTAACCACGACCTACATTTACTCGCCGTTGTTAACGACATCCGTAAAGCCAAAAAGTCAGATAAGTTAGACCCGCTTCTTAACGCTTCGGATTTAAACGAACTGGTTGATTGGTTGCGGCAGTTTCCTCTAGCGATGAAATTAGATGAAAACTCTGTGATGGTCCACGCGGGACTTTATCCTAAGTGGTCTATTGATGAGTGCGTTTCACTTAGTGATGAAGTTTGCAACATCCTTAAGTCCGCTGATTACGCCACTTTTCTTTCAAAGATGTACGGAAATACACCCTACAACTGGTCAGATAAACTTAAAGGTGACGAGCGACTGCGCTTTATTGTGAATGCGTGTACGCGCATGCGGTTTGTTCATACCGATGGCACCCTCGACTTTGACAATAAGTCTCATCCTAGTACTGTTTCTAGTAGTGCTAATAGCACCTTAAAGCCTTGGTTTGAAATAGAAAACACAAAGTTCACAACTAGCCAGCGAGTAATTTTCGGACACTGGGCCGCGCTATCAGGACATACAAATAACTCACAGTTTGTTGGTTTAGATACTGGCTACGTGTGGGGGCAAAGTATGACGCTATTGAATTTAGATACCGCAACTTTGATTAGCGTACCGGCATAGAATCATTATTATATACACGCCTACAGATACGAAACTTATCCGCGGAAGAGCCTGCTTTTTTCGGTCAAACTGGTTGTACCAGTAATAACAATCAGACTTAAGTGCTAAATAAAATAAACATTAAGTCTTTGTAGCCGATACACTTACTTGTAAAAGTAACGATGATGTTTCGTTACCTGCTCAGCATTCAAGCATGCATCACTTTATAAGTGCTATATTTTGTTAGCTGAGGCGGGTAATATCGTTAGGGATAAAAATAAAAAACACTCATCCAGGAGTTCCGATGAAAATAACGGTAGCCACACGCGTAATCGGGGGATTTGTAGCGATTAGCGCACTTCTAATCGTTATAAGTGTTGTCTCACTTTATAACCTCAATTCCATAGGCTCTGCAACAGAGGAAGTAAATGACGTTGCCTTGCCCACGGTAGCAGGCAGTAATGCACTCAAAGCAAGCTTCCTGAATATGGGTCGACTTACCTTCGAAAGCTATATCGAAGAAGATTTAAGTGATCTTAAGAACAAAAGAGCGTCATTTAACTCTGCCCAAGACACCTTTGAAAATGAGTACAACAAGCTAGCGCAAGCCGTTAGTAATGAGCCAGAGCTAAGAAACACGTTAAACAGTGTTCGTGAATCTTATGATGCGTATATCACTAATGTTGAGGCTATGTACAAGAATCACAAAATGTACCTCGACTTGCGCAACAATATACAAGACAGACTAGGTGATGCTGAAGATAACGCAGACGATGCCTCCACCTACCTTTTGGATTTTTCGGACTTAGATTCAGTGCAGCGCGATCCTAATCTTAGACGTGCAGCTGAGATCGGCGGCCAGCTTGAGACCTCACTACTTTCTCTTTTAACTGTTTCATATGAATATATAAAAACCGAGACATTAGTACGTTCGCAGACATTAGGTAACGAAGTTGATCTTGTCGTTGAAAAGGTGGTTACCCAGCTAAGCGATATGGTTGAAGCTGCGGGCGGTCGTGATGATTCAGGTACGCTTGATGATATTAACGACTTGGTTAACGATGCCATCAACGCCATTAAAGCTAATGATGGTGTAGTACAGCTTCATGTCGATCGCCTAGAGCGTAGAAATGACGCAGAAAAGGCACTTAACGCTTCAGATTCAAATATCACTCAAGGGGTTATCGAACTTGAAAACCTGCTTAATCTTGCTGATAAAAAAGCGTCTCATATAGAGAGCCAAGTAAATGGTGCTATTACAACAGGTAACACCTTTGTTATCGTTGTTGTAATCATCTCTATTGCTGTTGCAGCGTTCATTGGTTACGTCACAGTTCGCGCAATTACACGCCCACTTTATCGCGTAAACGAGCTACTCACTGTTGCTTCATCAGGTGACCTTACTCATCGCCTAGACGATTCAGCACAAGACGAGTTTGGGCTATTAGCAAGAAACTGTAATACGCTAATTGGCAACCTCAAAGAGCTTATTACCGCCATCAATGTTCGGGCAGAGCAGCTAGCTGCAGCGTCGGAACAAACATCAGCAGTGACGGCACAAACCACCCACTCTATTCAGGATCAGAAATCACAAATTGGCCAGGTCGCAACAGCTACAACAGAAATGCATTCAACCTCGCAGCTTGTTGTGCAAAGTGCGGAAGACACACTTAGCCAGATTCGCCATGCAGATGCTGAAGCTGAAAATGTTCGCCAAATCTCGCTAGAGAACAAAAATACTATTGAAATCCTATCTCGAGATGTACAAGAAGCAGCCGACGTTATTAATAAGCTTCATCAAGATAGCGCGAGCATTGGTGGCATTCTTGACGTTATTCGCGGTGTTGCCGACCAAACTAACTTACTTGCATTGAACGCCGCTATCGAAGCTGCCCGTGCAGGTGAACAAGGGCGAGGCTTTGCGGTAGTTGCAGATGAAGTGAGAACCCTTGCGAGCCGAACACAGGAGTCGACGCAAGAGATCAACGCCATGATTGAAGTGCTTCAAGCTGGGGCTGAAAAAGCGGTATCTGTGATGGATCAAGGTAAAGAGCAAACTGCAGCATGTGTAGCACAAACTGAAAAAGCCACGCAAGCGCTAGATATTATTTCCGACGCGGTTCACAAAGCCCATGACGTTAGCTCTCAAATTGAGCAGTCTGCCCGTGAACAGAATACGGTATCGCAAGAAATCAGTGAAAAGCTTGAAACTATTGTGAGCATTGCAGAAGAGACAACTTCGGGTGCACAGCAAACATCTGAGTCTAGCCATGAAGTGGCACGTCTTGCCGAAGAGCTACAGCAGTCTATCAGGCAGTTTAAAGTTTAATATTCTAAGAGTAATAAAAAAAACGGTCGCCTTGAGGCGACCGTTTTTTTTACGCTTTACGCAAACCTAGACTTATTCAAACAATGCCGAATGCAGCTTGCGAACCACGTCGTCACTGTCGGTCTCGTTGACCAAGAATGATAAGTTGTGCGGGTTAGCACCAAAGCAAATCATACGCAGATTGAAATCAGATACCGCAGATAGAATCTTGCTAGAAACTCCAATTGCCGTTTGCATGTTGTTACCTACAACAGTGACAAGGTCGTAACCTTTTTCCACTTTAACGTCACAGATAGTTTCAAGCTCGGCGATGGTCTCTTTATTCAAACGCTGGGCTACAGAGTTAGCTGGGTTATCAAGAGTAAAAGATACCGAGATTTCCGATGTTGTTACCAAATCAACACTCAGCTTATGCTTAGCGATGATAGCAAATACCTGCTGTAGGAAGCCTTGCGCGTACATCATTTTCGGTGTTTTCACTGTCACCATTACTTGCTCTTTACGGCGAGTAATAGCACGGTACGGTGGTTCGTGCTCACAATCACGCACAATCCATGTACCACCCTTTTCAGGCTCTTTGCTTGACCCTACAAACACTTTAATGTCTTTACGTAGAGCTGGCTCCATAGTGGCAGGGTGCAACACTTTAGCACCAAAGGTGGCCATTTCCGCCGCTTCTTCAAAGCTCAGTTCAGGCAGCGGATGGGCAGCAGGAGTAATGCGCGGATCAGTTGTGTACACACCCGTTACATCAGTCCAAATCTCGCACGATTCTGCATCAAGCGCTTCAGCAAGTAGTGCAGCCGTAAAATCAGAGCCACCACGACCTAACGTTGTAGTGCGGCCTTCTTCATCTGCACCAACAAAGCCTTGTGTAACTACAATAGCGTCTTTAATTTCGGGCGCCAGCAACTGTTTGGCAAGTTTTTCAATTTCTTCTATTTGAGGCGCGCCTTCACCGAATTCGCTGTCAGTACGAAGTACTTTGCGAACATCAAAGTTCATGGTTTTCACGCCTTGCTCTGCAAGTACTGATGAGAACATCAATGATGACATTCGCTCACCCATAGATAGCAGCTGATCTTTCAAATCATCGCGGTGAAGAATTTCTTCGTGAAACGCTAAGCTACGCATTTCTTCTAGCAAATCGTTAAGTTTGGTCTCTATTGCATCTTTGTCTTTAAGCTTATTGAGAATAGCGTGTTCTATATCAACAATGGCTTGGCAGGTTTCTTCAATTTGCTGTTGCGTCATTGGAGTATGCGCTAAGCTAACAAGGTGATTTGTTACCCCTGCTGAAGCACTCACTACCACAATGCGTGTATTTTCATTACCGGCAACAATTCGGGCGCAGTTTTGCATTACTTCGTAATTCGCTACGCTAGTTCCACCGAACTTAGCTATCGATAAGGCATTTGTCACTATATTTAACTCCAGAATAAAACTAGCTTTTCGCTAGCAGCAACCGTGCTTTTTGCACGGTTAATCAATCGTTATTTGGTCGCCTACTTTAATATTATTCTCGGCAAACCACCCTTGGTTCATTTCCAACGCGTAAAGTACCTCTTTCGATGATCCGACCGACTCCAAACTATGGGGAGTGAGAGGTTTTATATCCGTTATTACGCCATTTCTGTCGATAAATGCTACGTCTAGGGGAACAAAGGTGTTTTTCATCCACATGCCCGCTAATTTAGGGCTAGAAAACTTAAAAAACATACCACAGTTTTCGCACAAGGCTTTGCGAAACATAAGGCCCTGCGCGCGTTGCTCAAAGGTATTGGCATACTCAACTTCATAGTGCTTGCCACCTATCTTCAGTGTAATGGATTCGAAGTCCACTGAATTCAGTGGCGATACAGGGTCCACCTGCGCTTTTGCACACCCTAAGGTTAATACAAGTGCAGCAACAATAAAGAAAGATTTTCCCATTAGACATTCCTTTTCGCCATAAAAAAAGCCGGTCACCACGTAGGCAACCGGCTTTGTAGTTTATACACTATTTTAAGCAACATTCAACGTTGGAATAATGCGCGCTTTCGCTTCCTCTTCTGCCTTTTTAAAGCTAGGCATTTTGTCGAAGTTTAAGTAGCGGAATACTTCACCCGACATTGCGTTAATTTTGCTGGCGTATTCCATGTACTCTTCAGCAGTTGGGATGCGCCCTACAATAGCACCCACAGCAGCGAGCTCAGCTGAGGTCAAATATACATTGGCCCCATCGCCTAAGCGATTAGGGAAGTTACGAGTAGATGTTGAAAGCACAGTGGTGCCTGCATCAACTCTAGCTTGGTTACCCATACAAAGTGAACACCCCGGCATCTCGGTGCGCACGCCTACGCGACCATAAATGTTGTAATACCCCTCTTCCATTAACTGGGCCTTATCCATCTTAGTCGGTGGTGACATCCACAAACGGGTAGGCAGCGTTTTATTGTATTGCTCAAGCAATTTGCCGGCTGCACGGAAGTGGCCAATGTTTGTCATACACGAGCCAATGAATACCTCGTCTACCTTGTCGCCTGCAACGTCAGATAAGGTTTTCGCGTCGTCCGGATCGTTAGGGCAGCAAACGATAGGCTCTTTAATATCGTTAAGGTCAATTTCGATAATCTCCGCATATTCAGCATCCGCATCGGCGCGCATTAATTCTGGGTTGGCTAACCATTCTTCCATTTTTTGCGCTCGGCGCTCTAATGTGCGCGGGTCGCCGTAACCTTCATTAATCATCCAGCGAAGCATGGTAATGTTTGAACGCAAGTATTCAGCAATCGACGCTTCAGAAAGATTAATAGTACAACCTGCTGCCGAACGCTCTGCCGATGCATCGGATAACTCAAATGCCTGTTCTACAGTAAGGTTTTCTAACCCTTCGATTTCTAAAATACGGCCAGAGAAGGCGTTGATTTTGCCTTTTTTCTCTACCGTTAACAGACCTTGTTTTATGGCGTACAGCGGTATGGCATGTACTAGGTCGCGTAGCGTAATGCCCGGCTGCATATCGCCTTTAAATCGCACCAGTACCGACTCGGGCATATCTAGAGGCATAACGCCTGTTGCTGCTGCAAACGCCACCAAGCCAGAGCCGGCAGGGAACGAAATACCTAATGGAAAACGAGTATGTGAGTCCCCTCCCGTGCCTACTGTGTCAGGTAGCAGCATGCGGTTTAACCAGCTATGGATAATGCCGTCACCAGGACGAAGCGATACGCCACCGCGGTTCATTATAAAATCAGGGAGCGTGTGCTGGGTTTCTATATCCACCGGCTTTGGATAAGCGGCGGTGTGACAGAATGATTGCATGGTTAAATCGGCAGTAAAGCCAAGACAGGCTAGGTCTTTAAGCTCATCGCGGGTCATTGGCCCCGTGGTATCTTGCGAACCCACGGTTGTCATTTTAGGTTCGCAGTAGGTACCTGGTCGAATACCTTCAACACCGCACGCCTTACCCACCATTTTTTGCGCTAGCGAGAAACCCGCTCCACTGTCTTTTGGCTGTTCAGGCGTACGGAATAAATCCGTTGGGCCTAAACCTAGTGTCTCACGCGCCTTCTCGGTAAGGCCACGACCAATAATCAGGTTGATACGTCCACCTGCGCGCACTTCATCCAGAATCACCTTCGACTTGTAGCTGTATTCTGCAAGAAGCTCACCGGTTTCGTGGTTGGTGATTTTGCCTTCAAACGGATAGATGTCTATTACATCACCCATGTTCATTTTTTCAACATCGGCTTCAAATACCAATGCACCAGCATCTTCCATAGTGTTAAAAAAGATAGGCGCGACTTTTGAACCAATGCACACACCGCCGCCTCGTTTATTAGGCACACCCGGTAAGTCCTCACCAAAGAACCACAACACAGAGTTAGTGGCCGACTTGCGTGACGAGCCGGTACCGACTACATCACCGACGAAAGCAACAGGGTATCCCTTACTTTTTACTTCTTCTATTTGCGCCATTGGGCCTTTAACACCAGGCTCTTCTGGATCTAAACCTTCGCGTGGCATCTTGTAAGCTGCCAGGGCATGCAGAGGAATATCTGGACGAGACCATGCGTCAGGGGCTGGCGACAAATCATCAGTGTTCGTTTCACCTGTTACTTTAAACACGGTGTAAGTGATTTTATCGTCCATTAACTTGCGCGACGTGAACCACTCACCTTCAGCCCAAGATTCGATGATGTCAGTGGCATACTCGTTACCCGCTTTGTGCTTTTCTTCCACATCGTGATAAGCATCAAACATTAAAAGGGTATGTTTCAGCTCTTTCGCAGCCAACGGCGCAAGCGCTTTATCATCAAGTAGCTCTACTAAAGTGGCAATGTTGTAGCCACCGTGCATATTTCCTAGCAGTTCAACGGCTTTCTCTTTAGAGATAAGCTCACAACTGTCTTCGCCTTTTGCAATAGCACTTAAGAAACCAGCTTTGACGTAAGCTGCCTCATCAACCCCAGGTGGCACGCGTTCTGACAGCAGTTCTAAAAGAAAGTCCCCTTCGCCTGCTGGCGGGTTCTTTAATAAATCAACCAGGCCAGCTACCTGTTCAGCGTTAAGCGGTTTAGGTGGAATATTTTGAGCGGCACGTTCTTCAACGTGATTGCGATAGTCTTGTAACACAGTCTCTTCCTCTAAGTTAGCTTGCGCAATGGGAGTAAACGGTCTTGTACGCACTTGACGCAAGGTGTGTTTAATAAATCATCAACAGTATAACTTCACGGGCTCATTTTTTAAATTTAGCGCCCTTTTAATTCACTTATAATCGCTATTCATACCATTACCTCTAAACGGAAAAAGCGATTAAAAAGAAATAAGCAAAGTCATTTTAGCAATTAACATGTAGTAAAGTTATAGGGCTTAGTGACTTAAAGACAAGGGGTTAGCTGTACACGATGCTTCTTCAATTGAAGCAAACCGTAAACGATTAACAACAGTAAGTTCATTGTGACTATACTGGCAGTAAATAAGTGTTAATTGGGCAAGTCTGTCTGAGGTCTAGTGCGAAGATAGCTTGCAAACTTTGGCTTTCCATTTTTGGTTAAGCCGCAGTACTTAAAGGTTACCCAGCTACCGATAGCGGGCGGAGATTGGCGCTCATTTTCTGAGAAGCCCGTTCCTAATTTAAATTGAATGCCTTCTCGCGTTTCTACAAGAAGCGAGCCCATCATTCCCTTAAATCGTCCTTTTCCCGGAAGCAATGCCAGTACCTTCCCTTCGGCATCTTCAAAGCGTTTTACTTTGAGTAACTTGTCACTTCGCCCGGATGTGTACAGCGCTTGTTCATGATGAAGCATTAACCCTTCTCCGCCTTCCTGGGTTACTTGCTTCAGCTTTTTATCAAGTGAAGCAATAGACGTAAGCTTAAATTGAGGGATAACTGCAAACGTTGGATTAGGTGTAGATTTACTTAGGCTGTTAAGCATGTTGAGTCGCCGACCAAAGGGCTCACCCATCATAGGCATGTCAAAGGCCATAAATCTAACTTTGGCCCAGCGTTTTGCAGATAGAGAATTTGCTGCGGCAATAGTGTCTGCTGAAGAGACTGTGCTAGATGAAGCATTGGCGACAGAATGCGGCTCGATGTTTGTCAACGTTGAAAGCACAATAGAAGCTGTACGTTCAAACTCCCCTCTTCCTATCCAAAGTTCGCCGTCAATAGTGGTTTCTGGCCAGTTGGCGGTGAACCATGTTGGCGCGAATATCTTGTTCCCATTACGGGTAAGTAGTTCAGTACCGTTCCATCTTGCGCGAATACCGTCTAGCTTCTCACTAACCCAATAGTCAGCTACATTAATATCGGCGCGACTTTGATTGTATTGCTTAGCAAGCTGCAGCCCTTCGACAGTATCGAGCATGTGATTAGCATTAACGTTAGCTATGGCAGTGACTAAAAGTACACATACAGCCGTCAAAAAATTTCGCATCGACTCTTCCTGTAAAGTATTAACCTTTGCTTGCTTCAACGCTTTTAATAGAGAAGCAAAAACAAAGAAGACAGAGTAAATTACTCTGCCTTCTTTGTTTTTATAACTGTACGTAAGAAGGTTTTTTAGCGTATAAAAACTTTAGTCAGTAATTATATCGATGACAGAGATAAGTACGTCTTCAGCAAAAGCTTCCCCCATAGTTTTTTCTTTGTCTCGTCTTGATTGATTGGTCTCTAAGCAAGCATTTAGCTGCTCATCGGCAGTGTAAACGCCGTGAACATCTGCATTACGAGCTTGCTCAATACAGTGATCGGTTTGTCCTGTCGTGACGGTACTACATCCACTTGCGCCTAAAACGCCCCCAATTAATACCACTGTGGTTGCGAACTTGTTTAAATATTTACATTTACCAGTGTGTTTCAAGGTAACTTATTCCTTTAATAAAGACTGTAAGCGTTTTTGCCTATTCATATAAACCTGATGGCCATCGTGCTCAGGCGTAGAAAGTGCTAAAGCCTGATTCACGCTTTCCAGCGCTTTTTTGTACTCGCCCATCTGCTCGTAACCATAGGCTAAGCCATTATAAGCGTCTGGCGTTTTAGGATACTCAGCAATATCATATTTAAACAAGGCGATGGCTTTGTTGTAATTTTGTTTACCCACATAGTGATAACCTAACTCGCGAATAACCCATTCCGGCGCGTCGAGTTTCTCGCCTCGCTGCTTTGAAACACGGGCGTAATAGTCTTGAATACTCTTAATATCTCCACTGAACTGCTGCGGCCTTAAATAAGCTGATAAGAACAAATGATGGTAAGCGCTGAAAGTTGACGCAGCTGAGATCAGATTGTGGGTAACCCCCTCGTAGGCTTCGTTCTCCCATCTTAATCCGGCAGGTTGATTTGCCCGCATTCCAGAAATCATATCGTTGTAGTATGGGCGCATGGGCGCGCGTTCATTGCCGATAGACGTGTAAATGAAGTGGTCTAAGTGATTGGCTGATTTTAAAAATTCAACCGTACTTTTTGCAGATGCGCCATAGTTCCACCACACCGCAGCACTGTAAGACAGCGCGGCGTTAAAAAGCTCAGGTTTCTGGGTAAGTGCGTACAACGCGAATACACCTCCGGCTGATGCACCCTCTATCACTCGAAAGTCATGCACGCGATATTTCTTCTCTACCATCGGCATAAGCTCAGTGGTGATAAAGGAAAGAAAGTTTGCACCGCCACCGCCATAGCCTACAGGTCCGTTTGGATCTTCATTTGCCGTGGGATATAAATCGCGAAGTCGGTCGGTATTTTCAATGGCGACTATAATGACTTCCGGTGCAGCATTCTGAGATTGCAGCGATTCTAGCACTGCATTCATCATAGTAAGATTTCCCGCACCATCTAGACGATAAATAACGGGGTATTTCTTGTCGGGGTTTTCGGCATAACCTTTTGGAAGCTGAACAACCACTTCTCGTTGCTCGTTTAGCACTTTAGATTGGAGTTTCTCTACCTTCCGTTCGTAACGCTGGCTGTCGCTGCCTGTTTCGCTGTTAGCAGGAAGGCTCGTGAAAGCAAGAAATAGCAGGGCAATTATAATATGTATTTGTGACTTCAAACTTAAATCCTTTTATAAGACGCTTTGCTTTTCGTAGTAATGCTATTTACTTGACTGGGCCAAGCGAACTTTTATTTTTATCTATTGAGTAACAGGGGTTTATTCGGATTTATGACACTTTCATAGCCACATTACTCTGTATATTCTCCTTTAGCAATACAGGAACTTTCTGTAGACATTTCTCCGCCCAAATATTTAGTTAGCACAGCGTGTAGTTCCGCTTTATTGACGGGTTTTGTGAGATATCCATTCATCCCGTATGCTAGTGCTTTATCTATTTCTTCGGCAACTACCGCGGCAGTGAACGCTATAATAGGAATAGTAATGTTTGCTTGTCGCAACGCTAGAGCGGCTTCAGAGCCGTTCATTTCAGGCATGTGTAGGTCCATTAAAATCAGGTCGACATGCTGCTTTTGTGCGACTTCCACTGCCTCTTTGCCGTTATCTGCTATCACGACTTTTAATCCTGTGTCTTCTAACAAGGATTTTGCGACAACCTGGTTAATGTCATTATCTTCTGCAACCAAAACAGTAAGGTTTGAAAACGACGGTTTGCTGTTCTGTTCTTTAGTGCCAATTACTCTATCTGTAATCTCAAACGGTAATTCGAAGTAGAACTCACTCCCCTGGCCAACAGCGCTTTTTAGATACACGGTGCCGCCCATTGCTTCAACTAAACTTTTTACTATCTGTAATCCAAGTCCAGTACCTCCGTGTACCCGATTTATGCTGCTGTTCGCTTGGGTAAATGCGTCGAATACGCGCTCTTGTTCATCAACGTCAATCCCCTCTCCCGTGTCTTTTACCGAAAATCTTATAAATTGGTGGGTCTTCGAAGCTTCACCTTTCGATAGCCCGAGGGTTACACTGCCCTTATGTGTAAACTTGATCGCGTTACTCACTAAATTGTTTAACACTTGTGAGAGGCGAGTAGCATCACCCACCACATTGGTATTCAATGCCTTGTCTACATTTATTCGTAATGAAATTCCTTTGTTCTGCGCCAATTGCGCATAAAACGCCACACAATCTTTCGCAGTACTTTTTAGATTAAAAGGAATGTTCTCCAGCGCGAGCTTACCTGCGTTCAGTTTAGAGAGATCTAATATGTCGTTCAAAATACGGTTAAGCGATAACCCTGAACGCTGAATCTTCTCCAGATTAGGCCGTGCACTTTCCGATACCTCATGAGATAGCACTACATCGGTTAATCCCAAAATACCGTTTAATGGCGTGCGAATCTCGTGTGACATGGTAGCAAGAAATCGTGATTGTGCAGCCGACGCTTGCTTTTCGTTCTCGAGCGCTCGGTTTAACTCGAGGGTTTTCTTTTTACTTTCTAGTAAAGCTTTCTCCAATTGGCTCGCTAAAACATAGATGATTAGGGAAACAATCACGTTTGTTAGACATAACCTTAACCAAAGACCTTCATCGTAGGGTTTATCGTAGAAAGGGACCAGAAAGGTGCAGCTTGCGAGCACCACCATGGCCCCCCCTCTCCAGCTATTAGAAAGCAACAAAATAGGAAATATAGTGGCAATAGGTGCAAGGGCTGCGGGCATAAGTCCATTGCTTATGACCAAGTAAGGGGCCACTGGAATCGTGAGTAAGGCCCATAACTTTGCTAATAGTTCCTGTTTTTTAGGAAAGGTGAGACCTACTGCAGATATGACACACCACGAAAGACCAAAAAACGACGCCACATAAAGGTTATCGGGTTGTTTAATAGCAATAACCACGAGTATCAGTAGAGAAAAAACCAGCAAAATTTTGAACCCTGCGCTTCGCAAGGTCGCTGTAACTTCGCCAAAAGATTCGGGTTCTGTGGTGTACTGCTGCGACATTAGCGCTCTAAAGATCAGTAAACAATTGATAACACAGTATAAGTACTAAACAGCGATTTTGCATAACAATAATAGGGTCAGAGTCGCGACTCTGACCCTATTATTGGCCCGAACCTTGCCAACATATTTAATATTGTTGTCTTGAGCCTTGCCTATAGCACTCCAAGGCTTTTAGACTCGTTCTTTTTTCATTGTCCGCACCTGTTTGGTGCATAAATGGGTTAAATAAGGTCACTATGCGCTTAAGTAGTTTTATTTTATTCGTGTGTATATCGCTATCGTCTTTAGCAAATGACGATACTAGCCAGTACGGTCCAAAAGATTTTTCCAATGTTACAAACAAATGGACAGCCGTGGTTGCTGCTTACGAGCCAGAAATTGAAGCCATTGACACCGCGTTTGCGACTATGGACGACGCTCAAATTACGCAAACGGTTTATATTAAAGGGGTTAAGTACCAGCTAGGCACCTACAAAGGTGAGCCCATTGTTGTATTTAGTACGGGTGTCAGTATTACCAACGCAGCAATGACCGTACAGATGGCACTGGATTATTTCCCTATTGATAAGCTGGTTATGATGGGTATTGCTGGGGCCATAAACCCCAAATACACACCGGGTGATATCGCAGTACCTGAACGTTGGTACTTTCACGATGAATCCGTCTATATCAACCCGAAAAAGAATGATGCTAGCACCTATGAGCTTCCGGACTATTACGCTAAACAACTCGAATACTACAAAGTGCGACGGGAGACAGATAAGCACTCGCCAAACTATAAAAACTTAGGCTTTATTCATCCTACTGAAGTGGCTGTAGTTAAAGAAGGATGGGATACCCGCAAAAGAATGCCCTATTTTACTGCCGATAAAACATTGTTAGACATGGCAAAACGCGCGCTCAAAAAGATCCCGCCTATCACTATGCCATCTGGTAAGGAAATACTGGTTGATATAGGTGGAAATGGAGTAACAGGTTCAGTATTCGTAGACAACGCTAAATACCGCGAGTGGCTGCGTGACGTCTACACAGCTGATGTTGCAGAAATGGAGTCGGCAACCGTAGCACAGGTAAGTTTTGTGAACGATGTGGATTGGTTAATTATCCGTTCAATTAGCGACTTAGCGGGCGGTCAGCACGGTAAAAATGTAGAGAATGTATTTGACGCAATAGCCTCTGGCACCGGCACCAAGCTGCTACTTGGTATACTTGACGAACTTGTAGCAACCGACCCACAATAGATAATAAATGGGGTCAGAGTACTTTTTAACTAATGTACTCTGACCCCATTATTTAAAAATTCAGTTTCTGTTGGAGAACGCTCGCTGCAATATTGCTACCATTAGGTCGCCAAACAATGCACCAGGCACTGAACGTTCTGCTCGCCTTGCTTGATAGGATTCATCGAGACAATGCTGTAAACGTGCATTAGCCACTTCTGCACTATTTGTATCGATCTCATCAATCTGTTCAATGCATTTGTCAGTGTGTACCATGCTTGTCGTACTGCAGCCCACGAAAGCAAAGCATGTCGTGAGCAGGACAATTAATATCTTAACATTTTTCATAGCTTACCTTTCCTTAGTACACAATGAACACATCTCGCCGTATTGAATGAGGGTAGTGTTTGGTTACGTATTATTCAATAAAGGATTTGGGTCAGAGTACTTTTCAGAAAAATGTACTCTGACTCCAATTCTTTGAGCTGCTGCTCCGTTAAAGTACTCTGACCCCATAATTTCATGTATAAAAAAGCCCCAACCTTGGTTGGGGCTTTTTAATGTCTTGTTTAGCGGTAAGTGCTTATACGCGCTTAACGGCTACATCTGCTTCGAACTTAGGCTTAACTGCCAAGTCTTCAGAAGGTGGAGCAAACTTAGTTAGGTCAATGCCTGCAACTGCTTGCTTGTACTCTTCTGTCGTTGGGAAACGACCAAGTACGGTTGAAAGTACTACTAGCGGCGTAGAGCCTAGTAGTGATTCACCTTTCTTCTCAGCAGAGTCAGCTACAACACGACCTTGGAAAAGACGTGTAGATGTCGCGATAACTGTATCGCCTGGCTCAGCTTTTTCTTGGTTACCCATACATAGGTTACATCCAGGACGCTCTAGGTAAAGAATATTGTCGTATTTAGTACGCGCAGCTTCTTTAGGCTTAGCATCGTCGAACTCGAAGCCTGCGTATTTCGCAAGTACTTCCCAGTCGCCTTCTGCTTTTAGCTCGTCAACGATGTTGTATGTAGGTGGCGCAACAACAAGTGGCGCTTTAAACTCTACAGAGCCGTTAAGCTTCTCTAGGTTACGCAGCATTTGTGCGATAATTTGCATGTCGCCTTTGTGCACCATACAAGAACCTACGAAACCTAGGTCTACTGGCTTACCATCGTAATAAGAAACTGGACGGATAACGTCGTGAGTATAACGCTTAGATACGTCTTCGTTATTTACGTCTGGGTCAGCAATCATTGGCTCATCGATTTGATCTAGGTCGATAACCACTTCTGCGTAATATTTAGCGTTATCATCTGGTGCAAGCGCTGGTACTTCGCCAGACTTGATTTCAGCAATACGCTTGTCAGCAAGGTCAATTAGACCTTGAAGCATGTTAGCTTCGTTATCCATACCCTTGTCGATCATGATTTGGATACGGCTCTTAGCAAGCTCAAGTGACGCAATCATTGTCTCGTCATTTGAGATACAGATTGATGCTTTCGCCTTCATTTCTGCAGACCAGTCTGTGAACGTAAACGCTTGGTCAGCAAGTAGAGTACCGATTTGTACTTCAATTACACGACCTTGGAACACGTTCTCGCCAGCGAATTGCTTAAGCATTTGAGCTTGAGTAGCGTGAACCACATCACGGAAGTCCATGTGCTCTTTCATGCTACCTTTAAAGGTCACTTTCACAGACTCTGGAATTGGCATTGCCGCTTCACCCGTTGCAAGTGCTAATGCAACCGTACCTGAGTCGGCACCGAATGCTACACCTTTTGACATACGAGTGTGCGAGTCACCACCAATGATGATGGCGCGGTCGTCTACTGTGATGTCGTTAAGCACTTTGTGAATAACGTCAGTCATTGAGTGGTAAACACCTTTAGGATCACGTGCTGTGATTACGCCAAAGTTGTTCATGAATGACATTAGCTTAGGAATGTTAGCCTGTGCTTTCTTATCCCATACTGACGCCGTGTGACAACCAGACTGGTATGCACCGTCAACAGTAGGTGAAATAGTTGATGCCGCCATAGACTCTAGTTCTTGGCAGGTCATTGGGCCAGTAGTGTCCTGAGAACCCACAATGTTTACTTTAACGCGAACGTCAGAGCCCGCGTGAAGCGGCGCATCTGAATTTACGCCTACCGCATTGCGGTTAAAGATTTTTTCTACAGCAGTAAGGCCTTGGCCTTCGTGTGAAACTTCTTTCGATTGCGCATAAACTGCTGGAGCTTCAACACCTAGTGTACGTGCAGCAAAAGATTGTAGCTGCTTACCGAATACTACAGCGTAAGAACCACCCGCTTTCATGAACTCCATTTTCTGAGGAGTAAATGAGGCAGATACGTCAGCCAGTTCTTCTGAACCGTTGAAAAGCTTCTTCGCTTTGGTATCAATAGTCAGTACCGTACCAGTTGCAACAGAGTAAGCTTCTTCAAGCACTGGGTCGCCATTTGCATCGCGAACCACTTCGCCATTTTCGTCTGTTTTCTTAACCCAGTTTTTAAGGTCAAGACCAATACCACCAGTTACGTCTACAGTAGTAAGGAAGATAGGTGCGATACCGTTAGTACCAGCAACAATTGGCGCTTTGTTTACAAAAGGAATGTAAGGGCTTGTAGGCTCACCAGCCCAAAGTGCTACGTTGTTCACACCAGACATACGTGAAGAACCTACACCCATTGTGCCTTTTTCAGCAATAAGCATAACTTTTGCGTTAGGGTGCTTTTTACCTAGCTCAACAATTTCTTGCTGCGCTTCAGGAGAAATCATGCACTGGCCGTGAAGTTCACGGTCTGCACGAGAGTGCGCTTGGTTACCTGGAGAAAGAAGGTCAGTTGAAATATCACCTTCAGCAGCGATATAGGTCACTACTTCGATTTTCTCTGGAACGTCAGGAAGCTTGGTAAAGAATTCAGCTTTTGCGTAGCTTTCTAGCACGTCTTTAGCAATCGCGTTACCTGCTTTAAATGCCGTTTCAAGACGCTCAGTATCGGCTTCGTATAGATAAACCTGAGTTTTCAACACTTCAGCTGCAGGCTTGGCAACGGCTTCATCATCAGAAAGAGCAAGATCTAGAAGTGCTTCTACAGACGGACCACCTTTCATGTGTGAAAGTAGCTCAAGTGCAAACTCTGGCGTGATTTCTTCTACTTTTTCTTCGCCAAGTACAATTTCTTTTAAGAATTGTGCTTTAACACCTGCAGCAGGCGTAGTTCCTGGCAAGGTGTTATAGATAAAGAATTTTAGAGAGTCTTCGCGGTGCTCGTTTGTTGTATCTTTAATTTGAGCAATAATTTCAGACAGCAGCTCTGCACTGTCAATTGGCTTAGGGTTAAGACCTAATTCCGTTTTACGGGTTTCGATCTCTGCCAGATATTCTGAATACAAACTCATATAGTTCTCTCGGTCTTAGTTTTACTTGGGCGTAGTGTTAAGTCGGTCTTAGCTATACGCATATAAAAATGAGGGATATTTTAACTGATTTTTAGCAGTTACGTAATGACTGAAAGTAATCAGTTGGTTATGCAACTGCTCAAACCAAAGTTAAATCAACATCAACGAGCATAGATGCAAAAAATGACTTTTTGTCGAAAACAATCTTTAACTTTTAATTTCAGTCACTTATAAAAACAAAGATTGAAGTACAAAATCATTTTTAATAAGAATGGTTTGACCAATAAAGATAAATAATAGTGTTGTACTTATGACAAAGATTCATTCTGTTTATGGTGAGACCAGTTCAAATTACCATCAAATTTGAAAAAAAATTTCAGTTTATTGATCTTTTATTGTGCTTTATTCTGTCTGGGTGAGACTTTTATCACCTTGGCACTTTCCCCATCGGTCAAAAGAAGAAGGTTGCCTTCACCATCGACCGCGATGTCTCTTAACCTTACTTTTAATGCGTCAAAAATCTTTGTAGAAACATACTTATTCGAAGTTTTATTGACCGCATACAAGGCTTTCGCTTTCAAACTGGTAACTAGTAATGTATTGGTCAACATTGGATACTGATCATGAGAGTAGTAAACCATAGATGACGGCGCGATGGACGGTGTCCAGTCCACAATGGGGTCTGTCATATCTGGGTAAGTTGAAAAAGGTGAAATTCTTGCACCTGAATAGTCTTTCCCTAACGTAACGACTGGCCAACCGTAGTTCGCGCCTTTTTGAAGCAGGTTCACTTCGTCGCCGCCATCAGGTCCGTGTTCATGCAGAAATATTTGCCCTTTAGGCCCCTGCACTAACCCTTGAGGGTTGCGATGTCCCAAAGTGTATACGTAAGGGCTTTTAGAGAAAGAAGGATTCGTTAACGGTTCACCTGATAGTGTAAACCCTAGCACTTTACCTAACTGTGAGCTAACAACCTGTGCTTGCTC
Organism: Alteromonas sp. AWJ4_199; assembly: GCF_056159165.1. NCBI lineage: Bacteria > Pseudomonadati > Pseudomonadota > Gammaproteobacteria > Alteromonadales > Alteromonadaceae > Alteromonas > Alteromonas sp. AWJ4_199. The sequence continues at coordinate 1,552,387 of NZ_JBSWUR010000001.1, forward strand.
TCGGTAATCAAATCCGTCACCGGTAGTGACTAGGAAGCCCTGTTCTTGGCTTGCATCACTAGTTCTAAGCTGAAGAAGCTTCCCGCCGTAGTGCACAGGCGTATCTTTTGTTTGCGCTACTTCAATTACGGGTTCAATATTACTAATGCCAGAAGTGAGAGAAAGCTCACCTTTTACTACAGCAAGACGGTTAGCATCATCACTACCCTTGGAATAACTAAGCAATACAGTGGAATTGGCGGGGAACTGGGAAGGGATAAGAATGTCTAGCACGCCTCCCTGGCCTTTCGTATACAAGTCATCAAGTGCTAAAGAAAATCTAGATATGTCTCCGCTGTCATCAAGAATAACGAGTTCACCATCTCTTGTTACTACCAATGTATGCGTAGTTGCTTTCTCTTGGTCTACAAGAGTTGTCATAGCCTTCGGAAAGGCTAGCGAGGTTAATAAGTTCTCTGTTACTACGTTATTAGCAAAACTTTTTAAAGAAGCCGGGACATCGCTTGTAACTGCATGCTTTTGGGTGTTATGTGTGGGGTCGACAGCAGCGTCAGAAACGAGACTTGCCGCCAGAGCTTGCGAAAACGCACCACTAGCTAGCGCGAAAATCAAAAATCTTTTTATAGTTCGCACTGACTTCATTGTAATTGTCCTCGCTTACCGTTGCTAATCTAATTTAAGCTACAAAGATGTGCGTAGCTATTAGTCGCAATATAGCTACATTTAGTGTTCTTGTTGCGCTTTGTCGATAGTTAATACATGGTAATAACAGACGAATCTTGGAATGCAATACATGAGAAACCTAACTCGCCGCGCAATTTTTCATTTTGTCCCATCTTGGACAGTCGGTTTCCTACTTGCAAGTGTATTTCATTCAATTTCTGTTTTAGTGGGTCTGGTGCAAATTGGCGTCGAGTTAAATGTTAGTGATTGGCTTTTCATGATACGCCAAGACGCCTTAGGCCTTTTACCCACTTACGGTGCTATTATCGCCGTAACTTTACTGCTGGCTTTTCTAATAACGCACTTGATCGTCAAACGCCTAAGCCTTCACGAAGTAAAAGACACGAGCAGCGCTACACGATTCATTCTTTTTGCTGCTGCAGGCGGCCTTTCTTTCCTATTTATGCTGCTAGCCATGCAGCCTATTTTAAATGTCACCCTTATTGCAGGCGCTCGCTCGACGCTAGGACTTATAGCACAGTGTTTCGCTGGCTTCTGTGCAGGATACTTTTACAGCTACTTTAGTGATAGTTCCAGCTAACGTTAATAAGTAGGACTTATACTATTAAATAAGCCAACTCTGATGTAAATAAAAAGTTAAGTTTGCTAATGTAAGGAGTATACCCTATACCCTTTGCCTTACTAGGAATAAGCAATATGATAACTTACCCTGATAATGTGACATGCCTAGCCGACTATATCGAAAGTGTTTTAGAGAAGTTCGCTGATAAACCTGCATATACGGCCCTAGGGCAAACTCTCACCTTTGCCGATATCGACAGTAAGTCGTCTGCATTAGCGCGCTATTTTGTACACGAAGCAAAACTGACTCCTGGTACAAAAGTGGCCATTCAGCTTCCTAACCTTATCCAAAACCCTATTGTCGTTTATGCCGCACTACGCGCAGGGCTTGTCGTAGTAAATACTAACCCGCTTTACACCGAGCGTGAAATGACGCATCAGTTTACCGATAGCGGTGCAAAAGCCTTAGTAATCTTAAGTGACTTACTTCCTAAGTTTACCAACATTAAAGATGATACTGGTATCGAGACTGTCATTACGACATCAGCAACAGAATTACTAGACCCTAGTACAGCGCCATCTCTTGACGGGACGGTTTCTTTTAGCAAAGCAATTGAAATGGGAAGTGCACTGCCCTCATTCTCTCGCCCTTCAATAAAATTAGACGAACTCGCCATGCTGCAATACACCGGCGGCACTACTGGAGTTTCTAAAGGGGCTGCGCTCAGCAATAAAAACGTATTGGCTAACTGTATTCAGATGCTTGATCGCATAGGTGAAGGTTTTAAAGACGGCGAAGAAGTGTTGGTGTGCCCGTTGCCGCTTTATCATATTTATGCGTTTACGGTCGGTATGATGGCGCTATTTGCGAAAGGCACGCACATTATTCTTATCCCGAATCCAAGAGACATCGACGGTTTCATTCAAACACTTAAACCTCATAAAATATCCGCCTTTATGGGTATAAATACGCTTTTTGTTGGTCTTGGTCGACATCCAGAGTTTGCAAAGCTCGATTTTTCTAATCTTCATCTCACTATGTCTGGCGGTACTGCGCTCACCCAAGCTGCAGTATCAATTTGGCGAGACGTAACAGGGAATACTATTACCGAGGGCTATGGCTTGTCTGAAACCGCGCCCGTGGTTTCATTCAACATTCCAGGAAAAGAAGAAATAGGCACAGTCGGCCATGAGCTAGAGGACACTGAGGTAGCCCTGCTCGATAGCTACGACAAACCTGTGGCAGAGGGGGAGTCTGGGCAAATAGCGGTGCGCGGACCGCAAGTTATGATGGGCTATTGGAATCGGGATGATGAAACCGCAAAGGTAATGACCGAAGACGGCTTCTTCAAAACCGGTGATATCGGTATTCGCACAGAATCTGGCGCAATTAAGATTGTAGACCGCTTAAAAGACATGATTATTGTTTCAGGCTTTAACGTTTATCCAAACGAAATAGAAGATGTGCTAACGTCGCACCCCAGCGTGATGGAAGCCGCCGTTGTTGGCAAGCCCGATGATAAGACAGGAGAGCGAGTATGTGCTTATATTACGCTTTCAGGGGATGTATCGACAGAAGATCTAGTCGAACACTGTAAAACGCAATTGACCAACTACAAAGTGCCAAAATCGATAACGATACTAGAGGAGCTCCCTAAATCTACAGTGGGTAAAATTCTTCGCAGAGAGCTTCGTAGTGCCTAAACAACCAAAGCAACGGCCGGCCGGTTTTACTCGCCAGCCGTTTTTCTTTATAAATCAGTTTATTGCTACCAAAGGATAAGGTACCGACATTGTAAATAGGCGTGCTTCCTACTATAAATTAGGAATGCCGCCATTTAACTTTGTCCATCATGCTTTCAAAGACGTTTTTTTTTAATAGTGTAGATGAGCTGATATCGCAAAAAGACGCATTAAAAGCGTTCGCCCCTTCCCTGCTTATTGCCTATGCCTCGGCCCCATTACTTACTTCTCCCCAGCTTCAACACATCTTAAATGATGTGTGTAAAAACAGTGTTGGCTGTAGCACTGCAGGTGAAATTTCAGCGAATAGGGTAACTACTGATGGTATTTCTATTGTTGTGGTGCATTTTGAATCTGCATCATCGGTAAAAATCCATCAAACAACCTTGCGCGATATGCTGTCTTCGTTTGATGCAGGTCAGTCCCTTGCAAATATGATTGACCAGCAAGGATTGAAAAGCGTTTATTTGTTGGCTCCGGGTGTTGAAATAAATGGTTCAGCCTTGCTTGAAGGTATGATGACACAGTTACCACAACACGTAGGAATAAGCGGCGGCCTTGCAGGCGATAACGGTGCGTTTGAACAGACATACATATTGCACCCCGATGGAATTGATAGCCGCAGCGTTGTCGCTGTTGCTTTTTATGGAGATTCTCTTTCTTTCGAATATGGCGCGCGCGGGGGATGGCGGTCATTCGGACCCGCTCGGAGAGTGGCGTCGGCAGAAGCAAACCTCCTATTCGAACTTGATGACAAGCCGGCACTGGAAATATACAAAGCTTACTTAGGCGAATACGCAGATGATTTGCCGGCGAGTGGGCTCCTATTCCCTTTTGAAGTGCTGAATGAAGAGGGCGAGCCAACAGGTATTATCAGAACAATTCTAGGAGTCGATGAGCAGCGCAAAAGCTTAGTATTGGCTGGTGAGGTCAATGAAAATCAGTACTTGCGCCTGATGAATGCATCCACCGAAGACCTTATTAGCGGCGCCATAGAAGCGATCGCGCCTATCTCCCAAAAAAATATTGATGATGATTCACATTGTCTAGCCCTAGTGACGAGTTGTGTGGGCAGAAAGTTAGTCATGGGTGACCGCGTTGAGGAAGAAATTGAAGAGGTAGCGCGGCAACTAAACAATAATACGACTATTGCTGGGTTCTATTCTTACGGAGAAATAAGTCCATCATGCAATGAAACGCAATGTGAACTGCATAACCAAACCTTAACTCTCATGTTAATGAGGGAAAAACCTTGAATTCACTATTAGAGCGTCAGTTGCGCCGAGCTTTTCAGCTTAACGACAACGTATCGCTAAAAGCTTGGCTGAACAGCCTCAGCGACGAGAGCGACAATAGCACAAGCCCCAGTCTACAATCCCTCAAGCGTGGTCTTGCTGCCCTTATTCCTCGAATTGATGAGTCGTACACATTTAACGAGAGAGATATCAAACTTAGAGATAGAAGCTTACATATCAGCTCTGAAGAACTTATGGCTGTAAATAGAAAGGTTCGTGAAGAGTTTAACGAACAAAAGGCCGTTATCGAAACCTTACGATTAGCAGTTAACCAACTTCTAGAAGAGCGTAATAAGCCTCTTATAGATGAGCAATTTACTAACTTATCAGATCTTTCTTCGCTCATGTATGAGCTCATACGGGAGCAGCAAAACGCTAATAATGAGCTACTGTTACAGCGCAGAGCAATGGATAAACACGGTATAGTCGCGACCATCGATCTCCAGGGGACCTTGTTATCTGCAAATGATAAATGCTGTCAGCTTTCTGGTTATTCTCGTGATGAGTTGATAGGGCAAAACACGTCTATTTTTCGCGTTCACAATATTTCGACCGCTGAACAAGTCAAAATATTAGCAACCCTGATTAAAGGTGAAATTTGGCAGGGGGAACTAAATAGCTTTACTAAAAATAATAAGCCTTGGACAGTGTTTGCAACCGTCGTACCTATTGTCGAGTACAACCAACGAGTAAACCGTCTCGTCGTCATTTGTACTGATATCTCGGAACAAAAACGTCTTTCTAGAAAATTAAAAAAGGATAGAGCTTTCCATCAGAGCATTACCAATAGTATAGGTGAAGGTGTTTACGCGGTTAACGGTGAAGGTAAAACACAATTTCTCAATCCCGCTGCGTCACGCCTATTAGGCTGGACGTTAGACGAATTGAAAGATAGACGTTTTCACGACACCGTTCACTACCAAAACGGCGATGGTACCTTACTTCCAAGAGAACAGTGCCCCGTTAATCTAACGATCAAAAGCGGTAAGCCCTATACCTCTTATGAAGATTTTTTTACCGATAAACGGGGGCGTTTATTCCCTATTTCTATCGTTGCCGTTCCGCTACTCGATAAAGAAGGTAAGCCAGATGGACATGTGGGCGTTTTTAACGACATTAGTAGCCAAAAAGCCATCGAGCACAAACTGCAGAAAGCCTATAACGAAGCGCAAGGCGCAAACAAGGCAAAGAGTGATTTTCTCGCGACGATGAGCCATGAAATCAGAACGCCAATGAATGCCATTATTGGGTTAACCCACTTAGCACTCGAGTCAAATGATAGCGACCAGCAGCAACAGTATTTAGAAAAAGTGCAAAACAGTGCTAACGCATTGCTTGAACTTATCGACAGTATTTTGGACTTCTCAAAAGTAGAAGCGAATAAAATCGACATTGTTGATGAGCCTTTCACGTTAACAAGAATCATCGAGAAGTTAGCACAAGTATTTCAAGTTAAAGCTCAACAAAAGCAACTTCAGCTTCTTTTCGACATTCGCTGTAGCACGAGTATTCCCTGTCATGGAGATAGCGAAAAAATCTATCAGGTACTGCTGAACCTCCTTAGTAATGCTATTAAGTTTACTGACAGAGGGTGCGTAACACTTATTGTGGAGCCGAAAGACGCCATGCTGATGTTTAGGGTATCGGACACAGGAATGGGGATAAGCGATGAAGGAAAGTCTAAGCTATTTAATGCTTTTGTTCAGGCTGACGCTTCAATTTCAAGAAAATTCGGTGGCACGGGTTTAGGCCTAACTATCTGTAAGCGATTAGTAGAACTAATGGGAGGAGATCTGCGCCTAGAAAGTAAAGTAAATGAAGGAAGCAGCTTTTCATTTACTTTACCTGTTTGCCGTAGCGATAAAGACGTACCCAATCCACTATTACCTGTCTCATTACCTAAAAACATCATATGCATTAAGACACATGAAAGCGTAAGTTCAGCGTGTGAAGTACTCGGCAACACATTAGAGAGACTCGGCATTCATTGTCAGGTAGTGGATGAAAGCAGCGACAAGCTTCCAGACACTATGCCTTTAAGCATTGTATTTTTAGCCGAAGATGGAGATAGCTGGAGCCGATTCTCTAATAACCTAGAAGCCGGCAAATACAACAATATCAACATGCGTGTACTGTTAAGCTCATTAAGCAGCCAGGAAGTAAAGAAAAAATTGGGAAATACATTACCTTCACACATCAATATTGTTGAGCTTCCGTTTGTTGATAGCGACATTATTTCTGCCCTTTCGCCGCTGCAAACTTCTACCAAGAAGCAGTTAATAGATGGTCTAGAAAGCAAAAAGTGGCGAAGTATCCGGTTAGCTTCCAAACAAGTATTAGTGGTTGATGACGACCCCATAAGTGTAGAAATCAGTCAGCAAATACTTAGCGACTTAGGAATGACAGTGGTTACTGCCACCACAGGGCATGAAGCCTTAGCGCTTTGCGAAACCTCAAGTTTTGACGCACTTTTACTCGATTGTCACCTTCCGGATATTTCGGGATACGAGATAGCAGAAAGGCTTTCTCAGCAATACGGCTGGACAATTCCTATAATTGCATTAAGTGCCGATGAAACGCCGGAAGCTTCAGAAAGGGCGCTGGCATCAGGTATGTGTTTTCACCTAGTGAAACCGGCCAAAGCTGATGAGATAATCCATACAATAGATACGAACATACACGCAGGTTACATTGAGGTGACCCCTCCTGACGAGCCAAGCCCTTTTATTTCTTCTTTGATGACTTTTTACAATAAATACAGTCAGCAAAGCGTAATGTCAGATTTACTTAACATATTCCACACACCGTCTGTCGACAACTTGCTATTGAAACAATTATATGACGATGCACAACTTATTGGTGCCACCACTCTTGCTCAATGCCTCCACCTACTTATTAGCGGAGATGAAAGACCAGACGCAATCAAAGCAAAACATGTCGCTACACTGTCTTTTGAGCTTGATGCAACGCTTCGCCTCATTGCGCACACGGTAAACAAAGCCACATTAATTGCCGATACACAATTAAATGACAATGTAGATGAAACCTCCATCCTATCGAGTTTGGACGCTATACAGAATGCTCTAGAAACCTACGATGCCAAAGCCCTTGAGTATATATCAAGCTTTGCAGCACAACAGGCAGAGTCACGCCACTCTCATGAAATAAATAGAATAAAGCAGCTTGCAGCCGTTTATGATTTTGACGGTGCTTTAACGTTAATTAACCAATTGAAAGACAATATTTGTAATGAATAAACCGAGACCGACAAATAATAGATTCAGCGTACTTGTTGTCGATGACGAGCCAGCCAATATTGACATACTGCTTGGCATACTTAGTCCCTATTACGATGTTAAGGTCGCGCCATCTGGCGCTGTTGCTCTGAAAATAGTGCAGCAGTTTACGCCAGACCTAATATTGTTAGATATTATGATGCCAGAAATGGATGGCTTTGAAGTTTGCAAGCAGCTAAAGACAGATAGACTACTGGGTCAAATCCCAATTATTTTCGTTACCGCATTGACCCAAGGAGAAAGCGAGGAAAAGGGGTTTAAACTCGGCGCTGTCGACTATATAACTAAACCAGTGTCACCAAGTATTACACTTGCACGCGTGAAGACCCATATAAGCCTTGCTCATCAAATGCGTATCACGGAAAACTTAGTGACAAAGCGGACTGAAGAGCTTAGCAAAAGCCAGCAAAGTGCCATTACTATGTTAGCGACAGCGGGCCATTATAATGATACAGATACTGGGCATCACATTTGGCGCATGGCCGCTTACAGTAAATGCTTAGCGATTGCGTGGGGCTGGTCCTATGAAGATGCATGCTTGTTAGCGCAAGCGGCGCCTATGCACGACACAGGTAAGATAGGTATTCCTGACGCTATTTTAAAAGCGCCTCGCCGATTAATAAATAGCGAAATGGAAGTGATGCGCACTCACGCACAAATCGGTCATAAAATCCTTTCTCAATGCGACACCCCGCTCTTTGCTCTTGCTGCAGAAATTGCCTTATGTCATCACGAAAAGTGGAACGGTACAGGTTATCCCGAGGGTTTGGCTGGAGAAGATATCCCCGAAAGTGCTCGTATTGTTGCCATTGCTGATGTTTTCGATGCGCTAACGATGAAACGCCCTTATAAAAAAGCATGGTCTGACGATGAAGCATTTGAACACCTTCGAGAAGGAGCAGGTAAACACTTCGATCCCAAACTGGTGGAGTGCTTTATTTCAATCAAGAAGGAAATATTAGAAACTAAAAGCCATTGGAATCAGCTAGAAGCAGAAGGACAAATGGCATCAGTGGCTAATTTGGTTCGCCAATCACGTATAGACTTATAGTCACTACAAACACTATCTGACAAACCGAATAATTCGCGACTTTTAATTTAATACCAGTCCGCATAAATAATTACCCATGAAGAAATAAAAAAAGGTCGATATTTTATCGACCCTTTCAATTAGCGTTTCAACTTAAACGATAGCTTTAACTAGCACCAAGTTCGGTAGCGATGGCATCTGCCTGACGCTTTTCACCCTGCACAAACTGCTTCCACTGCTGTGCCATAGCACGGCTTTTCTGGTGCTTTTCAGCTTCTGCTAATTGGTTAAGCGCAAGGGCATACTGCTTTTTATTATACAGCGCCATGCCTTTAATCAAGTAAACCAAACCAGGGTTTCTTAACTCGCCTTTTTCAACCGCGCGGTCTGCTGCAGCAATTGCATCGTCGAAACGCTCTTCATTAAGAAGAATTTGCGCTAACTGTGCATCTAACTCACCGTCTTCAGACAGTTCAGCCGCTTCCATCATAACGGGAATGGCTTTGTCTTGCTCTTTAGCAAGTGACCAGCTTTGACCTAAGAACTTAAGGTTGCGCAAGTTTTTCTCAAGCACACCGTCGTTCATTGCCTGCTCCATCAACTTAGCACCCTTATAAGGTACACGGTGATAGTAATAAAGCTGTGCCATGTTAAACACGTCAGCAGACGTATTAACAAACCCGCGCTGGTAAGCGGTTTCCATGATGGCTAACTGCTTGCGCTCTTCACCTAGCTCACCATACATACCGGCTAGCTGGATCCAATATTTAGGCTCGTCAAACAACTTCACCATTTTAATAAGAACGTCTTTAACCTTTTGAGGCTGCTTGAGTTCATAGAAGATAGCACGCTGAAGTATTAACCAACCTTCGTCAGGGATCATGCCTTCCGCTTCGTGATCGGCAACGGCTTCAGAAATCCACATTGCAGCTTCGTCGTACTGTTTATTTTGGTAGTACGCCTGGGCTTTGATGACCTTATTTTTAACCGGTACTGGACCCGTATTTAGGCTTTCCCAACGCTCTAAATAAGTGATGGTGTCGTCGTAATTACCTTGCATAAGGTTAAGCTGAGCCAAACTGAAAAGTGTGGTCATTTCAAACTTTTCAGGAATAGGCTGCTGCTCTACCACTTTAGCAAACGATTCCAACGCTTTTGCATAGTCTTCGTTGTTGTAGTAAATGAAGCCGAAAAAGTTGTACATCATGGCTTTTTCGTAGGCATTCATTGAGTCAGACTTATCTTCTACTTCTTTCAGTATAGCGATAGCTTCTTCAATATTACCTGCTTCATCCGCCGCCGTTTGTGCCCGAGCTAGCTGTTCGTAAACCTTGCCGCGTAATGTAGGTACGCGGCGAGTTTTCTTCTCGCTGGCTTTTTGCTCTTGTGCAATAGCGTCGTTGGCAACCAACATGCTAGGTACAGATACCGTGGCCGATGCAAATGCAAACGCCAGTGCACTAAGCAATGTATTCGTCTGTTTTCTCATCATGTTCTGTTACCCGTCAATTTGGAACGTAATACGGTTTTGCACACCAGACACTTCTGTTGCTTCGCCGTTAACAACACGAGGTTTATATTTGAACTTCATGGCAGCATCGATAGCCGCTTGTTCAAATATACCTTCTGGGTTTGCTTCTACAACAATTGGGTCGCGCACCGCACCTTGCTTAGTTACCGTAAATTCAACAATAACAAAGCCTTCAATGCCCCGTTGAAGTGCACGTCGTGGATATACCGGCGCAACTTTAACGATCGGGAGGTATTCACCGTCACCTGACTCAAGGGCCAAGCCTCCATCTAAAGAGATGTCGTCTCCCACTTCGGCCCCGAAATCCATCGACGTACCTTCTGCATCAGGAGAAGGCGAGTCCATTTGCGGTTGCTCCATTGGCGGAGGTGGCTCTTTTGGCTTAGGTGGCTTTTTCGGCTTACGATCTTTTTTCTCAACCTGTTCATCCTGCTTGACCCTAACAAAGTCAAGCACGCTTCCCTTAGGCGGCTCAGTTAGTGCGCTGCCACCCATCTTGATAAGCGATTGCATCAAGAAGAACAGGCCTAACGTGATCGCAAGGGAGATAACAAATGCGATTAAATATCGTGGCATGATTTATTGCTCTTGGGCTGCAATCGAAACATCGTAAACGCCAGCGGCTCGCGACGCGTCCATAACCTTAATCAAGGTTTCTGTTGTGGCCTTTTTATCAGCCTGAATAACAACAGTACCCTGTGGGTTTTCAGCGTGTAAACGCTCAATGTTCGCCTGCACTGCGCGAACGTCGATACGACGTTTGTTAATCCAAATTTCGCCTTTATCTGAAATAGCGATAAGAATATTAGCGCGGTCCTTTTTCACAGCAGTAGCTGCTTCGGGACGGTTAACATCAATACCGGCTTCTTTCACAAATGACGCAGTCACAATAAAGAAGATCAACATGATAAATACAACGTCCAGCATGGGCGTCATGTCGATGGCTGCTTCTTCTTCATCGACTAAGTTTTGAAAGTGCTGCTTCATAATAAATACCTTACCTTAATGCTTAGCTAGCATTAACGTTGAATAATCAATGCATCCTCAAGATGCGTGCGTTCTGATTTCACCATACGTGTTAACCAGGTAGCGGCGAATACGCCTGAAAGTGCGCCAACCATGCCCGCCATTGTGGGAATAGTGGCTTTCGATACACCTGATGCCATTGAACGAGCATTACCTGAACCCGCAATCGCCATTACATCGAACACTTCAATCATACCGGTAACCGTTCCCATCAAGCCTAGCAGCGGGCAAAGCGCTACCAGAGACTGAATAATTGGGATGCTGCCGTTTAGGCGCATGGTTAACTGTGAAATTGTTTTCTGACGAACTTGCTCAGCGAACCAAGAAGAGCGGTCGGTACGTGCTGTCCACATTGCTACCGCTTCTTTCTTGGCTTGCTTGTGCCAAACCATCAGATACATCGCACGCTCGAGGATCAAAAGCCACATAACGAATATCAGCAGACCGATGACCAGGAGAACCTGGCCGCCTGTTTCTGTGAAATCGCGAATTGCTTCTAGAAACTCGATCATGATTAGCCTCGCTCAGCGCGCTCTGCAATTACGCCAGACGCCTGTTCTTGTAGGATGTACACAATGTTCTTAGAACGTGTGTTAAGCATTGCATAAAGCAGTGTCATTGGAATCGCTACAACAAGACCTAGTACTGTTGTTACAAGTGCTGTTGAAATACCACCCGCCATTAGTTTCGGGTCACCTGTACCAAACAAGGTAATGGCCTGGAAGGTGTTAATCATACCCGTTACGGTACCTAGTAGACCCATAAGCGGCGCAACTACTGAGATAATCTTAATGATAGTCAGGTTACGACCTAGCTTAGGCACTTCGCCCAAAATCGCTTCTGTAAGGTGAAGCTCAAGCGCTTCAACGTCAGCGTTTGGATGCTCGTCACGTACTTTAAGTACACGGCCAAGCGGGTTATTAGTGTTAACTTCTTTGCTCTTAAGCTGCTTGTTTACTTTCATGCGTGTTAGCGTAAGCGTTACAAGACGCTCTAGAGCAAGTAGTAAACCAAACGCACCAACGATAAGAATGATATAACCTACAACACCGCCCTGCTCTACACGCTCTTTAAGGTTTGGCGCTTGAACAAGAAGACCTAGGATAGAACCACCTGTTGGGTCGATACCGAACTGAACTAGCTCACCATTTGATGCTTGTAGTTCTGCAGCAGAATCGTTGTAACGGTCAGCAGGTTGACGTACTAGTTCAGACACTGTGCCGGTTACACCGTTGTAGTCTAGGTATTTACCATCAGCCACTAGCGCGAACGGACCTACACGTACAACAGATTTGTTCACTTTCTCGCCGCCAGCTTCAACAACGTCAGTGGTAAAGGTAGTCACCTTGCCTGATTCAGTCATTTCACGCTGCATTTCAAACCACACGCGCTCAATCTCTTCAATTGAAGCAAGTTTTGAGCTTGAACCCATATCTTGTGCCATTTGGTCAAGGAACTCTGAACGGCCTTGAATTTGCGCAGATATTACTGAGTTATAGAATTTGTTTTTGGTGTCGCCCGCGATTTGCTGCAGCACACCGAATAGCTCTTTTAGTGAACCAAGACGCGTGTCTAGTGCACCGTTTAAGTCAGCCAGTTTGAATTCGTTTTCTTCAAACTGAGTTTCAAGCTGCTCAGATTGTGCAAGCATCTGGTCACGCTTTTCACGGGTTTCGCGAAGAATGCGATCTTGCTCTGCACGTTGTGATTGGAAATCACGCTCGCGCTGTTTGTTTTGCTGAGACTGTGCGAACTGACCTTCTTCTAATTGCTTTAGAAGTGCGTCTAAGTCCATCGCACGGTCGCTTTGTGCGAAAGCACCAACGCTGATGCTAAGGGCTGCTAGACCAACAGCGATACGTTTTACTGTGTTAAACATTCTCATCAACCTCTTAGTCTGTAATTGCCACTGGCAGCATTAGCAAGTCTGGTGCAAGTTGCTTCTTCGCCATGCGCAGACCTTTTGTAATTTGTGTACGGTAGCTGCTATCAAGCTCTTCCCACTGACGGGTTTGCTTGTTCCAAACACCCTGCATGCTAGCATCACGTGTTTGATAAATTAGCGCTGTACGACCAAGGCGTAGGAATTCTACATCACGCTCTTGACCGTTAATTGAATGGATACCGCTATACGCTTCCATAGTGCGGCCGTAGTCCATCTCTACTTGGTATGCTTCCATTACGCGACGGAATTTTTCAGACGCAGCAACGTCAGCACGGTCCATCATGGCGCGAAGGTCAGCTACGCGATTTGCACGCTCTTCAGGAAGGAAAGGTACGTCTAAAGCAACGAACTGCTCTAGACCGTCAATCATACGCATCATAAGTGGCGTGATTTGGCGTTCAACAACAGACACTTCGTCAATAGCTGAGTTCAGATCTGCCATTTCTTGTTCTTGGTTATTGATTTGCTTACGAAGCTGAGTGTTATAAACCTCAAGGCCTTCGATTTCTTTCATCAATGTTTTGAACTGTTGAAGTTTGCTGTCAATTTGATCGGTAATACCGTTTATTTTTTCTTGCGATTTTGCCGCTGACTCATTGATTTTCGCTGCCTCATCGACAACGGGTTTTAAGACTTCATCGTCTTGTGCCAGTACCGGTGTCGCTGTAAGCGCACCTGCAACTAACAAAGCATTGATAAGCTTCATACATTCAAACCTTTAAAGTTAAAAGAAATCGGTTGTATCCGACTATAAATTTCTGCGCGTAGGATAGAGTTTTTCTGTGACAGTTTTATTACGAAACTGTCATATTAGAACCGAAAGTGTCATGTTTAACTCATAAAAAAGGCCGCATGTAGCGGCCTTAAGGATAAGTTCAGTTTTTAGAAGTCATATTTAAATGACAATCTAATACCTGTACCTCGTGTCTCAGACCTAAGCAGGGTATCGTTAAATTCAATTTCACGATCTTCGCCTAGAATATTCTGAACACGTAATGTGACAGTGCTATTAAAGTCTGGGTAGTACTTGTATACCATATCCAATGAATGAAATGGTTGTTCGAAGTTATCGTCGAAACCATCAATACCCGGAATTAGAATACGCTCACCGAATACGTTGTATACTAACGACGCAGTGTGTTCACCGTTATCAGAGTCATAACCCAACTGCATGTTAAGTACATACTGAGAATGGCCGGTCATTCGGCGCTCAACATTAGTAATTGCCGCAGAAACACCAGTTTGCTCAACGATGTTCTGACGATCTAATACGATTTCAGAATCACTGACAGTGATGTTACCTGTAGTAAACAAGTTGTCCCAAATACCGTCGCCAATGAAGGCTAAGTCTTGTAGGAATTCAACTTCAACCCCGTAAACCTCGCCAGATTCAGCGTTAGCAATACGAATTAGCGGTGGACCATCCTGAGCCGGAGACTGTACCGATTCAATTGGCGCCTCCATGTCTTTATAGAATAGGCCTACAGACACGTTGTTACCTGCTTCGCGATACCACTCCCAACGTAAATCATAGTTAATGATATCTGTTGTGCTTACACCAGGTGTACCAGCAATCGGGAAGTTAGTTAACGGGTCTAAGTAAGTCGCCGAAGAAACCTCACGAAGATCGGGACGTACAACCGTTTGACCGATACTTGCACGTAGCTGCATATCGTCTTCTAAGAAGTAAGTCACTGCAAGTGCTGGATAAAAACCGTCTTCTTGGAACGCAAGCTGCGAACGATCCGCTTCGTCACTCAAGTCAAACTGGTTTGTGCGCGGGTCTAGTGGCGCCACTACCTGACGGAAGTCTTCATAACGTGCACCACCAGTGAAACGCCACTTGTTGTCATAGAAGAAATCAGCTTCTAGATAGTAAGCATCAATTTTCTGGCCCGCTACATAGTCATCACCAGCAATAGTCGTATCACGAATAATGGGTCGGCTAGACAAAGATAAGGTGTCTAAAACGCTGTCGCTGAAGATTTCGCTAAAGTCGTTACCGTCTAGAATTGAACGGTCTTCAACACCAAGTGTATTAATGTCGAAGCGACGGTTTTCAGCAGTACGTGTTTTGGTTACAAAGCTTGCACCCACTTTGTACTCGGTTTCCCACTTACCCATTGTCATGGGGTAAGTCACGTTATAGCCAAAGTTTTCCAAGCGATCGTGAAGGTCTTGAAACGTATATCGAGCCGCAGTTTGTGCATCTGACAAGAAGATTTCGTTTTCATCATCGAAGATGCCGTCTTGGTTCACGTCTTCCATTACGAAACGCGCATTGAAGTTACCCGGCGCGTGACGTACAGAGCGCCCCAACGAGTACGTCCAGTCAATACCCATGAAGTTTAGTTCTGGGATGGTGTGCTGACCTTTAATCTGATTGGTATAAAGCGAGCGTTCTTCGTACTGAACGTCGATATCGCGAATACGCAAACCTTCTGCTTGGTTCAAGTTTTCCGTGTTACCAAACATTTCGCGAATTTCATCGCGCGTGTCGTTTAGTACAATAAGGCTGTAATCAATACGATGTTGACGGTTGTAGTCTACACCTAGTGTTAATAGTGAAGACCAAGTCACCGTTTGCTCAGTACCTTGAATATCGTCAAAGAAGCGTACATTGATAATGTCATCGCCCACTAAGTCAGGGTCTTGTAGCTCGTATTCTTCAGAAGAGCGAGTTTGGGCTGAGTAACGTGAAGTCACTAGGAAGCCGAAGCGCCAGTCGTCGTCGTAGTCGTAACTGTCACCATAGGTAACGTTAACGCGCATATCAGGGTCAGCTGATTCTCTCTCAAGCCCATATTCTCTGTTAACGCCCTTGAACAACTCTAGCGCTTCCTCGGGCTCTAGGTCGTCTAGGAAATTCTTTGAATCCCAACGCTCTTGGATAGCAGCTGAGGCTGCGCGGGTTCCGTCGTCTTCACCTGTCCAGTCGCGACCGCCACCAGCATAATCCAGGACATCGCCAGAGTTTTCCGTATCGATACCAACCGCAGCTGATACGTTGAAAACACGCTGTGTAGGTATAGATTTCAATCGGATATTTACGTTACCGCCACCGAATGCCGCAGGCATGGAAGGCGAATACGATTTTTGAACCGCAAGGCTTTCTATAATGCTCGACGGGAACAAGTCGAGAGGTATTACGTTACGCGTTGGATCTGGGCTTGGCACGATTGCGCCGTTTAATTGTGTTGATGAGTAACGCTCACCAAGACCACGAACGTAGATGAAACGACCATCTACCAGCGTTAGACCAGTTACACGACGAAGTGCACCCGCAGCATCACTGTCACCAGTACGAGCTATCTGCTCAGCACCCATGATGTCAGCTACGAAAGCTTGATTTTTACGTTCTTCCATTACTGCCGTCGCCGTGCCCTTTAGGCGTGTACCGGTAGCGACAACTTCCTCAATCACTTCGTCTTCGTTTGATTGAGCGAAAGCCATAGACGCTGGAAGCAAAATACTTGCTGCAACGGCTAAGCTAATGGGCTTTAGAAGAAACCTGTTAGCAGGTCTGTTCATGATGAACCTCTTTAGAAAGGAATACATTCACGAAAATAATTCGTGTCTTACAAACTTAAAAGCAAGTGCGCCACTTTTGCAACGCACTTGCTTGTTTTTAGCTATGCGAACTGGGTCTTATTCAAGACCAACAGTCCATCCCGCAGTCCAGTCGTTATCAGCGTCTTTAACTGCGCCGATAAAGTCTACTGAAGAGAAGAAGCTGTCTAGCGTCGATACGTCAGTCGCAGCAGTTGCGTCTACTGTGTAGATACCGTTAAGTACTGTCGCAGTATTATCAAGTAGGCTGTTACCTGTTTGCGCAGTGAACCAATCTTCTTGGCTAAAGTCGCCAGAGTCTTTGATATTTTCCGCACACGCTAGTACAGATGTTTCAAAAGTAAGTTGTGGGTCGTTAGTTCCGTCCATGTTAGCAAGTAGCGTAGTATCGCCATCGCTAAGGTCAGCTTCGAAACATTCACCCATACCCGCTGGACCAGTAACTACGAAGTTATAAAGCTGTGCGTTTGTCTGGTCGCGAAGAAGAACGCCTTCAGAATCAGAGTCAGCAGTATCGAACTCGTTACCAATGATAGTCATGTTAGCAACCATTGGGTTAGAGAACGCTGTACCGTCGCCGCCGTCACCGTCGCCTTCAATTGCGCGGTTAGCATCAGAGTTGTCTTCTGCGTGCTTAACAAGAACAAATTGTAGTTTACCTTTGTAACCGTTATCCCAGTCTACAGAGTCATCTTGAATGCCTGTTAGCGTAAGATACTTAACGTTTACTGCACCACCAAAGAACTCAACACCATCATCTGCGTTTTTGTGTACTTGTACGTACTCAACAGTAGTACCAGAACCTACACCGCCAAATGTGATACCGTTTAGTTCGTTATCTGGTGCGATTTCGAAACCACCGTGCATTACGCGAACGTAGCGAAGCGTACCAGAGCTATCAGTGTTATCTGTACCACCGAACACTGCACCTTCTTGTGCACCTTCAACTTGAAGTGAACAGTCAGTACCGTCTTGAGGGCACTTAGTAGATTCGCCGTTACCTAGAACAATCATGCCGCCCCATTGACCAGCTTCACCCGCTTCAAGACCGCCAACAACGTGGTCTCGTGAAGTAAACGTGATTGGGTTTTCAGCAGTACCGTTTGCATTAATTTCTGAGTCACGGCTAATTACTAGGTAGTCGTTACCAGATGCGCCATAAACAGTTACGCCTGGCTCAACAGTAAGGGTTGCGCTGTTTTCTTTGTCGCCACCTACGAATACTGCACCAGAAAGTGCGTAGAAGTTACCTTCTGTAAGCGTAAGGTCAGATGTGATAGTACCTGATACTTCACACGTAGTGGTTGAACCGTCTACTGGCGTGATTGACGTTGTACCTGATGGACAGCCAGAAGCTGATTGAGCTAGTTCGATGTTACCACCGCCGAAACCAAACGCCCAACCTTGACGCCAGTCATCTTCACCTATAGCACCGATGAAGGTGTTTGCTTCGAAGAAGGTGTCAAGCAATGTAGACGCGTCGCCACCAGCTGTAAGAAGGTCACTTTGCGCAGTTAGTGTACCATCAGGGTTCAGACCAAGGTTTGCACGGTCTTCAAACGCGATTAGCTGATTGCCTTCTTGACCTGTAAACCACGCTTCTAGATCAACTGCACCTTCAGGTGTGTTGAACGGCTCAGAACAAGCGATAGCTGAGTAAGTCATAGTTAGGTCACCGTCAGAAAGGTTAGCTTGAACCGTTTCGTCTGTGTCCATTTCTAAACACTCGCCCATTGCTTCTGGACCAGTGATAAGGAAGTTCATTAGATTTGCGCCAGTTTGGTCGCGAAGTAGGAGACCTTCAGAGTCAGCGTCAGCTGTGTCGAAGGTGTTACCGATAACTGTCATGTTAGCGATCATTGGCTTAGAGAATTCTAGACCGTCACCACCGTCGCCGTCACCTTCAATACCGCGGTTTGCGTCAGAGTTGTCAGCAGCGTGCTGAACGTAAACGTACTGAAGCTTACCTTTGTAACCGTTGTCCCAGTCTACTGAGTCATCTTGGTTAGCTGTTAAAACTAAGTGTTTCGCGTTTACCGCGCCACCGAAGAATTCTACACCGTCATCAGCGTTGCTGTGTACTTGTACATAGTCAACTTCTGTACCAGAACCAACACCACCAAATGTAATACCGTTAAGTTCGTTGTCTGGCGCAATTTCAAAACCAGCGTATTTCACTACTACGTATTTAAGGATACCAGAGCTGTCTGTATCGTCTGTACCACCAAATACTGCCCCCTCTTCTGCACCTTCAACCTGAAGCGCACAGTCAGAGCCGTCTTGTGGACACTTAGTTGATGTACCGTTACCAAGGATAACCACACCACCCCATTGACCAGCACCAACTTCGTCGCCTACAACGTCGTTGAAAGAAGTCATGATGATTGGAGAAGATGCCGTACCTTCTGCTTCAATTTGAGAGTCACGGCTAACTACAAGGTAATCTGCACCAGTGCGACCAAAGATGATTGTACCTTCTTCGATTGCTAGCGTAACGCTGTCTGCTTTGTCGTTACCAATAAATACTGGACCTTCAAGTGCCCATACTGTGTCATTAGTTAGCGTGATAACGCCTTGATCGTCAGCATCATCAGCTGTTAAACGACCAGAAAGAACGCGTACTTCAACCGACTGGCCGAACGCGTCAGAAACTTCACCACTTAGGAAAGAGCTTACTTCACCTGGAGCTGTATCATCTGAACCAGTATCGCCACCAGTATCGCCACCAGTGTTTCCACCGTTATTATTAGTTACGCTGTTATCAATATCACCTTCACTGATATTAATATCGCCGCCACAGCCTGCTAGCACAAGAGCAGTAGCAATAGCTGAAGCTTTGAAAAGTTGCTTAAGTTCCATGTGTTTCTCCAAGTACGGTATAATTATGGATTTAGAAAACGCGGAAACTTTACCTAAGGTAGATGACACATTTGTTACATAAAGGCGCTGTAACAAAAGTTTCACAGAAAAAGTTCAATTTTAAACTAAAAAACACCCAATGAACTGTAATTCTCGCCAATAATAAATTTGTTTTTATTTGTTTTTCTGAAACTTAGCGGAGGAACGCTTGTATCGCTTACTTGAATTCGAGAATACTTTTGTACTCGCCATAGCCTCTATTGTCCCCCAACCTTAACCTAGATTGTGAGCCTACCTTCCTGATTTGTGACGTAATTATGACAAGAATGGTTGAAAGCACCTGGATATTTTAAAGCACTTTTTTTGAGAAAAATCTGTTTACTAGTTATGTCATTACCAAATCGTTAGTAGTGAAAAACAAAATTATTCATCGAGTAATCGACGCTGGCGTACTAATACATCTTCACGAATGGGGAAATATCCGTCTCTTAACACCTGCTGCTGCCCTTCCTGTGACAAGATATAGCGCAAAAACTCCCTTTCCAGAGTAGGTAAAGGCTCACCGGGCTTTTTATTTATCACTAAATAAAGAAAACGGGCAAACGGATACGTTTCGTTGCGCACCGTATCAATAGAAAGAGGGATTAAGCTGTCTAGCGACTCACCTAAAGGCAGAGCGCGAACTCCTGCGGTTTTATAGCCGTAAGCGGCATAGCCAATCGCGCCTGTACCGCTGGCCACGGACAATACTACAGATGCAGAGCCAGGTTGTTCGTTTACCGTATTCTTAAAGTCACCATCGCACAGCGCCATCACTTTAAACAAGCCGTAAGTACCCGATACTGAATTTCGACCGTACAGCCTGATAGGAGATTGATAGCCTATATCGTCAACGCCGAGCTGAGACCAATTGGTAATGGCTGTATTGCTGCCACAAAACTGGGTTTCAGAAAACACCGCGTCAACTTGCTCAAGGGTCATACCCGGCAGCGGATTGCGTCTATCGACAAAAATGGCGATGGCATCCATTGCCACTTTTAATACCGTAGGCGGGTAACCATGGGTTCGCGTAAAATCCCGTATTTCACTGGGCTTTAATTCTCGGCTCATAGGGCCTATGGTGGCAGTACCTTCAATCAGTGCCGGCGGAGCGGTAGATGAACCGGACGCCTGTATTTGAAAGCCGACCTGAGGATAAAGGGTTTTGAATTCCTGTGACCAAAAGGTCATTAAGTTTGCCAGCGTGTCTGAGCCCACTGAGGATATTTTTCCTGCAACACCGGGCTTGCGTTCATAGGCGGGCACTTGGTAAGTATCTGAAGCAGAGGAAGCGCTTTGGGCAGTCTGAGGAGTAGCGAGTATTCTAAGTGGAAACAACAGACCTATTGTCAGCAATAAACCTATAACACCAAGGTATAGCCTATTAACTATGTTATGACATTTGCTCGCCAAAGTTTACTGCCTCTAAAGGTTACAGCTGTTCTGCAATCAACTCGTTATCCAAAACGAAGGAGAAGTTGCTGCCCTCGCCCAAAGTACTGGTTATCTCTAAACGGGAATTATGATGACTTAATACATGTTTTACAATGGAAAGCCCCAAGCCTGACCCCCCTGTTTTACGAGAACGCGCTTTATCCACACGATAAAAGCGTTCTGTTAAGCGATTAAGGTGGTTCTGTTCAATGCCATCACCGTTGTCTACTACAGAAAACTGGGCGCCGCTCGCACCGCGACGCCAATATACGTTTATTTCACCACCAGCGGGGGTGTAATGAACAGCATTGAACACCAAGTTAGAACAGGCGCTGCGAAGTTCGGTTTCTACGCCAAAGACAAACAACTCTTCGTCAATGTGAAATTTAATAGTGTGGCTCTTTTCTTTATTAAGGGCCTGCGCTTCCCTTTCAACTTGAGCAAGCACAGCAGGAATATTTACTACATTTTCGTAAATACGTTCTGAACTTGCTTCAATACGCGATAGTACTAGCAAATCTTCTATTAGGTTTTGCATACGTTGCGTTTGCGATGTCATTTCTTTCATCGCTTTGTGCATAAACGGGTCTGACGCTTCATCAACAGGAAGGATTTCTAAATACCCATTAATAACCGTAAGTGGCGTTCGAAGCTCATGAGATACGTTCGCCACAAAGTCTTTACGCATTTCTTCAAGCTGAGACACTCGCGTTATATCACGCGCAATTAAAAGGAGGTGCTCATCGCCATAAGGCATTATTCGATATTCGAAGGTTTTATTGGGGTTCGTCGGCGACGGTACTTCAATAGGGT
Source organism: Alteromonas sp. AWJ4_199 (assembly GCF_056159165.1). Lineage (NCBI taxonomy): Bacteria > Pseudomonadati > Pseudomonadota > Gammaproteobacteria > Alteromonadales > Alteromonadaceae > Alteromonas > Alteromonas sp. AWJ4_199. The sequence goes on from NZ_JBSWUR010000001.1 coordinate 1,574,213, forward strand.
ATTTGTAATTACCCGCGTGAAAGTACTGGATGAATTCAGGGTGGCGTAATAAGTTATCTATGCGCCGGCCTGAGTCTTGCGGCCATTTAAGCCCCAAATCTAACCGCGCCAGGCGATTACACCAAATAATACAAGCCTTAGAGTCAACCACAACCGCCGCATCTGGAAGGGCTTCAGAGCCTTCTCTAAAGCGTTTGACTAACTCGCCAAGCTCTTTACGCTTGTTGCGATTTCGACGCTGAAGGTAATAGATACCTTCATATATATGCTCCCATACACCTCGCACGGTAGGAGGAGACATTTTGCGACTATGCCACAGCCAGCGATTCAGCTTATAAAGGTGCCAATAGTTAAACAGCAGTAACAAAGTCGCACCTATGGCGACAGCGAATAACATATCATCCAGGTACCACCCGACCAGCGCAAAAACCACAAGGAATAGCACTAAGCGCAAAGTACTTCTCAACCAAGAGAAAGGATAATACATGAAATAGCTCGCGTTGTTGAAAGTGGAAATAGGCGCACGTTCAGATGGCACACAGACGTGAAGGGAATGGCGTCATACCACTCCCTAAACACCATATCTTATTAAAGCTTAGTAGAAAAACGGTAGCCTGCACCGCGTACAGTTTGGATCATAGCATCATGTCCGTGACGAGAGATAGCTTTGCGCAAGCGACGAATATGTACATCTACCGTCCTGTCTTCAACGTAAACATTGGTGCCCCACACGTTATCAAGAAGAAGTTCTCGGCTGTATACTCGCTCTGGATGAGTCATGAAAAAGTGCAATAGCTTGAACTCTGTCGGCCCCATATCCAATGGCTCTTCATTAGCCATAACGCGATGGGATACAGGCTCAAGTTTAAGTCCGTTAAACTCAATTGGCTCTTCGTTTGATGTGGGCGTGACTCTGCGCATTACCGCTTTAATTCTTGCCACTAGTTCCTTCGGCGAGAAGGGCTTAGTCACATAATCGTCGGCACCAGCATCCAAGCCTCGAATTTTATCTTCTTCTTCACCACGGGCTGTTAGCATGATAACGGGAATGTCACGAGTAAACTCGTGTTGCTTTAAACTTTTAGCCAGTTGTACACCGCTTCCACCCGGTAGCATCCAATCCAGTAGAATCAAATCTGGGTAAGGCTCGCAAATTTTTTCTTGCGCGATGTCGAAATCTTCGGCTTCAATAATATTAAAACCAGATTGCTCAAGTACGAACTTAAGCATCTCACGGATAGGCGCTTCGTCCTCAACCACCAACACTGTACGAGACATCGTAATATTCCTGCTCATTTATAAACGCCGCTATTATTAATGTGGTCTATGACAGTTTTATTAAAACGATTACATTAATGTGTCAAGTTTAATACGGTTTTAAAAAACGCGTCGTCCAAAGTTTATGCATACAATCTTGTTTATTCATACAATTGCGCATATTCTTGAGTTGTCAAAAATATCCACATTCATGTTATTTAAAATAACTAGATTACTAGAGATGTGGATATCATAAAAAGTCTGAAGTAACAGGGGTGTGTTTTTCTATGGCTGCGGTCAAGACAGGGTTATCAAGGAAGCTCTTAGCCAGGGTATTATCGGTATACTTTGCGCTCACGTTTCTTGTGACAATAGGACAAATTTTTACAGAATACCTCAGCACGAAAAATCACGTCGAAAGCGAGCTTCAAACGTTAAAAAACACTTTTTCCTCTAGCCTAACTCGCGCACTGTGGGAGCTTAACAACGACCAAGTCCGAGCTATCGCTGAAGGCTTGATGTCACTGCCTATTGTAGAAGGTCTTCAAGTCCGAGGTGAAAATGGCAATTACATCGCAGAGTACGGTATTCGTGTCCAGCGCTCTCCCGCGCCTGTCGATCAAGAGCTGATAGAGGATCATCCCGGAGGCGTTTTTAGCTATAGCTTTCCACTAGTTTTTAAGTTCTCTGGCCGTGAGTCTACCGTAGGCGATGTTACTTTATACTCAAGCTTCGACACTATATTTAGCCGTATTGAAGTAGGTGTTTTCTTTCTTATCGGCAACGCGATTGTGAAGACAACCTTCCTTGTTTTCTTATTTATGACAGCCTTTCGCACCATGCTCTCTGAGCCCTTACAGTCCATCACTGAGCAAATGGGCAATTTCGACCCTCAGCACCCTGCAGAGAGTAAATTCAACATCAAGTTAGATGATGACAACGAGTTGTTGCAACTTAAAGAGTCATACAATAATGTCATTGACGACCTTATCGTTTCAAATAACAAGCTTAAAGACGCGCAAAGCGAGCTAACACTTGCCAATAAAAAGCTAGACGATCAAAACCTCATTTTAGAACAGGAAGTGGCGAAGAAAACTGCCTCATTGTCACAAATCATGCTGGATCTAGAGCAGCAAAAAGACGAGCTTATCGCCCACCAGCGAGAGCTTCGCCAAGAAAACGAAAATCGCCAGTACATAGAAGCAGAGCTTCGCAAACGTAACCAAGAACTCGCGAGTTCAATGGACACCCTTAACCAAGCACAAGAGCAGCTAGTAGAGTCAGAACGCATGGCTTCACTTGGTGGCCTTGTGGCCGGTATTGCACACGACGTGAATACACCGTTAGGCGTAAGCGTCACCGCAGCCAGTTTTCTGCAAGAGCGACTAAACAACCTGAAGACTGATTTTGAAGATAAAAGCCTGACCAATAAAAATATGGCAAATTTTATCGACGAAGCGGAGCAAACTGCGCTTTTACTTTTGAGTAATTTAGAGCGCGCATCAGATCTTATCGCCAGCTTTAAGCAAGTGGCGGTTGACCAAACCAGCGAAACTGAGCGCGAGTTCGTGTTAGGCGAGTACATCAACGAAATTATTCAATCTCTTCAGCCAAGCTTTAAGCATACAGACCACCAAATTAATGTGACCTGTCCTGACAACTTAGTTGTAACCTGTGCCCCCGGCGCTATTGCCCAGATTGTAACAAATATGGTCGTTAATTCGCTTAGCCACGGCTTTGAAAGTAAAAGTGCCGGCAAAATTACTCTCGATGTAAAAGAAGAGAACGATATGGTTGTTATCTACTATAAAGATGACGGCAAAGGCTTAAGTGAAGAAGAATTAAGTCAATTATTTGATGCTTTCTTTACCACTAAACGAGGAGAAGGTGGCAGCGGTCTGGGCACACACATTATGTATAACCTAGTTACACAGTCGCTACAAGGCCACATCGAAGCCGATAGCGCCCTCGATAACGGCTTGCAGTACACCATTCGTTTTCCCAAAAGAAGTGCGTAACCTTTTTTTTCTATTTTTAATCTGGGAAGCACACAACAGCTTCAAATATCTAACAACCTTCTATTCAATTGCACCGCAAGTCGTACGTTGGTACGCTTGCGCCCTATTTTTATAAAGAGAATGCTTACACTATGTGGTTTAAAAATGTAAAAGCTTATCAAATTACTCAGCCGCTTTCGCTAGACGAGGGTGATTTAGAGCGAGTCTTAAACGAGCACGCTTTCCGCCCGTGCGGCAGCCAAGATTTAGCAACCATGGGATTTGCATCTCCGTTTTCACAGGCTGGTAAGCAAGGCACTATGTTTCATGTTGTTCAACAGCGTTTTTGGATAACGCTAAAGAAACAAGAGAAGATCTTGCCCGGTGCTGTGGTCAATGCCGAGCTTGACGAAATGGTGGCTAAAATTGAAATGGAAACCGGTTCGCCAGTTGGTAAAAAAGCCAAAGCTGACCTTAAGCAAGAAATTCAGACACGCTTGCTGCCACAGGCCTTTACCAAAAACACCTACACCCACGGTTTTATCTCGCTTGCCGACAACTTGGTAGTGGTTGATGCGTCATCTGACGGCAAAGCCGAAGCCTTTTTAGCCATGGTACGAAAAGCCATTGGTTCACTGCCAGTTGTGCCCTTTACGCGCAGAAGCCTTCAAAGCGAACTTACGCACTGGGTTACTGAGTCCACTCCAGAAGGTGTAGGGCTACTTGAAGAAGCTGAATTTAAATCTACCGATGACACAGGCAGTGTAATTCGCTGTAAGAACCAGCCGCTTGATAGCGAAGAAATCAGTATTCACCTAGATGCCGGTAAGCTGGTTCAAAAAGTCGCATTTGAATATGCAGAAACCCTAACGGCTATTATGTGTGAAGATGGCGCCATAAAGCGTATTAAGTTCACTGACCGCATTAAAGAAGAAACTGACGACGTACCAAAGGATCAAGTAGAGGCGCGCCTTGATGCAGAGTTTGCGCTAATGTCAGCAGAAATTTGTACGCTGCTTAACTTCCTTCGTGGTGCGCTTAATCTAAACGACGACAGTTTGTAAGCGAACGGCAAGTAAATAATAAGCAAATGAGAAAGATAGCCTAGCGCTATCGAAAAGCCTAATGACATTAGGGTAGTTAGGCTTTTAATCAGGAGCACTGAAGTACTTTTTTAATTAGCTCATTTGAACTGGCAACCGTCTTTTAGCGCAAAGCCTTTCTAGCTTTTACAGAAAAGTTGCCAAAACGCTTTAAGTTCAAGCGGGATAGTGAATTACCACAACAAAGCGCGTATTTCCTGCTTCGTCTCGATAACCGTGGGGCTGGTCTGCGCGCAATATACATTGCTCTTGAGCCTGGTAGCTTTTCCACTGTCCATCTTGCAAAACCCCTAACTTTCCTTGTAGTACGTGAATATGTTCGGTAACGCCAATTTGGTGGGCTGAAGAGTGCTGCTCATGAAAGTCTGTTAAGCATAGTTCGAACATCTCAAACTGAGTAGCTGAGTTAAAAGGAAATAGCGTTTTAATGGTTACATTTGGGTCGTTAGCGAACTTGTTATCGGCGTGTTGAGACGAAGGTACTGTTTCATCACCAGATAAGAAAGAAGAAAATGAACATGCAAGACCTGTGGCTATTTTCCACAAAGTCGCGATGGTTGGGCTAGACTCACCTCGTTCTATTTGCCCAAGCATGGCTTTTGACACCCCGGTCAACTGCGCGGTTTTATCAAGGGAAAGCCCCCTAGCTTTACGAACAGACTGCAGGTGCTGTGCAATACTTCTTGAAATATCAGAAGGCTGCCCATTTGCTTTTTTCATGTATTGAAGGCCTTTTATTTCGTCACTGATATGAATAAAGCAGTTGTGCGCTATAACGCACAAATGTTAAGTTACCTATTGTACGTTATAGCGCACAAAGCGGTAAAGTAGCACATTCGATAGACACCAAAAGCGTGTTTTTATCGCTCAATCGTTTCCAATCGAAATTCCATCACGAGGGTTTTCATGAGTAAATGGAAGTTAAGTCATATCAGCGCAGGGCTAACCGCGGTTACAGTAGGTTACAGTAGTTCTGTTGTCATTATCATTGATGTAGCGCGTAAAGCCGGCGCCAGCGACGACATGGTAGTGAGTTGGTTGTTGGCGCTTGGGCTCGGTATGGGCATTACCTGCATTCTGTTTTCGTGGCTATCTAAATTGCCCGTTGTTACCGCTTGGTCTACGCCTGGTGCGGCTTTTTTATTAACCAGTATCGGCGACTATAGTTTAAGTGAAGGCATTGGTGCATTTATAATATGCGCAATGCTTTCACTGATAACAGCGCAAAGTCGGACTTTACTTAAACAAATTAGTCGCATTCCACCAGCCATTTCATCTGCACTTTTAGCCGGTATTCTTCTGCCTATATGCCTTGCTATATTTACCGATGTTAATGAAGCGCCGCACCTAGTCGCGTTATTTATTTCCGCTTACCTAATAGGAAGCCGACTATTCCCCCGCTATCTGATGCTGTTGTTGCTGGTTATGTCCGTGGGCATTAGTTTGTTTGTCGGTAGTGCCAGCGGTGTTGTTGCTCTACCAAGTACCTCATCAGGACTGCCATCAATAATTACTCTGCCCGAGCCGATTTGGGTAACGCCCTCTTTCTCTATCAGCGCCGCCATTGGCTTAGCCTTTCCTCTTTTTCTTATCACCACGCTTTCTCAAAACTTGCCCGGCATAGCTATTCATCACGCCCACGGCTATACACCCGACCATAAGCCTATCTTATCAGGCATTGCCGTTATACAAGGTCTATTAGCACCGTTTGGTGGCTTTACTTTTAACCTAGCCGCTATCACAGCAGCACTGTGCATGGGTGAACAGGCGGATAGTGAAAAATCACAGCGCTATAGAGCTGCCATAGCGGCCGGCGTGGCGTATTTATTTATGGGGCTGTTAGCGTCTGTGGTCGTTACGTTATTTGTTAGCATGCCCAGTATCATTATTCATCTACTTGCAGGGCTCGCACTTTTAGGTACGCTGCAAGGGTCGGTGGTTCGCGCTATGGAAGTAGAGCATCACAGAGCCCCAGCACTGCTCACCATGCTGTGTACGGCGTCAGGCTTTAGCTTATTTTCTATGACTTCAGCGGTGTGGGGATTGGGTCTAGGTTTACTATTACTGTTTGTTCAAAAGAAACCTGCTAACGCATAGTGTTGCTTATTATGCGCTGTACGTGTAGTGAACCTATATAACAAAAAGGCCGATACGTTTTGAAGTTTCACTTCTGTATCGGCCTAACACTACTGTGTAGATTTGAGGGGTAGCTTAAAAGCTTAACTGCTTATAAGAAAATTTGCTTCGCGGCACTTGTGAGCTCTTCGAACTCATCAGAGTGAAGCTCGCCCATATCTTCGACCACACCACGCTGAATAGCTAAGTTTAGCATGGCGTCTTTTTGGCTACCTGCCGCTCCCGAGACTGCCGCACCTACGCGAACAAAGTCAATATAGCTTAGCTCATCAGGGAGATAGCTTAAGTCTTTCCAGTTTTTCGCTACATTTACGAAGCTTTCACCAAAGCCCCATTCTCTCATTATGCTTGCACCAATGCGGCCCGCTAGTTTATCGATTGCCACTTCAAGGAAAGAAGGGTTCGCAAAAACTTCAGGGTGGCGCTCAGCTTCGGTCAAAATAGGCAGTACACCAATATTATGTACCAATGCAGCTAAAGTCATAGTATCCATGCTCATTTCCCGCTTTTTGGTGCGAGCTATATAAAGCTGCAATACCGCCATTGAACTGGCAACTATGTTTACCGTGTTCGCCCACTCCTGTTGCAAATAACGAGCTACTACATCATTTTTAGATACGAACAGTTGCTCCATTGCTAATGCGGTAGAGATATTCTTAATTTGTCGCAAACCAATACGGGTTACCGCCTGACTGATTGAGGTTACTTTAACACTGCGCCCCATATAAGCACTGTTTGCAATTTTGATCATTCTTGCACTAAGTGATGGGTCTTGTCCGATTACCTCGCCCATAGCATTAAGGTTAATGTCAGGGTCATCTGCTGCTTTACGGACTTTTAATGCGATAGCAGGAAGTGTAGGAAGGACCAGTGTGTCATTGTTTATCTTTTCAACCAAAATGGTTGAAAGCGCGTTCTGTGTAGACATATTTCTACCCTTAGAAAGTTCCAAATTGCCTTGATAAGGCGATAGTTTGCGTTACCCGTTATCCACATAGCTAACATCAATCCTGATGCGCCAAGTAAATCGAGTATTTGTGCGTTGCATTCCCTGCGCTTATTCACATAGGCCTCTATGTTTCACGCTAAAATACAAACCGTTTATTGTTTTATTATGGTATTTCTATCACCATACTATAGTAGCTCTTTAGTTTCGACCAACTAAAAAAGACAGGCTTAGTGCGAATGTTTAACGACCGCAGAAGCACGAGAGCTCAATCAAAGTATAGACAACAAGCAGCAAACCACTATTGATATTAAGCAAATAATTTTCATACTTTTGTATAGAATCAAAAGCATAGCTATAGTGAGTTACGCAAACACCTCCCCACATACTTAAATCAATACGGGAAAACGACACGGTAAACCTTATGATTAAAAAAACGACTTCAAGTTATTCGCCTATTGCTGCTGCAGTAGCAGGGCTATTTATACTGGCCGCCTGCAGTAAAAGCGCCGATACAACGCAAACTCAAACGGCAAAGCCTGAAACCGATACAGCGCAAACCTTACTTGTAGACGAGTCCCGCTTGTCTATTTATCACGGTGTAGACCTTACCAGCGATTTATCACACCTTAATGACAACCAGCATAAAATGCTTTCGCTTTTAATAGATGCGTCGAAAATTATGGACGACCTGTTTTGGAAGCAGGCATTTTTTGAAGATAAAGATGCTTTCCTTTCCTCGATAAGCGACGAAAAGGTACGTCACTTTGCAGCGATTAACTATGGTCCTTGGGATCGCCTAAATGGCGACACGCCATTTATTAGCGGCTATGAAGATAAAGCCCTAGGCGCTGAGTTTTATCCTCACAACATGGAAAAGGAAGAATTTGCTACGGCTGAGTTTGCCGACAAGCAAGGCTTATATTCTATAGTGAAGCGCGATGAAGCAGGTAACCTTTATTCAGTGCCTTACTCTGAAGCCTTTAAGAGTGAGTTAATGAAAGCATCTGACCTACTAAAAAAAGCGTCAGAGCTAGCTGAAGATGAAAGCTTCAAGCAATACCTGCAACTGCGTTCTGAGGCATTGCTGTCTAACGATTATCTTGCCTCTGATATGGCCTGGATGGATATGAAGACTAACCCAGTAGAGCTGGTTATTGGCCCTATTGAAAGCTACGAAGATCAACTCTTTGGCTATCGCGCTGCGTTTGAAGCCTACGTGCTTATTAAAGATTTAGCATGGAGTGAAAAGCTGGCGAAGTACGCGGCTTTCCTACCTGAGCTTCAGAAAGGCCTTCCTGTTGCTGATGCTTACAAAGCTGAGATGCCAGGTTCTGATGCAGATCTAAACGCTTACGATGTTATTTATTATGCAGGCCACTCTAATGCTGGTAGTAAGACCATTGCGATTAACTTGCCTAATGACGAGCGCGTTCAGTTAGAAAAGGGAACCCGCCGTCTTCAGCTTAAAAACGCAATGCGCGCTAAGTTCGACACGATTTTAGTGCCTATTGCAGATACACTAATTGTGCCAGAGCAACGTGAGCACATTACGTTCGACGCCTTTTTCGCCAACACCATGTTTCACGAAGTGGCTCACGGCCTTGGCATTAAAAACACTCTAGACGGTTCGGGTACCGTGCGCGGCGCACTTAAAGAGCATGCTTCAGCCCTTGAAGAAGGTAAAGCCGATATTTTAGGTTTGTACATGGTACAAAGCCTTCTTGAGAAAGGTGAAATTACCGAAGGTACGCTAGAAGACTACTACGTGACCTTCATGGCCGGAATTTTCCGCTCTGTGCGTTTCGGCGCAAGCTCTGCACACGGAAAAGCGAACATGATCCGCTTTAACTTCTTTGCACAGCAAGGTGCGTTTGAGAAAACAGAAGACGGCATGTATCGCGTAAATATGCAAAAGATGGGCGCTGCAGTAGAGGCACTTTCTGAATTGATCCTGACTCTTCAAGGTGACGGCGATTACGACGGTGTTGCAAAACTTGTGGAAACTATGGGTGTGATCAAGCCTGACCTTGCGTCAGATTTAGCGCGCTTAGAAGCGGCTAGCATCCCGGTTGATATTCACTTTAATCAAGGTAAGAAAGTGCTGGGGCTTGCTGAGTAAGCCATTAGGTTTTACTTTTTAATATCATTTAGCTCATTTATCTAGAGCGTAAATAAAAATGCCGCCCTTTAAGTAATTGGCGGCATTTTTTATCTGTCAGCGAAAACGTTACTCAACGTGTTGCTTCATGTTCTCAGTATACGGAGGCCAACCTAGTGGTTTACCTGCCAATACGTGAAGGTGAATATGATATACAGTTTGCCCACCGTATTCGTTGCAATTCATGACGGTACGGTACCCCTGATCGGCAAACCCTTGCTCTTTTGCAATCTTTGCAGCCACCAATGATAGATGACCCACTACTTCGCGATCTTCTTCAGCAATATCATTTACCGTGGCAATTTGCTTTTTCGGTATAACTAGAAAATGAGTCGGAGCCTGAGGATTTATATCTTTAAACGCCAGCGCCAGTTCATCTTCGTACAAAATCTCTGCTGGAATTTCCTTGCTGATAATTTTATCAAAAATTGTTTCTGCCATGTCTCACATTCCTTTTTAATCAGGTGTTTAACTATTGCGTTAGCGATCAATGAAGGTTCTTTCGTCAACGCAATAACAAAGTCTAAACTACAGTGTTGTTACTCGGCTCGATGCCTTGTCTTATGCGAAAACAAACCATAGAAGTATTACGCCTAACGCTAAGCGATAGATAACGAAAGGCAGCATGCCTATACGGGATATCCAGCTTAGGAATAAATAGATACAAAGGTAGGCACTTACGAATGAAAATGCTGCACCATACAGCAATGCATACCAGTCCACAGCTTCATTTGCTTTAAGTAAATCTAAGGTAGCTAGCAACCCTGCACCTAAGATGACAGGTATAGACAGTAAGAAAGAAAAGCGCGCACAGGCTTCGCGTTTTAATCCTAGCATCAAGCCAGCAGTCATAGTTATTCCCGAACGAGATGTCCCCGGAATTAACGCTAACACTTGGGCTAAGCCAATATAAATAGCTTGTTTTAACGTTAGGCCTTCAAGCTCTTGTTCCCGCTTTGCTGTCGAATCGGCATACCATAAAAGCAAACCGAAAATGATGGTGGTACCTGCGATCACCAATGCTGTACGTGCATTGTCTTCTATCCAGCCTTTCATCAAAAAGCCAATGATGACCGCAGGAATAGTCGCCACAATAACGTACCACGCCAGTTTACTGTCGGTAGATTGCTGCTTGCTGAAGCCTTGAGTCACCCATGCTACTGTCATCTGCCCTATTTCTTGACGAAAATAGATCATAACTGCAAGAAGACTTCCCACATGTACTGCTACGTCAAACGCCAAACCTTGGCTTACCCAACCGAAAAGCTCAGCGGGTAGCAGCAAGTGCCCAGAACTACTGATTGGAAGAAATTCAGTCACGCCCTGAATAATTGCTAAAATAATGATTTCGAAAAGTGTCATTCCTTTGCTTAACTCCAAGTAAAGTCAATTGGCCATAATTGCTGTTTCTGTTTATCAAAGTTTTGCCACATTTGGGCATAGGTTTCTTGCGTTTCAGGGTGAATGTCGTCGGGAACAAGTTCAGCTAACGGCCAAAGCACAAACGCGTTGTAACAAATCTCTTCGCGAGGCAAAACCACAGGGGATGTGGTTACCTTACTATCATAGGTAAGCAAGTCGAGATCAAGGGTTCTAGCGCAGAATTTTTTGTCGGTATGCACTCTTCCATTGTCTTTCTCAATTGCCTTTAGTATTGCACACACCTCTTCAACATTTTTTGATGTTGTCGCCCGTGCGGCAGCATTATAAAAAGGGCTGCCGTTGAAGCCTACAGCTTCGCTTTCATAAACGGAAGACACTGAAACATCGGAGAAGTGCTGTTTTAGGGCAACTAAAGACTGCCTAGTGTAATGCTCACGCTCAATATTGGAACCAATGCTGATTAAAATGGTATGTTCAGGCATTAGTGCGCTCTTTTCGCATTTCAACGGCAACAGTTTGCGCATTAGGAAGAATATTAGGTTTAACGATTTTAAGCGTTATTGATGCAGCCGAAAAATGAGCAAGTACGGTATCCATAACCTTGCTTCCGAAAGCCTCAAGTAGTTCAAATGTGCTTTCTTTGCCGACTTCCACGATGCACTCGGCTACTTTGGCATAATCTACCGTATCAGCAACGTCATCACTTATCATTGCTGCGCTTAAGTCAACATCAAGTGTTACATCGAGAAGTAGCTGTGTGGTTCTTACTCGCTCCCAGTCATAAACACCAATCAGGGTGTCTACTTCAAGCCCTGTTATATAAATTTTTCCCATGGAATTTTTTCATCTTGTCTGTTATCAACCCAGTTTATTGCCTTATTTTCCGGCTTCAATACTGGTCTTACTACTGCGCTTTCAACCACATATTACTGGTAAACGGTGGTATATCGCGTTTGGATGGAGTAGCTTTACGCTTGTGTGGCACAACTATACCGCTGTATGACAACTGGGGGCAACCAAGGTTTTGTAATTTAATAGGGCATAAGCCTTTAACCTCCTACAAGAGAAGTAAAACCCGACAGAAGGTAGTGCTTCTAAAACGCTTTTGATAATTAGAATGAAAAAATGATTTCGCTAACGCTTTTAATGGCTGCTGTTGCCTACCTCTTCGGTTCACTATCAAGTGCAGTGGTTATAAGCCAATTATTTGGTTTACCCGACCCAAGGACCGCTGGCTCTAAAAACCCTGGAGCAACCAATGTGTACCGCTTAGGTGGTCGTATTCCTGCGCTACTTGTACTTGTTATGGATATTTTGAAAGGCACTATTCCCGTTTACGGCAGCTACTTTTTGGGTATAGAGCCAATAATGCTGGGCATAATTGCTATCTTTGCCTGTTTAGGCCATATATTTCCGCTTTATTTCGGTTTTAAAGGCGGAAAAGCCGTCGCTACCGCTTTTGGTGCCATGCTGCCTATCGGGCTCGATTTAGCAGGGCTACTTGTTCTAAGCTGGGTGGTGGTGGTTTTTCTTACCGGCTATTCTTCATTGGGCGCGCTTATCGCAGTATCTCTTGCGCCGTTATTTACATTTTTGATTAAGCCTTTATATACCGTGCCCGTGGCAATGCTTTCGCTGCTTATTATTTTACGTCATAAAGACAACATAGCCCGCCTGTTAGCAGGCAATGAAAGTAAGGTGTGGGATAAAGGCAAAGTTAAAGAGTAAGTGCCTGCTGCAGTACATCCAGCTTGCCGTCTATGGGCGTAACAGGCGTAATACCCAATATTTTAGCCAGCGCTGGATAAACTTCTAGGTTGCTAAATGTAGGTATAGTGGTATTCGTTTTAAACGCAGGCCCCACTGCAACGAAGGTCGCCCCCATATCAGGTAACGTATTTACGTATCCATGCCCACCTTTGCTAACATGCGTACTGTTAGCGTTTTTAAAACGGGCCGGTGGCGCAATTTCAATAATGATATCGCCCGTTCTGTCTCCCACTTCCATGTGCCGCTCAGCGCGCTGGGTATCATTGAGCACAATGTAGCGGTTTTCAGCTACTTGTGTAAGACGTTCTATCTCGTCGGTTATTTGTTTATCTGAGATGCCTTCTTTGGCATACAGGTGAACTTGAGCCCCTTCATTTTCAATGATAAAGCTCTCGGGTATGGATAAAGACTCGACTTCGAGCAACTGGCTTTCATCAATGGGCGTCATTCCGTGATCAGACACCACTACAAGATTTACGGGTAAGTCTAACGCGTTAATGCGTTCATAGAGTTGACCGATGAGCGCATCTACCTCTTTCACCGCATCATTGGTTTTGTCAGCCAGCGGCCCTTCGTCATGGCCTATCGTGTCGGTTAACGAAAAATAGCCTGCGATTAAACGAGGTCGTGAGACTTCCGGAAGTTTAAGCCAATTTATAATTTGGTCGATGCGCTGCTGATAATCGGCGTATTTAGAGTAGTGAAAAAAGTAGCTGGGCTGCGCCCCTGAAATACGAGCATCTGATTCTGGCCAGAAGAAGGTAGCTGCCTTCATGCCATGATATTCCACTAAGTTCCATAGCGGTGTTGCCGTAATCCACGTGCTGTCCATACGACCATAACCTAATTGATACTTTGCATACCCCTCTTTTGAAGGGCGGGATTTGTCATAAAAACGGTTATTCACAATCCCGTGGTGTTTAGGAAGCAGCCCTGTGATCAGAGAAATATGATTGGGGAAGGTATTTGACGGATAAACAGGGGTCATAGACGACGCTCTTACCCCTTGCTTTGCAATAGCAGCAAGGTGTTGCGCGCTGTGTAATTCGATATAGTCATGGCGAAATCCATCAAGAGAAATGAGCACGACATATTGGTCTTGCTGCTCCTGCTTTTCTTGCTTAAGGTCTTGTACAGGTGCATTCAAGGGTGACTTGCTTGATGCAAATGCACTGGACGCGGTGAGCGCTGCAACGGCAAGCGAAATAAATAACGACAACGCTAAATGGAATAGCGGTGCATTTTGTTTTGTTCCGTCTGTTGCTAAGCGCATGTTTTTTTTACGTCCTTACTCAATGTTCATTTTGGTAAAATAAAAGGCAATGGAATGCGCTCCCATTGCCTTTACTTTTTGTTTGTCTATGTTGGGCGCTTGTTATGCTTTATATCTACTTTGTAAACATCTTATGCATACGCCAATAGTCTATATCGACTTTACAACATTATTTGAAACTCAGTGGGCGTTTTTAAATTGCTGATAAGGTATCAAGAGGCCATCGCGGTTTGGCTTGTGACGATAACGCCAAGGTTTCGCCTGCTTTTAAGCGCTGCATCCCCGCATAGGCAATCATGGCACCATTATCTGTACAATACGCTAAGCTAGGGTAAAACACCTCACCTTTTAGCTCTTGCATTAGGGCTTTCATCTCACTGCGCAACATCGTATTTGCACTAACACCGCCAGCAATAACCAATCGTTTCATTCCTGTCTGCTTCAATGCTCGCTTACATTTTATAATAAGCGTATCCACTACAGCCTCTTGGAATGCGTAGGCAATATTCGCTTTAATTTGCTCAGCATCATCACCGGTTAGGTCAGCATCGCGAATGGTATTCGCTGCAAAGGTCTTTAAGCCGCTAAAGCTGAAATCTAAGCCTGGTCTGTCGGTCATTGGACGTGGGAATTTGTAGTGTCCCGCCTCGCCCTTTTCGGCCAATTTTGCCAAGAGAGGGCCGCCAGGGTAATCAAGACCAAGTAACTTAGCGGTTTTATCAAAAGCTTCGCCTGCGGCATCGTCAATTGACTCGCCAAGTACTTCATACTGACCAATGCCTTCTACTTTGACCAGCATTGAGTGACCACCTGACACTAAAAGCGCAACGAAAGGAAATTCAGGTGCGTCCTCTTCAAGCATAGGTGCTAACAGGTGCCCCTCCATATGATGAACACCCACCGCAGGTACGTTCCACGCATAGGCCAATGAACGCCCTACCGATGAACCTACTAAAAGGGCGCCTACCAATCCTGGGCCTTGAGTGAATGCAACACCGTCAATATCTGACGGCTGGGTATTCGCATCTTCCATGGCTTTTTCAATTAAGGGAATGATTTTTCTCACATGGTCCCGAGAGGCGAGCTCAGGCACTACACCACCATAATCCGCATGCAGCTTCACTTGGCTGTATAGTTCGTGCGACAACAAACCTTTTTCATCGTCATAAACTGCGATGCCAGTTTCGTCGCAAGATGTTTCTATTCCTAAAATACGCATGGGGAGCAACCCTTTTTACTACTAACTTCAATACCGAGTTTTTGGATATATAGCAATGCTGTCTAATATATAAATTACTCACTACAGTGTTGTGAACAATAATTAGTTAAGCGAATATCAAAAACTGAGAAAATAATTCTGGCGATCTGGCGGGATCATCTTTATGATCCCGGCGCGATCATAACACTACCCTAGTCAGGATCATTTGCTTTCTACTTTTGATCACAGTTATCTATCAGAAGAAACATGAGCAAAAAGCATTCTGAATAGGGCGCTCATACAAGCCGAGTTAAACAACGCGGCGCTTAACGAGCGCAGAGTTTACCTTTTATCCTGCATTCATGGAATGCCAGTGAACAGGTAAATGAACGGTAAATGCACAATATTGGCTATTTTTTGGCAATTCATCCTTTACTTTCTCTGTAGATATGATTAGAATTTCGCACCATTTTTAACCCGGGTGGCCTTTTTAGCGCACAATTTTACCCGGATTTACACAGTAAAAGTTTTGAGGTGAGTGTTTAATGCCTATCGTTAAAGTTAGAGAAAACGAGCCGTTTGATGTGGCGCTGCGTCGTTTTAAGCGTTCTTGTGAAAAAGCAGGTGTTCTTTCTGAAGTTCGTCGTCGTGAATTCTTCGAAAAGCCAACTTGGGAACGCAAGCGCAAGAAAGCTGCCGCTAAAAAGCGTCATCTTAAGAAGCTAGCTCGTGAAAACGCACGTCGCGTAAAACTCTACTAATATAGGGTTAAGTAACGAGTCTGAAAGGTGTTGCAATTGCAGCACCTTTCGCGTTTCTGGGCCTCTATTTTTCGGCCTTATTCTTACGACCCCATTTTTTCCTTTTCAAATGGTTGCATTTAATTTCCAACCTGGGGCTTAATAATACCATTCCGCATAGATCATTATCTTCTGAGTGGGCAATGCTCTATGCGGATTGGTATAAGCAATCTACTAATAAAAATCAGGAAACATCATGGCACTAATTGATGATTTAAAAGCAGCGCAAAAAGATGCGATGCGTGCAAAAGAAAAAGTACGTCTTGGTACTATTCGTATGGCTATGGCGGCCATTAAGCAAAAAGAAATCGATGAACAAATCACGCTAGACGATAGCGCAATCTTAGCGGTATTGACCAAAATGGTTAAACAGCGTCAAGACGCGGCAGCGCAATACGACGCAGCCAATCGCGAAGACCTAGCTAGCAAAGAGCGTGAAGAAATCACTTATATTGAAGATTTCTTACCGCAGCCTTTGACTGACGATGAACTCAATGCCCTTATCGACGAAACCATGGCTGCGACTGGCGCGTCGGGTATGCAGGATATGGGTAAAGTCATGGGCGCCTTGAAACCTAAGGTTCAAGGCCGCACCGACATGGGCGCTTTGAGTGCAAAAATTAAGGCGCGTTTGAACGCTTAAGTACTGCCCACGTGTAACAGTGAATCGCGCAGAAGGTGGGCATTGTCTCACCTTCGTTATTCTCATTTAACCACTTCCCTGTTACAGTACTTCACTGTTTTTATGATGTTGTAGCCTGTCGTTTGAAGCGCAGCTAAGACTATGCTTTTCTGTTTATTTTTGAACTCATTCTTTTTTAACTAACTCTTTTTTTAACTAACTTTTGTTGAAAGTACCCTCATGGCTGGAAAGATACCTCGCGATTTTATAGATGACCTGCTGTCACGTACCGATGTGGTAGAAGTGGTAGATAGCCGAGTCAAACTCAAAAAAGCAGGTAAGAATTACCAGGCGTGCTGCCCTTTTCATAACGAAAAGTCACCCTCTTTTACTGTTAGTCAAGATAAGCAGTTCTATCACTGTTTCGGATGCGGCGCTCACGGTAATGCTATCTCATTTATTATGGAATTCGACCGCTTAGAATTTGTCGAGGCGATTGAAGAGCTAGCCCGTTATCACGGGCTTGAAGTACCTCGAGAAAAAGGCAGCCGGCCTGCCATGAGCGAAGAGAAAAAGCAGCAACAGCAAGACGACTATGCAGTAATGGAACAAGTCACACGCTTTTTCCAGCATCAGTTGCGCCAAAACGGTAATAGTAAGAAAGCCATCGACTATTTAAAAAATCGCGGACTAAGCGGCGATATCGTTAAGCAGTGGGAAATTGGCTATGCCCCTGACAGCTGGGACGCACTGCTAAATACCTTTGGTAAAGATCCCCAACGCATCAAGCAGTTGGTCGATTTAAAACTGGTCAATAAAAACGACCAAGGACGTACCTACGACTTCTTCCGCGACCGCATCATGTTTCCAATTAGGGATAAACGGGGTCGCGTGGTCGGCTTTGGCGGTCGTGTTTTAGACGACGGCGGTCCTAAATACTTAAACTCACCAGAAACTCGTATTTTTCATAAAGGCAGCGAGCTTTTTGGGTTTTACTCAGCGCGCCAGAATAATAGAACGCTAGATACTGTTGTTGTTGTTGAAGGCTATATGGATGTGGTGGCATTGAGTCAGTTCGACATTAATATTGCTACCGCTGCCTTGGGTACGGCTACCACACCTGAACACATTCAAATGCTGGTTCGCGCTACCTCGCACATTGTGTGCTGTTATGATGGTGACCGCGCTGGGCGTGAAGCTGCATGGCGCGCGCTAGAGAACGCCTTACCGGCATTAAAAGACGGCGTGCGTATATCTTTTTTATTCTTACCCGATGGCGAAGACCCAGATACCATGGTGCGTCAGGTGGGCAAAGATGCGTTTATGGAAATGCTCGATAACGCGACGCCTTTGTCTCGTTTCTTTTTTGAGAACTTACTAAAAACTCACAACGTGGGTACGCCAGAAGGTAAGATTGCCCTTAAAAAAGCAGCAATGCCACTGATTGAAAGCACCTTAGGTGATGACCAAAAGCAAATGTTGCTGGAAGAGTTAGCCAAGCACACCGGTGAGTTCGATAGGTTTAAACTTCAACAAGATATTACCAAAGCGAATCAAGGTTCAAAGCAAGCTTACTCCCCTAATCGCAACCAGGTAAACAAGCCTAAACTATCGCCACTTCGCATGCTGATACGCTTACTGCTTGATAAGCCAGAGCTAGCAGCACATTGCGAAGATGTGCAGATAGATATATTCGCCGGTAGCAAAGCTGCCGGTATGGATTTATTGCGCGATATTCACAGCTATTGTGTCAGCCACCCTCACGCAAAAACTGCGCAGCTTGTTGAAAATTTCCGCGACCATCCCCATTCTTCTACTATCGCGAAATTATTGTTACAAGAACACTTAGTCAAAGATGAGGATGCTGAGCGTGTATATAACGACAGCTTCGCTCGCTTACTAGACGGGCATTTCGATAGCCGCATTGAAACCTTAATTTCACGCTCGCGGGTTCAACCGCTGACTCAAGCGGAAAAACAGGAATTGAACCTGCTTATGAGGGAAAGGCAGAAGAGTTAACCTAGGGGAAAATGAACTTTGGGTTTATCTGTTTTTGCGTAGTACGCTACGCTAGCTATATGTTTAATTCGTTTTCACCTTGCAATTATGCACGATGCAAGTAATAAAAGCGGAAACGTAAAAAGCACTGGCTAAAAAATCGGCCGTCAATCTGGTAAAACCTCCGCTTATTCTGCTATACTGGCTAATTCGCTGCGTGCATGTTTGAACATGGTTCACACTCTTATGTGAACGAAAATGCAGCAACACGAGTAGCAAAGATATAGCCGAACATAACGGGCAGATCCAAACCCGAGCAGGTGTGCATCGCAACATAATGGTTTATACCAGCGTGGCATCTAGCATTAACGGCCTGATACAAATGCAGTACTACAGCAGAACGGGGAACACACCTATGTGTATGTTGTCTTTTCTATTGCAAACTAATTGAATGTGAGAAGTGTAGGTTATATGGCGCAAAGCAAGCAGTCTCAGATTAAACTCCTGATTGCAAAAGGTAAAGAGCAAGGTTACTTAACCTTTGCAGAAGTAAACGACCACCTGCCGCAAGATATTGTCGATTCTGATCAAATCGAAGACATAATCCGCATGATTAACGACATGGGAATTCAAGTTTCTGAATCAGCTCCTGATGCAGATGAACTTCTCATGCAAGAAGCGAATGCTGATGAAGATGCTGCAGAAGCAGCAGCTCAAGCACTTGCTACTGTAGAAAGTGAAATTGGCCGTACGACTGACCCAGTTCGCATGTATATGCGTGAAATGGGTACCGTTGAACTTCTTACACGCGAAGGCGAAATTGAAATCGCTAAGCGTATAGAAGACGGTATTAACCAAGTACAGTGCTCGGTTGCTGAATATCCAGAAGCGATCACTTACCTGTTAGATCAGTGGGATTTATACGAAGCCGAAGAAATTCGCCTAAGTGACATTATCTCGGGCTTTGTTGATCCTAACGATGATCAAGATCTCGCGCCAACTGCAACACACGTAGGCTCTGAGTTATCTGAAGAAGAGTTAGATGACGAAGATGGCGATGATGATGATGACGAAGATGAAGATGAAGACGATGGCGGCGTAGACCCAGAGCTAGCGCGCGAACGTTTCGCAGAACTTCGTGAACAGTACCTTAAAACTCGCGAAGTCATCGAGAAGAAAGGTCGTTCTCATGCCGACTCTCGTACGCAAATCAACGCGCTGAGCGACGTATTTAAAGAGTTCCGTCTAGTTCCTAAGCAGTTTGATCGCATGGTTAAAAACATGCGTGCAATGATGGACAAAGTACGTATCCAAGAACGTCTTGTAATGAAGTTCTGTGTGGTCAATGCCAAAATGCCTAAGAAAGACTTTATAAAAGCTTTCGCGGGTAACGAAACGTCTACTGCGTGGTTACACGAAGCAGTTAAATCAGGCGCGCCTTATGCGGCTGAACTTGCAGTTAACCAAGAAGAGATCGAACGCTGCATTAGCAAGATGAATCAAGTTGAGCAAGAAACTGGCTTGGTGATCGCTGATATTAAAGACATCAACCGTCGCATGTCGATTGGTGAAGCAAAAGCACGTCGTGCGAAAAAAGAAATGGTTGAAGCTAACCTTCGTCTTGTAATCTCAATTGCGAAGAAGTACACCAACCGCGGTCTTCAGTTCCTTGACCTTATTCAAGAAGGTAATATTGGTCTGATGAAGGCGGTAGATAAGTTCGAATATCGTCGTGGTTATAAGTTCTCAACTTACGCAACATGGTGGATTCGTCAGGCAATTACTCGTTCAATTGCTGACCAGGCGCGTACTATCCGTATCCCTGTGCACATGATTGAGACGATTAACAAGCTAAACCGTATCTCTCGCCAAATGCTTCAGGAAATGGGACGTGAACCAACGCCAGAAGAATTGTCAGAGCGCATGTTAATGCCCGAAGACAAGATTCGTAAGGTACTTAAGATTGCTAAAGAGCCAATCTCGATGGAAACACCTATCGGCGATGATGAAGATTCACATCTTGGCGACTTTATTGAGGACAGCACTATTATTCAGCCCCTCGATTCAGCAACTGGCGGTAGCTTAAAAGGCGCAACGCAAGAAGTACTAGCAGGTCTAACTGCTCGTGAAGCGAAAGTACTACGCATGCGTTTCGGTATAGACATGAATACCGACCACACGCTTGAAGAAGTAGGTAAGCAGTTTGACGTTACCCGTGAGCGTATTCGTCAGATTGAAGCTAAAGCACTTCGCAAGCTTCGCCACCCTAGCCGTTCTGAGCAGCTACGCAGCTTCCTAGACGAATAGAAAAATATTACCTTAAATAAAAATCCTCAGCCCTTGCTGGGGATTTTTTTTATCTTAATTTCCCGAACCTCATGTTTCTATAACAAACTAAAACTCATTGTTCTAACATTGCGCTGCGCATATAAAAAAGCCCCCGTCAGGAGGCTTTCAATGCGCTTTAGGAAAGTTAGCTAGAGCTTACACTCTAAACTGCTTAGCGATTGATTCGAGGTGCTGCGCAAGGTCAGCAAGCTCATTACACATAGTGCCCAGCTCGCCTGAGCGGCTTGAGGTTTGTTCGGTACGCTCGTGAATTTCGTCAACGTGACGCACAATGTCAACGGCAACAGTGCGCTGGTCCTCTGTATTTTGAGCTATTTGCTCGTTCATTTGATTAATTCGACCGATAGTACTTGTAATGGTTTCTAAGCTGCTGCCGGCTTTATTAGCTGTTTCTACACTATTTGTGGCCTGCTCGGTACCACGAGCCATAACTTCCACGGCTGAATGTGCTGCGCCTTGTAGTTGCTCAATAGTACTTTGAATTTCTTCCGTTGACTGCTGTGTACGCGATGCTAGTGTTCTTACTTCGTCGGCTACTACCGCAAAGCCTCGGCCCTGCTCACCAGCCCTTGCAGCCTCGATAGCCGCGTTAAGTGCTAACAGATTGGTTTGTTCCGCGATGCCTTTAATTACGTCTAACACTGAGCCTACTTTGTTTGAGTCAGATTCTAAGCGCCCGATGACGTCAGCTGTTTCACGTACGTTTTCCGCTAGCTGCTGTATGCTTGTAACGGTTTGCTGCACAATTTGACGGCCTTCACTCGCTGCTGTCGTCGCTTCGTTGGCGTCACTTGCCGCTTGAGCAGCGCTATGTGCAACACCATCAACTGAGCCGCTCATGGTATCTACCGCAATCTTGGCATTAGTAGCTGACTGCTGTTGAACGTCTATGGTGCGCTGAGTTTCTTCTGTTACGCCGCGTAAGTTTTGCGCCAAGTTCGATAGCGGTAAACTCGCTTCAACCACATCCCGCACTACGCCCTGTAACTTATCCATAAATTGGTTGAACCAATACACCAACTCGCCAATTTCATCTTCGCTTTTGCTTTGAATACGAACCGTTAGGTCACCATTTTCTTGTGCGATATCTTTAAGCGAACGAACTACATCATCAATGCTTTGTTTAATGCCCCGTACAATGGGTATCGCAGTAGCAAATAACAATACAGTGACGACAACTGCTAAAATAACGCCTGTGCTGATTAGCGATGTGTTAGCACTGTCGGTATTTTGAAATGCTTCTTCAAATGCCGCTTGCTGTGCATCACGAAATTGTGACATAGCAGAAATTACACCATCGTAAGACTTATTCATTCGCGCAGAGAGTTCACCTAACCGACTAAAGTCGGCTGTACCGTTTACCATCGATTGGGAAACATCATAAGCAACGTCAAAGTAATTATCGAAGCCTGAGGATATAGTCGATATATCTGAGCGAAACTCTGGGCTTATTGACCCTATCTGAGTAAGCCCCTTCTTCGCTTCTTCTGCAAGTTCTTGAGCAACTGTTAAAGTGTCTTGATCTCCTGTCGTTACTGCACTTGAAAGGGTGTCTCGTACTTTTTGCATATCGACTAAAGTAGATGCCGATAGTTGTAAGGCAGGAAATTGGACTTTCTGAACTTTCTCTAATGTAGCACCGTTATTAAGAGCGGTATAAACAGTGATGAGTAGGTAAATGATAAAACTTAGCGCCGCGATGCCCGGTATTAAAAAAATCTTACTCGCAATTGGCATTTTTTTTAAAAAGTTCATTAGTTATCCTACTATATCTTTATAATAACACTACTTAACTATGTAGTAGCACAAAGTGCTTCTGCGCTATTTATGAAAAAGCGTTGTGTTGTATGTATCTACCCATTGACGAAAATCTTTAATAAAATTATGGCCTCACTTCTTTGCAAGGCCATACATTTGTATTTAGAAAGTATAATTTACGCCAACTTTCAGTAGTGTAGCATCGTTCAGATCGTTAAGGTCGTCAGAGTACCATGTTACGTCTGTTTTAAGTGCAAAACCTGGTTCAACGTCGTAGCGAAGACCTACAGTTATCGCAGATACATCTAGCTCTTGTTGAGCCGCGATCCCCGCAGCAGTTTGATAAATACCTGCCTGACCGTTAGCACCGTTCCACGTAGCATCAACAACTGCGTCACCTGTTGCAATTGTTGGTGGCAGTGCAGCAATTAACCCAAGCTGAGTGCCGTTGTCTGCTTCTTCGACTTCATAGGTAATATGCGGTGTAAATTTGCCGAAGCGCATACCTGCTGTAACATACCATGCTTGATTATCAGCAATAACAGAGCCATCTACTTCTGTCTGCGTGAATTCAGCGCCAACAAACCAATCATATTTGTCGATATCTACAGCAACTTCGAAGAAGGTTCCCGTATCTTCATTAACGCTTAGACCTTCTGCAGCCAAAGATGCAGATGGGATGAAAGCGCCATACTGATTTAAGCCGCCAATAAATGTGTCGAAGTCAGCATTGGCTGCACTTGTTTTACCACGTGCAAACAAAGTTCTTGCACTGAACCAATCACGAGTAGCGTCGAAAGATATCGCAACAACATTTTCCAACTCAAGCACAGCAGGAGTTCCCGAGATAGTGGTATCCGCCTTTACTTTACCAATAGTTAGTTGGCTTCCGTACTCCCAGTCGCCTGAATAATTGATGTAATCAATACGCACACCTTCAATATTATTGAAGTCAATGCCGTAAACCGAGTCTGGCGGTGTTAGCCAGTGGTAGGAATAGCCGATGTCTAATGAAGAGGAGTATTTAAATAACGGCATGCGAAGACGGCCTGCACTAATATTAATATTGTTATTTAGCACGTAGGTCATATACGCCCACTCAAAATCGACTTCGTAGTCATTGCTGCCGCGACCTACTAACTGAGCAGTTGCAGAAAGCTTGTCGCTTACTTCGCCGCGAATTTGCAAACCAAACACACTGGCAGGTTCAAAATCAAAGTCGCTGTCGTAATCGTAAACTGACTCATCATCATCTAATGTCATACCGCCAATCAGGTTTGCGAAGCCGTTAATTTGTACGTCGGCTAATGTTGGAGTAGCCAAAAGGCCAGCCAAAGATAAAATAGCTAATTTGGTTTTCATGCGTATTCCTTAAATTCTTTGTATTAACGGTAAGTTAAAAGGTGGCGACAACACGTACGCTGTCATTAACAGCGCCTGCGTCTACATAACCTATAGCACCTGGGTTACCCGCTACCGCCGATACTACCTCTGCGTCACTCCCCATTGCCTTCGGCGGTTGACCTTTACCGGTAAACACAAGTTTTGACCAGAATGCAGTTAACTGCGCTGCAGTCTTATTTAATACTTTGCCGTTGAATTCGTCGGTGGCTGGTTGACCTTCAGCTAATGCGATAGGCTCCGCTTGGGTACCGCTAGGAAATGCTTTTGCTTTGTTTAAGAAAAGTCGACTGATGCTATCTTTATCTAAAGAGTCGCCATTGTTGGGATGTACGATGACTGCTACATCAGCGATTGCAACGTTGCAGCAAAGCCCTGCTACAAGTATCCATTTTTTCATCATGTGTCCTCTAGAATTTGTGTGAATACTAGCTCATCGCTCTTTACTTTCTTTACTAGCGCCAAAGACGACATTTACGCGTTTGAGCGAAAAGAAGCAAAAATGTGTTTGTGTGTCCGAACATTTGCAACGATGTAATTATTGGTCACAAATGCAATATTCGCCACTTTGAGCTTGAATTTTTTACCTTATATAAATTAATAACTTATATAAGCGGTTGAGATTGGCGCGCAGTGTAGTAAAAGTGTAAATTTAGACAACTATACAATTGTCTAATACATACTTTGAGCGCTTATAAAGGCCGATAAAATAAATAAATGCGATGCTGAAATACCAAAATAAACACATAAAAACAGCAACTTAAGAAAATCAGGCATCATGGTGTAAGTGATGAAAACTCATATTAAAGTATGGAAAAAGATACTTGGCATTTTTAAACTCGCACCACTTTGCGCTGGCGCGAGTTTAAAAGAGGATCAATAGCCTATAACCGAACTCCTACGACTCACCTTTTTTATAAGGAATCGTTTTTTCTAATGCTTCGATTTCATAGGTTCGCTGCATTGGCGAGCCCGTATTTCTTGCAAGCCAGCTATAGGCAGTGGGAACGACGTATAGGGTCATAAATGCCGAAACAAGCACGCCTGAGAAAATAACCATACCAATCACCATTCGGCTCTCGGCGCCAGGCCCTGATGCAAGTACCAAAGGCAAAGAGCTAAACACGGTTGTAAACCCTGTCATAACGATAGGCCTCAAACGCTGTGCGGCAGCACGCTTGAGTGCTAGTTCAAATTCCATACCCGCATCACGAAGCTGATTAGCAAATTCTACTATTAATATGCCATTTTTCGCGGCAAGCCCGATAAGCATAACCAAACCAATCTGACTGTAGATATTAATCGTCATATCGCTAAAAAACAGCCCTATATAAGCCCCAACGAGGGCTAAGGGCACAGTAAGCATTATCACTAAAGGATGCACCCAACTTTCGAACTGCGCAGCTAATATTAAATAAGTCACCGCAAGCGCCAGCATGAATACATAAACAAATGAGTTACCCGCCTCTTGATATAGTTGTGACTCGCCTTTGTAATCAATAGAAACGTTATCAGGCAGTTCAGTGGCCACTATATTTTCTAAATAGGCGAGCGCCTCACCGAGTGTGTAGCCATCTGCCAAGTTAGCTGAAATAGTTACAGCCCGCATTCTGTTGTAGCGATTTAATCTTGCCGACGTAGCCTGCTCTTCAAAGGTGAGTAAGTTATCCATGGGAATAAGTTCACCGGTACGAGATGACCTCACGTATAAATTTTCAATGCTGTTAGGGCTTCTGAAGTCATCTTCAATGCCTTCCATGATGACATCGTATTCCTCACCTCTATCAAGGAATGTCGACACCCTTCGCTGACCAAGCATGACCTCTAACGTGCCGCCAATATCGCTAATTGATACACCTAGGTCAGCCGCTCTGTCGCGATTAATATTGACCAATAACTGGGGTGATGTCTCTTTGTAGTCAGAGTCCAGTCGAATTAATCCTGAATTTTGCGCTGCTTTTTGTAAAACGATGTCACGCCACTCTACAAGGTTCTCATATGTATCACCTTGCAAGACGAACTGAACGGGACGTCCTAGCCCTCCTCCCGATATCCCGCTTCGCATGATCGCAAACGCGCGAACATCGGGCACGCTGTTAAGCTTGCCGCTGATTTCATCCATCAGTGAAAATGTGCTGAAATCACGCTCATCCCAATCTGCAGAACCTACGATCGCAATTCCCGCATTGCCGCCGAAACCCGGTGTTCTCACCAAGAGACGATTAATTTTACCGCTCTCGCGATAGGGCATTAATATGCTCTCTATTTGCTCTAAGTTTTTTGCGTTACTTTCAAAGCTCGCCCCTTCTTGAGCGTTCATTAAGATGAAAAAGTTGCCTCTATCTTCTTTAGGAACGAACTCACTAGGTACTTTCTCTGAGAGTTGGACTAACGCAACAATCGCAATTACAAGCATTAGCAGCATAATGAAAGGTTGGTGCAAGGTCTTGCCAAGCGTATTGAAATAGCCGGTTTCAAGTTTTGAAAATCGCTTATCCATCCAGCTTCCGAAGCCTGACGAACGTGGGCGTTTTTTAAGTATTTTTGACGCCATCATAGGCGACAAAGTAAGCGCGGTGAAACTTGAAAATGCGACTGCCGCAGCAATGGCCAACGCAAACTCGGTGAAAAGTCTGCCTATATTGCCTTCAAGGAAAACCAAAGGAACGAATACAGAAATAAGTACCAGAGTGGTGGCAATTACGGCAAACCCGACCTCTTTGGCACCGCGATAGGCAGCCAGGATAGGTGGTTCGCCCATTTCGATACGTCGATAAATGTTCTCAAGTACAACAATAGCGTCATCTACCACCAAGCCGATAGCAAGTACCATAGCAAGCAGGGTGAGAAGATTGATTGAGAACCCCAGCGCATACATCACGATAAAAGCCGCTATAATAGAAACGGGTACGGTCACCGCGGGAATTAACGTGGCGCGAATATTTCCTAGGAAGACATATATGACGATCACCACCATCAGCATAGCGATCCCCAAGGTCTCATACACCTCGTCAATCGACGCTTCAATGAAAACCGAAGAGTCGTAGCTTGGTACAATAAAAATATTATCTGGAAGGGTCGCTTCTATTCTTTCTATCTGCGCTTTAGCCGCGCGGGCTACCTCGAGAGTATTGGCTTTAGACTGCTTGATAATGCCAAGGCCAATCATATTGACGCCATCACCACGAAACTCTGTCTCATCGTCTTCGGCGGTAAGCTCAACGTGGGCTATTTCGCCTAGACGCACCAGATAGCCGTTATCCCCTACTGCAACGGTTAGGGCTGCAAAATCATCCGGCGTTAGAAACGTTCGTGCAACTCGTACTTCAAAGTCACGATCAACACTTTCTACTTCACCAGCAGGCAGTTCAACATTTTCAGCGCGAATAACTTGCTCTACATCACTAACAGTTATGCCTCTAGCCGCCATAGCATTGCGGTCTAGAAACACTTTCATGGCGTAGCGTCTTCCACCACCAATTTGAATTCTAGCCACACCGTCAACAATGGATAGCCTGTCAACCAGCACACGTTCTGCGTAGTCAGTCAGCTCCATGGTATTGAGGTTAGTACTTCGTAAGTTGTACCACACCACGGCACTTTCATCTGAGTTTGCTTTAGATACTTCAGGAGGATCGGCTTGATCAGGCAAGTTATTTAATGCGCGGCTGACACGTTCGCGCACATCGTTGGCTGCTGCATCAATATCTCGAGAAAGTTTAAATTCGATAGTAATATCTGAACGACCATTGCGAGACGTGGAAGTCACGTTCTTTATGCCTTCAATACCCGAAATTCTATCTTCTAGAAGCTGGGTAATTCGGGTTTCGACAATGTTTGCTGAAGCTCCAGTATAGGTTGTATTAACCGATACAATAGGAGGGTCGATATCGGGGTATTCCCGTAAACTCAACATGGAGAACGCGACAATACCAAAGATAATCAACAGTAAATTGAGTACGGTTGCAAAAACCGGGCGCTTTACAGAAACGTCTGACAATAGCATAACTGTTTACTCCCTAGCGGTTTAATACATTAACCGGAGATTGGTCACGTACGCGAAGTGTACCTTCGGTTATTACTTCATCTCCTTCACTTAAACCGCTGACAATTTGCACTTGTCCTGGTCGACGCTCACCAATTTTCACCTCAGTTTGATGAGCAACATTATCTTTAACCACGTAAACAAACTGCTTGTCTTGCACTGGCACCAGTGCCTTTTCTGGCAAAACTAAGGCGCTAAGTACACGTTTTTCTACCACGACAGTCAGCAGCATACCTGGGCGTAGACGACTGTCTTGGTTATCAATAGTTGCGCGCACGCGAATGGAGCGACTAACAGAGTCCAAGCGTGTATCAATATTAGTGATTTTTCCTGTAAACTCTTCTCCAGGGTAAGCGACTGACGACGCACTTACCAATTGCCCTTTAGCCACGCTAGCGAGGTGGTTTTCAGCGATACTAAAATCAACTTTGATTTGGCTAATATCATCTAAGGTGGTGATGGTGTCACCTGGCTGAATTAATGAACCAATGCTGATTCCGCGGTTGCCTAACAGCCCGTTAAATGGCGCGCGGACTTGTAGATCATTAAGCTGAGCTAAGGCTACATCTAACTGGGCCTGTAACGCTTTGACTCGGGCTTGTTGCTCATCAAGAAGCTGTTCAGACGTAGCATTCGACTGACGCAAATCGGCTATGCGGGTGAACTGACGTTTAGCCTCGTCGATGTTTGCTTTGAGCTCTTCCACCCTTGCACGCTCTTCAGTGTTATTCAGCTGCACCAAAAGCTCGCCTTCTACGACTTTATCTCCATCATCGAAATTTATCGCTTTTACCGTATCGGTAACTTGAGCGGTGATATTTACAGACTCGTTAGCAGTAGCTGTGCCGAGCGACTCGATAGTGATAGGAAATGATTGGGTCGAAACAACGCTCGTTTTAACAGGCGTAGCTCTTACGCCGGCGTTCTTTTTACTTTCTTCCTGGGGCACATTTAGATATGCCACGACGCCAGCAAGCAGCAAAACGCCAAATAACAAGGGCGATAACGAGAATCGTGAAGACATAACCTTTCCTATTGGTAAAAGCGTATTCTATTAAGCATGGCTTTTGAAGCGCTCAACGAATACTTGAGTACACAAATTCGCTCTACATTTTACGTAAGCGTTCCCAAACACTGTTTTGTGTACCGCGCTATTATTGTTTGTTGTGTTATTTTTATTTTTGCGTAGAGTCTGTGTGATAATTTTGATTGCTTTTCCAACAATTACAAACTAACGCTAGAGTATTTTACCCAAATCAATGGTCATCTTATTTCGCTTATCAGCTATATTTGCTGTTTTAACGCTTTTCGCATGCTCAAAACCAACAACTGAACCAGTAATGTGTCGAGTCTCTGATTCCATTTCATATGAAAACATTCACGCGGAAATGGATATGTCACCCTCACCCAAAGCCGCAGCATGTTTAATTAAAGGTAGTGGCGAAGTATTGCTGGTTAAACATCGGCTTTCTGGCAAGTTAGACTTTCCAGGCGGGACCTGGGATGAGAGTGAACCACTTGCCTGTACGGCTCACCGAGAAACATGGGAAGAAACTGGGTTCAATGTAGAGGTTAAAACATATTTATCGACAACCTCTAATGGCTTAGTCATATTTGGCTGTGTTTTGAACGAAGGAATAGAAACACTGCCGAACACCTTTGATGCACCACCGTGGGCACAGATAGAAGTCGTCAAACTAGTAAAAGTAGACCCGTTTATATTAGACCACGAGGCTTTGAGATTTGCTGACGATCTTATTCCCTTGCGCGATGGCTATACCCAATTCGATATAAAGCAGCACTGACAAAGCATTGTTCATTGTTGCGGGTATTGGTAAATTGTCCCCACGAAAAGAATAGGAGAAGCGGCTTGTTTTCACTGCCAACATTAAGTCTAAAAGGCAAAGTACCTGAACAAGAATGGCAAACCCGTGTCGATTTGGCGGCGTGCTATCGGTTAGTGGCAGATATGCGATGGGGCGATCTCATCTATACCCACATTTCCGCTAAGGTGCCTGGCACAGACCATTATCTTGTTAACGCCTTTGGGCTTACCTTCGATGAAGTTACGGCTTCTAACTTGGTCAAAGTCGACTTAGAGGGTAACATCCTTGACGATACACCTTACGGCATAAACCCCGCAGGATTCACCATTCACAGTGCTATCCACGAAGTACGCCACGACGCTCAGTGCGTTATTCACCTACATACACTAGCCACGATTTCAGTCGCATCGGTTAAAGGCGGGCTTAAGCCGTGGAGCCAATATTCAATGTTTTCACTACCATCGCTTTCTTATCACAGCTACGAAGGTTTA
Source organism: Alteromonas sp. AWJ4_199 (assembly GCF_056159165.1). Lineage (NCBI taxonomy): Bacteria > Pseudomonadati > Pseudomonadota > Gammaproteobacteria > Alteromonadales > Alteromonadaceae > Alteromonas > Alteromonas sp. AWJ4_199. The sequence continues at coordinate 1,604,727 of NZ_JBSWUR010000001.1, forward strand.
GCTGTTGATGATAGTGAAAAGAAACGCTTGCAGGACGATCTTGGCGATACAAATCACATGCTTTTGCCTAATCATGGCGGCCTAACCCTTGGCCCGACTGTTGGCGACGCTTTTATGCGTTTTTACGATTTGCAGCGTGCGTGCGAAATTCAGCTTGCCTTGATGCAGTCTAATGAAGAGGTTATCGAGATACCGCAAAACATTATCGATGGCATATACGCACAGGCCAATGTAGTACACAGTGGCGAGACTGGCGGTCAAAAAGCATGGCCAGCCATGTTGCGCAAAGCCTACAAGCTAGATCCAGGATTTTGCGAATAATTACGCAATTTCAGCTCAACGCCAACTCATTTCAAACAGGAATTGCTTAAAAACATGAAAGTCACCAAAGTAGAAATTTTTGATATCGAATGCCCTAAACGCCCACAGTGGAACCCTGTTTTTGTGCGTGTTTATACCGATGAAGGCATTACTGGCGTAGGTGAAGCAGGGCTTGCTTATGACTGGGGCCATAGCGCCGCTGCGCATATGATTAAGGAGATTGCCGAAGCCATGCTGATTGGCTTTAACCCCTTTCACACTGAACTGCTTTGGTCGAGAATGCTACGTGAAGGCTTCTGGGGACTCGGTGGCGGTCCGGTGATTTATTCCGCAATGAGCGCGATTGATACCGCACTTTGGGATATAAAAGGCAAAGCACTCGGTTTGCCTGTTTACGAACTCCTTGGTGGTAAAACGAATGGCAAGCTTCGCAGCTATGCCAGCCAGCTTCAATTTGACTGGGATAAGGAAGTGACCAAACTTAACGATCCAGCAGATTATGCTCGCGCTACTGAAAAAGCCCTGAAAGACGGTTACGACGCCGTGAAAGTTGACCCTATCGTCTATGATAAAGACGGTAACACTCACTTTGACAGAACTAAGCTGTTTACTAAGCCCGAGCTTAAACTTTTCAAAGCTCGCCTTCAGGCGATTAGGGACACCATGGGTGAAGATGGCGACATTATCTTCGAATGTCACAGTTTGTTAGGTGCTTCAACGGCCATTCAGCTGGGCGATATTGTCGAAGAGATTGGCTGCTTGTACTATGAAGAGCCAGTGAATTACCTTAACTCGAAGCTTCACGACAAAGTTGCAAAGAACGTAAACGTGCCTATTGCGGGCGGTGAGCGTTTATATCACCGCTGGGACGTTCGCCCATACCTTGAAGACCAGTCTCTCGATGTACTTCAACCTGACGTTGGCCTTTGTGGCGGTTTCACAGAAGCGAAAAAGGTATGTGACTATGCCGACATCTACGACGTGCGCGTTCAAGCTCACGTTTGTGGAGGCCCAGTCGCTACAGCGGCAAGCCTGCATCTAGAAACGGCTATTCCAAACTTTTTAATTCACGAACATCACACCTATGCCATTAAAGATTGGAACCGTGAACTTTGCATTCAAGATCCTCAGCCAGTAAACGGCTTTATTGAAGCGCCTGACACACCGGGAATTGGTATTGACCTAAACGATGAAGTGGTTTACCGCTCGCCACACATGACGGTAACGGAACTTAAATAGCAAAGTTACATACCGGCACTCTTGTAAGCTTGCACGGCATTTACACAAAGTACTTGTAAAGCTAGAAAGCGCCGGAATAAGCCATGAAGCTAGTTTCAGGCTGGCGCTTAAGCGATGTCGTACCATTGCTTAGCGTTTATAGACAACAGCGCCGCTTTTTGAGTTTCAGAAAGCGGCGTTATCATATCTGAGAACCCATTCCAAAGCGCAGCATAAGGCATTCGCCACTGACATAGCGGGAAGTTGCTAGCAAACATAATGTGATTTATGCCTACGCTGTCAAGCAAGGATTCAAAAACATAAGACGCACGCTGCCACTGCCAACGGCGATCTTGCATCTCTAACCCCGAAAACTTAAACACAACTTGCTGTGTTTCACTCAAGTCGCGAAGATTCTTCCGCCATGTTTTAAACGCAAAACTATTTACATCAATCGGTGCTATTGCGGCATGGTTTACAGCCACTTTTAGCGAGGGTGTTTGTTCCAATACCTTTAGCAGCGCACGCACGGCTTTGCTATCGGCAAGGTTTAATTGTGCATCAAAAGACAAGCCTTGCGACGCCATATAATGCAGTCCCCATTTGACCTTAGGGGAACGTAAAAGGGCTTCAGCATCACCATCTAATATATGACGAAGCCCGCGTACTGAGTTGTACTGCTTTAGCTTATCAATATGACTGCCAACAATATTTCTCGTTAAATCGATACACCCAACCGAACAAAATGGCAGCGTACAATGACGCTCCAAGAACGCAATTTCACGCCAGGGTCTTTCGTTATCGTAACCCGCTTCAATGTGAACAAAACCACCTAACAGCCCTAACGACACGCGATAGAGCATGTGCTCTGTAGTATGTTTTGCAATCGCTTTTTTATCTGGCCAAAAAGGGGCGTTGGCTGGTTTCAGCCAATTATAGTGCCCTTCGTTTAAGGCAAAGAAGTGAATATGAGGGTCTATCCAAGTGAATGAAGGCTTGCTCATCTTTGTTTATAAAACCTTGGTGTATGCTATTGCTGATAAGGCATTTCGCGTTGCTTTTCTATTCAGCTCTTTCTATTGTGCTGTGTAGCCCCCATCAACCGCATACAAGCTACCTGTGATGAACGACGCTTTGTTGCTGCATAGAAAATAGGTCAGTTCAGCCACGTCTTCGGGCTGGCCCAAACGTCCAATAGGTTGTGCAGCGGCTTCTTCAGCTACCACTTCATTTTTATCTGCCCCAGAACGTGCCACATAATTATCAATGGCGTTATGAAATAGAGGGGTTTCGATGGTACCTGGGCATACCGCGTTAACGCGGATATTATAGGGTGCGTAGTCAAGCGCGGTGGTTTTCGCCATAGACGCCAACGCACCTTTGCTGACACCGTAGGCGAACGAATTGCGCTTTCCAATAAAGGACTGATCTGAGCCCATTACCACAATCGCGCCGCTGCCCTGCTCTTTCATGGTTGGCAGGCAAGACTTAATCGCGCCGTACGCCCCTTTTACGTTCAAGTTTAGTACCTTATCAAGCAGCGCTTCATCAGTATCTTCAATGGTTGCTGAAACATGTATACCGGCATTACACACCAATGCGTCTATGCGTTGATAAGAACTAATAACCTCATTCACCGCGGCTTCAATATTACGCACAACACTTACATCACACGGCTTCCAGATAGCATTAGGTAACGCTTGCTCAAAGTCTCTGATATCTAAATTAATGACTTGATAACCGTTTTGACTAAACAGCTTGCATACCGCAAAACCGATACCCAAGCTTCCCCCCGTTACAATGCAAACCGGGATCTGCGCATCATCACTGCTATGTTTAAGGTTTTTCTTCGCGCTTTCTGGATTCATGTTTTTATGTACCGTGTTGCTTGTGCGTATGTGAACGGGTTATTTCAATGTAGGCTAAGCATGCCAGTGAGAATTTGAATTGCAAGCGAGCTTACCACTTGAGTTCACTTTTCTATATTAACACCAATGCGTCAGTCATCATCATCAGAGCCTGTGTGACCTTTGCTGCACATTTAAAGTCCACGAGTCTTGGTAAACCTATGTGTTTCTCTCATATCAGTCCGCATAGATCATTACCCACATCATCCAAATTTATTATTAACTTTCCTTTAACGGACTATTCGGACTACGCTTTTTGTGACTATAATAAGCAAAATTAAAACACTTGTTTGAAAAAGGAGTCATCCATGCCTCTATACCACGCCCCTACAACTGATTTTCAGTTTTTGTTAAAAGACTGGCTTGGACTTGATGCTCACTACGAAAAGCTCGGTATCAGCGACTTTGATAGCGAATTAGCCAACGAGATTATTGCACAGGGTGCAAAGTTTGCTCTAGATGTGGTTGCCCCACTTAACCGTGAAGGCGATGAAGAAGGCTGTACGCTGAAAGACGGCAAAATTACCACACCTAAAGGCTTTGCTGATGCCTATCAGGAATACGTTGCAAACGGTTGGAATGCCATGTTAGGCACTGCCGAGTACGACGGACAGGATTTGCCGTACACCATGGCTGTGCCTGTTCACGAAATGCTAAATGCGGCGAATTTAAGCTGGCGCTTAACCACCATGCTGACAGAAAGCGCAACCCTTGCGGTTACTAAACACGCCAGTAAAGAATTAAAAGATATCTACCTTGCTAAACTAATCAGCGGTGAGTGGACAGGTACCATGAACCTGACCGAACCTCATGCGGGAACCGATTTGAGCCTGCTTAGTACTAAAGCTGAGCCTCAAAGCGACGGCAGCTATAAAGTAACCGGTAATAAGATCTTTATTACCGCAGGTGATCACGACTGGAGTTCGAACGTTATTCACCTTGTACTAGCTCGCTTGCCAGACGCACCGAAGGGCGTTAAGGGCATCAGCTTGTTCTTAGTGCCTAAGTTCCTTCCAGATGCCAGCAATGAGCCGGGCGAGGCGAACAGCTTGTCTGTAGGAAGTATTGAACACAAAATGGGGATAAAAGCGAGCCCGACTTGTGTGATGAACTTTGACGGTGCAACCGGGTATCTTGTTGGTGAAGAAAACCAAGGCCTAGCATGTATGTTCACCATGATGAACGATGCACGCTTCCAAGTAGGCCTACAAGGTTTAGGGGCGGCAGAAGCCTCTTACCAAGGCGCACTGACCTACGCCCGCGAGCGCGTGCAGTCTCGTGCACCACAGGGTATCCAAAACCCAGAGGGCAAAGCAGACCCAATCGTATTTCAACCTGACGTAGCGCGTATGTTACTTACGCAGAAATCACTGATTGAAGGCTGCCGTGCACTTTCACTTTTCTATGCCAAGTTTATGGACGTTGAGAAGCTTGGTGAAGGTCAAGAAAAAGAAGATGCCGACAAGATACTTCAGTTTTTAACCCCAATCTGCAAAGCTTTTATGACGGATATGGGCCTTGAGACCACCAGCCTAGGTGTACAAGTATTTGGTGGTCACGGCTTTATTCGTGAATGGGGTATGGAACAACTTATGCGCGACGTGCGCATTGCTATGTTATATGAAGGCACCAACGGTATTCAGGCGCTAGACCTTATTGGTCGTAAGCTTACCCGCGATGGCGGTCAAATGATGGAAGCGACCTATAATGCGTTTAACGCTTTGGTCAGCGACATTCAAGACAGTGAGGCGAAGGGTCTGGCTCAAGGTATTCTTGATGACTGGCGTGCATCTTCAGCCGATTGCTTAGGTATGGATGCCACCACCGCTGCTGCAGCTGCTTGTGATTACTTGGCATACAGCGCCTATTCGTTGATTGGTGTACTGTGGTACAGCATGGCCGACAAAGCGCAAGCTTCAGGTAACGCGGTCCTTGCAGCGTCTAAGATGAAGACACGTGACTTCTACATGGAACGTATCTTAGTACGTCGCGATGCGCACAAAGCCGCTTATAAAGCTGGCCCTGAAAGCACCCTTGCAATATCAGGTAATGAGTTTGATTATCTGTAGGTAGCTTGTATTTTTATAGCCCGTGAAATGAGGGTTATAAACACAAAAAAGGTCACTATATGTGACCTTTTTTATTGTGATTTGAACGAATGCGTTAGTCGTTCGCCGCTACTTGTGTTGAAAACGTATCTGAAAACCAATCGTTAAGCATGGCTTTTTCGTAGGATAGCGATTCCGTTCGATTGCGACGTATATTCGATTCCATAAAATCCATATCTTTAAGTTTTACATCTTCACCGCTTAAAATGACTTGACCGTCGGCATTAGCTAACGAGTAACTAAATGTCATTCTAGGAATATCAATGCGCTTAATGATACGCACGTCACTGCCAGCGCCGTTGCCAAATCCCACAAATTGACTCGGCCACACTTGGCCGGCTAAATCAACGTTCGTTACCGTCATAGACAATACCTGCGATTCCGGCAATTCACTGGCTAATTCAACGATATGCGATTCGAGCTCTTTTAAGGTGCGCTCTCGAAAGCGTTTACGAGATTCGTTAGTCGGCCTCACATCACTGTAAGACTCCGGCTCATCCCACGTAATTTTAACCTCAGCGGCTTGAGTGGGAACAAAAACGGCAAGCCCTATTGCTGCGGCGCAACTTAAAAAGGAAAAAGTACGTAATTTATTCACTTTCATGCTCCTACATTCAATTGATTTAACATCAAGCTAGCAAGCATTACGAAAGGTTTATAACACGCTATTGAGAAAGCGTACTCTCGACACAAAGGCAAATGTGACTATTCAACTTGCATAAATCGTGATTGCTTAATGATTAGGCATAGTTTAGCGCGTTTAGTTCCCGTGAAGTTTGGGTTTATGTCATCTGTTTCGCAATAAGCACGATGAAAGCGTTTAACGCTAGCGCCATCGGTTGTGATTTGTTTGACGTAATCCTGTTGATAGGGCTTTAGTGGGCTTAGCTGGATATTTATTTTGTCTTGTAAGCTATGCAATTCCTTTCGTTCAGGAAGTGTTGCAACAACCGTCAGCCAATTAGAAATAGAGTTTTGAATATCTTCGAAGAGATACTGAACAAAAGAAGATCTCAACACTATGATTAAAACAACAATTTCGGCAGCGATTATAAAAAACCTTAACATGACTTCTCAGCTAATTTTTGACAGATGTTTACGACAAATGGTGCCAATTTATTGAACACATTTAACTACACATGCTCAATAAACTTTTGTTAACTCACACTTTATTTGCGGACACTTTACATCATTTGTACGCTAATTGACCACAAATATTTCCCTACCAATGTATGATACTTTAATGATGCTCAATACAATGGACATAGCTCAAGTGTGTTAAACATGCTTGAACACTCATTTCTATATTAGCAAATATGACGTTCGATAATTTCAACTGATCTTGGCACTGTATCCATACCATTACGCATAGATTCAAGAAAAGAAGAAACCATGAAACTTTCTGAAGTTTCAGTATTGACTGAAATTTTAAAAAGATAGACCATACGCCGTATTATTGATCTATATTAAGTATGACGTGTTGAACGCAGTTATACTGCACAGGCAGTTTGTTACGTCACATAAGGTTAAGCTATGAATGAACAAATACCGGTCAAAAACGTAACACCGGTAAAAGTACATAAACCCAAAGGAGCCATAGAGGGCAAACGGCATGACTCACGCAGCCGTATTTATGTGCGCGCCGTGCAGGGCCCATTGGAGACGTTTAGACGTTTCTTCGGTCTTTTCTTTCTAGCCCTTTTTGCCATTATTCCGTGGATTCAGTACAACGGCCATCAGGCGGTACTGCTTGATATCGGCGAACAGCGTTTTACTATTTTCTCGCTTACCTTGTGGCCTCAAGACCTTACCTTACTGGCCTATATATTCATTGTTTCCGCTTTTGCATTATTCTTTGTCACCACCTTCGCAGGTAGAGTGTGGTGTGGCTTTATGTGTCCACAAACGACATGGGTATATATATACACTTGGTTTGAAGAAAAGTTCGAAGGGCCACGAAACAAGCGTATAGCCCTTGATGCACGCAAGATGGATACCGACAAATTTTTACGTAAAACGGCAAAGCATACTGCTTGGGTTCTGGTAGCATTATTAACTGCGCTAACCTTTGTCGGCTACTTCACCCCCATCGATGCCTTGTTTGTTGACTTTGTCACATTTGACACCAGCTTCTGGGCGGGTTTCTCAGTTATCTTTTTTGCAGTTTGTACCTACGGAAATGCAGGCTATATGCGTGAAATTATGTGCACGCACATTTGTCCTTATGCACGATTCCAATCTGCCATGTTCGACAAAGATACCTTTACCGTATCCTACGATGCAAAACGGGGCGAACAACGCGGTCCACGCCCTCGAAAACTTAGTCACGAGCAGGTGCAGGAGAAAGGCTTAGGTGACTGCATTGACTGTAATTTATGTGTTCAAGTCTGCCCTACCGGTATTGATATTCGCAACGGCCTTCAATACGAATGCATCAACTGCGGTGCTTGTGTTGATGCCTGTAACGGCGTTATGGACAAGATGGGCTATCCCAAAGGCCTGATAAGCTTTACCTCGGAAGAAGAACTTGCTGGCGGTAAAACTCATATATTGCGCCCTAAATTAATTGGGTATTTTGTCGTACTTGTTGTTATGACCGGTTTGCTATTCGCTAATATTTGGATGCGCAGCCCCACCGAAGTCGACATTATCCGCGATAGAAATTCCCTATACCGCGAAACCAATGAAGGGCTAATTGAGAACGTCTATACCATAAAAGTGCTCAATAAAACCCAGCAAGAGCAAACGTATACGATTGCTGTAAAAGGTCTGCCTGACTATGAGTATATAGGTGAGCAAACTGTAACAGTTGAAGGCGGTGCGGTGTATAGCACGCCAATTTCAGTTGCAACTGACGCCTATAATCTGGAAGATACGGTTACCGATATTTTTATCAGTGTAACCACCACAATTGATGGGGAAACGGTTACTGTTGATGAGCCAACTAAGTTCCTTTATCGATGACAGATTTTTCATTCTCTGGGCTTAGCCCAGACACCATATTAGATGCCCTGGAAAGTCAGGGCATTTTTCTTCAAAGCGGTTTGCTAGCACTAAATAGTTATGAAAACCGCGTCTATCAGTTTTTGGCTGAAGACGGTCAGCGCTATGTAGCAAAATTCTATCGCCCAGGTCGATGGACCGACGCTCAAATTCTTGAAGAACACGCGTTTGCTGCAGAGCTAATCGATAACGAAATCCCATTGGCTGCACCTATAGCTTTAAACGGTAAAACGCTACATCACCATACGGTGGCGGAGACTGACTATCGATTTACACTATTCCCTTCGGTAGGCGGTAGACAGTTTGAGAACGACAACCTTGAACAGCTCGAATGGATGGGGCGTTTTATAGGCCGCATTCACCGCGTAGCGTCAGCTAAAGGGTTTGCAGATCGCCCCTCAATTGACATTGAAAGTTACCTTGATGAGCCCAAACAGGTTCTGTTGCAAAGCACACTGCTACCCGAGCATTTGAAGACGGCCTTTTTTGCCATACTCAATCCAGTTATTGAGGCCACCCAACAAGCGTATAAGCCAACATCGAATATTCGTTTACACGGTGACTGCCACCCAGGCAATATACTATGGCGCGACGGTCCAACCTTCGTTGACTTAGATGACTGCCGTATGGGACCCGCTATTCAAGACTTATGGATGATGTTAAGTGGCGACCGCCAACAGCAGCTTTTGCAGCTAGATACCCTAGTAGAGGCCTACGAAGAATTTCACGAATTCGATACGTCCCAGCTACCTCTTATTGAGCCACTAAGAGCAATGCGCATGGTGCATTACATGGCGTGGCTTTCTCGTCGGTGGGAAGACCCTGCGTTTCCTCGTGCGTTCCCTTGGTTTGCTGAAGACAAATATTGGGAAGGCCAAATACTTGCCCTTAAAGAACAGCTATCTGCACTCCAAGAGCCTCCGCTAAAATTGGGGTACTGAGCCTTCTGCCTTACTGCTGAAAAACGCTTTTTCGATAACCCTAGTACAATAACCGTATGCGGGTTACGAAAAAGCGTAAGGTATAAGAAACCGTATTCGCTATCACTTTTTAAGTTCTATATAATCGCTTTGTGTAGGTGCTTTTGTCGCGCTCCATAACTACTACTGTGACAATAGTTAAACGGGAAATCAGTGAAAAGCTGATGCTGCCCCCGCAACGGTAAACTCAACGCATTGTCGTTTTCTTTTCTTTGCGCCACTGTCTTTTATACGTTAACGCGCTACAGCGCAATCAGACGCCATTAGATGGGAAGGCAAAAGAGCCATTACCTTATCGGTCTTGGTGAGTAAGCCCGGATACCGGCCTGTACTTCATGGTGTCGTTTGCTTGCTCACATCCATAACTAAGCAAAAACGTGCACTTTCCCTAATCATGTGCTCGGGTGGAGCGCATCAAAGACAATATAAAAACCATGCGTACACATTTTACTAAAGCAGCCCTTAGCGCTGCAGTTATTTCGTGCTTAAGCACACCTGCCTTTGCTCAAACCTCAAATCAAGATATTGAAACGCTTACCGTCACTGGCACGCGTCTGCCTATTTCGCTAAATAAACTGCCTGGCTCAGTATCGGTGCTCACTGAAAGCGATATTAAAGCTTCGGGCGCACTTCAACTTACCGACCTAATTCGCGGCTTACCTGGCGTTAGTTTGTCTCAGTCAGGCAGCCCTGGTGGGTTAACAGAGCTGCGCGTGCGCGGCGGTGAAACCAACCATCTGCTTGTTTTAATTGATGGCGTTGTTGCCAACGATGTAGGCCAAGGGAGTCTTGTTGACCTTGCTCACCTAACTAGCGCCAACGTAGTGCGCATTGAGCTACTTCGCGGCCCGCAAAGTGCGAGGTGGGGTAGCGGCGCAATTGGTGGTGTACTAAGCATTACCACTAAATCTGGCCAGTTTGCCGACAATGTTTCTCACGTAGATTTTTCTGCAGGCGTTGGTACACAAGGTACGTTGCAGGGCAGTATGAATGCGCGCTCACAAAGCGATAACGTGGGTGTATCTGCCTACGCGAGCTATATTCGAACTGACGGCGATAACGTGTCTCGCGTTGGTACCGAAGATGATGGCTATGACAATATGACTGCCGGCATAAACCTCAATTATGCCGCCACCACCGAACACACCTTCATCGCGAATTTACGTTCTGTTCAATATGAAAATGACTATGACGGTACTGACTTTGTATTAACCGGCCTTCCTGCTGATACAGATAACGTAACAGATGGCTCACAAATAAGCGCGAAGCTAAGATGGGAATTTGCCCCTGCAAATAAAGGCTACCGCTCGGCATTAAGTGCACACTATCGTAAAGATGAAAACGATAATACTGAATCGGGTACAGATACAGGCGGCACCACAGGTGAGCGAATTGAGTTAAATTGGACCAGTTTTTACACTATCGATAATTGGGATTTTGCAGGCGGTGTTGAATATCTGCAGCGTCTTTTTGACCAGCGCGGCCCTATTGTATTTGGCGATCCTAATCAAAAACAACACGACAACACCTACAGCGTATTTGCAGAAGCAAACAGTCAGTTTACCGAGTCGCTAACTGCAACATTAAGCGCAAGGTTCGACAACAATAGTGAGTTTGATAACGCGGTAAGTTATCGCGCCGGCCTCACATGGCAGCTTAACGATTACTACTCCGTTTTTACCAGCTATGGTAAAGCCGTTAAAGCCCCTACTTTTACCGAGCGTTTTGGTTACTTCCCAGCGAGCTTTATAGGTAACCCTAACCTTGAGCCCGAAACCAGTGAAGAATGGGAAGTGGGTGTTAAAGCGAGCTGGACATCATTGTCTGCGCAAATCAGCGCTTACACTACTGACCTTGAAGATGAAATAAACGGTTTTGTGTTTGTATCTGACTTGGGGGCGTTCAGCGCAGATAATATTGACGGTGATAGTTCACGAGAAGGGATTGATGTAGAACTAAACTGGGACAGCGGCTATGGTGACATTACTGCCGCCTATAGCTACCTAGACGCTGAACAAACTGACAGTGGTATCACAAGCACAGAGTTACGTCGTGCTCGCCATCAAGGCTCGATAACTTATACCACTGACTTTGGTACAGAAAAGTTCAGCTTGTACACCAAGCTGGCCTACACGGGGAGTCGCTACGACACTTTCTTCCCGCCATTCCCTGAGTCATCTCAAACGTTAGCGCTTTCAGCTTATACCCTTGCTACCGTTAACTTCGGTTATCAAATTGACAGTCAGTGGCAGGTCTCGTTGAAAGTCGACAATGCATTTGATGCCGACTATGAAGACATTGTGGGCTATGCGGGTCAGGAGCGACGAGCGCTCTTTTCAGTTAACTTCGCTATGTAGTTAATTCAGGCTTAGCCTAGCAATTTATCCGGCTACATCTTGGTGTAGCCATTTTTCGTTCAATAGTTCCACGTCTATTGTATTGCTGTAGTTTTTGCATCTAATTATTATCATCTCTTTTACCGCTAACCTAGGCTTCAGATCGTTCCCTTTCTCACGTCTTATGATCTCCCCTTCGCAATTAATGTTATTCATATTCTATTCATAGTAAGAGGTTTATTCTGCGACAATCGCTTATCCTATCGCAGACAATGTTAACCTTATCGCGTACTAAGACCTTGTTGCGAAACAGGTCCTAGTTAAGCTAATAAGGCTGTGATAATCTCAACTTTGATAATCGTTTTTTTAATACAGGATCATAATCCATGAAAAAGTTTGCAGTAATGTTTGTCATGGCAATGCTTTTGCCATTAACAGCTTGTGCTCAAGAACCGGCGTCTAAATGGAAAGAAGGCACGCACTATAAAGTGCTTGATAAAGAAGCCACAGATAAACCCGTAATTACTGAGTACTTCTCATTTTGGTGCCCACACTGCTTCCAATTTGAACCAATCGTTGCACAAATCAAAGAAAAGAAAAGCGACGGTACTAAGTTCAACAAAGTACACGTAAACTTTATGCGCTTTACCGGCCCAGAAGTTCAGGACGATGCTACCAAAGCTATGCTTATTGCACGTGCAATGAAGCAAGAAGATGCAATGAACGGCGCTATCTTCAACTATATTCATAAACAGCGTGCGTCTATCACAGGGCTGAAAGACCTTCGCAACATCTTCGTAGTTAACGGCGTAGACGGTGCAGAGTTTGATAAAATGGCGAAGAGCTTCGGCGTTAATAGCATGGTGCGCAAAAACCAACAGCAAATCGATGAGTACCGTGAGCACCTAACAGGTGTGCCTAGCTTTATTATCAACGGTAAATATCAGCCAACGTTTACCTCTGACATGACATTCGATGACATCGCTGACCTTATCGTGTGGTTGTCAGAGCAGAAGTAATTTGGTTTAACAACCAATAACACCTTTAATTATGAAATGGGCGCTCTTGCGCCCATTTTTACGCCTAGGAGCCCCAAATGCATGCAGTAAGTGACTTTGCCGAATTCATTTGTGAACTTGATCAACTCAAAGCAGTGAAGCGTCAGATTACGCTTCCAAGTGATAACTATCGCCAAGAAAACTCAGCAGAGCACAGCTGGCACGTCGCATTAATGGCAAACATGTTAAGTGAATATGCAGCCAAGCCAATTGATATCACGCGAGTTATTCGCATGATCCTTATTCACGATATCGTAGAAATTGACGCTGGCGATATGTTTGCGTTTAACCAGCAAGCCGACCATGACGCACAAGCTGAGAAGGAGCTTGCTGCAGCCAAGCGCATTTTTGGGTTGTTACCAAGTCCTCTGGATAATGAAATGCTTGAGTTATGGCTTGAGTTTGAAGCAGCCGAAACCGCAGATGCAGAATTTGCTAAAGCCATGGACCGAGTGCTACCCGTTTTCCAAAACATGAAAGACAATGGGGGAAGCTGGAAACGCCATTCAATTGCAAGAGAGAAAATTGAAGCGCGAAATGCACATTTAAAATCTTGTGCGCCAGCACTGTGGGACTACGTTACTCATCAGCTAGATATTGCCGTTGAAAAAGGCTGGCTAAGTCAATAACGACTTAGCCAATCTAGTTTCGTGAAGCTACGCTAGGTTAGGTCTGAGAGTTAATTCGCTTAGCACTTAAAAACGTGTACCAACCCACATCCAAAAGCGATTAGCGTCTACTTTTATATCGCCCGCGTCGTAGGTACCGTACTTGATACCGAAATTGTACTTACCCGCAAATTTCTTGGTGTATTGAACATTAAATTCGCTACCTAAATCATCAACACCATTGCTGCTGTCGTCAGCGCTGAAATCATGATAAGCCAAAAGCCACTTACCACCGGCTAGGCCGCCAGAAAGTGAAAACTTAAGGTCTTGTAAGCCTTGTGCTGGTGTCCCCAAAAACTGATCGGTCCAACCGTTGAACTTGTGTAGAGTAGCAAGAGGTGTAGCAAACCCGTACAGTCCATCATCTGAACCTAGTACTTCATAATCGACTTTAGCGGTTACACCAGAGAAGGTTGCGGCTAGATAAGCATTTAGGTAAGACGCATCGAAATCAGTGGCTGTTTCTCCTGCGCCAGCTTCGCTCGATTGCGTAGCAAACTCAGCGCCATAAGCCCAATTTATACTGTCCCCTTTCATCTTTCCATCATAGCTTACGCCATACGTATCCAGCGCATTGTCTGTATCATTATCTACTTCTAATAAATACGCGTAGGCCACAAACTTACCGATTTTCGACTTATAAGTAGCGTGAAGGATATGATCTTTTGAATCTAAATCAGCAGCTTCGGCGAAAATACGGTTACGTTTATACAAATAGCTATAGAAAAGCTCAAGATTGTCAGTTGCCGCATACTTTGCGCTTACGGCATCAAAGGTCTGGCGGTCCTGTCTCCAACCAACGTGACCAACAAATCTGTGGTCGTCTAGCGTAATAACTTGACGACCAACCTTGGCGGTAAAGCCATCTGTTTTGTATTGAATAAAGGCTTGGTCAACTTCCGTTGTTTCTGGGTCAGCAATGACTGAGTATTCACCCACATTGAAGCCAGTAGGCCCTACGGTAAACTCATCTTGCCCCATTACAATGCGGCTATCTTCAACTTCGGCGGTAAACGAGAAACCATTGACACTCCCTGAGCTAAAGCCTAAACGGGTGCGTAAGGTCAGCGCGCTTGCATCTTCTAGCGCGTTGTCTTGATCTACGGCTTCATAACGTAAATTAAGGTCAGCCCATGCTTTTGAGTCGCTTAGCGCAGTGTGAATATCAGCAGCCATCGCGCTGCCACCTAGTACTGCCATAACAGAGGCAGCTAACATATTAATGCTTAGTTTTTTAAACGTGTTCATGCGTGTTCCCTATCGGTTTTGATTTTAATTTTTTATTAGCCAACACTTACCCAGCCAGCATGAAAATGCCGGTTAAAAAGTGAAAGTTATACGTTGTGGGCGGTACAATTACCGCCCTTATCAGATGCCGATAGTGCTAGGCAGCATCTGATTTTTTAGGGTCTTTTTTTTCAGATGTCACCCCGCTGGGTTTTGATGATGCGTTGTTAGTACGTGAAGTAACGGTTTCAACCTTTTTCTGCTTATCGTAAAGGAAGGTTAATACCTCATGTCTGTAGTGGTTATATTGTTTGTTGTCGGCAAGCGCTAATCGGTCGCGCGGGCGAGGCAACTCAATATCTAGAATTTCACCAATGGTGGCGGCGGGCCCATTGTTCATCATTACGATGCGATCAGATAGCAATACGGCCTCATCCACGTCATGGGTAATCATGATGACGGTATTACCCAAATCAGCATGAATTTCCATTAGCGAGTCTTGAAGGTGAGCACGGGTTAATGCGTCAAGCGCGCCAAACGGTTCGTCCATCAATAACACTTTAGGTTCCATTGCCAATGCACGGGCAATACCTACTCGTTGTTTCATACCCCCGGAGATCTCACTTGGCAATTTGTCGAGTGCGTGAGTCATGTGTACAAGCTCTAAGTTGTGCATGATCCATTCGCGCATTTCTCCTTTACTCTTGCCCCGCATGGTTGATTTAACCGCAAGCTCGACATTTTTATAAACAGTAAGCCAGGGCAATAAAGAGTGATTTTGAAATACTACAGCGCGCTCTGGTCCAGGCTGCTTCACTTCAGCGCCATCTAATATTACGCCTCCTGAAGTCGCTTGGTGTAAACCCGCGATAATATTCAGCACAGTCGATTTTCCGCAGCCAGAGTGACCAATTAGTGATACGAATTCGCCTTTGCTAATTTTTAGATTTACATCTTGAAGCGCAGTAAAGGGGCCCTTTGGAGTTGGGAAGTCGATACCTACCTGCTCTAATTCTAAATGTTTAGTATGCATAAATTTCTCCTCAAAATTAGCGTAATACGCTCGACTTATCCCAACTTACCGCGCGCTGAATTGATAACATTAGACGGTCCAATACAAAGCCGATGACACCAATAGTTAATACTGCCACCATGATTCTGGCTAAGGATTCTGAGCTACCGTTTTGAAACTCATCCCAAACAAACTTTCCTAACCCTGGGTTTTGGGCAAGCATTTCTGCGGCAATAAGTACCATCCAACCAATACCAAGCGATAATCGAAGCCCAGTGAAAATCATTGGAATTGAAGATGGCAGTACTATTTTCGTAAGGTGAGCAAAAGGTGTAAGACGCAGCACTTTGCTCACGTTAATAAGATCTTTTTCAATGTTTGACACCCCTACCGCAGTGTTAATAAGGGTTGGCCATAGGCAGCAAAGCGAGACCGTGAAGGCTGAAGTAACAAATGACTTTGAAAACGCTGGGTCTTCGCTTACATAAAGCGCACTTACTACCATAGTAACTAGTGGCAACCATGCTAGTGGCGAAACGGGTTTGAATAATTGAATAAGCGGATTTATTGCCGTGTAGGCTGATTTGCTTAAACCACACAAAATACCCAATGGAACTGCAACTACTGATGCAATAAAAAATCCAACCATAACGGTGTAGAGGCTGGTCCAAATTTGATCGAAGAAAGTAGGCGCACCGGTAAAGTCTCGTATCTTCGGCTTATAAGTAGGGTCTTGCGCCACACGTGCTGCATTTCGTTCTTCTTGACGTTGATAGAAAGCGTCTGCCTTTTCGCGTTGGGCGACATGCTCGTCTATTAAAGCTCCCGCTTGTTCAAAAACTTGTGCAGGGCCTGGAAATTGGCCTAACGATGTATCGATACTTTTTGCAACACCATTCCAAATTGCCAGAAACATCAGCAAGCCGATTACAGGCAGCAACAACGCAGGCGTGGATTGATATAAACGACTCAATAAAGAGTTTGCGTTTGACGGCGATGATGGAAGGCGAAGAATGGTTGTCATCTTGCTCATTGCTTGCTCCTGATACTTAATGTGCGCTATTGCGCTGTGAATGCCCCGTCTCACCTGAGGGTCGACGAGGCAACTTTACGAGACACTTACAGAACAGTGTCGCCTTTAAGACCAATATCAAATTGCTCTAAGTAAGCGTTAGGCTTGCTTCCATCAAACGTTACGCCATCAATAAACTCGCTCTGAGGCGGCTTATAACCTGTTTCCGTTCCAAACTCAGGGAAATCAGATGCCTTTGCTTTACCCTCAGCGATAAGCGCTTTAGCAGCTTGGGCATAAACTTCTGGCTTATAGACTTTCTTGGCCGTTTCCTTGTACCAATCGTCAGACTTAGCTTCTGAAATTTGGCCCCAGCGGCGCATTTGTGTGAGATACCAAATTGCATCACTGTAGTACGGGTAAGTAGCGTTGTAGCGGAAGAACACATTGAAGTCTGGCACGTCACGCTTATCGCCTTTTTCGTATTCGAAGGTGCCCGTCATGCTGTTAGCCAGTACATCTTCGTCCGCGCCAACGTAGTTGCTCTTAGCAAGAATTTTTACTGCTTCAGGACGGTTAGCATTGTCATTTTCATCCAGCCACATTGCTGCGCGAATTAATGCTTTAACCACACGGATGTGAGTATTAGGGTACTTGTCAGCCCAACTTTGGCTTACACCAAACACTTTTTCAGGGTTATTTTTCCAGATCTCATAATCAGTAATTACAGGTACACCGATACCTTTAAATACCGCTTGTTGGTTCCATGGCTCACCTACGCAGTAGCCATAAATAGTGCCTGCTTCCATAGTCGCTGGCATTTGTGGTGGTGGCGTTACAGACAATAGCGCTTGTGCATCGATTTGGCCTGCGGTATCACCTTTGTGAGGAGCGTAATAACCTGGGTGAATGCCACCTGCTGCTAGCCAATAACGCAGCTCGTAGTTGTGGGTAGATACAGGAAATACCATGCCCATATTGAAAGGTTTACCGGCGTTGCGGTATTCATCAACAACCGGTTTAAGATAATCAGCTTTGATTGGGTGTACAGGCTTGCCATCTTCCTGTGGAATGTACGCCTTCATTTTCTCCCAAATCTCATTTGATACAGTAATACCATTGCCGTTTAGATCCATGCTAAACGCAGTAACTACATGAGATTCCGTACCAAAACCAATAGTCGCGCCAAGCGGTTGACCTGCAAGCATGTGAGCGCCATCTAGCTGACCATCAATAACCCGATCTAGCAGCACTTTCCAGTTTGCTTGCGCTTCTAATGTGACGTAAAGCCCTTCATCTTCGAAAAAGCCTTTCTCATACGCCACAGCAAGCGGCGCCATATCTGTCAGTTTAATAAAACCAAATTTCAGCTCTTCTTTTTCTGGCCATCCTACTGCGGGCGCTTGTGCTGAAACAGATGTTGAAAATGTTGCTACAGACACGACAAGTGCAGCACAAACGCTTGCGCCCACCGTTCTAAAGCGTTTTAGTAATGATGTTGTCTTTAACCCAGTCATACGTGTTCCTCGTAGCCAAAAAAAAACCCACCAGCTATAGACATTTACATGTCTAGCACGGTGGGCTTCGTTGCCGTGTTAGTAACATCGGAGTAATTACTAACGCATCAAGTTGTTATTGGTAAGTCAGGAATTCCCGCTCACACACCTCATCTTAAAGGGAGGTTATAAAAAAGCTTTAGCTTAATAAAACCATCTTTTCTTATTATTATCATTTGCCATAAATGCTGGAGAAGTTGGAGCTTCCTTACCGTTCTCCACTGATTCCTGATAATTTTTCTTATTCACACTATGGAAAATGTTGTGCATTACACGATGCATAAGCAGTCGTGTCGCATTCGCAGCCTTGTATGGCAACGTTGTTTTGCACGTATGTATTGCAGCCAACGTGCCAAGAATTTAACCATATGATTATTAAAGAAATACTGAAAAATATAGCTAGGCACTTACAAACTAAAGAAAGGTTTTGTGCACCAAAACGGGGGAGGTGTTCAACCATGGTGCGAGCAAACAAGCACCACGATTGAGTATATTGAAACGTATAAACACGCCTAACACGAATGATAGACGCTTTGATCTATAGACGTTTAGTGAACTGTCCGATAGCGTTCACTACTTCATTTGCTCCACTTTGAATTTCACCCATCGCGTTACCTGATTGCGTTGAATATTCAAGTGCATCTCGGGCTTTTTCCTGTCCTGCTTCAATAAGCTGAACGGCATTTTCAGTAAGTTTTCTGTTCTCTACAACAACGTTGACTATTTCTTCTGTAGCACTGCTTGTTCGTGAAGCCAATTGCCTTACTTCATCGGCAACAACAGCAAACCCTCTCCCCTGATCTCCCGCGCGAGCGGCTTCGATAGCGGCGTTAAGCGCGAGCAAATTGGTTTGATCAGCAATTCCACTGATACTTTTTACCAAATCGGCAACTTTTTGTGATTGCTCATCGAGGTCTTTGATGCCTTCGCTCGCATTGCCCATTTGAGTGGTGAGCTCATTCATTGCTTTCACTGTGGCATTAAGCACTTCATTACCTTTGCGGGCTTGCTCTCCTGTCTCTTGCGAGATATTAAATGCCACATTAGCCGCTTCAGAAATTGCAAACTCACGCTGCATTTGCTCAGTAATGACAGTGGCAAACTTAACGACTTTATAAAGGTTTCCGTCTTCATTTCTAATTGGGTTATACGACGCTTCTAACCAAACTTCGTTGCCCCTACTGTCTATTCGCTTAAACCTACCTGATTCTAATCTCCCTTCAGCTAAGTCCCGCCAGAAATGTTTATATTCTTCTGAATTAGCTTCTTGTTCGGTACAAAACATTCTGTGATGCTTACCTTCTATTTGCTCTAGGGTGTAACCCATACCTTTAAGAAAGTTGTCATTCGCTGTTATTATTGTGCCATCTAAATTGAACTCAATGACAGCAGAAGAGCGATGGAGCGCATCAATCATATCGCGCAGTTCGTTGCTATGCGTGATGTTCCGCGTTTGTTCTGCCATGTAGAAGGCGATATATTTTACGTTACCGTTCGCGTCATCAACGGGCTGCACAATACCGCGTACCCACATTTCTTGACCTTTCGCATCTAAAAAACTGACTGCTCCATGCCAATGACGATGCGTTTTAATCGCACCGAGCATATCCTGTCCAGCAGGTTTTCTAAGCGCACTTTGGCTCATCAATCTCTCTAGAGACTTTCCCTCTAATTCACCTATTGAGTAACCAGTTGCCTGAGAACACAAGTCGTTGATAGCATTAACCCTACCGTCAGGGTTTAATTCTATATAAAGCATCTCTTCGCGCAGCTCCTCCTGAACTGTTTGATATGCCTCAATCTCCTTTTTCAAACGTAAGTTTTCAGCTATTACCTCTTTATTTTTGAAAAACATCCTCTGCTCCTGATGAACTAAGCGCGCTTATTCGTCAGCCTGTAAGCCTTCGGCGATGCAGCACATTTGAAATAGTACGTGCTCCGTCATTCGCCATTACGGTTAGTGTCTGAAACGATAAGCTAATTTTTTCGGTTTTGATTAAAGATAGCAGAGGGAATCGAGATTATTAGGGATTAATAAAAATAAAAGCATTAATATTTGTTGGTCTATGAAAGATCTTTCCCTGTGAACCAGAACAAGCAAGCTCTGGGCTTGCTCAGCCTCACTTTACGGAAGCGATGTATATACGCAGCGATTAAGCAATACGACGATTGGCGATTTTTCGTCAATCAACAAGCTTTTTATGCTCTGATAAATTCCATGTTTAAGCTGGTAGTTCGCGATCAATTAAGCGTGCTCTCTTATAAAGTAAATGGTCAACACAACCAAGTCATTAGAATGGCGATGCGCTCTTATCTCGCTGCGCCCAAAGCTGTCGTGCTTGCGATAAAGCATCTGCAACATCACAACTTTGTAGAAGCACTAGATAGCTGGCAAGCGTACTTAAAATGGCCTGTTCACCGTAAAGGCTGCTTGCTTTACCCGCCCACACATCAAGCATGTCGTCTACGTTCATATCTTTGTCTTTTAGCGCCCACTTGTCAGCAACCACCGGCATTATTACTTCGTCAGTTTTACCATTACGGGTAATGAAAAGTTCGGTTTCTCGTTCTCCGTTAACCTCGGGGTCGCCACCATCGCCGCGAAAACAAAGAGCGTTTATCGACGGATAATTTTCATTAACGCGACAATGCTTATGGTCAAGGTGCATGTGGTAAACCCCTTGCACACAGAACTCTGCGCTAGTGGGGTTCAATAGTCTGGCTAGGGTGTTGGCACAAGAGCGTAGCCCAAACACGTCGCGCAGCTTAATAATGGTATCAAGCGCGGGCAGTAAATATGATAAATCGAGATAGGTTACGCCTTTATCAGCAAGCTGCTGGTTTGCCTCAGCGATACTGGTGACTTCAGGTAGTCCCAACTTTGGCAATGCTATGCTTGCATAAAGACGACCAGAACCGGGTTCATGGGCACCGTGAAGCATAATGGAATAACCGTTTTTGGCTAGTACGGCTACGGCCAGTAAGTACCAAGGAAGCTGACGACGTTTTCCTGCATAACACCCAATATCTAACGTTGGGGTAAGTGTCTTAACTTCAGGCTCAATCAGTTCTCGGCACGCATCGACAAAACCAATCACTTCTTCTGGCGTCTCTTCACGGGTGCGAAGTAACATAAGAAATGCGCCCCGTTGATCGCCGGTTACTTCATTGGCCAATACCATTTTCATGGCATGATAAGCTTCATCACGGGTAAGGCTACGCCCCCCTTTTTGACCCTTACCAATAATCTTAATGTATTCGCTAAATGGTTGCTGCATGTTCGGATGAATGAAGTAGAAGTGTATTTACCTGTTGTCGAGACTCTACCACCTTTCCAAATATAAGTAACGTGGGCCCAGTTAAATTTGCCGCTGTTACTTTGCCATGTATATTGGCAAGCTCGCCAGTGATTACGCGCTGGTGAGGCGATGTAGCATTTTCAACTGCCGCTACCGGCCACGAACCTGGCACCTTGTGCTGTATCAAACCTTTGCAAAGCCCCTCAAGGCGGCTTAGCCCCATATAAACCACCATGGTTTGCTTTAATACATTCTGCGCCATCGGTGCCATTTCAGGCCATTGTTCTGCATCTTTAAAGTGTGCAGTCATAAAACTCACCGATTGGGCACAGCGCCTGTCGGTAAGAGGAATACCCGTATAGGCAGACACGCCCGATGCGGCTGTAATACCAGGGACAATAGCAAAAGAAATGTTAGCTTTTGTTAGCGCATCGGTTTCTTCACAGGTTCTCGCAAACAAGGCTGGGTCACCACCTTTTAGTCGCACCACGGTGTGGCCCAAACTGGCAAGATCAACCACCCGCTTGCAAATAGCGTCTTGGGTAAAACTATGCTTCTTACAGCGCTTTCCTACATATTCTTTCGTTACACTAGATGGAATAAGCGAAAGGATATCTTCGCTTACAAGTGCGTCAAACAGTACCACGTCAGCTTGCTGTAAAAGGCGAAGCGCTTTTAAGGTAAGTAGCTCTGCATCGCCAGGACCTGCACCTACAATAAATACTTGGCCCTGTTCATTGCGCTCATCGCCAAGGTTTTCTGTATTCAGCCACCTGTCTAGGTACGAATACTTAGCCAAGGGTTTGAAATTGCCAGAACGCTGGCGAGTAGTCGAAGTCTTAGCCACAGTGGCATCGCGATAAAAAAGATTAGACAGAGGTTTCTGCTGTTTGAATAAGGTGCGCAAAAACGGTAAAGACCAGCTAGATGCAATTGACATAATTTAACGCTCCTAAACAGATTGGGTTTCTATAACTAAATGCTTGTCTATAAGCTCGTACAAGGCGGGCTTACAAGAACCACAGTTCGTGCCGCATTTTAACTGCTTACCAAGTTCGGTTACCGATGAACAGCCTTTGGTGATGGCATCTGTAATCGTCCTTTCACGCACTTCAAAACAGCTACAAACTACATCGCCTTTTAGAAATGCGTCATCCACTTGGCCTCGTAATAAATTGCGTTGTGACTCAGTGGAAATCGCCGTATTTAATAGGCTGGCAAGCCACGCATTCGGCACAGTCCACGTGCTTGTTGTGTCTGCCGCCACAAGAGCCGCGCCTGTTTTTTCTGGCTCATCACCCAAAAATGCAGCGAAGCACAGTAAGCCATCGACAAGCGCAAGACATACTGAAAAAGTGTGATGTTGAAACTGTAATAGCACCGCGTTTTGCGGTAACTGTGGTATCAAGCTTTGAGTAAATTCACGACGGCTTTTGTTGGAGGCTACATTTAATACTGATAGTGATTCTTCAGAACTACTTCCTTTCGATGTAGCGCTTTCGGCTTCAAGTGGTGTTTTATTCCAGTAATCACATATTTTCTTCAGCGCATCGTGATTATCAATGCTGGGATTATCGATGTTGGGATTATCAATACTGGGGTTATCAATGTTGCTTTTTGAGTCGTGTGCCGATTGTATTTTTGACGATAAAAAGAGTTTTCCATACGTAGCGTAACGTACAGGTGCAATAGCCACTGCAGCATGCTTTAGTTCCGGCTGCCCTGAAATTGGGTCTACCGCGCTCGCGTAAAGTGCACCTAGTTTACTGTGCGACCCCCATTGCGCAGACCAATGAATGGGAATGAATACTTCGCCTTTGCGCATATCCGTATCCGTTTTTACCGGATAGATAACAGGGGCGTCTTTACACACTGCACTTGTCAAAGAGACGAGGTCATTATTTGCAACACCTAACTCAGCAGCGTCTTTTGGGTTTATGTATACAGGGGCGCTGGGCATATGGGCGAGTAACTTTGCGGCTTTACCCGTGCGCGTCATGGTATGCCATTGATCTCGAGCTCGACCGCTGTTAACGACAAAAGGGTAAGCGTCTGACATAACCTGCAATGGGGCTTTATAGGTTACGGGAATCAGTTTAGCCTTACCGCTAGGCGTCGAAAACTGCTTATCTTCAAAAGGACGCTTACTGATAAGGTTGGGCTTAGTGTTTGCGTTAAGCTTGGTACCGGATGAGGGAGTATTCAAAACCGCGTTATAAAAAGGCCACTGGATAGGTGATAGAGCGTTGTACTGAGCTTCATTTAGACTTTGCAAAGGTGATAAGTCTAACTGGCGTTTGCCATTATTGTGATAGCCAGTTAAGCCAGCGTATTCACAAAATATTTGCGACGGATGAGTAAAGCTAAATGCCTCGCCAAAACCCATTTTAGCCGCCACGTCGCACAGTATTTGCCAATCGTGTTTTGCACTTCCAGGCGGGTGCAATATGCCCCGCTGACGTGAAATACGGCGCTCTGAGTTCGTCACTGTGCCGTCTTTTTCTGACCAACCCGTAGCAGGGAGGGCAATGTGGGCGTAGTCAAGCGTATCATTCGCTTCAACAATATCAGACACTACGACCATCCCGCACTTTGAAAGTGCGCGCTCAACTTGTCCTCGGTTGGGCATACTGACAACAGGGTTAGTCCCCATTATCCAAACGAATTTTACTTTACCTTCTTCAATGGCGTTAAAAAGGTCTACCGCCTTAAGCCCCAGACCTTTGGGCATAACGGGTGCGTCCCAGTAGGTTTTTACTGCTTCGATATGCTCAGGATTTTCTAAATCCATGTGGGCAGCTAGCATGTTAGCTAAACCACCGACTTCACGCCCTCCCATGGCATTGGGCTGACCTGTGATTGAGAACGGCCCACACCCGTCTTTGGCAATCAAGTCTGTAGCTAGGTGGCAGTTAATAATGGCTTGGGCTTTATCTACGCCAGCGGAAGACTGATTAACGCCCATAGAATAAAAAGTAATGGCGCTAGATGCTTCACAGAATGCGTCGAAAAAAGCCTTAACCTTGCTTTTTTCTATATCGCATACGCTAGCCACGTCATCCAGCGTTAAGCCACTTGCACTTTCAAGCGTTTCATCAAGCCCCTCGGCATAGGTCTCAACGGCGGATTTGTCTATTCGGCCTTGCGCGTTTGCATAGCTGAGTAAACCGTTAAATAGCGCAACGTCGCTACCCGGCTTTATAGGAAGGTGTAAATCGGCAATGGTACAGGTTTCGGTTTTGCGTGGGTCAACAACAATGACCTTCATATTCGGATTTTTCAGCTTTGCTCGCTGAATGCGCTGAAAAAGCACAGGATGGGCCCACGCCGTATTACTTCCCGTAATTACCAATAAATCTGTACATTCCAGGTCGGTGTAATCGCAAGGCACCACGTCTTCACCAAAGGCGCGCTTATAAGCAGCTACCGCTGATGACATGCAAAGTCGAGAGTTGGTATCTATATTGGCACTGCCGATATAACCTTTCATAAGCTTATTGGCAATGTAGTAGTCTTCAGTAAGAAGCTGGCCTGAAACATAAAAAGCAACGGCATCCGCGCCATACTGCGCAATGGTAGATGTGATCTTATCCGCAATCACATCGGTGGCCGTGTCCCAATCCACCGATTGACCTGCAATGGTTGGGTGAAGCAAACGTCCATTTAGGTCGTTTGTTTCAAGCAGGTTTGTTCCTTTAACACACAATCTTCCATAATTGGCGGGATGCTCTGGCGTGCCTTTAACAGTGTCCAGGGTTGTGGCACGCTTGCTTACGTTGCAACTGATATCTACACCACACCCTACGCCGCAGTATGGGCATGTTGTTTGTCTTAATTGTTCAGACATCATATCGGGTTGTCGTGTAGCCATATTCATTTCATTACCTTTTTCGATATCGAAGTAGTTGAATGCGTTTTTGCAAGAAGACTCTATTCATGTGGGCATTCAAATAGGGTCAGTTTGCTTAAATGCCTACAAAGACCTTCTCGCCCTCGACCTTCACAGGGTAAGCCGTGACGAACACATCATCGTGTTCTTTACACAGCCCGGTTTCTAAAAAGTAATGCTCTTTGTACAACGGCGAAGCGACAACTGGCGCACCGCCTATCGACCCCAAAAGCCCGCGATAAAGCACGTTTGCTTTACCAATAGGGTCGTAGTTACTAATGGCGAAAACCTGGGTTTCGCCGTTTATCTTCAAACTGAAAAGCGCTACTTGCTGTGAGTCGACAAGGGCGCAAACCCCACTGTTTGTCACTAAGTCGTTCGTCTCACAAACATAGTGCCATTGCACTTGCTGTGGTTCTGACGCCATTACATTTTGCGCTGCTGACATAATTTGATTCTCCTAACAGGGTTGATAAGCCAGTGGCTACACCATAGAGACAGGAATGAACTGATCTTTACCCGCTACTTTTTCAGCTTCAGTAGCTGGGCGAACCTGGCCTCGCTCTGAAACAAACTGAATGTTGGTGTCGCTAGCATTGCTGTTTACAAATTGACGGAAACGCTTGCGCGACTCAGGGTTTTCAATGGTAGTTTTCCATTCGCACTGATAGGCATCAACCACAGCATCCATCTGCGCTTCAAGCTCACTATTAATGCCAAGTGCATCGTTGATTACAACATCTTGCAAGTAAGCTAGCCCACCCTCTAAGTTGTCCATCCATACCGATGTGCGCTGTAGGCGATCAGCCGTTTTCACGTAAAACATCAGCACGCGGTCGATGTACTTAATTAGGGTTTCGGTATCTAGGTCGGTGGCAAACCGGTCTGCATGTCGAGGCTTCATGCCGCCATTCCCGCAAACATACAGGTTCCAGCCTTGCTCGGTAGCAATAACGCCAATGTCTTTGCTTTGGGCTTCTGCGCACTCACGGGTACACCCCGAGACGGCAAATTTAATTTTGTGGGGCGCACGTAAGCCTTTATAACGATTCTCTAAGTCAATGGCAGTTCCAACAGAATCCTGTACACCGTAGCGGCACCATGTGCTGCCCACACACGATTTCACGGTACGCAGTGCCTTCGCGTAAGCATGGCCGGTTTCAAAACCGCCAGCGACGAGTTTTTCCCAGATATCCGGTAAGTGCTCTACGCGCGCTCCAAATAAATCAATGCGCTGACCACCCGTGATCTTGGTGTACAAGTTGTATTCTTTTGCCACTTCACCTAGCAAAATCAACTTCTCAGGCGTTATTTCGCCACCAGGTACACGCGGTACAACGGAATACGTGCCATCTTTTTGCATGTTGCCAAGGTAGATATCGTTGGTGTCTTGCAGAGGAAGATGTGAAGCCTTAAGAATGTAGTCGTTATACACCGAGGCTAAAATTGAGCCGACAGCGGGCTTACAAATTTCACACCCTAGACCTTCACCATGCTGCTCTAGTAGCTCGTCGAAGGTGCGAATGCCGTTAACCTTAACAATGTGAAACAGCTCTTGTCGGGTGTAATTGAAGTGCTCACAAATCGCTTTTGATACTTCAACACCGCGCTTTTCAAGCTCGCTATCTACTACATTTTTAAGCAACGCAGCACATCCACCACAACCAGTACTGGCTTTAGTTTCACCTTTTACATCGCCAACGCTGCAACAGCCACCTTCAATAGCTGAGACAATGTCGCCTTTCGTTACATTTAGGCACGAGCATATAGACGCAGTGTCTGGCAGTGCATCGGCACCTAATGCTGGTGCGGCATCAGATGATGGCAGAATGAGGCTCTCTGGATGTTCAGGCAATTCGATGCTGTTAAGCGCATATTGTAATAGCGTATCGTAGTCGCTGGTATCGCCAACGAGTACAGCACCAAGCACAAGCTTTTGCTCGCTATCTACTACCAGCTTTTTATACACGCCTTCAGGCTGATTTAAGTAGGTGTAGCTAAGCGCACCTTCTGTACGTTCATGGGCATCGCCAATTGAGCCCACTTCAACGCCCATTAGCTTGAGTTTGGTACTCATATCTGCGCCTGTGAACTCGGCATCGCCGCCGGTGATATGACTTACAGCCGTGCGCGCCATGGTATATCCAGGTGCTACCAGGCCAAAGATTTTATTATCCCACAGCGCACATTCACCCACAGCGTAAATGTTTGGGTCAGATGTCACGCAGTGGTTATCAATGACAATACCGCCGCGCTCACCCAGTGTTAGCGCTGACTTTCTGCCGAGCTGGTCGGAAGGTCGAATACCAGCAGAAAAAAGAATCATGTCAGTTTCTAGTGCAGTGCCGTCAGCAAACACCATTTTATAGCGGCAGTTATCACCGGCCTCAATAGTTTGCGTTGCCTTTTGAGTGTGAACCGTAACGCCCAACGCTTCAATTTTGTCCTTAAGAACGTTACCACCTGCTTGGTCTAGCTGTACCGCCATAAGCTGCGGGGCAAACTCAACCACGTGGGTGTCGAGACCAGCTTGCTTTAATGCGTTAGCAGCTTCTAAACCCAACAGCCCACCACCAACAACAACCCCTACTTTGCTAACCGCTGCTGAAGCTTCAATAGCGAGTAGATCGTCTATAGTACGGTACACCAAGCAATGCTCTTGATCGTTGCCAGGGATGGGTGGCACAAATGGGTATGAGCCCGTGGCTAGCACAAGCTTATCGTAGCTAAACACCTGCCCTTCTGAAGTCGTCACCTTATTATTGTCACGGTCTATATCGGTAACCAAGGCATTGGTAACTACGTTTACGCCCCACTCGGCGTACTGAGCGGGTGTAGTAAGCGCTAAGTCATCAGCACTCGCGCCGCTAAAAAAAGATGACAGATAAACGCGGTCGTACGCAAGGCGTGACTCACCGCATAAAACGGTTATTTCTACATTGGCATCGCTTTGGTGAAGCTGCTCAACAAAATGATGCCCCACCATGCCGTTGCCTACGACGACAATTTGCGTTTTTGAGTCCAATGAAGTCATGGTATTCCCCTTTTTTCGGGACAAAAAAAAGCCCGCTTCAACTTTCGTTGATGCGGGCTTCGTTGCCTATTTTGCCAACGGTTTAGGTCGGCTAACACATTTTACGGAGTGTTATAAATCACACAATTTTCAGCGATTGACACAAATCACCAAAACACACTTTACGCTTATAGCTATCCAAGTTCAGTGCCAAAACCGTAAGCAATTGTTTTTATTTGATTTACTACAAAATAAGCATTATTCAGACTTCACAACTGCACCAAACAAACGCAAAACTGTGTTTACTTGGTGCATTAAGGCTTTCAAATAACTTAGGCCAGCTTATCCGTCGCTACGCGATAGCGAGGATCTTCAACCACATTAATTTCAACAAACTTATCGGCCTTGCGAAGCAGTGAGCGACACTCATCACTGATATGGCGAATGTGTAGCTTTTTACCCTGCTCTTCGTATTTGTCAGCAAGGGTATCTAGCGCATCAATACCTGATGAATCCCAAATGCGAGAGTCTTTGAAGTCAATAACTACATCGTTAGGGTCGTTGGCAATATCAAACAGGTCTTTGAAATGCGATACCGAGCCGAAGAACAGCGGGCCGTCTAGCTCATAGACTTTCCAACCGTCGTTATCGATATGGGATCTCGCTTCGATATGACGAGCGTGTTTCCATGCAAACACCAGTGCGGAAACGATAACACCCACCACAACCGCAATAGCCAGGTCAGCGATAACGGTAACGCCTGTTACTAGGAAAAGTACGAACGCATCCTCTTTGTTTACGCCGCGAATAATTCTGAATGACGCCCACTCAAATGTAGCGATAACCACCACGAACATAACGCCAACAAGGGCAGCGAGAGGAATCATTTCAATTAGCGGAGCAGCAAATAGAATAAAGCCTAATAATACAACCGCCGCGGTGATACCAGACAAGCGGCCACGGCCACCAGAGTTAATATTAATCATACTTTGGCCAATCATGGCGCAACCGCCCATACCGCCAAAGAAACCGTTTACGGTATTTGCAACGCCTTGGCCAACGCACTCTTTGTTACCACGTCCGCGGGTGTCCGTCATTTCATCAATTAATGAAAGGGTAAGAAGCGATTCTATAAGACCAACCAAGCAAAGAATCACTGAGGTAGGCAAAATGATCATGAAGGTTTCCCAGGTGAACGGCACCATAGGAATAGCAAAGCTAGGAAGTTCACCCGCTAGCGTTGCGGTATCGCGCTGGTCAGCTGGTAGCAAATCGCGAACAAAGTCGATTACAGTGCGCGCTTCAAGGTCAAGACCGTGTACTAACAAGGTTACCGTAACAATCGCTACCAGCGACGCAGGTACAGCTTTAGTTAGCTTTGGTAGTAAATAGATAATAGCCATAGTTAACGCCACAAGCCCTAACATCCAATATAGCAGCGTACCTTCCATCCACTGCAACTCACCGGCTGCGTTAGTGACTTTGAACTGGCCTAACTGCGCCAGGAAAATAACAATCGCCAAACCATTTACGAAGCCTAGCATTACCGGATATGGCACCAGTCGAATAAACTTCCCGAGCTTGAAAATACCGCACATTATTTGCAGTAAACCTGCCAAAATAACCGCGGCAAATAAATACTGCACGCCGTGTTGGGCAACCAGTGCCACCATTACAACGGCCATGGCGCCAGTAGCTCCAGAAATCATTCCTGGGCGGCCACCAATAGCGGAAGTGATCAAGCCCATCATGAAAGCCGCATAAAGACCAATCATTGGTTCTACGCCGGCTACAAATGCAAATGCTACGGCTTCAGGGACCAAGGCTAGCGCCACGGTAATACCTGATAGCACGTCGTTTTTAACGTTGCTGTCTTTACTGGTAATTAAATCGAACATGTTCTCTCAGAAGCTAAGATGTTAAACACAACAACCCACCGTGGCGTACACCGCGTGATAGCAGTACACCAAGTAGGCAGGATGATTTTTCGGCGATTCTATCACCATTGTAGCTTAAAATCTTTTAATAGATTGTTACTGATGCATAAACACTGCTTAGAGGACGCAGCGGCAAGACAACTTAGGCAAACGCCATTTAGTTTCTTGTTAATGTCGCTTCTAGGTTTAGTGTAAGACGCGCTAAATTTTAAGGCCTTTGCTGACAAAAGGCATCTTACGTGGCATCGTATTGCAGTATTTTAATAAACTAGCCCCTCGGTGCGCTTAGCTCGTAGCATGAGCCCGTAGCATTAGCCCGTAGCATTAGTTCGTAACGTTAATCCGCTACTTTGCTTAAGTTGCACTTGATGATGTGGCAATGACGTAAGGCATAGGCCTTATTTAACGAGGAGTTTACGTGGTACCTTATATTCTTACCATTTTGTGCGTGTTAGTGGCAGGCGCGATTCATTGGATGTCGCCAAAGGCTTATTGGAAAGCCACCATTATGTCTACCGCCGTTATCTTACTATTTTCTGTCGCTGCGCTGTTTATTTTTAAGGCTTCAGGAATGCTTGTAAGCGAACATACCGGGGAAAATGCAGACTTCTCCGGCCAGATGCTTACCATTACTACTATGATTGCCTTTTTCGGTTTCTTGATTTCTCTCTTTGTCGGTTGGTTTCTCCGCGTGGTTAGAAACTAGCTTTTGATATTAAATCCAAGTATCTAAAGGCGGATTGCACCACTAATGTGCAATCCGCTTACACTCTCTTCTAAAGTGCCCGTCATTTTTAACTCACCGAATTGCAATTAATTTTGCGTTACACCTATAAAAGTGACGTCTGTTAAGCATTCGGCGCATTACTCCCCCATCCAGGCTTTGCCTAACTCCATTCTGATAAACAGGGCATAAGTGTTGCTTAATTCAACGTGCTTTAAAGCAATACTTCGCAAAAAAACTATCAATAAAAAAGCGAATTGCGTAAACCAACATTTAGCAGGGCCTCTTATGCTACACGAACCTGAACAAACCATTGCGCTTTGTAGTGATGCCACGAAACGTTTTTTGCTGGCCGCAAAACATGCAGAGATCACGGTGTTAGAACAGCTTTCTAGCAACTGTCGTATTGTTATTGCGGTTCGTGAGCTTATACATGAACTGCAAAAAGAGCGCGGAGCCAGCAATATCTTTCTCGCATCTAAAGCCGAGCGCTACAAAGCTGAGCGAATGCAGTATGTCAGTGCTAGTGAACAAGCAGAGTCAATGCTAAAAAGCCATTTGAAGTCTCTATACTTAACTGATGAGATTACTTCAGGCAACCCACGTTTATTGAGCAGTATTACTTTAGCCATGCAGGCGACAGACTATCTGCCACGCTTAAGAGAGCAAGTCAGTAAGCAGCAGCTAACGCCACTGGAATCAACTCGTGCCTACAGCCGTTTAGTGGCAAGTTTACTTACTGTCATTTTTGAAGCAGCAGATATAGCAAGCGACCCAACTATTACCCGTTTGCTGGTTGCTTTGTTCAACTTCATGCAGGCCAAAGAGTATGCTGGGCAAGAGCGAGCGTGGGGGGCAATTGGTTTTGCCGAAACCCATTTCGACGCGCGTTTATGTGAAAAACTTGCTGCGCTTCAGCAAGCCCAAGAACATCACTTCAATATATTCTGTGAATTTAGCTGTAAGCCGCATAAGGACGCGTTGGATGCTTTAAATAAAAGCCCAGCGGCAATAGATATTACACAGCTTAGAAATATGATCGCGCAGCTTGGAGACGGCAGCCCTATTGCCGCTGAAATATCTGAAGTTTGGTTCGATGTAGCGACTCGTCGCATAGATGCAATGCAAGGTATCGAGGTAGCACTGACAGAAGCCTTAACACAACAAGCTAACAGTAAAGTTGCCAATGCAAAAAATGAAATGGCCAATCATCAACAGTTGCTTACGCGCTTTAACGATGAGCACGCTAATGATGGCTCGCCGCTCACCTTATTGTTTGATCCTAGTATGCCGGGCTTAGCGGAAGATACAAAAGACGACGAAATTAAAACGCTGTCACTCAATGAGCAGACTAAAACCTTATCTGCTCACCGCTCTTTTTACGACTTACTGCGTTCACAAGCCCAGCATATAGAAGACATGGGGCGAGAGCTTGAAGAAGCTAAACGTGCAATTCAAGATCAGAAGCTGATAAGCCGAGCAAAACTGGTAGTCATGGAGCAATTTGGCCTAAGCGAAAACAACGCGTATCGCCGACTGCAAAAACAGGCCATGAGCGAAAATACAACCATAGCCTCTATTGCCGCTAAGGTAGTAGATATTACTACGAACAACTCTTTGAGAAAGTAGCTAGACCTATTTTAACCTTTGTTCGCGCAGCTTCAGTAAAGGCCAAACGTCAAGCCAATTCTTAGATCCGACTCGCTTACTAAAAACATCGGGTCTTGGATATTGGGGGTTAATACTTATGGTGCCGGCGAAATTTGCAACTAGGCCAAATGGTGCAAGTACGTCAAAATCATCATTCGCTAATAAGCGAACCGCAACACAGGTTTCTCGCTCTATCCAATATGAAATAGCGTCGTGGCAATTATTATAGGGAGCATGTCCGTGAGACAAATGCATACGCGCCTGGTTTTTCACCTGCCAATTAGCTTGGGGCATTATTCGGGTTAGCTGGCGTTCAATGGCTTTTTCTTGGTTTTTTATTTCTGATTTAGCGTCTGCAGTTATTAATGAGTGTTCTTGTTGTTGAAATGCTGGTTCTGTTGAAGTCTGGGCTACTGCAACATTCTGAGATACTGTGATTTCATCGCTAAAGTAAATCACATCAATATCGTTAAGCGGCGTTGGTTTAACCCTTTCGTGCAAATCATCCCATATAGCATTTCGCACAAATCCTGCACCTATGTAGCCCTGCGGTAAATCAAGCGACCGCAAGGCATGAAGGCAATCCATTCTGAAAGGGTCCCGCTTGATAATATCACCAAGCCGTTTGAGTTCTTGCACGCTTAACCTTTGTCTTTAATACGCAGCTTTCGCTTCCATTTAATCACGTAAAAGCAAAATGCAGCCATGCTTCCGCCAGCAAACCAGCCTGCGATAATATCACTAGGCCAGTGCACGCCCAGTAAAACACGGCTAAGGCCAATGCAAAATACCAGCAGAGTAGTCGCTAGGTATATCCATACTTGTACCCGCGTACTTTGCGTTAAATGTGTAAGCAAATGAGCCACATAAAAGTAAACAAGGGCTGATAGTGTGGCGTGAGCCGAAGGAAAACTTTGGGTATACACATCAACATGTTGCATGTTCAGCGATGGACGCGGTCTGTCGATCCCCGCTTTAAGTAGAAAAGTCATCGCAATTCCCACTGCAACGGCAATAATAAAGGTAATGGCCTTTTTCTTCTCTCCCGCCATACCCAAAGCACCTGCAACTGCTGCTACAACAAAAATTAGTACCGTATTGCTACCTAGCGCAGTGGTATCTCTAAGCACATCACGCTTCCACCCCGACACATTGCCTAGCTCGCTAATTGTGTTAAACACTGCATTATCAAATGACGTTAAAACGCCCATGTAAACAAACAGCATCATTAACAAAAAGCCTGTCCCAAGTAGTAAAACCTGAATAGCGGGTGCTTTTATCATGCTTAGATAATCGGCGATGGCGCTATTTTTTGTGTTTTTACTGCTTGTCATGTTTCTACTTCCATTTAATATGATTGAGGGTGCTACTTATCGTGCTTGCTGCCGCCAAGACAGTTAGGTGATGCTAGCGACTCTCCACCTCTCGCTTCCCACTCGGCCGGTGTATACGTGTGAAGCGCCAAAGCGTGAACAGGCCCCTGCAGCGCTTCTGCCGCAAGCCCGTTAATTTCTCTGTGCCTTGCTATTAAACGCTTACCTTCAAAGGCGTCGCTCACAACGGTAACTTTAAAGTGACTCTGCGCACCGTCTGGCACATTGTGCATGAAGCTTTCATCTACAACCTCAAGATAACTAGGACTAAGTGCCGCTTCAATCGTAGTTTCTAGAAACGCTTTTACTTGCATTTGGCTTACCTTGCTCTTTGAATAAGATGTCGAAATGTAAGGTTAATTCTACCACCGATAGGCTTAGCCGTCTTTGCAATACCGTGCACATAATGGCTTTGTGTCGCGCCTGCCATAATCAATACGCTACCGTGTTCAAGTAACTGCGTATGCTTTTCCTTTGTTTCTTTATGCTTAAAAACAAAGGGTCTTGCCTCACCTAGGGTAACTGATGCAATCACGGGGTTGATTCCTAACTCGGGTTCATCATCGGAATGAAAGCTCATACTGTCTTGCCCATCGCGGTACCAGTTGGCTAGCACGCTGTTGAACGTTACTTTGTACTGTGACGCGCACGATTTTTCACACAGTTGCTCACAGCGCGCTTTAATGTCTGCAAGGCTTTCCGTCCAAGGGTTCGGTGACATGGTTAAATTTGAATAGGTGTAAGTACAATCGGGATCGCCGTGCCAGCTTTGAAGCCGAGGAATTTTTACCGGCTTGCCAAACAGCCTAATCGTATCCTGGCGCCAGGGTAACTCTTCTTGCAGTTTTGCAAAAAAGGAATCTGCAGTAGCCTGCGATAGCGCGTTAGGAAAATAAGTGACATCACCTTCAACTAACGGGAGCTTATAAGACGTGCGCTTGTCTTCAGCCGTGTCGAACAGGGAAAATTGCATGTGTAAGAACTATAATTCCTTTGATATTTTAATTCTAGCTATCTACATAGCGGTTGACGGTGCCAATGCCCCCTTTAGAGCTTGTGTAATTACACCTTATTTTCAATGAGTACGCATGCTTTTCCAGTGCGGATTGCTCTGTCATCGTTAAATATCGTGCTTCATACAAGGTGCATCCAATACCGAAGAATAACGGGTTATTCGCTAGAGCCAAGTGGTTGATATGATAAGATAGACATTAGCACGTAAACTGAATGAGCATTCCCTAGTAGATAATGCTTTGAGCCTTCTCTAAAAACAGACCCCAATGAATACAGAATTTATATTTGCCGACCGCCAGTTCTCGCTGATTCGCTACCCTGAAAAGCACCAGCATGTAAGCCTTCAAGCATGGGATAGCGCAGATGAGCTTGTTATTGAGCACATCGAAACCTTGTTAAGTGAAACATCGCTTTCAATTGGCAGCGGTGAAAATGATGGGTCAATGATGATCTTTAACGACGACTTTGGTGCGTTAGGCTGCTGGTTTTCCCATTTAGCGCCTTACTGGGTATCCGATTCTTATATTTCGTTGCGTTCACTGTCTGAGAACTTGAAAGCCAATAAGTTACTTAATGCATCAGTAGATAACAGTTCAAGTGAGCTAGCGACCGCACCGCTGCAAACGTTAACCAGTGTACAAAGCTTAACGTTTAAACCAGAAACTGCACCTAGCCTTATCGTCATAAAAGTCCCTCGCGCCCTCGCTTTGCTAGAACAACAGCTTATCGATATACAAAAATATGTTACGCCTGATACTCGCATCGTCGCAACGGGCAAAGTGAAGGCCATTACGAAGTCGGTGCTTAACTTGTTTGAGCGATATATTGGCCCTACAACCACCTCTCTTGCTAAAAAGAAATCTCGGCTTATTTTCGCAACGCCTCGTGAGTCTCTAAAACTCGCTGACTCTCCCTATCCTACGCGCTGGCAGTGTAAAAGCACCATGGGCACAGAGCTTACTATCGATAACCTTGCCAACACATTTGCTCGGCAGTCGCTGGATATTGGCGCGCGTATTATGCTTGAGCACATGACGGTAAGTGCCAATGACGTAGTGGTAGATTTGGGCTGTGGTAATGGTGTATTGGGTGTAAACGCGCTGTCTCTCGCACCTGACGCCAAAGTGATATTCGTGGATGAGTCTTACATGGCGTTGGAAAGTGCCCGACTCAACGTGTTAAACAACTTTCCGGATAAAATCGACCAGTGCGAGTTTGTGGCAAGTAACTGCTTAGAAACACTCTTAAATCGCGAAAACAAACCAGCTGTTACTAAGATTTTGTGTAACCCTCCGTTTCATCAGCAAAACGCGATCACCGATCATATTGCATGGCAAATGTTTACTGATTCTCGTGAATTGCTGATTAAAAGTGGTCACTTAGTAGTGGTTGGTAACCGACACCTCGATTACCACATTAAACTTAAAAAGCTGTTTGGTGGCGCCAAGGTACTTGCGAGTGATAAAAAGTTCGTTATCTTAGGCACTGCAAAACGCTAAGCGCGAAGAAAAGTGCATAAAGAAAGCTGCGCAAAAAAGCGCTCGAATCAAGGAATACATTTAAAGGCATTTTTATGAAGAAAATACTTTTATCACTCATCACCGTTGTTATGCTGATTGGCAGCAGTTCGTCGGTTATGGCTAAGAAAGATGATGGGTCTCAGGTTCAGCCAGATAACTATTACCCACGGGTGAAAATAGAAACGACCATGGGCGATATCGTGGTTGAGCTAGACAGAAGACGCGCGCCAATTACGGTAAATAACTTTCTTCGTTATGTGGATAAGCGCGCCTACGAAGACACTATTTTTCACCGTATAGTGCCTGGTTTTGTTGTGCAAGGTGGAGGCTATACTGCTGACTTCAACGGCAAGTCGAACTTCCCCGATATATTCAATGAGTCTGGTAACGGTTTGACTAACGACCTGCACACTATTGCAATGGCTAGACAAGGTGACCCGCATACCGCAAACCGACAGTTTTTCTTCAATGTGAATGACAACAGCAGCTTAAACCCGGGCAGAGACTGGGGCTATGCAGTGTTTGGCGTGATTGTGGAAGGCGAAGATATTGTTGATGCGATGTCGGA
This sequence comes from Alteromonas sp. AWJ4_199, assembly GCF_056159165.1. NCBI lineage: Bacteria > Pseudomonadati > Pseudomonadota > Gammaproteobacteria > Alteromonadales > Alteromonadaceae > Alteromonas > Alteromonas sp. AWJ4_199. Next base: position 1,642,120 of record NZ_JBSWUR010000001.1, read on the forward strand.
AGTAGAAACTGAATACTCCATTCGCCTTAACGCGAATAACGTACCCATTGAGCCGATCATTATTAAAAAGATGACGGTGTTGCCGCCTCTATAACGACGGCTTGCTTTTCGTAAACTACTAACAAAAAACAGCCATAGAGAGCAATGCTTTATGGCTGTAAATCTAACCTTAACAAATGCTGTTTTGGAAAGGTTTTATCGAAGTAGAACCCCTGCTTTTTGAACCCAAGTCGCTGTAATAGCTTTTGCGATGCTTTATTGTCTGGGTGTGTCATTGCGGTTAAAAAGCCATACCCCTCAGCAGTAGCCCAGGCTATAACCTTCTTGCATGCCTCGTAGCATAAGCCGCTTCCTCTTGCTTCTGGCAGCATCGCAAAACCCAAATCTGGGCATTCAAATGCAAAGCGATTAAATAAACCACAAACCCCTAACGGCTGTTTAGTTTTATTTAGCTCAACCGCAAGTAGACCGTACCCCCACTCTTCTCGTTGTGAATTGGTTTTCCCAATGTAATCGCAGGCATCGTCTAACGTATTTACATTTTTACTTCCAATGTACTTAAGCCACAGCTCGTCTTGCTGTAATGCCAATACCCAGTGTTGATCATCAAACGTGAGCGGTCTTAAGGTAATTCTTTCGGAGGTTAAAATTGATGCTTCAGTATTCACACTAAACTCTCTGCCAAAGGGCGTTTGCTACTGCTAAAACTAGCGCTTCGCTAAAATTTTGTCTATCTGTTCAATAGCTTCACTATTTACCTTTGCTGCACGCGGATACTTGGGTTGTGCTCTGTCATTTACTCTTGGGTGCTTCCATAGCGACGTATGTGTTACAAATCGCTCCGCTTCTCTTATGCCACCGTGTTCAAGGCAACCGGCCATACAGGTATCAATATAGGTTTGGTTAACAGGGAATGCTTCGCTTGCTGGCTCGCACGCGAGTGTTTCACAAATCCAGAAAGTAAACTGCGACAATCGCTCATTTAACGCATCTTTTACCTCACCTTGATGAAGGTGAAAATCGAGTGCTTTAGGGCTTACTTCAATAAACCTATAGTCTTTTTCCCTCTCCTGTAAGGCAGGGTTAATTTGCGTGGGGATAAGCTGAGCGTTCAGATGACTGTGGACGTTGGCCACGGCGCCTACATAGGTTTGCTCTTCATGAATACTGCGCGTTACCCAAGCCCGTTCGAAGCCAGATACAGTTACAGGGATCCCTTTAGTGAAAATGTTTGAGTGGCGTTCTCGACTGTCTTTACTAAGTAAACTTCCGTAACCTAAAACCATATGCTTTTCGGTTTGCGTACTTAGCCAATTCGCTATTTCATTCATTTTTACCTCTACGTCATAGCCGCTTCATTATCACTATTTTCGGACTATTTATCTTTGCTGTGCAAAGCCCCAAAAAACTGCGTTCACCATTTTTCACTCAGCATAAATAAAAAGGGCGGAGTAACAAGTTACACCGCCTTTGCTTAATACAGTAATGCTGTTAATTAAAACAACGCTCTCACACCCATAGTAAAGTTTCTACCTGGAAGCGGTGCTTGGTCTTTTAAGAAAGATGTATGAACACGGGCATCTTCATCAGTCAGGTTTTCACCACGGGCGAACAATACCCAGTCGATACCTTGAGAACCAAACTCATACTGTACGCTTGCATTTACCAATGTATAGCCATCGGTTGTGGTTTCGAACGACGCAACTTCGTTTTGGTCGTCGTACCATGTAAAGCCTACGTCAGCGCTTAAACCATTGTTCACGTAGCTCAATTCACTACCAAAGCGCATAGGTGGCGTGCGCGGAAGGTTGTCGTCTTCGATTTCTGCGCGAATATAGTCACCAAATACGGTTAAGCGTAGCGTATCTGTTAAATCAACATAGGTTTCTGCTTCAAAACCCCAGATGTCAGCGTCAGCCTGTTGAAAGTAATAGATAGGCAAGCCTTCTTCAGCGCCGTGCTCATCATGCTCGTGCTCTTCGTGTTCGCCCTCTAGTTCTTCTTCCTCATGCTCGCCGTGTTCTTCATGCTCACTAAGTGCAATTAAACCTGTGCTCGTTTGGAAAATATAGTCATCCGCCTGATTATAGAAGAACGACGCACTGTAGCCCCAGCTTCCGGTAAATTTACGGAAAGTAATATCTAGGTTGGTGCTTACTTCTTCTTTTACGCCTTTAAGTGTTTCTTCAATATGACCTTCTTCATCCATATCAAATACTAAACCCACTTCGTAGCTTTGGGTTGCTAAATGCTGGCCCGCAGAGAAAAGCTCTTGCTGGCTAGGCGCACGTTCGCTGCGTGATAAGGTTACAGCAATTGAATGACCTTCCTGATATTCCCAGTTAGCGCCCGCTGAAAGTGACAAGCTGGTAAAGTCATAATCAGGGAAGTTGAAGGCAACAGCGTGCTCTTCATGCTCTTCGTCGTGTTCTTCGCCCTCGTGTTCCTCGCCTTCATGTTCTTCATGTAATACGTCCAGTTCCACTTCGCTGGCATCAGCGTCTAAGGTCGTGCGCTCTAGTCGGCCGCCAAGCTCAAACGTTACATCGCCTACTTTCTTTTGTTCTATTAGATAAAGTGCGTAGCTCGATGTGGTATTAGCTGGGGTAAAGGCTTCTTCGCCCACGGCATTGTAATCGCTATGATTAAACTGTAGCCCGAATACGCCGTGCCAGCCGTTCACCTCTTCGTGGTAAGCAGAAAGACGGATATCGCTCGACTCATTAGTGAATACCGTACCTGGTTCACCGTCTTCAATCTCAGCATGTTCGTAGTCAGTGTAAGCTGCCGCAAATTTAAGGTTAGTTAGCCCTTTAAAGGGTGAATGCCATTCACCGGCTGCTTGATAGCGAGTCATATCTACATCAAGTAGCACACCTTCTTCACCATGATCATGTTCTTCGTGCTCTTCTTCATGCTCTTCTTCATGCTCTTCGTCATGTTCATCGTGTTCCTCTTCATCGTGAGCATGACTGTGGCCTGGCACGCCATATTCGTTGTCTAATTGCTCAACCGCAAAACCGAAGTAGCCTTCTTCTGCCACGTAAGAAAGACCTGCAACAACGTTGCGAGTCTCCATCGCACTGCTCTCTAGTTCACCATAAGGCTCATCGTCATCAGGGTCGACAGATGCATATCCTGGAATATCCGCATTGTCGGTGTCGCGATAAAAACCGTCTACGTGCCACACAATATTTCCACTACCGCCAGTCACATCTGCGCGGGTGTACGAACCATTATTCACTGTGCTATAGCTGGTTTCTGCTTCGCCTTCCACGCCATCTACTTGGTACTGAGGAATACGCTTGTCAACCACGTTCACCACACCGCCAATAGCGCCACTGCCGTATTGAAGTGTTGCTGGACCGCGAAGTACTTCTACCTGTGTTGCGCTAGAAAGCGTAGCCGCTACGTTATGGTCTGGACCAACGCGAGAAACGTCAGAAACATCTAGGCCGTTTTGAACAATCTTTACACGCGGGCCATCGTTACCGCGAATAACTGGGCTGCTTGAGACTGGACCGAAATACGTGCTGTGCACACCTGGCGCGTTTTTAAGGGTTTCACCTAACGTAGGCGCTTCGATTTTACGCAGCTTCTCTGCACTGATAACAGTTACTGGCGTAACAGATTCAAGTACAGATGATTGAAGTGCGTTAGCGGTAACCACGATATTTTCAACGGATGCCGGCTTTAATACAAAATCGACATTTTGATCCGTATTTACGTCGCCTAAGTCGTTGTCACCATGAATGTAGTTTGAAGAATAAACATGTAAATGAATATGCGGCTGTTTTACGTCGTCGAAGCGGTACACGCCATTTTCATCGGTGTATGCTACACGGCGGCTGCCTTCGATTTTTACTTCAGCCCCTGCAACAGGTTGCCCTGCCGTGTCGGTGACTTTTCCCGTTACTGTGGTGGCATACACAGGCGCACTTAACAGCCCTGCTATGGACAAACTTAGCAGCGAACGCATTTTCATGGGTATTCCTCTGAGGATGTTATAACATTATTTAGTGATGTTATAACATTTTTCAGCATCGACCTGTTCATGTCAACAGCAGGTCAACGTAACTTACCAGTTATCTAACGTTATTTAATGTTTTGTGAACTTTTAAGTGCGAAATTGACACTTTTCATTGCCATACAGCTAAAGCGCTTAGGATATGCTTACACTAAAATTAATGACCTCTTTAATATGTGACGCGCCTATTTTTAACATGAGTAACCTGTCGACACCCAAGGCCACACCTGAACACGGTGGTAACCCCGCTTCAAGAGCGCTTAAGAAATTCTCATCGATAGGCTTTGTGGGCAATCCATTTTCCTTGCGCTTCTCGTTGTCCCTTTCAAAGCGCAGCCGCTGCTCTTTTGCTGCAGTTAACTCATGAAAACCGTTGGCCAGTTCTGCGCCTTTGTAGTACACCTCAAAGCGTTCGGCAACCCGTTCATCAACTGGGCTTAGTTTGGCAAGCGCCGCCTGAGAAGCTGGGAAATCGTAGATAAAACACGGTTTTTCGTTACCGATTTTAGGTTCGATTACATAGCTGAATAACAGTTGTAACTTGCTGTCATAGCTTAGATTTTGCGGCGCGTGAATATCTATGTTCTGCTCTTCCATTGCCTTTAGCAAAACGTCGTTATCAGCACTTAACGGGTCAATATTTAAATAGGTTTGAAAAGCTTGCTGATAGGTCATCTTAACGGCCGAAGCCGTGTTTAAGGTTTCTTGCAGCAAGGCGTCAACCTCGTCCATTAAAGCGAAGTGATCAAAGCCTAAGCGATACCACTCTAGCATAGTAAATTCTGGGTTATGCCAGCGCCCTTCCCCTTCGTGGCGAAACGCTTTACACACTTGATAAATACTGCCGCTATCAGCGCACAGTAAGCGCTTCATGGCATATTCTGGCGAGGTCTGAAGATACAACTTACATGGCTTACCAGATGAGGCAAAATTGAATTGTGTATCAAACGCGTCTAGATGCTCATCGGTAACTGTGCCGTTTGAAAGTAAAGGCGTATCTACCTCTAACACGTTTCTTGCGTAAAAAAACTCGCGGATGCTTCTGAGTAATTCTGCACGCGCTACACGCGCATCATGTGTGGTAGTCGGCTGCCAAGGCTGCATCTATTAAAACCTATATAGTAAAGCTAAAACAAAAAGCCGGTACACGAAGGCACCGGCTTTTATACGTAAACAATATGCGCGCACAGCGCTTATTTTTGTGCGCGAGACACGTATTCGCCAGAGCGCGTATCTACACGGATAACTTCGCCTGTCTGAACGAATAGAGGAACGCGAACAACTGCACCCGTGCTAAGCGTTGCTGGCTTACCGCCAGTACCTGCTGTATCACCTTTAAGGCCAGGATCAGTTTCAGTGATTTCAAGCTCAACGAAGTTTGGCGGCGTTACTGTGATAGGTGAACCGTTCCACAGTGTAATAGTACAAACGTCGTTTTCTACCAACCACTTTTGGTTCTCGCCCACCGCTTTTTCGTCTGCAGCGATTTGTTCGAATGTATCGTTGTTCATAAAGTGGTAGAATTCGCCGTCGGTGTACAAGTAGGCAAGCTCTGTATCCATTACATCAGCGCCTTCTACTGATTCACCTGAGCGGAAAGTTTTTTCTAAAACTTTACCTGAAATAAGCTTGCGGATTTTTACGCGGTTAAACGCTTGGCCCTTACCCGGCTTTACGTATTCGTTTTCTAGAATGTTGCAAGGTTCGCCGTCCAGCATGATTTTCAGGCCGCCTTTGAACTCGTTAGTGCTGTAATTAGCCATAATTCCTCTGTCTAAACATAAGGTACAAAAAGTTTCGTGGAACAAATAATACCTAAAAAACCGATTTCTGTAGAGCATAACTGGCAAAAAGAATTGGCGAGTAGCTACACCGATCCTGCAAAACTGTTGCAGCACTTAGGTTTAGACGAAGAAAAATACGCTCAACACATTAAAGCACGCCGCCTTTTTCCCATGCGTATTCCACGGCATTTCGTTAGCCTTATGGAAAAGGGAAACCCCAACGACCCCCTGTTTTTACAGGTTATGCCGCTTAGCGACGAATTTCTCACCTCACCGGGCTACAGCGAAGATCCGTTAGACGAGCACGACACCGAAGGTAAAGGCATACTGCACAAATACGATTCTCGCGTGTTGTTAATGGTTCGCACCGGTTGTGCGGTAAACTGCCGTTACTGTTTCCGTCGCCATTTTCCTTACGCCGAGAATGCAGTAAGCAAACACCAATGGCTTGATGTGCTGGATTACCTTCGCAGTAATAACAAAATTAATGAGGTAATTTTTTCAGGTGGCGACCCACTGATGGCAAAAGATGATCATTTGTCGTGGTTAGCCAACGAAATTGCCGCCATTCCCCATATAAAACGCTTGCGTATTCATAGCCGCCTACCCGTAGTACTGCCAGAACGAATTTGCCATGACTTTGTTGAATGGTTTACCGCATTGCCGCTTCAAAAAGTATTGGTGCTGCATGCAAACCACGCGAATGAGATGTCAGAAACGCTAAAAACCCGATTAAACGCATTACGAGAGAGAGGTGTGACCTTGCTCAATCAATCGGTATTGCTAAAAGGTGTGAACGATTCCGGCGATGCAATTAGTGATTTAAGTGAAACACTGTTTGAAGCAGGTGTACTGCCTTATTACTTGCACGTATTGGATAAAGTGCAGGGAGCAAGTCACTTTTATGTGAGTGATAATGAAGGTCGTCGAATCATGGAAGAAGCGATAAAGCGCCTGCCGGGCTTTTTGGTGCCAAAACTGGTAAGAGAAATTGGCGGTCAACCCGGCAAAACGCCTATCGACTTACATTTGCATCCCTAACTTACGCGTAGGTATCGACGTTGGCGCCTAACGCGGGGTTTGAAGATGACGTTTTTGGTACGTCAGCGGCTGATTCCAGCAGCTGAAGCGACGCTTTACCCTCTTGCTCTTGTTGGCTTTTTGCCAACTTAAGAGAGGCCAACTCAAGTGACGCACCGGACGTTCCAGAGGCACTAGCACCTTGTAGATCCATACCATTTTCCTTTGTTGCTTGTAGCAAAGTAAAAAAATGGGCAGAATTGCCCACCCTTACGATGTGTTGAACGTTACGAAACCAGCAAGTTCTTTAGTGAACCGCAGGTGTTGTAGTTTACAACACTGATAAGTTATCGGCCTTGAAAGGCGAAACTTTAATCATTATTTACCGTGATACATTCGGCGTAGCATAAATGATAGCTGCGCAATATATATGAACATTAAGTGTGCGGCTAACACGTGCACCGGATTACATTAGAAACAAAAGGCGTGACTATGCAACAGAGCCAAGAGATGCAAGCTGTCCATCAACAACTTCAAGAAACACTTCAAACGCTGCACCGCAAAGCCGTTGATGCCGACCTAGTTTTAGATAACTTACAGCGCGATCAAAAAGGAAAGTTTGCAGCCGTTTTCGCAGATGACAGTGGGTTTAGTACATCAGCCAAGCGCTTTGGCCCCTATGTGCAAGAGATTGCAAACGACTGGCAATCGCTAAAGGAACTGGATGACGATGCCGCTAAGCAGGCACTTGCACCTTTGGTTAAAAAAATTGAATTGGCCCTTGTAACCATTGCACAGTTTCAGCAGTCTCTCGCTAAAAAGTAGCCTAGAACTACAAGTGAGTAAAACAAAGCCCGCTATAATAGCGGGCTTTTTATAGATTAATTTCTTACTTACGCCACGCTCTCACATGCCTAAGCGCTTATTTTTGGTAAAGCGGCAGCAAGCTGATTCTACGCTTAATTTCCTGTACTTCTTTCAAATAGGATTTACTGTCTACCCGCTGATACTGCTCGATAAATGCTTGCTTACTTAAGCCTTCAGGCAGGCCTTCAATAGGCGGGATAATTTCAAGTTCACTTTGGATGCGCGCCATCGCGTTTTGTACTTCTATCGCGGTACTTGGGTTGGTAGCGACTTTAGCAAACTCAGTACCTGACATATCTGCCGCTAAATCTACAAAGCTATAGCCCGAACCACCGTTGCCCCGGTCCATTAGCTCTTTAAACTCGCCAATTGCTAGGGACATACCTTGTTCAGCCATTAACTCTAATGCAGCAGAAATAATGAAGTGACGAGCCAAATCGTTGCGCTTGTGCAGCACCGCACCTCTGCGAGGCTTTAATGCTTTTTCGGAATCTGGCTGTATGTCGCCCACCAGAGTCCCAACACGATGATGCCCAACGTAAACCGCTAAAGCGAGGATTACCGCATTATTATGCAGTACTGCATCTTCAGGGGTTTGGCTTTGCTCTCGCGCTCGTGCCATTCCTTCACGCAAGTATTCAGTAAGGGATACCGGTTGATTTGATAAGGCTATTTCTCTACCAGACAAATAACGCAAATAGTACGCGGATAACTGCTGAAGCTCAGTTTGTTCGCTTACAGACATGTTCGACGCCACCACGTTTAGCTCACTTAGCAGCTCATCTAAACGCCCAACATCAAGGGTTAGTTCACCACGCCCCATTGTTACTCGCTCTACCCGAGACAGCGCAATGGTGGCTATTTCGGATTGCGTGTAATAGTTTACCGTACGTTCTAAAAAGCCGAGTAAAAAACGGCCTGGAATGGTTAAGTCGCCAACTTTGACTTGCTCTATACGTAAGCTATCACCAGGTAATACTAATGCCGAGGCATTGATGTAATAACCTGTACTATCAATGGCGTAAGTAACATTTATGGTGCCTCCCCATGGGGTGATATTCACTACGCCCTTAAAGTCAGGTAATGCGCGCTGCAACACACCCACTAAGCTTTCGACTTGAGTTTCGGTAAGCGTAACTTGATGCCCCTTTTCTCGGCGGGAAAACGCTTGTTGCAGCTGAGCTAGTAGCTCGTTCACACTATCAGCACCATCAAGCTGTGTAGGCGCTGTCGATGCGACTAACGGCGCTTTTTGCACAGCCATAATCGTAACCGTAGCAACGCTTACTACAAGCAAAACAACAATGATGGCAATAGTAATCAAAAGCCATTTTACGCTACGCAAAATCATGAGAAATTAGCTGTACCTGTCATAACAATTTATAAAAATAAGTTAACGCCTCTGGCGTTCTTTGCTGTAAAACAAAGAAGGTTACGCCCTAACGTGCTGGTTATACTACGTTATCTATTTTCGCGCCACCAGTGACAAGTGGCACGACAAGTCGGTAATTATTCTTCACAGCATTCGCTAAAAAACGAGTTCGCAGTCCACCCAGTCTTTCAAGCTTGTAAACTGCACTGTAGCACCAGACAAGTCATGATGTTTCGACAACTCCGTGGGTATTACGACGCAGGCTAGGTTTGCAGCAAGTGCCGCTGTCATGCCGGTTTGCGTGTCTTCAATGGCTACACACTCGCTAGGCAATTTACCTAGCTTATCCATTGCAAGCGCGTAACAATCTGGGGCGGGCTTACTGTTTTCAACATCTTCTACGGCGACCACACAGGAAATATAATCACTCAACTCATATTGAGATAACGTTTTTTCTACAGCCTTTTTACTTCCCCCGGTCACTATACCAATGGTAAAGCCATTGTCTGCACATTGTTTAATGGTCTCCCTAGCATATGGCATCAAAGGAAAAGCTTGCTTATCGAGATAGTTACTCACGCTTTTGTGTTTCTGCTGAGCCAGCAACTGCGGTTCTATATCAATATTAAAATGCTCAACTAAGTCCACTGCGTTTTGTTTGACCGGTATCCCTGCCATTACTTCGCAATAAAAATCCTTGCTTAGCTCAACATCATATTTCAATAAAATGTCTTTCCAAAGGTCAAAATGTACGGTTTCTGAGTCAATCAGGGTACCATCGTGGTCAAATAATAGCGTTGTGGTGTTATCGCTCACCGCTAACTGGCGTGTAGATGAAGAAACTGAATGCAATGCCAAAATAAACCTCCTTGCTATTAAAACTAAATTTCGGTGTTGAGAATACATAGAACGCTATCGGCACTGAAAAACCGATATCATCCTGTCTATTGTCTGTTATTTCATTTCGAGAAGGTGAAACAACGTAGTCATTACCAATGACGAATGATGCAGAGACTAGGCCAGCCACTCCTGTGGTACACTGAGAGCCTCTCACCAGTTTGAAAATTTTTTACGTGGAGCTAACTGCGTGCTTTACCACATTTTAGGCTTTGCCAGTGCCGCGCTTTTTTTACTAACATGGTTAGGCTTATGGTCACAAATTAAAGCTATGACGCACCATCAAGTGTCCGTTACAAGCGAGAAAAGCGATGCGAACCACAGCCTGTCGCTAAACCAGTTTGGATCTAGCTATTTTGCGTTTTTCTCTATTTTCCTATTCGGTATTTCGGTAGAGCCTTTTAACCATTACTTGGTTTGGACGCGTTTTGGCGCGCTCATTCTTACGCTCATAATAATTTGGAAAATATGGCAACATAGGCGCACTACTATTTCAGGCTACGTTGCCGCTATTGCTGTGCTTGCGCTAGTTGGCGGTACCCTTTCCATTGCTTTTCGTCCCTTCCCAATGCTTGCGCAACTTGGCGCAAACACGTTGATGCTGGTAGTCACCGTCATATTATCTCAAGGTTCGCTACATCAGTGGCTTGTGTTGCAGCGCAGACAAAAAGTAGGTTCGCTGTCCTTCGCGTTATTTCGAAACATCTTAATAAAAGACGTTAGCACCTTAATGTTCGGCTTAACAATGCCGTTAAGCCAAAGCTGGCCGCTACTCATCTTAAACGGCACCAGTGTCATAATGCGCGGCAGTATTTTACTGCAGATGCACAAACTAAAACGCCGAGAACTCCATGTTTCAGGATAGTATCTCGGCGTTTTCTATTCGCGTTTTTATGACGCTTTGGTTTTTAACCAGCTTTTAAAGCATCGTCGCTCATTCAGTGCGTTAACTCTTACAAGCGCTAGAGCCGTACGCTATAGCGCAACTTCTGCCATATTCCCTTTGCTTTCAAGCCAGGTTTTACGATCGCCAGAACGCTTCTTAGCAAGCAGCATATCCATTAGCTCCATCATCTCTTCAGCGTCTTCAATAGTCAGCTGAACAAGGCGACGGGTGTTCGGGTCCATGGTCGTTTCGCGAAGCTGTAGCGGGTTCATTTCACCTAAGCCTTTGAAGCGCTGTACGTTCACTTTGCCCCGTTTCTTTTCCGCTTCAATTCGGTCAAGAATTCCCTGCTTTTCACCTTCATCTAGGGCGTAATACACTTCTTTGCCTACATCTATTCTAAATAGCGGCGGCATAGCGACATACACATGGCCTTGCTCTACTAAGGCTCTGAAATGACGTACAAAGAGTGCACATAGCAAGGTTGCAATGTGTAGCCCATCCGAGTCAGCATCGGCAAGAATACAAATTTTACCGTAGCGTAAACCAGACAGGTCGGTTGAATCTGGATCTATACCCAGCGCCACAGAAATATCGTGAATTTCCTGTGATGCCAGCACCTGAGAAGAGTCGACTTCCCAGCTATTTAAGATTTTACCGCGCAAAGGCATTATTGCCTGAAACTCTCGGTCACGCGCTTGTTTAGCCGAGCCACCTGCCGAGTCACCCTCTACTAAAAACAACTCAGAGTAAGAGATATCTTGTGACGAGCAGTCGGTTAATTTACCCGGTAATGCAGGGCCTTGAGTAACCTTTTTACGGGCGACTTTTTTCACCTGTCGAAGACGACGCTGTGCATTGTTAATACACATTTCAGCCAGCGCTTCAGCAATTTCAGTGTGCTGGTTTAGCCACAAACTAAATGCGTCTTTCACCACACCCGATACAAACGCACTGGCCTGACGCGAAGACAAACGCTCTTTGGTTTGGCCCGCGAACTGAGGGTCCTGCATCTTAGTTGAAAGAATGTAGGCACAGCGGTCCCAAATATCGTCTGGCGATAGCTTAACGCCACGGGGCATTAAGTTTCTAAATTCGCAAAACTCACGCATCGACTCCAGCAAGCCTTGACGCAGTCCATTAACGTGGGTACCACCTTGTGCTGTAGGAATAAGGTTAACGTAGCTCTCTGTTACCAAATCACCACCTTCGGGCAACCACATCACTGCCCAATCCGCCGCTTCAGTATTGCCGCTGAACGTGCCTACAAATGGCGTATCTGACGGTAAAGTTTCAAATTCTTCCACAGCTTGGTAGAGGTAATCTTTCAGACCATCTTCGTAATACCACTCTTGGCTTTCTTTGGTAACTTTGTTGTCAAAGCGTATACGCAAACCTGGACTTAATACCGCTTTGGCACGCAGATTATGGACAAGACGACTAACAGAGAACTTTGCAGAATCAAAATATTGCGGGTCGGGCCAAAAATGTACACGGGTACCTGTATTGCGCTTACCGCAGGTATCAATAACTTGTAAATCTTCTACTTTGTCGCCGTTTTCAAAGGCGATTTGATATACGTTACTGTCTCGTCGAATAGTTACTTCGACGCGAGTTGAAAGCGCGTTAACGACCGAGATCCCCACTCCGTGAAGACCACCAGAGAAGGCGTAGTTCTTATTTGAAAACTTACCGCCTGCGTGAAGCTTACATAATATAAGCTCTACGCCTGATATTCCCTCTTCAGGGTGTATATCCACCGGCATACCACGACCATCGTCGATAACTTCTAACGATTGGTCTTCATGCAAAATAACTTTGATATTAGAGGCATGGCCGGCTAGCGCTTCATCCACACTGTTATCGATGACTTCCTGCCCTAAATGGTTTGGACGGGTGGTGTCGGTATACATACCAGGACGGCGTTTAACGGGGTCAAGGCCGTTTAAAACCTCGATAGCTTCTGAATTATATTGATTTGACATAGTTATGGTTGTTATTTAAGCCAGCGACAAAGAAAGAGGTACGCGGCGCTTAAGCAAAGCGCTGCACAGCATAGGTTTGATGTTAGCAGGGCGAGTACAGACTGGCAATGCGCTTATTTCAGCAAAAACTCGGCAATAGCAGGCAAGTGATTTTCGTAACCTACAAAGCTGTGATCGCCACCTTCTTCAATAACCAGATGACTTTGTGCGTACTTTTCAGCCGCTAAGCGATAATCCAGTGTTTCATCCTCTGTCTGAAGCAGCACTTTGTAATTGCCTGGCGTTTTAATTGAAGCAGCTTCTAATGCTTGGATTACCCCCATATCGCTTTCTACTATTTCAAACTTTTCTTTGCTGTAAGGGTTTTCGTGGGTACCGATAAAGCCTTGCAATAGCTCGTAAGGGCGAACAGCGGGATTGATTAACACGGCTTTGCCACCAAACTTTTCAAGCAAAAACGTAGAGAGATAACCCCCCATTGAACTACCAATCAGTTTAAGCCCGTTTTCAAGCAGTGCTGGGGTGCTATCAATAAGCTCAAGCAGCTGACTTTCAACTTTGCTAGGAAAGTTAGACAGTTCAGGAATATGTAAGGTGACGTTTGAGTGATGCTGCTCAAAATATTGTTTAGTGGCTTGGGCCTTTATGGACTTCGGCGAGCTCAAGAAGCCATGAAGATATAAAATGTGCTGCATATTTTTCTCTATTCTGTGTTCTCTGTTCTTTTTTGTTTCTTTGTTTTCGCTAAACTCGATGCAAGTATGAATCGGTTTTTAACGCCAAACGCGCCTAGCGCATCCTTCAAAGCCAAGCTCGACTGAGCTAAACCCTAACAACGGTAACGTTTACCGTACCGTCATCCATTAAATTCATCACTTGATACCCCGGCGTTTCATTGCTAACACCAAACTCGGGCCGCATTTCCCACTGCCAACACGTAGAAGGGCTGCCGTAAGAAGGCGTATTGTGCTTTCCTATCTGCTGGCGTAATGGCGAATGTACGTGTCCGTGTAGGAAAGCTTTTATTTGCGGATATTCATCTGTAAGCGATACTAACCGCTGAGCATCAACCAAAGAGTGCTTATCCATCCAACTGTTTGAAGGCAATATGTGATGATGAAGCGCAACAAGATGATTTGTCTGCGGCGACGTAGTTAACGATTGCTCTAGCGCCTGTATATCGCTTTCTTTTACTTTCCCCGCTGCCGTATGCATATTACTTATAGCGCGGGTATCCATGCCGTGTATTTGCCAATTGCACAAGCTTAACGAGTCATTGCTTTGTAAGTGCCGACTGCCAACGTATTTTTCGAAGTACGGATTATTGTCATGGTTTCCCGCCAGCACAAGCCATTCTATATTTGCTGGCTCAATATGTTGCTCCATCAATGCAATAAAATGCTGATAGCTCTCAGGGGAATTATCGCCGCTAATATCCCCAGTAACCAGCACGACTACTAGGTGCTTTGCCCTATTCTCTGGCTCGCTGGCGACTTCTTGAACAATGTGGACTTGAATATTAGAAAGCACACGGGCTAGTGAATCATAAGGCGCGATGCCCGCATATCCCGTCTTATCTTTGTCCTTTAGTAAGTGGCAATCACTTAGCTGAATGAGTGTAATCACGCTTCAGAAGTAACGTTTGAGGAATGTTGCAAACAGAAATTTAGCCATTCAGCTAAAAAGATATTCACCATGTGCTTTTCGTTACGCTGGCGCATTTTTAAATTCGGATATTCGTACGAAGGTTCAAGCGCCCCCGTATTTTGGCTATTGATAACCTCTGCCATGCGCGCATCATGATATAGGCGAACCGTCATACTTGGCGTTAGGTATGACGGCATGTCTTTAGTAGTTTGCTTGATGCTTAGCGTACTGGTGTAGCGAGCAGAGTCCACGATCCTAATCTCATAGGCCAACCCCATGCCAACGGAAAATTCATAACTCAAGTCTTCTGTATCGCAATCAGGTAGCATTCTAAGAACATAAGCATAGTTCAGTTCGCAAAGCGCCTGCATTGACGGAAGATGAGGGATGTATTTTCGTTGATTGCGTTGTGTCACGATGTCTGCCACTGCTCCAGAAGTTGTGTTTTATGCATAAAGAACCATTGTAGCGCAATTACCGCTGCGGCGTTGTCTATATGGCCATTTTCTAGCCATTCAAGAGCGGTATTCTCTTTTACGCGACGCACTTTAATATCTTCAGACTCGCTTTCTAGGCCGTGGATACCTTGTGCCAAGCTTGCATCAGTCTTTGCTATAAATATATGTAATCTTTCCGTGGTACCACCTGGACTCGATAAATAGCTTAAGGCCTTGGTCAAGTTTTTTAACTCTATTCCCGCCTCTTCCATCGACTCTCTATGGCATACATTTTCTGGTGTTTCCCCCTTATCTATCATGCCTGCGATAATTTCTATTAACCAAGGGCTTGAAGATGTGGCTAACGCCCCAATTCTAACCTGCTCAATTAGCACGAATTCTTGCAGAATAGGATCGTAGGGCAAAACCCCCACCGCGTGGCCGCGTTCAAATATTTCTCGCGTGACCGTGTCACTCCATTCTCCATTAAAACACTTGTGCTTAAATTGATACTGATTCATGGTAAAGAAACCACGATACACTGGCTTAATGTCGGTGATTTCGACGTCATTTGAGGTAAATGAAAGGAATTCCTTGCTCATTTGCTGACACTTATGGTTCAAATAGATTTATCATACATAGTACATTTACACACCAACCATGTATACGCATGAAAAATGCGATACGGCGTGTGAGCGAATAACAGAAAACTCATATTACAAGTCGTCTATTACTATAATAATTGCGTGGGTAGATCACATATTCTGTTACAGTTAATCGAATACTGTTACGAGTTTGGACTTTCGGTTTGTGGTTGAATTTTCATACACTTGGTTTTAATAAGTCGTCTCAACGAATAAACGACGACGCAACTTGAACACAACAGGAAGACGTAAGCATGAAACGAACACTTCTGTCGCTAGTTATCGGTGTTTCGATGACAACTGGTGCGCTAGCCGATGACCTAATGCAGGTATATCAACAAGCACTGGCGAACGATCCATTGGTAAACCAAGCGAAAGCGCAACGTGATGCTGCGTTCGAAGGAATCAGTCTTAGCCGCGCAAGCCTACTACCCCAAATCTCTGGCTCTGTGGGTTACACCCAATCTGAATCAGAACGCTTCCAACAAGCGGCTGGTGACAACGGCCTTCAAGTATTCACAACAGATACTGAAGTAGACACGCTTAACTACGGTTTATCACTTTCAATGTCTTTATACGACCACGCAAACTGGTTGGGTCTAGACCGCGCAGAGAAAGTAGCAGAGCAAAGCGATGCGCAACTTGCTGCTAGTATGCAAGACGTTATTGTGCGTACGGTTACAGCTTACTTTGACGTATTGCGCGCTCGTGACAACGTAGAATTTGTAGGTGCTGAAAAACGCGCCATTGAACGTCAGCTTGAGCAAACACGCCAGCGCTTCGAGGTAGGTCTAACAGCTATTACTGACGTGCACGAAGCGCAAGCGAACTACGACAGTACAGTAGCTCAGGAAATCCAAGCGAAAAACCAGCTTGAGTTTGCCCTTGAAGCACTTCGTGTTATTACCGGCAAGTACCACGACCGCCTTTTCGGTCTAAATACAGAGAATTTTTCTGCGACTATGCCAGTACCAAAAACTGTAGACAGCTGGCTAGAAACTGCACAAGACAAAAACCTTGCATTATTAGTTGACCGTTTGGCCATGGACGTGGCAAAAGAAGATATTGCTATTGCGCGCTCTGGTCACTTGCCAACATTATCACTGTCTGGCAGCTACGGTCGCTCGAAAGATGATGTTGATGCTGAAGTATTAAATGACGACGGCTCTACCACACCGTTTGGGTATGAAACGCCGTACTTGGATAACCAATCAATTGGCATTACGCTGAACGTTCCAATCTATCAAGGCGGTAGCGTAAGCGCGCAAACGTCGCAAGCGAAGTACAACTACGTAGCGGCCAGCCAAGCCGCAGAGCAGACGTATCGTCAAACGGTACAGTCAGTTCGTAGCTCGTTTAATAACGTAAAAGCGTCTATCTCTACTATTCGCGCTCTTGAGCAGTCAGTGGTGTCTGCAGATAGCGCACTTAAAGCCACAGAAGCGGGCTTTGATGTAGGTACACGTACTATCGTTGATGTACTTGATAGCACACGTAACCTGTTTGATGCGCGTCGTAACCTTGCGGGCGCACGCTACGACTTTATTCAGTCAGTAATTACGCTTAAGCAAGCGGCAGGTACATTGACAGGGGAAGACGTGGCTATGATCAACCGAGGTCTTAAGCCAGTTGAGAGCGATAGCAACAAATAGATTGTTTTATATCGCAAGGTAAGCGTTTGATAATGCTGTAAATAGGGTGGCTACTGGCTACCCTTTTTTGTGCGTGTTTAGCGTTTATAGCCCATGTGTTGCGGTGTAAAAAGATGCTTATCTGGCGCAAGAAAACTTCTGTAAAGCACCTAACAGCTGCCGGTACTCTGCACACAATGCCTCGGCATTTTGCTTAGTCATTACAAAATTAGATAAACGCATTGAAACGACGCGTAATTTCTCTTGCAACAGCTGTAACTCATCATCCATGATTATGCCCTTTGGATTTGTCTCTATTTTTAGTGATGTTATTTTTGCCGAGTTTAAGGCTTTAAAGTCGCCTTTTTGACCCTACATTCTGCCATATAATAGGTGCAAACAACTACTTTAGTATAACGCCAAGTAAGCTTACGACAAGCCTCTTGGTTTATTGTTTTTTTCTTGAGTGATAAATAAAAATGCAAGCCTCTGAACTACAAAACAAATTTGAGCGCATAAGAGCAAATAAATGGTTTGAAGCCTTTGTTATCAGCGTCATCGTGATATCGGCGTTATTAGTCGGTGCGAAGACCTATGAATTACCTACCGGCATGTCATCTATTACTTTGTTTTTAGACTGGTTTATAAGCGCGTTCTTTTTAACTGAAATCACAATTCGCTTCTTAGCGGAAAAGCAAAAGCGTTATTTCTTCAAAAGTTTCTGGAATTGGTTCGACACCCTCATTGTAGTTATCAGTCTTATTCCGGCAGACGACACTGAACTAGCGCTAATTGCGCGTTTAGTGCGGGTCTTCCGCGTGCTTCGTATGATTTCAATCATTCCAGAGCTTCGAATATTACTTGTTTCTCTAGTAAAAGCTTTGCCACAGCTAGGCTATGTCATGCTGCTGATGTTTATCATCTTCTATATATACGCAGCGGTAGGTAGCACATTGTTTGAAGATATTAACCCTGTTCTGTGGGGCGATATTACTATCTCAATGCTGACACTCTTTAGGATCATGACCTTCGAAGATTGGACTGATGTGATGTACGAAACTCAAGAAGTCTACTCACTAAGCTGGATTTTTTACCTAACCTTTATTTTCTTTACCGCGTTTGCCTTCCTCAACATGGTCATTGGCATTGTGGTAAATGTGATGGAAAGAGAAAACGAAAAGGCAAGAGCAGAAAAAGAAGCCGCCCTACTTGAAGAGCAAATCGCACAAGGCAATATCGAGCCTACGCTGCATGACGTGATCAAAGAGTTGCGAGAGCTAAAAGCGCAGGTTGCGTCACAAAATAGTAAAGCGTAGATAACTAAGACGGTAGCTGCCTTAGCTAACATAAAAAGAAGGCCACAATACAAAGTGGCCTTCTTTCGTTTCACTTTTTGTTACTAAAGAAAGCTAAGTGGGTTAGCTAAACCTTTATTAAAGCGCCTTACACGCCGTATTGATGCTTGAGGTTTTCTACTCTTTGCTTCGCGGCTTCAGAAGTAAACTCCCTACTTGCTAAGCGTCGTTTTGCTAACTCTTTTTTATCAAGTTCAAGCAATAAGGCGACGTGATTTAAATACACTTCATCGCTAGCAATGGACCCTGTCGATATTTGCTCATAAAGGGTTAGCGCTTCTTCTTTCTCACCTTTAGCGATATAAATCTGAGCCAATGTATCCACAGCATCAGCATTTTCTCGCTGCAGCGATACCGCTTTTTTCGCTAGCTCTTCTGCTCTCTTCAAGTCTTTATCTTCAAATGCTAAATACGCCAAGTTGTTAAGCACCACAAAATTATCAGGCGTTTTTGTAAGTATAAGCTCATAAGTATCAATAGCTGCGGCTCTATCATTACCTATTTGACGCTCAGCTAACAACATTGCACTTTGTACGTCGTTATTGTGCGCATTTACGTGCTTTTGTAGAAAGCTAAATGCTTGCTCTTTTTTCCCTGACATCTCAAGGGCGGCAACTAACAGCAAAGCATTGTCCGAGTTTGAAGTAGCGTCATAAGCCGCTTTTGCGTGGTCAACGGCCTGTTCTGGCGCTTTATCTATAAGGTGTAAGCGGGCAATAACGCCCCTTACGAACGGCAATGCCTTAACATCATCAGAGACGCTGTTGATGATCTCCCATGCCGGTTTTGACTGTCCAAGACGGCTTTGAAAATACGCTTTCAAAAGCGTTAGTTGGGGGTCAGGGCGCTTAGACAGCACCTTGTTTGTTAACGCTAGACCTTGCTTGAATTGCTTTTGTGAGTCGACAATAAGCAGCTTTCCTAATACCGCATTTTTATCTTGTGGGTAAAATGATAGCCAGCGGTCAAAGAAAGCCGTTGCATCTTCTACGTTGTTCGTAGCAATTAGAGCCTGACCTTTTAAGTTCCAAAAAGTCTGAGGAGATGACTCGTCACCTTCAACATCGGCTAAAAGCGATACAGTTTTGTCTAACTGGCTAGTTAGTGAATACATTCTCGCGAGTAAAAGGCGTAGGTTTATATCGTCTTCATTAGCATTAAACTGCGTTTGTGCATGTTTAAGAACGGTATCTGCATTCCCATTTTCCATTGCCAACCCAAACCATAGCGCCAGCGCTTGAACGTCAGCAGGGTTCTCGTCGATAAAAGCGCGGATAAACGCGACTGCATTTTGTTTCTTGCCCTCGGCGACAAGCAATTTAGCTCTGGAGTACGTAACCTCATTACCAGCGTCGTTAAGCTCGCTCGCTTTGTCTAAGTACTGCGCCGCTTCTTGATAAGCGCCTTCAGCCGTTGCAATGTTTCCCAAATAAATTAAGGGAGCCGCTGTCTGTGGCGACGCTTCATGCCACTCTTTTGCCGCACTTTTTGCCTTTTCAAGCTGGTTAGTCGCTATGTAGGCGCGCAGTAAGGTTGCTTGTGAAGTAACAGACTCAGGCGCTTGCTCAACCGCCTGTTCAAGATTTACTAATCCATCAATGTCGTTTAATGAAAGTTGTAACACACCTAAACGAGATAAGTCTTCGGCTGTTGTGCTGACCCCTTCTGATTTTTCTATCATCTGCTGAGCGCCAACAACGTTGCCTTCTCTAAGCAATTGGTAACTGGCTTTCGAAAACAAGGCAGCATCAACACCTTGTTCACCTTCGACTCTTGCTAGCACTTCAAGAGCCTCATCGTTTTCACCTAGTTGAAGCATGCTGTCTGCTAGCATTCGAAGACCAGGGTGATTATCAGGCAAGCTAGACGCCACCATCGTTAAATGCCGCTGGGCCGCCTCAAAATCTTGTATTTGATATGCACTAAAACCCGCAACCAGACGCACAACCTGATCGCTCCTACCGTTTTGAACGGCTATTTCCAAGTGCTCAAGGGCTTTCGCGTAATTTTCGTTGGCCGACTCAATAATGCCTTTGAACGTATTTAGCAGCGGATGGTTTTCGTTTAGCACCAACAAATCATCCACAATAGGCTGAGCTTTATCCAGATCTCTTATTTCAATGAGAAGCGCGGCATACGCAAATTTGCTGGTAACGTCATCTGGAAACTGTCTAACATAAACGCTATATACCTCTGCAGCTTTCTCTGGTTCGCCATTTTGCAGATAAATTTTGGCAAGTTGTTGCAATACGTCTTTGTTGGTCGGCGCTTGCTCGCGCAAGGCTTCTGTTGCAGCTAATGCGCCTTCCATATCGTTTTCTAGCACAAAGGCATAACTATCAATAAGGCCTTTGTAAACCGAACTGGTATCTAGGGTAGAAAGATCGGTTAGAAGCGCTTGCGCCTCTTCTTTTTTACCAAGCTGCAACAGTGCTTGAAGCTTATAAAAGCCCACTTCTGCTGATTCTACCGCGGTCATTCCTTCTGCGCGATAATCTACTTCAGCGAGGGCATTTTCCGCTCCTGACTGTTGATAGGCCACAGATAACAATGGAATAACTTGACTAACGGGATGGCCTAAATCCATTGCCTTGTTAAGTTCTTTTTCTGCCGCCGCATAATTGTTTTGTTGTAGGTATAGTTTTCCTAGCTCAAAACGAGGCTCGGCCGCATTAGGGCCTTTCTGAATAGCGTTTTTGTACTCAACAATGGCGGCATCAAGCTGCTGTTGAGAGGCATAGTTTCTCGCATCAGCCAAATGGCTTTCCATCGACTTCTCGCTACACCCTGACAAAAGTGCACTGGTTAACATTACCGCTAACGTGGTCCGTTTAATTAATTTATTAGTTCTATGCTTTGTCATTGTAATTCCTTGCCCTTCCTCAGATTTTTGTCGTCACATACCTGCTCTTTGTCAAAAGCACTGACTAAACTGCTTATTATTTCATCGAATTTGTGCAATTTCGTGGCAACCTGTCCATTATTCGAATATAATACGGTTTTTTGCAACACTGCTGGCAAGCATATCGCGAAATACGCTAAGAATACGCTTCATTAACTCGCCGGACAGGCCAGTTCAACGCTGTATAGCGTCTTGCGATAATAAACCGAAAAAGTACGGTTTAGTCGTATGCCGCACCCTCCTTACTTAATGCACCAGGACCCTTAATGACAACAACTGTCGACATGACATTTAAAGACCTCAATTTACCAGAACCAATCTTACAAGCCCTTGAAAAAGTTGGCTACGAGAAACCGTCTCCTATTCAGGCTGAGAGTATTCCTCTTATTCTTGAAGGGCACGATTTACTCGGTCAGGCACAGACAGGGACAGGAAAAACCGCTGCGTTTGCCCTGCCTATGTTGGCAAATATCGATCCTGAGCAACGTAAGCCGCAATTACTGGTATTGGCCCCAACCCGTGAACTAGCTATTCAGGTTGCAGAGGCGTTTCAGGTTTATGCGAGCTTTAGTCAAAAAATTAAAGTACTTCCAGTATACGGCGGTCAGTCGTACGACAACCAAATTCGCCAGCTTAAGCGCGGCGTTCAAGTGGTTGTGGGTACACCAGGCCGTATCATCGACCATATAAAGCGCAAAACACTAGACTTAAGCGAACTTAAGTTCTTAGTGTTAGACGAAGCTGACGAAATGCTTCGCATGGGCTTTATTGATGACGTTGAACTTATTCTTAGCCACGCACCAGAAGAGCGCCAAACTGCGCTGTTCTCGGCAACTATGCCTGGTCCAATTAAGAAAATTACTCAGCGTTACTTAAAAGACCCTAAGCACGTTAAAATTGCGTCTAAGGTAAGTACGGCTAGCACTATTCGCCAGCGCTATTGCCAAATTGCACCACACCACAAACTTGAAGCGCTAACGCGTATTATGGAAGTAGAAGTGTTCGACGGTATGATCATTTTCGTACGTACGAAAACAGCTACTGTTGAATTAGCAGATAAACTGTCTGCCCGTGGTTACGATGTAGAGCCGCTAAACGGTGATATTCCTCAGGCTGCCCGTGAGCGTACTGTTGAAAAGCTTAAACAAGGTAAAATTGATATCCTCGTTGCTACTGACGTAGTTGCCCGTGGTCTTGACGTTGAGCGTGTAAGTCACGTTATCAACTACGATATCCCGTATGACAGTGAGTCTTACGTACACCGTATTGGTCGTACTGGTCGTGCTGGTCGTCAAGGTGATGCAATCCTATTTATCTCTCACCGCGAAAAACGCTTGTTGTTCTCTATCGAGAAAACCACTAAGCAGCCTATTGAAGCGATGCCTATTCCTTCAATCAGCGAAATCAATGAGACACGTTTAAGCCGTTTCAAACAATCGGTTGCCGAAGCTGCTCAAGACGATAGCATTGAATCGTTAATGCCAATCGTTGAGATGATCAAAGAAGAAAACGAAGCATCGCCCGAAGTCTTGATGGCTGCGCTACTTAAAATTGCGCAAGGTGATGAGCCGTTAATTCTTAAAGAATCGGATCGACCAGATATCAATAGCAAGCCTCCGCGCGATAATCGTGATAGAAACTCTCGTGATGGACGCGAAAGAAAGCCAAGAGTACCACGTGGTAACCGCAAGCCAGAAGAAGGCATGCAGCGCTTCCGTATTGAAGTGGGTCATGTTCACGGCGCTAAGCCTGGTAACATCGTTGGCGCTATTGCTAATGAAGCAAACATAAACTCGAAGCACATTGGCGCTATCGAAATTTATGACAACTTCAGCACGGTTGACCTTCCAGATGGCATGCCAAAGGAAACGCGCGATACGCTGCAGGGCACCCGTGTTGCGGGTCAGCGTTTAAATATTCGCGAATGGTCTGATACGCCACCAGCTAAGCGAGAAGGTCGTGGCGATCGTGGTAATCGCGGCGACAGAGCGCCTCGCGGCAACCGTGAAGACCGTGGCAATCGCGGAGATCGCGAAAACCGTAAGCGTAAGAACTAAATAGCAACACATTCAGCCTTTATATAACTAATTGCAATATGAAGGCTGTTTTCGTTGTTTTCTTATTAAAAAGAATTGGCGCAAAATAGTGTCAGTTCTTTTTTTGTATTTAAAGCTAAGAAAACCTTTATGGATTACTTTCCGCTATTCCTAGACGCTAGAAAACTCAATGTCCTTATTGTTGGGGCCGGTGAAGTGGCAGCCCGTAAGCTAGAGCTTATTATGAAGACGCCTGCAACCATTACCGTGGTTGCACCTTGGGTTTGTGACACGGTTAAACAACTAGCGTTAAATGAGAAAGTCACGCTGATTGAACGTGAGTTTGAAGATAGCGACCTTACCCATAAAGACATGGTGTTTATTGCCACCGACAAGGGCGATGTTAACCAGCATATTCATGACTTAGCTCGCGCCAACAAAGTGTTGGTTAATGTGGTAGATAACACGCCACTATGCCAGTTTATTACCCCTTCTATTGTTGACCGCTCCCCTATTATCATTGCTATGAGTAGTGGCGGTGTTGCGCCAGTTCTGCTGCGTTATTTGCGCCAAAAATTAGAGACTGTTCTGCCGGCCAATTTAAGTCGATTGGGCGCGTTTTCTGAAAAATTCCGCGAAAAAGTAAAACAGACGCTTAACGGTGTTACCGCAAGACGCTACTTTTGGGAGGACGTTCTTGACGGCGACATTGCAGAAATGGTTGAAAAGGGCCAAGACCAAAAAGCTGATGAAGCGTTTGACTTAGCGCTGCAGGCTGCCGCTGAAGACAAAAAAGTCGAGGGACAGGTTTATTTGGTTGGCGCAGGTCCTGGCGATCCAGACTTACTTACCTTTCGCGCCCTTCGCTTAATGCAAAAAGCTGACGTTGTTGTTTACGACCGCTTAGTTTCACCACAAATTCTTGAGCTTGTGCGTCGCGATGCTGAGAAAATCTATGTGGGTAAGGCTAAAAGCAATCACACGCTCCCTCAAGACGATATTAATCAGCTAATGGTTGATGAAGCGAAAAAAGGTAATCGCGTGGTGCGCTTGAAAGGCGGCGACCCATTCATATTTGGTCGCGGTGGAGAAGAAATTCAAACCCTTATTCAGCACGGTATTGAGTTTCAAGTGGTTCCCGGCATTACCGCAGCAAGCGGGGCATCTAGCTATGCGGGCATTCCGCTTACTCATAGAGACCATGCACAGTCTGTGGTGTTTGCCACCGGTCACCTTAAAAACGGCACAATTGACCTTAACTGGCCTGCCCTCGCGCAACAAAATCAAACTGCTGTGTTTTACATGGGACTAACAGGCTTGCCTATTATTTGCGAAAAAATGATTGAGCACGGTTTAGATGCTTCTACACCTATTGCGCTGGTTCAGTCAGCTACCACTGAAAAGCAGCAGGTGTTAACCGGTACGCTAGACGACATTGTGGCTAAGCAGGAAAAAGCGCAGCTTCAGCCGCCAACACTGATTATTGTGGGTAGCGTAGTAAGCCTTCACGATGAGTTGAACTGGTTTCAAGAATAGGCGACATAAGTCACCTCAGATTGATGATAAACCCCTCTTTTTTCCGGAGGGGTTTATTTTTTCTAGCAGCCGAAGGCTGCGTTTTATCCAAAGAACACCTTAACGTGGCTTCGTCTCTCAATCCCCTTAGACCAAATTCAGCATAAACTTGTTTTTTACACATAGGTGCGCATACTCAGTAATGTAATGAATATGTGGGATATGATGTGGTAAACAGTGTGAAGTGCGGTGCACAGACAGTAATTAGAAATGCGTTGAAAAAATATGTATTCGTGTCTCAATTTCACGGATTTAGCACAGTAAAACCAGCCAGCATGCTTATGCTGTTTTCTAGCCTCTGTTTAGTGGCTGCTGCACACGGCGAACAGCTCAAATACAGCAAAGTTAACACGGATACTGGGGTAAATTTTAGCTACGAATGGCTGGATAACGATGACACGCGACAATCTATTTCTTTTGAGTTATCTAATAGTGCATTAAAAGAAGCCCCCTCTCAGCAAGCGAATTACAAACCGAAAATAGCACAGCGATACATCATTGTTGCATTAACCAAAGAAGCAAAAAAAATAGACCCTAAAGTTGCGCGTGTGAAGATAACACCCAAACGAGAGTCTATTGATATCCAGGTTACAGGCTCAGACGAAGCGCAAGTTGAAGAAATACTCAGCAATTTAAAAGCTATTCAGCAACAAGAGTACGATAAGTACTTGCGAGACCATTACTTTACCCGCTTTACAACCTTGTTTAATCAAAAGGCGGTAAAACCAGACCACGTGCGATATGTTGCTGAGTCGGTAAAGCCTTTAGTAGCAGCATCACAAGCGTTTTATGAAAAAGTGGCTTCACAGTCAGACTCTAGGGCCTATTTTTCGCTCATTCTTAGCTGGCTTCAAAGTATCCCCTACGACACTTTGGAAGACAGAGTAGTAAGTAATGGCTCTGGCTATGCGCCCCCTGTAAGCGTACTTATGCAGAACCTTGGTGATTGCGATAGTAAGGCAGTACTGGCGTCTTCAATGGTGCGCGCGTTTTTACCTTCTACAAAAATGATCATGGTATTTTTACCAAATCATGCCTTGCTCGGTATTGCATTGACGCCTAAGGCAGATGACAGAACTATACAGCACGAGGGAGACACCTACGTGCTCTATGATCCAACTGGCCCGGCACTTATTCCATTTGGACAAGTATCTGAAGATACCGAACGCCACATTGTCACCGGGCGCTATCAAGTGGAAACCGTCGAGTAATAGGATTTATCCCTCCTTAGGGTATTGGAAGTATGTCTTCACTGAATGTAAAAATAAAAAGCGCCTTTTCGATTAAGGCGCTTCAAATAAAATTCTTGGGAAGAGTTACTCGCTAGAGGTTTTCTTCTGCAAAGCTCGCTAGTCGACTTCTTACTACACCGTCTAGGTTAATGGTGGCACTGCCCGAGAAGTCCTTGAACTTCTCAACCAAGTAAGTAAGCCCAGAGGTCACGGCGCTCAGATAGTTACTGTCAATCTGGGCCAAGTTACCGCCCACTATCAGCTTCGTTCCTTCACCACAACGTGTGATGATGGTTTTAAGCTGTGATGCCGTTAAGTTTTGCGACTCATCCAATATCACTATGGCATTTTGAATGCTTCGACCTCGCATGAAGTTCACCGACTTGTACTGAATGTTGGCTTTTTCCATGATGTAGTTCATAGAGCCTTTGGTATTTTCGTCATGTTTGTGAAGTACTTCCAAAGAATCAGTAATTGCTGCCAACCAAGGCAACATTTTTTCTTCTTCCGTTCCCGGCAAGAAGCCGATGGACTCAGCAATTTCCGGCGTGCTTCGCGTAACAATGATTTTGTCATACATGTTACGCTCTACCACCATTTCAAGGGCTGCCGCTAACGCAAGGAGCGTTTTACCACTACCGGCAGGGCCTGTGAGAATAACCATGTCAATGTGTGGGTCTAGCAGCGCATGAAGCGCCATGGCCTGCCCTATATTTTTGGGTGTGATGCCCCAGGCGTGACGACCCATCAAGCGTTCGTAACCTAAATCCAACACCTCTAAATGATCGTCGGTGATCTCTTCTACTAAACCTGCAAACTGCTTCGTTTCGTCGAGCAAAAACTCGTTTACATACGCTTCTGGCAACATAGACTTGGGGATAGTGTGAATGGTGTCGCGCCCTTCGCTGCGGCTATCCACGCTTTTTACGCTATCCCAAAAATTACCTTCAAAGGTATGAAACCCGCGAGATAAATATTTGATGTCAGTAATTAGCTGGTCGGTGCGGTAGTCTTCAACATGAGCGAGGCCTGCCCCTTTCGCTTTAAGGCGCATGTTTAAGTCTTTGGTAACCAACACCACTTTTTGCGGCGCGAACGTCTTTTGCAAGTGCAGCGCTACGTTAATAATGCGGTTGTCATTCTCGTTGCTGGTAAACACTTGCTGAGCCTCAACCATGTTGAGGTCGGCGAATATAGATAGACTCCCTGTAGGTGCCGTTTGACCCGCGCCCAACCCTTCCATCGATACACCCGCTAGCATATCTTCTGGCGTTGCGTCGTGGAGTAAATCCTCCATAGCCCGAATGGATACCCGTGCATCACGCGCCACATCTTTTTTGCTGTCTTTGATGTAGTCGAGTTCTTCCAATACGGTCATTGGAATAACAACATCATGTTCTTTAAAGGAGAGAAAAGCGTGAGGTTCGTGCAGCAGAATATTGGTATCGAGGACGTAAATCTTAGTATCGGTAGAATTTTTTTTTGGCATCCTTCACTCCGGTAAATAAAGCCAGGTTAGACGTATTGTTCATTTATGAACGCACGCGCTAACAAGCTACAGTTACGGTTGTAGGAGAATGCCGCTCGAAACAGGACTTCTTCCCCTACTCGCGTCGACTGAGAAGCAGTACTACTCATTCTGCCTCAAAGGTTCGTTTGTTAAATTAGCGAACCCTTAATTCCACCATAATCCAGTTTTTGAGATTTAGCACTGTTTTTTCTTTTTTATTTTTCGTTAGAGCAAGTGAGAAGCGGCGAACAGTCCCTTCACGTTATATGAGATAGCACAGCGCTCCATTTTGATAAAAAGAAGAAACTGGCATACTTGGTTCGTAACAAATGCTCACACTTTAACGACAGTTAGCGTAGTTTTAACTGCGTTTTTAATACCCAAATACGCTAAGGTGTACTTGTTGAAGCAGTGAATTAAACACGGGGGCTAACCCAATGCCACAACCCCCAATAAAGTGGATGCGTTTAAATTAATAACACTCAGGGAAAGATCAGCTATGAATTGGCTTAACATCACAAAAATAAAAACAGCCATAAGCATGACGTTAGCGCTACTAGCGTGCTTTAACGTTGAAGTTGCATGGGCGAATAGCCAAGCGCACAATGATTCTTCCCTTTCTACCATTCTAATCAACATTGAGAAAAGCACGGCTGACACGTCTGAAAAATGGGTAGTCACTTACACATTAACTACGCCAGCCAAAACGCTGGCTTTTGTTAGAAACCCAGATACATCAAGAACAACACGTTGGTTCGCGCAAGACAACGACATAGAAATCGTCTTTGATAACGTCAAACACCAAGAGCTTGTGCGCTCGAAGTCAGGCAAGCCCCTCTCTACCGTGTCATTTTTACTGACGCCCACCTATAAACACTTGGGAAAAGATTACGCACCATTTTCTCCTTTTTCTGATGGTGGAAATGCCTTTCACTCTGGGCGACTGTTTGCTTGTGCTAATGCCTGTACTGAAGAAGATAACAAATGGCAGCTGACACTCAATGTTCCCAGTGATGAGCACATAGTGTTGAATGGCAAAGTAATGAAAAGCAGCGTGTCGTGGACAGATAACAATGATGGAAGAGCCGTGTATGTGGGTAGGCAACAGCCAATTATTACCGATGATGTAGTTGCCCTAATTGATCCCGGGCTTCCTGAAAACATTAAAGCTTCGCTAGAAGAAGATATACCCAACATGATGGCGTTTTTCTCCCATTCTCTTAATCCGCTTAAGGGCGAAAAGCCCATGTTACTTGCCTCTTATGCAAACGTAAACGATCACTCTACACAAGGCGGCACACTACCTAACCAGATATTTATGCATTGGAACAGACAAGACTTAAATGAGCAGGCCGATAACAGCAGCTTTGTTAACCAAACACTTTGGTTCTTTGCTCACGAAGTCGCCCATTTATATCAGCCCGGCAGTACCGAAGGTGTATCAGAAAACGAGGAGCAGTCTTGGCTGCACGAGGGCAACGCCGACTACTTTGCGGCAATCGCCATGAACTTCCTCTACGAAGACGTCAATAGCTACGTTGAAAGCCGAATGACCCGCGCTTTCGAGAGCTGTACTGAAGGGCTGGCGAAGACAACGCTGGCTCGTGCTTATAAAAACGGGCTCTTCAATCTTTATTATTCATGCGGGATGATAATGCACCGCGCCATCGATAGCGTGGTGCAACAAAAAACGTTAGGTGAGGAGTCGCTGTTCACTGTATGGAAGCGACTTCAAAAAGCAGTGAATAATGGTATGCCGCCTGGCACAGCGACGTTCTTAAACTTGTTAGAACGATACCATGCACCTGAGCTTATAAAAGCCATCAACAGTGCAACGAGTGATGATGCAGCAAAAGCCATTCAAGGAATTGAAAACCTTTTTCAGATGCATCAGACCCCCTCTTCGCCCATGTAGTAAAAATGACAACCAATGGTCTAGTATTAATGACTTATCACAACGCAATGCGTACAATACCGCCCCCGAAAAATAGGTTGGTGATTTATGAGTTCAGATAGTCAATTTTCAGTTGGTCAGCGTTGGTTAAGCAACACAGAAATAGAGCTGGGGTTAGGTGTCGTTATTGGTAGCGACTTCCGTTCAGTTGAAGTGTTGTATCCAGCAACAGGCGAAGCGCGAAAGTATACTAAGCAAGATGCGCCGCTTACGCGACTAATTTTTGAAATTGGCGAAACGGTCAAAAGCCAAGACGGCTGGGAAATGACCATTACTGAAAAAGAAGAAAGCCAAGATCTTTTCATCTATCACGGGCTTCGCGAAGACACCAAAGCGCAAGCGCGATTACCTGAAACCATGCTAGACAGCCACATTCGCTTGAACCAACCTGAAAAGCGCCTGTTTAGTCAGCAATTAGACAACCCTAAATGGTTCGATTTGCGCGAGCGTGCTTTAGATCATCAATACGATTACTTACGTTCAAACACCATTGGTCTTGCAGGTGCGCGCATATCGCTTATTCCGCACCAACTTCACATTGCGTCAGAGGTAGGCGGCAGACACGCGCCTCGCGTATTACTTGCCGATGAAGTAGGCCTTGGTAAAACTATTGAAGCCGCGTTGATCATTCACCAGCAGCTTAAAACAGGCCGTGCAGAGCGCGTGCTTATTTTGGTTCCAGACTCGCTCATGCACCAATGGTTAGTTGAAATGCTTCGCCGCGTTAACCTTCCGTTTGCCATTTACGATGAAAGTCGCTGCGAAGCCATAGAAAAGAGCGAAGGCTTAGAAGATGACGAAACGTCTAACGCGAGCGCTGTGAATCCATTTGAAAACGACCAGCTGGTACTTTGCAGTATCGACTTCCTAAGCAAGAGCGAAAAACGCCAGCAGCAAATTCAAGCTGCAGGATGGGATTTAATGGTTGTCGATGAAGCCCATCACCTTGCGTGGTCAAGTGAGGCTCCCTCTGCCGAATACCTTTGTGTGGAAGCGCTGGCAAACCAAACACCTGGTGTATTACTGCTTACCGCCACGCCTGATCAACTTGGTCACGAAAGCCACTTTGCCCGCTTGCGCCTGCTCGACCCGGCTCGCTTCCATAGCTACGATGCATTCTTAGATGAAGAATCGAAATACAGCCAACTGGCCGATGCGGTAGCGCCATTACTTTCAGACGCCGAGCCTAACGACAAACAACGCAGCAAACTCGCAGAATTCGCGCCTGACGTAATGGAACATGCGGGTGATTTAAGTGCGCCGGAAAATCGCCATGCGTTGCTGCACCAACTTATCGATTGTCACGGCACAGGTCGTATGCTGTTTAGAAACCGCCGCGCCAATATCGAAGGCTTTCCGATGCGTAAATTAAGCGCTTACGAACTGGCTTTGCCCGAGGTTTATTCAGATGCCGTGAGTGGCGGCGACTTAACCTATTCACTGTATCCTGAACGTATGGCAAGCGTGGTTAACAGCTGGACCAAGCAAGACCCGCGCGTTGAATGGCTGCTTGATTTCATGCAAAGCGTTAAGCCAGAAAAGATTCTGCTTATTTGCGCAAGCGCCCGTACAGCGCAAGAATTAGGTGAGGTTATTCGCACGCAAACCGGAATTCGCCATAGTGTATTCCACGAAGGCATGAGCATTGTTGAACGCGACAAGGCGGCCCATTATTTTGCTGATGAGGAAGACGGCGCACAAATTCTACTGTGTAGTGAAATTGGTAGCGAAGGTCGTAACTTCCAGTTCGCTCACCATTTGGTGCTGTTCGATTTGCCTATCACGCCAGATCTGCTTGAACAACGTATTGGTCGCCTTGACCGTATTGGCCAAACCCAAACCGTACAAATTCACGTGCCGTATTTAGCGAAAACCGCGCAGCACGTATTACTAGATTGGTATCACGAAGGGCTGAATGCTTTTGAGAAGACCTGCCCAACCGGCTCTGGCGTGTTCGACGACGTTAAGCCTTTGCTTATTGGCGCCTGCTTACACCCTGACGATATGAGCGCCCTTGACGAGCTTGTGAACATGAGTGTTACGCTAAACAGTCAGCTAGTGGCGCAGCTTGAAGCCGGTCGCGATCGTCTTCTAGAGCTTAATGCTTCGGGAGAGGGCCGCGTAGAACAACTGCTTGAAGACATTATTACCCTTGATAGCGAACAAGATTTGTCGCGCTTTATGGGTCGCGTATTCGATGCTATTGGTGTTCAGCAGGACGAAAAAGGCAATGACTGCTTTATTCTTATGCCAACCGAGTCGATGGTGAGCCAGCTTCCAGGTCTTGACCCAGAAGGCATGACGGTTACTTACAAGCGCCGTGTTGCCACCACGCTAGAAAACGTGCAGTTTTTAAGTTGGGATCATCCACTTGTGCATACCGCCATGGACGTAGTACTCACCGACGTACACGGAAAGAGCAGCATGGGCTTCATTGCCGAGCCGTCTTTGCCAAAAGGCGCTTATTGGGTTGAGGCGTTGTTTGTGCTGCAGGCGCAAGCGCCTAAAGCGCTTCAGTTGGGTCGCTTCTTACCTCAAACGCCTGTGCGAGTGTGTTTAGATGCGCAAGGAAACCCGTCTGAATTAAGCTTCGACGTTAAGCGTAAAATTGGACGTAAGATCTCGGCTCAGCTTCTAAAAGCCTTGCAACAGCCGCTTGAGCTTGCCATAGAAAAGGCGCGTAAGCTTGCTCATCAGCAAGCTAACCAAAAGCAGCATGATGCCCTTAACGATATGCATAGCACATTGAATGATGAAATACAGCGCTTACGCGATCTTCAAAAGCGCAACCCTGCTGTGCGCGATAGCGAAATTGAATTTATTGAAACGCAAATGAATGCGCTCGATAAGGTCATTCAGGAAGCTGATGTTCAGCTAGACGCAATACGTATTGTGGTGAACAACCCGTAAATGCAAAATGTTAAGCACTGAAAGAACAACGTTGAAGTAACGAGTACATAATGGCAAACCCGAGTTTTGTTTATAACCCGCCTATGACGCCTTATCTTGATATCCTGTATCAAGATGAGGATGTGGTGGTAGCGCACAAGCCTAGCGGGCTGTTAAGCGTGCCAGGAAAGGCATTAGAGCACCGAGACTCGCTGATCAGCCGGGTGAACCGTGTTTATCCCACCGCCACAGTAGTACATCGCTTAGACATGGCGACTTCAGGTATTTTGGTGCTGGCGCTCAATAAAGACAGCCATCGCCATATCTCGAAACAGTTTGAACTTCGGCAAACTAAAAAACGTTACTTCGCCCGAGTTCATGGGCATGTAGAACAAGACAGCGGAGAAGTTAACCTTCCCCTTATTTGCGACTGGCCGAACAGACCGAAGCAAATGGTAGATTTCGAGCGCGGTAAGAAAGCAGTGACGCATTTTGACGTTGTCGAGCGTAACCATGATGAAAATGGATTGCCCTACTCTTTAGTTGCCCTTTATCCCATCACAGGTCGCTCTCATCAACTGCGCGTGCATATGCTTGCTTTAGGCCACCCTATTTTAGGGGACAGACTTTATGCCCATGAAGAAGCGCTATCCATGGCCTCTCGCTTACAGCTACATGCAGAAAGCTTGAGTTTTTCCCACCCAATACTTGGTCATTGGCTGCACTTTAATGTCACCATCCCTTTTAGTCCGTATTGCCCACCTCCACTTTCAGAGCGCATTGAGTAGCCCCTTAATGCGTCTCGGCCTTTATTAAACAACATTATTTTAGTTTTAAAGGGCGTTGCCGATAATCTTAATAGAACGAATTCGTTTATAAACTGATTTGATGCTGGCAAAACTGTCCGTATCAAGGTGATAGTTAAAGGCATACCATTTTTTATGAAAAGGCACGCTCTCCTTTTAACCTATGCATTGATTGTTTCGCTGCTGCCTATGACGGCTCATTGCGACTTTTTTACGGACGTAAAAAATGCTTATCTGCCAGGTGAAGTAAAAGCCCTTATGATAGGCGAAATGGAAGCCCCAATCATTGAAGTTGAGTCAAAAACACCGCTTCCCTTAGGTGTTGCTATCGTGCTTACTGAACCCTTTCCGTCTAGCCTTACTTTGGCGCAAGGAAATAGCCTTGCTAACATGCTTGCTGATAAAGGCTGGAACGTCATCATAAGCCCTTTCAATATGCCCATAAGCTCGTCTAACGCCGAAACCAGTGGTGAACAGGACAGCGAAATGTTGACAGAGGAAGCCTCGTCACCGACTGAAACTGCGCTAGTCATTCACCCTCGAAGTAACCAACTGACGCAATACCTCAACTTTGAAGCGGCAACAGAAGCCCTGACATTGCAGCTCAACGCTTTAGATAATTATTTACAAGACAAAACCGGATATCGCATGGTAATCGCGCAAGGTATGCTTGCTACCACTTACCTGTCTTCTATAGAAACACAGCCTAATTTACAGCCTGACACGTTTGTGGCTATTTCACCGTTTTGGCCAGAGGAAAATACAAACAATTTAGTGATTGATACCATAGCGAAAGCGAACTTTCCTGTGCTCGACTTAACCCTCAGCGACTTCAATGACTGGGAGGGCATCACCACAATGAAAAGAAAAGTTAGAGCGAAAAATGAACTAAAGTTACACTACAGGCAAGTTATCATTCCAAATAATTCTTCAATCTTTAGTATAAAGGCGATTGAAAAAACGTCTTATATTCAAATGGTTGCAAATAGCACTATAGGCTGGACCAGACATCTAGGCTGGTAATTCCTCAATCTTGGGATTAGGCTAAATCAGTATCCAAAACAGTTACCTACCTTTATTCACACGAATAATGGGGTGCTGAAGTCAATGGTAATCTTGTTATGGACTATACTATTTTTTAGCAAACAACGACGGTTGAGTGGCTTGTGAATGTTCAAGATTTTGTAGATAACAAAGCGAAACAGCTGTGTTTCTATTTGCGAGCATTTTGGCAGGGAGAGCTTCCTATCGAGGAGATCGAGCTATTCTTTTGGGATAGTATGGAAGAATGGGGGCAAATTGAATGCACATTAACCCAGCCATATACGCAAAAAGAGCGTGTTTTTTGGCATTTGCTTCATCAAGTGCATTACTGGAATGAAGATAAACTAACAAAAGACCAGTTTCTTGTTGATGAGTTAACAAACTGTGTTAACTTTCTGGAAGGTTTAGGGCACTGCCCTCTGGATTGCGTCGGGATCCGCCCCTAATTTCCGCTCACTTACAACGGTATACTCCCCCCTTGGGTTAAAACGTATCGCTTAAAATTTCATCATGCCCCCACAGTTTTATTGCTAAACACAATGGTTCATGGCTCAATACACTTTTGAGTCAACGCCGAAGGCCGAAGTATTGCTTACTGCATTAAAAACGTTCAACGACAAACGCTATCTAGCGATTTTTCTATTTGGCATTTCCAGCGGCTTTCCTTGGATCATGATTGGTTCAGTGTTATCGGCTTGGCTAAAAGATGAAGGTTTATCGCGTTCGGCTATTGGTCTTTTCGGTATCATCTTCGCCACCTACTCATTTAATTTTTTATGGTCGCCCCTTGTCGATAAGCTTAAGCCGCCGTTGTTAGGACAAAGACGCGGTTGGATCTTTTTGATGCAAAGCGCTGTTGTTTTCCTGTGTCTGGCCATGTCCCAACTTACCGCAAACCAAGACCTATTCTACGTAGCCTTGATTGGTTTACTCATCGCCATTGCTTCTGCCACCCAAGATATTGCTATTGATGGCTTTCGTATTGATTGTATTGAAAAAGAAGATAAAGATGGTATGTCTGCTGCCTCATCAGTAGCAACAGCTGGATGGTGGACGGGCTACGGTGGCCTTGGCGCTATCCCCTTTTTCTTAGCAGACCTCACTTCCTGGACTTGGCCAGATATTTACTTATTACTTGGCGCTATTATGGCCTCTTTGGCAGTAGCTACCTGGTTTGCTAATGAACCCGCAGTTAATAGGGAAGCTTTGCTTGAGCAAGTAACGGATGTAGGCGCAAACAGCTCTACAGCAATTAACTGGATAAGAACAACACTCATAACACCATTTTCGGAGTTCTTTAACCGCAATGGCATCAAGCTGGCTGCTTCATTCTTACTGTTTATTTTTCTTTTTAAAATTGGAGAAGCGTTTTTAGGTCGTATGAGCATCGTCTTCTATAAAGAAGTGGGTTTTTCAAATAGCGATATCGCCACTTACTCAAAGTTACTTAACTGGTGGGTGACCATTATATTCTCTTTACTTGGCGGGTTAGTGAACATCCGCTATGGTATTTACCGAGGGCTTATGATTGCTGGTGTTGCCATGGCGGCTTCAAACCTTCTGTTTGCTCTTATCGCACAAACAGGACCTTCAACTTCACTGTTAGCCATCACTGTAATTGTCGATGGTTTTACCGGAGCATGGAGCACTGTTGCCATGGTCGCCTTTATATCACTCTTATGTAACCGCGCTTTTAGCGCAACTCAATATGCACTTATGGCCTCACTAAGTGTTGCAGGACGAACATTGGTTGCTTCTAGCAGTGGTTTAGTTGTCGATAGTCTTAATGGAAACTGGAGTTTGTTTTTCATTTTGACCGCTGTCATGGTGGTCCCAAGCCTTTGCTTTTTATATTCCATAAGAGAGCACATAAAGCGCGTCGAAGCGCCATAAATTCCTTACACCCTGTTGCTATCTACATTTAGTGACCTTGCAAGTTTGTATTAGTTGCCTACATTTAAAGAAGGTAGTTAATACAAACTCTTGCAAGGAAGAAATTTGAGCGCAAACAAGGCTGATCCACCGCAACGCAAGTCATCATTGGCATTTGCCGCTTTTACCTTTTCAAAAGTAAACGCCACGGCTATGTTTTTCGCGGCCATTATTATCTCAATCTTGTTTGTGTTAAACACCAAACAGCAGTCTTCCATTACTAACCTTGAGCAAAAGAGTGATTTAGTAGACAGTATAATTACCGCTGAACATCGAATTCACCAATTCAATAGACAAACTCAAAGCGATAATGGCAATCATACCGCTCTAGCCCATCAGTTACAGGTAACGTACCAGGGGTTACATCGATATTTACAAGACAGATGGAGGGTCAGCGACGCTCCTGCGCCCGTTTCTAAAGAAGAGTTTACAAAGGCATATAAAGGTTTAAATAGAGCCACAGCCGAAGAAAGCGCCAAAACAACGCGAATATTGCTTTATACGCTTATGGCGCTCCCCCCTACTGAAATGAAGCCTTATATTGATGATGGCTTTAGCCTTCTTCCTCTTCTAAGCACCTTACAAGCGGAAGAAAATGCGGCGTTACTCCGTGTACAGGCACTGCGGCAAAAGATGTTGATAACCACTTTATTTGGCGCAGTTGTTCTGGTTCTTTGGTATCTTGGTGCGTGGATTATTAGTAAAAGCTCACCCAAGAAATCTCTGCGAAAACTCAACAAGTCAAAGGTACGGCTTGCTATTGCTGATAATGATCAAGACCTACAGAGCAAAGAGTTTTTACAGCTTATCAGCCATGAGTTTAGGGCCCCGATTAGCGCCATAATTAGTGCCTTAGAGCTTATTCCTAATTTGGAAGATCAGCGTACTCGGTTAATTCAACAAGCAGAGCAATCCAGTTATCGACTGCTAAATTTAACCAACAACCTTACTGATATACTCAATAATCACATAGAGGATGACCTACAACTTGCAAAGGTGGACTTGATCAGCTTGTTAGACGAATGCATATCCCCATTTTCGATTAGAATTAAAGACAAAAAACTCGAGTTCAACATGCACTGCAGTCATAGCGTACCTAGCTATGCTGAAACCGATCCTATGGCTCTTTCTAAAGTCGTTACAAATATTCTCGACAATGCCGTCAAGTTCACGTCCACGGGTCTAATCGACGTAACCGTCACAACGTTCGTTAAAAACAAGGGGATATTTCTAATAATCATCGTAAATGACACTGGCATTGGCATTGATGATAGTACACAGAAACGCATGTTTGAGCGCTTTTATAGAGGAGAGCATTCGCAAAGCCAGCGCTACCCAGGTGCAGGAATTGGCTTATCAGTAGCCAAGCGCAGTATTGATAGACTTGGCGGTACTCTTCAGGTTAATAGTACTGTCGGCGTCGGTTCGGAATTTAAAATAGCACTGCCTATAAAGCCCCTAGAAGATTCACCATCGGTGTCATCTACCCCTTCAAATGCCAAATTCGCGGTTGTCGACGATTTAGAAATATCAAGGCTTCACCTTCAGTCCATTATTACCAGAGAAGGGTATAGCGTAAGAGCATTTTCGTCTGGCGCCAACCTTTTGAACCTTCACGAAGAAGTGCTTCAATTCTCGGGCATTATTGCCGATTTATATATGCCTGGGATGAATGGGCTTGAATTGGTGAAAACACTGCGCGCCATTTACGGAGAGCGAGTGCCACCGGTCATCGTATTATCGGCAACACCGGATATTGCAAATATTATCGCCAACAGCGAGCTACCCATATATCAGAGCTTTGTTAAACCCATCGACAGAAACCGGTTTGTAGACGCCATTCATCAACTAACGGTAAATAATAAAAAAGTCATAAAAGATGTAGCTAAGGCCAACATATTAGTTGTTGAAGATGAACCGATTAACGCCGAGATGGTGGAGTATATGCTACAAAGTATGGGTCACAATGTGACGGTGAGTTATACCGGCGACGATGCCATTAGCCGAGTTAACGAAACAGTCTTTGACTGCGTGTTGCTCGACATCAACCTGCCAGATATTAACGGTTTGGAAGTAGCAAAAATAATGAAAGAAGGGCACCCTACCCTCCCTGTAATTGCCCTTACCGCTAACGCCCACCGAAATGATAAAGAGGCTTCACTGCAAGCGGGCATTCGCTATCACCTTGTAAAGCCGGTTACCTTTCAGGAACTTAGAAATACCTTGCGCCTTGCGCTTTCCTAAAGTGCGCTCTGGTCTAAGCGGTAAATGCGGTACTGGTTTCTACCATTTTCTTTGGCTTGGTAAAGGGCTTGGTCGGCACATTCAAGCCAGGCCATCGGTTCTTTAAAGTCGGGAGAGAACTGGGCGAGACCAAGGCTTACAGTGAAGTTTATTGATTCGCCCTCATGCTCAACCACCAAACGCTGTGCAAATTGTCGGATACGCTCGGCTACCGCTTTTGCATCGTCTACCGTTGAATCGTTAAGGATAATTGCAAACTCCTCGCCGCCATAACGCCCCGCCAGATCGGTTTCCCGTACACAACGTTTAATCAGGGCAGCAAGCATTTTTATGACTTTGTCGCCTGCCTGGTGACCGTAGGTGTCATTAATGCGCTTAAAGTGGTCGATGTCTAACATAAGGGCTGTGCTAGGCTTTTCTCGCCGAACACACAACTTGTGCATTTCATCAAAGCGCTCTTGCCAATAACGGCGGTTAAATAACCCTGTAAGCCCATCGACTCGGCTTGCGGTTTTCAACTCTTCGTTAAGATGCTGCATTCCCAGTTTGCCCAGGGCCTGCTCGGTCACATCGTAAACCAGCATACAGAACCGCTCTACACGTCCGCTTTTATCTACAATAGGGAAGATGGTCACGTTTTGGTACATAAACTCAGCGGCGCAAGTAACCGGACGATTACAATCGAACTTTAATAAGTAAGGGCGCTGCTCCCAAATGATAAACACCGGACTTTTTAAATTAAATACAGGGTCAACTTTGGTTCTAAGCCACTTCTCTTCTATTTCAGGAAAGTGAGAAAACAAGCTAGTCCCAACCATAGCGTTCGCTTTCTTAGCGCTATGATCCTCAAGAAATTTATTCCAGACCTGCACGTTGAAGTTGCGATCAATTACCGCAATCCCTACTTCAATTGAGTCGAGTAATTCTGCAGGTACGTGAGATGAACTAACGAGGGTTTCTGCAGCGAGTGTACCAGTTGAAGCATTCATAGACTTCCCTTGTCTTGTTTTATAAAGCCATCATCGAACAGCCGTGCATAAATGTGATTCATAGCATCACCGGGAAACAACAACAGAAGGTCGAAGGAAATATCTCTCGACTTTATCGCATAGCCAATCTCAATGGCCATTAATTTTCCCCAGCGCTGTACGTTATCACTTAGAAGCGTTGATAACCCTTGGTGCCGGCCGAGTAAAATAGGATGCGTATGACTAAAAGCGACGTTGAGCTGCTCTGACAAGCCATTTAAACAAGCGCCTATAAGAATATTCGACACGTCCATAAGGGCTTCGAGAGCGAGCTTGTCTGACGATGCCGACGAAGGGTATTTCAACAACTCAACAATGTTTTGCGTATTTGTATCGTTAAAGATAACCAGAGCTTCACCACTTATACCTTCGCTAATAAACCCTTTAGAA
This sequence comes from Alteromonas sp. AWJ4_199, assembly GCF_056159165.1. Lineage (NCBI taxonomy): Bacteria > Pseudomonadati > Pseudomonadota > Gammaproteobacteria > Alteromonadales > Alteromonadaceae > Alteromonas > Alteromonas sp. AWJ4_199. Next base: position 1,682,214 of record NZ_JBSWUR010000001.1, read on the forward strand.
ACCGCAGAAACGCTGTCATTACGATTAATCTCGGCAATCGCCATAGACAGTTCGTTGCTTTCAATTAAGTTAACATTAGGTATGGGCAAGTCAATAAACTCACCTAGCAGCTGGGCAAGATTTTCTCCCGCGCGACCCATGGCGATATTGACCATTTCACGGCATGCATCTAACTGCTCTTCGTTGCTCGTTGGGCCCTTGACTTTAAGCGCACTTGACTCACTTTGCCTCTGCGCCTTTTGTAAACTAGCCCCTGATGAATGGCTCTCACCATTATAAATACCGTAGGAAGATAAGATGTGGCTGAGCTTTTCATTATCAATTGGCTTTCGAATGAAATCTAAAGCACCCAGGGCAAGCATTTTTTCTCGCGCTTGCGATTGGACATCGCCGGAGACCACTACCACTAAACACGGTAAATCCTGTTGACGGATAGCTTCCATAGTTTGATAGCCATCCATCACCGGCATGTTTAAATCAAGAAAAACCACGTCGCCTTTGCCTTCCCGAATAAGCTCAAGGGCTTGTTCGCCATTCTCCGCAAAGGAAATATCTACGTCCCAGCCATCAGGTAGACTACGCGCCATCTGCCTTCTTGCGAAGCCTGAGTCATCGCAAATCAAGATTGGAGTACTCATGGTAACTCCTTATATAGCGACAGGGGCTTTGATATGCGGGTGTGACTGGTAATTCTTTAGCGTGAAGTCATCGTATGAAAAACCAAAGATATCTTTTATATCTGGGTTAATTTCCATCGTCGGACGGGCAAACGGTTCGCGACTAAGCTGAAGTTCTACCTGTTCAAGATGATTTGAATACAAGTGTGCGTCACCTAAAGTATGGATGAAATCACCCGGCTCTAGGTCGCATACTTGTGCAATCATCATGGTAAGCAGTGCGTAGCTTGCAATGTTAAACGGAACGCCAAGAAAGATATCACCGCTACGCTGGTAAAGCTGGCAGCTTAGCTTTCCTTCTAAAACGTAAAACTGGAAAAGCGTATGGCATGGAGGAAGCGCCTGCTTGCCCATTGCCGCATTTTCTTTGGGTGAATAGCTAGTATCAGGCAATACCGCAGGGTTCCAGCCGCTAACGATGAGACGACGTGAATCAGGGTTATTTTTAATTTGCTCTACCACTTCGGCAATTTGGTCAACAGAGGTACCGTCACCGCGATCCCAACTACGCCATTGATGGCCATATACAGGGCCAAGCTCGCCTTCATCGGTAGCCCATTCATCCCAAATTTTTACGCCGTGTTCTTTTAAATAGGCAATATTTGTTTCGCCTTTTAAGAACCAAAGTAGTTCGTGAATGATTGATTTTAAGTGACACTTCTTTGTTGTCACCAAAGGGAAACCTTCCTGTAAATTAAAACGCATCTGATAGCCGAATACACTTAATGTACCTGTACCAGTTCGATCTTCCTTTTTCACACCCGTATCACGTACATGGCGCATTAATGCGAGATATTCTTTCATCGTTATTCTTATATTTTTTGTTGTTCAACACGGTCTTTCCCGCGCATATAAGCACGGACTATTAATCCTATTCCTAAAGCTATCATAGGTAAACAAAGAAGTTGCCCTTGGCTTAGGCCCATTTGGTATAAGCCAATATGAGCATCAGGCTCTCTGAAGTACTCAACGATAAACCTAAAGCTACCGTAACCGAGCAAGAATAAACCACTCACCGACCCTACCGGGCGCTTCTTGGCAGAATAAAGCCATAGGATAATAAAGAGCAACACGCCCTCTAGCGCAAATTCGTATAGCTGAGACGGGTGACGAGGAACATAACCTGCGTTAGGAAAAATAACAGCCCAAGGTACGTCCGTGGTGCGCCCCCATAGCTCTGCGTTTAAGAAATTGCCAATTCGACCAGCCCCCAAGCCAATGGGCACCAGTGGTGCAACGAAATCCCCTAAACGAAGGAAGGTGGTATTCATACACTTCGCACGCCAAAACAGGGCTACTAATACCCCTAACAAGCCGCCGTGGAAAGACATTCCACCCGCCCAAATTTTAAATAGATACAGAGGGTCGTCTAAGAACATGCCAAACTGGTAGAAGAACACATAGCCAATGCGCCCCCCCAAAATCACGCCCACAAAGCTCCAGAAAAGCAGATCGCTTAGCTGCTCACGGCTCCAGTTAGTCTGTGAAAGGCGCTTTTGTGCCAGCAAGTATGCGGCAATAAAGCCCACCAAATACATTAAGCCGTACCAGCGCACACTTAATGGACCGACACTGAAGATAACGGGGTCGATACTGGGAAATACCAGATAACTGCTCTGTTCCATTATTTTATTCAATTCCTAAAATCATTCTAATGCTTACTAAAACAAGTAAACATGCCAACATCGCTTTTAACACACGTATATTAACGCGCTGCCCGAGCTTTGCCCCTATGTTTGCGGTAAACATGGAGGTTGCAACAATACCAGCTGTAGCAGGCAGATAAACATAACCCATACTGTATTCTGGTACATCTATCTCACCCCACCCAGCGATAACAAAACTGGTGGTACCAAAAACGGCAATAACTAGCCCGCAAAAAGCGGCGCAACCTATAGCCGCGCGTACATTAACACGAAACCACACTAAAGCAGGCACCAATAATGCGCCACCGCCAATTCCCATTAGCGCACTTAGCATGCCTGCTCCGCCACCAACAGAGGCTAACGCCCCTTTGGACGCTTCATTTTCAGACGCTTTTTGTTTGCCAAAAATCATTTGCAGAGCTATCAATATAACCAGGACAGCGAACACGTCCTTTAGCAATTCACCTGAAATATGACTTGCCACCTGGGCACCGGCAATTGCGCCAAATGCAATCCCTAACCCTGTATAAAGCACAATATGACGCTGAATATTACCCAGTTTATAATGTGCTAAAGCCGACGACATACCCGTGAAAATGATGGTAGATAAGGATGTTGCGATAGCGACAGGCATAACTGTTTCAGTAGTCATGCCCAGAAAATGAATCAGTAAGTATGACAGCGCAGGTACGATAATTAAACCGCCCCCAATACCTAACATACCCGCCAGAATTCCAACCACAGAGCCCAAGATCAAACAGCTGACAATAATTACTACAAATGGGTCCATTTATTAGGCACCTGCTCGGATAAGGCCTCCTAGGCCCTTAGTTTCAAGGTATTGATTCAAGTGCACAAAAACTTCTTCTTGGCTTACAGAGGTGAGTGCCAATGATAGTAGCTGCTTACATTCATCCAGCGTGACTTTTCTAATAAGCCAGTTTATTTTTCTTAAGTTAAAGCCGTTCATGCTTAATCGGCGATAGCCCATGCCCATCAACAATAAAACCCCTGCTGGCTCTCCCGCGATTTCTCCGCAGATAGTAACAGGCACTTGGCTTTGATTAGCTTTTTGAACTACATCATAAAGCGCCCCTAAAACGGCAGGATGATAGCTATTATAAAGCCCCGCCACTCGCGTGTTATTTCTATCCACCGCCAATAGATATTGGGTTAAGTCATTACTGCCCACTGAAAAGAAATCGACGTGTTTGGCCAATTGAGGTAGCTGATAAAGTACCGACGGCACTTCAAGCATAATACCCAGTTTTGGCTTAACCAGGCTTTGTCCAGACTCTGCAATTTCGTCAGATATCTCATAAAACGCCTGATTAATAAGGCGCTTAGATTCCTGCACTTCGGATACCGTAGATATCATAGGCAGCATAATCTGAAGGTTGCTTAGCCCTGCGCTTGCCCGAAGCATAGCGCGAACCTGAACCAAGAATATTTCTGGGTGGTCAAGTGTAAGACGTATGCCACGCCACCCTAAAAACGGGTTTTCTTCACTGATTGGGAAATAAGGCAGTGGTTTATCGCCCCCCACATCGAGTGTACGCATGGTGATGGGTAACGAAGGTGCCGCCTCAAGGACTTGACGGTACAACAGTACTTGCTCTTGCTCCGAAGGGAATCGCTCGCGAAGCATAAAGGGAATTTCGGTGCGGTATAAACCCACGCCTGCCCCAATCTGCTCAGCGTTTAGCTCTACTTCAGCAGAAAGACCCGCGTTGATGTATAAGGACATTCTGCAACCATCAACACTCTCACACGGTTTATCTGCCTCTGCGTCAATTTTCTCTGCAATGGCAGACTCTTCATCAATAAGCTGAATAAACTCAGTCTTAATATTACGTTCTGGAGAAACAATGACTTCGCCAGAATAGCCATCAAGCAGTATTTCTTTGTCTTCAAGTAGTGCTGGTGTAACGTTTTGACAGCCCATTACGGCAGGCACGCCCATAGCCCTTGCTAATATGGCTGCGTGAGAGTTGTTCGAGCCACGAATAGAGATAATACCTTTGAGCTTATCTCGCGGAAACTCAGCAAGCATGGGAGCTGACACTTCATCAGCGACTAAAATACTTGCCTCAGTAATAACCTGCTCAGAAACTTTTTGTCCGTTCGCTTCATACAAAATATTGGCTAAGATACGGTCGGATAAATCGACAATATCAATAGCACGCTCTTGCATGTAAGGGTCGTCCATAGCCTGAAAACGAGCTGCGTAGCTTTCGACTACCATTTTCAACGACGATGCAGCATCCCAACCTTGGCGAATTTTTTCTTCTACTTCGCGCCCAAGACTATTGGCATCTAATAGGTGATGGTACAGCTGGAAAATGGATTTAACGTCATCGGGGATTCCGTCATCCAATCGCTGAGACAGGGCGTCAACATGCCCCCTTGTTACCTCAACACCTTTGCGGTAAAGCTGAATTTGATCTTGCGGCGACTGTGTGCGTTTTACTACCCAGTTTTTGAGGTTAATCGATTTATCTGGCGATACGCCGATACCGATAGCTAAACCAGGAGAGCCTGGAATGCCACGCACATTTTTTTGTCGAGCAATGTTGTCGGTGGAGTTAGAGAGTGTCAATGCGCCGCGTATGTCAGCATTAGTGATCTCTAACGCAAGCTGTGCAGCAAGGGTAACTAAAAACGCCTCTTCATCTTCACTAAAGCGCCGCATCTGAGACTGCTGAAGAGTAATAACACCAAGAACACGCCTTTGATTGATAATGGGCGTGCCTAAAAAAGCATTATAATTTTCTTCCTTTACTTCTGGATAGTGTTTGAATCTAGGGTGGTTGTGCGCGTTTACGATATTAAGCGGTTCTTCACGTTGACCAACTAAACCGATAAGACCTTCCGAAAAACCGATGCGAACTTGTTCTACCGCATCGGGGTGAAGGCCGTCAGTGGCTTTAAGAATGAATTCTTGCGTGTCGTAATCGGCAAGATAAATAGAACATGAGTCAACACTGAGGGTGTGCTTTACACGTGAGGCCAGTTTAAACAAAGCGGTATCGAGTGCAGGAATTTGATTCATTTCCTGCACGATACGTTTCAATGTAGTTAACATAGCGCCTTGCTGGCTCTGAGGGCTCACTAGTTTATCCTTGTGTAATTGCAGCTTGCTAGTCGATTAGTGTTGCACATCGCTGCCTCTGACACCTTTAACATCTCTGCCCCTTTACACTTTTTCCATTATCGCCTTAACCGCGCCTACGCTTTTTACCACGCTTGTGCGGGGCTACATTTGGGCGCTGTTGAGGTCGATGTTGCACAGACATAACTACCGGCGAGAACTCTTTCATAACTCGTCTGTATACATCTCGTTTAAACGATACAACATTTCTAATGGGGTACCAGTAACTTACCCACCTCCAGTCATCAAATTCAGGATGGCCTGTTTTAAGCACATTAACGTCGCGCTCGTTGCAATCTAGCTGCAACAAGAACCACTTTTGTTTTTGCCCTATACAAACAGGGTTGCTGCCTTGTCGAATTAATCGCTTTGGTAGCTTATATCTAAGCCAGTTACGGGTAACACTTAAAATGGTGACATCTTTCGGTGTCAGCCCTACTTCTTCGTGAAGCTCGCGGTACATAGCTTGTTCAGCAGATTCCCCTTCATCAATTCCGCCTTGAGGGAACTGCCATGAATGTTGACCATAACGTCTTGCCCAAAATACTTGACCCATTTTGTTGCAAATCACTATGCCCACATTCGCACGGAATCCATCGGCATCTATCACATAGACTCCCGGGCACACTATACTTGTATATGTTTTCATTCTTCCACAAACTATGCTCCAATCATAGTCTTAATGTTCGCCTTCGCTTTTAAACAGGAAATTAACCACTTCTTATGCAGCCTCCTTCATCACCTCCATCTTCGCCAGATAGTCTTTTAGCGCGATGTCACGCTATTGCAGGTTTAACCTTAGGAGAACTGGCTGACATGGCCAATGTTGCCATCCCTGCGAATTTACAGCGTCACAAAGGGTGGCCAGGCATGCTTATTGAGAAATGGCTTGGGGCCAGTGCAGGTTCAAAGCCACAGCAGGACTTCCCCGAGTTAGGCATAGAACTTAAAACCATCCCAATCGATGCTAACTTTTCACCATTAGAAACCACTTATGTTTGTTTTGCGCCGCTTTTAATGGCACCGGGGATCACGTGGGAAACCTCAAATGTTCGGAACAAGCTACAGCAAGTACTATGGTTACCCATAGAAGGCGACAGAGCCATTCCGTTAGCATACAGGCGTGTGGCGACCGGGTTTTATTGGCGTCCAAATGAGGATGAAAACGAAATTCTCAGAAATGACTGGGAAGAATTGGTAGAACAAATCGCTACGGGACAGGTGGAATCTATTACCTCTCGACAAGGTGAAGCACTTCATATTCGCCCCAAAGCGGCTAATGGCAAAGTGCTTACCGATGCATTAGGACCAGAGGGCCAACGTATTAAAACTCGTCCTAGAGGCTTTTATTTGCGCAAAACCTTCACCCATCAAATACTGCGCAATGCATTTGGTGGGTGAAGGTTGATGGATCATGTTGGTAGTTCACAGGCGTAAGCACCCGGTAAAACATCTTTGTTATTTTTAAGAACGAGAATTTAAGTGCTTGACCAAATACTCACTCAAAAACTTTTCTGAATTTATGCCCATACGTTTTGCCACGGCTTCAAGCTTAGCGTCGCTGCGAAGCAGTACGTTTTTTGCGTATTCCAATCGGTAGTGAAAAATAAACCGCCTGAAGTTTTTCTTCTCAGTAAGCTGAAGCGCAATAGCGAAAGATGTAGGGTCGATATCCGCCCCTTTGCAAAACTCACTTAGCGTAAGAAAGCGGGTTTTATAGGCCTTTGACTCAATGGTATAGCGTTCTGCTTTAGAAATAATACTGCTTATCTCGTAGGGTGTGGCTTTGCCTTCGTCCAGTCGCTCGTAGTTCAATGGCGACGGCGCTGTTCGGCGAATAAAGGTTAGTGAAAACAATACCACTAACAGTGCACAGCCAATCATTAAGTGATGAAAGCTTTCCCAAAAAGGTACGGGGAAAAAACCAAAGGTTGCGGCGGTAACAAGTAAAATACTCATAAAGGCAACACCGACCAAGCTTCCCATTACTCCGGCAAGCTTAGGCATTTTCAAGTTTTTAGTGTCCACCGCCTGCTCAGGTAAATGTCTGTGGTACATTTGAATGTGTTCAGTGATAAGGATACCTATAAGCAATACACTGAAACCCGTTAAAAGTGAGGCCAAATAGGCTGGCCATAACAATAGAGGCTCGCCAGTAGGCGACGATGAAAGCCATTGCTGTTTGTCACCCACTGGAATAAGTAAAACGGTACATTGAAAAATTGCCGTTACCACGGCGGGGCACCATAGCCGCTTTCTTGCCGTAGGGTAAGCCAATAACATGGGCTTTATGGCACGATAACAACAAGTAATTGCGATGACGGCAAATACATCTGATAAACCATACAAGATAGCTAGTGAGCTCGCTTGCGCTATTCGCAGCCATTCATCTAGCATAAATAGTGGCCAGCAGATAAAGGCGCCAACTAGCCAGCGCATGCTGTGTAAATTCACTTTTTGGACGAGCAGACGGGCAAAACAGAAAATATAAACGCCTAGTAGCGAATAAAGAAAATAATCAAAGTAGCTTGAAGTCATCAGCGCCCTCCTTCCCTGAGATAAAATTTGCTAATGCAATACGTGTCCACCGACATGGGTTACCAGTAGATTTCACGTTGCATAGCCACAGTGCGCGTTCGCTCCATAATTCGAATTAACGTACTGAGTTTCTCTGCTGTCCATTTGCGTACCTCATCGTGAGAGTCCACTTCCGCATCGTCTATTGATTGCTTCAGCATGAGCAATGCGTTTAATTCATCAATGCCGGTAAGTAAATCTAACCAGGGCGCACGAAAGTTACCTCGCTCTTCAACAAATAGGTCACCAAGCAAAAAACCACTCCATAATGTCTGCCTAAGCATCACTTCTACAGCGCTATAATTGGCAGGCCCCATGGTTTTACTTAGCGGCATACTTTGCTGAACAGTTTGCCAACCTTGCGACAGCCACCCTTTGGCATGGTCAAGTACAGGGTGATCAAATCCCGTTGCCACCTTTTGCCAAGGCTTATTCTGTATAAGACTTATAGCGTGAAGCTTAATGTCTGTAGAATCATTGTCGAATAACAGTTTTTCAGGCTCATGGGCCTGCATTAAGCCTGTTTGTCGTCCTTGTAGGTAACTTACAACCGCAGGATGTTTGCTGAGTGTTTTGTTAAACATGCTCTTTTTAGACAGCAAGTAGCGCAAACTTTGTAAATCGTCTTGCCAGCCCCACTTTTGCGCATGGCTTACTAGTTTCTTGTGCAGGGCTAATAGCTCAGGGCACTGCAATACGGGTAGATAAAGCGACACACTCTGCAGTAGCAACCTAACGCTTTTAGCAACCTCAGCCAGCACTTTTATAGAGCCACTCTCGCAGAAGACATGCTCGTGATGCTGCCAATGTGCCAAAGCGGTTTGCACTGCTTGGCCGAATGCCTCTTCTGTGGTGGTGGTCTCTTCAAGGGCTAGAAAGTCTGGTAGGTGGCGAACTTTAGCGTTAAAGCCGTGTAGCAATTGATAGCCCTGAGCGGCTTTTGACACATCGCTTAGACGCACCGGCATATTATCATTAATAAGCACAGCCAACGAAAACAGACTGTTGATGTCCCCTGACATCAATTCAAGCTCAATCTCATTGATGGGGGAGTTGGCTTTGTCTGTACTAGCTTGACCGCAGTCTAAGACAATTTCAACTTGGCTATCGCCAAAAGCAACCACATAGGCATTGCGCGTAAAGTGTGTACTGAACTGTTTAGAAAGACTCGCATTCTTTGTTGTGATGTCCCAACCTTCGGGCCACACATTCGACTCGAATAACGTGAGATCCGGCCTTGCGTTATCAAGACTTACGTTATATTCCATGCGTTTGTGCAAGCCACCGCTTACTACACCGTTGGTTTTTAACGTTTGTTCGTACTCGCCATTATTACCACGTACTCGAAAGCCCATTTTATTGTTTTGAAAATCGAGCTGATCCGTATCGTAATAATCGTTCTCTAAGCGCATTTCGCGATGAGAGTTAACCTGGATAGTGTGTTTTTCAAAAAGAGGGAGTACACGTTGGGTAAACGCCTGGTGAGCATTGTCACCCGTTACAAATTTTAATTCTATTTCTGACATGGTTGCGCTAAGCACAGCTTATGATGCTGACACCTTACCTTTGTCGATCACTTTTCGCAATGTTGCTGCTGTTAAACAAGCCGCTTAAATTAGACAAAAGTGGAACAAACTTGCCTTTATCGCGGTCAACCAATACCATCTTCACGTTTTAAATTCTAAAATTGGACTCCATATGATTCGAAAGTGGTTAGCAGCAGCCCTTATTGCATGCTCTTTTCAAGCATTTTCGCTACAAGATACCGCTGACTTAGAAGCGTCTTCTTCGCATTACATAAGAGATGACTTGTTTATCTTTATGCATACTGGACCGGGCCGGAACTATCGTATCCAAGGTTCAATTGAAGCTGGCACCCCTATCACGGTAATTTCGCGCGACAACGATGCTGAATTCACGCAAATTACCGACGATGAAGGACGTAAAGGCTGGGTAGAAAGCCGATTTGTGTCAAACACAATGTCGCAGGCAGAGCAGTTGCCTATTGTTAGTGAGAAGCTTGCTGAGAGCCAAAGTGATCTGCAAGCTGCACAGTCAGAAAACGCCAGACTTCGTCAGCAGCTTAACGATGCTCGTCAAAAGGTGTCTAAACTTACCACGACAAACGACGAACAAGCATCTCAAATCATTCGCTTAACCGCCAAGGTTGAAAGCGCGAATAAAGATGAGCTTGTTACTTGGTTTACTCGCGGTGGTATAGTGGCAGGCGTGGGGATATTGCTTGGTGTAATGCTCACTTACCTTCCTAAGCGCAAACGTAGAAACAGCGAATGGATGTAGTGCTAGCATTTAAAATGAGCGCTTAAACAGACAAAAGAACGCCGATGTTAAACATCGGCGTTTTTTGTAGGTGCCCTTGGAAAGTTTAGTAAAATATTTCCAAAAATAGACAGGCAAGAATAGACCAGCAAAAAAGTGCATAAACTTATGAGCACCTACCCTTTTTACGTGTTACTTAAGCGTAAGAACAACGCTATACCCTCTCGCCACAGAGTCCATCTCACCGTGGTTGCCCTGTGTAACCGGTGCAATAACCTTCTTGTGAGAATATCCCCATTCCAACTTCGTACATAGCTTATCGATAAGCTTTAAGCCTATTCCAAAACCGCCATCTAACTCACTATTTGGCGTTACCGGCAAAGAGGCACTTTCGTTTTGCTCTATGCCATCTTCTTCATTAAGTACGGTAAGCGTTGCACCTGAAAGCGTGATAGTGACTTTACCTTGCTGGGTATGCTGGTAAGCGTTTCGAATTACGTTTCCAATCACTATTTCGCTTGCGGTTTTAGGCAGCATCAATTCACACTCATTCAGGTACAATTGCACATTCACATTTTTGCCTGACAGCAAATACATTAAGTCTTGGCTAAGTGCCTCAACCATAGCTTTTAGATTCACTTTTTCTTTAGGCAGCGCAGTCTCTTCATTTCTTCCTAACCACAGTAATGTTTCTGTCAAATCCGCCATGGTTTTTGAGGCATGGTCCACCCTCGCTAGAGCGTTGTTGCCTTTGGTATTCTCACTATCTATCACTCTATGCAGCAAAGCCGCACTGCTTCTAATAACGGCAATAGGCGTTCTAAGCTCATGGCTGGCATGATTAACAAACTCCCGCTCTCGGTTAAGCGTAGTACGTACGTTTTGCAAGCTACCGTGAATTATCGCCGCAAGCGCGTTAAGCTCTTTGTAGCGAAACTCAGGAATGGGCTTATCGAGCTCTTTCTCATCAAGAGAGGCAGCCCAGCGTTGTAATGATTCTATGGGACGAGACACGCTGCGCATTAAAAATAGTAGCGCGACAAAAAAGGAAATAAGTGCGACAAAACCTACAATAGCGCTGTAGATAACATGGTTAATTCTAAAGTGCTTTTGACCATCTGAGGGCGGCGCTCGGAACACTTGGGAAACGTATCGAAGCCTTCCATCATCCAGAGGGACCAACACAGCAAAGTGCGCCGAAACTGGGCGAGAAAACCAATCAGGCTTGTTGATATCTTTTAATAGGGTATATGGCTCAAAGCGCTCTTTGGAAAAGCTTTGCTTCACTTCATCAGGCAAGTCATTGTAATGAGCATAAACATGTAAATCGAGGATCTGCGCATGATTACTTTTATCAAGCTCTGCACTTTGTGCCGCCCGAACCATGGTATTTCTGAGCATGCCGTCCATACCATCAAAAAAGCTATCGCTACTTTGTATAGAAAACAGCACAATGACTATTGTCGCTAAACTTAGTAACGACCATAAGACATAGCGTCTTAAGCTGATGCGAAGGCCGTTTACCATTGATCAGTGTCCTTACTTTTATTTGACGACAATGTATTATCAAAGCCCTCGCTCGACGTTTGGTCACTTTTTAGCGCAGCACAAAACCCTGTGCCCGGTACGGCTTTAATTTCTATGTTTGCCTCAGCTTGAGCCAACGATTTGCGCAAATTGTGAAGGTGGACTTTTAGCGCATTACTTTCGGGCGCATCCTCCCCCCACACCGCATCGAGTAAACGCTCCCGTGGCATAACCTTTCCTTGCTGCTGCAATAAGGATTTTAGCAAGGTAAAGCCAGTAGGACTCAGCTTAATAGGCGTGTTATCAACACTTGCCACTTCACTACCTAATTCTAAGCTCACATTACCGAAGTTTAGCCTTTTCACTTGCGATGAGCGCCTGTGCGCCAGCACTGAAACTCGTGCTACCAGTTCAGGCATATCAAAGGGTTTTACTAAATAATCATCGGCCCCTTTTTGGAACCCTTCGAGCTTATTTTCTAGCTGGTCACGGGCCGTTAGCATAATGATAGGTGTATCGTTGCCGTCACCGCGCACTTTTTCGCATACGCTTAAGCCATCAAGTCTTGGTAAATTGATATCTAAGACCACAACATCATACGGATTAGATTGCATAAACGTAAGTGCTGCCACGCCATTAGCAGCGTGGTCGCACACCATATCTTCAAGCTCTAAATAGTCAATGATATTGCCTGCTAGGCCCATATCATCTTCCACTAGTAACACGCGGATCATTAACCATACTCTCCGTTGAGGGTTTAACCAAATACTTTGCCATTAAACGGCTTATATCTTCATAAATTAACAGCAATGCCGGAATTAATAAAAGCGTGATAAGAGTGGCAAACAAAATACCATAACCCAATGAGGCAGCTGCCGGAATTAGGAACTGCGCCTGTACCGAGGTTTCCCCTAATATGGGGTACAAACCTACAAAGGTAGTAATTGAAGTTAAAAGCACAGCACGTAAGCGACTGGTGCACGCTTCAATTACTGCCGCATTCACAGGCATACCATTTTCGCGTAACGCATTAAATCGCGAGACTAATAACAAGCTATCGTTTACCACTACACCGCTAAGCGCCAATATGCCGTTTAACGACAGAAGGCTTATCATAAGGTCATTTGACCAGTGTCCAAGAATGGCTCCCACGATACCAAAGGGAATTGCAGTCATTATAATGAGCGGCTGCACATAGGATCTAAGCGGTATCGCTAATAATGCAAAAATAGACAATAAAGCGAGTATGAACACGCTTTGCATTGAGCTTTGCGTTTCCGCTTGCTGCTCGGCTTCACCGGCAAAATAAAGCGATAAATCTTGGTATTGACGTTCTAACTGGGGTACAAACTCGCTATTGAGATAGTTAACCAATTCTGTAGAAGTAATAACATCGCTATCCACCGACGCACTTACCGTTAAGGCGCGCAAACCGTCTATACGCACTACCTGTTTTTCTTGTACATCTTGAATAACATTCGCCACTACGGAAAGTGGTACCACAGTGCCATCATCCAGGCGTACCTGGGTATTCATTACATCTGACGGGTTCATCCTATCCTTTTCAGGGTAACGTACCCGCACTTTCACTTCGTTTTTATCGCGCAGGTAGCGCTGAACAATTTCTCCACCGAACGCTTTTAACAGCTGCTGCGATAGGCTTTGGGTATTTAACCCCAAGGCTCGTCCTTCAGGGGTAAGTTCAAAGCGCATCATGGCTTCGCCGGGTGTAAGCGAGCTTTCTACTGCATATACGCCATCAATATTGTTAAGCACTTGAACAAAAGCGTCGTTAGCAGCTGTCAGGGTATCGTCGTTAATGCTTTTAATTTCAACGTTAAACCCGTCGACCATTTCTCGTCGAGAGCGTATCTTTAAGCTTTTTACGCCTTCTAAGTTGCCAGTTAAGGCATTCCAGCGTGCAGACAACTCATCCAAAGAATAAGGCGAGTCTTCATCAAGTGATATGGTGATTGTGCCACTTTGGTCGCCACTCGCCGTTACTTGTAAACTACTAATACCGCTTTCACTAGTGCCGCTTTCTTGCGATAACTGACGATCTGCTTCAAGCGCATTTTTCTCAAGCAGCATTAAGTTACGTTCGCTCTGTCCATAGCTAGCATCACTATAAAGCGACATATTCGCCGAAACAGTATCACCTTGCATGCTGGGGAAAAAGCTCACACGTACAGCGCCCGTTAGCGGTAAACTAACAACCAAGATAAAAAGCGCGATAAACAATAAAACGGCTGCATAGCGGTAGGCTACAGTGACCTTCAACAAGCGTAGATAGACTCGGTAGTTAAACCATTGAAGTCCACCATCCGCTTTTTGCTGTACTTTATTCCACAGGCCGCCTATCCCCTTTCTGGTTTTCTGTTTGGTTGGCAGGTGGGCTAAATGGGAGGGCAAAATGAGCTTTGACTCCACCACCGAGAGCAGTAAACACAAAGTAACAATAGTGCCAAACTGCGAGTACAAGGTACCTAAGCCGCCAGATACGTTCGATAGCGCGAAGAAGGTTGTTACCGTGGTCAACACCCCAAACAGTGTGGGCACCGCCACTTTATGCGTACCTAAAATGGTATTATGTAACGTATCGCCATGCTGTTTTCGCGTGGCGTAAACGCTCTCTCCCACCACTACGGCATCGTCTACCACTATGCCAAGTGCCATTATAAAGCCGAACGTGGTCATCTCGTTTAGCGTCATTCCCGTGTAGCTATCGGTCATGAAGTACAAGGTGCCGAAGAAAATAAACGGCAAGCCAGCCGCCACCCAAAATGCCACACGCAAATTAAGAAACACAGCAAGGGTAACAAACACCAACACGATGCCCATTAGTGCGTTACTGGTAAGCAGTTCCAAGCGCTCGGTAATGAGCGTGCTTTTGTCATACCAGGTTTCGAGTTCGACACCTTGAGGTAGTAAACCTTTATCATGCCACGCATCCACAACCTCGTGGGCCTGTTGCACCATTTTCGTTACATCGCCATATTCATCCATTAGCACCTGAATACCATATCCATTGGTTCCGTTGTAACGAGACAAGTGATAGCTGTCATCGGCAAACATATCGCGTACCGTTGCAACATCGCCAACGGAAAGTATTACGCCACTGGTATCGGCAATAAGGGGGATGTCAGCAAAATCTTTCGCCCAGTAAGACTGCTCAGAGGCTTTTAACCGAATTACTTTTTCTTTGTTCCGCAAACTGGTTGTAAGGGCGGTATTAGACTCCTGGTTTACCGCATCTGCCACATCAGATAGCGTTAAACCATAGGCCTGAAGCTTGCCCTCGTCTATTTCTATAGACATCATGGGGTCGACAAAACTACCCGCGCTGACCTCCCGAATATCCTCTTTGGCCAGTAAATCTCGCTCTAATTGCTCTCCCAAGTACTGCAGCGTAGCGTGGTCGACATCACCATAAAGCTGCACCCAAATAGCATGCTCTTGACGGCGCGCTTTGCTGATAACCGGGTTTTCAGCATCCGACGGGAAGTTAGAAATACTGTCTACTTCGGTTTTGATGTCGTTGAAAAGCGTGTCTAAATCGTATTCGGTTTCCTTTTCTACCTGCACACTGGTGCCGCTGGCATTTGAGGTAGACGTAATTCGTTTAATACCGGGAATGGCCTCTAGCGCAGTTTCAATTTTGATGGCTATGCCTTCTTCGGCTTGCTTGGGGTCACCGCTATCATATGTCATCGATATGGTAACAAAGCGTGGCTCCATGCTTGGAAACGCCTCTTTGCGGATATCGTTCATGGAAACTAAACCCAGTACGATAAGACTCACCATCAGTAAATTGGCCGCCACCGAATTTTGTGCAAACCAAGCGATAATTCCCCGAGGACTTTTCCCATTATGTCTATTACTTTTAGGCTCTTCGCTGCCATCAAAAGGCCCGCCGTTTCGGTTATTTGTCATTGGCTTGCCCTCCCGTTTGTCCTTCCACTACAGGCTTAACTTTCGTGTTGATCAGGTAACTGTTTAAAGGGCGCGCAACGACCATCGCTTGGCGGATTTCCCCTTCAAGTTCCGGCTCGGCTTCACTGCCCGTATTGCTCCTAGACTCATTGGTAATGTCGCCAGTAATATCACTCGCCTTAGGTGGAGTGATGTAGGCATAGCCATCGCTTTCAAAAAGCACTGAGGGGGTAAACTTCGCTAGTTGCCCGGTGGCCGGCATTACCAACCAAACTTCTTGTTTTTGTGAAATGGCAGAAGCCGGTAGCTTCCATACATTTTCGAGCTGTCTTCCTTCAATTTCTGCCTGCACAAAGCTGCCGAATAAAAGCGGATTTGCTTGATCTAATGGCTTTTCAATAACCGCAATAGCATTGCGCTGGCGCGTTGTATCGCTTTGATGCCATTCAGCGCGAGTGATGTTGGCATCCCATTTATTGCCTGTGGTGGTATCGGTCAGCGTGACCGACCAATTAATAGCATCATCAGAGAGCTGCGCTCCAGAAACCGAAGGTAACTGAGTCCATTGGCTCGGAGAGAGTCCTATCGCTACTTCGGCAACATCAGCAGAATAAAGTGTTGCGACAGCACTGCCGGCCTGTACAAAACTTCCCAGAGCTATATCACGGCTAACCACCACAGCATTAAAAGGGGCACGTAACGAGGTAAAGGCCAAGTCTCGCTTGGCTGAGTTTACCGTCTGCTCGGCTTCATCCAAGGTCGCCTGCGCCGCTTTAAGCTGTGGCTCTCTTAAAACCAACGCGGATAGTGGCTCGCCTTCAAGCCCCGAACGTGTCCATTCATCTTTAGCTTGTGTTCCCTGTAAGCGCTCTTCTTCTAGGCTTACTACAGCTGCCTGATAGGTCGCATTGGCACTTGCTAATGCCTGCTGATAGCTGGTGTCATCAATGCGCGCTAAAACTGTGTTACTTTCAACTAACGCGCCAGTCTTAAAAGCTGGCGATAAGTGAGTAACTTGCCCGCTAACCTGTGCGACTAAGCTCAAGCTATCTTGAGGAACTACCTGACCATACCCCTTTACTTTGGCCTTGTAGCTGTTGGCGGTTACCTTAATAACCCCTACTTGAGCTAGCTGAGAATCAGCACTTTGTTCTACTTTTTGGCTTCGGTAAGAAGGGCTATCTGCAGATGGCCTTTTACCTGATTCTTTGGCTACTTCATTCTCATTACCCCTAGATGGGCGAAGCATAGTGCCTTCAGCCGTATCACCTCTTGACGGTCTTCCACTACCTGCTGGTCTCACTGTTGAGGCGTCATCTTTTAATTGCTCTGCATCATCGGGTAATTGCGAAGACGGTGGTTCTGACTTAGGCGCCCCTTGCGGCCGAGCGCCAGGATGCTGAGCCCCCATGTTCATCATGGTATACATGACTGCCAGCGCAATACTCGCAGCAGCGATTAAGGTTACGATAATTCGTTTATTTCTCATTGCGACACTCCAAGGCCAAGAGCCAGGCCTAAGTCAATTCGGTTTTGTAATTTTTGGGCGTGAAGCTCAACAGCTTGAGCTTGTAAGTCAAAGCGCGTGTCATACACAGAAAGTAAGTCCAAGATATCAGCAAGACCTTGTCGATATTGACCTTCAATGGTAGTTACACTGCGCTCTGCATTGGCGAGCGCCACATTTGTATGGCCAATTCGCGCGCTGTAGGCAGTTTCACTATCTAGTGCGTTTTGGGTTTCCTGCACCGCAGTTAATAGCGTTTCGCGATACTGCCACCAAGCATTTGCTGCGGTAAGCTTTGCGTCTTCAATTTGCGCCCTCAATGCGCCCCCCTGAAAAAGAGGTGCCGTCATCTGTCCAAGCAATGTCCATACAGGGTTTGTAAACAAAGCTTGTGAGGGTGTAGAGGCAGAGTCAGATAGCGATGCCGATAAACTAATACTGGGCAGTAAAGCTTTATAGGCCACATCAACTTCAAACTCTGTTGCTTGTATCGTATAGAAGGCCGCCTGAAGATCAGGTCTGCGGGCAAGGTCTTGTTTTGGCAAATTAGTAAGCGGCAACAGGATATCTGGAAAATTAACCTGCGTATCAAGCTCGCTTAGCGATTGGTCTTGTCTGCCTAGGAGTACTGCCAATGTGCGCTTTGCTGATGACAGTGCATATTCATACTGGGCAATAGAAGCTCGGGTATTTGCGCTGCTTGTACGCGCGGTATCTAAATCATCTAGGCTTCCAAGCCCGGTGCGATAGCGCGTTAAGATCACTGCTTCGTTGTTTTCTAGTACCGATAACCGAGCCTGTTCGATATTTAGTAATTGCTGTTGAGTGAGTACATCGATATAGCTTCTTATTACGCTAGCAACCAATGAATCTCTGGCCGATTGATAGCTGGCTCTGGCGCTCGCGGCATCTAAGTTCGCAGCACTTATGCCATCGCTAATTTTCTGCCACAAGTCGAGCTCCCAACTAACGTTTAAACTTGCGCTATAGCTTGGGTTGTTTAGCTGATTACTTGTATCTGTATTTGCGCCCGTACTAGTAGATAAACTGCTGCCTGTAGTTTCACTTTTTGATGCAGAGAAACTTGTGTCCACATTCAGGTTTCTGTCTGCTTTTGCGCTATCGATAGCAACTTGTGCTTTTCGAAGCGTGATTAACGCCTGCTGCAGACTTGCATTGGAAGACAAAGCTTCATCAATATAGTCTGCTAAATGCGGAAGCTGATTGAGATCTATTACGTCGGTTAACCCAGTGTCTGAATTAAACACTAGGGTTTGCGCTGAAACTTGTTGCTGCGCTTGGGACTGCCACACGACATCATTTCCCGTTGTAAGGGATGCTGATTCGCTCAACCTTCTGTCATCAGTACTTGTGCATGCAGACAATAAAATACAAAGGGTAATACTATTTACCGTAAGTTTTATCTTGCCCATTACTTATGCCTATTGCTTGGCGCATAGCTTACTTTTTAAGGCCTATACGCAACTTGTTTAAATTAACTGACGCTAGTATTTCAAACGCAGGGTTAAGGCAGGGTTAAGGCATGAGAAAGTGATAAGAAAAAGAGGAGAAAGGCATGAAAAGGCTTAGATGAAGCCCAGAGTAAGTCAAATAAAAAAGGCCAGCGTCAAGCTGGCCTAAGATATTGATACAATAGCTATTTAATGAATTAGCTATTTGCAGCGAACGCTACCGCTTATTCATCATCTTCAACTAGGGTCATCAACGATGTGTTGCCGCCTGATGCCGTTGTATCAATACTGATAGTTTTTTCGGTCATCAAACGCTGAATAAGGTTATCGTTATATTCCGCGGTAATTACCGGCAAAATAGCCCCTTCACGAGAAGACAGCATGGCCGAGATTCTCGCCGTCCGTTCAGTACTTGAATCCACTACAACACCCGATAAATCTTCATCCATCAACAGGGTATCTAAGTGGGCAAGGCGCGCTACTTGGAATAAGCCTTTTGGTGCGCCTGTCGATTCAAATTTGTTCTGAATTTCTACGGCTTCATCATAGAAGATTTCAGACACAACTGACACTACTGGGTTGCCGGTTGAAAGTGCTGTTACAACAGAGAGTAACCAATATTCAAAGGTTACTTCTTTATCGGCAAAACATACCAAGATACCGCGCGGCTCTAAGTAAAGTTTGTTCGACTCACCTGTTGGCCCCGGCAGAACTTGTGGTTTTGCTAACTTGCGCTCAACGCTGATCAGCTGCTGACGCGCCGTCGCAAGTGTACGGTTTAGATCGTCGGCTAGCTCGTCAACAATGTCTACTTTCGCAATTTTCGCTAGAAGTTGGCGTACCATAGAGATGCGGTCGTTCAACGGCGTATGACGCCACTGCACTTCCACTGCTTTCGCTCTATCCATCATAACGTGAGCACGTTCGGCAATCTTTTCATCACCTACAAGTGCAGTATCAGTGCCGTCTACATCATCAATATGTGAAGGCTTAGGCGTAGCGCGCTCCATCATCAAGCGAGACAAATAATTAGGACCACCTGCTTTTGGACCCGTACCAGATAGCCCTCGGCCACCAAACGGCTGAACACCAACGATAGCGCCAATGATATCGCGGTTAATATAAACGTTACCTGCGCGACTTTTTGCTGCAATTTCATTAGCACGCTCTTCAATGCGCGAGTGAACACCCATTGTTAAGCCATAGCCCGTGCCGTTAATTTGCTCTAGTACGCCATCAAGCTCTTTCGACTTAAAGCGCACAATATGAACCACTGGGCCGAATACTTCCTTTTCCAACACATCAATGTTCTTGATTTCATACAGGGTCGGTGGGAAGAAGGTACCGTTTTCAAATTGCTCAGGTAATGGTGAGCGATAAAGTAGCTTTGCTTTATCTTCCATTGCTTTTTGATGGTCTGTTAGGCTTTTAAGTGCCTTCTCATCGATAACAGGGCCTACATCAGTTGCTAGCTGCGTGGGGTCGCCTACGGTTAACTCCTTCATTGCACCAATAAGCATTTCAGTAAGATCATCTGCAATCTCTTCCTGTACATAGAGCACACGAAGTGCAGAACAGCGCTGACCAGCACTCTGGAAACCTGAGCGAATCACATCGTCAACGACCTGCTCTGGCAGTGCCGTCGAATCGACAATCATACAGTTTTGACCGCCCGTTTCTGCAATAAGCGGTACCTGTTCGCCTCCGCGCTCTGCAAGCACTTGTGAAATCAACGTACCCGTTTGCGTTGAGCCCGTAAACATTACCGCTTTAATCCGCTCATCAGGCAATAAGGTTTCACCCACTTCTTTGCCTGGCGATACGATAAGCTTTAATGCATCTTCCGGTAAACCTACCGAGTGCATAATGTCGATTGCACGCTGTGCAACAATGCTGGTTTGCTCAGCAGGTTTAGCAATAACCGTATTGCCCGTTGCTAAGGCCGCTGTAACCTGTCCAAGGAATATGGCCAATGGGAAGTTCCATGGGCTGATACAAAGTACTACGCCACGAGGCTTTAAGCGCTGGTCTTCAGCAAGCTCTTCAGCGCGCACTGCATAATAGCGACAGAAGTCTACCGCTTCGCGTACTTCATCAATGCTGTCTTGCGCAACTTTACCCGCTTCGCGCATACAAATGGCAATAAGCTCAGCCATATGGCGCTCAAGCGCATCTGCCGTACGATTCAGGATCTCTGCACGTTCGCTCACATCACGCTTAGACCAGGCATCAAAACCTGCATCAGTGTCATCTAACGCTTTACGCATTTCATCGGGCGTTGCGTAGTGGTGGTAGCCCACAATGTCGTTGTGATCTAGAGGGTTTACAACAGGTGTAGCGCCTGCAGGAATATCGCCTTTCGCTTTGTAGTAATCCTGCCAGCGTTCAAGTTCATGTTTAAGTGCTGTTACCGCATTAGTGTCGGTAAGGTCTAAACCGCGCGAGTTGTCACGCTCTGGCGCATACAGCCCACGTGGCGTTTTAATTAGCTTGTTATAACGCACCTTCAAGCGCTGCGTTTTCTCTACTGGATCTTCAAGCAAGGCTTCAACTGGCTTTTCATCATCAACAATGGCATTCACGAATGATGAGTTCGCACCATTTTCAAGAAGACGGCGCACTAAGTAAGCCAAGAGATCTTCGTGTTCACCAACTGGCGCGTACACGCGACACTGAATTTTATCTTCGGTCACCACCTGATCGTAAAGGGTATCGCCCATACCGTGCAGGCACTGGAACTCGAAGCCTTCTTTGTCATCGCCAGCAAGCTCAACAATAACAGATGCTGTGTAAGCATTATGCGTAGCAAACTGCGGATAGATGGTATCGCGGTACTCAAGTAAGCGGTTCGCACAGGCGTGGTATGACACGTCGGTTGAAGACTTACGGGTAAACACAGGGAACTCTTCAAGACCCGCCTGTTGGGTCAGCTTAATCTCAGTATCCCAATATGCGCCTTTAACCAAACGCACCATTAGCGGGCGACCTACTTCGAGAGTAAGCTCACGCAAATGTTCGATAACATGGATTGCACGCTTTTGGTAAGCCTGCACCGCCAAGCCAAAGCCCGTCCAACCGTTTAAGTCTTCGTCGCGAAATACGGCTTCGATGATATCTAAAGAAAGCTCAAGACGGTCGGCTTCTTCCGCATCTACCGTTAAACCAATATCGTATTCCTTCGCCATCATACACAGCGCTTTTAAACGCGGCGGTATTTCTTCCATAGCGCGTTCGCGATGAGAAAATTCAAAGCGCGGATGAATAGCAGAAAGTTTTACCGAAATCCCCGGTGAACGCTTGGGCCCACGACCATTGGCCGCTTTACCGATAACTTTAATGGCTTTCACGTATGCATCGTAGTAACGCTCAGCATCATGCATGGTACGTGCGCCTTCACCAAGCATATCGTAAGAATACACATATCCTTTGGTTTCTTTCTCTTTGGCGCGATCCACCGCATCTTCAATGGTTTCACCCATAACGAACTGACGGCCCATAACGCGCATGGCAATGTTCATTGCACGGCGAATAACGGGTTCACCTAAGCGGCCAAGGGTTTGTTTTAATAAACCAAACTGTTCTTTTTTGCGTTTGTCGGCATAGTTCACCATGTTACCGGTGAACAATAAGCCCCAGGCCGATGCATTAACAAATAAAGATTCTGAATTGCCTAAGTGCGGCGTCCATTGACCTTGAGACAATTTGTCACGAATAAGCTCGTCTTGAGTGGCTTTATCTGGAACACGCAAAAGGGCTTCAGCCAAGCACATCAATACCACACCTTCTGCTGTAGATAGCGAGTATTCATTCAATAGTGCGTCAACGCCACCGTGACCTTCTTGTTCACGACGAATTTGAAGCACCATCTTTCGTGCGCGTTCCCATGCGCGACTTCGTGCACGCGGGTTAACCTCGGCGATAGGAAGTATTTGATCCACAGCCACCGACTCACTAATGCGATAGTAGTCTCTTATGCGCTGGCGTAGGGGTGAAGTTGTATGAAGTGTGTCGTTAATGAGCATTGCAACCCTTTCATAGAAATAGCTGTAACAAAAAGCGTTCCCGCCGTGTAAGACTGCCCACGGTTACATGGAAGCGGCTAAAAAACAAGCAAAGTCGAAACCCTGCATTGACCTGTCGTTCTTCTTTTAACTTTATACTTTTGGATGAAGATCACGATGGAACCAAATTTGCGCGGATAGTAGCACACAAAAAGGCCCTGCCAAGCCCCCACAATCAAAGTTTTTCGTTTTCTCTGTCAAGCTACGTATTCAGTGCGTTAGATGACATATACCACCCTTTCAAAGCTCCTCCAGCTTTAGTTAATCAGTCCGTTGACTCACTACGCCAAAGCTCGTAGTAAAAGCTTGTTGAAACTGATGTATTTTTAATCGTAATAAAAAGCGGCTAACTAAAAACCGACTACACTATAAAAAAACAAAATAATAATTAGGTATTGCCAATGTGGTTACGAAAATTTAGCTTAATTCAACGACTGGGCATTATTGTTGCCCTAATTACTCTGCTGTTTGTATTGCTAACTGCTGTTGTTTTAAACAGGCACTATGAAGCTTTAAAGCAAAAGTCCTATGACGAAAACCAACATTTAGTTGAAGTAGTTCACACTATGTTAGCCAGCTTCGAAGCGCGTAGCGACGTAGACGAGGCTACGGCTAAACAACAAGCGCTAGCAGCGGTAAAAGCGCTGCGATATGACGGCAGCAATTACTTTTGGATCCAAGATCAAACCCCTTCTATGGTTATGCATCCCATTAAGCCGGCGCTCGACGGTAAAGACCTAAGAACATTTAAAGACGGAAACGGCAAAGCCTTCTTTATAGAAATGGCGCAGAAAGTCAAAGCGCAAGGGGACGGATTTGTTGATTACGTGTGGCCTCTTCCCGGCGAAGAAACCCCTACTGACAAAATTTCTTATGTAAAAGAATTTAAACCGTGGGGCTGGACTGTAGGTTCAGGTATCTACCTTACAAACCTTGAAGAAGAGTTCGCGCACCTTCGCAACCTTATCTTGGTATTTTGCCTAGTGAGCATTGTGTTGGTTGTACTGCTGGTCTATGTAATAGGTGGAAGCATTGTAAAACCTGTCCAAGAAGTGTCTGAACGGATGAAAGATATTTCTCAGGGAGAAGGCGATCTGACTCGCTCTCTTCCTGAAACTGGACACGACGAAGTTACTCGGTTAGCCCGCTACTTTAACGAGTATACCGATAAAATGCGTCAGTCTTTACTGGGTATTCGCGAAAATATTAGCTCTCTTACCCAGCAAGCTGAACTCGTAGAGTCATCCAGCCAAAATAGTAATGTACAAGCGCAAACACAAAACGAGAATATGCTCCAAGTTGCCGCAGCAATGGAAGAAATGACAACGCAGATTAACGATGTCAGCAGCAATGCGGATTCTGCCGAGAAGAGTACGAGTAGTGCTCGAAGGAACGTTCAAAACGGTGCAGCTGTAGTAGACAGTACAGTGCAAGATATCCGCTCGCTGACCACTGATATAGAAAGCGTGAGCAACGTAGTGACTGAACTTGCTGCGCAAACAGACAGTATCGGCGCTGTGCTTGACGTAATTCGAGGCATCGCGGAACAAACTAACTTACTCGCCCTTAATGCCGCTATTGAAGCTGCTCGAGCCGGTGAACAAGGAAGAGGCTTCGCAGTAGTAGCAGATGAAGTTCGCACCTTGGCAAGTCGAACTGGACAAAGTACCGATGAAATTCAAGCCATGATTGAAAAACTGCAGAGTAACGCGAAAAGTGCGGTAGACGCAGTACAAATTAGTCAGTCTGCGTCAAACAAAACGGTAGAAAATGCCATACAAGCAAACCAAAACCTGCAAGAAGCTGACCGCTTAATGACTGAAATTGCGGATATGAGTAGCGAAATTGCGCGGGCTACCGAGCAACAGGCGGAAGCCGCAACAGAAGCGAATATGCGAATAAATGCGTTGTCAGGGGCTGCTGACAGTAGCTTAAAAACAGCAGATGAACTGGCTGCTGCAAGCCAAGCACTTAAAAGCAGTTGCTTAGCAATTATGGATATAGCAAACCGTTTTAAGCTGTAAACATTTCGAACGCGGCTTAGAGAACCCGTGAAGCAATTCGCGCGCGTTCAGGCCGCTTACACCTTAGCTTCGCCCTTCCTTGCTCTAGATGCCACAATTTTCGATAACAAAAACTAAACTTTGTCGCATTTAGGCGCTCTTAAGCTATCAGTGACAAGCTCTGCCTGTGGAACAAAAGGCCTGAGTGCATTACACTCAGAAGCACATAAAGTGGCCGAGTGCCGATTTCTTTTATGTGATCGGCTTTACCAAAGCATTTAGGCAATGGCTTAAGCGCTTGTAACGTTAGACGCGTATCAAATCAAGGAGTTGAATATGAGTAGTGGTTCTAAGGGGAAGCCTATTTTACTATGGGTTGCCGGTTTTTTTGTGTTGTTATTCTTGGTGTACTTTTTGTTCGCCAACACCATTATAAAATCTATTCTTGAGTCAAAATTAGGGGAATCATACGGCGCAGAAGTCAACATTGATGAGTTCGATCACTCTCTTTTGCCCACTACCGTCACCTTAAAAGGCATCGCGCTAACCAACCCAACCAAGCCATCTCACAACCAAGTTTTTGTGGGTGAAGCGAATGCGGACGTAGAGTTAAAGCCACTGCTTGATGATCAGGTTATTGTTAATAATCTAAACCTACTTAAAGTACAGTTTGATACTGAGCGTGAGTCTGAAGGTGAAGTGTATCGCGTCCCAGAACGCTCCCTGTCGTTTGACGAAATTAAAGCAAAAGCCAAAGAGGCCGTACCTACGGTTGATGAGCTTCTTGCACGCAACCCGCTGAAAACCACAGCAGCCGTCGAAAATGCAAAGGCTGCTTACGAAACCTATGGCAAAGGTCTGAAAGACGACTATGAATCTTTGCCTGATAAATCACGCATTGAGTACTACAAAACACAGGTCGCTCAGCTAAAAGAAACGGATTACAAAGACCCTCAAGCGTTGGTTCAAGCCAAGTCAGCATTCGATAAACTGAAAGAAGAGATGCAGGCAGACCGCGCGCTTATCAGCAACTTCACTGAAAAGGCTAGCGATGCAAAACAAGCTTTAAGTGAAAGTGTTGAGGCACTAAAAAAAGCACCACAAGAAGATTACGCTTTACTAAAAGGGGTGATTGCAGGCGATCAAGCCGCCCTTTCTCAAGTGACATATTTTGTGTTTGGTGACAAAGCGGCGGAATACACTGAGTATTTAATGGCCGCAATGCAAATTGTTATGCCGCTTATTCAGGGTGAAGAAAAAAGCGAAGCACCTGCTGAAGTGCCCTCAATTTTAGTAAAAGAGGCTAATGTCTCTGTACTATGGCAAAACGAATCTATCACGAGCAAGTGGAACAATATCACTAACGTTCACGAAGTATTTGGTAACCCAACCACCTTTACTATTGAAGCGGCTGGCGATTTATTAAAGTCGTTTACCTCTAGCGGTGAGTTTTGGATTGATGGTGAAGGTGTTGATGCTAGCCAAGTATGGGAGCTAGCCGGCGTAAATATGTCTGACATTTCGTTTAGTGGCAATGAAACGCTTAATGCCGTGCTCAAATCTGCGCTAATGAAGACTAACGGGTCGATGAAGGTGACTGACAATATGCTTACCGGTACCGGCGAAGTCGATCTACAGCAACTTGTCATGGAAGCAACGGGTACTAGCGATATTACCAGTGCTATCGCTCAGGCATTGCAAACACTAACCAGCTTGAACATGACCATGTTGCTTGATGGCACCCTTTCAGACCCTGGCTTTAACATTAAGTCTGACCTTGATAATAAGTTAGCTAAGGCGGCGCTGTCGCAGCTTACTGCTAGTCAGAAAGATAAACTAGACGAGCTAAATACTAAGCTCAATAGCATGATAAGTAGCGAGCAGTCACTTCTATCTGGCGAGCTTGTTGACGTAAACAGTATGCTTAGCGCAGCCCAAGGCGACAGTGCAGCCCTTCAGGAACTACTTCAAGCTCAGCTTAACAACGTTGTTGAACAGCAAAAAAGCAAACTGTTTGACAAATTGAAGGGTAAATTTGGTCAGGGCGAATAATGCACCTTTGACTCGGCGCTTCTTCGCGGCATAATACAACACAGCAGAGGCACAGTGTCTCTGCTTTTTTCCGCTTAACCATACTGTCAGGTGAATCTGTGTTACAAGGTAAATGGCTTCCCATCGTATTAATAGTACTTCTTGGTCTATTGCAATACAGGCTATGGTTTGGAAAAAATAGCATTCCCGATTACTTCAACCGAAAACAAGAAGTTCATACGCAAGCCCTTCAAAACGCGAACCTTGCTCAACGCAATGCGTTACTTAAAGCTGATATCAGCGATTTAAAAATTGGTTTAGAAGCTATTGAAGAAAGAGCGCGAAATGAACTCGGTTTGATTAAAAAGGGAGAAACCTTTTACCGTATTTTGCCCGCAGATGCTAAGTGAATAAAATGACATCGCCCCGCGTTGTTGCGGTTATCCCCGCAGCCGGAGTTGGCAGCCGAATGAAAGCCGACCGTCCCAAACAGTACCTTACCTTAAACGGTAAAACCATTCTTGAACATACCATAGACGCCTTGTTAACCCATCCATTAGTTGACGAGGTTGTGGTGGCCATCAGCCCAGGCGATGCATACTTCGATACCTATGGACTGCGGGATAAACCAATTCACGTGGTAGACGGTGGCAAAGAACGGGCAGACAGCGTACTCAACGGTATCATGTCTTTAGGAGAGCATGACTGGGCTTTGGTGCACGATGCAGCTCGCCCCTGTATTGAAAAGAGTGATATTTCGGCGCTTATCGCCTTAATAGACAATAAGTCGGTTGCCGGCGGTATTCTGGCAACGCCTGTTAGAGATACCATGAAGCGAGTTGCGCTTGATACCAATACCGATACCAGTATCATTTCTCACACCGAGGACAGAGACGGCCTATGGCACGCACTAACGCCACAGCTCTTTCCCGCAACACTTTTAAAGCAGGCCCTTCAGGACGGTTTAGCAAAAGGCGCAGCGATTACTGACGAGGCGTCGGCTATGGAACTTGCTGGCTACAAGGTAGCTATGGTTAATGGAAGCCCAGCAAATATAAAAATAACTCACCCAGCCGACCTTCCTTTGGCAGAATTCTATCTTAAGCAAAAATTTAGCGCGCAAGGCGACAACCTAAAAAGCCATTGCGCACAAGATCAAAAGGCAAACTTATAATGCGAATAGGACACGGTTTCGATGTACACAAATTTGGCGGCGAAGGTCCCATCACAATAGGTGGCGTGCGCATCGACTACGAACAAGGCCTAGTGGCACATTCTGATGGCGACGTATTGCTTCATGCGCTTTGCGATGCAATGCTAGGTGCGGCAGCACTTGGTGATATCGGCAAGCATTTCCCCGATACAGACGATGCCTACGAAGGTGCCGACAGTCGCGTACTGTTGCGCCACGTTGTGAATGTAGTGAAAGAAAAAGGCTACACGTTAAGCAATGCCGATATGACGATAGTGGCGCAGGCGCCGAAAATGGCCCCACATATTAAAGCTATGCGCGAGATCATCGCGCAAGACTGTAACGTCGTGCTTGACGACATTAATGTAAAAGCTACGACGACAGAAAAACTCGGTTACACCGGCCGCAAAGAAGGCATTGCCTCTCACGCTGTCGTGCTATTGGAAAAACTATGAAGCCCTTAAACACTGATCACTGGCAGTACTATTTCACAAAGCCTGTATCTACTGGCATATTTAAATTCCAAGCCGACGACTTTCAAGTTGTTGAAGATTTAGGCTACACGCCCTGCGGTGAAGGTGAGCACCAGTTTGTGTTTATTGAAAAAACCAACACAAATACCGCATTTGTAGCGGAACAACTTGCGCGCTTCGTTAACTTGCCACTACGCCAAATTACTTATGCTGGTCGTAAAGATAAATACGCAGTAACACAACAGTGGTTTGGCATACACGCCCCAGGCAAACCAGATTTCGATTTTAGCAATTTCGAGCTGGAAGGCGTTAAAGTACTCAAACAAATGCGCCACAACAAAAAGCTGCGTACCGGTCAGCTTAAAGGCAATCACTTTACTATTACCTTGCGTCAGGTATTGCACCCAGAAGCTATTGAAGAGCGTTTGCAAGAAATTGCAGAGCATGGGGTACCTAATTACTACGGCGAGCAACGCTTTGGTGTAATGCGCTTAAATGATATGGGTGAAGTACAGCGTGGCGGAAATCTGGTAATGGCCGAACGCATGGTAAATGGTGAAACCATTAGGCATCGTAACAAACGCTCTATGGCACTTTCAGCACTGCGCAGCTGGCTGTTCAATGAAATGCTTTCTACGCGCCTTGAAAAAGGCACATTTGATAAAGTAAACCAAGGCGATGCACTGGTGCTTTCGGGGTCTAATAGCTTTTTCATTAATGAAGGTGCTCAAGGCTCAGAACAGCAACAAGATGCACAACGTCGCTTTGCTGCAAAAGACGTGTGCCCTTCAGCGCCACTTTGGGGTAAGGGAGCACTTGTTACGCAAGCTGACGCGCTAGCATTGGAGCAGTCAGTAGCAACACAAAATATCGAAGTTATCGACTTTTTAAGTCAATGCGGCTTCGAACAAGAGCGCCGAGCGATAAAAATTTGGCCTTCACAGCTTGAATGGCAGAGTAAGGGTGATACATTTACAATCTCGTTTGCGCTTCCAAGTGGCTGCTTTGCAACCTCAGTCCTTAGAGAGTGCGTAGAGACCTTATCCCCCATTAACCGGGTTTAACAGTATTGATAGAAAAGTGTGGCGCGCAACAGATTTAACCTCGCGTAGCTGTGAATAAAAATAAAGGAAGTACGCAACATCATGAGAGCTTCTAGAAAAGGAGACGCGTTAGCACAACTGCTTTATAACGAGGGAATACGTTCACAAGCAGTATTGAACGCCATTGCTGGTACGCCGCGGGAAAGCTTTTTACCCGACGCGCTGAAACATAAGGCCTATCAAAATACGGCACTACCGATAGGTCAGGGCCAAACAATTTCGCAGCCTTACATAGTTGCGAAAATGACAGAGCTATTGCTAGGTAGCCCTAATAAACCCGAGAAAGTACTAGAAATCGGTACGGGATCGGGTTATCAGACTGCTATTCTTGCGCAGCTATTCGCCAAAGTCTTCAGCGTAGAGCGTATAAAATCATTGCAATTCCAAGCCAAGCGCCGAATGAATCAGCTCGACCTTCACAATATTGCAATGAAACACGGCGATGGTTGGAAAGGCTGGGCATCAAAAGGCCCATATGACGCCATTATTGTCACCGCCGCAGCTGCAAGTCTTCCAAAGGATTTGTGCGATCAACTTAAAGAAGGCGGACGGTTGATTATTCCGGTGGGTAACGAGCAACAAGCGTTGCTGTGTATAGATAGGATTGAAGGTGAACTAAAAACATCGACCATTGAATCGGTTCGATTTGTTCCCCTTGTAGCAGGAGAGCTAATGTGAAGCTTTTTGAGCCGTGTTATGACATGGTGTTACGCTGGGCGAGACATCGTCACGCAACCAAATATTTGGGCGGGTTAAGCTTCTCAGAGTCAGTTTTCTTCCCCATTCCCCCTGACGTGATGCTAGCACCAATGGCCTTGTCGCAGCCTAATAAGGCGTGGCAGTTTGCTCTAATTACTACCATTGCCTCTATTTTGGGTGGTATTGCTGGCTACTGGCTTGGTTACTTCGCGTTTGATGCTTGGCTAGCTCCGCTTATAGAAAGCTGGGGGTATACCCATAAAATTGAAACTGCAATGCAGTGGTTTAAAGATTATGGTGTATGGGTAGTCTTCTTAGCGGGTTTCTCACCCATTCCTTATAAGATCTTCACCGTTAGTGCCGGTTTTTTACAGATGGCTTTTCTTCCCTTTGTGCTTGCATCCGCCATTGGGCGCGGCGCGCGATTTTTCTTAGTTGCAGCTCTTATGCGCTGGGGAGGAGCCGCAATGGAGCAAAAGCTAAGACAGTATGTAGAAGTGCTTGGATGGGCAGTCGTTATTCTTGCCGTTCTCGCTTATTTACTATTGCGGTGATATGCATAAGCCTCTTTTTCATATAGGTTTTTTGTTATATTTTTGTGTACTTATCGGGGGTTGTGCAGGAAGAACTGCGCCAGCTCCTGTTGTTTTATTAAATAGCCAAGTTTCAGATGGAACCGAGGAATACACAAAAAACACCTATAAAGTACAACGAGGCGATACACTTTACGCAGTAGCTTGGTACACCGGAAACGACTATCGCGATTTAGCAAAATACAACCAATTATCAGCCCCTTACACCATTTTCCCTGGTCAAATTTTAAAGGTTACACCACCCTCAAATGTAGCTGTAGCCCCCGTAAAACCTAAGGTAAAGACCAAACGGTCAACAACTCCGACCACCTCTAATGTAGACAAAAGTTTGGTTGACCGCCCATCGCCACCAGCGTATCGTAAAAGTGAAAAAGTTGTTAAGCCACAAAAAGTTACGACTGTCAAGAAGCCGTCACAAAGCGTCAAAAAACAAACGCCAACGAGCTTCCCAAGCAAAGTACAAAAGTGGGTTTGGCCTGCAGAAGGTAAGTTAGTTGGTACCTTCAGTAAGTCAGAGTCAGGCAATAAAGGAATTGATATTGCTGGTGCCAAAGGCAGTAAAGTCGTCGCAGCAGCAGATGGAAAAGTTGTTTACTCAGGGAGTGCCTTAAGAGGTTACGGTAAGTTAGTTATTATTAAACACACCGATACTTTCTTAAGTGCTTACGCCTACAACGACACTATTTTAGTTAAAGAACGAGAATGGGTGTCAGCGGGGCAGCAAATTGCAACCATGGGTGATAGCGGAACAAATTCGGTAAAACTTCACTTTGAAGTTAGGTATAGAGGGAAATCATTAGACCCGATGAAATACCTGCCAGTATTAAAATAATAAAAATAAATAACAATAAAAAAAGACAAAGGAGAAACGTCATAAGGTAAACCTTGTAGCAGGAGATTCATGATGGGTAAGTCAAATAAAGCCTTGGAATCAAAACCGCAAGATGACTTAGATGTCATCGATATGCCAGCTGATATGAAAGCTGACGAAACCTTAACAAACGACGCTGAACTAGAAAATGACGATGCCATTTTCAGTCAGGATGACCAACCTAAAAACCTAGATGCCACACAGCTTTATCTAGGCGAGATTGGTTTTTCACCACTGCTAACCGCAGAAGAAGAAGTTTATTTTGCGCGCCGCTCACTGAAAGGCTGCGAAGCCTCTCGCAAACGTATGATTGTTAGCAACCTTCGCCTTGTTGTAAAGATTGCTCGCCGTTATAACAACCGTGGATTAGCACTTCTCGACTTAATTGAAGAAGGTAACTTGGGTCTAATCCGTGCCGTAGAAAAGTTTGATCCTGAACGCGGATTCCGCTTTTCAACGTATGCAACCTGGTGGATTCGCCAAACTATCGAACGCGCGATTATGAATCAAACGCGTACTATTCGTTTGCCAATTCACGTAGTCAAAGAACTAAACGTTTATTTACGTGCTTCTCGTGAACTTTCACAAAAGCTTGACCATGAGCCAACTGCAGAAGAAATTGCGGCGGCCCTTGATAAGCCAGTGGAAGATGTAACAAAGATGCTTCGGTTGAATGAACGTATTACCTCTGTCGATACACCTATTGGCGGAGAAAATGACAAAGCACTGCTAGATATTATCGCTGATGAGAAAGAGTTTAGCCCTGAAGAGAGCTTACAAGATTCTGACATCAAAAGTAATATTGTAACTTGGCTTGAAGAGCTTAACCCTAAGCAGCGCGAGGTACTCGCTCGCCGTTTTGGTCTTATGGGATATGAGCCTTCAACCCTTGAAGATGTGGGTGCAGAAATTGGCTTAACACGTGAGCGTGTACGTCAAATTCAAGTGGAAGCACTTCGCCGCCTTCGCGATATGCTGGGTCATCAAGGCCTCTCATTAGAGAACTTGTTCGACCAAATGAAGTAGCTACTACTCACATTGTAGAGTAAAACTTGAATGCCAGTGTTGTTACGCTCTTAAACAAGCGCTTCAACACTGGCATTTTTATTTTAAATTCAAAGTAACCTAACAAGCTTCTTCTCGTTCTGACGATATTAGTTTCTCTCGAGCGTTACAAAAGTATAATCATGCGCATTCTTTTCATCGGCGCTGTGCGCTTCCCGCGATACTTCCGTCCAGCTTGCTGCTGCTTCATAATCCGGGAACTGGGTATCTCCCTCTACTGAAAGTTCAATATGCGTAAGGTACAGGGTATCCGCTTTATCTAAAAAAGATTGATAGATAGTGCCGCCACCAATAATCATTACCTCGTCATTCTCGCCACTTTTATTACTTAATACCTTTGCGACCTCGAATGCCGATTCTGGCGAGTCAACCACAGTAGCGTCAGATAAGCTGTAATCTTCATTACTCGTGATCACAATATTCGGCCTACCCGGAAGCGCCCTACCGATTGATTCGTAGGTTTTGCGACCCATTATGACAGCCTTGCCCAAAGTGATAGCTTTAAAATGCTTCAAGTCAGCGGGTAAATGCCACGGCATATCATTGTCTGCACCAATAATTCTGTTTTTTGCCATAGCAGCAATCATCGCTATTTTCATTGTTAAACCTTCACGCTGAGTTCTCTTTTATACAATGAAGTATATCAACTTCGAAAGGAAAAAGCGTCCATGTCACAACACCTCAAATAAAAACCATTATCATTTGCAATAACAAAAAAGATACTCTAATGTAGAGTTAGGAGGTGGCTACAATGCTAATAAATTACTTATGCCCTAAACATGCTGACTGGGTTTATAGCAATCCAGAGCAAGCGCTTCACGCAATGGCACGGGATGAAATGCAAGGCACTATGCTGATGCAGAGTGATCAGCTAAGTGAAGCAATCCCTTATCTTGGATGCGCATTTGATATCGCCGTTATTTTGCTTGAAGTTGACGGCGGCGAAAATAGCGCGATGACTGCCAAAATTATGAACTTAACCAGCTTACTTGAAGAGATCTATTTCCACTTAACACTTCCTCATCATAGAAACGCCATAGTAGACAGAGCTCATGCGGTAATAAAAGCGTCGAATAGTGTTGCCAACAACACCATACCAATGCGCTTTACCGTATAAAAATGATTTGCGCTGCATGAAAAAAGCTCGCACTTTGCTATAACAAATATGCGAGCTTTCTATTTTTGACAACGGTTTATTTGCGTCAAACTAGTACCGATACAAACACGATGCTAATTGCCTTCGGTCTTTTCTTATCGGTTGTTGCTTAAATCTGATTTCTAACAGCTGCCTTAAGCGATTGCTATCAAACGACTGTTTCTCAGCGATTGTTTCTCAACGACGATACTCAACTTCCACGTCGTAATCGTCTTCGTCCCAGTCGTCATCATCGAGATCGTCACCTAAGCCGTCTTCGAATTCATCATGGGCTTCAAGTGTATTCTTGTGGTAAGTGTCCCACTTAAATTCCACTTCTTTCTTCTCTTCTTCCTCTTCTATTTCCGCAGGAAGGGTTTCGATGAAGTCCATAATGTCGTTACACAAAGGATCTAGGTTCATCTTTTGGAACGCAGATATTTGATAAACTGGGCCTTCCCACTCTAATGCGTCAATAACATGCTGACAGCGCTCTTCCGCTTCTTCTTCAAGTAGCAAATCGACTTTATTAAATACCAACCAACGGGGCTTTTCTGCCAATTTAGGGCTGTATTTTTCAAGCTCTTCAATGATCGCTTTTGCATGTTCGGCAGGATCGGTTTCATCAACAGGGAAAATATCTACAACGTGAAGCAAGATACGACAACGCTCTAAGTGCTTTAAGAAGCGTATGCCTAATCCAGCACCATCCGCAGCACCTTCAATCAAACCGGGGATATCAGCAACAACAAAGCTGCGCTGTGAGTCTTGACGAACTACACCCAAGTTAGGCACTAGCGTTGTAAACGGATAATCAGCCACTTTAGGCTTAGCTGCCGATACAGAGCGTATAAAGGTTGATTTACCTGCGTTAGGCATTCCAAGTAAACCCACATCGGCTAGAAGCATAAGCTCTAGCTTAAGGTTGCGAATTTCACCTGGTGTACCATTGGTCTTTTGGCGTGGGGCACGGTTTGTGCTGCTTTTAAAACGAGCATTGCCTAAACCGTGAAAACCACCTTGTGCCACTTTAAGCTTTTGGCCATGACGAGTTAAGTCACCCAAAACTTCGCCCGTATCGCTATCAGTAGCACGTGTACCCACTGGCACCATTACGGTGAGGTCTTTGCCTTTCTTACCGATACAGTTGCCGCCTTGCCCATTTTGGCCGCGCTCAGCACGGTGAAAGCGCTCGAAGCGATAATCGATCAATGTATTTAGGTTTTCATCGGCTTGTAAGAATACGCTGCCGCCGTCACCACCGTCGCCACCGTCTGGGCCACCTTTAGGTACGTATTTTTCCCTTCTAAAGCCAATGGTACCGTTGCCGCCGTCACCGGCTTCAACGCGAATTTCAGCTTCATCTACAAATTTCATTTATCACTCCGGGCTGTAATGCCGTGGGTTATTAACTTTTTTAATGCGAATACTAAGTTTACACCAAATTGCGCGTCGGCGCTTTTGAGTCTACTCAGCATTCTAAAAAACGAGAAGTAAAACCTTGCCTAGCGTTAATTCGTTCTAGAATTTAAACGCTGTAAAATAAGAACAGAAAAAGAAAGAAAGGTTTCACAAAACAAAAAACCCCGCAAGCGCGGGGTTTTTCTAAGCCTGTTCGGCGAGAAGCTTTCGCGCTTACTCAGCTACGATGCTTACAAATTTACGGTTCTTCGGTCCTTTAACGTCGAACTGAACTTTACCGTCTTTTAGTGCAAACAACGTGTGGTCTTTACCGATACCCATGTTGTCACCAGCGTGGAAACGAGTACCACGTTGACGAACAATGATGTTACCAGCAAGAACAGATTCACCACCAAAGCGCTTAACACCTAGGCGTTTACTTTCTGAATCACGACCGTTTTTGGTACTACCACCAGCTTTTTTGTGTGCCATGTGTTCGTGCTCCTATTATGCGTTGATACCAGTGATTTTCACTTCTGTGAACCACTGACGGTGACCCGCTTGCTTACGAGAGTGCTTACGACGACGGAACTTAACGATTTTTACTTTATCGCCACGACCGTGTGTAACAACCTCAGCAGTCACCTTACCACCAGCAACGATTGGTGTGCCGATTTTTACGTCGTCACCGTTGCTTACCATTAAAACTTTGTCAAATTCAACCGTTTCGCCTGGGGCTACTTCGATTTTTTCAAGACGAACGGTTTGGCCTTCGGCCACACGGTGTTGTTTACCGCCACTTTGGAAAACCGCGTACATAGTTAACTCCGCTCTGCGTCCACTGACGCTTCAATTCAAAAAACAGGGCGCGAATTGTACGTGAAACATCCGTAAATCACAACCCCGATTCGCAGAAAAATAGATTATTTTTCCAACATGGGGCGAATTATGCCCCAATTGCGTATTTGATGCAGCTTCAAATGCCCAAAAACCGTTAAAAAATCACAATTTTTTTCGTTAAATCAGCAAAAAACTATCAGTGTGGGAAGATAAAAGTAGCCGTAATACAGGTTAAGTTTGATGAAAAACGCGATCTCAATCGTATGAGATCCGTTAGCCAGATCGCTAACAGATCGACAACGTACTACTACGATCAAACTTTTAAATTCTGACTTAGTTGTAATTACATTCCCTCTGAGTATAGTGCTGGGGTTGTTTGTACAAGCGATGATCAAATCTCAAGTATGGATCGCTTCAACATTTGGGCGATTTATTGTTAATGTGAAATCTCGATCTCCGTCGCCCATTTTCATCTTTTTCTTATGCACCAAAATCAACCTAGCAGTACCGCTCAACTTTCTTGCTTAAACATCAAAAAATAGCGCTTTGACATGAAAAATTGACAAGAGCATCTATAATCAGAGGTAATTGAATGGATTCGCCCGATTTGGAAACAAAACGCTTGAACAAATACACTGCAGAAAACGGAATTTCGATGGTGGATTACATTTCGACTAATTTCACTTTCGGTTTAACCGTATTTAAGGAATTACACGTAAATACGTTAAGCTGTCATTTTTTAAGACAATTTGGTGGATAGTACTGATGATTAAGGTACAATCGCCACCAATAATTGCCCAAGACGATAAGAGTAAGTATTTATTGCCATGCCTATGGATATAGATTCAATCCGCGCCCTGTCTAATGATGATATGCAAGCGGTAAACCAGCTGATTCAACAACAAGTCGACTCTGATGTTGCCCTTATTAATCAGCTTGGTTTTTACATAGTAAACAGTGGCGGCAAACGCTTACGCCCACTTCTTACCGTGTTAAGTGCGCGGGCAATGGGTATTAATAATAATGATCACCACACGCTTGCTGCAATTGTAGAGTTTATTCATACCGCTACCCTGCTACACGACGACGTGGTTGACGAGTCGACCATGCGCAGAGGGCGTGAGACTGCAAATGCTATCTTTGGTAATCAGGCATCGGTATTGGTAGGCGACTTTCTTTATACTCGCTCTTTCCAAATGATGGTAAGCCTAAAACGCATGCGCGTTATGGAAATACTGTCGGAAGCCACAAACCAAATTGCAGAAGGCGAAGTGTTACAGTTGATGAATTGTAACGATGCCAGCACGACAGAAGCCCGCTATTTTGACGTGATCTACGGCAAAACAGCGCGCTTGTTTGAAGCTGCTACACAATTAGCGGCTGTGCTGACCGACCAAAATGAACACATTGAACACGCCATGCAAGAATACGGCAAGCACTTAGGCACAGCCTTTCAGCTAGCTGACGATATACTAGATTACATGGCTGACAGCGAAGAAATGGGCAAGAATGCTGGCGACGACTTAGCTGAAGGTAAGCCTACGCTGCCATTACTGTACGCTATGTGGCACGCAAAGAATGATGACGATAAAGCGCTTATTCAAGAAGCCATTGAGCAAAGTAACGGCCTACCACACCTCACGCGTATTCAAGGCATTATGGAAGAAACCGGCGCTTTGGACTACACACGTGAATGTGCACAAAAAGAAGTGCAAATGGCCATTGATAGCCTTAACGCTATAGAAGACTCTGAATATAAAGAAGCGCTTATTGCGCTGGCACATATTTCAATTGAGCGTACGAGCTAGTTACCGACTGATGTTATGAAAAGGCGTGTTGTAAACAACACGCCTTTTTTGTGGGTAAAACCTGGATAGCACTTAAAACGTAGGCTTCAAACTTGTCGATACACAAAATGTTTTCAAAGCTCTGACAAGCCAATTCAATAAAGAACTTTCTCTGCGCTGATTCATCATGAAAACAAACGTTTAGGCTAAGCGCATTTTTATAAGCTACCCTTCAAGCATAAAGCCGATCAGGCCTACTAAGAAGCCAAGAATACCACCAAGGGGTGGCAACCAATGGTTTTCCATACGAATTTGCGGTGCTATATCTTGGAACACTGAATAAAGAATACCACCTGCAGCAAACAGCATAATCCCGCTCATAATCACTGGGAACTGGGCTAAATAGTAAAAGCCTAGCAAACTGAATAACGGCCCGAGTAACGCCATCAGAACAAAGATAACAATGAGTTTATTGCTACGCTGTTTGTTTTTGGGCAACATTTCTCTGTAGGCGTTAAACCCTTCTGGTAGGTTTTGTACCGCAATCAATAGGCCTAGTAGCATGGTGCCACCGCCTAAAGCTGCCGTGGTACCTAGGGCGATAGACTCTGGCACAAAGTCACTCAGCATAGCGGCTAACTGGCTGCCTGCGGTTTTCTTTTTCGCTAAATAAATATCAAGGGCCATAAAAGCTAAGGCGCCACCAATAAAACACGATATGGCAGCAAATACCGATACATCTTTTATCCCTTCGGGCACAAGTACTAAGCCTACTGCTGATATTAGGGCCCCTGCCCCAAGTGCTAAAATGCCGTGGCGTAACTCTTTTTCCAGCCACTTAGGTTGGATACCCTGGTAAGTCGCTAAAATAGCGCCCGCGGGCATGGCTAAGCCTGCTACCGTTGCCATTACCAGTAAACCTACAATATCGCCTTGTGACATAAAGACTCCTTTCTCGCTTTTGTCTGTGCACGTCTATTTATTGATTACTACACACAGCAGCATTGGTTTACAAATAATACCAGTCCGTACAGATTATTACCCACTCAGCGAGATTTAAAATGTTCGTAATCGCGGCGTGTTACCGCAGGTATAGTGGTTCTACATCAAGGTGACACAACAAAGAGTACGTACATTTTAAACTCGCCCTTCGGGAAGGCCTGGCAAGCATCCTAGCTTCATTCTGGGAATTTGAAAGGGTCAGCCGTTCTTGGCATTCCCACGCTTCGCTATGAAGCTTTCCAGCGCCTTCTGAGTGGGCAATTATCTATGCGGAATGGTATAAATATAAATTTCAGAATCTTTTTCTACGCGCTCAATAAAAAAGAGCAGCCTTATGCTGCCCTTTATATTCATGAAAATAGTTTGAGCTTGCGATTAGCTAAACTCGAAAAAACCGATTAATTTAAATCTAAATCTCGAGTCATATTCTCGTTCTTGTCGCGATGCACAATGATATTGTCTTCAATACGAATGCCGCCAAACGGCTTGTATGCATCAATAGTACCCCAGTTAATGTACTTAGACGCAGGCGTCGCTTTCAGGTCGCGCAGCAAGCTTTCGATAAAGTACAAGCCAGGTTCAATAGTAAACACCTGACGGGCTTCAACCATTCGCGTGCAGCGCAAGAACGGGTGCTCATCAGGAGCAGGCTTAGGCGTACCGCGATCGTCGTTGACAAGACCACCTACGTCGTGCACCTGAAGGCCCAAGAAGTGACCAATACCGTGTGGGAAAAAAGTACGGGTAATACCCATTTCTACGATTTCTGGCGGCGTTAAATTCACCATGCCAGTATCGTGAAGAATTTGTGCAATGCCGTCGTGGGCCAACAAATGAATGTCGGTATAAGCTACGCCAGGCTTCAACGAGTCGACCAAAGTCAGCGTTACCTTGTCTACCGCCTGAATGAGGTCGCGAAACATCGCTGAATTCTGAACTCCGTCTTGAGCATAAGTACGGGTAATATCTGCCGCATAGCCATGATAATTAGCACCCGCATCAATCAAAAACGAACGGGATTCTTTTGGCGCTTCAGTATCGCACTGCATATAATGAAGAATTGAAGCGTGTTCGTTAAGTGCCACAATACTGGTGTAAGGCACATCGTTATCGCCTTGTCGAGATGCGGCTGCATAGGCAAGATTGATATCAAACTCGCTTTTACCTTCACGGAAGGCTTGCTCTGCCGCCTTATGACCTGCTACCGCCAGCTTGTTAGCTTCGCGCATGCAATCTAGCTCGTAGTCGGTTTTATAAGCACGTTGATAGTGCAAATAATGCAACACGCGGTCTGGGTTTACATTATCAAAGCCCAGCGCTTTGGCCACTTCAATATATTCGCCTACATAAGCAAAACGGCTTTTGTCATAAGGCAGGAATTTCTCTACCGCATCGGCCTGTTGAAGCAACTTAATGTCGAAGCTGTCAGTCCAAAAATCATTTGGCTCTGGCGGTACTTTGTGCCAGAAATCTTCGGGACGATAGAAAATAAGCGTAGGCTTGTCTACACCGTTCACCACCAGCCAACAGTTAGGGTTATCAATAACAGGCACCCACGCTTTGAACTGCGGGTTTACCTTGAATGGGTAATGATTATCGTCTAAGAAAAGGCGCTTGCCCTGCCCTGAGTGAATAACTAGTCCGTCTAGCCCTTCTCGCTGCAGTGCTTCGCGAGTTCTAGCTTGAAGCTCTTCGATATGCTGTTGGTAGGTTGCTTTATGTTGCGACATAGCCCCTCTTATCTTTTTAGTCGTTAGATGGAACACATTATACCTGCGGTAACACACCGCGATTACGAACATTTTTACTCTGGCTGAGTAGGTAATGACATATGCGGACTGGTGTTAGCTACCAGTGTACCACGAGGCCAGTATGACGTGCATACTCGCTAAGACCGCTGTGCTGTTGTTTACGTTAAGTTTCCCAACTGGTAAATAATAACGTATTGAAAGGCGTACCCTTATACGCCTAACCTTTGACAACTATCGCGGTGCTAGTTGCAGTGTACCTGTTACCGGATGTGTACTGACCGCATCAGCCGATGGGATCATATCGCGGGTAAGTTGAGGGAAGATATTCTCGTTTCCACCTAACTGTTGGTCGTAAATATGCTGATACGCCATCACCGCCTTTACGTAAGCACGGGTTTCTTTATAGGGAATATTCTCAATCCAAATATCCACGGGCAGCGCTTCGTTAGCTGGCAACCATTCTAACACCTTGCGCCACCCCGCATTATACGATGCGGACACCAGCACAGGGTTATTGTTTAGCTTGTCCATTAAATAACGAAGGTACTGCACGCCGTATTCAACGTTATCGTCTACCTGAAAAAGTGTGCTACGACTTACTTTCTCTTTTGCCACATAACGCGCGGTTCCAGGCATAAGCTGCATGAGCCCTGCTGCACCCACAGAAGAGATCGCATCGCTTCTAAACGAACTTTCGCGGCGTGCTATAGCCATAGCCAGCGACTTTGAAATGCTGTATGCCTGTGACTTTTCGCTGAATACATCATTAAAGGCCAGTGGGAATCGGCGTTCCACATCGTCCCAATAGCCGCTTCTTGCGAAGCTGGTAATTGCTTGGTCGTACAGCCCCCACTCATAAGCGAGTATGCCTGCATCAGTCACTTTCGCCTCAGGCAAATGGGAAAGCAAGTAGTACCACTCTCTACGCGCTTCTGTAGTTCTGTCTAACCTGAAAAATTCTACAGCGCGCATAGTAGCTGGGGTTTTCGCCACACTGGCTATAGCTGCCGTGTTTCTTGGTGCCGGCGTATGAGCAAGAGACGGAATTTCGCCTACATGTGCACTGGCCATAAAGCCATAGTAATGGCGTTCTT
Organism: Alteromonas sp. AWJ4_199; assembly: GCF_056159165.1. Classification (NCBI taxonomy): domain Bacteria; kingdom Pseudomonadati; phylum Pseudomonadota; class Gammaproteobacteria; order Alteromonadales; family Alteromonadaceae; genus Alteromonas; species Alteromonas sp. AWJ4_199. Next base: position 1,724,085 of record NZ_JBSWUR010000001.1, read on the forward strand.
GCGCAAGCTCTTTGTAAAGCACAGTAGCCTGCATAGTTTGACCAAGCGCTTCTAAAGCACGGGCTTTCCAATAGCGATAGTTTTCTTCTTGCTGCAAACTGGCAGGAGCGCTCTCAATAACATTAACCACTTCCTGCCACTTTTTCGTGCGCAATAAATGGGAAATATGCCAAAGCTTTACATCTTCACTGGCGCCTTGCACATCAGCAAGTTCTAGCCACTGATGGGCTTGGGGAAGGCGGTCTAGTGTGTAGCTAAGCGCTATTGCTCTTCGCATAACGTGTTGCTGGGCTTGTGAGAAGATGTTCTTGTCGTTGTAACGGTTAAAAACCTTGCCTGCTAAATCAGGGTTTCGCCAGGCTAGTTTTTCTATTGCCCACACTATTACCTCAGCTTCATGCGAAGTATTTTTAAGTGGGAAAAGCGCGGTTTTATTAACGCGGCTAGTGTCGCGGGTTACCGATAACCATGCGTCTGCAATGTATTGCTTATCGCTGGGAAGTTGGCGTTTTAGGTAAGAGATAATACTTCGGTTGTCTTCTTTTGCCGCAATTTCAATGCGTTTTATCACCATGTCTGGCGTCATCATGCCTGCTTTTTTCCACTTCGCAAAAAGCGGATCGCATTCGTCAGGCTGGGACTGACCATGAAGCCAAAGCGCATCCACTTCATGGAGAATATCTTGTTCGCTTTCACCTTCTTTTAAACGGTAATTAAGCGCAACACAGGTAAGCCGCGCGCCCATACCGGGGCGATAATTTTCTAGAAAGGTGCTGCGGTAATCTTTTTTAGCTAAGTAGTTGAGCCACTTGTAGCGCACTCCGTAGCTTACTGGCTGACCGTTAAAGTCGTCCAAAAACTGACTAACTTCGCGCTTTGTTTTGATTGACATGGTGCGCTCTAGTTTAAGCCGTAGCAGGTACGGATAAAGTGGATAATGCGCTAACTCATAAATGTCGTTATCAAGGTGTTGAAGGCGGTGTTTCGAATAAGTAAGCAGCTTCTTTTCAACTTCTAAATAGCGGGCACGATCTTTTTCGAAAATATCTTCGGGTAGTGTTAAAGGCTGTGCAGCCCATGCGCCGATAGAGAAAAATGAAGAAAGCGAGCAAACTAATGCCCCCACAACGGTGGCGAATAATTTATTATTTTTTGCCAGCGAGCGCTGACCTGACCGTGAACTAAAATAAAAACCAGACACAATAGAACTCCTACCCTGCTCTACACTCGAATGACCTATGAAAACCGGAGAATTAGCCTAATCGAGCTGATTGTAAAATGTTGCTGATAAAGCAGCACTACGACTGACCCACTACATTTGTTTCATAAACAAAGGGAAAATTTCAGCCTGGCTCCGTGCCAAAGAAGATGTTGTGCCAGCTGTCGTTATTTATGCTTTACAAACATAGTTGACATGATTGTAGATTATTCTTTTGCTGGATTGGCGCTTTGGGCCAATAACGCTCATTATACAACCACCAATACCGAAATGAAGCGTGAATTCGATATTTAGACTTGAATTTAAGTCATCGGACCACTACCTTAGACAAATTGAAACGCTTGTTTGATTTTTTGTTGAAATTTTGTGTGGCTTTGTAAAGAATCTAGCCACCCTAACGCGTTAGTGAATGCATACGACCCTACAAATTAGTTGGATTACTTCACTAACATCCTGGCCAATGCCGAAGGAGATGATAATGATATACACAGGCAAAAGTCTTTCCGTCAGCCTGTTAGATGACGGCTTTGCTGAGCTGGTATTCGACGCCGAAGGTTCAGTAAACAAGTTCGACCGCCAAACGGTGACCGAGCTTGACGAAGCAACAAAAGCCCTACTTGCTAAAGGCGATGTTAAAGGCTTAGTAGTACGCAGTGCAAAACCTGCATTTATCGTAGGTGCAGATATCACCGAGTTCACTGGTTTATTCGCCATGGACGATGCCGAGGTACTACAGTGGGTTGCCAATACTTCACAAGTATTCGACCGCTTCGAAGACCTACCTTTCCCTACCATCGCTGCAGTTAACGGCTTCGCGCTTGGCGGCGGCTGTGAAATGGCATTGGCTTGTGACATGCGTATTGCAGACACTACCGCTTCAATTGGTTTACCAGAAGTTAAGCTAGGCCTCATGCCTGGTTTTGGTGGTACGGTTCGCCTACCTCGCCTTATTGGTGCAGACAATGCGCTTGAGTGGATGACTACTGGCCGTGACAGAAAAGGCGCGAAAGCCCTTGCTGAAGGCGCAGTTGATGCAGTTGTAGCACCAGAGGCGCTAGTTGAAGGCGCGCTTTCAATGGTGAAAGACGCCGTTGACGGTAAATTTGACTGGCAAGCACGTCGTGCGGTTAAGAAAGCCCCACTACAGCTAAACAAAAACGAAGCCATGATGAGCTTCTCGACAGCTCAAGCTATGGTATTTGCGCAAGCTGGCAAACATTACCCAGCACCGCACAAAATGGTTGAGACTGTTCAAAAAGCAGCGGGCCTAGACCGTGAAGGTGCACTTAAGCTTGAAAATGAAGGCTTTGTGGCGTTAGCGAAAACCGACGCAGCGAAAGCGCAAATTGGTATTTTCCTTGCCGACCAGCTAGTTAAGAGCAAAGGTAAAAAGCAAGCAAAAGCGGCAACCAAGCAATCTAAGCTTAACGCTGTACTAGGTGCAGGCATCATGGGTGGCGGTATTGCATACCAAAGCGCGGTGAAAGGCACACCGGTAGTCATGAAAGACATTAACCAAGGTGCACTAGACCTTGGTCTTTCAGAAGCAGCAAAAATTCTTGGTAAAGGTATGCAGCGCGGTAAAGTTGATGCGACTAAAATGGCGCAAACGCTTAACGCAATTACACCTACCCTTGAGTACAGCACGCTTAAAGATGCAGACCTTGTGATTGAAGCGGTTGTAGAAAACCCGAAAGTAAAAGGTATTGTACTCAAGGAAGTAGAAGACAACGTAGCAGACGACGCTATCATCACTTCAAACACTTCTACTATCTCTATCAATCAGCTAGCTGAAAGCCTAGACAAGCCAGAGCGCTTCTGTGGTATGCACTTCTTCAACCCAGTGCACCGCATGCCGCTTGTTGAAATTATTCGTGGCGAAAAAACGTCAGAAGAAACCATCAATGCGGTAGTAGCCGCTACCCTTAAAATGGGCAAAACCCCAATTGTGGTTAACGACTGCCCTGGGTTCTTGGTAAACCGCGTATTGTTCCCATACTTTGCGGGCTTCAGTAAGCTTCTTATCGACGGCGCAGACTTCGTTGCAGTTGATAAAGTAATGGAAAAAATCTTCGGCTGGCCTATGGGACCTGCTTACCTAATGGACGTTGTAGGTATCGACACGGGCGATCACGCAGCAGACGTGATGGCAGCGGGTATTCCAGAGCGTATGGCGCGCCTAGACAACGACCCGGTAACCCTGTTCTACAAAGAAGAACGTTTAGGTCAGAAGAACGGTAAAGGTTTCTACAACTACGGTGTTGATAAGCGCGGTAAGCCGTCTAAAACACCTGCTGAAGAAGCATACGCACTAATGGCGCCACACGTAGCTGAAAAGACAGACTTTGAAGCTGACGACATTATTGCACGCCTTATGATCCCTATGGCAAACGAAGCAATTCGCTGCCTAGAAGAAGGCATTGTAGATAGCGCAGCTGAAGCAGATATGGCGCTACTTTACGGCTTAGGTTTCCCTCCATTCCGCGGTGGTATTTTCCGTTGGATTGAAACCATTGGCTTGGCGAACTTTGTTGCTATGGCAGACAAGTACGCTGAACTTGGTCCTATTTATCAGATCTCAGACGGCGTTCGTGAAATGGCCGCTGCTGGTAAATCATATTTCGCATAAGACCCGGAGGAAAAACTAATGAAAGAAGTGGTCGTAATCGATTGCGTACGTACCCCTATGGGTCGTTCAAAAAACGGTGTTTTCAGAAATGTGCGCGCAGAAGACCTTTCTGCAGCACTAATGACCGCGCTACTAGAGCGTAACCCTGGCGTAAACCCAGCGGAAATTGAAGACATCATTTGGGGCTGTGTTCAGCAAACTAAAGAACAAGGCTTCAACGTTGCACGTAACGCGCAACTACTAACACAAATTCCACGCACAACAGGCGCGGTAACGGTTAACCGTTTATGTGGTTCATCAATGCAAGCGCTTCACGATGCAACAAGTGGCATCATGAGCGGCCGTGGTGACATTTACATGATTGGTGGTGTTGAGCACATGGGTCACGTACCGATGAACTACAACATCGACTTCCACCCAGGTCTTGCTAAGTACACGGCAAAAGCGTCGGGCATGATGGGTATGACCGCCGAGCTACTTGGCCGTCAAAACGGTATTACTCGTGAGCAACAAGACGCATTTGGTGCGCGTTCGCACCAGCTAGCGCATAAAGCACACCTTGAAGGCCGCTGGGCTAACGAGATTGTGCCTGTTGAAGGTCACGATGCAAACGGCGTATTAAAGCTAATTGACTACGATGAAGTAGTACGCCCAGAAAGCACGGCTGAGAGCATGGCGGCACTTCGCCCTGTGTTCGACCCAGTAAACGGTACCGTTACTGCAGGCACGTCTTCTGCGCTGTCTGACGGTGCATCTGCTATGCTACTTATGTCAGCAGACCGTGCGAAAGAGCTTGGCCTAACACCACGTGCGAAAATTCGCTCAATGGCGGTGGCTGGTTGTGATGCGGCAATTATGGGCTACGGCCCAGTTCCAGCAACACAAAAAGCCCTTAAGCGTGCTGGCCTTACTATGGACGATATTGAGCTTGCTGAGTTTAACGAAGCGTTCGCGGCACAGGCACTATCGTGCATTAAGCAACTAGGTTGGATGGACCATCTAGATACTAAGATTAACCTTAACGGTGGTGCGATTGCACTTGGTCACCCACTAGGTTGTTCTGGTTCACGTATCTCAGGTACGCTTATCAACCTAATGGAATCACAAGACGTAAGCCTAGGCTTAGCGACTATGTGTATTGGTTTAGGCCAAGGTATTGCTACCGTATTTGAGCGTGTATAAGCGTTTATATTAGAGCTTTAAAGCTAAATTTTGAAAAGGGCCTTCGGGCCCTTTTTTGTTGCAGCGCATATTTAAAATCAAAAAGCTAAATTAGAAAGTGGGCTGACTACACCATTCGCCCCTTGTTGAAGTATGTGTGTATAGATTTGAGTAGTTCTAACATCGGCATGCCCTAACTGGTCTTGCACCGTTCTGATATCTGCACCTGACTGCAGCAAATGTGTAGCTATTGAATGACGAAGTGTATGAGGCGTAACATGCTTAATTATTCCCGCATCACTTGAGGCGCGACTTACGGCACGCTGTATCTGTTTCTCATCTATATGATGTCGCCGCAATAGCTTACTTTCTGGATCAATACTTAATTTTGATGCAGGAAACAAATATTGCCACTCCAGCGTTTTATTGCGCTGCTGATACTTTTCCCTCAACCCGTGCGGGATCCAAGCTCCAGCAAAGTCTGGCACCATCAAATCTCGTTGCAGAAGTTTTTCACTTTCACTGATATGATTTTTTAAAAGTGGAATCAGCGATTCCGACAGCGTTACCACTCGATGCTTGCCCCCTTTCCCAAACCAAATCCTCACACACTTGTAGTCGAAGTCTATGTCGCCCGCTCTAAGGCGAACACACTCCATTAACCGAAGCCCACTTCCATAAAGAAGTGCTACCGCTAAGTAATGATGGGTAGGCACTCTACCAAGCAATGCTTTTACTTCTAACTGGGTTAGCACAACCGGTAGTTTTCTTTCCCTTCCGCTTCCCACAAAGTTCATGTCTGTAGGTAGCGGCTGCTCTAAATACTTGTTGTAGAGAAAAACCAGCGCATTTAGTGCAGTAGCTTGTGTAGACCGCGCATTTTTTCGCTTGGTGGATAAATGCGTAAGGTATGCTTCAACATGCAAAACGTCGAGATCTTTCGGGTGCTGAAATTTGTGAAAACGAATGTAGTCTGAAATCCAGTTGATATAGGTTTGTATGGTACGCTTTGCATAGCGCTTGAGCATCATGTGCTCGTACAGGGATTTAATAAACTGAGACTTCATGTTCGACTCCAAAATAAAAAAGTCTATTTAAAAAATCACAACGAGATAACTGACTTTAGTACCTGTTTTATTGCAAGAGTATTCACGAAATACCCCAAATTCACCTGCAACCCGATTTGGTGTTTTTAACCTTTGAGCAAAATACACCAAAAACGTATTTTACTAATCCTATCGATAGGTTATGGTTTAACCATATTTAAAACCAAACGGACAAAAACCCCGTTCTGGTTCGTTAAATCGCCCCGTTTAGGGAACGATTAAATTGTTATGTTTTTCAGGGGAACATGTGTACTTAGGTGATTGGGATAAGGCAATAATAAGGAGCTTACTGACATCTAGTTTACTATTGCCAGCGATCTTTCTTATCCGCGCAAGTAACTTACAAAGTTCCGAAATCCCCGGATTAATAGCAACTTTTTCGCTCTATATTGGAGTTTTCCTACTGGTATCTATAGCAGGCTGGTTAATTATCGGGTTTCCAGTTCACTGGCTGGCTTGTAAGTACAAAAAAACAAACTATTTGTTTTACATGGTTTTACCAGTTACCTTTTTACTGGTAAGTGGTACTACTAACGGCCCTTGGATACTTGGCGTAATTGCTTCGGTTCAGGCTTTAATGTTTCGGTATGTTGTTTTTAAAAACAAAACATAACAAAAAAATCAAGCTCGCCCGCTGCGCGGGCTGGGACGCAAACATGTGGGCTGCTCACTTCGTTCGGATTTTAGCCCACATGCCTGCGCCCCTTATTTAAAAGTTAGGTGCTCTCATGGATATAATAGAAATGGAGTTTCAGGATAGGTTGCCCTTTGGTTTTTCACTCCTCTGTAAAGTAGAAAACGAATTAGTGGGCAAGGCTCACGTCAGTATTAAGGGTAATGATGGTGTTCTTTCGGACATCATAGTTATAGAGAGAACACACTATAATTACTCTTTTTTTTCATCTAAGAAGACAATTGTTTCCCACAGGAATAAAGGCTACGGCACTTTATTGCTGAAATCAGTTATTGCACACTGTAAACGAATTGGCCTAAACAAACTGACAGGAAAGATTGTTGGAGAAACAAATCGATTAGAGCAATGGTACTTCAAAAATGGTTTTTCTGTCGTAAATGGTCAAATTATAAAGGTCTTATCGTGAACGCACCTAACAACTCAATAAACTCACTCACTTCGTTCGCTGGGACACATACACGCAGGGCGGCTTCGCCATTATGCCCTACGTGCCTGCGCCCGTTATTGAAAAGTTATAAGCCACAGGGAATTTGAGTTTGGCAATATTATTTATAAGCGTATTTGTTTGTACATTTTTATGGATTGAACTTCATTACTATGTAATCAATCGGTACGGAAACAGAGCGGCAATCGTTTTGTCGTTAGTAGGGTTGCTTTTGGGATTTCTCTACTCATATTTTTCCTCGTCATCAATGTACGCGCGAGAGACAAAGCAAATAGCCCTGATAAGCTTCAGCGTAATAGTATTTGTAGTTCCAATTATCGTATGTCATTTTTTAACGTGGCTTACGCAAAAAAATAGTGCCAATACACGTCATGTGATTTCTGCTTTCTTGGCATTTATTAATTGTTTTTTATGGCCATTTTTTGCTTTGGTTACCGGTTGTTATGTGCAACTAGATTGTATTTAATACGGCTTATAACAAACGCATTAACCACTCGCTGCGCTCGCTGGGGACAAAAACACGTAGGCTCCCTCGCTTCGCTCGTAATTGTAGCCTACGTATTTTTGCCCGTTATGCGGGCGTTATACCCTCTGAAGGATCGATAGAATGAAAGGGATTAATATAAGTACAAGCCACGATGACTTAGACATCGAATTAATCCACTCCTTTGTGGCGAACTCCTATTGGGCAAAAAACATCCCGCTTTCAACATTACAAAAATCTATAGACAATTCTCTTGTATTTGGAGCCTATGCAACCGGGGGAGACCAAGTTGGTTTCGCTAGAGTTATTACAGACAGAGCTACATTTGCATATCTAAGCGACGTTTTTGTAATAGAGAAGTTTCGTGGTCAAGGGGTAAGCAAACAACTTATGGAAAACATATCATCCCATCCAGACCTACAAGGTCTCCGTAGGTTTATGCTAGCAACAAGTGACGCACACGGATTGTACTCGCAGTTTGGTTTTACATCTGTTGAAAACCCTGAGAAGTTGATGCAAATTTTAACGCCTGGCATATATGATTAGGCACGGGTATAACAACCCAATCAACACACTCACTGCGTTCGCTGGGACGCATACACGCGGGGCGGCTGCGCCATTATGCCCCACATGTCTGCGCCCGTTATTGGAAAGTTAGGGCTCACAAGGAAGTTTTATGAACCAAGCAGAAATTAAGATTATAGAAAATATAGAAAAATACGGATGCCATGTTACTTCTGTATTTGACCCCAAAGAAGAAGATCCTAATTTCACTTATACCGTCGGCATCAACAAACAGGAAAGTCGCCCAGAAGTGCTCATCCTTGGTTTAAGAAGTGAATTGTCCTCCTGGATCGCAAATGAATATAATCGCCGCGTCCAAGAAGGAGAAACTTTTACAGAGGACGGCTTTTATGAAGGGTTTCTCGATGGATTTGAAGTTTGTTTTAAACCTGTAGCAAAGAGGTTTAAAGAAGAGTTTATGCTTTCGTGTAATTGGCTATATGAGGGTACTAGTTACCCAGCACTTCAGCTAATCTTTCCTACCGTCCATGGCATTTGGCCGTGGGAAGCAAATGCCTCAGACAGCTTTAAAGCACTGCAACCAAGTTTTCAGGAAGTCTCAGCATGGTGAGCCCTAACAAACCGCTGTTGGCACTCCCTTCGGTCGCTGGGACGCAAACACGGGGCCGCTTCGCGATTATAGCCCCGTGCCTGCGCCCCAAAGCTTAGCGTTATAAGACAAAGGGAATTCAGTGAACAAGGTTGTTATCAGTATCCTTTCAATATTACTCCTACTAACCAACTTGTTTTGGATGTATCGGAGTTTGGATAACGGCGTCTCTTTAACTTACATGGAAGCAAGCCTAGAAACCCAAACTAAAATATCGGAGCAACTGTTCGTTCTAATTAACGCGCAGCTTATAGGTAAAAGTATCAACGAAGTTAATAGTATTGTTCCACTGGATATTTATGGCTCTTCACCATTCATAAAAGATGATTGTTTATATTATGGTAGCGTATGCCTTATTGTTGGCACCAATGGCACTATTCAAGGTTTTAAGTAGCATGTCTTATAACAAAAAAATTAAGTACGCCCGCTGCGCGGGCTGGGACGCAAACACGCGGGGCGGCTTCGCCATTATGCCCCACATGCCTGCGCCCCTTATTTAAAAGTTAGCTATAGGACTTACCCAAACTTAGTGGACATCTCCTATAGTTAGATAAGAGGTGACTTATGGCTAATAAAAAGAAGGTTCATGCTTATACTGAAGAGTTTCGTAAGGAAGCTGTTCGACGAGCAGATCAAAAGGGTAACTCCAACCAATCCGTAGCGGCAGAGCTGGGTATTTCCGCACAACAAATCTACAACTGGCGTCGACAGTTTAAGCGCTGTGGGGGTAATCAATTCTCAACCATTCAAGGCGTGAAGTTTCATCAAGAAGACTCTGACGAGGTGCAAGCCCTCAAGCGCCAGCTGGCCGATCTCAAAGAAGAGAATGCGTTTTTAAAAAAGGCTGCCGCGTACTTTGCGAGCGACCAAGAGTAAAGTACGCACTAATTAAAGTGTATGCGGGGCAATTCAGAGTAACGGTGATGTGTCGGGCACTTAAAGTCTCTCGTTCTGGTTATTACAAGTACCTCACACGTCGTATACCCGCGTATCAGCAGCGACGAAAACAGCTGTGTGAGCACACCATGGCGCTCTTTGAGAAGTATCAAAAGCGCTATGGCGCACCTAGATTAACGCGCGCCTTGAAAGCTGACAACGTCCCCTGCTGCGTTAATACAATTGCGAAAATCATGCAGCAGCTACAGTTACGCGCGCGTAACGGGAGAGCATTTCGATACTCGCAATATAGCCACAGTAATGTGCGCGTGAGTCAAAACGTCTTACGCCGACAATTTGTAGCAACAAAGCCCAATACAAAGTGGGTCACTGATATCACTTACATTCGATTTAAAGGCCAATGGCATTATTTGGCTACCGTAATGGACTTGTACTCAAGAGCTATTGTTGGCTGGGCGTTTGATGGCCATATGACCGAAGAACTTATTATACGCGCACTTAATATGGCAATTAGCAGACGAGACATAGAACCAGGGTTAATCATTCACTCCGACAGAGGTGTTCAATATCGCTCTGTGCGATACCAAGACCTGATAATGAGCATTGGCGCAGTGTCCAGCATGAGCAGAAGAAGCAATTGCTGGGACAATGCCGTAATGGAGTCATTCTTCAGTCGTATGAAAGTCGAACTCATATACGGGGAGAAATTCAACTCGCTTCAGGAAATCAAATCTTGTATCTTCGAGTACATTGAAATTTTTTATAATCGCGTGCGTCAGCATTCAACATTGGGCTATATCAGCCCTTACGAATACGAAGCGACATACGCTTAACATGGATGTCCACTTTTAGTGGGTAAGACCACTATTTTGGTGAACATGCTATTTTCATTTGCTATTTTTTTACTCTATTTGTCGCCAATTGCCTTTGTATTCCTTTACTCAAAATATGAATATCAGCATTCATTAGCGAACAGTTTTAAAAGGTGGAGAAACTCCAAGATAATTGGCATTATTTTCTTCACTGTGTTGACCTTTTTCATAATTACAACTGAAGGGACTAGCTGGAGATTATCAACTTATTGGTATTTGCTATGGGAACCGGGTTTAAGTATTAGCCTTATTGTATTTTCCAAACCTGCCAGCGAAATTATAGAAGGCTTTTCGTCACTAGGTTATTTCGGCGAGGACTTTGGGCATATTTTAGGGTGGTTCGGCCTTTTATCCGTATCATGTGTACTTGGGGTTGAAGTTTTAAGGCATAGCTAACAAACGCATAAACTCGCTCGCGGGCTCGCTGGGACAAAAATACGTAGGCTCCCTGCGCTTCGCTTGATATTGTAGCCTACGTATTTTTGCCCGTTATGCGGGTGTTATGTGCCAAAAGGAATTTGAATGCACAAGAATAATCAACTAATAATCGCTGGCAGTTTAAGTATCCTGGCTGCATTACTTCATATTGGTTGTATATTCGGCGGCCCTGATTGGTATCTCTTTTTTGGTGCTGGTCAACGTATGGCTCAACTCGCAGCTCAGGGCGACCCGTACCCAACAATTGTAACTTTAGCGATTGCTTCAATTCTTACTGGCTGGGGCTTATATGCATTTTCTGGTGCAGGTATCATCATCAAGTTGCCACTACTAAAAACCTGTTTAACTTTAATTACTGCCATCTATTTGTTGCGTGGTATCGCAGGCTTAGCTGGTCCCTTTCTAACTTCAGACCCTGTGGTACACCAAAATTCAATAACCTTTTGGTTAGTCAGCTCAATTATTTGCTGTATTTATGGTACGTTTTATTTATTGGGCACAGTAAAGTTATGGCGGCAGTAGAGAGTGTGCTGGCACATAACAAAAAAATTAAGTCACTCACTTCGTTCGCTGGGACGCATACATGCGGGGCGGCTTCGCCATTATGCCCCACATGCCTGCGCCCCTTATTTAAAAGTTATGTGCTAAAGAGAATGCTTAGATGGATCTATTTTTTGCAAATCTGGTAACAATTGTATTCTTCATTACAGGGTATAAGCTCATCGAAAAAGCAATTTTTCCAATGCCCTCCACTCTGCTGAAAATTGCACTCTATTCCCTTTTGATCTTCTGCTGTTTAGGCATTGCTTCGATTCTTTTTGCAATTGCTATCGGACTCTGGTTACCAGATACATACCCAGTCACTTTTTCATACAAAGCGCTGTTTATTTGTCCTATTATTACCATCTACTTTTTATTTAAAATGATGCAAAACAAAAGGCTTCTTTCTGCACGCACATAACAAGCGCATTAACACTCGCTGCGCTCGCCAGGGACAAAAAAACGTAGGCTCCCTGCGCTTCGCTTGGTATTGTAGCCTACGTATTTTTGCCCGTTATGCGGGTGTTAAGTGCCAAAAGGAAACTGAGAACTCAATGGATGAAAAAGAAGAAAAACTAAAGATTGTTCACGTGCCAGCGTTGGTTGCAGTCCTTAAAAATGCCGAAAGAAATAAGGAGGCAGCATTGACAGAAGCGGAGGTGCTGGAACTAAGAGATTCATCAGAGTGCATTGTTATGCCAATTGATGTGGCAGCTAAAGTTGAAGAAGAGCGAGGATATCCTGACATTGACCCCGAAAATGTATGGGAAGAATGGCAAGGAATTCGAGGTTAAATAAGCAATGGCACCTAACAAGCCAATAAACGCACTCACTTCGTTCGCTGGGACGCATACACGCGGGGCGGCTTCGCCATTATGCCCCACATGTCTGCGCCCGTTATTGGAAAGTTAGGCGTCATTTACTTACAGCATTAAAATGTGGGTTTAACCGTGACATTCCAGCATCAAGGTTGTTTCGCTAGGTTGTATTCGCGGCAAGCTTTCTCAGTTGTTTTAACGGCTTTAGCAATGTGCTTTTCATAAACACCGCAACGCCAACATTTAACATCACCAGTCTTCTAAACTCGTTCTTTTATTCAGCATTACCGTTAACATCTGGCATTTCGCACAGGGTTGTTTTATCTTAAATTCAATAATTCAAATACGCGGTCTATTTGGCTAGTGGTGGCAGCAAAGCTGCGTACTTTTCTTTGTACGCCTAACAAAACGCTGTTGGCACTCCCTTCGGTCGCTGGGACGCTAACACGTGGGCTGACTCACTTCGTTCGGATTTTAGCCCACGTGCTAGCGCCCCAAAGCTTAGTGTTAGCCGCTACTTGTAAATCCAGCCTTTCACTTCTCTTTTTTAGTGGTAATATCAAATCATACCCAACGGGAGTTATTTTATGTCTGATGCATTAAAAGTGTTGCTTGAAAATATCGAGCAACTCAGCACTAAAGAGAAAGCACTTGCTGCCCACTGTCTTTTAACGGCTATGGATACCAAGATTGATAGCGATGTGGAATCCGAGTGGTTAATACTTGCAGAATCTCGCAGCGCAGAGCTAGAGTCTGGTGCGGTAAAAAGCATTAGTTGGGAAGAGATAGAAAAGGATCTTAATTAAAAGATGCTGCCTGTTTCCTTTCACCCGGAGGTTAAAAGGGAAATAAAAGAGTCGTTTGATTGGTATCAAGAACAGTCATTGGGGTTGGGTCACGAATTTACCCAAGAACTCAAGGAAGCCATCGATTCAGTTAGCTCTTTGCCATCGGCATGGACAAAAATGGGGCAAACACATCGACGCTTTGTCTTAAGCAGGTTCCCATACTCTATTATTTATAAAATTATCGAAAACCGGGAAATTAGTGTGGTAGCTATTATGCACAACCACCGAAAACCAGGGTATTGGCACGAACGCGGCTAACAATACGCTCAAGCCACTCCCTCCGGTCGCTGGGACGCTACCATGTGGGCTGACTCACTTCGTTCGGATTATAGCCCACACGCTAGCGCCCCTTAGCTTAGCGTTATGTGCTAAAGAGAATGCTTAGATGGATCTATTTTTTGCAAATCTGGTAACAATTGTATTCTTCATTACAGGGTATAAGCTCATCGAAAAAGCAATTTTTCCAATGCCCTCCACTCTGCTGAAAATTGCACTCTATTCCCTTTTGATCTTCTGCTGTTTAGGCATTGCTTCGATTCTTTTTGCAATTGCTATCGGACTCTGGTTACCAGATACATACCCAGTCACTTTTTCATACAAAGCGCTGTTTATTTGTCCTATTATTACCATCTACTTTTTATTTAAAATGATGCAAAACAAAAGGCTTCTTTCTGCACGCACATAACAAGCGCATTAACACTCGCTGCGCTCGCCAGGGACAAAAAAACGTAGGCTCCCTGCGCTTCGCTTGGTATTGTAGCCTACGTATTTTTGCCCGTTATGCGGGTGTTATATTGCAAAGGTAATTTAATGAATGACGGAATATTCGGTATTGCTGCTCTTGCCACGATTGCGACGATTTGCTCGTTTGTGTCTCATTTATTTATTAAAAAGTTCGTTATAGCGGTCTTTGTTTCGGGGATACTCAGTGCGTCAGTTTTTCAGCTTGCAGCATATTTAAACCTTGGACAGCTTGATCCTTTTTATTTATTTGCCGCATTTACTTCATTTTTAATTAGCTGCGCAATATCAACAATAATTGGCTGCTTGATACTCAAAAGAGCTAATAGCTAGGTTGTTTAAAATATGCAATATAACAACCCAATCAACACACTCACTGCGTTCGCTGGGACGCATACACGCGGGGCGGCTTCGCCATTATGCCCCACATGTCTGCGCCGCTTAGCTTAATGTTATCTTCCAATTGGCATATGTGCTCTTCTGCGATAATCTTACTGCATGCCGACAGTATTAAGATTAGGGCCTTATCGTTTCTTCTTTTATAGTAATGAAAACGGTGAACCCGCACACATTCATATTCAGCGAGAGAAGATGCTTGCTAAATTCTGGTTAAAGCCCGTTGCTTTAGCTAGCTCTACTCGTTTTCCACCGAAAGAGTTAAGAAAACTCGAGCAATTGGTGGTCGAAAATAAAGAAACATTTTTGGAGGCTTGGAATGGCTATTTTAGCAGTTGAACATCACCCTCTTGCTCACTCAGTAAGTTTTGACTCAGACTCACTTATTATCAGTCTAATTGATGGCCGCTCTCTTTCTGTTCCTTTAGCTTGGTTTCCATCGCTTTCATCTGCGACTGAAGATCAACTTAAAGATTGGGAGATATTGGGTGATGGCGAAGGTATTCATTGGCCTCAATTGGACGAGGACTTAAGTGTTAATGGTCTTCTTTTGGGCAATCAAGGAAAGAAGATAACAAATCAATAAACACACTCACTGCGTTCGCTGGGACGCATACACGCGGGGCGGCTTCGCCATTATGCCCCACGTGCCTACGCCCGTTATTGGAAAGTTAAGCGTCAAGTTGCACCGCGTTGCGCAATGCGCTACACTCTTTCCATGATTAAGTCATTTAAACATAAGGGTCTGAAGCTGTTTTTCGAAAAAGGGAAAACTTCAGGCATACAGACTAAGCACGCGAAAAAACTTCGCATGCAGTTAGCTGCTATCCACACCGCACAAGATATCGGTGACATTGATTTACCGGGCTTCTCTCTTCATCAACTCAAAGGAGAAAGGTCAAATATTTGGTCGATATCAGTCAACGGCAATTGGAGAGTCACTTTCGAGTTTACGGATGGTAATGCTTACATCTTAAATTACGAGGATTATCACTAATGAATATGCATAACCCACCACATCCGGGTGAATTTATTGAATCCATTTACATGGAGCCACACGGTATTAGTTGCAGGACACTTGCTACCCATCTTGGTGTTGCCGCTTCAACACTAAATCGTGTAGTGAAAGGCAAAAGTGCAGTAACGCCAGAAATGGCCTTAAGGCTATCAAAAGTATTGGGGCGCAGCCCTGAAAGTTGGCTTAGCATGCAAGACAATTACGAACTTTGGCTGGCCAAACAGAACATCAACTTGGATAACGTGCAGCCAATAGATCTGCATGCCGCCTAACAATCTGCTGTAGCCGCTCGCGGGCTCGCTGGAACACAAACTAATAAGGATGTTATGAAAAATAAAATCACGTTAATAACCACATTGCTTTGCCTTTCTCTTGCTGCTTGCAGCAAACAAGTTCAAGTAAAAACGGATTTCTTTATCCAACAAGATAGTATTTCTGGGTACAACATTTCTGAACTTTTGGAATCGTTAGATACTTTACCCAGCCAAATAAGTGGATGTGACGCTAGTCATCATGAGCCAACCAATGAACTATTGGTTCAGTGTTCTAAGAAAGGCTTCAATTACACAAATGAACAAGTTCGCTCTACACTTTCAGGAGCTCCGAGCTTCAGTGTTTCAGATGAATTTGGACAATATAATTTCAAATGGATATCGGGCATAGCTTCTTGTTCAATAGCAATAGAGGAACAAAATGATATTTTTGAGCTTTGGTGCGGTAAAGGCACCTAACAAAACACTGTTGGCACTCCCTTCGGTCGCTGGGACGCTAACACGTGGGCTCAGTCGCTTCGCTCCAATTTTAGCCTACGTGTTATTGCCCCTAAGTTGGGCGTTATATTTCCCTCAGAATTTAAAAAATGGAGTTTTAATGAGACCATATGCAAACTTAAAAACAAATAATTTAGGACTTGTCCTCATCATTGCTAGACTTCTCGCTTATGTGGGATTTGGCCTTTTATTTTTGTCTCTTATCGTAGCCGTTAGTAAATATAGCGAGGGTATAAATACCTTTATGCATATCTCAGCCATAAGCCTCTTGCCCCATTCTCTATATTCTTTATTTGGGTCTTCCGTTCTTGCTTCTCTAATAGCAATAGAAGAAACTCTTAAAACAAAGAGCAATCGCTCTGTAAGTGAAAATGAAATATAACAAAACGCTAAAGTCGTTCTCCTCGGTCACTGGGACGCCAATACGCGGGGCGGCTTCGCCATTATGCCCCACGCATCTGCGCCCGTTATTGAAAAGTTATACACAAGGAGGGAACCCTACGTGTCAGAAGAAAATATCAAAAAAATTGTAAAGCGATACAAACTTCTTTCATCTTTTTGGCTGTTTGTTTTTTTAATTATTGCAATGTTTGCCAACTGGGCATTAATAGACTCAAATATTCGCAACCACTCAGAGCTTGGCCTCGAGTACTATTCAAGTGACACTGGCTTTATTTGGGGCGCTATCATTGGTGGCTTAAATGTAGTTTTGCAGTTATTTTTCTACTCTCTGGAGAAAATCCTGCTCTTTTTGCAGCAAGAAAGCAGTTCTTCGAATTAAGTTGTGTATAACAAAAAAATTAAGTTCGCCCGCTGCGCGGGCTGGGACGCAAACATGTGGGCTGACTCGCTTCGCTCGGATTTTAGTCCACAAGTTTGCGCCCCTTATTTAAAAGTTAGCTGCCAGAAGGTAAGCATGGACAAAACAACAAAGACGGTAGCTATTTTTCTTCTTATTGTCGGAAGTCTTTCATTGATTTCGAATTCGGTATGGAAACCTTTTGTACAGAAAGAATCGTTAAAAATTAGTGACGATCAATTACAAGATGTTGTAAATCAGATGAATGAAATGACACCAATATTTCTAGACGACATTACTAAGTTAAATCGAGTCCGCCTTGAAGGTAGAACAATTGTTTACGAGTATATCATTGACCATTATGAATCCGAGGATCTTTTAGCTTTTGGCCCGCTTAAAGATGCGCAGTTAAATGAATACTGTAATTCAAATGAAAATAGTTATTTTTCTAAAGTGGGTGTTGCAGTGACTTCAAACTACGTAACCCGTGATGGGCGAAAATTACATAGTTTTACTATGCGACCATCTGATTGCATTGGCAGCTAACAAACGCATTAACACTCGCTGCGCTCGCTAGGGACAAAGAAAACTACATGGACTTAAAAATTGGCGATTGGATAAGAAGCTACAGTGCTGGAATTTGGCAGGTATACAAAATTTTAGAGTATAAGTGCATTAACCCAATTAACGGTGAAACGCAGAAGAAAATGACGGTATTTTCAAAACGTTTTGTATCAAATACTTTTAAAAGGTCTTTCAAGCAAGAAGGCTGCGATCCTTCTTTGGTCCGAAAACTTGATAAAGCTGAGCAAAAAGAACTGGATAATTTTATCAGTGGGAACGCTGATCTATATAAAAATTTCAACGAACTTGAACTAGATAATATCGATTGTATTTATAACGCGCGCATCGAAATTCCCGAAGACAAATCAATTGAAAATGTAGCGTCTAAGTTTGAGTTAACGGAATACATCAAAGACACAGACATAAAAAGCCATCTTACAAAACTAGGGTTCAATACCAATGCAATGCCATCTTGGACGGTTCAGTTTGTGTCGCCAAACTATCATTGCATTGATGGCCACTTGGCTTTTAAATTCAACAGAGTGCTGGAGTTCTAATGCCCCATATGGCGGCGTTAGGGGTAGGTGCGTGGATAGCATTCAACTTCGTCACCCTTATTGGATAAGGTTAATTGGCTGGGTATTTTTACCGGTCATGTTTTGCTTAGCTGTTTGGTGTTTATTTTTGCCTGTATGGTATGACCGATACGATATAGCTATGTTTCTTGCGGCTGCGCTATTAGGTGGTGGCAATCTATACATGACAACTCATGGTTTACGCACACTTCCGTTCATGAATTCAGTGATTACACTTACAGACAACGAGATTACTGTACTTAAAGGTAAACAAGCTATCAGTATTAGCTGGCAAAATATTTCTAAAGCCCGTCATATCGCAAGTACACAAGTGCTTCACTTATACGACTCTGAAGGTAAACGATTTTTGTCTGTTACAGAACAGCTAAAAGGCTTTCATCTCTTGGAAAGTTACTTAAATGAAAAAAGCTGCCTCAAGGTTTGAAACACCTAACAAAAAACTAAAGGCGCTCGCGCTGCTCGCTGGGGCGTTAAACCCTTATTCAGCATCAAGTCTCTTTAATGCTTTTTTGTAAGCCTCATTTCTTTCGCGTTTTCCCACTGCAAGCACTATAACTACAACTACGTCATCAAGTACCTGATACACCAACCTATATCCTGATTGACGTAATTTTATTTTATAAACATTATCGGCACCTAACACTCTATCTGGGGCTACGTGCGGTGTTTTTAACCTCTCTGCTAACTTCTTTTTTAATTGCTGCTGCAAAGTACTACCAAGCTTATTCCATTCTTTTAGGGCGCTTCTTTTAAACTCTAATTTATAGGTCATCCAAATTCACCGAAACGCTTTCTTCACCTTGCCTTTCTTTAACAAGCTGTAGTAGTTCCAGATCCTCCAAACGATCCATCATTTTTTCGTAAATCTCTGCTGGGACACAATAGAATGCGGGTTCATTCCTATTCAATATGGCGACAGGATCGCCATATGCACTGCTCGCAACTTTCATAGGGTTAGCTTTTAGTTCAGTAATACTTGCAGCAACATCTGCCAAAACTCTCGCCGCCACAACGGTCTCCTAAAAGGTCTTTAATTAGGTCATATTAGTCTATCATTGTTGGTTTAACAAGCGCATAAACTCGCTCACTACGTTCGCTGGGACAAAAATACGTAGGCTCCCAGCGCTTCGCTTGGTATTGTAGCCTACGTGTTTTTGCCCGTTATGCGGGTGTTATGTGCAGGACTTACCCAAACTTAGTGGACATCTCCTATAGTTAGATAAGAGGTGACTTATGGCTAATAAAAAGAAGGTTCATGCTTATACTGAAGAGTTTCGTAAGGAAGCTGTTCGACGAGCAGATCAAAAGGGTAACTCCAACCAATCCGTAGCGGCAGAGCTGGGTATTTCCGCACAACAAATCTACAACTGGCGTCGACAGTTTAAGCGCTGTGGGGGTAATCAATTCTCAACCATTCAAGGCGTGAAGTTTCATCAAGAAGACTCTGACGAGGTGCAAGCCCTCAAGCGCCAGCTGGCCGATCTCAAAGAAGAGAATGCGTTTTTAAAAAAGGCTGCCGCGTACTTTGCGAGCGACCAAGAGTAAAGTACGCACTAATTAAAGTGTATGCGGGGCAATTCAGAGTAACGGTGATGTGTCGGGCACTTAAAGTCTCTCGTTCTGGTTATTACAAGTACCTCACACGTCGTATACCCGCGTATCAGCAGCGACGAAAACAGCTGTGTGAGCACACCATGGCGCTCTTTGAGAAGTATCAAAAGCGCTATGGCGCACCTAGATTAACGCGCGCCTTGAAAGCTGACAACGTCCCCTGCTGCGTTAATACAATTGCGAAAATCATGCAGCAGCTACAGTTACGCGCGCGTAACGGGAGAGCATTTCGATACTCGCAATATAGCCACAGTAATGTGCGCGTGAGTCAAAACGTCTTACGCCGACAATTTGTAGCAACAAAGCCCAATACAAAGTGGGTCACTGATATCACTTACATTCGATTTAAAGGCCAATGGCATTATTTGGCTACCGTAATGGACTTGTACTCAAGAGCTATTGTTGGCTGGGCGTTTGATGGCCATATGACCGAAGAACTTATTATACGCGCACTTAATATGGCAATTAGCAGACGAGACATAGAACCAGGGTTAATCATTCACTCCGACAGAGGTGTTCAATATCGCTCTGTGCGATACCAAGACCTGATAATGAGCATTGGCGCAGTGTCCAGCATGAGCAGAAGAAGCAATTGCTGGGACAATGCCGTAATGGAGTCATTCTTCAGTCGTATGAAAGTCGAACTCATATACGGGGAGAAATTCAACTCGCTTCAGGAAATCAAATCTTGTATCTTCGAGTACATTGAAATTTTTTATAATCGCGTGCGTCAGCATTCAACATTGGGCTATATCAGCCCTTACGAATACGAAGCGACATACGCTTAACATGGATGTCCACTTTTAGTGGGTAAGACCAGTGCCTAGGAAACATCAATTGTCGGGTAAATGTCGGGGTAAATTCGTACCCGACAGTGTAAAAAATGAGGAATTCTTCTTTTCGAGAACGCAGGAAGCAACAATGATTTTAAAACAACTTCGTATTAGCAAACGCTTATCACAAGAGCAACTTGCTCAAATGTCTGGATTAAATGTTAGGACAATTCAGCGTTTGGAAAGCGGTGCGAATGCTAGTTTAGAATCTAAAAAGTGTCTTGCTGCTGCTCTCAACGTCAATATCGACGCATTAGAACAGGAGAATAGCTCAATGGACAAACAATCAGAAAACTGGAAAAACCTTCCTCTTATTTTAAAAATTTGGTTTACCTTCAACTTTTTGCAAATGAGGCCAGTTCGCCACACAGCTAAAAGAATGGAAATATTCGGGCATACGTTTGGTTTCTTTTTTTGCTGGCTTGGTCTTTTCAACGAAGCGGCATTGGTAGGGGGGTTGCTAATGCTAATTACCGCCTATTTGTTTACTCTACTTAAATGGCAAGGTGACAAATATCAAATATGGTACGAACCAACATCGAATGAAGGCACATAACAAAAAAATTAAGTCGTTCCCGTTGGTCACTGGGACGCATACACGTGGGCTGCTTCGCATTTTAGCCCACGTGTTACTGCCCCTTATGTGGGTGTTATGTTTCACGGAGGAAAACCATGTTAAGTAGGTTGTTTGGAAAGAAGAAAGATAAACCTTTTAAAGAAAACGAGGTTCGAGTAACACTACCGGAAGAAACTTACACTGTCATGGAGTGGGAAGCGGACAAACTTCCATGCGTTGGGGTATTGAATTCTGCGCTAAAAAACTTCGAACACAAAAGAGTTTTTGGCTGGCACCTTTCCGTCATAATCGACTTCACGGATATTATCGAAAATGGAATGCCATCCGAAGAAGAAAGACAGATCGTCGAACCATTTTGTGACAAACTCGATGAGGATATTAAGTCGGGCGGGAATGCGTTATTTTTTGTTCGCGAAACTTGGAATAAAACTCGTCGCCTAGTTTGGCGCGTATATGACCCGGAAATAGCTCATGCACACCTTCAGCATATCATTGACAACCAAAAACACCCCAGACCTTTTGATTGGCACATGGAGCAAGACCTCGAATGGAAACAAGCAAAATGGTACTTCGAACAGCTATGAAACATAACAATGCGCTTAACTCGCTCCCTTCGGTCGCTGGGACACAAACGCAGCGCGGCTTCGCCATTGTAGCGCTGCGTTTGTGTCCAAAGCTTAGCGTTATGCTTCAAAACCAGCAAGGAAGTAAATCATGGGTATGTGTTTAGCACTTCATAGTGTGTCAGATGCAAATATTAAAGAAATATTGGAGCGTCCGGAGCTTATTTGGAGACTTATTGCTTCTGATGACCCAGAAATATATGAAGAAGCAATTAAGGAAAAGAATCGAGCTGGCTTTCTGTCTAAGCTTTTCGGAAAGAAAGTTACAACGGAAACCGAAATTCCAAATTTAAGTTTCGTCGAAGGTGAGAACGTCGATGACGACTTAGATAAGTCGTGGCAAGGAATTCACTACTGCATGAATAAGACTGCTTATGAAGCGGAAACTCCAATGGATTTCATTACTGTAGGTGGAGTAGTCGCTGGTGATATTGACGTAGGTTACGGACCCGCGCGTTTGTTTAATAGCGAGACGGTAAAAGAAATCCATTCACGCCTTTTAAACATCACTGAAGCAGATGTGTCAGCAAATTACGATCCAGAGGATATGGATAAGTTAGACATATACCCAAACATATGGAGCAGAGATGGCAACGAAGGCTTGGAGTATATTACGGAATACTTTGTAAATCTTAAAAATTTCGTAGCTAATTGCGCCAACAATAATCTGGGTATGGCTGTGTATATATGCTAAGCATAACAAGCGGCTCCACGCAGACGCCCAAACCTACGCTGCTTTTGTGGGTTTGGGCGCTGGTGAGCCGGGCGTTAGCTGCCAAGGAGAGACCAAGTGCCTGTTTGGGGTTATTTTTATTGTTGCGTTTTTTTGTTGAGTTGCTGTTTTGGTCTTTTTGACAAAAATCGCTTAAGACGTCCGTATCAACCGGCAGGTGAAATTTTAGATTGTCTTTGTGGTATTTTGATATTTCTAATAGCTTTTAGTGTTGTGCAATTTGAGTTTTCAGCAACGATTAGCTCGCTCTGTTTTATATACACCCTTGCGTGGTCATACCATGCTCATAGACATTATCTTGATTATAAAAAATTCAAATCAGATATTCATAAAACAGCAATAGCTGAGCATGAGAAATTATTCGAAAAAATATCAGAGATAAATGAGAGAGCGATAGAAGATGGAGTTGATCCATCCGAATTAGAAAGTATTGAGCAAACCTATGATTTTGACCAAGCAGAAAAAGAGGCTCATTTTTTTTACATTGGTACAGTAGTTGTTATCTTGATAATACTAATTCCATATTTGTATGTTTATCTGAAATCAGTAGGTTTAAGTGGCAGCTAACAAAAAAATTAAGTCACTCACTGCGTTCGCTGGGACGCATACACGCGGGGCGGCTTCGCCATTATAGCCTGCCTGTTTGTGCCCCATATTTAGGTGTTAGCTGCCACAGCGCAGTAATGCACAACATCCTGTACATGTACTCATTTCCGATCTAAACTTGTCTCATATAATGTACAAGTGGGGTGCAAAATGAGAATTGTCTCTTTTACCGAAGCTCGAAACGGTCTAAAAGCCGTTTTGGACAATGTAATCAACGATGCAGATACAACAGTGATCACCCGTCGTGACTCTGAGGATGCTGTCGTAATGTCATTAGATTACTACAACAGCCTTATGGAAACCGTTCATCTACTTCGTTCTCCAGCGAACGCTGAACACTTAAATCGTTCAATAGCACAGTTAAAAGCAGCAAAAACGACCCAGCGAGAACTTATTGATGAGTAACAGGTTGTTATCATGGACTGATGAAGCTTGGAATAGCTACGTTTATTGGCAGACTCAAGACAAGAAAACCTTGAAACGTATCAATAAGTTAATTTCCGATGTTAAGCGTTCTCCATTTGATGGAATTGGAAAACCGGAACCTCTAAAAGAAAATCTTTCAGGTTTCTGGTCCCGTAGAATAGATGACGTTAACCGTTTGGTATATGCCGTGGACGATACCGCAATTACGGTTATTTCATGTCGTTACCATTACTAGTAGGTGGCCCCATTTCCGTTGAGTAAACAATGCAATATCTTTTAGATCTGATTTTGCCAGTACGGTTAACTTAAACGGTTTCACTCTTTTAATTCAGCGTCTAGTTCTGATATCAGATGCTCAAGGTCGTATTCAGCTTCGCTCCTGTTTTAGCCCACGTATTACAGCCTGTTACAAAGGCGGTAGGCACTTAAAAGGAAGTTTTCAAATGAAAGGTATTTATCGAATTCTTATTGCTCTAGTTCTTTTAGTAGCAGCTATCACTTCTTACAGTATGGGGATTCAGTCAGGTGTGTTTCTATTCGTCATATTAGGGTTTATTCTAGAAGGAGCATTTTGGTTCGGCTTATTTCCAGTTAAAAGGCAGAAAAGAACTTAACCATTAGGTATAGGTGTTTTCCAGCAACAAGATCGCTCGTGGTGTTTATATTTGTATAGCGATTTTTTTGTTAGCTCCACAAGAGACCTAAACGAACGCTAAAATCCGAAAAAGACAACTAAAGCATTATGAAAATTACTTTTGTACCAAGCTCAGACTTACGGCGTGCTGCTGTATTTACCTTTGCGAACATGGAAGAGTATTACGCTAAATTTGCTCCCGACTGGAACGCTGAAAAAGTGCTAGAGGTTACGGCTGAACTCGTTAACTACGACATTCAATTAGACAACCAAACAGTGGGGGTTATGCGCCTACAGTTTGAAGATAACACCTGTATTTTACGCGATCTTCAAGTTATTCCGAGTGAACAAAATAAAGGCATAGGGAGCGCCGCCATTGAAGAAGCTGAAAAGCTGGCATTGAGGGCTAAAGCCACTTTACTCACGTTACGGGTTTTCAAAATTAGCCCGGCGGTTTCGCTTTATAAAAAAGTAGGTTTTGTCATTCAAAGCGAAGACGACCGTTTTTTCAACATGATTAAACCAGTATCCCCCTGAAAATAAGTCATTTACAAGCACTTAACGGAAAACTAACCACAGGCCAAAAAATGAAGATCATTATTGATGACCTCACAGGGGGAGAAGTGCTGGCGCTTTTAGAAGAACATTTATCTGATATGTATGCCATGTCACCACCAGAAAGCGTGCATGCGCTAGACGTTGATGCACTGAAAGCTCCCAACATTACTTTTTTTAGTGGCTGGAAACAGCAACAGCTTGCTGGTTGTGTGGCTATTAAAACCCTTGATACACATAGAGCCGAACTTAAGTCTATGCGCACTGCAAAGCCTTTCAGGGGCTGCGGCGTGGCGTCTCAGTTGTTACTTTTTGCCTTAGAACATGCGAAAATGAAAGGGTTTAGTTCGGTAAGTTTAGAAACGGGAACGCAAGACTACTTTTTAGCGGCGAGAACGCTTTATAAAAAGTTCGGTTTTATCGACTGCGGCCCTTTTGGTGACTATTCGCTTGACCCTAATAGTCACTTTATGACCCGAGCGCTTTAATTAAGTATTTTAAGAGAATTCCACATGTCACTACCTCCTTGCCCGCATTGCCAGTCTGAATATGTATATGAAGACCAGTCTTTACTTATTTGCCCCGAATGTGGTCACGAGTGGAACCCGAACGAGGTTGAAGAAGAAGTCTCTGCAAAAGATTATAACGGTACCCCATTAGTTGCTGGTGACAAGGTAACGTTAGCAAAAGATTTGAAAGTAAAAGGCAGTTCGCTGGTACTTAAAATTGGTACCAAAGCGGTTATCCGTCATGTGAAAGATGCCAAAGACCACCAGCTAGATTGTAAAGTAGATGGTGCAGGTGAGATGATGCTTACCGCGCAGTTTGTTAAAAAGGCATAGTCAGCACTTTTTAAACCCCCTCACCTCTTAGCGCGCTTATCATTTAGCGCATAGGGGGCGCACTAGCTAAATAACACTTTAGAAGTTAGCGACCTCGTTAGTAATGGTTTCGGTTAGCAGGCTAATCGCTTTTGATGACACTTTTTGAGGGTTAACTAAGCAAACGCCTACATGCCCAAGTTCGGGCAAGTTTTCTGAATTAGATAAAATGTGTAATCCTGGCGGTACTGAGCTTTTTGCCAGTACCGTAATACCTAGCCCCTCATTAATAGCAGTTTGAATACCGTTTAAATCTGCAATGGTGTATACCACCTGCCACGGCTTTTTGATTGTGGATAAAAGGTTAGTGGCGCGTTTGCGATAAATACACGGCGAAGGGGCAGCAATAATAGGAAGCTTAGCGGGCACGCTGTTTACAAAGCGCTGACTACCTACCCATACCAGCTGATCTGAAATGATGAAACCGTCCTGCTGTGGGTTTGGTGTTTCCTGTAGTGACAAAATTAAGTCGAACTGGCTTTTCAGCGGTTCGCTCAACAAATCTTTGCTTAGCGCGCAATGCACCTCTAGCGATATTTCCGGGTAAGTTTGTGTGAACCGTCGAATAATTTTAGGCATAAGCGTGGTGCTAAATTCACTGGGGATGCCCAACTTAATATTTCCGGTCACCTGAGGCTTACCGAACTCAGCCATAGCTTGGTCATTAAGCGCTACTATTTTCTCACCATATGACAACAAGCGGCTACCAGCGCCAGTAAGCGCTAGACGATTTTTGTCGCGAGAAAATAGCTTCTCCCCAATCATTTCCTCTAGCTTTTTAATTTGAAGGCTTATTGCAGGTTGAGTCCGCTGCAGCTGCTCGGCGCACTGCGTGTAGCTACCCGTCTGTGCAATAAGCACGAACGAGCGTAGAAAATCTATGGACAAGTTCTTCATTACTTTGATTTACACCCTCTCTATAGCGTCAACTAAACACTGAACTTTCACCAACAAAGTTTAAAGGCTTACTCTATTACAGACAAAAAACGCGCTGTGCTGTGCCAAAAGCACAGCCATAGGCATTTAATAAAATTATAATGCCATATTTTTTATTAATTTTATTTATTCATTTTGCACTTCTAGTATCGAATACACAACAACGACAATTAGGAGACAGCATGAATACGCTAAACCAAAACCTTACCCAGCAAGACCCAGATATCGCCGAATTTATTGCACAAGAAGACGAACGCCAAGAACATCACATTGAGCTAATCGCATCAGAGAACTACACCAGCAAAGCCGTTATGCAGGCGCAAGGTAGCCA
The DNA here is from genome assembly GCF_056159165.1 of Alteromonas sp. AWJ4_199. Lineage (NCBI taxonomy): Bacteria > Pseudomonadati > Pseudomonadota > Gammaproteobacteria > Alteromonadales > Alteromonadaceae > Alteromonas > Alteromonas sp. AWJ4_199. The sequence continues at coordinate 1,751,040 of NZ_JBSWUR010000001.1, forward strand.
ACTGACGAACAAGTATGCAGAAGGCTATCCGAGTAAGCGCTATTACGGTGGCTGTGAAGCCGTGGATAAAGTTGAACAGCTTGCTATCGACAGAGCCAAAGCCCTGTTTGAAGCTGATTATGTAAATGTTCAGCCCCATTCTGGTTCGCAAGCGAATACTGCGGTTTACATGGCACTACTAAGCCCTGGCGATACCATACTCGGGTTAAGTCTTGATCACGGCGGTCACCTAACCCATGGTGCAAAACCTAATCTTTCAGGCAAGCTATACAACGCCATTCAATATGGGCTAAACACCGAAACCGGTGAGATTGACTACGACCAAGTACAAGCGTTAGCTAAAGAGCATAACCCAAAGATGATCGTGGCTGGTTTTTCAGCGTATTCTCGCGTTGTAGATTGGCAAAAGTTTAGAGAGATTGCCGATAGTGTAGGCGCGTATTTGCTGGTAGATATGGCACACGTAGCAGGCCTTGTCGCGGCGGGTGTCTATCCCTCGCCAATTAACGCGGCGCACGTGGTTACTACCACTACCCACAAAACACTACGTGGCCCTCGCGGCGGGCTTATTATGTGTAAGACAAACCCTGAACTTGAAAAGAAGTTTAACTCACTTATTTTCCCGGGGATTCAGGGCGGCCCACTTATGCACGTTATCGCGGCCAAAGCTGTAGCGTTTAAAGAGGCCATGACAGCCGAATTTAAAGCATATCAAAAACAAGTAGTTATCAATGCGCGCGCTATGGCTGATGTATTTATGACGCGTGGGTTTGACGTAGTATCTAATGGAACCGACAACCACATGTTCCTACTAAGTCTTGTAAACAAAGGAATGACCGGGAAAGAAGCCGACGCTATTTTAAATAGTGTGAACATTACTGTGAATAAGAATACAGTACCTAACGACCCACAGTCGCCTTTTGTAACAAGTGGTATTCGGATAGGTACGCCAGCGGTGACTTCTCGTAATTTTAGTGAAGACGATTGCGCCCAGTTAGCCAACTGGATTTGCGATGTGTTATCAGAACCTAAAGACGGTAACCTTATTCAACAAGTTAAAGATAAGGTTGCCACGCTAACCTCTGCCCGCCCAGTTTACACTAAGTAAACCTAGCGGCTTACAAAGAGCGAACTCGTGCGCTGCAGGTAGTCACCATCACCCGCCACACGAGTTTAGCTCGTTTGTTAAAATTGCTGAAGTGGGACGGCTAGCAATAGCAGTAACCGGCTGGCAAAGGTGGGGGCAATTGAGGCTATATTCCGGGGTAAACCGTTAGCTAAGCCACTTCCACCAAACAAATACCAAAAGAAACCCGAACAGGTAAACCAGGCCTAGCAAGCTAAGTAACTTTACAACCTTATTAGGCGCGGCATCAGGGTGCAGCTTAGTTTGTGCCACCAGCTTATGATTAAGCCAAGCAAACATTGGCGTGGTTACAAAAGCTAACGTCATCGCAAAGCCTAGCATGGCTAATAAAGCAGACTTGAAAAAGAGTACAATGACAAAGCTGAATATTGCCATGAAAAGCAATACTGGTGTTACAAGTGTATTGCGAGCGGCTTTATCCTTGTTAAACAATAGCGCAATTGCTTCTGCAACCACTCGCGCATAACCGTCATATACGGTTAGCGCCGAGCCGAATATACAGAGAAACGCCACTATCGCGATAAGCAGATGCGCCCACTCCCCGATGGTTGACGAGTACATGCTGATAAGCTGATGAGAAAAGCCAATACCACTAGTACTGAGTTCTGTGCCGCTGCCATACAGAATTAACGCACCTAACCCCAAAAACAACAGTGCAAGTAATACGGTTACCGCATAGCCCAGGTTAAAATCGAAAAGGGCCGACTTCGGCGTTACCGCTTGACCTTTGCACTGACGCTTTAACCAAAGAGAAGTAATAGAGGATATTTCAATAGGTGCAGGCATCCACCCCATTGTTACCACTAAAAAGCCTAAGGTGGCGAGTGTCCATGGAGAGGGCTGCGAATCAGCGGGGATGAGCGGTGCAGTATAATTACTAAGAGCAACGATAAACACAGCAATCGTTGCTACTACAAGCACGCCCATTATGCCTTTGGCAATGTTGTCGAGCCCTTCAAAATGCCCTGCCAGTAAAATCAGTAATATAAGTGCTAAAACTACTGAGGCAGACACCGCTATGGCTATATCAAATGGAATAAAGTACGACAATAAACTAGCTGCAAATAGTAACAGCGCGGCAGCATTAACTACCGACGCGATACTATTTAGGCACAAGGCAACGGTTAAATACCGTTTGCCCATTTCTAGATAACCTTGCTGCAGGGTTTGCTTCGTGCTGATGGTGTAACTTACGCCTGCCCTGAAAAACGGGTATTTGAGTAGGTTTACCACCAATATGAGAAGCGCTAACTGCCATCCGAACTTTGCTCCCGCCTGAGTTGAAGCCACCAGATGGCTTCCACCTACCGCCGCCGTTGCCATAAGCACACCAGGACCGAGTAATTTTAGTAAGGCGATAACGCGGGCAAGGAAGGATGTTTCAGCTGAGTACGACAAGGCAACCTCTAGATGGGCATCAGAAAATAGCCGTTAACCATATCAGTTTAATAATCAGCAGAAAAGACACTAAGTGATAAGAAAGTAGCATGAATAAAGGTTGCGAACACCGCTGGTTCGCAACCTAGTTTTCGATTTAAAACAACGTGAATTGACTAGCGTTTAGCAAAAAGTTTTATGTTAGCGTCGGTCGAAATTCACTTTTTTCTTAGGGTGCTGGTAATAACCTTCTTTCAGCAGACGCTTGAAGCGTGTTAACTTCCCGTCTAGCGTCAGTTCTTCTAACCCTTTGTTGAATAAAGACAGTATAAGTTGACTGTCCCCTTGCGCTTTAGGTACTAAAAGGTGCGTGGTGACAGTAGAAATAAACGGCTTGATAGGCATTGCATCTCTACGCTCTCCCCTGGTGAAATCGCGTTGTAGCAAATACCAACCGGTAAGTTCATCAATGGGGAAAACATCGATATCACCGTTTATTAGCGCTTCTAGGTTCGCTTTATCAGTCTCGCGCTCCACTACGCTTTCATTGTCTTTAATAAAGGCAGCAAGCTCATCGTTATATAAATACCCTTCCGTAACTCCCATTTTAAGTTCTTGCATATCGCTAAGGTCATTCCAGCTATCGGGGCCTTTGTCGGCGTTAACATAGAACACCAAGCTTTCTGCGCTTATCGGGTTGCTGTGGAAAAATTCGCTTTCACGAGAACGTACAAAGTTGCCGTAAGAAACTGCATCATATTCGCCCTTTAAGGTTGCTTCTAAGGCTTCTTCCCACGGTAAGGATACGAACTCCACCACAACGCCCGTCTCTTTGAACGCATCGGCGATGATATGGTTTATGTAACCTTCGTGCTGCATGTCAGTTGACGTGTAAGGTGCATATTCTGTGGTCGCTATGCGCAGTTTCATCCATGAATGGGCAAAACTTTGCATCGGAATTAGCGCTAGTATCAATGTCGCTATAAGTAATGATCGCATGTCAAAGTCCTGTTAGTGATTAGAAGTAAATGCCAAGGTTAATGTTCAAGCGGTGAGTAGTTTCTTGTCTACCGCCTAAGTCTAGCCCAACGCCTGGGCCTCCTGAAAACCACATGTTTTTTCCTTGAATGCTATCTACATATACAAACAATTTATCCCAGCCAAAGCTACAGCCATTTATCCACTGTGAAGAGTTTTTCCCTTCACTTCCTTCACCTTTTGCCACGCTGTACTCTGAGTAACAAGTAAGTGATTCTATGTGAGTAAACTTATAAGGCACAGAGTACACAAGGTTTGCTGAATAGGTTTTACCGTCGGCCGCGGCTAAGAATGGGAAGGTGAAAGAGGATAGCGCTATGCGATCGTCTGCTTGACCTTCTGGTGCAGCCAAATCGTACTCATAGTCGATATACTGTAGTTCGACCTTTATATCGCCTTGGGTATGACGCATATGCACGGCATAGGCATTCATATCACCATCATCCAGGGTATCCAAGTTCAAGATGTTGCCGTACTGGTAGGACACGCCAATATCGGTAGTGCCTCCGCGAATAAAGTTCGCTGAATAATTAGCCCGCAAATTATATTGGCCGTCTTCTTTGTTTCGGTATTCCCCGTCATCTGCTACATCAAATGAGTAACGACCAAACTCAGCTGCGTCATTGTACTCGTCGTTCATAAAATAGGCGGCTTGAAAATCCCAGTTGCCCCAATCGTGGTTTATTTTCACCCCAGCATCGTAATCATCTTCGAAGCCAAGATAATAATTTACCGAGAACCAAAAGTTGTTGCTGGCAAAGGGCTGCAGGCCAAACGGGGTTTGCGTTATGCCTGCTGTGATTTCGGTTTGATCATCAAAATGGTAAGTAAGGTCAGCGAAGCGAACGGTATCAAAATCAGTGTTCTCGTACCAACGGTACTCTGCTTTATAGCTAAACTGGTCCGACTCGCCGGACACGCCAAGCTTGAATGATTCGAACTCAAAACCATCTCTAAACTCGGGAATTTGCCAATCTTGATGTCCGTAATTAACCCTTACGTGACCGCTTAAATTAAAGGGGAGTTCGTCGGCTTTTACGCCGCTCGAAGCGCATGTAGCAATTGAAACTAAAGAAAATGCGGATAGTAGCTTGTTCATTACTGTTCCTGTATTGAATTTTCGGCGGGAACCCTTTGCTAAAAACTGCCTCTAATGAGTAAAGGGGCGCTTAAGCGCTTAGGAATTTCGTGCACCAAAATAAATCCTTCAGTACTTACAATACTGAGCAAACCTTAAAAAAAGATCATTTGTTAAGGTCTGACTTCTGTGATTTGAGTTGAGAAACTTCGCCGCCCCGATAGGCGGCGGCATTTAAACATTGGCAGTCGAATGTTTAAAGTGAAGTGGAATGAATGTACGGTAAATAAAGAAGTTTTTGCCGTGAACGCCAGGGTTTATCTAAAATTTGAGCAACGCTTTAAAAGAAAGTAATCCAATACTAGGAAAGCCTGTGAATATCGCCTGTCAGCTTTATGACTACATAGAAATAGCCTGCATGTATAAACTTGAGGTAAGCGCTGTATTAAAAAGTGGGGAACTAAAAAACGGTAAGGCATTAAATACAGTTATAGATAAACGCAATGACGCGCCAACAGAATGTATACAAATGCGCATTAACGGTAATGTAGAAAACATTGCCCTTAATGAAATCGCTCAACTTCATGCAATAACTGATAACCCGCATTTCAGCTCGGTGAGCTTTTAGGTAGTATGCCAAGTTCACTTAACCATTTTGAACTGAACCACATTTATGAGACAACACCTTTCGGCGATTACCTTCTTTGTAGACGACTACGACAACGCAATTGAGTACTTCACAACGGTTTTAAATTTCACCTTAACTGAAGATAAAGCAACCGGAGAGGGCTCGCGCTTTGTGTTAGTAACGCCGCCAAACAGTTCAGCCAGCTTGTTGCTAGCGCAAGCTAAAAACGATGCTGAATTAGCGCTTATTGGTAACCAAGCCGCAGACAAAGTATTTTTAATTTTAAATACCGATGACTTTTGGCGCGACTTTAACGAAATGCAAAGTAAAGGCGTGGTGTTTTTAGAAACTCCCCGTGAAGAAGTTTATGGTACGGTAGCCATCTTTAAAGATAAGTTTGGCAATAAGTGGGATTTGATCCAAACCACTGAATAGCACTTTATACAGGTGCACCTTGCTTGTAGCGCATTTTGTATCAAAAGGTTTAATCACCCGCAGTAAAGACGTAGAGGAGAAGTAAAACGTGCAGGCCATGAGACGTTCTATTATTGCAGATGTTGTTGCAATAGCGGCGATAGCACTGTTGATCACCACTACCTTTTACTGGATTGAAGCAAGACGTGAGGTCATTATTCTTTGCGACAACTTTACGCCAGGGGTTTCGAAGAAAAGCGTCGAACGCCAGCTTAACACCGCAGACTTATTGTTGTGGGATACTGAGTTTGTTGCAAATGGCAGCAAGATTGAAGCATATAGTCCACTGCACTTAGGTATCATGAAGTGCAGTGTAGAATTTAATAAGCAAGATATTGTGGTGTTCTCTATTGTGGAATAATCATACGGCCTTCAAATTTTAAGAGAGCATTGCGCTTTTCAAGTTATAAAACTGAACCACCTTGGTGCAACGTTTACATTGCCGCAACACCCTATTCACCGAAGCGCTAAAAGTCGTAAAGGCAAACTTACCTTCTTACTTTTATCGCACCGACTTAACTTTTCATCTTGCTGTCACCGAATGTGCTGTAAACGTATAATTACGCTGTGTCTTATTAACGCAAACTCTTTTTTATGCAAAAAACAAAACACAGTGTCGTCGAGGATGTTTTCGCCCTGATAAGCGCCGGCTTGTTTGTTGCTTTTGGCGTATATCTTTTTCAGTCTCAAGACCTAATGGTAGGTGGCGCGGCAGGTCTTGCGCTATTAGGTACCTATGCTTTCGACATGGACTTCGGGTTGTTATTCTTTTTGATTAACCTACCTTTCTATACCCTAGCGTGGACTCAAATTAGTAAACGTTTCACCATCAATACGTTTATCTCTGTAACCACTGTTTCGGTGTTAACCGAGCAAATTCCGGCATTTGTAGATATCAGCCACGTTAACCCGTTTTTCGCAGCGGTATTTGGCGGAATTTTAATTGGTGTTGGCATGCTGATGATGTTTCGTCACAGCTCTAGCCTAGGCGGCGTTGGTATTATGGCCTTCTACTTACAGCAACGCTTTAATATCAGAGCTGGGACTTTCCAGTTAACTGTTGATAGCTGCATACTGCTTAGCGCGCTGTTTTTTATTTCATGGCCATTAGTGCTTATCTCGATACTCGCGGCGTTTTGTTTAAATATGGTAATTTCGCTTAACCATAGACCAGAGCGTTACTTCCCGGCACCCGGAGAAGACAGTTCAAACAAGGCTAAAATAGAATCAAAAAAGGCTGACGCGAAGCATGTGGATTGCAATGAGCACAGCAGCATAGACAGCGAGCTTCGCGCCCAAAACGGCTAAGTTGGTAGTCAGCGCCTAAGGTTTTACGTTTGCGTTTGCGTTTACGTTTAAAGGCTTAAGCGTGTAAACAGATACCGGCAAGCTGAAAGTACTTAACCGTTCACATAAGTAGTTAATAAAAAGCCCGGTTAGGCGCAACCTAACCGGGCTTTCTTGTATCTTTTATTTGTATTCCTTGACGCCTACAGCAAACCTATTGCTTCTTTTGAACAGGTCTTGACGGTCGACTAACTACTCCACGATTCACTCTCGGTCGAGAAAACGAAGTACGCATACAAACCTCACTTATGAGTTGATGCTCAGAACAGTTGGAGGCGAAATATTCGCCGCAATCCCATAACTGAGCCACAACAGTAAAGCCCAAATTAGGGGTAAAAGTCTCATTCTTTTAATGAATAGTGCTTTATTAAAACTTATATAAAGATTGCTCAAACTGGCACAGTGTTGAAAACTAAAGGTATTTCACAATGCGCGGTACTCGCTGAGAAACTCGCGTCATTAATTCGTAGTCGATAGTGTCTGCATTGGCTGCAACTTCCTGAATAGATACATTCTGTCCCCAAAGCTCTACTTCATCGCCCACCGCGACGTTGTCGATATGAGTTACATCAATTGTGATCATGTCCATAGAAACGCGGCCTGCCAAATAGGCGCGTTTACCTCTAATCATTACCGGCGTACCGTTTTTGAAGTGCCTTGGATAGCCATCGGCATAACCAATACCTACGGTTGCAATTTTGCTGGGCTTACTTGCTACCCAGGTTTGACCATAACCAATGCCCTCGCCTGCCGGTATGGTTCGTACCGCTAATACACTGGAGCGAAGTGTCATGGCAGGGTAGATTTCAATGTCGAGATTTTGTGAGGTAGAAACGGCACCGCCATAAACCCCCACACCTAAACGGTTCCAAGCATTTCGACTTGCAGGCCAGTTTACCGTAGCGGGAGAATTAGCCACGCTGGTTGGCAAGCCCAATTTACTCGCTACTTGATTGAACGCATCGATTTGCGTGTTGGTAAAGTTATTATCTACATCGTCAGCGCACGCAAAGTGCGTAGCAATAACCGTTTGCTCGCTAAGTAAATGATTGTACTTAGCAGCAATCCCTTCGATATCGGAAAGGGCAAATCCCAACCGGTGCATGCCGCTATCCACTTTAAGCCAAATATGCGGGCGCTGCTGTTCGGGGCAGCTTTCTAACCAGGTAAGCTGTTCTTCGCAGTGCATAACTAATATACAGTTATGCTGAAATGCCATTTGGCACTCTTTTGCCTGATGTGCCCCTTCTAACACCACAATAGGCGCAGAAATTCCCGCATCGCGAAGCGCAATGGCTTCTTCAATAATTGCTACGGCAAAACGCGAAGAAACATGCTGAAGAATGCGCGCTACATTTACTGCTCCATGACCATAAGCATCGGCCTTTACCACCGCCATAGACTGACTTGAGGGCGCTAAAGCAGCAAGGGCTTTAAAATTATGTAAAAGGGCATCAGCATGAATGATAGCTTGCGTTTGTCGGCTCACAGAAAAACACGTTCCTTAAATGTTTAATGAGAAAGAATATCGAAAGCCAAAGTGTACCACGAGAAGCGTATTAGCTGCGCAGGATTAATAATGAAAAACGTACCATCTAACGCAAGGTTTCTTATGGCATAAAATACCGTTATGCTTTGCGCTAGCTTATTATCACAATTTCGTTGCCCCAAGGTTTTCAATGTCTTCGCACAATCCTTCTACTTCAGAATCGTCCGCCAACGCCAGTATTAGAAATAAAGACAGTACTGACAATCAAGCGGGAGGTAATAAACCCACCGTTAACGAGTTAGCCCAGTCACTGAATAAAATTGTGTCAGAAGGCAGAAACCCAGACACCCTCGATATAGACACGCTAAGCACCGAAGGCATTCTTGCCCGCATTAACAACGAAGACGCGAAAGTGGCAAACGCAGTTACCTCGCAAATTCCACAAATTGGAAAAGCGGTGGATGCTGCAACCATTAGCATTAAAAATGGTGGCAGGCTTATTTATATAGGCGCGGGGACCAGCGGCAGACTGGGCATACTTGATGCAGTAGAGTGCCGCCCCACGTTTAGCGTACCTGATGAACTGGTTGTTGGCGTGATAGCTGGCGGTGAAAAAGCCATTCAGCACGCCGTAGAAGGTGCAGAAGATGACGTCGACGCGGGGCGTGCTGATCTGGAAGCGCTGTCTTTAAACCAAAACGATACGGTTATTGGTATTTCAGCAAGCGGGCGCACGCCCTATGTAAGTGGCGCACTGGAATATGCCCGTTCGCTTGGCTGCTTTACCGGCGCTATTGCATGTAGCCCTAACGCCGCTATTTTTACTAAAGCTGATGTAGCTATATGCCCAGTTGTTGGGCCTGAGGCACTTACTGGCAGTACGCGCATGAAGTCGGGTACGGCGCAAAAACTAATTCTTAATATGATTAGCACCAGCACAATGATTAAGCTGGGGAAAACCTATCAAAACTTAATGGTAGATGTGAATGCCACCAACGAAAAGCTAAAAGCCCGCGCGCTTCGCATTGTTATGCAGGCTACGGACTGCAGTGAAAATGCTGCTTTAGCAGCGCTTGATGCGTGTAATAACAAAGCTAAAGTTGCTATTTTAATGGTATTAACAGGGCAAACTGCACAGCAGGCTGCCGCTCAGTTAGATGCTAACGATGGGTATTTACGTACCGCCGTGAATAAAAGCGAATAACCACGGTAAACTAATGCTATGAAAGTTTTAACTTCGGTCACATTGAGCAAGGTTTTTAGACGCCTAACGTCGAGCGCATTCATTGCAGTACTCTCTTCAGCTCTAATTAGCTTATCGCTTAACGGCTGTGCACCGCAAAACTTATCTACACATGTATATACAAGTGATGCTGATGGCCCTGCGAATCAGTCTATATTAATAAAAAAGCAACCTGCGCCAGGGACTAAGCAGCCCGTATCAAGCACTAAGCAGTTTACTGTAGGCGCTGAACGCTATTCAAAGTACCTGCCCTTGCTAGAAGGTAAACGGGTTAGTTTAGTGGTAAACCAAAGTGCGTTGGTTTCGGATCTCTACACTTCGCCTTCCAGCACGTTTGAGCTTCAAGAGCGCCAATCAAGCAACAGCTTGGCTACACAACTAAATACGATAAAGACAAGCCAGCGCAATCAGCATCTGCTTGATGCCCTACTTCAAAGCAGTGTTAATGTTGTAAGTATTATGTCACCGGAGCACGGATTTAGAGGAGACAAAGGCGCAGGCGAAAAGGTAGATAGCAATATTGATGCTAAAACCGGTATACCTATTCACTCCCTTTACGGCGCAACCAAAAAGCCTACCCCCGACATGTTGGATGGTATCGATGTGATTGTTTTCGATATTCAGGATGTAGGCGTACGCTTTTACACCTATTTAAGCACTTTGCACTATGTGTTGGAGGCGGCCTTTGCGCGTAATATCGACGTTATCGTGTTAGATAGGCCAAATCCTAACGGCCGCTTTGTTGACGGGCCAGTACTGCAATCTAAATTTTCGTCGTTCATTGGCATGCATCCTATTCCCGTGTTGCACGGTATGACCTTAGGCGAACTTGCTCAAATGATTGTGGGGGAACAGTGGTTAGATATTGACGCAAGCAGTTATGACAACGCTAAGCTTACCGTTGTCCCAGTGAAGGATTATCAACGCACTGCGCATTATTCGCTGCCCGTGGCACCGAGCCCTAACCTGCCAAACGATTTATCTATCAAGCTATATCCGACACTGTGTTTTTTTGAGGGCACCGACGTGAGTATAGGTCGCGGCACTGACTTTCCCTTCCAACTTATTGGCCACCCTTTTGTTGAGTTTGGTAAAAGCAAGATACCGGTAAATGCAAATAGTGCAGCGCCCCACCCTAAACATGAAAATACTCTGCTAAGTGCACATGTCTTTTCTTATGCTGATCCTACGATCTTGGAAGGCTCTGACTCCAAGCAAACAACTCACAAGCGCTCACCAATTAGTGGCTTAGATATCGCTACATTGATAGATGCCTATTCTCGTTTTTCTGAATATAACAAAATGGTCAGCGCCAGAGGTGACTCTGAAGCAACCTTCTTTACTCGCCCAGATTTCTTCGACAAATTAGCGGGTACCGATACGCTACGATATCAAATTCAAGCCGGTAAAACGCCTGCAGAAATTCGCCAGAGTTGGCAGAAAGAGTTAAATAAATTTAGAGAAAAACGAAAAGCATACCTGCTTTACGAAGACACGGACTGATGTACAGATAAACGTCTTTAGCCTTGAGGATTTGAGGTGTCTTATCAAGGTAAATGTGGAGGAAGCGTTAGAGATACTAAACTTACCACTCAACATGTAAGTAAATACTCACACCCACACAACCCCAGACTTATCGGAAGCTAAAAAAGTTAGTAAAAACTAACCTTCTTCATTTTTTGTTTTTACCAAAGCTGCGAGCTGAGCTTCAGCGGTGGCTTTTTGATGTTTAAGCTCATCTCTGCTTTCACCGTCACTCTCAGCGATTTTTGCATCAATATCGGCGATCGTCTGCATCAGCGTTTCTTTACTTTTTTCTTTTTGCTCTGCCTCTTCAGCCTTGTCAAAAATAACGTCTTCAGGAGATGCTTCTTCTTGCTTAGTGCGTCCAGGCGATTTAGCTATCATTTTCAAGCCGTCGGGCTGGGGGCGTTGATTCATAAAGCTAGGAGAAACAATTTCAATATCGGCATTATGTAACGCGTCGAGTACGGCCTTGTGAAGCCGTGAACGCGCGCTCAGCAAGCTTTTAACTTCTGTGAGGAGACCTGAAATACGATAGCTTACCGAAAAGTCGCCTAGCCCAACTACTTGCACAAATGGCTCTGACAGCTGGGCGTTTTCAGCTGCCACAAGTAAGTGCTTTTCAATAATGCTGTGATGAATATCGTAACCTAAACTGATATCCACACTAACAATTGCGCCAGACGCTCTGGTCACAGAAACGGGCGAATTAACCATTAGCGTATTGGCAAAGGCAATCAGCTCTCTGCTCTCGGTTTGAAGTTCAACATCAAGCAAGCCCATTTCGGTAACGCGACCGCTATAGCCTTCTACCTTAATGAAGTCTCCCACTCTAAATGGTCGGTTAACACGAAGTACGATCCCCGCCATCAAATTCCCCACCATTGTGGTAGAAGAAAAGGCAATAACTCCTGAAATAAGTACGCCAATAAGCGCGATAACTTGGTTTCTAGTGCTTTCACTTACCGGTAAGGCCATCGCTATTACAACCGCTCCAATGATAGTAAGTACCAACATTCCTACTTGACGCGGTAATTTCTGCTCACTGGTAAGATGGCTCTGTTTGGCTAGCAGAAGGTAGTGCAGTGCGATGAGCGCACCTATTACCAATACAATAGCGACAAGGAGCGGAACAAAAGGGAACAACGCACTTAATACCGTATCGATTAATGAAGTTTGCGTAGCGCCTGATGTATTTGTTGTATTCACGATAACTCCTTTTAAAATGGCTTTTGAAATGGCTTTTGGCTTGGCTCTTAGTTAGCACTTAAATGGTCAATATCTTTGGTTTTGGTCTCTGCTTTCGCGTGGCCACCTATTTCAACGAAACCGGCGAACGTCCCTCAGCAACCGTGCTCCCCAGTAACACTTCGACCAATGCATTAAGACTATAGCTCGTAACGTGCTGATTTTCTGTGTCACTTTGCTGTGTAATGTTCACCGCATAACTAAATGTAGCAATAGCAACATCGGCTAACTCTTTCACGTCATGCGCTTTGTATGGCATGCGCAGTGGAGCAAAGACCACGGTTTTATTCTGTGCTTTCGCAGCAACCATCATTTTTTTGCTAAATGCCATCACCTCAGTTTCGCTTACGCGTCGTTTTACATGCTCAGGTAAATCGACTCCTCCTAATTCATAGTTAGCATGGAGCGGGCTAATATTGCCAACCACCAGCACGTCAGCTTGTTTTAATAAATTCATTGCTAATTGGGTTTTAGGTAGCGCAGTTAACGGCAAACACGCAAACTCTAAAGGCTTATTGTTAACGTTGGGACGTGCGCGTGTAAGCGCGGCTTCAAATGCTAAACATCTTGCTGCGTCTGGCATAAGCGCCAACCAGCGATTTGAAGTTATTGGCAACTCATCCTTCCCGAAGAGTACAGACACCGACGACTTAGAAAGGGCTTTCTCAATTCGAATCCCTCTGTTTTTCAAACTGTTAGGGTTACTCATTGAAGCATTTTCTTTCGCCTCATCTAACCACCATGACATGGGCTTAGAAATGAAATTTTGCAGAGCAAAGCGCTGTTTTGCCTTAATAATACGATTATGAGACGTTTTTAAGAAAGCGCTTTCCGACATTCGATTTGCTGCATTATCCAAAAGTAACGCGAACTTTTTTATGTCGTCTGGGGTTCTTATGGTGAACGGCATAAGCGCAATATCAGCACCTGCGCTGAATGCACTGACTAATGCTTCTTCATGGGAGAAAAACTGAGTAATACCTGCCATGTCTAACGCGTCAGTAACGATAAGGCCTTGATATCCTAATTGGTTGCGAAGCAAATTGCTTAGTATCTTCTTCGACAAAGTAGCAGGAACTATTTGTGACTTACCATGCTTATCAATAATTGTCGTATCGTCTAAAGACGGGTATTGAATGTGTGCACTCATTACCATAGCAGGAGGCGTTGCACTATTAATGATATTCGCAAAAGGAAGGATGTCACCCGCCATAGCTTGCGCTTTGCTATGCGTTACTTGCGGCAAGCCACTGTGGCTATCTACATGGGTATCACCATGGCCTGGAAAATGTTTGATAGCACTCATTACACCTGTACTTTGCATAGCACTGACAAATGTCTGCCCGAGAGCGGCTACATGCTCTGGGTTTTCCGAAAAGCTGCGTACGTTAATAACGGGGTTCTTTGGCTCGCTATTTACATCAATCGAAGGCGCAAAATTGGTGTTTATTCCCAGCGGTAAAAGCGTTTGGCCAATATGCGATGCCACACTTTGTGCAAATGCGCTGCCTCGCTGGTGAAAAGTAGCGCCAATGGCCATGTTACCTGCAAACGGCGAGAGCATGTCTGAGGGCAACCTTGCTACTCTGCCCCCTTCTTGGTCGACAGCAATGAATAACGGCTGACGCCCTGCTTTTACCATGTGCTGCTGCATGGTGTAATTGAGCGTAATTAACTGCTCGGTATTTTCGATGTTCTCTGAAAACAAAATAACACCGCCGATGTTGTGTGTGCTGAGCAGATTTAAAAGCGATGGCGGAATTACGGTCATGGGCGTACGGCAGCGCGAAGACGGCGTATTGTCTTCACAGAAATAACGAAAATCCAAAATGATTTTCTGCCCGAGCATGTCTTTTACAGCGAGAATTTTTTCAGCATTAGCACTGGGTTTAGCATTGTTCGATGCGTTAGCACTTACAGATTGTGCGGTTACGCTTGCAGTAAATAGGGCAGCACTTAAGAAAATGAGTACGCCTGACAAAATATCGCCAAGGCCCATAACTGAAGCACGTTTTTTACAAATAACTTGCTGGAATAACAATGTTTATCTAATCCTTGGTAACACGAAGCACAATACGGTACGCTAGCATAAATGAGAGAAGCATGTTCGCCAACTTTGAACTGCAATCACACATTCTCTTACGCAAATAGACATACCCATAGGGCAAGTAGAGCGTAGTAATATTTCAAAGCTCAACAAGTCCTAGGCACACATAAATTTAAGTTTGGAAAGAAGTATGGATTGGATGTCAGTCATCCCCCCTCTTGTGGCTATTGCCGTCGTTTTTTGGAAAAAAGAAGTCATTTTAGCATTGGCGCTAGCCGTTCTGTCTGCCGAAGCCTTAATTCTGGTAAATGCTGATATCGCAACCAGCTACATGGCCCCAATTAATGCCATAGAGCGTGTGGTTGATACTGCTGCCAGCCCTGGCAATACACGGGTGCTTATTTTCTCTGTACTAGTGGGCGCGTTGCTAGCATTTATACGTGACTCTGGCGGAGTAACGGCAACGGTCAACTTTCTAGTAAACAAAGGGGTAGCGAAGAGTCGCAAACAAGTTGGCGGCTTGACCATGTTCACCGGAATCGCCGTATTCATTGAATCAAACTTAAGTGTGCTCACTGCCGGCATATTCGCCCGAGGTCTGTTTGATCGCTTCGGCATGAGCCGCGCGCGCTTAGCTTACATCATCGATTCCACCAGCGCGCCCGTTTGTATTTTGATTTTATTGAACGGCTGGGGCGCATTTATACTCAGCCTGCTAGATGCATACGAGCTACCTGCTTCGTCGGCTTCCATTTTATGGGGCAGCGTATTTTTCAACTTTTACGCTATCTTCACCTTACTTATTGTGGCCTACACGATTTCCGCTGACAAAGTGCATGGCCCCATGGCTGAGGAAGAAAAAGCACTCACGCATGTAGAGGTTAACCAAACTACGGAACCTGCCACCAAGGCTCGTTTCATGTTGGTACCGCTAATAGTAATGGTATTAAGCATGGTTGGCTTCATGTTCTGGACAGGTAACGGCGTATTGTCTGAAGGCAGCGGGAGCAAATCTGTACTTTACGCTACGGCTCTTGCCACTGCCATTGCCTATGGTCTGCTCTTAATCCACAAACGTTTTACCCACAAGGAAGCGGTAGAAATTGGTTTTAAAGGGATGGGTGAACTACTTCCTCTAGTCACCATAGTGTTACTGTCGTTAACCTTAGGCAATAGCCTCAAGGTGCTTGGAACAGGCGTGTTTGTCGCGGGCATAGTGGGAGAGTATCTTCCTTTGGTGCTTATTGTTCCCATGCTATTTATTGCCGGAGCGATCATGTCGTTTACCACAGGCACGTCATGGGGCACATTCGCCATCCTAATTCCTATTGGTGTGCCGCTGATTCAAAGTTTAGGGTTACCCCCTTCACTGGTCATTGGCGCTATATTGGGTGGCGGTATATTTGGTGATCACTGTTCGCCTATCTCCGACACTACTGCCGTATCTTCGCTAGCAGCAGGTACTGACGTATTAACGCACGTTAAAACTCAGTTTCCCTACGCACTATTTGCGGGCGCACTTACGCTTATTGCCTATTTTGTAGCAAGCTTGGTCATGCTTGGTTAATGCCGTTGATTAAAGTTTGCTGGAAGTCAGTTGCTAATCGCAAAGGTTTAGCAATGTCTGTAACAAGGAGTTTGTAATGAAAAAGCGGATAGCTAACGTCGGGTTTATCTCGGTAATAGTGGCATTTATTTCAGTAGTGGCAGCGTGTTCCCATGGGCCAAATGCCCCTGTTGATAGCGCTAGCAACAATACAGTTGGGCTTAGCCAACAGGCCGTTGCCATGCCTGACAGCTACAGTGCCGATGCTGCAATGCAGGTACTCCAAGAAGGTGGAAACGCAATTGATGCTGCTATTACGGCACAGTTTGTCTTGGCTGTTACTCTACCTGAGGCGGGCAACGTAGGCGGTGGCGGCTTTATGACAATAAAGTTTGAAGATAACACCGACTTTTTAGATTACCGTGAAATGGCACCTGAAAATGCGCATCGCGATATGTATCTTGACGAGAAAGGTGACGTAAAACCGTACGAGTCTTTGTTTGGGGCTAAAGCGTCTGGCATTCCTGGTACCGTTGCTGGTATGTGGGCCGCGCATAAAAAATACGGCACATTGGAGTGGGAGCGTCTACTCGCACCAGCCGTTGATTTGGCCGAGCAAGGTTTTGTGGTTCACGAGAAGCTGGCCAATAACATTGATCACTATATTGAGCGTACCAAAGAAGCAGCTATCAATAACAACTTTAGCGAGTATTTTGCACACGCTAAAGCAGGCACTACCTTCAAACAGCCAGAGCTAGCGAAAACGCTTAAAGCTATTCAGCAAAAGGGAAAGGATGGCTTTTATAAAGGCGATGTAGCAAAGCATATTGTTGACTTTATGCAGCAAAACGGCGGCCTTATTACCTATGAAGACTTACTGGCTTACAAAGCAGTGTGGCGCAAACCTCTTCACCTAAACTGGCAAGGTTATGAGCTGGTGACCGCACCTCCTCCAAGCTCTGGTGGTGTTGCCGTTGCCCAGTGGATCGGCATGCTAGAAGCCTATGACGCAACGCACGATTTGCCAGCGCAAAACAGTACTGAATATATTCACGTTATGTCAGAAATTGGTAAGCGCGTGTTTGCCGATCGCGCTGAATATATGGGCGATCCTGATTTTGTTAGTGTTCCGGTAAAAGCGCTCACTGACGCAAACTATATTACTCAACGCGCAGCAGATATTCAGCCTACCAGCATTTCTGATACCCCAAGCGTTAAGCCTGGTTTAAAAGAAAGCGAAGATACAACACACTTCTCTATTATGGACAGATGGGGTAACGCTGTTGCTAATACAACGACCATCAACCTTACTTTTGGTAGCGGTGTTGTTGTGACTGGTGCTGGCTTTTTGTTGAATGATGAAATGGACGATTTTAGTGCTAAGCCTGGCGTGCCTAACTTCTTTGGCGCTGTAGGTGGTGAGGCGAATGCTATTGAACCTTACAAGCGCATGCTGTCTTCTATGACACCAACGCTGGTCACTAAAGACGACCAAGTGGTTCTGGTAACAGGCTCTCCTGGCGGCACTACCATTATTTCATCAGTAACTCAGTCGCTATTGAATGCCCTGCTTTACGATATGAGCGCTGAAGAAGCCGTGAACTCACCACGTTTTCATCACCAGCTATTGCCCAAAGACACCATTCGTATGCACGACGGGTTTACAGAGGCAACGGTAAATGAGCTTAAAGCAATGGGCTATACCATAGATAACCGTCGCTTTGGTGATGTACATTTAATTAAGCGTACTAAAGAGGGTGTAGAAGCCGCATCTGAAAAAAGCGGACGAGGTAAGAGCCTAGTACAACCATATTAGTACAGCCTTATCAGCACAGGGCTGTTAGCTGAGCCACATTAGTGGAGCTTTGGGGGCTCAGCGTTATTAGTTCAGCCTTGAACAAAGTACAAGCTGAAAACTACAACAACAGCGTGGCGTCGATAGGCACGTACTTAGACGCCACTTTTTGAATACTTTCAGCCGTTAATGCAGGAACACCGTACACCGTTACGGTTTTCCCTTTTGCTTTAAGGGCGTTTACAAGAATATCGAAATCGCCGTCGCCCGACACCAAAATGATCTCATCAACATCGTCGGCGTGTTCAAGTGCATCTACTGTTATACCTACATCCCAGTCACCTTTCGCCGAGCCGTCAGCACGTTGAATGAAAGGCTTTAACTTTACTTCAAATCCAATAGCACGAAGAATGTTTTGAAATTCACGCTGCTTGCTGTCACCCCTGTCTATGGCGTATGCGAAAGCATGGGCTATATCCAAGTTGTAGGTAAGTTCACGCCAAAACTGGTTGTAATTAAAGTTGCGTTTGTACGCCTGACGGCAGGTGTAATACACATTTTGTACGTCTACCAGCACTAATGCTTTATTCAAAACCACCCTCTTCTTCGGTTTACTCGGTTATTGTTTTCTGATGTTATAGCCTTTTGATAATAAAACCAAAAAACCTGATGATGAAATTTATGCGCAAAGCGCACAACTACCTGGGCTTAATACTGTTCATTCAAATTGGTCTATGGTTCTTAAGTGGTCTGGTTATGGCGTGGTTACCTATCGATGAAGTAAGAGGCAACCACTTAAAACACGCCGTCACTACGTCGTGGCACAACGTTACGGTTACCCCTTCAGACATTTTGCGCCACCACAGTAGCGCTGCCGTACTTTCACTTACTCACCGTATAAATGAAGTAGACCATGCTGACCCAAACACGCTTGATGCTATTCCTGTTTATCATGTCGTGGATGACAACATTGCCTATCGCTACAGCGCATTAACAGGTGAAGCTTTGCAAACCATGCAAGAAAGCGCTATTCGTAAAGCAGCAAAAGGGCAATACGCAGGTACTGGCGATATTGGTGAGACCCGGCTATTAAGCGTGTTGCCTCAAGAAGTGCAAAACCTGTCTGCGCCATTATGGCAGGTAAACTTCGATGACGACCTAAATTCGCGGTTTTATATCGACCCAAACACTGGCAGTGTTCTGCGCGTACGTACCGACACATGGCGGCTGTTTGATTTTATGTGGATGTTGCACATAATGGATTACAAGGACAGAAGTAACTTTAACACGCCGTGGTTAATTGCTTTTTCGGGCAGCGCCTTTTTGTTCACCCTTACAGGTGTTGCGCTTTTATATAAGCGCTTCAAACCAAAAAAGAAGAAGCGCTAGCCTAGTATCAGGCAGCTCTTTGATGTACGGCAAAGAGCAACTGCCCCCATTATTATGAAGCGAAAAGCTGAGACATATCTGCGAACGCTTTGAACTCTAACGCGTTGCCGAAAGGGTCTTTAAAAAACATAGTGGCTTGTTCGCCGGGCTTTCCTTTAAAGCGAATATAAGGTGCGATAACAAACTCGGTATTGGCAGCCTCTAATTTACTTGCCAGAGCTTGCCAATCGTCCATGGTTAGCACAACGCCGAAGTGCGGCACCGGCACGGCATGATCGTCTACCCCGTTATAAGCAGGCGGCGACGGCATGGCCTCTACACAGTGCGTCACTAATTGATGGCCGAAGAAGTTCCAGTCTATCCACTGGGTGTCACTGCGGCCCTTTCCACAACCCAACAACTCACCGTAGAACGCTTCTGCGTCGGTTAAATTAGTGACCGGAATGGCAAGATGAAAAGGTTGAACCATGAAAACTCCTATTATAAGAACTTCTTAAGCAACGACAGCTTAAACTTAGAAAACGGCGCATAACGAAAGAACACGTCAAGGGCGAATGAACGTTTCATTACCGTTTTAATATGGCTGAATGTATCAAAACCTGCTTGGCCATGATAGTTACCCATGCCGCTATTTCCTACGCCACCAAACGGTAACTCAGGGTTAGTCATGAACAGCATAGTGTCGTTAGTACACACACTGCCTGAACTGGTTTTGCTGATAATATTATCAAGCACATCGTCCTTATCACTAAATGCATAAAGTGCGAGTGGCTTAGGCCTGCTGTTCACGAACTTAATGCCCGCCTCCATGTTGTCGACAGTGATAATAGGTAGAATAGGGCCGAAGATCTCTTCTTTCATTAGCGGGCTATCTAGCGATGGCTCCAGTACAAGGGTAGGCGCCATTGCTGGACGAGATTCATCTAGCTCGCCGCCATACACCACATTGACGTTTTCAAGGTAACTTTCAAGACGCTTTAAGTGACGATGATTAACGATATTGCCGTAATCTCGTGACGATAAAGGTGCTTTGCCGTATTGCTTTTTCAGCTCTTTTTTAACCGCATCAATAAGCTTTTGCTCAAAGCCCTTTTCAACAATGACATAGTCAGGCGCAATACACGTTTGGCCTGCATTCATCCATTTACCCCACACTAAACGGCGCGCGGTGACATCAAGGTTTGTGTTTTTATCAACAAAACAGGGACTCTTACCGCCAAGCTCAAGGGTTACTGGCGTTAAATGTTTGGCCGCGGCGCTCATGACAATTTTGCCCACCACTTCACCACCGGTGTAAAAAATATGGTCCCATTTGCAGGCAAGTAGCGCTGTGGCTTCATCTTTACCGCCTTCTATTACGGCAACGCATGAATTATCCATATATTGGGGGATAAGCTTAGCCACCAGCGACGAGGTTTCTTCAGCCAATTCAGAGGGTTTCAATACTGCACAGTTCCCCGCCGCGATGGCAGCAATGTAAGGGGCAAGCAATAACTGAAGCGGATAATTCCACGCTCCGATAATAAGCACAGTGCCAAGCGGCTCAGGCTTGCGAAAGCTCTTACCTGGCCATGCCACCATGGGCGTAGATACTTTGCGCGGCTTTGCCCATTTATCCAAGTGCTTAAGCGTATGCTTGATATCAGAAAGTAGAAAGCCTTGTTCAGCGACCATGGCTTCGGTCTTACATTTGCCCAAGTCATTTTTAAGGGCCTGCAAAATGTCGTGCTGGTTGTCTTTAAGTAGTGTCTCTAATGCCTTTAACTGGCTTTTACGCCATTCCAGGGACTGGGTTTTCCCTGTATCGAAACTGTCATTAAGTTTGTGAACAACATCAACGAAACACACACCGGTTTCCACTGCGTGAAGAGAAGGTCTATTTGGCATAAGAAGGCTCCGATAGCATAACACCCACTGCAACAATTCTATGGCTCATCTTAAGATTGTTGTCGGGCAAAGCAGCGCAATAATTAACTGATACTATCTTATATTAATAGGGATGTTCGAAGACAACGCAACTAAATTGTTAATTAATGTTTAATGCGTTTGCGTTTCAGGCCCTAACCGTAGGACTTATAGGAATAAAATGCAGGTGCTAAAAAATGAAGCGTGATCAGTGAAAATGAAAAAGAGGTAAAGTTTGTGTGCAACAAAAAAAGCCCGGTAAACACCGGGCTTTAGAAGGTATATAACGCTTTGCTATTACGCGTCGTATGGGCTGCGTAAAACGATAGTTTCGTTTCTGTCAGGGCCTGTTGAAACGATATCAACCGGCACACCTGTTAGCTCTTCAAGACGCTTAATGTAGTTTTTCGCAGCTTGTGGAAGCGCTTCAAACTCAGTTACACCAAAAGTGTTGTCTGTCCAACCCGGCATTTCTTCATATACTGGCGTTACTTTCTCGTAACCGTCAGCCGCCATAGGTGGCACGTCTTTCACGTTACCGTCTGCATCTTTGTAGCCTACACAAATTTGAAGGCTTTCAAGACCGTCTAGTACGTCAAGCTTAGTTAAGCAGAAACCTGTAATAGAGTTGATTTGTACTGCGCGTTTCATCGCAACTGCATCGAACCAACCTGTACGGCGCTTACGGCCTGTGGTTGCGCCAAACTCGTGACCTTTAACACCTAAGTGTTGGCCTACTTCACATTCTAGTTCAGTAGGGAAAGGACCTGAGCCTACACGCGTAGTGTATGCTTTAACAATACCCAGTACGTAATCTAGCTTAAGTGGGCCAAAGCCAGCACCCGTTGCTACACCACCAACGGTAGTGTTTGACGACGTAACATAAGGATAAGTACCGTGATCGATGTCTAGAAGTGTACCTTGTGCACCTTCAAACATAATAGGCAAGCCAGCATTGTGTGCTTTGTCTAGCTCGTCAGTTACATCAACAACCATTGCTTTAAGAATGTCAGCAACTTCCATTGCACCTTTTAAGGTTTCGTCAAAGTCTACTGCTTCTTCGCCATAGTACTGAGTAAGCGTGAAGTTATGCACGTCTAGCACTTCTTTCAGCTTTGCTGCGAAGTCTTCTGCATTAAACAAGTCGCCAACGCGTAATCCACGACGGGCTACTTTATCTTCATACGCTGGACCGATACCACGACCCGTTGTACCAATTGCTTTTGCGCCGCGGGCTTTTTCGCGCGCTACGTCTAGTGCAATGTGATAAGGAAGAATAAGCGGACAAGCTTCACTAATCTTTAATCGCTCGCGCACTGGAACGCCACGCTCTTCAAGCATAGTCATTTCTTTCATTAGTGCGTCAGGGCTTAGCACAACACCGTTACCAATAATACAGGTAACATTATCGCGTAGGATGCCTGATGGGATTAAGTGAAGTACGGTTTTTTCACCGTCGATTACTAGAGTGTGACCTGCATTGTGTCCGCCTTGGTAACGAACAACATATTTTGCGCGATCAGTGAGTAGGTCTACGACCTTGCCTTTACCCTCGTCACCCCATTGAGTGCCGAGTACCACAACGTTCTTTGCCATGAATCATATGTGTAAGAAAATTAGGCGGGGATTCTACAAAATTCTAGGGCAAGGATCATCTCTTTTTCGAACAAAAATACGACTATTTTATTTTTATTTTTGAAATCACAAAGATGACTTACTGCCCTTCAAGTCTTTTTGAAATAAGGCTTGGCAAAGTATTTTTCGACACGAACTTTCTAAGGCGCTAATTTTTAAAGCATTCTAAACTTCATATAACATGAAAGCTGAACAATCGGTCTACCCACAGTCTGCGCTAGGGTCATTTATATAATTTTTCGCTATTTATTTACCGGCGTTGTAATGCTTTAAAGCGAATTAGGTATTCGAAGGGCTGAAAATATACCTCTGAATGTTGAATACAGGTTTAAGAGCACACTTTTCAGTCAACGGTAAAGTCGCGCTCCTTTTCGTACTATGTATTATGGTAAAGCGTGTGGCAGTGTTTGATGAGGTCCGTTTTCACACCGCTTCACGCCTCTTAATGCCTAGTTCTGGGCGCTATCTCAACTGAAATAAAACAGCAGTAGTGCGCCTATTATCACAAGGGTTCCGCCAACTTGACGCAGTTGATTACTGGGCTGTTGGCTTATCTGAAGTAAATAATTGCGCCATTTATTAGGAAAAAGAAGCGGCCCTATTCCTTCTATAATAAGTACCAACGCTAAAGCGGGTAATAACCACTCCATAAAACTATCCTTAAATAAGTGTGACGTTAATATTTACGTATGTTTAAAGCAACACTTACGCTTTCTGATTCAGTGCGGTTAAATCAATGTACTCAGGGGTGTGGTACAGACCAAAACCAAACCGTAAGCGGTTTCCTCTAAAATCGGTAAGGATATGGTGCTCTTTAAGCGCTGAAGCAAGGGCTTTTGTTTCATCGGCACTATCTAATTCAAAGGTAAGGAAATGCCCTCGGTTTGCTTCATCACTTACTGCTAGATGTTTTTCGTTTAGCAAGGGATGGTTGCAGGTAGCAAGTTTCTCTAGAAATGTGCGCTGCATGCCCATTACGTATTCGTTAACTGTAGCGACATCAATGCCATTGTCGTCGAACATACGAAGCACGGCTCTTAATCTGTAGAGCGCGGTAAAATCCATGGTCGCACCAGCAAAGCGCATTCCATTTAGACTATATTGAACGTTATTTTTACCGCCCGTCTCGCGGGGTTTGTCTAACTCGCCGAATTCGGCAAACCAGCCGGTATAGCTGGGTCTTAGCTCACAGCCCACGGGTACGTGCGCAAAACATGCCCCCTCTCCTGCCTGAGCATATTTGTAACTACCGGCAAGATAAAAGGCTCGGTGGGCAATGTTCGCTATATCGGTAGGCTTTGCCATAAACCCGTGATAGCCATCAACCACAATAAGGGTATTGTCGTTAGTTACGCTATTTACGATATCTGTGACATCGTTCACCACGTATCCGGAATTAAAAAACACCTGACTAAAGAAAACCAGCTCGGGATCGTGTTCGGCAATGGCGGCCTTAAAGCGCGACGCAAACGTATCGTAGGGTTTAGTAGGTACGGTAATAAGTTCTATCGCACCCTGCTCTTGCATCCTACTCGCTTGGCGCTGAAAACTGTGAAACTCGCTGTCTGTCGACACTACTTTATAAGGCGCAGCGCTATCGATGCAGCTCATTACGCGATAAAGCAGCTCATGGGTATTGGGCGCAAAAACGATTTGCTGTGGTGCTCCAGTGTTCAGTATGTTGCTAATGCGCTGCTGTAGCTCTGGCACCAAAGTTTGGAAGAAATATCCCCATTTTTCGTCAACATACTTAGCGCTGTCATCCCAGTAGTTGAGCATTGCTTCGCGCGTGCAGTCGGGCCAAAAGTAGTGGCTGTGACACGCATAATGCTGTTTACCTTTGTTCGCATTTAGAAAACCCGTGTAAAAATGCTGATATGCCATGCTCTATTGCCCAATATAAAAACTGCGTAAACCCTATCAAATTTCTACCTTTTTCGCATGAATCTGCGCCTGCAACAAAACATTTATTTACAAATTAAGTGTAAATTGTTTTGCCCAAATCGACGTGCTTAGTGATATTTCTTATATAAACACAATCACTGCAAATTTTAAGAACTCTGCTATACCCTATAGAGGCAAGATGTTTTTGTTAGCCGAGTTAGCAAGCTCCGTCTGTTCCACGCAGACAAACATTAAAGGTATTTTATGCGTTTTCCTAAATACGGAAATTATTCATTGGATGTCTCAGGTAACGTTCTTGAGGTGTTTGCTACTGGGGCGTGGAACCTTAAAACAACCGAGTATTTTATTGAAGAGATGCATGCGCTTATTGATAGGTTCGACAATAAGCCTTGGGCTGCCTTAATGGACGGACGCCGTTGGGTATTATCTACGCCGGAATGTCAGACCCGTTTAGCGGATGCAATAAAGGTGAATATTTCAAGAGGGCTTACTCGCTCAGCGTATGTGCTGGATAGCGGAATGGTCAAGCGAGCTCAACTAGAACGCACCCATCCTTCTAAACAACGTGACTTTAAAACAAGCGACTATGAGCGGGAATATTTTGAAAAATACTTCGAGGCACTAAATTGGCTGCATGAGGAAGGGTTTTCACCTATTTGCTAGTTTTTAACGAACACGATAGCCGGCCCGACAATACACTTATTCTTACAAACATTGGGTTAGTCGCAACAACTAGTTCGATTAACCGTGTAGCCAATTTCCAAGCCTAAGGCGACGGTTTTAGCGTTACGGTGAAAGCTAAAACCCGAATAGGCTTAGTACAACAAGCTATAAACTTTACGACGATACTCAGACTTAAGCGGATCGCCGTCAGCGAGTGCATTCATCATATCCATCATTAACTTTCTGGCATCGCCAAAGCCAAGCTCTTTCTTTAGTACGGTATAAAGAAGCTCAAGCGCGTCTTGTGCTTTGTTCGCTTGCTGCAATTGTACAGCTAAGTCTACTTTCAGCTGAAGGTCATCAGGGTTCGCCTCTACTGCCGCTTGAAGCTGGCGTATTTCCGGCGTATCTGCAGCTTGTTCTGCAAGTTCAATTTTGCCCGCCAAACTCTTATAGCGAGAGTCTTGATCTACCAGCTTAATCTCTTCAAGCAAAGCTTTGGCTGCATCGATAGAGCCAGTCTCAACGTAGCAATCAATAAGCATATACTTAGCGTTTACGTTTTCAGGGTTAAGCGTTAAGGCTTCTTTTGCCGCAGGCAGTGCTTCGGCATAATCCCCTTGCTGAATCGCCTTGCCGGCAGTGGCAAGTAGATCATCTTCTGGATTTGGCAAATATTTAGCCAGCATTTCACGAATTTGCTGCTCAGGTTGTACACCCGCAAAGCCATCGACGGGCTGACCGTTTTGCACCACCATTACCGTTGGTAGGCTTCTAATACCAAACTGAGCAGCCACTTCTTGCTGTGCTTCACAGTCTACTTTGGCCAAAATCAAATGCTGACTATATTCACCTGCCAACTTTTCTAATATGGGCATTAGGTCTTTACACGGTTCGCACCAATCAGCCCAGAAGTCGATAAGCACTAGTTTTTCTTGCGATGCTTCTACAATAATTTGCTGAAAGTTTTCTACCGTAATATCTACGATGGTTGCTTGGCTATTTGCAACGAGATTTTCCATAACGCAGGCCTTAAATTTCTTGTATTGAGAGGAATATGGGGCAGACGCTTCAAAATTACAAGGCTAAGGGAAGTTATCTTTAGTTTCGGAACAAGCGGCATACTCTTTTTATAAAAGCGGCCATTTCGCCTTTGTCGCTTTCACGACAATCTCTACCTTCAAGGAATGTTAATGTGGTGTAAAATTTCTCTATTGAGATACTTTATTATTAAGCCACCTAATTTCTATAAGATTTGGCTAAGAAGGTTTTATGACTACACAAACCAGCACAGACACTCAGTTTGCTTCGTTCAAAGAGTTTTACCCGTTTTATTTAAATGAGCATAAAGACGGCACATGCCGCACGCTTCATTTTATCGGCTCTTGGCTAGTACTTAGCGTTATAGCGCTAGCGGTATTTATGGCGAGCTGGTCGCTACTGTGGTTTATACCGCTAGTAGGTTACGGCTTTGCGTGGGTAGGACATTTCTTTTTTGAGAAAAATCGTCCCGCTACATTTAAACACCCCCTTTACAGTTTGATGGGCGATTGGGTTATGTTTAAAGATATTCTGGTAGGCAACATTAGCCTTAAAGGCGAATGAGAATTACACAAAGGCGATACTGCGTTCATACCGATAATACCCGCTGTTAGCCTTCCATTGTTATACATAGCGTCATGTGCTGCGATACATGCAGCAATTCGCATTTTTAACGGACAATCCACCCCCTTCACCGCACACCCTTTACATAATGGAAACGAAAGCGATATGGTTGAGAATAAGGTTCTCAGTTTACTTAATTAACCCTAGCGTTAACGTTAAGAGCACGACTGCGAACACATTATCTTGAAAAACGCCGCCTATCGCGCATAGCGCAAAAAGAATGACAAAAGGAACAAACATGTTTGTGTCTCGTTTCCCCCTTCGCCCTATACAACAAGGTTTATTAGCTACCTCGACAGCGTTATCACTGTTGGTTTTAGGCATAAGCCAAGCTAGTGCATTGCAAAACTCTGACTCTGATTCAGGTAGCGTAAATGCGCTAACGTATGAAGATACCTTTAACTTAGAGTTTGTCACTAACCCTCAATTCCTCGATAAGGAAACGGTTATTTATTCTCGTCAAAGCATGGATATCATGACTGACGGAAGACAAAGCCGGTTGTGGCAGGTAAACATTAAATCCGGTGAACATCGCCCGTTTATTGGGGGGGACGAAAACTTGTCACAGGCCACCTTATCGCCCAACGGTAAAATGGTGGCGTTTACAAAAGCGGTCAACGGCCGCGCACAAATCCATCTTTATTACTTAGACACTATGCAGTCGGTGCGTTTAACCAATACCAGCGAGACACCTCGCCAGTTAACCTGGTCTCATGACAGCAAAACCTTAGCCTTTACACAGTTTACTGAAGAAAAGCAAAAGCCATTGTTTACCGGTATGCCAAGCAAACCTAAGGGTGCGAAGTGGGCTGAACAAGGCACGTATATTGATGCGGTGCAGTATAGAGGTGACGGCAGAGGCTACCTGCGTGAAGGCTTCGAGCAGATTTTTATTCTGCCTGTAGAAGGCGGCACGCCGCGACAGTTAACAACGGGGAAATTTCCGAGCGGCGGTACCCTTTCTTTCTCTAAAGAAAATAACTGGATTTATTTCGCCACACCACAACGAGAAGACTACGCACTGCATCCTTTATTTAGCGACATCTATAAAGTGAATGTGAACACAGCGACAGTTGAACAAGTTACCGATATCGAAGGCCCTGAAGGCAGGCCAACCTTGAGCCCCGACGGAAAATACCTTGCGTTTACTCAGCTCAACGACAGAAAGCTTTCATATCAGAATGGCGACCTAGTTGTACTTGAGCTTAAAAGTGGTGATATTACCCGCTTAACCACATCGCTAGATAGAAGCATAGGAAAGTTCACGTGGCGTAAAGACAGTCGCGGATTAGTTTTCTCTTACCTTGATCATGGCGAAACTAAACTTGCTGCGGTGAACCTTAAAGGTGATGTAAAAACTATCGACGTTAGCATAGGTGGTCAAGCGTTTGGCCGCCCCTACACGTCGGGCGACTTCGCAGTTAGTGATAAAGGCGACATTGTTTACACAATGGCAAGCCGCACTGTACCTGGCGACCTGGCGCTTTATAGAAAAGGCAAAGACGATACGCAACTCACCGATTTAAACAGCGACGCACTTGGTCATAAAACGCTGGCAGAAGTACAAGACCTTTCCGTAGTATCAAGTGTGGACGAGCTACCTATCGACGCATGGATTGCTTTGCCACCAGGATTTGATAGCAGCAAAAAATACCCGCTAATTTTAGAAATTCATGGCGGTCCACATGCAGCCTACGGCCCTCATTTTGCTATGGAAATTCAACTAATGGCCGCGCAAGGTTATGTCGTGGTATGGGCTAACCCAAGGGGCAGCAGCTCTTACGGTGAAGACTTTGGTAACCTGATTCACCATAACTATCCGTCAGAAGATTACAACGACTTGATGGACGTGGTAGACGCGGTTGTTAAGCAAGGCTATGTAGATTCAGAGAGTCTGTTTATTACTGGCGGCTCAGGCGGCGGAACCCTTACCGCATGGTCCATCGGTAAGACTGATCGCTTTAGCGCAGCCGTTGTGGCTAAGCCGGTTATTAATTGGATGAGCTTTTCGTTGACGGCCGATGCGTATCCTTACTTTAGCCAATATTGGATGACTGATATGCCGTGGAATATTGCCGATAAACTCTGGCAACGCAGTCCTTTGAGCTTAGTAGGCAACGTGGTTACGCCAACCATGCTACTTACTGGCGAAGCCGATCACCGCACTCCCATCAGTGAGACCGAGCAATACTATCAAGCGTTGAAGCTGCAAGGTGTGGATGCGGCTATGGTACGAATTCCAGGTGCGTCACACGGCATAGCAAGCCGCCCTTCGCGATTAATTCAAAAAGTGGGGAATATTGTGGCGTGGTTTGAGCGCTACAAGAAAGACAACTACAGCGAATAAATCGTTTTAAACCCGCAGCTCTTTTTAAGAAAAAAGGCGCCCTTCAGTGAATGAAATGGCGCCTTCCTTTTTATCATCGACCCTTATTTGGTCAGCTTCACTAC
Organism: Alteromonas sp. AWJ4_199; assembly: GCF_056159165.1. Lineage (NCBI taxonomy): Bacteria > Pseudomonadati > Pseudomonadota > Gammaproteobacteria > Alteromonadales > Alteromonadaceae > Alteromonas > Alteromonas sp. AWJ4_199. The sequence continues at coordinate 1,780,634 of NZ_JBSWUR010000001.1, forward strand.
TTTGCCGTTAGGGGCATCAGTCAGTAAGTAAATGGCACCATCTGGCCCCACTTCTACGTCGCGGATGCGGTCGTGATTGTCGCGAACATATTCAAACTGCTCACCAGGCTTTCCATCTTCTACCTTGATACGGCGAAGGTGGGTAAATTTTAAAGACCCCACTAATATATCGCCGTTCCACTCTTTAAACATGTCGCCTTGATAGAAGGTTAGGCCGCTTGGTGCAATGGACGGGTTCCAGTACAACCAAGGTTGCTTCATACCATCCATATGAGTTTTATCGCTGATAATATCGCCGCTGTAGTCAACGCCATAAGTAATCTCTGGCCAACCGTAGTTCGCACCGCGCTCTAGGATATTAATTTCATCACCGCCTTTGGGGCCGTGTTCCATTGCCCAGACTACGCCAGTTTCAGGGTGTATAGTGACGCCTTGCACGTTGCGGTGACCATAGCTGAATATTTCAGGGGCATTGCCATCGGTAAAAGGGTTATCTTCTACAGCACTACCGTCACGATTAATACGCACAATTTTACCAAAGTGGTTATCGGTGTTCTGCGCTTCTTTCATATACTTATAGCGGTCGCCCATGGTGACGTATAAGTGCTTTTTAGCATCGAATACTAAGCGACAGCCAAAGTGAAAGCCGTTATCGACAATAGAGTCGGCACTAAAAATAACTTCAACATTTTCAAGGCCCGACTCAGTGAGCTTAGCCTTTGCAACACTACTGCTGCTGCCCGGCTTGCCTTCGACCTCACTGGCTTTACTGTAACAGAAGTAAATGGTGTTATTGCTGGCAAAATCCGGATCGATAGCGATGTCCAACATACCACCTTGATTTTGCGCAACCACTTCAGGCACATTGTTTAAACGCCCTGATAACTTACCGTCTTTCGACAAGCGCTGAATGCCACCTTCACGTTCCGTAACTAGCAGATCGCCATTTGGCAAAAATGCCATTCCCCAAGGATGAACAAGCCCTTCAGCAAGCGTGGTTACGGTAATATCGCTGTCGGTGATTTCATGCGCTTCGCCATGTTTATGGTCTCCGTGAGCTAAAGCGGATTGGCTGATCGTAAGCGCCAATACACAAGTAAGTGACTGCGCTAGCGCGCTCACAGGTTTGAATGGTAAAGCTAAAATAGTTGATGGTTTCATCGCTAGGAGCCTCATTTTAAAAAGCCGTGTACGCGTTAACACAGGCTTCTTCTATTATTTTTAGTGGTAGGCAGTATACAAAAAAGGGCACAGCGCTGCTGTACCCTTTGTGATAGTTTTACTCGCTTATGCGATAAAAACGACTCGCTTTAAGGCGCATGATGAACATCAGCCGATGCACTTATATACATGCTTCATTTATCACGCGATTTACTTCGGTAATGTTGCGCGAAGCATCCACGCTGTTTTCTCGTGAACGCGCATACGGTCACCGATTAACGCTGCAGATGATTCATCGTCAGCATCTTGCGCCAGCTTTAATGATTCACGACACGTTTTCACTACTTGCTCATGACCATGAGTCAGTAAGCGAACCATTTCCGTGGCTTCAGGTACACCTTCCACTTCTTCAATTGAACTAAGCTCAGCGAACGCCTTATACGTGCCCGGCGCTGAAACACCTAGAGTACGAATACGCTCTGCAATTTCGTCTACCGCTTCGGCCAGCTCGGTGTAATGCTCTTCAAACATAAGATGCAGTTCACGGAACTGCGGCCCTTCTACATTCCAATGGAAGTTATGCGTTTGAAGGTACAAAGTGTAAGAATCGGCCAATAGCTTTTTCAGGCCTTCTGCTACTGCGTTACGATCGCTTTCAGAAATACCAATATCAATCTTGCTCATGTCACACTCCTTAACGTTAAAACCTTTTTTAGATTTACCTTCAGTCCATTTATCGGCGCTGAAAAATCTTGGTTTAAATAATATAAGTTAATAGTACTACAGAAATTTTGATTTAGATTAACGGTTTAGTTGATTGCATTCATCGCATTAATCGATGACTTTATACATTCTGCCTCAGCCACTCTATTAATGGTGGTGATGGTGGCTTTCGCCCGCTTCTTTTTTAACAGGTAGCAAAACCTGTAGTTCGCTCGCATCGCTAAATGTGAGGGTTAGTGCTACTTCGCTGCCCTCTTCTAATCCTTTGGTTAGCCCCATCAACATGATATGACGGCCGCCTGATTCAAAAGAGACCATTTCGCCCGCTTTTATTTTAACGCCGTCAGTTAGCTCACGCATTTTCATCACGTCTTCCTCCATCACCGTTGTGTGGATTTGCGCTTCACTTGCTACATCGCTTGATACTGAAACAGACGTCAGTGTTTTATCGCTGTCACTATGATTATGCAAAGTAAAGTACACTGCGCCGGTTTTTGCCAAAGCAAAGGTCGCTCTGGCATAACCATTCATTACCATTACATCTGATTGCTTACTAGCGTGCTTGTGCTGCTTTTTTGGCATGTGATGGTTATCATGGTCATTGCCATGCGCGTAAATACTCGCAGACAAGCTTAAAGAAAATAAGCCAGTTACGATAACTAACGGTTTAAGTGAATTGGAAAAAAATGACATACAGTCTGCTCCGAATGAATATTCGTTAGCAAGTGTACGTAAGTTTGGCATAGGAAAAAAGAGAAATGGTGCCGACTGCCGGAATCGAACTGGCGACCTACTGATTACAAGTCAGTTGCTCTACCAACTGAGCTAAGTCGGCACACTTTAAAAACCGCTGCCTAGACAGCGGATGCGTATTCTAGCGATAAACGCGTGGGTGTCAACCTTTTAATCGCGTTGCTTCACCAACTAATTTCGGGAAGTACTCAAGTGGTAAATATTTGCTCAATGCCATGAGCTTTTCACCTAAGCTTTCATAACTATTAGTGGTGACATTGATGTGCCCCATTTTGCGTTTTTCACGAACAGACTTTCCGTACCAATGCAGGTGGCTTCCATCAATGCTTAACAGGTCTCGTGAAAAGCTGCTGCAACCAATGATGTTAACCATAGCACTTGGCCCTATGGCTGACGTATCGCCAAGAGGCAAGCCGCAAACAGCACGCAAGTGGTTCTCAAACTGACTGGTTACAGCGCCTGACTGGCTCCAATGCCCAGAGTTATGTACACGCGGCGCAAGTTCATTGACAAGCAGTTTATCGCCAACTTGGAATAACTCCACTGCCAGCACGCCTATGTAGTCCATACCCTCAGCCAGTTTCACGAAAATATCGTGAGCTTGAGCCTGAAGAGCGTCATCTACACTAGTCGCAGGCGCGACCGACACATGAAGCTGACCTTGGTGATGCAGATTTTCAGCAAGTGGATAGGTTCTCACGTCGCCATTAGCATTGCGTACACCAATTAACGACAGCTCTCTATCGAATGCCACCATTTTCTCTACCACTAATGGCACATTTTCTAAGTCCAAGCCTTGTAGCGAGCTTTTTAGCGCTGGCAAATCGGCTTCATCACTTAGTCGCCACTGACCGTAACCGTCGTATCCATCACGACTTGCTTTAAGAATAAGCTTAGAACCAAGCTGCTTGATGCAATCATCTAGCTGAGCAAGGTCTGTCACAATCTGGTGTTCGCAATTCGCCACCTGCATGCTTTCAAGTAACTTTTTTTCGCGAACCCGGTCGGCACCGACGAGAATACTGTCGATATTCGGCATCAACTTGTTTGTTTTGGCCGCTTCTTCAAGCAATCTTTCAGGTACGTGCTCAAACTCTACCGTTAATGCATCGGCATCCTCTAGCGCTTGCGCTAGTGTTGTATCGAGTGGGGTTTTGCTAACTGGATGTACAACGGTATCGTTGTTTACGTCCACAGCTTGAACTTCAATACCTAGTGGACTTCCCGCTAGGTACATCATTTGAGCAAGTTGGCCTGCGCCGTAAACGACTACTCTCATTCATCTAACTCCAATGTGTTGCTTGACGCTAGAACGGTTTCGGTTTGAGATTTTCTAAAAGCAATAACCGCATCACGTACACTTTCTTCTTGAAGTGCAACTACTTGCGCTGCCAGAAGACCTGCATTAGCGGCTCCCGCCTCACCGATAGCCAATGTACCTACCGCAACGCCCTTGGGCATTTGAACAATTGAGAGAAGTGAATCTAACCCATTTAATGCTTTTGATTTAACTGGGCACCCGAACACAGGTAAATGCGTATGTGCGGCAATCATGCCCGGTAAGTGAGCTGCGCCACCTGCGCCAGCAATGATTGCGCTGAAACCTTCATCAGCAGCATTTTCTGCAAACTCTACTAGCAAGTTAGGTGTGCGATGCGCCGACACCACCTTCGCTTCAAATTCAACACCAAACGACTTCAGCATCTTTGCGGCCTGCTGCATAGTAGGCCAGTCTGAAGTTGAACCCATTACAATCGCGACTTTTGCCATCTAGAGATCCTCGGAGTAGGTAAAATGGACAACCTTGGAAAGGCCGCGATTGTAGCTTAAAACCGTTCAAAATCCCACCGTAAATGGCGTGAAATATAGTGCTATAGAGCACGAACGAATAAAAGCACTCTACCTTGACCGGTGATCTATCTAAACCTAATAACCCGTATTAACTATAATTAATTTGTGAAGAAAAACTGCCGTATAACACGGATTAGCAACAGCTACGTTATAAGCTTTGCGGTGTTAGTAGTTAAATGGCGCAAGAGGTTATTGATGACAGATAAGCATGAACCCGACGTACTTGACGAAGTCATAGAAGAAGTGCAGGACGTGGTCTCTGATTTCTTAAACCGCGAGGCTGCTCCCGGTATTTTGCTGATGGCAGCGACAATACTCGCACTCATTATTGCCAATTCCCCATTAGATACCCTTTACGACCATTTAATCAGCATGCCAGTTCAAATATCCGCTGGGTCGTGGGCTATTGATAAACCATTGCTGCTATGGATTAACGATGGCTTGATGGCAGTCTTTTTCTTTCACGTAGGCCTAGAGCTTAAACGGGAAGTTTGTGAAGGTGAGCTAGCAAACCCTAAAGATATTATTCTACCTGCTGCTGGTGCCGTGGGCGGTATGGCACTGCCAGCATTAATCTATGTAGGTATAAACTGGGATAACCCAGTGGCGATTGCAGGTTGGGCCATTCCCGCTGCCACAGACATTGCCTTTGCGTTGGGTATTTTGGCGCTACTTGGTAGTAGAGTACCTACTAGCCTAAAAGTGTTTTTAGTTACGCTAGCCATCATCGACGACATTGGCGCTATTGTAATTATTGCTTTGTTCTACACCGAGCACATTACCGCAAGTGCGCTGTACATTGCTGCTGGCTGCCTACTGTTGTTGTGGCAAATGAACAAGCGAAATGTGGTGGATATTCCAGCCTATGTTTTTGTAGGCCTCATTTTATGGGTAGCTATGCTGAAGTCGGGTGTGCACGCGACGTTAGCCGGTGTGGTACTGGCTAGTTTTATTCCCATGCGAGATCAAAAAGACCCGTCATACTCTCCAGTAACTCGACTTGAGCACGGTTTAAATGGTTCTGTAAGTTTTGCCATTTTGCCTTTGTTCGCCTTTGCTAATGCGGGCATTAGTTTTGGCAATATTAGCCCAGAAGGAATTTTTCACCCTGTAACCTTTGGCATTTTCCTTGGCTTGGTTGTGGGAAAACAAATAGGTGTATTTGGGTTTTGCTATTTAATGGTAAAGCTGAAACTAGCAAAGTTACCTGATGACCTGAACTTCAAGCATATTTATGGCTGTGCGCTGCTTTGCGGCGTTGGTTTTACTATGAGTCTGTTTATAGGAGGCCTTGCTTTTGAACAAACCGGGATTAATCAAATCTTTGATGAGCGGGTCGGAATTTTAGCGGGCTCACTCGTGTCTGCGTGCTTGGGCTACATTGTATTGCGCCTGGTAAGTGATGCACCGAGTGATGACACTGACGTAGCCTCAAACGCTAGCAAGCTCACGGGCAATACAGTCAAATAGCACTTGCTTGCGTATAGGCTTACTTAAATGCGCATTCATGCCTGCTTCTAAGCAGGCATTTTTATCTTCGACAAATGCGTTGGCCGTTAGCGCTATAATTTTAATCTTAGTTTTATTTCGACCTTCTTTGCGGATAAGTGTGGATGCAGCTAATCCATCCATTATGGGCATCTGACAGTCCATTAAAACTAGATCGAAATCATGTTTTTTCTCTGCCTGAACGGCATCTCTGCCATTCTTAGTTCGAATACATTTGATGTTCGCTGATTTAAGCATATCCATCACGATGTCAGCGTTTATATCATTATCTTCTGCAAGAAGTACGCGAAGACCGCTGGGGAGTGTTGCTGAGGTCTTACGTTGCTCCTGCTTATCACTATTACTCGTCGTGGCCGGAATATGGAAGGTAAAATTAGTTCCCTTACCCAATTCACTTTCAACGTAGAGTTCGCCGCCGAGCAACTCAACCAGTCCTTTGGATATGGCCAAGCCTAGACCGGTTCCTCCAAAGTGGCGGGTGGTTGAGGTGTCAGCTTGCTCAAACTTTTCAAAGATAAGGTGTATTTTTTCAGGGGCGATACCGATGCCGCTATCCCGTATCGAAACTTTAAGCCCTTGGTGCGCGTAATCAACGTCAACCGAAACTTGACCTTCATTGGTAAATTTAATCGCGTTACTAAGAAGGTTATTAATAACCTGAGCTACTTTTCCAGCATCAATGTTTAAGGCATGGGGTACATGGTCACTAATATGAAGCGCAATGTCGTATCCCTTAACCTGCGCCGTATGGCGATAAAGTTCACAGGAAGCTTCAAGCAATTCACGAATGTCACAGCGCTGGATATCACTGAGCATTTTGCCTGATTCAATTTTCGACCAATCCAAAATACTGTCCAAAATAATCAATAAATTAGTAGCTGAACGAGAAATCGTTTTTGCTCTCACTGCGATATGTTCAGGAAGCTCGTTGTCTAACATCAATTCGCAAGAACCAACGATACCGTTCATTGGCGTTCTTATCTCGTGACTCATATTGGCGAGAAATTGCGTTTTGGCAACGTTAGCAGCTTCAGCTTCTTTTAACGCTTGTGCTAAATGCTCAGTCTTTTCCTCTATGCGCTTTTCCAAGGACTGGTTCAACTCATTAAGTTCTACGTTTAGCCCCTGCTCTATTTCTCTCGCTTTCTTAAGCTCATCAAAGGCACCTGACAAGCGGGTTTCTAAGCGCATAAACTCATCGCTTAGTAACGATAGTTCTTGAATGTGGAGTGCTCTTTGCGGCGCTTTTTTTCCTTGTTGCTGTGTAGGTTCGAAGTCTGCAATATAGCGAACGAGACGGCGAATGGGTGCTCCTACCATTTTCGCTACTACATAGCCTGTAAAGGTCCCGAACGCAGACAAAGCCAGCAATAAAAGTAAATCTTTGAGTAAATAACTACTCATTGATGCCATCAAAAGCCGTTTGTCGAAATAATAGCTAACCTTCCAATTGGCAAAAGAAATGTTCTTGGTAAATCTTAGCCACGTCTTACCTTGAGGACCATCATCAACTTCAATGGAACATTTGGGCTCACATAAATAAAACGGTGCTTTAGTTAACGGCTTTAACGCTAACGCCTCTGAGGCGTAAATTACCTCACCCTTTTGATCTTCGATTAACATCGAGAATCCACCGAGACTAAGGCTATCAATAGCATGAAAGCTCTTCAGAGATAATGACCCTTCAACAATACCTTTAGGCGCCCCATTGCTACCTAATATAGGCGCAGATAGCGCGACAATTGGGTCGTTACCAAAGCCACGGCCTTGGAAAACGTTAGATAAAAATGGCACGCCACTTTGCATAACTTCATAAAAATAAGGCCGATAAGACACATTGGGCCGCCCATTTTGCTTTGCTTTTTCCAACATGCTTGGTGGATAGGCATGCGTAATATCACCATCTTCATTGGCTACCAGAAAGGTTAAAAATTCAGGGTTATGAGAAGCCACAATTTGTAGATTTTTGGCTGCGATGTTTTCGGCATTTTTTTCCGAACCACTATTAGAAAGTACTTTCGCTGTAGCGGTAATAGCATTTTGATGATGACGTAAAAAGTTTGAAAGCTGGAACTCCAGCACTTTAACTCGCTGGGCCATATAACTGTAAATTTGCCGCTCTTGTTGATGCTGAAACAAGCTGACTGACAGATATATCACCGCCATAGAAGCAACAAAAAAGCATCCTGAGAAAAAATACCCGAAGAGAAAGTGAAGCGTGACCCGCTCGGATTTGTACGAAGTTTGGCGCTTCAGGCCATAAATGGCTAAGTAAGCGAAATGGCCGATGATCAAACCAAATACACCACTGACCCAAGTAACTAAAACGCCAGAGAACACCATGTTCACGTTGCCATCATCGAACAGAGAGTGTTCTAACAGCAAAATGGGTAAAAAGACGATAGACCAGAAGCCTGCGCCTACTTTAATCACTTGCTTTAGCGATTTATTATAGCCGAAAAAGCTAAGTACTATTGGCAAAAGAGTGAGACTTTCTTTGCCAACAATGCTGCCTTCGTTTAGCCAAAGTGGCAGACTGATTAGAAGTCCAATGGGAATTGAAATAAAAGGGGAAAAGCGAAGGGAGGCGTAAACTGCCGCTCCTATACCAAATGCGGCTATTCCAGTGCTGTCAAAAGGTGGAGAAAGGGCATTTAAACTTGCACCCAACACACATACAATTAATGCTTGGAAGGCCAGAGACCATGAAATGGAAAACGAATTACTACCAATTTTCAACACATGTCTCCAGCCGCCAGTGTTAGTGTTGCGCCATATAATCTAAAGTAAAGTTAGTAAGTAGCTTCACACCCAGCTTCATTCCCTCATCATCAACGTAGAACTCTGGCGTGTGATGAGCAGGGCTGTCTTCTTCTGATACATCTAGCGGCTTACCGCCTACCCAAACGTATAAGCCTGGAACTTGCTCCTGGAAAAATGAAAAGTCTTCAGCCCCGGTTACCGGCTTAGAAAGCAATGTGTTTTCGACGCCAGCGGTACGCTGCATGGTAGGTAGCATGGCTTTTGTAAGCTCTGGGTCGTTATACGTAATTGGGTAATAGTAATCTAGTGGTAACGTGAGTTCTGCCTCTGCTCCCATACTCTCTGCAATCGCTTTTACTTTACGTGGAAGTGACTCGTAAATATGATCGCGAGCGGCTTCGTTAAGAGTACGGATAGTGCCTACCATTTCGACTTCATTTGGAATGATGTTAGAGCGATTACCACCGTGGATTGAGCCAATCGATACCACTGCCGCATCGTCAATCAGTTTTAATTCACGACTTACAATGGTTTGAATAGACATTATCATTTGCGCAGCAGTAACTACTGGGTCTACGCTTTTCCACGGATAAGCGCCATGCGCTTGCTTTCCGTGAATAACAATTTTGAACGGATCTACTGCGGCCATAGTGCCACCGGCGTTATAGCGCACTTTGCCCACATCAGTGTTGGCATTAATATGCAAACCAAAAATAGCGTCGACGTCAGGATTCTTTAATACGCCTTCTGCCACCATAACTTCAGCACCGCCTTTTTCTCCAGCGGGGGCGCCCTCTTCTGCAGGCTGAAAGATAAATTTCACTTTACCCTTTAATTCACCCTTTATTTCAGTAAGGATTTTTGCGGCACCCATTAGCATAGCCATATGCGTATCGTGACCGCAGGCATGCATCACTGGGACCTCTTTGCCGTTATATTCACCCACTTGGGTAGAACGGTAACTCAAATCATTTTGTTCTTTAACTGGAAGCCCGTCCATATCTGCACGAAGGGCTACAACGGGACCTGGATTTCCAGTGTCTAAAATGGCCACAACGCCTGTTTTAGCTACGCCCGTTTGTACGTCTAACCCCAAACTTTTAAGGTAGCCAGCTACATATTCAGCGGTTTTAAACTCGCGATTCGACAGTTCAGGAAATTCATGAAAGTGATGACGCCATTTGATAACGTCAGGCTCTACTTTATCGGCCAGCTCATCAACATTAATTTGGCTGGTTGCGTTCGCAGACGCACAAACCAACCCAACAAAAGCAAGTGACAACAATTTACGATGCATAATTATTTCCTTTGGTGTTTTTAGACAGAGTAATTCATCTACAGAAAGAAGACACCACTGAAATTATTATTGTTGGGATAAACAGAGCGTTGAAACTACCCGATTCAATAGATTGAAGATATTAGCCGAAAGTATAATTAATGAGGTTTTTTGAAATCGATCAATAAAAAAGGCGCCTGTTGGCGCCTTCTACTTAATTATCAATTAATTGCTTAGCTCTTTTGTCTGCGCATTGCGTCAAAGAACTCATCATTAGTCTTGGTCATCGACAGCTTACTGATAAGGAAGTCCATAGCATCGATTTCAGACATTTCATGAACGATTTTACGAAGGATCCACATTTTCTGTAGTTCGTCTTGCGCGGTAAGTAGCTCTTCACGACGGGTACCTGAGCGGTTAAAGTCGATAGCTGGGAACACACGTTTTTCCGCAATCTTGCGGTTAAGGTGTAATTCCATGTTACCTGTACCTTTAAACTCTTCGTAGATAACTTCATCCATTTTAGAGCCGGTGTCGATTAGCGCTGTTGCGATAATCGTTAAGCTACCGCCTTCTTCAACGTTACGTGCGGCACCGAAGAAGCGCTTAGGCTTATGTAATGCGTTTGCGTCGACACCACCAGTAAGTACTTTACCTGATGAAGGAATAACTGTGTTGTATGCGCGCGCTAGACGGGTAATGGAATCAAGCAGGATAACCACGTCTTTCTTGTGTTCTACAAGACGCTTGGCTTTTTCGATAACCATTTCAGCTACCTGAACGTGTCGGCTTGCTGGCTCATCGAATGTTGATGCCACTACTTCACCTTGTACCAGCCGGTGCATCTCGGTTACTTCTTCTGGACGCTCGTCAATCAGCAATACCATTAACTCACAATCTGGGTGGTTAGCAGCGATTGACTGGGCAATGTTCTGAAGAAGAAGCGTTTTACCGGCTTTAGGTGGTGCAACGATAAGGCCACGCTGACCTTTACCGATTGGCGATGCTAAATCGAGTACACGAGCCGTGATATCTTCCGTTGAACCGTTGCCGCGTTCCATACGCAAGCGGTCTGCTGCGTGAAGCGGTGTAAGGTTTTCGAAAAGGATTTTGTTACGTGAATTTTCAGGCTTGTCGAAGTTAACTTCGCGAATTTTAAGCAGAGCGAAATATCGTTCACTGTCTTTTGGTGGACGAATTTTTCCAGCAATCGTATCACCTGTACGCAAGTTGAAGCGTCGGATTTGGCTTGGCGATACATAGATATCGTCCGGCCCTGCAAGATACGAAGAATCAGCTGAGCGTAAGAAGCCGAAACCGTCCTGTAAAATTTCTAGTACCCCATCACCAAAGATATCTTCACCGCTTTTTGCGTGTGTCTTTAGGATTGAGAAAATGATGTCTTGTTTTCTGGCGCGCGCCATGTTTTCCAGGCCCATTTCCTCGGCCAGGTTAACCAACTCGCTTATTGGTTTGTTCTTTAATTCAGTTAAATTCATACTGGTGGGTCTTTGTGCTTGAACTTCGCTTACAGGACTTAAAGTCACTCTGTTCTAGTTTAGATTTGATATCACCCGGATATGGGCGTAAGCAGAATGCTGCTCGGATGAGCGCTGAGGAAAAGTTAGCACTATATTTAATCAACGTCCAGCGTTTTACCACCGAAATGTTAAATATTTTGATGCGATCTTTTCTAAAACTAAATGCAAGTACCTGTGATGCAAATAAAAACCGGCGCTTTATTCGCACCGGTTTTTTATTTTGTTTCAATTACAGATTTTCGTTTAGAAATTCTGTTAATTGAGCTTTTGATAGCGCGCCAACTTTAGTAGCAGCAACGTTACCATTTTTGAAAAGTAGCAATGTAGGAATACCACGAATACCATATTTAGGTGGAGTTTCGTTATTTTCATCGACATTCAACTTGCCAACTGTTAACTTGCCTTCAAACTCGGTCGCAACTTCTTCTAAGATTGGTGCGATCATTTTACACGGGCCACACCATTCGGCCCAGAAGTCAACCAGTACAGGACCTTCAGCATTGATAACATCTGCTTCGAATTTATCGTCAGATAACTGGATAATTTTGTCGCTCATTCTTTTCTCCATTATTGGTCTGTTGCTGATTTGTCTCAGCCCGACCATAAGTGTTATATAGAAACTGTTTTTTAATGCAAGCACTGATAAGCTATAAGCTATGCCTACTCACTTAACTGATACTCATTTTTCCGACCTGCCGATTAACGGCAAGGTTGTTGACGCCTTAACGGCAGCTAATTTTTCACATTGTACACCAATTCAAGCACTTGCACTGCCTCCATTATTGGAAGGTCACGACATTGCAGGGCAGGCTCAAACAGGAACAGGTAAAACCATTGCCTTTTTGGTGGCTACATTTCACTATTTGCTAAGCAAAGCAGAAAATGCAGACAACAGCAAATCAAATGGCCCTCGCGCAATTATTATGGCGCCGACCAGAGAGCTTGCCGTACAAATCTATAACGACGCCAAACTGCTTAGTGAGCATACGGGATTGTCGCTTGGGTTGATTTATGGGGGCGAAGGTTACCAAAGTCAACGTGAAACTTTGGAAGAAGGGGTAGATATTATAATTGGTACGACAGGACGCATTCTTGATTACTACAAGCAGAATGTGTTCACACTGAAGAATATTCAGGTTGCCGTACTTGATGAAGCCGACCGTATGTTCGATTTGGGCTTCATTAAAGATATCCGCTTTTTGTTCCGCCGTATGCCGCCTGCTAGCGACCGCCTTAGTATGCTATTTTCAGCTACGCTAAGCTATCGCGTACAAGAACTTGCCTACGAGCATATGAATAACCCGACTCATGTTCAGGTTGCCCCAGAGCAAACGACTGCAACTCGCGTTTCACAAGAGTTATTTTACCCGTCTGATGACGATAAGATGTTGCTTCTTCTTACGTTACTCGAAGAAGAGTGGCCAGAAAAAGCGATTGTTTTTGCCAATACTAAAAATAGCTGCGAAAAAGTCACTGACTGGCTAACCGCTGATGGACATCGGGTGGGCTTACTCAGCGGTGATGTGCCGCAGAAAAAGCGTTTAGGCATATTAGAAGATTTTACTAAGGGTAACCTTGACATCCTAGTGGCAACTGACGTTGCAGCACGAGGTCTTCATATCGACGCAGTAACTCACGTATTTAACTATGATCTGCCAGACGATGCGGAAGACTATGTGCACCGAATTGGTCGTACTGGTCGCGCAGGTCAAAGTGGCGTAGCCATTAGCTTTGCATGTGAAAAATACGCACTAAACTTACCTGCTATTGAGCAATACATCCAAAAGGCAATTCCGGTTACCGATTACGACCGCGGTGGCCTACTTGACGATGTAACGCCACCTAAGCCACGCAGAAGACGTACGCCCAACAACCGCAACTCTTCACGCCGTGGCAACGGTAGAGGCCGAGGTAAGCCTCAAAACCGAAATAACAGAGCGCAATAATAAAGCGTAAGGTAGATTATAAGAAACGAGATTTTATGCAGGCAGAACTCCAGCACGATGCACAGACCTACGGCGAGTATTACGCCGCCGTAGACTTGGGCTCTAACAGCTTTCACATGGTGATTGTTCACGTTGTTAACGGCAGTGTGCAAATAATTGGGAAAATTAAGCAAAAAGTACGTTTGGCCGCTGGCTTAGACGATGACTTAGCACTTGATGATGTAAGCATGGAGCGCGGCTGGCAATGCCTGCAAGTTTTCTCGGAACGCCTGCAGGATATCCCTCCATCTAATATCAAGATAGTCGCTACTGCTACCCTACGCCTTGCAACCAACGCTCATGTTTTCATTCGCAAAGCTGAAGAAATTCTTAATCACAAGCTCAAAGTTATAAGCGGCGAGGAAGAAGCGCGACAAATTTACCTAGGGGTAGCCTATACATCAGCAAACCAAGGTAACAGCCTTGTTATTGATATTGGTGGTGCAAGCACCGAGATTATTATCGGTAACGACATGCAACCTATTCATTTGAAAAGTTTGGATATGGGCTGTGTGACTTTTATGGAGCGTTATTTTACAAGCGGTACCATAACCGAAGAGAACTTCGAAAATGCTAAAAAAGCGGCCCATGCACTGATTGATGATGTATCGAGCGCTTTTTTGTGTTTCGACTGGGAAAATTGCTTAGGCGCGTCGGGGACGCCGCAGGCGATTACCGAAATTTTGGTAGCACAGGGTATCAGCGATGCCATTCGCTTAGATTATCTGTATCACTTGGAAAAGCAGTGCATTGAATGCGGCAGTATTAAAAACCTTGATATCGACGGATTAGAAGACAATAGAAAAGCTATTTTCCCTTCTGGCTTGGCGATTCTTATCAGTTTGTTTGAAGCGCTAAATATTAACCATATGAATATCTCTGGCGGCGCCCTGCGTGAAGGACTTATCTACGGAATGTTGGATAATGTCACAGAAAACGATAGACGCCAACAAACACTTAACCAAGCAAAGCAGCGTTATCACGTTGATAAAAACCATGCTAATGCTGTGCGCCATGTGGCGCTTGCTTTGTGCCATCAGCTTTGTGCTCAACAAAATATTTGCCATCTAGATACGGAAACTATTTTAGGGGCCGCTGCACAATTGCATGAAATTGGTCTTCACATTGAATATAAGCGCCATCACGAACATGGTGAATATATTTTAAGTCATATTGATTTACCGGGGTTTACTCGCTTGCAGCGATCAGCAATTCGCGACCTTGTTGCGCAGCATCGTTTAACAATTGATGCAGACATTTTTGACAAGTACCACGAAGACTATCGCCCTATGTTAAAAGGTATGCTTCGAGTATTACGCATAGCGGTAGTCTTATGTCTACGTCGCCAAAACAAACATATTCCAGAAGTTTCTCTGACATGTGATGATAGTAAGTGGACACTTACTTTCCCCAAGGGTTGGCTTAAGTCTCATCCTTTGATCAATGCTGAGTTAGCTAACGAGTGTTGGCTACAGCACAAAGCTGGTTGCGAGCTTGTGTGTAAGTAAATACTCACACTCTTATTGTATCAATTAAAAAAGCCGTGCTAAGCACGGCTTTTTTGGAATGCGCAATACAAGACTACTTAATTCTAATATCTATTTACCATTTTGCTTTGCTAGCAGCTCGGCTGCTTTAGGTGCGAAATAGGTTAAGATGCCATCCGCCCCAGCGCGTTTAAATGCAAGTAAAGACTCTAAAATTACCGCTTCTTCGTTGAGCCAGCCGTTAGCAAAGGCAGCTTGATGCATGGCGTATTCGCCACTTACTTGGTAGGCAAATGTTGGCACTTTAAATTCGTCTTTGCAGCGTCGTACTACATCTAAATAGGGCATGCCGGGCTTCACCATTACCATGTCAGCGCCCTCTTCTATATCAAGGGCAATTTCATGAAGGGCCTCATCGGTATTCGCAGGGTCCATCTGATAGGTTTTCTTGTTGCCACCTTTGATATTTGCGGCAGAGCCGACGGCATCGCGAAACGGACCATAGTAAGCAGAGGCGTATTTGGCCGAGTAAGCCATAATGCACGTGTTGATATGGCCTGCCTCTTCAAGAGCCTTACGAATGCTGCCGATGCGGCCATCCATCATGTCAGAA
The DNA here is from genome assembly GCF_056159165.1 of Alteromonas sp. AWJ4_199. Taxonomy (NCBI): domain Bacteria; kingdom Pseudomonadati; phylum Pseudomonadota; class Gammaproteobacteria; order Alteromonadales; family Alteromonadaceae; genus Alteromonas; species Alteromonas sp. AWJ4_199. The sequence continues at coordinate 1,796,296 of NZ_JBSWUR010000001.1, forward strand.
GGCGCAACAATGTCTGCACCAGCTTCGGCATGTGATAAGGCTTGCTTAATAAGGACTTCAACAGTTTCGTCGTTCATTACATATCCAGTCTCATCTAAAAGGCCATCTTGTCCATGAGACGTGAAAGGGTCTAATGCAATATCAGACATCAGCATGACTTCAGGGAACGCCTTTTTAAGCGCCTTCATAGCTTGTTGAGCAAGGCCGTCAGGATTAAAAGCTTCACTAGCACATTCTGTTTTGAGCGACATAGGTGTTACAGGGAAGAGTGCAATGGTCCTAATACCTAATGCTACCCAATCAGCAGCTTCTTGAACCAGCAAGTCAATAGAAAGCCTTTCAACGCCAGGCATAGAAGGAACGGCTTCCCTAGCATTTTCACCGGGCAACACAAAGACAGGATAGATTAAATCATCCGTAGTTAGCCTGTGTTCTGCCACAAGCCCTCTTAACGCATCTTTAGCACGTAATCTACGCATACGACGGAGAGGGAAAGGTGAAGATGTCATAGTTTTTCCTGTAAATGTTTGTGTATTACGGTGTTTCGCCCTGAAGCTTTCGCTTCGTACAGGCACTCATCAGCATATTTAAATAAACTTTGAGCGTGCTCTTCATTCGCGATAATGGTTGAAGAAGCACCTGCACTGGCTGTTAGCTTAATCAATTGCCCCTCGTATTCAAGTGGACTGTTTTCTAAGCTATGTCGAATATTCTCGGCAACGTGGTACGCGCCGCTCAAGTCGGTATTAGGCAATATAATGGCGAACTCTTCACCACCTATGCGACACAAATCATCTGTTGGACGATGGATGAGTTTTTGAAAGACATTTGTTACGTGAATTAAACACGCATCCCCTCCGTCGTGTCCGTATTCGTCATTAATATTTTTGAAGTGATCTATGTCTACAATGATCAGTGATAAAGGCGTTTGCTCACGGCGGCTTCGCCTTCCTTCCGACCGCAATCTTTTATCAAAGTGGCGTCGATTGTGTGCCCCTGTTAGCGGGTCTATTGCGTTAAGCCTTTCTAGCTCTTGATTCACATCGGAAAGCTCTCGCAGTGTTATCTCTAACTCGAGCGTACGCTCCTGGACTTTATATTCCAAATCATCTTGATAGCGTTTTTGAACTTGCAACAGGTTTTCTTTTGCAGTATTCGCCTGTTTTTCTTGTTCAAGGGCAAACTCCTTCGCATCAAGCAAGTCGTCTCGACTGTGGCTGTAATTAATCGCAAGAATAAGCGCCAATATTAAAGTTTCAACGGTTCCACCTATAACTAACAAGTCGTTAGACGAAATAGGTAGTTGAATAATGTTTATATTATCTAGACTTGCACATAGCCCGCTAACTAGTAGAAAACCCCAAGCGATTGTGAAGTAACGCGCTACGACTTCTCGCTTAAGCGACAGCCACACACCTATAGCCAAGACAAAAATAACAACAAGGCTCAATAATAAAAGAAACGCCTTTATCATTAGCGAATAAGGCAGAACCATACCCGCAATAATGCTCAAGCCGCAAACCCAACTAATAGCTTTGGTCACGCTATCGATTTTGCTACTGTAATTCTTAATGGGCAGAAGACTACGTGTAAATAGCGCCGCAAACATTATAGTGGCGTTCGCAAAAACGATAATTGCTTTACTTTGAAACCAGCTACTCCCAGGCCAAATGTAGGAAAAGCCATAGCCATGAAGTGTCATTAAGATAAGCGCTAGATTGATCACATAACCAGAGTAAAACAGAAAGGAAGCATTTTTAGTAGTGACCGTTAAGAATATATTGCTCACACCCATAGCTAGCAAAACACCAAAAAAGATGCCTAACACCAAGTTTTTTGTTGATGTGTATTCTATAAATTCGGTTTCTTGCCAAATGCGAAGGGGTAGGCGAATGTTACCAGATGTTTGAACTCTTATAATGACCCGCTGAGACTGCGCACTAGCAGGTAATGGGAACAAAGGTTTAACGTGAGCGATATGTCTATCGCTGAAGCGTTTACTATCGCCACTAGAAAACGTCACTTTGGGTTTGCTGCCAACTTGGCTATATACCGCTACATCTAAATTATCTAAAAGCGGATAATCAACATGCAGGAGGAACCGACTTTGGTTGCTTTGCGTAGGCTGAACTATCATTGAGAACCAGTGCACACCTGTGTCCATTCCTAAGTTCACTGGTGGCGAGACCTGAGTCCACTCACTTGTTGGAATTTGAATTACACTATTGAAATCAAGAGATGCCCTTTCAGTTTCTTTTAAATAAGTTAACTGTGTAAAACGAGGGGAGAGGCTTGTTGTCGGAGAAAGGTTTAGCAGAACAAAAACAAACGCTACTGCGGCAAGGACCGTAATAAGAATGAGCCCAGCATCATACTTGCGCATAGCTTTTAGATTTGTCTGCATATAAACCAATGTTTAGCTAAGAGAAAACAACTCACAGCTATTAGCATAACTGCTAATACGCAATTTATCAGTGTCAACTTGCAGATATTCGCTTAATTGCTGGGCGATATGGGGCAAAAAAGCGGGTTCATTATTGCGTTTACGTGGACGAAGTGTTTTGGGAAATAAATATGGGGCATCAGTTTCAAGAATAAGCTTATTCAGCGGGATATGCTTTACGGCATCACGTAATTCAGCACCGCGCTTATCGTCGCATACCCACCCTGTAATGCCAATATAAAGGCCTAACGACAAATACGTTTTTACTTGTTCAGTTGTTCCAGTAAAGCAGTGGGCAATTCCCCCTTTTAAACTCGCCATATACTGAGTTAACAAGCCAATCTGCTCTTTAAAGGCATCTCTTTCATGTAAGTACACAGGTAAATTTAACGACGCCGCTATTTTTAGCTGTGCTTCGAAAACCGTTAATTGAATATCTTGAGGCGAAAAGTTACGGTTAAAGTCTAATCCGCATTCACCAATAGCTACACAGCCTTTATGCTGAGCAAACTCACGTAATCGGTCATAGTCGCTTTCATTGACATCTTTCGCGTTATGAGGGTGTACACCAATGGTGAAACAGCATTGATCAGGGTACTTTTCATAAAGCGCTACCGCGGCATCCCACTCATTGGGATGAGTGGTAATGACACACAGTTTATCAACACCGGCGTCTTGTGCACGCTGCATGACTTCTTCGGCGTCAAAACGCTTATCAAGCAGATTGACGCCTGCGTCGAACCAAGGCATTTATTTAACGCGCTTTACTTTCATGCGCTTATTTAGACCTTCAACACTTAAATAAAAGGCACCAAGAAGACCCCGCTCAACAGAAACGGCTTGCCCTTCCTTTAGCTTCAAGTAAGTTTGATCAGTTTGCTGCCAAACAGAACCATCGCTGAATGTAAGCACATACTTATCGCGCAGGTTTTTCTTGATTGCGTTAATAGTAACGGCAATTTCCGAGGCCGCTTCAGTCAGGTCGCGCTTGTGCTCCAAACCAAAATCATTCTTTGTCTCTGACGGTTGAGCTTGCTGAGCAGCAGGCGCAGGACGCGAGTTAGCCTGAGCGCTAATATTTGGTTTGTAAGCCTTCAGTTGGCCAACCTGCGCATTAACGCCATCGTATTGATTTAACGACTTCGCCACGCCGTCATAGCACATTAAGCGCTTAAGGCTGTTATCGGTTTTGCGGCATTTTTCCATCGCATCGCCGATAGACTCAGCGTGCAAATGAGGTGCACTAAAAGCACACAGTAAAGTGGCAATAGAAAGCAGTTGAGTTTTCATTTTTATTCCTTTCTCTTCTGAACTTTTATGTGTTGTCAGGGGTTTGCGTTTCGTCCTCATCTTTTGGCGTTTTACCTGCATAAAAACCTCCTACGATGATACCAACTTCAAACAACAGCCACATGGGAATAGCCAGTAACGTTTGAGAGATCACATCAGGCGGTGTGAGCAGCATGCCAACAACAAAGGCCCCTACAACCACATAAGGCCGTTTAGCTCGCAGCGACTTGGCATCTGTTACCCCAGTCCAACACATTAGAATAATAGCTATAGGTATCTCGAATGAGACTCCGAATGCGAAGAAGAGTTTCAACACAAAGTTTAAGTAACTTGAAATATCGGTACTTACAGTAACCCCTTCAGGAGCAACGCTAGTGAAGAACGCAAACGCGATGGGGAAGACAACAAAATAGGCAAAAGCCATACCGGCATAAAATAACAAAGTACTTGATAGCAGCAGTGGCGCAACCAGACGCTTTTCATTTCGATACAAGCCTGGAGCAACAAAGCCCCACACCTGATAGAGCACATAGGGAATAGCAATGAAAAACGACAATACTAAGGTAAGTTTAAAAGGTGCGAAAAAAGGTGAAGCAACATCGGTTGCAATCATGCTCGCGTTTTCTGGAAGTGTTTCAAGCAGAGGCATGGCCAACAGCTTATATAAATCCTGTGCAAATGCGGCAAGACACACAAACACAATCAATACGCTCAAAAGTGCTTTGAGAATACGACTGCGCAATTCAATTAAATGAGAAATAAGGTTATTAGCGTCAGACATCTATTGCTTTTTATAAGGTTCTTGAACCGACTCTGCAGCTTTTTTCAGCTCATCGACGCTCTGTTCAAGTTCAGGTGAAAGATCTTTAAGCCCTTGCTGCTCTGCTTTTTTCAAATTTTCATGCAATTCGTGCACGCGCAGCTGATGCTCAACCTCTTGCTTAAAGCCCGTTGCTACATTCCGTACGCTACGAATTGTATTTATAGTTGAGCGCATGGCACCCGGCAGTCTTTCTGGCCCCAAAATGAGAAGCGCAAGCACACCGATAACCAATAGCTCCCAAAAGCCGATATCGAACATTAGGATTTATCTTTAACGTCGCTCTGCGTCTTCGTTGAAACAGGCTCTGCCGCTGACTTTTCTTCAACTTGCTTCTTTTGCTCGAAGTCAGCATCTTTCTCTTCTTCGCTGACGGCTTTTTTGAAGCCTTTGATTGCGCCGCCTAAATCAGTACCTATACCTTTTAGGCGCTTTGTACCAAATAAAAGCACCACAATAACCAGTATAATCAGCAACTGCCAAATACTAATACCACCCATAAAAATAATCTCCCTTACATCGTTGAGCACAGTATGCCATTGCCCGCTGTTGCTTTCACCTGAATATTTGCCTGAATGAATAAAGATTGACGTTTTACTAATGACAATCCATGCTCTCTATATCTTAAAAGCGAATAGTAGAAACATTCAACTATTCTAATTTTTACAAGGAGTTAGTGAGTAATGTTGTGCCTTACTGTTATTTATTGCCATTTATTACTTACTGCCCCTTCGAATTTATACATCACCGATAGCAAGGTGAACCCCACCGTAAACACGACCAGTGGAAGTAGCGGATATAGCGATGTTATAAGGCCCGCAGCTACTGAAAATCTGCCGTCTTACGCGTCTGCAGAAGCTTCCCCTGCCGTTTCAGTAGCGGCACACAATGAACAATGGTTTGATGTGTGGCAACGTAGCTTTACTGACACCATGGACTTTACTGTTAAACAGCTCGACGGCTTGTTCGAAAATTCTCAAGAGCTCAAGGCTCCCGGACAAAAAGAGGCCCGAGCCGAAGGCCGTGTTCAGCTTGCTTGGGAACCCAGAAGCGGCATGCTTTCTGATACAGATCTTCGTTTTAGGGTACGAGTACGCCTACCGGCATTAAAAGAACGCGTTGATTTACTCTTGAGTGATAACGAAGACGAAACACAGAACAACACAATACGAGCCGCGAGAGATACCGGCAATAACAACCGCGATCGAACGACCATTGCGCTTCGCTTTCGTCCTGAGCAAGACTCGCACTACTCATTTAGAATTGGCGCTGGTCGCCGCGACCAACTGTATGCGATGACCCGATACAGAGATGCTTTTGCCTTTTCTAATCAATGGGCCATGCTATACGACGCCGAACTTTACTATTACACCCGTGACCGTTTGGGTGCGGAGGTGGGCGTCGCTTTTCAATACGAAATCAATAAAAAGCACTTGGTTCGACAAAACAATCGCTACTACTACCGCGACGATACCAACGACTGGCTATGGCGTCACGAGGTCCACCATTTGTTTTCGGTAGATCGACATAACGCCGTTATTCCTCACCTTATGGTGGAAGGGCTCAGCCAACCCAATTTTCGCGTAGAAGAAGTCTATGGCGGGTTTAGGTGGCGTAACAACATGCTGCGCGATTGGCTATTCTTTGAGGTAGAGCCTTTTGTATTATGGCTGCGTGATGAGGATTTTAAAACCTCATACGGCGTAGCCCTGCGCGTAGAAGCCTATTATGGGCGCGATACTTAACTTAAGTGAGCACATATAAAAAAAGCTGTCGTAAGACAGCTTTTTTGAAAACGATACAATGAGTGATGTTTAAGGACGAAGCGCCCTATCACCTCGAGCAAGCCCACACACACCAGTGCGTGATGACTCGATAATTTCCGCGCATTGCCCCATAGTTGCTGCAAACGCATCTAGCTTATCTGTAGTGCCCGTAATTTCGATGGTGTAATTGTTTACGTTCACGTCCACAATACGCGCACGGAAAATATCAGAGTTCCGCTTCACTTCAGCACGCACCGACTCTGTGCGAGTCGCGACTTTAATCAGCATAAGTTCGCGTTCAATGTGCGTACCTTCAGTAAGGTCTACCACTTTTAGCACATCAATAAGCTTATTCACTTGCTTAGTAATTTGCTCTATGACTTTGTCGTCACCGTGCGTGATAATCGTTAGACGCGAAAGGCTCGCGTCGTCGGTTGGTGCCACACACAGTGAGTCAACGTTGTAACCACGTTGTGAGAATACACCAACGATACGAGATAATGCGCCGGGGGCGTTTTCCATTAATACAGAGATAATACGTTTCATCAGGTTCGCTCCGTCTTGCTTAAGCGCATGTCATCCATTGCGCCAAACTTAATTTGCATTGGATATACGTGTTCGTTTTGGTCTACTGCTATGTCCATAAACACTAAGCGATCTGTGTAGCTGAAACATTTCTCCATTGCTGCGTCTAGCTCGTCGAGCTTGTCTACTTTTATGCCCACATGTCCGTAAGCTTCTGCCAACTTCACAAAGTCAGGCATTGAATCCATATACGAGTGTGAGTGACGCCCTTTGTAAATCATATCCTGCCACTGACGAACCATACCTAGGGCACGGTTATTCAATGAAATAATCTTAATAGGCAGGTTGTACTGCAAACAAGTAGATAGCTCTTGAATATTCATTTGAATACTGCCATCACCGGTTACTACCACAGAGGTTGAGCCCGGGTGCGCAAACTGCACGCCCATTGCAGCCGGTAAACCAAAGCCCATGGTGCCAAGACCACCTGAGTTAATCCACTGACGCGGTTTATCATACGGATAATAAAGCGCAGCAAACATTTGGTGCTGACCTACGTCAGAGCTTACATAGGCTTTACCGTCTGTGTGTTTGTACAAAGCTTCGATAACACGCTGAGGCTTAATAACTTCTTCGCCTTGTGCGTAATTCAAGCACTCGCGAGAACGCCATGTTTCAATTTGCTGCCACCAGTCAGCCAGCTTTTCGCTCTGGCCTGATAAATCTTTCTTATTTACCTGGCTTAAAATTTGATCAAGTACTTTATCTACCGAACCTACCACTGGAATGTGCGCATTTACGGTTTTAGAAATTGAGGCTGGGTCAATATCAACATGAATAATGTCTGCATGCGGGCAGAACTTATCAACGTTATTGGTAACACGGTCATCAAAACGTGCACCTAGTGCAATGATGCAGTCGGCATTATGCATGGTCTTGTTCGCTTCAAGCGTACCGTGCATACCAAGCATACCAATGAATTGCTTGTGTGTACCTGGCATAGCGCCAAGGCCCATTAGCGTACAAGTTACCGGAGCATTTAGCTTCTCAGCTAATTCAATAACTTTTGCTGACGCATCGCAAGCTACTGCACCACCACCTACATAAAGTACCGGACGTTCTGCTTTAAGTAGCGACTCAACCGCTTTCTTAACCTGCTTGGGGTGGCCCTTTTCGGTAGGGTTATAAGAGCGCATAGTAACGTCGGTTGGATACACATAAGGGTGTTCTTCCGCTACGTTCACAATATCCTTCGGTAAATCTACAACTACCGGCCCAGGACGCCCTGTGTTAGCAATATAATAGGCTTTAGCAATGGCTTCTGGAATATCAACCGCGCGCTTAACCAAAAAGCTGTGTTTAACGATAGGACGCGAACACCCTACCATATCAGTTTCTTGGAATGCGTCTTCACCAATGTGCTTCGACGGCACCTGCCCCGATAAAATTACCATCGGGATAGAGTCCATGTACGCAGTAGCAATACCTGTAATAGTATTCGTAGCGCCTGGACCTGATGTGACGAGCACTGTGCCGGTTTTGCCAGTTGAACGTGCATAACCATCCGCCATATGGGCGGCTGCCTGTTCATGACGTACGAGGACGTGTTTGACATCATCTTGCGCAAATAACGCATCATAAATGTCTAATACGGCACCACCTGGGTAACCGAACACGTGTGTCACTCCTACATCTTTTAGCGCTTCAACCACCATGGCTGCGCCCGACATCATTTTCACAGTGCTTTTCTCCTGTAATGGGTTGGGGGGTTTGTCAGCGTACGTTGACGATGCCCCGACTATAACTAAGGTAATAGGAAGATAAAACACCAAATTGCGTAAAAGTGAGATATATATCCCAATATTCGTAATAATTAGGATAAATATTTCGACCTAAGTGCAAAATTGACAGAAAATAGGATATTTATTTACACGATTTTAACAGCGCAAACAATAAACATAGTTGCTTTAAGAGAGGCGCCTTTACACGTTTTAGATGCATAAAGGCATAAGCTTAATCATCGAGGTCGATATCAAGATCACTGTTATCGCTTATATCATCATCATCGTCAACATCTTGTGTAGCAGCGCGCTTAGAGCCGTAAATGCTAGCAGTTTTTGGTCTATTAATTCGCGCTTGGTATTTTAACCACGCTTTTTCCTGAGGTGTAGCGGGTTCACGGTGCCCAAGTGCCGACTCCAAATAAGCTTGCTCTTCGTCGTTTTCGGGCGTGATCTTTCCATCAACCAAAGCGGCAAACAAACTTCCATGAGTTTGTAGAAGTTTGCTTTCATTAATTGAAAAATCACCAGAGCGTGCGAAGCCGTAGGGATAGTTCTTCTTATCTGCGAAGGGTTTTCTTGTGACTTGTTCTTTTGTGATTACAGACATCTTAACCTCTTTCATTGCGGCCCCTCGTGTTGCTTAAAAGGAGGGCTGCCACTTAAAAGTTGAATGAAATAGACTTCCGATATAGCGCCTTAATCGCTTACCAGTCTATTCTTAGATGTGTTTTCGAATGCTGTCAATTAGAAATAGGCCTGTCGTAAAAACTTAATATTGCAACTGTGACTAGGCATAAAAAAAGGCCGCAAAAGCGACCTTCAAATAGCACGACATAGTTTAGCGTTTTTCGCTTACCCAAACAGTAATAGTGCCATCTACGACCACGGTCCCTTGGGCGTTGTACGCCTTAACAGAAATAGGTAAATCACCCGGCTTCCATGCGTCAGCTGGCACTTCTGCGACACAACGAATGTCTGAATCGGCCTTTGCTGGATACTTTACTTCCATGCCTTTTGGGATCCATCTCAAGTTTTTAGGTATCGATGCTTCGCACATAAAGCCCATGGCCATTTCTAACCCGTTGCAAATAGCAATAACGTGAACCGTACCAATGTGGTTTTCAACCCCTTTACGCTTTTTAATGAGCACTTCACAATAGTTAGGTTTAATGTCAGTAATAAGCGGTGAAACGGTAGAAAAGTAAGGCGCTCTGCGCGCTGAGTACCAGCTAAACAGTTTTTTGCCAAAGGGCAGTTTAAGGAATTTATTATAGGTATTGAGTACGTAGTTTTTTGACATAGTTTTCACGCTAATCTTATATGAGGTTAAACCCATGGATGAAGAATCAGTACACTAACGCGTTGTTCTATGATCAACCTTATGTTTAGCGCACGCCTATCTGGTTAGACCAGTTTATACTTAGCAAGATAATAGTAACTTACTTACGTTGCAACAAGGTTTATAACAAAAACAAAAAAGCAGCTCGATTGAGCTGCTTTTATTAGGATTGTAAGCGCTTAGTTAAGCTGCATGTCAAACCCTACAAAGTAAAATCTTCCTCGGGCACTCGCTGGATAAGCAAAGTTCGTCAAGAAAGGTTCTTCGTTAGTCACGTTCTTAATACCTCCATACATTTTAACCGTATCGGTTAATACATATGAGAAGTTGATATCGTGCTGGAAAAATTCATCCATTACGACAGAGTCGTCATAATCACCACGCTCGTATTCTTCGATTTCAACAAATGCAACTAACTGCTCATCCATGTACTGAGTTTGCCAACCGATTTGCAGATCCTGCCACTTCCACGTCACGGTAAAGTTGCCAGCCCATTCAGGGCGATTTACTTCACCAAGCTCTGGGTTAACTTCGGTAAGGTCATTCGGGTTAGTAAACTGGTCAATCTCGTTCACCTTGGTTCCAGAGATTTTGGTTAAAAATGTATGGTCATCAATTTCAAAGTCATAGCCAACACTGAAATCAACACCTGATGTTTCTAAGCGAGCAAAGTTAACTTGCGTTGAACGCAAGAAGTTAAGGCCGCCGAACTGTGGTGAATTTGCATCGGTATTACGGGTAAACAAAGAGCAGAAATTTTCGTTTAAGTTTTCACCGATATAGCATCCATTAACAATATCATTAGAGCTAACTGAACTGATTGCTGACTCAATTTCGATGCTCCAGTAGTCAGCTGTTAGTGATAAGCCTTCTAACCAGCTTGCTTGATATACGAAACCCACTGTTGTCGTATCGGCTGTTTCTTCCTGTAGTTCTGGGTTACCACCAGTTACTCCAGGGAATGCGGCTGAAAGTGGATCGGTGTAAACATACTCGCCAGCTTCGTTAAACGGGTTATAACCAATTGACTGGAAGTCTGCCACGCAGTTGGCTTGTATCTGATCTGCTGCTGCCGGGTCATTACCACGGATACCTGCAATTACACTAGCATTACAAGGGTCAGTAGGACGGAATGTTGTACCCACCTCAGGACCGAAAAGCTCTGTAATGTTGGGGGCTCGAACAGCCTGTGACTGTGACAAGCGGATCATAAGATCTTCGTAAGGCGCATACATTAAGTTTGCACGCCACGTCGTTGTGTCTCCAATTGTAGAGTAATCAGAATAGCGCGCAGCCAAGTCTAACGTAAGTTCTTCAGCAAGCATCTCGCCTTCAATTAGAGGAATAGAGACTTCAACAAATACTTCACTTACATCAAAGTCACCCGTTTCATTCGCCGTTTTAATCGATGGCTGGAATACTAGTGAGTTGTTAGATGAGTACTCAGAAATCAAGGTTCCTGCTTGATATTGTGAGCCTTCAGGGATAATACCAAGTTGCCAATTATCAAAGGTCGCTTCTGATTTTTCTTTTCTATATTCCCCGCCTAGTGCAAAGAATATCGGACCATATGGAAGCTCAAAGTAGTCAGATGAATCACCAGATAGTGAACCACTCACCACGAACTGTTCGATGGTAGTTTTACTACGGCTATCTTGCGTTACCCAATCAACCGCTTCTTGAGAAATTCCGCCTGCGCCGGCCCAAATATTTAAAGGTACACAGCTGCCATCACCTGGTGTAAATGAAAAGTAGCCTGGGTCATATACTGGAATATTAAACGCAGTGGTAACCTGAGGTGTATCTGCGTCTAAGTTCACACGGCAGGTTGCCTCACCTGTTGCAGGGTCTGTAACCGCGTCAATTGCAGAGAAGAAACGGTCTACTACAACAATGTTTTCTGTACCTTCTTGCTCAAACTCGAATCTTCCATAATTTAACGCAAGGTTATACTGCCAGTCGTTTTCTAGGAAGCCTTCTAGCCCGATAACACCGCGTAGTGTTCTACGCTCGTTTTCAATTTTACCTTGACCAATGCCAATTGGGTCAGCCGTAATGGCAACACCACCGATTTCGCTCGCCAACGGCTGAATGAAAGAAGGCAAGTAAGGATTATCTGCAGCACCAAATAATAAATCCCAGTATGAAGAAGGCTGGCTTTCATTTTCTGTTGTCTGAACAACGTACTTAAACTCACCAAACACGGTGCTTGTGTCAGTAAGGTCATAATGACCTAACAGGTTTAACGCAATTTTGTCGTTTGGCGTAATTAGATAGCCACGCTGCTGCTGAATGGTGTTATAAGAATCACCACCAAAGCCTTCAAAGTTACCTGAAACCAAGCCGTCTTGAATTGGTCTGTAAGAGCCATCTTCCAATACGTTCCAGCAACCACCTAGTGCACCGAATGACGCAGCACCAAACGAGCTGTTATATCCAGAAAATGAGTCAAGACAGTCTGGCGTTCCATTACCATCAAGGTCGATATTAGTCGCAGGATCAAACCCCTCAAACGTATAAGGGTTACCCGGTATGATGTAGCCATAACCTGAAGTGAATGGGAAAGTGCGGTAAGGAAGAACTGCACGAGGATTTGCTGTGGCCGCGCGGTTGAACAGCGCTAGCTCTTCTGAAGTTAAATTCGGCTGGGATCCAAAAGTATCTACGTAGTTTTGAATGAACGCATCCTGAGATGGAATGCTTAAACCGAAATTGAATAGACCGGTATTGTCGTAGTTATAGTATTGCGCCAAGTTTGGTGTACTAGCACCAATATCGCCTTGTTGGAATCGCAACGCGGGGTTAGTCCAATCTCGCGCAGAGCCAATGATCAAACCATTATCTCTTTCACTTACCCGCACGCCTTCATCGTTTTGATACTCAATATTTATTGCAAAATTACCTCTGTCGTTGTCAAAGTTTTCACCATACAACGCAGACATACTAATTTGCTCGCCATCGCCTTCAGACGAAATGCCCGTATTTACATCAAATTCAAAACCTTCATAGTCATCTTGCAAAATGAAGTTAACTACACCCGTTACCGCATCGGCACCATAAACGGCAGAAGCACCGCCGGTAAGCACTTCTACAGACTTAATCAGTTTAACTGGGATTGAACCCACATCTACCGCTGCAGAACCGGCAACACCGCCCACATGGCGACGACCATTTACTAGTGTTAAGGTACGATTTGAACCTAAACCACGCAGATTAAGGATATTCGCACCGTCTGCAAACGCTGAGTCTATAGAGCTTTCCGCTGTTGTAGATGAAAACAATGCAGGGATGTCGTTGATTACATCAGTGACAGAAAACTCACCTGAGAGCTGAATATCTTCTTCTGAAATTGCCTGAACAGGTGAAGGAGATGCTAGGTTAGGATCTCGCGCTATACGAGAACCAGTGACCACTACTTTTTCTACATCCTTTTCGTCAATAGCGGCTTCTTCCTGAGCCTGAACTGCAGTTGCACTTAATGCTAGTGCAGATGCTACTGCACATGCGAGTACAGTAAGCTTGTTTTGCTTTGATGAATCAAAAGCCATGTGTGTTTCTCCAAATATACTTTCTCGTTCCATCATGCTCTTTTTGGCATTTATTGAGGAATCTAAAAGCGATGGTTATTTTTTATATGTTTAAAAAATGCGTTTTATATAATTTTTTTTACAAGCTGTTTTTTGCAAACTATGTGCCTATCAAAAGGCGAGTAATCAGCGAATTTACCGCCAAAAAACGGCGCATTATGCATATTTACCCAATAAAATCTATTTAATATTCAAATAGACTTATTAACGCACTTTCGAATGCACATTTTTCGTGCAAAAGTCCTAACAAAACCTAGATTTATTGAGAATTGGGTTGAAATCAAGGCGACTGCGCACTAACAAGGTGCGAAAACGAATGAATAAGGATTCATTGTAGTGCGTAAATGCAAGTAGAATCGGTACTGGAGAATGATATAAAGCAACACTTATACTTTCGTATAGTTTTAAAAAACAGCTACTGTCGCTTGTTTAAATACTTATCAATGTGCATTTGAAAACTTCTGTGGTCTCGACACTTCACCGTTCCCTGTACTGATTTGGGCCGCTCACCCGCTAAACTAGGAAAATCACGTTCTTCAATCGTTACACCCTTATTTTTACTGAGTGCGCTGAATAACTTTCCTTTTATTGAACTGCAATCAACGACTATTTCAATGCTTTTTAGAAAATCTTCGTTTTCAGTATTGGAGGGGGTAGAAAGCTTAGGGTTTCTTTTCACATTCGAATGGGTTTTGTTTGAAGGTGATTGGTTGGCGATGTTGTGTAAACGTTGTGCGTTCAAACGATTGATATAATCTTGTGTGGCATCCCCGATTTTAAGCTTGGTTTCTTTTGTTCTTGCTTTAAATTGTGGTGAAGGTTCTTTTACCAAAAGTTTCTGTGGCTCTTTAGATTTGCCAACCGCTTTGCTAGCGCTCGATACTTTCTCAGCCTTTTTAGTTTTTTCTATGGCAGCGCTGTGTTCTAGGTCGCTACCTTTATCATTCACTGGTTCTGAATCAATGTCGGCCTTTTGAGGGGCAGTCGTTGGCATTGCTAATACTGCTTTTAGCAATACGGGTGGAAAGTGTTGCTGACTTACAGACTCGTTTTGTGTGGTGAATGCCAACGTGAGTAACAAACTCCCATTGATACCAAGTGAAAGTAAAAGCGCACGGAGATCAGAAGCGCTTGGCAGGCTTATTTGAGTAAAACAACTCCTCTCATGCTCATATCTATCAATCCTTGGCTCTACCATTAATGCATCCATCCATAAAAGCACGTAGTAGTTGAGCACTATTAAACAAGAAAGTTCAGATAGCTTTCACGCAGAAAATAACAGTGATTATGGAATATGAATACGGGTGTAAGAGAATTTAAATTTTCGTGTTACCTGGAAAATTTGGAGCGGGAAACGAGATTCGAACTCGCGACCCCGACCTTGGCAAGGTCGTGCTCTACCAACTGAGCTATTCCCGCATAGAGTCGATGCTGTGCATCTTATAGATACTTACCGATGGTAAGTTAATTTGGAGCGGGAAACGAGATTCGAACTCGCGACCCCGACCTTGGCAAGGTCGTGCTCTACCAACTGAGCTATTCCCGCAACAAAAGAGGTACTTCGTTTGAAGTGGTGCGCATTTTACAAAAATTTTGGGGTAACGCAACCTTTAATTCTACTTTTTTTGCACCTCAATGTTTGAATGCCTAAATCGTAAACACTTTCTCTCGATAATAGCGCATTTCTTCAATAGACTCGCGAATATCATCTAGCGCTAGATGTACGCCTTTCTTTTCGAAACCGTCTAAAACTTCAGGCTTCCAGCGGCGCGTCAGCTCTTTTATTGTACTTACATCAATATTTCTATAGTGGAAGTAAGCTTCAAGCTCGGGCATGTACTTAACCATGAAGCGTCTGTCTTGCCCTATGGTGTTTCCACATAGCGGTGACTTGCCTGCATCTACCCATTGCTCTAAAAAGGCAATAGTTTGCGCTGATGCTTCTTCAACACTTATTTTACTTTCTCGGCAACGTGCAGTTAATCCACTTTCACCGTGAACTCGTGTGCACCACTCGTCCATATTGTTTAACACGTCATCACTTTGATGTACCGCTATTACAGGGCCTTCAGCCAAAATATTCAGCTGTGCGTCGGTAACAATGGTCGCGATTTCCATTACTACACAGGTTTCAGGATCTAACCCTGTCATTTCCATGTCTATCCAAACAAGGTTACTGTCGTGTTTACTCATTACTTTCCTCTTTGCGCTACAGACATGGCAACCATGCCCTACAAACGGTATTATTGACATAGTATACGTGAAACTAGAAAAGAATCGTGGCGAAAAAACCAAAACTTACACAACGACAGAAACGACAAGTTGCAGCTAACAGAAGCAAACGCTTGCGTGAAAAGCACGCGTCAAAGGGCGCGGCGAACCTTGATGAAAGCACGCTAGAAAGCGGTACGGTAATTGGTCGCTTTGGTAAACACGCCGATGTTGAAGACGCAAACGGCGCAGTATCTCGCTGCCACATTCGCCGCACGGTAGACTCTGTAGTGTGTGGTGACAAGGTGTTTTTTAGTAAAGGGGATGACGCTGAGTCAGGTGTAAGTGGGGTTATTGAAATTGTAAAAGACAGGCACTCTGTCCTGACTCGCCCAGATTATTACGACGGTATTAAACCCATCGCTGCGAATATTGACCGCATTATTGTTGTTAGCGCTATATTACCTACCCTATCACTGAATATTATCGACCGTTACCTGGTTGCCTGTGAAGACATAGGCATCACGCCGCTGATTGTCCTTAATAAAGTAGAACTGCTCAGTGAAGAGGAACGCACAACCGTTACAGAACAGCTTAAGACGTACGAAAACTTAGGCTACGAAGTGCTCTTCACCAGTTGCAAAACCGGTGAAGGCATTAGCAAACTTAATGAATACCTTAATGATAATATCAGCGTTTTCGTAGGGCAGTCCGGCGTAGGTAAATCGAGCCTAATTAACCAAGTTCTGCCAGACGCCGATGAATTAACCGGCGATATTTCAGATAACTCGGGGCTTGGTCAGCACACAACGACGGCGGCCAAATTGCTTCACTTGCCGGCCGGCGGCGATTTAATTGACTCTCCAGGAGTACGTGAATTTGGCTTGTGGCACATTCCTACCGAACGTATTACATGGGGCTTTATTGAGTTCAGAGATTATTTGGGCGGCTGCAAATTCAGAGACTGCAAGCACTTAAATGACCCTGGCTGCTTACTTAGAGAAGCTGTTGAGGAAGGGAAAATTAGCGCGGAACGCTTCGATAGCTATCATAGAATATTAACCACCATGGAAGAGCAGCGCCCTAGTCACAGTCAGCCACCCGGGGCGTAACGACTGCCACTGGGTTTCAACCTCACTGGAGCGCCAAACCCGTAGGAGCGGCTGAAGAAGTACACGCGCTACTTACGCGTAATAGCCGTCGCTAACTCGACGATTTATTCTTTTGGTGTGAACCACGTGCTTATGCTTTTGTGTAAGCACTCATAACCCTAAAGTTACTCTTAATACCACGACTTACTATACAATTACGCTATCTATGCAATGCGTTATTGCTTGCATAAAAGAAACGGAGATATTTTGTGTTAGATTGGCTTAAAGTTAATTTACAATACGTTACACCAAAGCACCTGCTTTCACGCCTTGTAGGCAAACTTGCAGAAGCAGAAATGGGTAGTGTCACCACCTTTTTCATCAAGCTGTTTATCAAACAATACAATGTTGATATGACTGAAGCGCTGCATGAAAAGCCCGAGCATTACCGAAGCTTTAATAAGTTCTTCACCCGCCCGCTTAAACCTGAGGCGCGTACCATTGACGAAAACGATGACGTACTAATCCATGCCGTTGATGGTACGGTAAGTCAGTTTGGCGATATTCATAGCGACAGTATCTTCCAAGCCAAAGGTCACGATTTTAGCCTAACTACTTTGTTAGGCGGAAAGCCTGAAGTAGCAGCACCATTTAAAAATGGTAAGTTTGCTACTATCTATCTAGCCCCTCGCGATTATCACAGAATTCATATGCCGGTTGAGGGAACCCTTACTGACATGCTATATGTGCCAGGCGAATTGTTTTCAGTAAATCCGCTTACGGCACAAAATATACCTGGTCTATTTGCACGTAACGAACGTGTTGTGGCGCTGTTTGATACACCTGTAGGCAAAATGGCTATGGTATTAGTAGGCGCAACTATTGTGGCTAGTATTGAGACCGTTTGGGCAGGCACAGTTACGCCACCTGCAGGTAAAAACGTTCAGCACTGGTCATATGAAAAAGACACAGAAGCGTCTGTTTTCCTCGAAAAAGGTGCCGAACTTGGCCGCTTTAAACTGGGATCTACCATTGTGGTATGTTTTGAAAAAGACATGATCAACTTTGAAGATATAGCCCCAGGTATGGTTACTCGCCTAGGTGAACCTATGGCTTCAAAAATATCTGCACATGAGATAGTTTCCCAAGACGTTGCTTCACCAGAGCCTGAGCAAAATAGCGATGAGTTCGATGACAATGCAGGTGAGACAAAAAAAGAAACACCATCTGAGGGCGCTGACAGCTAATTTATGGATGCTGTTAAAAAAAGCCTGATTTCGCTTCACCTCACGGTCATTTTATTAGGTGGTACAGCCCTTTTCTCTAGGCTTGTACCACTTAGTGCCAGTGACATTACGCTGGTGCGTTCAGTATTTGCTTGTATCGCCCTGCTGGCATTTTTGAAACTGGCCGGAAATAAAATAAAGCTAAATTCCAGAAAAGATTATGGCGTCGCTCTTGGTCTAGGGCTTTTAATGGCGCTACATTGGGTTACCTATTTTGCCGCAATGCAATATGCTGGCGTATCTGTGGGCATGATTGCGCTATTTACCTTTCCTGTCATTACAGTGCTTATTGAACCTTTTTTCGAACGAGTTAGGCTAGTGTGGCAGGACATTGTATCTACGTTAACGGTAGTCATTGGTGTTTTTTTAATTGTGCCCGAAACGTCGTTGGAAAATGACGTTACCCTTGGGGTACTTATCGGTATTGCATCTGCCATCTTGTATTCGTTTAGAAACCTGATTCACCGTAAGCATTTTAAGCACTACAGCGGTGCGCAAGCTATGGCGTGGCAAACATTAGTTATCAGTCTATTGATGCTGCCAATAGGCAGTGCTGAAATAGCCTCGGCGTCAACGAGCTCTTGGCTAATGCTGTTACTTTTAGGCACAGTATTTACCGCGCTTCCCCATGCTTTAATTGCGGCGAGTTTGCGCCACTTGCGGGCAAAGACATTTTCACTCATTGCCTGCATGCAGCCGCTTTACGGTGTTTTTCTTGCCATCATTTTACTAAATGAAAAGCCTGGTTTAAGCGCACTTCTAGGCGGCATTCTTATTACGTCAGCGTCAGTCTATGAAACGCTCAACACGCATAAGTTACACGGCGCGAACGATAAGTAACGTTCACTCTGAGACTTGAGAAGGGAATGTAGATGCTAATTTTTGCCCACCGTGGCGCTAGTAAAGCCGCCCCAGAAAATACGCTTAGAGCGTTTAAGCTGGCCTTCGAGCAAGATGCCGACGGCATTGAGTTTGATACTTATCAACACGAAAGCGGCATTATTGTTTTTCACGATAGAACCCTTACACGTAGAGCCCGCGAGACAGGTTATTTGTTAGATACGCCTTGGCAATCCCTCAAACAAATGGACATTGGCGATGGAGAGCGCATCCCCTCTCTTTACGAAACGCTTGAATGCGTTCCAGGTAGTAAGTGGTGCAACATTGAAATTAAGCACTTACACGATGTCGATAGCTGGGTAAATGACGTTAAAGCTGCAGTGAAGCAAAGTAGCATAAGTGCTGACAAGCTACTTATATCTTCATTCAACCATCACTGGCTTAAAGCGATTACACACCTATGGCCGGAAGTAAAAATTGGCGCGTTAACCGCAAGCTACGAACTAGACTGCACAGCCAGCGCGCGGGCCCTTAGCGCTTACTCGTTAAATATTGCGCTAGACGCTGTGGATAAGCAGTTTGTGCAAACGGCATTGCAGGAAGGTTTTGATGTATTCGTTTATACGGTAGACGAACCTAGAGATATGCTAATGCTTAAAGAGTGGGGGGTAACCGGCATATTTACTAATCTGCCAAATGTAGCACTTAATACGCTATCTGATTAGGTCACATATTTTCTTAAGCCTATGTTCCCTTAATTATACCAATCCGTATAGATAAGTGCTCGCTGAGTGGGTAATTATCTCTGCGGACTGGTATTACACCAGATACAAAAAAACGAGCCATTGGCTCGTTTCTTAAAACTTTGTTTTGATAGCTACTTAAAATCAGTAGATAGGTGGTCTGAGAACACTGTATTTTTGCAGCACTTACACTGTCGACACAGGCGCATATTGACCCAGTGACCCGCTACAATTAATCCTGCCCCTAACGCAATAGTAAATGGCTCGTAATGATGCCCAAAAATATCTTTATTCCAATAAATTGCGCCACCAGTAAACAGTAGTGCTAGCGGGTAATATTTGCCGTGGTAGCGAATGGCACCGCTAATCAAGGCTACCGCCCCAACAATCAGTGAGAACGTCAGAATAGTTCTTTCAAACCATACTTGCGCAAAAAAGCTAGAACCGATAAGCGGTAACAGAGGCACCAAAACAGGCAGCGCAAGGCAATGCAGCGCACACAAGCTCGACACCCAGATGCCAAGTTTGTCTAGTTTTGTTGGATTCTCGTCAATTGGAGTCATTACTCTAATTACCACCGTGCTTAAAAATATATACGCGAATTATTCGCCAGAGACGTTATATTATAACAGACTCATAAAAATGAGAAACGTTCCCACATTAAATTTTGATCTTATCGAGATGAAAATAGACTAATTAAGTACGGGAAAAGACGAAGATGTTACTCGTTAGGCGCTGTAGTCGCGCGTTCAGTTACCTTTTTAGATAATGTACTCTGCACAAAGCCACTATTAACAAAAGTATTCTGCTCATTTATTTCAGAGCCTATTTTGTTTACATCTGCACGAGTAAGATGAGCAGTCTGGCTCCGCTCTTTACCAAACTGTTTAGCCACTTTAGATGCGTATGAAAAATGGTCGGCTACTGAAGTAAGGGTAAACCCCTCTTTTTCAAGAGAGGGTAAATGCGTATTTAGAAAATCAATTGTTTCTGGGTGAGGGTGACCAATCACTACAACGTGACCATTCTTTTGAGCGATGCGTTTCATTTGATTAAACTGCTTCAACAAGAACGACGGCTCTAATTTGTGGTCCAGAAATACCTGCCTGCTTGCGCTAGGCACCCCCAAACGCTGCGCAATTTCTTCACCTTTAGTTAGTACAGTAGTTCTGCTATCTACAAAGAACAGACCTTGGCGCTTCACCTCTTTTAACAGTGCTTCCATTCCTTCTTGCTGACCGGTGAAAGCACTGCCCATGTGGTTGTTGACACCCACTGCGTTTGGCACACTTTTCATCGCTTTGCGCAAATTATGAGTAATAGCCCCGGCAAACATATCCGTGGTTAATCCAAGCGGCCCCATTTCATTGCCATTTTGTGCCTGCATAGGCATATGGAGCATAACCGCCCTGCCCTCAAGCTCGGCACGATAGGCAATTTTAGAAGCCAGTGGCGTTTGCGGAAGTATAGAAAAAGTAATTTCTTTAGGGAGAGAAAAAGCAGCGACATCGGACGGCCTGTAGCCCAGGTCATCTAATATTATTATTATTTCTGACTTTGCTTTTACTTGAGGGCTAACAAGCCCGCATACAACAAAGATTATACAAGGCATTAGCAGACGCAGAAGCATCTAAATCACATCCGTTTTTTTAATCATTATTATTAAGCGCATTAGGTGAATTACTTCACTTTGTCGCTAAGCATACCAATAACGAAAGTTCTTTCAACAAAACTAAGGCTTAAATCGCTGAATGTTACTTTAAACGGCAACATAAAAGGTTACTGTGAAAAGTATATTGTGACTGAGGCGAACTAATCCAGCCAAGCTTTCGGGTTTAGCGCCTTGCCCTTGTGACGAATTTCAAAGTAAAGATTAGGATATTCCTGACCACCGCTTCGACCAACAAGTGCAATGCGCTCCCCTTGGCTTACGTCATCGCCTGCTTGCTTAAGGAGCGCTTGATTGTGGCCATAAACACTCATGTAACCATCGCCATGATCGACAATAGCCACTAGACCAAACCCTCGAAGCCAATCGGCATACAACACTCGGCCTGGCGCAATACTGTTAACGGGGTCGCCCTCAGCGCCATCTATCACAATACCTTTCCAAGATACTTGCCCTTGACGGCGACTACCAAATAAATGACGTATTCTGCCTTTCACGGGGGCGGGAAGTTTCCCTTTTCTTTTGGCAAGTCCATTCATGCTGAACTCAGCCGCACGCGCAGCGCGTTCAGCTGCTATACGGGCTGCTTCAATAGCACCTCTGAGCGCTTTCTCATCGGCTCGTAATGATGCAATGCGCTGACTTTCTGAAGCAATAGTTTTGTTTATTTTCTTTAGCGTTGTTTTACGGTCCGCTTGACGAGTAATAAGCACGGCCCGCTGGCTTTCTTGGTCGTCTTTGAGCGCGGCTAACGACGATGCTTTCTCACTAAGCTCAGCAGTTACCTCTTCAAGTCTTGCAACATTACTTCTAAAACTTTCGATTTCTTTTTGGCGCGCTTTCGCCACGTATTGATAGTAGGTAATAACACGCTCAAAAGTACGCGCATCATCTTGATAAAAAAGCATCTTAGCGTAGTCGTAGTGACCCGCCATAAACGCACTTTTGAGTTGACTTGCCAGTAAAGATTGCTGTTTGCGAATAGCAACTTTCAATGCATCTTGCTCTTCTTTTAGCGTAGCTTCTTCTTGCTTAACGCTTTTTAGCGCTTGTTCGGTCGTCGATAACGCTGTTGCTACTTTTGCTATTTCTAGCTCTGAGGTCTTCAGTACGGCTTTTAGCTCTTCTGCGCTGGCTTTATTGTTTTCGAGCACTTGCTGCCTCGCACGCAGTTCGGCCTGCAGCTTTGCTAACTTTTCTCTTTGCGCACTAGCTTCGCTGTCTTGAGCTAACGCATCACTTCCAATTGGCATAACAGCCAGAGCTACTATGCATCCGATAACTGAAAGAAATGAACGTGCTGACATAACGTGCGCTTAAAACCTCTACTTTTGCAATGGTGATAACTGCCTGACCAGCTGTATTTCACCACCACTATTAATAACAACATCCAGTGTATCTGACGGCTTCCCATATGCCCAGTGCAATTTATCCGTAATATCAACCATCTAAAGTATTTACGCTCAAGGCGTAGTGTCCGTCTCTTCGCTAACTGAAAGGTAAGCTGGTTTCTCGCCCATTTTTCTATATACTTTGCACTCTTTTCATGGTCTGTAGACAGGGTTAGAGGTAATGGATCAACTAATAGAATTTGCTAGCAACAATATTATTCTTGCTGGTATTTGGGTTGCGCTGATTGCCATGTTGATATTTAGCTATATCAGTGCATGGACATCTTCAGTAAAAGAATTAAGCACGCACGAAGCAACGGTTTTGATGAATAAAGACGATGCGATAGTGCTAGATACACGCCCTGCGAAAGAGTTTAAAGCTGGCCATATTTTGGGTGCCAGACAAATTAAACCTGAAGAGTTGCGTGAGAAAAACTTCAAGAAACTTGAAAACAGTAAAGACAAACCCATTATCGTAGTATGCGCTATGGGTAATCAGGCTCGTGGTACAGCAAATGCGATGCTTAAAGATGGTTTCGCGAATGTGAGTGTATTAAAAGGCGGAATGAACGCGTGGCAAAGTGCCAGCCTTCCCGTTTCTAAATAACAGGTAACCTTTATGAGCAAAGTAGAACTTTACACCAAGGGCCACTGCCCTTACTGCCACCGTGCAAAAGCATTGCTAACGCAAAAAGGTGTAGAATTTATTGAATACCCAATAGATGTTAAGCCTGAACTGCGCGACGAGATGATTGAACGCGCAAACGGCGGCTGGACTGTTCCGCAAATTTTCATTGACGATCAGCACGTTGGTGGCTGTGACGATATGATGGCTTTGGAAGCACAAAGCAAGCTAAACCCAATGTTGGGTTTGGCGTAAAGCGTCAGCGCATACAGCAACGCACTACATTAAATTAAAACGACAATTAAATAGGAAATACCATGGCTGACGAAAATCAGACAAATAACGGCGAAGCAGCGGGCGCACAAGCGCAACAGAGTGCTCAGTTCAATATTCAGCGTATCTACACAAAAGATATCTCTTTTGAGTCTCCAAACGCGCCAGCTATTTTCACTAAAGAGTGGAAGCCAGAAATTAAACTAGACATCGACACTAGCACTAACAAGCTAGAAGAAAATACATTTGAAGTTGTACTTTCAGTTACCGTTACTGCAACGCTAGGTGAAGAAACAGCCTTCCTTTGTGAAGTTCAACAGGCTGGTATTTTTGCTATCGGCGAAATGCCAGACCAAAACAAAGCGCACACACTAGGCTCGTTCTGCCCGAACATGCTTTTCCCATATGCGCGTGAGACTATTTCTAACTTGGTTAACCGTGGTACCTTCCCTCCACTTAACCTTGCGCCTGTTAACTTTGACGCTATCTTTGCGGCTTATGTGCAAAAACGTGCACAACAAGCGCAAGGCGAAGCGCCTAAAATGGACGCCTAATTAGGTGACCATGGAGCAGGTGAACATGAAGTCGAACTTGGTTTCTGAGTCGGTTTCAGTTTCAGTATTGGGGGCGGGGTCGTATGGCACCGCCCTTGCTTTTTGTCTTGCCAGAAATGGTAACCCAACACTGCTTTGGGGTCGTGATGAAAAGCACATTGCTGAAATGGAAGCGAACCAAGAAAACAGCCGATATCTTCCTGGCGCAACTTTTCCCGATTCACTTATTGTAAATGCCAACTTAGAAGAAGTCGTTGCTGCCAGCCGAGACATCTTGGTAGTGGTTCCTAGTCACGCATTTGCCGCTATGCTTCAAAGCTTGAAGCCATTGCTTAAACCGCATCAACGCATCATTTGGGCGACTAAAGGGCTTGAACCTAAGACTGGGCGCTTGCTTCGCGATGTGGCGGAAGAAATTCTAGGGACAGATTACCCCTTAGCAGTTTTATCCGGGCCCACTTTCGCTAAAGAAATGGTAGCGGGATTACCTACTGCAATTTCTTTGTCTTCTACCGACGATACCTTAAGTGACGAGTTTGCAGCAAAGCTTCATTGCGCAAAGTCGTTCAGAGTATACAAAAACTCAGATTTTACTGGTGTGCAGTTGGGTGGCGCAGTTAAAAACGTTATCGCTATAGGCGCGGGCTTAGCCGATGGCCTTGGCTTTGGTGCAAACGCGCGAACGGCGCTGATCACCCGAGGTTTAGCAGAGCTTACCCGTTTGGGCGTGAAGCTGGGTGCAAGTCCAGAAACCTTTATGGGTATGGCGGGTCTTGGCGATTTAGTATTAACCTGTACTGACAATCAGTCGCGCAACCGTCGCTTTGGGCTGGCTTTGGGTCAAGGCAAGAGTGTCGATGTTGCTATTGACGAAATCGGACAAGTGGTTGAGGGATATCGCAACACTGAAGAAGTGCATATATTGTCTAAAAAAGTAGGCGTAGAAATGCCTATTTGTGAACAAATTTATGCTGTGCTTTATCACGGAAAATCCCCTAAAGAGGCGGCCTTAGCTCTGCTTGGTCGAGACCTCAAGCAAGAAGCTTAGTGAATAATTGATGGTTTTTGCTTGGTAGCAAAAACCATCAACCGTTTAACGCCCCACTTATTCTATCTATATCCAGCCTATTAACCTGTCTTAGCGGCCTTCTCTTACCACGATCACTTTAGTGTTGTCGTGATAGCCAACGTGACTGCGCTTGTGGCGTTTCACTTTTTTCACCTTTTTGTAGGGTGAATCAACAACCACATAGCGATTCCCATGCTTGCGATAGTAATGATTATTAGCAACGTAATAACGATGATTGTCGATAACCTCCACTCTATGCGCACCTGGCAAGACGTTAACGTACAGGCCAATTTCAGGAACGCGTATGGCTACGTCAATAAGCGGACGAGCAGGTTGCGTAATAATAGTGACTCTTTCATTCGCCCCTCTATTCGAGTGAGAGTGATGACCTGAATGGGCGCTTGCCTGCCCCGCAATCATTAAGCAAACGCCAGTGATAATACCCAGTGTGATACGTTTCATACTGCTTCTCCTAACTCATTCGTGCATGTTCACAGGCTATATTAATGAGTGAAGCTGAACGAAAACTGACTCAGGCAGGCTTTACAGTGTCTTTACACTAGGCGCAAAAAAGCCCCAGCAAGGGGGCTTCGTAAAAATGAATGTCTTCGGGCTGCTTTTAACACCTTCTGCTAGCGTGCCCCTTCGTAGCCAAATTGACGCCAGCTTTCATACACAAAGACAGATACGGCATTGGATAGGTTCATGCTGCGACTGTCTGGCAACATGGGAATGCGAACACGCTGCTCTGGAGGTAACGACTGAATATAATCGTCGGGTAAACCACGGGTTTCAGGACCAAATATAAGTGCATCACCTTTTTGATACGATACATCGCTATGAAACGCTTTGCCTTTTGTTGTACAAGCGAATACTCGATTTGGTTTTGCATCTTCAAGGTAGGCTTCTAAGTTTGCATGGCGCTTAACGTGAGCAAATTCATGATAATCTAAACCTGCACGTCGTACTCGCTTGTCGTCCCACTCAAAACCTAAAGGCTCGATTAAATGTAGTGTGAACCCACTGTTTGCGCATAGACGGATAATATTTCCCGTATTTGGCGGGATCTCTGGCTGATAAAGTACGACATCAAGCATGTTTTTAAACGACCTTCACTGTTAATAACCGACGTATTCTACAACGAAACACGGAAATTCATCACCTACTCTGCGATCAAGAAGTCTAGAATTCTGGAAAGAGAGCGCTCGCGAATGTCGTCTGACTCGGTGAATAATTCATGATAAGCCCTTGGTATAATTTCAAGCTCAGCATTTGGCATTAGGTGTGTCACCCTTCGTTGGCGCTTATTATCTATTATGGCGTCATCGTCGGCGCTTAAAACTAGTGCTGGAGTGGTGATTGCCGCCGCACTATCTTCAATCCTATTCATAGCCTGATGGGCTGCGGCCAACCATTCAGTAGTTACGCCCCCAAGCTGGATTTCTTGCTCTTCATCATATAACTCGCGAAACAACGCATAGCGGGTTTTACTGTGGGTAAGCTTATTCAATGAAAAAGGAAACGCAATATACGGTGTTTGACCGAAGAAATACCCTGCGTCTGCTTTTTTCATTCTATTTACCGCTAGGCCGGTTCGGATTAAGCCATTCGCCAACCAATTAGGCAAGGAAGGTTTAATACCGAACATGGGCGAAGCCAGCACAGCTTTGGAGAACAAGTTAGGCAAACGCAACAGTGTAAGCGCTCCGATAGCGCCGCCCATCGAGTGGCAAACCAGCTGTAACGGACCTTGCTGTAGCGGTTTCACTATTGTTTCTACGAACATGACAAAGTCATCAACATAGTCATCAAAATCCGCGACATACCCGTGTTGAGGATCACGTGTCATTCTGTCAGACAAGCCTTGCCCTCGATGATCGAGAATAAAAACGGCAAAGCCGTTCTGATAAAGGTCGTAAATAAACTCTTTGTATTTTAAGTAAGACTCTATGCGACCCGAACAAATAACAATAGTGGCTTGCGGCGTTTCTGGAATACAGTAGGCGTAGCGCACCTTTATATCATCTTTGCCAGTGAAATGGCCCTGAGTAACACTGTCCTGCCAAAAAGGATTAATGTGGGAGGCGAAGGTGCTGGCTAAATTGTTTTCTGATGTGAACATCCAGTTCATAAATACCCTATTAAAGTTAATAGGCGCTCTTGGTAAGACTGCAGAGCATCGTCAAAGTTACTACTTCGGAAATGACAGGGTTACTCGCAGCCCACCGCGCTCAACAGGTTCAGCTATAATTCGCCCATGATGCAACTCAACAGATGCTTTTGCAATGGATAAACCTAGTCCAACGCCTCCTGACTCTCGCTCCCTTGCAAGGGTAGCCCGATAAAACGGCGAAAATATACGTTCACATTCCTCTACCGTCAGCCCCTCACCGTCATCGGTGATATGAATGCTCCACTGCTCATCGTCTTCACTATACGAAATATGCGTTAAAAAGCTGCTGTGACGAATGGCGTTACGCAGAACATTTTCCACAGCGCGACAGAGCATCATACTGTCGATGACAACAATTTTTTTAGGTATATCATCAATTTTTAACTGTTTGTTTTTATTTGCTGCTTCAAAATTCGCATCGGTAAAAACTTCGTTGAGCACTAACGATAGCATCTGTTTTTCCATCTTAGCTTGACCAGCCTCGGCACGACTTAATGTTAGCAACTGACTTACCAGCGTTTCCATACGGTCAGCTTCTCGCTCTACCCGCGCTAACGTCTCTGGGTCTACATTTTGTTGATGGGCAAGACCAAGCGCCATTTGTAACCGTGCAAGCGGTGAGCGAAGTTCGTGTGATACATCGGCTAATAAGCGCTTTTGCGCCCCCCACATAGACTCTAACTGCTCAGCCATTTTATTAAAGTCGCGCGAAAGCTGCCCTAGCTCGTCATGACGTTTAGCCGCTCGCCCTACCCTCGCCTGCCAGTCGCCATTTGCTATGCGTTTCGCTGAGATTTGGATACGTAAGATAGGGTTTGTCAGTGATTTCGCAAACAACCAGCTCAATAATATGGTGGTGATCAACGCGATACAAAGAAACAGTAAAACCGGTGGCGTTTGCTTTTCAGGCATTTCCAGTCTAACCGTAAAAAGCGCAAATCGGGTGCCGTTGCGCTCAAAGAAAACCGGACCCAATATTTTGAATGCTCCACGCTTCACAGCTATGGGTGACGTTTGTGTTACTAATCTAAGTAAATCCTCTCTGTCTTCGTTACGAAGCGGAGGCCCTCCACCTGAAATAACACGATTATCACTAATGTCGACAGCCACCATTCGCCCCCTCCCAGCTCTGGAATGACGATCAAGCGCTCCGCGTAATGGCGCATTTTGAAAACGATCGTTTTGAATACGCTCCACCACTTGATTGAGAGCAGCCACTTCAGGTGGCTTTATGGGTACGATTTCAAGGTCTTCGAAGAAAAGGCGGCTGCCCCAAATAGCCAATAAGGCAGTTACAATGAATGTAGCCCAAAACCAAAGGAACAAGCGGCCCATGATGGCCCGCGTTGGGCTAATACTGCGTAACAGTTTTACCATCAATGACTTCCAACAATTAACATGTACCCTATACCTCGAATGGTCTTAATTTTTTCATCTCTGGCCACTGCACCAATTTTTTTGCGTAAATTACTTACGTGCATATCAATGCTTCTATCAAAGGCTTGAAGTGGTTTACCCAGTATTTTTAAGCTTATCTCTTCTTTAGTAACGCGTTGAGCGGCATTGAGCATTAACAGGCGCAGAATTAAAAATTCCGTTGTCGTAAGTGTTAACTCAACATCATCCACTTTTGCCAGCTGACTGCGGGGACTTAGAAAGATACCATTGACGAATAAGTCTTGCTCAACGGCTCCGCCAGTTGACGACAAATTATGACGGCGGACAATAGCTTTTATTCGCGCTACAAGCTCGCGGTGGTTAAAAGGCTTAGGCAAGTAGTCATCGGCCCCCATCTCAAGGCCTAAAATGCGGTCGTAATCGTCGCCTCTTGCAGTAAGCATAAGTACTGGCGTACTGTGGCTTGCTCGAAGCTTTTTCAATACCTCAAACCCATCCATTTTGGGCATCATCACATCAAGCAGTATCAGGTCGTAATGACGCCCGGAGATCGCTTCTGATAATCCTTCTTCACCACCATTTCGCACTTGCACCTGATAACCCATACCCGATAAGTACGTGGAAAGCATTTCTGTAAGCTCTAGGTCATCATCAATAACAAGGATAGACTGCAAGTGAAAATCTGAACTCATGGTATTAAACTCTTTAACTGCTAGATTCATGAAAATGCCTGTAAATTAGATAAAACTCAACCTACGCTTGCGGGGTGCTTCGCCTTAAGCTTACAAACAACACTGACAAAACGCGTACTATATCTTTTCAGACCTTTACAATCACAAATCGGCATTACCTTTACATAAGCTTTACACTGCATTGACTGCTTTTTTAGACGCGCACGCTACGATTAGCATGTCCGAAAAAAAGGAGACGACAATGAAAAAGTTATTAATTGCTAGTGTAACAGTAGCAGCAATTGGCTTAGGTGGCCTCGCTCTTGCGCATCCTGCCGGGCCTGGAATGCGTCACCACGAACCGGTAAAAGAAATTGTTAAACATCTTCGCGGCATCAGCTTAAGTGACGCCCAGCGCGAAGAAATAAAAACACTCGTAAGCGCATTTAAAGACGCTAACCCTCGACCTGAATTTGGTGATATTCAAAAACCTAACTTAGATTTTGCGAGCGCTACTGAAGCGCAGATCAGCGCTTTTATCCAAACCCAAATTGAAGAGCGCGAAGCAAAGCATTTTGCTTTTGCTCAACTGCGCCACGACATCTACAAGGTGCTGAATGAAGAACAGCAAGCAACTCTGTTAGCTCGAGACGCTAAAAGAGAAGTAGATAGACAACAACATCATGATGCTTTCGTAAAACAAGAGGCACACTTTTCCAAACGAATGGATGGTAAGGGTCAAGGTCCTAAACCCAAGCCTAGGGAGTTTTTGTTCGAAGGCATTGAATTAACCGACGCACAAATAGAAAGCCTTGCTGAGCTTCGCGAGTCGTTCAAAGAGACATCGAAAACAAATAGAGAGACGCTACGCAATTTTAAAGACGCCCAGCGAGATTTAATTCGAAGCCAGTCTTTCTCTGAAGACGCTTGGGACGCGCTTATCGCGCAATACAAAGATAGCCTTGTTAATGCCGGCGTGGAAAAAGCTAGACAGCACCAGGCCATGTTTCAAGTCCTAACATCAGAGCAGCAAGCGCAACTAGCAGCTCTGCGCGAAGAAGAACGTAAGCTACACGAGCTATTTAAGCCTTAACGCTTAGCTTTTTTACCCTTTTTACCCACCTTACCCACCTTACCCACCGTAAAAAGTGCTGGCTTCGGCCAGCCTTTTTTATGGCTGAGCCTCAGACAACTTTTGTGTTACGGATATGGTCAGTGGCGTCACAAAATCACCAAGATGTACGCTATCACTACCTGGCTCAGCCTTAAGCAAGCTAACCTCGTCAGCCACTTCAAATACTTCTAAAGTAAGGGTATTACTCGAAAATAAACCCGATTTTCTTGATAACCCTAGGGTAGGTAACGCGCGTTGCTTTACGAGTGAAAATTTATCTCCTGCCGTCAAACCGCTATTTTTACCTAGGTCGATTGCAATATAGTCCGGCGATATATCTATAACTTGCGCATAGGTTGTTTCGCACTGTAATGCCCCATGAATATCGGTAATGGCAGCGTGTATAGTGTTTAGCACCATTCGACCAAAATCACTTCGCCACAAAAGGCTATTGTTACTATCTACAGAATCGTGTTGAGAGAACGGCCAGTCCGCTTCACTGTGATAGCTATCGTTGAAAATAACTTTCGCTTTAAACGTATCGAGTACGTAAACCTGAACAGTAAAGTTTCTGCGAAGTGCTGTACTATCGCTTTCAAATACCGACGTTGCTTGTGACACCTGTTCAAAAAGCGAAATGTCTTTAACAAACCCAAATACCACAAATTGCTGACCATACTCATTTCGAAGGTACGTGGACATCGCCGTCAAATCGACATCAGAGAGACTAGACGTTAGCCAAGTATTTACGTTAATGAGGGAAACGGGAATCTGGCTAACACTATTGCCGTTATAAAGCCCATTGAGCTGCTGTGTAAAACGTTGAGATACATGACTACCAAATGAATAAAGCATACCGGTAGCAGCTTGCTGCGGTGAAGTTAAAGAGAACTCCGTTACTAGTATCCGATGGGCTAATCCATTATTAGTACAGTTAAACAGAGGCGTAATATTAACGTTCACCACTACAGTAAGCAGGTCGTCTTTAAGTGTTTCACTTATAATTTCTACACGCTGTATTCTTCCCTGAGAACGAATTTCTGCCTTACTAGAAAGCAGTAAACCATCTACCATAATATCTTGTGCTGATATCGTGCTGCCACTATGAAAAGCCGCATCTGCGATAGCGTTTTGTATGGCACTGGTTCTTATATCGCTTAACTCTGCCCCTGCGAGGGCTACAGTAGATTCGCCTTGTACCCATTGAGCGCAAGGCTGCTTAATCACGATTAGTGAAGAGAATAAAACTAACCCAGTAAGCGTTTTACGTAATCGGCTCTTGTACATGTAATTCTCGTCACTAACCAAAAATTGAAAACAGTTTACCGATTACCGTAGGCTGCTGATTTTCCTGTAGATCACCTGTACCGCTGTATTCAATTAATGCGTTACCGACTTTAGATGACAACACGGTATTGCTTTCATCAACGTCCTTTTTACGTACTTCTCCGGAAAAACGAATGTATTCTTTTCCCCTGTTCATTGTTATCCACTTTTCTCCGGTTACAAGTAAATTTCCAGCAGGGGTTATACCGGTGACGTATACAGTAATACTTCCACTCATTGAATTTGATTGTTTGGTTTGAGCTGAGCTAGCAAATTCGCTGTCTTGCTCATGCTCTACTTCAACATCATCGCCTTCAACACGAATACCACCTAGTTTTAATGTGACGGGCGCCAAATCGAACGAAGTATTTTTGTCGGTATTAAAATCAAGAGACTTTTCTGATTGGGTCTGCTCATCGAGCTTAACCAATATCATATCCCCTACTTTAAAGTTCGCATGACGCTCATAAAGCCCTATTGATTGCTCAGGGTTAAATAAAGACCCGGTGGGCACATGTAAAGTGGGTGTGGACTGCGCTCTGGGTGGTGAATAGCGCGGATGACCAGGTTTCGGTTCGTCTTCTATTTGGCTAACTGCGCGTTGCGACACATTGGGGTTAGTAGGGCTATTTTGAACCACCTGCTCTTCTTCAGTAATTGTTTGGGCGCACCCCCCAAGTGTAAAGATTGCGATAAGTGTGTGTATATGGCATCGAACTTTCATGACATTGCTCAGTATTATTTTTTATGCAGTGTGTAATTTAAGTGCCATCCATGACCTGACAGGAGCAAGTTTAAACGAACAAATCAGAAGAAATCTCGTTCACTTTCTCTATTTGCAAAACCTTTACAAATCAACTATATGCCTGCGGGTAAGGGGATGTTATGGCCTTAGAAAACACAACCACCAGCTCTGTTGGAACTGGTTTCAATGCACTGTTATCAAAGCTCGATTTAGCGTCAGGTTTCAATGACAGTAAAGCGACAAATTCTGCAACAACATCAGATAATGAAGCGGCAACAAGCGGCGATTCTTTGCCGTCTATATTCTCATTGTTACTTGAACAACAGAGTCAGACGAATGAACCAGTGGGTACATCAGATACCGTTACGGATACTATTGCGGATAAAGAAGAGGCTATCAGTACTGCAAGCCTTGCAGCAGATGCTCTCTCACCACTGACAAACATGAGCAATGTACTTTCAGATGATGCCATAGTCGCTATGCAAGGTACGCTGTTAACTGCATTGCAAAACAATATCTTTCAAGCGTTATCCACTAATAGCGACACCACTAATACTGCTGCTACCAGCGCAACGTCTGACATTAACAATACTAGTATTAATCAAAATGAAGCCAGCCCAACTTTATTCGACACCCTATACACAAACGCATTTGGTGATGACGGGCTTAACCTTAAAGACGGCTTTGATGTTTTAAATATTGCAAACCACCTGCCCATAGTGTCTGATATTTACGAGGCAACCACCTCTAGCCATACTGCTGCCGCGGCAAGTTTGGCTGGAAGCTTTTTATATGGGGGCGTAAGTGGCCTTATGTATAACGCTGTAGACTTAGCCGTTGAAAACGTTACTGGGCAAAGTATTTCAAATAACCTGTGGTCTATGGGCCAAGCTCTAGTGTCATCGTCCCTCAGCGAAATTAATGCAGATAGTGTTTTACAGGTTTCGGATGACAATGCACTAGCCTCAACGTCTATCGAGACTACTGATATAAAGGCGGGAATAGCCAATAAGGCCGCGGACGCTACTTACCAATTCGTTCAACGAGGCTTAAATTAAAGCCTCAACTTTGAACAAGCGCACGTAGAGAAAATAGTGCTTGCCCGAAGGCCTTAGAAGTTGGGTTTAACTGGCTTGTAATCAGGTGATAAGAAAAGCGGTGACGTAATAACCAAATCAGCCGTGGCTGGCGTGCAGGCTACAGGTACATTCCATACTGAACACAAACGCAATAGCGCTTTTACATCGGGGTCGTGGGGCGCTGGATTTAAGGGGTCCCAAAAGAAGAATAGAGCGTCTAGCTTGTTTTCTGCTATCAACGCGCCTATTTGCTGATCTCCGCCAAGCGGGCCGCTTTTATAGCGTGTAACGTCTAATCCGGTTTCACTGGCAACTAAACCGCCTGTTGTTCCTGTTCCTACTAAATTACACTGCTTAAGCACGTCAATGTGCTGTTTAACCCATGCCAGTAATTCGGGCTTCTTATGGTCGTGCGCCACCAGCGCTAAAGTAAGTTTGCTCATTTTATTTTCCGAGTTTAATCCCAACAACGTATTTTTACAGCTTTCTGCTTAGGTCTATAGCAACCTATCACTTATCACTGTCTGATTTCATGCGCTACTTGCGCTTTACAATTAGGGCCCGTTTTTCTTTGCAAAAACAGACTTTATTCTTAGCCTATTAAGCACCAAGGCTGCCATAAGTAAGTACGACTACTATTTATTAGCTACTAAATATAAATATTCAGTTCTATTAGTCTTGTTGTCAACTTACTGTCACAACTATAAATATATTATTAAGTATCTTGTTACAGGCTAAACAGCATAAATACAAGATAAAATATTTATACATTTTTATTGCATAATCATTCAAATTAGATACACTAGTCCACGGTTAAGGCATCCAGCCCTGAAATTTGGGTTGTAACATGATAGGAATTGATGATGACACAACCAACTCGCGTTGTTGGTTCAACCACTAGCAACGACAAAGAGTTTACCTCTCCCCTGGCTGGCTACACCTTGCATAGCGCACGACGATGCGTGTGCACATCTATGCTTATTCGGTAGCACACTTTTTACCTTTGTAATGTGGTCGCGGTTAGGCAAGGATTTACGCCCAACCAGTTTACAAAGGTAAAAAGTGATTTTTTTCTCCTTTTATTGAATTTTAAATTATGTATAGCGTTTCAATTATTGGTGCCAGTGGTTACACAGGTGCACAACTTGTTCAGTTGGTAATTCAACATCCAAAACTTACGTTAGCGGGTACTTATGTATCTGAGAAAAGTAGCGATGCGGGTAAAAATATTGCACAGCTTCACGGCAACTTGGCCCATGTCAATGCTACGCTCACGCCTATCTCAGATGCTGCCCTAACAGAGATGGCTAACGATGTTGATTTTATTTTTCTAGCAACGCCTCATGAAGCAAGCCACGACTGGATGCCTGTTCTATCTTCAGGTAAAGCAAAGGTACTTGATTTATCAGGCGCTTTTAGGTTGAAAGACACCCAAGTTTTCGAACAGTTTTATGGCTTCCCTCATACGCAAAAGCAAAGTCTAGCTCAGGCCGTTTACGGTCTTGCCGAGTGGCACGAAGCACAGATTGCCAGCGCAGATGTAATTGCTGTTCCGGGTTGCTACCCCACAGCCAGCCTTAGTGCACTTAAACCACTTGCTGAAAATAACTTGCTTGATGCAAATGTACGCCCTGTAATTAACGCCGTTTCCGGCGTATCAGGTGCAGGTAGAAAAGCCAGTTTAACCACCAGCTTTTTTGAGGTCAGTCTTCAAGCATATGGCGTATTAGGTCATCGTCATACGCCTGAAATTGAAGCGTATTTGGGCACGCCCGTTATCTTCACGCCGCACCTTGGCAACTTCAAAAGAGGTATCTTGGCAACGGTCACCGTGAAGGTTAAAGCTGGTACCACCACCGAGCAGCTTGAACAAGCGTACACTGGCGCCTATGCTGATAAACCTATTGTGCGTTTGCGTACCAGTTTTCCAAAAATTGACGACGTTGCTCATACCCCTTTTGTTGATCTTCACTGGAAGCTAGATGAAGCATCCGGGTATGCAGTGGTTACCGCTGCTATAGACAACGTTATGAAAGGCGCAGCCTCTCAGGCTATTCAATGCCTTAACATAATGACGAAACAACCAGTAGAAACAGGGTTAGTACTATGAGTGTTTCACCTATCGTAATTAAAGTTGGTGGTGCATTGCTTGATGATGCAGCAGCAATGACGCGCTTATTTTTAAGCGTAAAAGAAGTTCAAGCCACCCGCCCCGTTGTTGTGGTGCACGGTGGCGGCCCGTTAGTTGAAACCCTAATGGCGAGCCTTGGTCTTCAAAGCACTAAAATTGATGGCCTTCGCGTTACGCCCGATGAGCACATGCCTTATATTTGCGGCGCACTTGCAGGCTCTGCTAACAAACAACTTTGCGCAGCGGCACTTGCCACAGGCATTACTCCTGTTGGTTTATCTCTGCTAGACGGGAATATGGTGGTATGCGAGCCACTGGCTGATCAATACGGTGCGGTAGGTGTGCCTTCAACTGCTGATGCTGCGTTTCTGAAAAACGTACTAGCGCAGTCTACACTTCCGGTAATTAGCTCTATTGGCTCAAGCCCACAAGGTAGACTGCTGAATGTCAATGCCGACCAAGCTGCTACGGTTATCGCCGAATTGCTTAACGCAGAACTTTTATTACTTTCCAATGTTGAAGGTGTATTGGACGGTGACAAGTCGCTAATTAGCGAACTTAACGCTGCAAGTATTGCGAAATATGCAGACGAAGGCGTGATCACTGACGGAATGAAGGTGAAAGTAGATGCGGCACTTGCGTCTGCAGAGAGCCTAGACCGCGCGGTTTACATCGCAAGCTGGACAGCCGATATCAACGACATTTTAAATAAAAAAACGGGTACACAAATTCTGCCCGCAGCGCTGGCAAACACAAAGCCAATAAACGCTGAATTAACAAAAGGCAATGCCGGAGAAGTACAATGAAACAGGACCTACTCACCTTTGCAGACTGGACACCCGACGCAATGAAAAACTTGCTGCAATTGGCTGTAGAAATTAAACAAGCCCCAGCAAGTTACAGCAATGTGCTAGCGGGGAAATCAATTGTTGCCCTGTTTGAAAAGCCATCTTTGCGAACCCGCGTAAGCTTTGATATTGGTATTAATAAGCTTGGCGGCCACATGGTGTATTTAGATGTGCAGTCGGGCAAATTAGCCGGCCGTGAAGACGCAGTAGACACCGCTGCAAACCTAGCGTGCTGGGCTGACGCCATAGTCGCTCGTGTATTTTCACACGAGACGCTAGAAACCTTTTCTAAGGCTGCAAATGTGCCGGTTATTAATGCATTGTGTGATAAATATCATCCATGCCAAGGCCTTGCTGATTACCTCACTATGTTTGAACGCTTCGGCAAAACTGAAGGTCTTACTATGGCTTATGTGGGCGACGGCAACAATGTAACTCACTCACTATTAATTGTTGGTGCGCTTTTAGGTTGCAACCAAGTTGTAGTCACGCCAGAGGGTCACGAAGCGGCACCTGAAATTGTGGCGCAAGCCAAAGCAATTGCCGAGAAAACGGGTGTATCTATTGTTGAAAGCACAGAGCTTAGTGCTGCTAACGGCGCAGACGTTATCTATGCAGATACATGGCTTTCAATGGGTGACGATACGCCACTTGAAGTAATCAAAGAAAAGTTCATGCCTTATCAGGTCAACGAAGCGCTGATGGAAGCAACAGGAGCAAGCTACGTTATGCACTGCCAACCTGCCCATCGCGATTTAGAAATTACAGGCTCGTTAATTGATAGCGATAAGTCGCTATTAATGCAGCAAGCCGAAAATAGAATGCATGGCCAAAACGCCATTCTTACTCAATTACTTAACGCTTAAAAAGACGCCTAAAGAGACGCTTAGAAGGATTATTTAGATGCAAAACGTTAAAAAAATCGTGCTGGCCTATTCAGGCGGGCTTGATACATCGGCCATCATTCCATGGCTTAAAGAAAACTATGGCTGTGAAGTTGTCGCATTTGCGGCAGATGTGGGCCAAGGTGATGAAGAGCTAGAAGGCCTTCACGAGAAAGCTATCGCGTCTGGCGCGAGCGAGTGCCACATTGTTGATTTAAAAGAAGAGTTCGTAAGCGAATATATCTTCCCTACTATCACGACAGGTGCAGTATACGAAGGGGAATATTTACTTGGTACGTCAATGGCGCGCCCGGTAATCGCAAAAGCGCAAGTTGAGATTGCCCGTAAAGTAGGTGCAGACGCCCTATGTCACGGTTGTACCGGTAAAGGTAACGACCAGGTGCGTTTTGAAAGCACCTTTGCCGCCCTTGCTCCAGATCTTACCGTTATCGCGCCGTGGCGTGAGTGGGATATGGTAAGCCGCGAAGACTTACTTGCGTACCTCGCTGAGCGCAATATTGCGACAACAGCGTCAGCGACAAAAATATATAGCCGTGATGCAAACGCATGGCACATCTCACATGAAGGCGGCGAGCTTGAAGATCCATGGCAAGAGCCTACCAAGCAAGTGTGGACCA
Organism: Alteromonas sp. AWJ4_199; assembly: GCF_056159165.1. Classification (NCBI taxonomy): domain Bacteria; kingdom Pseudomonadati; phylum Pseudomonadota; class Gammaproteobacteria; order Alteromonadales; family Alteromonadaceae; genus Alteromonas; species Alteromonas sp. AWJ4_199. The sequence goes on from NZ_JBSWUR010000001.1 coordinate 1,834,609, forward strand.
TGACGGTTGACCCAGAAGATGCACCAGACACGCCTGAGCGCGTTACCCTGTCTTTTGACGAAGGTAAGCTGACTCATGTTGATGGTGAAGCACTATCGCCTTATCAAGCGCTAGTTAAACTTAATACTGTTGCTGCGGCACACGGTGTTGGGCGTATCGACATTGTTGAAAACCGCCTTGTAGGCATGAAGTCACGTGGTTGTTATGAAACGCCAGGAGGCACTGTATTACTTAAAGCGTATAAAGCGCTAGAAACTATGGTGCTAGATAAAGCGGCGCTTAAATACCGCGAGCAAATTGGCCTTGAGTTCTCACATGTTATGTACGATGGCCGTTGGTTTACTGCCCTTAACGATGCACTGCTTGCTGGTGCAGCGTCTTTTGCTAAGAAAGTGACAGGCGAGATAGTGGTTAAGCTTTATAAAGGCCAAGCTACCGTTACCCAGCGTAAATCGCCCAACAGCCTTTACTCTGAAGACTTTGCTACCTTTGGTGCAGACGATGTTTACGACCAGAAGCACGCTGAGGGCTTTATCCGCCTATTCAGTCTTTCAAGTCGTATTGAAGCACTAAAAAATCAAGGTTAATTGTATACCGCGCGTAGCTTTTAGCAGCTACGCGCAGGTATCAAAGGCAACAAACAGTATTTAAGGAGCATCGCATGGCGTTGTGGGGTGGCCGGTTTGAGTCCGGTGCAAGTAGTATGTTTAAACAGGTTAACGACTCGCTGCCGTTTGACCAAGTTATGGCAAGCCAAGATATTCAAGGCTCTATCAGCTGGTCTCGTGCGCTGCAAAAGGCAGGCGTACTAACTGCTGACGAACAAGCACAGCTTGAAGCAGCACTTAGCGAGTTAAAAGCGAAAGCCGATGCTGGAGAATTAGACTTTAACGCATCGAGCGAAGAAGATATTCACAGCTTTGTAGAAGCTGCGCTTATTGAAAAGCTTGGCGATATTGGCCGTAAACTACACACAGGTCGTAGCCGTAACGACCAGGTGGCTACTGACTTTCGCCTGTGGGTACGAGAACATATTACCTCACTTCGTGCTGATGTTTTAGGTGTTATTAAATCTCTTCTAAATGCCGCAAGCCGTCATCAAGAAGCGATCATCCCAGGTTACACTCACTTACAGCGTGCACAACCTATTCACTTTGCACACTGGTGCTTAGCTTACGTTGAAATGCTAAAGCGTGACTTAAGCCGTTTAGACGACTTAAAAGTACGCATGAATCAGTGCCCTTTAGGTTCTGGCGCATTGGCAGGTACCACGTTTCCTGTAGATCGTCACGCCATTGCTGAAGAGCTGGGCTTTGACTCTCCATGCCTTAACAGCCTAGACGCTGTGTCGGATAGAGACTTTGTGCTAGAGCTTTTATTTGTAGCCAGCACCAGCATGATGCATTTGTCTCGTCTTGCCGAAGACATGATTTTCTATAACTCTGGCGAAGCCGGTTTCTTACAGTTAGGCGATAGCGTAACTTCTGGTTCATCGCTTATGCCGCAGAAGAAAAACCCAGATGCACTAGAGTTAATGCGTGGCAAATGCGGCCGTGTATTTGGCTCGTTACAAGCACTTTTGGTTACCATGAAGGGTCTTCCACTTGCATATAACAAAGATATGCAAGAAGACAAAGAAGGCGCTATCGATACGGTAAACCAGTGGCATATTTGTTTATGCATTGCCAGCGAAGTGCTCGACTCACTGCAGCTTAATGAAGAGCGCTGTCGTACTGCGGCAACTCAAGGCTTTTCTAATGCAACCGAGCTTGCAGATTACTTGGTTGGTAAAGGTGTGCCGTTTAGAACAGGCCACGATATCGCGGGCCGTGTCGTACTTCAGGCTATCGACAAAGGCTGCGCTATTGAAGATTTACCGCTAAGCGACATGCAGGCGATTTGCGATAAAATCGAAGACGATGTTTATCCAGTACTTCAATTAGAATACGGTGTAAACCAGCGCAATATCCTTGGCGGAACCAGCAAAGAAACAGTTACTAAAGCACTGTATCAAGAGCTGGAAGACTTGGATAAGCAAGGGTAGCGACAAGGAACTGCTTAGATGGTATTAGCGCATCATGACGGCATAAAACTGTTTCGCAGTTCACTGCCCTATATTAATGCTCACCAGGGAAAGACCTTCGTTTTGATGTTCGGTGGCGAAGCCATTGAGCATCCTAATTTCCCAAATATTATTCACGATATTGCCCTGCTTAACAGCTTGGGCGTGCGCGTGGTCGTAGTGCACGGTGCCCGCCCGCAGATTGATCAGCGCGTAGCCCTTCGCAATATTGAAGGCCGCTTTGAAGGCGGTGTACGCATTACCGATAAACAGACTCTTGAGTGCGTAAAAGATGCCGCAGGCTCGGTGCGCTCACAAGTAGAAGCTCTGCTTACCATGGGGCTGCCGAATTCACCTATGCACGGCTCGCAAATACGCGTGTGCTCGGGCAACTTGGTGGTGGCCAAGCCAATGGGCGTGAGAGGCGGTGTTGATTTTGAGAACACGGGGTTAGTGCGCCGTATTGATACGACCGGCATTAACGATCATTTAAACGATGGCTCGATTGTGTTGCTATCGCCTATGGGCTATTCATCAACGGGAGAGGTGTTTAACTTATCTCACGAAGATGTAGCTACGCAGGCGGCTATAGCCCTTAAAGCTGACAAACTTATCGTATTTTCAAACTATGATGGCGTATACAACCGTGACGGACGTTTACTTCGCACCATTGAACGCCCTCAGCTAGAACAGTTGATGATGGCGGGCGACATTACAACCGAAGATACGGTGTTAAGCGCTCTTACCACCAGCGTAGCTGCAGGTGTTCCCCGTGCCCACTGCATCAGCTTTGAAAAGGACGGCGCATTGCTTCAAGAGCTGTTCACCCGTGACGGTACGGGTTCGCTTGTAATGGAACACCATTACGAACAACTGCGTGCAGCGACTATCGAAGATGTGGGCGGGATCTTAAAGCTAATAAAACCGCTAGAAGAAAGCGGCGTGTTAGTTAAGCGCTCTAGAGAGCGTTTAGAGAACGAAATCAACCAGTTTATCGTGATAGTGCGAGACGGCATGATCATCGCGTGCGCAGCTTTGTATTTATATCCTGAAGACGGCTGCGCCGAACTAGCTTGTGTGGCGACCCACCAAGATTATCGCGGTAAAAACCGTGGCGAACGGATTCTAGATGAAGTGCGAACGCGTGCTAAAGAAGCCGGTATCAACAGTATTTTTGTACTGACCACAGTTACCGCACACTGGTTTTTGGAGCAAGGGTTTGAACCTGCTGACATTAGTGCGTTACCTGCCGTAAAGAAAGAGCTATATAACTTCCAGCGCAATTCTAAAGTGTTTACCTTAACGGTTTAGGAAATCTCTTGTTTTAAAGCGCGAATGCTATGGCTTACCATCCCAGCTAAGCAGTAGCATTTGCGCGTCACTTATCACTCAGCACTAACTATCAACAAAATAAATTGTCAGGATATTGCATTTTATTGGTGCAGAAGGTTTACTGGTTAGACCAGATGAGTTTTCGAGATCTCCAATGTCGAGCAAAATAAAGCAACACGCCCCCCTAAAAAGTACGAGTGTTAAAAATATCACTGTTACTTGCGTTGATAGCACGCCACTTGCAGCGTCTCTTTTCACCCCCGAGCAGCCTGCTAAAGCAGCCGTTATGATTGGTCCCGCAACGGGTATTAAACGTCAGTTTTACCGCGCATTTGCTACTTATTTGTGTGAGCAAGGGTTTGGCGTTATCACGTTCGATAACCGAGGTATTGGCGAGTCGGTAAAGGGCAGCGTTAAACAAAGCGATGCATCACTTGTAACCTGGGGTGAACAAGATATGCCGGCGGTGCTAGAGACACTAAAGGTTCATTTCCCTAATGTCCCCTATTTTCTTGTTGGTCATAGCGCAGGTGGTCAACTACTGGGTTTGATGCATAACGTACACGACCTCACTGCTTTTTGTAACTTTGGCAGTTCATCAGGTAGCTTGCGAAACATGCGTAAAAGCTATTTGCTAAAAGCGCATTTCTTTATGAATTTCTATATCCCCGTGAGTAATTTACTGTTCGGCCATACGAAATCTCAGTGGGTAGGCATGGGAGAACCACTGCCTAAAAAAGTGGCGCGCCAATGGCAAAAATGGTGTAACGGCAAAGGCTACGTAAAAACAGGGTTTGGCAGTGATGTTAACCAGCACCACTACGACACTATTCAAATTCCTTCTAAGTGGTTACTCGCCAACGACGACGACATTGCTAATATTCACAACGTCCACGATATGATTAGCGTTTTCCCCAATATGGAAGCCGAGGTGGAGAAACTCGACCCTCAGGCCCATAACGTAAAAGAAATAGGCCACATGAAGTTTTTCTCACGAAAGTGTCAGCACCTATGGCCTAAAGTCACCGATTACTTTAATCAATACGTGTGATATTACCTTCGAACGAGCGCTTTTTATCAAAGCGCTCGAACTCGATACGGGTGCTCTGGTTACGCGCTAAGCAAGTGTGTATATTCTCCCTTCATTTGAAGGAATATGACCTTGTTGATGTTCGCTAAAGTCATCTTGTAGCGCGCTTAACCCTCCACGCTCTTTAACGTTTAACCAACCGGCACTCCACGCAATGGCTTTTGAGACAAACCCGCTACTTAACTTCTGGTACTCAGCAGCCCCAATCTCAGACATGCGCTGCTGTATATGAGCAGGCGCAAAGAAGAACTCCTCATCGCTTGCGGGCTTAACGTCCTGCCAGTGAGTAAGCCCAACGTTAATGTACCTGCTTAGATGCACACCAAGTTTATATTTTATTGAGTCTTTAACCTTGGCATTTCCGGACATGTCGACCACAACGGTGCTTTTTAGTTGCAACATTTCCAGCTGTTCATAGCTAATAACAGTGCTGTAAACATTTAACGCTTCAAGTGATGCAATGCGCTTTTCAGAGGTGACGCCTATCGCGCTAATACCGGCTTCATTTAACGCAAAGGCAAGCCCTAAACTGGTTTTGCTTGAAGCACTTAATACTAATAACTGCTCTCTTTGTGCCCCAGGTATAGCATCGACTACTTCTGATAGACAGTAAGACGTTGCGTATAGCGGCCACAGCAACATCTGAAAATTTTCTTGGCTGTGCTGCTTAGTGTTTACTTCAGCGTTAGCATCAGCCGCTAGTGCAGGAAGTGGTCGGTAGACATTGTACCCTTGGGGCAACTTCAAACGATGAGGGCTACAGTCGATAAGGTTACTGCCATTAATTGTGGTGTTACCCATCACCAAATATTCAGCGGGCGGAAAATAACCTAGAAAACGACTCCCAACTTCTACTCTATCGTTGTTAGAGCTAATTACTTGACCCACTCCCCATACAGGAATAACGCCCCAGTTTTCGTTGCTACTAGTATTAAAAGGTGGAAAAAACTGCCAATAACCTAGCTTGTCACCCACCATATAATAGGTCAAGTTATTGGCAGTAAACGCGAACCTTTCAATTTTGATTACTAGGCTTTTCGCCTTTCCAGCTCCCTCTATCTGCGCGTTATCATGACTAGCTTCTGTTTGCATTATTCGAAAACGGTTTGGGTTCGTTTTGTCTATTTGAAACTGTTTCATCGCTATTTGTAACCTCTTAAAGTTGCCCAGTAGCTTTTAAGTCGTGGATATAAGTCATCAGCTTTTGCATGGCCGGTGCTGCAGCTTCTTTCAAACGTCCTAATACCTGCATTTTTTGCATATCGTCTTTTGCCACGCCGTGCACTATTTTTGAAAAGCCATCTAGTCGACAATGGTAGATCCAATCTTTAAGCGCTGTGTCTTCCCCCCAAATTTGCATGTTTCGCAACATGGCAGCAGTCATGGGTAACCAGTCGACGTCACGATTAGGTAATGGGACCACTTGTGTCAGCATCTGCTTTTGTTGTTCATCGCTGTAGGCCGCCTCTACGTGGGCAATAAGCGCTGCACTAAAGACGGGTTGATAGGCACGTACTGTTTGAGGGGTGATGGTGTCGCCATCAAACACCGCTTTCATCTCTAAATTAGTAAGCGCTGAAGCAGAACAGTCAATAACAAGGGCGCTATCCGGCATACTCCATGTTGTATTTTCAAATTGAAGCTTATCGCGGCTGATATGCTTAACCCGACCTTGTCTAACGACAGATGGCAGCGTTTGTAAGGCTTTAAGCTCTAGTTCGCTTACCGTTGCCCCGTGGAACATACTGGGTCTTACGTTTTTATCTAAACGCAATAAAACACCGCGTTCTTCTAGTTTGTCGAACATGTCTTCAATGGAAGTTGACGCAGCAATAGCTTCCATTTGATTCGCTTGTGCCCCAATAGAATCAAAGAAGAAGTCATCTAAGGGCTGGGTATTTTTACGGTTGAGTAACCACGCATCTCGCGATACCACCCAATGAATATTATGCGGCGCTACGTGGTTTTCAAGCAGCCATAGGCAGGTGTCAATACCCGTTTTACCACCACCGACAACCACGTAGTTTTCAAAGCCTTCGATATTTTCAACCAGGGTATTAACTGGCGTAAACGCTACATCATGGTCGCGAGTAAAGCTTGGAGTATGGGTAAGCGGAATATTGGTGTTTAGATAAGTAGCATCAACAATTTTCTTGTTCACAGTCACGTTATACTGCTTGCCACTTAAGGTAGAAATAAACTGTTTGTTTCCTTTGTATTCGCATAGCGGGTAATACTGCACTCGATTTGAAGGCAAAAAGGTTTCATTCATTACCGCATCGAAATACGCGCTAACTTCTTGGCCTGAAGCTAACCCCATTAGACCTTCATTCATTCCACACTTGTCGATTACGCCCCGATTTAGCTCTTTTGAGCATACGCCATAGAACGCTGAAGGCTGGTGAAGGGTAACGAAGGGGTAGGCATAATTCCAATGCCCGCCGGGCTTCGCATTTTTATCTACAATCAAAATGTTAGCGTTTGTTTCGTGAAGCAGTACATCAGCGAATGCCATCCCTACCGCGCCAGCGCCTACAATCAAATAATCGCAGGTTAATTGCTCAGTTTTCATATATAGTATCCTTATGAATAACCTGCGGCCAGGCAGGTTGAATGTTAAACCAAGAGATATAACAGCGTTATTAAGCCACCTTACATAACGGTGTTATATTGCGCAACATGTAAATGATGTGTAAATGAAAAAAGATACGCGACAAAAGATTTTAGATGCTGCTTCAGCACTGTTTTTAAAAGGCGGTACAAACGCGCTTAGCGTGCGCGCCATTGCTGACGGTGCAGGTATGTCTACTATAGGCATTTATAGCCATTTCAAAGGTAAACAAGGCATTCTAGATGCGCTCTATATTGAAGGTTTCGGGCTGGTAGAGCGTGAAATGTTGGCAGCCGATGGTAATACTGCGGCAGAAAAAGTGATTAATGGCTGCGAGCGTATTTTAACGTTTTCAGAAACCCACGCGGCTCATTATCGACTAATTTTCGCTTCTAATTTGAAAGACTATACCCCTTCAGATGAAGCTATCGAGGCGGGTGAAAAAGCCTTTATCACGCTAACTAAGCTTACCGCGGCGCTGATTAAAAAAGATTTGTCTGTCGAAGAAAAGCAAGATGTTGCTATGCAGGTGTGGGCGCTAAATCATGGTTATATCACGTTAAATCAGCACGAAATTAGCAACCGTATTACTTGGAACAATTGGAAAGAACGTGCGCTTCAAGCCATTCGTTTGCACGTTTACGCCCTAGTCGCTACCCAGTAACAAAGCGGGGTCAGAGTACTTTTTCCAAAATTAACTCTGACCCCATTTACTCTATCTGTTAGATACCGCCTGTCTTACACGGGCGCCATAATCACTATCTGCCAAGTCGTATTGCACGAACATCGCTTCTTGCACATCTTGTGTCGCTTGGCTTAAACCATCAGCGATATTGTTTACTAACTGCTGCTTTTGATCTTCACTCATAATGCGATACAAGTTACCTGCCTGAGAGTAGTTATCTTCATCACGGTTATCATAAATATCTAACCATGCATCTTGCTCTAAAGGCATCGGTGGCTCTTGTACCTCTGGCATTTCAGCAGGCTCACCAATTCGCACTCGGTTATTTGGATAGAAGTTCGCTCCACTTCCCGCAAGTGCTGGGTTAATCCCTGCAAAAGCGCCATCTCGCTGATAATTGTGTACCGGACAACGTGGTGCATTTACCGGTATTTGATTGTAGTTTGCACCAATGCGGTACCTGTGTGCATCTTGATATCCAATTAATCGCGCTTGAAGCATTCTGTCTGGCGATGCACCAATGCCCGGTACCAAATTGCTCGGCGCGAACGCTGCTTGCTCAGTTTCTGCAAAGTAGTTATCAACATTACGGTTTAGCTCCAACTGTCCTACTTCAATTAACGGGAAGTCGCTGTGCGGCCATACCTTGGTAAGATCAAACGGATTGATACGATAAATACGTGCTTCCTCTTCGGTCATTATCTGCACGTTCACTGTCCACGATGGAAAATCACCGTTATCAATACTTTCAACAAGATCTTGTTGGGCACCATAGGCAGGCATTTTCGCTGCTTCTTCGTTAGTAAGCGTTTTGATACCTTGGTTAGTTTTAAAGTGCCACTTCACCCAATATCGCTCACCGGCGTTGTTCCAAAAGCTCAAGGTATGTGAGCTATAGCCATTCACATGACGGTATGAATACGGGATACCACGGTCAGACATCAAAATAGTTGACTGGTGTAGCGACTGTGGGTTGTTTGCCCAAAACTCATATACCGCCTGCGGATCTGGCAAGTTAGTACGTGGGTTCTTCTTCTGGCTGTGTATGAAGTCAGGGAACTTAATGCCGTCTCGCAAGAAGAATACGGGCGTGTTATTCCCCACCATATCCCAGTTACCCTGTTCGGTGTAAAACTTCACAGAAAAACCACGTGGGTCACGCGCGTAATCACTTGAATCTTGACCACCACCTACAGTAGAAAATCGCAAGAACACATCGGTCTTTTGCCCTTCTTTTTGCAAGAAGTCGGCAATAGTATAATCAGACAAACTTTTAGTTAGCGTAAACGTACCATACGCTGCGCTACCTCTGGCGTGAACTACGCGCTCTGGAATTCGCTCGCGGTTAAAGTGCGCCAGCTTCTCGAACAAATAGTGGTTGTCGAAAGTAACAGGGCCACGTGGTCCTGCAGTTCGACTTTGATTGTCATTAGCAACGGGCGCACCATTGCTAGATGTTAGCGTGGTAGGATTTATAGCTGTACCTGAAAATGGACACTTACTCATTGCGAATTCCTTCTAATTCATTTCTCGCCCTCTTTTCAGCTTTACTAATAGTCTCGCTAAAACTGGGGGCTATATGCGCAATTAACAATATTTCGTTAATCACCTTTTTCGTTTAAAAAGATAATCGCTGATTCACAACAACAATTAAAGTGAACAAAATAGATAATGCTAATCGTGATTTCAAATTACGCTAAAACACCTTTACTAGGTGAATATTTTTGAATATCTGTTTTTGCTGCTGGGGCGTCGTAAGATGAAGGTAAGTATCGGCGAGTTTTTTATGACTGGAAGGAGCGAAAGCTACTCATCGCTATTGTCTGGCATCTAAAATAAATGGTGAAATGTGCAAATTCCATGGGTTCTTCAGCTGACACGCTCACTATTTTAGTTCGATAGAGGCTATAAAAAGATAGAGCAAAACGAATTACTTTTTTGCAATGAAAGTCTAGCGGTGTGCTTTTTTCGTAAAAGGCACAATAAGCATCCGCAATCTACTAGGGGCTTGCCTCATGACAAAGCCACTCATATTCATTACCGGTTTTATAATGTTGTGTATCATTGCCGTTGCGTCTTGGAATACCTTTGAAACACTTTGGCGTATTAACAGCAAGAACAGCGAGCTAAGTTTTATGGGCAGTTCGGGTTGGCAGTGGCATAACAAATCACAAGGGCTTCAAATAAAGCGAGTTGATGGCTATTTGCCTGCGCTCAGAAAAGTGTCCGAGAGTAAAGAATATGCATCACTCGTTACCATTACCGAAAAGGGCAACTACCGGGGTTTTGTGTTTTTTGACCAAGACTGTGAAGAAGGCGCTATTGTCTCGGAGCGGGTAGCTTACAGTTCGGCAGAACCACCAAAACTTGAAGTGTTACACTGCCTACATGGAAAGCTGGTATATATGAAAAACTGGACAACAGCACCCACAGAAAGCTGGCGAGGCCGAGTGGGCAACTTTGAATTTAATGAGCCCCTGAATGAGTGGGATTTCACTCCACTTCAACAAGCCTACTTAAAGAGTGTGGCAGAGCTCATTTGAAAATTGGGGTCAGAGTACTTTTTGTTCTCGGTTTTTGTCTATCCCCCTTCCTTAGCCATTCTGATGCTAAAAAGATGACAAACATAACTAAAGTACTCTGACCCCGTCATTTGAGTAATGTACTCTGACCCCATTAATTAGGTGTTGGCGAGTGCATCGTCGATATCTTTGGCGCTGTGGCGGTTTTCTAACTGGCCATCGTCTCCCCAGGTCTTGTTGACGATACGACCTCGTTTAACCCCTTCACGCTGCTCTAGTTGCTTAGCCCAACGAACTAAATTTGTGTACTCGTGTACTTGAAGAAACGTTGCGGCATCGTACAGATTTCCAAGCACTAGATTGCCATACCATGGCCATATAGCCATATCAGCAATGCTGTATTCTTTTCCCGCCATAAACTCATTGTTTGCTAAGTGCTTGTCTAGCACGTCTAGCTGACGCTTAGTTTCCATAGTAAAGCGATTGATAGGATATTCCATTGGATACGGCGCGTAACTGTAGAAGTGTCCGAAGCCACCGCCTAAGTAGGGCGCTGACCCCACCTGCCAGAACAGCCAGTTGAAACATTCCGTCTTGGCATGGGCATCTTGCGGAATGAACTTACCGAATTTTTCCGCCAAGTAAACTAATATCGACCCCGACTCGAATAGCTTGGTTTCTGGTGACGTTGTCGTGTCGACCATAGCAGGAATTTTACTATTCGGATTAACGTCGACAAACCCGGAAGAAAACTGGTCGCCCTCACCAATGTTAATCAGCCAAGCGTCGTATTCTGCTTCGTTCACGCCAGCAGCTAACAGCTCTTCAAGCATGATAGTCACTTTTTGACCGTTAGGCGTGGCTAACGAGTATAGCTGCAAACCGTGTTTACCATTCGGACGAGCCTTTTCATGGGTAGCGCCCGACACAGGGCGGTTTATGCTGGCCCACTTGTTGCCATCATCCTCAGCCTGTGTCCAAACTTCTGGTGGGGTGTAGGTACTTTCTGTCGACATAGCAAATCCTTATAGGTTCTTTATTGGTAATGATTACTGCAAAAGTTGTACTACAATACATAGCTATTAAGAACAGCTTTTAAAGACTTATAGCTCAACCCTGTCGACTAATAAACGGTGATATACGGTTACTGACATAAAAAAACCGCGCTTTGTAAAGATACAAAGCACGGCTTTAATAATAAAAGGCGAGCAGTCCTTTGCCCGCAAACTGGTACTATTCGATGGTTACCGTTGTAGTGTCGCCCGCTACAACTGTGGCAGTATCGATAGTGTGTAGAAGAGTAATAGTGAGTTACTTAACTTTGTAATAGGCGTCAATCAGGTCGGACTCATCTAGATAGGCAAACATTTCACTTTGTTCATCTAGGGTACTTTCTGAAGTAGGCTCGATAACTTTTTCAGTAGCCTTTTCATCATGTGCTACAACCTCAACATGAGTTGCATCACAAGCAGACAGTGTTGCAAGAGCTGCCATAACTAACGACGTAGAGAATGAGCGCTTAATAACTCGCGCACTCAAAGGACTTACCTTGTTTTTTAACTTTGTCATCAATAACACCTCTTGCTCCTTGTTATAACTAATAATAGGTATATCAATCATTGTGCCAAATAAAAATAATCGATAAATTACAAGAGCTTAACTAAAAAACAATAATATGATATTTGAATAATACAAAGGAAATGTTGCGCATAGGCAACACCATATTACATTTGATGGGATTCAGGTCGTGAAATGGAGCCAGCCGTTAGATGATTATTTAATTCTGCTTTTAATTAGTAAGTAATAGTAGAAACAGTTATTACACGCACAAAAAAAGCAGGCTAAGCCTGCTTTTCGATAACGTGAACACTTATTAGATGCTAACGCGCTTATAAGGGCGATACTCTGCTTTCCAGAAGTTTCGCTCAATGCTGGCGCGCAGTGCGTCGTCAGACATTTCCAAGGCTAGTCCCTGCTCCATCGCTACTCTGCCCACTTCAAAAGCAATCTCACGGCTAATTTCTGCAATTGCTGCAAGTGGTGGCAATAATGAACCTTGACCGGTGTTGACTAATGGCGACGCTGCCGCCAGAGCATTACTTGCTGCCATTAGCATTTCATCGCTAATTAACTTCGCTTTTGATGCAACAACACCAAGACCAATACCAGGGAAAATATAAGAGTTATTACACTGAGCAATAGGGATGACATTGCCATTGTACTCAACAGGCTTAAACGGGCTCCCGGTTGCAATAATAACCTCACCTTCGGTCCATTCAATTACTTGCTCTGGACGCGCTTCAACCTGGCGAGAAGGGTTGCTTAACGGGAAGATAATCGGCAGTTCACAACCTTGCTTCATGGCACGGATAACTTGCTCAGTGAATAGGCCTGGCTGACCCGAAACACCAATAAGTACGTCTGGTTTCGCGCAGTGCATCACATCTAACAAAGAGGCGTAGTCACCGCTGAATGTCCAATCTGCCAAATCGGCATTCTTCTGCTGAAGTTTTTGTTGAAAGTCGCGCAAACCTTCCATGCCTTCAGTTACCAAGCCAAAACGGTCAATCATAAACACTTGCTTACGCGCTTGTTCGTCAGTAAGGCCTTCAAATACCATTTGCTGAATTAGCATTTCAGCAATACCACAGCCCGCAGAGCCCGCCCCAACGAACACAACTTTCATGTCTCTTAGCTTCTGCTGCTTGGTTTTACACGCCGCCAGAATAGTGCCAAGAGTAACTGCAGCGGTGCCTTGAATATCGTCATTAAAGCAGCATACATCGTTGCGATAGCGGTTTAATAACGGCATAGCGTTTGGCTGCGCAAAATCTTCAAACTGAATCATGACATCAGGCCAACGTCGCTTTACAGCGTTAATGAACATATCAACGAATTCGTCGTATTCTTCCTGTCCAATACGCGGATGGCGCGCTCCCATATACATTGGGTCGTTTAGTAGCTTTTCGTTATTAGTTCCTACATCTAACATTACGGGCAATGTGTATGCCGGGCTAATTCCCCCGCAAGCGGTGTAAAGCGAAAGCTTACCGATAGGAATGCCCATCCCCCCGATACCTTGGTCTCCCAGGCCTAAAATACGCTCACCGTCTGTTACAACAATTACCTTCACTTTGCGCTTAGTCGCATTACGAACGATATCATCTAGCTGATGGCGCTCTTCATAAGACACAAATAAGCCTCGTGAACTGCGATAAATATCAGAAAACTGTTCACATGCATCACCGACTGTTGGCGTGTAGATGATAGGCATCATCTCATCGATGTGCTTTTGAATAAGGCGATAAAATAAGGTTTCGTTGTTGTCTTGAATAGCACGTAAGTAAATATGCTTATTGAGTGCTTCATCGAAGCTACTGTATTGCAAATAGGCGCGTTCAACTTGCTCTTCAATAGTTTCGTACCGTGGAGGCACAAGACCGGTTAAGTTAAACGCAGCTCTCTCGCGCGCAGTGAAGGCGCTGCCTTTATTCAGTAGGGGAGTTTCCAGCAGTGAAGGGCCGGCATGAGGAATATAAAGATATCGCTGTGAATCTTCTGACATTGGTTTTCCGATAATGAGTTCAGGGCAAATACATCGCCTTCGCCTAAAGCAGCACGCACACAGCGTGCTTTTTTATAATTAGAATATTTCTTCTGGCTCTGGCGCAGTAGTGTTGTCCTGCGTGGCTGGATCTAACACTTCGTCATCGCGAACGTAAGTAGTTGGCTCAGTACCTTGCAGGAAATATTCGAATAGTGTCGTATGGTCTGTGCGTCTGGTCAACTTTCCACTGGTACGATCAATGCGAACACGCACTATATCTTCTGGTACGGGCATCGGCGTATGCGGTTTACTTTCAAGGGCATGTTGCATAAATCGGATCCACGCAGGCTCCGCCGCTTTAGCTCCATCTTCGATACCAATCAAAGCGTTACCAATCCAGTTGAACTTCTCAGGGTTTTTATTGATAAGGTTTTGGTTTCGCGTTGCACGGCCTAGTTGACGGCCCATGTTGTCGAAGCCAACCCAGGTTGTTGCAACTAAGTCCTTATGGAAGCCGCTAAACCAGGTATCTCGTGAATCATTCGTTGTACCTGTTTTACCTGCAATATCAGTACGCTGAAGAATATTGCGAGCACGCCAGCCTGTGCCTAGCCAATAGGTTTTTTTACTCCAATTCCCGTTTGCTCTAACCGCTGTACGCATCATCTCTGCTACTAAAAAGGCGTTTTGTGCAGTGATTACCTGTGGCGCTATCACTTTTTCTTCGCCTTCATCACCGTCGACGTCACTAAGCAAAATGTCTTGATTTAATTCTGCGGCAAGTAAAGCCTCAATATCAGCTTCTTCGTCTTCGGGTAATATTTCCGGGTCGCTTTGATTCTCACAACGATTACATGCCCAAACCGGGTTTGCCTTCCATAGCTCATCACCATTTTCGTCCAGCACCTTACTGATAAAGTGAGGGTTTACCAGGTAGCCTCCGTTAGCGATAACCGACATTCCTCTTACCACTTCAAGCGGCGTGTGCGAACTCGAACCTAGAGATACAGTTTCATCTAATGGAATGTCGTCTTTGTTAAAACCAAACCGGGTTAAATAATCTGCCGTTTCTCTTAGACCAACACCGCGAAGTAATCGAACCGATACCACGTTTTTAGATTTGCCCAAGGCTTTGCGCATTCTTATTGGGCCATCGTACTCTGCCGGTGAGTTCTGTGGTCGCCAGGCAACGCCTGTTGCCGCATTCCATTGGTTTATAGGCGCGTCGTTTATAATAGATGCGAGTGTGTAACCACTGTCTATTGCTGCTGAATAAACGAAAGGTTTAATGTTTGAACCCACTTGACGCTTAGCCTGGGTAGCCCTATTAAATTGGCTTTGGTAGAAGCTATAACCGCCAACCACGGCTTCAACCGCGCCGTTTTTCGGGTTAAGTGCAATAAAGGCTCCGCTTACCTCGGGGATTTGCGAAATGCGCCACTGCCCTTCTTGCTGCCTGATATAAATTACTGCGCCTTCTTGGGTTACATCTGAGGCGGTTTTAGGGTCACTACCCTGCCTAAAATCCGTAATGTAGCGTCTAGCCCAATCGAGGCCATCCCACTCTACCGTAATGGTTCTTCCATCAACGGCAAGCACATCGATTGACTGATCATTTACCTTTGTAACTACAGACGGTAATAAGGGTTTGATATGAGGAATTTCTTCAAGCACACGCATGAGTGATTCGTTGTCCCACTCTTCTCGTGTTGTTTTATTGCTTATATCAAAACTTAACGAAAGCTGTGGGATTGCGTCATTTTTTCCTTCTTTCTTAGGAATATTCCATAAGTACCCAAGAGCGCCTTTATAACCGTGACGCTCATCATAGTCATGAAGGTTTCTTACCACAGCACGTTGTGCGGCTAGTTGAAGGTCAGAGGTAGCTGTAGCGTAAACTTGATAACCGCCCGTTTCCGCCTCTTCTTTGCCATAAATTTCAACCATTTCGTTATAAATGGTGTCAGCCAAATAAGGGGCATCAACTTCAATTTCGGCACCGTGCTTCTTTGCTGAAACTGGCGCATTGGCAGCTTCATCAAACTGCGTTTTAGTGATGTATCCTTCGTCAAGCATGCGAAGTAACACCACTCGTCTGCGCTCAACAGAGCGTTGCGGCCCACTGATAGGGTTAAGCACTGATGGCGCCTTGGGAAGACCGGCAATAGTAGCAATTTGAGCTAATGAAAGCTTGTTAAGCGGTTTGCCATAGTACACTTGAGCAGCCGCACCAAAACCAAAGGACCTATGACCTAACTCAATTTTATTGAGGTATAGTTCGAGAATTTCTTGCTTAGAAAGCTCCTGCTCCATGTGTAATGCAATAAAAATTTCTTTTATTTTACGAATATAGGTTTTTTCACGGCTAAGAAAGAACCCTCTTGCTAACTGCATAGTTAATGTACTCGCGCCCTGGCGCTTTTCGCCCGTTAGCACCAAGCTAACTGCAGCACGCATAATACCGATAGGATCAATGCCGTGGTGTTCGTAGAAGCGACTATCTTCTGTGGCAAGTATGGCATCGACTAATTCATGTGGAACTTCTTCAAGCTTCACAGGAATTCTTCGTTTAACTCCATATTGTGAAATAAGTCTCCCGTCTTTGGTGTATATCTGCATAGGTGTTTGCAGTCGCACATCCTTTAGTACAGTAACACTTGGCAGATCAGGTTTGATATAAAGGTAAATACCAACTAACGCTGCCGAACCAAGCAAAATTGATAGAAAACTAAGTAAAATAAGTGGTTTAATGTACTTCACTGTAACGAATACCAAGACATTTTGTTAAAATAACGTATATTCTATACGTATGTTTTATCTCTAGAACCATACGCAGAATTCTATTAGAGTAGTATTGTACTTTAGAGCAACTACCTTTGAAACCGGACAATTGCAAATGAAATCGCTGTATAAAAACAATAAAATGGAAATTTACACATGAAATCGCTGTTTAAAAAAAAGCTGCCGTCGATTGTGGGCTTAGACATAGGGACGCGTCAAATAAAAGCGGTATGGCTAGAGCAATCGAAAGACGGGTATATACTTCAGGGTTATGCCTGCGAACCCATTACCAAGATCGCTTTTTCAGAGCGGGATATTAAAGATTACGAATCAGTAAGCATTGCGCTTAAAAAAGTTCAAAAATCATTAAAAACTAAACTAAAGTTGGCAAACATCGCTGTTGCTGGCACTTCTGTTATCAGTAAAATTGTATATATGGACCCTGAGCAGAATGATTACGACCTTGAAAGTCAAATTGAGATAGAGGCCGACAGCCTTATTCCTTATCCACTTGAAGAGGTGTATTTAGATTTCGAAGAAATAGAGCCAAGCAAAACTCACTCAGGTAAAGTCAACGTGTTATTGACAGCCGCTCACAAAGACGTAGTCGACAGTCGGTTATTACTAGCAAGAGAAGCTAACTTCGAACCCAAAATTGTTGATATGGAAAACTATGCTATTGGAAACGCGTTGAGTTTTTTCCATTCAAACGAGGCTGACGATAAGCCAATCTGTTGCATTAATGTGGGAGCCTCTCTTCTTCAAATTTGTGTGGTTAAAAATGGTAATGTAATTTATACGAAAGAACACACTTTTGGATTAAATCAGCTCATAAACGACGTTAGTGCCATTCATATGGTAGAGCGTGAAGTTGCAGAGCGCCAATTACTAGATGGCACGCTTCCAGGAAACTGGGTAGAAGATACTCTTCCAATTTTTGCTGCAAATCTCCAGCAAAGTATCAACCGGGCGCTCCAGATGTATATGAGCACTACGCACGCTGACCGCCCAACAGAAATACTATTGAGTGGGGGCGCTGCCAATATTGAGCCTCTTGTTGAAATTCTCAATCAAGACCTCGGGTTAAACGTAATTGGTTTTAATCCATTTAAGGATATTTCAATCAATCCCAAATTAGATGGTGAAAGACTAAACAAAATTGCGCCACAATTGACGATTGCAGCGGGACTAGCAAGTAGGAGTTTCACACCATGGCACATATAAATTTACTTCCATGGCGTGAGAAGCAACGTCAGCACCAAAAACAACAATACTTGTTAGGCTTGGTTGCAGTAGCAGCTATAATGGGTTTGATATTTTGGTTTATTGCGCAAGCATTTGATCAGCAAATCAATAATCAAAACTCTCGAAATCAGTTCCTTCAGGGTCAAATATCAGCTCTGGACGCGCAAATTGGTGAAATTAAGAAAGTAAAAGAGAATAAAAGTGCGCTGGAACAACGAATGGCGCTTATCGAACAACTTCAAGCTAACCGAAACGTAACGCCTGTAGTTTTCGACAAGCTCGCGTCTATCGTACCCGCTGGTGTTACTTTTGAAGCGATGAGTCGTGCTGGTAATCGCATCAGCATCGAAGGCACAAGCGATTCTAATAATCGACTATCAGATTTCATGCGCGCGTTGGAAAACTCTGATACGTTTATCGGCGCAGAATTGTCGTCGATAAAAGCTGACAGTAGTACAGCGATAGCGGTAAGCGACTTCAAGCTGACGTTTTTGATTAACCCCAATATAGCTCCTGTAGAAGAGCCTGGTAAT
Source organism: Alteromonas sp. AWJ4_199 (assembly GCF_056159165.1). Classification (NCBI taxonomy): domain Bacteria; kingdom Pseudomonadati; phylum Pseudomonadota; class Gammaproteobacteria; order Alteromonadales; family Alteromonadaceae; genus Alteromonas; species Alteromonas sp. AWJ4_199. The sequence goes on from NZ_JBSWUR010000001.1 coordinate 1,853,017, forward strand.
GGAGTCTAGGCGTAATGAAATTTGATGTATCAAAATTAAAAGAACTAAATGAATTAGATTTCGAACAAATTGCAATCTGGCCAAATGAGGTACGCATAGTTGTAGCTCTATTCGTTGCAATTATTGTCGGTGCGTTAAGCTACTACACACTAGTCGTTCCTAAGCTGCCTATTTTAGAAGCTGCAGAATTAAAAGAAGGTGAGTTAAAGTTACAGTTTGAGGCAAAATACAGAATAGCCGCAAATCTCGACGCGTATGAAGAGCAATTGGAACAAATAAGAAAAGACTTTTCATCAATGCTTAGAAGCCTACCAACAAGTAATGAAACACCAGGACTTTTGGATGACATAACCTATGTTGGTACATCAGCAGGGCTAACATTCAGGTTGCTCAATTGGCAAAAAGAAGTTCCAAAAGAGTTCTACACAGAGCTACCTATTGAAATGGAAGTGAGCGGTGGCTATCACAGCTTCGGTGAGTTCACATCGAAAATAGCAGCGCTACCGCGTATTGTGACACTTCACGATTTTGAGATAGAGCGCTCATCGGGTGAACTATCGCTAAAATTACAAGCGAAAACATACCGCTCAGAGAATACTTCGCTAATAGGGGAGGAAAAAGAATGATTCGTCGTGTTTCTTCTCTATTTATTTTTGCTATTATCTCAGGCTGTGCACCGCAATTAGACGACCTACAGGCATACACTCAGGAAGTAAAAAGCCGTGCTCAACCCCAAATTGAACCTTACGTTGAGTTTCAAGTTCAACCGCCTTTTGTCTATACTTCGAGCTCTTTAAAAAGCCCGTTCAAATATCCAGAAGGTGTGGCGACTCCACTTAAGAAGCCACGTATAGAGAACTGCTCAGAACCAAACTTTGACCGCAAGAAAGAAGAGTTAGAGGCTTATGGTTTAGATGCACTTTCGCTGATGGGTAATTTCAAGCTTAAGGGCGAAAGATGGGCACTGATTAAAAGTAACGATGGAATTCTTCACAAAGCCAAGATAGGGAGCAGAATTGGCGTGTTTTACGGAACTATTACACAAGTCGGAACAGATTCGATTACGATAAGACAATTACTACCAGATGGTGCAGGCTGCTGGCAAAGGAAAACAACAACAATGAATACAGCATCTAAGGCGGGAGAGTAAACATGGCTGAACGATACATATTTAACAAGTCACTGAATCGTAAAGCGCCCAAATGGTATTGGCTTGCAGCTGCAGCTACTGCTATTTTCTCTGTCGCTGTTATTTCATCGCCAGTGAAGGCACAGGAACCTGTTTTAGTCGACCCGAAGAGCAGCGACTACGCTCAACAAAGCAGATCGACAATTACGAATGTAGACTTTACCCAAGCAGGCAAGGAAACAGCCATAGTCTTGGTGACATTGGATGGCTCAGAACCCAAGGTACAGCTAATTGAATCTCAGGGTAAAATTACACTTACACTTACAGACACTGATTTAGGTGACGACCAGCTAGTCGAGTTAAATGTTGCTGATTTTGGCACTATTGTGTCAACTATTGAGACTTTTCAAGACGATAGCAACGCACGTGTTGAAGTAAATTATTCTGGGGCTGTGCTTGTTCAAAATACCATTAACGATAATGTGCTTCGATTAGAAATCAAGCCAATGGACACCGAGCAAAAAGAAGCGTTAGAGAATGAAAAGCAATACTCTGGCGAACCGATATCGCTAGACTTTCAAGACGTCCCTGTTCGCCAAGTGCTTCAAATTATCGCGCAGGTTAACGGTTTCAACCTAGTAACTACTGACACGGTAGCCGGTAACGTTACTATCAGTTTATCGGGCGTTCCTTGGGATCAAGCACTAGAAATGATTCTTCGTGTTAAAGGCCTAGATAAACGCCTAGAGGGCAATATTTTGTTAATCGCCCCTGCTGAAGAGTTAGCCGCTCGTGAAGCGCAAACATTGCAGTCACAGCAACAAGTATCTGATTTAGCGCCGCTTCAAACAGTGGATATACCGGTAAATTATGCAAAAGCTTCAGCTTTAGCTGCAATTTTGAAGTCTTCCGAAGGGGGAATTCTTTCGGAGCGTGGTGGCGTGACGGTAGATGAGCGTACAAACACGCTAATTATCCGCGACACACTATCATCTATTGACGAAGCACGTAAGATGATTGATGTGCTTGATATTCCAGTAAAACAAGTCCTGATTGAAAGTCGCATGGTTACTGTCTTAGACAATGTTGACGAGCAGCTAGGCGTGCGCTGGGGCTTCAGCGATCGCCAAGACGATAATGGTGTTTCCGGTAGTATTGAAGGTGCCGACACCATTGCGGGAGGCGTAATACCCAGCATTGATAACCGCCTTAATGTAAACCTCCCAGTAAGCAGTGCAGCTGGTACCATAGGTTTTCAGTTAGCAAGCTTAATAGATGGAACTATTCTCGACCTTGAACTTTCAGCGTTAGAAGCCGAAAACAAAGGGGAAATTATAGCAAGCCCACGCATTACTGTTGCCAACCAACACGAAGCTTACATTGAACAAGGTACTGAGATTCCATTCGTACAGGCTGCGTCCAGTGGTGCAACTGCCGTTACATTCAAAAAAGCTGTACTTTCTCTTAAGGTTACGCCACATATAACACCTGACAATCGGATTATTCTTGATTTGGTAGTGACACAGGATACTCGAGGCGAAACAGTCAGTACATCAACAGGTGATGCCGTTGCAATTGATACACAAGAGATAAAAACACAGGTATTAGTAGAAAACGGTGAAACCATAGTTCTTGGTGGCATTTTCCAGCAAACAAGTTCAGATGGTGTTTCGAAAGTGCCTCTATTTGGCGACCTGCCTGTAGTGGGTTCACTGTTTAGAAACACTTCTCAACTTCAAGAAAAGCGAGAACTACTCATTTTTGTTACACCTAAAATTGTAACTGAACGCCCATAAGAACCGCTTAACCTTAGAAAAAAACGCGCATCTTTATGCGCGTTTTTTATTTTTATCCTTTATTTTCTAACTAAATTTAAATGTATACGCTATTTGTTAGTAACAAAACTTGCATCGCCTTGCATGAAACTGAGATAATCCCCGCCTCGAAATTTAAGCGAGGTTTAAGGAGTGGTGCTTATTGGACACTAAATAGGCACGAGTCAATGGGTAGGCTGGTAAGGCAACAGTGCACTGCCCCTAACATGATTAAGTTGTGATATAAGCAAATATGGCTGAAAAACGTAATATCTTTTTAGTTGGCCCAATGGGTGCTGGCAAAAGTACTATCGGTAGACATCTGGCAGACGAACTTCACCTAGACTTTTTTGATTCTGATCAGGAAATTGAGCGCCGCACGGGTGCAGACATTGCCTGGATCTTCGACCTTGAAGGCGAAGACGGATTCCGTAAACGCGAAGAGACCGTCATTAACGATTTGACAGATAAGCAAGGTATTGTACTTGCCACTGGCGGCGGTTCTATTGTAACCAAGGCTGTGCGTAATCGTTTATCTGCCCGCGGCATTGTTGTTTACCTACAAACAACAATCGATAAGCAAGTTGCCCGTACACAACGCGACAAACGTCGCCCTTTGCTACAAAACGAAGATCCTGAACAAGTACTTCGCGATCTTGCAGAAATGCGCAACCCGCTTTATGAAGAAGTAGCTGATTACATAGTTGATACAGACGACCAAAGTGCACGTGCTGTAGCAAATCAAATAATCAGTAAAATCGGTCTATAAATTAAATATGTAATAGGAGGTGCTACGCCAATGTCAACCTTAACTGTGGAACTTGGAGAACGTAGCTATCCTATACAGATAGAGGCTGGGCTGCTTTCGCAACCTGGCCTTTTTAGTGCCTATATTAAAGGCCCGCTTGCTGTCATTGTTACTAACGAAACCGTTGCACCGCTTTACTTAGAGACGGCTAAAGCGGCGTGTGGTGACGTTCATGTTGAAACCATCATTCTGCCAGACGGCGAGCAATATAAGAATTTAGAACAATTCAAAGTGGTTATGACCCGTCTTCTTGAGCTTAACGCAGCAAGAGACACTACGCTTATCGCACTTGGCGGTGGGGTAATTGGCGACCTAACAGGTTTTGTGGCAGCCACGTACCAGCGCGGCGTACCTTTTATTCAAGTGCCTACAACGTTGCTTTCTCAAGTAGACTCATCGGTAGGCGGAAAAACAGCGGTAAACCACCCTCTAGGTAAAAACATGATTGGTGCTTTCTACCAACCTGTTTATGTTGCTATTGATACCGACTCGCTAGCAACACTACCCCCAAGAGAATTTGCTGCTGGTATGGCAGAAGTTATTAAATACGGCATTATTTACGATGCACCGTTTTTTACCTGGCTTGAAGAAAACGTTAACGCACTTACGTCTCTTGATACTGAAATCCTTACCTACGCCATTTCTCGCTGCTGCGAAATAAAAGCGGATGTGGTTGCGAAAGATGAGCGCGAAGGTGGACTGCGCGCCATTCTTAACTTAGGTCACACGTTTGGCCATGCTATTGAAGCTGAACAAGGTTATGGCAATTGGTTACACGGCGAAGCAGTAGCCGCTGGTACTATAATTGCTTGTAAAGCTGCTGAAGCATTAACATGGTTTGAAGCGTCAGAAACACGACGCGTGTCAGCGCTATTCGAAGCTTTTGCACTGCCTATTGCAGGGCCTAGTAGCATGACGAAAGACGACTATGTTAAGCACATGAAACGCGATAAGAAAGTGGAAGCGGGTAGTATTCGGTTTGTACTTCCTCAAGGCATTGGCAAAGCGGTTGTTACTAAAGACGTTACCGACACCATCCTTACTGACATTCTCTCTTAGACATTCGCGTTCGCGCCAAACTGGCAGCGTGCCCTTTCATTATTCCCAAAACTTGGGAAGCTGATAATAAGGTGCGTTGCTAGACTAGTTTTAAAGCAACGTTGAATAAGGGCAAACTCCCATGCAAAGTGAACTGCATGAACGTTTGGAATATCTGGTTAATTACTCCTCTCAGCTGATCTTTGTCAGCGGTGAGTCTATTGCTCAACAACAAAAAACCCTTGAAGCCTTTGTCTTTCAACAGCACGACGATACCGAAATTGCGTATTTGACCGCGCAAGATAATATGGAGCCTTCTGACTACCGTAGACAGCTTTGTCGGCAGCTACTCGGACAAGTAGTGGGAAGCTTTGTTCGCCCCCTTAATGAATTACTTTCTGATTTGAATAGCCACGAAGGCCCAATTCTAATTGCTATCACCCAAGCCCATAACCTTCCTGATGCACTGTTACAAGAGCTGTGGGATTTGGTCTTACAAAGTCGATTTGCTGGAAACAAACAGCATTTAAACGTGCTTTTATTTGCAAATAACGCATGGGCCGAGCGCGCTAAACAATGGCTTCCTGCTAAAAATACTGAAACACCGCTTATTATTAGCAGCCAGTCTGTGATTAGCGAGCAGCCTAATTACGAGTCAGACCTTGATAAAATGATAGCTTCCCGAAGAGAAGCGTTTCAGGCTCATTTAGAAAATAGACAACGTAAAAATACTAAGACATTCACAAACCCACTAAAAACAAAATGGTTTTATGCTGGTGTAGCTCTGGTGTTTCTGGCCACATTCTCTGGCCTTATCTATTGGCAGTACGGTGAAAAGCTCGCATCAATTTTCTCTCCTATTAGCCAGCAAACTCTTGAATCTAATCAAACTCAGGTTGAACCGGGTTCAGCCTATAACAAGCTAATTGCTGACGGCAATGGTGATGAAGGCTTCAATGTCGACATCGATAAAAGCAGAGAAGTCACCGCTGCTGAAAAGCAAAATGACGTAAGCGCACAAACCGGTAATGTGGAAATTGTCTCGACACCAAGTGCACCACCTGAGCTAACCGGTCAATCAACCCTTGATAAGCCAGCGGAAAATGAAATAGCAGAGAATGATACGCTGATTACAGACTGGGAAAGCGCAGTATCATCACTGCCTGATGCAGGTTCTTTGTCTGAAACAGAAGGCGATAATAGTAGTAATACTTCAAGGGCACAAAGCAACAACTCTTCCTCTGTTGATACTACTAGTTCAGGTGAAAGTACTGAGCAAAGAACGGAAGAGAATACACAAACAGCACTAGCGAATCCGCACAGCACTGATACGAAGCCTAGCAACGAAAATGTGAACCAAACTTCACCGCAGCCAAACCAGTGGATTAACGCTAACGATTACGCCATTCAAATGCTAGCGATGAAAAGCGAATCGGTGCTCAATGCGTTCTTGCGTGAACACAATCTTGTAGAGCAAACCCGCATTTATAAAACTGAACGCTACGGTGGCGATTGGTTTGTAGTTGTTTTTCGAGAAGTTTACCCCTCACTACCGCAAGCACAGCAAACTCGCGCTGCGTTACCTGAATATCCGGGCAAACAAAATGCGTTTATAAAGCGGGGGAGTCAGGTCCTAGCTGAAATAGATAAAGCTCCAAATTAAGCCGATTCAAAGTCAAAAGCACCTAATTAGTTCTGATAATTTAGCTAAATTCCACTCTTGCGACACTTGCTGGTTGTCCGTTTTACTGATGAAAGTTACAATCTACCTTTAGCGTGGTGATATCTGATACTGATCAGCATAAAAGTATAAAGACGACCCTTTCCCTTGGAACGGCGGCGCAAGGAAAAACCACCGTCTTCATTCCGTCTAGGTAGTAACGTTTAAGCATGATGCAGAAAAAGAACCGTGCCTTTTTAAAGTGGGCCGGTGGCAAATACAGCTTGGTTGAGCACATTCAGGCCAGATTACCGCAAGCTAACAAACTCATAGAACCGTTTGTTGGTGCTGGATCTGTATTTCTGAATACGCAATACAAACGCTACCTGCTTAATGACATCAATCCTGACCTCATTAACTTATACAACTTCTTAAAAGCGCAACCCGACGCGCTGATTAACGATGCGCGTGCGTTTTTTGATGGGAGCCGCAATGAAGAGAAGATGTACTATGACCTGCGTGAAGAGTTCAACGGGACGCAAGACGAGTACTATCGCGCTATTCTTTTTCTCTATTTGAACCGCCACGGCTACAACGGTTTGTGTCGATATAGTCTTCAAGGTCGTTTTAATGTGCCTTTTGGCAGGTACAAAAAGCCCTACTTTCCAGAAGACGAAATGTTTGTGTTTTCCGAAAAATCACAAAAGGCCACGTTTACCTGCCTACCGTTTGAGAAGGTTTTTTCAAGGGCTAGGCGAGGCAATGTTATTTATTGCGATCCTCCATACGCACCTATTAGCAAGACAGCAGCCTTCACCAGTTATGCGGCGCGAAGTTTTGGGCAAGAGTCGCAAGAAAAACTGGCAGAATTGGCCACCCGAGCTTCTAAAAAGCGTGGTATACCGGTTTTGATATCGAACCACGATTTACCGCTAACCCGAGCTTTATATCAAGGTGCAGACTTTAGCATGCTGTCAGTTAAACGCTCGATTAGTCAAAATGGCGCGAAACGACAGCCAGTAGATGAGATATTGGCTTATTTCCCTCCCGCGAAAGTTGTTCCCAAGCGAAAAACACGCAAGAAAAAAATAACTCAGCGCCCTTCTGCTGAATAATTATTACGAGATGAAAGGTTAGCAAACACCTATTTGAAGCGATGAAGCGCTTTCACTAAGTATGAGTGGGCTATCAGCCGTAGCCTGTATACCACTTTACAAACATGAAAAGTGATACGACAAATACCACAACTAAAATAACGCCTATAACAGCAAAGCTGATAAAGGTACCTTTAGTAAAGTCACGTTCATAATTTTTATGGCTTTGAACACCAAACAAACTTGCCACTACACTACCTAGAACTGACCAGAAACCAGTACCAGATTGCATAATATCACCTTAAGAGTCGTTTGAGGGTGAAGTGAAATCCCGATTACCATCGTCGCTGTGAAGCAACTCTAGTAAATCTAAAAAGTGAAACTGAAAGGACGGTGACTTTCCTGCTATCCATGACAGCCAGCTAACCTCTTCTACCCCCTCTTGATGACGGGCGCACTGGTTTTGAATGTGGCTTGCAGGGAGTTTTGGGTTAAACTCGGTAACGGGTTGGAATTCACAAACAGACGAGCGTGAGCTTGGCGGATTTGTAACGGCCACGCTGATTAGGCCAGCAGCTCCACAAATCGCAAAAAAAGGAAGAACTTTCATCCTGAACACCCCTTACACTCGTTTAAAATTTAATCTCATTATAATCAAAAGCAAGTAACGAACAAGTTAAAAATGCGTTGCTCTTTAAAATGAAAAGCCTAATGAAAATTACATTAGGCTTTTACTACTCAACGTTTTAATTAAGAGGCCGCTCTGTTAGCCCCTTTTTTAAATTAAAGTTCGAAATCTACTGAATAACCTACAGTGAATTTTAACTCGTCGTTATCTAGTGCGTCAGCACCAACATCATCTAAGTTGGTTCCAGTCACAGCGAAACTAAAACCATCTTTTGCAATGGTTACGCCGTAATCGGCATAGCTATCAGTACCGTCGCCGAAGTTGAAAGCATCCACAAAGTCACCGTCATGATAACCAGCATGTAGCGTCAACTCAGTACCATTCAATATCTCGGTGGTGTAATCGAGAGACGCGTAGTAAGCCTGTCCAAAGCCAAAATCTTGGCCTTCAGCTTCATCCGCTTCGGTGTGCGCTAATAGGTAAACTGTTACGCTTACACCACCCATGCCTACTGAGCCGTAGATTTCTGCAAAATCGAATTCTGCTTCAGCGTCGTAGTTGTAATATAGGTAACCGAAGTCGTAAGCAATACCATCAGACTCACCTGAATAACCAAAGTATACGTCATGCTCGTATGAGTAAATATCATCTGATGCATAACTTACGTTAGACGCCCACGTACCTGCATAGAAACCGCTTTCGTGTGCGTAGTCGATACCGCCCTGTACTGCAGCTTCGTTAACAGTTTGTGTTAAACCACGCCAAATGTAGTTGCTGGTTGCGCCAGCGTTTGCGGTAAATTCACCTTCTGCATAGCTAGGCATAGCGGTTAGCAAACACGCTGAAGAAATAGCAGCGGCAAGTAGGGTTCTTTTTGTAGATGTTTTCATGTGTGTTCTCCAGTCAAATTCAAACTTGTTGTAATTCGTTTTTTCTGTCTGTGTTTTCTTTTTGGACTGGATAACGCAAAGTTGGTGCCCATTTATGGTTCATTAAAAAAGCCTGCCGAAAAAATTATAAACCATTGATAATTAACAACATAAATAACACGCACTTAATACTCTCATAATTTACTCAGTTTTAAGGCCGCTTAAAAACGCACCAACAAAACGCAGTCTCACCAAAATTGTGCAGCAGCACGATTTATGGTTGTCTGTCTTAAATTTATGTCAAATCATCCTTGATGTACCCTTTACATAGTAAAAATGCCTGGTTTTGGGTAAACTTTCGCAACCCTATAACGTAAGTGGCAACGCCCCCTGTTGTTTTTGTTTAAAGGACACGCAATGAAACCGTTTTTAATCGCTCCATCAATACTCTCTGCCGACTTTGCAAGACTTGGTGAAGATGTAGAACAAGTATTGGACGCTGGCGCCGATGTGGTGCATTTCGATGTAATGGATAACCACTATGTGCCGAACCTTACGTTTGGGCCAATGATTTGCGAAGCATTGAGAAAATACGGTATAACCGCGCCGATTGATGTTCACCTTATGGTAAAGCCAGTAGATGATCTTATTGAGAAATTCGCCAACGCGGGCGCAAGCTATATCAGCTTTCACCCAGAAGCGTCTGAACACATAGACCGGTCTCTTCAGCTTATTATTGATGCTGGCTGCAAACCCGGCTTGGTATTTAACCCGGCTACGCCGCTACACTACTTAGATCATGTTATGGATAAACTACACCATATCCTTATTATGTCGGTGAACCCTGGTTTTGGCGGCCAGAAGTTTATCCCCAGTACCCTAGATAAGGTACGTGCGGTGAAGCAGCGTGTACTAGAAAGCGGCTACGAAATTCGAATTGAAATTGACGGTGGCGTAAAAGTCGATAACATTCGCGCAATAGCAGAAGCGGGGGCAGATATGTTTGTGGCTGGTTCGGCCATTTTCTCCCAATCCGATTACGGCGATGTGATTGCGCAAATGCGCGATGAACTTTCATCGTTGTCTAAAGCTTAGTTTTTAACAGAATTTAACGTATTACAGGTAAATAGAAATGAGTAATAAACCCGTTGTATTAAGTGGCTGCCAGCCTTCAGGACAACTTACCCTTGGCAACTATATGGGTGCACTTAAACAGTGGGTTTCCATGCAAGACGATCACGACTGCTTATACATGATTGTCGATTTACATGCGATCACAGTAAGACAAGATCCGAAGCAACTTGCCGAAGCTTGTCTAGACGGCCTTTCTCTTTATCTAGCTTGCGGTATTGACCCGCAAAAGAGCACGCTATTTTTGCAATCACATGTGCCTGAGCATGCGCAGCTGTCGTGGGTATTAAATTGCTATGCTCAAATGGGCGAGCTAAACCGCATGACGCAGTTTAAAGATAAGTCTGCGAAAAATGAGAACAACATAAATGTAGGCTTATACAGCTACCCTGTACTTCAAGCAGCAGATATCTTGCTTTATCAAGCCGATAAAGTTCCCGTGGGTGAAGATCAAAAACAGCACCTTGAGTTAACACGCGATATAGCAACACGAGTAAATAACTTATACGGCGACGTATTCCGCTTACCAGACCCTTATATTCCAGAGTTCGGTGCGCGTATCATGAGCCTGCAAGAACCAGAAAAGAAAATGTCTAAGTCAGACAACAACCCCAATAACTTTATTGGTCTGTTAGAAGACCCTAAGAAGCTGGCTAAGAAGATTAAACGCGCGGTAACCGACTCTGACGAACAAGCTAATATATACTTCAACCCGACCGAGAAACCAGGGGTATCTAACTTACTTACCCTGCTTTCATTAGCAACGGGTAAATCGGTAAAAGAGCTTGAGCCTGAATATACCGACAAAATGTACGGTCACTTAAAAGGCGATGTTGCCGATGCGGTAGTATCTTTACTTGAGCCTATTCAAACTCGCTATGCTGAAATTCGCGCAGATAGAGCATACTTAGACGACGTTATGCGCCAAGGTGCGGAAAAAGCATCAGCCCGCGCAGCAGAGACTTTAGCCAAAGTTTACAAAGCAGTGGGTTTTATTCCAAAGCCGTAACTTAAATACTGTACGTAAAAGACATGAAGCGTTAATAAAGCGCTTCATGTCACAACCGTTGCTTTATAGATATACCAAGGATTAACACTGCTGTGTTGCTGTTAATTGATAACTTCGATTCGTTCACTCATAACCTCGCTAGGTATTTCACAGAGCTTGGCGCTGACGTTGAAGTGGTAAGAAATAACGCCCTTAACCTTGACGATATTTCGCGCTTGGCACCTTCTCAACTTGTTATCTCGCCAGGCCCTTGCACGCCTAACGAGGCGGGTATTAGTTTATCTGCGATAGAGCATTTTGCCGGTGAAATTCCCATAATGGGCGTTTGCTTAGGTCATCAAGCCATAGGACAAGTTTTTGGTGCAGAAGTGGTAGGCGCCCAAGAAATAAAACACGGTAAAGTTTCAGCATTGTCCCATCACAACACAGGGCTATTTGAAGGGCTACCAAACACCTTTAACGTAACCCGCTACCATTCATTAGTATTAAGCCCTGAATCTTTACCTCCATCACTACGCGTCGATGCTTGGTGTGAGACAGCGGCGGGTACAAAAGAAATTATGGCAGTTTCCCATAATCGCTACCCTATATGGGGTGTTCAGTATCACCCTGAATCATTACTTACCGAACACGGTCACAGCGTGCTTGAAGCTTTTCTTCATCATAAAAAGGTTTAAGTCTACAGGCGTATTGCCGATACCCTACATAGTGTAAAAGGTTGCGCTTGAAGGCCGTTAAAATTCGCAATTCACTGATTTTTCGTTTAACTTTTCATAATCAAGTTTAGCCAAGCGCTAACTGAGCGTTATGTTGAAAACTACATAAGCGATATCAATCATTGCAGGGTGCTAACTGTGCTTTTAAGTGGTAGCTACATTTTCATCATTACCGTAGCTAACGTTATAAAGGCCCCTAATGTACGATAATATCGCCGTTCACCAAAAAGTTATGAGCAGGAGTGCTTTTAATATGACCATGGGGGCAACCACACCGCCGACGATAGATGATCGATTTGAAAATATGATCGTATCACCCGAGCGCGTGCTTGAAATGCTAGGAAAGCGTAAGGTGGGCCAAGTCAGCTTCGAACAGTCAGAACAGGGTGACGCACGTAGGCTTTTACTTCACGTTGAAAAAGTCGCAATTGAAAACAAACGTCTACAGGAAAAAACAGAAGCCTCTTATTTAGAATCGGTTAGCCACCACCTTCACGAGATTCTGCTTGATGAACTTACTGAGCAACTTAGCTACACCGAAGAGCTCGTTCAGAACGTGCTCAACTTACCTGAAAACATTGGTGAGCTGTTAGATGCCTTATCTGTTAAAGCGTGCTCAGTTTCAAAACTAGAGCCTATCGTCGCCACTATGCCGTGGCTTTATGACGAGCTCATAGTAGTAGTAAATACGCCTCAATTCAGACGCAAAGATTCGCGAGGACGTATAATCGTTGTTGAAACCTTGCGCACTTCATTGAGCTTTTTAGGTATCGAAAACTTGCGCACGCTAATACCTTCATTGATATTAAAGCGCGCCATGCCTCAAATTACCGATCCTTACCCGCTTATCAAGCAAAAACTAACGCATTACTCAACAGGCGTTGCGCTTACTGCAAAGCGCCTAGCTGCACTGAGTGATCTAAATAAGCATCAAGCCTACACGCTGGCAATGATAAGTAATTTAGGCCGCTGTGCTGTGACACGACTTTATTTCAAACTGTTCGATAAGATCCAACTGCACTTATTACAAGAGTGCCAGAGAGACAAAGAACAAAAGCGTCATGAGGCTTTATTAAAAATTGCGCCGTCGGCTAACCACCTTATTGCGTTACAACAAGAATTCGCTGATGCAGTGAGTGCCGACATTTTAGAGTGGATGCACTTTACCCGTCTGCCAATTGCACAGCCAATGCGAGACTGTGCAGATAAACAGCTTACTCAACCCAAAACCTTAAGTAAAATTCTGCATCAAGCTCGAGCTTATACACAAATAAGAATGCTACATCAGCTCAAGCTCGTTGACATTCAAGAGGTAAAACCGCTTTTTTCTGAGCAGCGCTACCCAGCGGGTGCACTTGAGAATCTCAAAAGTTTGGATATTTTCACCCTTCCGTTGGTAAAAAGTGAAGATAGTTGACAGGCCTTGAGGCTTTCCCCACGCCCAGTTTGAACAAAAATTATGCACAGAAGAACATCAAACCTCAAATAATTTGTGGATATTCATGCATTGGTTATGCACTTTTCTCGTAGTTGATACCTGATACTCAAAAATATTGACGACAACTCAGTGTCTTGCTTATTTATAGCTAAAGTAAACAGGCAAGTTTTTCACTGCGCAATGCCCCTTTCTATTCCTCTGAAGTACAACAAAACCACCAGACAGCGCTTTTCTTTGCGTAAAAATTGATTATTACTAATTGATATAGCCCAGTAGTTAATAGTTATTCACTTTTCCTGCAAATTAAGCCACAGTCCTTATAAATAAAGGGCTACAGCCTTTTGCAAAGAAGACAAATGTTAAAAAAAATGGCATACTGTAAATCAAATCCGATTAGTTTTTATGCGCCCAACTGACGCTTATCGACTCTCGTTGCACGAATAAAACGTGCGATTCGATTAGACAAGCAAAATCACACAGTGTGATTGGCGCCCAATGCAGAGGTAACAAAGATGAACGTAACTCGCGCTACATTTGATGATGTAATGGTTCCTAACTATAACCCAGCAGGTATGGTACCTGTTCGAGGTGAAGGTTCACGCGTATGGGATCAAGATGGAGCTGAGTACATCGACTTTGCAGGCGGTATTGCAGTAAACGTTCTAGGTCACTGCCACCCTGAGCTAGTTAAGGCACTTAATGAACAAGGCAGCAAGCTTTGGCATCTAAGCAACGTATTTACTAACGAACCTGCGCTTCGCCTTGCTAAAAAGCTTAACGATGCGACATTCTCTGACAAAGTTTACTTTGCCAACTCTGGTGCGGAAGCTAACGAAGCGGCATTAAAGCTTGCTCGTCGTTGGGCACTTGATAAGCACGGTGAAGACAAGAATCAAATTATTGCTTTTAATAAAGGTTTCCATGGTCGTACCTTCTTTACCGTAACGGTAGGTGGTCAAGCGGCTTACTCTGATGGCTTTGGCCCTAAGCCAGGCGCTGTTGATCACTGTGACTACAATGACCTAGCTGCCTTTGAAGCACTAATTTCAGATAAAACTTGTGCTGTAATGATGGAACCACTTCAAGGTGAAGGCGGTATTATTCCACCTGATGTTGATTTCGTGAAAGGTGTGCGCGAGCTTTGTGACAAGCATAACGCACTACTTATTTTTGACGAAGTTCAGTCAGGCGTTGGTCGTACCGGTCACCTCTACGCATATATGGGCCTTGGCGTAACACCCGATATCTTAACTACAGCTAAATCTCTTGGTGGCGGCTTCCCAATTGGCGCCATGCTAACAACGAATGATATTGCAGCACATCTTAAGCCAGGTACCCACGGTAGTACTTACGGCGGTAACCCACTGGCCTGTGCGGTTGCGGAAAAAGCGTTAGATATCGTGAACCAGCCAGAAGTGCTTGAAGGCGTGCTTAAGAAAGAAGCCCTTTTCCGCGAATTACTTGGCGCTATCAATGACAAGTACAACGTATTTGAAGAAGTGCGTGGTCAAGGCATGCTGTTAGGTTGTGCATTGAATGAGAAATACCAAGGCCGTGCACGCGACTTCATGATGGCTGCAACGAAAGAGAACCTAATGTGTCTTGTTGCTGGCATGAACGTCATTCGTTTTGCACCTTCACTGGTTATTCCTGATGAAGACATTAAAGAAGGTCTTGCACGTTTTGAACGCGCCGTTGCTGCCGTTGTAAACGCCGAATAATTACAACACGAGTAGCGAACATGAATATCATTCGCCCTATCACGAAGGCCGACTATAACGCGCTTAAAGAAATCGCCGTTGAATCAGGTATTGGCTTTACGTCTTTACCTGTCAACGACGAGTTGCTGCAGCGTAAAATTGATCGTGCAGAAACTGCGTTTAACAAGCCAAACGTAACCGAACCTGGCGATGAGTCATACTTGTTTGTGATGGAAGATACCACTACCGGCCAGGTAGTGGGTACAACAGGTATCGAAGCGGCTGTTGGCATAGATGACGCGTTTTATCACTACCATTTAAGCAAGGTGGTACATGCCTCGCGCGAGCTTAACATTCACAATACGGTAGACATTCTAACGTTTTGTAATGACTACACTGGCGTTACCGAGATATGTACCTTGTTCCTTCGCGAGCAAGCCCGTGGCGGCATTAACGGCCGCTTCCTTTCAAAGGTTCGATTCTTATTTATGATGGAGCACCGTGAACGCTTCTCAGAAACCGTTATTGCTGAAATGCGCGGTGTGAGTGACGAAGAAGGACGCTCACCGTTTTGGGAGTGGTTGGAAACCCACTTCTTCTCGATGGATTTTCCTACTGCCGACTACTTAACTGGCATTGGTAATAAAGTGTTTATTGCTGAGCTTATGCCAAAGTACCCGATATACGTAAATCTGCTTAGCAAAGAAGCGCAAGAAGTCATTGGCGAAGTCCACGACAAAACACGCCCTGCACTTCAGCTTTTAGAAGAAGAAGGCTTTTCTTGCCGCGGCTACGTAGACATTTTCGACGCAGGCCCAACGGTAGAAGCAAACTTAAGCCACATCCGCACGGCTCAGTCGAGTTTAAAACTGCCTGTTTTGATTGACGATAGCGCTGCTGCCCAAGGGCAAACGCACTACATCATTAATACATCAGTATCTGATTTTCGTGCAGTCGCCACCGAGATGACGGTAAGCGAAGAAAAGCAAGTTGCCGTGCTATCTCGCCAAGCCGCTGCTGCATTGAATGTCAAAGAGGGAGAGCACGTACGCTTTGCCCCCGTTACATTCAGAGATTAAAAGGACACCCACTATGCTACATACACATTTTATCAACGGTGAATGGGTTGCCGGACAAGGTCACGACTTAACGTCAGTTGACCCTGCAAAAAACGAAGTAATTTGGGAAGGTAAGTCTGCGACTGCCGCTCAAATTGATGACGCAATTAACGCCGCTCGAGCTGCACTTGTAGCGTGGAGCATGAAAACCGTTGAAGAGCGTCTAGAGATCATAAAGGTTTACGGCGCTAAGCTAGAAGAAGCCAAAGCGCACCTTGCCAAAGTTATGGCAAAAGAAACGGGCAAACCAGAATGGGAAACCGCTACGGAAGTGGGCGCCATGATGGGCAAAATTGGCATTTCTGAAAAAGCTTATTTTGAACGCACGGGTAACGTTGAAAACCCAATGCCAGTTGGTAAAGCATTCATTCGCCATAAACCTCACGGCGTTGTTGCGGTATTTGGCCCATACAACTTCCCAGGTCACCTGCCAAACGGACACATTGTTCCAGCCCTTATTGCAGGTAACACAGTTGTATTTAAACCAAGCGACTTGACGCCTATGGTTGCACAAGAAATGGTGAAGCTATGGGACGCTGCCGGCCTGCCAGCGGGCGTACTTAACCTTGTTCAGGGTGAAGTTGAAACAGGCAAAGCGTTGGCGTCGCATAACGACATTGATGGTCTGTTCTTTACGGGTAGTTCTCGTACTGGGAAAATCCTTCACGAGCAGTTCGCAGGTCACCCAGGTAAAATCTTGGCGCTTGAAATGGGCGGCAACAACCCACTTATCGTAAAAGACGTGGCTGATGTTGATGCGGCAGTACACGATATCGTGCAATCTGCTTTCATTACTTCAGGTCAGCGCTGTACGTGTGCTCGTCGCTTATTCTTGCCAGCCGATGCACAAGGTGATGCAATCCTTGCTCGCCTTATCGAAGTAACCAAAAACATTAAAGTTGGCGATTACGATGCAGAAGACCAGCCGTTTATGGGTGCTATGATCTCAAGCAACGCCGCTGCACTTATGGTGAAAGCGCAGCAAGAACTTGAAGACCTTGGTGGTAACGTGCTGGTTCGTCTTGAACAAAAAGACGAAAGCAAAGGTTTTGCTACCCCGGGCATTATTGACGTTACCGACATGCTTGCTTCGCTACCAGACGAAGAGCACTTTGGTCCACTACTTAAAGTAATCCGCTACAGCGACTTTGATGCTGCTATTGCAGAAGCGAATAACACCAGCTTTGGCTTATCAGCAGGTCTTCTGGGCGACAACGAAGAAGACTATCGTTACTTCTTCGCGCGTATACGTGCGGGCATCGTAAACTGGAACAGACCTATTACCGGTGCAAGCAGCGCTGCGCCGTTTGGCGGTGTGGGCGATAGTGGTAACCACAGAGCAAGCGCGTTTTATGCCGCTGACTACTGTGCATACCCAGTCGCTTCCGTAGAGCTAGACAAAGTCACTATGCCGGGCAAATTAAGCCCAGGCTTGTCGATGTAACCCAAGCTTTTACAGCGATAAAAGGCCGATGCAGAGTGTATCGGCCGGTTAAGCACCAACCCTATACGAACTATTCATTTAGAAATAGTCGACGACAGAAAGGACCCTATCACTATGCATAGCAACATCGATACGTTGTTTAGCAACATGTGGGACGATTACGTAACCATCACTCCCTCAGCGCATAAAATCCATGCACTTTTGGCGGGAGAGGAAAACACGAACGACATCGTTAACGACCATGTGGCTTTTAGAACTTTTGCTCTTGATAAAACCCGCTTAGACAAGCTTGCTGCGCACTTCTTAGCATTGGGTTATGAAGCGAAAGGCGACTATGACTTTGAAGCTAAAAAGCTGACTGCAAAGCACTTTGAGCACCCTGACGATACTAAACCAAAAGTATTTATCAGCGAGCTTCGGGTAAACGAGCTTTCTGAAACTGCTCAAGCTATTATCAAGAAGATGGTTGATCAAATGCCTGAGTCTGTAGTGGATGCCGATAACTTCTTGTACTCGGGTAAGCATTGGGACGTTACTAAAGCAGAATACGACACACTGCTTAACGAATCAGAATACGCGGCGTGGATGGCGGCATGGGGCTTTCGTGCTAACCACTTTACAGTAAGTGTTAATCACTTAACCCGCACTGACGAGTTGACTGACGTAAACACATTGCTTAAAGAAGCAGGCTTTGTGCTAAACACCTCAGGCGGCGAAATTAAAGGCGGTCCAGATGTATTTTTAGCGCAGTCGTCAACTATGGCTGACCGTGCTGACGTAGCATTTAGCGATGAGACTGTGGCTATTCCAAGCTGTTTTTATGAATTCGCGCAGCGCTATGAAATGCCTGACGGTAAACTTTATAAAGGCTTTGTTGCTGCATCAGCAGATAAAATCTTTGAAAGTACAAATGCTAAGTAGCGCGCCTGCTTAGTCATTAAAAAAAGCCCGTTAGGGCTTTTTTTGTTTAAGCTGAGCAAAAGACATTACCGATTAGGCTCAGTGCTATGCCTGGCAAGAAACTGGTCGTAAGGCATAGGTTTATCAAAGTAAAAGCCCTGCATTAACTTAATATCTGCTTGCTCCATAAAAGGTAAATAAGACTCTAATTCTACCCCTTCAGCCACTACATCTATTTGCAGGCTCTTCAACATAGCTATTAAACCATTAAAAAGCGCGTTTGCTTTGCTATCTTGGTGTATACCTTGAATTAAGCTTTTATCTACCTTGACCACCTCAAACTGAAAACTCCTCAGGTAGCTAAGTGATGAGAAGCCACTGCCAAAATCATCTAAAGACAACCTAAACCCACTCTCTCTGAGTGTATTTAATGCTCTTAGCGCAGACCTTTCGTCTCGTATAAACACGGACTCAGTAAGCTCTAATTCAATAAATCCGGGCGATACATTGTTATCCATGCAAATGGAGGCTGCTTGGTCGGGAAATTCCGGGTCGAGCATCTGATTTGCACTAATATTAACCGATAGCGGAATAGCTTCGCCTTGTTGCGATTCCATTATCGATATGTAGTCGCATGCCGCTTCTAGCGCTTGTAAACCAATGGCGCTATCTAACTTGTGCTCTTCTGCTATGGGGATAAACACTGCTGGCGATACCACACCATGCAGTCCAGAGATCCAGCGGCACAACACTTCACCACCCTTTAATACGCCATTTAAGTCATATTTACCCTGAATATAAAAATCAAGAAGGTGGTTTTCTACGGCCTTGCGCAAATCGTTCACCATACTGATCTGCTGCGTCATGCTTTCATAAAGCCCTGGCTCATAGACAAAGGTTTGCCCTTTCCCCAGCTCTTTTGCGCGATACATTGCTGCATCTGCACACTGGACTAAACCTTCAATGCTGTTGCTGTGTTCTGGAAATTCTGCAATGCCAATACTGGCCGACAGTCTGAGCTCTGTCCCTTTTACAACAATGGCGTCTTCTTCAATTTGACTAATAAGTTCCTGTGAACGTTCGGCAATGTCTTCAATATTTTGGTTAGGCACTACGGCAATAAATTCATCACCTCCCCACCTGCCAACTTCCCCAATGGGACCGAACATACCGGTAAGTAACGCACCGATGCGCTGTAGTTCTGCATCGCCTCTTTCATGCCCCGCATTATCATTTATGGCTTTAAACCCATCTAGGTCAATAAATACAAGAGAAAAAGGCTGCACTTTTTTCACTAACTCTGAAATAGACTCACGAAGCGAGTTACGATTAGAAAGACCCGTTAATTCGTCATGCAGGGCAAGTTGGCGAAGTTTCGCCTCGTTGCGTTTTCTATCGCTAATATCGCGCATTGTTGCGATTAAATAAGTCGAGGTTTGTTGATAGGTTTCGAACAAAGCCACAGAAATATCTACCACTTTCATTTCGCCGCTTTGGTTTTTTATTTTTGACTCAAATCGAACCTGCTTATCGATGGCCAATTGCGCTTTATCAACTTTCTCTGCGATAAATATTTGATTGAAATTCACCCCTACACATTGCTCTTTTACTGACATACCAAGTAAATGGATAAAGGCATCATTACACTCTGTAATAATAAGGTCGGGAGAGAGGACTAACATAGGCTCTCTTGAACTAGCGAACGCAGAGGCCATTAAATGGAAAGATTGTTCGGCTTTGCGCTGCTGGGTGATATCTTTGGTAGTTCCCACAATGTGCAGTGCTTCGCCCGCGCTACCCCGCTCTAGTACACGGCCGCGTAACCTTACCCATTGGTAGCTATTTTCTAGCATTAAACGAAAGGAAAATTCAACGCGATCGCGATTGCCGTGAAGTGCCATGGTCCAGTGAAACTGAAGCCCTTCCAAATCGTCCTCATGTACTCGCTCAGAAAGCTGAATTAAGGTTCCTGACCATGTAGATACGCTCCCAGAGTATAGAGAAAAGGAACGAATTTCCATTACATCACTTTGCGCCTCCCAACGCCAAAATGACTCTTGCGAAGCCCACAGGGCAAGCTCTAAATCCTTTTGCGCGCGTTGGCTCTTTTGCAAAGTAGCATATAAGCTTTGGGTCTTTTCTCTGAGCAAACTTTCGGCTTGCTCTCTGGCATTTCGCTCTCGCTTTAAACGACGCTCAATTAAAGCTAAAGCGTCGTTATTAACGGATTTGCCAATGGATGCATCGTTTGACATTACATCCCCCGTTAAACAACAAGAGATATGCTAAATTCGTACGTGTGAGGCGTTTCTAGTTGATGGGTTTCCCTTTCAAGTTTGCAGTTGTAATAGGCTGCAGCGGCGTCCATCAAGCCCTCAGCTAGGGGATATAACTCTCTTTCAGAGTAATATTGTAGGCGCATGGAGGTGTCTGTGCGTGACAGCACCTTAAAACGCGGGAGGTCTGCGTCTGGATAAAGCTTTTTAACCTGGACATGGATATCGCCGTCCAAGTGCTCCAACATGTCTAGCATGCTATTGGTATTGGCTAATACGTCACCGTGTACGGCCCCTAACTTACCGAATAAATAAAAACCAAAATCGTATAAGAGTTCGTTAGCAGATTTACCCGTTCTCTCTACCAGCACACCTACCAGGCGTTGCATCTGTTCAAACGGGTAATAACCCACTGCGGTATAAGCTCCGTCGTTCTCTAACCCAGCTTCCATGATGACATCATCAGCGAACTCAGGAGAAACCTTCTCCTCAAGCATGTCGATTAACGATGTAAAAACTATGCCTAACATGTAAATTCCTCATTCATTCCTTTAATGAGTGTAGTTCACCTAAGCATAAGAACAACTTAAACTTTATAACAAATCTTCAGGTGCTTCGTCTTTATTTGATAGCACTACTTCTACGCTATCAACTCGCTGTAAACCGCGAGGCAATTTATTCCCCCTACGGCCCCTTTCCCCTTGATAATGGGTAAGGTCTTCAGCACTTAACGTCATATTGCGCTTCCCTGCTCCAACCTTAATGGCCGCGCCATCAGGCACAACGGTCAGCACTTTGACATACTCTTCACGAGACTGTGATTTTGCTGAAGGAATATTGATCAGCTTATTTCCTTTTCCTTTGCCTAAACTTGGCAAGTCGCGAAGCGGGAACATAAGCATACGCCCTTCGTTAGAAATACTTAAACACCAATCAGAGTCAGGGTTAGTCACTGGCATTGGTTTCATTACTTTCGCTGCTGTAGGCAATGACAAGTAGGCTTTACCCGCTTTATTCTTGCTAACCATATCTTTGAATGTGCCGACGAAGCCATAGCCGGCATCAGAACCCACCAAGAACTTACTCTCGTCTTGCGCCATAATCACGTGCTGGAAGGATTCCCCACCAACAATACTAAAGCGCCCGGTTAAAGGCTCGCCTTGACTTCGTGCAGAGGGAAGTCCGTGAGCGTCGCACGAGAATGTTCGCCCTGAGCTATCCATAAATACGGCAGGTTGATTACTTTTGCCTTCAGCGCTAGATAAATAAGCATCACCCGCTTTATAGCTTAGCCCTTCAGCATCAATATCGTGACCTTTTGCACAACGTGCCCAGCCTTTTTCTGAAAGTACAACTGTAACTGATTCCGCAGGCACTAACTCTTTTTCAGACAGCGCTTTAGCTTCGCTACGCTCGACAATAGGTGAACGCCTTTCGTCACCGTATTTCTCGGCGTCAGCAAGGATTTCTTTTTTAATGAGGGTTTTAAGGCGGCGGTCTGAGCCAAGCAGTTGCTGTAGCTTGTCACGCTCGGCAGCTAGCTCGTCCTGCTCACCCTTAATTTTCATTTCTTCTAATTTGGCTAAGTGGCGAAGTTTCAGCTCTAAAATGGCTTCGGCCTGTTTATCACTTAAACCAAAACGCGACATCAGCTCAGGCTTGGGTTTGTCATAGGTACGAATAATTTCGATAACTTCATCGATATTCAAAAACGCAATTAACAAACCTTCTAAAATATGTAAACGAGCCAATACTTTATCTAAGCGATACTGCAAACGTCGTGTCACTGTATCTTTTCGATACTGCAACCACTCAGATAAAATAGTACGCAAGTCTTTAACCTGAGGGCGACCGTCTAGACCTATCATGTTCAGGTTAACGCGGTAATTTTTCTCAAGGTCGGTAGTTGCAAACAAATGCTGCATTAATTGGGTAACGTCAATGCGATTTGAACGAGGAGTAATAACTAAGCGAGTTGGATTTTCATGGTCCGATTCATCGCGCAGGTCACTTACCATTGGCAGCTTTTTCGCCTGCATTTGCGAAGCTATTTGCTCTAGGATCTTGGCGCCAGACGCCTGATGAGGTAGAGCAGTAATGACCACATCCCCATTCTCTTCGCCGTAGACAGCACGCATTTTTATTGAGCCACGCCCAGTCTCGTAAAGCTTTTTAATATCGGCTTTTGGCGTAATAATTTCGGCTTCAGTGGGATAGTCTGGCCCATTAACATGTTCAAGGACATCGCTAAGCTCAGCTTTACTGTTGTCCAGCAGCATAGCGCATGCGTTAGCCAACTCTCTTACATTGTGCGGTGGAATATCAGTGGCCATGCCTACTGCAATACCTGTCACACCGTTAAGTAGTATATGCGGTAAACGGGCAGGTAATACACTTGGTTCTTCTAACGTACCGTCGAAGTTGGGCACCCAGTCTACCGTGCCTTGGCCAAGTTCGTTTAACAGCACTTCCGAGAATCGAGAAAGCTTAGCTTCGGTATAACGCATGGCTGCAAACGATTTAGGGTCATCCGGTGCGCCCCAGTTCCCCTGACCGTCAACCAAGGGATAGCGATATGAGAAAGGCTGCGCCATAAGCACCATGGCTTCGTAGCAGGCAGAGTCACCATGTGGGTGAAATTTACCAAGTACATCACCTACAGTTCTGGCAGACTTTTTATATTTTGCATTCGCGCTTAAGCCTAAATCGGACATCGCATAAATAATACGTCGCTGTACCGGCTTTAAACCATCGGAAATATGCGGAAGAGCACGGTCCATGATGACGTACATGGAATAGTTTAGATAAGCGTCTTCGGTGAAACGTCGAAGAGGAAGTTGCTCTACCCCATCGCGATTAATGATGATCTCGTCACTCATGATAGTTTTTTCGTTTTGTTATTAATACCAATGCGCTCGTAATAGAAAGGCCGTCATTCCCGTTGTGTTGTAGCGCACTACTTACTGAATGTACGCGAGCGTTTAGGCTATTGTGGGGTAAACCGCATTTGTGTGCAATCTTTGAAAACAATTGTCACCACTTTTCAAATAGCCAATGCCTCTCAGTCTTTGCTATTTAGCAAAGATCCTTGCAATGTAAATGCTATCAATGTGTTAATTGTTTGCTTTGTTATTCTGCAAATAGAGTGTTTAAATAGAACGGGTTGAAGTTTCCGTTCAATATTCACCCTAAAAATAATAAAACCCTTATCTAAATGGTAGTTAAAGTACAGAATAATATGGCAACCTTTCGCGCACTTTCTTTCCTAATTATTTTGCTAGCTAGCTTCTGGCCTTCTTGTTCCCAAGCGCAACATATCGAGCAGCTTTTTGACGAACAAAGTACGTTAGATTTATCCGACTCACTGTACTTTTTATTCGAAACCGACTACCAACTTACCATTGGCGATGTATCAAGAAGACGAAACGACTTTCTTATGCATCCTCACGGCAATCCGAATTTTGGCTTTCGCAATAATGGTATGTGGTTGCTTACATCCGTTGCCAACGTTTCAAACGACAAGAACTGGGTGTTTTCAATAAACTTTAGCCAACTTGATAGTGTTGATTTCTATTTAGTACAAAATGGAAAGGTCATTAACCAGAGCCATCAAGGTAAGACGCAAAAAGAACAACGTTTTCGCGTCCCCACCTTTCGCGTCGAACTCCCTAACAGCGACCCTGTCGATCTTTATATACGTATCGAAAGTCACTCTTCAAGCCTTATAGCTCCACTTCGCATACAGGCTGAACTTTTACACAGCAGCTATTTCCAAATGGACAGTTTGCTATGGGGCTTTTTTTACGGCGGCTTACTCATACTTGCTATCTATAATTTAGCCCTATTTTTAGGCGTGAAAGAAAAAAGCCTGCTTGCTTATGTCGGATATATATTAGCGGTTATCTTGTGGCAATTCGTGTGGGGTGGGCATACGCACCTATTGTTCACTCAAGGTATCCCCATTTGGTTAGCTGGTCATTCAGAGTTAATATTCGTCATTATTGGTATCAGTTCAGGCCTGTTTGCCAAGACTTTCTTAGAAACCGAAAAGTATTCGCCCACTGCTCACCCTATTATTAACCTATTATTAATCTGCCAAGCACTGACGGGACTGGTGTGTTTTATTGATCTTCTTCCTTCTATGTGGAAGAACAATCTAGTGTATGGCGTTGGGCTTATAGCAATTTTAAGCTATGTCTACGCGGGGTTTGAGGCCTTCTTAAATAACTTCAAACCGGCACGATACTTTATTTTTGCATGGGGTATGCTTGCCACGGGCGCTATTGTTGGCATGTTAAGCCTTATCGGCGTGCTGCCTTCAAACGATTTTACTACCTACTGCTTCCAAGTTGGCGTTTTCCTTGAAGCAGGGCTTTTTTCTTTTGCATTGATGGAGAAAAGCAGGGGGCAGCTTGAAAGTGAAGTGGAACAAGCAACCAATGATTTACGCAACAACGTTGAACTTATTGAAGAGCAAAATGCTCGTTTAGACATTGCACGAAAAGATGCCATTAAGGCCAGTAACGTAAAGTCTCAGTTCCTTGCAAACATGAGTCATGAAATTAGAACGCCACTTAATGCAATACTGGGGTTCAGTAAAGAACTCAATAACGCATTATTGCCTACTGACCAGCAAGAACAGGTGCGGATAGTCAGTACCGCAGCCGAAAACCTGCTTACTATTGTTAACGATGTACTCGACTTTTCAAAAATTGAAGCGGGCAAACTTCAAATCAATAACCAACCTTTTTCTCCTAATAAATTGCTCGAAGAGATGGTCACAATAATGGCTAAATCTTCGCATAGTAAACGTATCGAGTTCGTTTTTGACTTAAAACCACTACCTGAAAAACTTTTAGGCGATGTGTTTCGCATTAAGCAAGTGCTTAACAACTTACTCAGCAACGCACTTAAATTTACGTCTAGCGGAACCATTACATTATCAGTAAATGGGCGTTTACTTCCTCACGGTATCCACGAGTTAAATATTACCGTTGAAGACACGGGGATTGGCATTAGCCGGCAAGACAGGAAAAAGCTTTTTAACGCTTTTTCTCAGGTAGACGATGCGCTTAATCGCAACTATCAAGGCACGGGCTTAGGTCTTGTTATTAGTAGAGAACTCGTTCGCCTGATGAACGGAGATCTAACGCTTAAAAGTGTGCTGGGCCAGGGTTCTATGTTTAGTGTTTCCCTTCGCATGAATCAGCTTAGCCAAAAGTATTCATTGACGAGTAGCGAAGACTGGAAAGGGAAAAGCGTGGTCATTTTCGACCCCATTCCTGCTACCCGCCGCTCAAGCGCTACTATGTTGTCGATATTGGGTGCCAAGGTCACCTCGGTGGAGTCCTTAGAATATTTAGCTACACTAAGCGGCCAGCATGACTTCTTTATGGCAACGGTACCGGTAAGCAAAATGGTACTGCGTGATACTTACCTTAGCCAATTTGTGCAGTTCCCAGCCAAAAAACGAGTACTCTGGTATTCTGGCCCTGAGCCCTTTGCGCAATACCCTAGCCTATCGCAGCACTTCCATTCGCAAATACGTATGCCAATAACGTTGACTAAGCTAGATAGCCTGGTAAACCAACACACAACGCCAGCGAAAAACGCCATGCAAGAAAAAATCAGCAGCTTGCCTAACGTGAAAATATTGGCTGTTGATGACATGGAAATGAACCTGAAACTTCTGCACACATGGCTTGACCAGTCACCTGTTGAGCTCATTACAACAATTAGCGGACAAGATGCCGTAAACCAGTGTCAGACACAAGAGTTCGACCTAATTTTAATGGACGTTCAGATGCCAGGCATGGATGGTATACAGGCAACTCGTGAGATACGCAAGTCTCCTGTCAATATGGGCACGCCCATCATCGCTGTCACCGCACACGCATTTAAGGAAGAGCAAGAGCGATTGCTCGCATCAGGTATGGATGATTACCTTCCTAAACCTATCGAGGTAGAGTTACTTATCAACCTTATCAAGTCGTGGTGCCATAGTATTGAGCCAGGAGAAATCGAAATCCCTTCCGTTGACTGGCAGCTTGCGCTAAAACGTGCCAATCAAAACCAAGACACCGCAAAAGAAATGTTGGAAAGCTTTATCACAATGCTTCCAGAAACTATTGATACGCTTTCAGTCTTGTGGGGAGAACAAGACTATAACGAGCTTAAAACCGAGGTACACAAGCTTCATGGAGCATGTTGTTATACTGGCTTGCCACGCATGCAGCACCTCGCCCATGAAACTGAAAGTGCGCTCAAATTAGGCCAACATAAACTCGTTGATGAGCACTTACCCGCACTTATCGCTGAAGCTAAGAAAGTATTACGAGAGGGTAATACCAATGCTTAACGAATGATTCACCACGCAGCACGATAAGTGCAGCGTGGCTTAATCGTTTTGAAAAGACTGCCGAGTGTGCTGACATTCGGCGATTAGCCTGGCAAATTCGCTGGCGTCCCTATCTAACTCTGAACTAGCTATAAAAATATCAAAACCAAGTCGTTTTCGTAGCTCTACCATTCGGTGAGCTAACATGGCTTTTATTCCCTTAATGATAGTGCCGTCTTCCATAACGTAATGATTATCGTCAAACATCGATTGTTCGTAACAACTTCCCGACGCACAGCCTTCGTCAGTATTTTGCATTAGCAGAGGCCGCTGCTCCATCAATAAATGTGTAGCAAGCCTAGGTGATATTGTGTTTAGAAAATCAGTGTAGCTTTTTATTTTGAAACCGATTGTCTCTAGGGGCACGTGATCTAACCCATGGCGCACACGTGGGCAATCTGCGCGCTGTAGGTTGTCCCAGTGAATTCGCCAACTCCCGAGACGATGGCGATAGGTGATGTAATCTCTGGCTATTTCTAAACTATAGTCTGGTTCGCGCACCTTAAAATAGCCGACCAACAAACACACCAGTGCCGCACTTGTCATAAAGATACCGGCTAAAAATAGCCAATCTGGCAAAAAGACCAGCCACAATGCTGCAACAAATAGCCCTACACAGCCTAAAACTAGGCTAGTAATGCCGTTACTTTTTGACGCAGCTCGGATATAGATAGGTTCAACACTAGTGCCAGACATATAAATACACCATCAACATAACTACAGCCCAAACAATATAGAGTCTAACGCGTTTGCATTTTACGCAGTCAGTATGCCACCAGCGCAAAATTGGGTTTGATTTTCGCATACGCTAACAACACTCTCTTATACGCCTATTAAAAAGGGATAGTTTAACCCTAAAATTAAGCTAATGTGTTATTTCTATAGCGATACCGCTGAAATGCCGCCACTATAGTCGGCGTAAAAACTAGCGATAAGATAACAGAGAAGCCTACCCCACCAGCAAGGACAACAGCTAGCGGCGGCCAGAAACTCCCCTCGCTGAACAACAACAGCGGTATTAAGCCGCCTACCGTTGTAAATGTTGTCGAAAGTATGTGACGGCTACAGCTCATGGTTTCTTCAACAATGGCTTTGGTATCGCCTTGCTTTGCTGCAGGATTAGCATTAATGGCCGCAATGACGACTATCGAGCCGTTGATTGCAACGCCGATAAGCCCAGCACAACCAAGTAGAGGGTTAAATCCAACTGGCAAACCAGAAATCCACAAGCTAAACATTCCCAACCCTACCGAGAAAACAGCAACAAGCGCAATAACGCCAGCCATACGCAAGCTAGTAAAGGTTAAAATGAGCGTGGTGACCATTAGCACTAATAAAACCGGAGCATAGGTAGCAAGCTTGCCTAACGCCTGCTGTTGCTCGTCTGCATCGCCTGCCAAATGGATGCTGTATCCCTCGGGCAAAATAAGGCGGCTTTCAAGCAAATCTCTTAACTGATTACTGGCATCAATTGCCGGTACACCGGGAAGCAAAAATGCTTGGATACGATTAAGCCTTTCTCCATCTACACGGGTGATACTGCTAGTGGCTGGCCGAAGTGTTAAATTCGTCACAGCAGCTAGAGGCGACCATGAGATACCACTTTCACCGGCGACAGGTATGGGCATAGCATCCACACCCGCAACGTTTTGTCTGTATGCCTCATCAAGTCGCACTCTAACGGGAATTTCCTCAGTGCTTTCCAGCACAGAGCCGCCTGTAATCCCCGAAAAGTTAATTTGCATCTGATTGGCAAGCTCAGAAAGCGTTAAGCCGAGATAAGACAGATTATCGCTGTCAGTATTTATTTTAAGTTCAGGTTCAGCCATTGAAATACTGGTGATCGACTGAGATATACCGTCAACTTGTGACATCAGCATACGCACTTTATCGCCTAGATCGTTCAGTATGTTAAGATCGGGGCCGAAGATTTCTACTTCGACAGGCGCAGCAATAGGCGGCCCCTGTCCAAAGGTTCGTACTACAATCTGTACTTCAGGATACTCGCTATCAAGGGAGTGCTGCAGCTTACCTACCAGCGCTACGGTGTCTTCTACCGTGTTTGTCGACACAACCGCATTTGCAAAATACGGCATGTTGTCGCGGGTCATTGTTTGATTGTAATAGACCGACGGCGCTGATCCCCCCACCAACCAACTGACTTGCTTCACCCCTTGTTCGCCGCGAATTGCGGTATCAATTTTTTTAACATAATGAGTAGTGTTATCTATACTGCTTCCTTCTTTCGTCCACAGGTAGACTTCAAATTGATCCCTATCTGCACTTGGGAAAAACACGTTAGCAAGTGTTGTGGACAGCACAAATCCGGACAAGCAAAGTAAGGCAACGACCGGCAGCACGAAAATAGGCTGTTTAATCCAGCGACCTAGCTGTTTTTTAAAGGCAAAACTAAGCTGTGGTGCTTGTAACCCAACTTTCCACCAAGATGGTGATGCCTTTTCACGGACCGAGTCATTATCGTGCTTAGGTAAAAAGCGAGCGGCCAACGCAGCTATAATAGTCAGCGAGATGAACAGTGAACCAATCAGCGCCATAACCACGCTAATTGCTATTGGCCCTACGAAATCACCAATATTTCCATCAAGAAGAAAAATTGGCATAAAGCCAAGAATGGTAGTAAGTGTTGAAGCCAATAGTGGCGCAAATAGGTGAGACACACTTTTAGCCATTGCTCCCACCCTTGTCAGGTTAGGATCTTGCAGATTAATGCGTATTTCATCGGTGATTACAATGGCGTTATCAATAAGCAAGCCGATGGCAATAATCATCCCAAAAATAGACATTTGATGTATTTGTTCGCCGTAAAAGCTTAACGAAAACAAAGCAAAGGCCGCACACAATGGCAGTGCTAAACCCACAATCCACGCCGCTCGAAATCCCATAAACAGTAGAATGACCATCATGACAACGGCACACCCCATAAGCAGGTTCATCGACAAGTCAGCAAGGCGGTTAGCCGTATATTCGTTTTGCTCAAATGCGACTGTCGCAGTCAACGTTCCGCTGAATTCATTATTAAATTGCTCTACTACCGCTAATGCATTTTTTGTCCACACATCAGAGCGCAGTGAAGGCTGCATACGGGCTGCAACAAAAATTGATTCTTCGCCATTCAAAAAGGCTACTTCGCCTCTAGGCGTGGTGTAACTGCGCTCTACCGCCGCCACATCTTCTACCCTCAAGTAGCGGCCCTGTGCGTTCACCAAAGGAATAGACGCTATCATATTTACGCCATTTAAGCCCTCTCCTACTGTAAAGCGCACGTTGCTTTGCTCGGTGTTCAGCATACCCGCTGGCAATTTGGGATCGGCTCGGCTAATTGTATTGCTGACCTGCTGAAGTGTAAGCCCTGTAGCGGCGAGCTTAATAGGGTCAATATTTACACTAATTTCTTCCTGCGGTGCGCCGTAAACGCGCACCAACTCGGTTCCGTTAACATTGCGAAGTCGATCGGTAAGTTCTTGGGCCAATCGAGCAGTTAGCGTAATAGGAGTATTATCAAAATGGTCGGCTCGAACAGAAAGGAGCAAGGTAAAAGCGGTTGCACCACGCTTTTCGTCAAATATCGGTGCCATCGCGCCTTCTGGAAAGGACTCGGCGGCATCACCTAATGCATCGCGGATCTCGCTAAATAGCTGCTCGTTACTAGTGTTATCAATCCAGTCTTGGGTTTCAATTAATATGATGGAAATCCCTGCTCGAGAGGTGGATTTCACTTCTTTAATTTCAAATATTTCTCTTAACCTGTCTTCAAGTACATCACTGACCAAAGCTTCAACACGCTCGGCTGAAGCTCCTGGATATTGAGTGATGATCAGCGCGTTTCTTGTATCAATTCGAGGATCTTCTATTCGCGGCAGTGAGCCTAGCGCGGATAAGCCTGCGGTGATCAAAATCAACAGACTTAAAATCAGCAAATGGCCGCGTCGGTAAAAAAGCGTGTACCAAGGATAAGGCTTATCGGTGTCGACATTGAATGACTTCATTAATGCGCCCCGGTTTCTTGCTGATTGGGAAAGGCTACCTTTTGTCCGGGCGCAAGTTTGTGCGTGCCTTCGTCAACGTAAATATCGCCATCTTCAAGTGCACCCCGAACAAACGCCTTGTTTCCATCGGTGTATACCACTTCGACTACACGCGCTTGCAACGTAGGGCTTCCCTTACTTGGTAAAACCAACACACGCCATAACCCTCTAAGTCCATTACTTAACGCACTAACTGGAAGCCATGTACCAGTTTCGGAGTGTGAACGTAACGCAGACAATATTGCCATATCACCTGGACGAACTTTTTCATTGTTATTAAGGGTAACAAGAATATCCACAGTTCGAGTTTGTACATTGCGAACGGGAAGACGCTGAGTTACCGTTCCCGTAACATCGGTATCTCCAACTCTCACGAGCACGGCTTTATTATCGTCAAACTGCTCAACAACTTCCGCGGGCACCGCAAAGCGCACCTGATAGTTTTCAGTACTTGTAATACCAAACACAGGACTGCCTGGATTCACCACACTCCCTTCATCGAAAAACCGACGATTAACTACACCATCAAACGGAGAAAGAAGTGTGGTTTTTCTTATTTCCACATTAAGAGATTCTAAGGCGGCCTGTATTTCACTCACTTGGGCCTTAGCGACATTTAAATTCGCTTTTGCTTCGTCTAAGCGTTGTGCTGACTCTAGCTTTCTCTCCACCAATGAAGTGGTTCTATCACTATTAACTTTAGCAAGTGTAAGGTCAGCGTTTGCTCGCTCGAGCGCGGCTTGTAACTCACGCTTTCTTGCATTTAGGCGCTGCAAATCTTGGTGAGCAAGTATATCGCCTTTCTTTACCACTTCGCCTTCATCAACAAGCATTTGGGTTACTTGACCAGCGACATCAAACGATAACGATGTTGCCTTGGGTGATTCAACTAAGCCAAACACATTAATGGGTGTTTCAAAGCCTGACTGAATTTTTACTTGGCCTGTAGACACTGTTACGGGCAGCCTTGCCTCTGGCGTTTGTGTTGCGTTGCCCAAACCTGCCGTCATTAAAAGAATAATTAAAGCTGCAGTGAAAACGGCAATCGAAATTATTAACGTGAATTTACCACCTTTAAGCGGCTTATTTGCAGCAGTCATAACAGTTCCTTTAACCGATTTAGCGAACATTTCCGGCTATATTTGCATACTTATTGTGCTATGCTAGTATATAAATACTAGACCGTCCAGTATGATATTTAAATATTCATCAATACAGAGAGAACCTACGTGGCAAACACCAAGAAGCAAGGCCGTCCAAAGAGTGAAGAGAAGTATCACCTTGTACTGCATGCTGCGTCCTGCCTGTTTTTAAAGGAAGGATTTGCCAATACATCAATGGACACTGTGGCTAAGGCCTCTGGAGTATCAAAACAGACTGTTTACTCTCATTTCGAGAATAAAGATACTCTTTTCAAAGCGGCTATCTCTTCAAAATGCAGAGCGTATCAACTCGATACTCAACAACTCATCGACGCCTCATTAGGCTCACTTTCACTGTTTGAGTGCTTACAAAAAGTGGGCTGTCAGTTTGTACGCCTCCTACAAGACCCTGAAGCTATCGCTATATTCCGCGTAATTATAGCCGAAGCGGTGAATAGCCCACACGTAGCTACACTTTTTTATCAAGCAGGCCCTGAGGCTTCACTCGCTACACTAAGCTCAGTGATTGAGAAATTTGGACAAGGTAGCTTGAACGCTGAGGTTGCACAGCAACTTGCTGTGGATTATTGCGCGCTACTAAAGGGCGAGTACCACACCATGATGTTATGTGGCATAAAGTCTCCGCTGACAGACGACGAAATCAAGACGCACGTTGATAGTGCCGCAGAAAAAATCCTGCTGCTTTTTTCTCATTACACGCAGCAAAGTGACAAACACCTTAAATAATAAGAACCTTCTCGATTAGCTTAAATAAAGGTTTGATAAGCTAGCAGACAAAGAGAAACGTAAAACAAGATTAACCTTGCGCTAATGACTTAGCACCTGCGGTATTATAAACTAGCGGCGTTTTCGTTGATGATTGAGAAGCGCATGTCTGACTTTACCGGTAACCACATTCTTTCGGTTAATCAATTCGATCGCGACGCCATTGAGAAAGTCTTCTCAGTCGCCAATTCCATGAAGCCTTATGCCAAGCGACAAAAGCGCACGACCGTATTAGACGGCGCAATTCTCGGCAATCTATTCTTTGAACCTAGCACGCGTACCCGCGTGAGCTTTGGCACTGCTTTTAATCTTTTAGGCGGCGAAGTAAGAGAAACTACCGGTATGTCGAGCTCTGCACTGGCTAAAGGCGAATCACTTTATGATACCGCCCGCGTGCTCAGCGGCTACTCTGATATTATTGCCATGCGACACCCTGCAGCCGGCTCCGTTGCTGAGTTTGCAGAAGGTAGTCGAGTGCCTGTAATTAATGGGGGAGACGGCGCAAACGAACACCCCACCCAAGCACTTTTAGATCTATTCACAATTAAACGTGAGCTCGAGTACAACGGTCACGGTATTGATGGTTTACATATCGCAATGATTGGCGATCTGCGATACGGTCGAACGGTACACTCATTATCTCGCTTGTTATGTTTGTTTAAAAACATTCGCTTTACGCTCATTTCGCCGAAAGAGCTGGCCATGCCTCAACCAATTATTGACGCAATAGAAAACGCTGGACATCAACTTACTATCACGGACACGCTCGAAGGAAATATGGATGCGGATATATGCTATCAAACACGTATCCAAGAAGAGCGCTTTCCTTCTCAAGAAGAAGCGAACAAATACCGAGGTAAGTTCCGTTTAAACCAGTCAATCTACACGAAACATTTTCAGTCGAAGACAGTTATCATGCATCCACTTCCACGAGATTCACGTATGGAAGCCAACGAATTAGATAACGATCTAAACCTTAACCCAAACCTCGCTATTTTTAGGCAAACCGACAATGGGGTGCTTGTAAGAATGGCTTTGTTTGCGCTTACTCTAGGTGTAGAAAACCTTCTCACTAAGTATGAGCGTGACGTAGTTTGGTACAGCAATAAGAGTAAGTAATTACATGCAAAAATCTGAAGCCCTATTTACCCGCGCCCAAAAAACCATTCCTGGTGGCGTAAACTCACCTGTTCGCGCATTTAAAGCGGTAGGCGGTACACCCCGCTTCATTACTAAAGCTGACGGCGCTTATATGTGGGATGCGGATGGCAAGCAATACATTGACTACATTCAGTCTTGGGGGCCGATGGTACTAGGTCACAATAATGCAAAAATTCGCGAGGCCGTAATTGAAGCATCATACAACGGCCTCTCATTTGGCGCGCCTACTGAAGCTGAAGTGACTATGGCTGAATTGGTTAGCGAACTGGTTCCATCCATGGAGATGGTGCGCATGGTGAACTCTGGCACAGAAGCCACCATGTCAGCTATTCGTCTTGCTCGCGGCTACACCAGCAGAAACAAAATTGTTAAGTTTGAAGGCTGCTATCATGGACATGCAGACTCACTTTTAGTTAAAGCTGGCTCTGGCGCATTAACCCTTGGTGTGCCTAGCTCACCAGGTGTCCCTGCCAGCGTAGCCGAACATACTCTTACGGTTGAATACAATAACCTAGACAGCGTTAAAGAGGTTTTTGAAGCTCACGGCGATGATATCGCCTGCATTATCGTTGAACCAGTGGCTGGCAACATGAACTGTATCCCTCCTGTAGAGGGTTTTCTTGAAGGGCTTCGCGCGATCTGTGATAAGTACGGCAGCGTGCTTATTTTTGATGAAGTGATGACAGGTTTCCGCGTATCTCGTGGCGGCGCTCAGGAGCGCTACAAGGTTAAACCTGACTTAACCTGTCTAGGTAAGGTGATTGGCGGAGGCATGCCAGTGGGCTGTTTCGGTGGTCGCCGCGATATCATTACGCATATCGCGCCAACCGGCCCTATCTACCAAGCTGGTACGCTTTCAGGCAACCCAGTTGCCATGGCGGCAGGTCTTGCTGCATTAACCCAAATTAAACAGGCAGGCCTTTACGATTCCATCTTCGAGAATACACAAAAACTAGTTGATGGATTTCAGGCACTAGCTGACAAACACAATATCAGCCTAACTACTAACATTGCTGGAAGTATGTTTGGGATATTCTTTACAGACGTAGAGAAAGTTACTAACTATAAGCAAGCGATTAACTGCAATACAGAGCAGTTTAATAAGTTTTATCACGGTATGTTAGAGCAAGGTGTTTACTTGGCTCCCGCTTCTTACGAAGCAGGCTTTGTCTCTAAAGCGCACGATGCAGAGGTCATTGAAAAAACTCTTGCTGCAGCAGATAAAGTTTTCTCAACTCTATAAGCTCATTTTTGCTTAAAGTATTTATTAACTCTCGGCGCTAACACTAGTATAAATGTAACTAAAAACTGTATGTTAACGCCGTTTTCTCCTTTATACTTCCTTAGCAGCTTAAATTTCATTCTTTTTGAGTTGTTTTTCTTTAGGAAATTGAAAGGTTTGGTTAACAATGGATTGGCAATTATATGCCCTTTTTTCGCTTGGAATTTATAGCATTGTTGTAAGCGTTCTTTATGTGAGGCGAAGCAGGCGTTTTAAGTATCGTTTACAAAGAGCACTTTCACGTAACACAAGTAGGCATGCTGCCACACTTCAAGCTGCAGACCAGGCTCGATTTCAGGCGGCCGCCGATGAAGCTTTAAAACTCACTCAAACTTTCCAAAAGTTTGTTCCCCGTCAATTTGTAGAGCATATGGCTACTACCGAAGTAGAGTCACTCGAGCTTGGCTACGCGGCTGAGAACGATGTCGCTATAATGTTTTGTGATATCCGTGGATTTGCCGGTTTTAGTGAGCGGATTACGCCGCAAGAGTTAATGAACTTCCTTAATTCTTACTTTACGCGAATGAACGACCCCATTCACCAAAATCGCGGTTTTATTGATAAGTTTATGGGCGACGGCATAATGGCGCTATTCGACCACCAAGGTGGAACCCCTAAACAAAAAGCGTTAGATGCAGTTAAAGCTGCGTTAGATTTACGAAAAGCGCTAACTATCTATAACGGGCATAGAAAAAACTGCGATTACGAAGCTATTAACATGGGGATAGGCATCCATTTTGGCCAAGTCATTATGGGAACAGTGGGCTCAGAAGATAGGATGGACACCACGGTTATAGGTGATAGTGTTAACATCGCCTCTCGTTTAGAAGCCCTTACGCCTAAGTATAAAGCCGATATTATTGTTAGTGCACAGGTGCTTCAAATTATCGGTCCTGACGAATCTCTTAAAACCCGTCTCCTTGATTGGGTTAGGGTTAAGGGTAGAAAAGCGCCAATCGAGATATATGAAATACTTAGTCACCTGCCAAAGGAAGAGCAAGAAAAGAAACTTGCGGTGCAAGCAAAGATAGCGACGGGTTTAGCGTGCAGAGTTAACCAGCAATGGGAAGAAGCAATTGTCTATTTTGAGGCAGCGTTAGCAATCAGTCCCAATGACTCTCTAGCGAAACATCATCTGGACGTTTGTCAAGTTTATCAAAATTTAGAACTCAGTGAAGATTGGGATGGCGCTCTGGTCCTCTAATTGTTTCAGACTTGGCTCATAACCAATATTCCAGTACACGTAGGTCATTACCCACTATTGACACAAAGCCTGCAAATTTAATTTCCTGAGAGCTTTGCCTGCTGACGAATAAAAGTGATCGAAGGAGCAAAAAATGCAGCACCTGTTTCAGCACTGGTAAAGTCCAACCAGCGATCATAGTCGCCCTCTCCGTTGCCGTATATTTGGCTGTGGAGCATCTGTTTAAATGGCCGCGCACTGGCACTACAGCTTACAAAGAATAAACCTTGAGAGGCCATATCACCGTATGGCATGCCTTGCTTAATTAGCCTTGGTTCGTCGCCATCCGGCGCAACAGTGCTTGCCCTAACACAATGCGAAGATTCAGACTGTTCGCTACTTACCAAATTGTGTTCTTGCGTGGTGCCCATCACCTGTTCTTGCTGACGGCTTGAAAGACTATTCCAGCGCCTTAAATCATGGCGATAGCGTTGTATGTGAACATAGCTGCCACCGCTAAAATCAGGGTCATCTTCGCCAATAATCCCGACTTGTCTACGCTTCATGCCACGAGGGTTATCCGAGCCATAAAGATACCCATTGAGGTCACGCCCATCTAAGTACCTAAACCCTCTTATTTGCTCTACCAGTTCTACATGAATACGCAACAAATCCATCACTTCAATGCCAACCGCATGACAAATATCCAGCCTATCAGCGCGAATTTGAATGAAGAGATCGCAAGGCATGGTGGGCGCGCTTCTGTCTTCACACTGCATATCAGGAAAAGGGGCAAGCTCAACAGGTATCAAACCGGGGTATACCTCAGCCCAGTAACCGGTGCCAATAGCGACAACGCCGGTTACCATGGCTTCGTAGTGCTCATTCTCAAAATGCTCGAATATATCCAGCACGCGAGATAGTTTGGCGCGTACGGCTTGGCTATCGTCATCAATGACGTTCAGTAATAAATACTGTGCATGTAAATTTGGCTCAGCGCAGAGGCCTTTTTGTGGTTGTGTCATTGCCGCTCTTGTTGTTATCAACGCCTTGTTCTGACGTTTCGCTGCTGGCGATCATTCGCCGCGCTTTGTTGTGCGAACCTTATTGTAAAGTGTAGCGGCTGCTTCAAACTTTGAAACCCTTTAAATCGAAGCAGCAAACGGGGGAACAAATTAACTCCGCCGCCTATTATTTACACTAGTGTGCTTAATAGCCCGCGGCTTGTCCATCTTTTCGCGTTTCTGAAGCGCCAAAATAGACACCTTTCTGCTCGTCCCAAGCGATGGCCTGATAGCCACCGAACGCGCCTACCACGCGTTGAAGCTTATGCCCCCGCTCCATTAGCTCTCGCTGAACGGTTTCACTGAACCCTGATTCTAAGCTCACATAGCCACCATCAGTCATCAACGCACCCGTTGGGCTACTCGACCCACTGTGCAGTATGCGTGGAGCATCCCCCGCTTCCTGCAAATTCATTCCAAAGTCGAGAATGTTTACAATAATTTGCGCATGCATTTGGGGCTGAGTTCCACCGCCCATCACGCCAAAGCTCATCACTGGCTTACCGTTTCTTGTTACAAAAGCCGGGATAATGGTGTGAAATGGACGCTTTCCCGGGCGATATTCGTTAAAGTGCCCTTCTTCAAGCGTAAACATCTCACCTCTATTTTGAAGAATAAAACCTAGCCCTGGAGGTGTCATGCCTGAGCCCATTCCACGGTAGTTACTTTGAATTAAGGACACCATATTGCCCTCTTTATCAGCAACGGTCAGATAAATGGTATCTCCTTCATAAATACCCGCATCAACGCGATTCGCTGCGCGTTCATTATCTATGAGCTTCTGACGCTTAGCGGCATACTCTTTCGAAATTAGCCATTCGACTGGAATATCGTTGAAGTCTGGATCCGCATAGAACTTAGCGCGATCTTCAAAGGCGAGCTTCTTGGCTTCAACAAAGGTATGGATGTAGTCTGCTGAGTTAAACCCCATTCCTTCGATATCATAGTGCTCAAGCACATTAAGAATCTGTAGTGCCGCTATGCCTTGTCCGTTGGGCGGGAGTTCCCACACATCATACCCTCGATAGTTAGAAGAAACGGGCTCTACCCACTCCGAGGTATGCGATGACAAATCCTGGTATGACAAAAAGCCGCCTTGAGACTTCATGTAAGCATCGATAGTGCGTGCGATATCGCCCTTATAAAAAGCATCTCGCCCACCTGTTGCAATTTTTTCATAGGTCACGGCTAACCCAGGGTTTTTAAAAACATCGCCTTTTCGCGGTACTTTACCGTCAATAAGAAAAGTCTCAGCAAAGCCGTCATAGTGACCAATTCGCTCGTAATTCATCTGCCAGTAATAGGCAATGACTTCTGAAACAGGGAACCCCTCACGGGCATATTTGATAGATGGGGTAAGCAGCGCAGACATGGGCAGCTTGCCAAATTTTTCGTGTAGTGCAAACCAGCCATCTACAGCGCCAGGGACAGAAACGGGTAGCGGACCAAATTTTGGAATTTGATGCAAACCACGCTCGGCAAACACCGCTTTAGTTAGCTGTCTGGGTGAGCGGCCAGATGCGTTTAAGCCTACTAGCTTTTCTTCTTTTGCATCCCACACAATGGCAAATAGGTCGCCGCCAATACCGCTGCCTGTAGGCTCAACTAAACCTAACATGGCATTGGCTGCAATGGCCGCGTCAACCGCGCTGCCGCCTTGTTTTAAAATATCCAACGCCACTTGCGTAGCTAATGGTTGGCTTGTTGCTGCCATGCCGTTCTTTGCAATAACTTCTGAGCGACTTGCAAAGGGATGCCCCGTTATTCTGTCGTAGCCCAAACAGCTGATACTAAAGAAAGCCAGTATCAAAGGTAGAAGTCGCACACTTGCAATCATAACCGTCCTTTTACTAAAACGTTGCCGAT
This sequence comes from Alteromonas sp. AWJ4_199, assembly GCF_056159165.1. Taxonomy (NCBI): domain Bacteria; kingdom Pseudomonadati; phylum Pseudomonadota; class Gammaproteobacteria; order Alteromonadales; family Alteromonadaceae; genus Alteromonas; species Alteromonas sp. AWJ4_199. Next base: position 1,892,716 of record NZ_JBSWUR010000001.1, read on the forward strand.
AATAAATCTAGCGTTAGTCTATCGGTTCATAGTGTAGCGTTATTGTCACATTACGCCTAGGCTCTTTTCCTAAGCTCAGTAATGGTCTTAAAACACATTGCATGAAACGAAAAAAGCCCCGCATTAGCGGGGCTTAAACGAAGTAATAAGGCATTATTGTTATTGTTGTTTCGTTGCCTAATCGAGACTCTCTTACGAACGGCTGCTTGTGAAGTCTGGGTATGCTTCCAGACCACATTCGCTCATGTCTACGCCGTCGAATTCTTCTTCTTCGCTCACACGTACACCCATAACCGCTTTAATCACTAGCCATACCACTAGGCTCACTACGAATACCCATACAAAGATAGTCGCTGCACCAATTAGCTGACCAGAGATGCTTGAACCATCGTTAGTGAAAGGTACAAGGATAAGACCTAGAAGACCTACTACGCCGTGAACTGAAATTGCGCCCACTGGATCGTCAATCTTAAGCTTGTCTAGTGCAACAATGCTAAGCACTACTAAAATACCACCAAGGCCGCCGAACAAAGTAGCTTGTAATGGTGTAGGTGTTGAAGGCTCTGCTGTAATAGCCACAAGACCGGCTAGTGCACCGTTAAGTACCATAGTTAGGTCAGCTTTACCGAATAGAATGCGTGCTACGATAAGTGCAGCAATTGCACCACCAGCAGCTGCAGCATTTGTGTTCATAAATACAATCGCTACTGAGTTTGCACTTTCAACAGTTGCAGTAGCCAGTACTGAACCGCCGTTGAAGCCAAACCAACCCATCCACAGGATAAATGTACCTAAAGTTGCAAGCGGTAAGTTTGCACCTGGAATCGCGTTTACTTTACCGTCAGCGGTGTATTTACCCTTACGAGCACCAAGCACAAGAACACCAGCAAGAGCAGCAGCTGCACCAGCCATGTGAACAATACCTGAACCTGCAAAGTCAGAGAAACCAAGGTCGCCAAGCGTATACATACCGAATACTGCTTCGCCGCCCCATGTCCAAGCACCTTCCATTGGATAGATGAAGCCCGTCATGACAACTGCGAACGCTAGGAATGCCCAAAGCTTCATACGCTCAGCTACCGCACCAGATACGATAGACATTGCTGTTGCAACAAATACTACTTGGAAGAAGAAGTCAGCAGAAGGTGCATATGTTGCTGGCTCTTCAGCTACACCTGTTGCGCCATCAGCCATGATACCGCTTAGGAATGGACCCCAGTCGCCGCCACCGTACATAATGCCGTAACCGCAAATCATGTACATAGTGCAAGCGATAGCGAATAGCGCCACGTTTTTAGTTAGAATTTCTGTGGTGTTTTTCGCTCGAACAAGACCAGCTTCAAGCATCGCAAAACCTGCAGCCATCCACATAACTAGTGCACCGCAGATTAGAAAATAAAAGGTATCTAGCGCATACCCAAGTTCAAAAGTGATTTCCATTATGGTTTTCTCCGCAAATATATCGTAGTGGCTTACAGCGCGTCGCTATCCGACTCACCAGTTCGAATACGAACGGCATGTTCAAGGTCATAAACAAACACCTTGCCGTCTCCAATTTTGCCTGTTTTGGCAGCGCCAACGATGGCCTCTACCAGGCGTTCTACTTGATCATCCTGAACAGCAATTTCCAGTTTGACTTTAGGTAGAAAATCCACCTGATATTCCGCTCCGCGGTAAAGTTCAGTGTGTCCTTTTTGACGTCCAAAGCCCTTCACTTCGGTCACGGTCAAACCGTCGATTCCGATTTCTGAAATGGCTTCACGAACATCATCTAGCTTGAACGGCTTGATGATCGCTGTAACTAGTTTCATGAGTTGCTCCCAGTTTGTTTTGGTTATTCTGTAATTTATGGTCGTATTTCCAACTACGGGAAGATAAACCAAGAGCCATGCCATAAATATTTAACTATATAAATCATACACATAATCACAAGCAGCGGCGGCGCGCACAAAAATAATGCACATTAATGGTGCACGAGTTGAAAAATGCCCAATAATGTAGCGGCCAAAGAAATTACTGAGGTAAGGTGACTAAAAAGTGCGATGAAATTAGGATGGAACTATTCGAGAGAGCGAATGGTCTGTTGTTTACTATGACGACTATCACCCCATCTTTCTTTGCGCCAGAACGCAGCACTGAGAACCATTCCGTTACTAAAAAAACGGCGTGGAGAGCGCTGTTAGTTTCATGTGGTGTTCACGTATTTGGGGTGATTTTGGTTGTCTTACTTTCTCAATTGAGTATTGATAATCAAAAAGCTCGTGTTAACGTTTTAGAGCGAACACCTGAGATCAGTGCCAAGCTATACTACCCTCCAACTCCGGGTCCCTCAATCCAAGCCGAAATAGAAGACACTAAAACAGTCGATGCTTCCGCTAAAAGGCAAGAAATTGAACTGAAGTCTGATGTCACTCAACCCATCGAAGCACCTGATAGTAAAACTAAAATTTCTGAAATTCCTGAAGCAAAGCAGCAGAAAGTTACTGAGCCCGAAATACAGCAAGTCCGAATAGAAGATAAGACAATTACCACGCCACCAACGCCGACGCTTTCAAAAGATGCGAATCGCCGCGCGGGTTCGTTAAATTTATCGGTCAAAGATGGCGCTGCGCTTTATTTTGAAAAATATAACAGTGAAAAAGTAGCTGAAGACGCCGAGCAAGCAGCAAGGAATTTCCAAGAACGAAAAGATAGCCCTATATTAAGCGGGCCAAGTACACAAGAAATACAAGCTAGTGAAAATAGACGCCCGTCAAAACAAGTAAACTGTAGCAGTACGACCAATAAAACCTTGGCGATATTAAGCGGTTTTGCCGGAGGCACTTTAAAATGCACCAAAATGGACGATCACAAACGTTTTATAGATGCGAGAGTGAATAAACTGCCCAAAGATAAAGAGCGAAACTAGCGCGTGTTGATTTTTGCCGTGTTCTTTTTTGCGATAGTCCGTAGCCGACTAGTGTCCCCCTTTAGCAAGGCGTGATTACTTTCTTTTAAAAGACTTTGGTGGTTGCCCGAAATAGGCTTTGAATCGGCGGCTGAATGCAGCAACATCTTCGTACCCCGTTAATTGAGCTATGCTCGACATAGGCGTATCGGTGTTTCTAAGCAGTGCTTTGGCTTTCTCCATCCTTATCTTCACTAGGTAATCACGTAAGCTAAGACCAGTGGTTTGTTTAAACCGAGTTTTGAACTGTGTGGTTCCCATACAGGCCATCTCTGAAAGCAACTGCAACGAATGCGATGCCCCTAAGTCATTATGTATATGGCTTATTACTTGGGTGATCCGCTTGTCTGTTCCCCCGCCCACCTCGCTTTTCGCCAGTAACACCTGAAATAACGCGGTCATTTCATCCTGTCCGTAAAACGCGTAATTCGTTAATTGCACTTCAGTAAAACTTAAGAAAGCTTGAAGGGCGGTATTAACCTGAAAGATAGGGCTTCGTTTGTCTTTTAACTGCTCAGGTACTGAAAGTAAGTCGGCGACCACAAACTTTGCATTTTCGTTTGCACTAAAACTATGTACTTCGAGCGGCGCTATACACACTCCCTCACCTACACCGACGCTGCCAGTAAAACAATCTTGCGCTATTTCTATATGCCCATTTACAGGCAATACTAACTGATAAAAAGGGTGAGCGTGACTACGGGCTTTTCTTGCATAAGAACGAACTGAAAGCGAGGGTAATTGTGTTTCTTCATCTGTTTCTCTGTCGTTACTCACACTGATTCCAGCCTTTTTCTCTGATGTCACATTATTCATAAGTTGCCAAAGGTAAGATGCTGCGCGTATTCTTTGTATGCCGCAACTACTTATCGCTTGCCGATTTGCTATGTTAGTGAAACATAAAAACAGCACACTTAATAACAACGAATATAAGGAAAATCACAGTGGCCGCAGCTAACTTACTTGCCTTACTTGATGATATTGCAACGTTAATGGATGACATCGCAACCATGTCGAAAGTCGCAGCGCAAAAAACTGCGGGCGTTTTGGGTGACGATTTAGCGGTAAATGCTGATCAGGTCCAAGGGGTTAAAGCAGATAGGGAATTGCCTGTTGTATGGGCTGTCGCAAAAGGCTCGCTTATCAATAAGGCCATTTTGGTTCCCGCTGCATTAGCCATAAGTGCCTTTGTTCCCTCCCTCATTACCGTGTTATTAGTGCTGGGTGGATTATATTTATGTTTTGAAGGTGCAGAAAAACTGCTGCATAAATATCTTCCTCATGAAGGTGAGGAAGAAATACGAGAAGCTCGAATTGAAGCGCTCTCTAAAGACGATGTAGATATGGTGGCTTTTGAACAAGATAAAATTAAAGGCGCTATACGCACCGACTTCATATTATCTGCTGAAATCATTGTTATTGCGTTAGGTACCGTGACAGATGCAACGCTTACAACGCAAATTGGTGTGTTAGTGGCACTAAGCTTAGCCATTACGCTTGGCGTATATGGACTAGTCGCGGGCTTAGTTAAAATGGACGATGTGGGCCTTTACATGCTTCGCAAATCGCTAACAGGCTCTATGAACACCCTTCAACGATTTATCGGCAGAGCATTGCTGGTTGCCGCGCCCGCACTAATGAAAACCCTCGCGGTAGTGGGTACTGTGGCCATGTTCTTAGTGGGAGGCGGAATTCTTACTCACAGCATAGGCTTTTTACATATTTTTACCGACTGGTTTACCACGCTGATCCCAAGCGCGTCGCTGATCATGTCGATACTGGCAGATGGCGTAGTAGGTATTGCTGCTGGTGTAATCGTTGCGTTAGTTGTGACAATGGTTACGAAGTTTAAAGACAAAAAGCCCTAGGGCCGTGCTCTATGCTTTATCTTTTTGTTTGATCTTTTTCCTTTGCTTTTTCACTTTTTCTTTTAAGCGAGGGCGTCGCGGCTTTCTGTACCGCAGCCCCTCTGTTTAGCTCTTTACCTGACAAAAGATGCCTTAGCATATGTTCGCAAAAACGTTGCGTTAGTCATTTTGACCACCCCCATATGAAAAGCACTAAATTTTAGCGTTTTTGTAACAGACAAACTTTTCGCTCATTTCCCCAATAAAAATTAAACTCAACAATTTCAAAAAGATAAACAATTTAAACGAGTTGGCACATCCCTCGCTATAAACTAATTGTTAATTGATAACGACTTATTATCGAAACCTTTAGCAACATGATAGCTGCCACGCAGTATGTTCAAGTGCAGTGTCTAACTTAATTTTTGGAGATTACTATGTTTATCGGTCGCAAATTTTTCACTGCACTAACTTTAGCAACTAGCGTATTAAGCGCAGCAGCATTCGCTGACGAATCTCAGAGTAACATTGTTTCACATACAGATTTTATCGTCGAAAGCGCCATGAACGACGTAAAGCAGAACTTAGCGCTGGATGTGACCTATGACGTGTTAACTACAAGTCATACATTTGAACCTGAAGTAGAAGAAGCACGTTCGTTGGTTGCAGAGATTACTATTACACCGATTGAGCCAATCAACTCGGACGATAACGACGCATAAGGAGAGTGCACATGTTAACCGCCGCAACCCTATTTATGGTAGTACTCGGGCCGGTTATTGCGTTTGCTGTAAGTGCGCTGGTGTTTTCTACAGCGCGCCTCTTCCTTCAGAAAGGGCATTGAAAACGCAATAAAAACAAATAGAGACCTAACCGACTACCATAACCTGTTTTGCCTTCCCTGGGCCTTTTACTCCAGAGGGAGATAGAAAGCACTGACAGTATCCCAGCCAAGTGATCGTGTTTTCTATCTTCTTACTGGAGTTTTTTTATCCGAATATCCGTTCCCACCAGCTTTTATCATTCTTCTCGCCATCTTCCTTCACAGGACGACCCGAGCAGTCTTGCTGGGGTGGAGGAAGCACATCCAAAATAGCCGGTACGCTTAAACTTCCAGCACATCCTGCAACAACGACTGCACCCGTTTTTGCATCGAAATGCGCAATGCCCAGACCTTTAGGGAAACGTCTTGATAATGATTTAGGTGATTGAGACTTCATGTAATTAATGAACACGGGAAGCGCTCCACCGGCACCGGTTAAGTTAACGGGTTTATTATCGTCGTTACCTACCCAAACCGTGACCACATTGTTTCTATCGAAGCCACTAAACCAGCTATCGCGGTAATCGTCTGTGGTGCCCGTTTTGCCAGCCATATTCACATTGCCAAAATTCCAACCGATGCGCTTCGCAGTGCCCTCTGTGGTTACCTTATACAACGCGTAATTAAGCAGATAGGTGGCAGCCTCATCAGTTCGCTGGCTAAAGAACTCCGCTTTTTTCCAAAGCAAAGCGTTATCCGCTGTCACTACAGATGTCACTGTATGGAGGGGTATGTAGCGACCATCGTTAGATAGGGTTTGATACATTTGATTAGTGCTAAACGGTGTAAGTTCGAAGGCGCCTAGGGTTAACGACGGTACTTTATCTACTGGCGTAGTAATCCCTAAACGCTCAATGGTATCGGCCAACGCATCTAGGCCTATCTGCATGCCTAAATTAACGGTTGGTATATTTAAAGACTCGACAAGTCCTTGAAGTAAAGGTACCTGCCCTCTGAATTCTTTGTCGTAGTTTTGCGGCGACCACTCGGTGCCGTTTCGACTCTCAAGCGTTATCGGTTCATCTTCAAGAGGTGTTGCTAAGTTAAACTGTGTAGGGTCTTCTAATGCAGTTAAGTACACAGCGGGCTTAATCAAAGAACCTATCGGCCGCCTAGCGTCTAATGCTCGATTGAAACCTTTAAACGCAAAGTCTTTACCGCCCACAATCGCGCGCACTTCACCACTTGCGCTGTCGGTGACTACCATGGCACCTTGCAGTGGAACGCTTCTATCTTTTTGCAGGCCATTTAAGGTGCCTGACAATGCACTTTCAGCGCGGCGCTGGGCCACGATATCAAGTGTTGTGAACACTTTTACGCCCGAGTCTCTTAAACTTGGCTCTGCTAAAATTTCATTAAGCTCTCGACGTACCTGCTCCATGAAAGCAGGGTGTTTGCCGCTTGCTAAACTCGCACCACTGGCAAGCCCTAACGGCATATTTACAAAGCGTTCGTAGTCTTGGCGGCCAATTTCATTTTCATCAAACAACATGCGAAGTACTAAATCACGTCGCTCTTTTGTTCGCTCGGCATATTTGCGGGGGTTGTAATAAGATGGGCCTTTAATAATGGCAACAAGCGTGGCTATTTCAGGCGTGCTTAACTCGTTTGCTGGTCGGTCAAAGTAAAAATAGCTGGCAAGTCCAAAACCATGTACGGCCATATCGCCATTTTGCCCCAAAAACACTTCGTTTAAGTACGCTTCAATAATTTCTGATTTGCTGTAACGGGCATCAATGATCACTGCCATAATGGCTTCTTTTGCCTTACGCACAATGGAACGCTCACGGGTTAAAAACATGTTTTTAACCAGCTGCTGCGTTAGCGTACTCCCGCCTTGAACCGTTCGTCCGGCTGCAATATTCGCCATTAGCGCTCGCAATATTGAAAGTGGTGCAACACCATGGTGATTATAAAAATTGCGATCTTCCACCAGCGTAAGCGCTTTAGGTAACATTTCAGGAATAGTATCAAGGGTCACGAGCATTCGATCTTCTTGCGAACCGCTTGTCATACGCGTTACTAACCAAGGTTCCAGTTTTGCAGAGCCAAAAGGACGCCCTTGCGATTTGTCATAGATTTCCCCAATGCGTGCACCCTCCCACGTAATTACCAAGTGGCGAAGAGGCTCTGCACCTTCAGGGAACTGAAACGCACGGCGCTGCACAGTTAGCACCTTATTTTGATAGCTATATTCACCGCTACTGTCGGCAAAGGTTACCTTGCGGTAGCCCAGCAAATTGAGCTCATCAATGACTTCTTGGGGCGTTATCTCTTCACCTTTACTGATTTCCAACGGACGGGCGAAGATCTGCGCGGGAACTTCCCATTTATTTCCAGAGAACGCATGCTTAATTTGTGCGTCGAGATAAAACGCATAAGCCCCAAGCACGACCAAGCCAATTAAAGTGACTCGCCAAAACAGCTTAAAAAACCACGAGCGTTTGGTTGAGCTCTTACCCTTGTTGGTTGCTTTGCTTTTTGAAGATGATGTGTTTTGTGTCTGTTTTTTTGCCACGTGAAAACGCCATGAAGATCATTGAAGATGACATCGCATACTTTGCGATATAGATTTAACGAACGTCGCTTAAAACGTTAGTTTTAATAGTATCAACATTACCATTCGGGCCGCCGCTCAACAACTGTTTCCAAATATGCACACTTAAAGCCCATTTACTACAGATGCGGGATAAAGTACTTCTGTACGCACTAGGAAAAGTGAATTTTACTCGCGTTTCACGGTCACAATGCGATAGCATGCTGGCAAGTAACACAGGAACCGTACTATGCGCTTAGCTTCATTTAAGTCTTCTTTTTTCTCTACTCGTTCGCCTAAAGGGGCCAAGTCTTACGCCTCATTTCTTCGACCGTCACTTCGCACGTCTATGGCACTGCTTCTCGCGGGTGCGACAATAAATTCAGCGTTAGCCAATGAACAATTCGCTAGCTGCACCGCAGCGCTTGCTGATAAAGCCAAGCAGGAAGGGGTTAGCCAGCAAACCATTGATAATGTATTTCCTAACCTTGTTCATCAGGACCGTGTGATTGAGCTAGACCGAAGCCAACCCGAATTTGTACAAACCTTTCCAGGATACTTTAGTAAGCGCGTTACCGATTGGCGCACTGAAAAAGGCAAAGAGATGTACGCTAAGCACAAGGCGCTGTTACACAAACTAAGTGATAAGTACGGCGTGCCTCCTCATTACTTGCTCGCTTTCTGGGGTCTAGAAACAAACTTCGGCTCTTACAAAGGCAAAATGCCCGTACTTGATTCTCTTGCTACTCTGGCTTGTGACAAACGAAGAAGTAAGTACTTTACCCAAGAGTTCCTTGTGGCCGTGAAGCTAATGGAACGGGAAAAGCTACAAAAAGAAGATATGATTGGTTCGTGGGCTGGCGCTATGGGCCACACTCAGTTTATGCCTTCGGCCTATACCCACTATGCCATTGACGGCGACGGCGACGGACAAATTAATTTGTGGGCAAGTGAAGAAGATGCGTTATCTTCTGCCGCAAACTTCCTTGCAAGCCTAGGTTGGGAGCGCAGCTTCCGCTGGGGTCGTGAAGTGCAGTTGCCTGAGAATTTTGACTATCAAGAGTCTGGCTATAAAAATAGAAAACCTCTTAGCGAATGGAACGCTAAAGGCGTGAAGAAAGCCGATGGTTCTGCGCTGTGCGAAGACGATACCACAGCTTATGTTATCGTGCCTGCAGGGCATAACGGCCCTGCCTTTATTGCTTACAAAAACTTCCGCGTTATTATGCGCTGGAACAACTCTGAGTTTTATGCCATCGCCGTAGGCGTATTGGCCGATCGCATCGCTGGGGCGTCTGGTATTAAAGCAACCTTACCTGATCTCCCCGCCTACAGCCGCAAAGACATTATTGCGCTTCAAAGTAAGCTGAATAATTTAGGCTTCGATGTGGGTAAACCCGACGGCATCATTGGCCCTGCCACTCGCGAGGGTATCCGCAACTACCAAATTAGCAATGATATGATCGCAGATGGGTTTCCAGGTCTGGAAGTAATGGCAGCACTTGATATTGACCTGGCAGGCAAGGCTACCTCTTAAACTTGATTAAAACAGCGCCCTTTCAGGGGCGCATTAATCATTTGGTATTTTTAGTGACCGGTAAGGTAGAAGCCGTTCATCTTATTGGTTACTGAACGTATTCAAACGTAAGGCTTGAAAAGTAAGTCTCAAAATCTGCTGCAGAACTATTTGTGAGGGGTACGCCCCAAACCGTATTTAGCATAACAGGCCCTTCGACATTAAGTTTAAACATCGCCTTTCCTTCACTGTCAGTTTGCACCGCTTGCACTTCGGCGCTGTGATCAACCAAGGATGCAGCATCGATAAGTGCATTGCTTAAGGGCTTCCCTTTAAATAACACCTGAACAGATAGAGTGTTATCTGAGAGTTTATAGGGGTGTTCAAGGGGCACTATTTCTAGCGTATGGCCTATGGGTTTTAGCGCATTATCCGTTGGTGACTCACCCACTTGCACAATGGTTTTCGCTTTTCTTGAATAAAGCTCTTTTCCGGCAATATCGTTCTGCCCTCTCGCCTCGCGATAGCTTAATATCTCAGTTAAGCCTTCATCTTTTGCATACTGATTAAATTTCTTCGCTTTTAGTACACTAGTAGCATGATAGCTCTCAAACCCTATAACGTGAGTGCCAGGTGAAAGCTCGACCGTTTTAGCCATGCCGGGCAGCATTGACGTTTTAGGTACTACGCTGGCGGCCATATCACTCACGCCGTCAGAAGAGTAGGTACGCAACGCGACTATTCTATCCCACGCAAGGTTCCAATGAGAGGTATCTTCTTTATGGCCCACTTTAAACTGCAAGGCAACAGCACGGGATTCTTGTGATCGGTAGCTTGCTGGCTCTAACCAGAAATCGTGAGCTTGAGCGCTTAAAGATGTAGCAAACAGAAAGCCCGCGGTGGCTAAACTGGATAATTTCATAGCGTAAGGTTACCTAAATAAAAGTTTGTAATTGCTACCACCAACTTAGCTTAGTTTTTAATGTGTAACCACTGTCGTTAAAAACAGACTGTACAAGCAACTGGCGTATAAGCAGTTGCTGGTGCTTGAAATACACAACAATCATTTGAAAACAGTAAGTGGTGTTAAGTATCAATGGCTACATATGCTTTTTTGTTTTACTGGTCGGCAATGCATTGGCAGGGTCATCCGGCCAAAAGTGCTTGGGGTAACGTCCCTTCATCTCTTTTTGTATTTCCTTATAGCTGCCTTGCCAAAACGCACCTAAATCACTAGTGGTTTGCAGTGGTCTACCCGCTGGCGACAGCAGCTCGCACACAACAGTAACTCGCCCACCCGCTAAGCTTAGTGGAGTGCTTTGTGAATACAATTCTGGCATTTTGACCGACAGCACTACATCTCCATTGTCGCGATAATCTAGGCTAGCCTCTCTGCCCGTTGGAATAGTCACGTGAGTGGGCAAAAGCGTGGCTAATGCGTCTTGCTGAGGCCAAGATAACCCATTATTTAAGGCCGTCTTCCACGGTAACTGCTTAAGGTTTTTAATACTTTTACAGCTTTTTAGAACAGGCACTAGGCTGTCTTTTGCCCTATGCACCAGCTCGCTTAATGACAACGGCCAGGGATCTGGTTCGTCAAAAGCTTTATCTTGCGGGAGATTGAGCTTTGCGGCCATCAGAACTCTTCGCCACCATTGCCAATCGGCATCCGACAGTGGCCAATTGGATAACGGCAAGGTATCGAGATAGGCAAACCAAGCATCGCACATTGCGCTATCCCAAAACACTTGTTCCCGGCTTTTTTCCTGCCCGGATACTGGCGCACTATCTAGCGTTATGTCATAAAACCCTGTACTTACTCTGGCTTCCATTACGCCAGTGTCGCTGTTAAGAATAACGCTACGCTTTTCGCTAAATGCGTCAGGGAAAGCTAAACGCAACAAGCGTTCAGGAACATGCTGAGCTAGGCGTATTGACACTGTGCTTTTGATTAGCTGCCCCTCAAGCACTGCTATCCACGGGTGATTGTCCTTTTCGCTTTCGTTGAAGAATGTATTACTGGCTGTAGCGGTTAGCTCAGCCCCCTTTCCACTCGCTAACTTGTACTCAATAATATGAGACTGAGAAGCACCGCTTCGTGTAGCCCCTTTTATTGCGCCTTTCGAATTACCAGGGCTACCGCTAGAATTGCTTGGCGCATTTCGCCTGTAGCCCACCTGCAAAGGAAATGCGATGGCGATACAAAGGCCAAGGGCGCATTCGTCCAATGCGTTAATGTCAGGCTTAAAATTCTGCGCTTTCCCCTTCTCGCTTTGCACATAGCGCGCATAACGGGAAGCTTGTTGTATAAGCTGATTGCGAGTGCTGCTATTAGCATGACGCAGCGCATCCATTACGTTTGTCGCACCATTCACATTAATATTGCTTTCGCTTATTGCCACAACAAACGGTGCAGCAAAGCGAAGCGCGCTATTTTCATCAGCACTTAGCCCGTCTATGCCTGTTTTTGCCGTTAGCAATAAATGGGCTAAATGGGGCTGACAAGGTAGCTGGGCCAGCGCTCTTCCATAGGGAGTAATGCTCGATTGAGAGATAGCATTAACCCGCTGAAGCTTTTGTTGTGCCACCTGCTGCTGCGCTTGTGTAGGCTTCGTCAGCAATGCCAACGTATCTGGGCTGCTGCCCCAGGCTAAAGTATCAAGCAAGAAGCTGCTTAAATCCTCTTTTTCAATTTGCGCCGCATTGTGTTTCGCCAAACGCTCGAAGCTGCTTTTGCTACACAAACGATAGCAGGTTCCGGCCATTACCCGTCCTGCTCGCCCTGCTCTTTGAGTGGCAGATGCTTGTGAAATACGTTGCTGGGTAAGCGCGGTGATATCGCTTGAAGGATGATACTGAGCACTGTTCTCCCACAGTGTATCAATAACTACTGTCACGCCTTCAATGGTTAAACTTGTCTCTGCAATATTGGTAGATAATATGATTTTTCGCTTGCCCTGTGGGTCTGGCGCAATGGCTGCTTGTTGCGCTGATTTTCCTAAAGCGCCATAAAGCATGTGAACGGCTATGTCCGCACTTTCAGCTAATCCTTTTATTTCTCTGGCAACAGCATTTATGCTTCCTCGGCCGGGAAGAAACACTAAAATATCACCATCGTGCTCGCTTACTGCCTGTTTTATGAGATTGCTGGTTTTCGTTATCAACTCATAAGCCTGCACATCTTGGGTGTAGCGAACATCAACAGGAAACATGCGCCCTTGAGTTTCTAAGTTCGCTACTGGCAGTACGCTAAACGCATTAAGCAATGTTTGAAGTGGCGCAATATCCAAAGTAGCCGACATCACCACTAGGCGTAAGTCATCGCGAAGCCCAGACTGGACTTCAAGTGCCAGTGCCAAACCAAAGTCACTATGAATACTGCGCTCATGAAACTCATCGAAGACAATAGCATCTACACCAGTAAGCTCTGGGTCTTGCTGGATCATGCGCGTTAGCACGCCTTCGGTTATTATCTCAAGCCGAGTGGCAGACGATGTTTTCGACTCACCCTTTATACGATAACCAACTGTTTCACCCACACTTTCATTTAACTGTTTTGCTAAGTGGTCAGCAAGATTTCTTACCACCACCCGGCGTGGCTGCATAAGCAGTATTTTTCCCTTTAGCGAAGATTGCAGCAGTGACAAAGGCAGTACAGTAGATTTCCCTGCCCCTGGAGGCGCCCCTATAATGATGTTGTTAGTAACTACGGCTTCTTGTAGCGGCGTAACAAGTTCATAAGCGGGTAGGTGAGAAAACGGCTGTAACATAAAGGGCATAAAGGTGTTATAAGTTGGTGGGTATAGTGTACCTGATGTAAACAATGCACTCGAACATCACAGCTATTTTTTTAAATTTGGTAAATATTCAATACGCGCGACTTGTTTTGGAACTCGTCCGCAGCGCCATGATAAACTTATTGTCGTACGGACGTTCGCTGCCTTCTTAAACTCGTGGGCTGCACTACTGTTTAATGTACATAGATAGGGCAAATTTAAAGGAGGAAAGCTATGCGAAGCTTTATTGGTTTAGATCTTAGCGCCACAGAAAAACTTGCTCTAGATAGCTGGCGTCAACAGGCGTTGCCTGAAGTAATGCCTCGTCAATGGGTGAAAAGCGAGGTGACTCGTACTCGTAAGTCTAGCAACAAGCGTAACGAACACATCAACAATCAAGGGCCCGCAATACCTTATGCAGTGCCAGCAGCAAACTTTCATATCACGCTTTGCTTTTTAGGCGAAATAAATCACCGTCAGCACGAAGCGCTTGTGTATGAACTCGATCAGCTCGTCAGTGAGCCCTTTTCTCTAACTCTTAATGCTACCGGGTTATGGAATGGACCTAAAATACTCTTTGCTGCACCCACTGAAACACCAAAGGCACTTAATGAACTCGCTAAATTGTCGAGAAAAGCGGCCCGTAAAGCAGCAATCGAAGTAGAAAGCAGAGAGTATAAGCCTCACGTCACTCTTGTAAGAAAGGCTACGTCGACATTGCCGCTACCGCTTTACAGCCCGAGCGTAGACGTTCACATTTCAGCATTTCACCTATTTGAATCTGTGACTACGCCGCAGGGGGTGACCTACCCTATTCGTCAATCTTGGCCGTTGAAACACAATATGTCGGTAAGAGAGAAACTTCGCCGCGGTATTACAGATGAGTAAAAAGAGGCAAGTAAAGAGCGGCGAATAAGGAAAATGTACTACCGAGCTGGGTTATATGCATCTGTACCGCTATAAAAAATGCCTTTCATAGCTAAGCAGCCCTGATGACTGAAAGTAAAGGCTGAGAGCAATGACTGAGAGTGATTATGAGTTATAGCAATTTAAGCTGGTATTAAATCGCCTATAGCCTTTACAACGCCTAGCGTCACGGGTAAAAAGATAGCCTGTTTTTTTATTCAAACTGCTCACATGCAACAAACATTTAGATTAGTTATAGACTGCCCTGACCAAATAGGGCTAGTTGCCAGCGTGTCGCAATTTTTAGCCGACCACAACGCAACCATCGTTGAAGCCAGCCATCATACCGATTTACAAACCGGCCGCTTTTTTATGCGCCATGAAATTAGTACCGATTCGCTTAAGTTAGATCACCAAAGCTTCGTTAAAGAGTTCACCCCACTTGCTAACGAGTATCAGATGAACTGGAAACTCAGTGACTCTAGCAAAAAGCAGCGCGTTGCTTTGTTAGCGAGCCTCGAATCTCACTGTTTAGTTGACCTGCTTCATCGCTGGCATACTGGCGAGCTGCACTGTGATATTCCAGTGATTATTGGCAACCACCCGCAAATGAAACAGTTTGCTGACTGGTACAAAGTCCCTTTTCATTGGGTAGACTTTAAAGCCTTAGGAAAAGAAGCAGCATTTGCGCAAATCACCACCTTACTTCAAGAGTACAAAATTGATTTGACCGTGCTTGCCCGTTTCATGCAGATTTTACCTGATACGTTGTGCCAAGAGCTGGAAGGTAAAGCCATTAATATTCACCACAGCTTCTTACCTAGCTTTGCCGGTGCTAAGCCTTACCAGCAAGCCTATGATCGCGGCGTAAAATTAATTGGCGCAACCTGTCATTATGTCACTAAGGACTTAGATGAAGGCCCAATCATTGAGCAAAGCGTTAAACGTATCAGCCATAGCGACAGCGCAGCTGACATGGTGCGCAAAGGTAAAGACTGTGAAGTAACCGCACTGGCTCACGGTGTGCGCTACCATTTAGAAGACCGCGTAATTATTCACAGAAATAAGACCGTGGTGTTTGCGTAAATTTTTATACTGATAAAATAAAAAAAGCCCGCGAGTAAACATTACTTTCGGGCTTCTTCTTACACTGTTTTCGCTCTACACTTTTTTCGTTTTATTTAGACATTCTTTTTTACGTTGTTAAATCCATCATCACCGAGCACTTCTTGAAGCCTAGCTTTTATTACGGCTTCCTTGTGTGGATAGTGAAAATCAAATCCCCTGCCATTCTTATCTAAAATTACCCCGAGATAACGGTGAGAAACATTTAGCGCATAAATTGTGTCTGCGTTCACTTTTAGTGGCTGGCGCTCGTGACGGTGAAAATAATGAAAGACCAAGAACTCGCCATCGTTCTCTATCAAATCTTCGATAGGGTATCTTCTGCTGACCCCGCCGCTTCTTAAAAAAGAATAATAACTAACACAAAGCCCTACACTGCCAAGGGTAGCCGCTAGTTTCAATTCACCATCTGCATTTATGTTAAAAATAAAAAGAGCGAGTAGAAGAGCCGGAGCACCGAAAAATAGAGCTTTGTCGATGGGTTTGCGTTGCATTACCTTGCCTGTGGATTCAACTCCGTTTGACAATAAATACATCACAAAACGACTATATATTCAACTAAATTGGGCTAGTGCGCATGGCACGCCTAAGCTTCATGTAGTACCACAGGTTTGATACCGCAAATAGCGCTTCAGTAATGGCTAACCCCCACGTTTGAGTAATGACGCCGTATGCCGTGAAGTTGATTGAACCAATAATCATACACACGCGAAGGCCTGCTTCTTTACAGTGCAGTTCGCCAAAGCGATAAGCCATGAAAGTTAACACAGGCATAGCTTCAATCAGAGATGTTTTACCGGTTAAATTGTTTACTGTCAGTACAATCACCATCATAGTGATTAAAGTAATGTAAGTTGCGATAGGCGACAGTAGCTTGTTTTTTACTAGTCGATAACTGGTACTCAGTCCTGCCACCGTGATAACTACGGCACCTCCCCACGCTTGCTCGAAAGCCAAAAGAGAGCCAATGGCAATACATAGCCCCAAGTTCAGCAGCAGTAATTTGCGTTCAGTATTCGACCCAAAAGAGGCCAAAGCGAATGCTACGGGAAACCCGTGAAGAAGTAATTCAAACATGGTGATCACAGTAAATAAGTTAGTGGTTTACGGGCTGTGGAGTACAGCTAATTCAGAACGCGCGCAGTGTAATTTCCAACCAGCGCAAAACCAATCAAAATTTGTGCAATTTCGACGAATTGCATACCAGTACGATTTCCCCTCCAAACCGCTGTACTGCAAGGAATTACGTTAAAGAGCATTTAACTTATTTTTACATTATCTTAAGATGGTTTTTGTCAAAAAACCTATAGATAAAAACAGACAGGAAAACTCATGGGTAAATTTAAAACATCACTTACCGCGATAGCGGTTGTGGTTGCACTTGGTGCATGTTCAGAACAAAAAGCACCTGAGACCACCAGCACAGATGTACAAAATACAGCGACATCTCAACAAGCACAGTTTGATAACGTGCTGCTTCAAGAGTTTAAAGGCCCTTACGGCGGTGTGCCTGCTTTTGATAAGATGAATTTAGAAGATTTAAAGCCTGCACTAGAAAAAGCCATGGAACTGAATCTTAAAGAGATTGAAGCCATCGCGAATAACGAAGCGCCACCAACGTTTGAAAACGTTATTGTAGAAATGGAGCGTGCAGGTGCAGAACTTGGCCGCGTATTCACCTATTACGGCATTTGGAGCTCAAACAAGTCTAGCCCTGAATTCCGCGAGATTCAGGCAGAGATGTCACCTAAGTTATCGGCTTTCTTCACGCAAATTACGCAAAACGAAAAGCTTTTTGAAAGAGTTAAAACGGTATACGAATCTGACGAGTTAGATTCACTTACGCCAGAAGAACAGCGTATAACCTGGATGACTTACAATAGCTTCGCACGCAATGGCGCGACGCTAGATGGCGAAGCAAAGAAGCGCTACGCTGAAATTAACCAAGAGCTTGCTACGCTGCACACTAAGTTTTCTAACAACGTGCTAGCAGACGAAGAAAACTACGTTACTTATATTACTGAAGACCAGCTTGACGGTTTACCAGCTTCATTTGTTAAGGCAGCAAAAGCAGCAGCCGAGTCTCGCGGCGAAGAAGGTAAATATGCAATTACCAATACGCGTTCATCAATGGACCCGTTCTTGACCTACTCTACAAACAGAGAGCTTCGCGAGAAAGTATGGCGTACTTACTACAACCGCGGTGACAATGCTGACGAGTTTGATAACAACGACATTATTAAACGCATCTTAACTCTTCGTGACGAGCGTGTTGAGCTATTAGGTTACGAAAACTACGCACAGTGGCGCTTAGAAGATCGAATGGCGAAGAACCCAGAAAACGCTATGGATCTGATGATGAAAGTATGGCCTGCTGCTATTGCTCGCGTTGAAGAAGAAGTGGCCGACATGCAGGCCATTGCCGATGAAGAAGGTGCAGACATCACTATTGCGCCATGGGACTACCGCTTCTATGCAGAAAAAGTGCGCCAAGCAATATACGACCTAGATTCAAACGAAGTAAAGCAGTACTTACAGCTTGATAAGCTTCGCGAAGCGATGTTTTACGTTGCAGGTCGCTTGTTCAACTTCAACTTCACACCTGTTGAAGAAGGCAAAGTGCCAGTTTTCCACGAAGACGTGAAAGTTTGGGAAGTAACCGACAAAGACAGCGGTGAGCACATTGGTCTTTGGTATCTTGACCCGTTCTCTCGTCAGGGTAAGCGCTCTGGTGCGTGGGCAACGACGTATCGCTCTTACACCACGTTCGATGGTAAGAAGACCGTATTGTCTTCAAACAACTCGAACTTCGTAAAAGGCGCTGAAGGCGAAGCCACGCTTATTTCGTGGGACGATGCTGAAACCTACTTCCATGAATTTGGTCATGCTCTTCACTTCTTAGCGTCTGACGTAGAATACCCGTCTTCGCATTCTGGTGTACGCGATTACACTGAGTTCCAGTCTCAGTTGTTAGAGCGCTGGTTGACCACCGATGAGGTAATCAACAACTATCTGGTTCACCATGAAACAGGCGAGCCAATTCCAGCAGAACTAGTTGAGAAGATTAAGAAGGCCTCAACCTTCAATGAAGGCTTCAAAACCACTGAGTACATGGCTTCAGCCATCATGGATCTGAAGTACCACACTACCGATCCTAGCAAGATTGACCCTGACACTTTTGAGCGTGAAGAGCTTAAGAAGCTAGACATGCCGGAAGAAATTGTTATGCGTCACCGCTCACCTCATTTCGGCCACGTATTCTCAGGCGAAGGTTATGCAGCGGCCTATTATGGCTACATGTGGGCAGAGGTATTAACCGCTGACGCAGCGGAAGCCTTTATGGAAGCACCGGGTGGTTTCTACGATAAAGAAGTAGGCGATCGCTTAGTAAAATATCTATTCGCCGTACGTAACGCAATGGATCCAGCTGAAGCATATCGCAAGTTCCGTGGTCGTGACGCCAAGGTAGATGCATTGATGCGTGACCGTGGTTTCCCTATTCCTCAGGAAAATAAAGAATAAGCGAAACGGCGGCAGCAGCAGGCTAAGTTAACGCCTGCGACTAACCAAATCCGTTTCTGAAATGCTTAGGCTCTCGTATTTGTTATAACAAATACGAGAGCCTTTTTATTTATCCCCTTCATATGTAAAGGCTAATATTTTTTATTGACCTGTTGGTCAATTATGCCTCACAATCAATTTACCCTTTTCATTAGCAAAAAGTATAAACTTTGCAATGAATAGGTCGATAACTTCTCTGCGCGTTAAAAAATAATAAAAGCATTAGCGTAAGAATCATAAAGTAGTACTGGCCAGCTTACGATCCAGTATTAGACGTTGCTGTGCCTGCAATGCCACGTCACCTTTAATCTATTAATTTTCAGCATTAACTTACGTGGTCGAAAGTCATGACTTTCAGTATTAAACAAAAACTTATTATTTCTCTTATTGTGGCCGTACTTGCCGCAGCTATTCTTGTAGGTTCAATTAGCCAATGGATTGCCCGTGATCTCGTTAAAGAGAACATGGAAGAACTACAGCTCCCTTCTTTACTGAAACAGGTTGGCAACCGCGTAGACAGAGAGGCTAGCGTGATGCTTACCGTAGCACACAGCATTGCCTCTAACCCGGATATTCTCGCTTGGTCATCAGCCGGCGCCGATTCGGCAGGTGAGCGTCGTCTACTGGGCTATCTAAATAATATCGTTGAATTTAACGATTTAACGGTAGCCTCGTTTGTAGACAGAACCACCTACAAATATTGGAACCAAGATGGCTTTTTGCGCGTGCTTCAAAACGACGAATTTGATGGATGGTTTTTCGCTTACAAAA
This sequence comes from Alteromonas sp. AWJ4_199, assembly GCF_056159165.1. Lineage (NCBI taxonomy): Bacteria > Pseudomonadati > Pseudomonadota > Gammaproteobacteria > Alteromonadales > Alteromonadaceae > Alteromonas > Alteromonas sp. AWJ4_199. The sequence goes on from NZ_JBSWUR010000001.1 coordinate 1,912,524, forward strand.
ATAGTGGCGAACCCATCTCGCTGAGTTTGTACAACGAACCCGGACAGGGTTACCGCCTGTTTGCTAATTATCAGCAAGTAAACGGCAGAGGTATGTCAGGGGTAGCTAAATCGGTAGATGAGTTATTAGGTATTATCAATGCCGTTAAAATTGCGCAAACCGGATTTGTTTTTCTTGTAGACGGAAGCGGTACTATTATCGCGCACCCCAATACCGATTTACTGGGCAAAGCCAAATTAGCGTCAATAAGTGATTCGAACACAGCGGGGCAACTGCTCAATCGTCAGGGGTTCGCCATGGCCACCAGCGACTCAGCAGGCGATACTCAGTTATTTGCCAGTACCTATGTGGAAAAGGCGGGTTGGTACGTAGTAGCGCAAGTACCCGAACACGAACTTTATGCATCTTTAGATGCTGGTAGTCGCCAAATCATTATTTGGGCGTTGATCATAGCCGGTGCTTTTGCATTTATCGGAATATGGCTAGCTGGAACTCTTACTAAACCACTTGAATCACTCGCAGATGTCTTCCAACAGCTTGGTAGAGGTCAAGGCGATCTGCGCTCGCGAATTCCTATGCCTGAACAAAAAGAAATTGCCCGCTTAGTAGAAGGGTTTAATAACTTTATCGACCACCTTCACGGCACTATCTCTCAAGTAGCTAAAACAAGCCATGCATTAAAAGCATCGGCTCAGGATGTAGCAAATCAGTCTCATCAAACTGAGAGCTCTACGAAAAGCCAACGAGATCAGACGTTGCAAGCTGCTGCGGCATTAACAGAGATGGGCAGTACGGTAAATGAAGTGGCCCAGTCAGCGACTCATGCAGCGCAAAATGCGAATTTAGCAACCACAAACTCGGCTCACGGACGCGAAATTACTCAGCGTGCGGTGCAGGCGATAAACGGCCTGTCAGAGCAAATTCAAGATGTATCACGCGTTATTCAGTCGCTAGATGAACATACAGCAGCCATTGGCGGTATCCTTGATACTATAAGAGGTATTTCGGAGCAAACTAACCTACTTGCGCTTAATGCTGCAATTGAAGCCGCGCGGGCTGGCGATCACGGCCGAGGTTTCTCGGTTGTTGCCGATGAGGTTCGAACTTTGGCGCAACGTGCCGCCCAAGCGACTGATGAAATACAGGTTAAAATTGACAAGTTCCAGCAGGACTCCAAATCTGCGGTTTCGCAAATGGAGTCAAGTCGTGCGCGCACTACCGATGTGGTAACCGCAACTAATGAAATTGACAAACTGCTTCAAGATATTGCTGAAGAAATTGCTCACATTAATGATGTGAACACGCAGGTAGCGACAGCTACAGAAGAGCAAGCAACTGTGGTTGAAGATATAAACCGAAACATTAACGATATCAGCGCATCTAGTGAAGAAACATTAAATGCGACACAGATATTGGTGAATGTGAGTGACAAGCTTGATGAGTTGGCTCAAGAGCTTTCGTCAGAAGTGAGCAGGTTTAAGTTGTAGGCTTTTCTATATGCCCATTGCTGAAAGTGACAAGGTAAAACAACCTTTTACGCCATCATTTAAAAAGTGATGGCGTACTGCACTTTAACTTGATTGTCGCGGCTTGAACGCCAAGGTAATTGGAGTGACGCACCATCGCTTTCCCACGACTCTCGCATAGCGCCGAAAGTAAGTAGGTGCTTATCTTCGTTTAACGGAACTTCTACGTATAGACCTGCTGTTGTGCTCGTTGGTAGTCTGATTGTATCGGCAACCGGGATACGCATCTCATGTTGTGGGCGCACTTTATGACTCAACCCTACACGGTAATCCCCTCTATCCCACCAGCTAACTACTTCAAATTCATGACTTCTGACACGCTGCGACAAAACACCGTAGTCAAGAAGGCCTTTGTTGTAGTGCACAATAGCTTCAATGTTAAACATAGGCGCTATTTTTTGGCTGAAAGCTAATTGATATTGCTTCTGCTTGCAGCCTTTAAATTTAATTTTATTTTTGGTGAGGGTTAAAGAGAATATATCGTCGCTGTCTGAATATTTGTTGAGCCATTGTTGAGCCTTTTCAACCACAGAGGCATTAGCTGCCCCAGCCATTAATAGACTTGGGCAAACACACATTGCTAAAAAGGACTGGTGTAAACGTCTCATTTTGATTGCCTCTGAAATTGTGGTTGGCTACAACTTGTTCAATCACAATTTGAGTATAGACGGTAGTACGGCTAGTTGGGTATTAGCCATTTTACTAATATGGACTAAAAGATAACTTTAAAGGAATGATGATGAGTCACACAACCAGTGACGGCGTATGCACACGATAAGCTAGCCATGCTGGCATATCAAAGGGCGCTTACCTTGATACAACCTGTGAGCTAGACAGAGATGCTTTGCGCCCCTCCGTTGCTTCTTCACTAAACCAATAGGTGCCCTTGCTATCCACACAGACACCTTCAACTTGTTTATATTGCTCTAACGCCCAAATATCATGAAGCGTATAGTCTTGCGAGATTTGCGCAATAAAGGTAGCAAAATTGCCAAAGGGGTCTGATTTATAACCTGTGATAACAAACCGGTTTTGATGGCGGTCGAAGTCAACGCCCGTAACCACACCTGGTAGGCCATCAATTGATGTAAAAGGGCTGATAGTTTGTTCGATCTCCCCTTCGTTAACTTTGTAAACATGAGTTATGCCCGTTCTCCAGCTTTTCGAGAACAAGAGAAGTTCATCACCATGCTTAACCATTGCTTCTGAATCAAAGTCATGAGCGTATGGGATATTAATGTTAGCGTTATTACCCGCATACTTTAGCGTAAAGGTGGTAATTTCATTTGCGTTACGGCGACTTACTTTGTGAACCTCTACCTTTTCTCTGTTGCCTTTGTTGTTTCCGACATCGGCTATATAAAACGATGTGTCGTCAGCCGTTATGGCTTCCCAGTCTCTATTAGTAAGCGGTAAGCGCGTGCGCTCAATTATTTCACCTTGATAGTTAATGCGATAAATAACGGGCGCATTTCCGGAATCGTTGAGCGAAAACATGCTATCGACGTCGCAAAATAAACCAGAGGTTTCTGACAGTTCTTCAGGTAGTTTAACAGTACTGTTCACGATCAATGAAGCAGTTGGAGTGGGATATTGAGTCACGCATGCCGAGATTAGCAAAAGCGCTAACGGTAAAAAGGTAAGTTTAAAAAAGCGGCTCAAAAGATAACTCCAGAATAAACGATAAGTATAAATAATAACAAAGCTTGAAACATCAACATGCATATTACAACGCTAAAGACAGTCTATTGGTCTAAACTTCTTACCCAAGCGTATATCGCTGTAAGCTTAACTTGTTCTAAAGTCTCAGTATGATAAATGATTAAGCTAATATACGATGGAATAATAACAACTTCTTAAGGATTCACTTTGTCAGACCCGCTTCTCTCACTCGTTGCAGTAGGACTGCTGTCAATAACATGCCAATACTTAGCTTATAAGGTAAGGCTTCCTGCAATTTTGCCACTCTTAATAGTCGGTATTGTTGTCGGCCCGGTATTCGGTGTGCTTAATGCGGACGACTTATTTGGCGATTTATTGTTTCCCGTCGTTTCTCTTTCTGTTGCCATTATCCTGTTCGAAGGCTCACTGACGCTAAAATTTGGTGATATTGCGGGCCATGGCAATATGGTGAGGAATTTATGCTCTATCGGTGTATTAGTCACCTGGGTGGTTGCGGCGACAGCCGCACACTATAGCCTAGACCTTTCATGGCAGTTGTCCTTTTTGTTCGGTGCTATCGTTACTGTAACTGGCCCTACCGTTATTGTTCCCATGCTAAGGACTGTACGACCTAAAACTAACCTAGCCAATATTTTACGTTGGGAAGGTATAGTTATCGACCCTATTGGCGCCTTGCTAGCGGTGCTGGTATTCGAATTTATCGTAGCGTCACAAGAGACAGCTATCACACATACGCTCATTGCCTTTGGAAAAACCGTTGGTATAGGCTCTGTATTGGGGCTTGCCTCAGGCTATTTACTGGGTCTATCTATTCGTAAGGAATGGATCCCTCACTATTTGCTCAACACCGCTGTGTTAACCGTTATTTTAGGTGTATTTGCTGCATCAAATTACGTAGCGCATGAATCGGGCCTTTTGGCCGTGACCATCTCTGGCATGGTGTTAGCCAATATGAAAGATGTTGATGTAGAAGACATCCTCGAATTTAAAGAAACCTTAAGCGTGTTACTTATTTCCGGCTTGTTCATACTGCTTGCCACCCGACTGAACTTACAGTCTGTCATCGATGTAGGATGGGGCTCGATTGTGGTGCTAGCCGCTATTATGTTTGTAGCTCGGCCTCTGTCAGTATTAGCATCATCCATTGGTACTGGGCTTAAGCTTAATGAATTAGCGTTGCTAAGTTGGATTGCCCCACGTGGTATCGTTGCGGCAGCAGTCTCAGCCCTGTTCTCTCTTAAGCTTGAAGAAATCGGCTACGAAGGAGCGGGCATTATAGTGCCTATCGTATTCATGGTGATTATCGCGACAGTTGTGGTACAGAGCCTTACATCACGCACCGTTGCGTCGTTACTTAAAGTACGTGCCCCTGCTCCAACTGGCTACCTCATTTTTGGTGGCAGCAAATTTAACCGCGCCTTGGCGTGTGAAATGCTAAATCAAAAATTAGACGTGACAATTGCAGATACCAACTGGGATGCCATTAGAGAAGCGCGCATGATGGATATTCCGGTGTATTTCGGAAACCCTATGTCCGATCATGCAGCCCGACACCTCGATTTAAACAGCTTTGGCACTGTATTAATAATGTCGCCCTATAAACAATTGAACCCGCTTATTGCCTATCACTTTGAATACACTATGGGTAAGGACAAAGTGTGGGCGCTTACTAATAATGAGCAGTCGACGCGACCTAGTCACCAAGTAAGCGAACAATACGCTAAAAAGCTAACGTTATTTGATGAAGGTGTAACTTATGGTTACTTAGCGTCTGCTATAGCCCGTGAATCTGCGGTTAAAACGACCCGGCTTTCGGAAGAGTTTACCTTTGAGCAGTATACGAAGCAGTATGGTGAACGGGCTACGCCGCTTATTGCCATTAACGCCGAAGGTAAAAGCTACACCTTTATTAACGGAAACAGTATTCAGCCTAAAGCTGGCTGGCGTGTTATCAGCTTGATTGAGCCAGAGCTTGAACAAAAAGTAGAAGAGTAAAAGTAAGAAAACCTCCTGCCTCTCGGCAGGAGGTCTCTCCCTGGAGAACACGTAACACAGTGCCCTTTTTTAAAGGTGCATATTTATTTGGATTTTACTGCTGTTACGCTGTCGTAGCCTTTAAAGCAAAGAGTAGACCAAATTAATAAAAACCATAATTTACATAACCTTACATTAATTTACGCGTTCTAGTTTTACTGCCACTTCTTAGAAAACCCCATTTAGGTGCATAAGGCGCACTATTTAGGGGTTCGTTTTTTAATCAAAACAATTAGTTAACGTATTTTCGTATGCACTGAACTGTAGCTTCAAGAGCACCACTATTTTCTTCTAGTACTTTACGGCCTGATTGGCCTGCTTTTTCTCGCTCATTGGGGTTTAGAAGCCATCTATTCACAATCGCCGACATTGCTTCCCCACTCTCTACTTTTATCAGCGCGCCACACTCTTCTAAATAACTGCAGATAACCGGATTATTATAAGTGTGAGGGCCCATTATTATTGGAATAGAAAAGCTTGCAGGCTCTAGGGCATTGTGCCCCCCTCTATCAGCTATGGAGCCACCAACAAAGGCGAAAGAAGCCACCGCATAGGCATCATTTAATTTTCCCATCTCATCGAGTAACACAACATTGGTATCTTCTGGTACAGATTGCACTTGAGAACTTCGAACAAAGGGTAGTGAATTAGCTTCAATAAGTTTCGCTACTGTATCGAAACGCTCGGGGTGACGCGGAACAATAATTACTTTTAAGGAAGGGCTTTTTTGCCACAACTCTTTGGCCGCTTGAAGTACCGCTTCTTCTTCAAGGTCATGGGTACTCCCCGCTACAAGTATGGGGTAATCTGCTCGATTCAAACCTAAAAAAGGATGCTCCGGCGCGGTAGCAGAAGCTACTTGGTCGAACTTAATGTTGTTAGTAAGCGTAAGCTTTTTATCGGGCACCCCAAGCCATGCGTAATTTTTGTAGTCGCGCTGCCCTTGGGCACAAATATGGTAAAGCTTAGCGAGCATAGGGTTAAACAACTTACCAATCTTTTTATAACGTCTGGCAGACCTATCGGTCATACGAGCGTTAACGACCATTACAGGTATATCCCGTTTCCAGCATGCGTGGATAAGGTTAGGCCATAACTCTACCTCGGTAATTAGCACAGCTTTGGGCTGAATTCTTCTAAGCATTCCTGCCATAGCCATATGTAGATCGTAAGGTAAGTAAAAGTGATGCACGCTGTCACCGAAGATTGCGCGTACCCGCGCAGAGCCAGTAGGCGTAGTGGTGGTCACCGTAATTTGGCAATCGGGATCGTCCGCCATGATGCGCTTAATTAAACAAGAAGCCGCGACCACCTCTCCCACTGAAACGCAGTGAAATAAGTATCCGTCTTTTTTAGGTGCATGTGCGACGAACCCAAAGCGTTCAAACCTTCTGCGGTTATAGTCTTTGTTTCTGGTGGTACCTCTTAGCATTAACTGTAAAAAGGCGAAGGGAATAATGAACACTAATACAAGCGAATATGCCCATCGGCATATATCTTCGATAAGTGTGGGTTTGTAGCCGTTACGCTCGGCAGCAAACATAAATTGTCCTTAATGGTAAACATAAACGCATACATAACCGTTAATACAATGTGCGTCATTAAAGTGTCGTCAAACTGTGATGATATTGCTAGCTAGTTAGCTTCACGTGAATTTTGAAAGCCTATTCTAATGCCGAAAGACGTACAACAAATTCTTTTTATCAGGCTTAGCGCAATTGGCGATATTGTAATGGCTTCTGGCCTACCGTCTAGCATAAAGCAAAGTTATTCCCAACACGGTGAGCCTGTTGAATTAACTTGGTTAGTAGAAGCCCCCTATGTCGCGCTAGTTAGCAGTCAGCCTTATGTCGACCACGTTATTGCGTGGCCAAAAAACGAATGGCGAGCGCTGTTAAAGGCTAAAAAATACTGGGCGCTTTTTAAAACTATAAAAGCGTTTAGAAAACAGCTCAGAGAAAAGAACTTCAAAGTGGCAATTGAAGCGCAAGGTCTGTTGAAAAGCGCCTTTTTCGCTTACATCAGTGGTGCTTCACAACGTATAGGTTTTAAGAGCAAGGAAAATAGCCAGAGATTACTCACTCTCGCGCTAGATAAGCCAACATCACAACAAATTAGCAGCGAATATCGACATCTCGCTAAAACACTATATTCACTTTGCAGCGCTGAAAACAATGATAGCTCAGACTATGAAATGTGCATCAGATCAAGTAGCGCTACTATGCAGTCAGCGATATTGAAAACTAGTCACTTAGGCTTAACACAACCCTTTATAGCCATCGCGCCTTTTACCACTCGCCCTCAAAAGCATTGGCCTTCTGAACACTGGCAAAGTTTAATTCACAAGGTACGCAAACACTCTAGTTTACCTATCGCTATTTTAGGAGGCCCTGGGGATACTGCAAAAGCAGAAGCCTTAACCTTTGAATGTAACGGAGTAATTTCGCTGGCAGGTAAAATTAGCTTAGAGGAGTCCGTAAGCGTGCTATCACTTTGCCATGCATTTGTTGGCGTAGATACGGGTCTTACCCATTTAGCTACAAGCTATAAAAAACCTACTATTGCCATTTTTGGTTCAACAAGACCCTACACCATCACTGAAAATGCAGATACCCATGTACTGTTTGAAGACATGCCTTGTGCCCCATGTAAACGAAAACCCACATGCAATGGCCGCTTTGACTGCATGACGCTCGTTACACCTGAACAAGTCTTTAATCAGCTTAAACCATATATAAACCACTAATATGAGCAACAAGCATTCTGTCAACATTAACGTTCTGCATATCGAGTTGGGAAGGCATTTATACGGTGGTGCGAAGCAAGTAACTTATCTAATCGGTGCGCTAGATAAAGACACTAGGTTTACTCAACATCTTGTTTGTGCCGCTAGTAGCGAAATCAGTCATTACAATTTTGACCGCTGTAAAACCCTCTCTATTGGCTACAATGGCGATACCGACCTAATGGGCTTTAAGCGTTTACTTGACGCTATAAAGCGCATTAGGCCCGACATAATTCACGTACATAGTCGACGTGGCGCTGATGTCTGGGGCGCACTGGCAGCAAAGTTCACTGGAATACCGGCGATATGTACCCGACGTGTAGATAACACAGAAAGTAAATTCGCTCGCTTTAAATATCGAGAATACGAAGCTGTTATAAGCATATCGGAAGGTGTGCGCAAGGTTGTCTCAAAGCATTGCGAAAAAGTAAAATACCAAGGAGTTATTCACTCTGCCGTTGACCAGGAAGAATACGGACAGCCGGCTGACCAGCAGTGGTTAAGGAATAAGTTTAATATTCCTCAGCACCACTTCATTATCGCTAATTTTGCACAATATATCCCCCGTAAAGGGCAAGCCGATTTGATACTCGCTATGCGAGAGCTAACAACGCAATTCAATAACCTAACTTGCCTTCTTTTTGGTAAGGGCTCGCAAGAAGAACACTATAAGTCGTTAATCGACGAATACAACCTGCACAGTAGCGTAAAGCTGTGCGGGTTTACTAACGACGTCGCTAGCATATTGCCAAATATAGACGCGCTGGTTCACCCCGCTTACGCTGAAGGCCTTGGCGTTATACTTCTACAAGCAGGTATAAGCAAACGTGCTGTTGTATCAACCCCCGTTGGCGGAATTCCGGAAATTATAAAACACAAGGAAACGGGTTTGATGGTAAGTCCTGGAGATGTCAGCGGACTTGTGCAAGCAGTAAGCTTATTGATAGCAAAACCCGAAGAAAAGATAGCATTAGGTAAAGCACTTCACCAGCATGTGAAAACACACTTTAGCATAGAGAATATGGCAAGAGAGTATGCTGCGCTTTATCGACGAGTAGTGAAAGTATGAAAGAAAAAAGCAAAGTTTGTTATTGAGTAAAGTTCACCCTGTTGACTATTTAGGGTGGTTTAGCAAACACAAAAAAGCCGCTCGAAAGCGGCTTTTTTAAGACTTTGAAAAAAGTTAGCGATTAAACGCCAGCTTTTTCAACAACGTCAACTAGCATCCAAGATTTGTTCTTAGATAGCGGGCGACATTCACGTACTGTTACTACGTCACCTTGGTTGCACACGTTGTTTTCGTCGTGGGCGTGAAGCTTAGTAGAGCGCTTGATGAACTTCCCGTAGATTGGGTGCTTAACAAAACGTTCAACTACAACAGTGATGGTTTTATCCATCTTGTTGCTAACCACACGACCTTGTACTGTACGAATTTTTTGCTCAGTCATTACGCATCAGCCTTTTGAGTCAGAATGGTTTTAACACGCGCGATGTTACGACGTACTTTTCTCAACTGATCAGTTTTTTCAAGCTGACCTGTTGTGTGCTGCATGCGTAGGTTGAACTGTTCGCGTAGCAGGTTAATCAACTCTGCGTTCAGCTCTTCTACGCTTTTGTCTTTCAGTTCAGTCGCTTTCATTACATCACCGTCCGAGTTACAAAGGTTGTTTTAAATGGCAGTTTAGCCGCTGCCAATTCAAACGCTTCGCGTGCAAGATTTTCAGGAACACCTTCCATCTCGTAAAGAACACGACCAGGCTGAATTTGGCATACCCAGTACTCAACGTTACCTTTACCTTTACCTTGACGCACTTCAAGAGGCTTCTCAGTAATTGGCTTGTCAGGGAAAACTCGAATCCAAATTTTACCTTGACGCTTAACGTGACGAGTCATAGCACGACGCGCTGCTTCGATTTGGCGCGCAGTCATTCGACCACGGCCAACTGCTTTAAGGCCGTAAGTACCAAAGGCAACAGTGCTACCCGCTGCGAAGCCGCGGTTGCGGCCTTTGTGCATCTTACGGAACTTCATGCGTTTTGGTTGTAACATGATTAGCCCTCTCGCTTAGCGTTGCGGCCTTTCTTCTTAGGTTGAGCAGCTGGTGCTTGCTCTTGAGTTGTAGGTAGACCACCTAGAACTTCACCTTTGAAGATCCATACTTTAACGCCGATGATACCGTAAGTAGTTGACGCTTCAGAGGTTGCGTAATCGATGTCCGCACGGAAAGTGTGCAGAGGAACGCGACCTTCACGGTACCATTCAGAACGTGCAATCTCTGCACCGCCCAAACGGCCGCTAACTTCAACTTTAATACCTTTCGCGCCTAGACGCATTGCGTTTTGAACTGCGCGCTTCATAGCACGACGGAACATAACACGACGCTCTAGCTGGCTAGAGATGCTGTCAGCTACTAGCTGACCATCTAGCTCTGGCTTACGTACTTCAGCGATGTTGATCTGAGCTGGCACACCGGCTAGCTTAGATACGTAGTTACGCAGCTTTTCTACGTCTTCACCTTTCTTACCGATTACTACGCCTGGACGAGCAGTGTGAATAGTCACACGGATGCTCTTAGCAGGACGCTCGATCACGATTTTAGAAAGTGAAGCGTTCTTAAGTTGCTTAGTCAGATACTGACGTACCTGATGATCGTTATACAGGTTGTCTGCATAGTCTGCAGTATTAGCGTACCAGGTAGAAGTCCATGGTTTGCTGATACCCAGGCGTATACCTGTAGGATGTACCTTCTGTCCCATTATCTACTCCTAGTTATCCGCTACAACCACAGTGATGTGACTGCTGCGCTTAAAGATACGATCAGCACGGCCTTTAGCACGTGGCTTGATGCGTTTCATAGTTGGACCTTCGTCAACGAAAACCTTGGCAACGACTAGCTCGTCGATGTCCGCGCCTTCGTTGTGCTCTGCGTTAGCAATCGCAGATTCCAAAACTTTCTTTACTAGCGCTGCGCTTTTCTTCGGGCTGTACGCAAGAACTTCTAAAGCTTTCTCTACGTGTAAACCGCGAATTTGATCCGCAACCAAGCGTGCCTTTTGAGCCGACGTGCGGGCAAAACGGTGTTTAGCTAATGCTTCCATCTTCCTACCCCTTAACGTTTAGCTTTCTTATCCGCGACATGGCCGCGGTAAGTACGCGTTGGCGCAAATTCGCCCAACTTGTGGCCGACCATTTCGTCACTAATAATGACAGGTACATGTTGGCGACCGTTATGGACCGCAATGGTCAACCCAATCATATCTGGGATGATCATAGAACGACGAGACCAAGTTTTGATTGGTTTACGTTCGTTCTTTTCCACTGCAGCCTCTACCTTCTTCAGCAAGTGAAGGTCAATAAAAGGACCTTTCTTGAGAGAACGTGGCATGGTGAATCCTCGCTATTACTTGTTTCGACGACGTACGATAAGCTTATCAGTACGCTTGTTGCTTCGGGTTTTCTTACCTTTAGTAGGAACACCCCAAGGAGTTACTGGGTGACGACCGCCTGATGTACGACCTTCACCACCACCGTGTGGGTGATCAACCGGGTTCATGGCAACACCACGAACGGTAGGACGAATACCACGCCAGCGTGTAGCACCAGCTTTACCTAGTGAACGAAGCATGTGTTCTGCATTACCAACTTCACCAATGGTGGCGCGGCAATCAGAAAGAACTTTACGCATTTCGCCAGAGCGTAGACGTAGGGTAACGTAGTTTCCGTCACGTGCTAGGATCTGAGCGTAAGCACCAGCAGAACGTGCGATTTGTGCACCCTTGCCAGGCTTCATTTCAATTGCGTGTACAACAGTACCTACAGGGATGTTACGCATAGGTAGCGTGTTACCAGACTTGATCGGAGCACCCGAACCAGACTGGATTGCATCACCTGCTTTCATACCCTTTGGAGCCAGAATGTAACGACGTTCACCGTCTGCGTACAATACTAGTGCAATGTTTGCAGAACGGTTTGGATCGTATTCTAAACGCTCAACTTTGGCTGGAATGCCGTCTTTGTTGCGTTTAAAGTCGATTACACGGTAGTGTTGCTTATGACCACCACCAATGTGACGAGTGGTAATACGACCATTGTTGTTACGACCGCCAGATTTGCTGTTCTTTTCAAGCAAAGGTGCGTACGGTGCACCTTTGTGCAGGTCAGGATTTACGACCTGAACAACGTGACGACGACCGGCAGAAGTTGGCTTAGCTTTCAATAATGGCATTTCTAATCCCCTTCTTACTCAGCACCACCGACAAAGTCGATGTCCTGACCTTCTTTAAGAACCACGTAGGCCTTTTTCCAGTCGCTGCGCTTACCGAAAGACATGCCGTGACGCTTGGTTTTACCCTTAACGTTCACAGTACGAACACCTTCAACTTCAACTTCAAACAGTTTTTCAACTGCAGCTTTGATTTCAGCTTTGTTCGCGTCTTTAGCTACTTTAAATACAACTGTGTTGTTCGCTTCAGCAGCCATTGTAGACTTTTCTGAAACGTGAGGTGCTACTAGCACCTTCAGTAGACGTTCTTCTTTCATGCTAACGCCTCCTCAAGTTGTTTAACCGCATCAGCAGTAATTAGCACTTTTTCAAATGCAATCAAGCTCACTGGGTCGATGCCTGCTACGTCACGTACGTCAACTTTGTACAAGTTGCGTGCCGCTAGGAACAAGTTCTCATCAACTTCTGGAGTAACGATTAGAACATCATTTAGTTCATATTCGTTAAGTGCAGAAATAAGAGCTTTAGTCTTAGGTGCGTCAACACCGAACTTCTCTACAACAACCAAACGGTCTTGACGGATTAGTTCAGACAGGATGCTCTTAAGTGCACCGCGATACATTTTCTTGTTAACTTTTTGGTCAAAGTCACGAGGCTTTGCTGCGAAAGCACGGCCACCGCCAACCCAAATTGGGCTACGGATTGTACCAGCACGTGCACGGCCAGTACCTTTTTGACGCCATGGCTTCTTACCGCCACCACGAACTTCAGCGCGAGTTTTCTGCGCTTTTGTACCCTGACGAGCGCCTGCACCGTAAGCTACAACTACCTGGTGTACCAGGGCTTCGTTGAATTCACGTCCAAAGGTCGCTTCGGATACTTCAAGAGCGCTTTGCGCGTCTTTCAATGTTAATTCCATCAGTTCACTCCCCAGACGTTACGCTTTAACAGCTGGCTTTACGATTACATCGTTGCCAGTTGCGCCAGGTACGGCACCTTTAACTAGGATAAGGCCGTTCTCTACGTCAACACGTACAACTTCCAAAGACTGAGTAGTCACTTGCTTGTTACCAAGCTGACCAGCCATTTTCTTGCCTTTGAATACTTTACCTGGTGATTGGTTTTGACCAATTGAACCAGGTGCGCGGTGTGACAAAGAGTTACCGTGTGTCATACGCTGTGAACTGAAGTTCCAGCGTTTGATTGCACCTTGGAAACCTTTACCTTTTGATGTACCAGTTACATCAATCTTTTTAGTGTCGTTAAAGATTTCAACAGTGATTTCACTGCCTACTTCAATATCGGCACCTTCGTTTTCTTCTAGGCGGAATTCTACTAGAGTGCGTCCAGCTTCAACACCAGCTTTAGCAAAGTGACCTGCTTCAGCTTTGTTGATGCGGTTAGCTTTCTTAGTTCCAGCAGTAACCTGAAGAGCGCGATAACCGTCAGTTTCCTCAGTACGAAGCTGAGTAACGCGGTTTGGGGTCGCTTCAATAACAGTCACAGGGATAGACGTACCATCTTCAGTGAAGATGCGAGTCATACCCACTTTACGACCGACTAGACCAATCGCCATTGTTATAACCCTCTCTTATTAGCCCAGGCTGATTTGAACATCAACGCCAGCAGCCAAGTCCAAACGCATCAACGCGTCAACTGTTTTATCAGTTGGCTCGATGATGTCTACCAAACGCTTGTGAGTACGGATTTCATATTGATCACGCGCGTCTTTGTTAACGTGCGGAGAAATCAGAACTGTATAGCGTTCTTTGCGAGTAGGTAGAGGAATAGGACCACTTACCTGAGCACCAGTGCGTTTCGCAGTTTCAACGATTTCAGCCGTAGACTGATCGATCAACTTGTGATCAAACGCTTTCAAACGAATGCGAATTCTTTGATTTGGCATCGATTAAGCTCCAATCGAAAGAACAAAAAAATTCACCTTTTCTCTTCCATTAATTCCGGAAAGAAAAGATGTGCGTAAACCGATGGTTCCCTATCGGAACCCTGTTCTTTTTTCTAGCACGCCAGCAACAGGCTAATCAGTAATGATGAATCCGTTACTTCGGCAACCACCCTAAAAGCAGTGAGGTTGCGGCTAAAAACTTCATACCCTAATTGGGCAGTGGGCGCGAATTATACAGAAAGAAGAGGGCAATGCAAGAGGCAGTTTGGTTTTTATACACATATTTTATTTCTGCTCCCCATAAACTAGAGTAGTAGAGAAGAAATGTCTGTTTTATTGTATAATTTCTGTCTTAATTAAGAGGAAGTGTTAGCATAGCTTCAATGTTCAACAGGGAAGTAGGCATTGACCTTACATAAGTGTATTTATGGAAGTAGTAAATAATCAACAAACATTTGCGCAAATTAGACGCATCTTAAATAATCATTCTACGCTGCTTGATGCTTACAGCGTAATTGAACCTATGATTTTAGACTTATTCGATGCTAAGCGAATGAGTATTTTCCAACGTCGCCGTCAGCATCAAGACCTAGTAGCACGATTCAAAACGGGTAAGGAGACTTTGGAGATCAAAGTTCCTATCAGCCCCATGTCTATTGCTGGATATGTAGCGCTTTCTCAAAACTCTATTACTATAGATGACCCGTACGACTCCCAGCAATTAAAGAGTATCCATCCTCGTTTACGCTTCGCAGATAGATTCGATAAAGATAGCGATTTTAAAACTCGGAATATTTTATGTGTGCCCATTATGAATGCCGGCGTACTTATGGGCGTTATCCAAGTAATCAATAAAAGTACCGGGCCTTTTTTAAAAGAGGATGTTGAACTTTGCAATGCTTTAGCACTGATACTAGGGGATAAGTTTAGGTTTGAATTAGGTGGCACAAATAACCCCTTTGACTTACTCGTCCATAAGAGCCTTATCGAAGAGCAAGCTCTCGAAGATGTTAAAGCAGCGGCGTCAGATATTCGAAATCTGATTCAGATACTAGTGCAAGAGCATAGAGTACCAGAAGAAGAAATAGGTAATTCACTTTCCGTTCACTACCAAGTACCTTATCTTCCTTACTTACCAGACAAATATCACCGCTTCGAAAACGACAGTCGCCTTAATGTCAGCTATTTAAAGCGCAACTATGTTGCTGTACTCGCTGATGTTCATGACAAACCTATCGTACTCATGGCAGAGCCAAATAACGCTTCGCTTTTAATGGAAATTGAAAGCGCTATGGGTATAGATAGTTATGAAATTGCAGTGAGCTTACCTAGTACTATATTGCAGTATCTAGGTGAAAAAGGCGCAAGTTCTGGCCCAGGAGAGATGAGCGATATTCTAGATGAAATCGGTTCATCAGTAGAAGATAGCGACGAACAATTTGACGAACTATCTGACGACGCCCCTGCGGTAGTTAGATTAGTTAGTCGAATTTTACATGACGCTAAGCGCCTTAACGCATCAGATATTCATATTGATCCAGAAAAAAATGCCCCTACTCGCGTAAGAATGCGCGTAGACGGCGTGTGTCGAGACATGAACCAAGTTCCTAACTCGCACCACAATGCTGTAATTGCGCGTATTAAAATTATGTCTAATCTTAATATTGCCGAAAAACGAGTACCTCAAGACGGTAAACTTGCCTTCAAAATGGGCGGGCAGTTGGTTGAAGTTCGTGTTGCAACCATCCCCACAGTTGCAGGAGAAGGTGTTGTAATGCGGATATTGGCATCTGGTGGTGCAATGCCAATTGATAAAATGAATCTTGCACCTACTAACAGGCAACGCTTAGAGCATATGATCAAAAAGCCTCATGGCATTTTGCTTGTTGTAGGGCCTACCGGTTCAGGTAAAACTACCACTCTTCATGCCATTTTGGGTTACTTAAACACACCAGAAAAGAAAATTTGGACAGCGGAAGACCCTGTTGAGATAACTCAAGCAGGTCTACAACAGGTGCAAGTAAGTGCAAAAATAGGCTTTACGTTCGCCAATGCGCTTAGAGCTTTTCTTCGTGCCGATCCAGATATTATTCTGATTGGTGAGATGCGTGACAAGGAAACCGCACATGCTGGTATTGAAGCCTCACTAACGGGGCATTTAGTGTTATCTACACTTCATACAAACTCTGCGCCTGAAACAATTACACG
Source organism: Alteromonas sp. AWJ4_199 (assembly GCF_056159165.1). Lineage (NCBI taxonomy): Bacteria > Pseudomonadati > Pseudomonadota > Gammaproteobacteria > Alteromonadales > Alteromonadaceae > Alteromonas > Alteromonas sp. AWJ4_199. The sequence goes on from NZ_JBSWUR010000001.1 coordinate 1,928,888, forward strand.
TTTGCTTGATCTAGGACTTGACCCAGTAAACTTTTCAGATGCCTGTGTGGGCATATTAGCTCAGCGCCTAGTAAGAACAATTTGCCCTAATTGTAAAGAACAGTATCCTGCAAGCGAAAAAGATTTGGCGTTCATTGAGCGTCAATATGGAGCTGAGTATCTACATGAATTGAATCTACCGGAACCTCTAATGCTCTATCGTGGAAAAGGATGCAATGACTGTGGAAATACCGGTTATAGAGGAAGAACAGGTGTTCATGAACTCTTGGGTATGACACCAGAGTTGCGCTCTCTTGTGTATAAAGAAGCAAGTGTTGCAGAAATGAAAGCACAAGCGACTACGGATGGCATGAGAACCCTTGTACAAGACGCCATTTTTAAAGTAATCAAAGGCGATACCGATATAGCGCAGGTTCAAATTATAGGTGGGGATTAAATGCTTTTATCATTTTCGCTATAGCAGCCTCCATAATCTGTACTTAAATACGGTTTTTTGAATACGAAAAATATAGTATAAACAGAAAAAAGGAACGGAAAGGATACCAATGAAAAAATTTATCGCTGTTGTCACAATCATATCTAGCATTACTTTGTCTGTACCTGCGATAGCGCAGGTAAAGACAAAAAATCATATTTGGAAGTCTGAGTATCTTTCGACGTTGGATTTGGGACTACATGCTCTCAAGGCTGAAAAGTATGAAAAAGCGCTAGAGAAACTCACTGAGTCTGCCAAGATGGGTAATAAAGAAGGCCAGTACTATCTCGCACAGATGTACTTTCAGGGCTGGGGAACACCGGTCAATTATGAAGAGGGCTGGCTGTGGCTGAGCGTTGCAATGGAGCAAAAAACTGCCGAATGGAACCGCTCTTACCGTCAAATTAAAGACGCTCTACCCGAAGATTATATTAAAGCGCTAGAACCTTACGTCGAAGAATATATCACTTTATATGGTGCGGAAGCGCAAGATTTAAGATGTGAAAAGCGTTCGGCAATTGGTTCACATATAAAAGAAATCATTTGCGAAAAACGCTACTACTAGTAGTTAACTTTTGTAAATCAAACTAGGATAAAGGCTGCGGTGAAAACGCAGCCTTTACCACGTTTTTTGAATAGACGCTTATCGTTTTAAATACTCTCGAATAACGTAGTGAAGAATTCCACCGTTTTCAAAGTAGGTAAATTCGTTAGATGTATCAATTCTGATGTCCATCATAAAGGTGGTTGTTTGCCCGTCGTCTGACACAGCTTTTACTTCAACCTCGGTCTGCCCGCGCTCAACTGCCTCGATAGAGAACGACTCGTTACCTTTAAGCGCCAAAGAACTCGCGCTGTCACCTGATTTGAATTGAAGTGGCAGAATACCCATTCCTATTAGGTTAGATCGGTGAATACGCTCGTAGCTTTCTGCAAGCACAGCCTTCACGCCCATAAGAGATGGCCCCTTTGCAGCCCAGTCTCGACTTGAGCCAGTGCCGTACTCCTTACCACCAATGACAACTGCGGGTACACCGTCTTCTTTATAGCGCATAGCAGCGTGGAAGATAGACATGCTGTCGCCGCTCGGATAGTGGGTTGTCGCACTGCCTCGTGTACCCGGCGCCAGTTGATTTTGAAGACGAACGTTCGCAAACGTCCCTCTCATCATCACCTCATGGTTACCGCGACGAGAGCCATAAGAGTTGAAGTCTTTAGGCTCAACACCTTGTGCCTGCAAGTACTCACCTGCTGGGCTATCATTTGCGATGGCTCCCGCTGGTGAAATATGGTCTGTCGTGATTGAGTCACCAACTTTCACTAGGCATCGCGCATTTTCGATTGCCGTCAAGGCTTCCGGCTCTTTACCCATTACTTCAAAGAAAGGTGGATGCTTGATATAAGTCGACTCTGGCCAGTCATAGACAGATGTTTTACTCACTTCTAGCTCATTCCATTCTCCGGCGCCTTTAAACACGTCTGCATACTTTTCTTTAAACAAATCACCAGTAACGTTTTCAGCAATATATTGCTGAATTTCGTCTTCAGTAGGCCAGATGTCTCTAAGGTAAACAGGTGAACCGTCACTCGCTTGGCCTAGCGGCTCTTTAGTGATATCTATATTCATGTTCCCTGCTAAGGCATACGCGACTACTAAAGGTGGTGATGCAAGATAGTTTGCCGCTACGTCAGGGTGAATGCGTCCTTCAAAGTTACGATTACCAGATAGCACCGAAGTAACAGTAAGTTTCGCCTTTCTAATAGCATCAGTAATGGCATCAGGTAGTGGACCAGAGTTACCGATACAGGTTGTACAGCCATAGCCCACTAGGTTAAACCCTAGGGATTCTAACGGGTCCATAAGACCAGCATCTTCTAGATATTGAGTAACAACCTGTGAGCCAGGTGCTAATGATGTTTTAACCCACGGCTTACGTGTTAATCCTTTTTCCGCGGCTTTCTTAGCTAGTAAGCCTGCACCAACAAGTACTGATGGATTCGACGTGTTAGTACAACTGGTGATAGCAGCGATTACAATTGCACCATCTTCTAAGTTGAACTTGTTACCTCTGAACTCGACAAAAGAATCATGGTCTTCATCAACATCATCACTGGTTCCCAGCCCAGCCTCAGCAATTAAATCGGTTTCTTCATCTAGTACTTTCACATCAATTTGCGAACGATGCCATTCATTAAACGCTTCTGCTGCATTGTCTAGGGCAATGCGATCTTGTGGGCGTTTCGGCCCAGCAAGTGATGGCACTACTTCGCCCAAATCGAGTTCAGTTGTTTCATGGTACTGTGCATCTTTTGAATGATCATCATGCCATAAGTGACTAAGTTTGGCGTACTGTTCTACAAGGGCGATTTGGTCTTCATCTCGACCTGTAAGTCGCAAATAATCTAACGCAACATCGTCTATCGGAAAGATACCGCACGTTGCGCCATATTCTGGTGCCATGTTTGCGATTGTTGCGCGATCTGCCGTAGTAAGATGCTTAAGACCCGGTCCATAGAACTCTACAAACTTTCCAACAACGCCGTGCTCACGCAATTGCTGTGTGATAGTTAGCACCATGTCAGTAGCAGTGACACCAGCAGGTAATTTCCCGGACAATCTAAAGCCTACTACTTTCGGCAATAGCATAGTAACGGGTTGACCTAGCATTGCCGCTTCTGCTTCAATACCACCCACACCCCAGCCAAGTACGCCAAGGCCATTAATCATGGTGGTGTGAGAATCGGTACCCACAAGGGTATCTGGATAAACCAAGGTCTCACCATCTTGCTCTTTGGTAAAAGCACAACGAGCCAGATACTCTAAATTAACCTGATGCACGATACCGCGACCAGGGGGAACCACTTTGAAATTGTCAAAGCTAGACTGCCCCCACTTCAGAAATTGATAACGTTCTTTATTGCGCTCAATCTCTATATCGGTATTCTTTTCTAATGCATTCTCTTCAGCGAAATGATCAACCATCACAGAGTGGTCAATGACCAGTTCTACAGGGTTTAGGGGGTTAATTGCTTGTGCATCGCCTCCCAAGCGATTGACTGCATCTCGCATTGCAGCTAAATCGACGATGGCAGGAACGCCGGTAAAGTCTTGAAGAATAACCCGCGCAGGAACAAATGATACTTCGTGATCGGCGTGGTTGTCAGTGTCCCACTTAGCCACTTGCTCAATATCACTACTAGTTACAAACTCTTCATCTTCATGTCGGATTAGGTTCTCGAGAAGAATTTTAATACAAAAAGGTAGCCGGTCGAGCGCATACTGATTACCTATACTGTCAAAATTGACCGCCTTGAAGTTTTTGCCGTTTACTTCAAGCTGCGAAAAAGACTTATATGTCATACGCTCTCATCCTTCTTTGCCTGTTCATGAATATTGTCAACGTTTCAATTTTGCCAATGCAAGAAACGAGCGACGTGTTTAATCCGTCGCGTTATTTTCAAGTTTGTACGGCATAAACATGAAAAAAAGTTCACCTATTATTAGTTATTCGTATCGCCGCTTTTCGTTTCGACATGTGCCTCTAAAGAGGTGGGCGGAAAAAGTGTTTCCTATCAGCGAAAAGCAGCCAGTTAGAATAGTTAGCCTTTATGGACAAATAGAAGCTTTTGGCCTGTGGCGACAAGGAGGAAGTTATTACGAATGAAATGTCATACACCTCGTTCATTTACAAATATATAACATCCGTGTTTTCTTATAATCTTGCAAGCGGTATGCTAATTACCACGCTAAACGCCTAATACCTTGATACATGCTCAGAAAGTCATTGAAAAACGAGCACCGGTAAAAAAGCAATAACAACAATACGAAGTTATCATGACCCATCCGCTTATTAAGAAATACAACCTAGAACCTCATCCCGAGGGAGGTTTTTATCGTCAGGTTTTTCGTTCAGAAAATAAGACTACATCCTATGTCCATGGTGCCAGTCGTCCAGCACTCACCCATATCTATTTTCTTTTACTTAAGGGCCAAGTCAGTCGCTTTCATCGCGTTTTACACGATGAAGTATGGAATCACTATGAAGGTGCTCCTTTACAGCTATTCCAAATTCAAAAACAGCAGTTATGGGAACGCCGTATAGGTGGTGGCAACAACGATTATGTTGAAGTCGTTGAGGCGGGCAATTTTCAAGGAGCTGCAACTATGGGTGACTACTCACTTGTCGGTTGTACAGTCGCGCCAGGGTTTGATTTTGAAGATTTTAGCTTTATTGAAGAACCATCAATGAAAGAGTGGATAAAAGTTGCCCATCCAGACCTGACACGGTTTATTTAATAAATCTCTTAACTGAAAGGCAAAGACACGTCTTACCTGCGATTTTATAACCGCTTAAACTGGATTTTTAAGCGCCAATCAAGGATGATAACAGCAGTTTTTAAATATACGTCTGAACGTCCAACTTCTGGAATTATCTCAGACTATTTCACTTTAACGCCGCAGGTAACCCAACTATGTATAAATTGGTACTTATTCGTCATGGAGAAAGTCAGTGGAACTTGGAAAATCGTTTCACGGGCTGGCACGACGTTGACTTGACCGACACTGGTGTAGCACAAGCAAAGACCGCAGGTCAGCTTCTTAAAGATGCTGGATTTACATTTGATCAGGCATATACGTCTGTACTCCTTCGCGCAATCAAAACGCTTAATATTGCCCTTGAAGAAATGGGTCAACACTACCTTCCAGTTGAGCGCCACTGGCGCCTGAACGAGCGTCACTACGGTGCTCTGACCGGTCTAGACAAAGCGGAAACTGCTGCTAAGCACGGCGAAGAGCAAGTGAAAATCTGGCGTCGTAGCTTCGATATTCCACCTCCGGCAGTTGAAGACGATAGCGAACACTTCCCAGGTCACGACGCTCGTTATAACAATGTTGATGCTGATATTCTGCCACGTGGTGAAAGCCTGAAGCTTACTATCGAACGTGTATTACCTTACTGGCACGACGTTATTCGTCCAGACATCCAAGCTGGTAAGCGTGTAATTATTGCTGCCCATGGCAACAGCCTTCGTGCCCTTGTTAAGTATCTAGATGGTATGTCAGACGAAGAAGTGTTGGGACTAAACATTCCTACAGGTGTACCACTAGTATATGAACTAGATGAAAACCTTAAGCCAATCTCTAAAGAGTATCTTGGCGATGCTGATGCAATTAAAGCAATGATGGATGCAGTTGCAAAGCAAGGCAAAGCGAAGTAATCGAGTGCCTTTTTAGATACGAAAAAGCCTGCTTAAGCAGGCTTTTTTATGGGTATCTAATTAGACTAATTTGGCACTTTGACTAGCCAGTTGTGGGTATCTTCGGCTTTACCCCATTGGATATCATTTAACGCCTGTCTAAGTTTCATTGTCACCGGGCCAGCTTCGCCGCTTCCAACCTGATACTCTTTGTCGTTATGAATAAAAGTACCCACTGGCGTAAGCACAGCCGCTGTACCAGACAGCGCCGCTTCTGTATTTGGTTTTGCAGAGCGTTCTAATAGCTCTTCAACTGTAATATCGCGCTCACTTACTTTCATGCCGTGATCTTTAGCAATTTGAAGAACGGTTGCACGGGTTACTCCGTGTAAGAAGCTAGAGTCCAACCCTTTTGTAATGATCTCGTCACCGTCAATAAGTAAGAAGTTTGCTGCACCGGTTTCTTGAACGTCACCATTAGGACAAAACAGTATTTGATCAGCTTGAACTTCCGCGCGCGCTTTAAGAATAGGTGGTAAAGCACTGGCATAATTACCGCCACTTTTAACCATTCCCATATGTGGAGCACAGCGCATTCCAGTTTCATCTAACAACAAACGAAGCGGTTTTGCTCCGCCGGCAAAGTAATCGCCGACCGGAGACAATAATACGTATAGCATTGAATCCGCTGACGGTGCTGCAGCTTTGCCAATGGACGCTTCTGTACCGATATGAGTAGGACGAATGTACATAGAACCAGGAGGCTCTGGAACCTCAGAAGCGTATTTAGCAACAATATCAATAATCATCTTTTCAACTTGCGCTTTATCTATTTCAGGCAAATTTAAAAGGCGGCTACTTTGAGCAAAGCGCTCAATATTCTTATCCATTCTAAATATATTGATGCTGCCATCTTCATGCTTAAATGCTTTTAAACCTTCAAAGCATGTACTCGAATAGTGAAGCACGTGCGCACCAGGGTGAAGTGAAATGCTGTCTGCACTGACAAATTCGGTGTCAGTCCATTGATCGTTGACAAAGGTAGTAAGCGCCATTTGTGGCATGAATACTGTACCGAATACGGCCATTAGTTCGTCCTATTTACTTCGACTAAAATGTTATTCGCAAGAGTTTACCAAAAAACCTACACATTGCTAAAAGTAAGTCGACTCTATTAAGGCTTTTATCGAATAAGACCGTCTATGAATACTGACAGTGAGAAGAATTAAGGGTCCCAAAAGCAAAGAAAATGCTTTAGACGTAAGCTTTTCTGTAAGACGTTAATCTTGAATGTTTACTGTTTTCCTTCTAACGCTTTTTCTAGCAACTGTTCTATTCGTTTAACGCTTTCAATAAGTATCTTCAAATCACCGTTTTCATCGACTTCTTCTTTAGGGAACGTGCTATTATTTATTAGTAACTTGTCTTTTTGTGACAAAATTGTCTCTCTGAATGCATCGGCGTCATTGATACCAATAAGTGAAACCAAAGCGCCTTGCGCCGATTGCCCAGCAGTTTCGAATGACAACCGATATAAATTGAAGAGCCGCATTAACGGTCCTTGGACCATAGCTACATCGGTAATTTTCTCTAAAGGAATAGACTTCTCTTCTTTGTTAAATACACCTCGTTTTACGACCAGCTTTCGCTCTGTAACAACAGCAGACATAGCGGCCATTATTTTGCCACTGATCAGGAAAAACAAGGGAATGGATACAATCAAGAAAGGTATACCTACTATAGTGATAGACGACACCAACAGTAAACTTAAAAGCCAGTAGATTTTTACCGCAGGGTTAAAGGTAGCTTCAAATATTACTCTCTCAGACATCATCAGTTCCTTTTAGTTGGATATATTCAAGTATAACCCTAACAAGTGCGAGAAATGGTAAACAATTTTCTGGTTATTATTGATGCGCTAAGTAATAGCTTTTGAAGTCAGAGTGTATTTCTACGTTGCCAATAAGACGCAAAGAAAGTTGACGCTTACTAGAGTAATACAGTGGCACCTAATGAAATAAAGTACTCTGCTCCCTCTTTGATGTTCGCTGGAACATGGCCAGTGAATTAATGTACTCTGACCCCATTTTTTCTTTCTTCCAAACGCAAAAAACCCGCCATTAGGCGGGTTTTGTCGTGCAAAATCGTGACGCTCTTTGTCACGACTTTTGCGCAAGGAGGACACACAGTACGCTCAGTTTTTTACTACAACGTGCCTATACGAAAAAAGCCCTTGTCATAAGACAAGGGCTTCTTAGAATTAGGACCTGGCAGTGTCCTACTCTCACATGGGGAAGCCCCACACTACCATCGGCGCTAATACGTTTCACTTCTGAGTTCGGAATGGAGTCAGGTGGTACCGTATCGCTATGGCTGCCAGGAAAAACTGGTAACAATCTAGAAAACTGGATATCAATTCAATCAGTGAGTAACTACTTTTCACTCTACTTACTTTAGCTTGTCTACAACACTCAAAAGCCTAAAGCTTTTTGGGCGTTGTATGGTTAAGCCTCTCGGGCAATTAGTACAGGTTAGCTTAACGCCTTACAACGCTTCCACACCCTGCCTATCAACGTCATCGTCTATAACAACCCTTCCAGAACTTAAAGTTCAGGGATGACTCATCTTTGGGCCGGCTTCCCGCTTAGATGCTTTCAGCGGTTATCCGTTCCGAACATAGCTACCGGGCAATGCGATTGGCATCACAACCCGAACACCAGCGGTTCGTCCACTCCGGTCCTCTCGTACTAGGAGCAGCTCCCATCAATCATCCAACGCCCACACCAGATAGGGACCGAACTGTCTCACGACGTTCTAAACCCAGCTCGCGTACCACTTTAAATGGCGAACAGCCATACCCTTGGGACCGACTTCAGCCCCAGGATGTGATGAGCCGACATCGAGGTGCCAAACACCGCCGTCGATATGAACTCTTGGGCGGTATCAGCCTGTTATCCCCGGAGTACCTTTTATCCGTTGAGCGATGGCCCTTCCATACAGAACCACCGGATCACTATGACCTACTTTCGTACCTGCTCGACGTGTCTGTCTCGCAGTTAAGCTAGCTTATGCCATTGCACTAACCTCACGATGTCCGACCGTGATTAGCTAACCTTCGTGCTCCTCCGTTACTATTTGGGAGGAGACCGCCCCAGTCAAACTACCCACCAGACACTGTCCACAATCCCGATAAGGGACCAATGTTAGAACATCAAACATACAAGGGTGGTATTTCAAGGACGGCTCCACACAATCTAGCGACTGTGCTTCAAAGCCTCCCACCTATCCTACACATGTAGGTTCAATGTTCAGTGCCAAGCTGTAGTAAAGGTTCACGGGGTCTTTCCGTCTAGGTGCGGGTACACAGCATCTTCACTGCGATTTCAATTTCACTGAGTCTCGGGTGGAGACAGCGTGGCCATGGTTACACCATTCGTGCAGGTCGGAACTTACCCGACAAGGAATTTCGCTACCTTAGGACCGTTATAGTTACGGCCGCCGTTTACCGGGGCTTCGATCAAGAGCTTCGTCCGAAAACTAACCCCATCAATTAACCTTCCGGCACCGGGCAGGTGTCACACCCTATACGTCCTCTTACGAGTTTGCAGAGTGCTGTGTTTTTAATAAACAGTCCCAGCCACCTGGTCACTGCGGCCTCCATTTGCTTACCACGCGAAGTGTTCACAAACAGAGGCGTACCTTCTCCCGAAGTTACGGTACAATTTTGCCGAGTTCCTTCACCCGAGTTCTCTCAAGCGCCTTAGTATTCTCTACCTGACCACCTGTGTCGGTTTGGGGTACGGTTCATATAATCATAAGTTTAGAAGCTTTTCCTGGAAGCAGGGCATCAACAACTTCACTCCCTTGGGAGCTCGTCTCGTGTCTCGGCCTTGAAAACCCGGATTTACCTAAGTCTTCAGCCTACGCACTTTCACTTGGACAACCAACGCCAAGCTTGCCTAGCCTTCTCCGTCCCTCCATCACTGATTATATAAGTACGGGAATATTAACCCGTTTCCCATCGACTACGCATTTCTGCCTCGCCTTAGGGGCCGACTTACCCTGCCCTGATTAGCATGGGACAGGAAACCTTGGTCTTCCGGCGTGGGAGTTTTTCACTCCCATTATCGTTACTCATGTCAGCATTCGCACTTGTGATATGTCCAGCAAGCTTTACAACTCACCTTCATCCACTTACACAACGCTCCCCTACCCAGCATGTAAACATGCTGCCGCAGCTTCGGTATATTGCTTAGCCCCGTTACATCTTCCGCGCAGGCCGACTCGACTAGTGAGCTATTACGCTTTCTTTAAAGGGTGGCTGCTTCTAAGCCAACCTCCTAGCTGTCTATGCCTTCCCACATCGTTTCCCACTTAGCAATATTTTGGGACCTTAGCTGGCGGTCTGGGTTGTTTCCCTCTCCACGACGGACGTTAGCACCCGCCGTGTGTCTCCCGGATAGTTCTCATTGGTATTCGGAGTTTGCAAAGGGTTGGTAAGTCGGGATGACCCCCTAGCCTTAACAGTGCTCTACCCCCAATGGAATTCGTCCGAGGCTCTACCTAAATAGATTTCGGGGAGAACCAGCTATCTCCCGGTTTGATTGGCCTTTCACCCCCAGCCACAAGTCATCCCCTAACTTTTCAACGTTAGTGGGTTCGGTCCTCCAGTTGATGTTACTCAACCTTCAACCTGCTCATGGCTAGATCACCGGGTTTCGGGTCTATACCTAGCAACTAAACGCGCAGTTAACACTCGCTTTCGCTACGGCTCCGCTATTCGCTTAACCTTGCTACTAAATATAAGTCGCTGACCCATTATACAAAAGGTACGCAGTCACCCCGAAGGGCTCCCACTGCTTGTACGTATACGGTTTCAGGTTCTATTTCACTCCCCTCACAGGGGTTCTTTTCGCCTTTCCCTCACGGTACTGGTTCACTATCGGTCAGTTAGGAGTATTTAGCCTTGGAGGATGGTCCCCCCATATTCAGTCAAGATAACACGTGTCCCGACCTACTCGATTTCACTGTAAAGATTGCGTCGTGTACAGGGCTATCACCTTGTATCGCTCCTCTTCCCAAAGGATTCCACTACATTCAATACAGCTTAAGGGCTGTTCCCCGTTCGCTCGCCGCTACTAGGGGAATCTCAATTGATTTCTTTTCCTAAGGGTACTTAGATGTTTCAGTTCCCCTCGTTCGCCTCGTTACACTATGTATTCATGTAACGATACCTGTAAACAGGTGGGTTTCCCCATTCGGACATCTGTGGCTCAAATGCATTTTGTCGGCTCACCACAGCTTTTCGCAGACTTACACGTCCTTCATCGCCTCTAACTGCCAAGGCATCCACCGTATACGCTTCGTCACTTAACCATACAACCCCAAACAGCCTTTTGACTTCTGTCTAAGTTATGTCGTATGCATGACAAGCTAATCGGAAGAATTGCCTTGCTATCAAATCATCGATTGATAACAAGCAATTCAGTCAAGTAGAGTAAAAAGTCATCTTTCGATTTCTCAGTTACTCAATTTTGATTGATTACTATTAATATCAGCTTTCCAAATTGTTAAAGAACTATCGTGCAAAATCATGACGCTTTTTGTCATGACTTTTGCGCAAGGAGGACCTACATTACTCTTTCAAGTATCGTAAATGCTCCCTCAGGGTAAAAAACCCTAATCAATCTTTACTGAAACAGTAAATATTCATTAGGATTTCGGGTCCAACGTGACACGTTTCTACCTTTGTTACCTTCCTTTCTTAAATTAAGGAAATGGTAGGCTTGGGCAGACTTGAACTGCCGACCTCACCCTTATCAGGGGTGCGCTCTAACCAGCTGAGCTACAAGCCTTCAGTACTTCGCTTATGCAAGTTCAGTGTCAAGTAGATGGTGGAGCTAAGCAGGATCGAACTGCTGACCTCCTGAATGCAAATCAGGCGCTCTCCCAGCTGAGCTATAGCCCCATAAACTTGTGTCGTTCTTCATTTTAAACAAGACTATCTGTGTAGGCACTGCATCAAGGCGTCTATCGACGTAATGGTAAGGAGGTGATCCAACCCCAGGTTCCCCTAGGGTTACCTTGTTACGACTTCACCCCAGTCATGAAACACAAAGTGGTAATCGTCCTCCCGAAGGTTAGACTAACTACTTCTTTTGCATCCCACTCCCATGGTGTGACGGGCGGTGTGTACAAGGCCCGGGAACGTATTCACCGCAGTATTCTGACCTGCGATTACTAGCGATTCCGACTTCATGGAGTCGAGTTGCAGACTCCAATCCGGACTACGACATTCTTTAAGGGGTCCGCTCCACATCACTGTCTCGCTTCCCTCTGTAAATGCCATTGTAGCACGTGTGTAGCCCTACACGTAAGGGCCATGATGACTTGACGTCGTCCCCACCTTCCTCCGGTTTGTCACCGGCAGTCTCCTTAGAGTGCCCAACTTAATGCTGGCAACTAAGGACAAGGGTTGCGCTCGTTGCGGGACTTAACCCAACATCTCACGACACGAGCTGACGACAGCCATGCAGCACCTGTGTCAGAGTTCCCGAAGGCACCAATCTATCTCTAGAAAGTTCTCTGCATGTCAAGTGTAGGTAAGGTTCTTCGCGTTGCATCGAATTAAACCACATGCTCCACCGCTTGTGCGGGCCCCCGTCAATTCATTTGAGTTTTAACCTTGCGGCCGTACTCCCCAGGCGGTCTACTTAGCGCGTTAGCTTCGCTACTCACGACTTAAAGTCACAAACAGCTAGTAGACAGCGTTTACGGTGTGGACTACCAGGGTATCTAATCCTGTTCGCTACCCACACTTTCGCACATGAGCGTCAGTCTTTGGCCAGGGAGTCGCCTTCGCCACTGATGTTCCTCCAGATATCTACGCATTTCACCGCTACACCTGGAATTCCACTCCCCTCTCCAAGACTCTAGTCTGCCAGTTCTAAATGACCATCCCAGGTTGAGCCCGGGGCTTTCACATCTAGCTTAACAAACCGCCTGCGTGCGCTTTACGCCCAGTAATTCCGATTAACGCTCGCACCCTCCGTATTACCGCGGCTGCTGGCACGGAGTTAGCCGGTGCTTCTTCTGTTGTTAACGTCACGGCTAGCAGGTATTAACTACTAACTTTTCCTCACAACTGAAAGTGCTTTACAACCCGAAGGCCTTCTTCACACACGCGGCATGGCTGCATCAGGGTTTCCCCCATTGTGCAATATTCCCCACTGCTGCCTCCCGTAGGAGTCTGGGCCGTGTCTCAGTCCCAGTGTGGCTGATCTTCCTCTCAGAACAGCTAGAGATCGTCGCCTTGGTAAGCCTTTACCTTACCAACTAGCTAATCTCACTTGGGCCTCTCTTTGCGCCGGAGCCGAAGCCCCGTTTGGTCCGTAGACATTATGCGGTATTAGCAGTCGTTTCCAACTGTTATCCCCCTCGCAAAGGCAAGTTCCCAAGCATTACTCACCCGTCCGCCACTCGTCATCTTCTAGCAAGCTAGAAATGTTACCGTTCGACTTGCATGTGTTAGGCCTGCCGCCAGCGTTCAATCTGAGCCATGATCAAACTCTTCAATTAAATATATCGAAATATGAATCGTCGTTGTGACACTCTTAACGAGTGCCCACACAGATTGTCTTGTCTAAATTTTTAAAGAACATTCACTAGAAGCCTTGCTTCTTAGTGACTCACCCTGTTCGAGTGAGGTGCGCATTATACGCTGGAAGTTTTCAGTGTCAACACTTTTTGAAAATTTATTTTCGAAAGCGTTTCTTCTAAACTCCCGTCTTTACTGGCCTATAAAGGTAGTAGAGACTTACTTCAGGAGGGTTGCTGTTTTGCTTTTCCCCCGAAGCGGATGCGCATTTTAGGGAAATGAGCGCTCACGTCAACAAGTATTTTAAAAAAAACCTTATTTTTCGATCGTTTGCATAAACAATGCGCAATACGTTCATAAAAACCACTAATTAACCGCGCTTTTCACGATCTATAAGGTTAGTTAATTGGTAAGTCATGCTGTGTACTATAAATTAATAGAACAGTATTTGAACGTGTACGTGGATTATTAAGGGGTTCGCATGAAGGTTTCTGAATTTAGAACCGCTGGAAAACTCATAACGGGTCTTGGTGCTATAAAAGCTCTCACTGATGAAATGGCGAGATTATCCATAAAGGACTGTGCCATCGTTACTGACAAAGGCGTTTCGTCATCCGGTCTTCTTGATCAACTACTCACACTGCTACCCTCCTCACCGTTACTTATTATTGATGACATTCCACCTGAGCCTGAAGTGAATATCATAGAGGATAAGTTAGCGACACTTCGTGAGAAGCAAGTAGACGGAATTATTGCTCTTGGTGGAGGTAGCGCTATTGATAGTGCAAAAGTACTTGCAGCTACATATGATCATGCCGGCCCCCTCAGTGAACTCTTCGGTGAAAATACGCTTTCAAAACGTCGTTTGCCTCTTATTGTTATCCCTACTACCGCAGGTACAGGTTCAGAAGTTACCAACATTGCTATCTTGTCAGACCCGATAGCACAGATGAAAAAAGGGATTGTTAGCCACTGCTTGTTACCCGATGTTGCTATTGTTGCACCTGAGATGACAAAAACGTGCCCACAGTCGATTACAGCAGCGAGCGGTATAGACGCATTCGTTCACGCGCTTGAAGCTTATATAAGTGTAAATGCCAGCCCAATTACCGATGCACTAGCAGAGAAAGCACTGAAGCTTATCTTTAATTCATTACTTCACGCTTATAGTAACGGTGAGAACTTATCAGCACGGGAAGATATGGCCACCGGCAGTTTAATGGCCGGTCTTGCGTTTGGAAACGCGGGCGTGGGGGCAGTACATGCCTTAGCTTATCCACTAGGGGGACGGTTTCATCTGTCACATGGCATGAGTAACGCGGTAATGCTACCTCATGTATTGAAAGTAAATGCACCGTTCTGCCAAGACAAACTTTATTGTGTGGCTAAGCTTTTAAAGGTATGTGAGCGCCACCACCCAAAAGAGGAGGCAATAAAACTATTATTAGTTGCTGTAGAAAAACTGTGTCGCGATGTTGGCATTCCCGCTTCACTCACCCACTTTAATATTTCGCCTTCTTGTGTAGGTGAATTAGCAGAAGAGGCGAGTAAAGTGACTCGCCTTCTTCGCAATAATCCCAAGCAATTGAGTATTGAAGAGATTGAAGATATCTATCGGCTTGCTTTTTAAAGTGGTCTTACCCACCAATTTCAATTCAGCCTTAGTTAACGCTTTTATACTTGCCGTGGTTATAATGGGCACACAGTAACAACGTCATAATAGTAGTAATTTTATGAGTCAACTTTTCAGTGCCCTTTCTCGCGCATTAAGCCCCTATTACACCGAAATGAGCATTATGCTTATGGCCACAATTTTAGTGGTGTACGGCGACCTGATTAACGGCCATGTAAAACGCATACTGGCACCTTATCATTTCATCATTCGCGTTAGTTTGTTTGTAGTCCTTTGTGCCTTCGGCTATGGCGCACTAACCTTATACGGCGCACCGTTCTTAAAACACACCCTAGCCTACTTGCCTTGGCAGTACCAAGGTGCAGGCTACGTGGCTTCGTTTCTGTTGATTGGCTTTTTGGCTGAGAGGCGTAAGTATGTTTAGCAGCTTTTTACCCCGTCTAAAAAACTAAGCGACTGTTTTACTATATTGCTCGATGTACTTTTTAGGTGGTAGGTGCATGACCTTCTTGAAAGAAGTAGAAAAGTAAGCCGCTGTTCCAAAGCCAACATCTAAACATGTATCTAAAATACTATTTCCCTCTAGCAGCAGTGGGATAGATTTTTCAATTCTGAAGCGCGACAGAAACTCGCTAAAATTGTACTCGAACAATTCAGACATCCTTCGATTTAAGCTTCTTGGACTTATCAATAACTGAGAAGCAGCTTGGTCTCGATTGAACGCTTCGTCTTGATAATTCTTCTCAAGTACAGCGATAAAATTCAGATAAAACGCCATATCCTTCTCGTTATCAAATTCTGGAATTGTTAAACACCCAAATTTGAAAACGGGAAGCGTGCTTTCATCTTCTTCTTTTTCTTTTGCTTCTCTGACAGACAATAAATGTTCAACACGCAGTATTATCTCTTCATTTGAAGCTGGCTTCGCTAAGAAGTAATCTACCTTTTCCTCTAACGCAGCTTTCTCGAGTTCAGTTCCTATTTCAGCAGTCAGCATTAATATCGGAATATTTGCATAACTTGCATTGCTGCGAATAGCTTTAGTTAAACTAAGCCCGTCCATTTCATGCATCATTTGATCTGTTATTACTAAGTCCACCAAATAATGTTGCATTACATCTAAGGCTTGGACACCGTTTCGCGCAACTAGGCAGCGGTATTTGTCAGAGAATAGGTCAAAAAGATAAGAACGGAACTCTCTGCTGTCATCAACGATTAACAGCGATTTCTTATTTGTTTTAGCATCCGCTGGCAAAAGATTTTCAGCGTGCGAATTCACAAAAACAATATCGTCAATCGGAAGCGTTACGGTTATTTTCGTACCCACACCTTTTTGACTCTGAAGTACAACATCTCCTTGGTTCAACTCTACTAGAGTTTTAACCATAGCCAGCCCTACACCATTTCCATCTAATTTAGTGTTACCTTTAGCAAACCTTTCAAATACTTTGCTCTGTAAGTTTTCCTCAATTCCCTCACCATCATCAGTTACAGTAATCTTTAGTGCCTTACTATCCTGTATAGCGCTTACCTTTATCGTGCCAAGTTCAGGTGTAAACTTGATAGCATTTTGGACTAAGTTAGCCACGATTTTCTCAAGGCTTTCACTGATCAGAGACACACTTTTTTTAACCTTTATCCGCACTTCTAGATTTTGCCTTTTTTGCTTGGCTAAAGGTTCTAGAGATAACAAAATAAAACGGATATTTTCGGGTGAATAAGACTTGTAATAATCTTCTGCTTTGAAAGCTGTAGGGACATCCTGACTCATCTGATTAATTAATTGCTCGACCCTTTTCACATTGTCTTGAATGCAGACTAATTCTTTGCGCGTGCCCTTATCTGCGTCAGGAATTTTTTCTAACGAGCCGTTAATCACTTGGATTGGTGTTCGAAGTTCAGAGGTTATTTCGTTGATGAAACGCTCTTTACTGCGAAGCATTTTTTCGAACTTTGAGTGTCCATCTGTTATTTCATACCGCGTGAGATGAGTGTATAGCGAGGTGGTTTTGAAATAACCCCAAAGCGCTGCTAAATATTTCAACCTATATGCAATAAGCAGACTTAAAGCCACAAGAAAATATCCGCCTAATGCATACCGTTGGAGGTATATTGGTTGCTCTACCTCGAAACTAAGAGACGTAATCGGGTTTTCGCCACCGCTTACTCTTGCTTGGAATTCATACCGACCAGGCTCTAAATCTGCCATGGTAAGAAATGCTTGGGGTAAAGGGTGTAACTTCCACTCTTCGTCCATGCCTAAAATTCTAAACTCTAACTTTTCATTCTCATGGTTAGAAAAACTGCTCGTCCTAAAATCAAGAGAAAGTTTATCGAAATCACTTTCTAACTTTATAGTCTCTTCAAACGCTATCGGCTGTGAATAAACTTTATGAGTTTGCATCCCACTATCGGCCCACTCTGCTCTAGTAAATACAACTTTACTTTTTAAGCTGTCTTTGGCTTTCATGGCTGCTATCGCTTTTTCTTCGTCAACCAGATAAGAATACTTATCGCCAAGAATAATCAACCTTTCACCAAACTGGTGTATCCCTCGATATTCGAAATCTGTATCAAATACGCCGTCGCTTTCATTGAAGGAAACTAGTTTCTTATCTGAAGTGACCACAAAAAGCCCCATATTGGTCAAAAACCACAAGTGATTACTTTCACTATATAGGGCTCCTCTAACAAACCTAGCTCCAGTACCAGCTAATAGGTCGGAGGTACTTATTTCTCCTGTGACTTTATTTATCGATTTGATACCCTGCCCTGAAGTACAAAGTAAGAAAACTTCTTGCATTTCAATCAAGCAAGTAAGCCCTACCCATCCACCGTCATCAGGTGAAATAGACTTCCAATTAAACTTGGACATTTGTATATGAAAATTACTATCGCTATCAAACCCTGCTATTTCACCTGAAGTTGTTAAGAATGAGCTGAGCATTTTCCGAGGTGCAGGGATCTTATCTACTATTACGCCATCATTTAATATATCGTAAAAAGCTTTACTCCCATCATCATAATACAAATAGAGAAGCGAGCCTGATTGCTGAATGGCATGACTAAACCTAGAACTGCAGTAATCATCATGAAAGCTATAACTTTTAGAAAGTTCGGCATACTCAAATAGATTTTCATCAATACAGCGGTTCCCTCCCCAAAAACTGAAGGGCTTTAACTCTCCTGTTTCTATGTTTATAAGATAATCTTGCCTTTGAGTACTAACTCCATACCCAAACTCATCACTAAAGCCAAACGACTTAATGTTTTGCCTAAGTACTTGTTCATCTTTATGTATTAGATTAATAGCTTCGTGAGACTGTGTAATTGAGATAAGACCAAGCTGAGACGAGGCCAGTAGTAATTCGCCTGAAGGAAGTTCTGCTAATTTTACGATACTCCTAATACCGTCTGAAGTTATGAGCGGCGCCATAAAATCAGGTTTGTTAATTTTTCCATCATTTAATTCATAAAGACCTCCTGCAGCGACAAATATCCTGTGAGAATTTGAGACATAGATATCTGAAACAGGGCCAACAGGGTACTGAGGATTTCCAAAAGGGAAAAACGACTTATTGTCAGTTACGGTGTCCCAAACATAGACCCCCTCGCTACCACCAAGGTAAAGAGTCTCGCCGAGCACTGACACGACATCGATCGATGAAAGACTAGTTAGAAAACTATCTACGGGTATTATTTCGCTCGTTTCTTTTTTAGGATCAATTTTAACTAACCCACTTTCAGATCCAAGGTAAATCAAGCCATCTACTGATACTGCCAAAGAAAGTACATTGCTTACATTACCCGGCGCAACGTTTGATGCCCACTCCTGAAGCTCTCCGGTCTTTTTGTCAACAACGATAATTCCAGTAATTAGTGAAACTACTGTGTACTGCTCAAGAACCCCTATCTTCCAAGCATATCGTGGCCACTTATCTCCAGAACGAAATTTTTCTATGGCACCCGTGTCTGTCCTGTATTTGAAAACCCCTACACCAAATTCGACGATCCAGAGTGTATATTTTCCATCATAGTATAAGTCTGAAATAGTCCCCCGCTCATTAGGGTCGATGTTATATTCTAACTTCTCTGAACGACCGCCTAAATACCTAAACAAACCATTTTCTGAAGCTATATAGACTGCATTGCCAACAACTTCAGTATCTCTAATTATTCCTACGGGAATACCAGCAAATTTAGTTTTCCCGTTCAAAGTAACACCAAAAGCACTAACACTTTTTGAATAGGTGAAACAAAAAAACATAAAAATTGCGCCAATAATGACCAATTTTCCAAAAAGTCTAATTCTTGTCTCTAACTGCAAATCCATATGTCTTTAGCCTTGTTATTTTTTAAATGCTTTCTTTAAGCAATAACAAACTTTATAAAAAGGAATTAACTATGAGTATCGAACAAAATATGAACATGCAAGAGTTGGCAGAGGAAGACTATACTAAAGTATATGCAGGCACTGGGCACTTTTGCTTATTAGAAGAAGACTTAATGGCAATAATGCCCGAATTTCCAACTCTACCTTCGGGTCATAAAGTCGACATCTAAACCAACAACCACTTCATCCCAGCATTCTCGGCGGCTTGCTGGTCATAAATAAAGTCGCCTACATACAGGCAGTCTTCAGGTTGAAGCTGCCATGTGTTCGCCACTATTAATAAGGCGGTTGGGTCGGGTTTGGCTGGGGCATCTTCGCGGGTTATCACGTAGTCGATAGGTATACTGTTATTGGCTACCTTAATTGCGGTGGCTTGTCGGCAGTTGCGGGTAACAATTGCCATGGGGAGCTTGTGTGCCTGCACTTTCTCTACCATGGCTTTGCCAATGGGTAACCACTTGGCGTTTTCTGCATCGTCTAGTTCGTGTTGCAAAATAGTGCGGTGGGCGTTGGCTTTGGTTTCGGCGCAGCTAAGGGCTTCAACAAAGGTAAGAATGTCTTCGTTTTGTGGGCAGCCTACATCGGCACGCATTTGCGTGAAGTTAAGGCTAGACTCTACCAAGGTGCCATCTAAATCAAATATCACACCTTTTATGCCGCTTAAGTTCATTTGCTCAATACTCACGGTTTTCTCGTCCTTTTACTTCACTGTTATTCTTAAAGTTCGGTTAACGCCCACTTAATTGTGGACTGCGCTTAACTTACTCACTAACCTTGCCACTAACATAATGCCACGAATGCCTTTAGCCTTCTGTTACGTTTGCTTAAGGCTATGATGTTCTGACTAAAAATCAACTGAATGATTTAAGTTTACCCCGCCCACACCTTGCATTAGCATAGCCGCTCTTTTTGTCAGACTACTTATTTGCCCCAGCGTTATTGGGCAAAGTTTTAACAGGTAATTTATGGGTGTTTTTGCTGCGCTAGGTACAGCGCTTTGTTGGGCCATTGCTGCACGCTTATTCCGGGGAACCGGTAACGCGTTTTCGCCACTAACTATGAACTTTTGGAAAGGCCTAATTTCAATTGCCATTTTAGCCTTGGTTTTAGTTGTGGTTCAGCCAACCGGGCTTACCACCAGCGCAGTGTTGTGGCTATTACTTAGCGGCCTAATTGGCATAGGCATTGGCGACACCTGTTTCTTTAAAGCCCTACAAAGTATTGGCGATAGCCAAGCGGTACTGGTTGCCGAAACCCTTGCGCCTTTATTTACCGCGCTTTTCGCTATGGCCTTTATTGGCGAATGGATTACCTGGCAGCAGTGGGTTGGCGTTGCGGTGGTACTGTTTTCGGTAGATATGGTGATAAAGGCACGTAAACGCAGTTCTACTCATGTATTTGCTACCAGCGGTTATTTATATGGCGTAGGCGCCGCACTATGCCAGGCCATTGGCGCGGTAGTCAGCCGCGACATTTTAAGCGCTGGAGAAGTTGACGCTGCAAGCGCGGCATTTTTGCGCCTAGTGGGTGGTATGGCCTTTGTGATACCGCTTATCGCCTTAACCAAAACCCGCTATATACCTGTTATCGACTATCAAAGTAGCCACGGCAAACGCATATGGCCTGCCTTTGTATTAGCTACTCTGCTTGGCACTACTGCAGCTATTTACTTACAAATGTTTGCATTTGCCTATGCCAAAGCTGCCGTGGTTCAAACCCTTATTGCTACAAGCGCGTTAATGTCGCTAGGGGTTGCCTGGGTACTTGGTGAGAGGGCAACAAAAGCCACTATTGCATGGTCTGCCGTTGCATTAGTAGGCGTTGCAATTTTGGTAAGCTTTGGATCGTCGGTGCATTAAAGGCCGTTTACTTTTTACCTTCAAGAAATATGAGATTCAGACACAAAAAAGCCGTAAGTTTTAAGGGCTTCATGTGGTAGTTCGTAACTCAAATCGATATTATAAAGAAAAAACGTAAACGCTATCTCTTATGGCTCGAAGGTTATATTTAACAATCTTATCTTTTTTTAGTGTGCTATTTGCCTCTTGTGCGCTGGCGAATACTGATGTCGATGCCGTTATCGAAAAAGTTCGAGCGCCCTCCTACGATTGTCCAAGCCAATCGTTGCTGCCAGAGCTAGAACAAACGCTCGCTTTAGAAAGCTTAACATCCCAACAACGTTTTGCTTTAACCGTAGCCAAAGGGCAGTTTTTAATTTGTCGTGGCAAGTATGAAGAAGCTGAGAGCTTGCTACTTAAAGCCATAATGCAAAACAATATTGACGAGGGCTCTTATGCGTTTGCATCGGCTATTTATCAAATTGGCTTTTCTTATGATGCCAGAGAAAACCCGGCGCGCTGTAAGTATTACCAACAAGCTCAAGATTTATCTTCGCCCGAGCGCCACAGCGATATTTTTACCAGCTCTTCGCTAGGGCTTATTAACTATTGTTCAGAGTCTACGTCTCCCGAGGTTAGGCTGGGCAAAATGTTTGGCGTGCTTAAGCGCTATTCCGATAACGGTAGTCCAGGCGAGTTGGCGCATATCCACAATGCTATCGGCCTTCTCTATGGTGATTTAGAACAACACGCCTTGGCCGCAGAGCAGTATTTAAAAGCCCATGAAATGGGCCTGCTTGTTTACAAAGGCAGTAATAAGGTCAGTATTATTATTAGCGCCATTGTATCACTGCTAAGCAGCGGACAAACCGACAAAGCCTATCAAAGTATTTTGGAGCTAGGTGCACTGAATAGCGAAATCAACACGCCACTTAGTAACTTTTTGTATCAATATGCACTGTCTATCTATTATAGAAAAACGCAAGATTACAATAACCTAGCCTATACTCTGTCCGATTTAGAAGAAGCATCAGCCAATATCTCTAGCTCTTTTGGTCAAATGCTGGTTGATTGGCACAAAGCAGAACTATGCTTACACAACAATAACCTAACCTGTATAAAGCAATACTTAGCTGACATAGGTGCGTTAGATAAAAATGCTATTCCAAGGATTTTCGAAACCAACCTAGACTACTTGAGCTTCAACGTTTCAATATTTTTGGCTTTAAACGATATAGAGCGCGCAAAAGAAGCCCATAATATCTACTCAAAAGAGGTCATTAAGCGGAGAGAAGTTACCCAAGATACCGCGATGATTGTCGGTGCTGCCAACTTGTATACGCGTATTTATGATCTTGAATCAGCTATTGAAAAAGCCGAAGAACAAAGAAGGAATACTTTGTATACCGCCATCGTTGTGTTCTTAGCGCTCTTTCTTATTGCCGGGTACGTTTTACGTAAAAAGCACTTAGCACGCAAAGCCATTGACCCGGTAACACTTTTACTTAACGCCGACTCAGCCATTGCTCGCATTAACAAACTGGATGCGCCTAAAAAGGGGCGCGCCATTGCTATTGCAATATTCGACATCAGTAATCTACGAGAGATAACGCGTAAAATGGGCTCTACGAAAGGCGATTTTGTATTGCGAAAAATTGCGCAAACTCTACAGACCGTAACCCGGGGTAACGATATTTTAGGGCGTTTTGGTACAGACCAATTCATTTTATGCCTTCACAACATTGAAGAACGAAGTGCACGCCAATTCTTCGACCGCGTGCAAAGCGCGCTAGCAAATACCTTTGAGGGCAACACCACAGATGACGATATTACGGTTGAGTCTCAAATGAGCGTATTTGTTGGCACCGAAAAAATTACTGGGCTAAACGACATACTCGACGACATCGCCATGTCGATTGATATAGAAAGTCGCACCGGCACCATTTAGCTTAAACAGAAAACGCGCGACCTGCATTTGCAGTGTCGCGCGCTCCCAATACCTCCATAATCTCTTATCAACACCACCCATCGACATTGGTCGTAATGTGCTTTAGCAAAACCAATTCTGGTTTACAGTGGTATAAGCAACGAACAAGCTAAAACGAAACGTACCGTTTACTCTCATTAACTAAAGGAAGGTGAATCGTGACGCCAAGGGTTATTTTTTTCGATATCAATGAAACACTTTTAGACATGCAGGCTATAAAAACAGGCTTAGCGTCGGTGCTAAACGGCGATGAGACACTGGTAGACTTATGGTTTGCTAACCTTTTGCATCACAGCTTAGTAGATGTTGCGACTGGGCAGTTTCACGATTTCATTGATATTGGAGCCGCAGCACTTACCATGGTAGCTCACAGTAGGAATATATCTGTTGATGAAGCTACCGCAAAAGATACCATCAAACAGCATATTACCCGATTGCCTGCGCATGACGATGTTATCCCTACATTAAAAGTGCTTCAAAGTGCTGGCGTAACCTTGGTTGCACTTTCCAACTCATCAAAAGCCGGGCTAGACGCACAGCTGGAATATGCCAATATTAAGCCGTATTTTTCTCATGTATTGAGTGTGGAAAGCGTACGAACTTACAAGCCTCATGCAGCGGTTTATCACTGGGCCTGTCAGCAGGCTAATGTAGAGAACGAAGATGCCATGATGGTGGCGGCACATGGTTGGGATGTAAGTGGTGCTAAGGCGACAGGTATGCAAACTGCATTTGTAGAGCGTTCGGGCAAAATGATGTACCCGTTAGGTTTAGCACCTGATCACAGTATTGGTTCGCTTGATGAGTTAATAGGTATAGTAACTAACTAACTTTATCTACTTTACAAACAAAAAAGTCTTACCAACGTAAGACTTTTTTACTTCTAAACATCAAGTATTTAAAGTTTTGCTAAAGCTGACTGATTAGCTTTGAAACCTTTTATGCTACATGAATTGCGTTTAGTTTCTAATGCGCTTAATTGACGCTTAAGCCATGATTTTTGAATACCTGACGTTGCCGTATCCATTTCAGTGCTTACGCGAGTAATTTCTTTTCCGACGTTAACGCATGCTTTCTTATTCGGTTCAAAACCGCCATTAGCGAAAACAGAAGAAGAAAACATTAACGCAGATAGCGCTATTAGCATTTGCTGTTTCATAAGAATCCCCAACTACTCGTTAAATCCCGAGCGAGTGTCATACCATAAGAATGAGCATATATTTGCTCTCAAATCTGTAAGGAATATAGCAGGCCTTTTATTGCTTATAGGTACAGTAAAATATACGCAGTAATAAAACTTTGTTTATTTCCCCACCAGTGCATGTAGAACATTATCTTTTAAATTATTATGGCGACAATGCTTTACTCTACCACTTCACTTACGTTTTTATATTTTAAGTACTTAAAAGTAAGTCTATCCATAGTATCGACTTCAGCAACAGCATTTTGAAGCAACATTACTTACTTATTAAGTAGCATTATTAAAACACCTAAGGTGTTCTTTAACAAGCAAATTTCTAACAATATTTTTACAGCTTTAAGACAGAAATTGCTTTCTGTAAGTGCTTACTCACCATAGTTATAAGCGGCTACCAGCAGAGAGCTTTTCTACAGTTTGCATAACCGCTTTTCCCATATCATCTAAGCTTAATACTTGCTTAGCAGCCCCCTTTTCAATAGCGACCTTAGGCATGCCAAATACGATGCAGCTTGCTTCATCCTGACAGAATGTCTCGCAACCGGCGTTGAATAATTCTTGAAGACCGATAGCACCATCACTACCCATTCCCGTTAACAGTACACCTATCGTGTTACTACCCGCACTTTTGCATAGCGAATTAAAAAGTACATCCACAGAGGGCTTATGACCCGATACCCGCGCACCATCGGTAAGCCTGATACGATAATCGGCTCCGCTTCTTTCAATTTCCATGTGCTTGTCGCCAGGTGCTAGATATGCCTGACCAGGAAGCAAACGCTCGCCGCCCTTCGCTTCTTTAACCTGCATTTGACACACAGAGTCTAACCGCCGTGCATAGGTAGAGGTGAAGCCTGCCGGCATGTGCTGGGTTATCACCGTTGCAGGAGCGTTTGCAGGGAAGGTTCGCAGCACCTCTTTTATAGCTTCGGTACCGCCAGTCGAGGCGCCTATGGCAATAAGTTTTTCTGTACCGGAGTAACTGACTTTGTTTACAGAAGCCGTCTTAGTGGGCGACGCCTTCTTTACTTTTGAACGTGCGGCCGTTCGAATTTTGTCAACGATTAACTCGTGGTATTCCGCCATACCTTGAGCTACACCGATTTTAGGTTTAGCAACAAAATCAATCGCACCTAATTCCAGCGACCTTAATGTGGCGTCAGCCCCTTTCTCTGTTAGCGTTGATATCATAACCACAGGGGTTGGCCTGGCATTCATAAGCACTTCCAGAAAGCGCAAACCATCCACTTTTGGCATTTCGATATCCAATGTTATGACATCGGGCGACTTCTCAAGCACCATCTTTTTCGCTACAAACGCATCTGGCGCTGCACCTACCAGCGTCATGTCTGGCTCACTCTTTATGATTTCACTGAGTATTTGGCGGATAAGCGCTGAATCATCTACCACTAACACTTTTATTGTCATAACTAGTCCTCAAATAAATCTACGCTGCCACTTGGCGTTTGCTTCGATAATTCCCAGCGGTGCTGACTTTCTCGCTCGATGATTGTTGCGTTGTTTAACTCGTGTATGCGCTTCATCATCACGTGGCCACTACTTGGGAAGAAATAGACTTTTCGCGCATAAACATCGCACAAGTCACTGGCTAAAATAGGTATGCCTTCGGTTTCTAAAAACTGAGTTACAAATTCGGCATTAAACTTACCTACATCGTTTTGAATAAAAGACGGCACGACTTTCCCGCCTCCGAAGACTTTTGCTTGTAGTCGGTTCTTTTTTGCCCCTACTTTCACAAGTTCATTAATCAAAATTTCCATGGCGTGAACCCCGTATTTTGCTGCCATTCCCTGAATCTTTTCAAATTCACCTGCCGCTTTATTAATGGTGGGCAACATGAAGTGATTCATCCCACCAGACCCTGTGATGGGGTCAAACAGGCACGCCGCCACACAAGAACCAAGAACAGTGACCAGCATTTTGTCTTGTGTGGTAACAAAATACTGACCAGGTAACAGCTTGACTGCTTCTGTAGAAAAACGTTTATCGTAGTAAGTTATGGGCAGTTCAAAATTGGGGGTCGCCACGATATCTCCTAACCGACGGGGCGATAAATGGTTTTCCCCACCGGTCTCACAAGATTAGTATACATATTGAAGTTTTCAGAATGCCCAGCCATATAAAGTCCAGATGGCTTTAACATACCCACCATTTTTTGTAGTACTTTGAGTTGTGTTGGTTTATCAAAATAAATCATCACATTGCGGCAAAATATAACGTCAAGCGGCCCCTTAACATCCCATTTTGCATCGGTAAGATTCAGCTTTTTGAACTGCACCATATTGCGAAGCTCATCGACCACTTTCACCTTTCCCTCGTTAGCACCTTTACCCTTGTGAAAGAACTGCTTTTGCCGGTATTGAGGTATTTTCGCTATCGAGGCTAAGGGATAAACACCGGCTTTGGCCTTGGCTAACACTTTGCTGTCTATGTCTGAGGCAATGATCTTGACCGGAGTTTTAAAACTTCCAAACGCTTCAGCCACTACCATCGCGATTGAATAAGGCTCTTCACCAGTAGAGCTGGCTGCACACCAAATGTTGGTAACATTATTCTGTCTTAGGTAATCGGCCAACGCGGTAAAGTGGTGCGGCTCGCGAAAGAAAGATGTAAGGTTCGTGGTTAGTGCATTGATAAATTGCTCTAACTCTGACTCCGATTTGTTCACTAAAGCGAGATATTCGTTAAAACTGCGCAAATTTCTCGCCCTAATCCTACGCGCTAGCCTACTGTAGACCATTGCTTCCTTGGCATCAGATAGATTTATTCCTGCCTTTTTAAACAACATCTTCTGCACGTTTTTAAAGTCCGCCTTTTCAAAGGCGAACTCCCTGGTGCTATCTTTTGTTGAAACAGCCGCTGTCATTAGAATGACTCCCACTCTGCTTCGTCAGGCATAGCCGGTGTTAGCGCCTTCGCTTGAGAGGCTCGCTGAGCTGGTGCTGCAGATAAGCGCTGCGGCTGTCGAAAATCTCCGTGGGTGAGGGCCGCGACATGCTGTTGGTCACTGCTTAGCCCTTTTCCTACTTCAAATACTGAGACCCGTTCATTCAATTGCAGTGATTGCTGTTTAAGACTATCGGCCGCAGCAGCAGCTTCTTCCACTAGCGCAGCGTTCTGCTGGGTCATTTCATCCATCTGAACTACGGCTTTACTGACTTCCTCTATCCCCGCAGCTTGCTCTGCAGACGCCGCTGCAATTTCAGACATAATGTCATTCACTCGTTTAATAGAGGTTACTACTTCAGCCATAGTCTCACCCGATTTAACAACCAGCTGGTTACCGCTTGCAATTTTTCCGACCGAGTCAGAGATGAGTTCTTTAATGTCTTTCGCGGCTTCTGCAGAACGCTGCGCTAAATTACGCACTTCAGAAGCAACAACGGCGAAACCACGACCTTGCTCACCTGCTCGTGCAGCCTCTACTGCGGCGTTTAATGCCAGTATGTTAGTTTGGAACGCAATGCCGTCAATCACACCTATGATGTCTGAAATTTCCTGAGCAGAGTCATTTATCTGCGTCATGGTATCAACCACTTCACTGATAACCTCTCCCCCCTGAGAGGCAATTTGACTTGCCTGCGCTGCAAGGCCGTTGGCTTGCTCAGCATTCTCGGCGTTAAGCTTTACGGTGCCGGTTAGCTCTTCCATGCTCGATGCTGTTTCTTCAAGGCTTGACGCTTGTTGCTCTGTACGGCTCGACAAGTCGGCATTTCCTGTTGCAATCTCCCCCGATGCTACATTAATGGTTTCTACCGCTTCATTAATGCTGGTGATCGTGCCGCGCATTTCATTGATAAATTGATTTATTGCTTCGCCTAAGACAGCAAAGTCGCCATCTAATGCATGGTCGATATTAACGGTTAAATCGCCCTCTGTAAGCTTAGTCATAACGTGCTTAATTTCATCAACTGCCTGAGTTCGACCTGTAATGTCCGTAGCGAATTTCACTACGCGGAAGGGCTTACCGTTGTGATCTAAGATGGGGTTATATGTCGCTTGAATAAAAATTTCTTTGCCGTTTTTGCCAACTCTGCGGTACTCACCAGAAGAGTAGGTGCCACTGCGCAACGCATCCCAAAATGCCGCATACTCAGGGCTAGCACGATATGACGAATCGACAAACATGCTGTGGTGCTTACCTTTAATTTCTTCTAGGGTGTATCCCACCGTATTTAAAAAGTTTTCATTGGCATCTTGGATAATGCCGTCCATGTTAAATTCAATGACTGCTTGAGACTTTCCTATGGCCGCCAACTGCCCTTCAAAATAGGCATTTTTCACTTTTTGTTCGGTAATATTGCTCGCGTATTTGACCACTTTTACTACGTTACCACTCATGTCTAAAATGGGGTTGTAGGTTGCTTGAATCCATACATCTGAACCATCTTTGGCAACACGATGAAATTCACCCGAATAAAACTGACCTTCAGCCAACTTCTTCCAAAAAGTGCGATATTCCTCAGATTCACGTTCCTGTTTAGTGACAAAAATTCTGTGGTGCTTTCCTTGGATTTCGTCTAGTGCATACCCAACCGTGGCCAAGAAATTATCGTTTGCGGTCGCGATGTTACCGTTGGGGTCAAATTCGATAACTGCTTGAGATTTACTGATCGCATCTATCTGACCTGTGTTAAATGCATTCTGTAGTTTTTGTTCAGTGACATCGGATGCGTACTTCACCACTTTCTGGGGCTGGCCGAACTCGTCAAAAATAGGGTTGTAAGACGCCTGGATCCAAAGCTCGCTACCGTCTTTTTTTACCCGCTTAAACTCGCCAGACTTAAATTCACCCTTTTTCAAGTCACGCCAAAATGCGGCATATTCGGGGCTCATTTTGTAATTGGGCTCAACAAACATACTATGATGTTGCCCCTTTATCTCACTTAAGTCATAACCCGTTGTATTACAGAAGTTTTCGTTGGCGTGTTGGATTACCCCTTCTAGGTCAAACTCGATAACAGCTAGAGATTTATCGATTGCGTTTATTTGCCCTTCATAATCCACGTTTTTACGTTTTTCCGCCGTAATGTCAGTTGCGAACTTAACTACGCGAACAATATTACCCAGTTTGTCGTAAATAGGGTTGTAAGAGGCTTGGATCCAAATTTTGTCACCGTTTTTTGCTACACGGCAGTACTCTCCACTGCTGCGTTCACCATTTCTCAGCCCTTCCCAAAAGTGACTGTATTCTTCAGAAACGCCATAATCTGGCAGTACAAATAATCGATGATGCTTACCGACAATGTCCTCTTTTGAATAACCTGTTACTTTGAGAAAGTTATCGTTAGCATCTTCAACAATGCCATCTGGAGTAAACGAGATTATGGCTTGGCAACGGTCGAGCCCCTCCAGTAAGCCAGATTTATGCTGCAATTCTTGGTCGTTTATCCATTCCACCATAGTGCCAAGTTTTTCGCCCTCAACACTTTTAATTGTGGTGAGCCTTAATGTAAACAACAGTTTGTCTACCGGCAGTAAAAAGGCGTCGCTACTATTACAGGTGCTATACCGCTGGCTTAATTCTCTACTACTAGCAAAAAAGCCTGCAATTGAGGTGCCGGTCAATTCTTCAAAATTAAGATTGGGAAGCGCGCTAGAAAACTGTTCGCTGTGCTCTTGCGCTAGCTGTCTAAATGCTTTATTGGCAAAGGTTATCGTTCCCGATGCGTCCACTAGCATCAAACACGCCGTACTCTCGCTCAGCGCCTGCTCTTGAAAACGAGAAAGGCTTTGAGCAGCCACCAACTCTTCATTATGAAATATATTAAAAACACCCATAGCATCACCTATCATATTTGTCGCGCTAGTTGTTTGAAGCGCTGAATAAACCCGCAACTTATAAAAAAGGCGAATTCCCCTTTGAAGAATTCGCCTTTAGTTAACTAGAAAGACTCCCACTCATCATTGTTCGGTACTTTAGGAGCTAGCTTTTTATTTGTATTTAACATGGCCACTGGAGCCACTTTTTTTTCCTTCACTACTTGATGCACTTTTTGAGGAAGTGCCTCAGTGATAGTGGCTCTGTCACCAATATTAAATGTCGACACACGTTCAGTCAGGTTACCGGCCTGCTGTTGTAAGCTTTCAGCCGCCGCTGCTGCTTCTTCTACCAGTGCTGCATTTTGCTGTGTCATTTCATCCATCTGCACCACCGCTTTGCTCACTTCTTCAATACCTGAAGCTTGTTCCGAACTCGCGGCAGCAATTTCTGACATGATATCGTTAACCCGCTTGATAGACGTGACTACTTCTTCCATGGTATCGCCAGACTGATTGACGAGTTTATTGCCCCCATCAATTTTGTTCACCGAGTCTGATATAAGCTCTTTTATCTCTTTTGCCGCCTCTGCTGAACGCTGAGCCAAGCTTCGTACTTCTGATGCCACTACCGCAAACCCTCGGCCCTGCTCGCCTGCTCTAGCTGCCTCAACAGCGGCATTCAAGGCTAGTATATTGGTTTGGAATGCAATGCCGTCGATCACACCGATAATGTCTGAGATCTCTTGAGCTGACTCGTTGATTGAAGACATGGTGTCAACCACCTGGCGAATGAGCTCACCGCCTCTTGTTGCAATGTCGCAGCTTTGTGACGCCAAGCCATTTGCCTGCTCAGCATTTTCGGCATTGAGTTTTACCGTACCGGTCAGCTCTTCCATACTCGAAGCAGTTTCCTCAAGGCTAGATGCTTGTTGTTCAGTTCGGCTTGAAAGATCTGAGTTACCGGTAGCTATCTCAGAAGACGCAGTATTGATGGTTTCTACCGCTTCGTAAATGGACCCTATAGTGCCAGACATCTCTCCGACAAACTGGTTTATGGCATCGCCCAATACCTGAAACTCACCTTCAAACTGTTCGTCCAATTCTGCCGTTAAGTCGCCACCGGATAAGCGGGTCATCACATCACTGATAGAACCGATAATACGGCGCATATCGTCAATAAAGCGGTTGATTGATGTTCCGAGTTCTTTAAACTCGCCGTCGAACTCATGCTCGATGCGGCAGTCCAAATTCCCTTGAACAAGCTCATTCATTGCCGTTTTGATATCGCTTATAGCTTGCTTCCTACCCGTGATATCAATGGCATATTTCACTACGCGATGGGGTCTGCCGTTTTGATCCAAAATAGGGTTATATGATGCTTGGATCCAAATTTCTTTACCGCCTTTGCCCACGCGCTTAAACTCATCAGTAAACAGTACGCCTTGACGTAGTTGCTCCCAAAACTGACTATATTCAACACTGCGCTTATACTCTTCATCAACGAACATGCTGTGATGCTTGCCAACAATTTCGTCTAAGCTGTAGCCAACCGTGTTGGTGAAGTTTTCGTTGGCGTTAAGAATTTTTCCGTCAAGGTCAAATTCAATAACCGCCTGAGCTTTATTTATTGCTTCAATTTGCCCTTCGAAATAAGCGTTACGTAATTTAGATGCAGTAATGTCAGTGGCAAACTTCACTACGCGAATAACCTTGCCATCACCATCAAATACCGGGTTGTAGGTCGCTTGAATCCAAACCTCTTTACCCATTTTGTCAAAACGGCAAAATTCTCCACTTTGCGGCTTACCCGCTTTGAGATCGCGCCAAAATTGTGCGTATTCTTCCGTGCGAATGTACTGGTTATCACAGAACATTTTGTGATGATTGCCTACGATCTCGTTAAGGCTATAGCCAAGCGTATTTAGGAAGTTGTCGTTTGCGTTTTGAATTACACCGTCTGCATTAAACTCGATCACCGCTTGAGCGTCGTTTAATACATTAAGCATGGTACTTTTGATAAGTAGCTCAGACTGATCAACCCATTCAACCATAGTGCCTATGTTTTGATTGTCTTGGTCGAAAAAAGGCGTTAGCGTGAGCTTAAAGTTCAAGTCGCCTATGCTTATTGTAGAAGTCATTGTCGATTTTAGTTCAGCTAAGATATTGCGCTGATGTGACGGATTACGATGAAATTGGTCGATGTTCTGACCTTCCAAATTATCAGCCGAAAAACTGGGAAGAACAGCCTGAAGTTTTTTTTCATTTTCTTTAAGCAGTGTTTTTACCGACTGATTCGCGTAAATAATATTTCTTTCTGCATCAGCCATCATGATGCAACATGTTGTTGCATCAAGCGCCTGTTTGTTTCTCAATGCTTGATTTACGTCCGTTGCCTTCGTGAAGTCCTCTAACCACGTCATGATTCCCATTGTCTTCAGCCCTCAACCACTTGTGTTTTTGTTTCAACTAAGCCCAATTCGTTACTTGTAATTAGGCTCTCAATATTCACTAAAATAACCATGTGTTCGTCTACATCCGCTAACCCATGAAGGTATTTGCTATCGAACGCCACACCAAACTCTGGAGGAGGAAGCATGTCTTCTTCCGAAAGACGGATTACGTCGGACACCCCGTCGACGACAATGCCAACAATTCGCTCGTGGACATTGAGCATAATAACGATAGTAAAGTCGTTATAGGTTGCTTCGCCTACATTGAACTTAATCCGTAAATCCACGATGGGCACAATATCGCCACGAAGGTTTATTACACCTTTAATAAAACTTGGCGCATTGGCAATTTTGGTGACCTGCTCATAGCCGCGAATTTCTTTTACCGTCGTGATGTCTAAAGCGTAATGCTCTTCGCCCAATACAAAACTTAAGAATTCATTCTCTTTTGACGCACTAACGGCTTGCTGTAATGCTGCTTCGCTCATAGTGAAACCTCTTCATTTGGAATATTGGTACAATTTGCTGCCACTGAGTCGGCATCCAAAATCATTGCGACCTTGCCATCGCCCATAATGGTAGCGCCGGCAATCCCTGCGACTTTTTTGTAATGTTGTTCTAAGCTTTTGATCACGACTTGCTGCTGACCCACTAAAGAGTCCACCAGCACGCCGTAACGTTTCTTGCTACTTTCAAGAAGTACCACTATGCCCTTGGTTGGTTCAGTAATGCCGTCGTCAACCTGCATAAGCTGTGTAAGCGACACTAACGGCCAATACTGGTCTCTAATCCACAGCACCTTGTCATTACCAAGTGTCTTTACTTGGGAAGCGGTGGGCTGGAAAGACTCGATAACATTAAGCAGCGGGATGACAAAAATCTGATCGCCAACAGACACACACATGCCGTCGACAATGGCGAGCGTAAGGGGTAAGTGGATATAAAAGGCTGAGCCCTCGCCTTGCGACGATTCGATTTCAATGCGCCCGCCAATAGATTCGATATTTCGGCGCACTACATCCATACCTACGCCACGGCCCGACACATCAGTAACCTCAGCTGCGGTTGAAAAACCCGCTTGGAATATAAGCTGCCAAATTTCACTGTCTGGCATATCCGGTGTAACGGCTAGCCCGTTTTGCGTGGCTTTTTCTAAGATACGCGCTTTGTTTAAACCCGCTCCGTCATCAATAATGCCGATGATAATGCTGCTGCCTTTTTGCTCTGCACTTAAAATAACGGTTCCGTTTTCAGATTTACCTGCTTCAAGGCGCTCTTCAGGGCTTTCTATACCGTGGTCAATACTGTTTCTAACTAAATGAGTAAGCGGGTCGACCAGTTTTTCGATAAGGCTCTTATCAATTTCAGTGTTGCCCCCTTGAATGACCAAGTCGACTTTTTTGCCTAGCTTTGATGAAAGGTCGCGCACTACTCGGGGGAAACGATTAAACGTCATATTCACCGGCAACATACGCATAGACATTACCGACTCTTGTATTTCACGGGTATTGCGCTGAAGCTCATCTATTGCAAGCTGTAGGCGTTCACCTACCTGCCCTTCTACTTCTTGGCCCACGTTGGAAAGCATGGACTGAGTAATAACGAGTTCGCCAACTAAATTAACCATGGCATCAATTTTTGTGGTGTCTACACGAATTGACGCGGCTTCTTTTGCCCCCGCTTTGGGCTTAGTCTTGACTGGCTTAACGATAGGTTGTTTAGGTGAGGCCTGTGTCGGCGTCGTTTGTGTTACATCTGGTTTAACAGGAAGACTTTCTGGTTCGAAGAAGCCAAAGCCTTCGTCGTTTTTACTCGCGTGAGGCGCCTCTTCAGCCTGTTTCTCCGCTGTTACTTCATCATTTTTAAAGAATCCAAACCCTTCAATTTCCTCTGCTTCTTTTTTATTTTGCGAAGTTTCAGAAGCGGTGCTTTGCGATTCAGTCTCTTCATCATCGAAAAAGCCAAAACCTTCAATCTCGTTGTCCGAAGCACCTTCAATATCTTCGGTTTGCTCATTGGGCTCGTTAACGACTTCACCTGAAGCGCTCGCCAGCGTCTCTTCGAGTACCTTTATACTTGCGTCAATTTGTTCTTGAGGAAGTTCTGTCTGATCTTTATAGGCAGACATGGTGTCTTTAAGTACATCAAGGGTTTGCAGGAAAACATCAACGATTTCTGCCGTTACTTGAATTTCTTGGTTGCGGGCTTTATCAAGTAGGTTCTCCATTACGTGAGTAAGATTCATTAAGGCATCGAAGCCGAAAATTCCGCTTCCGCCTTTTATGGAGTGAGCTGCTCTAAAAATACTGTTTAATTCTTCCGGGTCGGGAGCATCCACATCCAAGGTCATGAGCAACTGCTCCATGTCTTGAAGGTGTTCATCACTCTCGTCAAAAAACACACCGTGAAACTGGTTTACATCAATGGTCATGGTTGACTCCCGCTTGCCCTATTAAAACCGACGCTCAATTAACCCAACACTCGCTTCATCACATCTAGCAGCTTGTTTGGATCGAAAGGTTTCACCATCCACCCGGTGGCTCCCGCCGCCTTACCTTTAGCCTTCATGTCATCGCCAGCCTCTGTAGTAAGCATCACAATTGGCGTTGACCGGAAGTTGGCTAACCCTCTCAACGACTTAATAAGCGTTAGCCCATCCATGCGAGGCATGTTTTGATCAGTCAGTACGAAGTCGAAGCGAGCCCCCTGGCACTTGTCTAACGCATCTTGTCCATCCTGCGCCGTAGTTACGTTGTAATTCGCTGACTTGAGGGTCATTTCAACCATCTGACGAATAGACACTGAATCGTCAACAATCAATATGCTTTTGCTCATAATTCAATCACCTTTTGAATTGTCAAAATTGCTCTTACCTTGCTTTGTAGAGACTTTTGTTTTCGCTAAAACAGCTCCACATCGCCCGCATCCATAGAAGTAGCAGACACAGGGTTGTGATCCGCTTGCCCTTTTTCAGTTAAAGAGTGCTGATAGTTTTCTAGATTTTCTCGAACACGAGTTACGCTTTCCGGGGTCAGATCTGAAAGTTGCTCAACAACGAACTCAATGATCTCTCGGGTGTATGTAAGGTTTTGGCCGTTAATATCGCCGAACTGAAGACCGCGAATGGCGGAGGCTGTGGAATCGGCAAGCTGTTGTCTAATGGCCTCGAGCTCACTGGCCCCTTCTATATCGGCTTCTGCTTTTTTGATAATGCCTTTAAGCTGAGCGCTGATGGCGTCTTTCGCATTGACCACATGAGAGATATCTTGAGAAGCCACTACTTCAGCCGTTTCTGTCAGTTTATCAATGAGCGATTTGATATTTTCTATTTGGGTCTTGATCACATCGCTGAACTGGGTTGAACGGGTAGATAGCGCGCGGACCTCATCAGCAACAACGGCAAACCCACGACCAGCCTCACCTGCACGAGCAGCTTCGATGGCCGCGTTCAACGCTAGTAGGTTAGTTTGTGAAGAAATATCATCAATGCCACTTAACGCTTCAATCACGGTGGGCATGGCTTGCTGAATAGTTTGAACTTGGGTTTCTAGCGCTCTTGTTGAGTCGGTCATTTGGGTAGTTGAAGCGATAAATTGCGTGAGCGTTGAGTCGGTTTCTGACGCGAATGAACGCATCTTGTCGGCATAGGCACAGTCGCTATTGTCATCGTCTTTTAGTAAATTGTTTATGCTGCTCTCTTGCTGACCTAACAGCGTTTGAAGAGAGATAAAGGATTCGCTAAGCGTAGCCACTGCATCGCTTTGCGTTGAAAAGATGTCGCCAATATTCGTTGAAGTAACGGATAATATGTCACTTGCCTCAGACACGGCAGTACTGATTGAATCAGTCGCTAGCGAGGCCTCAGATAAAGATGGTTCTTGAACAGCTGAATGGCTCACTCTGTATTCTGATGAAGCCTGACTAGCGTTTGTAACTTTCAGTAGTACGAACAACAAAAAAACTACACAGGCAGAGCTTAAAGCAAGGCCCAAATGCGATACTGACGTAAGGGATAGGCTCCAGCTTCCTAACATCATCAAAAACGCGACTATAAAGGCATTGCTCTTACTAGAGAAAAAGTTATCCAAATAATTTGCTGCTATAGCGACCACAATACCACCTCAATTGTTACCACCGCGTTAACGGCTGTACAAAACACAATCAAATTATGATCTAATTCTTATATTCGACCATTATACTTTTGAATACTTTTGTTAACTTGTTACTTTGGCGACAAATGCGACACGTTGCGATAGCAAGAAAACATGAGAATTGAAAAGGGAAGTTGGTAAAGAAATTGTTAGAGTGTTAGAGGAAATAAAGGCATGAGAACACCTTAAAGCCGACTACCCGCTCCTAATGCTTCGAGGGTATCGAGTATAGCGTCTGAAATTTCTTCTAGGGGCTTTATGAAACTTGCAGCTTTCATTTCTACAGCGGTTTTAGGCATGCCATACACCACACAGGTTTTTTCATCTTGGCAGAAAGTGACAGAGCCTCTAGTGTGCATGTTCTTTAAACCTTTTGCCCCATCGCGTCCCATACCAGTAAGCAATACGCCCACTGCGTTTGCACCTGCATGCTCAGCGAGCGAGTCGAACATCACATCAACAGAAGGCTTGTGCCCCGACACCTTAGGGCCATCATCAAGAGTTAAGCGATAGTCAGCGCCACTTCGCTCTACCTTTAAGTGTTTATTGCCTGGGGCTAAATACGCAAAGCCTGGCAATAAGCGCTCTCCACCTTGCGCCTCTCTTACGGTTATTTCGCAAAGGCTATCAAGCCGCTTGGCATAGGTAGTAGTGAAGCCTGGCGGCATATGCTGGGAGATGATAGTTGCCGGGGCATTGCGAGGAAAATGCATGATGACATCTTTAATCGCTTCAGTTCCCCCGGTTGACGCACCTATACCAATTAGCTTTTCTGTGCCTGTGTAGCGCATGGAAGCATGCTTAGTACAGCGAGTTTCAGTAGGGTGGCCTAACTTTGAGTGGGCTGCTGCTTTTATCTTTTCTACGATAACTGCGGCATATTCGGCCATACCTTGCGCCACACCTAACTTTGGCTTTGCCATAAAATCAACCGCTCCCAACTCTAGGGCGCGCAATGTTGCATCGGCTCCTCGTTCAGTGAGCGTGGAAATCATTACCACTGGGGTTGGCATCGCCTTCATCATCACTTCTAAAAAGCGAAGCCCATCTACCTTCGGCATTTCAATGTCTAGGGTAATAACATCGGGCCTGAACTCTTGTACCATTCGCTTTGCAACATAGGCGTCTGGCGCCGCCCCCACCAGCGATAAGTTAGGATCGCGCGTGATAATTTCTGACAGGATTTGGCGTATTAACGCAGAGTCATCAACGACGAGGACTTTTATAGGCATGTGACTGTTCCGAAAATGAAATAACGCCGGTTTTCGCTTGTTCTGAGAGTAATACGCGATGCGTAGATTCTCGCTCGTAAAGCGTTGCATTGTTAAATTCGCGAATTCGCTTCATATAAACTTTTCCGTCAGCCGGAAAATAATAAATTTTTCGAGCATAAGTAGACATTAAATCGCTGCTAACAAGGGGAATATTTGCATTATCTAAATACTCTAAAACAAACTCTGCATTTACTCGCCCAATATCTTGTTGCACAAACCCTGGCAAGACTTTTCCGCCGCCAAATGCTTTCGCCACCAACTTGTTTCGACGCGCGCCTAAATGCACGAGTTGGTCTATCAGCATATTCATAGCGTGCACGCCATATTTTGTGGCCAAGCAGGCGTCGAGATTGGTAGTAAAGTTGAGATCGGGCAACATGAAGTGGTTCATACCGCCAATTTTCTTTTCTTGATCGAAAATGCACGCCGCAACACACGAACCCAAAATAGTTACCAAAGCTTTGTCTGCGGCAGTAGCATAGTATTGCCCCGGCAGGAGTTTTACCGCTTCTTTTTGAAGGCGGTTATCAAAATAACGTATGGGGTTTTCATCCTGACTCATACTGCAAGTTCCCTTCAAACAACTGGTCGATAAACGGTTTTCCCCATGGGCGCCACCAGTTCAGGGTACATAGTGAAGTTTTCCGAATGCCCTGCTACATACATGCCCTCACGACACATTAACTTAACCATACGCGCTAAAATTTTGCGCTGCGTAGGTCGGTCAAAGTAAATCATAACGTTGCGGCAAAAAATTACGTCTATCGGCGCATCTACACACCAGTTTGGCGACATTAAATTGAGTGGTTCGAACTGCACCATTTTTCGTAGTTCGTCTACTACCCTTACCCTTCCGGTTTGGGGCCCTCTTCCTTTGTAAAAAAATTGGGTTTTATAATCGTGGGAAAGCTGGCTGATACTGTTTTGGGCATAAATGCCTTGGCGGGCCTTCTGCAACACTTTACTATCAATGTCTGTGGCAAGTATTTGTATGTTGGGCGTAAAGGTGCCAAACACAGACGCCACCGTCATCGCAATACTGTAAGGCTCTTCACCCGTGCTGCTCGCAGCGCACCAAATACGTTTAGTTTGCGGTCGCTTTCGAAGGAAATTTGCTAGCGCTTCAAAGTGATGAGGCTCCCTGAAAAACGCGGTGAGATTGGTGGTAAGCGCATTGATGAAGTGCTCCATTTCATCATCATTGCTTCCAACATAAGCCAAGTACTCTTTAAAGCTATTTATTTCGAGCGTGCGCAGCCGCCTCGCAAGGCGGCTATAAACCATCGCATCTTTAGAATCGGCGAGGTTGATACCTGCTTGTTTAAAAAGCAGACCTTTTACCCGCTCGAAATCTCTTCGGCTATATGAAAACTCCCTTTGCGCGTCCGTGCTTTGTATGGCCGACATACACTAAAATGCCTCCCAATCCGACGCATCAGGCGCGGCTGGATTCAGCGCTTTAATTCGCTGCTTGGGCACTTCACGCTCTTTAGGTAATGCACTACTGCCATTTAACGAGCGTGTGTAAGAGGCCTGTTCGGCCTTTCGATTATTTCCTACTTTAAATACCGACACCCGCTGCGCTAATTCACCTGACTGCTGTCTCATACTGTCAGCCGCTGCCGCTGCCTGCTCAACTAACGCGGCATTTTGCTGAGTCATCTCGTCCATTTGAACCACCGCATTACTTACTTCCTGTATTCCTGTGGCTTGCTCAGATGATGCCGCAGCAATTTCAGACATAATGTCGTTAACGCGTTTAATCGCAGTGACGATATTAGCCATGGTTTCGCCAGACTTATTCACCAATACATTGCCATCGCCAATCTTTTCCACCGATGCTGAAATTAGCGCCTTAATGTCTTTTGCTGCCTCTGCAGAGCGCTGAGCCAGCGTCCTTACTTCAGAAGCAACAACCGCAAACCCGCGGCCTTGTTCGCCGGCTCGCGCGGCTTCAACTGCTGCGTTTAGCGCAAGTATGTTGGTTTGAAACGCGATGCCGTCAATAACACCGATAATGTCTGAAATGCGCTGGGCAGAATCGTTAATTTCACCCATGGTATGCACTACTTGCTCAATAACTTTGCCACCCTCAGATGCCACATCCGACGCCTGGCTTGCTAATCCTTTCGCTTGGTCAGCGTTCTCAGCATTTAGCTTCACTGTTCCCGTTAGCTCTTCCATGGCTGAGGCAGTTTCTTCTAAGCTAGAGGCCTGCTGCTCGGTGCGGCTAGACAGGTCGGCGTTGCCCGTGGCTATTTCGTTTGAGGCAGTATCAATGGTTTCAACAGCAGTGTGAATTTTCACTATGGTGTCGTGTAGTTCGTCAATAAAGTGATTAATGGATTCACCGAGTACTTTGAAATCACCATCTAGTGGCTCATCTATTGTTTTCAATAAATCGCCTTCTGTTAGGCTGGCCATAATAGACTTGATACTTTCAACTGCTAAGGTTCTACCCGTAACATCTGTCGCGTATTTCACTACTCTAAACGGCTTGCCATTTTGGTCTAAAATGGGGTTGTAAGAAGCCTGAATATAAACTGGTTTTCCCGATTTATCGAAACGCTTATATTCACCGCTGGCATAAACGCCTTGACGCAATTGCTCCCAGAAGGCTGCGTATTCGGGGCTATTTTTAAAAGCAGGATCTACAAAAATGCTGTGGTGCTTTCCTTTTACTTCGTCAAGGGTATATCCCATAGCGGCTAAAAAGTTACTGTTCGCGTTTAAGATTACGCCTTCTAGGTCAAATTCAATAACAGCCTGAGACTTACTTATTGCGTTCAACTGACCTTCAAAGTAAGCGTTTTTCAGTTTATCTTCGGTAATATTGGTGGCGTATTTGACTACCCTAAACGGGTTGCCATTCATGTCTTCTATGGGGTTATAAGAAGCTTGAATCCACACGCTACTCCCTGACTTGCTTACTCGCTTAAACTCGCCAGAGAAAAACTTGCCAGATTTGAGTTCAGACCAAAAGCGCTGATACGACTCTGACTGCCTGGTTTCTTCATCCACAAATAGTTGGTGATGCTTACCTTTGACTTCGTCTAAGTGGTAGCCCATGGTGTTAAGGAAGTTGTCATTAGCAGTAATAATGTTGCCATCTACATCGAATTCGATGACCGCCTGCGATTTACTGATAGCGTTTATTTGCCCTTCGAAATACGCGTTTCTTAGCTTATCTTGCGTTACGTCGGTGGCAAATTTAACTACTTTAAATGGTTTGCCAGTACTGTCAAAAATGGGGTTGTAAGACGCACGGATCCATATTTCTTTGCCACCTTTTGCTATCCGTTTATATTCCCCCTCGCTGTGCTCTCCTGATTTTAAACTCTGCCAAAAAGCAGCGTATTCTGCACTTAGCTTGTAGCTTGGGTCGACAAACATACTGTGATGCTGCCCTTTAATTTCAGACAGGCTATAGCCCATTGCGGCAAGGAAGTTTTCGTTGGCGTTTAGAATATTTCCCTCTAGGTCAAACTCGATTACGGCCTGAGATTTGTTAATGGCGGTAATTTGCCCTTCGAAATCTGCATTTTTCTGTTTTTGAGCCGTAATGTCAGAGGCAAATTTAATGATGTAATCCACCTCGCCGTTGTCGTCAAACACAGGGTTATAGGTAGCTTGGATCCACACCTCTTCGCCTTGCTTATTGATTCTGCAAAACTCACCGCTGTGTACGTCTCCGCTTTTTAGCTTTGCCCAAAACGCTTTATACTCATCACTTTGTGCGTAGTCACTGTCTACAAAAATACGATGGTGCTTTCCTACCACTTCAGTCTCGCTATAACCCATGGCGGACAGAAAGTTGTCGTTAGCCGATAATATTTCCCCATCCGTAGTAAAGGAGATTACAGCTTGGCTTCGCATAATGGCATCGACCATGCCTTTGTTGCGTTTATTTTCTGTATTGTCCTGCCACTGCGTAACGAAAAGCTCAGTGCCGTTTTCGTCCGCTGTTATTGAAGATGCACTTACGCAAAAGCTATGTTCAGCGAGTGAAACAAGCTGCTTCTTGTCACCTGAAGCATGGGTGAGTAAATAAGACGGATTTTCTGAAGAGCTAGTCCCAACAGTAATATCGTCAATGTGCTTGCCTGATAATGTTGTCTCGCCACCACCGACAGAAAAGTCTTTAGGGTAGGCTTTTGCCATATGCAGGAATGCCGGTGTGCAGTATTGAATAACCCCAGACTTGTCGATAACCAACAAGTTTGAGGCACTAGCCTTTAAAATATTCGATTTCAATAGCGCGTCGTGTTTCGCTACCTTCAACTCTTCGCCGTTAAGAAAATTAAATACGCCCATAACTAATATTTCCCAATGTCAGGTGTTTCCGTTTAGTGAAGGACCTTGTAACTACGCGTCGTCGTTAACGCTTTCAGGTGCAACTAAACCCAGCTCTTCGCTGGTTATTAAGCTCTCTATGTTCACCAGAATGACCATGTTTTCATCTACATCGGCTAAGCCGTGTAGATACCTACTATCAAAAGCTACGCCAAACTCTGGTGGCGGAAGTACTTGCTCTTCAGACAAGCGAATAACATCGGATACACCATCTACCACGATGCCAACAATACGTTCTTGAATGTTTAGCATTATCACTATTGTGAAGTCGTTATATGTGGCCTCGCCTACGCTAAACTTGATACGCAAATCCACGATAGGAACTATGTCACCACGCAAATTAATTACCCCTTTGATAAAAGCAGGCGCATTCGCAATTTTAGTAACTTGTTCGTACCCTCTGATTTCCTTCACTGTTGTTATGTCCAAGGCGTAATGCTCATCGCCAAGCACGAAACTTAAGTATTCTTTGTCTTGTCCACCAGTAACCGCTTGATGCAAGGCCGTTTCACTCATGAAAGTAACTCCTCTATTTGACTGGAGGTGTAGGTTGTAGCAATGGAGTCTGCATCGATAATAAGTGCGACTTTACCGTCCCCCATAATGGTTGCCCCCGCTATTCCAGCCACTTTACGGTAGTGTTCCTCTAAACTTTTAATTACCACCTGCTGCTGGCCCACTAGCGCATCAACTAAAATACCAAAGCGCTTTTTACTGCTTTCAAGTAACACCACAATGCCCTCTGTTGGAGAAAGTGCGGCGCCTTCTACTTCCATAAAGTCGTAAAGAGGCACTAAAGGCCAATATTGGTCTCGAATGTAAAGTACGGTGTCGTTACCCAAGGTTTTAAGCTGCTGCTTTGTGGGTTGGAAAGATTCGATAATGTTTAAAAGAGGAACAACAAAGATTTGCTTACCCACCGACACACACATGCCATCGACAATAGCTAGCGTAAGCGGTAAGTGAATGAAGAAAGCTGAGCCTTCACCAGCGCTCGATTCAATATCGATACGTCCGCCAATTGATTCGATATTGCGGCGCACCACATCCATACCTACCCCTCTGCCCGATACATCAGTAATGGCTTCAGCGGTTGAAAACCCAGGCTGGAATATCAACTGCCATACTTCTGAGTCTGGCATATCATCAGATACGGCAAGCCCGTTACTACGCGCTTTATCAAGAATTTTATCGCGATGAAGGCCACCACCATCGTCAATA
Source organism: Alteromonas sp. AWJ4_199 (assembly GCF_056159165.1). Taxonomy (NCBI): domain Bacteria; kingdom Pseudomonadati; phylum Pseudomonadota; class Gammaproteobacteria; order Alteromonadales; family Alteromonadaceae; genus Alteromonas; species Alteromonas sp. AWJ4_199. The sequence goes on from NZ_JBSWUR010000001.1 coordinate 1,972,441, forward strand.
ATACTGATGATAATACTACCGCCCTTTTGCTCGGCACTTAAGATAACCGTGCCCTTTTCCGGCTTGCCGGCAGCCGCACGCTTTTCTGGCATTTCGATGCCATGATCAATGCTATTGCGCACTAAGTGAGTAAGCGGGTCGACAATCTTTTCAATTAGGCTTTTATCTATTTCCGTACTGCCACCTTGAAGTACCAATTCAACCTGTTTACCCAACTTTCCTGCTAGGTCTCTCACTAAACGGGGGAAGCGATTGAAAGTTGCCGTTAGCGGAAGCATGCGCATAGACATGACCGACTCTTGTATTTCTCGGGTGTTGCGCTGTAACTCATCAATAGCAAGCTGTAGCCGCTCGCCAATTTGCCCATCAACATCTTGGCCTATCATGGAAAGCATTGACTGGGTGATTACCAGTTCGCCCACCAAGTTAACCATGGCGTCAATTTTTGTGGTATCTACTCGAATTGAAGCCGACTCTCGAGCAGAGCTTTTTTTCGTAGAAGGTTTAGTTTTCTTTTTAGCAGTTGCAGGCGTAGAGCCAGCCTCAGCTTGCGGTGCTCTAGAGGCTGTTGCTGAACTTTTTGAAGTACTGGCGCTTTGACTTTGCCCGTTGTTAGTTGTGTTTGCTGCGGTATTTATGTGGCGAGCCGAAGGTACGTCTTCGAAAAAGCCGAAGCCTTGGCTTTCCTCTTTGTTACCACTTTCAGCTGTTGCTGCTTCTGATTTTTCCGTTTTAGATTCGACGAGATTACTTTGGGTATCTTCGTCGTCGAAGAACCCAAAGCCTTCTTCAGCTTGAGGTGACGAATGGGTAGTTCCGCCGTCTTGAAGGTCTTGGCTATCAGATACGTCATCAAAAAATCCAAAGCCATCATCGTTTTCTTCGCTGCTTTCGCTAGATAAATTTTGAATAGGCTCATCATCGAAAAAGCCAAAACCGTCGTCAGTAGCTGAACTAGACTCAGAAGGCTCGTCATCAAAGAAGCCAAAGCTGTCATCGTGTTCACTTTCGATTTGCGCGTTCACGCTTACTTCAGTTGACCCATTGTTACCATCTGTTTCGGCATCAGTGGGTTGCCCGTCAATAACAGCGTTGAGTATTTTTATGCGCTCATCAATGCCTTCTTGTGGAATTTCAGTTTCATCACGATAGGCGTTTAAGGTGTCTTTTAAAACGTCGAGGGTTTCTAAAAGCACGTTGACAATGTCAGCCGTTACAGTGAGTTCATTATTGCGGGCTTTGTCGAGTAAATTTTCCATCACATGCGTTAAGTTCATCAACGCATCAAAACCGAAAATACCGCTACCGCCCTTGATGGAATGGGCTGCGCGAAAAATACTATTGAGTTCTTCAGGATCGGGAGACTCGACGTCCAAGCTCATCAATAGCTGTTCCATATCGTCGAGATGCTCGTCGCTCTCGTCGAAAAATACGCTATGGAACTGTTCAATATCGATGCTCATTCTGAATCCTTCCAGACTTAAGGAATTAGTAAAAGGGACTAACCTAAGACGCGTCTAGTCACATCAAGAAGTTTGTTTGGATCAAAAGGCTTTACCATCCAACCGGTTGCTCCCGCAGCTTTACCTTTTGCTTTCATATCGTCGCCCGCTTCTGTGGTAAGCATGACAATTGGGGTTCTGCTGTAGGCCCCTAACCCACGCAAGTTTTTAATAAGCGTAAGGCCATCCATACGAGGCATGTTTTGATCAGTGAGTACAAAGTTAAATTGCTGCCCCTTACATTTATCCAGCGCTTCTTGACCGTCTTGGGCTGTAGTGACGGTATATCCGGCGCCCTTTAGTGTCATCTCTACCATTTGACGAATCGACACCGAATCGTCGACAACTAAAATATGTTTGCTCATGTGCTCACTTCTCCAAAATATGTCATTACTGACAGTGCTTCCTGTTCCTTTCTTAGCTTAGAACAATTCAACTTCTCCAGCGTCCATAGAGGTGGCAGACACTGGGTTGTGGTCATTTTTACCTTTTTGTGCGAGCCCTCTTTGGTACTCGCTTAATTCGCTGACGAAACGCTCAATATTGTGGGGATCTAACGTTGCCAACTGTTCTAAAATGAACGTAATCATGTCTTGGGTATATTGGATATGCTGGCCATTGATATCGCCAAACTGCATACCTCGGATAGCAGCGTTTATAGACTCATCAAGCTGTGAGCCTATATCTTCAATTTGTTTAGTAGTAACAAGGTCTGCTTCTGCTTTTCTAATGATTTCGGCCAGTTGATCACTTATATGTGATTTAGCATTAACAACCTGAGATATATCTTGCGAGGCTACAAATTCTGCAGTGTCAGTGAGTTTGTCTACCAAACTACGGATATTCTCAACTTGGGTTTTTATAACGTCACTAAATTGTGTAGATCGCGTTGATAATGCGCGCACTTCATCAGCCACCACCGCAAACCCTCGACCAGCTTCGCCTGCCCTTGCCGCTTCTATCGCAGCATTTAGTGCCAACAAGTTGGTTTGCGCGGCAATATCATCAATGCCGCTAAGTGCGTCAATAACCGTTGGCATCGCCTGTTGAATGGTTTGCACTTGTTCCATAAGGTGCTTTGTTGACGAGGACATTTGCTCGGTTGAATCGATAAATTGGGTCAGGGTTCCATCGGTTTCTTGTGCAAACGTACGCATGCGTTCTGAATATGATTGTGATTGCGCACTATCGACGCTCAATAACGCATCGATACACTGAATTTGTTGTGCAACAAGCGCTTTTAAACTACTAAAAGCATTGGATAAGGTTTCAACAGCGTCATCTTGGGTAGACTTGATGGACGATAAATTGCTGTCGCATGTGCTTAAAGACAGAGCAAGCTCGTCGCTCGCTTTTTTGATATCAGCACTACCCGCTTGTTCGCTTTGCGCTTGAGGATCATTATTTGGATAGACCTCGTCAACTTCCTCCGCACTTTTGCTATAAATGAAAGCACTAAAGACAACTACGCCTGTCAGTACCGCAAGCGCTGTGAGCGCAGACACAAAAAAGAACAAAGCCCAAGAAGCAGCTATGCCTACTACACAAAGTACATATATGCTCTTTAAAGCCCCTTGCTGCATTGAAGGTAAGTTATTAAATGACAAAAAAACTCTCCTTGAAAAAACACTGCTACTTAACTCCAACAGTCATCTTTCATATTTAAGCACGTTACTTGGTTCACGAATTACAAAGCGCTGGGCACACTCTATGAGCGCCAATAGACATAAGCCTAGCGCAAAGGCAACATAACGTTGTTAGCCAAGGTGGGTAACAACGTTATGCTTAACTGGCTTTGCACACATGAGATAAGCGTAGTACCCATTTTGAAAAGTAGGCAAGAACATGCATAAGTTTTTTATAAAAAAAGCGCTCTTTGGCTTTAACTGCGCCTAAAAAGCGTAAACTAGTTCTTATCAGACTTGTTTTCAGAGTATTTGGCTTCGCTCCACTATGCGACAAGTGCTTGACACCGAGCAATAGTCTAGGTGAAGACATATTGTTACCTCTATTCAATGTCATCGAGTCAGGTAAACGTAACGATTTAACTCCCTCTTAAAGTCGAGAAATGCGTTAAATCAAACCTCGACGATTAAGTGCATGAAATTACTTATATTAAAAATCAACAAGTGCACCACTTGCTATATTAAGTACCCTTTCGTATGCCCTTCCGCAGCTCAATAGATAGAACTAAATTCAAATTGGTAATACCAATAATTTTTGATAGAAATATAGCAAGATTAAAATAGTCAATATTTTCATTTATTTATACGGGATATAAAAATAAATATCATTGTTGTTTTGATCTATCGCAAATACTCCTTTACATTGTGTTAACCAATTTTACACAAATCATCATTAAATTGGTTATACCCTTTAATAATTAAGTAAGGACTTAATAATGAAAGTTGCCTACACCCTACCGTGTGCATTGCTAGCTATTGCCGCTACTAATGCACATGCAGCAACCTTTGTAATGGAAAAAAATAACACTGCGTTCTCTATAGATGGAAACGGTGGTGCTGTTGTTGGCCAACAGCCCTACTTATGGAACACGAATCTCAACAATGTTAACCAGCAGTGGGTACAAATTAGTCATGGTGATGGCTATTACTCATATAAAAAACAAGATACAAACCTTTGCTGGGACGGTGGTAGCGGTGGCTCTAACGGCCAAGCTATAACTTTAGAACCTTGTGATGCATCGAATTACGATCAGCATTGGGAAAAAATAAAGGTGATCAGCGGTACAGAAATTTATCGCTTTCAGAAGCGCAACGCCTCTGGCTATTCGATAGACGGGGGAAATGGCGCCACACGACGTCAACCATTATACCTTTGGTCTTCTAATAACAGTAACGTTAACCAGCAATGGGAACTAACTCGAACAGACGCAGATTCACCGTCTACGGGCAATACTGGAAGCTCTGTTTCAATTAATACCGCTTTTGACGATGGTAGCGGCCATGGTAGTTATCCTGCGACCAATGTTATTGATGGTAATACCGACTTTTCATCACGTTGGGCAGGTAGCGGCTCGCCAGTAAATTTAACCGTTCAGCTTAACGAAACTACAACGGTATCAGAAGTTGGTATAGCTTGGGGTCGAGGCGATACGCAGGCATACACGTTTGAAATATACGCACGCCCAGGCACAAGCGGCTCGTGGACGAAAGTATTTGATGATGTGAGTAGCGGCTCTACGTCAAATATCGAAGTGTTCGATATTGATGATATTGCAGCTCAACAAATTCGCATTAAAACATTTTCTAACACTGCAAATTCAACTTGGACAAATATCACAGAAGTTGAAGTCTATGAGGGCGGCTCTGTTACGCCGCCAACTTCGAATCCGTCACTAGATCCAAGTGCACCACCGTCAACCAATTTCGATTTGTCTCGTTGGTATTTAAGTATTCAGACTGACGATGACGGTAATGGAAAAGCAGATTCAATTAAAGAAGACGAACTTAACGCAGGCTTTGAAGATGATCGTTTCTTTTATACAGCTAACGATGGGGGCATGACGTTTAGAAGCGAAATAGATGGGTATAAAACATCAACTAACACTAGCTATACTCGTTCTGAGCTACGGGAGATGCTACGGGCCGGTGACACATCTATCGATACGCAAGGCGTTAATAAAAACAATTGGGTATTTAGTTCTGCCCCCTCTTCTGCGCAAAATGCAGCGGGCGGTGTTGATGGGAACATGAAGGCTACCGTTGCAGTTAATCACGTAACCACTACAGGTGATAGCGGGCAAGTAGGCCGTGTAATTATAGGGCAGATACATGCTGATACAGATGAACCTGTGCGCCTTTACTACAGAAAACTACCCGGGCACGACAAAGGCTCGATTTACTTTGCCCATGAACCGGGTAATGGCAATGCCGAGCAATGGTATGAAATGATTGGTTCGCGTTCTAGCTCAGCAAGTGAGCCTAGCGACGGCATTGCACTTAATGAAGTGTTCAGTTACGAGATAGACGTAACGGGTAATACCCTAACGGTTAAAATATTGCGCGAAGGTAAACCTACGCTAATTGAAGAAGTGGACATGAACAACAGCGGCTACGATGTTGCCGATGACTACATGTACTTTAAAGCAGGTGTTTACAATCAAAACAATACGGGTGATGGCGATGATTATGTTCAAGCGACCTTCTATGCGCTTGATGTAACGCATGACTAGATAACCCAAAAAGCATAGCCAGCTTAACTACAAGCTGGCTATTTTCTTTCTCTCTTTTTTGCAATTCAAAATGGCGCAAGACTCAATAGCGCGCTACTTCGTGTTACCCGGATAGCATTCCAAAATGGATAACGGCGTTTCGCTTTGACATACGTATTTGAAATTATTCACCTCTGCTGGACACAAAAAACAGTCCCATTGTTTTAGCTGTGTGACTTCATCAACATATTTGACGGCAATATTATATGTCGACTGGCTTGGTACTTTTTTCGGTCACAGACAATTCATCGTGCTCTTGTTCTGCAAGCTTTGCCCGTTCCGCTTTAGAGATGTATGCTGGCTTATTGCTTTTGTGAAGTTTAGCCTTCGCTTTCTTATCTTTTTTCTTAAGCTTAGTGAAGATTTTCTTACGACGGTTCATGCTCTGTTCTCTTAATCAGTATCGCATATTGTTCGCATTATACGATGCGAAGCGGTAAAGCTGCCATATGCGTTTTCGCGAGCACAAATTTCAAAATAAAGGAAAGTGGTTTGGAATCAAAAAAGCCCTCGCATTTCTGCAAGGGCTCTCTGAATAATGGTGCCTCGACCCGGGATTGTAACGCGCGGCGCAGCCGCAGGGGCACGATAGCGTGTGCCTGGTATTTCCAACGCCTGGATCAAAAAAGCCCTCGCATTTCTGCAAGGGCTTAAATGATGGTGCCTCGACCCGGGATCGAACCAGGGACACGCGGATTTTCAATCCGCTGCTCTACCAACTGAGCTATCGAGGCTGAAACTTGTTAGCGTTCTAGGCGTTTACTGCCTGTCCTGCTGTGGGTGCGTATTAAACGGTTTTCGCCTTCACAAGTCAACCGTTTTTCTCGCTTTTTTTGCGCTTTTATTACTGTTTGCACATTGTTTGCTCAAAAAACGCTTTTTTGCTTATTTTTCAGGCGGAACATAGCCTTCAATCGTAGGCTCAACGTCGTCAAACAAGTACGCCGACATTTTTTCTTCCAAAAATGAACGGGCATTCGGCTCCATCATATTCAACTTGTGTTCGTTAATTAGCATGGTTTGCTTTTTTTGCCATTCAGCCCATGCTTCTTTAGAAATGTTGTCGAAAATACGCTTACCCAGTTCGCCCGGGTAAAGTTGGAAATCTAAGCCGTCAGCTTCTTTTTGAAGCTTGCGACAAAATACCGTTCTTGCCATGTTATTTCCTTTCGTATGCTATCTGCTTAACAATAAATATTACGTTGGGCTTAGAAGGCCTAACGTACTAACTGCTGAATAATCTTGGTTGTAGGCGCCGCTAAACCAACTTCAATAGGCTCGTTCAACGAAAACCAGCGATATGCCGTTTCGGCTACGCGCTTTGTTGGAGCAGAGTTTACCACGGCCACTACCGGGGTGATATCTAAATGAAAATGACTAAAGGTATGGCGGAAACCTTCAAGCTCTCGCGTATCTTCAACACTGATTCCCCGTTTGTTAAGCTGCTCAATTCCCTCTTCTATTGAAGATACCTCGATAAAACCATACAAACCGCCCCACAGCCCTGTTGAGGGACGCTGCTCTAAATACACTTGGCTGTTAAACTGTGCCACCATCATGTAGGTGGATTTTTCCGGTAGCGTTTTTTTCGGCTTCTTACCCGGGTAGTCGGCTTGCGCGCCTTGGGCGTAGGCAATACAGTCGGCTTGAAGCGGGCATTCATCACACTTTGGCTTGCTTCGCGTACAGATCATCGCGCCCAAGTCCATCATCACCTGCGTATAGTTGGCACAACGTCCGCCTTCTGGGTTAGTCGGCGTATTTGTTTCTGCCACCTCCCACAGTTGGTTTTCCACTTTTTTCTGCCCCGGCCACCCGCTTATCGCATAGTAACGCGCCAGCACACGCTTCACGTTGCCATCTAATATAGCAAAGCGCATATTGCGAGATAGGGAAAGTATCGCCCCAGCAGTAGAGCGCCCTATACCGGGCAAATCCATGACTTCTTCAAGAGAATAGGGAAACTCGCCGTTGTATTTGTCTACCAACATATTCGCAGCTTTATGGAGATTCCTAGCTCTCGCGTAGTAGCCTAACCCCGTCCAATGATGAAGCACATCGTCTTGGGATGCCTTAGCTAAGTCATGAACCGTGGGGAAAGACGCCATAAAACGTTCAAAATAAGGAATTACCGTAGTTACTTGGGTTTGCTGGAGCATAATTTCCGACACCCATACTTTATAAGGCGTTACGTCTTGCTGCCAAGGCAAATGCTTTCGCCCGTGCTTGTCAAACCATGCAAGCACTCGCTCTGCGAAGCTTCCTGTATATTGTTGTTCTGTCATAATTATCTAAAAAAGTAATTGCTACTGCTTATTCTTTTACTAATAAAGCTTAGCCACACAAAAAGCGTAATGCTTTCTAGTAAGCGACCATTCATTAACTGGCGCGCTATGGTAGCATGTAACTAGCTAGTTTAATGTTAAGGAGCACACGTGTCTGTGCAGCACCCTGTTTTGTTTTTTCCCGGTACACTCTGCGACGAACGTGTATTCCTGCCACTATGGCGCTTGTTGAATATTTCACAGCGCAGGTATGTGCCGCTTCAATGGGCAGCATCACAAGAAGAAATGCTGGCATTAAGTGAAGACCGTATCCTCGATGACGAAAAAGTGCACCTTGTAGGTTACTCCATGGGCGGGTTTATTGCAGCGTTGGTCGCACAGCGCAATCCTGCCAATGTTGCCTCTGTTACGCTGATAGGCTACAACCCACAAGGACTATCAAAAGAAGAGATTGCCAAGCGTAAGCAGCTGACTACCATGCTGAAGCAAGGAAACTTCAAACCCGACAATGATGCCTACCTCTCGCGATTTATTCACCCCACACGTTTGAACGATGAAAACGTGGCTGGCATTGTAAAATCGATGGCGCAAGATTTAGGTAAAACCACGCTACTTAATCACACACTCGCCACAACGCCACGAGAGAGTACCGTAAAATCACTGGCGAAGATCAGCGCACCTGTAACCTTTATTACCGCTCAACAAGACGCAATTGCACCGTCAGAAGCAATCCAGCAGCTCAAAGGTTCGTTATCCAAAGCAACCTTCCACACTGTTAGCGATGCGGGGCATATGTTGATACTTGAGCAACCTGACACTGTAGCGTCTATTATTGCTAAACAAATTGGCGTATAAAATTACAGCATTTTTACCACTACAGCGTTGCATAAGCCGTGGGTAAGTGGATAATGCGCCACCAGAAAATTGGGTTAGAAAGGCATTGCAAATGAGGCAATTCAAAAGTCAGGCGGAAGCAGAAGCCGCTGGAGTATATGTAAGCAAGGTAAAAAGCTTCGTAAAGCGCGAAGGTAGACTTACTAAAGCACAAGAAAAAGCACTAGCAGATCACTGGCCAACCAAAGGCATAGACTATATTAATGCACCCTTGTCTTTACCAGAGGTGTTTGGCCGAGACGCAGATGTGGTTGTAGAAATTGGCTTTGGCATGGGTAAGTCTTTAGTTGAGATGGCGGCAAACGCGCCAGAGAAAGATTTTATCGGCATTGAAGTGCATCGCCCTGGTGTTGGCGCATGCTTAGCTGACGCCAATGAGCAAGGCGTTGAGAACTTGCGTGTAATGGAACATGACGCCGTTGAAGTGCTTAAGAATATGATCCCAGATGGTTCATTGTCTCGCCTGCAGTTGTTTTTCCCAGACCCGTGGCACAAAAAGCGTCACCATAAGCGCCGTATCGTACAGCCTGAATTTGTTGAATTAGTTCGCACTAAATTGGCTATTGGCGGTTGCTTTCATATGGCGACCGACTGGGAACAGTATGCTGAGCATATGCTAGAGGTCATGACCAACGCCGACGGATACACCAACACCGCAACCGATGGCGACTACGTACCCCGTCCGGACTACCGTCCGATCACCAAGTTTGAAACTCGCGGTCAAAAACTAGGCCACGGTGTGTGGGATCTAATTTTCGAGCGTACTAAGTAATGATTCTATCTCCTCAAAGCCAATTGTTGGAACGAAATATCGCGCTTTTCGACGAAGGTCAGTGGGCATTTATCAATCCTTCTGACGCGTATTTTCTGGATGGCCTTAAATCGCAGGACGTCACGGTAATTCACCAGTTTTTCGATATTTTTTCAGAGTGCGTGCGCGTGATACCCTCTGTATCGTTCGACAGCAGAGACATTACGCACACTGGCTTTGAGGTGACGCAAAAGGTTGGCAATCATACCCATATTTTTGCGCCTTTCTTGGCTTTAGAAAAATCCCACTCTGACGTGATGATTTTCTTACCTAAAGCAAAAACTCATTTTCAGATGTTACTGCGAATGGCCGCAAGTATGGTTGGCCAACATGGTCGTATTCATGTGGTTGGTGAAAACAAAGGCGGCATTAAAAGTGCCGCTAAGTTAATGCAACAATATGGCCCTACGCAAAAAGTTGATTCGGCGCGCCACTGCAGCCTTATCACCGTTATGGTAGAAGAGCCCCATCTTGCCTTTGAGCCCGATGCTTGGCTTGACATGAATACCTACCAAGTTGAAGGTACCGAATGGCAAGTTGCCTCTATGCCTGGCGTTTTTAGTTATAAAGAACTGGATGCAGGGACAGAGTTACTGCTAGAAAAACTTTCGACCTCACTGAGCGGTGAAGTTTTAGATTTTGCGTGTGGCGCCGGCGTTATTGGTAGCTACATCATGATGAAATACCCGCATTTAAAGCTGCACCTTACCGACGTGAGCGCCCTTGCTATCTATTGTAGCGCCCTAACCTTGGCAGAAAATGGATTATCAGCAACACTTTACGCTGCTGATGGTTTGCACGGTTTTACTCAAAAAGTACAGCATATTGTCACCAACCCTCCATTTCACACCGGTATTAAAACCGACTACACCATTACGAAGCGATTTATCTCAGATGCAAAGGCAACCTTGAGCCGTGGTGGCAGTATGCAAATGGTGGCAAACCGATTCTTGCCATACCCAGGTTTGCTCGCAGAGCACTTCCAAACGGTTTATACCACAGCACAAACATCGCAATTTTCTGTCTATCAGGTAGCTTTGTAATTAAAAAAGCCATTAGCTTGTGCTAACTTAGCTTTTCTATCTGTTGCTTATGCCATTGTGAATACCTCACAATGGCACTCAGCGCTTTCCATATACTCTATTTAAGAATGACGAATGCACTACGTGTGCGTTCTGGGGGATTAACTGTGAATATTGTATTTGCTATTTCAGAAGTTGAAGAGTTTGTTAAAACAGGCGGACTTGCTGACGTTGGCAAAGCGCTTCCTCTCGCACTACATAGTTTAGGCGAAAACATCACTATCATAATGCCGTATTATCAAGTACTGGCAGAGCAATTGAATCTACCCACAGTCATCGAGCAACAAACCCTCTTTACTGAAGGGCAAGTGTACCATTTCGATATTCGCTTTATGCAATGGCACGGCATTGCAATTTACTTTGTAGACGCGCCTGACTACTTCATGCGTGAAGGGTTATACGCCGACGCCTTTGAAGCATATGAAGATAATGGTGAGCGTTTTAGCTTTTTCAGTGGTTCCGTCCTTCAGACGCTAAAAGCGATGGATAAGAAGCCGGATATAATACATTGTCACGATTGGCATACGGCCATGCTTCCGTTTTTACTTACTCATGACAAATCTGGGTATTTCGATAGCACAAAAACAATATTTACTATACACAATGCCGCATTCCAGGGCGTACACAAACTAGAAGCCATCCCCTTTCTTCGCCATCATCCAAACATTTTGGCGCAAGTGCACGGCGGTTACATCAATATGCTTCAGAGTGGGATTGAGTTTGCTACGAAAGTGACAACCGTAAGCCCTAACTATGCAAGCGAGTTACTCACAGACTTGGGCAGTCACGGCCTACACGAGCGGCTTGTAAATCGTCAAGCCGACTTGAGCGGTATTCTAAATGGATGTGACTACACTCAGTGGAACCCCGAGACAGATACATTTCTTCCAGAGAACTACAATGTGGAGAATCTTCATCCGAAGACTGCATGTAAACGAACATTACAAGAGAAGTCAGGATTACCTGACAATGGCAACGTACCGCTTATTGGAATGGTGTGCCGGCTAACAGAACAAAAAGGATTCGGATACATATTGCCAATCTTAGACGATTTAATTAAGCACAACGTGCAAATAGTCATTGTGGGCACGGGCGACCCTGAAGTATGTATGGACCTAGGTGAATTTGCCCAACAACATCCTGACAAATTTGCATTTATTAACGGGTTTAGTTCAGAGCATGCACACCTTGTAGAAGCGGGCGCCGACTTTTTTCTTATGCCTTCGCAATTTGAGCCATGCGGATTAAATCAAATGTACAGCTTAGCCTACGGCACTATCCCTATCGTACGTTCGGTAGGAGGCCTTAAAGACACGGTCATCGACTATAGCAACGATAGTGAAGGTACGGGTTTTGTGTTTGATGATCCTACGCCACACGCACTGCTATCTTGTATTCGTCGAGCTCTGCTGGCGTTCTACGAAGATGCCGGAAAGTTCAGAGCGATGCAGCAACGGGGAATGCGAACTCGCTTTACATGGGAAACGGCCGCTGAAAGCTACCAGCAGTTATATTTATCTGCGGTAAACTAGCCGTTAGTTCTGTTGTATTTTTTTGTATGTCTACAGCTTTTTTGCCCTTATTATTCATCATAGCTAGTAGCGCAAGAAACGTGCAAAAACGTTAGCTGAAGAGTGTTATAGCACCGAAACATTTCACATTAATTATTGTTTATAAACACCTTTCTTTTTAGCCATTTTTGCGCCACTATTAAAAAACGGACGAAGTGAATGGACATTGCGCTGGGCAAGTATGACGGACAGAGCAGTTAAGCTTTCAATAAGAAGCCTTTTTCTATGGGTTGTGATGTCTATTGCTACCTTTTCTCTTGCAGTGCTATCAGGTCTTGCCGTTTATACGCAAATAAAAACTTATCGACATGAGCTTGAATCTAACGCGATTATGCTCGCCAAATTGGTGGCAAGAAGCTCATCTTCTTATCTTTATGATGAAACCCCTGAACGTATTGAAGCCGCATTAAATAACCTTGCGGCAGCAGAGCAAGTACTAAATGCTCACGTTTACAAAGCGCAAAACAATACACTGCAGCCAGAAATTTTTGCTTCGTACAATAAAGAGGGTCAGCTTTTACTAGGTGGTAAGGAAAATCAGCTAGCTTCAATGGTTATGAATCCACTACTGGCAGATAACGGGCATTACCTTGAACTGAGTGCAAAAGTATTTGACCCCGAAACTAATATCCAGCTGGGGTGGGTGTATCTAAGGGTTTCATCGGAAAACTTCAACCAACTGGTTGGGAAATCAATTTGGCTAAATTTAGCGATAGCCTTGGCGCTGTTGGCAATAAGCTTTTACTCGGCACTTAAAATGCAGCGCGTCGTAACTGGCCCAGTTGAAAGCATAGCCAACTTTTTACAGCGTACGTCGCGTCAGCGTGATTATTCAGCTCGCGCTCGTGGTTCTAACATTAAAGAACTCGACATATTAGCTGATGCGGTCAACGTGATGCTGCTGCGCATGCAAGAATACATGCAAAAACAAAGGCAAGCAGAGGAGCAACACAGAAAGCTTAATGCCAGCCTTGAAGATATGGTCAGCCATCGAACAACCGCGCTTAAAGACGCGAACCAAGAGCTTATTCAAACGCTAGAAAAGCTACATCAATTCCAGCGTCAAATTGTACAAAATGAGAAAATGGCTTCCCTCGGTGACATGGTTGCCGGTGTCGCACATGAAGTTAATACGCCAATAGGCCTAGGTGTTACTGCATCGACCATGATGCTAGACAGACTAGCAGTTATTCAGAAAGACTTTGAAAATAAAACACTGAAAGCCAGTGTCATGAAGCGCTTCTTGGATGAAAGTAACGAAAACCTCAATATTATTTACCGCAATTTAAACAGAGCTGCTGAGCTTATTAGTAGTTTTAAGCAGGTTGCCGTAGATCAAACCTCAGAATCTAGTAGAAGTTTTTGCGTTGTACAGCTAGTTAATGAGATACTGTTATCATTGCAGCCTCGATTAAAAAAATTAAAACACAAAATCAACGTAAATTGCGACCCTACCCTTAGCGTTGAAACGAAGGCTGGCCCTATAAATCAAATTTTGATTAATTTAATCATGAATTCAGTTATTCATGGGTTCGAATCCGTGGATGAAGGAACCATTGATATTCGTGCTGAGTTGATTAGCAGCGACAAGCTCAAGCTTGTTTATACCGATAACGGAAAGGGCATTTCTCCTGAAATCCGCAAGCGGATTTTTGACCCCTTTGTCACCACGAAGCGTGGACAAGGGGGGTCAGGGTTGGGAATGCACTTGGTGTACAACTTAGTTACGCAAGCCCTCAATGGTTCGATATCGATTACTAGCGAGGAAGGTAACGGAGTGGAATTTGTAATTATCTTCCCCGTTGTTAATGCGAAAACATCAGAATAGTTGTATAAAGGCTGAACTTTTCTTGATTTTTATTGGCTAATCCCAATACCTTAGCAGTAAGAATATTCACAAGTTGCTTGCAATCAAGTACATGGATATTAAAATTTAACCAGTTAGTTGCTTAAATCGTATTTTAGAAAGAGTGTAAAACACCATGCAGACGCCAAATGTGTTAATTGTTGAAGATGAGGTGGTAACCCGTACCACGCTTAAGAGTCTATTTGAAGCGGAAGGGTATAATGTATTTGAAGCCGAAAATGGTGATCAAATGCATGATTTCTTCGAGAATCACGCTATCAATTTGGTTATCATGGACATAAACCTACCAGGCAAAAACGGCCTGATTTTGGCACGTGAAGTACGTGATCGTAAAAACGTAGGCCTTATCTTCCTAACGGGTCGCGATAACGATGTTGATCGCATCCTAGGTCTTGAAATTGGCGCAGACGATTATCTGACTAAGCCGTTCAACCCTCGTGAACTAACGATTCGCGCGCGCAACCTACTGTCTCGTACAACAAACTCTTCAGAAGATGACGATTTACCAAGCCGTGTAAGCTTCAACGGCTGGACTCTTGACGGCGACAGCCGCTCTTTGATTTCTCCTAGCGGTAAAGAATTCCGTCTACCTCGTAGTGAATTCCGTGCGCTTCACCTTTTCCTAAGCAACCCAGGTAAAATCCTTACCCGTGAACAGCTAATTATGGAAATGACAGGTCGCGAGCTTCGACCAAATGACCGTACGGTTGACGTAACTATTCGTCGTATTCGTAAGCACTTCGAGTCAGATCCCACAGATGAAGAGTTGATTGTAACTATCCACGGTGAAGGTTACCGTTTCTGCGGTCAGGTTGACGGCTAAACCTCTACCTGAACAAATATTAAGTTAATAGAAAAGCCGCTACCATGTAGCGGCTTTTTTGTGCGTGAATATCTGGCTAGCCAACAGTAGTCTTAAAGCATACTGCGTAACGGTAATACTTCTCTTCCAGTAAGAAGGCTTTGTGCGTGCTCGGGCTCCACGAGTCATCTCCACCAACGCCCATATGCGCATGGTCAATGTAAACAAACACACAGTCTTGAGGTACTAAATCATAGGTATGCTTTGCTCTGTCCAGCTGTGCTTGCCCATATTCACTTACGCTGAAATGGAACCGCCCGCTGGCATTTAATTCGCCGATAGCTAGTTCTTTGCAGTTACTGCGCAAGCCATTATCCGTAGGGAAAATATAGCGCGTTTGCATTCCTTCTACAGACAAAGTGTAGTGGCCATAGCGTGCCGCTGCTTTTCTGTCTGGGTAATTCTCAAACGGTCCTAGCCCTTTCCAATTAACTTGCATGTGCTCTTGGGTCACAGGCACTGCCATTTGCATACCAATACGCGGCATCGGCGGTAAGCCATCATCCAATAACACCTCTACTTCTACTGAAAGCTCAGCTTGTGCATTTACGGTATAAATCCACTTGGTTGAAGCCATCAGCTTTTGATCATAGTAATATTCAAATAACGACGTTATTCGCACGTCTTGAGCGCCCTGCTCGACGTTTACGCCAGAGCAAGTGCGTAACCACTCACCTATGCCTGCACGACGCCAGCGGGACTCCCACGCATTAGGGTCTGGATTATCGACTTCACTTACCCCAATATCATTATCTAGCGGTGCTCTAAAGAAATTGTCCTCTAGCGGTGCGCTAAGTGCCTCCTCTGTACCTTGAAGCCAAGAGGTTAATAGCCCGCTTTCACTATTAAAGCTAAATACGTTGTTTTGGACATTTACCAGCAGCATCCCATCTTGGGCCTCAACAACGAGCTCACTTTTGTCGTCTTGTTCATTAAAAGAAAACGGGGCCATACCGCACATGTTTGTCAGTGCTAACTGTGCAGTGTCCATAACATGCCCTGCATTAGCCCATGGGCAATCATTCACAGTTACAACATCAATATTTAAATGATACTCGGCGCCTGATTTAAACGTGATTTCAGGAGATAGCGTTAGGGTCTGTGCTTGCTGCGGACCTATATTGATTTCGCACTCGCCCTTTGCATTTGCAATGGGTTTTCCATCTTCTAGTACTTGCCAACACAACAACTCATTATCTGTATGTCTAAATAGGTAATCGCTGTTTACTGTTAGTTCAAACGCACTGTCTTTCTCGGTCAGTGAAAAGCTTAAGTGCTGCTGACAATATTTAGCTTCAAACAAATGGGGGTGTGGTGTTCTGTCTGGGAACAGCAATCCGTTAATACAGAACTGCCTGTCGTTATCGGTATCACCAAAGTCTCCACCATAAGCCCAGTAAGCTTCACCACTATCGGTGTACTTAATTAACCCTTGGTCAACCCAGTCCCAGATAAAGCCGCCCTGAAGACGTGGATAGTCTTTAAATGCCTTCCAATATTCATCAAAACTTCCCAAACTGTTACCCATTGCGTGAGCATACTCACATAGAATAACAGGGCGGTTTTCACCTGGCATCGACAGCCACTTCTTGATAGCCCATTTAGGTACAGCATCGTCTTTTACATCCGTATCTACCCGTGCATACATAGGCGCGATAATGTCGGTAGCCGTAGTATCAGAGCCGCCACCTTCGTATTGCACAGGTCGTGATGGATCAAATGACTTTGCCCAGCCATACATGGCGTCATGGGTAGGACCATGACCACATTCGTTACCTAGCGACCAGATGATAATACAAGGGTGATTTTTGTCCCGCTCAACCATTTGGGTGAAGCGGGCCATGTAAGCGCCTGCCCAAAGCGGGTCGCGAGACAACCTACCCATGGGAAACATGCCGTGGGTTTCGATATTCGCTTCATCGACCACATAGAGCCCATATTCATCGCAAAGCTCATACCATCGAGGGTGATTGGGATAATGTGCAGTACGCACGGCATTAAAGTTGTTTTGTTTTAATAGCTTAATGTCTTCAAGCATGTCATCTTCATTGATGGCATGGCCTTTTTCCTGATGATGCTCATGTCGGTTTACCCCGCGAATAAGCACAGCTTTGCCATTAACCAATAGCTGGCCGTTTCTCATTTCAATATTTCGAAAGCCAACATTGTAGGCTTCACGGTCTACCGTTTCACCGCTCTCATCAATAAGGGAAACTACGATGCGATACAAATTAGGGGTTTCAGCAGTCCAGTGTTTGGGCTCTTTCACATCTAATGTTTGGAAAACCACATCATCCCAACCGCCCTTTTCATCAATACGCTTATTGTTGGTACCGGTAATAACTTGCTCGGTGACAGCGTTATCGCCATCAAAAAGCTGGATACCCACTTTAAAGGTAGATGGCGCATTGATGGCTGTACGAACTGAAACCGTAGCGTCGCGGTAACACGCATCAAGCTTTGGTGTAACGAACACATCTTGAAGGTGATGCTGAGGCTTGGTGACCAAATTAACGTCGCGAAAGATGCCGCTGAGCCACCACATATCCTGATCTTCTAAATAGCTGCCGTCAGACCATCTGATCACCATAACAGCCAAGCGGTTTTCACCCTCTACTAAGAGGCAGGATAAATCGAATTCAGCAGGCAAGCGACTGTCTTGAGAATAACCTACATACTCGCCGTTACACCAAAGGTGACAGGCGCTATTTACGCCTTCAAACACAATGTGGTTACGCTGCTTTAGTTCATCCTTGGTAACGTTGAACGTAGTACGATAGCAACCCGTTGGGTTATCGCTAGGCACTACAGGAGGATTTACTGCAAACGGATATTTAACGTTACAATAAATAGGTTTGTCGTAACCCTGTAGCTGCCAGTTGGACGGCACGACAATAGGCTGCCAGTTTTCAAATTCATCACTACTTAACGTTTGAGAAAGTAGGCTTTCAGGTACGCTTTCTGGGGCATCAAACAAACGAAAATCCCATTGACCATTTAAACTGCGCTTCTGCGCATTGGTACTGTGCAGTGCATCTTCTAGCGTTTTGTATCCGCAATGTGGACTGTGGGCACTGATGCGCTTTCTTTGAAACACAACTGGGTTTTGCCAGTCTTTTTGAGCGACTACTTGGGAAACATTAAGCATGTCATATCCTTTACTTTTTCGTTAAGCGAAATATAGCTAACTTTCTACAGATCCTTTATGCTCTAAACTTACATATATTTATCCAAAACTATCATTTTACATTTATGCAACCTAGCTTCAGAGACATTGTAGATATTGGCCCCAACTGCTTCGAACGCTTTATAGATAGTAGTAACGCGCCAGAAATTAGCAACCTAGGCATTGAACTAGCAGGATGCTCTAACTTATCAGGGAACTATATAGTGGGGCGAGTTTCTCCGCCTAACCATACCTTGTTCTACAGCATAAAGGGGCAAGGAAAGTTTCGCGTTCCATCAGGCGAACTGCAGCTAAATGAAGGGCAGCTTATTATTTTACCTGCTGGACAAAGCTTTGAAGTTTCCATTATCAGCGAGCAGTGGGACATAATTTGGGTAAATTTAGCTAATGTTGAGCGCTGGAAGTCATTTAGAAAAAGCGATGCCCTAGTTGTAGATAACGCCATGCTAGAAGGACTGCATCACGCCATGGAACTTGTGTACTTGGAACGCGACCTTGATAACCGTCGCGCTGCCATGCAGTTTGTTTCTCGTTACCTGTGCCGCATAGCAGATGCTCCATTAGGTAAAAAGCATGCCAGTGACGAAAAGGAGCGGCGCCAAATAAGCCGGGTACATGCGCTGTTTTCAGTGGTTGATAAACAGCTACAGTTTGACTGGGATATGAAAAGCTTAAGTGAAAAGGCCCATTACTCTGCCCCTCACCTTCATAGGTTGTGCTTACAAGTGTTTGGGCGAAGCCCAAAACAGCACGTTATTCATTTGCGGATGGCACGGGCCAAAAGCTTATTGTTAAGCACGCAGTGGCCCGTTTCCTACATTGCAAGCTATGTTGGCTACACAAATGTATTTACGTTCTCAAAACGCTTTAAGAAATCGACAGGTCTCTCTCCTTCAGCGTTTCGAGAAAACGCGAGCTAGCTGCCCGCTATCTTCATTTGGTCGATAAGCACAGAGCCAGTCTGTACACTGCCGCGCACATCTTTTTCAGCGCCAATTGCCACAATACCTTTGAACATATCTCTTAGGTTACCGGCAATGGTTACTTCGTGGACAGGATATTGGATGATACCATTTTCTACCCAGTAGCCCGCAGCGCCTCGCGAGTAATCACCGGTTACACCATTTACGCCCTGCCCCATAAGCTCGGTCACAAAAAGTCCTGTGCCCATTTCTTTTAGAAGCTCAGTATCGCTATGCCCTGTATCGCCTACTAGCCAATTATGAATACCACCAGCGTGGCCATTCGAGCGGGTATTAAGCTTACGCGAGGAGTACGTAGTGTAAAGGTATGTGGCTAATTTACCGCCATCGACTATTGTCATATCTGAACAGGCTACACCTTCGTTGTCGAAGCTAGAACTTGCCAAGCCGCCTTTAATAAACGGGCGCTCTTCAATATTAAGCCACTCAGGGAAAACTTGTTTGCCAAGGCTATCAAGTAAGAAACTAGAGCGACGATAAAGACTGCCACCGCTGATAGCACCGACATAGTGACCAAATAAGCTAGATGCAATATCACGGTGTAGAAGTACAGGCACGTTAGCCGTGTTGATTTTACGAGCACCTAAACGGTCTACAGTAGCTTTAGCGGCATCAATACCCACTGCACTTGCTGATTGCAGCAAAGAGGCTTTACGACTTACTGTGTAAGCGTAATCGCGCTGCATGTCGTCATCTTGTGCCCCAATCACCATACAGCTTAGTGAATAACGGCTGCTTGGATAACCGGCGTTAATTCCGTGCGTGTTGCCGTAAACGCGCATACCTAGATTTGCGTTATACGACGCGCCATCTGAATTTGTAATGCGCGAGTCGTAATCCATTGCCGCCGTTTCGGCTTCAATAGCAGTTTTAATGGCCTTTTCAGTATCTAACTCTTCAGGATGATACAGGTCTAAATCAGGGAATTCAGTGGCGATAAGGTCAGCATCGGCCAAACCTGTACAAGGATCTTCACTCGTATAGCGTGCAATATCGACGGCTTTTTCTACCGCTAAAGTTAGTGCTGCTTTACTTAGATCAGCAGTAGAAGCACTGCCTTTTCGCTTGCCTACGTATACACTGATACCTAAGCCACCGTCGTTGGTAAATTCAACGTTTTCAACTTCTTGCATACGTGAAGACACGGCGATGCCCTGCACTTTAGACATGCTGGCTTCGGCTTGTGTTGCGCCTTTTGAAACGGCTAATTTTAGTACATCATCTACGACATTTTGAATGTCGGCTAACTGCTGCTCAATTTGCATAGTAAGTTTCGCTGTCTTAATTCGACTGTGATAGTTACAATTTAGCTAAAGTGTAACACTAATGAGTTTGAAATGAGTGATCAGAAATACAATTCTCCTGAAGATCCTTACTTCGAAGATGCGCAAGCAGATGAGTTCGAAGAGGAAGAGTTTGTCAGTAAAACTGAGCTAAAGCGTCAAGCAAAAGAGCTTCACAAGCTAGGTGAAACCTTGGTTAACCTGACCGATGCTCACATAGCGACGATTCCAATGGATGAAGAGCTGGCCGATGCGGTTGCTATTGCCCGTAAAGTTAACAAGAAAAAAGATGGCTATCGACGCCAGCTTCAGTTTATTGGTAAAGCACTGCGTAATCGCGATACTGCCGATATAGAAGAAGCTCTTGCAAAACTTACCCACCAGCACCAAGCTGCCAACGCGGCTTTTCATGCGCTAGAGAAAGCCAGAGAAGCAGTAATTGAACAGGGCGACCCCGCCATTCAGAAGTTGATTGAAGCGCACCCAGAACTTGACCGCCAAAAGTTGCGTCAATTCCACCGCCAAATTAAGAAAGAGCGTGAAAAAAATGCGCCGCCCAAAGCGTTCAGAGAGTTATTTCAGTATTTGAAAGACGTTATTCATGAGGATTAACGGTCTGCAATTAAAGTAATCTCAACACCACAGTTTCGTTCACTAGCCAAAGGGGAATAGTGTGAAAATATTTTCCAACCCTAGCGCAACACTGAAAAGCAAGTACGGTCAGTATCAAATTGCTGTACTTGGTAACATTGTTGGCGTGTCGGCTGAAGGTATTGCCGATGACTCAGCCATTGAACGCTATGCGCGGGATATGATGGATGTAATTAACAGCTTTGGTGGGAATCACTGGGCATTTTTAGGTTTTTTGCATGGTTCAGCCCTTCTAACGAAAGCCGGCGAAAAAGAACTTCAACGTTCGGTTGAGTGGCGTGCGCAAAACGGAATGGCGCTTGGTGCGCTAGTTATTGGTGACACTACAGTACAACCCATTGTAAGAGCGCAATTTCAGAGAATTTACGACAATGCAGGCCTTGAGCTAGGTATTTTTACCAACGAGGAAGATGCTATTGAGTGGTTGAATAAAAAAGGATTTGAAAGTTAGCCGCGACTTATACCAGTTCGCATACAAAAAAGGTTGGTGCCTATACCCAACCTTTTTTAGTTCTATGAGTGACTGTGTGAGCTGAGCTACGCCGTACCGCCCACTGTTAGCTCGTCAATTTTAAGCGTAGGTTGGCCTACACCTACTGGTACGCTTTGACCGTCTTTACCGCATACACCCACGCCTTTATCTAGCGCAGTATCGTTACCAATCATTGAGATTTTTTGCATAACCTCTGGACCGTTACCAATTAAGGTTGCCCCTTTAACTGGTGCAGTAATTTTACCGTTTTCGATAAGATAAGCTTCAGCGCTAGAGAACACGAATTTACCAGACGTAATATCTACCTGACCGCCAGCGAAGTTCGGTGCGTAAATACCTTTGTCGATAGAGGCGATAATTTCCTGCGGATCGTGTTGACCTTCCAGCATGTAAGTATTGGTCATACGAGGCATAGGCAAGTGTGCGTAAGACTCACGACGGCCATTTCCGGTAGGCGCAACGCCCATAAGCTTAGCGTTGTGTTTGTCCTGCATATAGCCTTTCAAAATACCGTCTTCAATAAGCACGTTATGTGCTGTTGGCGTGCCTTCGTCATCCACTGACAACGAACCGCGACGATCGCTTAATGTACCGTCATCAACAACGGTTACACCTTTGGCGGCAACGCGCTCGCCAATGCGACCGCTGAAAGTTGATGCACCTTTACGGTTAAAGTCGCCTTCCAGACCGTGACCTACTGCTTCGTGAAGCAATACACCAGGCCAACCGTTTCCTAACACCACAGGCATAGCGCCTGCTGGTGAGGCCACTGCCTGCATATTAACCCGCGCCATGTGAAGTGCATCATCGGCTAGTTGCTCATAATAGGGTTTGCCATCTTCATCTTGCTTAAAGAATGAGTAAGCGTATCGCCCGCCAGCACCCGCTGAACCGCGCTCGCGTCTATCACCTTGTTCTAGCAATACTGAGCAGTTTAAGCGCACAAGCGGACGAATATCTGTGGCTAACGTACCGTCGCTACCAGCAACTAAAATTTCTTCATACACACCGCTTAAGCTCACCACTACCTGATTGGCAGACGGTTCTTGTTTGCGGATGTAGGCATCTACTGCTTTTAAAAGCGAAATTTTCTCAGCGTCTTGCATCGCAAGAATAGGGTTATTTTCGGCATAGCGTGCTTCGACAGGCTTGTGACCTAAGCCAGCAACTTGTTGGGTTCCTCCGCTTGGCGCGATACCGCGGGCCGCCTTGCACGCTTTAGTTAACGCTTCTTCACTTATCTCGTCAGAATAAGCAAAGCCCGTTTTTTCACCGCTAATAGCACGCACGCCTACGCCGCGCTCAATGTTATAGCTGCCTTCTTTAATAATACCGTCTTCCAACACCCAGCTTTCGTGCTGGCTCGACTGAAAATATAAATCGGCATAGTCGGTATCGTGACGATGAATAGTCGCTAAAGCACGCTCTAGCTTAGTGATATCTAGCCCTGAGTCAGATAATAAATGACGCTCAACAGATTTAGACAAAGTGACTCCTGAATCGGTTATGTTCGGCAACCGGCATATTCTGTTTAATAGTTTCTCTTGTTGCAATATCTACGTTTGCCGATACCAGCCCCGTTTCAGAGACTTGTTCGGCAAGGGTTTCTCCCCAAGGCGACAGTACAAGACTGTGACCGTAAGTTTCGCGGCCATTTGCATGCACACCACTTTGATTTGCAGCTACCACAAAGCACTGCTTTTCAATGGCTCTGGCTTGCAACAACGCATGCCAATGCGCTTCTCCGGTGCGTTGGGTAAAGGCCGCTGGCAACACCAAAATATCGATATCGCCCATTGCAGTAAATAACCCTGGAAAGCGTACATCATAGCACACCGCAAGACCAATGTTGCCTATTGGCGTTTCAACAGTAACCACCTTGCTGCCCGCTTCGGTTGTCGCCGATTCACGATAACTGCCCGTGTTGTCGTTAACCGATACATCGAACATGTGAATTTTGCGGTAGTCTGCTAGCACATCGCCATTGGGGCCAAACAGCATGCAGGCTGCGGAAAACTTCTCTGGGCTATTGGTTTTCACTGGAAACGTACCCGAGACCAGATAGCACTGGTATTGTGCAGCAAGCGCTGACAAACGGCGCTGAATCTCACCTTCGCCCTTTGTTTCTGCCACGGTAAGTTGCCCTTTGTCTTGACCGCCGAAATAAGCAAAACACTCTGGAAGCACAACTAAACTGTCTTTCTCAATCTTTGCCGATGCCATTTCGTTTGCAACGGTGTCGAGATTCTCTTCCACATTTGGCGTAGAAGTCATTTGTAGTGCTACTAAATCAACCATCGATCACCTCCATTTTCAGCCTGCGTACGTCATCTTCCGTTAATGGCCTGTCTTGGGGATTGGCCGGTACGGGCGCATTTTGAGCAGGTAAGCTAATGTCTTTACTATTGCGCTCAACTTCGTCGAACTTAGGTTCTTTTATGGTACCTGTAACGCGATAGTTCACATTTGAAATAACTTTCGCAGAGGTCAACACTTGGTCTATGGCAAGGGCAGCTAATGCGGTAGGCGGCGTTGCTAAGAAATACACAAGAAACGGGAGGTTCCCTGTTACATTGGGCGCGAACGATACGTTGTAATTTAATCCACCGGTATTGAGGTCGGTGAAACCCGTGATCTCTATTTCACCAGCGCCGCCGTCAATTTCAGTATCGTCGGTATACGCTTTGCCATCAACAATACTTAACGTACCGCCCATATCGTCGTAGAAAAAACCCTTAGCAAAAACGTCTCGAAAGTCGAGGCTGAGCTTCCGCACTAACGAGTTCAAGCTAAACAGGGTAAAGATACGTGACCCCTTATCACTCAACTCAGTTAGATACCCATCTGACAGCGACCACTCTACGTTGCCGTTAAGCTGTTCAAACCCAAAGTCCATTGGCGCATTGGGCCAGTTAATGTCGAACTGCACGTTTGCACTGGAATCTTTAATGCCTGATTCAACGCCATACTCTTTTAGCATTTGCCCAACATCTGGAGACGTTAAGGTACCGTTTAACGCGCTTTTCACCTCGCTACTTACATGCTTCCAGTAGCCCGTTGCGGTAATGTTGGTTTCATCAGATTTTACCAAAAGCTGTCGTATTGCTAGGCCATTATCTTCTTTTGCCACGTCTAACGTTACTTCACCTAAATCAATGCCATGTACGCCGCATGACTGGCAATAAAAATAAATGGGCGGCAGCGTGTTGGGGTCGATATTATAAGGTGACTCATCTTCTTCGCTTGAAGCGGCGCTAGTTGCAGCTAATGCGGCATTACTATGACTATCTGCTGTTGCAGATGCCTCAGGTTCAATAGGTTTATCTAACGACAAGTAGTCGGCGTTTACTTCGATGCCTTGTTCATTTAAATCACTGTTAATGCGAATAGTTGCCCTAGCCTGAGGTGAAGCTAGGTCCAAAATCCAATCCTTGTTGCGCTCAACTGCATTTAGTTCGGCCTTATTAATGCTGTGACCAGCAAAATTAAGCATGTCGGCTTTAGCAAATATACGAGAGGGCGTGCCGAACAAATTCGTGCGCTTATCTTCAGTCACTTCAGATTGGCTAGCGGGCTGTTCATCGGTTTGCGTATAAGTATCGCCGGTGTTTTCCCCTTTGCCAGAGAGCAACATGTCGATAGTGGTAAACCACTCTTGTACATCGGCGTGAGCTAGATTTGCACTGATACTAAAGCCTGTCCCAATATTGGCTATATCGCTTTCACCTAGGGCCAAATGCGCCCGCGAAAACTGCATTTCTTTGTGGGGTAGCACACCGTCAAAACGGATTTTATTGCCAAGCGTGGCTTTAACGTTCGATGCTTTGCCATCGCCAGTACTGATTATCTGTAGAGGTAAGCTTGTACCGGCTGCAGTATCAAAAGGAGCAGGTAATATACTTTGTGTTGCCGTTAAATCTGCCGAGAGATTTGCGGAATATTCAAATCCGGTTTTAGAAAGAGTTAAGTCTACCTTAGTATTCCAATCACTTTCACCATCTATGTACGTAGTGAGATCCGTGTTTACATAGTTAGCCAGCGGGTGTACGTGCCAACGCCCACCTAATTCTACATGGAGATCGTACGTGTCGCTTTGCCTACCAGACAGCGACAAATTCACCGGCTGTTTCAAAAACAGTGCAGTGAGTTCACTTGCGTCTATATTTCCATTAGTAAACGACACCTCCCCCGACGCATTATCAAAAAGCATTTTAGTTGTCGCAATATAAACAGAGTTGTTGGATAAATGCGCAGTACCCGATGCCGTTACATCTTTGCCCTTAAAAGGAATATCCAACTTAAGGTTAGTGGTTAGCGGCCCACTAATTTGCACTTCATCATTTAACACTTTGCCCAAAGAGTTTTTGAGTGATGAGCCCATCATTAGTGCCGTAAGCGCCTCGCCAGAGCCTGAACCGGTGGCGTAGATGTTCAAGCGAGCATCAGCCTTAAAGCTAGGTATACTGGCCGACATATCAGTTATTTTTACATCAGCAAGTGTTGCGCTTGGGCTCTCCATCACTAGGGCATTGTTCACAAAATACAAAGACAAATCTAAGTTATTGAGCGCAGGCCAGTCAGGTGCAAAAAGAAAATCCCCTCGCTTGATATCGACATAAGCTTGGAAAATACCGGTATTGTCTTCAAAGGGGAAGTCACTCGTACGGCCATGCCACAAAACACGCGCGTTTGTAATTTCACCTTCGCCGGTAAACGCACGAGTCAGATATTTGTCGGTATTAGCCCCCATTAAAGAAGGGGGAAATAAACTGCTCACCTCATTTAGCGCCAGTGGGTTTACATCCACATAAAGTGACATAAAGCCTGTCGACGTATTCAGCTTAAACTGCGGTTGCAAATTAACAGCATCACTATCTAGTAGCATGTCGCTGCCTTTTACTATCCACTGCTTTGCTGCTTGGTCTACTTGCTCTGGATAAATATAAAAACGGGATTTGAACTGATTTATATGGACGTCTTTTTTGATAACACCATCAGCGCTGAGCACGCTGTTTTCACTTTCTAAGTAAACGGCGCCATTATTTTTATACCAAAAGAGGTCTGCGTTGAGGGAAGAAAGGCCTGGCACCTTATCCGTTTTATCCCACTGTAGATCGAGTACTTTAGCGGCTAAAGAAGGCTGACCGTTATGCAGCTGTATTTGCAACGTAGCTAATTCCCCCTTTGGATTTAGCCCGCGTATTTCCTCTTCACTAGTGTCGTCCATGAAAAGTGGGAGTAGCAGCAAAAAAGGATTAATTTGCACGGGTTTCACGGTGTTTATCAACGCATCACCGTTTGCGCCTACGCTCCCGATAAGATCAGTGGTAAGAGTCTCATTACTTGAGTTAAGCACAAGCTGGTCTACCCTAACATTCCACCCGCTCTGATTGCTTTCAGTGTTGGGCAACGCCTGAAGACTACCGCCGCTGATGCCGGTTACCGTTTTCGCACGGCCACTTCCCCACTCTAGAAGGCTTTCACTTAGTTCGGCTTGTATACTCGTGATTTCACTTTGAGAAAAGTTCGTCCATACCTCGAAGTTTGCACGGCTTTGAGCTAATGGACGCTTAGTTTTTATCAGGTCGCTCACCCAAGGAGAAATATCAAGCTCTTCGGCTTTGGCGTAGAACACGCCCTCAAACTCTTCTCGCGTGCCCGTTATATCGATAATGAAAGACGCGGAGTTAGCGGCTAAGTCTACCACTTTCAGTTGTCCTAAACCTTGGTGCCTCTCTTCATAGTTGTTCCAGGATAAGCTCTCTATATCGAAGGAATTGGTTTCGTTAAGGTGGGTCACGGAAACCACTCCGTCTTCTAGTGAAAAGCTTTGCAGTTGTTCTAGAAAAAGTCGCTCAAGGGCCTTCACCACAGGAAAGTTATTCTTACCGTCACCGGAAAGGCGTTCGGCATCAATATCGAGTTCTAAGCCCCGCAGTTCAAAACGATTGGATGAAATAAGCTGGTGACGTAGCGATTCCCAAAAATCTAGCTCAACGTAGATTTGTCTGATATCCAGCGCAACAGGAGAAGCATCGTTTTTAGCCAGCGACACAGAATTGAGCACAACGCTAGGACCACTGCGCTGCCAAACAGCATGCACACTTTCAATAGATAGGTTTACGCCATACTGCTCATTAATATAATTTTCCAACAGGTGTTTGTTGTGCTCAATATGCGGAAGAGCATAGCGTGCAGCGCTTAAAACAAGCGCGAAAAGTACAAGCAACACGGCGAGTAGCAGCCAAAACTTCTTAAGTAGATAAGCGGCTACCGACGAAAAATTTGTCACATTTTGCCTTTGTATACGTTAATGCATTACATCATGACGACGTCGTACTTATCCTGATTGTACAGTGTTTCGGTTTGAACCTTGATTTGTTTAGAAACAAATACTTCTAGTTCTGCCAGCATATGAGACTCTTCACCCATTAAGGCTTCTGCCACTTTTGGTGAGGCATAAACCACAAACTTGTCTGCGTCATAGGCGCGATTCACCCTTACAATTTCACGCATAATTTCAAAGCAAATGGTTTCTATAGTTTTTACTGTGCCTCGGCCTTTGCACACCGGGCACTCACCGCACAGAATATGCTCAATGCTTTCACGGGTGCGCTTACGGGTCATTTCAATAAGCCCTAACGCGGTAAAACCGTGAATGTTTATTTTGGCTCTGTCCTTGTTCGTCGCCACCTCTAATGAATGTAAGACACGTCGTTTGTGGTCTGGTTCCATCATATCGATGAAGTCGATAAGGATCATACCGCCTAAGTTACGCAATCTTAGTTGACGCGCAATCGCCTGCGTCGCCTCAATATTGGTATTAAAAATTGTTTCTTCTAAATTACGGTGACCAACAAAGGCACCAGTATTGATATCGATAGTGGTCATGGCTTCGGTTTGATCGATGATCAGATAACCGCCCGATTTTAAGTCCACGCGACGCTCTAGCGCACGCTGCGCCTCGTTTTCCACATCATACAAATCAAAAATAGGTCTATCACCTGGGTAATATTCGAGCTTGCCGTTCATTTCAGGCACGTACTCTTTGGTAAACTGGTGTAGTTCGTTGAATGATAGTTTTGAGTCGATACGAATTCTATCTAACTCTGTGCCTACAAAGTCTCGCAGAACCCGTCTTGCAAGCGGTAAATCTTCATAAAGCACGTTCGACTTGCGCTTTTTCATGCGCGACTGAATTTTATCCCACAGTCTTCGCAAAAACGCGGCGTCTGACTGCAACTCATTTTTACCCACGCCCTCTGCGGCAGTACGAAGAATAAAGCCGCCATTCTCATCGCAAAATTCTTGTACAAGGGATTTTAAACGATCTCTTTCTGACTCTTCTTCAATACGCTGCGATACACCCACGTGGGTTACCGAGGGCATAAATACCAGATATCGGCTGGGAATAGTGATATCTGTGGTAAGGCGAGCACCTTTAGTACCGATGGGATCTTTTACCACCTGAACCACAATATCTTGACCGTCTCGTACCAGCTCACGAATGTCTTGCTTCTGAATATGGCTTGCCGAGACTTCTTCAGCAATCTCATTGTGGATGACAATGTCAGAGGCATGTAAAAACGCCGCTTTTTCTAACCCAATATCGACAAAAGCAGCCTGCATACCCGGCAATACACGACTCACTTTTCCGCGATAAATATTGCCAACTAAACCCCGTTTAGTATGACGCTCTACGTGAATTTCTTGCAGTATTCCGTTTTCAATAAGCGCCACCCGTGACTCTGACGGGGTAACGTTAATAAGCAGTTCAGCACTCACGACACAACTCCAAATGCATTAAGTAACTGGCGGGTTTCGTATAACGGCAACCCTATTACGGCACTTGCACTACCGTTGATAGAGACCACAAACTCGCCACCAATACCCTGAATAGCGTAACTCCCTGCTTTGTCAGCAGGTTCTCCTGTTTCCCAGTATGCGTCAATTTGCTCATCCGTCAATGCTGCAAAAGTTACAGATGTGGTAATGACACGAGTTTGCTGCTGGGCGTCATTGAGTGCGCATATAGCGGTAAGTACCTCATGGGTTTTGCCAGAAAGCATCGAAAGAATGCGCTTTGAATCGGCTTTATCTTCGGGCTTACCCACACTTCGCCCGTTAAACGATATCAGGGTGTCGCTGGCCAAAATAACCTTGTCTTCCGTTATTGCTTGCTGAGATGACAGTTGCGCCCTAACTGCTTGGGCTTTTTCAGTCGCAAGCCTTGCAACAAGCTCCATCGGTGACTCATTATCACGGGGCGACTCGTCAATATCGGCAGGTTGTATTGTATGGGCTATGTTCATTTGCTTGAGCAAAGCTGTGCGTCGTGGTGAGGCCGACGCTAACACTACCGATTTTGTCATTGGCTTACCTTTGGTTTAATCGTGAAGGTGTCTATATTAAGAAATTGATAATTGTCTGCGCGTGCGCCTAAGTAGCCAAAATACCCACGGCCAAATCACCATGGACGTTAAGACTGGCCACAAGTAATCAACTTGAAAATAGATATCCGTTAACAGGTGCTGAACCCAAAACGTCAACAAATGATATAGTGAAGCAAGTAGACCGATGATAATCGCCTGCTGCCACACAGAATAATTCCTGAGCCTTTGGTAATTGGCGGCCAGTACATAGACACAAATACTTAAACCGAAGCTGTGAATGCCCAGCGTTGTGCCCACCAGCACATCCATAGCAACACCAGTTAAAAACGCCACACCTACATTTACTCTGTGGGGCAAGGCCATACTCCAGTATGCAAGCACAACTAGCACCCAGTCAGGCCGATACACATCTACTTGAGTGGGCAGAGGAACTATTTGCAGTACCAGAGCCACTAGCAGACTTAACCAAATAACGAGGTTACGTTTACGCATCTGAAGACTCTTCCTCGCTGGTAGCAGGTGTATTTATCTTTTCAACCTTATCTGACTTAGACTTTTGTGATGAATCATCCGTACGCCATAAAAGCAAAAGATGACGAAGCCTATCTAAATTTGCCAGCGGTGTAACAATAACCCGAGCGAAAGGACGACTTTCATCTCTCACTACCTGTTTAACTGTTGCTACGGGGTAACCTTCTGGAAACACCTTTCCAAGCCCCGATGAAATAAGCGTATCACCTTCCTGAATGTCTACGCTGTGCGGTACATGCTCGAGATATAATTCTTTAAGCGAGCCGCTGCCAGTGGCGATAAAGCGGATATTATTTCGAAGGGAGCGCACAGGAATGGCGTGTGTAACGTCAGCGATCAGCAATACCCGGCTGTTAGTTGACCCCACTTCCATCACTTGACCCACAATCCCCTTGTCATCGAGGACTGGCTGAGAAGGATACACGCCATCTATAGCCCCTTTATTGATGACCACCTGCTGACTATAGGGGTTTTTATCTACCGCCATCAGCTCGGCAACCATTTTTTTCGAAGATAGACGCACGGGCGATTGCAGTAATTCTCGAAGTTGCGCATTTTCTTTTGCGATAACATCGTACTGCTGCAGCTTTTCACTCATCAGCAGCAGTTGGTTATTAAGCTTTTGATTTTCTGCCAACAACTGTTCTTTAGAAGTAAGCCGCTGGGCACTTTCGCTAAGCATTAACCCCGGAAGGTTAGCAATATACTGTAGCGGGCTCATTAGAGAGTTGAGGTATACTCGCGTTGATTTAAAGCCATCCATTTTATGATCAACAAATATCAGTGTTACTGACAGAACAAGCGCCAGCGTAAGCCTGATATTTAGAGAAGGGCCGCGAGTAAAAATAGTATCCATGATACAAATAAGGCAACCTTATGGTTGCCTTTCCTGTTTATTCGTAGCTAAACAGGTCGCCACCGTGAAGGTCAATCATATCGAAAGCCTTACCACCGCCGCGTGCTACACAGGTCAACGGATCATCAGCGATAACCACTGGGATACCCGTTTCTTCCATTAATAGCCTATCTAGATCTTTGAGAAGTGCACCACCACCGGTAAGTACCATACCGCGCTCAGAAATATCAGAAGCAAGCTCTGGTGGAGACTGTTCTAGCGCTACCATAACGGCAGAAACAATACCTGTTAGCGGTTCTTGAAGCGCTTCAAGAATTTCATTTGAGTTAAGTGTGAACCCGCGAGGTACGCCTTCTGCTAAGTTGCGACCGCGAACTTCAATCTCACGAACCTCCTCACCTGGATACGCCGCGCCAATTTCGTGCTTAATGCGCTCAGCAGTGGCTTCACCGATTAAAGAACCGAAATTACGACGAATATAGTTAATGATAGCTTCATCGAACTTATCACCACCAATACGAACAGAAGATGAATAGACAACGCCATTTAGTGAGATGATGGCAACCTCGGTAGTACCACCACCAATATCAACTACCATAGAACCTTGCGCTTCTGATACAGGCAAGCCTGCACCGATTGCCGCAGCCATTGGCTCGTCAATAAGGTAAACTTCTCGCGCGCCCGCCCCCAAAGCAGATTCTTTAATCGCTCGGCGTTCTACTTGTGTTGAACCACAAGGTACACATACCAATACACGAGGGCTAGGACGCAAGAAGTTATTGTCGTGAACTTGTTTAATAAAGTGCTGAAGCATTTTTTCAGTCACGTAAAAGTCGGCGATAACACCATCTTTCATCGGACGAATTGCACGTATATTACCCGGCGTACGACCAAGCATTCGCTTAGCTTCTGCACCTACTGCTGCAACACTTTTTGGTCCTGCCGCGCGCTCTTGACGAATAGCTACTACTGAAGGCTCGTTTAGAACGATACCTTGGTCTTTTACATAAATCAGCGTGTTAGCTGTTCCGAGGTCGATGGACAGATCGTTAGAGAACATGCCTCGAAGCTTTTTAAACATGAAGTGTGTATTCCTGTTCCTGTGTTAACGCGTATTTGCAAAGGTGAGATGGCGACGCTTTAACGTGAAGTCGATATTTATTCGCACACTTTAACAATGGGGGCAATTTTGGGCAAGTAATGGTGTCACTTAGCGCCAAAATAACTACTTTATTGATAAGCAAATTCGGCGTCAGCCCCACAAACGCATAATGCATACGCGCTTATCATTTGATTCCTACATTAGAACCATTAATGACCCCGAGAACGTTAGAAGGTTCAAAAACAATTAGCTAAATATTCACACCTTTTTACAATGAGGCCGCTACCGCTCGGCCTACCTGTAATGTCGTGAATAAAACTATTTAACTGCCTTATTAGTTATTGATTTGTTCCCGCTTGTAAATGATGTTGTCGTTTCCTCTATAAACACCATAGGTCAGCGTGGCGCTAGGCGGGTTGTCAGCTTCACCATCTCCATCCCAATCCCAAAGCAACCACGCTTCGGAGGTATAAGTTAAAGGATAATTACCCGCTCCATTTGGCGATGATAAGCGCATACCTTCGCCGGTGACGTACGCACCTTCACTTAGGGTTCCGTCTTCAGAAGAAACTAGCTCACCTGAGGCATCATTTATATTAGCGTGAGCAAAGTCTGAGCAGCTGTCGTACGTGTTTATGCGCCACGTTTGACCATCCCAGTATTGGGTACGAAGGGGAAGCAATAAGGCTTCATCTGCACCGCCATAGTTGTTAATTAACGTGGCTCGGCCGTAGGCAAAGCTGATCGCATCACCAAAATCATCAACACAGGAACCCGTACAAGAAAGCCCATTAAAGTTTGCGTTGTCAATTTGTCCACTATCAGCCACCAGCGCAATAGATGCATCCATATATGCTCCATCGAGTGCTGCGCCACCCAAGCGGCTAAATGCTATATCATCGTCAGAAAAGGTAATTTGACCTGTAGCACCGCTTTGAGGCCATGAAATCGTGTTTGTATTTTCTAAACGGTCTAACAAACTTCCGTCATGTTCAACTTGCAGCCCAAGGTTTGTTAGTTTGTCGAAGCCATCATAGTAGTTCGCAGTGCGGCTGCCTTTTTGGTTAAGGGCAGTAAGAGTAAAGCTCACTTCGCTGATGGGTTGGCCAAAGTAGTTGAACGCATCGTTTGCAGCGCATGCTGCCACCACGGTTCCTGACAGTGAAAAATTCGATGGTGCAAAGCGGCCCACGTTATCAACTCGGCCTAATACCGTGGTATCGTTCAAGTATGCACTTTGAGCAGCAATAGAAATGACACCCACCTCATCATAATTTAATGACTGATTAACTTTCCCCTCGTTGTCAAAATTAACGCTTATGAGGCTTAATGAACCTGTTGTCCCACCTGCTGGCAATGTTTGCTGAGGTGTCAACGCAACGCTACCAGAATAATGTTCAGCGGTGTTGTTATTGGCTAATTCTACGAAGTTATCTGGGACACCATCGTTATTACTGTCTTCGCCATCCACCCACTGCGCCGCACGAAGACCTAGCACAAAGTTTTCTCCCGTGCGCTTCAGCAGTGAGCCACCCGCGTTAGTCGCATACCCGTTGAGATTCGTACTGGTGCCACTGTCATTTAAAATGTCCATAGCAAACCCAAAAGGACGAACCGTAAAGATATTTGAAGACCCGGATATTGCTGTCCTGTCAGTGATTGTTCCTGTGAGCGATAATTCACCCGCATCAGGATACTGCACGGTAAACTCAGCGCGAGAGTTTGCGTCAAATTGAAGTGCGAAGGTATCCGCAGATAACCCAAGTTCATACGTATTATTGTTATTTGACAGGGCCACCTTATTCGAGCAATTGCTAGAACTTGCGCAGTTGTAGTTTAGGTTCACGTCTACGACTTTATTTTTTAAGAGCTCGGAATTGCCGCACGCCTCAATAGCATAATTTTTACTATTGAAGCCTTGATCAGATGGCTTGCCCGACAGCTGGGTAACTATGGTCGCATTGTTGTCGGTAAGATTCTTAAACACTAAACCATCGTCTTCAAAATTAATCTTACACCCTTCAATACCTACATCCTTTCCCCCAATAAAACAGCGAAGCTGTGAAGATGGCGTTTCTCCTAACGTAGCAAGCTTTGTATCGTTTCCTTTCAGGCTGTCTAATGCTAACGAAATCTGTCCAGTAAAAGAGACGACATCATTTCCGCTCCACTGAAAATTAGCATTGTTTTGCGGAGACAGATTAACCGTTGAAGGCTGAGAGTAGATGAGATCGCAATTCACATCTGCACAAGCCTTAAGCGTTATCTGTTTAGCCGCACAGCTACTGCCTTTGTTGTCCGCTAATTCATAGCGATAGTGATTAAGTACTTCGATAACCTCACGACCACATATGCCGGGAATATTATTCGGTACTTCGTTTGCAGTAACTCTAAGAGGTGCTGGAAGAGTTGCCGTTGTTGAAGAAACGGATTCAATTCCTCCACCAGCATTAAAACGACCAATGATGGTTTCATCACCAACATTAGCGAATGTGACCGAACCTTTTGCAATAACTAAGGCGTTAGGGTTAGAGCCATCAATAACTACGTCGCCGTCTACATAAATCGCTAGGTAAGCACCATCAGCAACAGTAACGTTGGCATTGGCCATAACGAAGCGGGTTGGCTCGCCAACTGGATTTGTACCTGGATCGGAAATATAGATGCGTGTAGGGGCTACGACGTTATAGTTACCCGCTGCCATCAGCACATTTTGCCGGCTGAAGTAGTAATCCCCTGCTAAATTACCGGCTGCTATTTCGGGGCCGCTGTCATCAACAGTGATGCTAGGTATTGCTCTAGCTTGTGACTCAGTCAGTGAGTCGGTATTATTCACTGTACAGTCGACACCCGGCTCTCCACATTTAGGGTAATCCACGGTGCCAGCTGTCCCTCCGGGAATTAATTGCGTTGCACTGAGTACACCGCTGTTTTCATCGATAATACGGCTATTAGCGGGAAGGTTAATGGCCGAGCCGCCAAATGCTGCTACCGCTCCAGGGAATGCCACGTCACAACTTGGCACTTCACCGCTGAACACAAATTCTGATGTCATGGCTAAAATACTGGCATCTTCTTCGGCGTGATTACGTTCTGAATCTAAACTTCGGTCTTCATCAACGCGAAGCCCCAATCTATTTTTGTTTACCTGACAACTGCGCAGCCACCCTCCGTCTTGACCATTGCGGCTGATCTTACTGGCAGCAACCAATGGGGTTTGCGTATAAGAGTTCTTAAAGTTATTTCGAAAACAGCCGTCGTCCCACCCCTGAATGCGCACGTCTGCAAAGTCAGCCTCCCAGACTACCTCTACACCATTGTCGTCGAAGAACCTGCGATCAAACCCTTCTGTTGTAGCCATATAAGCGACAGTTTCTGTTCTTGTTACGGGTTCATAATCCGTTTCTGATGCTTCCAAGGCGATGTAGTAGGAAGGCGCTTCATATTTTGCTGCAATGGTTAAAAATGGCAGTAAATGCTCATTGGGAGGTTTCTTACCATTTACGTCTACTTGGTTATTCACGGTTTGAATAGAATGGAAGAAAACGGGTCGCTCGCCAAAGTCTGTCTGAAGAGGCACTTCTGCGTATCGCGCATTTTCATTACCAGGCACTAATGGTCCTGTTGGAAAATACCAGGGAGAATTGGTAGCAGCTTGGATGGTAGTAGCATCCAGCTCCATTTTTCCTACCTCAACAATATCGCCGTCAGGGAATTCGTGAACGCCGTAGGCAATCGCTAGGTAATGACCTCCCATAGTGATATGAGGGCCATCTTCACCAGAGGGCTCAAGGGGCAATGCTTCAAAGCCCGTTCTGGTCACGTTGCGAATTTTAACGATAGCAGGGTTACTCCCCTGATTGGTCGATAGCATGAACACGGCCGGAGGCTCGTCATACACCTGCGAAAAGCTTATAGTCGTCCACTCTGCTTTATTGTAGGTATTTTGAAGCTCGATGAACCTACCTTCGATTTGAGGGACGGCTAACACGGGCATTGCCAATACAGATAACATCCCAATAAAAAGGACTCGAACAAGAGATATACGAAATGTCATTATTCTTCCTGCCTCACTTCAACAAGAACGCGTTTTGAGGTTTCAAGCTGGCCTGCACTGCACTGTGCTTCCGCACTCAACGCATAAACCCTAATTTCACCAGCGGCTACTTCTGGCTCTTCGACCTCGGTCTCTACTTCACAAGATAGCGTAATAAAACAATTCTGCACGTTAGCTGCATTAATAATTACTGGCTGAGTAATGGCGGTACAAGCAGGGTTAGCACCGTTAATGAGTCTCGAAATCGCAACTTCCATTCCGCTTTGCGCGGCCAAATAAGCGCGAGCGCCATAATATTCAATAGATTGCTGACGAATATTAGATGAGATTTGATTAGACAAGGCTATACCAAGCCCTAAAAGAACAATGCTTATTATAATCGCAACTATTGTTGTAGAGCCTTTTTGGCGAACTGGAGAACCAGACAAACCAAGAATACGTTGGCCTCTTCGGTGGTTTATTAACTGGGGCATTTCTTTACTAGGGCACATTAGGGAAATGAACCTCGTGTACAACGGATATTTGCTCATCATCACTGTTTTCTAAGGTCATTTGCAGCTCAATAAGACCATTTTGTCGTAGCCCCGCAGTTACTACGTTCGCGCTCCACGACGACACATTAGTACCAATAACGCCGGAAGTACCACCTTGCGTTCTGATTAAACGCTCTCCCTGAGCGGTAGATGTTCTGCACACTGTTACTTGCGCTTCAGGAACAAAGAAGCGTTTGCCTGGAGAGGATTGTGTGTTCGCGTCGCTAAGCGTGAGGTCATATTGATTATCGCTAGTCGGCTCAGAAGCGGCATCAGTAATAGCATCTACAGTTCGGCCGTTATCATTCACGCTCTGCGGGTTTGTGGGGTATATAACGAGTGTGTCATTCACACTTAACTGACTATTGAACACGACTACGTGCATGGGATTATTAAACGCATCACCTACGTATGTGCCGCTTTCTTTAATCGGGTAGTAAGAAAGGCACCCTAAACTTGCGTCAAATGACACTGAGTTTGGCACTACATTACGTAGTTCTTTTTCCAGTCGCAAAATAATAAAGCGCGCTTCTGAAACAAGGCGGGTACGCTCTGCACCGGTTATATAAATTTGCGCACTTAAAGAAATCACTTGGGCGACAGATACGCTAATTACACCTAAAATAGTGATCACTAGAATAAGCTCTATAAGCGTAAAACCGCGCTGACGCTGTGCTTGTCGTGGAAACATTAATAGCTCCCTCGATAAGCGCTAAAGTTGTAGATTTGGCCGTCTGGTGCAGTCACGGCTATATCAATTCGCTTGAACGTTTGACCGTCAGTGAGCGTACTGTCATCTAAGTCACTGTCGTAATCTACCGTTACCGTAAAAGCAAAATTGTTGTAGTTACCGCCGACGTTACTCACTACATAGCCGTTGTAATCGTCAACATCATCATAGTCGTCTTCGCTCGCCTCTTCAGGGCCAAGTGTTGTTGAGCAATTTCCTTTGGTATTACAGGTTTCAAAAGGCGGGCTTCGGTCGCTGTTTTCATCAAACGAACGGCTTAGAATATCGTTCATTAACGACTGACCTAACTTAGCTGCTTTTACTTGGCGAAATGGCTCAGCCGTTTGCTCAGCTTGCGGAACAATAAGCGATAACACTATTGTTAAGCTGATAGTGAATACAACAATACCAATTACTAGCTCTAACAAAGTAAAGCCTTCACTGCGTTTTTTACGCGTAGGAAACACTGCGCTAGCACGCATAAATGGCCCCTTCACTTTGCAAACACATGGCAAAGGTACTTATTTGAATTTTGCAGTTAGTTAAGCAGGCAATGTTGCTCGGTCGGCCGAATCCGTCAAACCGAATTTGCGAAAAACTATCGCCGTTATCATCTGCAGTTTGGAAGATAAAGTCGGTGTTGGATGCGTTAACAATTTGATCGTCATCAAAAGCAGTGGAAAGAGCGTTTGCGCAATCGTGCCCTGCGGGGGGAGCAATAACTGTACTCGTTATTTTCACGCAGCTGCTGTCTTGTACGTTTTGCATGGCGCGAAGCTGCATATTGCGCACTAACTGAAGGGTTCTGTCGCGAAGTGCAATGGCTTCTTCAGTATCGCTACCAAGAAAGCGAGGTGCGGCGGTAACCGCCAGCACCCCAATAACCAAAATGGTTATTATAAGTTCTACTAGTGTAAAACCGCTTTTCTTCACATTACTGAACGCAAGTGTTGACTTCAATCGACGGGCGCTCGCCTTCGGCTGTTGGATTTGTATATTCTACAGTACACGCAGCGTCCGCTGCTGTTGGAGCTGTGTCAGAGTAAGTTCCGAACCCTGTGTAATATATAATCGCAACGCCTGCCCCATCAGTAGAAACTTGGTATTCATCTGGTAGGTCTAGCAAAGCTTCGAAATTAGCAGTTGTTTGACCTGCTGGATATCCATATACCAAAGATACTGTTGAAGAGCCTACGTCTACACTTTGAGAAGCATCGCTCGTTCCCGCCACGTCATTAATTAGCGCTTTGCCATAAACAACAGATGATGAGGATTCCAAAGATCCAGCGATACCCTGTAATACAGAATCACGTGCGTCGTCTTGAAGGTTCAAAAACTTAGGTGCTGCGGTTACCGCTAGGATACCCAGCAATACAATTACAATGATTAACTCGATTAGGGTGAAACCCTGTTGTGTTGATACTTTTTGCATAATCAAACTTCCTGAGTATTAATTAAAAAACAGTAACCTGGCCA
Source organism: Alteromonas sp. AWJ4_199 (assembly GCF_056159165.1). Lineage (NCBI taxonomy): Bacteria > Pseudomonadati > Pseudomonadota > Gammaproteobacteria > Alteromonadales > Alteromonadaceae > Alteromonas > Alteromonas sp. AWJ4_199. Next base: position 2,011,824 of record NZ_JBSWUR010000001.1, read on the forward strand.
GTGGCTGGGTTGTAGGTGAAACCGTCAAACGTCGTACCGTCAGGCGTGCCGTCTGCTGGTGCTGCATTGTTAGGTAAACCCATAGACTCAACTAAGTAGTAAACACAAAGCGTGTTTGTGCCAGAGTCATCTGAACGTACCGCATATCTGAAGTCAGCAACGACCGTATCGTCCGTTGATGTTGTGTTAGTAGGCGCTGACTGTAGAATTAGGTCAAATGTGTTTTTACATTCGGCATTGTCCACCGAAGAAATAAGCGTATTGCCCGCTGGGCTGCCTGTGGGATAGCCAATGGTGCCATCTACGCCCACTGGCGTTTGATCATAGGTGACTACTGTGCTGTTAGCGCCACTGTTGTTGCCGCTTGGGCGGCCTTCCACTTCCCACTGTGCGCGCACAAGACCAACAGCAGCCGCAAAGCCCCCTGCTACACCTTCTACACTGGCTTCTCGAGCTTCATCGGTAACGTCAATAAAACGCGGTAGTGCCGTAGCCGCAAGCAAGCCTAAAATAATTACAACAATGATAAGCTCTATTAGTGTAAAGCCTTGCTGTCTCGTGTTCATAGCATCTCCTAGATTACAAATAAGCGCATAACTCCGACGCTTAGTTAACTTCTTTTTTCTCTTACCAAGCCGCTATCGGCGTGGTACTCGAACCAAACCTTGTCTTGAAAAAAGTATGCACATCGCAAATAGCCGTTCACGTATTCATCGTTTACCGATACTTCAGACGACATATCGAATTCTCTTAGTGTCGCCAACGTGAACATATATTCACAGGCATTCCCTAACCCAGCCTCAAGCCCTTCAGGCCAGCCTTTTATATTTACAAATAACTCTGCAGCGACTTCTTGTTGGCGCTTCTGCTTTATGTCGCCACTGGCATCAAAGTCAATTTCGTAAATCAAAACCTTTGATTGCTTGGTCTTTATCCACTGGGCCCTTGCCAACATAACAACCCGCTGAAACTGAGCCACTGCGTTTTCTTTGTTAACTTTTTCAGCTTCTTTTATTACTGGCGTTGCGTGATAAACATACGTAGCAGCCACAACAGCAAGCACCAAACCAATCACAATAAAGTTAAATAACCCTGACTTAGTGCTAGCCACGCTTTACCCCACTAAAATGACGCGAAACTCTTACCCGCCCTTTACCGCCGACATCATGTTCCACATTGGTGTAAATATGCCAAGCGCCAGTATTAATACCATTACCGCTACAAAACCTATCAAGATAGGTTCAATTTTGGCCGTTAAGCTCTTAAGGTCGAAATCAACTTCACGTTCATAATAATCTGCGCTTTCTTCTAAAAGCGGCTCTAGCCGACCGGTTTCCTCACCTACAGCTATCATCTGTAGTACAAGTGTAGAAAACAGTTCGCTATTTTTCGAAACTCTCAGCAAACTTTCGCCTTTTTCTATGCCTTGGCGCATCTCTTTAATGCGCATTTGCATATGAGCGTTATCTACAGCATCCGCTGTTAGTGACAAACCCGCCGTTAACGGTACACCTGCCCGCAGAATCATAGAAAAGCTACGGCTATATCTTGCTAACAATGATCGCTCAATAATGCTGCCTACAACAGGCAACTTTAGTTTAAATTTGTCCCATTTAAGTCGTCCATTAGTCGAATTAACGTATTGTTTAGCCGAAAAAATTGTTCCAATTAGTACAATTAAGATTAACCACCAGTAGTTTACAAAGAAGTTTGAAGTGCCTATTAGTACGCGAGTCATTATAGGTAGCTCGGTGTCGAACCGCTCAAACATTTGTGTGAAAACGGGTACAACGAAAAGATTCAATATAAACATAGCAATAGCGAGTGCTATCAATACAAATGTGGGGTACCGCAACGCAGATTTAATGCGTTTTCGTGTTTCCTGTTCTCGTTCAAAATAGAGGGCTAACTGCAGAAAAACATCGTCCAGCTTACCGGTATTTTCCCCTACTACGACAACAGAAATGGTCAACCGCGTGAAGACTTTTTCATACTTTGTCATGGCCGAAGATAAGCTTCTGCCCTGCTCTAACTGATCGGCTATATCCTTTAAAATTTCTTGGAAACGCTTATGTGAGGCGTTTTCACTTAGCCCTTTAATTGCCCGAATAATCGGAATACCCGCTTTTAACAACGAGTACATTTGGCGAGAAAAGATGATCATCTCATCCAGTCCCACTTTAGCTTCGAATAAGTGGCCTATGTCTAAGCCACTGCCCGCTTCTGCTGCCTTTTTAGTTTCTTCTATCGAAATAGGAACTATGTTTTTAGACAGTAAAGCCTGCGCTGCGGCTTGTGCTGAGGCAGCTTCAATAACCCCTTTTTCAGGACCACCTTGAGTCGATTTACCCGCATAGCTAAACTGAGGCATTAGTGGTTCACCACCTCAGGAACAAACTCAGCGACTTTGAAGACCTCATCTAATGAGGTTTTGCCTTCAGCTGCATAATCAAGAGCCATATGAGAAAGTGGAACAAAGTCTTTGTTGGCCTTTGTCGCGTCAACAAACCCCTGCGTATCGTCATCTCGCAGCGCTTCCATCATATCTTCGTTCATTTCCAAAAACTCGAAAACACCAATACGACCTTTGTAACCTGTGTGGTTACAGCTATTGCAGCCCCTACCTTTGTAAAAAGTCGCATTTGCTAGTTCTGGCTTTAGGAAACCTACCCATGCTTGCTCTTGCGCGCTTGGCGGCCGCTCTTCTTTACAGTTGTCACATACACGACGTACCAAACGCTGCGCCAAAACGCCACGCAGTGATGTTGCTACTAGATAGGGCGCCGCGCCCATATCGATAAGACGGATGGCGCTAGTTACAGAGTCATTGGTGTGAAGCGTACTTAAAACCAAGTGGCCAGTTAGTGCTCCTCTCAGTCCTATTTCAACTGTTTCTTGATCGCGCATCTCCCCTACCATGATAATATCAGGGTCTTGTCGAAGGGTGGTACGTAAAATTGACGCGAAGTCGAGACCAATTTTTGAGTTAACTTGCACCTGATTAACACGAGGCAAACGATATTCAATGGGGTCTTCAGCGGTAATGATTTTCAAGTCTGGCTTGTTGAGTTCGCTCAATGCGCCATACAAGGTCGTAGTTTTACCTGAACCTGTAGGCCCAGTGACCAATATCATGCCGTGAGGTCGGTTTATTGCTGCGCGAAATTTCTCGGCCATCGCATCCGGCATCCCCGTCTGATCTAACGTCAAAAGACCCGCGGATTGATCTAGCAAACGCATCACCACCGCTTCACCGTTAGCGACAGGCATGGTGGAAACACGCACATCAAGGGTGTGACCCTTCACTTTAATATTGAAACGCCCATCTTGAGGAATGCGCTTTTCTGATATGTCGAGTCCAGACATTAGCTTTAGCCTAAGTACCAATGCCGAGGCAATTTTAACCTGGTTTAGCGTGTTTTCCTGCAGCACGCCGTCAACACGCTGCCTTATGCGCAGAATATTTTCATCTGGCTCAATATGAATATCAGATGCACGCACCTGTACTGCATCTTCAAAAATAGAGTGGAGTAGTTTTACTACTGTGGCATCTGAAGTGGTATCGTCTAAGGCAGAGAGTTCAAAATCGGCTTCATCGGCATATTCTTCGCCCAACTTTTCTGCAAATGACGCAATATCTTGAGTGCGACGATACACGGTATCGAATGCTTCAAGCATTTGATGCTCTTGCACGATAGCTAGTTCAATATTGCGAGGAGCTACTAGCGGCCCAAGCTGGTCAAGACCGCCTAAATCGGTGGGGTCGCTCATACCAAGCAGCACTTCATCGTCGTCAGCTTCTAGTACTAGCGCGCGATAGCGTCTTGCATAAGTTTCTGGTATAAGTTGCGCCTGCTCTGGATCAATTCGGCGCTGTGTTATATCTAAAAACGGAATATTGAGCTGCTGCGCAAGAAAGCGCAGAAGTTGAGGCTCGCTGATAAACCCTAAGTCAATAAGCGTATCACCCAGTTTGCGCCCAGATGAACGCTGTGCAGATAGTGCATTATCAAGCTGTTCGCTGGTAATAATATTTTCATGAACTAATAAATCGCCGAGGCGCATCTTTAATCGAGGACGCATTAAGGTTGCTCCTGTAAATCAGTTAGGCGGGCACTGGCATATTGCGATGACGTAGAAGAGAGGCCACCGATTGCTAGGGCTCTGGAATATGAAGAAATAGCCAAACGCTTGTCTTCCAGTGCATCATAATTAACCCCCAGTGCCAGCCACCATTTAGCGTTATTTGGTTGTAGCGAAGTCATGGCACTAAACGCCGAGACAGCTTGTTTTGGTTTGTTGATGGTTTGTGCAGAGGTGCCCTTTAGTATCAAGTAATCGATACGTTTTTCAGCCAGTGCTTTTACATCTAAGCTGTCAGGCATCAGGTTCAATACTTCTTCAAAACGACTTTCTTGAACCAAAATTTTGGCCATAAGCTCGCGCCACACTAACGACTCTGGCGACATCACAACGCCTTCTGAAAGCACCTGTAACGCTTGTAGGTTGTTATTCTGTCCAAAATAAAGCGCGGCCAATTGTTTACGAGCCTCGGTGTTTTCCGGGTAGGTAGACAGTGCAAGAGTAAAGCTTTTTTGGGCGTCGTCGAAAATTCCAAAACTGTAAGCTTTAAGCCCAGCTTCTAAATGAACAGCGCTTTGTTGCTCTGGAGATTTAGGCGTAACGTCAATTGCTGGCTCACGCGAAATAATGTTGTCTGGCTTAGGCGAGCTTAATTCACCGCTTGTTTTAACGTTTGTTCCAACACTTGTCTTGTTGGCCGTTTGTATATTTGCTTGTTCTTGGGTTAAGCCAGAGGCTTTCACTCCTGCCGCACCAGTTTCTTCTGCCTCAGCTGTTGTGGTCTCGGCTGCAGTTACGGTTGTCCCTACGTTTGACTTAACATTCGAGCTTGCGTTTGAAGTATTAGCAGCTTGCGCACGCTGCCTATATTCAGCCTCGTCGTCGACTATCGTCTCATCAATACTATTAAATACAATCTCGGCCACGTCTGACGGCGCATTTTGGTATGCCAAATCTTCTTCGGATAACGGCGTAGACTCCATACCTTCTAACTGTTGTTCGGCACTATCGACATCTTGCTTAGAAGTACTTTCACTGTCAGTTGTAATGGACTCATTTTGCACTGAGCTTGCTGCTGAATTCGATACATCGACTTTTGCAACAGTATCAGGGCTACCTGTATTAACAGCACTCTTACTATCCCCTGACTCAGTCACACTATTAAACACCAACCAAATAACTAGCCCTAGTACAATGAGCGCAATTAGCGCTTTTGGCCAAAGCGAACGATTTTCGACGTGCACCGTAGGTGGCAAGCCAAAATCTTCATTCTGGTTTCGCTCATCTAGCGATTTTAAGGTGTCATTTAAAATGCTCATAAGCCCTGCGCCCCGTAAAGGTAAAGCGCACTTGCTACAGCAACCGCAGCTATGGAAAAAATAACAATGCTTTGTCTAGGAACAAGCCTTCGCTTGCAGTCATCAGTATCAAACACTGCATTTATCGTATGTTGCCAAGTCGCAGCGCTTTTACCCTGGCCGTAAGCGCGAAGAAGAATTTTGTGGCAAACAATATTAACCAACCGTGGCGTTCCTCGGGTGACTAATGCGATAAAAGCCCGTAAACCTTTAGAAATTAACTGCTCGCTGCCGCCGGCCGTTGTTAGTCTATGGCCTATGTAATATTCCACTTCTACCGACGTCATTGTGCGCAGCGTGTACGAAAAGCTGATGCGCTGACGAATTTGCCTAACCTTCGGGTTTGACAGGTTAGCGTCAAGCTCTGGCTGACCGAATAAAACAATTTGAAGTAGCTTACTTTTCTCAGTTTCTAAGTTGCTAAATAAGCGCAGCATCTCAAGTGCATCCCAGCTTAACGATTGCGCTTCATCGATAATCAGTACTGCTTGCCGCCCCTCTTTTTTTAGCGCCAACAGCTTGGTCTCAATAGCACTGTGTAACCCCTGCGCCGCCGCATCATTACTTATATCAATCCCTAATTCATTGGCAAATGCTATACGCAACTCGTCAGGGCTAAGGTATGGATTCGGTAAGTAACAGGCTACAAATTTATCCGAAAGGTGATTTATCAGTTTGCGGCACAGCAGGGTTTTACCCGTACCTACTTCACCGGTCACTTTGATAAAGCCTTCAGACATACTTAACGCAGACAAAATGACTTTTAACGCTTCATTGTGCGGCGCCAGTGCACAAAAGAAATCCGTGTTCGGCGTGAGCGAAAACGGCATTTCTGTGAAGTGATAAAAGCCCTGATACATAATTAGTTTCTATACCACTGGTCAAGCAAAGACTGAGTGCGAAGGCGCTGCTTTTCCCACGTATCTGGCTGTACCACAGAAGGGCGAATAAGAATAACCAATTCGCGCTTGCTCTGGGTTTTCGCTTTGTTTTTAAACGCGTTACCTATAATAGGGATGTCACCTAACAGCGGCGTTTTGGATTCTTGCTCGCTAGTAACCGTTTCCATTAACCCGCCGATCACCACAATTTCACCGTCGCGAGCGCGGATCACGGTGTCTGATTCACGAATATTGCTTTGTGCTAGCGGTAACAAAATTTGTTGGTCACCTACTTGGATAACCTTTGTCTGTTCCGCCGTTTCTGTTACTGAAGGGTGAACATGCAGTATTACAGAGCCACTTCTGTCTATTTGCGGTGTTACGTCCAGCGCGATACCAGAAAAGAAAGGAGTAAGTTCGATGTCATTCTCGTTCTCTGTGCTTGTTGTGCTTTGATCTTCACTGGTCGACACATCGGTAACAAAGTACTCGTCTTGCCCTACTTTAATAACGGCCTTTTGGTTGTTAGTTACCGTAACGCGAGGGTTACTTAGCATTTGCACGTCACCCTGGGTTTGAAGCATATTGATAACACCATCAAAGTCGCCGCGAGAAATACGAAGCGTTGATACTCCACCGATATCGGTAGAAATAGTATTGCCTATAGCATTAACCGCATTAATAGCAGGGTCGATTCCCGCTGCAGTGTTTGCTGCAAAATTAGAAGCAAGCGCCCCGCCGCTAAACCCAAAATTGAGGCTCCCCGTTAAGCCGCTTGCTATACGGTCCCATCTAACGCCTTGTTGGTAACCATCATTTAGCGTGACTTCAATAATGCGAGCTTCTAGCACCACCTGGCGTTGCAGGCTTTCTTGGCTTTGGTTTAAAAAGTCTTTCACCACGGCAATTTCGCTTGGTAGCGCGCGCACCGTCACCAACCCCGCCTGCGGTGACACCACCACCTGACGGCCTTCAGTAGGTGATACCAGTACTTTTAACGCTTCTTTTAAGTCACTCCAAAAATCGTTTTCACTGGTGGTTTGAATATTTGAACCGTTGAGCTGCTGTATATTGTTGCCGCCAAGACCACCTTGGCCACCAAAACCACCTTGACCGCCCAGTGCGTTACCGCTGATATTATTGTTGCCGTTAATACCACCGTTGTTACCACCGTTATTTTGGTCCTGCTCGCTTACTCCACCTGCAATCACGCTGACGTTCGACACACCGAAACGCTTGATCATAAGAAAGTTGACCGGGATAGACTCTGTCTTTAACTGCGACGGCATTACCTGTATAACCTTACCTTCTAAAAATACATCCAGCGGATACATTCTAGAAATAATCGTAAGCACATCATTAAGCGCTACGTCTTTAAGCGTTAAGCTAATTTGACCAGACACCGCTGGATGCACAGCCACGCTATAAGGCGTATCTTCCACCAGCGCATCGAAAAACGGTTGAACATCCACATTATTAGCAGATACGGCAAATAGCTTCTGAGACGTAGGAGCTGGAAGCGACTGATAGCGGGCCACTTCTGACAGTAATTCTTGGTTTAACTGTGGGGGTGGCTTGGGTTTGCTAACAGGCGCATTATGAGAACGATTGAGTTCATCGCGAATATGCGGTTTCACTTCTTCGCCAACACCATAGGTTTGACAACCCGCGATAACAAACGCCGCAGCTAGCACCAGTGCGTTAGAAATAAGGCTATTTTTTAATTTCATATGCATACATTCTTAGTATTTTCTGCTGACGACCGTCAGTTATAATCACGTGTTTAGGGTTTATTTTAGACACAGTAAACTCATTGAGCGTGTCGCCCTCTCGATAAGACTTGCCAGAGATGATCGCGCTGTAACCAGAACTGCGTTTAAAAATTGACTGCAGTGCCAATTCGCCATCTAAAAGGTTGCTTTCGCTTGCACTTGCTCCCTTGAAAAGGGCGGGCTTGGTTGGGTCTACGGCGGCTATTGCAGGTTTAAGAACGCTACCTACCACCAACAAACTAAATATGAAGTATTTCACTGTACTCACCTAGACTCCTTAAAGCGAAATGAAGGTAGCGTTATTGCTTACTGTCGCTAACCCCAATGTCAATGATGCACTGGGATATTCGTCGACGTTATAAACGAAGTCAGTCACAATGACTTTTTCTGGTGAAGCTTGAAGACGCGCTAGATAACTGCGTAAATCAAAGTAACGTCCCTCGATCACTAAGCGCATACTGTGACGATAAAATGATGTACTTTGAGACTCACCTTCGCCAAAACGAATGGTTTGCGTAGGTTCTACGTTAAAATTAACCAAACTCACATTGTTTTCTTCATTCAATAGCGTCATTAGCAACTCGGGCATTCTGTCGGCAGCCACGAAGCCTTCGTTCAATGAAAGTAGCTCATCGTCTACGCTCAGTAGCACTTTTCTCGCGCTATCTAATTCTTGCTGCATCCGTTGCGTGTAATCGACAGACAGTGCTTGCTGAATGGCATCCCTCTGAATAACCAGCGCCTTGTACTCGCTTTCTTTTCGAGTAAGGGTTTTATCTGCACCAGACATGCCATCTAGCGCGGGCGATATGCCGAACCAGAAAAACAGATAAACAATAAGGCCAAAGCTAACCCACAAAATAAGTTGCTTTTCTCTGTTCTCGAGCGCAGAAAACTTATCAGAGAGCTGTTGATACTGACTCATCAGCGTCTCCTTCAAAATCGGTTGATATTAAAAATTGCTTCACGTTTTCAGCCCCGTCTACTTCATCAAACTTCACGGACGAAAATGACTTGCCCTGAAAGAAAGGTGACTGCTGTAACTTCTTTAACCAAACAGGAATAGACGACGGTGCCACCGTTTGCCCTGACAAACGAATTTTCTGGGTATCTATGTTTATGCTGGTAAGCCAAAGGTTCTGGTTGTGATAGTTGGCTAAGTCGTCCATCACTTCGCCATACTTGGTTGCATCAAAAGACAGCTCTCCGCTTTCTAAATAGGCAAGCAATTGCTTTCTGTTTTCTATCTTGGTATTCACTTGCTCAAGCTGCTGCTCAAGCGTTTTGGTATCTCGCTTTTTCTCTAGGGCATCATTGAGTGATTTAATCTCATCATTGATTTCGCGTGTCGATGCCGACATCTCTTGTATTTTTTCTTGTTTCGCGTTTAGCAACACGTTAAAAGCCACAACAGCAATGAGCATTATGGCAAACGCCACGCCATTTACCCAAAGCACCTTTGATAGGGGCAAGCGCTCTTTTTTAGGCTTAAGCGATGGATGGTAAAGGTTTATTGTGCGTTTCACTGTGCCTCCCTCGCTGCAACAAGCGCACTGGCCAAAGCAAAGTGGCAAGTGGGATCAACAACATCAGCTAACTCGAGCTCCGGCACGAACTTTTTCATAGCCGCAGGCTGAAACGGCTTTAAGCGCTCTATTACAGGCTCGCAATCAAACTGTGTTCTGAACAAAATTTCTTTTAGCGGTGGCTGTTTTAGCTGTGACTCATAGAAATCCATCGAGCGCTGTATTTCTAATCCAAGCATGTCGCCTAACTGGACTAAATCTTCTTCGGCGGCGTTTTTTTTGACAAAGCCTCTCAATCGTCGCGATAGCCAAATAGCACGCGAACGCACTATCATCAAAAAAGGTTCGCTATTGGGCTCTTGAATAATGAGTAATCGCGCATAGTCATCATCAGGTACCATTTCTGTAGCCAACACTTCTTTGGCGTGAATATGAGTGAGCTTTACCTCTTTCTTTTTCGATAAACTTTGAACCAGCGCGGAAAGCGAGGATTTATCTGCAGCAAACACATCAACTTTTTTATTGCCGGCGCGAGTTTGAACTGGGTAGTCGATGTAGTCCAAAACAATATTGCTAGAATCAAACGGAACCAACTCGCCAAGGGTCCAAGGGAGCGCGGTTGTAATGTCTTCTTCAGGCACTTCAGGTTTATCGACCTGTACCATGTGGTACATTTCTTGTGAAAGCACAACAGATAATCGACACGTTTCCTTCTCGAAATCACGCAATACGTCACTTAATTGCGTTACAAGAGGTTGTAGATTATCGAAAGGAACAGACGCAACAGAGCTGAGTACATGACCACTGTTTCCAAAGTCAACAGCGGCAATATGTAATTCAGTAGCACTCACAGAAACACCTACTGTGAGCGTTGTATTGTTCTTTTTCGAAGAGAATAAGCTAGAAAGCATATGCCTACTTAATTCATTAGTGTCGAGTATTATCTTATTATCAACAATACCTCAAGATGTCAGTTTGTGACATGGCGCTAACTAAAAAGTAGACTAATTATCTAAATAAACCAAATACCTACATAGGCGATCATTTATATTAATATGCATTGGTATGAAGACCTTACTAGCCTTTTAAGTCCATAACTGAACCATTTGCGGGATAGTAATCGAAGTAGGTTCCTCTACTTAAGCTGTAACGGCACCAATAGTTATCTTCATTTATTTCAAGCTCGGCGTAGTATCTTGCATGCACTTTGAATCCGTCGACACGTAATGGGGATGCCACTATTGATGACCAAATTTTTTCACATCCAGCATCTGACATGTCAGCTGTCGGCCACCCATTGTGGTTCATACGCACTGGTGTTCGGTTAATTTCGCTGCCTGAGTCATCATAGTGAATAAGCATTATCATAGTGGTAGGCTGGCGCACTCGCCATTGCCAATGTGAAGAAACAACGTGGCGTTTAAACGTATCGAAACGCTCTGCAAGAGCTTCTGTTGTCGTATCTGCTTCATCAACGTGAAAATTGTTAATTGCTACCCCCAATGCTACCGCGAAAATAACGGCAATAGACGCTTTAATAACGTTTTTAGTGGTGTCTGAGTCTTTTTTATTTTTGTTCATTTGTGAATTCTCAGCTTATAACTGAAGTAATAAACCTTGTTTAGCCTCGGTGTTTGTCGCTATATGCAAAACATGAAGCGGCTGTAGCAGGCGAAAATCGACTTGGCTATGTTCTTAGTTTATCGGCATTGTTAATAAAATATGAAGTATTATCAGTTCGCAAAGAAACTTGAAGGAAACCTTTAGTCTACCTCGTTCACCAGTATCAATGATTGAAGTACGACTCTTAGTTAAACGGCTTTTTGTAGGATAGTAATTCCCCAGAAATCACTGTCTTTTTGCTTCAGCTGCCATCCGCTTTTCATAAGCACTTTTCGCGTATAGTAGTTCGTCATGCTATGTCCAAACAGAACCACTCTAGGGTGTGTTTCGCTAAGCTTATTAATATGCAATGAAAGTTTTTCAACCCGCTTTTTAGCATATTTAAAACTCTCAAAGCGGCCTTTAGCTCCCATAAACCAAAGGGCCCGACTCAGCAAAACCCAGTGCCAACTGCGTAAAGTGAAAGGCAGCTTATAATAAGGTATATCCATTTCTCTCAGTTCCGGTAGCTCTTCGTCAACTGAAGTTGCCCCATATTGGGCTGCTGTTAACTTTGCTCTCAAAAGCGGACTGACGGCGATATAGCTACCAGATATATCTATTTTTCGTTTAGGTTGGCTGGCTGGGTCAAGGGGAGATTTATTGTAGTTACGCACCCAGCTTGCATAATCCGCGGCATTCACTTTCTCATTGTGGGCTGAAAGTGGCTTTCCGTGGCGAATGAAAATTACTTCTTTGACTGCACTTTCTTTCACGACATCCGTGTTCATATTGTGTCCAGTTAATAAAAGCTAACGATTTCGCTAGCGTAAAGGGTTCTATGAATCGTTATTTTCTTTATACAGCGGGAGCATACGGAACGAAGGGCGTGAGCTTAAACGCAACGCCCTTTGTACATACTGAAGCGAATGAACAAAGTTACGCACTCGCTAATACTGGGTCAATAGCTTGTTGTTCGCTATCAAGGGAGTGAGCTTTTTGCTCAATGTATTGCGATAGCGCCTCTTGTTGCGCTTTGTTTAAACGCAATCCATGCTTAGTTCTGCGCCAAATAACATCTTCCAGAGTACATGCCCACTCACTCTCAATTAAATAGTCTACTTCAGCGCGATACATGCCTGCGCCAAAGTCTTCTCCCATCTCAGCAATTGACGATTTTCCTTTTAAAAATTTGTAGCTTAAAAGGCCATATTGACGCGCATAACGTTGAGCAATATCTTTGTTCAACCACGGGAACTCACCAATTAACTTATCTACAAGCTCGCCTTGGCTTTCGAATGCGCCACCTGGTAAAGGGACTTCCTTGGTCCATGCTTTTTTAGCTTTAGGAAAACAAGTAACCAGTTTGTCTACCGCATGCTCAGCTAATTTTCTGTAGGTCGTTATTTTCCCACCAAAAATATTGAGCAACACAGGCTTACCTGTCTCACCTTTTAGCTCAACTTTGTAGTCTCGCGTTAACTCTTGAGCAGAAGCATTCTTTTCTTCCAGTAAAGGTCTTACGCCACTGTAAGAGTGAACGATATCGCTTAGGGTAATTTTTGATTTAAAGTATGTGTTTACCACGTCAATTAAGTATTCGGTTTCTTCATCCGATATAGCAGCATCTGATGGGTTGCCTTTGAAGTCTTCATCAGTAGTACCTACCAGCGAGAAATCCCCTTCATATGGGATAACAAAAACAATACGCCCGTCTTTGTTTTGCAGTATGTATGCTTCATCAGTATCGTAAAGTTTCGGCACAATGAAGTGGCTACCTTTCACCATACGCATAGCATTTGGGTTGTTAACATTTACTAAACGATCTAAGAACGATACCGCCCAAGGGCCTGCAGCATTGACAATAGACTTAGCCTTTACTGTAAACGTTTTCCCTTTTACCGTTTTAAGTTCAACACTCCACAGGTTGTCTTGCTTTTCAGCTTTCACACATTCAGTGCGGGTGTAAATTTGTGCGCCTTGGTCTTGTGCGGCTAGTGCGTTCAACACCACTAAGCGTGCATCGTCTACCCACCCGTCAGAATATTCAAAACAAGTTGTAATATCGCTAACTAACGGGCTTTCGCTTGTAGTCGACAACTTACGCGAACGAGGGAGCATGTTGCGTTTCGCCAGTGAATCGTAAAGGAACAAGCCAATTCGAATCATCCACGCTGGGCGTAAATGCTTTTGATGCGGTAAGCGAAAGCGCAAGGGCCACATAATATGAGGGGCTTTTTGAAGCAATACTTCCCGTTCCGCCAATGCTTCTTTTACTAAACGGAACTCGTAATGCTCTAGATATCTAAGGCCGCCGTGAATGAGCTTACTACTTGATGAAGAGGTGGCGCCAGCAAGGTCACCTTTTTCACATAATGCTACTGAAAGCCCACGTCCTGCAGCGTCTAGCGCTACGCCAACACCGTTAACGCCGCCGCCAACGACTAAAACGTCGACTGTTTTTTCAGATTCATTGCTGTGACTCATAGTTTGCCCCTGCTCGTATTCACATTTGCTTTATCTAATGGTTGGCTATTTGACAACCAAAAAGAAAACATGTCAACACAAAACGAACATTAACGAACATTAAAGAAAGTTAAATGAACCCAATTATACGTTAACTTGCTGGTAGATAATGCAAAGGAAGAATGTAGGGTTTAACTAATCTACATACGCTGAGTCGCATGTTTGTAAATACAACTAGATGAGTGAATCAATACAAAACCATGTGCAAGGAACACTTGGCAACGCAGCAACGCAGCAACGCAGCAACGCACAACATTATCGAATGATAAGGCTAGTCCAGAATTATGACAGATCTGTGATTATGACGATAAATGAATAAGACAACTTATAGTTATGCTTTTACAAAAGTAATGTTATTTTCTTTTATAATTTTGCCTATGCTTGGTGGTGGTGTTTTGTCGCAAACTAAGCAGTCGACTTGTGATATATGGCCTTGTTCAACCATAGCGCGGCGTTCAAATTTACTGTAGTCGGCCGCAAGAATCACGTGCTGAGTGTGCTCTAAAATAGCTTGTGAAACTTTAACTTCTCTAAAGTCAAAGTCTAATAACGCGCCGTCTGAACTTATACCGCTTATACCGATGATTCCGTAGTCCATGCGAAACTGACTAATAAAGTCACAGGTTGCTTCACCAATAATACCGCCATCGCGATACCGTACTTCACCTGCGGCGATAATCACCGAGAAGTCTTCTTTAGCAGATAGGATTGTCGCTACATGAATGTTGTTTGTTACTACATGTAGGTTTTTATGATTAAGCAGCTTAGTGGCAATAAGCTCTGTTGTAGTACCAATATTGATAAACAAAGACGCACCATCGGGAATCATGGCCGCAACCGCTTCAGCAATTTTTTCTTTTACTTCACTGTTTTGCGTTTTACGTTCTTGATACGGTGTATTTTCCCAGCTTCTGTTTAAACCCGCACCGCCGTGATAACGACTGACTACACCAGCATCAGCCAGTTGATTTAAATCTCTTCGAATTGTCTGAGGTGTAACGTCACAAGCACTCACCAAATCATCAATAGACATAAAGCCCTGTTGCTTTATTAGCCCAACAATTTTTTCGTGTCGTTGCGTTTGGTTCATCACACATCCTCAAAATAAAAATCGATATTGATTATACGTGCTTAAAGAGGAAGTTCCCACGATAAAACGAAAAGCAAATGTTCGTTTTCGAAAATATGCCGTTGTTAAACATCTGTAAATGATGCAAACTCTATGAAAATTATCTTCAGGAGTGACCTTATGGGACAACATATTCTTGCCATTGATCAAGGCACAACAAGCTCTCGCAGCATTATTTTCTCTGCAAAAGGCAGTATAGAGGCCATCGCTCAACAGGAGTTTTCTCAAAAGTATCCTAAAGATGGCTGGGTTGAACACGACCCGGAAGAAATTTGGGAAAGCGTTGTCGCTACCCTGAAGGAAGTTTTTAACAAATGTAATGTAATCCCGTCTGACGTCGCCGCTATTGGTATCACAAATCAGCGCGAAACCACGCTAGTTTGGGATAAACAATCAGGAAAGCCTGTCTACCCTGCAATCGTTTGGCAAGATAGACGTACAGCGCAATACTGCCGAGATTTTAGCGAAGACGAAGAATTTGTATCGTATATAACAGAGTCGACAGGGCTTTTACTTGACCCTTACTTCTCAGCAACCAAAGTCGCGTGGATACTAGATAACGTTGAAGGCGCCCGAGAGAAAGCCGAAAGTGGAGAGCTTCTGTTTGGTACTGTGGATACGTATTTAATTTGGCGCCTGACAGGTGGTGAATCACATAAAACTGATGCCACAAATGCGTCTAGAACCATGTTGTTTGATATTCATAAACAATGTTGGGATGAAAAGCTCCTTAATCAATTTAATATCCCAGCTTCAATGCTGCCGGAAGTTATGGACTGTGCAGCAGATTTCGGGGTAATTAAAGAAGACATTATCGGAAAAGCTATTCCTATTCAGGGTGTTGCAGGTGATCAGCAGGCCGCCTTGGTTGGTCAGGCTTGCTTCGAAAAAGGCATGGCAAAAAGCACGTACGGAACTGGATGCTTTATGATCCTTAACACCGGTGACGCCCCTCTTCAGTCAAAAAACCGCTTACTTACCACGGTAGGTTACCGACTTAACGGCAAAACCACCTATGCATTAGAAGGCAGTATTTTCATGGCTGGCGCGACCGTTCAGTGGTTACGTGACGGACTTAAATTAATTGATGATGCTGCAGAGTCAGAGGCCTTAGCGCAACGTGCAAGACGAGATAACGGTGTGTTCTTGGTTCCCGCATTTACCGGCTTGGGCGCGCCTTATTGGGACCCAGATGCCCGCGGAGCTATTTTAGGGCTAACTCGAGATACAGGAATAAGCGAAATCGTGGCTGCAGGCCTGCAATCAGTTTGCTATCAAACTAAAGACCTTCAAAAAGCGATGGAAAGCGACGGAGCACGTCCAACGACCATTCGTGTAGATGGAGGCATGTCGCGTAACGACTGGGTTATGGGCTTTTTGTCAGATATTTTGGGTGCTGAAGTAGAGCGCCCTGAAATTACCGAAACTACTGCGCTTGGCGCAGCTTTCCTTGCCGGGTTACAAGCAGGTGTGTTTAGCAGTATTGATGATTTAACTCAGTGCTGGAAAAGCGATAGCGTTTTCACCCCAAGGCTATCAAAGCAAGAACGTGATCAGGCCTATGATGGTTGGAAGGCCGCTGTAGACCGTATCCGCTGCAGTTAATTTCTCCTTATTTTTCCTATTGTTAATAAAGTGCGGTTATATACCGCACTTTTTTTATACAAAAAAAATTTTTATAACATTGTAATTACATTGTCATTTTGTGCTAGTATTGGATCCAAGGTAAACGTTTCACCTTTTACCTTGAAATAGAAACGTTATATTTTTCATAAAGTTACAAATAATAATCGAGAAAATATAACGTTAAATGTGTAAAAGTAATGTTAATAAGCTTGATCCGCACATACTAAAAACGTAATTTAAGTGCAAAGTACGTTAAAACGTAGCCTACTCACGGAGAAAACACAGTGACACATAAAATTAACACATCACAGTTAGGCCCAATTGCGAAACGCTCACTTTTAGGTGTTGCTATCGCCTCTGCCCTACACGCACCGGTAGCATTTTCGCAAGACGCTGACGCGCAGAATGTAAACGATGCACCTGTTGAAGTTATTGAAGTTCGCGGCATTGTAAGCAGCTTGAAAAGAGCAATGTCTGATAAGAAAGAAAACTTAGCTGTTTCAGACGGTATTGCAGCGGAAGATTTAGGTAAATTCCCAGATCTAAACGTTGCTGAATCACTTCAGCGTATCACTGGTGTTTCTATCGACCGTAACGGTGGTGAAGGCCAAAAAGTTACGGTACGTGGTTTCGGCCCACAGTTTAACACGGTACTTGTAAACGGTCGCCAACTCGCTACTGACGACGCTGGCCGTGCATTTAATTTCGACGTACTTGCTGCTGACCAAATTACTGGTGCTAACATCTATAAAAGTGGCGTTGCGAACCTTCAGTCAGGAGGCATCGGTTCAACAATCAATGTTTCAACTGCACGTCCGTTTGACTATGATGGTTTTCAAGCAGTAGGTAGTGTTAAAGGTGTTTATGAAACACTATCAGAAGAAACCTCTCCTCAGGCTTCATTCTTGGTGAGTAACACATTCGCCGACGACAAATTCGGTTTACTTCTTGCGGTCTCTCACCAAGAGCGTCAAGTTCAAATTAACCGTATCCAAACAGCGGGCTGGCGTCCAGGCCTAACGTTGTCAAACAGGAACGACGGTGTCATCGCTTCAAACGTTTACCTTCCTCGAAACTGGGATCAGGTTGTTGACCAGCAAGATAGAACTCGTACCAATGCGTCGCTTGTAGCACAGTTCGCACCATCTGACGATGTAACCATTACCTTAGACGGTTTCGTATCGAAATTTGAAGTGGATTCACAAGTAACCGACCTAGCGTCTTGGTTTGAGCCAGACCGCGTAGGTTCTGCCACTATTTCTGAGTTTGGTACGGCTGTACAATTTACGCAGGAAATTGACTTACACCAAGGTAGCGGTAATCCAGCATCTGACTTCGTATCGTCTACCCGTGGTGTACGTGATGTTACCAACAAAGGGTTCGGTTTAAATGTTGATTGGCAAGTAACTGACGCCCTTTCAGCAACGTTTGATGTATCAACATCTGAAGCGGAAAACGACGTTGCTGGCGAAGGTCGCTTTAACGTTGTAGGTATTATTAACAACTACGAGTTTGACAGCACAGGTGGTACACCTACTGTAATTCACGATGGCTTTGGCAATGGTCAATTACCTGATATTTCGCTAAACCGCCTTCACTATAATGACTTAGGTAACGTTGTTGCGTCTGAAGACGAAGTAACAGAGTATAAAGCTGATTTCACTTATTTAGCTGATTCTGACGTTTTCCGCAAAGTTGACTTCGGTATTTTGCGTTCAGAGCGTGAGAAGTTCGTCTTCCAAGAGTTTGCATCACAATGTGCATTCTGTGGTTATGGCACAGCAGCACCAATCGATGAGTTGAACATTCGTCCGTTTACTGCGAACAACTTCTTCAGCGGTTTAATTGACACTTGGTATACTTACGACGGCGATGCTTACCTAGATTACCTTGCTTCTCAAGGCGCACCAGTAACACCAACGTTGCAAAATAACTACTACAACATTGAAGAAGACGTTACCGCGCTTTACGCTAACTTCGAATTTGGTTATGACATCGGTGATATGCCGTTAACCATGAACTTTGGTGCCCGTTATGAAGAGACAAGCGTAGCGGTTTCCGCGGTACAAGCGTTTATTGCTGATATTGTACCTACCTCAGATCTCACGCTATTTAGAAACGTTTTTGGGCCTGCAGAAGATATTACCGGTACATCTTCATATTCCAACCTTTTACCTAGCTTGAATGTTAAGTTAGAAGTACAAGAAGACATGATTGTGCGCTTCTCACGCTACGATTCTTTGACACGCCCTACGATGTCTCAGATGTCTCCGGCGACAACGTATGGTGAGCCTCGTCGACAAAACCTTCAGGCAAGCGGTGGTAACCCTGATCTTAAGCCATTTAGCGCTGAAAACTGGGATCTATCGTTTGAATGGTATTACAGCGATGATTCAGTATTCTCGTTTGCAGTATTTAATAAAGAAGTGGAAGACTTTATTGTTACGCTTGGTGGAACTGAAACTTACACATTGTTTAATCGCTCAGGTCCCGACTTCCGTTGTACAAGCGACCCGTTGTGTGAACCAGGATTGTCACTCGATCCTCAAAACCCTGAGCGTGACGTAGTAGCAACAACTGATGAACTCAATGGAGCTACCGAAGATTATACCGTTACTCGCCCACAAAACGGCGAAACAGCTACGGTGAATGGTTACGAAGTGGCTATTACTCATGTTTGGGATAACGGCTTTGGTGTAACCGCTAACGCTACTGTCGTTAACAGTGATGCGGAAGTATCTGGCGATACAACACAGACGTTTGCGCTAGCAGGTCTTGGTGATTCACAAAACCTTATCGTGTTCTACGAGCGCGATGCGTTCCAGGCACGTGTAGCGTTCAACAACCGTGAGTCGTTCCTATTTGCACTAGATAACACTGAAGTTGGCGGCGCGACTGGCGAGCCAATTACGACTGAAACCTATGGTCAGTGGGATGTAAGTGCAAGTTACGACATCAACGAACACCTTACGGTATTTGTTGAAGGTATTAACGTGACTGAAGAAGAGCTTACGCAAGTAGGTCGCTTCCCAGACCAAATTTACTCAATTGAAGACAATGGTGCTCGCTACTCTGTAGGTATCCGAGGCTCATTCTAAGATTTGTGTGTGTGTTTTGGCAGGGGTAAAACCCTGCCATTTATCCATAAGCCTATTGGCAAAACGAGTACGTTTATGGATAAATGTAGAAAACAGTCATAATTCCATTTAAGCAGTGTTGTTTCATGAACCATTCATCTAATACATCTCTAAAACAACGTATTGTCATCGTAGGTGGCGGCACCGCTGGCTGGCTTACAGCCGCTATCGTCGCGGCTAAACACAAGGTAGCAATGGGTGAATGTGGCCTAGACATAACTTTAGTCGAATCCAGTGACATTCCTACTGTCGGCGTAGGTGAAGGAACCTGGCCAACCATGCGCAACACGCTGAAAGACATTGGCCTGTCTGAAAAAGAAGTATTTAGACGCTGCAGCGCTGCATTCAAGCAAGGCGGTAAGTTTGTAAATTGGGTAAATGGCGACGGCGACTTTTATTACCACCCGTTTACCGTTCCGCTAGGTTATGGTCGCGTAGAAATGGCCCCCTATGTAGGCGATATTGCAAATTTTGCCAATGCCACTAACTTTCAGCAGCACGTGTGTGAGCGCAATATGGCGCCTCGCACCCTCAGCGAACAAGAATACAGCAGCGCGCAATCGAACTATGCGTACCATTTAGATGCTGGCGCATTCGCTGACATGTTACGGGACTTCAGCAAAACGGAGCTAGGCGTTAAACACATAGTCGCCACGGTAGAAAGCGTAGCCGCAACCTCAAACGAACATATCGAAAGCCTTACGCTTAACAACGGCATGGTTTTAAACGCCGATTTGTTTGTCGACTGTTCTGGCTTTCGCTCACTATTGCTTGGCGAAACCCTTGGCGAAAGCGTTATTTCCACAGACGATGTGCTATTTAATAACTCTGCCCTTGCCCTTCATGTACCCCACGAGGAAGACTTCGAAATAAAGCCCTATACCCAAGCAACAGCACAAGAAGCAGGCTGGATTTGGGATATTGGTTTGTCTTCAAGACGAGGAGTAGGCCATGTTTACTCCACCGAATTTACTACCGATGAACGGGCGGAAGAAGTATTGCGTGAGTACGTTGGTGACAAACACGGTGATTTGAAAGCGCGCACCATTCGCTTTAACTCTGGTTACAAGAAGCGTATTTGGAAGGGAAACTGCATTGGCGTAGGCCTATCCGCGGGGTTTGTAGAGCCGTTAGAGGCAACAGCCCTCATGCTTATTGAGATTTCAGCACGTTATATTGCAGAGCAAATGCCGCTGCCCGTTTCTGCTATGCCTATAGTCAGCCAGCGCTTTAACAAGCAAATGAACTATCGCTGGCAGCGCATTATCGACTTCTTGAAACTCCATTATATTTTCAATCAACGCAGTGAACCTTACTGGGTTGCCAATCGCGACGCGGCTTCTATCCCCGATTCTTTAAAAGAAGATTTAGAAATTTGGAAGTATCGCGGCCCTCAAATTGCTGATTTTTCAGCGGCAATAGAGCTTTTTCCTGCCGCCAGCTATCAGTACGTACTATATGGAATGGGATTTTCTCCAGATTTTTCTTTGCAGTCTCATTTCTACAACGAACGTGACCTAGCTGATAAAGTGATTCAACAAAATCAGCTAATCACGCAGCAAAAACTAAGCAGCTTACCTAATCACCGCGACTACATTGAGCAGTGGTTGGCAAGCTAACGAGAACTATAATATGCCAACATTTGAAACCTTATCGGCTGATACCCACAGCGCTCTTACTATTGATGAGAGCAAGCTTGCTAGTACTTATTCGAAATTTCACCTTCTCAACATTGAGATAAAGGAAGCCGTTCAAGCATCTAGCGACTTTCCTCTGTTTTTCAGTAAATCTACTGAAGCGCAGTATTGGACAATTTCCGCCCTGTGCGGGCTAGCCCCCCAAGAAAACGTATTTGAAACGCAGGGTACATGGCTTGGTCATTATGCACCGCTTAGTCTTCGCACCTTACCTTTTATCGTTCGACTAGGAAATGACGCTCAACAGCAAGAAGTTTTAGTTGATGTCGACTCGCCGGCCGTTTCTTCTGAAAACGGTGAAGCGCTCTTTTTGTCTTCAAAGCGCCCTACTGCGTACTTAGATAATAAAAAGAAATTGCTGGATGAGCGTGTTACCGCCATGCAGCAAACCGCCGTAATGATGAATCAAATTAGCGAGATGGGGCTCATTCATACTGTTGACTTGATAATAGAATATAAGGACAACACCCATCAGCGCGTGGGCGGATTAGCTACTGTGAATGAACAACGTTTGCAAAACCTTACCGGTGAAGAACTGGCTAGTTTGAATCAAAAGGGCCTGCTCAACGTGCTTTTCAATATTCTTGGCTCTATTTTGCAAGTGAACCGCGTTATCCGTCTTCATAACACTAAATTCCCTGATCGCGCTGTAAACAACATTAAGTTCGAAACCAGCAAGTCATAACTATCCTCTAGGAGTAAAACATGTTTTCCAGCACTATTCAGGTGTCTGTTTTTGTCTTTGTGACTGCTTTAATTGGTTTTCTTACCTATTTAAGTTGCCGCGGACAAAATAGAAGTGCCCAAAACCAAAACCGCGAATACTTTCTTGCAGGTGGCGGTCTAGCTTGGTACTTCGTTGCAGGTAGTATTACCCTTACCAACTTAAGTACCGATCAGCTTGTAGGTATGAACGGTAACCAAATGGCCTTGTTAGCCCTATGGGAATTAGCAGCCGTTGTAGGCCTTTTCGTACTGGCAAAAGTATTTCTGCCTGTGTATTACAAGTTCAAGTGTACAACCACAACAGAACTTCTAGAGCAGCGCTATCACGATAAGCACATTCGCGCGGTTATTAGCGCACTCTTCTTCGCAGGCAGTGCCTTGATATTTTGCCCGGCAGTAATCTATTCGGGCTCATTGTTCATGCAGTCTATGTTTAACGTTGAGTTGCCGCTTATGTACATTGCGGTTATCTTCGTTATCGTTGGTGCCCTATATGCTATCTTCGGCGGCCTTCGCGCAGTAGCGGTGTCTGACACCTACTCTGGCGTGCTTCTTTTAACCATGGCCGTACTGGTGGTTATTCTGGCGCTCCAAGCCATCGACTATAACTTTGACGGCATTCCGCAAGAGCGACTTACCCTAATTGGCGATGATGAGTCTCCAATTCCTTGGCATACCTTGCTTACCGGGATGATCTTTATCCAAATGTTTTACTGGGGAACCAACCAAGTAATTACACAGCGCGCAATGGCGGCACCTTCGTTGAAAGAAGCGCAGAAAGGCGTATTCGCTGCGGCCGGTATTCGCTTGCTGATTGTACCTGCCATTATTGTTATTCCAGGCATTGTTTCATACAAACTATTTGGTGATATTGGTGATAGTGCTTACGGAAAAATTGTTGCAACGGTATTGCCTGATTGGCTTTCTGGCGTATTCGCAGCGGCTATGGCAGCTGCGGTGTTAACCACGTTTAACAGTAACCTGAACTCTGCTACTGCACTTTACGTTTGCGACATTCATGAAAGCTATATCAACAAAACACCTAACGTACCTAAGTTAAGCGGCTACGTTACTATTTTATTGTGTTTAGTATCGCTTGCGCTTATCCCTGTATACCAACAAGCTGATAGTATTATTAACCTAGTTCAAAAGCTGTACGGTCTATTAAGCATGCCTATTCTTTCGGTATTCATTGTTGGCTTACTGTTTAGAAACGTGCATGCATTCGCAGCCATAGGTGCGGTATTGTTTGGCGTTTCTATTTACGCACTAATGAGCTTTGAAGCTTCACCTCTGTATGCACCATTTGGGCTTCATTACATACACCTAATGTTCGCTACTCTTATTGGCTGTGTGGCATTTGCGCTTATTGTGAACCGCGTAGTGTTTAACCAAAAGGCAGAGTTTTCGTTAGAGCTTTATAAGAAAGAAGCCTAACAAATTAGTTACATGTCGAAAAAGGATGTCTTTTGACATCCTTTTTTATTTTTAACAATTAATATCGTCTATATTTTACAACTATTGGTCAGACTTCATTTCCTTCGCAATGCAGACTACCATTGAAAGTAAAACGTTTACCCTAAAACTGTAGAATAGGTATAGTGAACGTGATTTAATATGCGAAATTATCGCGTAAGAAGACACGTCTTACGTAGTAAAAAATTTCTATTACCACCTAATTTACGTTTTATTAACGCTGAGGTTTTTATGTCGTCACTTTCTCAATTCGTACGCCTGTCGAACGAAAAAGTCACCTTAATATTCGACTGTCAGGGTCGCATGCCAAAAGTCATTTACTATGGTGCGCCATTAAGTGATAGCACAACGCCTGAAATGCTTAGCGTTTTAAACACACGCCAAGAAGCTAAATGCGCACCAGTAATAGAGCCACCAATTACTTTAGTGCCTACCCATGGTGAAGGTTGGACAGGACAGCCAGGCCTTGAAGTTTCCGGTGATGCGGACCAGTGGTCAGCAGGCTTTAACTTAGTAGAGATAAATCAAGACGCTCAATCGGTTGCCTTCATTTCTGAAGATGCACATCGCGGTATGCGCCTTATCACAAGTGTAGAGCTTGATACCGCGACCAGTGTGGTTAAATATGTTTCTCGTGTAGAAAACACCGGCAGCAGTGCACTGAACCTCAATTACTTGAATGCTGCTAGCCTTCCTCTTCCTACAACGGTTAGTAAAATTAAAACATTCGAAGGTCGTTGGTCTGCTGAATTCCAAACCAAAGATCACGACCTATTCTTTGGCAGCTACGTGCGCGAAAACCGACGTGGCAAAACCTCTCACGATACTTTTCCCGGTTTAATCGCTTTCCCTGAAGGAACAGGCGAGCTTAACGGTGAGTGCTTTGGTTACCACCTTGGCGCTTCAGCGAACCATAAACTTCGCGCCGAGCTAATGGCCGACGGCAGAAGCTACGTACAGTTTGGTGAGTTATTATTTCCAGGTGAAGTTGTACTTAATGCTGGGGACAGCTATACATCACCAGTGCTTTACACCGGCTATGGCTGTGAAGGTTTTTCTTCCCTGTCGCAACAGTTCCATAACTTCATTCGCAGCAATGTGCTAAACCACAGCGCTGAATCAAAGCCTCGCCCAGTGCACTACAACACCTGGGAAGGAATTTACTTCGATCATAACGAAGACGAACTTAAAGCCTTGGCTGACAAGGTAGCTCCGCTAGGTATTGAGCGCTTTGTATTAGATGATGGTTGGTTTAAAGGCCGCAGGAACGACAAAGCTGGGCTTGGTGACTGGTTTGTAGATGAAGCCATCTACCCAGAAGGACTAGACGGGCTAATTGATCATGTTACTGGCCTTGGCATGGAATTCGGTATTTGGTTTGAGCCAGAAATGGTTAACCCAGATAGCGACTTGTATCGCGCGCATCCCGAATGGGCACTTCAAACTGAAAACAACCCTCATGTGCCATTTAGAAACCAATACGTTCTAGATTTGACCAACCCTGAAGTGGTTGAGTACCTTTATAAAGTTATTACTGATGTACTTAAAGCCTATCCAAAAATAAGCTACATCAAATGGGACATGAACCGCGACGTAAACCATCCGGGTAACCTTCAAGGCAAACCAGCAATGCACGGCCAAATGGCAGCGCTTTACGGCTTAATTGACCGCGTAAAAGCAGCTAAGCCAGGCATTGAAATAGAAAGCTGTTGTTCAGGCGGCGGACGAGTAGATTTAGGCATATTGCCACACACAGATCGATTCTGGACGTCAGACTCTAACGATGCATTAGACCGCTTATATATTCAGCGCGGCTGCTCTTACTTCTTCCCATCTGAAGTCATGGGCGCCCACGTAGGTCCGCGTGACTGCCATATTACTGGCCGTAACCTACCTATTGAAATTCGTTCTGCGGTCGCCTTGTTTGGTCATATGGGGATAGAAATGGACCCACGTGAACTGACAGACCACGAGCAAAGCGTGCTAACAGACGCCATTTCGCTTTATAAGAAATATCGTCATATTACCCACGGCGGCGACCTATTCCGCATGGACGATGACGGCATGAATGTGAAATTTGGTTATGTGTCGAAAGACAAGCAGGAAGGTATTTTTGCATATAACAGTGTTACAGAAACCGTACGCACTACGCCGAATCGTTTCTACTTTGCAGGGCTTGATGCTAACAAGCAATACACCATTGAGCGTGTATGGCCTGAAAAGCTGAAAGAATACACTCCTTCAATTTTGCAGCAAACTGAAGGGCAAGTGTTCTCTGGCGAAGTCTTAATGAAATACGGTATGCAGCTGCCGGTACTGTTCCCACAAACAGCGCTGATTTATACTGTTAAAGCGGTGTAGCTTTCTAAGCGCTATGGTTTTCTAAACGCTATGGCGTTCTAAGCGCTGCCTAGGGAAAATAAGAGTAAGCGAGCTGTGCGGTATTACACCACCGCTCGCTTTTTTAATTTAGCTTACTTACTGTCCATCTCTAGACCCAATGCCCATCGGTCGTCGAATCCCTTCCAAGGCTCTGGCTTTTTACCGTCTACAGGAACTTGGGCGCTACTGCCACTCACGTTCAGGTATTCACAATCATCTTTTAAACCTTTCACATGGCAGTTCATAAGCGCCAACGCGAAGTGCTCATTGATAGCGTTCAGCTTTTGTACCTCCCACGCAGGCTCAATGTAGCTACCCAAATCAAACTCGCTACCATAGGCTTCTTTAGGTGCTGGGTGTGGCGCTACGTTATGACGCGCATTTTTAACCGTAAGTAGCCTAGAGCCTTCACTGCCGGTATTTTCGAATAACCACTTGATACCCTCGTAACCAGAAATATCGTCGTTATCACCCGCCACATAAAGAACTGGTACCTTGATATTGTTAAGTGATTCAACGTCAAAGAGCTGATGTTGCCCGCCCCATGGGGCAAGCGCTAGCGCTGCTTTCCAAGCTGGTAGCACATCCTTACTACTTTCTTCGCCACCCGCGCACGTATTTAGCGCTTCTTTGATAAGCGCTGCCGCTTTAGGGTCTTGTGTACCGGTAAAGGTCGCTGCTGTTTGGTCGTTAAACGCATAACAGCCGCCTACTGTACTTACCGCACCATAGCCTCCCATGGAATAGCCAATAACGCCTGCCTTACTTGCATCAACACTGTTCTTAAAGAATTCGTGTTCGCTAATGCTGTTCAAGGTTAGAACTTGGTCTCGAGAGCGATTAAGTAGCGTGCTTGGAAAACCTGAATACGGATTTTCCGCAAAGTTAACGTCTTTGTTTGTGGAGTCTGTATGGTCGATAGCCGCAACCACATAGCCATGAGACGCAAGGTGTTCACCTAAATAATACATAAGCGTACGATAGCCGGTATAGCCGTGAGATATAACCACCACCGGGTAATCAGAATCTGCAGTAGCAATAGGCGCATCGCGGCTTGCATCACCCTCAATTTCAAATACTTGACCACTTCGCGTTTCATTCACATATTTTGCCGTCTCGGCAGTACTAGAAGCTGGATACCAAACCTCTAGCGTTAATTTACGTTCGACATCATTCCCAGCAATATTTTTCACTTTTTCTGGGTAAGTCGCTTCAAGGGTTTTTGCGCCAACAACGTGAGCGCCTTTCTCGCTTAGCGATGGCATAACATCCGCTGGAAAAGGCTTATAAAGGTTCTGAGCTGCAGAAACCGGTTTAAGTAACATAACAGTACTAAACGCGAGTGCAGCAGCGCCACAGAGCAGGGATAACGTTTTCATAATTAGGCTAATTTTCTTGTTATTGAAAGGCAATTTTATAATACTGCCTAACGAACTCCATACAAGTAAACCTCCATTATTATTGCTGATTAAACGAAATAATAAACAGTAATAAAACGTGAATATAAGGGTCAGCAACAACGTCGAAAGCTATACAGGTTACGTTAAAGGGTGTATGGAATAGATTATGGACTTATTAAAAAGCTCAACATATCCATATAATAAAAAGACTGAGAAATAGGTTAAACGTGCTACCCAAGATTTACTTTTTCGACAGAAAAGTATTCCATCGTTCATCGAATAAAGGCTTAAGGCGATGAGAATAACCATCCGCTCTGAAATTAGTATCTCTCAAAATCTCACTTTTTTCAGGAGTCGCAAAAATACGCGCTAGCGCCTGATCCAAACTCGTTGTTACCTCTTGCCCTAGCGCTGTCTTTGAACATAGCAAGCGCTTTGTTCCTCTCAATTCTTCTGACAGTTCGCTAACTTGATACACATGCAAGGTGTCGAGCTCTTCTCTTGATAATGCAGCTATTTCACGCGGACCGACATAGCCAAAATCAATTCGCCCACTTTTCAGTAATTCGATGGTATGCATGCCTAGGTCTGTACCTAGACTATGCACTCTTAACACATTGTACTGCGTTGCCCATTGCTCGACAGTACGCGCATAGGCGTTACTTACGTCGCTGTAGAGTACGGTTTTAAAGTTTCGATTGAGTAATGCTTGCAAAGAAACTGACTCAAACAAGCCTTTCACACTTTGTGACAAGCCGACATTTTCTTCATCATCAATTAAAGGTGGGAGCGCTTTTCTTGACACAACAAGTAAAGGCAAATTGATAGAGGTAGGTTCAGAATAATACCCCCATTTCGTTCTCTCTTCTTGGTATGACGCGCCGTAAAAACAATAGACCTTTTGAGACGACTTTTCATGTTGAATTAACGACCAGGCACGCTTAACTGGGTAGGCTTCAAATTGGTGACTATAACTTTCAAGATAACTAGAAAGATGATCCATGAGATCATACACCGGGCCAGATGTAATAGTAATACCAGGCCCTTCAACACCAAGTTCAGGTGGACGCATCCAAACAATGGTAGGCTTCTTCTCATCACAACCTTCAAGGTCGCACTCAACATTATTTTGAGCTGTTGAAGCGCTGATGTTGATACTGAAAAATGCAAAAACGAATAATCTTGCTAATACCGACACGTTATAAGACTACCCTTGGATGTGAAATTTAATGACATTTATCCATCACCAGTCTATATGTGGCGCTGTGGATATAACTGGAATGTGATCTTACATTAGTCGGATACAAAATTAATTGGCTTCAGTCTCATAATTGACTGAATTTAGCTCAAAAAAAGCCGCTAAAAAGCGGCTTTTAAGATTATTTTTCAACATTTAATGTTTTGTCTTAGGTTAGAACGGAATGTCGTCGTCGAAATCAAAATCAGGTTCAGCCATTGGAGGATTTTTAGGCTGAGACGAATTTCCACCTTGAGGCGCTTGATTGTAGCCGCCACCTTGGTTTTGATTGTAACCACCTTGTTGACCACCGCCTTGCTGTGGCGCTTGATTATAGCCGCCCTGCGCTGGTGCTTGGTTGTAACCACCTTGATTATTTTGAGGACGCTGGTAACCACCGTTACCGCCGCCACCTTCACCGCCGCGACCGCCAAGCATTTGCATTTGGTCTACGATAATTTCAGTAGTGTACCTATCCTGACCTTGCTGATCTTGCCACTTGCGCGTTTGCAATTTACCTTCAACGTAAATCTGCGAGCCCTTTTTCAGGTACTCTCCGGCAATTTCTGCTAAGCGACGGTACATTGTAAGGCGGTGCCACTCAGTGCGCTCTTGAACCTGACCCTGTTGGTCTTTCCAGCTTTCGCTAGTTGCTAGGCTTAAGTTCGCAACGGCGTTTCCGTTAGGCATGTATCTAACTTCAGGATCATTGCCAAGGTTTCCAACAAGAATAACCTTATTAACGCCTTTCGTTGCCATTGATGTCTCCTGTAACGTTTTTAGTGGCTTGCTGTATAACTCTTCTTAGTAAGACATCAGCAAGCGCGAAAGTTCATCGAATATTAGCCCGCTAGTATATCGTATTTTATGAGGGAAAATTGAAATTTTTCGCCCCACATTTACGTTACTAACTGCAACACGTTCTAGAACTTAACAAAATTTACTGTCAGCGTCTTCTGAACTTTCGCGTTGTTTTTAGCTAATTTTAGCAAGGACGTTAAGTTTAAAAACGCCCTTCCTTGTCTGCTACCACCAAGTGATGTAAAACGCCGCAGTAAGGATAACTACAGCGATTGATGCTACGTTGAATCCACTTGTGGTTTTAAACTGCACTTCATTAAGGTCGACTGCGTTCTCGCTAATGCCCTTTTTCTCTAGAAGTGAAACAACTACAGCCAAGGCAACGCAAAGCAGGAATACAAGCCCAACGCGGTCAATAAATGGCAGCTCAGGCCAGAACTGTCTAAACACAATGCTTAAAACAAATGAACCTAACGCTGCAAGCAGACCACCGTTCGCCGTGGTCTTCTTCCAGAACATACCTAGCACGAATAACGCGCAAATGCCCGGTGTAAAGAAGCCCGTAAATTCTTGGATATACTGGAATGCTTGGTCGAAATTACCTAATAACGGTTTAGCTACCACCATAGCAATGATTAGCGCGACCAAGCTTACTATTCGCCCTACTTTTACATAATGTTGCTGTGACTCGTTTGGACGCTTATCTTTATAAAGGTCCATTGTAAAAATGGTAGAAACGCTGTTGGTCATCGACGCAAGTGACGACACAATTGCCGCCACAAGTGCGGCGAAGATAATACCTTTAAGGCCAACTGGCATTAGCGTCATTAGGCTTGGATACGCTTGGTCTGGCTTAGCTAAGTTAGGCACAATAAGTACTGCTGCAATTCCCGGCAATACCACTATTAACGGCATTAGCAGTTTAAGGAATGCCGCAAACGCAATACCTTTTTGAGCTTCTTGCACACTCTTTGCTGCCAACGTACGCTGAATAATGTACTGGTTAAAGCCCCAATACGACAGGTTCATGATCCACATACCACCGATCAATACAGAAATGCCCGGCAAGTCCATATAATGCGGGTTGTCTTCTGACAAAATCATGTCGAATTTCTCAGGTAGTTTGTTAGTTAGGTCAACAAAACCTTGGATGGCTCCATTGCCGTCGCTGATTAGATTTAATGCCGTATACGACAGGAACAGCCCGCCAATGACTAACAGCACCACTTGAATAATGTCGGTTAACGCGACCGCTTTTAGGCCGCCATAAAGTGAGTAGGCTAGCGAGAAAAGACCTAAGAACATCATGCCGTAAACCATATCGACACCAGCAATGGTATTGATTGCCAATGCACCTAGCCACAGCACAGCTGTCAGGTTTACAAAAACATAAACGCCTAGCCAAAATATTGCCATTACCTTACGCACGCGATGATCGTATCGCTGCTCTAAGAATTGAGGCATGGTGTAAATTTTATGCTTTAAAAAGATAGGTAAAAAGAACTTGCCCACAATAAGCAGTGTAATAGCTGCCATCCACTCATAAGACGCAATGGCAAGCCCTAGCTGGTAGCCTGAGCCCGACATACCAATGATTTGTTCGGCAGAAATATTGGCGGCAATTAACGAAGCGCCAATCGCCCACCAAGGCAAGCTTGAGCCCGCTAGAAAATAATCATTTGTGTCTTTTTGGTGACCCTGCTTTTCGCGCGAAACCCACCACGCAATTCCGATAAGCGCGACGACGTATACCACGAACAACGTGATATCTATTGATGCTAATTTCATAGTTTTTCCCAAAGTTCTTATTTTGGGTGCGGCGATTGTTATGCAGGATACACAGGTGAAAAATTGTTTTTATTATTTTATTGGTTGTTGCCACACCAGTGTCACGTTTTTTACAACGCGTTTCGCATTCAACGACAATCCGTCTACCGGTCAGAAAACTACCGATACACGCATCGTGTTATTGCGGGTAGTATTAGTAACACACTTTGTTGATTTTTTTTAACAAGAAATGTGCACTTTTGTAAAAAAAAGCCGCAACCAAAGGATGCGGCTTAAGGGACACAAACAATTCTAAGGAATAGGATTGTTTAGAAAAGGGAGAGGTTTTCGTTTCTAATCCTTGTTTTCACTCATGCGAACTTAAGCAAATGCGCCTTGTGTTGCAGTGCACACGTAGATGTCTGCATGGTAGCCAGTTTCGTCAAAGTATTTGTCTGCTACTACTTGCTTTACAGCATCAACTTTGTCTGTAGGGGCAAGCGCTACTACGCAGCCGCCGAACCCGCCACCAGTCATACGAACACCGCCTGATTTACCTAGCACATCACCTATGAT
The DNA here is from genome assembly GCF_056159165.1 of Alteromonas sp. AWJ4_199. Classification (NCBI taxonomy): domain Bacteria; kingdom Pseudomonadati; phylum Pseudomonadota; class Gammaproteobacteria; order Alteromonadales; family Alteromonadaceae; genus Alteromonas; species Alteromonas sp. AWJ4_199. The sequence continues at coordinate 2,043,526 of NZ_JBSWUR010000001.1, forward strand.
CTCGACCAAATAATCAATTGGGCGTACGGTAATTTCGAAGTCATCACGCATAGAAACGTGAGACTGGGCCATGGCTTCACTAACCGTTTCAATGTCGCCTGATTTTAGCGCTTGGCTTGCGGCCAACGTGCGCGCGTTTTCAGTGATAATATGCTTCGCACGGCGATAAACCACTTCAGGCATGTGTGCTTTCGCATCTTGCAGCATCTCCATGGTTGCTTCGCGCAATGATGAAACGCCCAGTAGCGATGCACCTTGTTCACACTGCTGACGACGCAAGTTATACTCGCTGTCTACCAAGCCACGTTTCACATTCGAGTTGATAATCACGATTTGGTGAGAATCTGGAAGCGGTGAATGTTCGATGGCTAACGACTGACAATCAAGCAGCATTGCCATACCTTCGTTGCCCATGGCTGAGATTAACTGATCCATGATGCCGCACGAACAGCCTACGAAAGTATTTTCTGCTTTTTGACCTAATAGCGCAGCTTGTACACCATCAAGAGGCAATTCATACAATGCGCTTAGGGCTTTCAGTATTGCCACTTCAAAAGACGCTGAAGAGCTTAAACCGGCGCCTTGCGGAACATTACCCGTTACCAACAAATTTGCGCCGCCAAAATCTGGGATCGCCTCTTTTAGCACTTTCACTACGCCGCGAACATAGTTTGCCCAACCTTGTTCCTCGTCGTAATTAATGTCTGATAATGAGAACTGGTTTTGCTGGTTTTCATAGTCCATCGCAGTAACCAAAATGTCATTATCGTCGCGCTTAGTTGCCGCAACCCAAGTACCAAAGTTGATAGCAGCCGGAAAGACGAACCCTTCGTTATAATCTGTGTGCTCACCAATGATGTTCACTCGACCAGGGGCGTGTGCTATTAGCGTTGGCTTGTTGCCATAATGCGCTTCAAATTTTGAAGAAAGTACTTGGTTATCCATTGGTATTCTCACGTTGCTTGTAGTGCACCGTAGGCAGTGCTTTTAATCTGTCTGCCGCCTGTTCGGGGGTCAAATCTCGTTGTGCTTCGGCCATCATTTCGTATCCAACCATAAACTTGCGAACACTCGCTGAGCGCAATAGCGGCGGGAAGAAATGTGCATGAAGCGTCCACTCAAGGTGGTCTTCATTATCAAATGGCGCACTGTGCCACCCCATTGAATATGGGAAAGACGTCTCAAATAAATTGTCGTATTTCGCTGTTATCTCACCAATGATTTTAGCAAGTGAAAGCGATTGCGCCTCAGATAGCTTATGCATTGATTGAACATCAAAACGTGGCAGTAATAGTGTTTCAAATGGCCATGCAGCCCAATATGGCACCACAACCACCCAATCATCGTTTTGGCATACTACGCGCTCTTGCTTTATAACTTCTTGCTCAGCGTAATCCAACAACATAGGTGCGTTGTTTTCACCAAAGTACTGCTTCAGCTGTCCTAATTTTTTTGCTGGGTCTGTGGGAATGTGCTGCTGTGCCCATACCTGACCATGCGGGTGAGGGTTAGAACAGCCCATCATTGAGCCTTTGTTTTCAAACACCTGTACCCAACAATAGCTTTCACCTAGTTCAGCGGTTTGTTCTTTCCACGTGTTAACCACATCTACCCGTTCTTCGTCAGTAAGCTCAGGAAGTGTTTTACTGTGATCTGGAGAAAAACAAATAACGCGACTACAGCCTTGCTCTGTTTCAAATTGGAACAGACCTTTTTTCTCACTGGCTTGCTCAGTATCTTGCTTGAGCGCAGCAAAATCGTTTTGAAAAACGAACGTGCCTTTGTAGTCTGGATTTACCTCGCCATTTACCCGAGTATTAGTCGGGCACAGATAACAGGTAGGGTCATAAGAGGGTTTTTGTTCATTGTTCGGCTCTTCGGAAGCCCCCTGCCAAGGACGCTTAGCGCGGTGTGGTGATACAAGCACCCACTCTCCCAACAACGGGTTGTAACGGCGATGTGGATCATTAGTTGGGTCAAAAGGGGTTCCCATAATCACTCTCTCTGCATTAGCCAAATGCGCTGGAATACGCAACATAAAATAGGGTTAAACGTTTACCCTAGTAATAATATAGCAAGATATACTGTTTATCAATTAACTAACAAAGAAAATTAATTGTTAAATTAATAACAATTAATTTTCTTTTGCCTTTCTGCTCATATCAAAAGGCACTGAACCTATATCGAATAATCTCTTGATACTTTTCATTTGGTTTTACAAAACAGTTTGGAAATAAAGGCTTATTAGGCGCATCAGGAAAATGCTGCGGCTCTAGGCACAATGCACCTAACTGATCACGCTCTTTCAGGCTACCGGTATAAAACTGCAATCCGGGAAGGCTAGTAAATAACTCCATGGTTACGCCTGTATCGAGTGCTTTCACTACTGCTTGAGGATTATCAACAGACGTAATTTGAAGTACATAATTGTGGTCAAAGCCTCCCACATTATCAAACAGCGGATGGGAATTAGATTGCTCTACCCTTTGTTTAATTGCAGTAAGCGAAGTGAAATCAAAGGGTGTATTGCCGACATCGACCAAATCACCTGTTGGGAGTAAACTGCTATCTGCATCAGTAACCTTTTCTGCTTCAATCTGAACCAGTGTATTACCAACCTGCTCTTCATTGCTCAACGTGAAGTAAGCATGCTGCGTGAAACTAAGCGGCGTTTCTTTATCTGTTGTTGCAGAAATATTTAAAGATAGTTCATTGTCCTGACTCAACGTGTAACAAGCCTCAACAAAGATATTGCCAGGAAAGCCACCTTCTCCGTCATGGCTAGTTAATGTGAAAGTGACGCTGACACTATCGGACGATTCATGTGTTTTCGCTTCCCATACTTTCTTGTGAAAGCCCGTAAGCCCACCGTGTAGATTATGATCACCACCGTTTTTATCTAACGCGTACTGCTTGCCATTTAAAGTAAATGTGCCGTGCCCTATCCTGTTTGCAAAGCGCCCCACGATGGCGCCGCGATAACTAGGGTCTTCAATATAACCTTGTAACGTATCAAAAGTTTGCACGCAGCTTATTAACTCGCCTTTCGCATTTGGAAAATGAATTTCCTTAATAATTCCACCGTAGTTAAGCAGGGTAACCGACATCGCGTTGTTATTAGTCAAGGTAAAAGCATGTACCGTTTTACCGGCTATTTCACCAAATGTAGACACGTTTATTTTCATAACAATTTTTTTACCTTCTCAGATGCTAGATAAATAAAGTTCGGGCTATCTATCGTGCACTTTCGTAAGTTTGGGTATAGGTAGAGCATTTATAACGCGTAAAAGGGTATACGTTTTCCGCGCTTTTTGACAGGGGTTTAGCAAAGAACTAGAGTTGGTAAAACTACTTCATGGTCTTGTCTGATTTATTAGGCTTATTGCAAGACAACAAAGCGTGAGAATTTTACCTTTTTTTGTAAATATAATGTACGCTATGGCAATCAGGTCTTATGGCCTTCAATGCATTACAAAACAAAGTTTAAGAGAAAATGGCAACAATAAAAGATATAGCCCAAGCCGCCGGAGTTTCTTTAGCGACTGTATCAAGGGTTATCAATAATGGGCCGAAAGTAGGCAACGATACCCGACAGCGCGTTAAAAAAATCATGGAAGAGATGGGGTATCGCCCCAACGCAAATGCGCGGGCACTTGTTACAAAACGCAGCGCCTCGTTGGGCGTGGTTATTGCCGAGTTGCATGACCCCTTTTTCGCAATGTTAGCTCATGGCGTCGAGTCGATAACACGAAAAAATAATGTTCAAATTCTACTTAGTGCCGGCTCTATAGAGAAAGAGACAGAGTTGCGCGCCATTGAAACCTTATTAGAACACCGTGTTGAAGCCATGGTAGTGCACAGCAAAGCCCTTGATGACAAGACTTTGATTGGTTTTGCTAGCCAAGTACCAGGCTTCGTTTTAATTAACCGATTTATTCCAGAAATAGCAAACCGCTGCGTATGGCTTGATAACGTAACCGGTGGTCGTCTCATGGCGGAATACGCCATTAATCAAGGGCACGAACATGTGGCGGTAATAAGTAGCCAATATCGTATTGACGATCCGAATCACCGTCTTGAAGGAATCAGAAACGCCATTGATAGCGCAAAGCTAAGCTTACCTGAGAGCATGATTGAATACGCCACTCCTGATCAAGAGGGGGGTGAACTAGCCATGCAAAACTTGCTTGCCACCGGCGCGAAATTTACCGCAGTGCTGGCATATAACGATGCGATGGCGTCAGGGGCTATGACCATGTTGCAGGACCACGGTATTTCAGTTCCCGAACAAGTTTCAGTAATGGGCTACGATGATGTGCTGCTGGCAAAATACTGTCGCCCTAAATTAACCACGCTGCGTTATCCCGTTGAAATGATGGCGGCGAAAGCGGCCGAGCTGGCGTTAAAGTATGCGTCTGGAAGTAAACCAGAAGAAGGGTTAACCTTTAAATATACACCTACGGTGGTTAAACGAGATTCTGTAGTAAGGGTATAACCTTCGCTTAACTCGGAAAGCTTTCATAGGACGCAAAATGAATACCCGCCATTGGCGGGTATTTTATTTAGTCAGTACTACACCGGTTTGGTGAGTGATTAATCGTAATTCGATGTATTCTTGAGCGACCGTGTTCTAAAAATTTCATGACACGAAACTATTGACAAAAATACATGCTTGATCATTTTGCTTAAGATTTTTATCCCCAATACAGAAAATTGCCTGATCCTGCACAAGGTTACGATCAAAAAATATTAAGATCAGCGACAATTGCTCTACATCGCTTGATTTAACTGACATTTCGTGATCCGACCAGAAAAGACTGTTAAGATCGTGATCTGTTGTCCTATATGGCTATTAACAGACTTACCAACAAGGTTTTCCACTACTTATCCACAGATAGTGTGATTGGCTTATTGCGTAAATCTGGCTAAAAACTGCTTGTACTGCTCAATAGCATAGTCGCTTTTTAGCGTAGCGTTATGGGTAGCACCAGGAATAACTGAAATGTATTTCTCGCTACTTGATGCATCTTCTAGTAACTGCTGACTAATAGGATAAGGCGTTATTTTGTCTTCCTCACCAACGACCAACCACAACGGGCCTTCATAATGACGGAGAATAGGCGCAATTTGCATACTATGAACTTCATCGTGAAGCTTCATGTTTGTGAATGAATTAGAGAATCCTGGCACCATGTTGGCAATTAGGTCAGAGATGTTATTGAAAGCACCGTCTAATACTAAAGCGTCTATTGTTCTATTGGCAGCAACATAGCTTGCGAAATAGCTGCCTATACCTCGGCCGTGAACAATAGTGGGAATTGAGGCATCAAACGCACTTTCTACATAATCAAATTGAGTTAACGCGTCTTGCTTAATAGCGTTAATACTTAGGTCCTTCGCTTTATCGCTAGCACCTACTCCCTGATAATCAAGCCACAATATATTAGCAGGCAGCTTTCCCAGCCTATGAATTACACTGTTATTTTCACTTACCGGCATACGGTTGTCTGCAAAGAAAACAATGTTAACAATTGGGTCGGGATATGAAACGGCAACACCTCTTAGGGTTAACCCCGCTTCATTTTTAACTTCAACACGGGTGATGCCCGCTGACGTTTTATCTTTTTGAATAGCCGCGTGTAGCTTTGTAGTATCTAGGGGCTTTTGCTGAGTGTCTTGATAAAAGAAAGCCGATGGGGAAACGTTAATCGCACACCCCATTAATGAAACACTTGCAAGTAAACTGATTACTGCGTTTTTAAAAGTCATAATTTAAGAACTGTCCATGTTGAATGGTAATCGTGAAATTGAGTTATCAGCAAGGAAGGCTTCATAGCTGTGCCACTGACCAAATTTCACACTCTGCTATGCTAAACAAGCTGTAACAGTTTGCAACAGTTGTTATGTTTCTTCGCGCTAGAAACTTTCTTATACTCAAGTCTATATTACTTACATAAGCTATCTATAAGAAAAAATTAAAATAATGAAAAATAAAATGTTTTTCTTTCCCCGTATAAAGCGTTCTGCACGAATCATTTTTGCGTGCGGCACCCTGCCACTGCTTATCGCCTGTGAATCGACGACTCCTGATCTCGATACTTCTTTAATACCAGAATCGCAAAAGGAAGATTACCAACTGACACTGTCTAAGGCGAAAGCGTGCCCTGTGAATTTAGCAGAACTTGTTGATACTCGATCGAGTAAAGATTTGTTAGTAGGAAATAGCAACGTAACACAAGACACACTCTATGCCCTGCTACAACAAAGCTTAGAAGAGATGAATGTAACCCCTGATATTGATGCAAAAAACAGCGTGAAAGTTTCGCTTAACCGCGCGTTTGTGAAAAGCTTAGGGAGTAATATGGTCGCTACGGTTGTACTTAACGTGAGATATAAGCCAGCTTATGTTGAGGAGTATTCCCCCATCACTGTATTCAAGGGTAGAAGCATGAACGTGAACGTCAATGAAGAAGAGAGCAATCAAATTGCCATTGATGCTATGAAAACCGCCATCGAAGATGCTACTAAGCGTATAAAGTCTTCACTGTTACACAATTGCGGAAATGCGCTAAACGAACTAGAGGCAGTATAAGCCTGAGAAGTTTTATAGTGGACGCGATTGAGTAAGCGTAACCCCTAAACTCGAACTTTCAAATAGGGTAAGATTCAGTAGATTAGCCGCGTATTTTCGACCATAAAGCACGCCATGCCGCCGTCAACCGCCGCTTTTCGGCCCATGTCGGTATCTTCAAACACCACACACTGCTGTGGTGCTACACCCATTAACTCTGCCGCACGCGTAAAAGTTTCAGGATGAGGTTTACCTTGGGTTACGTCATCGGCTGTAACCAGCGCCGATAATTGGGCGAGCAGGCCGTGCTCATCTAATACCATTTGAGCGTGCTGCCTATCTGAGCCTGTCCCCACTGCAATGGGCATACTTCCTTTATAGTGATTAAACACATCCAGGGTATCTTGAATAAGCCTTGGCACATGATCTAGCCCTTCAAAAGCCTGTTTTTTATATGAAGCAACCTCTGCAGGATCATGGCTTTTGCCAAACTTAGCATTCATAAGATGTACGGTTTCAAAGGTAGGAACACCACCTAAACTGTATTGATACTCTCGGTCGAAGGGATAACCAAACGCATCGCACGTAAGCTGCCACGCATCAATATGCGCGCCCATTGAATCGACCAAGGTGCCATCCATATCAAAAATAATGGCTTTGTAGCGGCTCAGGTCAATCATGGTTTTCGCTTCCTTTTCGAAAATAGTGAGATGTTAAGCTTTCATGGTTGCAATGAGATAAGCAACTATGCAGACAGCACGTCTCGCGCTTTTACCGCATCAAAATCACGATCAACTTTCAGGTATACCGCGTTATTTTGACTGTTTAATGTCACTTCCAACACACCAGGCACTAACAGCAGCTCGGCTTCGATAGTGGAAACATTTGAACCATCAAATTCACCATGCATCATTACGCGCTTAACTCGGCTCACTTCTTTAACACCAAGAATAATGAAAAGCCAAAGCAGAGTGCAAGCAGCGCCGATGCCATACGCCAGTTCTTGCGACCAAATATCGGTAACGAAACCTGAAATTACACCACCTAAAAACGCGCCAAAAAACTGAAAACTAGCGTAGAGCCCCATGGCCGTTCCTTTTTGTCCGGCAGGCGCAATGCTTGACACCAAAGCAGGAAAATTCGCTTCTAAATAATTAAAGCCGGTAAAGAAAAGAACCACTGCTGCGGTAACCCACCACCAGCTATGGTCTTCTAAACTCAACGCCAAAAACGCGCCGCCCATGAGTACTACACCGGTTACAAGAAGTGATTTTGGGGTACGGCCTCTTGCTGCGCCCATCATTATGATTAGACCAACAATTGACGCACCTAATACGGGTAGATACACCGTCCAATGACTATCTAACGTCATATCAAAGTTCAGTAGCGTAACGGGCAGTTGGACAAACAACAGCGTAATAAGCATGTGCAGAATCATTACACTGACGTTTAAACGCCATAATTGAGAAGAAAAGACCAAACGCTTTAGCTGGTCTTTTTGTGGAAGTGTATCGCCGCTACTAAGTTGAACGCCATTTGGCACTACCCATTTAACCAGTGGCATGCAAAGAATGGCCAGAATACCAGTAATACCAAACACACCGGCAAGCCCATAGCTGTTAGCAATGAGAGGCCCTAAAATAACGGCTAAATAGAATGAAAAGCCAATGGCTATACCTATAATAGCTAACACTTTGGCTCGCTGACTTTCCCGGCTAACATCGGTAGCTAGCGCCATTATTGCCCCGGCTATAGCCCCTGCGCCTTGAAGAATACGCCCAACAATCATCATGGCCATACTGTCGGCATTTGCTGCAACAAAGCTTCCTAATGCAAATACAGCAAGCCCTAGCAAAATAACGGGTTTACGCCCCCATTTGTCAGACATCATGCCCATGGGAATTTGCAGCGCAGCTTGGGTTAGGCCATATCCACCCACGGCAAGACCTACCAACAGCGGCGAGTAATCCGGGTAGTCCATCGCGGCCACAGCCAATACAGGCATAACCATGAACAACCCCATCATGCGCAATACGTAAACGGAGGCGAGTGCAAGCGCGGCGCGTAATTCCAAAGCGTTCAAAGCGTCTGTTTCCCTCAATAAATAAAATCAAAAAAACATAAAAGCGCGCAGAGAACACCAGTTTCTGCTGCGTTAAGAATAAGGGCGCGAAGTGTAGCATAATACCAGTACGCATAAATAATTACCCACTCAGCGAGACTTAAATTCGGTTAATGCACTTGGCCTTTTCCTTACCTTTGAGCTTGATTTAACCCCTTTACCTCTAGCGGAGTTTAAAAGTGGGGATAATATCTCCATTTTACAATGTCGTTTTGTTAGCTCTAATCGTAAGTATGCGCGCGAAAGGTGATCTGCTTACTCAGCTTACAGTATAACTTGAATGTCATATCACTTTACTTGACACCTATGGCATACTGATTCTTTTTCTCTCATTTAGGCTTCAATGGATAAAATCGAAATTCGCGGTGCTCGCACCCACAACTTGAAAAACATCGATTTAACACTGCCACGAGACAAACTGGTGGTGATAACCGGCCTTTCTGGCTCGGGTAAATCGTCTCTTGCTTTCGACACGCTGTATGCAGAAGGTCAGCGTCGTTACGTTGAATCTTTGTCTGCTTATGCTCGCCAGTTTCTATCTATGATGGAAAAACCAGATGTTGATCATATTGAGGGTTTGTCACCAGCAATATCCATTGAGCAGAAATCAACGTCGCACAACCCCCGTTCAACCGTGGGTACCATCACCGAAATTTACGACTACCTGCGTTTAATGTTTGCGCGAGTGGGCACGCCACGCTGTCCAGACCACGATGTGCCACTAGATGCACAAACGGTCAGTCAAATGGTAGACAAAGTGTTAGCCATGCCCGAGGGCAGTAAGTTAATGCTGCTAGCGCCTATTGTTAAAGAGCGTAAAGGCGAACACGTTAAGACGCTGCAAAACTTGTCTGCTCAAGGCTTTATTCGCGCGCGTATCGACGGTGAAGTGTGTGACCTATCTGATCCCCCGCCTCTCGATTTGCACAAGAAGCACACCATTGAAGTTGTGGTTGACCGCTTTAAAGTGCGCGACGATATGGCACTGCGTTTGGCTGAATCATTCGAGACGGCGCTCAGCCTAGCTGGCGGTAACGCGGTTGTGGCTGATATGGACGACAAAGACGCAGAAGAAGTTGTGTTTTCTGCTAACTTTGCATGTCCACACTGTGGTTACAGCATTAGCGAATTAGAGCCGCGCCTGTTTTCATTTAATAATCCAGCGGGTGCCTGCCCTACTTGTGACGGCTTAGGCACAAGACAGTTCTTCGACCCCGCACGCGTAGTCGGCAATACCGAATTGAGTCTGTCTGGCGGCGCTATTCGCGGATGGGACAAGCGCAGCTATTACTATTTTCAAATGCTACAGGCAGTAGCAGACCATTATAAGTTTAGCCTTACCGTGCCATTTGAAGAACTCGATAAAAAGCACCAAGACATTGTGCTGTATGGTTCAAAAGGCAAGTCGCTGTCGTTTAAATATATAAACGAGCGTGGTGACGTGATGGAGCGTAAGCATCCATTTGAGGGTATTATCCCTAATATGGAACGCCGCTACCGTGAAACCGAGTCGAACTCGGTGCGCGAAGAGCTAGCAAAATATTTAAGCCAGCAGCACTGCAGTAGCTGCAACGGCACACGTTTGCGTGTTGAAGCGCGTAATGTATTTATACAAGACACCAATCTCCCGGCCATTGCCGAGATGTCGATTGCCGATGCTTATGGCTTCTTCGAGACACTCAACCTTGCAGGCCAACGTGCTCAGATAGCCGAGAAGATTTTAAAAGAAATTATGGACCGCTTAAGCTTTTTGGTTAATGTGGGCCTAAATTATCTCTCTATGTCGCGCAGCGCCGACACCTTATCCGGTGGTGAAGCTCAGCGTATTCGTTTGGCGAGCCAAATTGGGGCTGGTCTTGTTGGCGTAATGTACGTACTCGATGAGCCCTCTATCGGGCTTCACCAACGGGATAACGAACGCTTACTCGGCACACTTACGCGATTGCGTGACCTAGGTAATACGGTGTTAGTTGTAGAGCACGACGAAGATGCCATTCGCGAAGCCGATTACATTGTGGATATTGGCCCAGGAGCGGGTGTGCATGGTGGTGAGATTATCGCCGAAGGTTCGCTTGAAGACATAAAAAACAGTGAAGACTCACTTACCGGAAAATACCTATCTGGCAGAGAAAAGATCGATATCCCTGCAACACGCACACCGGTAAAAGACGATAAGTGGCTAGAACTTTTAGGCGCTACCGGCAACAACTTGAAGTCTGTTGATTTACGTATACCCACAGGCGTAATGACTTGTGTAACCGGTGTATCGGGCTCGGGTAAATCAACGCTGATTAATGACACCTTCTACAAAATTGCCCAGCGTGAGCTGAACAAGGCGACCACTTCTGAACCTGCGCCGCATAAGTCGATGACAGGGTTAGAGCAGCTAGACAAAGTGGTCGATATTGACCAAAGCCCAATTGGTAGAACCCCGCGTTCTAACCCGGCTACCTACGCTGGTATTTTCACACCTATTCGTGAAATGTTTGCCGGAACACAAGAGTCGCGTTCACGAGGTTACAAGCCTGGCCGCTTTAGCTTTAACGTAAAAGGCGGTCGCTGTGAGGCATGTCAGGGTGACGGCGTAATTAAAGTGGAAATGCACTTTCTGCCAGACGTGTATGTGCCTTGTGACGTATGTCAGGGTAAACGCTACAACCGTGAAACCCTAGAGATAAAGTACAAAGATAAGAACATTCACGAAGTGTTAGAAATGACGGTGGAAGATGCCCGCCAGTTCTTCGATGCTATACCGGCTATTTCACGTAAATTGCAGACCCTTATGGATGTAGGCTTGTCGTATATTCGACTAGGCCAAGCTGCCACTACGTTATCAGGTGGTGAGGCACAACGAGTTAAGTTGGCGAAAGAGTTGTCAAAAAGAGACACTGGGCAGACCCTTTATATCTTGGATGAGCCGACTACAGGTTTGCACTTCCATGATATTAAGCAGTTACTAGCCGTACTCCACCGACTGCGCGATCACGGTAATACCGTTGTGGTTATTGAGCATAACCTAGATGTGATTAAAACCGCAGACTGGATTGTTGACCTTGGACCAGAAGGCGGATCCGGAGGTGGCCAGATTATTGCAGAGGGAACACCTGAGCATGTGGCACAACAAGAAGTTTCACATACAGGTCGATTCCTGAAACCCATGCTCACACAAGCTTGAGCCAGTTGTGATGTAAATTCTTAGGCATTAAGCGCACGATTTCTTCTTGAGAGGTGTTGTGAAATTTACACTTCAATTTGTAGAAAGTGCGCGTTGATGTTTATTTACACGTTTTTTACGCTGGTCAGAGCTTGTTTTGGCAAATCATACGTTACGATGATTTATGTGAATTTTGCAGTAAGAATTGCTGGAGCGAAACCCAATGACTCAAACGCCACCACTAGCCTTAGTTAAAACTTGGTACCATTTACTTTCATCATCTGAAGATAATGATGTAAAGGCGCGCGCACAAGAAATGCTGTTAAAAGCCTTCGAGTCGCCAGAGGCCATCGCAGTATATTTGAAAGAACACAATATTCTTAAGCACTGATCAAAAAAGCCTTAGCGTAGTAGGCGTAACTACGCTAAGGCTTTGTGTTTATTTATAAACGATATTAAGCGTGTTTCGCCGCTTGAATAGCTAACCCTTCACACACAGAGTTAAATGCGTCGTTTTCTAACCGCGGTAACCCCGTAAGCAGTTTTTCATAAAGGGCATCAACCACAATAGGTGATAAGCTCATACCACCCGTTATCATTACTACTTCTGGTTTTTCACTGCTATTTTCCAAGCATTCCACCACTAGCGCTTTCACTTTATCAAGCCAAGGCTTTAATGCTTTTTTGAGCGAGTCTTGTGAAATCTCCACGTCAAAATCATCTTCGATATAGTGCAGCGGCAGCGTAATATTTTGCTTGCTAGAAAGTAGTTCTTTGGCCAAGCGCGCTGAGTTGACTACCCGAGCAGACAACTTATTCTCTTGCACAATAAGCAAACGTTCTAACTGGGCCGGCTCTTTAATCACAGACATGGTTTGTGAAATGTCTAACCCATAATCATCAGAGAAAAAGCGCGTAAGTGCAGGAATGTTATCAACAGCGCACATATCAGAAAAATAGGTAGGCGGAACAGGAAGCCCGTTCATCATCTTAAGGCCCATACCCATTTCAGGGGCTATGCCTTTAAGAACCAAGCTTTTATCACAGTCCATACCGCCTAAACGTCGGCCTGTTACCGCTAACACATCGTCTTTACGGTCAAGCTGATTGGAACGTTCCGGCGAAAGCTTAATACAGCAAATATCCGTTGTTCCCCCACCAATATCTACAATCAGCGTGGTGGTATCTTTTGGTAATGTTTGCTCAATTTTATACGCCGCCGCTATAGGCTCATCTAGGAAATTAACCCCAGAAAACCCTGCTTTAGTCGCAGCTTCGGTCATAATTTGAATGGCCTGAGCGTTCCCTTCTTCACCACGGGTGCCGTGAAATTTCACGGGTCTGCCGATAACGGCATTGTTTACCACCTTGCCTAGCTGCTGCTCGGCACACTGTTTAAAGTAAGCTAGCTGCTTGGCAATAATACCGATGAACGCCTGTTTTTGGTCGCCATCTAGCGATGCGCCTAAAAAGTTCTTTGGTGAATAAATAAGTCGGCCTTTGTCCGGCATTTTAAGAAAGCGTCTAAACCCCTCTTCACCAAATGCAAACTTGCCGTGCTCTACTAAACGCAGCAAAGGAATCTCGTCTAGCGACATAGCGTGCATTAACTGCTGAATCGCTTTGCGTTGAAGGGCTGGCTTGTTATGCAGATCACCACGCAGCGAATCGATTCGGCTGCTATACATTGCCTGCTCTTTCGGGTCTTTTGCCGAATAATAGCCGTCTTTGGCTTTGTCTATTTGTTCGCTGATCACTCGCTGCAACTGCGCAACTTTCGCCTCCACCATAGCATCAGGAGGCGGCGGCAGTTCATCTTCAAAGTAAATGAACACCGAAGAACGAATTTTATTACCCTTTTTATCTAGCGGGTCAAGTTTGATGTGCTGATGGGCCGTTCCATCAAAATACACAACCTCAGAATTTGATGTACCGTAGTCAATCCCAATCGCAGTCATAGTATGTTCGCTCAAAAAGTTAGAAGCGGATTGTAATGCAAAAGCACTTAACGGCACACCCCCTGTAAGCTAATCAAAACACAACGATTTACCTTAAACACAATCGCTTACACAAGGCCTTACTGAAAACCCTTGCCCATAATGCTAGAGTAGGAATTAAACTTATAACAATGCCTACAAAAAATTATGAGTAATACAGCACCACTTATCACTTCTTTTGACGTGCGTTTTTGCGAAACCGATGCCTTACAGCATGTTAGTAATACGGCACTGGTTGCGTGGTTTGAAGCGGCCCGAGAGCCCATTTTCAGAATGTTTACCCCTGAGCTAGACTTACAAAACTGGCCGCTTATTTTAGCCAGCTATAAGGTCGATTTTTTAGCGCAAATTTTTTACGGCAAACCGGTGACGGTGAAAACCTATATTAGCCGATTGGGTAACAGTGCATTCGACGTGTTTCAAGAGTTATGGCAAGACGACAAGTTGTGCTCAACCGGCGTGACCACTATGGTACATTTTGACTATAAAACACAGCGCTCTGCGCCAATTCCAGATGATGTGAAGTCGGAGCTACAGTCACACTTTAAAGAACTACCCACTAAGTAATAAAGCGCAGTACGAGGTACCCATGAGCGATTTAATTGAAGTTATTGATGATGTGTTACCACCAGAGCTGTGCAAACAACTCATGGAACGCTTTGAAAGCAGCCCTAATTTGTCTCAAGGCCGCACCGGTGGTGGCGTCGACTTAGATAAAAAAAGAAGCATGGATGTATCGATAAGTCGCAGTCCGGAATTTAAAGACTTGTTTCAGCAAGTGATGCAGCATACCGGAAAGCAACTGGTCTCCTACATTGAAAAGTACTATTTTGCGCTTGTTGGGCCTATTGGCTTAACCGTACGTCATCCCAAAACTGGTGAACCGGTAAAAGTAACAGGTGAAAATTTTGATGAAGTGGGCAAACCCAATTTGGCAAATTTGGTGAATTACCTGTTTCGGGTCGGCGATGTTAATGCACAGCGCTACACCGCGGGCAATGGTGGCTACCCATACTGGCACTCAGAAGTGTATCCGCAGCTTCAGCATAACGATGCACTGCACCGTGTATTGCTGTTTATGTACTACTTAAACGATGTGGAAGAAGGGGGCGAGACGGAATTTTATTATCAAAATCGTGCAGTTAAACCCAAAGCAGGTAGAATGGTAATTGCGCCGGCCTACTTTACTCACACCCATCGCGGCCAAATTCCAAAAAGTAACGACAAGTACATTCTAACGTCGTGGCTTCTATTTAACCGCGCTGAACAGATTTATACGCAGGGCTAGCTTAACGATAACTTCGTGATGATGTGCTCTAGCTCGCTGTACTCATTTTTGTCGATAGGTAAGAAGGGTGCAGGTAAGCTAGGCGTTTCACAATAGCCCAAAATTTCTGCCGCGGCTGCAACCACACGCAAGCCGCCGCCATTGCGCGCAAACATGCTCCATATTCCGCTTAACGCTTGTGACTGAGCCTGTGCATCAACAGCATTACCAGACTGAGCGGCGTCGATTATGCGCATTACAGTTCGCGGGAATATTCCTCCAATAACAGAAAGCCAAAGGTCACAACCTTCGCTCATTCCTGCTGCGCCAAAACTATCACCACTCACGCCTATAGCAATGTGTGCAGGCACTATCTCTCGCAATGATGATAATCGGCGAGCGCCTTCGCTATTGCTTGCTCCAGAGGGTGAGATATCCTTGCTAGCGCTTTTGGCAAATGGAGTTCCGGGTATTTTGATCGCTCCGATATTCGGTAATTTCCCTATACGGCGGTATAAATCATCGCTGAAGGTAAAATTAGTCACGCGAGGATTTTCGTAAACGCAGATAGGCACAGATACCTGGTGACTCACTGCTTCATATAGGCCATACACTTCTTCTTCGTTAAGCACTTGATAGGAAACGGGTGCTAACAGCACAGCACTAACACCCGCTTGCTGCACAGCTTCAACGTTTTTTAGCACGTCATAGGTGCGCAGCGCCCCAACGCCTGCCATAACAGGAATGCCATTTGCGTGGTCGACGGCGAGCTTGGCTACGTCGTACTTTTGCTCTCGCGTTAGATAAGGATACAGCCCAGTAGAGCCTATCGCGCAAATTGAATCTACATTCGCCGAAGCCAAATTATCAACAAGCCCTTTAAACGCTTTGTAATCAATAGCTTCTTGTTTAAAGGGGGTAATGGGAAACGCTGATAATCCTGTAAACACTTGATATCCTTTTTAAACGTTTTATGCTTAAAACCCTTCTACGGCTTCGCCTTTCAAACGGTAACCTACAGACGCAATGTCGCCTTTCCAACCGTCTGTCGACAGTTCACCGGTTACCCAAATCGCATCGTAAATATTATCTATGCGCACACCTTCTTCAAACTTTACGTACACAATTTGATTAGACGGCGGCGGTGGTACGTGAATACAGGCTCCAAAATACGGAACAAGTAAAAACTCGGTGGTAAGCTCAGCGGTACCTTCTAGCGGCACAACAAAACCAGGGATTTTGACTCGTTTACCGTCAAAGGTATCGATTACTGGTGCATCAGGCTGAAGCTGACTCATTTCACCATTGTGTTGAACTGATGGTGGCGCGAGCTCATTAAAGCCTTCAGGCACTAGGTCTTCCCAATATACCTCTACCGGAGCTTCATCTGCCAGAGCATTGAAGGTTACAACCATCATTACTACAGCGAATAATGAGGTCATGGATAATTTATGGTGGATCATACTGCTCTCTATCGTTGAGTATTTTGTTCGCTTTTTTGTATCGGCTTTTGCTTTTCGTTTTCAATCTTCACTTTTTAGCCACATACAAAAAGGGCCGGTATTACACCAGCCCTTTGTACCATCAATTTAAAGCAGCGTGAATTATTCTGCTTCGAAACGCGCGATGCTTGCGGTAATTTCTTCTTTTGCAGCTGCAGCGTCTGCCCAACCGTCAATTTTCACCCATTTGCCTTCTTCAAGATCTTTATAGTGCTCGAAGAAGTGCTCGATTTGCTTAAGAAGAAGCGGAGGTACGTCTGCAATTTCTTTAACGTCACGGTAAATAGTAGAAAGCTTGTCTACTGGTACCGCTAGTACTTTTGCATCTTTACCAGACTCGTCTGTCATGTTTAGTACGCCAACTGGACGACACTTAATTACAGAACCTGCAAGTAGTGGGAATGGAGTCATAACTAGTACGTCAACTGGGTCGCCGTCTTCAGACAAGGTGTTGTTCACGTAACCGTAGTTAGTTGGGTAGTGCATGCAAGTTGCCATGAAACGGTCAACAAATAGCGCGCCAGTGTCTTTGTCTACTTCGTACTTCACCGGGTCAGCGTGTGCTGGAATTTCGATGATTACGTTCACTTCATCTGGTACATTTTTACCAGCAGAAATAGCACTCAAGCTCATTCTTAGGTCCTTTCAATAATGGATTAAAAATTTTGGCCGTAAGTATACGGTGACAGCAGCAAAATAAAAACGCTTTACGACCCATGTCGTACTAATCTCTTTATTTTTCGCTAAATTTTGCTGCTTTTTAATAAAAAATGACCCTAAAGGGCCATTTTTTCGTTACTTCGCGTTATCGTTGTAGCTTAAACACATTTCAACTTCGTCTTTCGAGCCGATAATGCAGGGTACGCGCTGATGAATTTCTTCAGGCATTACTTCTAGAATTCGGCCAGTACCCGTTTCAGCTTTACCACCAGCTTGCTCCATCAAAAATGCCATTGGGTTGGCTTCATAAAGCAAACGCAATTTGCCAGGTTTAGACGGGTCTCTGTTATCGAATGGATACATAAAGATACCGCCCCGACAAAGCAAACGATGAATATCACCTACCATTGCCGCTACCCAACGCATGTTGAAGTCTTTACCGCGAGGGCCTTCTTTACCTGCTAGCAGGTCTGCAACATACGCCTGCATTGCCGGTTCCCAATGACGCTGGTTCGACGCGTTAATTGAGAACTCAGTGGTTTCTTCAGGCACTTGAATATTCGGGTGAGTCAGAAGGAAGCCACCGTGAGTTTTATCAAGGGTATAGATATGCGTACCGCGACCGGTAGTCAACGCTAACATTGTAGACGGGCCGTAAAGCACATAACCTGCAGCAACCATTTGTGTGCCCGGCTGTAAGAAAGCAGATGGATCATCTGGCTTCATCCACTGCGGTGCATGTGTGATAGAGAAAATAGTACCGATTAGGCTGTTAATTTCGGTGTTTGACGAGCCGTCTAGCGGATCGAAGCTTACCAAGTAGTTACCTTCCGGATTGCACGGTACTACATCGTCTTCTTCTTCAGACGAGATAGCTTTAACATAGCCAGATTCCCTTAGCGTGTCCTTTAGAATATGGTTTGAGATAACGTCGAGCTTTTTCTGTGTTTCGCCCTGTACGTTTTCTGAAAGGGTTGAACCGAGCACGCCAGCAAGTGCGCCTTGACTCACGCGGAAAGAAATTTCTTTACAGCCCGCTAGCAGTGTACGAATGAGCAGTATTAACTCAAGCGGTGCACCGTCTTGTTGCAATTGGGAATTTAAACGTTTCATTGAATGTAAGCCTTTTTTTGTGTGTAGGGTGTTGTACTTGCAGTCGCTCAGCTTTCCTTACCGGCGTTTATCTGAAGCACACACAGGTTTTAAGCCTGTGGTTAGATTGTAACCGTGTTCACTGCGAAGTGGAACATACCAGTTCAATGACATACACACACCATACCAGTTTGCATCCCGCAGACATCCTAAGATGAGCGTAATTTAAAGGCATGAAGCATAGGTTGAAATACAAAAATTGAATTATCTATAGGTTGCAGGGTTCTGATAAAGTACCCCTATAACATGAAAATTCATTGAGAATGCGCTATGCATGTACATATTTTAGGCATTTGTGGAAGTTTTATGGGTGGCATCGCCGCTATTGCTAAAACACTCGGCCACAAAGTTACTGGCTCAGATAAAAACGTTTATCCACCAATGAGCACCCAGCTTGAAGCACTAGGCATCGAGCTGACCCAAGGCTATTGCGAAAGCCAATTTGATCCAGCACCTGACATGGTAGTGATTGGTAACGCCATGTCGCGGGGTAATCCGGCGGTAGAGTACGTGTTAAACCGCAATTTACCTTATACCAGCGGCCCGCAATGGCTACTTGATAACTTACTAAAAGACCGTTGGGTAATTGGGCTTTCAGGTACCCACGGTAAAACCACCACCAGCAGCATGGTCGCGTGGATTTTAGAGCACGCTGGTCTCAATCCTGGCTATTTGATTGGTGGCGTACCGGAAAACTTTGGCGTGTCAGCGCGCGTGGGTGAAAGCCCTTTTTTCGTGATAGAGGCTGACGAGTACGACAGCGCATTTTTCGATAAACGTTCTAAATTCGTACACTACCGCCCAAAAACCTTGGTCATTAACAACCTTGAGTTTGACCATGCAGATATTTTTGCTGACCTTGCTGCTATCCAAACTCAGTTTCACCATTTGGTTCGCATGGTGCCTGAAAATGGGCTTATTCTTACACCAGACAGTACACCTGCTATAGAAGATATGCTTAAGAAAGGCTGCTGGTCTTCTCGTCAATCGTTAGGCAAAGAATGGCATGCTGAACTACTTAAAAAAGACGGCAGTGAATTCAATGTATTACATAACGGCGTTATAGCCGGAACTGTAACTTGGTCACTTGTAGGTCAGCACAATGTAGATAATGCCCTTATGGCAATAGCAGCAGCCCACCATGCAGGCGTTACCTTACCTGATGCCATAGACGCCTTATCATTTTTTAAGAATGTTAAGCGTCGCATGGAAGTAAAGGGGGAAGTAAACAACATCACCCTTTATGACGACTTTGCACACCACCCTACTGCAATTGCGACTACACTTGATGGTCTGCGCAAAAAAGTAGGTAATGCGCGTATATTAGCCGTGCTAGAGCCGCGCTCAAACACCATGAAAATGGGCGTGCATAAAGATACACTGGCGAATTCATGGCAAAAAGCCGATGAGGTTTACCTTTATGAACCTGAAGGTATGGACTGGTCGTTAGTTGATTCGGTAGCGCACAGCAATGCGCCTACGCACTGCTTCAAAGATGTAGAGAAGATCGTTCAAGGCGTTTGCAACGTAGCACAACCAGGCGATCACGTACTTGTAATGAGTAACGGCGGCTTTGAAGGGATCCACGGCCGACTTTTAGATGCCTTAGAATCGAAATTTAAAGTATAAAAAGCACGAGTCTTTGAATTAGCTACAGCTAAAAAGCTAACACTAAGACGTAGTGTCTACAGAGGCAATGTAATGAAACACGACAAGCAAGTCACACTTGCTATCACAGGTGCATCTGGCGCACCGTACGCACTTACACTCTTGAAATCGCTGGTTAATGCAGATTATCAAGTGTATGTACTTATCTCTTCCGCAGCAAAGGTAGTCTTTGCCACTGAAGAAAATGTAAAAATACCCGGGCGTCCTGAGGACGCTGCCGCATTTTTTACCGAACATTGCGATGCCAAACCCGACCAAATAAAAGTGTTTGGTAAAGAAGAATGGTTTTCCCCAGTTGCGTCTGGTTCAGCTGCGCCTGCCAAAATGGTGGTATGCCCCTGCTCTACTGGCACCTTGTCTGCCATCAGTATCGGTGCGAGTGACAACCTTATAGAGCGTGCGGCAGATGTGGTGTTAAAAGAAAGAGGCCAACTTATTTTGGTTCCGCGAGAGATGCCGCTTTCTTCTATTCATTTAGAAAATATGCTCAAGCTTTCGCAAATGGGTGCTACTATTATGCCTGCAGCGCCAGGTTTTTATCACAACCCCAAGACTATCGATGACTTAGTAGATTTTGTTGTGGCGCGCATACTAGATCATTTAGGTATTGAGCAGTCTCTTGTCGCAAGATGGGGCTATCAGTCTTCCAAACATTCTGAGGATTAACCATGTTCGCGTTTGCAAACAGGATTTGCGCAGTTGCGCTGAGCACGCTATTTACATTGTGCATTTCATCACCTGCTTTCGGCTGGGGTCAGACCGGGCACCGAGTAACGGGCGCTATTGCCGAGCAATATCTTAGCCCTCTTTCTCAAGCGGCAATTATGGATTTGCTGCCACATGGCTCCTTGGCTGAAGCCTCAACCCATGCCGATGAAATGCGTTCTAACCCAAGCGAATTTTGGCAGAAAACGGCCAGTCCTTGGCATTATGTCTCTGTACCTGAGGGCAAGACCTATAAAGACGTTGGCGCACCAAAACAAGGTGATGCAGTTACCGCTTTAAAGCAATTTACTGAAACCTTAAAAAGCGATACGGCTAGCATTGAAGAAAAACGTCTAGCCCTTCAATTTATCGTGCATATTATCGGCGACTTGCATCAACCACTTCACGCTGGAAACGGCACCGATCGTGGCGGTAACGATGTAAAAGTGCGCTTCTTCTGGCAAGATTCTAACTTGCACCGTGTGTGGGATTCGCAAATGTTAGACCAGCGCGACTTGTCATATTCTGAATGGACTGAATGGCTTACAAAGACCATTAACTCAAAAGATATTCGAAGCTGGGCAACCACCGACCCTATGGTATGGATTGAGGAAAGTACCGCTATTCGCGACACTATTTATCCAGATGACGCCAACAACATGAGCTACGATTATTTATACAATCACCTACCTACTGCCAAAAAGCGTTTGCAGATGGCGGGAATTCGTATCGCTATGTATTTAAACAAGGTGTTTGACGAGGCCAATAAATAGCTTTTCTCAACCCCGAGTTACTCCAAGGCTGATTAATTCGCCTCACCTAGGTTTCGGGAATGTCGTAAGTACCTAAAACAAAAACGGAGGCATACGCCTCCGTTTTTTAATTCTTAAAGCAGCTAGCTTCTGCTTACTGTTTAACTTTAATCTAAGTCTAGCGGCTCGGGGGAAAGAATAACACCCGTGCTATCAGCATATAGGTGGTCTTCAGGTAGAAACGTAACGCCACCAAAGTTAACGGGGACATCTACCTCACCTATGCTTTCGCACTCAGCATTCACAGGGATTGCTGCAACAGCCAACACGCCAATGTCCAGTTCAGCAAGGCTATCGACTTCCCGCACACTCCCGTAAATCACAACAGCTTCCCAATCGTTATCGATAGCAATTTGAGCAGATGATGCATCAAATAACGCACGGCGGCTTGAACCACCGCCATCTATCAGCAGCACTTTACCCGCGCCAGGCTGAGCAAGTACACGGTCAATAAGACCTCTATCTTCAAAGCATTTAATAGTGGTAATTTCACCACCGAAAGAATAACGGCCACCAAAGCTTGCGAAAATTGGATCTACTACGTCTACGCTATCAGCAAACAAGTCGCATAATTCAGATGTGTTGTATTCCATTCTTTTTGCCTTACTAAAATTGAGAAGCGTTGAAGCTCTAAGCTAGTAAAACTTAGCATAGCATTAAATCTTATGATGCAAACGGTTGATTTACCGCGTTTCGTTAAATTTTTCGCATTTGTTTAAAATGCAAGACTTTCCTCTAGCCATAGCCAACATGAGCACGTATTTTGCTTCATACATTCAGCTGAAATACTTTTGCTAAAAAATTTGTTTAATAATCATTTTCCCCGTTTGAGCAAAGGGTGCATGGCTAAAAAGAAACCACGTGAGTTGTCAAAAAAGTTTCTTTTTTCCGTCACCCACTGTTCACAGACGCACTTTAGCCTGTGCAGTAATTAATCGATAGGGGACAAGGCAATGTTAATGAAATCCTTGACCAAGTACGACACTGACTTATTTTATCGCCTCTACAAACTGACGCAAAAAAGAGACTGCCGAAGTATTGTGTGGCTATCAAAAACAGGTGACGGCTATTTATACTTCGTCATTGGCATGTTGCTTTGGGCGTTTGAGCCTGAACACGGTGAGCTTTTCCTCTATACGGCGCTGATGGCATATGCGCTGGAATTACCCATCTATGTGCTGCTTAAGAAAATGTTCAAGCGCCCGCGCCCTTGCGATTTTCTAATGAATTTAACAGCACATGTCACGCCGTCGGATAAGTTTTCACTTCCCTCAGGCCACACTGCGGCCGCAACATTAATGGCTTGTATCGTGGCGCACTATTACCCGCCATTTGCCTTACTTGCTTACAGTTGGGCGGCGCTTATCGGGCTATCACGAGTGTTATTAGGTGTACATTATCCTTCTGATGTGGTCGCAGGATCACTGCTAGGCGTAACTATCGCGACACTAAGTATTTCAATTCTGGGGTAGTATGAAATTATTGTATGGTGTGCAAGGCACCGGAAATGGGCATATTGCCCGAGCACGAATCATGGCCGCCGCACTAGCGCAGCGGGATGACATTAGTGTTGACTTTGTTTTTACCGGCCGCGCCCCTGAAAAATATTTTGATATGGAAGTGTTCGGAGGATACCGAACATATAAAGGACTTAGTTTCATTACGAAAAGCGGACGAGTAGACAAATGGTCTACGGTGAAAGAAGCCAACATTCGTCAGCTAAATAAAGATATTAAAGCATTCGATACTCGCGATTACGATTTGCTGGTTAACGACTTTGAACCGGTAACGGCGTGGGCAGCAAAAAAGCAAGGCTTACCGTCTATTTCTATCAGCCACCAAGCGGCGTTTGCTTATAATGTGCCGAAAAGCGGGAATACCATATTTGATACCGTGCTCATGAAAATGTTTGCGCCTACCGATTTACAGCTAGGCGTGCATTGGTATCATTTCAATCAGCCTATCATCCCGCCTTTCGTTGCTGAAAAGCCAATAACGTCTTCAGGTAATGGCCATGTTTTAGTTTACCTGCCGTTTGAAGATATCGAAGATATTCAACAGATGCTTGAGCCGCTAAGCGATCAAGTATTTGAGTGTTTCCATCCTAATATTGATGAAGCAAAAGAAGTGGGCCACATTCATTGGCACCCCACGTCCAAAAAGCATTTTCAAAAAGCGCTTCAGCACGCTAGTGGTGTAATTGCTAATGGCGGCTTTGAGCTATCAAGTGAAGCACTTCAGTTAGGAAAAAAACTGCTCATTAAGCCCTTACATGGCCAGTTCGAGCAGCTGTCCAACGTACTAACCCTGAATAAACTGGATTTATGCCAGACCCTTTTTCAACTCGACACCGATATTGTAGAAGAATGGCTTGAGGCGCCCGAAAACGAAGCGATAGCCTTTCCTGACAATCCAAACATACTCATCGACTGGCTCAAAAATAAAGACTTTTCTGATACCAAGAGCCTATGCGACACACTTTGGAAAAACGTTCATTACGGTGATAAAACACAAGAACGATTATTGGCTCTTGCAATTTAACACCGCAATGCGATGATAGCGGCATTTGTCGTATTCTTTGCGGGATTTTTCGTGCTTAAAAAGTCTGTTGTTTTCTTGCTAACACTCTCAGCATTGTGTGGCTGTGGGTACAAAGGGGCGCTCTACATTCCTGAGGCGCCTGCACAAAACACATCTGCTGAACCAGCGTCTTCTAAAAATGCAGAAGCTGAGGCTTCATCAAGCGCCAACACCCCATCCCCCGCAACTACTTCTGGAGAGCTGAACTAGTGGATTTTTTCGCCTACAGCCAAGGTCAGCTGCATGCTGAACAAGTGTCTGTTTCTGATATTACAGCCCAGCACGGAACGCCGGTATATATTTATTCTCGCGCTACGTTAGAGCGCCATTGGCACGCCTTTAATGATGCTATTGGTGAACACCCTCACCTTGTTTGTTACGCCGTAAAAGCGAACTCAAATATCGGTGTGTTAAGTGTTCTAGCCAAATTAGGTTCAGGCTTTGACATCGTTTCAGCAGGTGAACTGGCCCGTGTAATCGAAGCCGGTGGCGATGCTAGCAAAGTGGTATTTTCAGGCGTAGGTAAAAAACACGACGAAATTCGCTATGCGCTAGAGCAAGGCATCATGTGTTTCAACGTAGAATCAGAGCCAGAGCTTCATCGAATTAACCAGGTTGCGGGCGAGATGGGCGTGAAAGCCCCTATTTCACTGCGCATAAACCCCGATGTAGATGCCAAAACTCACCCTTATATTTCTACAGGGTTGAAAGCGAATAAATTTGGTATTGCCCGAGAACGCGCGATTGCTACCTATGAATTAGCCGCCTCCCTGCCTAACCTAAATGTGGTTGGTATGGACTGCCATATTGGCTCGCAGCTCACTGAAATTGGTCCGTTTGTAGATGCGCTAGAGCGTCTGCTTCTGCTTATTGATGAACTGGCTGAGCGCAACATTAATATTGAGCACTTAGATGTAGGTGGTGGTCTTGGCGTAACTTATAACGACGAGCAACCGCCTCATCCTAAAGCCTACGCACAAGCCATGGCTGAAAAAATGGTAGGCCGTGAAAACCTTAAGTTAATCCTTGAACCTGGTCGAGCTATTGCAGCTAACGCTGGAATCCTGGTCACCGAAGTTGAATTTATCAAAGAAGGTGAAGAGAAGAGCTTTGCGATTGTCGATGCTGCAATGAACGATTTATTGCGCCCTGCGCTTTACTCAGCGTGGCAAAATATTATTCCTGTGAAAGAAGGAAGCACGGCAACGCCTCGCACCTATGACGTTGTAGGACCTGTCTGTGAAACCGGTGACTTTATAGGTAAAGACCGAGAATTAGCCATTGAGCCTACCGACTTACTTGCAGTTCGCAGCGCCGGAGCCTATGGTTTTGTGATGGCGTCAAACTACAACAGCCGCTGCCGTCCAGCCGAGATTATGGTAGACGGAGACAAAGCAATTGTGGTTCGCGAAAGAGAAAAACAAAAAGATCTCTGGCAAGGTGAGCACAAACTTCCGTAAACTAGAGACAAACTAACAAGATAGATGCGCGTTTAATGCAGGTTCAATTTTCTAAAATGCACGGCTTGGGTAACGATTTCATGGTTATTGATAACGTTACTCAAAACGTCTTTTTCTCTAAAGAAAAAATTCAGCAATTAGCTAACCGAAACTTCGGCATTGGCTTCGACCAGCTGTTGATGGTAGAACCACCATACGACCCTGAACAAGACTTCCACTATCGCATCTTCAATGCTGACGGCTCAGAAGTAGAGCAATGCGGCAATGGCGCTCGTTGTTTTGCGCGCTTTGTTAAGCAAAAAGGCCTGATTAACCGCAATAAGATAGTGGTGAGCACCAAAGCAGGTAAGATGGTGCTTTATTTGGAGAAAGACGGCCAAGTGACCGTTAACATGGGCAAACCGGAGTTTGAGCCTGCGAATATTCCACTTACAGCCAACAAGCAAGAGAATACCTATATTCTGCGTGTGGGCGAACGCACCTTGTTTATCGGATCAGCGTCAATGGGCAACCCCCATTGCGTTATGGAAGTTGACGACGTTGATACGGCCAATGTAGCCGAAATTGGTCCGCTTGTTGAAAAGCACGAACGCTTTCCCGAAGGCGTAAACGTGGGCTTTATGCAGATAATTAACGAGTCTTATATCAAACTTCGCGTATTTGAGCGTGGTTCAGGTGAAACCTTGGCCTGCGGCAGCGGTGCATGTGCAGCAGTTGCAATTGGTCAAATACAGGGTAAATTGAGTAAAGATGTACGGGTAGACTTGCCCGGAGGCAGTTTACGTATACGCTGGCCTGGCCCAGATAACGTGTTAAAAATGACAGGACCTGCCGAACACGTATATGACGGACATATAAATTTATGAGTGAAGTATCTGGGCAATCTAACGCCACGCAATTAATTGAGCCATTTAACGACACGACGGAATTGTCGAGTGCTGATGTGCGCGCGTTCTTACTACAAAATCCTGAGTTCTTTGCCGAGCATGCCGACCTTCTCGAAAAAATTAAGCTTCCCCACGAACACAAAGGCAGTGTTTCACTTGTTGAAATTCAAAGTGACCAGTTAAGACAAAAGGTCAGACAGCTTAACTTCAAACTGAATCAGCTAGTTACCATCGCTAAGCAGAACGAAAAAATATATCGCGTTTATACCGACTTAAACGTGCAGCTACTACGCTGCGAAAGTGTTGCCGAAGTGCAGTTTACGTTGGAAGATATATTACAAGAGCGTTTGCAGTTGTCCTCTGCTGTAATAAAAAGCTTTAAAGGCCCCCACGCTATTCCTGAGCTGCAACAACGTTTGTTCACAGAGAAGCGCTTTAAGAATACCAACTTCTTTTTTGGCCGTTTGTCACAGCACGAACGTCAACTTCTTTTCGGCGAAAGCTCTGCAGAATCTGTAGCGCTAATGTTGCTTGGTGATAACCGAGAGTTAGGCATTTTGGGCATCAGCAGCAGCGATGCCAGCCACTTTACTCCAGACATGGATACCCTTTTGCTTCAGCAACTTCAGCAAGTGCTTAATATTATCTTGCCTGAAATGATGGGATATTAGGTGAAGTGTCTACGGACGCCTTAATCAGCGAACCCTGCCAGCAATGGCTAGATAAGTTTCTGCTTCATCTTCAGGTGGAGCGTGGGCTATCTCCTCACACCATCAAAAATTACCAGCGCCAGCTAACCGAAGTGGCTAAGCTCCTTGGGATTTACGAATGGTCAGGGCTCACGCCCAGTGATATTAAGCGCGTTATGGCTGATGCCAAAATGTCTGGGCACAGCGCGCGCAGTATTGCACTTAGACTGTCAGCACTTAGAACCTTCTGTCAGTACCTTATTGACCACCAGCAGCTATTCAGCAACCCTGTTGAGGGCATTCAAGCTCCTAAACAGGGAAAGCCATTACCTAAGCAGCTTAGCGTAGATGAGATGCAGCAGTTACTTAATGCGTCGCCTCAAAGCAGTGACGATGATGAAGGCATGCAGTTAAGGGATGTAGCTATGTTTGAACTGCTATATGGCTGTGGCCTACGCTTAAGCGAACTTACTGGGCTTAATTTAGCCGACTGTCTAAAAGACGGTACGGTGAAGGTCATGGGTAAAGGAAGTAAGCAACGGATACTCCCATTAGGCCGACATGCGCAAAAAGCGCTAAATGCCTGGTTAAAAGTGCGCCCTGCCTACGCATCGCCTTACGAAAGTGCGGTCTTTGTGAGTAAGCGCAAAACCCGAATATCAAACAGGCAGGTCGCCAATCGCTTGGACAAGATGGCTAAAGATCAATCGCTATCGCAGAAAGTAAGCCCCCACAAACTGCGCCATTCTTTCGCTACTCACGTATTAGAATCTAGTGGCGATTTGCGTGCGGTTCAAGAGCTGTTAGGTCACGCTAACTTATCGACAACACAAGTTTATACTCACCTCGACTTCCAGCATCTCGCCAACGTTTATGATGCGGCTCATCCGCGGGCACGCAAAAAGTAATACTAACCTAAGGTTTCACCATGCAGTTTTTCAGGTCTATTAACAAAGTCGAGGCGATGACCTTTGACCTTGACGACACCCTTTACAATAACGAACCTATTATTCGACGGGCCGAAGAAGCGCTTCAAGCGCATATTGCAAAACACCACAAGTCAGCCGCCGCGCTCTCCCCAAACGACTGGTCAGCACTAAAGCGAGCTGCCATAAAAAAGGACCCGCGCTTAGCCTCTGACATGGGGCAGCTTCGCCGTGTAGTGCTAACCGCAGCACTATCGAATACGGCTCCCGAAACGTTAAAAACAGATGTGACCAACACCGGCGAACTTAGTGATGCGGTAGAAGCTTGCTTTAACTGCTTTTACGACGCTAGAAGCGACTTTAAATTGGCTGATGAGGTACACGCAGCACTTAAAACAATTAGTAGTAAATTACCGCTTATCGGCATTACTAACGGCAATGTAAACGCAGAAAAAATAGGCATTGAAGGTTATTTTGAATCTATTCTTCACGCCAGTACAACACGGCCGATGAAACCAGCCCGCGATATGTTTGATGAAGCCGCAGCACGTTTACAAATTGCACCGAAACATATTCTTCACGTAGGCGATAACATCATAAAGGACGTCCAAGGTGCAATTAACGCTGGCTTCCAAGCTGCATGGTTTGCCTGTAACAGACCCATGACGCTAGCCAACGAACCTGTAAGCGTATTGCCTCACGTAGCACTAGACAACCTCAAAGAGTTAACCCACTTCCTATGAATAATGGGGTCATGAATAACGGGGTCAGAGTACTTTAAACTTTTACGAAGTGTAAAAGGGGAAATGTACTCTGACCCCATATTTTAGTTATCTTCTAGGACGTTTTGGCGCATGGATTCACAAGGGCTTTGACAAACCGGTCTCCCAACCACCTTTGCTGGAACGCCCACCACGGTAACGTGGGCTGGTACGCTATTTAATACAACGCTACCTGCGCCGACTTTTGAGCCTTCGCCTATTTCGATATTTCCTAGGATCTTGGCACCTGCGCCAATTAACACACCCTGGCGAATTTTAGGGTGACGGTCGCCCGACTCATTACCCGTACCGCCAAGGGTGACACTTTGAAGAATAGAAACATTATCTTCTACTACCGCTGTCTCACCCACCACAATACCAGTCGCGTGATCGAACATAACGCCCTTACCAATTCGTGCAGCAGGATGTATATCTACACCAAAACTTGCCGAGTTGCGGCTTTGCAAAAATAAGGCTAACTGGTGGCGCCCGTGAACCCAAAGGTAGTGCGCCATTCTATGCACCTGAACGGCGTGGAAACCTTTAAAGTGCAGTAAAGGAGTAAGGTAGTCGTTCACTGCGGCATCTCGCGCATTAATCGCCATTATGTCAGCAATGGCTGCCTCGCTAATGCCAGGCTCTAACAAGTAGGCTTCGTCGAACACCTCACGTATAGCAATCGCAGGCATCACGTCATCTGCCATTTTGTTTGACAGAATAAAGCTTAGCGACGATTCGAAATTATGATGAGCAAGAACACTGGCGTGCACATAGCTAGATAGCAATGGTTCGTTGTCAGCAACAATTTGCGCT
This sequence comes from Alteromonas sp. AWJ4_199, assembly GCF_056159165.1. Taxonomy (NCBI): domain Bacteria; kingdom Pseudomonadati; phylum Pseudomonadota; class Gammaproteobacteria; order Alteromonadales; family Alteromonadaceae; genus Alteromonas; species Alteromonas sp. AWJ4_199. The sequence goes on from NZ_JBSWUR010000001.1 coordinate 2,073,252, forward strand.
TCTTGTTTGAGCGTCGACCAGAAATCGATGGGCGTAGAAAGTGCGGTCATGAGCATGTCCCGTTAGTGTGCTGTTAATTAGCTGTTTTTGTGCCAATGTATGTCGTTAAAAAGTTGGGGCCGTGTGCTTTTTTTAACTTGCCTAAAATGGCTTAACTCTTTTGCTAACACTCGCCCTGTAAGAAAGCGCAGAGGTAGCCGAATTAAGAGAGCAGAAAGTTTACCCGAGTTTGGCGTGATGCAATACCGATGTGATACCTGCCAAGCGCATAATTCGATCAATTTATCGTATTAATTCGTTATAGCTAATAACTGTATCTTTCATTTGTGTACCTTTGAGCCTTACGTCGACCACACTAGGCTCTGTCACTACTCAATTAGAACGGTTAAAGCGTCCGTTTCTTTCATTAAGAGACTCGCATAAACACAAAGCTTAACTTGGCAAATAACTGCGTTCTTATTTAACGAAAAGGGCTGAAAAACTGGACTGTATAAATTAACAGTCAGATGGCATAATAGCCCGCTGCTGAATGTACAACACTATCAACTAACAGGTACCACACTATGGATGTATCTCGACTGCTAGACGAGCTTAACGACAAACAGCGTGAAGCAGTAGCAGCCCCATTATCAAATGCCCTAGTATTAGCTGGCGCTGGTAGTGGTAAAACCCGCGTATTAGTGCATCGCATCGCGTGGTTGATGGAAGTCGAAAACATCGCCCCTTTTTCTATTTTGGCAGTGACGTTTACAAATAAAGCCGCCAAAGAGATGCGCGGCCGTATTGAGTCGTTGATGGGTCGCAGCCTACACAACATGTGGATTGGTACCTTCCACGGGCTTGCACACCGCCTATTACGCGCGCATCACGCTGAAGCTAATTTGCCTGAAAACTTTCAGATCATTGATTCTGACGATCAGTATCGACTCATTCGCCGTATTCTGAAGGCCATGAACCTGGACGAAAAGCATTGGGCCCCTCGTCAAATTCAGTGGTACATAAACGGCAATAAAGACGAAGGCCTGCGCCCTCAGCACATCGAGACTCACGGCGATCATATCCAAAAGACCATGCGTGAAGTCTATGCGGCATATCAGGACGCCTGCGACCGCTCAGGCTTGGTTGATTTTGCCGAACTATTGCTACGCGCTCATGAGTTATGGGCAAAGAATCCTGAAGTGTTGGCGCACTATCAACGCCGTTTCCGTGCTGTGTTAGTTGACGAGTTCCAAGATACCAACAATATCCAATATGCATGGCTTCGCATGCTGTGTAGCGGCGACAATAACAATATTATGATTGTTGGCGACGACGACCAGTCTATTTACGGCTGGCGAGGCGCAAACGTAGATAATATTCAGCATTTTCTAAAAGACTTTAATGAGCCTACCACTATTCGCCTTGAGCAGAATTACCGTTCTACCGGGAACATTCTAAAAGCAGCGAATACGGTTATCGACAATAATACAGGCCGTTTAGGCAAAGAGTTGTGGACGGAAGATGCGCAAGGTGAGCTGATTTCTGTTTATGCGGGCTTCAACGAGCTAGATGAAGCGCGCTTTATCGTGTCTAAAATCAAAGACTGGCTAAACCAAGGCAACGCCCTTAGCGACACTGCCATTCTTTACAGGAACAACGCCCAGTCTCGAGTACTGGAAGAAGCCTTGCTACACGAAGGGCTGGCGTATCGCATTTACGGCGGTTTGCGCTTCTTCGAACGCCAAGAAATAAAAGATGCCCTTGGCTATATGCGCATGGTAAGTCACCCTCACGATGACGCTGCCTTCGAGCGCGTGGTAAACACCCCAAGCCGCGGTATTGGTGAGAAAACTCTTTCGCAAGTGCGCGACACTGCACGCATGCATAACTGTTCTATGTGGCAAGCCAGCCAGTTGCTTATAAACGAAGGTGGGTTTAAGGGCCGTGCATTAAACGCGATGCAAAGCTTTGTATTACTAATTACAGAGCTTGAGCAAGCCACGTTAGATGAGCCGCTTGATCAGCAAGCCGACAAAGCGATTCGTCAATCTGGTCTGTACGCCATGTACCAAGCAGAACGCGGAGAAAAGGCCCAGGCTCGACTAGAAAACTTAGAAGAACTAGTCAGTGCATGTAAAACCTTTATCGTGCCCGAAGAAGCCGAAGAGATGTCGCCTTTAGCCGCGTTTTTGGCCCACGCTTCGCTTGAAGCGGGCGAAACTCAGGCGGATAAAGACCAAGATGCGGTGCAGATGATGACTATCCACACTGCCAAAGGTCTTGAGTTTCCACTGGTGTTCCTAGCCGGCGTGGAAGAAGGTATGTTCCCTAGCCAGATGACCAACGACGAACCAGGTCGAATGGAAGAAGAGCGTAGACTTTGCTATGTTGGTATGACTCGCGCTATGCAAAAGTTGTATATTACTTACGCAGAAAGTCGTCGATTATATGGTCAAGATAAGTATCATACGGCGTCGCGCTTTATTCGCGAGATGCCAGCAGATTGTGTGGAAGAAGTTAGGCTTAAATCAACAATCTCAAGACCAGTACATAACCGCTTTAGTCAAGCAACCTCGCACGCCAGTTTTGAAGAAACAGGCTTCAGTTTAGGTGAGCGCGTAGTGCACCGTAAATTCGGCGAAGGGATTGTGCTTAACTATGAAGGGAGTGGTGAGCATGGCCGCGTTCAAGTAAACTTCGACGAATTTGGTAGCAAATGGCTGGTACTTGCTTACGCAAAGCTGGAGAAAGCGTAACATCATTAATTGGCAAGGTAGCCTTACTCTAAGTTGGAATGTATGCAGCAACATGTGCTGATCATCGAAAATGGTGAAGGCAACCTTGAGCTTATAGCGAAATTAGTCCGCCGTGCGGGACTTACGCCCGTCGGCGCAACCTCGCTTACCGAAGGTAAGGCCCGTTTTTCACAAGAAATGCCTGAAACCTTCTTGTGCGCCATTGTTGCCTATGCTTTACCTGATGCGCCGAAAGGTGAAGCTATCGACTTTGCTGTCGAATCTTTTATTCCGACCATAGCGACAACGGAAAATCTAGACAATGCTATTCGCGACAAGGTTCTTGAACGGGATGTTGTCGATTACATTCCCAAAGAAAATTCACAAAACTACGATTACCTAAACCGCCTTATCAGCCGTCTAGAAAAAAACAAATCTACCGGCGTTGTAGTCGTAAGTACCAATCGTGTTATACGCTCAAAAACGGTTTCATTACTTCAGCGTCATAATTTTATTGCCTTTGAATGTTTAACAGCTACCGACGCAATGCACTGCCTTTCTGAACACAAAAATGTACGTCTGGTCATCACTGACAACACGCTGCCAGACATGACAGGCACCCATTTTGTGGCAAGCCTAAGAAAGGCCTTCTCCAAAGAACAACTTGCCATAATGGGGATAGCGGGTGGTAAAGGAATGTTGATGTCTGCGCACTTTATCAAAAGCGGCGCTAATGATTTCTTACGCGTACCGTACTGTCATGAAGAGTTCTTGTGTCGCGTGATGCAGAACGTGGAATATATTGAAAGTGTTGAAGAAATACGCCGTGTGGCGAATACCGACTATCTGACAGGTTTACCGAACCGACGTCACTTTTTCTACATGGTCACAGTGCAACACCAAATCCTTTCTGAAGACCATGCCCTTGCTCTGATTGACCTAGACTTTTTCAAATCAATCAATGACACCCATGGTCATGACGCCGGTGACGTTGTGCTAAAAGCCATGGCGGCCCTCATTGAATTTTATTTCCCTGATGAAATCATTTCCCGATTTGGAGGCGAAGAGTTTTGTATTTATATGCCTGCAACGCCGCTTAAAGAAGCATGCGAACGCTTAGACGATTTTAGAAAAGTGGTGGAAGCTGAAGTTATCCAACTTCCCAAAACGGACATAAAAGTGACTTGCAGTATTGGGGTAAGTGGCGCACACACTCAGCGTGTGGATAAGCTTTTGAGCCTAGCCGACAAACAGCTTTATGCTGCAAAAAATAGCGGGCGCAACCAGGTGAAATGCGAACCGCCCGATATACCTCAACAAGAGCAAGGGTCCTTGCTTTAGCTTTTCACTCAATCAACTCCCCCTAAGCTTTCTGACGCTTAAGTCAAAACTTGCCCGCTATGCATTACTACCACAAAAAGCAAATAGCGTTCTTAAACGAGCGCTTTAGGTAATCGCTTGATGCCCGGCTTACATCACGCTAGCTTGTGTGCAGAAGCCCTTACTCTGAGGCAAGCTTTTGCACTTTACGCTGACTGCGGTAATTAAATAGTGAGTCGGCGCTGAACAAGATAAGCGCAAACCACACAAAGCCAAAGGTCACCAAACGCGACTCTTCAAGTGGCTCGCCGTAAAGGTAAACCGCCAGTATGAACATTAGCGTTGGGCCGATGTACTGAAAGAAGCCCAGCGTTGAATACATAATCCGCCTTGCTGCGGCGGTAAAACAAAGAAGTGGCGCGGTAGTTACAATGCCAGCCGCCAGAATAAGGGCATTTAGGGTGGCGTCGTTATTAAATAAGTTGCTGTATTCAGAGCCAAAGAATACCCAGTAGACAATAGCTAATGGCGACAGCATTAAGGTTTCAATGAAAAGGCCGGGTAGCGAGTCTACTGCCACTTGCTTGCGCAATAAGCCGTAAACGCTAAAACTACCCGCAAGCACCAAGGCAATCCACGGAACGTGGCCGTAAGAGAAAACAAGAATAGCCACGCCAATAGCAGCAAGACCTACCGCCACGCGCTGTAAATTGCGCAATCTTTCTCCTAAGAAAAGTCGCCCCAAGAATACATTGATAAGGGGGTTGATGTAATAGCCTAGGCTTGCATCAAGAATATGGTCGTTATTAATTGCCCAAATAAACAAAAGCCAATTTGCCCCCAGCAGCAGCCCAGCTACGAACAAAATCTGCATAACCCGTTTGTTGCGAAAGGCTGCGCCTACTTTTGACCATTGCTTTAGCGCAGCAATAAACCCAACCAACAGCACCACAGACCAGATGACCCTGTGCATAAGGATTTCAGCCGCCGGCAATACCATTAACTGTTTGAAGTAAACAGGCGCAACACCCCACATACTGTATGCGGCAATTGCGCAAATAACGCCGACTTGCGCGGCACTCGCTTGCTTAGACAAGGCTGGCTCCAACGAGATTCAGGGTAAGAAGGCGCATATTGTTTATCAGGTTAGATGAATACACAACCCTTAACGCGTTCCAATGCGGCAAAGCGCATGTAATACCAGCCCGCATAAATAATTACCCACTCAGCGAGAAATAAAATGTTCGTAATCGCGGCGTGTTACCGCAGGTATAGTGGTTCTACATCAAGGTGACACTACCAAAGAAAAAGCCCCACCAAATGTATTCATTCAGTCGGGCTTTATATGTGTAAGGCACTTTTAAGCTGAACGAGGCCTTCAGCCGGAGCAATATTTCAGAAGAAGCCGTCTCAGAGAAGAAAGAGTGTCCCTAAACCTAAGAATGCCACAAAGCCTACGATGTCAGTGACGGTAGTCAGAATGACCGACCCCGACAGTGCGGGGTCTATTTTTAGTTTATCTAAGATGACAGGCACAAATACGCCCGCTAAGGCAGCGGCGACAATATTGAATAATATGGCCAAACAAATAACCAAACCTAACATGGCATCGGTAAACCAGAAGTAAGCAACCACGCCGATAACCAAGGCCCAAATAACGCCATTAACGCCACCGACCTTTAGCTCTTTCACCATGAGCGCCCGTAAGTTAGCCGGCGTGACCTGCCCCAGCGCAAGCCCTCGTACAATAAGAGTTAGCGTTTGACTACCTGCAATACCGCCCATGCTCGCCACCACTGGCATAAGTACCGCAAGGGCAACCACTTGTTGCAGCGTGCCTTCGAACAATCCAATAAACCACGAAGCTAAAAATGCGGTAAGCAAGTTAATGCCAAGCCAAAGGGCCCGGTTTTTCGCACTTTTCGCTACAGGCGAGAATAAATCTTCATCCTCGTCCATACCGGCCGAAGCCATTACTTGGCGCTCGTAAAACTCGTTTACCAGTTCACTTGCCGAAGTCACATCTAATCGACCAAGTAATTTGTTGTTCTCATCAACTACCGGCAACGATGCTAGCCCAGAACGTTGAACAAGTAGCGACGCATTCATGGTGTCGTCAGCCCCTTGGATCGTCGTTACGTTTTCTTCCGACAAATCGAATAGCGACACGTGATCTTGCGCATTGAAAAGGTGGCTAATTTTAACCAGCGCTGAAAATTGACCTGAGCGATTCACCAAAAAAATACTGTCACAGTGCTGAGGTATATCCCGCCTTAACAAGCGCTGCCCTTCGCGTACTTTCGCGTTCGACGGCAGCACTAACTGCTCGTGGTTAACCCAGTGCCCTATTTGGTTATCAGGGAATTGTGTGGCTTCTCTGAAGTACTTTCGTTCTTTAGAATCAAGCGATTCATAGGCCATATCGACGAGGCGTTTTGGCAAAGAGTCGAGTAGCTCTAACAGGTCTTCTGCATCAATATCAGCAAAAATAGACGCCCATTCGTCGTGCGGCGTATTGTCGATTAGAATTTCACGAGGGTCGCTACGCATCTCAACAAGTACGTCGAGCTTGCGGTCGCGAGGAATGCCTTCCCATACCACCAAACGTTTTTCTACAGGCAGTGATTCTAAAAGAGATGCAATGTATACCTCGTCTTGTCCGGCTAAAGCCGCCAACAAGGTCGCCGGATCGTCACCCATACTTTCGGTAACAATCTCTTCAATTAAATCTGGTAATGGCTCTGCCATGCTACACCTCCCGTTAATACCGCTCACTTCCTTTACACAACGTAACAACAGGCATTGTGGAATGATGCAAACCTATTTAGACATTGCTATCCCAGCATATACGTACCCGTGCCAAAGGCTATATGATCGCCTTTTTCGTTGTGTAATTCCATTCTGCAAACCACTAATTTACTGCCCTTGCGTATAATCACCGCTGTTGCAATAAAACGCTTGCCTCGTCCTGGCCTTAAGTAGTCAACACGCATATCAACCGTACCCATGGTGGGCAATCTTATCTGCAGGTCTTCAAGTTGCTCTTCTGTGGTTTGCTTAATGGTTTCTATAATTGAAACTAAACCACCGATGGTGTCTAGCATAGTCGCTGTTACGCCACCGTGTAGAATTTTTTGCATTGGATTGCCGGTAAGCGTGGGCTGCCAATTAAGATGCAACGAAATCTGCGTTTCCAGACCAGTACCCTGTGTGACAAACTCCAAACCAAGCAGCTGGTTAAACGGCATATTATCACGAAAAAGCGCAATGACATGATCGATCATAGTTTGATGGTCTAGCATTTTATTTACCGTAGGTTTTTCATTATTAGGCATTGTGTAATCCACTTACTGTCACAGTGTCGATAACATTACTACTGAACATAACAAGCAAGGAAATTCATCCAGCCAATAATACCTCATTAGAATGGATTATTTGGCTCAACGCCGTCGCTAATTCATCGCCTTCCCGTCACACAATGTGCGCAAAAAATGCACGAACACATCTAATTAAACTTTATTAGGCAAGTCATCGCTGCATTTTAGTCTAGTTTTTTGAATTGCCCCGTGAAGCCGAGCCTAAAAACGCGTAAAATCCAGCGTCATGACAACTGCAATAGCTCCAACAGAATCAGCGCCAGAAACGCAACGTATAAAAACACCAGAAACTGTCTTAAAAGATGTATTTGGTTACGATGCGTTTCGCGACGGTCAAGGCGAAGTCATTCACCAAGTATGTGAAGGTAAAGACGCACTCGTTTTGCTTCCAACAGGTGGTGGTAAGTCGCTGTGCTACCAAATTCCTGCATTAGTACGCCCCGGCACTGCTATTGTTGTTTCACCGCTTATTTCTTTAATGCAAGATCAGGTAGAGCAGCTAAAAGCATTGGGTGTGAACGCTGCCTATCTCAATTCAACGCTAGAAGCAGACGAACAAGCGCACATAAATGACGCACTGCAAGCTGGAAAGCTCGACTTGCTGTACGTGTCACCTGAGCGTTTAATGCAGTACTATTTCCAGCAATCGCTAGCCCACGCCGACATAGCCTTGTTTGCCATTGATGAAGCCCACTGCGTTTCCCATTGGGGGCACGATTTTAGGCAGGATTATCGCGCTTTGGGTCAAATAAAGTCTCGTTTTCCCACTATTCCTGTCATCGGCCTAACGGCTACGGCAGATTCAGCCACCCAAGCAGACATATTGACGCAGCTAAACCTTAACAACCCGCTGGTTTATAAAGGCAGCTTCGACAGGCCCAACATTCGTTACCGCGTAATGAGCAAGTACAAAGCTTTCGACCAAGTTGTTGCTTACGTAAAGCAGCAAGAGGGCAGCGGCATTATTTACTGCAACAGTCGTGCGAAAGTCGATGACCTGCACGCTAAATTATTTAGGCAAGGCTTTCGTTGCGCGGCATATCACGCAGGTATGGATAACGACGAGCGAGAGCTAGTGCAGCGCCAGTTCCTTAACGACAAAATTGATATTGTGGTGGCCACCGTTGCCTTTGGCATGGGTATTAACAAATCGAACGTGCGTTACGTGGTTCACCACGACGTTCCGCGTAGTGTTGAAAGCTATTATCAGGAAACCGGTCGAGCGGGGCGAGACGGTCTGGAGTCTGAAGCTTTACTATTGTTTGATGAAAAAGACGCGGCCCGTGTAAAACAGTGGATAGAGCAAGGCGAAATAGCTGAGCGCAACCAAATAGAGCTGCAAAAGTTCGCGGCCATGGAAGCCTTTTCAGAAGCACAGACCTGCCGCAGGCAAGTACTGCTGAACTATTTTTCGCAATTTAGCGACAGCGCCTGTGGCAACTGTGATATCTGCTTAGACCCGCCTAAAATGATTGACGGTTTAGTCATTGCACAAAAAGTACTGTCGTGCGTGTTTAGGCTCTCTCAGCAAGCCTCTAGCCAGTACGTCATTGATGTGTTGCGAGGCAAGCAACTTAGGCGCCTTCAGGAATCAGGTCACCACCAGCTTTCCACGTACGGCATAGGTAAAGATAAATCGGATAGCTACTGGCACAACATTATCAACCAGCTTGTTCATAAAGGCCTTATACGCGTTGATATTACCGCCCATGCCGCATTGCGCTTAACCGAGGCCGCTCGGCCTGTGCTAAAAGGTGAAGTGGCGGTTCAGCTTGCCGTTCCGCGACTTGAATTTAAGCCCGACAAGAAAAAAGCAAAACAAGCGCCTGCTAACTACGACCGAACGTTGTTCACCCGTCTTAAGCACCTACGCAAAGTGTTGGCCGAAGAAAATGAAGTGCCGCCGTATGTGGTATTTAGTGACGCCACTTTGGTTGATATGGCGTGTAAGCTACCTACTACACGCAACACGTTATTAGAGGTAAGCGGTGTGGGCCAAACCAAGCTGGAGCGCTATGGAGAAGCCTTTATCCAGCTTATTGACGACTATATCAATCGCGACCATTAAAAGCTTCAGGGCCAACTAGGTCTTTATTTCCCAGTCGGCCGCAGGGTTTGCACAGAGTAAAGGGGCGCGCCTTGCGGATGAACACATTAAGCGTAAGCGTACTCACCACCTTTTTCTAACGCTGCTTTGTAAGCTTCTCTGGCATGAACGCGCTTTACGTAACCTTGAATAGCGGTAAATTCTTTAGCGCGGCCGCTGGCCACCAGCGATTCTAGAGGAAATATCATTTGAACATCAGCGCCACTAGGCGCGTCACCCGCAAACCAGGTATTTTTTGATAAGTAAGATTCCACATAGCGTAAGCTCTGCGCTAAATTAGGGCCATAATAGGCATTTAAAATACCGTCTATCAGTTTGTTAGTAATTGGCTTAATAAAAAAAGGCTTCGAACCTTTTTGACGTGCTTTCTCCAGCACTAAGTTTGCCACTAGTGGCGGCATTAGTGAGCCTTCGGCGAAATGCAGCCAAAACCAATATTGTTGAAGTGCTTCGGGGTCTTGGGGCACAGCAAATGCGTCGGTAGCGTGATGACGAACTAAATATTCCACAATAGCGCCAGATTCTGCAATTGCACCGTTCGGCGTAGTAAGCACTGGAGAGCGCCCCAATGGATGAACAGCCCGCAGCGAGTCAGGCGCCAGGTTCGTAGTGCTGTCTCGTTGATAAAATTCTATTTTGTACTCTACGCCTAGCTCTTCAAGAAGCCACAAAATTCGCTGCGAGCGAGAGTTATTTAAATGGTGAAGTGTTAGCATACTCCGTCCTTAATACGCTTAAATTAACGCTATTGTTTTTGTGTTGTACTATATACACTTTTTAAAGCAAGCGGGTTTACTACTGCCAATAAATTGATAACTTCTATGAAAAACCTCACCAAAGAAGACATGCTACAACATACCCTTGTTAACGAAGGCAGCCTAGAAATTCGCACTGCGCTACCCGCTACCCCTCTTAAAACTCAACAGTGGGTGGAACAGTTTTGTGCTTTTTTTAACTTCAAACTTTTAGAGACAGATTGGGGGGCTGACCGGTTTCAGGCCATCATAACCGCAAGTGCAAGCGAAACAGATTTACAGTGTATGCTTTGTATAGAATGGCTCTGTGAAGCTATATGGCTGGAACCTATAGGTGTGCAGCAATCGCCATCAGCAATTTTTAACTACCTTTTGCAAACATAACACTTGAGTTATCACTGTACGTTGGGTTTGGCTTTTCGTTACAACTAGTATTATTCTAAGAAAAGCACCCGAGGGATAAGAGGGCTTAACAATACATATTTCGCCTTTACAAACATCCTCTTACTATGTGGTACAAGGAATTAACGAGTGGTAATAGCCCGGCTATTTAAGTACGTATCAGCATTGCTCATCAGTTGGATGTTGCTAAGCGTCAGCGTTTCGGCTAGCAGTCAGCTTACCGTTAACGAATCCTTTGAGCGCCAGATTATTAATCTCCATGCGCGTTTGTCTGTCGCCCCCACTAGCGCCACATATTTTGATGTTTTACATGGTAACACTAAAGATATTTCAGCCAACGCCTCTTTTTCCGATGAACGTATATGGTACTCCACCGAACTTGTTCATACGGGCTACAGCCCTATTCCACTGGTGCTTAATGTTGACCGCTTAAATGTTGACGATTTACAGATATTTCTACTTGATAGCAGTGAACGAATTATTAAGTCCTATCGTTATCAAGCAGGAAAAGGTGACTATTCTTTAAGGCAGCCTCTTCCTAATATAAGACTGGCTTTTACGCTTCAGCCCTATCAGGACGCTCGCTTACTGATTGCGGTAAAAGACAAAGGGTTAAAGTACTTTCCAATCACCTTGTGGGAAAGAGACTTACTCGCACAGCACGACACCAATATGCTCACTTTGCTTGGCGCAGTAACGGGCATCATGGCGTTGATTGCGCTCTATTTCCTGTTTTCCTACCTGTATCAACGCATTGCCACCCGCTTTTGGCTTGCCATGTCGTCGCTTGTACTTATGGCACTATTGTTTATAACAGCAGGAGGATTGGCAATTTGGCCAAGCTTAACTAACGGCAGCGAGCACTTCTATGCCGTCTGTTTTTGCATGCTGTTATTGTGCATTGCCAAAGTAACGCACCATCTTTTCACCCGTATCCCCATTACTTTGCGGTCCTTAAGTTATCTTGTACCCGTTGTGGCTACCGCCTACTGTTTTACTGTAAATACTTATATCGCGTCTATCACACTTCTGCTGTTAACCGCAGGCATGGGGCTTTATCACGTTTTGCTAGCACTCGTATTTAAAGATAAAGGGAGCCGTGCAGTCTGCATTACCTATATTCTCGCCTGGCTTTCCTTTTACGCATTCTACGCACTAGTGACGCAGAACTTATTCAGTAATTTGGTTTATACCGTCGATGTTGCTATCGGTATGCTCTTCTTTCTTACACTCGGTTTTCTATGTTTTGGTTTTGCTGTCATCACCAAAGAAAACGTGTTGAATCAACGCCAGCTTTCAACACAGGCAGAAACGATATCAAGCTTGAATCACTTCTATGATTTATTTAGGCACTCAGCAGAAGGGCACTATACATCCACATGGGATGGAAAGCTCATTTCAGTAAATCCCGCTATGTGTAAAGTTTTTGGCTACGACAATGAAGAAGAAATGCTTGCCGAAGCAGAGAACACAAAAGTGTTCTACGCCAGTGTAGAAGATAGGCAAATTTTACTCGGCGAGATTTCGCAGCAAGGTCACGTTACCGGCAAAGAAATACGAGGCAAGCGCCGCGACGGTAGTGAATTTTGGTTTTCTCTCTCGTGTCAAATTCGAGAAAATGACGAAGGCAGCTTTTTGTACGGCTCTATCATAGATATCACTGAAAAGAAGCAGTCAGACTTAAGCCTGCATTATTTAGCTACTCATGACTCGCTGACTGGCGTTTACAACCGACGCCAGTTTGAATCTATGTTCAAAGATAAAGTCGTCAACGCAAGCGACACACCATTGTGTTTACTGTTTTTAGATCTCGACAGGTTTAAGGTGGTCAACGATACCTGCGGCCATAAAGCTGGCGATGTACTTATTAAGGATATTGCCCGTTTGATTGAGAACACCTTGCTTTCAGACGCGCAATTGGGCCGCCTTGGTGGCGATGAGTTTGGCATTATTTATTCAGGTATTGATGCCGACGCCGTTTACTTAAATGCAGTAAAAATCCTTAACGCCGTGCAGGCTTATCGCTTTATGTGGGACAACCGCATTTTCAACTTAGGCGTGAGCATAGGTATGGTGGTATGCGACGATACCGATGTCGACCCGGGCCAGTATTTAAGTATGGCCGATGCCGCATGTTACTTCGCTAAAGAACAAGGAAGAAATCAGGTTCATAGATACAACAAAAATGACGAAAGTATGCAGCGCTACCAGCGCGAACTTGATTGGGTATCCTCTATTAACAACGCGTTAGAAGAAGGTCGCTTCGAGCTTTTTTATCAATCGCTAAGACCATTAAGTAAAACCAGCGACGGGCACTACTACGAAGTTCTGCTGCGTCTTAGGGAAAAAGACGGGCAGCTTGTCGAGCCTGCCAACTTTTTACCCACGGCTGAGCGATTCGAGATGAATGTCAGTGTTGATAAATGGGTTGTAACAAATACCTTCAAATGGCTCTCTGAAAACCCTAAGCACCTTGCAGAATTGAAACGATGCAGCATCAATCTTAACTGCCACTCCCTGGCAGATAGAGATTTTACCTTGTTTATTCTCAATGCATTCGAAACCTTTAATATCCCGCACAACAAAATATGTTTTGAGGTTATTGAGTCGGTAGCCATCATTAAAATGGAAGTCACTCTTGCCTTTATGCGTACCTTTAACCGTCTCGGGTGTTCTTTTGCCCTCGACGACTTTGGCAGTGGCTTCTCATCGTATAATTATCTTAAAAGCTTACCCGTGAGCCAGGTAAAAATTGACGGTATGTTTATCAAGGATATGCTAAATGATAGCGTAGATACGGCTATGGTTGCCTCTATTAACGACGTGGCCAAAGCCATGGGTATGCAAACTGTTGGTGAATTTGTAGAAGATGAAGGCACCATGGCACAGTTAGGCAAGATGGGCGTTGATTTCGCCCAGGGCTACGGTGTTGCTAAGCCCGCGCCTTTACGGGAATTTAAGCCCCTCTGATAACTATCCCTGATATAACCTTTACGAAAAAAGTGATAGCACAAGCGTCAACTCGCGTATAATAAAATGGTAGACTTGCAAAAATAGAAGTCATCCCCACTTATTGCCTACTGTCCAAAGTGTAGAAGTAACATGAGTAGCAAACAGCCTAAGTACGAATATGTCAGCACCGCAAAATTACCTACAAGAATGGGTGATTTTAAAATACACGGCTTTGTTGAAGCCAGTGGTCAGGAGCACGTCGCCCTTTCTTACGGAGAGTGGAAAGAAGACGACGTTGTGCCTATTCGTATTCATTCAGAATGTTTAACCGGTGATTCTTTATTTAGTACCCGCTGCGACTGTGGCTTTCAGTTAGAAAAAGCCATGCAAAATATTGTAGATAACGGTCACGGTGTACTGCTTTACTTGCGCCAAGAAGGCCGCGGTATTGGTCTTTTAAACAAAATTCGCGCTTATAACCTTCAAGATAGCGGCATGGATACCGTAGAAGCTAACGAACACCTTGGTTTTGACGCGGACCTTAGAAGTTACGACATTTGCAAACTCATGTTAGACACCCTTAATGTTAAGCACGTGGAGTTGATGACAAACAACCCTAAGAAGCTTGCCGCACTAAAAGCACTGGGTATTGATGTTGTAGCAAGAAAGCCGATAGATCACGGCATCACCAAAGACAACAAACACTACCTAAAGACAAAGACGGAAAAGCTCGGTCACGCCTTCGACCCGCATGTTTTCAAATAGCTAGAGACATTGGCAACGTCCATACAAGCTAGCATCCATTATCTTCTAAAAGCGCCCACTACAACAATGTGGGCGTTTTCTATTCAGCTTCGGTTAATTATCGTTCGAGCATAATGTATACAGACTTACCACATTGCGCGTAAAAAGCAGCAAATCTGCAGCATAGCAATGTAAGGAGAATGTATGAAAAACATAACCTTTTCGATAGTTATAGCGCTGTCCAGTGCGCAGGCGCTGCCTGTACTTGCTCAGTCGAATACAAACCTTGCTCAGGTTTCGTCTTCAGCCCAGCAGTATTCTGATGCCGAATTAGATAGTGCACTTGCGCCCATTGCCCTTTACCCCGATACACTGCTTACCCATATTTTAATTGCTTCTACCTACCCTTTAGACGTAGTTGCAGCCGACCGCTGGCGTCAAAGCAATAAGCATCTAACGCCTGAACAAGTAGAGGGTGTATTAGATGGCGTAAGTTGGGACCCGAGCGTAAAAGCACTCGCGCCATTCACCGAGCTACTTAATACCTTGGCCAGTGATCTTGAGTGGTTACAGCAGCTTGGCGATAATGTACTTATTGATCAAAGTCGAGTGTTAGATCGTGTTCAGGTACTTAGGCAGCATGCCCATAACACGGGTAACTTGGTAACTAACGACTACATTGAAGTTGAAAGAGAACGTGAAAGCAGTCGAGAAATTATTTACATAGAGCCGCGTCAGAGAGAGGTGGTTTATGTGCCATATTACGACCCACATGTTGTATATGGTAACTGGTGGCACCCAATTTCGCCAATTCGCTGGAGACACCATGTAAGCTACCATCACCATAGCAATGTATACTGGTCTCCAAGCGTTCACCTTTCTACCTTCTTCTTCTTTGGCAGCGTGCATTGGCATAACCGTCACGTAGTCATTCACCGCGAGCCCGTGCGCCGCTATTACCACGGTAGCCCACGTAAACGCGTGGTAAGTCGTGACTATCGCCGTTGGGAGCACAATACAGTGCATCGCCGGGCACGTTATTCTAATCGCGTGATTCACAGTGCGCCTGCGCGCTATGAGCATGCTGGCGCTACCCGGACCAAGCACTTGTCGAACAAGCAAGTGAGAACGGCGAATTCACCGTCTCACTATAACGATAAACGGGTTAATAAGCCTTTAGCGCGCTCTGCAGATAAGCCTTTAACGCGAGTAGGCGATAACAAACCGGTAAGACGGACTATCGAGCCGAAACAGGTAACACCGTTAAGAGAAAATCGCTTTCAGAACAAGCAAGATTCTGTGAAGCGCAAACAATCGATAGAGCATGCGCTGAAACGCAATCAATCGGTGGCTAAAAATGAAAAACCAACGCGGAACAACACACTTAAAGCCTTGAAGCGTGACAAGCCGGCTAAAACAGCGCCATCGCCACAGTCTAGGAAGTATGCAAACAGGAATGGTGCGCAACATGGTTCAGTGAAGCAAAACGTAAATCGTCAACGGATTGAAAGGACGAGTCCACAACACCGTTCCGTTGCCCGTGAAAGTAGTAAACCTAAGCGTGTAGAACGAACATCTAGCCATAGATCGGTAAAACAGTCTCAGCGAGAAAGACCACAAAGGCAAATATCTCGGGTGGAGCGCAGCGTTTCAAAAGGAAATAGCTTTAAACACTGATTTTAAGAATTTAACTTGCGTTGAACACTAGCCTTTACAAAAAGAGGGCAAGGATGGATGGTTATATAGCGGCTTGCAGATTCAGCGTTTGCATGCCGCTTTTTTTATTTGGTCACTGCGCAGACGCGTGAAATCTCACTAAAGCCTCTACAAAGCGAAGTGGAGACTGGGGGTCAAGGTTGAAATACAGTGAGGGTTCAATGAGCTCAAGCTCCATTATCGCCCAGTTGTTATTCTGTTTCACCAAATCAACCCGCGCATATAGTGCGTCACAGGGCATAGCTGCCAGTGCTTTTTCAGCGACAGCCAATTGTTCACTGTCTACGGTTATAGAGTGCAAGCTGCCGCCATGCTCTTCTTGCACGCGAAAGTCGCCTTTTTGCGGCACTTTCTTAATGGCATGGCTGAACTCACCACCGAAGTAAAATAATGAGTACTCCCCTTCATCAACAACGCTACTTAAGAAAGGCTGGATCATAAAATCTCGCTGTTGAAATGTATCGTAGAGTACTTTCTGATTCACATGCCCCTCACGCCAGTCGTCAGCAGAAAGCTTGAAAGTATCATCAGCGTTAGCACTCAGCGTGGGTTTAATCACCACAGTGTCACAGCTAAAATGCGCAAAAGCTTCCTCTATAACACCGTTATTGAACTCGCTCCCCCACATTGTTTCGACAATAGGAACCCCGTTGCTCTGTAAGTCTTTAAGGTAGAGCTTTTCAATATTCCACTTCATCAAGGACAACGGGTTCAATAACACCGCACTCGACGTATTAATACCTTCTAAACACGCTAAAAAGTCTTCAGCGTGCTGCTGATAATCCCACGTACTGCGAACAATAACATAGTCAAACTTATCCCAATTCGGCGAGTCGCTATGCCATGAGACAGTTTCAACAGACCACCCGCGTTTTTCGAAAAACGGAATTAATAATTCATCATAAACAAAAAAGTCTTCAAGATTATCGGTAGACAAAAAAGCGATAGCTGGCATAACTGAGTCCTTAATTTACACGGGCTTCGGCGCATTAATGTTCTGTAATAATTTAAGTGTCTATACCAAAGTCAAATAGCGTAGACACCGCAACTGGCGTAGACTTCAGCGAAATTAGCACACCTATAATTTTTAACCTACACTTATTGCAAAACAACCATCGGAGATTGGCATGCAGTACCCTTGGCTCCTTGAAGGTCATAAAATTTTTCGCGTTGTAATTGCTGTTCAATTACTCATTGCTATCGCTATTGGTGTATTTACAGGTGAACTTTTACCTGCGTTTATCTTAGGTGTTCCTATTGCAGCTTTGCCACTTGTACTCAGCCTTCAAAACCCTTACTCGGCGATAAGCCGCCATGCTATGGCAATCGGCGTTCAATTGCTAACTGCGCTTCATATTCATCAATCTTTCGGTTTAATCGAAGTCCACTTCGAAATTTTTGTCCTTCTTGCCTTTCTTTCTTATTTCAGAGACTGGAAAGTGGTTGCAACAGGGACTGCGGTTGTAGCAGTTCATCATATTTCATTCTTCTTTTTACAGTCTGGCGGAGCGCCGTTGATGATTTTTGAGGAAGGTCACGTAACTTTCCCTATCCTGCTTATGCATGCTGCTTTTGCATTGTCCGAGGGTGGCGTATTGATGTACATGGCTAAGCAAGCCCATCAAGAAGGTGCAGGCGCCGCCGAACTACGCTTGGCCATTGAAACCATGCAGCAAGATGATGGCAAGCTCGATTTGTCCGTTGAGCTAAATCGCGGCAATAAAATAGTCAGGCCTTTCGCTGAACTTATTGATCAAGTGAAGTCTCTCATCGAGCTTGCTTCTAACTTGACTGATGAAGTGGTAAAAGGGGCTTCAAATATGGAGTTAGCAGCTAATAACATGTTTGAAATTAGCAGAAATACTGACCAAGAACTTGCCATGGTGTCGGCATCGTCAGAAGAAATCGCACAAACCATGCAGCTTTCAACAGAGCAAACTACCCTTGCTAGTGATAAAGCGTCGGCAGCGCAAAGTGCCTCCCAGTCTACCCGCGACTCTATTTCTCAATCCAGTAAAACAATAGACTCGTTGCGCAACACGCTAAATGCTGCGGCGCAGACTAATACAGCGCTTAACGAACAATGTTCACATATTTCTGACGCCATGCGCTCTATCACTGCTGTGGCTGAACAAACTAATTTGCTTGCACTGAATGCTGCCATTGAATCAGCTCGCGCTGGCGAACACGGCCGCGGTTTCGCCGTGGTAGCCGACGAAGTGCGCACCCTGGCGATTCGCTCAAAAGAAAGTGCAGACCAAATTACTAGCATTACTGAACAGCTAGTAGCACAAACCGCCAGTTCGGTTGATCAAATGCAAACCTGTATACAACTGGTCGATGAAGCTGTTGTTTCAAGTGATAGTGCCACATCGGCCATGTCAGAAATCATGCAGCAAATCCGCGAAGCCAGCGAAAGTATGACTGAAATTGCCACCTCTGCTGTGGAACAGGAAACCGCGTCAGCTTCCATTGCGCAAAGCACCGCGCGATTGAGTGAACTTACTTCTGAAGAGCTTGCTACCGCTGAATCGCTTGCAGGTGAAGTTGAAGTGTTGTCACAAATTTCTCAGCGTATGCGCAGCGCAATTGAACGCTTTAAGCTGTAAACACAAATCTTAAAGCACAGTCGAAAGCGTTTTATCTCATGCATAAAAAGGCTAGCTGGCTGCTACTTATATTATGGGCGATAGGGCTGCTCTGCGCCCTATTAGTATATGGCCAGCGTCAGCTATCAGACTTCGACCCTAACGGCGAATTGCTGCACCGCACTACTGCGCCAGACTTTGACGCCACCCTCGTTTCAATATTAGAAACACAGGATATCCAACCAGGTTCTATCATTCATGTGGGAACTCAGTCCCGCTGCTATTGCGACACGCTAACAAAACCACACCAGTCTCAGTTGCTAGCAAAGCTCGGGGATTACTATCACCAAGTCAGGTTAAACGTGGAAGATGTACCTGAACTAGCAGCTATACTTGAGGCCGTGCCGGCCCTTATCGTGATAGATAAACAAGCGCAACTTCGCTATCTAGGCCCTTACGCCACAGGCTATGGATGCTTTACTGGCAAAAACCTCGTCGAACAGGTGGTAAGCTACACCACGCAGCATCCCTATGCAGGTGCCGTTATTAACACTGATGCTACAGGTTGTTTCTGCTAAAACGCAGGCGCATCAATAGGAAGACTCATGCCTTTTAGGTGAGACACTACGCTGCGACCCAATGCACTTAAATCATAGCCGCCTTCTAACATACTTACGATACGACCTTCGCAACATGTATCAGCAACGGCGCGAAGCTGTTGACTTACCCAGAAATAATCATCTTCCACTAGGCGGAGGTGAGCCATTGGGTCTTCAGCGTGAGCATCAAAACCTGCAGAGATAAAAATTAGTTCAGGTTGAAAGTTGCGTAATGCATCAAACCAATACTGCACTTTTTCCCGAAAAACCTCTCCTGTTGTGCCTGCTTCTAGCGGTACAGAGAGAATATTACTTGCCAACACCGGCGAGCCACTGTGCGGATAAAAAGGGTGCTGAAAACTGCTGCACAGCATAATGCGCTGGTCGCCGGCTACAATTTGCTCGGTACCATTTCCGTGATGCACGTCAAAGTCTACAATGGCAACCCGTTTTAGCTCATAGTTTTGAAGCGCGTAGCGAGCAGCTATAACAATGTTATTAAAAATGCAAAACCCCATAGCACTATCGTATGTCGCGTGGTGCCCGGGTGGCCTAGTAGCACAAAAGGCTTGCCGGTCATTGCCTTCCATTACCCAATCGACAGCATTACACCCTGCTCCCGCTGACTCTAGCGCTGCGTTTAAGCTGTGGCGCATCAAACCTGTGTCTTCATCTAACCAAGCCACGTTGTCTTTGTTTTCTGAATACAGCGTTTTTTCGTGGTCGTTAAAGATAGATTGAGCTGCATGCTCAAATACACTTTTCACATAATATGGGTCGTGCGCTAGTTTCAGGTAGGCTTCGGCAATAGGCGTAGCGTCAGCATGCTCACACACCATATCGAGTCCTGAAGAAAGCAGTTGGTCGTCAATAGCAAATAAACGGTCTGGCGATTCGGGATGGTCCTTGCCTAAATCGTGTTTGGTGCCGTGCTTGCCGCGAAATATTTTAATTGTCATGTAGAGATGCCACGTCTAGTACTAACTCTATATCACTGGGGTCGCCAGTAAATTTCCGTTTAAATTTGGCTTGTTCGAAAATAGTGATCATGGGGCTATTATCGCCACGCACATAGGCCATCATTTTCGCAATGCCTCTTATTTTTGCTACCGTGATAAGCTCGTTTAACAAGCGGCTTGCCATGCCTTTTCCTTGCTGGGTTTCCCGAGTGACAAAAGCGGCTTCGCAGGTATTGTCGTTTGGGTTGTAGTAAAAGCGCCCCACTGCGTGAATAGTAATGCGCGAGCCCTCTTGCCTCACAATACACAGCGCTGCATCAGAGCTTTGATCTACCGACACCAAGTTACACGACTTTTCACGGGACATTTGTTTCGGGTCGTAGTTGTAGCGCAGCCTTAACGTTTCTTTTGTGTGGGAATAAAAGAATTCTTGCAGACGCCTTTCGTCTGCCGGATTCAGAGGGCGCATGTAGAACGTTTCGCCTTGAATATTAAGCTTTTTAAGCTGAATAGCTCCCAGTTCTGGAATATCTGTGGGGTACTTTTCTTGGTAGTGGGGCACCCAATAATGCTGACGTACTTCTTCTAACAGTGCTGCACGGAACTTAGGATGGGCCACGCGAATAAGCTCTAGCGCACGCTCTCGAATACTCTTACCTTTAAGTGACGCTATACCGTATTCGGTTACCACATACTGCACATTTCCGCGGGAGGTGACCACGCCTGCGCCTTCGCTTATACGCGGCGTAATGCGGGAGATAGTTTCATTTTTTGCGGTGGAAGGAAGCGCAATGATGGCTTTACCGCCTTTACTAATAGACGCGCCAGTAACGAAATCAACCTGCCCTCCTATGCCGCTGTAAAAGTCATAGCCCAGTGAGTCGGCTACTACCTGCCCGGTTAAGTCCACTTCAAGGGCACTGTTTATGGCAACCATATTGTCGTTTTTGGCAATATTAGTAGGTTTGTTAACGTAGCTACTGGGGTAAAATTCAATATGCGGGTTGCTGTCGATTAAATCGTATAGCTTGCGTGTACCAATGGCAAAACTGGTAACAATTTTACCGGGGTGGAACGTCTTTTTCTTGTTGGTAATAGCGCCAGATTCCAACAGTTCGATAATACTATCGGTAAGCATTTCGCTATGGATACCTAAATCTTTGTGATTACACAGGTATTTCAGCGTGGCGCTAGGTATTTTACCAATACCAAACTGAAGCGTTGCGCCATCATCAACCAACATAGATACATACTGACCAATGCGTTCTGCCACTGAATCTATTGGTGGCGGCGACACTTCTACCAATGGCTCTTCGGCTTCTATACACGCCGTTATCTCACTAATATGAATATAAGAGTGCCCTGAAGTTCTTGGCACCTGAGGGTTAATTTGGGCTATGACTTTTTTGCTTTGCCTAATTGCAGACATGGCAATATCTACCGCTGGGCCTAGGGAACAATAGCCGAACTCATCTGGTGGGCTTACGTTAACAAGGGCAGCATCAAGCGCCAGCGTGCCATCGCTAAACAAGCTAGAAATTTCAGAGAGGAATACGGGGGTATAGTCAGCTCGGCCTTCATCAACAGCCTTTCGCATGGCTTCGCCGCCGATAAAAAACGTATTAGCTTTAAAAAGGTTTTTATACTCGTCTTTTACCCACCGCGTGTCACCTAAGGCCAGCATATGCACCAGTTCGATATCGCTAAACCCTTCGCTGTTATCAATAAGGTGCTGCACCAGCGCGTGCGGTACCGCCGCATTCCCGCCAACAAAGACACGACAACCCGACTTTATCAGCGACGACCACTGCGGCGCTTGAGGTAAGTTAAATGCCATTTCCATCTGCCCTGTTTTAAGCAATATCCCATGATGCCATAAATACAGGCAATTTCATGTATTAACCCGACGCAGCGCTATAAGCGATTAGTCTTAACCTTAAAACGCGGATACAAAAAAAGCCTACATGATCGAAAGCGCGCCTTTGCGGTTATCGATAAGTAGGCTTCAGTGATTTTAGCTTTTAATCGCTAGGCGTTATTTTTTGTATAGACCGCCAAGCACAGATCCCCAACGAAGCACGGTAGTATAGCTTAAGAAAACTAAAGCTCCGCAAACGTTGCCATGGTACTCAGCGCCCTAGAAGCGGAATTTTTCCAACCAATTTCTGAAAAAAGGTGAAATAACGGACTTACTGTTCGCAAGGCGATGCCCATCGTTTAGCAGCAACAATTGCGCCTTTTGATGACGGGCATACTTAAGGCTGTTTTCAATAGGTACGATGTCATCATTCCAACCATGCACCAAGCTCACATAACCATCGTACGGGAAGCGTTGAATCTTGTAGTTAGGCAAGTAAAGCGCAGGCGCCATCAAAAACACGCCTCTGGCTGAAATCTGACTTGCGGCAGCAAGTGATACATAACCGCCCATGCTCGAGCCTACTAACACGACGTCATTACACTTTTCAGCGATGGTTTCTTTTAAGCGCTCTAGGCGGGCTTCGGGGCAGTCGAGATCTTGATAATCGATACTCTCAACACCAAAGCCCATATCGCTTGCTACATTAGAAAGCGTGGTAATCTTGCTGCCCCATGGCCCGCTTTCTTTACCGTGAGAAAAAACAACGGTGGTCATTACCAATATCCCTATTCAAAAAAATTGAAAAGTTTTACCCACTCTAGCGTACTTACTTATTGCTTGTCTTCCTTATGAAATAGTTTTTCTACCATAACGTAAAACATAGGCACGAAGAATATGGCTAAGAAGGTTGCTGCGAACATGCCACCCATTACTGCAATACCAATGGCGTTTTGGCTTGCTGCACCTGCACCACTGGCCAGTGCTAACGGCGTAACCCCTAAGATAAACGCCATAGACGTCATCAATATAGGGCGGAAGCGCTGAGACGCCGCATTAGACACAGCCGTCATCAAGTCTTCACCGTTTTCGTACTGCTCTTTAGCAAATTCTACGATAAGAATCGCGTTTTTCGCAGCAAGACCCACCGTAGTTAAAAATGCGACCTGTAAATACACATCATTGGGCAGGTTAAAAATGAAGGCTGCCGTCACCGAACCTAAGATTCCCAAGGGCACCACAAGCATTACCGCAAAGGGTACCGACCAGCTCTCGTAAAGGGCTGCTAAGCATAAGAAAACAACCAATATGGAAATAGCATACAGCATAGGCGCTTGAGATCCCGCTTCTTGCTCCTCATAAGATAAGCCTGACCACTCAATCGCAAAACCAGGAGGCAGCTGTTCAACCAACTTCTTCATTTCAGCCATAGCTTCACCTGAAGAGATACCTTCAGCAGCACTACCTTGTATATTTACCGAAGAAAGTCCATTAAAACGTTCTAACTTGGGCGAGCCATATACCCACTCGGTTGTTGAGAAGGTACTAAAAGCCACCATTTCACCATCGCTATTGCGCACAAACCATTTCTCAAGGTCTTCTGGCGTCATACGATGAGGAAGGTCCGCCTGCATGTACACCCGCTTAATTCGCCCTTTGTCGATAAAGTCGTTCACATAGCTTGAGCCCCAAGCAATTTGCAGCGCGTTGTTAATTTCACTCAAGTTCAAACCAAGCGCTGAAGCCTTTTCGCTATCAATGTTAATTTTAAACTGGGGCACATCGCTTAAACCGTTAGGACGAACACCCGCCAATTTGGAGTTTTGTGCCGCCATACCTAACAGCTGATTACGGGCATTCATAAGGGCTTCGTGGCCGTTACCACCGCGATCCACCAGCTGCATATCAAAGCCCGTTGCATTACCTAATTCCATAATGGGTGGCGGTACAATGGGAAACGCTGAAGCATCTTGAATCTGGCTAAATGCGCCAAAAGCTCGGCTCATTACAGCAAAGGCCGAGTTACTCTCGTCACGCACACTCCAGTCGTTGAAGTTTAAGAATGCCATACCGGCATTTTGCGCTTGTCCTGCGAAGCTAAAGCCCACTACCGCAAACATACCGTTTACTGCTTCGCTCTCTGCTTCAAGGATGTAGTCTTCCACCTGTTTAATGGATTCAAGGGTACGGCCTGCCGTAGCGCCTGGTGGCGTGCTTACCAACACCATCATTCGACCTTGATCTTCGTCTGGAAGAAAGGCCCCAGGAAGCTGACTGAAGATAAACACCATTCCGCCAACAAGTAAGCCGTATACAACGAAATAACGCTTAAAACGCTTCGCCATGTGGTTGGTCGTTTTCTGATAGCGGTCGCGCCCTTTGTTAAACGTGCGGTTAAACCACCCAAAGAAACCTTTATTTTTATCGTGATCCTCTGAGTGCTGTTTCAATAACGTGGCACATAAGGAGGGCGAGAGCACGATAGCCACCAGCACAGAGAACGCCATCGCTGAAACGATAGTTACTGAAAACTGACGATAAATAGCCCCGGCTGAACCGCTAAAGAACGCCATAGGGATAAAGACCGTTGACAGCACCGCGGCAATGCCCACAAGTGCGCCAGTGATCTGCGACATCGACTTTTTCGTCGCTTCAGCAGGCGGCAGACCTTCTTCTTCCATAATGCGCTCAACATTTTCTACAACAACGATAGCGTCATCAACAAGAAGACCGATAGCCAACACCATGGCAAACATGGTCAATACGTTGATACTAAAACCAAAGGCCAATAGCACCGAGAAAGTCCCAAGTAGTACAACAGGTACGGCAATGGTGGGAATAAGCGTTGCGCGCCAGTTTTGGAGAAACAGCAGCATCACTAAGAAAACCAACACAACCGCTTCGATAAGCGTATGTACTACTGACTCTATAGAAAGCTCGATGAAAGGCGAACTGTCTACTGGGTAAACCACTTTCACCGTATCAGGTAGGTTCGAGCGCAGCTCTTCAACACGAGCTTTCACTGCTTTGATAGTGTCTAGCGCGTTTGCGCCAGAAGCAAGGCTAATCGCCATGCCAGATGCGGGTTTGCGGTCATAGCGAACAATAACATCGTAACTTTGCGCACCTAGCTCTACTCGGGCCACATCACGTACACGGACCTGAGAACCGTCTGTGTTCACACGTAGTACGATGTTTTCAAAATCTTCAACGGTTTGAAGGCGGCTTTGCGCCTGAATAGTGGCGTTGATTTGCTGATTTTCGATAGCAGGTAGCCCGCCCAACTGACCTGCTGAAACATCGGTATTTTGGACCTGAACTGCGGCCTGTACGTCAGTTGGCGTTAGGTTGAAGCTGTACAGCTTGTCTGGGTCTAGCCAGATACGCATAGAGCGCTGTGCACCGAATACTCTTACGTTACCCACACCGTTAACTCGAGAAATAGGGTCACGGAATTGGGAAACAAGCAGGTCACTTAAGTCGTACTGCGTCATTGAGTCGTCTTCAGAGTAAAAACCTACTGCCAATGCAAACGCGCTGTTTGCCTTAGTCACGGTTACCCCTTGTTGCTGCACCTGCGTGGGCAACAATGGTAGTGCCCCCTGCACCTTGTTCTGAGTTTGAACCTGTGCAATATCTGGGTCAGCGCCAGGCTCAAACGTCAGGGTAATTGACATACTGCTGTTAGAGCTACTTGCCGAGAAATAGCGGAGATTATCGATACCCGTTAAGCTTTGCTCAATGACCTGCGTTACCGAGTTTTCAACGGTTTCTGCTGAAGCACCAGGATACGTTGCCGAGATAGTAACCGACGGAGGCGCTACCTTAGGGTATTGTTCAATGGGGAGTGAGGTTATCGCCAACACACCCGCCATCATTGTGATAATTGCCAGCACCCATGCAAACACGGGCCTGTCTATGAAAAAACGAGCCATATTACTTAAATCCCTTGTTTGCTATCGTGAACCACGTGAAGATGGTTGCCATTCTGACGGGTTAACTTTCGCCCCAGGCTTTACCTTCTGGTAGCCAGTTACAATGACTTTTTCGCCTTCATTTACGCCGCTTATCACCACGTACTGATCACGGTATATCTTGCCGATTTCTATGGTTCGGCCTTCTACCTCGTTGTTCTGGTTCACTACGTAAACCGAAAGCGAACCGTCTGGCTGGCGAGTCGTCGCACGCTGAGGCACCAAAAGCGCATTTTCACGACCGGTAATGACATGGCCCTTTACAAACAAACCAGGAAGCAACACACCATCAGGGTTTGGCATTTCGGCGCGAAGGGTAACCGAGCCGGTAGATTCATCTACGGTCACTTCTGAAAATTTCACGCTGCCTGTTTTTTCGTAACGCTTGCCAGTGACTTCATCTACAGTCAGCTCAACATCCATTGAGCCTTGCTTACGCATAGACTGGCGAAGTGTAATGATAGATGCGCCAGATTCCTGCATATCAATATAAACAGGGTCTAACTGAGTAATAGTGGCTAACTGCTGTGCTTGGTTAGTGGTAACCAATGTACCTTCGGTAACATATGAACGGCTAATTCGACCGCTTATGGGCGCGTATACCTTGGTGTAGCCCATGTTTACCTTTGCTACATCTACTGCCGCTTCCGCCACACTGATAGCGGCTTGCGCCTGATCTTTTTGCGCAATTACGTCATCATACTCCTGCTTACTGACTGCATTTTGTGCAACAAGGTCGTCGTAACGTCGCGCCTTAGCTTCCAGCGTTTTCAAATTTGCTTGCACACTCTTTAGATCAGCTTTGGCACTGTTTAGCTGTGCCATGTAGCGCGCTTCATCTATTTGATATAGCTGCTGCCCTTTTTCTACATGAGCGCCTTCTTCAAACAACCGCTCAGTGATAACACCATCCACCTGAGGTCGCACTTGCGATTGGCGAGACGGACTTACTCGCCCTGGCAACACCATTTCATGTACTACAGGTTGCTGTTTCAGCGTAACTACTGACACCGATGGTGCAGGCATACCTTGCTGAGCACCTTGCTGTGCTTGCTCGCCTTCATTCGAACACCCAGTAACACCTAATAGTGTTATTAGTGCTGCAGTAACATAAAAAATGCGACTCATATATTTTCTATTTCCCAATAACTTTCACATAGAACGCGGTCTGCGTTCTATACGGATAAATTAAACGTAAGTTTTGCTTCCAATGCGCCGATTCATCCTGCTCCTATAGCTTGGACATGAGGACAATCGGAAAAGACGTGGCATAGTTAAGCGATCATTGATACGAATCTACGCTCTAATAGGTCATATTGTGCGCATTTATCACATACAAGGAAAGTCAATGAAGCTGAAGTTACCGATGTTGTCGGTCAATTACCGAAGCCTGTATGCATTATGCGAATAATACGAAGTTGAACGCCAATACACGTTCTATTTAAACGAATAATAACGGCTAAGGGTTTGATAGGCGTGTATGACCGCTTGAGCATCTTGCTGTGTTCCACCTTTATCAGGGTGTGCCGATTGCAGCGAGCGTTTGTAGACACGTTTTAACTGTAGCAGCGTGACAGGCTCGTTCAGGGAAAGACCAAGCAAAGCATGCGCTTTTTCAATTTCACCTAGCGTATAGCTGACAGTATCTCCCTTCAGCATTCTTTCCCAAAACGCGTTTAGCAGGTTATCGACCGTATCGCGATCAGCCTCTTCAAAATTCTCCCAATTCAGATAATACGCAGCGAGTGGATCAGGGTTTTCCAGAGTCGTCTCACCTAAACCAACATTGCTTTGCGTCAAATGACTCTCGTTAAACAGGTTTAGCTTTATGCCAAGTGCGTGAATCTCTAACACACCTTCGTTTTGCTCTATCCAATACTGCCTCAACTCGTACAGTGCATGAAACAGAATAAAGTGGGTTTTAAAAAGCATGAGCGGGTCACGCAAAGCATCTTCATCGAAAAGTTGATAAGGCGGCTTTTTTAACAATTCAATAAGAGCATATTCAGTGATACCGTTGATGAACTGGCTTTTTTGCGTCGATAAGATATCAACAAGGAGTTCAGCTTGCATAGCGTACGTATGACTGGTGTCCGGTTGTGTATTCAAACCTGGTACCTATTAACTATCGTCGGTAGAAAAAGATAAACGAAGCGTACAAATATGTCGCGTACGGGCATAGATAAATTTTGTTTGTCGAAAGTAAACCAAATTACCGCTTTCACTGTTAAAGTAGGTTGATCAAACTAAAATAACAACCTTGGAGTTCCCTTGAAAGCACTCATTGCCCTTACCAGTATTGTTGGTTTTTTGATGGTGGTGTTACCCGGACCACTATATCAGTATGCTGGTGTTAGTTTAGGCACCGCATTTACGTCACTTCGCTTTGGTGTATACGTAGGTGGTGCAGCGTTGATACTGATTATTCTTCAAGTATTAATTAATCGTAAGAACGTAAGTTGGGGTAGTACATTTGTATGTGCTGTTCTTGCTTTAGTAGCCGTCGGCATGCCCGTTAGCATGATGAGCAAGGCTAGCGCCGTACCGCCAATTCACGATATTACCACCGACGTAACGAACCCGCCTGAATTTGTTGCCATTGCACCGCTTAGAGAAGGAGCGCCAAATTCTATTGCCTATGAAGGCGGTGAGGTAACCAAACAGCAGCTTGAGGCTTATCCTGAAATTAAAACTCAGCTACTCCCTCAACCTATAAACGAAGTTTACATGGCTGCAGAAAAAGCCGTTGTAGCGCTTGGGTGGGAACGAGCAAGTGAAGGCGCACTCCCTAATACGCTAGAAGCAACCGATACTACGGCTTGGTTTGGCTTTAAGGACGACGTAGTTATTCGATTAACAGCCAAAAGCGATGACACACTTGTAGATGTTCGTAGTAAGTCTAGAGTAGGTAAAAGCGACTTAGGCAAAAATGCCGAACGGATTGAAACCTTTATGGCCGAGCTTAGAAACCAGCTAGGTTATCAATAGGCTCACTTAGAAAATCAAACGCAAACTAAAAAGCCCGTCAGTAAATTACTAACGGGCTTTTTTGTCGTTGTATCAATTTGGTTTAAACAGGGCCATTTCAAACAGAAATCAACTTCGTACTAGTGCGCGAGTTTGAGCACCACTACACCGGCCACGATAAGCGCCACGCCAAAGTAACGCGCTAATGAAGACGGGTCGCCGTAAAACATCACCCCCACCAAAAACGTGCCCGCGGCACCTATCCCCGTCCATACGGCATACGCCGTACCTATGGGTATTTGTTTTTGTGCCATCCAAAGGCAGAAACCACTGGCAGCCATGAAACCTATGGCTAGCAGAATTCCCATAACACGGGTTTCTGCTTCTTGCGACATTTTAAGCCCCACGGGCCATCCGATTTCCAGTAAGCCCGCAACAATCAAATAAATCCAGCTCACTTATATATCCTTAAAAACAGCAGTATGTACAAAAGTATACCTATTCGTAAAAAGGGGGGATATTCAACGCACCTTAGTATTTTGCTATTCAGCGTTTTTCTCACTAAAGGCTTGCTAGCTGGATACTTACCATCCCCAAGACCGCAGCATTTAACCGGTTAAACCAACGCCAAAAATTGGGCCGCTGCATATGATGCGCAAAACGTGCAGTCAGCGTACTTAAACCAATAAACCACACGATAGACGCACCAATCGCACCACCCACAAACCACCATTTATTTTCCTGCCACTGGCTCGCCAGATTACCCATTAGCAGTAATGTATCTAAATAAAAGTGTGGATTTAGCCAGGTTACTGCTAGCGCAATAAGTAGCGCTTTTTTAAACGACAGCTGCTTTTGTGCCATTTCTAATACAAGGGCATCATTGGCCAGCGAAGACTTTATTTTGTTAAATGCAATCCACAACAAAAAGGCTACGCCAGCCCATTTGGTTACCGTAACTAGCATTGGGTACTCTTGCAGCAATAAGCCAAAGCCCATGGCACCCAAACTAATAGAAATGGCATCGCTTAAAATAAACAGCAAAACAAATAGAGAGGTCCACTGTTTTTTCATGGACTGCTCAATCAGAAAGCTGTTTTGCGCACCTACTGCGATGATAAGGGTGCCGCCCATTACAAAACCACTCGTTGCTGCCGCTAACATGCCAAATGCCTCTTAAAATAATAAATTGAAAGTACGGTTCTATTGCTCGGTCTTTCGTTGCTTGGCTTTATGATGCCTAACGTTAGGTATAGCCGGCCAAACAAGAATTTGAAGTGGCGCTATTTTATACAACTTGCGATACTTAATTAAATTAATGATATTTGTATTCAATAAGTAAAATTAATAACTTTAACTTTCCTTTCACAGGTTCTAAAAAATGCTCGATTACGATGCCCTTCGATGCTTTCATGAAGTACTGCGCTATGGTGGCTTTGAAAAAGGCGCTCAGGCGCTAAACCTTACGCAGTCTGCGGTGTCGCAAAAAATTAAACGTCTTGAACAAAGCGTGGGCGGGCCTGTTATGGTGCGAACAAAGCCCCTTCGTGCTACACCGTTAGGGCAAGAATTGCTAGCGCATATACAAAAAGTGAGTGTGCTAGAAGAAGCGCTGAATATAAAAAGTGGTTTAGAAGCCTCGGCGGTACCACTCAGCGTAGCGGTGAATAACGATGTGCTCGCTACTTGGTTTTCGCAAGTTATGGCAGCATTCAGCGATAAGCGGGCCAACCCAGTTCACATTGTTAACGCGGATCAAACCCAAACACGAGACATTCTTCAGCAAGGTCGCGTTATGGCATGTATTAGTCAAACAGGCACACCGGTTACTGGCGGGCAATCGGTAAGACTGGGCACCATGCGCTATCAACTTTATGCGTCACCACGGTTTATTGAGCGATATCTTCACAAGGGCATAACGCCTGAAAATGTGATGAATACTCCAGGACTTTTGTATGATGAGTACGATGTTACGTTACTTACTGACTATCAAAGAGAATGCTTAAATATTTCGCCTACCTTTACCACGTGTCACTGGTATCCCTCATCTCACGGATTTGTAAAAATGGCGCTGGGCGGCGTGGTGTGGGCCCTACTCCCGACTCTTCAGGTGGCACAAGAAGTGAAAGAAGGCGAGCTTATTGCGCTTTTCCCAGACAAAGCACTAGCGGTTCCTCTTTTTTGGCACTACGCAACACTCGAGTCGGCTGCGCTTGCTGACCTTACTAAAGCTGTTAAGCAAGTCGCGAAGGCACAATTAAGGTAAGGCCACCTTAAGAGCTAGTAGCATACTCGGCGTTTTTACGCTTTTCTTTCACGCTATACATCAATTTGTCGGCTTTGTTTAACAAGCTCGGCAAGTCTTTGAAGCGTTCTTTTGTGATATAAGCGCCTACACTCGCCGTGGTGTTTATCACCAAGTTTTCTGTTCTGATATCACGCTCGGATAAGCTTTCCTCAATGCGGGCGGCCAATCGCTTAGACTGACCTTCACTATAGCAGTGACTTAATACCACAAACTCATCGCCTCCTAAGCGCCCCACGGCGTCTTGCTCTCTGCAGCGGCTCATTAAAATTTTTGCAACCACCTGCAAGACCTTATCTCCGGCGTGGTGTCCGTATTGGTCATTAATCTCTTTAAATTTATCAATATCAATGAAAAGCAGTGTTAAGTAGCCACCCTCTTTGTTGAAGTTATTCAGCAGCGACTGCGCTACGCCTTCCCAACCGGCGCGGTTTAACACATTACATAATGAGTCTGTGGATGCCCGTTTAAATGCACTAAGTCTGTCGTCATTAAGCTTTTTCACTTTTCTTGACGTTGCAATGGCAAAAATAAAGGCCTCGATAGTTATCCCTAATACAAGGGAATATCGATATAAAAATGGCGATACTTCTGTAAAAACCAAACGGAAAAGCATGGACAAAACCATCACTGCAATCCCAAGCATGACCAAATTTGCACAATGCACCTTACGATAGGCAGCATAAACACAACTTGATAGCGTGCACGTCATAGTAATAAGTGTAATTAAACTCAGCATGCTGTTAATTTTCATAGCATCTGAGACTGGAAGAATAAGCTGAACTACAGAAAACGCGAGTGCTGCACATGCCATTCCAAGCATAAATTGGCGCTGCCAACCTTTTAGAAGCGCTTTAAAATCAAGTAGCTGATCTAAGAATTTCACGCCTGCAAAAAGGGTAATTCCAGCAAAGAGTAAATGTAGCTGGAAATTCGCAAGCAAAGCGACTTGCGGAAATACAATGTTCAACAGCCCTTCTTGGAGCAAAAAGAATACGCCAGCACTGAAAACGTAGAAGCTATACGAATACAGGCCATAGTTGCGCATACTTGCCCCCAGCATGCCTACGTATAGAGTAAGTGCCAAACAAAAGCCAATAAATAAGCTCATTGTGAGAGTGTGAATAGAAGCAAATTTATGAAAATCACCAAGCGGCGTCACCTTGACCGATACGCGGCGTTCCACCTGTGCGTTGATATCTAAATAAAAGCGGTTGTTTGAATTGTTGATTATGTATGCTTCAAAGGCACTAGGTAATCTTTCAACTTTGCGCATTTTGCTATCGTATAGCTGGTTGTAATTAATATAATTACGCGGAAAATACAGAACATGCTGCGCATCGACATTACAGCTTAGCACAAGTCGCTGATCACCCGCTTTAAGAAGAAAAGTTGTTGAAGTGGATGCATCAATTTCGTTTTCGAAGTTACATTTAGCAAGCGAGTAAGAGCTTACTGCACATAAGACAAGCCCTAATAATAAGCGAATAAAATTACCTGACACACGCCATGTCATAGATTTGCTTCCTACTGGTACCGCAGCCAAATCCGTGTAGCAAAAATATCCCTGTACGGCTATTACACTAAGATATGTATGCTTGGTTATATTAAGGTATAAAAACCAACACACATTAAGTTTAGTTTATAAATTTCAGTTCGCTCGAAAAAATGTTTCTTGAACATTAAAAGTTAATATTTAGAAATATAGTAAGCCAAGTTAACAAACTCTCAGACGCTAAACTCAACACCACTTACACCGTTGAGTTTAGGCCTAGCAAATAAATACCCTTGAAAGCGTTGAACACCCGCATGCTGTAACCATAACCATTCATCTAGGGTTTCTACTCCCTCAACTACTAAAGGAATACCCATTGAATTCGCAAACTCCAATACCGCCTCAGTAATAGCTTGCCTTTGCCCACTTTCATGGATTCCTGTTGTGATTTTTCTGTCTAGTTTTATTTTGTCGGGAGAAAAGTCTGCTAGTAATGAAAGCCCAGCATAGCCTGCGCCAAAATCATCAATAGCGATACGAATACCAAAAGAACGAATCTGTTCAATTGCGTTGTGAAACGCATCACTTTCACTGATTATCTCAACCTCAGTTACCTCCAAAACTAGTTGTCGAGGTTTTAGCCCTGAGCCAATAGCAAGACTATGTAAGTATTCACCTACATTTGCTCGGTGCGTAATTGCACCAGGACATAGATTTATCGACAACGATTGCTCAGAAGAGATTAGAGCCGCCCCCTGCTTTATAGCAATAGCTTTGGTCTCTAGGTCAAATTCGTACTTTTCCGCCCCCTTGAGACACCCCATTAAATCCTCGGGATACTTACCATCTTCGCTCCTTATAAGGGCTTCTATGGATGATACTTTTCCTCTGCTTGTATCGACAATGGGCTGGAACGCAAACTGAATATGGGAATTTATATAAGGTGCAGTGTTTTTTTCTGGTGTGACTAGATTTACCCTCAGATTTTTGCGGGCTTCATCAGTCAAGCATGTGCGCCATTTTCCGGAAGCAAAGCTATTGAGAAGGGCAAAAATCCGACTTTCTCGGTCGAGTGTAATTTCTGGGGGTAACCAGTAACAACTGCTGCCTTCTACGATTGATAAGGCGCGTAAGTGCCAATCACCAAAATCTCTTTTATGAACAACAATTTCCGTGACCTTCACCACATTCTCGTGGCGGTTGTCTTTTTTTATGTGTTCAAAGAGAAAATTAACGTCCTCACTCTCACCTTCAAGTACCTGAAAAAAATACTCTCCGTCGAAAAGCAAAATACCGGTTATATTATGACGTTCATTAAAGGGTAAAGAGTCACAAGTAATTTTTCGTAAACCTGTTTCATCTACGTGACGAGTCGAATGGCTTCTATAAACTAACTGTTTTAGCACAAGACCTCTCTTTTACTTCATACTCCAATCCATTTTAAGGCTAGGCTGATGCTGTAAATTGCAGAACGTCCATTTATAGCCGTTGCGGGTAGACCCACAAAAATAATCATAGTAGTAAAAACGCCGTTTTCACAAAGTAGGTTCATAAGTGAAGGTTTATTTAACGCCGTTCAATGGCTGGTATTGCAAAATAAGCATCTAAGTCTGTTTCTTTTAATGCTTCGAGTTTGCGCTTTCTCTGTGCCCTTTCGTTAATGGTTTCTCCAAATACTTCCATGTGCAAATCGGCTATAAGGGCCTTACCTTGTTCTTTGCTGATTAAGCCCATTACTTCACCGGCGTGCATGAATCCTTGCACTCGATACTTTTCTGCCTCTACTTTTTTCCCCTCTTTACTTGCCTTGTAAAGGCTTACCAATTGCGCTTTACAGGCGTCTAAAAATAGTTGTTTTTCAGTCTCGTTTTGCATTTTCGCATCCCTTTTATTTGCCTCTATACCTTAGCGGTAAATCACAAATATAGATAGCAGCCAAGAAAAGGGGCCTTGCGTTCATTCCTATGCCCTAACAATGACTACAACTAAAGTTCATTGGTGAAAATGAGGTATACCTCCTACGCTTAGCTAAGTGCTAGAGGTTTAATCTTCTAGGAAGTCACAAGTAATAAAGCGAGCTCCATTATGCGAGTACCAACACTTTTAGGTATGGCCACTTTCTTGGTATTTACACCCGCTGCTGAAGCTAAAGAGGCAGCACATGGAAATGCTCATCATTGGCAAACGTCCCCTCACCACTTGTCTGCTCTTGTGGGCACGACCTACACGAAAGAATGTGGTAACGCGTTTACGTTGGGTATTGATTATGAATACCGGCTAAGTGATTTCTTAGGGGTGGGTTTTGTTGCTGAATACGCGTTTGAAGATTTAGATGCCTACACTTATTTACTCGTCGCCGACCTTCACATTACCAACAATTTTATCGCACAAATTGGCCCTGGCGTTGAATTTCACGGCAGCCATAAAATGGAAGTAGCCCGGTTGGGCTTTTTGTATGAATTTGAAATGTCGGGCATTACCGTATCACCCCAGCTTCATTACGATTACCACCGAAACCACAAAAGCGCCGTTGTTGCTGGGTTAGCAATTGGTATGTCGTTTTAAACCACTTGCCCCGCTGCCCAGCCGCTACTCCACGCCCACTGGAAGTTAAAGCCTCCGAGCCAACCAGTAACGTCTACTACTTCGCCTATAAAGTAAAGGCCTTCGACGTTTTTGGCCATCATGGTTTTTGACGAAAGTTCGTTGGTGTCTACGCCACCAATGGTGACTTCTGCTGTTCGGTAGCCTTCTGTGCCGTTTGGCTTTATTTGCCAATTTTCTAATGTGTCAGCAATAGCATCGCACTCGCTGTGGGTAAGCTGCTTCACTGGCACGTTTCGCCAGTTATGATATTCAATAAAACTTTGCACCATACGCTTAGGGAATACTTTATTTAAGCAGGTAGCAAGTAAGGCATCTGGTGTTTCGGTACGAGCAGTTTGTATAAGTGCAGTGGCATCGTCATTGGGCAGTGTGTTAATGCTTAAGCTATCACCCGCCTCCCAATAACTTGAAATTTGGAGCATAGCAGGGCCGCTCAAACCACGGTGGGTAAAGAGCATTGCCTCTTTAAACGTGGTGTCGTTACAGCTGGCGTACACGTCAACGGCTATACCGCTAAGCTCTGCCAGCGTCTCTTTGTCTTTATCGTGTAAGGTAAAGGGCACAAGAGCGGCCCGTGTGGGTAATACGTTCAGGCCGAATTGCTGCGCAATTTTATAACCGAATGGCGTCGCCCCCAGCTTTGGCATACTTAAACCACCGGTCGCGATTACTAGAGACTCACAGCTATATTCGCCGTTCGACGTAGTTAGTAAGTACCCACCCTCAACCATTTCTACGCTTGTAATTTCACAGCGAGTAGTAATGGTCACGCCTGCTTTATTGCATTCGTTAAGCAACAAATCGACGATGTCTTTTGCGCTGCCATCACAAAATAGCTGACCTAAGGTTTTTTCGTGATAGGCAATACCATGTTCGGCAACCAAACCGATAAAGTCCCACTGGGTATAGCGGCTTAATGCCGACTTACAAAAGTGCGGGTTTTGCGATAAGAAATTGGCGGGTTCTGCATACATATTGGTGAAATTGCAGCGTCCGCCCCCTGACATAAGGATCTTACGGCCAACTTTTTTGGCATGATCGAGTACTTCTACGCTGCGACCTCGCGCGCCTGCCTGTGCCGCGCAGAAAAGCCCTGCTGCACCTGCTCCAATAACAATAACATCGCGCTTAATCACTCTGTATTCACCTTACATCAAGCCAAAAATACTCACGCTCATTCAAGCGTAGGTTAAGAGTTCGGGATTATACGTAATAAGCCTTGCTGCACAACGCAAAGCCCAATCTTACTGTAAATTTAATCTAGTTCTTTAGTAGAAAATTATGGGTTTTAATACTTTTTAACAATACTAAAGAAATTTTAATTCCTCTATAAATACGCTCCAAGATTGAGGTGCAACTCAATTTTAACGAACAAACGAACAAATCAAGCAGTAACTACTTCACAAATTACAGAGGATTGTATCCATGGAAGAGTTCTTAGCATCACTCGATATTAATGAGTATCTGCCTGCAGCATTAGCTTGGGCCACCAATATACTTCTAGCCCTAGCCATTCTAATTATTGGTCTTTGGGTAGCAAGCAAGGTGTATAACGCTATTGTCGCCATTGCGAATAGCCACCCTCAACTTGATGACACCCTTTTTAAGTTCTTTGGTAGTGTAGCGCGCTACACCATTCTTGCATTTGTGGGTATAGCAGTACTTAATCGCTTTGGTGTACAAACCGCGTCTATTATTGCCCTCTTAGGTGCCGCAGGTTTGGCGATAGGCTTAGCACTTCAAGGCACACTGTCTAACTTGGCTGCAGGTGTCATGCTACTTATCTTCCGCCCTTATAAAGTGAATGACTTTGTGGATGCCGCGGGTAAGTTCGGTAAGGTAACCGAAATCGACTTATTCACTACTATTTTGCAAACCTTTGATAATAAGCAAATTATCATTCCAAATAGCCAAATTTGGGGCGAGCAAATTGTTAACCACTCTCATCATGAAATTCGTGGCGTAGACATGACCTTTGGTATTGCCTACAACGAAAACATTGATGCCGCCCGCGCTGTTATCGATAAAGTATTAGCAGACCACCCGCACGTGCTTAAAGATCCAGCGCCATTTGTTGAAGTGTCTACTCTTAACGATAGCTCAGTAGACTTCATTGTGCGTCCATTCTGTCACGGCGAGCATTACTTCGACATCCTGTTCTCAGTGCCAGAGCAGGTAAAGAAAGCGCTAGATGAAGCTAACATTGAAATTCCTTTCCCACACCGTAAAGTGATTGTGGTAAACGAAAACGCATAGCGCGCAGGTAAGAAATAACGTCCTAGTAAGCAAAAGGGCAACCGATTGGCTGCCCTTTTTATGTTCTGGTTTTAGTCAGTTATGAACCGACTTATGCTTTATCTTTTTTAGGAAACACGGCCAAGGGGTGCGTAGTAATTAACTGAACGAACGCTCGAGTATTTGGCTTAATGGCGTTTTCATGACTTACGCGTACCTTTAGTTCATCGCCGCTATCTAGCAGAACGGCATAAAGGCGGCTTTCGCCTTCATAGCGCACCCACTCAACGGTACAGTTCGTTTCACTAAGTGTGGCATCTAAGCTTAAATCGTCAGGACGCACCAGCAAGTCTACGTTGCCGTTAGCACCTTGAAGTGGCGTTCCAGGCACCTTGCCAATTTCAGTAACGACCGTTTTGTCTGTATTTACTTCACTAGCATCAAAGGTTGCACTTAAGAAACTTGCCTCACCCATAAAACGCGCCACAAAGCGGCTGGCTGGCGATGAGTAACAGGCTTCAGGGGTGTCTAATTGCTCTAATACACCTTTATTTAATATGCCTACTCTATCACCAACACTTAGTGCTTCTTCTTGGTCATGAGTTACCCAAATTGCAGGCACGCCTGCCTTTTTGAGCGCATCGCGAATTTCCCAACGCAAGCTGT
Organism: Alteromonas sp. AWJ4_199; assembly: GCF_056159165.1. Classification (NCBI taxonomy): domain Bacteria; kingdom Pseudomonadati; phylum Pseudomonadota; class Gammaproteobacteria; order Alteromonadales; family Alteromonadaceae; genus Alteromonas; species Alteromonas sp. AWJ4_199. Next base: position 2,111,592 of record NZ_JBSWUR010000001.1, read on the forward strand.
CTTTTAACGCTGCATCTAAGTTAGAAAGAGGCTCATCGAGTAGGACGAAAGAGGGTTCGTGCGCAAGAGTGCGGGCTAGCGCGACACGCTGCTTTTGACCACCGGAAAGGCGTGCAGGTTTGGCATCGCGGAAATTATCTAGGCCTAATAATTTAAGCCAATGGTCGGCAAGCTTAGTGTCTTTTAATCGAAAGCATACGTTTTGCTGAACAGTAAGATGGGGAAACAGCGCGAAGTCTTGGAACACCATGCCCACGTTTCGCTTTTCAGGCGGCACGTGTTTGCTTGCTGTACTTTCCCAATTACCTAGGCTCATTGCGCCTTCTGAAATAGGGATAAGCCCTGCCAATGCTTGTAAAATAGTGGTTTTACCGCAGCCGGTTGGCCCTACCAACATAAGGATTTCGTCTTGCCCAAGCTCAAGATTTAACTTGTCGACAACGCGGGTAGACCCATAATTCACTGACAAATTACTTACACTAAGCATTACGAACGATCATCCTCGGTAACGGTAAACTGGGCTTTTCTTTCGCCCGACAGCATGAGAACCAGCCCCACACCAGATAATAAAACCAATAGAAGCCCAGGTACGGCAGCGCGTCCAAAGTAGCCCGCCTCGTAAACACGCCACATATAAGTGGCTAAGGTTTCAAAACCTGTAGGTCCTAACATTAATGTAGCGGGCAGTTCACGCATGGCTTCCAAAAACACTAATGCCGCCCCTGCAATCATACCACGAAGGGTTAAGGGCAGCGTAACTCGTATAAAGGCCTCTCTTTGGCTAGCGCCAAGTACGCGGGCAGCTTTCACTAGGCCCGAATCTATATTCTCGGCGGTGCTTCTAACACTTCCCACTGCAAGAGGAATAAAACGCAATACATAGGCCATAACCAATAAGCTTAAGGTTTGATACAGCGCAGGTAAGTACTTAAGGCCCACGTAAACCAGTGCCGTTCCCATAACAATACCTGGTACACCAAAGCCGAAATAGGTAATGCGCTCCATAAATCGCCCAGCTTTACCCGCAATAGCCGCGTGAGCAACGGGAATGGCTAGTAGCACGGCCACAATCGCGGCGATAAATGACGCATGGGCTGAATTCCATGCATAGCTTAATTCAAAGCCGCCTGTGCCCTCTCGCACTAACCACAACGTGAAGATAGCTAGAGGAAGTACAATAGCCATAAAGACAACAGGCATGGTCGCAAGCAACATGAGGTTGCGCTGCCAGCGTGCAGGAAATAAGGATAAGTGCTTTCCTGGGCGTTCTTGTGCCCCGCCTATACGGCTTTCTATAAACAGAATAAGCCCAACAATCACCATAAGCTGCAGGCTTAGCATGGCCGCTTGGCTTAAACCAAAAGCGTTGTATTCAACGAAAATAACGCGGGTAAAGGTGTCGAAGCCCATTATTGCGGGTGTGCCAAAATCAGATAACGCGTAAAGCGCAGCAAGAAGTGCCCCCGCGGCAACGCTGTTTACTACACGCGGTAGCACCACACGCCATAAGCTAGCACCTAACGACAGACCTAGCGTACGCGCCGCGTTAACTAAGCTTGCATCTAAACTCAACAGGCTCGAGCGTGTTGTCATCATTACAAAGGGATAGGTGTATAGGCTCATGACCAACGCCGAGCCCCACAAGCCGCTAATAGGGGGTGTGCTAATTCCTAGAACGTTTTCAATCTCTCCGCCAATACCAAATGAGAAGTACATGGCGAATGCGCCAATATAGCTAGGCAACGCCAGTGGCGCAGCAAGTAGAATTAGCCAGAAGCGCTTGAACGGCATTTGCACATAGGCGGTTAAAAAGGCAAGCGGTACGCCTATAAGCACCGAACCAATGATAGTAAGCACTACCAATGAAATAGTATTGCCTAGAACACGTAGGTTATGGGTATCGAAAAGCTGCGCACTATCTTGAGCTAAAGAAAACAAAACGCCGACGGGCAATAAAGCCATCAGCGCAATAAGTAGTGCCAGTGGATACGACTTTGGCCAGTTTGTCACAGTACGCCAACTTCCCTCATAAGGTTAAGTGTTGGGCGTAAATCAGCCAGTTTACGAAGATCCATTTCAGGTGGCGAAAGCGTGCTTAAATCCGCTAAGCCTTGTGGTGGTTCAACCCCTTGAACCAAAGGTATTTCATATGCCTCGCGAGCAAGGTAAGACTGCACTTCATGCGACAGCAGATACCGGATAAAGTTAACCGGTAAGTCACCGTCGCTTAATGCCACAATGCCAGACGCATTAACCAAGCAACCTGCATCGCCTTTGCTGTAAGCAAGGGCCACATTTGCGTTTGGTTTACCCGATTTAAGGCGAAGCGTGTAATAGTGATTGGCAAAACCAATATCTACTTCACCACGTTCAACGCCCATTACTACACCAAGTTCACCCGCATACTTTTTCGAATGCTTATTAATGCCTTTAAGCCAAGCTTTGGTTGCTTTATCGCCCTCCAAAATACGCATGGCGGTGACGAAAGACTGAAATGATGAATAAGCCGGCGCCCAGCCAATTTTTAAATCGCTATCGGCTAACGCCATTACGCTTTCTGGGATTTGTTCGGGCTTAACGCGCTCTGTGTTATACGGCAGTGTACGCACACGCCCAGTTACCGGTGACCAGCTAGGGTACTGAAAATCTTCGCGAAGCTGCGAACGCAAGTCATCAGGCAATGGCTTTGCAGCGCCAGCATCAGTAACAACGCCAATAGAACCGGTGTCTACAGCCCAAAACAAATCAGCGCGTTTAACGCCAGCTTTTGTTTCAGCAACAATGGTATTTGCCAGTGCTGCTGAGCCGCCGCGTCTAACTTTTAGGTTCAACTTGGGGTTGCGCTTTTCAATGGCTTTTAGAACATTCTCATACAGACCGCCTTCGCCACGCCCTAAATAGAGTGTGAGATCACCTTCTAATTTAGGTAAAGACTCAACTGACACACTGCCAGTTTGGGTCATAGCGTGGGCAAAACTAAACGGCAAACCAGTCAATGCACCGGCTGCTGCTAAGCCTTGTAAGAATGTTCTACGTTGCATACCCCTTCCTTAAAATACGTCTTTACGACTTTGTTCTACTTCAACTAGCAGTGTACGAGCGCGATCAAGTTTAGCCTGCATAGATTCTACAACTTTGCGTACCGCGTCTACGCCAGTATCTTTCGAAATGGCTTGCGGAAGCGTTACGTTAAAATCTTTTTCTAGATCTTCAACCAAGGCTGCGTCTTTTGCAATCAAGTCACCCTCTACACCTTCAAAACGTTGAAGGTAGGTGTCGTGCACTAGTGTTGTTGCAACCTCGTGAAGCTGCTCTGCATATTTAGCGACAACGCGATCAAGACGTGTTTTGATATCGTCGATAACTTCAGGCCCTGTAGTCGGCTCTTTTTCAGTGGTTTGAACCTTGCCTACCAGACCTTTCTTCTGATATTGAGACGCAAGTTTAACTGCGCCTAGCGCCTGCCACAAGGCATGATTTAGCTTCTCTTGCTCTACGCGCACGTCAGAAACTGGCTTACCTTCATCAATAGCTACCTTTACACCATAAATACCTTGCCAAATAGAAGCATAGATAGGCACGTATTGGGTTTCGATAGCTGAGTGAAAGTCCACTTCTTCCCAGTACTCGATTAACGCGTCTGTTTTAAGCGATTTATCTTTTGCTTCATACGCATCAACAACACTGCCAAACTTACTTTCTAACCAATGTACTTCTTCGGTGTACTCACCAATATGCGCATGCAAGTTGTTTACGTGATCACCAATTGCACCGTTAGCAAGCGCCTGAGTAGAGAACATTGAGAAAGTAACGGCCGAAGCCATTACTAAAGCACTTATTTTTTTCAGTGTTATTGTCATATTTTTTCCTAAACCGTTTGTCTTTTCTCGCAAATGATACTTATTATCATTAATCAAGTAAAGGTAACTAAACGAGGCTACATGCTACGTAACGCAGTGCATGAGCCTTACGCGAGCCTTTAGTTTCTCTACGTTTTTAACTCAGAATAATGCAGGTTAGTTCATTAACCCTCGCTGAACACTTTGATATTCAACGTAATTTGCAAAACGCTAGATCATAGTTGGGTTACATTTTAATGAAAATAGCGACCAAGTATACGCATATATGAATTAATGAATATTCACAAAAAGCTAAACGAAAAAAGCCCGCAACAATTGTTGCGGGCTTTGAGTATTTAACGCTTTTTAAAAAATTAAAGGCTATCTAACATGGTTTGGGCATCGCTCACGTCGAAACGACCAGGATCTTCAACGTTTAGCTTTTTCACTTCGCCATCTTCTACAAGCATAGAATAGCGTAGCGAACGTAAGCCACCGAAGTTACCTGTACTCATGTCTAAACCAATTTGCTTGGTAAAGAAACCATTGCCGTCGGCCAGCATGGTAATTTCTTCTGCATTGTTTGCTTTACCCCACGCATCCATAACGAATGCATCGTTCACACTCAGACAAATAATGCTATCAATACCTTTTGCCTTAAGCTTATCAGCAAGCGCAACATAGCCTGGCAAATGAGCTTGTGAGCAAGTAGGTGTAAAAGCGCCGGGTACAGCGAATAGTACAACGCGCTTATCTGAAAACAACTCGTTCGTTCCTGGGTTAGTTATTTCGCCATTTACTAAAAGGCTAAAATCTACTTCAGGCAAAGTGCCCCCAACTTGTATCATGCTACTCTCCTAGATTTTTTTGACACAAATACACATCAAATCTGTGTTTTTTGCTTTCAATAGCCATTGATGCTTTTATTCCTGCCAGCACGTCTGCACTGTTTGGGCGTTTAACCACTACCCGGTGCGTAGCTAGCTTTAGTGCTGGCGGTAACAGCGCATCTGCGTCTGGGTCATGACCAAGCAGTTGCTGAAACAGCCGCATTTCCTTTTTCACCAAGGCTGACTTCTTTTTGTGTGGGAACATGGGGTCTAAGTAAATAGCGTTCACATTCTCACCAGAGAAGTATTGCATTACCTCAGCACTATTTCCATGTTGAAGCGACATTTTAGCTGCAAGTTCCGGAAAACTAAGCGCTAATCTGCGAATACCATCTTCAAGCAAGGCAGCAACCACGGGCGATCGCTCTATCATAGTGACCTTGCAGCCAACGCTCACCAAAACAAAGGCATCACGACCTAGCCCAGGCGTTGCATCCACTACGTGCCATACTTCATTGCCTTTAAGACCAATGGCCTTAACAATGGGCTCTTTGCGCCCACCGCCGTGCTGCTTGCGATACAAACTAGCTGGCGAAGCAAAATCAACCTCTACCGGATTCACTTTTTTCTCACCTGCGTCGGCAAGACCAAGCACGCCGTTTTGTACCTGCAAATACAGGCCTTCGCTAGGCTTTTCACTACTGCTAACAACAGGAAAACCCCACTTTTCGCTAATCGCGTCAATTAGCCCTGCGTCATCGCTATTGGCGTTAGCGCTGTTGCTGTTATCACATACAACCAAAGGCACACTATTAAGCATGGCCGTACTGCTCCTTATGCCCTATCCATCTATTTATGATGGCTTGAGCGTGAGACGGGTATTTATCCCAAAGGGTATAGGCAATTTCTTGAACTTTTGGAATAAGAGCAGCGTCGCGTACTAGGTCTGCTATTTTAAGCTCGGCCATTCCCGTTTGCTTAGTACCCATAAATTCACCTGGGCCACGAATTTCCAAATCGCGCTGTGCAATATAAAAACCGTCGTTAGACTCGCGCAATACGCCAAGGCGCTGAGTAGCGGTTTTCGAAAGTGGACTCTGGTACATAAGTACACACTGACTTTCCACCGCACCACGCCCTACTCGGCCTCTTAGCTGGTGAAGCTGCGCTAAGCCCAATCGTTCAGGGTTTTCAATGATCATGATGCTGGCATTAGGTACGTCTACGCCTACTTCAATAACGGTAGTCGCTACCAATAAGTCTAGCTTACCGTCTTTAAAGTCGGCCATAACCTGCGCTTTTTCTGCAGGCTTTAAACGCCCGTGTACCAAACCAACGTGTAAGTCTGGCAGCGCAGTACGAAGAGTAACCGCAGCGTCTTCTGCTGCCTGACACTCCAACACTTCCGACTCATCAATTAGCGTACACACCCAGTAGGCTTGGCGGCCGTTTTCTTTACAAGCCTGACGTACGCGCTCTATCACATCGGCGCGGCGTGTATCCGGCAGCACCACGGTTTGCACCGGTGTTCTGCCTGGGGGCAGTTCGTCAATAACCGAGGTGTCTAAATCGGCATAGGCTGTCATGGCCAGCGTTCTTGGAATAGGCGTAGCCGTCATGATCAGCTGATGAGGATAGCGACCTTGCTGTTCACCCTTATCACGAAGGGCCAAGCGCTGATGTACACCAAAGCGGTGCTGCTCATCCACAATAACCAGTGCTAGCTGCTGGTAATTTACGCTCTCTTGGAAAATAGCGTGAGTACCCACCAACATTTGAATGTCTCCGGCTTCTAAGCGAGCTAAAACTTCATTGCGGGCTTTACCCTTTAGCTTTCCAGCAAGCCAGCCTACTTCAATACCAAGTGGTTCCAACCAGCCACGAAAGTTATTCGCGTGCTGTTCTGCCAACAGCTCTGTGGGTGCCATTAATGCTACCTGATGTCCTGCACCAATGGCAGAAAGCGCGGCCAGTGCAGCAACCAAGGTTTTACCCGAGCCCACGTCCCCTTGTACAAGGCGCATCATAGGCCGTGCGTGCTGCATATCTTTTTGAATGTCTTGTACTACTCTAGCCTGTGCACCCGTTGGTGAAAACGGCAGCTGAGCGAGCATTTTATCGATAAGCGGCTGATTCACTTTAATAGGAATACCAGGCTGCGCGTCAGATAGCTTGCGTACTTTAAGCACGCTTAAGTGATGAGACAGAAGTTCTTCTAATATTAAACGATACTGAGCAGGATGAAGCCCCTCTTCCATTTCGTGTACGTCTACATCGGGTGGTGGGCGATGCACCAAATGAAGCGCCTCATTGAGGCTAATTTGGTCATCGTAAATACCGTCGGGCAGTAGGTCGGCCAGCGCTCCTTTATCTAGAAGTTTTAAGGCCTGGTCAGTTAAGTTGCGGAGGGTTAACTGTTTTACACCGTCCGTGGTGGGGTAAACTGGCGTTAGTGATTCTTCAGTGGGTGGCGCGTCTTCATCCACTAATTTAAATTCGGGGTGCATCATTTCGATGCCCCACTTGCCAGTACGCACTTCACCGAAACAGCGCACCGTGTTTCCCGGTGTCATAATTGACCGCTGTACTGCGCCAAAGTGGAAAAATCTAAGAGTGATAGTACCCGTGCCGTCGCTAAGCTTAACCACCAGCATGCGTTTTTTACCGTACTGAATGTCGGCGCTCATTACCTCGCCCTGCACGCTTACATGGGTAAACGGGCGGCACTCAGCCACGCTGTAAATACGGGTTCTGTCTTCGTAGCGATGAGGAAGATGAAACAGTATATCTTGAAGGGTAAACAAGCCTATTTTGTTAAGCTTTTCTGCCACCTTAGCGCCTACGCCTTTAAGCGCAGTAATGGGGGTAGTGGCCAGTGCTTGCATCAAGCGATATCCTTCTTTTGGAACATTAACTATTTAACCTTTGAATTGGCACAAGCTGGTGTTATTCAACGTGTTATAGGAAAAGAAGTGTAAAGGATTGTTGAGGGGTTGGCGAGTACGCTTTAGGCCAGTTTTTTACGCTGGCCTATGCAAAAGTGATAGTAAAAGCAAAACTAGTACGTTAGTTCTCAGTCGGCTTCTAGCGCGTTAGCCTCTGCTTTAGTAATTTGCATTTCTCGCCACCAGCTATCGTCGGCATCCACTTCACCAATGGCGTTAATAGCAGGCAAAGGCAAACCTTTGCGTTGGCATAGTTTATACAAACGCGGGTAACCATTTTGAAAGGCCAATGCTTGGCACTCTTCTTCGGGTAACTGCTGAGTGTTATACATGCCCGCTATGGTACGTTGGCGCTGAGCTTCGTATAGCACTAGCGCTGCGGCCACCGATACGTTCAACGACTGCACCATGCCCATCATGGGAATAACGATGTCTTGATCGGCAATGGCTTTAGCCTCATCAGAGGCACCGTATTTCTCCTGACCAAACAAAATAGCCGTAGGCTTGGTGTAATCAATATCACGAAAATCGACAGCGGTATCGGATAAATGAGTAACCAGCACCTGCATACCCTGGCCTTTTAGCTCAGCCATCGCGTCATTGATATTGTCGTGGTTGGTTTGGCGCACCCACTGCTGACTGCCCATAGCCGTACCGCGACGAAACTGATATTTCTTTTCCCACACGGTGTGAACGCGATGAATGCCAACGGCATCACAGGTTCTCACTACAGCAGATACGTTATGCGGCTTGTGTACATTTTCAAGGCAAACCGTAAGGTCAGTTTGCCTTCTTTCCAGCACTTGTCTTATGCGCTGGTAACGCTCAGGTGACATGGCTTACTCCGGCAGTTCCATTACACCATCAATTTCAATTTGTGCACCTTTAGGCAGTGCCGACACCTGAACTGCAGCACGCGCAGGATAAGGCTTAGTGAAATAACGGCTCATGATTTCATTAACCGTTGCAAAATGACCTAAGTCGATAAGGAAGATGTTCACTTTCACTAAATCGTTTGTAGTGCCGCCAGCAGCGTCACACACCGCTTTAATGTTTTCAAAAACTTGTACCGCTTGCGCTTCAAAGTCGTCAGAAACCATTTCCATGGTTTCGGCAACCAAAGGAATTTGGCCTGAAAGATAAACGGTAGTGCCTGCTTTAACTGCTTGGCTGTAAGTACCAATAGCAGCAGGTGCCTTATCGGTCTGAATAATAGACTTAGACATAGTAGTTCCTAAATAGTGTAGTAATTAGTGTCGTGATTGACTATGACGAGACACTTTCTGAACTTCTGGCATGGTGCGTATTTTCTTCATCACGCGGGCCAAGTGCACACGGTTGTGCGTAGTAAGTTCTAGGTCGATAAAGTAGATATTACTCTCTTTTTCTTCAGTTTGCAGGCCAATGATATTGGAATCGCACCCTGAAATAGTGTTCGTTAAAGTTGCCAGTGTGCCCTGATGGTTAAACAACTCAATGCGTAGCGACGCTTTGAATTCACCCTGCGGATTGTCGTCCCACTGCATAGGTAGCACGCGCTGAGGCTCTTCACGGGTAAGCTTGCGAATATTGTTACAGCCAGTTTGGTGAATGGTCATACCGCGACCTGGGCTTAATACGGCTACAATTTCATCGTCAGGTATAGGGTGACAACAGCGAGAGTAGTGAACAAGCAGGCCTTCTGTACCACGAATAGCCACATTGCCTTTCTTGTCAGACAGATCCGTCGTACTCTCGCCTAATAAACGCCGAGCCACGATAGCGCTTAGCTCGTTACCTAAGCCGATATCTACCAATAGGTCGTCAAAATTAGCATGCTTGGTTTCTGCCACCACACGTTCAATGTCTTCATTAGGAATATCATCTAACTTCACTGCACCTAATGCATGACGAAGTAGACGGTTACCCATGTTCACGGCTTCTTGAGAGTGCTGTTTACGAAGGTACTGACGAATGCGGGTACGCGCGCGGGCGCTAACCACAAAGTTCAGCCAATTCGCATTAGGCTTCGCTTTTGGCGAGGTAATAATTTCTACGGTTTGGCCGTTTTCAAGAGGCTTACTTAAGCTGAAGTTTCTGCGCTCTACGCGCACGCCCACGCAGGTATTGCCCACATCAGAGTGCACGGCGTAGGCAAAATCGACAGCGGTTGCGCCCATTGGCAATTCGATAATACGGCCGTCTGGCGTAAACACGTAAATTTCATCAGGGAACAGGTCAGTCTTCACCGATTCGATGAATTCAAACGATGAACTGGCTGACTGCTGAAGTTCAAGTAAGCTTTGCATCCACTTGCGAGCACGTAGCTGTGCAGTAGTGCCATTATCGCCTGGCTCTTTGTAAAGCCAGTGGGCCGCTACCCCTTTATCCGCCATTTGGTCCATTTCCTGGGTACGAATTTGAATTTCCACAGGAATGCCGTGCGGGCCAATTAATGACGTATGCAACGACTGATAGCCGTTGGTGCGCGGAATAGCGATATAGTCTTTAAAACGATTTTCAATTGGCTTGTATAAACCATGCATAGCGCCAAGCGCGCGATAGCAGTTATCTACTGATTTAACCACGATACGAAACGCATAAATATCCATTACCTCGTTGAACATCAGTTCTTTGTTTTTCATTTTTCGGTAAATGGAATACAGGTGCTTCTCGCGGCCTAATACATCAGACTCAATCTCGTAGGCATCAAGGCGCGTCTTAAGCTCTTCGCGAATGTTTTCAATGATTTCTTTTCGGTTGCCTCGGGCCTGACGAACAGCAGATTTTAATGCGCGATGGCGCATGGGGTACATGGCCTGAAAACCTAAGTCTTCAAGCTCATTTTTAATATCGTGAATACCCAAACGGTGGGCAATAGGCGCATATATTTCTAGCGTTTCGCGTGCGATACGACGGCGCTTATCTGGGCGAAGCGAGCCCAGCGTGCGCATATTGTGGGTACGGTCGGCAAGCTTGATAAGAATAACCCTGATGTCTTGCACCATGGCCATCATCATTTTGCGGAAGTTTTCCGCCTGCGCTTCTTGCTTGGTACTAAAGGCAAGTTTATCAAGCTTACTAACGCCTTCTACCAATTCTGCAACGGTATCACCAAACGCTTCAGCTAAATCTTCTTTGCTGTAATGGGTATCTTCAATAACGTCGTGAAGAAGTGCCGCCATGATCGTTTCGTGATCAAGGTGCATGTCGGCCAGTATGCCGGCAACAGCTACAGGGTGAGTAATATACGGGTCGCCACTTGAGCGCATTTGTCCATCGTGCGCTTCTTGGGCTAGCACAAAAGATTCCTGAACCTGCTGTACGCGTTCAGCTGGCAAATACTCTAAAACTTTCTGCTTTAAACCTTCAAACAAATACACAGTGGAGCGTGACCCTTATCTAACGTTACAACCCTAAGAATACGTTTAAATGCGCAATAAGCCAATACACCAAAAGCAAAGCGCCAGTGCTTTTTTCAAAGCACTGGCGCCAAAATACCGATAAAACCGTTAAAAAGAGGTCTTACTGATCAGATAGGATGTTTGCTACTGATGCAAATTCAGCATGTTCTTGCTGTTCTTGGGCTTGAAGTTCTGCTTGTTCAAGCGTTGCAGCAGTTACAAAACCTTCTTCAATTTCACGAAGTGCTGTAACAGTTGGCTTGTCGTTTTGAACGTCAACCATAGGATCTTTGCCTTCAGTGGCAATTTGACGTGCACGGCGTGCAGCAACAAGCACTAGGTCAAAGCGGTTACCAATTTTATCTACGGCATCTTCTACAGTTACGCGAGCCATGTATTTCTCCGAAAATTAGGTTGAGCAAGTTATTCAAAAAACGGCCGCGTAGTATACACAGATACGTAGCGCGATCCTAGCATTTTGTTTGAAATTGAAGCAGTCAGATCGTGCAAGATATACAGCGATCGGGATCAGTTTTAAACAAAACGCTTATTGTTTGGTTAAGCTTACGCGCTACCGAGCAATTCGTCCAATAGCACTTGATGACGCATCTGCTGTTTTGCTGTTCGTAAACGCTGCGCTGTCACAATGGCTTCTAAGTCACTCAATGCCGTCGCAAAATCATCGTTGATGATCACGCTATCAAACTCACTAAAGTGAGACATCTCTGCTACTGCTTGTGCCATACGCCCCGCAATGACTTCTTCACTGTCTTGGCCGCGATTATTCAAACGCTGTTCTAATACATCAAGTGACGGTGGAAGAATGAAAATGCCGCATGTATCTGGCATAAGCTTTTTGACTTGGCGAGCGCCCTGCCAATCAATATCTAAAAACACATCAATACCGCGATGCAATGTTTGCTCGATAGTCACACGGGATGTACCGTAATAATTGCCAAACACTTCTGCGTACTCAAAAAATACGCCTTGTTCGATAAGTGCTTCAAACTGCTCTCGGCTTACAAAATGGTAATGGACACCGTCTACTTCACCCGGACGCGGTTGACGTGTGGTATGAGACACAGACACCTGCATAGGCGTGGCTGCATTGCCTTCATACTTTTCCATTAGTGCCTTGATAAGGCTTGATTTTCCTGCCCCTGAAGGAGCAGCAAGAATAAATAAATTACCGAGTAGTGAAGCCATAGGATATAAAAATTCTATCAAAATGTGGTGATTTCAAGTGGCAATGATAGCATATGAACCTATTGCGCTGTAACTGCGATCATCTGGTTTATCCATTGATGGTGCATACTCTTTAGTCGCAGACCGGTGTTAGCAAAATAAATAACAATAATAATTTTCTGAGAATGATGGTGGTAGAAAAAGTACTCTGACCCCATTTTTTTGGAAAAGACAGAGATTGCCCATGAGAAAGGATAACCATTGGTGGTAAAGCAACAACAAAACTAGGAAATAAAGAATGACTCAGCAACTTCTGCCGTGCGTAGAGATAAACCCATCCACTACGCCTGATGCCTGCGTTATCTGGCTACACGGTTTAGGCGATTCCGGCCACGGGTTTGCGCCAATCGTGCCTGAACTTAAACTTCCCGAATCAATGGCGGTCAAATTTCTCTTTCCCCATGCACCTGAGCGCCCCGTTACCATTAACGGTGGGATGCGAATGCGTGCATGGTACGACATCAAGTCATTAGATTTCGAAAGTCGTGCCGATTTCGAAGGCGTAAAAGAGTCTGCTGCGCAGGTAGAAGCACTGATTGAAGCGCAAATTGAAAGTGGCATTCCCAGTGAACGCATAGTGCTTGCCGGATTTTCTCAAGGCGGTGTGATTGCACTTCACCTAGCGCCTAGATATAGCCGTAAATTTGCTGGCGTTATCGCGCTATCAACCTACATGTGTGAGCCATCGCTACTTGCAAGTGAGGCAACAGACACCAACCGTGAAACGCCTATTATGATGGCCCACGGTGACCAGGACGAAGTGGTACCGGTATTTATGGGCAACGCGGCATTTAAAACGATAAATGAGAGCGGTTTTAACGCTACTTGGCAGACGTATACAATGCAGCATAATGTCTGCATGCAAGAACTAAACGATATCAGCGCTTGGCTTCAGAAGGTTTTAAACTAACTTTTACGATGCCTTACTCAACAATGCCATACCCAGTGTGATAGCTAGCTACAGGGCTAAATATCACACTGCGCCGAGCGCCTTTGCGGGTACTACCGTTATATTCACGCGTTGCGTTCATACATGGCATTAAGATGCCAAACAGGTCGTTACAAACATCGCGCTATTCAGCAACGCGGTTTCTGCCCCCATTTTTGGCTTTGTACAGGTTGTCGTCGGCTTGTTTTAAGCTAGCGTGCAGTTTGTCATCGGTAAGTGCGGTAGCTACGCCAAAGCTGGCGGTAATACTGTGACTGATATCCCCTTCTACAAATGGACTCTCTTCAACCACTTTTCTCATTTTTTCCGCAAGTTTTACGCCTTGGCTCAAAGGCGCCAAAGGAAAGAGTACTAAAAACTCTTCACCACCAGTACGCGCAATAACATCAGATGCTCTAACAGCACCTTTGATAATGTTAGTGAAGTGGATTAGCACCTCATCACCAATATCATGCCCATAGGTGTCGTTGATTTTTTTGAAGTGGTCAATATCAACAACCACTGCGGTTAGGGGAAAATAGGCGCCAGGATCTTTCATGGCACGTTCAAAAAAGACCGCTTCCAGAAAGCGTCTATTTGGGAGCTTGGTTAGCGGGTCTGTGTTCGCCTGCTTCATTCGCTCTAAGTTTTCACGCAGCATTTCTTTTCGGCTTTTATGCCAAAAATTTTCACCAATAAAGGCAACACAAATGAAACAGAATGTGGCAATTAAAAATCGTGAAACATGCTCAGCAGGATATTTTGCAACAATAACGTCTTGGTTATAGAGCATGTAAATAGACAGCCCTATGGTGACCGCAACATAGAGCATAGCGGGCTTAAATCGCACTACTATTATCTGAATAAAAAGCAATGGAAAGATGAAGTACAAGCCCGTGTTATTCAGCCCGCCTGTATAAACCAACGCATTGATAGTGAATAGAACGATGAGCCCCGCGACGTAATAAAATACGTCACTTTTGGGGAAAATATGTGAAAGCGCAACGTTAAGGTAAATAACGGTGGCAGATGTAGCTAATACACTAACCAACAATGGGTTATTTGTACCAAAATTAAGCCACGCCATAAATGCGATTATGGTGCCACCAACATAGGAAATAAAATACAACGTCAGTTTGCGCCTTTTTACTTCAGCTTCGTCTTGTTGTGCGTTTCTTAGTAATTGACCAATTGGCGTGTTGTCCATCTAACAACTCTACTCCCCGGATTTATAAGCAGACACTTCGTCCAACTACAGCATAGACGTATATGTGCACAAAGACCAAATAGAAAACTGCGCCTAATTTCAAACATTAACCTAGAAAATGCGTATACTACGAAGTATCTCGTATAACGTTGTGTTACAGCGTTTAAGTTTCTTTTTTTACAGAGTTTGGAATAGCCATGAGTCACCTCAACACTACCCGCACCGTTCGAATTGCTACTAGAAAAAGCGCGCTAGCGCTTTGGCAAGCAGAGTATGTGAAGGCAAAATTAATGGAGCATTATCCATCAATGACCGTTGAGCTTGTGCCTATGAGTACCCAGGGCGATAAAATTTTAGATACGCCGCTGGCGAAAATTGGCGGTAAAGGTCTGTTCATTAAAGAGCTTGAAATAGCCATGCTAGAAGGTCGTGCTGATATCGCGGTTCACTCAATGAAAGACGTTCCGGTAGAGTTTCCAGAAGGTTTTGGTTTGCACGCTATTTGTGAGCGCGAAAACCCGTTTGACGCTTTTGTATCTAATGATCACGATAGCCTAGATGCGTTACCACAAGGCGCAGTTGTCGGCACATCTAGCCTTCGCAGACAGTGCCAAATTCGCAAATATCGTCCGGATCTTGTCATTAAAGACCTGCGCGGTAACGTAAATACCCGCCTAGCCAAGCTCGACGCCGGTGAATACGACGCCATTATCTTAGCTTCTGCAGGCCTTATTCGCCTTGAAATGGAATATCGTATTCGTATGCCGCTGCCTGCCGACATTTCGCTGCCGGCTGTAGGCCAAGGTGCAGTAGGTATTGAATGCCGTAACGACGACGAAGAGCTAATTAACTTGCTACAAGCACTGAATCATTCAGATACCAATACCCGTGTTACCGCAGAACGCGCCATGAACGAAAGACTGGAAGGCGGCTGCCAAGTACCTATCGGTAGCTTTGCTACCCTAGACGGCGACGTACTAACCTTAACGGGTATGGTTGGAAAACCAGATGGCTCCGAACTGCTGTTTGCGTCGGCTACCGCGTCACGAGAAAAAGCCGCAGACATAGGTGTTGAAGTAGCGGAAGCCCTCTTAGAGCAAGGTGCCGGAGAAATTCTTAAAGCACTTTATAACTAAGTTATATTTAGTAGAAGCGCGCATTCCTACGCACATAGGAATGCGCCGCAAACTTAAAAGGACGAGAGTTCGATAATATGCTTCTGTTCACGCGCCCACTGCCAAAATTAAAAGCAAGTGCTTCGGCTTTCGATCAGGCGGGCATTGAAGCGGTAGGGGTAGCCACCTCTGATATTATCGATATCTCATCTGAACGAGAAGCCGCGGCAGAATATTTAGCTTCAAATACAGTAAACGCAATTATTGTTACCAGCGTATACGCTGTGAATAGTGTTATTTCGGGGCTGCGTGACACAGCCCTCCCTCTCCCTTTGTTTATTGCCGTTGGCGATGCCACTGCGCGCAAACTGCAGGCAGGCCTTGAAACGTTTTCTTCGGCGAATGTCGTTACTCCAAAGGTCCATACATCCGAAGGTATACTGGCAATGCATCAGCTTAATGAGGCAAACTGTAAGCATGTCGTTATCATTAAAGGTGAAGGTGGACGAGAAGCCATAGCAAAAGGATTAGACGAAAAAGGTATTTTAGTAAATAGCTTTTGCGTTTATAAAAGGGAGCTACTTACACACCCAATTTACACAAAACGTTGGAAAATGGGCGAAGTTAGCGGCATTATCGCTACAAGCGAGGCAATGGCACTGCAACTGATAGAACAATTTGGTAACGCTTTGTTAGCCTTTAAATGGTTAACAGTGAGTGACCGAGTCGCCCAAACCCTTAACAGCAAAGGCGTTAAAGAGGTAGCGGTTTGTCAGCGAGCCACCGATCAGGCACTCATCGCCTGGGTAAAGGATAACTGGGAGTATTGAATGGCCAACAACAATGAAAATAGCCCACAAAAAGAGGAACTCGTAAAAGTGGAAGCTGAAAAAGAAGTAATTGAGTCTTCTGCCACGCAGAGTGAATCGACTGAGACTGGCGCTAAGAAGAAGAAATCATCAGGCAACGGCCTATTGTGGTTCGTTGTAATCATTTTGTTCTTAGCCGTAATAGGCATGGCTGGCGCAGGCTACTGGTATTACATGCAGCAGCAATCGGCTAGCGCAGACTCCGCAAACGCACAGCAAAGCAACACAGCAAAGTTAAACAGTATTGAGCGCGAGCGCAGTGACATCTTAGCGTCGCTAGAAGCAGTGTCGCGAACGAATAAAGCCCTACAAGATAAGGTAGATGAACTTAAGTCTGAGAATGAGAAACTTAGCCTACAGGCCGAGTCTACCCTTCAACAGCTAAACAATATGGAAGGCCGCCGCCCAGCTGACTGGCTAATTGCAGAAGCTGATTACTTGGTTCGCATGGCGGGCAGAAAGCTTTGGCTGGAAAACGATGTTCGCACAGCAATTTTGCTATTGGTTAATGCAGATAAGCGTTTAAAATCATTGGCTGACCCGTCGGTACTACCCGTTCGCGCTAGCCTAGCTGAAGACATTCAAACGCTACAGCAGCTAAACCCTGTATCGCAAAGCTCAGTAGCGCTTGCGCTTACCGGCATGATTGCGCAAATCGATAAGCTGCCATTGGATACCTTCGAAAAACCTGACGATGCTAACGCAGAAGACACCACCTTGTCAGAGTCAGCTGACGACTGGCAGGACAACCTTGCGAAGGTGTGGCGTTCGTTGGTGAACGATTTTCTTACGGTTAAAACCATTGAGGGTCCTGTAGAGCCAGTGCTGTCATTAGAAGCGCAGTTCCTGGCAAAAGAGCAGCTTCGCCTTCAGCTTATGCACGCGCAAACCGCTGCGCTTCAAGGCGATGCGGGGCTTTACAGCCAATCGCTTCAGTATGCACAAACGCTGCTTATTGAAAAATACGATACTGAAAAAAGCCAAGTAACTGGCTTTGTCGACGCATTACAAAACCTGATTGCCACCGATATATCGCGCCCTATTCCAACAGAGCTAGCGTCACAAAAACCGCTAGAGCGTTTATTGGACAACCGCGTTAAGCAAGTGTTCGGACAAGGAGCAAGCGCACTATGAAATGGTTAGCTATTGCCCTTGCGGTATTAGCCGCATTCGTTGTTGCACTCATTGTTGGACCAATGCTACTTGGCGATAAAGGTTACGTGCTTATTTCTCTTGGCAGTACAGCCATTGAAATGACAGTGATCAGTTTTTGTATTTTGGTCATTGGTGCCGTTATTGCTTGGTATGTACTATCGAGACTTGTTGTGTGGGCGTTAAGCCTGATAACGGGCTCCCACAAG
This sequence comes from Alteromonas sp. AWJ4_199, assembly GCF_056159165.1. Taxonomy (NCBI): domain Bacteria; kingdom Pseudomonadati; phylum Pseudomonadota; class Gammaproteobacteria; order Alteromonadales; family Alteromonadaceae; genus Alteromonas; species Alteromonas sp. AWJ4_199. Next base: position 2,129,314 of record NZ_JBSWUR010000001.1, read on the forward strand.
TGGTTTGGTAGCTTAGGTGAACGTAAACGCAAGCGCGCATTTTACGATGGCTTGCACGCCATGGCCGCTGGTGATTTTGATTCGGCGCAAAAAGCATTAGGCAAAACCACCAATGGTGATTTTGAAGGCGTAAACTATTTGGCCTCGGCACAAATTGCCTTTGCCAACGACGATCTAGCCAAAGCCCGGTATTTTCTGCTTCAGGCCACCGACTTTCCGAAAGCGAAAGTAGCCGCAACCGTCATGCACGCACGTATTGATGTCGCTGAAGAAAAGTTTGATGCAGCACTAGAAAAACTTAACGAACTAGACGAGCAAGATCGTGACAACAAGCAGGTTGTGCAGTTAAAAGCGCAAATTCTTGCCAAGCTAGGTAAGTGGCAGGTGCTTCAAGAGAATTTATCAAGCTGGCGTAAAGCCTTGCCAAAAGCTGATTACACCACGTGGAGCCAGCGTATTGCTAAAGGTAAGTTTGCAGAAATTGCCAGTAAGCAAGGTGCCGTTGAGCTTAAATCATACTGGGACACCCTGCCTCGCAAACTACGTCACGATGACGCTTATCGCGCCGCTTATATTCAGCAATTGCTTGACCAAGGCATGCATGCCGACGCACAAAATTTACTAGTTGAATGGCAAAAACGTGGCCCGAATAGCGCCCTATTCCCGCTGCTCACGCAGCTTAATATTCCTGATGCATCGCCATCACTACGTTTACTTGAAAGCTGGATAAAGCAGGACGAAGAAAACGTTGAGCTTTATTCCACACTAGGCCAAGTGGCGTTCAACTCGGGCGATGATGTATTAGCTGAAAAAGCCTTGCTAAAAGCTACCAAAATGGAGTCGCGCAAAGAAGACTTATTGCTGCTATCTGCCATTAGTGAGCGCAAGCATGACACAGCCACTGCCCTTCAGCTTTATAAGGAAGGACAGCAACTAGCTAGCTAAATGAATATTCGTTTAGCTTTCTGGTAGTACTTGTATTTCAACTAAAGTTGAAGATATAGTAACAAGGAATTCTCAATTCGGGTTGTTTCAACAACAACCCGAATTGACTTAAACAACTTGTCGGAGTGCTTCACTGGTAACCCAGTAAGCTGAGACCGCGAAAGTGGGATCCGTAGAACCTGATCAGGCTAGTACCTGCGAAGGGAACAAGAAAATACAATGTGTACGATGTTAAGCAACAGTTTGGCATTGTGAAGCAAGGTTAGATTACTTAGTGGTTTGTTGCTCTTATAACAGACACCAAGCATTCACTTTGAGATAGAGCATCAAATTTCAATGATGCCGTTTATAATTCAAAGTGCATTGCTAAAGTTCTTGTAAAGCAAACTTCCATGAAGTTAAGCGGGTTCAAACCCAGCACCTTTATAATCTACTTCGCTATAGTAATAGGCTAACGCCTATCCGCTCTTACATACTGTATTCTCCTTCACTCCTGACAAGCATTTTTAGAACCTAAATTTACAAGGTCAAATGCTATGTCGAACAGACGCGAACAACGCCAACAAGCTCAACAATTCATAAATGAACTAGCGGGCGAAGCTTACCCCAATTCAACGCGCCACTACGAGAGTGGTAGCCGCAACGATATCCGCGTGGCCATGCGCCTTATCCACCAGCACGATAGCCTAATCGGTGGCACCGAAGAAAACCCTATCTTAGAGCCGAACCCACCTATTCCGGTGTATGACACCTCGGGTCCCTACGGCGACCCACAAGAGAACATAGATGTTCACAAAGGCTTAAGTCCACTTCGTCAAAAGTGGATTGAAGAGCGCAGCGATACTTTTGAGTTAGAGGGTGTTTCATCAAATTTTGCGAAAGAGCGTGAAAACGATATTTTTACTGAAGATTTTCGCTTTATCCGCAGCCGCAAACCTCTAAAAGCGAAAGCGGGCAAGAACGTCACTCAGCTTCACTACGCAAGACAAGGCATTGTTACCCCTGAAATGGAATACATTGCCATTCGTGAAAACATGGGCCGCCAAGCCATTAAAGATGCCGAACTTACGCAACAGCATAAAGGCGAGCACTTTGGCGCGAATTTGCCCGATACCATCACGCCAGAATTTGTACGCCAGGAAGTGGCAGCAGGCCGCGCCATTATTCCATGTAACATCAATCACCCCGAGTTAGAGCCAATGATTATCGGGCGTAACTTTCTAGTAAAGATTAACGCGAATATTGGTAATTCGGCTGTGACGTCGTCTATTGAGGAAGAGGTAGAAAAGCTGGTGTGGTCAACGCGCTGGGGGGCCGATACCATCATGGACTTGTCTACCGGCAGAAATATTCACGAAACCCGCGAGTGGCTGCTGCGTAATAGCCCGGTACCTCTTGGCACCGTACCTATCTACCAAGCGCTGGAAAAAGTGAATGGCGTATCCGAAGACTTAACCTGGGAGATGTTTAAAGACACCCTAATTGAGCAGGCCGAGCAAGGGGTAGACTACTTCACCATTCACGCCGGCGTGCTGCTTGAATACGTTCACCTTACCGCAAAGCGGGTTACTGGCATTGTATCTCGCGGCGGTTCAATCATGGCGAAGTGGTGTTTAAGCCACCACCAGCAAAGTTTCTTGTATGAACACTTTCGTGATATCTGTGAGATTTGTGCTAAGTACGACGTGGCGCTGTCGCTAGGTGATGGCTTGCGCCCAGGTAGCGTGGCCGACGCTAACGATGATGCGCAGTTCTCTGAATTACGTACTCTTGGTGAGCTAACTAAAATTGCATGGGAATACGATGTTCAGGTAATGATTGAAGGCCCTGGTCATGTGCCAATGCACATGATTAAAGAGAACATGGAAGAGCAGCTTAAGCACTGTCACGAAGCACCGTTTTATACCCTTGGCCCGCTTACCACAGACATTGCACCTGGCTACGATCACTTCACCTCAGGTATTGGCGCCGCCATGATTGGTTGGTACGGCTGCGCGATGCTTTGCTACGTAACGCCTAAAGAGCATTTGGGTTTACCTAACAAAGAAGACGTAAAGCAAGGGCTTATTACCTACAAAATAGCGGCCCACGCTGCCGATTTAGCCAAAGGACACCCCGGCGCACAAATTCGTGACAACGCTATGTCGAAAGCGCGCTTTGAATTCAGATGGGAAGACCAGTTCAACTTAGCACTTGACCCTCACACTGCCCGTGCCTATCACGATGAAACCTTGCCGCAGGCCTCTGGTAAAGTTGCGCACTTTTGCTCTATGTGCGGCCCAAAATTCTGCAGCATGAAAATTTCTCAGGAAGTACGTGACGTCGCTAAACAAGCAGAAACCCAAGAGCTTGAGAAAGAAAAAGGCATGAAAGACATGGCTGATGCGTTTAATCAATCGGGCGCTGAGCTTTATCACACTGCAGATAGCAAGGTAGAGCTGCCATGACAAACAGCCACCTAACCACACCCATACTAGAGCCACCTAGCGCAAGGCTGCCGGTGGTATGGTGTATAGGCGGCGTTGATTCAAGCGGTGGCGCGGGTATAACCCGCGACGCCATCACGCTTGCCGATTTAAGTGCCCATGCCTGCGTGCTCACTACACAACTTACTGTGCAATCAAACCAGCATCTGCTTAATAAAGAAAGTATGAGTGCATCTGCGTTAAACCAGCAGTGGCAAGTGCTTTACGAAGATACTCCACCACGCGCCATTAAAATAGGCGCTATCGCAAACGATGAACAAGCGCTTTTACTTTGCGCACGTCTCCAGTCGTTAATAGCGCCTCGGCCCTTTGTAATATGGGACCCTGTGCTGTGTTCTTCATCTGGGGGGGTATTAAGCGACTTAAGTGAAAGCGTGATCGACGAACTGTTAACCACGGTCGATTTGGTAACGCCAAACATTGATGAACTCGCGACACTTTCTCACCTTCCTGTTAACGATGACAAAAGCCTGCAAACTGCAGTAAATCGACTTGTTGGAAAAGGCGCACAAAGCGTTTATGTAAAGGGCGGTCATGCACAATGGCAGGACCCTATATGCGACACCTTTGTGTGCGCATCACACACGCTTTATTTTAGGCAACCAAAAAACAGCAAAGGTAATCTTCGTGGTACGGGGTGCATGCTTGCAAGTGCCATTGCGGCATTCATCGTTCACGACTATTGCATTGAAGACGCGCTAACCTTGGCGAACGCTTATGTGAGCGAAGTGAGACGTAACACGCTTGGCGAACCTGATAGTAATCACCCCATCACGCCTATTTCAAATCAATACGAAGCTTCTAGCCTACCTGCTTACTTCGCAAGGGCTAATGGTTTTCCCGCGCAGGCGGCTAGTTTTCCGCAGGTCACTTTTCATTGTCGTGACACTGCTTCTAATAGAAATGCAGCGGGTATTGGTAACACACCACACAACGAAAAGGGATTAGAAACGACAATAGCTGACAATGCTTCCTTCCCTACACTCACTCATAACAAGTTGGGTATTTACCCGATAGTAGACAGCGCTCAGTGGATAGCTCGGCTTTGGCCAACGGGCGTAAAAATCATTCAACTGAGGGTAAAGAAAGGCTCACAACAAGACATTCGCCAACAGATAAAAGAGGCCATTGAGTTAGTGGAACACACCAATTGTCAGTTATTTATTAACGACTACTGGGAGCTAGCCATAGAGTTAGGGGCTTATGGCGTACATCTAGGTCAAGAAGATCTAGACACTGCAGATTTAAACGCTATTCGAAGCGCCGGGCTGAGGCTGGGCATTTCAACTCATGGATTCGCCGAAATTCAGCGGGTTCGCGCTTTAAACCCGTCTTACATTGCCCTTGGTCATATATTTCCAACCAATACCAAAGACATGCCCTCTAAACCCCAAGGTGTAGAGCGCTTGGCAAAATATGTGAAGCTGTGTGAAGGCATACCCACCGTTGCCATTGGCGGTATTAACTTATCGCGCATTAGAGACGTGGCTAAAACTGGCGTTGACGGTATTGCCGTGGTCAGTGCCATTACACATGCGGAGCATCCGCTGAAAGCTTATCAAGCATTGGCTCAGGAGGCAGGTTTTGCATAGTCAATCAGCACATCGTACCGCAACTGGCCCAGTCAATAACGCTTATGGCTCACTTAATACTGGTAACGGTTCATTCAATAACGCCAGTGGCACAGTTACTCCCACCAATGGCTTCGCTAGCGCCCAGATTGAACATCAAGACATACGCCGCTACAGCAGGCAACTCTTGCTCGACTGTATCGACCACGACGGCCAGCTTAATTTAGTAAACGCACACGCCGTTGTTATTGGGCTGGGCGGTCTAGGAAGCTTAACCGCCCGCTATCTAGCTGGCGCTGGTGTTGGCAATATTACTTTGATAGATGGAGACACTGTCGATATCAGTAACTTGCAGCGCCAGGTTAGCTACAACGAAATGCACCTAGGCGAGCTTAAAGCCAAGTCACTGTATAACGAGCTTCGCAAAGTTAACTCTCATCTGAACATACAATTTAAAAGCCTTTTTGCTGATAGTAATAACTTACCAACTTTAATTTCGTCAGCCACTTGTGTATTGGATTGCACCGACAACATAACGGTAAGACGACAGATTAATGCGGCAACCTATCGCGCCTCTATTCCGCTTTTTATTGCAGCCGCTAGCGGTCTTACATGGCAAGCACTGAATTTGCCACAAAACTCTACCTCCTGTGGTTGTTACGAGTGCCTAGTGGACAAGGTTTCCGTACGTGAAGACTGCGTAAGTAAAGGCGTACTTGGCCCTGTTGTTGGTATGGCTGCTTGTCATCAGGCAACACAGGCTTTGTTGTTTTTAGCAAAAGGATTTCAAGCCGACATCAAGTGGGGCCACTACCTAACTGGAAATGCAGGCCTTGGTTCGCTTCAAAGCTTTGCATTACCCCCCTCTTCTACTTGCGAGGTGTGTAATGACGCAAATTAAAGTGAACGTAAACAATCAACCTATGAACGTTATTTCACCCATTTCACTTAGCGAGTTAGTCGCCCTGAAACAACTCAATGACGACGGTACCGCCATTGCTAGAAATGCTGCCATAGTAAGTAAAAAAGAATGGCCGACCACTTATCTTAAAGATAACGACACCGTTGATATCTTCACCCTAGTTGCAGGAGGCTAATATGCTAACGCTTGCAAACCACACATTTTCATCACGTCTTTTAACCGGTACAGGAAAGTTCAGCAACGCCGCCACTATGAAAGACGCAGTGGCCGCTACACAAAGTAACATTGTTACCCTGGCAATGAAGCGCGTGTCGACTAATAGCAAGCAAGACGAAACGCTAACGGCGCTTCGAGAGTTAGGGGTTACACTGCTACCCAACACATCAGGGGCTAAAAATGCCCAAGAAGCCATATTTGCCGCAGAACTTTCTTATGAAGCGCTAGGTAGCCCATGGATAAAGTTGGAAATTCACCCCGACCAACGCTACTTGCTGCCCGACCCAATCGAAACTCTTCAGGCCGCCGAAGCTTTGGTGAAAAAAGGGTTTCATGTACTGCCTTACTGCGGGGCAGACCCCGTTTTGTGTAAACGCCTAGAAGAAGTCGGCTGCGCTGCTGTTATGCCGTTAGGCGCCCCCATTGGTAGCAACCAAGGCTTACAAACTAAGCCTTTTTTGCAAATTATTGTTGAACAAGCCTCTATTCCGGTCATTGTAGATGCAGGTATTGGCAAGCCCAGTGAAGCCATGGCGGCCATGGAAATGGGCGTAGACGCAGTATTAGTAAATACGGCTATTGCCACTGCTCAAAACCCTGTTGCCATGGCAGAGGCCTTTGCAAGCGCTGTAGGAACAGGCCGAAAAGCGTTTGAAGCAGGACTAGGGACCACAAGCAATTTTGCGCAGGCCTCTAGCCCACTTACTGCGTTTTTGGAGCCAGCGGTATGAAGGTAGCTCAAGCACTAATGCAGCAAGACTTATCTCATCTAGCTATGTCAATTAACAGTAAAACCGCGAGTGACGTAGAGCGAGCGTTAAACGCCAATACACTTACACTCGATGACTTTATGGCGCTGATCTCACCTGCCGGCTCACATTATCTGGAAGCCATGGCAAGTCGCGCGCAGGCGCTAACCCGTCATCGCTTTGGCAATACCATGCAGCTATTCGTGCCTTTGTACCTGTCGAACCTATGTGCCAACGAATGTACCTATTGCGGCTTTACCATGAGCAACAAAATCAAGCGCAAAACCTTATCTATAAGTGAAGTGCTTACCGAGATTGAAGCTATTAAAGATATGGGCTTTTCTCAGGTATTGCTGGTAACTGGCGAACACGAGACAAAGGTGGGCATGGACTATTTTGAGCAAACCCTTAGCGCAATTCGCAACAAGGTAAGCTACCTTATGATGGAGGTACAGCCGCTAAAATGGGAACAATACCAAACGTTAAAGCATCTGGGGTTAGATGCGGTGCTGGTATATCAAGAAACCTATTCGCCCCAGTACTACGCCAGCTACCATACCCGAGGTAAAAAGCAGGATTTCTTATGGCGATTAGAAGCCAGCGACCGTATTGGGAAAGCAGGTATCGATAAAATAGGCATAGGTGCGTTACTTGGTTTAGGTGACTGGAGAGTTGATAGTGCCATGACCGCCCTTCACGGCAAATTAATACAGCAGCACTATTGGCAAAGTCGTGTATCTATTGCTTTTCCGCGCCTTAGAAGCTGTGAAGGTAATAGCAGTGGCGGCAACGCTCTTACCAATAACAAACTACCTAACGAACGAGAGCTGCTGCAGTTAATTTGCGCCCACCGCTTGTTTAACCCGCAAGCGGAATTATCCCTGTCTACCCGCGAGTCGGCAGTATTTAGAGACGGCGTAATGCCGCTTGGTATCACATCGATGAGTGCTGCGTCACAAACTCAGCCTGGCGGTTACAGCGAACCCTCACAGGCTTTAAACCAGTTTGATATTGATGATAGTCGCTCGGTGTCAGAAGTGGTAAACGCAATTGCTAGGAAAGGACTAGAGCCTGTTTGGAAGGATTGGATGTCATTTGAAGTACGCGTTTAGGCTTACCATACTGGGTGCCTACTAATGGTCAATGCGTGATTAGAGCGCTGATTTACACCCCGTCAAACATTAGTTTTTTTAAGGCAAAACAAATAAAAAATTTCTTTTGCTTTCAAGTAAAACCCTCCGTAGAATCCGCCCAAATTTTAGCCAGACACTTTACCTATGTGTCTGGCTTTTTTGTCTTATTTATTTCATATTAAAGTTATCAAAACTTAAGGGCAGTGCGTTGGATACCGTTGAATTTATTCAAATTCGTAGATTTATAGTAAAACTTGGCAAAATGCTGCACAAGTATGGTACTCCTGCGTTCCGTCTGGAAGCTTATCTTGGTGAAGTCGCTCAGTATTTAGGCGTGCACGCGTCATTTATTTCTACCCCTACATCGCTAACTTTCGTTATCTGGAGTGACCGTCACGAAGACGAATACAACCACTCGGCGCGATTACAGCCAGGCGATTTAGATATGAACGCGCTGTCGCTCACCGACGAATTAGCCAGCGAGCTACTATCGGGAAACCTTTCGCTAGCAGAAGCCGATAAGCGCCTAAATGAAATAGATGCCATGGGCAGCCCCTACGGCAAATTATCTACCGGTACAGCATTTGCCATGGCCACCGGTGCATTCGCTATGCTAATGGGTGCAAGCTGGAGCGAAATAGGTTGGTCTGCTGCGCTGGGTATTGTGGCCTACCTGTGGACGTTATGGGCAGAACGTTCGAAGCGCGTAAACCTAATGCTAGAGCCTGTTACCGCATTTGTAGGCGGCATTTTAACCTGTGCCATAAGCCAGTACGTTGACCCGGGCATTAATATTCCTTTGGTTGTGCTTTCTTCCGTCATTGTATTTGTGCCTGGGCTTGCGCTGACGATGGGCTTAGCCGAACTATCTTCCCGTAACATGGTGTCGGGTACCGCCCGTACAATGGACGCCATTATGCAGCTATTTAAACTGTATTTCGGTGCATTCTTAGGTGTTTCGGTAGGGTTCAGTGTATTTGGTGAAAACGTATATACCCCAGCTGAATCCCTGCCCTATTGGGCTACCTGGCTGGCGGTATTTTTACTATGTATTGCGCTAGTTGCCATATTTAGAACCCGTATTAAGCACATACCGTGGGCACTGGCAGCTGCGTTTATTGCTTATAGCGCCACCGCATGGAGCTCTGATTACATGAGCCCGGGGCTTGGTGCATTCGTAGGCGCATTTGCGCTAGGCATTTTTGCTAATGCGTTCACCCGTATTGCCGATCAACCCGCCACCATTGTTGCAATGCACGGGCTTATTGTGCTGGTACCGGGTTCTAAAACCTATATTGGCTTGAACTCGTTTATGACCGGCCAAGACTTTGTAAAGGCCGACCATTTGGGCCAAGAAGTGTTTCTGATCTTTATGTCGCTAGTGGCAGGGCTTATCTTTGCTAACGTGGTTATGCCCACCAAAAAGGCGCTATAACGTTAATACAGTAACCTGAGGGTTTCGCATTGGAGCGCGGCTGGTGCCATTAGGCTGCGCAAAATTGCTAGCGCAGCCTAACAAGTGGGCGAGACGTGCTATTTAAGCAGCTTGATTAACGCTCGTCCTAAACGGGCGTTAAGCGCGCCAGCGGCAATGGCTTCAGCCGAATTCTCCATAAACTTGGCCGACAAACTGCCGCCAATCTGGTTGGCTACTTCATCGGTAGCCAAGTCGAATACGCCCTGCGCGGCAATGTTTTGCGCCAGCACTTTTAACAGTTTCCAGTTACCCGCTGTGCTTGGCCTTAACCCGTACACTCGCGCCATACGGCGAATAGTGCGAAAGCTAATCCAAACCACGGCAAAAGTTTGAATAAGGTTATTTGGGCTAATAAACGCCAGGCTTCCTGCGGTCACCGACTCTTTATTTAGCACCTTATGTGCTTTTTCTTGAACGGGCTTTAGCACCGTATCTTCGTACAGGCCAAGTCGTTCTGGCCCCGTCATATCGTCTTGACGCTGCTGCTTATAGCGGTCGAAACAATGGGCCGCGTAAGACCCTCTAGAAAAGTGTTTGCCGTGCTGACTTAACACGCGGTCTATTTGTTGCGGCGATGTTTCACTTCCTTTATTAGCCAGTAGTTCCCGGATAACACCAGCATCTTCCATCGCTGTATTTACTTGCTTATAGCCGCGCCACTCTTTAAAACTTAAAAAGCTGAAGCAGCTAATAAACCCCACTAGCAGCGCACCCAAAACACCTGTACCTATGGGGTGCTCAGAAAGGTTCGCAGCAAGGGTGGTATAGGCTTCAAAAACAAAAAAGCCAATTAGCGACACAACACCAAACCCTAGGGTTGCGGCACCTAACGAAAAACCATCTTTCTTAGCTTCAACTTCCCACACATCTTCACCAACCTGCTGCGGAAGCTTGGTTTCAGGCTGCGCAATATCTAAGGTTTGTGTTTTAACCTTGGTTTTATACTGCGGCTTGTTTACTGCACTACTATTTTGTTCGCCCTGAGAGGCAGTTTGAAATTGCCTATCTGCATTACCTTGCTGGTCGCCATTAGCGCCATAAGGCGCGTCGCTTCTAGAAACGGTCGAACTGGGCGAATTACTAATATCGGACGAGCTAGACGGCTCTGGGCTTTCATCAAATGTATAAGGTTTATCGCTCATTCTTGTTCTCCTTTGCCCAGTAAAAACTGAAGCAATCTGTCTACGCCCTTACCTGCTAAAATACGCGCTTTAAAATCGCTGGGCACACTGACATTAGGTACTGGGAAATGACTGCCCTCTTCCATATCTTTTAGTGTGCTGGGTATGGGTTCAAACGTAGATTCTACATAGCGGCCTTCGCTGTCTTTATAGCGAATAGCGTCTTCATTGCTGCCGTCGTCTGTGACTTGCATGCTAGACACTAAGAAATGTTCAAACTGAATAGGTTTACCGTCGAACCGTGCTCGTGCCCCTTCGGTAATCTGGGTAAGCAAATTAAGTAAATTACCGCGCTGACTTACCGGCACCAAGTCAGACTTAGTGGCGACAAACGCCACCTTGCCTATTTGTTCTTTTTTCAGCACATTGCGCGAAAACCAATTACTTTGCCCATACACAAAGGTATCGGCCAAATGGCTTAGGGTTTCCTTTAGCTGATACAAATGCTGTCTGCTATGGTTAAGCCCTTCAAACAAATCTACCAAAATAATTTGCTTATCAGTTTCTTTGAAAATGGACTGTTTTAATGGCGTTAACCACCCGCTTTGAAACTTCGAGAAATGCTTATCAAATATTTTAAACCACGGGTGCGACACGTCGCTGGTAATGCTAGACGGTAGCGGCGTAAAGCCAAAAGCCTGCCAATCAAAGTCGCTCGACTCCAATAAGAAACTGCCCGGCTGCAGCAAAGATATACCGTTCGCTTTAGCTTCAACTAAATAATCACGGTAGGCGTTAACAAGCAGCTGAATGCGCTGTTCTGTGGGCTCTTGTTCAAAATCGAACTGATTAACAAAAGCTTTCCACTGGCTGGCAAAGTATTGTTGCGGCCCGCTGCTAAGCTGCGCCCACGCAGAGTCTGACCAATGAGCATAGGTTTTACTTAACATGGGAATGTCAGTAACCCACTCGCCAGGGTAATCGATAAACTCAAACACCACTTCGCTATGGGGCAGAACATGGCGCTTGAATGATGTTGTTTCTTTTAAACGTACCACTAGCTTAAAACCGAATGCTTCTTCAGTAGCTTTAGGCCACTGGCCGTTTTCAAGATCACCAATATTCTGCAAGTGCGGAAAAGGTTTATAGCCTTCAATGGGCTCAATGCGCATATCAAGCACATGGGAAGGCGGCAAATATCGCAACAAAGGCAAACATGCATAACCCTCTTCACTACGGCTTTTCAGCATGGTGATAAGGCTGGTAAATAACATGGACTTACCGCTTCGACTCAGCCCAGTAATAGTGAATCGGTGCGTTTCTTTGTTAAACGCACTACTTAGTTTGTCGCCGGTTAGCGACGCTAATTCCCGAGTTTTGTCAAAAAGCGTAGCGATATTTTTCTGCATTATTGTTTTATATTCTGCCTTTGCAGCTCCTATACCTTTGAGCCTATCTCAACAAACATAACGTGCCGAGAGGGGCTGCACTTACTTTAATATAAAGTTCGCGATATAAGAGTAATGAGGTTTTGTACGTTTAAAAGCAAGGGCAGTGCCATTTAAACACGCCACTTAGCAGGCAAAGCCAGGTTACCCTTAGCCTGCAAGTTAATGCTCGCGAGTTTGATTGAAGAGCTTTTTCTTTATACGATTTTTGCTGGAGTGCCAGTGGTTCTTAGGTTTGCGAGGTGCATTCTCGATAACATGCTCAAAATCAATATCCGACTTTTTCGTTGGCGGTACATGTGCACAAAAGAATGTATCAATTTGTGACTGCGCTAACCTTTTTAAGCTTTCACGATATTGATTAGGGTGACATAGCGGATACGGCGGTACTAACTCCCCTTTAACCTGTACCAATACATCGGCAATGTAAGCCTGCTGCGTAGGAATATGCGCAAGGGTTAGGTCGTGATCGGTATGACCCGGCGTGTACATTACCTGCCAATCGGGAAATCCCGGTAGCGTTTGATTGTCTTTTAGCGTGATATCTGGTGCTAATATCGGGTTGTACCAAATAGGCATTCTAGGCTTGCCAATACGGTTTGCCACCCACCAGGTTAGCAGCAAATCAATACCGTGAGCGGTACGCCCGGCAAAGCCCGCATACCACTTAATCGCTTTGGGGTGTGATGCTACTTGTGCTCCCGTACGCTTGCGCAATTTAATAGCGCCACCGGCATGATCGGGGTGCATGTGGGTAACCACAACAAGCTTTAAGTCGGTTAACGGGCGGCCTAGGGTTTGGGTAATGTATTTGCACACATTGTCTACATCGGCCCGGCTACAGCCATCAAGCAATAGTATGCCGTTGCTGTCTTCAACAAGATAAATGTGCTGTATATAGCCTGCTAATGTGTGAATTTTCATTACCGCTTCCTTTTCACCCGAACCTGCAACGCTTGCTAAAAGTACTGCCTAACAAGTTTAAGCACTTACTTCTACTTATCTATATACCGTCGCGCTTTTTACCGTGAAAGTCGCTTGGCATTACAAAGCGTAAAATACTGTGCTAGTACCTGTATGCTATTAGCGATGATTGGAATGAATCCTATCAGAACCTATCTGGTATGACCAGATTCAGCGAACAAGTGTAGCATTAAATCCCGCAGCCACATCAACCCAGGCTCGCCTTCTTGCTGGCTATGCCAGTAAAGGTGCGTTTCCAGTGCAGGTATTTGATAAGGCAGCTTAGTGCTTATCAGGTTATCGTCGCTTACTGCATCGGCTACTGAACCCGGTAAGGTTAACAAAGCCTCAGTGTTAGCCACCACATCTGCTGCCGCGCGATAGTTTTGGCAGCGCCACAAAGAAGGCCGACTTACACCTAATTGTTGCAGGGCAATTTCTTCTACCGATGCCCCTTTAGCCCGGTTAGACACCGTAATGTGTCGAGCTGCCACATACTTTTTCTTATCTAAATTCTTCGCTAATGGGTTTTGCTTATTCATAAGCACTTTGTAGGTATCGCGACGTAAAAGCGAATGGGAAATGGGTGCAGCAACCGCACGGCCAATATCAATAACTAAATGGAGGTTTCGGTTGGTTAAATCAGCTAGCATGACGTCACGGTGTAAGCGAGTGCTTACTATTTCAATATTAGGCGCTTGCTTTTCTAAGGTTGAAAGTAGTACGGGCAGAACCCCTAACTCTAACGACTCCTGCATGGCAATAACAAAGCGCTGATGGCTGTGTAGCGGGTTGAAATCGGCGAACTCGCCTAATGCTTTTCGAATATCGCTTAAGGCTTTTAAGATAGCCGGCGCTAATCTTTCGCAGGCAGCAGTGGGCAGCATACTTTGCTTTTCTTTTACAAAAAGCGGATCGCCTAAAATATCCCGAAACCGGCGCATGGCATGACTAACGGCAGACGGCGTAATGTGCAGCGCCTCGGCAACGCGAGTCATATTTCTATGCTGCCAAAGGGCTTCGAAAACTTTTAGTAAGTTCAAATCTAGCTTTTCAAATTGCCTGTTTTCTAACACACGTATCACCATGAATGAAATTCACATCATTTAAGGATTATATTTCATTTCATTCACTGAGCAAGTTTCTCTAGTATTAAGCCAACGAAGCACTTTTGCACACATTCATCGATAGCTAAGGAGCATGAATTTAGTGCGCTCTTTACAAGCAAAATAACCATGTGATGCAAAGCCTAAATACGCTGCTTGCAAGCATTACAAACTAAAGCGAACAATTTAAAAGTAAAGGTACCCTATGGATTTTTCACATAACGACAAAACCAAAGCCTTATTAGACAAGCTGGATAACTTTATTGCCGAGCATATTGCGCCAATCGAGAATGAAGTTTACGACTTTCACCATAAAGAAAATAACCACGGCGACTGGAAAAACTGGAAGCTGCACCCTGGCACCGAGGCACTAAAAGCTAAAGCACGTGAAGCGGGCTTAGCGAATTTGTTTCTGCCCGATGCTGAACTAGGTCAAGGGCTAACCACACTTGAATATGCGCCAATGGCTGAACGCATGGGTAAATACTTGTTTGCCCCGGAAATCTTCAACTGTAATGCGCCTGATACCGGCAACATGGAAGTGCTTTATCACTTTGGTAGCGATGCACAAAAAGAAACGTGGCTAACACCATTACTGGCTGGCGAGATCCGCTCAGTGTTTGGCATGACTGAACCTGATGTTGCGTCATCTGACGCCACCAACATGGCGGCAACCATCATTAAAGATGGTGACGACGTCGTTATTAACGGCAAAAAGTGGTGGTCGACAGGCTTGGGGCACCCTAACGCGGCATTTACCATCTTCATGGGTTTATCGAACCCAGAGAATGACAAGCACAGCCGCCACAGTATGGTAATAGTGCCGCTGGATACACCCGGAATTACCATAAAGCGTATGCTAGATGCCTACGGCGATTACGATGCGCCTTACGGCCATGGCGAAATGCATTTCGATAATGTACGCGTAAGCAAAGACAACATTATCATGGGATTAGGCAAAGGGTTTGCTATAGCACAAGGTCGCTTGGGCCCTGGTCGTATTCATCACTGCATGCGTGCTATCGGAATGGCCGAAAAAGCATTAGAGCTTGCGCTTAAACGCGGTCACGAGCGCGTTGCTTTTGGTAAGCCCATCATCCGTTTAGGAGGTAACCTAGAGCGCGTTGCTGATGCTCGTATGGCGATTGAGCAAGCGCGATTACTTACTCTTCACGCGGCGTGGAAGATAGATAATTTAGGCGTTAAACACGCTATGACAGAGATCTCAGCCATCAAAGTAGTAGTGCCGAACATGCTACAAAGCGTGGTGGATATGTCGCTACAAATTCACGGTGGCGCAGGTATGTGCAGCGACTTCCCATTAGCCCGTTTTGCGGCTGGCGCAAGAGCCCTTCGCTTAGCTGATGGCCCCGACGAAGTGCACAAAGGTATGGTGTCGCGCCTAGAGCTTAAAAAATACCAGTAGCAAAAACTAATATAAAAAATGCGGCTTAATGCCGCATTTTTTGTAGGTTCGATGGATCTAAAAAAACTAGTTATCTTCTTTACGCTGCTCAATGCGCTGATGTAGCGCGTCTAGCTTGCTAAAGCTGTCGAACAGCTCTGGGTGTGTGGCAACTAACGCGGCAACATGCTCGAAGGCTTCTTCTCGCGTGTCGTTAGTAAGAAAGCGAATATCGTCATCGCTAGGTAAGCGATTAAAGTCGATACCTGGGCCTGTAGAAGATGCTTGAATCTTCATGGCGCGAAAGTCTTTCACATAGCGGGGTTCGCAGCTTTTACGGGCAATTTGGCTACCAATAGGCTTTTGATATTTGCAGATAACATCAAACTTTGCGACGTCATTGATACTGTTATACAGTTCCAGGAACTCGAAGCGCTGATTATCGAAGGCTTTCTTTAATTGCGGCGTGGTCTTTTGGCCAAATACTTCAATGCTTTCAACGCGTTCTTTATCGTTTTGCGCAGTTACTTGAAAGCTTGCCGCAAGCGCTAGCGAAAGCGCAGCTGTTTTTATGGCATGAAGCCCGTATTTACGTAGGTTCATCACAATTAACATCCTCGTTGTTTTACTTGTACATTTCTCAAACTAGCACTTGAATAAATTTTAGTCAAAAAAATACCGCTTCTTGTTATAAGAAGCGGCATTTTATTTTGTTTATAAACTAGCGAGTTAACTCGTTATTTAGTTTGCTATTGGCTTAGTAAGTATAGCGTGCCTGCACGTACCACATACCACCATTGAAACCAAACGGACTAGCTTCTGAGTAAAGCTGACCTAAGCTTCCTGCGCTTGGGTTTTCTTCTGGGTATTCGTCGAACAGGTTGTTCACACCAATAACAAGATCAAGGTTTTCGCTATAAGAGTACTTGGCTTCTACGTCTATCAAAATAGCCGCGTCAATGCCGTCTACACCGTTACCCGTGTCGTCCCAACCACCGTAGTAGTTAGCGCGAACTAGGGTGCGAAGTGCCCCTTGCGTGTGTGTCCATGAAATATTACCGCGAAGGTTTGGCAGTAAGTCCTCAATTGCAGCAACACGGCCTTCGCCAATTGGGTTAAGCGTACCTACATCGTCCACTTCGGTTTCGTTGTAGTTCGCAGCTAACGTAATACGTGAATTACCTTCCCATAAGTCGAAGCTGTAGTTACCTACAATGTCTATACCGCGTGTAGTGGTGTCGAAGCTGTTCGAGAAGAAGCGGAACTGCGACAAATCGTCTAAGCCGATAAAGTCTGAACGGTCGATAATGCCCGATGCATCAAGCTCAGTAAGGGCTTCAGATACGGTTGCGTAGTCGGTACCGCCACCGGCGAAGTTAAGCGCATCCAAGAAGTTTACGTTAGCACCTAGTGCAACACGGTTTTCCATTTCGATGTTATAGAAATCGATGGTCCAGCTCATGTCTGCCACATCAATTGATGCACCGAATGAGAAGTTCACCGCTTCCTCTGGCCCTAGGTCTGGACGACCATTACCTTGGCTTTCAATAAAGTCAGCCGCTAGCTGACCTGCCGCCGATGACAATGGCAGTGTACCTTGGTCAATCAATACGCCGTTCACATTTTGCGTGGTAACGTTAGTAATACTTGCTTGACCCGCTGTTGGCGCGTGGAAACCGGTTGAGTATGCACCGCGTAAACGGAAGTCGTCCGTTACGTGGAAAATACCGGCCAGTTTAAAGTCGGTAGTATCACCAAACTCACTGAAGTCTTCACGACGCAGCGCTGCTTGCAAGGTTAGTTGGTCTGTTACGTCAGCTTCCAAGTCAATATAGACCGCGTTACTGTCTTGCGACGAGCTGGTATCACGAGGGAAACCACCAAAACCGTTCGAGCTAGACGAGAAGCCTTGGCTTGCTAGCGGACCAAGGGCATAAGACGCTTCATCACCGGCAAATAAGTCAAACTCTTCTTTACGGTATTCTGCACCAAACGCAACGTTTAAGTCAGACGCTAAACCTACATCAACACCGTACACAAAGTTAAGGTTAACTAGTGTTTCGGTTTGCTCTTGGCCACCAGGTACAAAATCACGCGGAGTAGCTGGGCCTAAAGAGGCGTTAATTGTGTTCTTAATGAAGAAATCTGTGCGGTTAGAGCCACGCTGCGCACTGAAGTCGTAACCTAAACCGTTACCAATTTCTAAGTCACCACGTACACCTACGGTAAACGCCATGTCTTCATTGTCGCCACCAAAGCGCGGTACAAAGCCCGTTGGAATAGTTTCAATGAACGAGAAACAGTTATCGTCAGCCTGTACTTGTGCTAGGAAAGTTGGATCTGGGAATACATTGCCCTCACCGCCAATTGGAATACCGTCGATACAGCTTCCACCTACGCCAACACCGTCAAGGTCGCCTACAAGCACTGAGTGTACGCCGTCTGGATCTTCTAAACCGGTTAGTGGGTCAACCAATGGACCTGCGTATACACCGCCGCGCTGGCTACCTTCCGTTACCGGGTTACGGTAGAAGAAGCCACCGGTAACTGTACGTTTACCGTAGTTACCAAATAGGTAAAGCTCGGCTTTGTCGTTTAGCTCGTACGCTGAGTTAATAAAAACTTTATAGTCGTCTTCTACGTCTGGCTGGCCCCAATACTGTGGCACTTCATTGGTATAGGTATTGATAGTAGAAAAGTCTGACTGGCTTAAGTAACCCGCATCAACCATACCTTGTACGTCGTCACGCACTACTGAGCGCACGGTACCTTCAACATCACGAATTTCACCTGTGATGTTCACAAAACCGTCGGCACCTAGTGAGAAACCAGCGTTGGCGGAAATAGTGTAGTTGTCGCCATCGCCTTCATAGGTAGAACCATAGTTAGCGCGGAACTCAAAACCTTCATCGTCGTCGCGAAGCAAGAAGTTAAGTACCCCAGCGATAGCGTCTGAACCGTACTGTGACGATGCACCGTCACGTAGTACTTCTACTTGTTTTAAAGCTAACGAAGGGATTGCTGAAATATCCACACCCTGCGCACCGTCAGAAATACCACCACCTAAGAAAGAGATAATAGAGCCGCGGTGACGGCGTTTACCGTTTACCAACACCAACACGTTATCAGGTGATAGACCGCGCATGTTAGCCGGGCGCACAATGGTAGCGGCGTCACTGATTGGCTGGGTGTTTACATCGAAGGACGGTACGTTAGTACGCAACATATCTTGCACGTCGCTAGATGAATTTTGACGGAATTCATCACCGGTAATTACGTCTACAGGTACGGGGGAATCAGCCGCTGAGCGGTTGCTCATGCGTGTACCGGTTACAATGATATTTTCAAAATCTTCCGCTTTTTCTTCTGCTTCTTGTGCAAACGTAGGCGCTGACATCGCCGCAAAAAACGGCATAGAACTAGCAATAATGGCTGAGGTTATTCGATTAAGTTTTTTCCCTTTAGGGAAGTTACCTTGATCCAATGTGTTTCTCCTTCAAGACTTGTTGTTTTTTAAGCGTTTTAAGGTTTTTGATTATTTTTATTATTGGTGTAGGCAACGCGTATTAGCGGTTGTTGAATAGAATGTGATACAACCAAACTAATATGCACACCCAAATTAGAATAAAACAACTAAAAAGTATACTTTTAAGAGATAATTATCACCCATTAGACGAATATTATATTAGCCTTTAGGATAAAAGAACGCTTTGTTATTAAGCGGAGCGCAGAAAGCGCCGCACGCAACAGCATGCAGCGCTTATAAGAACAGGTTAATTATTGGTAAGATTTTGAAAGACTACCTTGCCGTTTACCACCGTCATCACAACGTTGGCCTTCAAAATATCGCTAGGTTCTGCCGTCATAAAATTAGTGTCGAAAACAGAAAAGTCGGCGTATTTGCCCACTTCAATAGAGCCTAAACTATCTTCTTGAAACGACGCATAGGCAGGCCATAGGGTGAACATGCGAAGCGCATCTTCCCGAGATAACGACAATTCTGGGTGCCACCCTTTATCTTGCGTACCGTTAAGCCTGCTACGGGTAATAGCTGCGTAAAACTCAATGCGTGGGTCGCCCACTTCTACTGGCGCGTCTGATCCCCCTACCAAGATCACACCTTTATTCACCAGCGATTTCCAAGGGTAAGCGTATTCTAAGCGGCTGTAGCCCAAACGGCTTGGCGCAAAGTTTAAATCACCTATGGCATGACTTGGCTGCATTGATGCCACAATGTTCATGTCTGCCAGTCTGACTTGCTGTTTAGGTGGAATAATTTGCGCGTGTTCTAAGCGCCAGCGTAAGTCTTCGGTTTTCCACTTCGTTTTTGGTAACCCATTCCATGCTTCTTCATACCAATTAAGCGTGGAATATAATGCTCGGTCGCCAATAACGTGGGTCATTATCTGAAAGCCGTGCATTAGCGCCCGGTCCAACACGGGCATTAGCTCTGCCTTGGTGGTGCGGTTCATAAAACCGCTGTGATCAGCATCGCTATAGGGCGCTAGTAGTGCCGCACCACGAGAGCCCAAGGTGCCGTCGATAAACACCTTTATCCCATTTAAATAAAACAGTCCTTCTGCGAGTGTTTCTGTGCCATTTTGAAAAAGCTTATCAGACTCGCTAATAGGTATAGCAATATAAACCCGGTGCAGCATCTCGTCATTGTTGGCCAGTTGCTTTAGCTGCTGAACCTCTCGCCACTTCATGCCGGCGTCGTGGGTTGCCGTCCACCCTTGCGACACATTTACCTGCATACCGCGCTTTAAATTATCTTGTATATATTGGTCGGACTCGGGCGGTAAAATATTTCTGAAGAAGTCCATTGCCGTTGCCAAAACATAACCGGTGGGCGTGCCATCGTCATAGCGTTCAAACTTTCCGCCTTCAGGGTCAGGCGTGCTTTTGGTAACACCAGCGAGGGCCAACGCTTTTGAGTTTACCACGGCTGAAACACCGTCGGCGCGGGGCATAAACAGCGGCTTATTTTGAGTGAACGCATCTAGGTCGGCAGCGGTTAGAAAACGCTGCTCGTCTTGCCACTCACGCTCTATCCATCCACGGCCTAATACCCACTCACCGTCTGGTACGTTTTGCGCAAAGCTTTTAATTTCAGCTACCGTTTGCTTTAGCGTAGGTATACCGAACAAACTTAGCGTACGTGTACGCTTACCTATGCCTTCAAGATGCTGATGACTGTCGGTAAAGCCCGGGAAAAGCGTGCTGCCTTTTAAATCAATACGCTTTTCTGAACCGCAGTACCAAGGCGCTGCGTCGGCCTCTTTTCCAACAAACACTATGCGACCGTTTTCAACAGCTACCACTTCGGCCTGCCAGTTTTTATCGTCAGCGGTATATATAACACCGTTATGAAACACTATATCTGAGCTGTTACAGGGCTCAGAGGTTTGTGCTAAAACAACATGAGATACAAAGGCTACGGTGGCGATAACGCCATTTAGCATTAAGCGCGATAATACAGTTGAAAACATTGAGTTCACCTACTTTATTGTTATTCGCTTTCATTGGTAAAAAAGCGAGAAGCGGCCAGTTAAATGAACCCATGTTTGTTTCAACATACGTTTTTAAAAGTCCATTTTTTATGCAGATTAAACACACTAGCAACTGCCCTAATTTTAATCAAGGCAGTGGCTTGGTGTTAGAGGAGTGAGAATTACGGCAAGTTAGTTTTCAAGATTGTCGTTTGCACTGCGCGCCTTAATACGTTCATGAAGCGCGTCTAATTTCAAAAAGCTGTCTAAAAGCTTTTGATTGGTTGCTACCAAAGCTGCAACGTGTTGATAAGCTTCTTCACGTGTGTCTTTAGTTAAAAAGCGCAGGGTATCGTCGTTGGGTAGGCGGTTAAAGTCGATGCCTGGTTGCGTTGACCAGGTCTGCACCGTTAAGGCACGAAAATCAATCATGTATCTGGGTTCGCACAACTTGCGCGCAATCTGACTGCCGGTAAACTTGCGCCATTTACAAATTACGTCGAACTGGGCATCTGTATTAACGGAATTGTACAACTCAATAAAAGCCATCTGCTGCTTTTTAAATGCGCGCGTTAATTGAGGCGTGGTTTTCTCGCCCTGTACGTCGATAGTTTCAACAGACTGTTTATCGGGTTGAGCAAGTACAGGCGTGTGCATGCTTATGCATAAAAAGGCGGCGCTAAAAAACACGGATACTTTCTTCAATGATTGCATAACGTTTTCCTTTTGCATTAGTGGCAAGGAAACGTTAAGCAGTGTTCATTTTTTAAGCAAGTTAATTAAGATTAAGTCTTCGTGGTTGTTAAGATACCAACATACTTAGCAGCATCACTTTGAACACCTATTACAGAAGGGGCAAGCAAGGCGTTAAATGTAAAAGCAAAAGGTAGCCGACAATTAAAAGTTGACTACCCTTTTTTTAAATAAAGCGCTTTAATTAAAAGCTATAAGAAGCGCTTAATTGCGCGTTAATACCTGCGCCGTAATAACCCACGGTATGTAGGCTATTGATGTACTTCTTATCGAAGATGTTATTGATGTTCATGCGAACGGTAAGATCTTCAGTAAACGCGCGTGATGCATACACATTACCCAAGAAATACGCACCTTGTTCAACGTTGTAATCCACATTGCTTATTTCAGACTGCCAGCGACCACCAAAGCCTACTTCCACCTCTGGTGCTTGTGGCACTGTGTACGCTAGCTGGAACGTTACTACGTCACGGGGCGCCCATAAGTTAGCATCATTGCCCTGCTCATCCTCTACTTCGATAGCAGTATAAGACGCATTAACACGCAGTGCATCGGTGACCTGCCCGGCTACTTCAATTTCAAAACCATCAGACTCTACTGAAACGCCTTTGTAGTAGTACTGAAGCGTGTCTGGGTTAGTGCCTGCGTAGGCCGCCAAATTATCTTGCTCTGCAGTAAAGTAAGCGAACGTTGTTAATAAACGGTCGTCGAACCATTGGGCTTTCACGCCCGCTTCAAAGTTTTGACCTTTGGTAGGGTCTAGGTATTGGCCGTTAATGTCGTACTGTTCTTGCGGCTGGTACACGTCTGAATAACTTACGTACGCGTTCACATCTTCAGTGACTGCGTAAGTAGCACCAACATAAGGGCTGGCTTCGCTTTCTGAGTTATCGATAACCGCGCCAGCGTTTTGCCCTGTTCGCTCAAAATCAATAGCGTTGAAACCAGCAATAACATGCATTTCATCAGTAACGCTAAAACGGGCTGAACCAAAGTAACGGGTTAGGTTTTGCTCAATGTTTGAATACTCAGAAGCGGCTAGCCACTCAGGCTCGGCAATCGCATCTAGCGCATAAGGGAACGCGGGTGTTGGGCCGTAAGCAGGTGTAGTGGCATAATCAAAGGCGTGAACAAAAGACACGTCATCGCTAGTAGCGTGGCTTACCCCAAAGTTCACTTCATGATTGCGACCAAATAGCGAAAAATCACCAAATACACGGCCTTCAACAAGATGAGAATCGCGCTCTGAGTCATAACGACCCGGCCAGCCAATAAGGCCTAAGCTCGTGTCTTTATCAATTGCGCCGTAGGCGTAAAACAGTTTGCTTTGATCTTCAAAGTCGCGGTAGTTATAGCTAAGCAGTAGCTGCCAATCGTTATCGAACACGTAGTCTAGCTCTACAAACGCATTGGTGGTTTCGGTATCCCATTTCGACCACTCTTGGGCCGTGGTATCGCTAATGTCCCACTCGGCTTGGGTGCCATCGGTATAGTTAAACACTAGCCCGCCCCAGGTATTGCCGTCGGTATTAGCATCTTGGTAAGACAACCCAAAGGTTACGGTAGCACTGTCGGTTAACTGGCCGTCGATAACACCGTAAACAAAGCTGCGATCGTTCTCTAATCCATCTAGGTGTGACTCTTTATCTTCAACGCTTGCTACTACGCGGGCTGCCCAGCTGCCGTCTTCAGTAAGCAGCATTGAATAGTCGCCCTGTACGCGCTTAAAGTTATACGAGCCAATGCTTGCGCCAATTTCACCGCCCTCTTCATTCGTTGGGCGCTTGCGCACATAGTTAATGGTACCCGACGCATTACCCACACCGGTTAGCAGGCCGTTAGCACCACGAATAACTTCAATTTCTTCATAACCGTAAGCTTCAACAGAACCGGTAACAATGCCCCAGTCGTTCGGCAGGCCTACACCGTCAATTTGGGTGTTTTTAATTTCAAAACCACGGGCCGTGTAGTTAGTACGGTTAGTTTCCCACTCTTCTACGTTAATACCCGGCGCTAGCTTTAGCGCATCATTAATATTAAACGCCCCGAACGACTGCATTAAGTCTTCAGAAAGAATGCTAATAGACTGAGGCGTTTCGCTAATTTCCATGGTTAAGCCCGTTGCACCGCGGCTAACGCGGTTTTGACGAACGCCAACAATACGAATTTTTTCAACGTCTGCTTCTTTAACTTCTACCGTATCGTTTTGCGTAGTTTGCGCATTTACCGACAATGCAAACGCGATAGGCGTTAGTGCAAATAAACTGCTTAATTTCATGGTTTTCTCTGTTATTGGTTTTGAAGGGTTGGTTTTTTCGAGCGGGAGTATAAAACAGCTTAAACTTAATTTAAATGATAATTATTGCTATTTACAATTAAGCAATAATGTTTATTCGTTTTAAGAAGGATGATTTGAGTTTATTTACTAAATGATTTAGAAATAGATACTCAACGGATTGGCAATAAGTTAGCGGTTTGACCCAAAATATAACGTACTACTCAACTAACGCTTCGACACTTGCGAAACAATACGATAGCGTACCCTTTGAGTCTGTTCACAAAGAATGGTTATACGCCATACCTAAAGAAGGAATGGTGCTGGATGTGGGTGCAGGCTCTGGACGTGATGCGCGTTATTTAGCCTCAAAGGGTTTGGGTGTGGTTGCGGTCGAGCCCGCAACTGGCATTAGAGAGCTCGCGCAAGGCTATACCGTTTCAAACCCAATTCACTGGATATCAGATACACTACCCGAACTGACTGAAGTTTTTCGCTTACAAACTAAATTTGATTTAATACTTCTAAGTGCAGTTTGGATGCACATCGCGCCATCGTCGCGAGAACGCGCTTGTAGAAAGCTATCTTCTTTGCTAAAGCCTAATGGCAAGTTAATTATCTCGCTGCGACATGGCAACTGCGCTGACGAACGTACCATGTACCCTGTTTCAGCAGATGAACTGGCTAAATTTGCTAGCCAGTTCGGGCTTACTTATCGACTACTTACTCCTGAAAAGTCAAACGATGAGCTAGGTCGTATGGATGTTCAATGGCAAACGGTTTTACTGACGCTGCCTGATAATGGTACAGGTGCATTTCCTTTAATCAGGAATATCGTAATAAACGACAGTAAATCATCAACGTATAAGGTAGCACTATTACGAACACTGCTTAGAATCGCCGAAGGCCATCCAGGCGCTTTAATAGAGCAAACAAACAAGCATGTTGTTTTGCCGGTTGGACTGGTGGCGCTCTATTGGCTGAAGCTTTACAAACCCTTAATTGATAAGTTCGAAATGCAGCAAAACAGCAATGCGAGCAGAGGATTAGGATTTATCAAGGAAGACGGCTGGCAGCAAATTAAAGCCTTTTCTAGCAATGATTTTTATATTGGCGCGCACTATTCAGATAGTGCAACGGTGCAAGCGATTTACCGAACTCTAAAAGACATCGCTTCGACAGTAAAAAACATGCCCGCTAAGCACACCACGTTACCCGGCACTGATGAAGGTGTTTTTCATGTTGAACTTAATCAAACTCGAAAACCTAAAACCGACCTTCTCTTAGACTTCGATTTTTTGTCTTTACTGGGTAAGTTCTATGTTCCTACTCATATTTGGGATTCATTAACGCAGTTTAGCGTATGGATAGAGCCTACTTTGATTAATGAATGGTCTTCTTTAATGGCTGAGTACAGCCAAAACAAACAAAGGCCACTTACTAAAGTAGATTACCTCAATGCGCTTAGATGGGACGACCCAGAACGCACTACTTCAAGAATTCGAAAACGCGTTAACGAATTACTAGCAAGTGAAGATGTTGCATGCTGTTGGTCAGGTAAGCGTTTGAAGTTATCTAGCTACGCTATCGATCACGCTTTTCCGTTTGCACGATGGCCTAACAACGACCTGTGGAATTTGCTACCAACGAAATCGAGCATAAACGCTAACAAATCAGACAAGTTACCCACTGGCTTGAAGCTTTCTAGTTCTCGTGAACAAATTATCTCTTGGTGGAAGCAAGGTTGGCGGAATAACCAAGCAGAATTTTTCAGCCAAGCCAATTTGGCTCTTCCGAATTTAAGCCCCCGCAACACAGACTTTGATGACGTATTTGAAGCGTTCGCGCTGCAACGTGATCGTATTAAGGCGTTGCAGCAATTGGAGGATTGGCGTTAATGCTAAAAGACTGTTTTATCAATAATTACTTCTAAACCAGCGTCCAAAATCATTCTCCAGCGCAGCAATACTTCCCCCGTACAATAATTGGATATCCTTTGTGGAAAGCTCTTTGCAGCCATTTTCCGCCTCTAATAACAGAAGCCGGCTCATGAGTTCTTGATTCTCGCTCATTAGAAAGGTAACGAAAGCCCAGCTAGAAGCATAGAATTGATGTGGTTGTTTACGCCAACTGCTCTCCGTTCCCTCAAAGAGTGTGGTTAAGGCTAGTGGCTGATTACTTTTAAAGTGATTAACCCACAAGCTGTTGGTTAAAACTCCCGGGGTTTCTGAATATTCCGCCATTCCTTCATTCAACCATTTCGCTACTTGACCATACCAATATCGATTAATGGTATGCATTATCTCATGGGTTATAGTTTGAAGTGTTTGCTCATTATCACGAATTAAAATAGCAGACTCATTTAGCCCTGCTGAATAAAAACCCGAGCTAGTCGCGGTCGCAAGATTAAAACGCTTACTATATTTCTCGTACGCGTCTTTATCACTAAAGCTCCTTATATTTGCTACAACAGGAACCACTGATTCTTCGGGTGTAACATGCGCAAAGGCATCTATTGCTTGCTGTACTCTTTCCCGCACTGCCCCTTGAACATTAAAAGGTAAATTATGAGAGAGAAAATTTAGCGATATAGCCTCTGGATCAATTGTTTTAGCAACCCTTACCGAAGTACCACTGTTTAGCTTTCTAGGAGAGTCACTTATATGCTTAACACCTTTCCCGTCTGTCCATGTATAAATAGTTTTTCTTTCGGGTGGTTTAATCTTGTCTAAACATTTGTATGTGTGAGGGGCTTCATGCTCACCTATGCCAGAATTACTTTGGGTATAATCGTCATAATTCTTTTTAGCTTCTAAACCCTTTTGACCATGAGAAATTTCTTCTTGTGAACGCAAAGCATCAGGTAAAAGGCTTTCTTGATTATTTTCGCCTTGAATTTTGGCTTCTACAAAGCTAAAGGCGAGATGGAGAAATTTAGGTAAATTGATACTATCCCGCGCGAAGTATAAAACACCCAAACTATTAAAAAGTACAACGCTTACGATTATAAAAAGCTTTGCGCCAATTCCATTTCTGTTTACCATGTTAGTCCTTCAACACCGCCATATATCTATGGCGTACAATCAGACTACAACACGTCGTTAGACACAAACCATTAGTTGGCTAGAGTAGGTTTGAATTTCTATACATAGTTATAAGATAAAAACACTGACAACTACTCGCCAATCTGAAAACATCAATTGAAAGGCTGTATATATAAACGCAGCCACTGTAGCGCAGTAGTACAACCTAGCTTAATAAAATTGCTAACCATATAATTTTTCAAGGATGATCATGAAAAAGACGTACACGTTACTTCTACTACTAGTAGCAGCCACATATTCGTTTGCTGGCTCTAACTTTACTCCTTCTAAATACCAATGCGCAGGCATAGAGCAGCGTATTGACAACATTAACTCAAAAATGCGCGCTGGTTACAGTGCAAGAGAAGGCGAGCAATTGAAAAGTCAACTTCGAAGCCTAAAACAACAACGTTATGAGTGCAAAAAGAAAGGATTCACCGTTAATTAGATTGTTAAACGATTTTTACACCGAATCTGTGACGAGGGCTAGGGGCGTTCCAGAGTGCCAGTCCAGCTCTTTGACCGCCCAAATCATAATTTGCAATGGCTTCAAAGAGGTTAAAAACCAAATAAAGTGAATGGCAGTCTAGCATTTGCTCATGGTCGTAACTTTTTATTTCTTGCGTACCAAGATGAATTTCATCTAGTCGCATACTTTTATCGCGCTTGATTGATGTCAATTCACTTTGGCGTGTAAATTGGCCTTGTTTTTTAAATTTCAGACTTCAATAGATTCCGTTTGCAGCTTTCTCTGACTCTGAATGCTCTTCACTGTATTCAAACCAATGCTCATCGAATTCAATGCTGATTGTCTCACCAGTTTCAAATTTTACTAATATCGCATTTACATCTACATAGGCGTTGAGCGCCGGATCAAAGTAACCACCGTCTACCCAAAGCGAATCGATGGTTGCATATTTCAGTAACTCTAGTGTTTCACTGCTATTTATCGATAACGCCATCACTTAAACCTTCTTCTGAAAAATTAGCCAAGAAGTGCTCATGGGCGTCCTCTGAGATATCATTGCCCATAAAACAACGGTCAAGATTATTTGCAGCAATAAGAGTAGAGCCAGAACCAAAAAATGGATCGACTATTAGCTCTCCTGGCAAGCTACTTTGCTTGACGAGCGTTTCGAGTAGATCAACTGGCTTTTCCGTCGGATATCCTCTGTAAACACGCTTTGATTCAAGTATGTCGGGCACACTGAGATCATTCAATTTGCGCTTGCCTTTTTCGAAAAACAATATGAATTCATATCTTGCACGATAATGGTATCCCATACCGATGCAGACCTTATCCCAAACGATTGGTTTCCAAAATTTAAAGCCCACACGTTCAGCAATAGGTTTAATCACAAACATCGTTTCCTGATCGCAGAAAAGATAGAAGTGACTATTTTTATTTAAAACACGATAGACCTCTGACAGCAATTCTTCGAAACGCTCATTCGGAAATATGTTGAACCATGCATTACTTGACGCTTTGCTGCGCTTCAAGCGAGTTGTTGTTCCTATCTTACGATGCTTCTCAAGGCTTTCATATGGCGGATCAGTTATCATTAGATTGACGCTGCCAGAAGGCAGCGTCTGAAGCCAATTAACGGCATCATCTTTATATATATTCATTTAGCTCTATTAAAAATTACTGCACAACAGGCCATTTTTATAGTTCCGTGATGGTGTTCCTCTCGACAAACGCCTACATGAAATACAGTAGCTTTGGTGACCATCGGGATTCTTTGCTGTTTTTCGAGCAGGCGTATGCCCGAAACTAGCCGGGTAAGGATGAAACACATGCTCAGTACCATTTGCATCAGAACAATGCGGACAGGATTTATATAACTTACTTGTTGCGCTATCGCGCTTCTTAATCATTCCACTGTTTAAGTTTTTACCACAACAACTACACGCCATCATATTTCTCCTTTATCCATGGCTAAGAGTGAGTCACGCTTGCTCTCCAAAAATTAGAGCAAACGCGACTTTATAAATCCCTTCTTCTTTTATTCTTCAAATTCCGAACTGTTGAACCGTAGTACATTACAGTTCTCTTTAATAGTTCGCTGAAGAGCCTCATCAAATCCATCTTTTGACTTAGCCTGAATCTCTACCGAGATAGACACTTCAACGCCTAACTTGGAAGTAAACTGCTGAACTACCTCATCAACAATCATTGCGAAGTCCATTTTGGCTTTCACAGGATCAAGATCTATATTGCCATAGAACTGCTTCTTGATTTGCTCAGGTGTCGGCATGGGCTGCGGTGCTGGATTCGGTGAAGGATTAGGGCCAGGTTCGGGACTAGGCATTGGCGACGGCCCCGGTTCAGGACTTGGCGGCGCAGGCTGTGGCGCTGGCTTCATAGCTTCTCGATAGGCTTCTGCTGCTTCCCTATCAATCAGTAAAGACGCATCGTCGATATGAATCATCGTATCGCGTCCAAAGGCAAAGCCGAGATATTTATCGCCGTCTTTCCCAGCTGCGTACGCAAAGAAGTCTTCCGAAGTTATCCCCGCACTAATCGCGTTTTCATACGTTTGATTGTTCACAAGACGTGGCAGATAGAGGTAATGACAACTGTCTTGCCATACCTTTAATGCACTGACTTCAGATACACCATCTTTCAAATACCATTGCTTTAATGTATTCCTCAGGTGGATAGGGCTCCATTCCGAAATAAGCCATTCTTCCTCACGAAGTTTATTCTCAATTTCTGCGACCAAGTTAGGAGCTGTTGGTGAAACTGATACTGTCTCCCAAATAAGCTCAGGTTTACCTTTCCTAAATTCCTCAACAGGACAGATAATCCATTTGTATGCATCGCGAATGAGTCGCTGTAAATCTTGCTCGGCATTGTCTACATTTCGCTTTGCCTGTTTCGATAGAGAAACAGTCAGGTCTAATTTGCCGTCATTAACATCGTTGACTATGCTTTTCCAAGCTAGGAATGTGCGACCTGCTTCTTTAAGACGACTCATCACATCGTAGTCCGCGGCAAAGAATATAAGCCGATTTTGCTTTTGACGCGGTTGGTCACCTCGCTTGCGAAGTATCTGTTCTGCTGCTTCGCATGCCAGACGATCATCCGAACGGTGATAGGCTTGATGAGGCGGAAGAACAACCAATCTAGGCCCTGTTCCATAGTCGTCAGGTACGTCAATTGACGAAGTAAATACATGAATCCCGGCAAAACAATGACTTCTACCAAAAACTCTTCCTACACGGTCTTTTAGAGCGGGATACAGCTCTTGTAGATCATCAATATTCTGCTTGCGGCTTTCCATTTCACGACGAAGGTTGGGACGCGTATCCAAGTAAAACCTATCTTGTTCAGAATACAGGTAATGTAGCCTATCTCGCAGGCGTTTTAAGACATCCTCAAACACACCTATTGTCTGGCCAGGCTGAACACATCCCAATAGTATGTGTTCGTAATCTATACCTTTAACGCCTTGCTCGGCATTAGAAGGCGCACTTCCTAAGAAGATTGTACGCATCGCACGTCTAGCGGCTTGAACGCTGCCAAAACGCGTATCTTTACCATCTATATCAAATGCTTCAGACCGAGGCCCATCGACTTCTTTCTCGAGAACTGGCTCCCATCCCTGTGGTAAGTAGTGAATACTTTTATTACGAACATTGCTATCGTCAAGTGCAATAGAGCCGGGCATGATCAATGCGTCTTTATTGTCTGAATTCCATAGTTTATGTATCACAATCGCCATATATTGCAGTACGCCACGGGTGCGCTGGAATTTATCGAGTGTCGACCAATCCTCATAAAGGCGATCAAACACTTCAGGATGAATAGGGTAAGATTGTGTAAGGCGCTCGAAATATACATTGGATTGCGTCTCTACTGGAAACTTATCGCTATTCGCGCGATAAAAATCAGAGTATTGACGACTGATGCCTTCAACCTCTGCTCGATCTCCAGCAGATTCAAAGAGTCTTCTACGAACAATTTCAAACGCTTCTGTGCTTGCTACAGGCTTCCAAACTGACTCGACACGCGCGAAATACTTCTCAAGTGATTCTAGGGCGCGCTGGCCCATAGTGCCACCGACCTCTATCTCTGATTCAGGTAGTGATGCAAGCAGAATAGCGTTAGGTACTGACTTCATCGCTTCCGTTAGCGCCTGAATAAAGGAAATATTGCTATCAAATGTACCTGCGTTAAATTGTTTGCCGACTTCCAACTGGCGAATAAACGCAACTAACTCATCTATCAAAATAACACACGGCGCTGCTTTCTCTACTAATTGACGAACAACTTCTTTACCGGGTGATGCACCATCAGCGTCACTTTGTGCAACCATCTGATAGCCTTCTTCACCCAAAAGTTGCCATGCCAGCTCACCCCATATGGTATTAGCCGATACACTTCCGTGCCGCTGTGGTTGACTAGGTGACAACTTAATACCGTCAATCACTGCAACCTTTGCACTCGGCAAATCAGCAATACCAGCCTCATCCAGTAAAGGCGGTATACCCTGTAACTTATCGGTGCTCACTTGTCTTGATGCTAAATGCAAAACCGCGAGCATGGTGTGAGTTTTACCACCACCAAATGCTGTTTGTAACTGAATAACAGGGTCGCCGCCTTGCCCCGCAAGCCGCTGAGCAACAGATATAAGTAGTAGTCTCATACCTTCTGTTATGAAGGTTCTGGAGAAAAACTTTTCAGCATCCTGATATTCATGTGTCGCAGTTCCCGAAGCAACCTGTGAAATATCTGCGGCAAACTCTGACTGCTTAAATGTACCTTCTAAAACATCTTTGTGAGGGCGCGCTATTTCTCGCCATGGTTTTAAACTCATTTCTTTATCTCCCTCTTAAAAATCAAATCCAAGTTCTGACTGAGAGCCACGCTCACCGGCTTCCTGAGAAGCTGCTACGATTGCGTGCCATGAACCTATTAATTCATTATAAGCTCTGGCCTCTTCTGCCCATTTTTTGCGCTCACACAAGGTATATAAGTGATAGGCGAGTTGTCGAATATGTTCACCCTGTTCTGGCATTCGTGCCAGTAAAGTACCAGCATCCGCTTCACCTTGTTGGTTCAGTACACGGATCATTTGGTGACAAGCTTCCCAAACTGGTGTTCTGTCGTCTGTTTTAGGGTCCCAGTCCGCTGGATATTCACTCCATTTTAATAATCTAACCTTTCCAGCACCGGACTCGATTACACCTGCGTCGCGAACACCGTCTACCGACGTACCTTTCGCTCGTGCGAGCGTATCTGCCTCACCGAACGAACCTGCGCTCCAACCATATTGACTAAACCAATCGTCACAGAACAGCGTGTCACTATCAAAACTTCCACTGTCAGGATTCAAATATTCAGTAATTGCTCTATTGATTAAAATAAGAGCGTCGTGCACGCTCATTTGCGAACCATCTGATTCAATTATTGATTCATATTTTGAAAAAATAGCTATACCTGGGCCAATAGAGGCTTGTGCTAAATCCACCGGCGCAATGGGGGAAGTGCCGGCATTACCACCGATCATTGCTTCCAATGCTTCGGGCATTCTATCTCTCAGTTCGCGTTGAAACTGCCTCCTGCTAATAGAGTCAGCAGCCGATGTTCGCTTGGTACAAACTAAAACAACAGACGATGCAAGCGCATTTGTTCCAGAGCCAATCATTCTATTTCCCATTTCGGTTCGCATTGGCCATGTTCCATCAATCGAAAAACCAGCTTGGATAACCGCTTCGAGAAAAGTTTCCCACCCGGTACTGGATGTACTGTTATTGTTTGTTTCTGACTGTTTAAACGCGTAATAAATTGAAACTGGATAGGCTGGATGCGCACTGCTCGAAATTTTCGATATAGCATTTGTCATCCCATTGAGAAAAAAGTTTTCAGCATCGTCTTTAGAAGAATGCCTATATGGTATAGCAACGAGCTCTTCAGCTTTTGGAACAGCTATCGTCGAGAATAATGCGGGGTATATATTTCTTAGAGATCTGCGCAACCAGACGTAGAAAAAGTCAGCCAAGTCAGCGTAACCAATGTTGTCGTAATAAGGTGGATCGGTAGAGACAACTTTATTCACTGAAATGTTTTGATTGGAGGCGTCAGCTTGAAAAGCATGTCCCGCTGTCTTATCGATACTTGGAATACCCTTAGTGACTCCAGCTACTGAGACCTCAAACGCTCCGGCAGCTTTTGAAAACGGATTTACCTCAGGATAGTCCCAAGACATGGGTATCGCTTGACGTGAAAATACAGTAACTGTTTGCTCTCTGTCTGCGGTCCACCTTGCTATTGTACAAAGAGTATTTGCAGACCGGTCCACTGCGAATGCTAAGTACACAGCCAAAGCATCACCATATGCAATAGCTCCAGATCCTCCCTCATCCAAGCTGCGTTTATCAGATGAAAACCCTGCGGCTGTTTTATCAGAGATTGCTTTGTCTCTAGCTTCTTTAACTAAATCTGCAAAAGTCGTAAGTGCTACTAAATGACGTTCCGTGAACAAATCTGCAAATGATTCTAGCCCGTATGGCGGAGTCCAAAGTGCCCTCTTATCATGGGCTAATTTAGTTTCTGGCCTCCAGTTAGCTTTTACCTCATCGGAAATATCTTCCATTTCTTTTGTAGGTGATAGGAAAACTCTTCCTAGGCGACTTTCAGCAACTACAGCCATTAGTTTTGCCCCCATTCTTCCAGCTCTTCCTTCAGACTTTATGTATCCGCCTTCAATAGGTGAACCAGATAAAATACAGGTGAAATTTGCGCCTCTGGCAGCTTTAGTTCCCTTTTTTAGATGGTCTGGAGCTTTTCCTAAGCACACTTTGAAGCTGTAGTTGTCTGGCAATATTTGTGGCTGTACATACGCTTCTCTACCTTTTTTTCTGGACAGCACAAAGCTCGAAGCGAGAGGAACTGCTTTATCGCTGTAAGCGGGATTTGGACTATTTACTGTTCTAGCCCATAACCAAGCAATAACTGTTAACTCCTCCCCGAGTAGAGGTGCTAAATCCTCTCTCTCACTGACAACTTCTTGTGTAACCTTAACTTTGGGAAATAAATGACCTATTCTTTTCTCAGCTTCTGAGCGTATCCAATGCCCATACCTTTTTATGTCAGTAACCAACCCAGACACTCCAGGCCAGGAGTCCATCATATCCGTTTGTTCTGCTTGCGCTGCAATCGGGCCTACTGGAGGATGACCTGCAAATCTTGGGGGAATTTCAACCATTGCTTTATTAATCATTACAGCCACAGGGTTGAGATCACTCGCATAGGCCTCCAATCCTAAACGCTGAGCTTCTAGTGGGATAGCCCCACCACCTGCAAATGGGTCATGAAATTCTGGGAGCTTTTCTGGATTAAATAGCTCTGAAGCCTTGGGATGTTTTTTGTTAAGTTCACATGTATATCGCCAACTTTCCTTAATCACCTCTCTTGCACGATTTAACACTGTCACGTTAGTGGTATTTTCCCACTTGACCAGATCTCGAATAATATCGAAAAGCTTCTCACGCTCATTTTGAATCTTTAGCTTTGTTTCTCTAAGGCGTTTGTCACCACTTACCGTTTCAGAAGGGTCATTCACCATTTGGGCAAATATCACTGCTCTTGCTGCCGCAAGCGGACGGCGTGCCCACCAAAGATGAAGGGTACTGGGATGCCCATGACGGATTGATTTTTCTTTGGCCGCTGCCGCATTTATATCATCTAACGGCAGTGCTACTTCTATTAATTTTTTGGGTATTTTTATTTCTGACATCTTTCTGCCTTTAGAGTGTTTCGTTTGGTGCAACTGCCTTTGAGAGCAGTTCACTTAAATCATAATTAATGCTAGCGACACCAAAGTCTGGCTCACCTTTAAACGGCGTTTTCACGTAGTATGGACCTTCGAATTCGTCACCATCTACTACGACTATCGCTAAAATAAATTTATCTGCTTGATTAAGCCCATAGATAATTTCATTGCGGCTCACTGTAATTGTACTTTGACCTTTAGCTCTTCCCTTAACTTCAATATGTCTGTCGGGTTTAATTGAGCCATCTTCTTGCCTCGGTGGTCGAGACGTCACGTCCCATCCACACTTTTCTGCACCTACGTTTTTAACATCAAAACCAAAGCTCTCCTCAACATCCATGACTGCATGCATTGCAACTCGCTCAATTCGAGAGCGTGATTCAGCGTCGACACTGAACTGTGTTTCACCCTTTCTGTGTGCAAGAAGACCTTGAGGTATGACTAACGCACCGCCCATGACTACTGGCGTACTGGAGACAACATTCTTGAGGTTTGCTAACTCAGCTTTCCGCTGCTCTAGTCTTGCAGTTAACTCGTCGACTCGACGTCTTGCCATTTCTGGCTGCATTTTGGGTTGCTTACCGGCATCTACATCGTCTTTCAGTTTTATATAGCGGTCTGACCAATAGTTAATTTCCTTGACCAGTCTATCATTTACCGCTTGGAGCGTTTTATCTGCCTGACGCTCCCTTCTGTCTCTTACCTCATTGTAGTGCTCCTGCACGAGTTGTTGAGATGCGTGATTTAACGCTAAGCCTTCCAGATTATTGTTCAGCCATGGAGACTGTAAGATATCTCCGACTAGTTTTCTGTCGTAATCGTCGATGGGCTGAAGGTCCAGATGTGGAGCCCATCCAGCATTAATCGCATTACCATTTTCATCTATCTCAACAAATTGGAGCCGTCTTGATGCAACTTCACCATTATTCCCGGCTTCTCTCACCGTATGGTCGACCATAAATAACACTTTTGGCTCAAGTCCATCATCGTTAGGGTCAACCAGAACGGCGCCTTGCTTTAGCTTTGGTCTGTGCGCTTGAAGAACCAAGTCTGTGGTAGCGTGCATTAACGGATGCAGTGGATGAATCATATCTGCCATGGGCTTGCCCTGTTGGCGTACATGATGTTTCTCGAAACAGATTCGTTCGTATTTACGCAGAACAGGGGTTCGCGTTTCACCTATTACTCTGTCACGCTCTCTTATGGCAGCAGGCACGTGCCTTACTTCAAATCGACCTGATTCTCTGTTGCGCATTTCGCCGCCCAGCGTTTGAAACGATTCAGTGAAAAATGCGCGAATAAAATAAGGTTGAAGCTTACGCGCTTCTGCCTTTTCCATTTCTTCCTTAACGGCGTAAAGCTCTTCCAGCCCCATGTGCTGCTCGACCAAGGCATTTCTTCGAAGGATTTCTTTTAGGTGTTCTTGGTCGAGTGCACCATCGATAACCTCATTCATCTTCGCTTTGGTTTCAGGAGCCTCACCATAACGAATGGCATCGACAAGCAAGTCTTTTAGCGACACATTATCAAAGGCTTCACCCAGCACATCGAAAACCTTGCCACCTAGAGCTTCTTTTTCTATCTCAATTTTGTCGAATAGCTTTTTAAAAACTTCACCTTCTCGCGTCTCGGCAGCAACTATATTCCATAGGTGACATACTTCTGTTTGGCCGATACGGTGAATACGACCAAACCTTTGCTCTAAACGATTTGGATTCCAGGGTAGGTCGTAGTTAACCATCAAATTGGCGTTTTGAAGGTTCACCCCTTCCCCTGCAGCATCGGTGGCGATTAGCACTATTACGTCTGGGTCGTTGCGGAACTCTTCTTGAATTTTTCTTCGTTCGTCTCGGTTGGTACCGCCATAAATTGTTCTTACCGCATTATCGTTACCGAGCATGTCGCTTATCCTTTTCACTAGGTAATTAAGCGTATCTTTGTGTTCGGTAAATATGAGTAATTTTCGGCGAGCACCGCTTTGGGTATACATTTCGGGCTCATCTTGAAGTAGGTAAGACAGTTGCTCCCACTTCTTGTCGTTGCCTGATTGCACAACGCTCAGCGCCTGATATTCAAGATCCTTAAGACTCGCTATTTCAGCCTCAAGCTCGGGAATGGTCTCCGCAGCAGAAGCCATATCGACAACCTGCTCAGAGTACATCTCATATTCTTCCGCACTTAAGTCCTCATCAAGCTCATCAAAGTTATCCGGCAGATCAATTTTGTGTCTCTTGTTGTACTCAGCGAGTGTTTCCGCGACACCATCACGCTGAACTGCTTGCCCGCGTGCTAACAATTTAGTTTCGGAGAGCCTATCTTCAAGACGCTTTCGACGGCGTTTCAGCGATTGATAAATAGCTTCAGGACTTGATGCCAAGCGGCGCTGAAGCATTGTTAATGCAAAACCAACGTTGTTTTTCTTCTTGCTATCGAGATTATCTGCTCGATTCATCTCCTCACGAACATATGTTGTCACTTGCTCGTAGAGCGAAGCTTCCATGGGAGAGAGCTCATAATTTGCTGTGTAAGCCCTCCTTTCAGGAAAGAGTGGTGTTCCGTCAAATTTAAGGAGTTCTTCTTTGACCATTCGTCGCATCATGTCGGAGACATCAACTTTGTGTGCACCTTCTCGAAACTTTCCGTAAAAACGATCACCATCGAGTAGTGACAGCCATATCTGAAAATCTTCTTCTTTACCGTTGTGCGGTGTCGCTGTCATTAACAAAAAATGACGAGTAATGGAGCCTAATAGCTCACCCAATTGGAAACGGCGTGTTTTGTTCACTTTGTTACCAAAGTAGCTCGCGGACAATTTGTGGGCTTCATCCACGATGATTAAGTCCCACTCTGTATTTTTGAGCTTTTCTTGGAATTCTTCATTTCTGGATAATTGATCAAGACGACATATTAATTGGTCGGTCTCATCGAAAAAGTTACCTGAGGCACATTGTTCTTGCTTCTCACGGCTGAATATCTCAAACGTTACGCCAAATTTTTCAAGCAATTCATCTTGCCATTGTTCCGTCAGCGATCCCGGTGAAACAATGAGAATGCGTTTCGCGTCACCCCTCATTATCAATTCGCGAATAAGTAAACCAGCCATAATCGTTTTACCTGCACCGGGATCATCCGCTAAAACAAAGCGTAATGGCTGCTTCGGTAACATGGACTCGTATACTGCTGATATTTGATGAGGAAGCGGGTCAACATTTGATGTATGAACGGCCATCATCGGGTCGAAGAGCGCAGCCTGACTTATACGATAGGCTTCCAATCCAAGCTTGAATTCAGCGCCCGGTGCATCGAATGCCCATGGGCGACCTTCTTTTGCGAGTGACAAACGTGACTCATCAGAGCGGAACAACATCTGCTCACCAAGCTTGCCTTGACTATCTTTGTAATAAACCGTGACTGCGGCATCACCAACAGGCTCGACTTGGACAACTCTGACTACCTCATCACTTTGAATGCCTTTTATCTGTGCATCCTTTTTAATGTCTTCCAGTTTTAACATTCCGTGCTCCTTGCTTGTTTTTCTTTATATCCCGGTGCGATAGCCAAATTGCCTACATCATTCAATGCGAAACGATTCTGCAACCATAGTTGATACTCAGCTCCGCGGAGTGTTCCCCGCTCTGTACAGTCGACATTCCACCGCCTTAACAGATAGCCTGCCATCGCAGCTCTTACTTTGATGAACAACTGCTCATTTTCCATACCGTAGTCCATTTCTATCGCAGTTGGATGTTCGACATTCTTAGGATGCGGCACGAGTTGAAGTGGTATAAGACGCTGCCATTCGGTATCTGCTTGGACGCTTTCCTCTTCAATAGGCGTGTCTTTAATCGTTACCTTACTAATGCGCGTTAACACGAAGTCACGAAAGCTTTGACTCTTACGATCAAAGGCGCGGACGTGCCAGCGTAGGCCATTGTCGACTATGGAGTGAGGTACAAGTTCTCTGGCATTCGAACCGCTAGAAAGTGACGTGTAGATAACGCTAACCGCTTTGTTATTGAGGATAGCCTGAACAAGGCGCGCAACAATAAAGATGTCGGGCACATTTAGACTCGACGGTGCTTCTACGGGGAAGTGGATATCGCCTATTGCATCAAACCCATCGGATATATCATTTGCGAGTTTAGTCAAAGTGCGTCTTGCATCGTGCTCAAAGACAGGCTTGAATTGAGGTGTCTGAAAGTAACGTTTCTCTCTCGAGTCGTAAGACAGGTTATCCGGTGCAAGCTCCTTGTAAATGCTGAAATCGCGCGAGCCTGCCGATAAACCGACCTGAAAACGATTAATTAAGTCCTGACGGTAAATCGCACCTTTGAATAGCAAGCAAAAGTCGATATAGGCAAGGCGTTGTTTTTGAGCAAAGCTGATGGAGTCGAGCATCGTCCCTGTTTATTTTTATACTTTTGCATAGTATGGTTTATTTTAAGACACGTGTAAACCATAAGGATTTGTAGTGATAGTGGGAAATAGATTTCAAAATGATAACAATGAATTGTTAAAAAATATTCAAAAAGAGTCCTATGGAAAGACTCTTAGCTTAATATTCAACGTTGCTAAGAAACAGTACATTACCGCTGACTCAATCCTCCAAGCAAATCACCCCAACATTCCATTACTAAACAAGATTAATTCTATTGACCATAGAGTTCTTCAAGCCGCACACGATTACATTGCAGCGGCTTTCCGTTATAAAAATCAAAATATCAAGCAGCTCAAGCTGTTCAATAATATTAACGATGAATCAAGTGAATATATTAAGGTCTGGAGTGATTGGATTTATAATGAGCTTTCTAGTCTCAAAGATAACGCTATCTTCGTTAGAAATGTTATCGAAGCCGTAATTCATAGCAATACAGAGCAAGGATATACGGCTGAAGATAGACTTCATGAGTTTCTTGTTGACTATTACACGGTTGAAGAGTGGGGTACCGAAAGCAAAAGATAAATAATCAATGAAAAACATTTAGCTATATTGTTATCTAAAAAATAATAGTGAGTTCTCATAGCAGCAGAAATGCGCAAGCTTTCAGAAGAGTTAGATTTTTCGAATGAGTGAAGAGCATTCAGGCTTTCTCCTTTGCTAATAAGTGTTTCAATACTTATTAGCAAAGAGATTCGTTTTCAACATAGGGGATTTAAAATATAAGTTGCGGGACTGAAGCGATACCAAGTTTTTGCTTGGTCGTAGCGGACAGATCTTGCCAACGCTCAGCTAACCAATCCACAAGTTGAGTTCCATTCATTAAGTTAACGCTCAATCCGTCCGCGTGCTGTGTTACATCTTCGGCAAAATCACCTAATGATACTACCCATCGGTAACAATCTTCTTTTTTTTCAACTTTCGCTATCTGCTCGATGGCATGCTTATCTGTATATCCCACGTGGTCTTTCACTTGAATCAGCAGTTCTTGCGTAATGAAAGGGTTGCGTGACTGGGCTTCTATATCAACATCAACGCCAACCTCGTGACTTTGCTTACTGGGTATAACCGCAGTGTAACCTTCAATTTCAAGCAATTCTTTTACTAGGTGTTCTAAGCCCTGCCCACCAGCTTCCAAGTAATGATTTCTATTTCGAAGGTTATCTAACAATTTTGTTTTAAATTGCTCTAATTTTTCCCCGGCTTTTTCATTAATTTTGGATAGGGCACCGCTACTCACATTATTTTTAATGTCGTTGTAACGCTCTATAATTTCGTCTTTGAAGTAATCTAAATCAGCAACCGTTAAGCGTATACGCAGCCTTGACTGTAAACCTTGTTTCAAGTCTGTACGTGCAATAGAAATTGGCTCATTTTCAGCATCGCAGGGAAACGTCACTTCTATTTGGTTTTCGCCCCATGGTTTGTCTGCGCAGAATTGTTTCTCGCCAGTAGCAATACCTATGTATATGCGGGCAGGCGCTGGCACCACAATAATATCGCCCTTCTTAACTTCAATGAAACGGCGTAGTTGATTGCCGCTACGTCCTACGCTTTGCTGTGTGCAAACGAGATGTTCAAAGAACTTGTCAGAAGTGATGAAATTGCAAAGCTGAAATTGCCCCCACCCAATTCCAGCATATCCCTCGCTGATCAATTCAACAGGTCCTCTCATCAGGAGTACTTTACTATTTTCGAAATCAGGCCCCATACATCCCTCGTATTTTAGGTAAGCTTTATTGATGTTTAGTTTAAAACATCATAGCAATCTAAAGTATTTATCCTTTATTGAGCAACCTCAATCGCCCTATCAATGCTTTTATTATTCTCGAACACTTTAAACACCTCGCACTGCGATTTTGCCACCCACTTTTTTAATACGATAATTATTGGCGCTAATTGAGTTTATAATAGCCGTTAAACCGTTTTTGAATTACATCGACCAACGTGAGTAGAACATGGCCCATAAAGTACGTTATAAGTTTAAAGGTGTGGCAAAAGAGATAAATTTTTCTTACAGCCGCCATCAAAATATGCATGAAGCCGTGGCCGATGCTGAAGGAATGGACCTTTCCCAGTTCCTTCAAACTGAACAGCAACTTGCCGCTATCAGTAAAGACAAAAAAACCGTAAGAAACTTCAGAGATACCGAATTTGTAAAAATGGGGTTTTCTGACTTGTACTTCTTAAAAAACGGTCAAGAATAATGGTGGGCCGATAGGGTTCGAACCTCTGATCCAGGAGTCTAATACCATCAATCAGCTTTTGATTGATGGTCTTCAACCAATTCATGAAAAGCCTCAATCGCCCTATCGAAGCTTTCATCGTTATCGAAATAAAGCTGACTTAGCCGGCTTTTCTTTATTTTGTAGGTAGCGCTGGCAAAGGCTAGCGCTTCTCTAAAGCTGCTAAACTCTTCATCGAACACTTTAAAAATCTCGCGCTGTGGTTTTGTCACCCGCGTTATGCTGCCGTTTACTTCATAGTCGAACCCAGAAAACTGAAGGCGTGACAGGGTTTCTTTGCCTAATCGCATGCCGCCTTTTAGGCTTATTTGAAATGCGGCGTCCATTTCTTCAATTTCTTCCATACTCCAGTGGTTATATACCCTAATGGCCTTCTTATACTTTTCTGCCAATCGCTTTTTTAAGGTGTTTATTCTGGGTTCTAGGGTGCCGTTGTTTTCATTTTTTAGCAGGTCGAAGCATTCGTTGCATGAAGGTACAGAGATGAAATCAGCCTGCAGGTTCCCGCTTTGCCAGTCGTGAATGAATTTTATGGGCGGGATAAAGTCTTGGCGTGCAGTTTCGCAGCCGCAATAAAAACAGCGGCCGAAGTCTTCTGAGTTCACGGCTCTTAGTGGCTGGTAGAATTTTTGGTAATTCTTTACTGACATGCTGCTATTGGCTTGAACGTTGTTGCTAAAAATAGGGCTATTTATGGTGGCTACGTTAACACAGCACGCCTTTTGTGAAAGTTAATTGTGCGGCGTTAAAATGAAGAAAGCGCCACCTTTTGGCAGCGCTTTGCTTTATAGCTTAGTCACTATTTGTAAGTTAATCCTTATTTATGACCTGTTCGGTAAAGCCTACAATCGCGATGGTTTGCTGTGCGGGTCGCCTTCAATATGGTCTTTTGGCCCGCGTGGTTTGGGTTTTGCGGCTATAGGCACGTCTTCTTCGGCCTCCTCACCTTCCTCGTCAATGTCCCAACTGCCCTCTTCGCTCCATGGGTCGTCGTCTGGGAACTCACCAATGTTGATTTCTTTTACCGAGTAGTCGGGCTGGTAGCGCATGTCGTAGTTTGCGGCCCGTACAATGGCAACACACAACATAAAGGCCACAGCTAATAGCGGTACGCCCCCGATTATTGATGCGGTTTGCAGTGTTTCTAACCCGCCCACGAACATAAGCACTATGGGCATGAAAGATAGCGCAAAGGCCCAGAATAAACGGTTCCAACGTAGTGGCTCTTCGTCTACTTCTTTTTGTACTACAGCAGCCAAAATGTAAGAAATGGAATCGAACGTGGTGGCGGTAAAGATTAGTGCCAGTAGCGTGAATACAGAAATAACTAAGTAGTCGAGCGGCAGCGTATGCAGCATGGCAAAAATAGCCGCTGTAGGGCTTTCTTGATTCAGTATGGTAACTACGTCTAGTTCACCCGATAGCTGTAAATACAGGCCGTAGTTCCCCATTATCATAAAGAATAAGAAGCAGCCCATGGTACCGAAGAACATAGAGCCTGCCACCATAGCGCGAATAGTACGGCCCCTTGAAATACGAGCAATGAACAAGCCTACGCTTGGCGCGAACACCAGCCACCAGGCCCAGTAGAAAATAGTCCAGTCTTGCGGAAAGTGAGTGTCTTCAAAGCCGTTGAATTCGGCGAAGGGCTCTAACCATGTGGCCATTTTAATGATGTTGCTCATTACCCGGCCAAGGGCGTCTAACCCGGTATTGGCCATAAATAGTGTAGGCCCAACAATGAAGATAAATAGCAGTAACCCTACGGCCAGCCAAAAGTTAATGTCTGATAGCAGCTTAATGCCTTTTTTAAGGCCAACATACGCGCTGTAGCCAAATATGGCGGTACAGGTGATTAGCACCACCACCTGAGTAGTTAGCGATTTAGGTACACCGAATAGTTCGTGTACCCCTTCGTTTATCATAGGTGCTGCCAAGCCTAGCGTGGTGGCCCCACCGCCTAGCATGCCGAAGATAAAGCTGATATCGATAATTTTACCTAGCCAGCCGTGAGCCATTTTCTCGCCTATTACCGGCATTAGGGCTTCAGATATTTTAAGTACGCTGTGATTACGTACGTAGTAGAAGTAAGCAATGGGTACCGCAGGAATAAGGTAGATAGCCCAGGCTAACGGCCCCCAGTGGAATATGCCGTAGGCCG
The DNA here is from genome assembly GCF_056159165.1 of Alteromonas sp. AWJ4_199. Lineage (NCBI taxonomy): Bacteria > Pseudomonadati > Pseudomonadota > Gammaproteobacteria > Alteromonadales > Alteromonadaceae > Alteromonas > Alteromonas sp. AWJ4_199. The sequence continues at coordinate 2,173,085 of NZ_JBSWUR010000001.1, forward strand.
CAGCCCATTTGGCGGCTTCAGGGGTTTCGCCTTCTATGTGAAACGGCGGTGCTTGGTAGTAGTACACCCACTCAATCATAGACCAGTACAAGATAGACGCCCCAATGCCGGCGCAAAACAGCATAGCAGCCCAGGACACGGGCGAGAACTCGGGCTTTTCTTCAGGCTCGCCCAGTTTTATTTGGCCGATATCGCTGAACATGATGTACACCATAAAGCCACCTGCACCCACACCGAGTAACAGGTATAAAACGCCAAGCTTACTGGTAACAAACTCTTTGGCCGTGGCTACCCACTGTGCGCCTTGGTCGGGCCAAATGATAAGAGGGATGGTGACGGAAAGAAGAAGAATAAGAGAGCCAAAAAACGTAGGCTTATCAATTACGCTAAACGCGGTTTCCTGTTCAGTGCCAGCCTTTGATGAGGCTGCATCTCGGGTATTACTACTCATACACGATCCTTTGTTTTATTTTTATAGACGCCATTATGCTGTACAGCTTTAAACGGGCAATCTTTTAAAATAGTTTAACAGATTTGCGCGATGGGTACGCAGGTGAAACTAACTGCATGTATACGCTTAATGTTCACCTAACCTCGACAGCTTTATTAAAAGGCTTTTTGATTACGTACCGCTAATTGAGTTTATAATAGTGGTTAAATAGTTTCGAATTCGATAAAGCAACCTGAGTAGAGCATGGTCAAGAATAGTGGCCAAATATATTCAAGAAGATAAGGAAGCCTAAAACCTAAGGGTTAGGGCTTTCTTCACACTATAATTAGTACGTTAAGTTTTTAAAATTCTTACTAAGCAAACGCTCTGCAACCTCAACGGGTTTAGCAACGGTAATTCCTTCTATTAGTGCATTATCAGAACCCGGTTTATTTGGGAGATAAAGTGGGCAAAGCTCTACTTTTGCGCCTAACTGAATTAACTTTTTAGGCATCATTGATGGTGAGGCGTCCATTGGCTTCATCAGTTTAGTTTCAGTGCTGCTTAGTGCTAAATCGCCCGCAGAACCACATAACGTTATATGTGCCTCTTTTCCATGCGCCTTTATCGCTTGAAGCGATAGTACCATCGCCATCATCTGAGCTTGTTCATTTTCAGATGTAATGACTACTGCTAGACCGTCTACTAAGTCGCTCTCTTTTGCCTCAACGAGGCCTGAAACGCTAGCTAAGAGCGCTCCTAGAACAAGTGCTTTAAAAAATTTTGCCATCATTTCATTCCTATCTAATTCCATTAAACGATTAATCCGATGAAGCTATTCAAAAAAATATATTAGAAAAATCTCATAACTCTCTATACATTAAATGTGTAAGTTAAATACACCTTTAAACAAAAGAGAGCTTAATCATGACGACAGAAACTCAAAACAACGTAACTTTCCCTCAACTAAACCGCCCTGCACCTGACTTTTGTGCAAAGACAACCCACGGTGAAAAATCACTTTCTGATTACAAAGGCAAGTGGTTAGTGCTTTTCTCTCACCCTGCTGACTTCACGCCAGTGTGTACTACTGAATTCATTGGCTTTGCTAATGCTGCTGACAAGTTTGCTTCACTTAATACTGAGCTACTTGGCCTTTCTATCGACAGCACGCATTCGCACATTGCTTGGGTTCGCAACATTAAAGAGAAGTTTGGCGTAACTATTCCTTTCCCAATCATTGCTGACTTATCGATGGAAGTGGCGAAGGCTTACGGCATGGTTCAGCCTGGCGCAAGCGACACCTCAGCGGTTCGTGCAACTTTCATCATCGACCCAGAAGGTATTCTGCGCGCCATGGTGTATTACCCAATGAGTAACGGCCGCGCAATTAACGAGTTTGTAAGACTAGTTGAAGCACTACAAACCAGCGATGCAAACAGCTGTGCGACTCCTGAAAACTGGAAAGTTGGTGAAGAAGTAATTGTACCGCCTCCACACACTATCGAAGACGCAGAAAGCAGAGAGTCTGCAGGCCACAATTATGTCGACTGGTACTTCTGTAAAAAAGCGCTGTAAGTAAAACGCTTTTGTTGGTGGCATGAAAGCATGCCACCTTTTTCAAAATTTAGGAGATCACCATGAATATTGAAATTACTTCTTTCTTAGATAATGACAGTGAAACCTTCACTTACGTTGTTGAGGATAAAGCTTCTTCAAAAGCGGTAATCATCGACCCGGTATTAGATTTTGACTATAGCGCGGGCCGCGTACATACCGCCAGTGCACAGAAAATTGCAAATTTTGTAGATGAACGGGGCTTGTCAGTTGAATGGGTTTTGGAAACCCATGCTCATGCTGATCACTTGTCAGCCGCTCCATTTTTCAAGCGCAAATACAACGCCAAAATCGGCATCGGCGCGCGCATTACTGAGGTACAGAAAATATTTAAAGCGCTGTTTAATTTAGAGAAAGAGTTTTTACCTAACGGTGCTCAGTTCGATAGATTATTTGAAGAGGGTGATGTTCTTGAAGTGGGTAACATGCGCTTTGAGGTTATGCATGTACCTGGGCACACACCAGCAGATATTGCCTACTTACTTAATAACGAATCGGTATTTGTGGGTGACACTATGTTTATGCCTGATGTGGGCACCGCACGATGTGATTTTCCAGGTGGCAGTGCAACCACGCTCTACGATTCAATACATCGTATTTTGGCATTACCTGAAGATACTAATATCTACGTTTGCCATGATTACCCCACTCAACATCGCACCCATGAAAGTAAAGTAACGGTTGGCGAGCAGCGCGAATACAACATTCACGTTAAAGATGGTGTTTCAAAGGATGAGTTTGTGAAAATGCGTGAAGCGCGGGATGCAACATTAAGTATGCCCAGACTCATTTTACCTTCTATTCAAGTAAACGTGAGAGCCGGTGAGTTGCCACCGCCAGAAAGTAACGACGTTAGCTACATTAAAGTGCCTATTAACCAACTGTGAGGTGAATAATGAAAACGCCAAAGGTATTCATTAGCGAAGTAAAAGCTGCGGTTGAGGAAGTAACGGTAGACGATTTAATGGTGGCACTAACTCAACCAGACGTTATTTTGATTGATGTTAGGGAAAGTGAGGAATACAAACATGGTCACATTAATGGTTCGGTGAACTTTCCTAGAGGCATGCTTGAAGCAAAAATATGCAGCCACCCGCTTCTTGCCCACCATTGCGAGGAGCAAGATGCGATTAACGACCTAGCACAACGCAGTGTTTACTTGATTTGTAAGACAGGCGGCCGATCTGCGTTAGCGGCTAAATCACTGATTGATATGGGCCATAACTACGTGTTTTCTGTGGCAGGGGGCATGGATGAATGGCAACGAAAACAGCTGCCTTTAAGCCATTGAAATCGCACACAGCTCTACACTTTCTGGTTGACTACAAACTTTCACTTAAATACGTGTTCCTTTTTGCAATAAAGCGGCGTTTCAGGCCGCTTAAGCAGTGAACCGCTCGCAATAAATAGTTACCTAAACATTAATAATAGTTAAACCAATAAATAAACAAGTATTTTAAATATACATTTAAAACTATACTGCGTAAAATACCTGTCATTAGCCCTATGTAGGGTGAATTAAGAACCCTGTTGCGTTTATCTCTAAAGAGGCCAGCATTATGGAATTAGATCCTCTCGTACTGTCGAGAATACAGTTCGCATTTGTGGTGTGTTTTCACGCCATATTCCCAGTGTTTACGATTGGCCTGGCAAGTACTATTGCTGGATTTGAAACACTTTACTTCAAAACTGAAAACCCAATTTGGCAACGTTTGTCAAAATTTTGGATTCAGGTTTTTGCCGTTGTTTTCGGTATTGGCGTGGTTTCCGGTATTGTTATGTCGTTCCAGTTTGGCACAAACTGGAGTAACTTTTCGTACGCCACGGCTAACTTCCTTGGGCCAGTATTAAGTTACGAGGTCATTACTGCTTTCTTCTTAGAAGCCGCTTTTCTTGGCGTTCTGCTTTTCGGTCGAGAAAAAGTACCGCAAGGCGTTCACCTTTTTGCCGCTATCATGGTGGCAACAGGTACGTTTATCTCTTCGTTTTGGATATTGTCAGCCAACTCTTTGCTACAAACCCCAGATGGCCTAGAGCTTATAGACGGCATTTACCACGTAAAATCCTGGGCTGATGCACTATTTACTGCCTCTTTTGGTTATCGTTTTGCGCACATGGCCTTAGCTTCATTCCTTACTGCCGCGCTTGTTGTAGCTGGCGTTAGTGCGTGGTTCATTTTGCAAAAACGTGAACTAGAAGCGAATAAAAAAGCGCTGTCAGTAGCGTTATGGTTCTTGTTGTTCCTCGCTCCACTTCAAACTGTAGTTGGAGACTTCCATGGATTAAACACTATGAAACACCAGCCTACGAAAGTTGCTGCGATGGAAGGTAACTGGGAGACAAGTACAGGTGTTCCTCTACTGCTTTTTGCTATTCCAGATAAAGAAGCGCAAACCAACCACTTTGAATTAAAAGTTCCTAAGTTAGCCAGCTTCATACTCACCCATGACTGGGACGGTGAAGTACCCGGATTAAAAGCAGTGCCAAAAGAAGAGCAGCCACCGGTGTTTGTCGTATTTTGGTCATTCAGGGTCATGGTTGGGCTTGGACTGCTGATGGTGTTGTTCGGTGTGTGGGGGCTTATTTATAGAATGGGCGGCAAAATTTATACATCGCCAGTGTTCTTACAAGGCCTTAGATTGATGAGTATAAGCCCATTCTTTGCGGTGCTAGCCGGATGGATAGTGACCGAAACAGGAAGAGCACCTTGGCTCATTTACGGCCAAATGACGCATGCAGAAGGATTAACGCCTTCGCTAACCGGTGGCATGGCACTGTTCTCGTTAATTGGATATGTAGTGGTATATGCTTTGGTGTTCAGCGCTGGTATTTACTACTTGCTTAAAGTGTTCAAAGGCGGACTTGAGAAAGCTAACGCCCCCCATGAAATGGATGAAGTAGAACGTCCAGCTCGCCCATTTTCTGCTGGCCACGTGGCTATTGACGGAGACTTATAAAAATGGAACCAACATTTGATTTAACCTTAATTTGGGCAGGCATCATTGGTTTCGGGATCATGATGTACGTGCTAATGGATGGTTTTGATTTAGGCCAGGGCATTTTGTACCCCTTCGCACCCGACGAGCAAGCACGTGATAAAATGATGAATTCTGTCGCCCCAGTGTGGGATGGCAACGAGACTTGGCTAGTATTGGGGGGCGCGGGACTACTCGCGGCCTTCCCGTTAGTTTATTCGGTCTTTTTACCCGCTCTTTATATTGGCGTGTTTTTAATGCTAGCAGGCCTTATTTTCAGAGGTGTTGCCTTTGAATTTAGGTTCAAGGCGAAAACGTCTAAGTACTTATGGAGCTATTCATTTTCTATAGGGTCATTCGTTGCGTCGTTTGCGCAAGGTGCGGTAGTAGGTGCCTATATTCAGGGTTTCGAAACTGAGGGTTTTGCTTACTCAGGTGGCCCCCTTGATTGGTTAACGCCGTTTACCGTATTAACAGGTTTTGGTCTTGTCGTAGGCTATGCGCTTCTAGGCAGCACCTGGCTCATTCTGAAAACAGACGGTGCGGTACAACAATGGGCATACAAAATTACGCCTAAGCTGCTTATCGCTTTGCTTGTTGTATTTGGTGTAGTGTCTTTTTATACGCCTTATGTAGATAGCACAGCAATGGTCAGATGGTTTGAAGGTTTTAGTATTATTTGGGCTCTTCCGGTATTGGTATTATGGTGTGCCTATGTAGTATTTCGTTCGGTTAAGAAGCAGCAAGATGGTATGCCTTTCGTTGCAACCATGGGTATCTTCTTGTTCAGCTACCTTGGTTTGCTAGTGAGCAAATGGCCCTATATTGTTCCACCAAACTTTACTATTTACGACGCCGCGTCTTCTTATAATTCGCAACTGTTCTTGTTGTTAGGCTTCTTGTTTGTTATTCCCATTGTATTAGCCTACACCAGCTGGACCTATTGGGTATTTAGAGGAAAAGTGGGCGACGCTGGTTACCATTAATCATGACGAGTAGTACCCCAAGCGCGCCTGAAAGCAAAGCTGTATCAGGCGCGCAGTTTTTAAAAGAGCAAATGGCTAGCCAACGCTCACTTTTGAATCAATCAGTGCTTTATGGTTCGATAGGGTCAGTATTCATGATAGTGCAGTGGCTGTTGGTTGCACTTATTGCACACGATACTCTTGTGAACCAGTCCCCTCTCATCACTATGCCTGGCTACTGGCTGCTTCTTTTAGCAGTAAGTGTTGTAAAACCATTGTTCACATGGAAACAAAGTAACTTAGCGCAAGACGCAAGCGCCAATGTAAGAAACCATTTAAGGAAAACGTTGCTTAAACGGTGGAATACTACCAGCCCCATGGCGTTACAGAGCCTGTCTAGCGGCGCATTGGCATCGCAGTGGGTTGAAGACATCGAGGCTACCGATGGCTATTTTTCCCGTTATTGGCCCCAACAAATGCTTGCCGTTATAACGCCCCTACTCATTCTTGTTACTGTTGCCTATTTAAATTGGCTTTGTGCCATTTTGCTCTTAGTATCGGCACCTCTCATTCCACTATTTATGATTTTAGTAGGCATGGGTGCGGAGCACGTGAACGAAAAGTATGCGTTGTTACGCCAGCGTTTAGCCGGGCACTTTCTTGACCGCGTTGCGAACCTTTCAACTATTGCGCTTTTAGGCGCGCAGAAAAATATGTCTGATGAGGTTGCCAAGCGCGGCGATACTTATCGTAACGTTGTTATGAAAACTCTTAAGCTGGCGTTCCTTTCTTCAACGGTCCTAGAGTTTTTCACCAGCGTAGCCATTGCAAGCCTTGCTATTTATATTGGTTTTTCGCTGTATGGGGCAATTAATTGGGGGCCTGCACAGTCGTTAACGTTGTTTTCTGGGCTTGGTATTTTGTTGCTTGCTCCCGAATTTTTTAAGCCATTGCGCACGCTGTCTACTTACTATCATGACAGAGCCAGCGCTTTAGGCGCCTCCAATAATATGGTGTCTTCACTACAGCACTTGGAAGAACAAGAAGTAGTATTAGGCTACAGCGATGGCAGACAGATTACAGCTTCAAGTGAAGTTACTCGCTTAACACTTAAAGACGCCGTAATTGGATATAACGGCGATAAAGAGAAAAAACCTGCCCTCGATTTTTCTTTTTCCGGGCAAGGTTTACTGGTTTTTTCTGGCGAATCGGGGTGTGGTAAAACCACCCTTCTCAACACCATTGCAGGTTATTTACACCCAGTGTCGGGCAGTGTTGAACTAGCACTTAAAGAAGCGCACTCCATTGCCTATTTACCTCAGAAAGCATGGATTAAAAACGCTACCGTTCGAGAGAACTTATCCGTTTCGGCCTCCTCTGCATCAGATAAAGATATGTTAAGGGTGCTTAAAAAGCTTGAGTTATCAGACGAGCTGTTAACGCATCATAGCGGGCTAGACACAGTGATAGGCGAACACGGGCAAGGGTTATCCGGCGGGCAAATGCAGCGTATTGCGCTAGCAAGAGTACTGTTAAACCCACCCGAACTCATATTACTTGATGAGCCCACGGCAAGTTTAGACATAAAAAGTAGGCTCGTAATTATAGAGGCTTTGGACGAGCTTAAAAGTCGCGCCCTTGTAGTGGTTGCAACGCACGACAGTGAACTTATTGCGAAAGCCAGTAATCATTTTGACTTAACCAATAAGGCCTAACGTTAATATGAAGTTTTGGTTTTCAATTATCTTTAAGAATGAACGTAAACGCCTGCTAATTGGGCTCTTTTGGTCGTTTTTTACCATGCTTTCTGGCGTGGGGTTACTGGCGCTTTCAGGTTGGCTCATTACTGCCACGGCTTTAGCTGGAATAGCCATAGGTGCGGGTTTAATTGTGAAGCTTGATATGTATATGCCGGGCTCTGGGATCCGCTATTTTGCCCTTAGTCGGACCATTGGCCGATATATTGAAAGGCTATACAATCACGATACTATTTTGAGGTTAATTGCGACATATCGCGTCACGATATTTAATGCGCTCTCCCATAGGCCACTTCACGATGTTAGGCAAACATCCGACAGTGAGTGGCTAAGTCGGCTCACCTCAGACTTAGACGCCCTTGATAGCATATTAATTCGCTACACCATTCCAACCCTAGCCACAGGGCTTATTTTGGGTGTGGTAAGCGTATTTTTGTGCTTTATCTGGTTTGAATTTGGTGTTGTTTTTCTAATTGCTTCAACGCTAGCCTGGTTACTTCTTATATTGTTTTCAATACGGCAAACCAAAAGCGCCGCCTCGCAAGCCATTTCGCACTTAAATCGTACTAGAGAAACCTTGATTAGCCACCTCAAGGGCGCTTTTGTACTAAATAGCCAGCACTTGATGAGTCATCATTCACAAGATACTAGCCAAGCACTCTCGCTATTTGAACGGCATCACAATAATTTGCAAAAACGTATTGCTCGAATTCAGATGATAACCGATTCAATATTTGGTATTGCCCTAGTAGCTACTCTTTATGCCAGCTTATGGGCTGTAAACCACCACGTTATTGAGGGGCCAACAGCTATCATGTTGGCACTTTTGTTCGTTGGCGTGGCTGAACTATTACAAGCCACACCAGAGCAGTTCAGTTCGTGGGGAAAAACCGACTATGCCAGTAAGCGACTATCAACATTGGCCAGTGAAAGTTGTGATAACGATAGCACTGATATTACGGCAGTAAGCGAGGTGTCATGCGAGGTAAGTAATCACCCACATATTCCCGCGAGTGCGTCACGCAAGATAAGTTTTAATTTGAATGATAGCCCCTCTCTTTTTATCACAGGCCGTTCTGGGTCTGGCAAGTCTACCTTAGCGAAGCTTATGTTTAAGCTTGTACCGTTAGATAAATCGAACGCTAGCGTAATGATAAATAATGTATCTGTACAAAATATTTCGTCAGACAGCTTGTATCGCCACTGTGCCTATCTAGAGCAAACCTCTTCGTTACTGTCTGGCAGTTTGTACTACAACTTAACGTTGGGGCTTGAAAACATAGAAGACAGTAGAGTGTTCGATGTACTTTCGCTAGTTGAGCTACAAACGTGGGCTGATTCGCTTCCCGAGGGATTGAATACATGGTTAGGAGAAGGTGGAGCAAAGGTCTCAGGTGGACAAGCGAGACGTATTTGTTTGGCTAGGCTACTACTTAGAAGCCCTGATCTTATTGTATTAGATGAGCCATTTAATGGGCTTGATAGCACTATGGCAGAGCGCATTTTCATGCGTATATTACCTTGGCTTACGGCACGAAAATCTATTGTTTTAATTCATGAAGTACCCTCGTTTATCGAGCAGCAAAGTATTGATTATCGTTCGCTTAGTGTAGATTTATCTACAGCGTAAAGTCTGAGGCGCCCTTTATTTAATTACCCTCTTTTATTTAATTCTCTCCTTTTGTTTAATTAGTTGGGGCGCCTACGCATTGATTATCTTATCTCACTGTTAACGTATTAAACGACAAGGAAGAAGGGTAAGTTAAAAATCGAATCCAAAAGCCAAACCAGCAACCTTTGAACTTCCAACGCCCTCGTGATAATCAAAGTGAAACTGCGGTGAGACGGTATACCCGTTGTATCGGAATTCATACAAGGCGCCGAGCCGAGAAACAAAGAACTCATGTTCAGAAGTATACTCATAGCCAGGACCCACCTGGATAATAAACTCATTGGTGATGTGAATATCTGCCACTGCTAGCACCGTTAGCGCGTCTAACGAGCCGAAGGCATACTCTACTACACTACCTAAACCTAAAAGCGGTGAAACTCTGTACTCGTAATCGATACCAACTGTTTCACCATTACCATGTTCGGAAAAATCCGTATGACCGATGAATAGCGAGATGTGATTCGGACTGTGTTCATGCTCTGACGCGTTTGTAGAGAACGCCAGTACAGACAATATCAGTAATAACAAACCGTGCTTTAAGCCTAAGCGGTGTGAATTTAGACGTATCGTTTTCATATGGTTTACTCTTGAGTGACGCTCCGCTGTTTTATTTAACGCAAACGAGCGACAGTGCGTGTGGTGAAAGTCCATTATTCATTATAGGCATCTTGAATCCGCTTGCTTAAAAGCCAGCCTGCGGCATAAAGACCCACTGAGAAAATAAAATGGGATAACAATACTTTCGACTGAAGCATGGCAGGGTTAGTTGTGTGTAAGCCTGCGATACCATATCCCATTCCTGGATACATAAGAAAAAAAGGAATACTGCACGTTGCAAAACCCACAATAAACGCTGGCAAGAAAGATGGCTTCAGCACCCATTTAACGCCGGTAAAAATGAGCATGAGCAGTGCGAACCCTATGCCAATTGCGTAATGCCCAACCCACCCCAACATTAATTCACCTGCTTTTGGTGGCGCGGCTTTAATTGATTGATGAGAAAATACGCCGTCTGTCATGTAAATAACCCACCGCCCGATAAATTCATACCGCGTTAGTGGCTTATCTAGGACGATGTGTTGTAAATAGTTCACAACATCTAAAAAGGCGGTTGCTGCCACACCAAGCACCACTGATAAGATCAGGATTGTTGTTCTGTCAGTTTTGTTTGCTAAAGCGAGATTCATGGTCAATTACCTAAGTTGAGCAGACAGGCTCAGCTGAATATTCCTACCCATGCCTAATGCATAGCCTTTGTAGGTATCTAAAAAGTCTCGATAAGCCTCATCAGTTACATTATTTACTTTTACGCTAAGCGTAACTGGATGCTTGTTTATCTGTAACTGCGCTGAAGCACCAAGGTTTATCAAGTGATATTGTTCTGTCGATGCGGTACCAAAAGGGAGAAAATCGTATTGAGCAAAGGGTTCAAATTTTCCTGCAATCGACTTGTTGTTTTTGTATTCGTGCTCGATAACAAAATTTATATCGCTAATTAATGATAGTTCGCCAAAACTGTAGTTAATTCGCTGATAAAAGCTATTTGCAGGCATTAGTGGCAACTCAGAACCAACACTATCTAATTCACTGTTGATAATATTGGCGTTAAACTCCCAGTCGATATAGTGGGTTATTTTGAAGTTTGCGCCTATCTCAACGCCGTCTATTTGGGCGTCTCCCTGCCTCATTTCAAACAAGGGCAAACCAGACGGCTGATGCGTGGTGCCGGTATCAGCTTGGTAAATATAGTCTTGAAACGTATTTTGATAAAACGTGATAGATGCCTGTATATTTTGACTTATGTAATTCAACCCAACTTCTTTGTTGAACGAGTATTCTTCTACTAATTCGCTGTTGCCAGTTTGATAAGCCGCAACACCACCATGTACACCACCCGCATATAAATCAAAAATAGAGGGGGCTCTAAACCCTCTTCCTATTCTCTGAATGAACAGCCAGTTATCACTAAGTTTCCAACTGAAACTCATAGATCCTGTTAATGCTGTCCAAACTCTACGGTCAAAGTTATCAACCCACTGCTGACTTTCGTTCTGTGGCTCCAAGGCTATTTTGTCCCATCGGCCACCCAATTCGGCAATGAGAAAATCGTTTTCAAACTTCTCGTAAGCATATAAGGCTATGTAGTCTACCGAGGCATCTGGGACCAAGGTACCAACGTTGGTTGTCTGATTTTTGTATATGTATTCAGCACCGAATTGACCTTTCCACGCTGTACTATAGTCGTGCTCAAAAACCAGCTTACTTTGGGTGCGCTCTAACTCAATGTCTAAATCGCTGTTGGCGTTGCTTAACTTTTCGAACGATATTCCTGTGCCAGCAGTGCGCTCATTCTTCTGCCAATTAAGAATAAAATGAACATTCCATTGGTCAGAAAGGTGAAGGGCCATATCAGACAAGACATTCTTGTTGTCTAGATGCTGGCCTGTTGGCACATTATTAGGTTGAAGAAAATTCTGCTCGTTTGAAAAACCTGTATACCTTAGCGTCCAATCGAAAGCATCTGAAACGAACCCGCTAGCCAAACTGATACTTTCAATATCAAAGTTAGTAAATGGTAATTCGCCTGAAAAGCGAGGGAGGCTGCTGACACTCATTGAATTAACATCTGCAGAAGGCGTTTCAAAGTTATCAGCTTTTTCACGGTGATATGAAGATGCCCACCCCCACTGTGCTTTGCCGCCTTCTACGTGTAAAGACGTACCAAGCTGTTCGTTATTAGTGCCGTATTTAAAGCTCAGGAGGGCAGAAGACAACAGTGATTCGCTGTACATGGGAACTTGAGCGCTTATTACATTAACGACACCGCCCATTGCATCTGACCCAAAAATAACGCTCATAGGCCCACGTACTACATCTATTCTGTGCGCGTTAACCGGATCAACAGTTGGTGCATGTCTAATTCCAAACTGTTGAAAGTCTTGAGGTACGCTATCTTGCAGCACTCGCACGCGGTTTCCTGTTAAGCCTCTTATCACTGGCTTTCCCGCTTGCCCGCCTGTACTTACCGTATCTACTCCGGCCATATGTGCAATTGAGTCGCCTAAAGAAAGGCTGTGATGCCATAACTTGCTTTTACCACTTAAAATAGACGCAGCTATTGCAGTTTCTTCTACTTTCAGTGCCATTGGCGAACCCGTAACGCGGACCCGTTCGATATCGTGCAGATGATTATGAGATTGAGAAGTGTCTTGCGCATTTACGAGAGAGCTGACTATTAATCCGATCACGCTCATAGTTACTTTCTTGCTCATTCTATCCTCGCAAATGTTATAACATATCAATTCATGGACGCAGTAAATCGAAAAAAAGCGCCACCTCTGAGAGGTGGCCAAGTAGTTTCGACCATATCCAAAATGGAAAAGACATGAAGTGCCTTGTAATAAGTTAGGCAACTTCCTGTTTTAAACTGCGCTAACTCACTACGCCGTTATAATATATATTTCAAATACACATTACAATATTGAATAAAGATTTATTTATAGTTTTAGTTTTAGTTTTAGTTTTAGTTTTAGTTTTAGTTTTAGTTTTAGTTTTGAAAATTTGAGGCGTTCGAAAGATAGGAACAAGCAGTATTTTATTTAACGTCGCCACCTAATAAGCGTGCTTACGCAATACTCAAGTGCAGTTCATTTTTTAAAATAAAAAAGCTCTAGCCTTTTTACCAGGCTAAAGCTTCCTGTCGAATTTAATGGCGAGTTACTTATTAATATGCTGAGTTTCTGGTTTAGCCAGCCATTCTCTGCCTTTTAGCATGCCTTCCCAATAAATGGGTGGAAGCAACTTTTCTTTTAAATACCATGCTAGGCGCGACGGTTTCGTACCATCGAGTACCCACGTTGGCATGCTGTTAAGGATTTTGCCGCCGTAGCCAAATTCGGCCAATATCACTTTACCTCGCTCTACAGTAAGAGGGCAGCTGCCATAACCGTTGTATATGGCTTTATCTGTTTGCACACCGCGCTCGTAAAGCAAGTTATTGGCAACCACTGGGGCTTGCATGCGCGCCGCCGCGGCTGTTTTAGCATTAGGGGCGTTTATGGCGTCGCCAAGGGCAAAGATATTTTCAAACGACTTGTGCTGTAGCGTTGATTGGTCGACATCAATCCAACCATTGCCATCAACAAGCGGGCTGACTTTGATAAAATCTGGCGGAGACTGGGGCGGAACCGCGTGCAGCATGTCGAATTCAGTTTCAACGAGCGGGGCGTCTGGGTCTGCCACCTTCTTAAATGAAGCCACTTTTGCTTTGCCATCCACCTTCACCAATTGGTGTTCAAAGTTAAGCGTTGCGTGATATTTTTTAACGTATTCCATAAGCGCAGGCACATATTCTTTTACACCAAAAAGTACGGCACCCGTGTTATAGAACTCAACGTTAATATTGTTTAGCACGCCTTCTTTAAACCAGTGGTCGCAAGACATATACATGGCTTTTTGCGGCGCACCTGCACACTTAATTGGCATTGGCGGCTGTGTAAATACTGCCTTCCCTTTTTTAAGGTTTTTTACCAATTCCCATGTGTAGGGCGCTAAGTCAAAACGGTAATTTGAAGTAACGCCATTTTCCCCTAGGGTTTCGCTTAAGCCCTCTACTTTGTTCCAATCTAGCTTAATGCCGGGGCAAACCACCAAGTGTTCGTATTTAATGGTGCGGCAGCCGTCTACCACAATCATGTTTTCTTTTGGCGCAAAGGCGGCTACGCCGGCTTTTATCCATTTAACATTACTAGGAATAACAGAGGCCACAGTGCGCACGGTATCGTTAGCGTTAAATACGCCCCCGCCTACAAGCGTCCAGCCAGGCTGGTAGTAGTGCACCTCATTGGGCTCTACTATGGCAATGTCTAAATCTGGGCATCGTGATTTCAAACTTGAAGCAACTGCAACACCACCCGCGCCCGCCCCTACAATGACTACCGCATGAGAGTGATCGGCATGATCGCTGGGTGTTTCACCGCCGTTTTTTAGGCGTCGCACTACCCCGCTTAAGTCGTAGCCGGCTTTTTGTGACAGGCAGAGTATGTCTTCATAAGAAAGCGTTTTAGTTGCGGTCATGGCCCATAGCGTAATAGAGCGCGTGCCTGTTCGGCAGTAGGCAAATACGGGGCCTTCTAACTTTTGCAAGTTCGCTTCAAACGTTATTGCGTCTTGCTGGGTTACTTTTCCGCTAACTACGGGCTGATATACGCAGGGTAAACCCAGCGACGATGCTTTGGCTTCTATTTCAGCAAAGGTAGGCTGGTCTGCCCCTTCACCATCAGGGCGGTTACAAATAATAGATTTAAACCCTGCTGCTTTTATTGTCTCGAGATCGTCCACTGAGATTTGAGGGCAGACAGATAGCTGTTGTGTTACGTTGGCATATTGCATAACCCACCCCTTTAAATGGCATTCACAGGAATTTTAATGAACTGCTTACCGCCTTCTGATTTTTCACCAAACTGGCCGTTTCGAAGGTTTGCTTGAATAGCGGGTAACAGTAATTTGGGTACCGCAAGGGTTGCATCTCTTGCCTCGCGTTTTTCCACATATTCCTGAAGGGTTACGTCTGGGCGAATTTGCTTGTTCGTTTCCTTGGCTTCTTTGATAGATACTGTTGATAGCGGAGCTGCACCGTCTTTAGGGTAGTCGTGACCAAGGTAAACAGTAGTATCGTCAGGCAGGGTGAAGAAGCGCTGAATGGTATTGTAAAGTTGCTCGGCACTGCCTCCCGGGAAGTCGCAGCGCGCCGTTCCTAAGTTAGGGGCGAACATGGTGTCGCCTACAAATATTTTGCCGTCTACTAAGAAGCTTGCGCAGGCTGGCGTGTGCCCCGGCGTATGCCATACTTTTACTTCATATTCACCGATATTGAAGGTGTCGCCTTCTTCGAACAGCACATCGAATTGACTGCCATCGCTCGGCGTATCGTTGGCTGTCTCAAATACGTCTAACCAGGTATCTAACACTGTTTTAATACCTGAGCCAATACCAATTTTGCCGCCAATTTTAGACTTTAAATAGTGCGCCGCGGTAATGTGATCAGCGTGCACGTGGGTTTCTAAAATCCACTTATTCTTAAGCTGGTTTTGGTTGATGAAATCGATAACTTTGTCGGCGCTTTCCATTGACGCGCGACCAGAAAAGATATCGTAATCGGCAACCGAATCTATCACGCCACACTCTTTGGAAGCGGGGTCGAATAGCACATAAGTAAACGTGGCCGTTTTGTTATCGTAAAATGTTTCAACGTTCATGGGTTTTCTCCTAAAGAAGTTCTTTGGTCATGATGAAAACGGCAATAACTAGAGTGAAGAATGCAAAGAACTTCTGCAAAGCTGCACCGTCTAGTTTTCCCGCTACCTTCGTGGAGACAGCCATCCCAATAAACGTGGCTACCAGCATAAGCGGCAGCAAAGGCATCTCCAATTGAATTCCGGTTTGTAGGTCGCCAATGAAGCCAAGCAACGACTTTAAGGCGATAATGAATAGCGACGCGCCCACCGCGTTCTTCATGGGCATGCCTAAAATAAGTACCAAGGCAGGAATGATAAGGAAGCCCCCGCCCGCGCCGAGTATGCCGGTAACAACTCCAACTACGGCGCCTTCAATAACTATCAGCCCAACGTTGGGTCGTTTATTCTCAACAACCTGGGTTGCTGGGGCCGATTTGCTGTAAGCCTTTTTTAACATCATGGCAGCCGAGGCCAACATCAGCATGGCGAACAGCACCATGATGCCCAGGTTTTTATCTATGGTTAGCGATTGAACAGAAATGGTTTCGGGAATGGCGGGCATTAGGAAGGCCCGTGTTAGATAAACAGCAATGATGGAAGGTACAGCGAATAAAATAGACGCTTTAACGTCAACTAAACCTTCTTTGAAATACCTTACTGCGCCGAATGCGGCTGTGGCACCCACAATAAGCAATGAATAGCCGGTGGCGACATCTGGCGTAACGCCCATTAAGTAAACGAGGATAGGCACGGTAAGGATTGAGCCTCCTCCGCCTATTACGCCTAACACCATTCCCATAAGAACAGCAGCGATGTAACCAAGAATAATCATATCGACACCTTATTTCATTTTGTTATATGATAGAACAAAATATACAATAAAGTATATTCTAAATATATATTTAATTTTTATGGTGCGGTAAAATTCAGCGATTAAGACAATCGCTTTTTTAGATAACCCATGAAAATCAATACTTTTAGTAATTTAGCGTTTCGCGTTTTGATCTATCTCGCGTTACGAAAAAATCAATTGGTAAAGACAGGTGAAATTGCAGATGCGTACTTCGTATCTTTTAATCACTTAAAAAAAGTCATCACCTTGCTGATCGACAAGGGATACATTATTGGCACAAAGGGACGCGGGGGCGGCATTCGTCTGGCAAAAGATGCCAAGCTTATAAATATAGGCGAAGTTTTTAGGTTAACCGTTGAAGACGTGGCATTGGCGGAGTGTTTTGCATCACCAACGAATAAATGTGTTATTTCGCCAACATGTCGCTTGAAAACAATTCTTCAAGACGCGGCTGATAAGTTTATTAGCGAGCTTGACCAATTTACACTGCACGATTTGGTAAAAGACAGAGAGGGCGCGCTGGCGATGCACCTTGCCATCGATTTTATAGAAGTTGAATAGAAGTTTTAAGGCTTCTATCTGTACCGTGTTTATCCGCGATAGCGTTACTAACAGAGCATCGCACGAGTAGATTTAGGAGAGAAAATTGGAAAACTGGACATCAACTCCCTTCGAGCCGCTTGCCGGTTTGGCAGGCGGGCTGCTTATTGGTTCATCGGTGGTTTTATTACTGCTTACCCTAGGCCGTATTGCAGGTATTTCAGGTATTGCTGCAGGCGCGATGACACAGCGCGGCATTGAACGCTACTGGCGCTTGGCGTTTTTAATAGGGGTTGTTTTATCTGCCGTGCTTTACATGGTGTTTGTTAGTGATTTACAGGTGCAAACGCAAATGAGCTCGGCGTGGATGATTGTTGCTGGCTTACTCGTAGGCTTTGGTACACGCCTTGGCTCTGGCTGCACATCGGGCCATGGTGTGGCTGGCCTTTCAAGGTTATCACCCCGCTCTATTGTTGCCACGCTCACGTTTATGGGTGCGGCTGTACTTACCACCACAATTATCAGGCACCTGTAAATAACCGAGGAGAGAATATTATGAGAGCAATTATCGCCTCGCTACTTTGTGGGCTGTTGTTTGGCTTAGGCCTGCTAATTTCAGGTATGAGTAACCCTGCCCGTGTACTTAACTTTTTAGATTTAAGCGCCAATTGGGATGCCACGTTAGCGTTCGTAATGGGCGGCGCTATTTTGGTGGCTGCACCAGGTATGTACTGGGTGCGCAAGCGCAACAAGCCGATGTTTGCGAACAAGTTCGATATACCAACTAGCAAAACTATTGATGCTAAATTGATATTGGGCTCTGCCGCTTTTGGCATTGGCTGGGGTATTAGTGGCTTCTGCCCAGGCCCTGCCGTGGTTGCCATTGCGTCGCTTCAAACTGATGTGCTGTTGTTTGTTGGTGCGATGATTATTGGCATGTTGGCGCAGCATTGGTTGAAGCCTAGGTCGGCTTAAGAGAGCAACTCGTCTTTACACTTCATACATAAGCTATTGATCCACTTGTGCACGCATAAGGCGCTGTTTTGTTAGCAATGCCTGTTGCGAGTTACTTATTTCTTGGTAGGAGATGATATCCACATTATCCCCTACCAAGGATAATCCCTGCCTTGTCCGTTTGTGGGTATAGTATATATAAGCGCGTTGGCGAAGTTTCTCTCCGTGTTCCTCGCTGTGTTTCTCGCTCCCCTATTTACCTTGTTAAAGCGCTATGTGAATAAATCAACCTGCTAGGCCGCTTAGTTCATAGCTATTCCAGAATAACGAGTGCGGTTGAAAATGCAGCGATACTTAGCGGGCCTTGCGTCACAAACTCGCTTAGTTCACCCGCATCGCTCTTCCAAAGCTTAACTTTTGTTGAAGCCATAAACCCCAGCGGGAGGGGCATTTCATGCGTATCGTAAGACAAGTTCACCGCAGCATAGATTCGCCTTTTCTTTGTTATCACGGAAAAAGCCAGAAGCTGTTTTATCTCATTAACATGGTAAACACTGAATGTACCAGCAGCGTAAGATTTCAACGTTTCTGTTAGCTCTAATGCTGTATTTTTCTGTAGGTAAAAATTGTGCAACAACAGCGCATTGTCTTTATCTAAGGGTAGCGTTAAAAATAGTGTAGTGAGCAGCGCAATCTCTCTTTCATCAAGTGGTTGCTTACATTGGCTATCTTGCTGCTTCAAGGCTACCTGTGATGGCTCAGATGAAAAAACATCGCTAAATACATTGGCTAACATACTTACTGAGCGCTTCTCATCTTTTTCCTTCAGCAAATTACACACTGCTTGTGAAATTAATCGCGCTCGCTTTTCATTAAGCGCCGAAGTTTGAGCATCGCTTTGCGTATCAGCTTTTTCTGTGAACATGAAAAAACTGATGCCCCCAACTAATAAAGCACAAAATAAAAGCCATTTTAGTGGGCCGAGCCGGTTCAACGTTTAGCCCCCTTTCCTTTCAATAAACCCACACCCAAAGAAGCCATAGTTACGGCAATAACGCCGTTTAGATAGTTGAAAAAGGCATAGGGTGCATAGTCGAGAACTTCGACACCAAGAGTGGCGGAGTAGAACGCGCCTGCGGTTGTCCAAGGAATAAGGCCTGTGGTCATGGTGGCGCCTTCTTCTACCGACCGTGACAGTACGGCAGGGTCAAGCTTTTGTTGTTCATATTTTGCTTTGAACAACTGACAATTTAATATTATTGAGATGTAGGCTTCACCCATAGCTACATTGCCCAAAAAACCAGAAACTATGGTTACCGCTATTAAGCTTGCTGTGCGCTTCACCCGTTTGATAATGCCTGCCAAAAGCGCCGATAAAAGCCCTGCACCGTGCAATATGCCGCCTAGTGCGATTGCCATTAAGGCCAGCAGTAAGGTCCAGCTCATGCTGCTAATGCCGCCCCGCCCTAGTAGCGCATCTAAATTCGGTATACCCGTATTTTGAGGGGTATTTTCCCACAATGCGTTAAGTACGCTAATGGTATCGGTATTTTGGTAGAAGATAGCGATGATAACAGCAAGCAGAATGCTGAATGACATGGTGACTTCAGCAGGGACTTTTTTGATGCTTAATACTGTAAGCAATACTAGAGGTAACAGTGTTATGTAAGGTGCAAGGTTATAGTGGCTGGCAAGCGCTGCTTTAATTTCAACAACCTGTTCTACATTTAAATTCTGGTTTGCGTAACTAAAACCTATTGCCAAGAAAATAACGAAAGTAAGAAGGAAGCTAGGCACCGTTGTAAACAGCATGCCATACATATGCCGATAGAGGTTCGTGCCTGCACTCATTGCAGCGAGGTTGGTGGTATCAGAAACCGGCGACATTTTATCGCCAAAGGTTGCGCCGCATACCACCATTGCCGCGACAATGGGAGATGGTATGTTCATGGCTTCACCAATACCCATTAGCACCACGCCCATAGTCCCCACGGTTCCCCACGATGTGCCTGTTGACACCGACATTACCGCACAAAGAATTAAACCCACTGCCAGAAACACACTGGGGTTTAGCCAACTTAACCCATAATAAATGAGCGTTGAGATAGTGCCGCTTTGCATGAAGCTGGCGATAACCATTCCGATAAGTATGAAGATATAAATGGCCGGCATGGCCCGGGTTAATGCGCTGGTCATTAATTCGCGAATTTGCAGGTACGTGTACCCCAAACTAAAAGCATTCGCCCCAGCCCACAGCAAACATACAAATATGAGCGCATGCAGACTAATACTCAAGCCGAACAATCCACCTGCTATTAACGCAACAATAACGCTAAAACAAAGCAGTGACTGAACAAAACTGGGGCTACGTAAAGACTGAGGCGATGTTAGTGACACGTGTATACGCTTAAAAGTGAAGTAGTGAATTTTAGTATAACGACTTTGCGATGCGTTGCGATCAAGAAAAGAGCAGCGTTAGTCATTACCTACTCAGGTTTGCCTTGCTGCCGAGGAGCATTTTGAAAAGATTGTCGATAACAACCCGCCGTCATGCCTATGTGTTTTTTGAAGAACCTTGAGAAGTAGGGGTAATCCTTAAAGCCAAGGCTGTAGCATAGGTCTTGTATTGGTTGTTGGGTGTAAACCAATTTCCGTTTCGCTTCGTCAATTAATCGCCTTTGAATAATGTTTTTGGGTGACTCTCCTAAATTTTTATTACATAGGCGATTTAAGCTAGACATAGAAACAAATAGTTCGCTGGCATATTTGGATAAGGGCCAGTGCTCTAGGTAGTGCTCTTCTATTAGCCTTTTAAATTTGGTCAATATGCGCGCTTCGTGTGGCCCAGCACTATATTCAAGCTGCTGCTCTGCTGCTAATCGTTGAAGGGTTAACAACACAAGCTTTGTTAACAACAGCAATGATTGGTCTTGATTTTGTGGGGCACGCTTTAGCTCGTCACGAATATCAATGAAGTATCGCGTTAACCTATTAAACTGCTGACTGTCTTCTTGAAACACATGAGCAGAATGGAAAAGGTTGTTTATGGCGGTGTCTTGCGCATTTTGCATTTCTTCGCCCAAGATAGCGCTTGTAACAGATAGTACAAAACCTTTAATGTTTGGCTGAAACGTAAAGCCATGTACTACCCCCATAGGAATAGTTACTGCGCATTTCCCCCTTATGCTGAATGTTTTTTTGTTTAACGTAACGTTTGCCTGCCCATCTAAAATGTACAACACTTGGAATAAATGTGCATGTCTGTGCGGTTTTATTACCCAGTCCAGGCTTTCACTTCGCGTGGAGATATCTTCCAAATGCACCGCTCCCGGCCTTTCTATAAGCCCACTTTCCCCATATAGGTCGTAGTTTGGATATTGATGAATTTGCGATGTCATTCTAAAAACTATATTAAACACAATTATTAACTTGATTGAAAAGTACAATAAAATGAGTGAAAAGTTAATAATTTGTTACCGCATTTAACTTCACACTATTTGCACAATATTCGCAAAGGTAGTGAAGATGAAAACATTAACCACACAAGTAGCTATTGTTGGCTCTGGCCCTTCTGGTTTATTGCTTGGTCAACTCTTAGCTAAGCAAGGCATAGATAACATTGTTATAGATAGAGCAAACAAAGATTATATTTTAAGTCGTATTAGAGCGGGCATTTTGGAACAGGGATTTACCGAGCTTGTGCGAGAGGCCGGCGTTGGTGCTCGCATGGACAAAGAAGGTGAAGTGCATGATGGTTTCGAAATTGCCATTGACGATAAAACGGTTCATATCGATTTAAAAGCGTTGGCAGACGGCAAAACTGTTATGTGTTACGGCCAAACCGAGATCACTAAAGATCTTATGGAAGCGCGCGAGGCCACAAAGTTAACCAGCTTCTACGAAGTTGAAGATGTGACTTTGAACGACATTGATACCGCATCGCCCTATGTGGTTTTCAAAAAAGGGGACGATGTTTACAAGCTTAATTGCGACTATATCGCTGGATGTGATGGTTTTCACGGTGTTTCTCGTAAAACTATTCCTGAGTCGGAAAGAACAGAGCACGAGCGAGTTTACCCATTTGGCTGGCTAGGAGTGCTTAGCGATACGCCGCCTGTTAGTGAAGAACTTATTTATTGCAAAAGCCAACGGGGCTTCGCTTTAGCAAGCAGACGTTCTTCTACGCGTTCGCGCTATTACCTTCAGGTGCCTGCCACTGACGCGGTAGAAAATTGGACAGACGAAAGGTTCTGGGAAGAACTTAAAAAGCGCTTACCTGCAGAGGTTGCCCAAAAGCTCATAACTGGGCCAAGCATTGAAAAAAGTATTGCTCCTTTGCGTTCTTTTGTTTGCGAACCTATGCAATACGGTGCACTTTTTCTTGTTGGAGACGCTGCACATATTGTTCCCCCAACAGGCGCAAAAGGCTTAAATTTAGCAGCATCCGATGTGGCAACTTTGTACAAAATACTTTGTCGCGTTTATCTTGAAGGCGACAACTCACATATTGAAGACTATTCAAAAATTGCATTACGAAGGGTATGGCACGGCGAACGATTTTCGTGGTGGCTCTCGAACATGCTGCATAATTTCGATAATGAGCATGTTAACGATATGGGCCCAGAGACATTTCAGCGATTCATGAACTCTGAGCTGGATTACTACACGTCTACCGAGGAAGGGAAAAAGGTTATTGCCAACCAGTATGTCGGCATGCCCTATGAAAACTTACGTAATTAGTCGCAGACGTTCAGTTACGTTTATATTCATCTAGCACTTCAAGGAAGCGTCTTTGAAGTGCTGTTGGCTGCCAATCGCGTCTTAGTGTGTAGCCTATTTCTCGACAGCTATCTGGCAACGGGTTGGGGCTTACATAAAGCAAACCAGCATCGACCTCGTCTTGAACTTGCCTTGCAGATAACAAGGTTACTCTGTCGCTTTTTAACAAGATCCCGCGGATCGCCATCATAGAACTGCATTCGATAATATCTTTGGGTACCGGCATAGCTTCAAGCTCGAACATGCGATTAAAAACCTTTCGCGTTGGCGTACCGGCTTTGGGAATAACCCACTGCCATTTACTTATGTTGGAAGCGTAAGTCCCCTCTTCTATGGTCGCTAAAGAAGGATGGTGCTTGCGCGCTACAACGTGCAGTTTATCGTCGAACAATTTGTGCTGCGTGATTGTGTTATCAAGGTTGGAGGCACGCAATGCCCCTACAATGATATCAACTTGCCCTTGCAGCAAGCCAACAAGTTGTTCCTCATATGGGCCGTCAACAATACTCACTTCTGCTTGGGGATATTCCTCTAATAACCGCAACACCGCCATAGGTACTATGTTTGCCCTTGCCAGCGGCAAACTGCCTATACGTATTTTGCCAGAGCGCTGCCCAACGAACTCGTTGATTTCCTGCAGCCCTTGTTCAATTTCAGCTACAAATAAATGAGCAAGACGAGCAAGCTGCTTTGCTCTCCACGTTGGTTCAACACCAGTGGGAATTCGACGAAATAACTTTTGTTCAAGCGTAAATTCAAGGTCTTTGATTGTTTTACCCAGCGTTGGCTGCGTTAAACCCAGCTTCGTCGCTGCGTTGGTGTAATTTCCAGTATCTACAACCGTAATTAATGCAATAAGTTGACGGGTTGTAATCAGCCGTAAAAACCCTTCTTTTCTCTTCGCACTTTTTTCAAACACGTTATTGGCAAAAGACAGTAAATAGTCGAACGCTCTTGTTACCCGCTTCAAAAAAACATCGCCTACATCTGTTGTAAACATACCTGACTGGGTGCGTTCGAAAATTATGTGGCCAAGCTGAGACTCCAGCTTGTTGATGCCTTGCGTTAAGGCCGATTGTGATAAATGAATATGCTGAGACGTTTCGGTTAGCGTACCGAACTCTCTAACTTTCATAGCACTAAGCAAGTGACGCGTATTAAAAATCAACGTATGCCCCTAATATTTTTTAGTCATTATAGAAAAAATTAATAGCAAAGGGCAGCAATCTAACGTTCTTTTCAACGCCGAGTTATCCATAATCGGGGGACTTCAATATTAAAGGAATACCTTAATGGCTATTTGCGTAACAGACTGCCCACGACCTTCCCTGTCAACCATTGAAGAATATCAGGGGTCAGAGGTTGCTACCGTTCACGAAGCGCAGGGTAGAAAGGGGCTTTTAGCGCAAGATATGCGCCCTATTTATCGACCTGCTCAAATAGCCGGCCCTGCGGTTACATGCCAAGTAGCGCCGGGAGACAACTGGATGATTCATGTCGCGGTTGAGCAGTGTCAGCCGGGAGATGTATTGGTTGTTACGCCAACCAGCCCTTGTTCAGATGGCTTTTTTGGTGACCTGTTGGCTACATCATTAAAAGCAAGAGGGGTAAGAGGGCTGATTATTGATGCAGGTGTTCGCGATATCGCTACCTTAACTGACATGAAATTCCCCGTGTGGTCTAAAGCCGTGTTTGCGCAAGGCACCGTAAAAGAGACGATTGCTAGTGTTAATGTACCTGTTGTTTGTGCAGGTGCTTTGATAAACCCTGGGGATATTATTGTTGCTGATGATGATGGCGTTGTCGTGGTTAAACAAGAAGAAGCAGACGACACGTTTGAAAAGGTTAAGCTGCGCGTAGAAAACGAAGAGTCGAAACGCAAACGTCTTGAACAAGGTGAGCTTGGTCTGGATATTTATAATATGCGCGAACGCCTGGCAACTAAAGGCCTTCGCTATGTAAAGCACGGTGAGCAATAGCACTTATGAAAGCCGTAACTGCGTGCCTAATGAGGGGCGGAACCTCTAAAGGACTCTATTTTTTAGCCAAAGATTTACCCCTAGATGTTCATCGTAGAAATGCCTTTTTATTGTCGGTTATGGGCTCCCCCGATAGCCGGCAAATAGACGGTGTGGGCGGTGGTCACCCGCTAACAAGTAAGGTGGCCGTTGTGAACCCGTCGTCTAATCCAGCAGCCGACGTTGACTACTTATTTTTACAGGTAGCGGTAGATAAAGCCTTGGTCAGCGATACGCAAAACTGCGGAAACATTCTAGCGGGCGTGGGTGCATTTGCTATTGAGCAGGGGCTAGTAAAAGCGCAGGACACGACAACCGATGTACGCATTCGTATGGTGAATACCAACACGTTCGCTGTAGTAAGAGTTCAAACGCCTAACGGCGTGGTCAATTACGAAGGTAGTGCGAGTATTGACGGCGTACCTAATACAGCCGCCCCTGTTTATATTGACTTTTTAGATGTTGCAGGCTCTTCCTGTGGAAGCTTATTCCCCACCGGGGCCGCTCAAAATACCGTAGAAGAGATTAACATTACGTGTATCGATAATGGTATGCCGGTCGTGCTAATTGATGCTCATTCGCTGGGACTTAAGGGAAGCGAAACACCAGAACAATTAGAAAGTAATGCCGCCTTAAAACAAAAAGTAGAAGCCATCAGGCTTAAGGCTGGCGAAATGATGCAGTTAGGCGATGTCACGGCCAAAACGATCCCTAAGATGACGATCATTTCTGCCCCTCTAAATGGCGGAGATATCAATACTCGCACCTTTATTCCACACAGAGTACACGACGCTATTGGCGTATTAGGTTCAGTTAGCGTTGCCACGGCTTGCTTGGCAAAAGGCACCGTTGCCTACGACCTTTATCGCCGCCATTGCGCTAAACGTGATAACGAATTGCAATCTGCTGTGCCCCTTGCAATTGAGCATCCAACGGGAGCGTTCAAGGTAGATATGGAAGTCGCGAATGCTGATGCATTCGAAACATTTGAAGTGAAGCGCGCCGCTTTATTGCGCACAGCCAGACTGCTTATGCAGGGAACGGTGTTTGCTCCCGACTCTGACCCTACACTAGCTCATGAATAAAAACGATAAAGAGGACCGAAAATGATCATTGATTGCCACGGACATTACACCACTGCACCCGAGCCACTACAGCTTTTCAGAGAGGCGCAAATTAAAGCGTTTAAAGACGGCAAGGCGCTGCCTGAAGTTCCTTATATTAGCGATGACCAAATTCAAGAAAGTATTGAGAAAAACCAGCTTAAGTTACTAAAAGAGCGTGGTTCAGACATGACAATATTTTCGCCGCGCGCATCTGCGATGGCGCACCACGTTGGCGATGAAGCAGTTTCAAAGCAGTGGACCAGCGCATGCAATGACCTGATTAAGCGCGTTGTCGATTTATACCCTCAACACTTTATTGGTGTGTGTCAATTACCCCAGTCACCCGGTGTTCCAATCAAAAACTCTATTGATGAGCTAGAGCGCTGTGTTAATGAGCTGGGCTTTGTAGGCTGCAACCTAAATCCAGACCCATCCGGTGGCCATTGGACATCAGCGCCTTTAACGGACAAAAGCTGGTATCCGTTCTATGAAAAAATGGTAGAACTAGATGTACCAGCCATGATCCACGTGTCGGGCTCGTGTAACGCGAACTTCCACGCTACGGGTGCTCATTATATGAATGCAGATACCACGGCATTCATGCAATTTTTGCAGGGTAATTTATTTAAGGACTTCCCCGAACTACGCATTATTATTCCACACGGCGGCGGCGCCGTACCTTATCACTGGGGGCGTTATCGTGGCTTAGCTGATATGCTAAAGCAGCCTCCACTCGATGAACATGTAATGCAAAACGTGTATTTTGACACCTGTGTTTACCATCAACCCGGGATAGACCTGCTGTTCGATGTTATTGACATTAAAAACATTCTATTCGGCTCAGAAATGATTGGCGCAGTGCGAGGTATTGACCCTCAAACGGGTAATTATTTTGATGACACAAAACGCTATATTGATGCGTTGGATATTTCAACAGAAGATAAGCAGTTAATATTTTCTGGCAATGCTCGTAGGGTATACCCTCGACTAGATGCCAAACTAAAAGGAATGGGGCTATGAGCAAATTTACCGTTGATCCAGATTGGTTACACTGGCACCCATCACCGTCGAAACCACAGTTTACATTACCGCAAGGCGCGGTAGATGCGCACTGCCATGTGTTTGGCCCTGGTGAACAATTTCCTTTTGCTGCTGAGCGAAAATACACACCATGTGACGCATCTAAGTGGCAGTTGTGGGCGCTGCGTGATTATTTAGGTTTTAGCCGAAATGTTATCGTGCAGGCGACATGTCACGGTGCCGACAACCGTGCATTAGTTGATGCGCTAAACAACTCTCAGGGACTTGCGCGAGGCGTTGCCACCGTAAAACCTGATATTTCAGATAAAGAGTTGTATGCACTGCACGAAGCTGGCGTACGAGGCGTGCGCTTTAACTTTGTTAAACGTTTAGTCGATGCCCTGCCATTTGATGCATTAATTACAGTAGCGCACCGCATTAAAGAACTTGGCTGGCACATTGTTATTTACTTTGAAGCCCAAGAACTACCAGAGCTTTATTCGTTTTTTACCGCACTGCCTACCACGGTTGTTGTTGATCACATGGGTCGTCCCGACGTGAGTAAACCGGTAGACGGTGAAGAGTTTGGGTTATTTCTAAAACTAATGACAGAGAACACCAATTTTTGGTCGAAGGTGAGTTGCCCAGAGCGAATCTCACTGGCTGGGCCGAGTAACGGTTACCACGATGTCATCCCTTTCGCCAGAGAAGTGGTTGAACGCTTTCCAGACCGTGTTATTTGGGGCACAGATTGGCCTCACCCGAATATGAAAAGTCACATGCCGGATGACGGAAAGCTGGTTGATTTCATTCCGCTTATTGCCTCTACAGAAAGATTACAGCGCAAACTTTTGGTTGATAACCCAATGAAGCTTTATTGGTCTTAAGGCTCGATACTGCTTTTGAAATTGAGGAAGATTTTATGAAAATTATAGTCGTAGGTCCTGGCGCTTTTGGCATAAAGCACTTAGATGCATTGAGCAAAATTGATGATGCTGAGGTTGTCGGTTTAGTGGGCCGAAACCCGCAAAAAACGCAAGCGGTTGCCGATGAGTACAAGATTCCCCATGTGTACACCACACTTGAAGAGGCACTAACCTCTGATGCCGATGCCGTTATTCTTTGCACCCCCACCCAGATGCATGCCGAGCAGTCTATTTTATGCATGCAGGCGGGCAAACACGTACAAGTTGAGATACCGCTCGCCGACAGTTGGGAAGACTCTCAAGCCGTCATGGATGCACAACTAGCGTCTAATTTGGTATGCATGGTGGGTCATACTCGCCGCTTTAACCCGTCTCATCAATGGCTAAACAAGCGTTTGCGCAAGGGTGAATTGAATATTCAGCAAATGGACGTTCAAACTTATTTCTTTCGTCGCAAAAACATTAATGCGAAAGGTGAGCCTCGTTCTTGGACAGACCATTTGCTTTGGCACCACGCTGCTCATACGGTTGATTTATTTGCCTACCAAGCAGGCTCGCCTATTGTAAAAGCGAACGCCGTACAGGGGCCGATTCACCCTGAACTGGGTATTGCTATGGATATGTCAATTCAGCTTCAAGCTGAAAATGGCGCTATTTGTACCCTTTCACTATCTTTCAATAATGACGGACCGTTAGGTACATTCTTCCGATACATCTGCGACAACGGCACTTATATCGCAAGATACGACGACCTTGTTAACGGCCATGAAGAACCAATTGATGTGTCTACCGTTGATGTATCATTAAATGGTATTGAGCTACAAGACCGCGAATTTATTAGCGCGATAAAAGAAGGCCGCCAACCCAATGCTAGCGTAGCGAGCGTATTGGGCTGCTATAAAGTGCTTCATGACCTTGAGCAACAGCTAGCGTAGTTGGAGGCGATTATTAAAACGCGTAATCTTTTGGGTAAACAGGTGGGTGAGATTGGCTTTGGTTGTATGAACTTTAGCCATGCCTATTCTGGCAAACTCAGCGAAAATGATGCTATCGATTTACTACACAAAGCTTATGATTTAGGCGTCGATCATTTTGATACTGCGGCATTATATGGCTTCGGAGAAAATGAGCGCATTGTCGGAAAAGGGATAAAACCCTTCAGAGACAAGATTTTGCTGGCCAGTAAGTGCGGGATGACTGGCGTGAACGGCAAGCGCACTATTGATGGCTCGCCTAAAGCTATAGAGGCTACGCTTAATAATGCGTTAAAAAGCTTACAAACCGACTTTATCGACTTGTACTATTTGCACAGGATTGACCCTAACGTGCCGGTAGAAGACAGTGTTGGCGCGTTGGCAAATGCGGTTAAAGCAGGCAAGATTGGCGCGATTGGTTTATCTGAAGCGTCTGCCGAAACGCTTGTTAAAGCGCACGCCATTCACCCAATAGCCGCGATGCAAACCGAGTATTCACTGTGGACACGTAATGCAGAAATTGCGGTTCTGAAAAAATGCGAAGAACTAGACGTTGCTTTCGTTGGCTTTAGCCCTTTAGCACGTGGATATTTAAGTAATACATTTGCCCATATTGATGACTTAGATAGTGGTGATATTAGGCGGGGAATGCCTCGATTCCAAGGTGAAAACTGGGTGCAAAACCGACGTATATTTACCCAATTTGCAGCCTTAGCAAATGAAGCTGAATGTACACCCGCGCAACTGGCCATTCATTGGGTTTTGAAACAAGCAGACTATATACACGCTTTACCCGGCACCCGCTTTATCACTCATTTAGAGGAGAATTTGCGGGCGAGCGAATTAACCATTGATAGCAATATATTAGTGCGCGCCGGTCAGTTAATTAATCAAGAAACGGTGCAAGGCCCAAGATATCCGGCCGCTGCACAGGCTGATATAGATACAGAAGAGTTTTAATACTGCTAAATAAAAAGCGGCGAGTACTTCACACGTACTCGCCGCTTTTTGTTTACGCTATGCTTACGGCGTTATGTACGCCGCGTTATCTTAGCGATTATCTAAAACCAACACACCTGCGCCCGTATTTGAAATAGGTGCATGGTAATGCTTGTGTATCACGTTAACATCGTCTTTTAGCGCACCGCGCATGACCAGCCACATTATGGTTTCAATACCTTCTGTTCCCGCTCGCTCCATAATTTCAGCATTTGAGAACTGTGTCATCCACTCAGGTTCTTCAGCTATCTTATCCATGCACTCAAGATCAAAGTCGACGTCTATAATACCGGCTCGTTCGCCTTGAAGCTGGTGCGACATGCCGCCCGTACCCAATATCACAACTTTATGGTCTTCAGGATATGACTCCAGTGCTTTACCCAACGCCTTGCCTAGTTTTAAACAACGGGCGGCCGTTGGTACTGGGTGCTGTACTGTATTTACAGCAAGCGGAATAGCTTCTACCGGCCACTCTTCGCAATCGCCAAACAACGCGCGAATAGGATTAACGAAACCATGATCGACTTTCATTTCCTGGCAGGTGCAGATATCTATTTCTTGTTCAATAAGCGACTCTGCAATATGCCAAGAAAGTGGTGCATTACCCTTAAACGGGTTAACCGGCTTTAAGCCCCACCCTTCATCGGCATTGTGATACTCATCTGCACACCCTAAAGCAAAGGTTGGAACGGTGTCTAAGAAAAAGTTTAAGCCATGGTCGTTGTATACAACAATCACCAGATCTGGCTTTACTTCATTTAACCAGTCTTTCGCAGGTCCGTACCCGTCAAAAAACCTTTTCCAATAAGGCTCTTGCTGAAGACCTTCAGTAATAGCGTTGCCAACGGCAGGTATGTGCGAACTGGTTATTCCACCAATGATTTTAGCCATTCCAGTAGTCTCCTTTTTTCGTGATTTTTTCTATAAGACCGTCGCTTTTGGCCATCAAGTTCTGCTTAAATTCTTCCGTTGTAATACCTTGAAAAGCGGCACCTGCGTCTTGTACAGACACGCCGCGAGGAATAGCCATTTTTGCCATAAAGTATATGTTGGCGCCTAATCTAAGCATTTGTAGAAAATCAGAATTTACCACGACGTCTTTATACTCACCTTTAACCCCATACTTGTCACAATAGGCTGCAGGGTCTTTATCAAATTCCGTTCTGTTTTCTTCGTTGTTAAAAGAAAACAGTAGCTTATTTAGAGCATAAGCAGGGTGAGCGCGCTTACCATCGAACACATAGGTACCAGGAATGTCCTCGTAATCTTTTTTCTGCCAAGTCATTAGACGTATTCCAAATTAAAACGTACCTCTATTATATGAATGCGCCCTGCTTTTATAATGGCGAAAGCGCATCAATATTTGTACATTTCATAGATTTTTGTCGAAGGTGAGTAAACGCATGGTTTTGGTACAAATACAGCACTAACCATTATGGGACAACGGTTAACGCTGTATTGAGCAAGCCCCAACGGCTGGGGGATTAGGCAGCAGTAATACTAGGTCGTAGAGCCTTTTTTATAACCTTTTTAGGGCCTATGTTTAAGAATTTGTTCTCGCAGCCACTTGTGTAGCGGGTCGTTATTTAAACTTGGGTGCCACATCATAGACTCATTCAACTGTGGCGTTTTAAACGGAATATCATAAATCTTTATAGGGAGATGTTTTGCGTTAATTTCAGCAAGACGCTTTGGTGCTAGGGCCACCCTTTCGGTATTTATGACTGTAAAAAACATACTAGAGAAATCGTTGACGATGACTTCTACGCGGCGGTTAACTTCATCTGAGTCTACCATCCATTTCTCTATGCTCAATTGACTCGCTTTTTCATAGCCAATGGTTACATGGCCAATGTCTGAGAATTGTTCTAGGGTAATTTGGCCATTTAGCTTGCTGTTGTTTTCATCCGCTATACAAACGAACTCATCATCTAAAACTTCTTGGGATGAATAGCCATCGAGCATGAAAGCAGAAGGGGCAATAATAAGGTCAGCGCCTTGTTTTGCGAGGTTGTCTAAATCACCGGCAAAAGTAGACATAAATTCAAATGTTATGTTCGGCGCTACTTTCGTGACGTAGGCCAATAAATCAGCCAGCACCACCTGCATTACATAGTCTGACGCAATAATTTTGAAGTTGCGATTTGATAATTCTGGTGTGTTTATTTTCTTATCTATAATGCGGTTTCTAATAGTGCTTAGCACTTCGCTGACTGGCTGCTGCATTTCAGCGGCAAGTGGCGTGATGTGCATTTGCTTACCCATTTGTACAAGCAAATCATCATCAAAATAGTCCCTCAAACGAGATAAAATACCACTTGTTGCCGACTGCGAAAGGTGCAGTCGATAAGCGCTTTTCGTAATGTTTTTTTCTTCTAGCAAAACTTCTAACGCCACCAGCAGGTTTAAGTCTAGTTTTTCGTACCGCATTTCTACCCCGAGAACTTATCTACCTATTTTGTACCAACGGTTTTTGAGATATCACGTATCGGCACAAACGATTTTTGCTTAGTAACTCTGAATACTACCATCTTCTGTTAACAATAATTAAAACTTTTAATTACGAAGAGACTTTATTCAATGAAGTTAGCGTCACTCAAAAGCAATGGGCCTGATGGCAAGCTAGTACTTGTTTCTAAGGACCATAGTTTGTGTACAGAGGTTAGTGATATTGCCCCTACTATGCAGTTTGCACTGGATAATTGGGATGCGTGTTATGACAAGCTTAACGAGCGATATCAGTTACTTAATAATGGGAACGCGAATAATGCGTCTCACTTTAAGCCCGAGCAATGTTTAGCGCCCCTACCCCGCGCTTGGAGCTGGCTTGACGGCTCTTGCTATTTAAATCACGGGCACTTAATGCAAAGAGCCTTCAACTTAGATCCTATTGAAGGCGCCGACAAATACCCTTTGGTTTACCAAGGCTCTGGCATTTCGTTTAGGGGGCCACGCGAACCGCTTTTTGCCGCAAAAGAAGAACACGGTATCGATTTTGAAGGTGAGTTCGGCGTCATAACCGGCCATGTTCCTATAGGCGCTTCACAAGAAGAGGCCAAGCAGAGCATTCGCTTGGTCGTCATGTTAAATGACGTCAGTTTCCGTGCCCTAGCCCCCCGCGAAATGAAGACGGGATTTGGCTTTGTACAAGCAAAAGGCGACACAGCCTTCGCACCTATTGCCGTTACGCCAGATGAACTTGGTGAGCATTGGCAAGATTCAAAGGTCTGTGCACCTTTAGAAATCCACCGAAACAACGAGTGGTTTGGTGCACCTGATGGCGCAAAAATGTTCTTTGGGTTTGACCAGCTCATTGCGCATATAACTGTAGCACGAAGCCTTCCACCTGGCTCAGTCATTGGTTCGGGAACGGTATCTGATAACACACCTAACAAAGGCCAAGCCTGCCTTTCAGAACTCCGCGCGAAAGAGCTTGTTCAATTTGGCGAACCCAAGACGCCTTTCTTAAAAGTGGGCGAAACAATAACGATGCGAGCGCCAGATAAAAATGGCTTCAGCTTGTTTGGCGACATTATCCAAAACGTAGAGTTGGAGACTTCGAATGTTTAACCCAAGAGAGTACGAAATTATCGACTTGTCGGTGACCTTAGATAATAACCCCCACACCGACCCACCGCCTTTATTGCCCAAAATTGATTATATGGACCACCAAGAAGGCTGGCCCGAAATGGCGTCAATGTTTCCGGGACTAACCCTCGATCAGTTACCTGGCAACGAATCTTGGGCAGCAGAAAGACTAGCAATAACCACCCATAGCGGTACCCATATGGATGCGCCTTGGCACTATGCCTCAACTACTGATGGCGGTAAGCCGGCATTCGGTATTGATGAACTGCCTCTAGAGTGGTGTTTTCAACCAGGTGTGAAATTAGATTTTCGCGACTTTGAAGACGGTTACGTTATTACTGCCAGCGATGTGGAAAAAGAACTGCAACGCATTAATCACGATTTACAGCCGCTGGACATTGTTGTGGTTAACACCCGTGCGGGCAAGATATTTGGCGAACCAGGTTACTTAGACGCAGGGGTCGGCATGGGCCGCGAAGCCACAATGTATTTGCTTGAAAGAGGCGTAAAAGTGGTGGGCACTGACGCCTGGAGTTGGGACGCTCCTTTCAAATACACACGTGAACGCTTTGCCGAGACCGGCGATGCCTCCTTAATTTGGGAAGGTCATAAAGCAGGTCGGGATATTGGTTACGGTCAAATGGAAAAATTGAGCAACCTTGAAGCGTTGCCCGCAACTGGATTTTTGATCTCTTGTTTTCCTTACAAAATTAAACACGCCTCTGCAGGCTTTGTTCGCGCAGTTGCATTTATAAAAAAATAAATTATCAGAGCTAACTTGGCGCATTTGCGCCGCAGAAAAATCAGGAAACTACAATGTTTAAATATTTCCCGACAAACTATGTTTGGAACCTGTCAGTCGACCTGGCCATAGAAATGGGTGCACGTATTGGCGAAATTGAAGAAATGTGTGCGCCATTAAAAGAAGCGGCAAAACAACCCGACAAAGAAGGTGTGCAGGCATTTCGTGATACCTGGGCAAAAATGGCAAATAAACTCGTCGAGCTTGCTGAAGAAGATGAAAGCCGAGGCCGATTGTTTTCAGCGGCTGAAAAATACAACCGTGCTTCCTCGTACTTAATTACGTGCGAACGCCTACAAGCCCACAAAGCGCCAGGACGCCTAGAGTTGTACAAGCATCAGCTCGAGCTTTTTCAAAAATCTATTACCTTGGGCAAAGAAAACTGCGAGCGTGTGGAAATTCCTTATGAAGGCAAACACATATCAGCACTGTATGTCAGAGCTGAAAATGTAGAAGGCCCCGCCCCCGTGTTAATCCAAGTTAACGGCTTAGACTCAACCAAAGAAATGAAATATCGCGTTGGCTTACCGGGTTGGCTTGCCAAGCGTGGGGTTTCTTCGTTGATTTTAGATCAGCCTGGAACAGGTGAAGCGCTAAGACTACAGGGCCTTAATGCCCGTTACGACAGCGAGCACTGGACGTCTCCAGCTGTTGATTGGCTTGAACAGCGCGAAGAGATAGACAGCAATCGCATTGGGATGGAAGGCGTGTCGCTTGGCGGTTATTTCTGCCCTCGCGCCGTCGCTAACGAGCCACGTTTAGCCTTGGGTGTTTGCTGGGGTGCAAACCATGACTGGCGAGATGTTCAGAAGCGTCGCTTAGAAAAGGAAGGTGATTTCCCAGTGCCGCATTACTGGGCGCACGTGAAATGGGTATGGGGTGCAGAAACCATGGAAGAATTCATGGAAATCGCCGAGAAAGTGCACTTAGACGGTCAAGTTGAAAAAATCAAAGTGCCATTTTTGGTCACCCATGGTTCGAAGGACTCACAAATCCCTCTTAAATGGGCAGAAAGAACCTATGAGCAGCTTATAAACAGCCCGAAACGCGAACTTAAGATTTTTACCGAGCGAGAAGGTGGTGTTCAACACTCGAGCTTCGATAACAGCGCTAACGCGGGTCAATACATCGCGGACTGGGTTGCTGAAACCTTTAACGCACGTACTGCCTAGAAGGAAATAACGATGAATATTATTGGCTTAGACAAACTTGTCTTTGGTGTAGATGACACAAACGCAACAACACAGTTCGTTTTGGATTATGGGCTTAAACAAGTAGATGAACACAATTTTGTGGCACAAGACGGTACTGGCTTAGAAATTCGGTTGAAAGACGACCCGTCGTTACCTGCGCCGTTAGAAACCGGAGCTAGCATCAGAAAAACGGTTTATGGCGTTCCGGATCAAGCGAGTTTAGATGCCATTAACGCTGAATTGTCTAAAGACAGAGAAGTAAAGGTACTTTCTGACGGAAGTATTGAAGCTGTCGACGATTTAGGCTTTGTTTTAGGCTTTCAAATTACCGTTCGCACTTCTACAGATTTACCATCAGAAAAAGTGAATGCGCCGGGCGATATTAACCGTGGCGTTAATATCAACGGGGTAGACGATTCGACGCCACCTAATATTCACTCGTTATCTCACGTGGTTTACTTTGTACCTGACTCAGCCGCTATGGAACAGTTTTACGAGCAGCGCCTGGGCTTTAAAACCACTGACCGATTTAATGGTGTTGGGGCGTTTATGCGCCCGGCAGGGACAACAGACCATCACACGTTATTCTTTATCAAAACCCCACCCCATATGAAAGGTATTGAGCACTTTACGTTCCATCTTGGCGGCCCGACAGATGTTGTCAGGGCGGGAACCAACATGGTGAACAAAGGTTATCAGAGCTTTTGGGGGCCCGGTCGCCACATTTATGGTTCGAACTGGTTTTGGTATTTCAAAAGTCCGTTTGGATGCAATATGGAATTTGATGCCGATATGGATCAACATGACGACACGTGGCAGGAGCGCGCAGCGAACATGGGGCCAGACTACTCTCAAATCTTTTTGTTAGAACATAGAGAGAAGTGGGCACCTTCAGGTGGACCACCTGCTAAATAGACTGCCGTTATGGACGAACACTTAGTGTGCAGTACCCAAGAGATTCCGGAAGGGAAGGCAAAAGGGTTTAAAATAAGCGAAAATGGTAAAGATACGTTCTTCGTTACTCGAAAAAACAACCAGTTTTTCGCTTATTTAGATGTTTGCCCTCACTACAACAGTACTACACTTCCATGGAAGCGACATGAGTACACTGATGTAAAAGGCGAGCATATTGTTTGTGCTGCACATGGCGCGCTGTTCGACATAGCGACGGGTGTTTGTATTCAAGGACCTTGTAAACATCAACGAATTCAAAAAATACCCATACGAATTGAATCAAACCAACAAATTTGGATTTCAAAAAAAACAATAAAGGCCTTTAAATTATGAAATCAAGTGTGAGCAATGTTTTAATAATTGGGGGCGGTTTTTCAGGTATGACCGCCGCTATCGAATTAAGAAAGCGCAATATAGAAACAGACTTAGTAGAGATAGATGAAAACTGGCGTACAGACGGCGCGGGTATCAGCATTGGCGGTGCAACCTTACGAGCATTCAAAACGATTGGGATATTGGATGAATTTTTAGAGCAAGGTCATGCACACAACGGATTAGATTTGTTTGCGCCGCACGGTTTGCACTTAGCGCATGTCCCTACTCCCTCTGTTGCCAACGCTGAGGGCATACCAGGCGCAGGCGCAATTATGCGACCCACCCTTGCGAAGATCCTTGCCGAGAAAACCCTGGCGTCTGGCGCGAATGTGCGCTTAGGCTGTACCTATAAAGAAATGGTTAATACCGATAAGGGAGTAGAAGTCAGTTTTACCGACGGTACGACCAAAACCTACGACCTAGTTATCGGTGCAGACGGCGTGCACTCACAAGTACGTAAAGATGTATTTCCTGAAGTTGAAGCACCAAAATATATCGGCCAAGGTGTGTGGCGCGCTGTGCTGCCAAAACTTCCTGAAGTAAAAAATACAATGATGTGGGTAGGTCCGCACTTGAAAGTTGGTGTTAACCCTATGTCTAAAGATGAAATGTACTTGTTTTTGACAGAAGACAAGAAGGAAAGACCTAAATACGACCCTGCCACTTACGTTGAAAAACTGAAAGAATTAATGGGTACCTTCCCTGCCCCCATGGTTAATCAGTTTAAAGATATGCTGAACGAAAATTCACTTATCGATTTTCGAGCTCTGGGTAATCTTTTAGTACCTGCCCCCTGGCATAGAAAAAGAGTGGTGCTGATTGGTGATACTGTGGCCGCAACCACTCCGCATTTAGCTTCAGGGGCGTGCATAGGCATTGAAAGTGCCATCGTTTTAGCTGAAGAGTTAGCAAAGGATGTTACAGTTGAACAGGCACTCAATTCGTTCTTAGAAAGACGCTGGGAGCGCTGTAGAATGGTTGTCGAAAACTCTGCTCGCTTATGTCATATAGAAATAGAAGGTGGCGATAAAGAAGAGCACACACAAATTATGCGCGAATCTATTATTGCTTTAGCACAGCCTATCTAATCTTTTAAAGTGCTTATAAAATAAAAGCTAGCAGTTTACTGCTAGCTTTTTTGCTTTAAATATAAAAAACTAAAACCTGTTAAAGTTAAAGATCCAATACCAGCTTTGTGCCTTTTGCTCGAGAACAACACGGTGTCATCAAGGCGCCATCCGCTTTTTCTTCTTCGTTTAAAAACACATCACGATGCTCGACGTCACCTTCCAGAACTTTTGTTACGCATGTACCGCAGACCCCTTCTTCACACGCAACAGGAAGAAAAATGCCGCTGTCTTCTAATTTGGTAAGAATGGTTTTATCTGCGGGAACGTGAATTATTTGACCGGTACTTTTTATCTCGACATCAAAAGCTTTATCTTCGTCACTTTCAAGGCTGCTTTTATCGATTGAAAAGTACTCTCGGTTTATTAGCGCCTCATTCCAACCAAGCGCAAGTGCACTTTCTATAACATCGTCAATAAATCGCTGAGGGCCGCACACATAAATAGGCATATGGGTAGATTTACTTTTCAAATAGTCCTTTACACTAAGTCGAGACGACTGAGTATCGTTAGAAAAGTAGAACTTCGTATTTGGCAACTGCCTTATTCTTTCGCCGTATGGCATTGCAGAGGAATTAGTTGCACACACACTAAATTCAAAGGGCAGCCCTTTTTCCTCGCATAACTCTGCCATAGGCAAAATAGGCGTAATGCCAATTCCTGCGGCAAGAAATAGCACTGTAGTACCCTTAGCGGTGTGGGTAAACGGGAAGTGATTTTTGGGTTCACTAATTTGTAGCTCATGACCTGCTTCCAACTCATCGTGAATAAACGATGAGCCACCACGGCTATTACTTTCACGCAGAATTGCAATTTCATAGTCGCTATTGTTAAAAGCGCCACACAAGGAGTATTGTCTGAGTAATCCATTAGCTAGATGCAGTTCTATGTGTGCACCGGGTTCCCATGACGCCAGACTTGTACCATCAACGGCACTTAGTTTAAGCCTTGTAATGTTATCGGTGAGCTTTTCTTTAAGTGTTATCTTTACGTTTTGCATAAACTTTATCTCCCGTGACTTAACGGCTTTCAGCTTTGATAGCGCGGGTTATCATTCTTCTGGCCATAACACCGCCAGAATCGATATCCAGCATGAGAAGCTGCCTATCGGGATATAAGTTTAAGTTCTTCTGTTGCTCTTCTAAGATTTCTTGATCTTCAGCAAATACCGCTCCCTGCTGCTGCTTAATTTGCTCAGTTAGTGCTGTATCATCAACTTTGAAATCTCGTGCCATTCCCCAAAAATAATGTATGGATTGGTCAGATTCTGGCGTAATAAAGTCGACAACGATACTGCCAGCCCTTTTATCTGGTGCCGCATTGATACCGCCTTCTCCCGCCACTGCCACACCCACTTCAATCATAATGTGGCTGGGTAAGTCGAAGCGACAAACTTGCCATCGGTCTACGCTTCCTTCTTTAGGTAAATCATTAGCTTCCAAAGCCGCTTGCCAAAATGGAGGGGCTACAATATTTTCCATAAAGCGTGAGGTCACAACCTGTGCACCCTCAACTTTTGTATTTACTGGTGCTTCTTCTATTTCTGATTGCCCGATACTTGTTGAGTGCACGTAGGTTTCGTGCGTGAGATCCATCAGGTTATCTACCATTAACCGATAATCGCAATTAATGTGATACAGCCCACCACCATAAGCCCAGTCAGGGCTATCAGCCCAAAATAGATTAGGTAACGCATCTTCATCTGCAAGGTCTTGTTCACCCGGCCACAGCCAGATAAAGCCGTACTTTTCGACGACTTTGAACGCTTTGATGCAAGGAAATTTGTCTACCCGCTGCTTGGGCATAGCGTCGGTTTTACCTTCTCTTCCCATCACTAGGCCATGATAGCCACACACCAACTTTCCATTTTCAACATAGCCTAGCGAAAGAGGTGCGCCGCGGTGGGGACAAAAATCTTCTACTGCAGCAACGGTTTTATTGCTATCACGGAAAAAAACCAGCGGCACATCGCAAATTGTACGTGCTAATGGTTTGTCAGAATTTACTTCATGTGAATAACACGCTACATACCATGTGTTTAGCGGATAAATTTTTTCTTTCATATTGTTGTCCCCATCCAAAATTGGATCCAATATATGCCATAACACGTTAAAATCAAGTTATTTAAACGTAAATTGGATCCAATAATTAAATAACGTGTCCTTTAAGGTCCTAAGCACCCTTGATAATCGCCAATTAGCAGGAAACAGGGCTTGAGTTGCACTGATTAAAAACGGTAAATTGGATCCAATTTCGATGTATGTAAGTGAATTATGAGCGAGACAAAAACGAACCCAGCCGTAGTAAGTATTCTTCGAGAGAAAATATTGATGGGTGAATTTCCTACTGGGAAGCGTCTGGCAGAAACGCAAGCTGCAGAAGCCTTGGGAGTATCAAGAACCCCGGTTCGTATTGCGCTGCGCTCTTTAGCGCAGGAAGGACTTCTTGAAAAGCTTCCTGCTAGAGGCTATCGAGTAAAAGAAGTCACGGTCACAGAAATTACGAATTCGGTAGAAGTGCGCGGTGTACTTGAAGGGCTAGCAGCCAGACAAGCGGTTGAGATAGGATGCAGCGAGCACACAATTGAACAGCTAAAAGCGTGCTTGGCACAAGGAGATGCACTATTTGTTGATGGCAGCATTGATGAGGCTGGCATAGAAGCATATCAACAGATGAACGAAACGTTTCACGATATTATTATCAACGCAAGCGGAAACACGTCGATTAAAAGTGCGTTGCAGCTAAATGAACATTTTCCTTTCGCCTCGGTAAGTGCCATTGCATACGACCCGAACCAACTAGACAGAGAGTTTCATCGCCTCAAATACGCTCATACACAGCATCATGCTATTGCAGATGCCATGATCAAAGGCCAAAGTGCGCGTGTGGAGGCTTTATTAAAAGAGCACTCTCTTGCCACTATCAATCATATCGACTTATTTAATTCCAATACGTATAAGCTATACAAGCCTAGAAAAATGTAGGCCCTAGGTGCATGAGGGCTCGCAGAGAATCTTAATTATCGGCTATTTGGCAACAAGCGGCTGCGCATGCTTTGTTTTTACAAGCGCTAGTAGCGCGGCCAAAAACGCTAACGCCGCAAATAGCATCAATACGTTATACAGACCACCAAACTCTACCTGAAGTAAGGTAACCAGAATTGGCGCACTAAATTGCCCAAGGAAAAATGCGCCAGTCCACAGTCCAGTGCCTTTTCCGCGAACATTTACTGGTAGCACTTTCAATACCCAGTTGAGTGTGGTGGGTAGTAACAAGCCAAAGCCCAAGCAGGCTATCACCACAGATACAGAAGTCATAACCAACGACGTGGAAACCGCCGCGCCCACATAGCCCATGGTAGCTAGTATTAGACCACCAGCTATAAGCGATGGGCCAGTTAACCCTTTGGCTTTTTTAAATGCGATAGACCCTAGCGCAACACCGATATTCGCAGCGGCACCAATCCCCCCAATGACACCTGGTGACACCTCGGCTGATAGCGCTAATATCTCTCCTAATTTAACGATGATGGTATAGAAGATTACACCAACAAATAACGTTGTTATAAGTATCGGAAGAATGTCGCGCCACGGCGTGCTCACGCCGGATGCGGTATTTTTAGAAGACGCGGAAGGTTCAAACAAAACCCGGTGGACTAAGAGGGCTATGGGTAGAGCGAGAATATACAATAAGAAAGGGCCTCTTGAGCCTAACAGCTCACCTAAAATACCGCCAAAGGCAATAAGTACTATTGCACTAATACTGACACTGGCAATTTGTATTGTTACCCATCGCTGACGTGCTTTACCCGTGTAGTAATCTGCAATGAGTGCTGTTGCGACCGTCATAATGGCAGCCTCTGCCATACCTAACACCACGCGAGATAAAATAATATGGAACAAATTAGTGAGGAAGAAGGGTGCAAGTCCAATGAATGCATAGATGATTAGCGCGGTAAGCAACACTGGCTTTCGGCCAACTCTATCTGATAGCCATCCGGCTATGGGAGAGAACAGCGCTACACAAAGCGCGGGGATTGTCATTGCCATTGGTACTAGAAATTCAGCGCCTTCTATATAGGCAAATTCTTTCATAAATAGCGGCAAAACTGGTACTAAAGAAATGATTGCCATAGTGGGCATAATGGCTGCTAAAACTAAAATCACACCATGTTTAGACGCCGCTACGCCTTGTTTATCTAAAGCAGTCATACAAGTACCCCTTCTGGTTTTTATTGTCTCTACCGCTTATCTCACTTGATAGTAATTTGCATAGGATTCGAAGGATAATTGTTCGCCTCGATATACAGGTATTGGCAATGGCGATACTTACTGTATGTGCTCATAAAAGGCCCATGTGACATATTCATGAGCGAGCTTTTCACTGATACGTGCTGGTCTAAGCTATGCGTTCTCTCTCCGGCTCGCCGCGAGCTAGATGTACTTTTTATCGCAAGGCAAATGTTTTAAGGAATAAGAGGTAGCAAATAGTTAGGTATTGTGAGATTACAAAAATAGCTACAGCCGGATTAGAAGGCTGTAGCAGATTTTTTTACAGAGAGATCCCTTTGAAGGCGCTGGCGCTGCCTTGCAGAGCCAGCTTAGTGGTGGCTAGTACATTAATGTGATAACTTCACTTTCTGCCCAGCCATAGCGTACCGCTTTGATGAAAAGCTTATTGTGCGCACTATCTGGTACAAAGCTTTTATCATAAACTTGCCATACTTTGTTGTCATAGCTATAGCCTATGGATGCACCTTCTGTTCTAGGGGCTATGAAAACTTTACCTGTGATCTCATCAATCTCGGCAACGGCAGGAAGGGTTGTTTGCTGCGCGTCATGACGATTTCCGCTATCTTGAATTAATACGCTCTCTTCAATTAAGTTGTAGTCACTACCAAGATTACGCCAGTTATCCAACTGCTCTCTGAAACGCGACAGGACATGGGCGTAATCAGGATTGCTCGCTAAGTTAACAAGCTGCTCGGCATCTTTTGATAAGTCATAAAGCTCCTCTGGCTCCTTGCTGTCGAACCATTTTTTCTGCTGGGCTGTAAGCGTGTTGCTCGCTTTAGCATTGTTCAACGCTTTAACTGATGACAGTACGTTTCTGAATTTAATTTCAGAGCCATTTGGTTGGGTAGCGTAGTTGCGTACGTACTGATATTTTTCGTCTAACACGTAGTAAGAGCGAAGATCGACAGCGTCCATTCTGGCACGGTCAGCAAAAATATAGTGCCGTTTGACCGGTGCGTCATCAGACAAATCAATTCCCTGCATATAGGGCAACCTTTCGATGCCTGCAAAACCCAACAGGGTTGGCGCTATGTCTTCAAAAGACACTAACCTGTCTATCATTTGGCCACTTCCTGGCATCCAATCAGGTTTATATTTTTCAGGAATGTGCATAATCATTGGCACTTTGATACCTGATACTAACCCTTCGCGCTTACTGCGAGGCAACGCATCACCATGGTCGGTGGTAAATATAAAGATGGTGTTGTCCCACAGTTTATCTTTCTTCAAATTCTCGATGACAGCCCCAACTTGTTGGTCCATCACCTCGATATTCTCATAAAACCTCGCGATTTCCTGCCGCGTTTCTTTTGTATCGACTAAATAAGGAGGCACCGTAATTTTATCTAAGTCGGGTGTACTGAATTGGTAGTTTGCGCGGATCCCTTCACTAATTTGGTTCATTTGCTGTAAATGAGGTGGCGTATTTTCTGGTATAAACAGCGCTGACTCGTGTGTAATAAAAGGGTTTAAGTTTAGGAAAAACGGTTTACCCTGCAGGTCATGTGTTCTCCATGCCGAAGGCACTAGCGAGTCTTCAGGGTTGCGAACATTTCCGTTAGCACTCCAAATAGTAAAAGGCCCCACGCCAACGGCACCTTTGGCAAATTGGTAGTCGGTCTTGATATCGTTGTAAGTAAAGTAGCCATTTTTACGAAGAATTTCAGGATAGGCTTTGACCTGTGCAGGCGGAACACCAAAATACTCTCTGTCTGCAGTACGCATATGCTGAAGGCCTACTCTGTGTGGCGGAGCACCAGTGATAAGCCCCGCTCTAGATGGTGCGCAAACACCAGCCATGGTATACACATTGTTGAACATTACGCCTTCGTTAGCCAAGCTGTCTAAATTTGGCGTACGCGCAACGTCGTCACCATAGGCACCAATACGCGCGCTTAAATCTTCTGCCACAACAAGAACGATATTCGGCTTTTCGCTGTCTCGTTGCTCATTAAATTCAGCGCTCATTACCTGTGACGTATTCGCCGCTAATAATGCTATCGCTATAAGTTTTCTTAACATCGCAATCTCCTTTAAAGCGGCTGGTAAATGGGGCTTTTCAACTCAAGGGGCTGGGTTGAGAAAATGTTTTTAGATGAAGAAGCAAGATGCACGTCATACAACCCGGCCTCGGCGTACCAAGCGTTCTTTTCTGTATTGAACGACATGAGATCTTCTGCGGTTAAGGTAAACACTACATCTTCT
The DNA here is from genome assembly GCF_056159165.1 of Alteromonas sp. AWJ4_199. Lineage (NCBI taxonomy): Bacteria > Pseudomonadati > Pseudomonadota > Gammaproteobacteria > Alteromonadales > Alteromonadaceae > Alteromonas > Alteromonas sp. AWJ4_199. The sequence continues at coordinate 2,217,445 of NZ_JBSWUR010000001.1, forward strand.
GACGCCTTGGGCGCTAACAGCGATGTTTTAGCGAAATGCTTCAACTGCTTTTTAATTAAGGATTGTGGGCCTTGTGGTGCACCAATATAAAGCTGAACGACGTCTTTGGCTGGCACCTCCCCGGTATTAGTAACCGTTACCTTAACTTTCACCTCATCTGAAAAAGACGTACTGCTTAAAGACACGTTTTGATAGCTAAAGTTAGCGTATGACAGGCCAAAGCCAAAAGGAAATGCTACCGCTTCGTTCGCTCCATCAAAGTACCTGTAGCCTACTCGTGTCCCCTCTTGATAAACAACTTTAGATGGTTGAGAGCCGGTTATGCCATTTGGTTCTGCTTCTTTATCGGTGATAAAACCAGGAAAGCCTTTATCTGATGGATAATCTTCAAGCTTAAGTGGCCATGTTGATGCAAGCTTGCCTGACGGGCTTACTTCACCAGTAAGTATATCAGCCACAGCATTACCCGCTTCTTGTCCAGGTAGATGAGTAAGCAATATGGCGTCAGCTTTTTCTTTCCAGCTCTGCGTCTCGATTACACCGCCAACATTTAAAAGAACGATAAAAGGTTTGTTTTTGGCCGAGAAAGCGCGTGATAGCTCAGTCAAAAGAGCCTGTTCATGTTCTGTAAGATAAAAGTCTTCACGCTCTCTATCTACGAACTCTCCTGAATTGCGACCTAAAGTAAAGATGGCAACATCGTGGGTTTGTGCAAGCGCTTCAGCCATTGTTGTTGATATGTCTAATTCACCTAGTGCAGGGCTTGGCATCATGTCCGCTAAAGGATGGTGGGATACAGGCAAATTGGCAGTTTCAGTTGCAATGTGTTTATCGTAACGTAATGATAATTCCTCGCTTAAATGTATTCCTGCGTTCTTAAGCCCTTGCGCTATTGAAATACTGTAAGCTTCATGAACATCGCCACTGCCAGTGCCGCCAATCGCTGTTTGATACGAACTATTACCAAGCAACGCAACTGAAGCACCAGCCTGTAAAGGTAGTGCCTGGTGTTCATTTTTAAGCAGTACCATCCCTTCTGTAGCGATTTCGCGAGCGAGTTTGGCATGTTCTTGAAGGGGGGGGTTGTTGGTGATCGTGCTTTTCTTAAACGAGTGGGTTTTGACAATTAGATTCAAAATATTGCTAACGTTACGATCTAAAACAGACTCTTCTAGTGCACCGTTTTCAACGGCACCTTTGATGATAGCATTTTGATGATCCATACCAGGCATCAGTAAATCGTTGCCCGCCGACATTTGCTTTACGGGATTATCGCCACCAAACCAATCCGTCATCACAATGCCGTCGAACCCCCACTGGTGACGAAGGGTGTCCGTTAAAATAGCACTGCTTTCTGATGTATATTCGCCATTTACTTTATTGTACGAAGACATTAACGCCCATGGTGCGCTCTCTTTTATGGCAATTTCAAACCCTTTTAAATAGATTTCCCTAAACGTTTTTTCATCCACTTCTACATCAATTTGATCACGATTCCATTCGTGGTTGTTAGCAACAAAGTGCTTTAGCGTTGCACCTACCCCCTGGTATTGCAGGCCTTCAACATACGCAGCAGACATCATTCCACTTATAACGGGATCTTCAGAAAAATACTCAAAGTTCCGCCCTCCCATTGCATGCCGGTGTATATTCAATGCAGGCGCTAGCATCACATCAATGCCGTACGCTTTGGCCTCATTACCTACGGCTTGCCCAAATTTTTGAACAAGAGGAAGGTTCCAGCTTGAACCGATTAAGGTGGCGATAGGAAAAGCAGTGGCGTAAAAGGTTGCTTCATGGTCATCTCTAGTGGGCGAGATACGCAAACCTGCAGGTCCGTCGGCAAAAACGATGGAAGGAATACCTAGTCGCTCAATCGCATACGTTGTTCCTGCGGCGCCAGGCACTTTATCTTTAGTTACACCGACTTGCGGCCCACCGGTTTCCATGGCCATACCCGTTCCTCGAACAAGCATTACCTTTTCATCTAGCGTCATTGCTTTAACAATGTCTTCCACTGGCGCGTTGCCAAGTTTAAGCTCGTCTGACGTATTAGCTGAAGAAAAAGTGGGTACGGAGAGAAAAACCATCAAAACAGAGCATCTTTTTATAAACTTCATATGAATTTTTTCCATGCAGTATGCGCGCTTTTGCCCTGTTTGCCAGGCCATGTAAATCGCAACATCGTCGAAAAATTTTAAAACAAAATTAACAAATTATGCTAAAAGAATCACAAAGTGAGAAATAGTTGATAATTTGGATATATAACTATCGTTAAAAACGATAGTTACAGGATATCGAATTTTTTGGGTCTTTAATGAGTGAAAAGTGCGCTAGGCGCAGGCCTAGCGCTTTAGTTGATTAGAACTCTTGAGATACTCTTATACCAATGGTACGCATTGAGTTAAGTCCCCATGTCTGTACGGTTGAGGCTAACCCGGCATTGTTTTCACCTGCGTCAAAACCAATAGAAACTGGATATTTTTCATCAGTACAGTTATTGCAGAAAACAGAGACGTTTAAGCCATCGTAGGTAGAGATACCGGCACTCAAATTTAAGGTTGTTATTGCATCAAGTTCTCTCTGAGGCGAACCAATGCCATAAGACGTTTCCGAGCGATAGTATACGTTTGCATTCACAAAGCCGTACATGTTTTCGGTCAACTCTTGTTCATAGTTTGCTTGCAGCGTTGAAGTAATATCAGGTGCCATTGGAAGCGTGTAACCCGAGGCATCAAAAAACGCATCGTCAGGACCACAAACTTCAGAATCCGGCGTACACGATGCACCTTCAAAACTATCAAACGTTGCGTCTAGTAATGACGTGTCCCATTGGAGCGTGAGGTTTTCAGTTGCCATGGCCTTTAATGAAATTTCAGCACCTCGGGACGTTACGCTTGCCGCATTTTGAATAATGAACGCTTGAGCGTCTAGATTAAACGACTGCGCTTGGTAGTTATCAAAATCAGTGTTAAACACAGACACGTTCAAGATAACCTTGTTATCTAGCAGTCTGCTCTTTACACCGGCCTCGAACGTGGTCGATATTTCATCTTCAACTGCAAATGGAATATCAGGGTTACCTTGGTTATCTGTATTAAATCCAGGTGCTTTATAGCCTTGCCCAATCGATGCGTACAGCATGACCTTATTGGTGTACTCATAGTTAGCGCCCAGCTTCCAACTGACGTTGGTATTATCGACTGATTCTTGGAATCGACCACGCGGGCCACCTATCCCTACAAAGTAATTACGCTGCATTTGTAAAACGTCTGTTGAAATATCGTCTTGCGTAACGCGAGCACCTGCGACTGCCGTAAATTTATCGGTCAAGTAAAAATCGAACTGACCAAAAACAGCATAGCTTTCCTGTTTTAGCTCAGTATCGCTGTCGTTCCCTAAGAAAACGTCATTGCTATACGGGCATTCTGGCGGCGGTCCAGAAATCTCTGCGCCAACGCAAAATGGGAACCCAACTGCAACAAATGGAGGAGGGCCTTCAACGTCTAAGCTGTTGGTCATACCAGAGGTAGAATTAAAGTAGAAAAGTCCAACCTGCCCTGAATAATCGTCATTTTTTGGGAATACGAGTCGCACTTCGTTTGAATATTGCTCGTAGTCGTTGGTATTTGGGTTATCAACAATGTCTCTTCTAGATGCAAAGTCATTGTGCAAATTAGTATCGCTTTCAAAGTAACGCCACGCAGCAATATTAATGAGCTCTATACCGCTATCAAACTCATACGCCAACTCAACTTGCGCTCCACCTGTCTCTACGTCGCTAAACATTGCACCATCTGAATTGTTGGTCATATTTTCAGGGCCTGGAACAATATTGTCTGGCTCAAAAAAGTCCAATAACTCACTGTTTGGATCTACGGTTCGATAGGTTCGGCTGTAGCGCTCAGCCGTGCCTTCGTTTTCGTTATAATCGGCAATCGCGTATAAAGAAAAGGGGCCATCTTCATAAAGGTACTTAACTTTAATCCCCGATTTATCCTGACCTAAGTCTGTTCTTACATCGTCATTAGGAAACACGTTTTCGATAAGCGGATCTTGAGACGATTTGAGCAGATTTACACGAAGCGCTGAATTATCTGAAACAGGAACATTTACCGTCCCTCGGATAATGTGCCCTTTGGCATCAGTGGGCGTGGTATCTCTGTAGTTATATTCTAATGAGACATTACCTGAGAATTCATCAAACTCAGGCCTTCTTGTTGTAATGTTTACCAAACCTGCGGATGCGTTTTTACCAAATAACAAGCCTTGAGGACCGTTAAGCACTTCAACAGAGGCAATGTCGTTGAATGGTTGGCCAGCAAGCGCATTTCGCCCTAAGCTTACGCCGTCAATTGCCAACGCCACACTCGGGTCAATGGTTTCTGCAAACACTTGAGTGCCAATACCGCGAATGGCAAAGGTGTTGTCTTGCCCTAGTTGTAATGTAGGCGCCAGCGTTGAAAGTTGAGTGATTTCATTGATGCTTTGTTTTTGTAAATCGTCAGAAGATAATGTTTGTACACTTACCGGTACTTTCTGAATATCTTGCGAAGTACGCTGTGCTTTAACCATAATTACTTCAAAGCCTTCAGAGTCTTTGGCTTCGGTTTCAGCGTTCTGCGCAACGGCTGATTGAGCAAAAACAGCTGCTATAAGGGTTACCAGCGCTGATTGTTTAAATTTTGATGTGCTTTTCATGTGTCCCTCTTCTCAGTAGTCATTCGAGAGTGTTATTTGTGCCGCGTCATTAAAGTGCGTTATGTGCTAGCTAGTTTCACAAAGCGGTCTTTGAATCTAGCCACCCAACGGTTTACAAGAATTTAACCAAATAGAAACGTTTGAACACTCCGATTTCGTGATACCCACCTATCGCAAACTATGATACTTAGCAAAACGTTTAACACCTAAGCTCTAAACGCAGCTAAACCCGTGGACTTCGTTCCTTTATTGAGCCGAGTAAACATCGAAAAAAATAACGGCAACAGCGTCTATCGAGTATAGAGATATTTAGTATCTGTAATTTCGATTTTTACCTTATCGCGGCTTTTCCTAGGATCGGTAGTTACTGAAATGTTAAAAGTAATTTGTTTCATGACCAGCGATGAAATTCACGCTGTAGGTTACATTCGCTACAGGTAGTTCAGCGCTTGATTGGGGCACGCATTACTTTTCCATATCTTACTTCACCTCGACATGATCACATTACATTTTGCTTGAACCATCAGACGACTGTGAAGTTTCGCAATAGTGTGAGCCGCTAAGGCGGCGCACTTTTTTTGGAGAGCATAAATTGAAGCGCACATTGAAGGTTTTTATCACGGTTTGCAGTGTACTTACTCTTATTGGTCAGGCCTCGGCAACTGAAAGCGAGCATAGCCAGAAGCGAAACATTGTATTTGTATTAGTTGATGATCTTCGATATGACGGGATGGGCTTCATTCAGCCTACGCTCCAAACCCCCAATATTGATGATTTGGCATCAACCGGCGTGCACTTCACAAATGCATTGGTGACTTCGTCTTTGTGCTCACCTAGCCGTGCATCAATTTTGACAGGCATGTCTACTCGCAATCATAAGATCGTTGATAATAATAATTCTAGCGAAGAAGGGTTAACCTTTTTCCCTCAGTATTTACAAGACGCGGGCTACCAAACGGGCTTTTTTGGGAAATGGCATATGGGGTCTCACTCAGATATGCCCCGTAAAGGCTTCGATAAATGGGTAAGTTTCACCGGTCAGGGCACCTATTATCCGCAAGACCGGGTACCTCCACCATTACGCAACAAAGGGATTGTAAACCAGCTAAATGTGGATGGTGTTCACGTTGATCAAAAAGGCTATATCACAGATGAGTTAACCGACTATGCACTTGAGTGGCTAGATAACGATATCGACCAAACACAGCCATTTTTACTTTATCTAAGCCATAAAGCAGTGCATTCAGATGCAACGCCTGCCGCTCGCCACAAGGACCAGTACAAGGATGTCGAATTTACATTGCCTGAAAGCGCAAAGGTGACAAAAGAAGATGCTAAAAACAAGCCTATGTGGGTTCACAATCAAAGAAATAGCTGGCATGGCGCCGAATTTTTCTATGCCAGTGACAGAAGAATGCGTGACTACTTAAAAAATTATTACGCTACGTTGTCAGCGGTAGACGATGGTTTAGGCGAAATTATTAGCTATCTGAAAAAGAAAAACCTCTTTGATAATACTATGGTTGTTTTCTACAGCGATAACGGCTTTATGATTGGGGAACACGGCCTAATTGATAAGAGAAATGCTTATGAAAGCTCTATAAAGGTACCGCTTGTTATAAGTGCTCCCGGTCTACTTCCTGAAGGAGAGAGCAACCATACATTAGTGCGAAACCTTGATTTAGCCCCAACATTTCTAGACCTTGCTGGTATAGCGGCACCAAGTCACTTCGAAGGGAAAAGCTTCTTACCCGTTGCCACTGGTGCAGTAAAGGAAGAAGAGTGGAATGCCCCAGACTTTGTGTACGAGTATTACTGGGAATATTCATTTCCTATGACCCCAACCACATTCTCAATACGACGAGGCGACCTTAAATACATTCAGTACCACGGCGTTTGGGACATAGAAGAACTGTATGATTTAAGTACTGACCCCGATGAGCGAAAAAACTTAATTCGCCACCCTGATTACGCAGAAAAGCTGCTTCCTCTTCGCAAAGCGCTTTATCAATCTTTATTTCCAGCAACAGGTGCAAAGCCTTCGGTTCCTTTCAACGCTCGCCTTTCAGAGGGGTTGAACTTACGCAAAAAAGAGGGTTCAGAAGCTGCTCCCTTTCCCGATTGGTGGAAAGTAGAACCTAATAGATTTGATAAATACAACGGCTTATTCCCTGATACTCCTTTGAAGATAGAAAAGGAAAGAAAAGGTGAGCTTTACTTTCCCTTCATGGAAAGTCTGAATAAAAACAACTAGGAGAAAGTTTGTGCAACAAGCAAACACTAACGAAAACCGATTCACTATTATTCTTGTCAGCTTGGTAGCGACTATTGGCGGTTTTTTATTTGGTTTCGACAGTGGCGTGATTAATGGGACCATCGACGGACTGCAATCGGCGTTTAATGCCGATGATGTAGGCACAGGTTTTAACGTTGCATCAATGCTATTAGGTTGTGCCATTGGCGCTTTTTTTGCGGGGAAATTAGCAGATATTTTTGGTAGGAAAAGCCTGCTGATTGTCGCAGCAGTTTTTTTTATTATCTCAGCATTAGGCTCGGGGCTCGCTAGTAGCTCGATTGAATTTGTTATATACCGCGTACTTGGAGGGATAGCTGTAGGGGCAGCTTCCGTCATGTCACCGGCTTATATTGCAGAAATTGCACCAGCTAGATACAGGGGCGCTTTGGCGACTATTCAACAAGTTGCCATTATTACTGGTCTCTTCTCGGCATTTGTTAGCAACTATGCATTGGCGCTATCGGCAGGCAAATCAACTGGCATATTGTGGGCAGAATTTGAAGCCTGGCGTTGGATGTTTTGGGTAGAACTTGCCCCAGCAAGTTTGTTTTTTTTCGCACTGTTCTTTATACCAGAAAGCCCAAGATATTTAGTTTTCTCTGGAAAACAAGAAAAAGCCAAAAGCGTGTTAAGTGCGCTTTTTGGAGAACAGCAGGCCAATCTTATATACCACGAAATATCTGACTCGCTGCAAGCTGATCATAAGCCTTCAATGCGAGACATTTTCGACACATCAACGAACAAAGTTAGGCCCGTTGTGTGGGTAGGTATTGGTCTAGCCGTTTTACAACAGCTTGTTGGTATAAATGTGGTGTTTTATTACGGTGCCGTATTGTGGCAAGCCGTTGGGTTTACAGAGTCAGATGCATTACTAATAAATATACTCAGTGCAGGGCTAAGTATCTTTGCTTGTATTATTACCATTACCTTGATCGATAAATGGGGCCGAAAGCCCATACTCACTGTCGGCTCTGTCGGTATGGCAACAGCACTAGCGTTAATGGTTATCGCATTTCAAAGCGGACAATTTATAGAAGGACAGCTTCAGCTGCCGGGTCATATGGGAACACTCGCTCTAGTGGCGGCTAATGTTTACGTTTTCTTCTTTAACTTATCGTGGGGGCCCGTGATGTGGGTAATGTTAGGTGAAATGTTTCCTAATCAAGTAAGGGGGTCTGGTTTAGCTATAAGTGGCCTTGCACAGTGGAGCGCCAACTTCCTCATTACAATAACCTTCCCAATATTGCTTTTAGCAATTGGTTTGGTTGGTGCTTATAGTCTTTACGCGCTTGCTGCATTTTTATCTATTTTCTTTGTCGTGAAGTTCGTGAAAGAGACGAAAGGCAAATCACTTGAAGCAATGTAACAGCAACACCAAAAGTGACGCTATTGTCATCAACTCTCGTCAAGCAGGGAAATGGTTCACGACGGAGGTCAAAATTGACCGCTAAAAATCTCGAGCTCTATGTAGAGAATAGCTTTGACGAGTTCGAAGCTTTCTTTCATGGCGAAGCACTGACCGTTCGTAGTCAGCTACACGGGTGGAAGGTACTACCTCATCGTCACAAGGCGCTTTGCCAAATTTTTGTTATCACGACCGGCGGTTGCAGAGTTCAACTCGATGACAGAAATACGATAGTGACCGCTCCCTGCGCGCTTTTTATACCTGAAAATGTTGTTCATGGATTTGATTGGGAGGTGGGGTCGAAAGGGCATGTATTATCTGTTGTTTCACCCGTGGTAAAACAAATAGCACAGAATGTAGATTCCTTGGGTTTCATTGACGATGCATTGATAGGGAATTTAGACGGAAAGTACATACATGATATCGTCTATTTGTGCCAAAAGCTGGAAGACGAAGCCCGGAACGTCTTCGCTTGTAGCGGGGCGATGACAATAGCATTACTTCAACAACTTTTAATTATCCTCGGTAGGGTTGAGCCATCAACAAGTCAACCTGTGATTAAGCCGTCTAGATCTGAACACAAAGTCCGCTTTTACGAGATGCTAATTAAGAAGTATGGATGCGAACAACACAAAGTGAAATGGTACGCGAATAAGATAGGAGTAAGTAGCGCTCATCTTAATGTAATTTGCAGGCAGTATTCTCAATCGAGCGCTTCAGAATTGATTTACAGGTACTTATTAGATGAGGCGAAAAGGCTTTTGATTTTTTCGAATATCAACATCTCTGCCATAGCAGAGCGTCTGGGTTTTCAAGACCAAGCTCATTTCACTAAATTTTTTAAGAAAGCGACTCACTATACACCTTCTAGTTTCCGCAAAAACCACAAATAAAATGGCCCGCCCTAGAGGATTCGAACCTCTGACCTCGGCCTCCGGAGGAGGCGACTTTGCGAAATTAAACAGGCCTATTGATTGGTTTTCCCAGTAAGTACTGCCTGATCGAGCAGATTCTAAGTCACACCTGCCAAACATCTAAAACGCCATTTATGATTAGTTAATTGACACTTTTAATTAAGTAGCCATGCTAAAAGGTAACTTTCATAACTACTCTTGAATAAAGTTGAATCTCAAACCAGAAATACCATCTTTATCTGTCGTTAAAAAACATATTAAGTTAAATCGTATTCTCTTTTGTTTTTTAATTTACTTCATTTCGCGCTTTACATACTTAACAAGAAAGTGAAAGTTAATCGAACGTTAGCGACCGTACCTCTACCGTGATATTTTATGATTGTTTTTTGTTACTTTTGGCTTTCTTAATTAATGTTACGACTGTGCTTTTTACTCACTCTTATTGGTATTTCGTTCAACTCTTTTGCGAACGAGGCGCACCAGTGTGGTGCTTGTCATGAGAAGGAGTTAAACGGTTGGCTCGAGTCTGACCACAGTAAAGCAATGGCTATTGCCTCAGAAAGCACGGTTCTAGGCGATTTCAATGACACGACGTTTACACACTTCAATCAAAAAGCCACATTCTTTAAAAAAGAAAACAAGTTCTTTGTAAAGTTTCAAGAAGATAAAACTGAGCCAATAGATTACGAAGTCAGCTATGTGTTCGGTCACTTCCCTCTTCAGGAATATCTCATCAAAACTGGACGGGGGAAAATGCAGGTCTTTCCATTTGCATGGGACTCAAGAGATAAGTCGAGTGGCGGTCAAAAGTGGTACCCCATATATCCCGACGAGGAGATAAGCAGGCAGGATAGGCTGCATTGGCTTCAACCTTTGCAAAACTGGAATGGTATGTGTGCGGACTGCCACTCATCAGGATTAAAGAGAAACTATGATGATGAAAAAGACACTTTTAGTACTGTGTGGAATGAAATTAACGTTTCTTGTCAATCATGCCATGGTTACGTTGACGACAATCATTATGCTGGTAACGGCTCTACTCACTCGGTTCTTTCTGAGAGCGAACAGCAAGATATTGGCAACTGGCTGTTAGGCAAAGGCAAAAAGATAGCCACGTGGGAAGGTCCTGAACGCGATAATAGCTTCATGGAGCGCTGTTTTGCATGTCATTCACTTCGCACCCCACTCACCGACGGTATTACGCCATCCGAACCGTTCTTATCGCAATTCAAGCCTGCTTTGTTGACGACGCCTCAATATCATTTAGATGGTCAGATACAGGGTGAAGTCTACGTTTATGGCTCATTTTTACAGAGCAAAATGTTTGAGGCCGGCGTGAACTGTAACGACTGTCATAACCCTCATACTGCGAAAGTGAAAGTCGAAGGAAATGGATTATGTTTACAGTGCCACCAAGCATCAGCATACAATGACATCAAGCATCATAAGCACGAACCCGATAGCCAGGGCTCACAATGTGTAAATTGTCATATGCCTACGAATACTTACATGGGCGTTGATAAACGAAGAGATCATAGTTTCAAGGTCCCAGCACCGCACCTTACTGAAAAATTTGGCACGCCTAACGCCTGTAATAGCTGCCACGAAGACAAAGGCCCGCGATGGGCGCAAGACAAAATCGACGAGTGGCATGGCCCGTCAGCGCCTTCACACCCTGCTGAAATGCAATATATGGTATTGCTAAGTGGCGACACCTTGACACCCAATAGTCACTTTTCCTTAGCAAAAAACAAAGCACTGCCTGATATAAAACGAGCGACTGTCGTTTCACTGCTTCCCGCTTCAGTTCAAAATCTAGCGTATAAGTATGCCAAAATGCTGGCCAATGACGAGAGCCCGCTAGTTCGTCTAGCATTTTCCGATATTTCATTTCTTGTCGATAAACACAGACGCGTCGAGCTTCTAAAAGCGCTTTTAGCAGATGAATATAAAGCGATTAGGGTCTCGGCTGCTGAACAGCTCATTGCTTCGGGAAAAGTAGCACTTATTCCCGCAACTGTATTAGACGAGTTATACGAAGCCTCTCAACAGAGCCTCTGGCGGGGTGAAGGAAACTTAAACGCTAGTCTTATACAAGCAAATCAAGGTAACTTTAAGAGAACAAGAGATTTTCTTGAAGCTGGTATATCCCGAGACCCCTTTTTTGAACCCAATTATATAAACCTAGCAAATTTATACCGTTCTTTAGAGGATAATACTTTAGAGGCAGCAACGCTTAAAAAAGGTATAAATGCTAATCGACACTCATCGTTAATGCATTACGCAGAAGGAATGCGCTTAATACGCAGCCAAGATTTAAACACTGCAATAGAACACCTTACCACTGCCACCGATATCGAGCCAACAAACAGTAACTATCTATACATTTTGTCGTTAGCGCTAGACAAAGCTGGCAAAACGCGACGAGCTATTGAGTTGTTAAAAATACAGAATCCACGCGTTGAAGGTCGTTATGAAGTGCTACAACTCGGATTGACTTTATCCCAAAAGATGGGGCTCAACGATGAATTTACATACTTTAGAAAAGAACTTGAGAAAATTCAGCGCCCGTAGATGCGCGAGAATTACGTAACTGTTTGTTAAACCACTTTTAGGATAAAAACTGAAATGTCTGAAAAGTTAGGTGATATTGAAGATATGGATGGCGGTATCAAGCGTCAGACACTTGCATATAATGACGATTCTATGACCGTGAAAGTATCTCGGCTTTAAGCAACCAGTCGCGGTATTCGACGAATAGCGCAAGGCGGCCTAATTTAGCGAGTGGTGCACTTTGGAGTTGAGTTCGCGGGCCGCCGACGCCAGACAATAATTGGTCACAATCTGTTCAAAGGCCACTTTTGAATTACTTGTGACCAAAAATAGCAAAGGGCAAAAAAGAGGGTAATGGCCCGCCCTAGAGGATTCGAACCTCTGACCTCGGCCTCCGGAGGGCCGCGCTCTATCCAGCTGAGCTAAGGGCGGTTTGTAGTACCAGTGAGATAATCACCGAGCGTTTACTGTAATGAACTACGTGGCTAAACGTATGTAGCAAACGGGGCGTAATAATACTGACGCCACGGGCTGGCTTCAACTCATTTATTAAAATCTCTTTAGTTGGCTTGGCATCAGTGTTAAAAATCCTTACTTTTTATGGGTAATTGGCTTCAAATAGTTGTTCAACCCCAATTAACCGTTATAATCTGGCCAGTTATATTTTAAACAAATTCATCATTGCCTGGAGACAGATGTGAAATTAAAGACTTGGTTAACTGTTGCTGCTACTGCGCTAACTGTATTTGCAGCACAAGCACAAGAAATGAGTAACGATGAAATTGCCGATCGCATTAAGCCGGTAGGTCAAGTACACGTTGCAGGTGCAGCAGCTGAAGGTAGTGCAGGCGCAGCGGGCGGCGCGAAGTCAGGCGAAGACGTTTATAACTCTGCATGCGTTGCGTGTCACGCAGCGGGCGTTTTAGGTGCTCCTAAGCTTCAAAATGCAGCTGATTGGCAGCCTCGTTTGGACGAGCGCGGTCTTGATGGTGTATGGCAAAACGCGCTGAACGGTATTAATGCTATGCCTCCTCGTGGTACCTGTGGCAACTGTTCTGATGACGAAATTAAAGCCGCTATTGAGTACATGATTGAAGGTATTTAGTACCTGATAAATAGCAACAATTTGATTGAAAACGTAGCGTTTTACCCGCTGATCGGGTAGTTTAGCCTATTGGGGAAACGTTACTTTTTTACTGGCGAGCGGAATGTCACAAGATTCGACGCAACATGAGTTGACGGAAGAAGAGCTGCGCGAACTTATACCGCAGCTTCAACAACTTACCGACAAATATAAGCGCGCTGAACGTGTTCAGAAGGCGCTTTTTGATATTTCTGAACTTGCCAGTTCTGTAAGCCACCTAAATCGCCTTTACTCCGCCATTCATGAAATCATTGCCGATTTCATGAATGCAGACAACTTCTTTGTTGCCTTTTACGAACCAGAAACCCACATTGTCGACTTTGCCTATTTTGTTGATGAGTTCGACGAGCAAACTGTTCCTCAGCTTCCCGCTGAATCTTTGATGGACGGTATGACGGGTTATATTCTCAAAACCGGCAACCACCTTTTTTATAAGCGCAACGAAGAAGAAACCTTCGCCTCTGATTACGACATTAAGCTAGTCGGTTCCCAACCATTTGAACTACTGGGCGTTCCCCTAAAACGCGGTAGTCAGGTGATTGGAGCAATGGTAGTGCAAACTTACGATGAAGGCGTGCACTACAGCCAAGAAGATTTAGAAGTTCTACTTTTTGTCTCCCAGCATATTGTGACAACAGTAGATAGGGTAAAAAATAGAGAGCTCACCGAGCGCACCATCCGCGAAAGAACCCGACAACTGCGAAAAATTAACGATGACCTACAGGAAGAAATTCTTGAGCGCCAAAAAGTAGAGTCGTTGCAACAAGCACTTTTCGAGATTTCTGAGCTGGCCGCTAATCTTGAAGGCGATATGGATGCGTTTTATTCCAGTTTGCATGAGATTTTGGCAAGGCTAATTAGTGCACCAAACTGCTACATCGCCATTCACAATAAAGAAGAGGACTTGTTAGAGTTCCCTTACTTTAGCGATACCAAACAAAGTGAAATTAACGCCAGGCCCCTTGGATTGGGGCTAACAGAGTTTGTATTGCGTACTGGGCAGACAGAGCTAATCAACCCGCCAAGGGTACTGGAGCTTGCAGAGTCAGGGGAAATTGACGTTTCGTTGGCGCAAACGATGTTGAATAGCGCAAACTCATGGCTAGGCTCGCCACTTGTCGTTGAAGGCGAAATTGCCGGGGTTATCGCGGTTCAAACCTACGGTAAACTGGCAAAATACAATGCCCGCGACCAAGAGCTTCTGCGCTTTGTTTCGCATCATATTGCTGTAGCCATCGAACGAAAGCGCAACACCGAGTCGATGCAGCGCTATAACATTGAGCTTGAGGAGCGCGTAAAAGAGCGTACCGCAGAGCTTAATCGTGCGAACAAGTTTCTTAAACAGCAAATTGAAGAGCGCAAAGAAATTGAGCTTAAGTTAATTCACGACGCCCACCACGACTCGTTAACCGATTTACCCAACCGCGCTATGTTCACTAGCCGGTTAGAACTAGCCATTGCCAGTAAACAGCGTTACAGCGATAACTTATTCGCGGTTTTATTTATCGACTTAGACCGCTTTAAAGTTATTAACGACACGCTAGGTCATCATGCCGGCGATGAATTCTTAATTGAAGTAGCCAGACGTATTGAGTTGTGTATTCGTGGCCACGACTTATTAGCCCGCTTAGGGGGAGATGAGTTTGTAGTTCTATTGGATAACTTCGAAGACGAAGCGGATGTCGAAGAAGTAGCCAGCCGTATCATTTCATCTATTTCAGAGCCATTTTTACTGGATGGCCGCGAAATGTATTCCGGCGCCAGCGTGGGTATTGCGCACTTAGAAACCTATTATCGCAGCGCAGATGAAGTATTGCGCGACGCCGACGCCGCCATGTACCAGGCTAAAACGCTTGGGCGGGGTCGCTTTGTCATGTTTGATAAGAGCATGCGCGACAGGCTAATAGAAGAACTTGAGCTAGAAAACGAGTTCCGGCGTGCGCTGCGTGAAGAAGAGTTTGATTACTTTTTGCAGCCAGTAATTGATTTAAATAATAACAGTACGCTGTACAAAGAAATGTATATTCGCTGGTCTCACCCGGCCTACGGCAAAATAGCCCGCGAGCAGTTCAGACAAGTGGCGGAACACAGCGGTCTTACCCTAGATCTCGATTTATTCCAGTTGAACAAAGCCTGCGAGCTACTAAATCACTATAAAGATACCGATGAGCCTATCAACAAAATAGCAGTTAATGTATCGATTAATCATTTACTGCAGGCCTCTATGGTTAATCAAATGATAGATGTGATTGCAACGTCTAACATTACGCCGAGCCAGCTAGTGTTTGAGTTTGATGAAAATGACTTAAACCGCCGTTCGCAGTTTATCTTACCGGCAATTAAAAAACTTAAACGGGCTGGCGTAACCCTTGTTCTTGATAACTTTGGTAGCGGCTTAGCCTCGCTAAGTTATCTGTTTGCCTACCCCTTCGACTTCATTAAGATTGACCACAGATTTGTAAAATCACTCCCGCGTTCTCAGCGTAATTTAAAGCTAATTCAATCAGTCATGCTTATTTCTGAGCATTTGAAGTTCCAAGTAATTGCAGAAGGTGTAGATTCTCAGGCACAGCTTGTTGCCCTTAGTGAAATTGAATGTTCATATGGCCAGGGTAAGATATTGAAGCACGCAAAAGTGCTTGATATGACGTCACTAGCCAGCTAAAAGTAAGCATTTACTTACGACCAAAGCCTTCCCAAGCAAATAAACAGTTGATGTAAGACTCCAATTACGCCATCTGTAACCGTTGTAAACTAACTACCTACCCGCTTTCAGCTTATCCTTACTTAACGAGGTATGCAGAGGACATCGGGCCAGGAAGTTTCTCACTACGGTTATTCCAACCAGTCTTCATTATTAAAGCTAATAAGTTCGATACTAGCCGACTACTTTTTACCTAAGATGCCTCTTAAGTTAGCAATACCCACCTGCGCTTTTTGTTGGCGCTCTTCTTTGGTAGCTTTCGGCTTTTGGTTTTCCCACTGAACGTCATCAGGGGGCAACTCGAATAAAAAGCGGCTTGGCTCAGGGTTGATCACTTCACCAAACTGTCGGCGCTCTTTAGCAAGGCTGAAAATCAGCTCGCGCTGTGCACGAGTAATACCTACGTAGGCAAGTCGACGCTCTTCTTCTACGTTATCTTCGTCAATACTGCTTTGGTGGGGCAGTAAGCCCTCTTCCATACCCACTAAGAACACAATAGGGAATTCCAAACCTTTTGAAGCATGCAGCGTCATTAGCTGAACCTGGTCCCCTTCCCCGTCGTCTTCACCCCGCTCCATCATGTCGCGCAGTATTAAGCGGTTTACTACCTCGGTCAAAGTCATGGGTTGGTCTAGGTCGTTGCCTTCCAGCATATCGTTAACCCAACCAAATAGTGTACTCACATTGGCCATGGCCATTTCTGCAGCCTTGGGGCTAGCGCTGGTTTCATACAGCCACTCTTCGTAGCCCATGGTGCGGATCATGGTACGCACTGCATCAGCAGTATTGCCACGTTCGGCGTTGTCCGACAGCTCAACTACCCAGCGGGCAAAGGTGGAAACCGAATGAAAGGCTTTATCAGGCAGCACGCTGTTTAAGTTAGGATGGGTCGCGGCTTCAAACATAGACACACCCAAGCTATTGGCAAAGTTACCCAGTTTTTCTAACGTAGCGCGGCCTATACCACGCCCGGGCGTATTTATTATACGCAGCAAAGCGTTATCGTCATCCTGATTCACCAATAGCCGTAAATAGGCCATGATGTCTTTCACTTCAGCTCGACCAAAGAACGACATGCCGCCGCTTATTTTGTACGGAATGCGGTTGCTCATTAGCAGCTTTTCGAAAATACGACTTTGGTGATTCCCACGGTACAAAATGGCGTAGTCTTTAAACTGGGTGCGGTTCATGAACTTATGCGCCAGCAGTTCTGCCACTACCCGCTCCCCTTCATGCTCTTCGTTCTTCGCCTCTATCACTTTAAGCGGCTCGCCATACTGCAGCTCTGAGAAGAGGGTTTTATCGAACAAGTGCGGGTTGTTCTGAATAAGTATATTCGCGCAATGCAGGATACGGCCTGACGAGCGGTAATTTTGCTGCAGTTTGATAACGTTTAAGCGCGGAAAGTCCTGTTGTAATAGGTGCAGGTTTTGCGGCTTAGCGCCACGCCATGAATAGATAGACTGGTCGTCGTCGCCAACCACAGTAAAGCGTGCGCGCTCACCAACTAATAACTTTACTAACTCGTACTGACTGGTGTTGGTATCTTGGTATTCATCCACCAGCAGGTAGCGAATTTTGCTCTGCCATTTGGCTCTAATTGCTTCGCTACTTTTTAGAAGCAGTGTGGGTAATAAAATTAGATCGTCGAAGTCTAGCGCGTTGTAGGCTTTTAGGTTGTCTTGGTAGCGCTTGTAGGCTTCTGCAAATTCTCGCTCGCCCGTGCTGGTTGCCGACTTTAATAAGGCATCGGGCAAGATAAGGTCGTTTTTCCAGTTCGAAATGCAGCTTTGTAGTAGCTGAAGCTGGTCTTTATCGCCATCGAGTGTTTCGGACGTTAAATCGTTAAGCAGAGCAAACGAGTCTTTATCATCGAATAACGAGAAGCCCGGCTTTAGGCCTAAGTCTTTTACATGGGCTTTAATAATGGTTAAGCCCATGGTGTGGAAGGTCGATACTTTTAGCCCACGGGCTTCTGGCTTACCTAAGGTTTGCGCCACACGCTCTTTCATTTCACGTGCTGCTTTGTTGGTGAAGGTAACCGCCGCAATATAGCGTGCTGGCATATCGCAGTTTCTAACTAAATGAGCAATTTTGTTGGTAATTACACGGGTTTTACCACTGCCCGCCCCGGCCAGCACCAAACATGGGCCAGACACATAGGTTACGGCAGATTCTTGAGCTTCATTTAGTTTCATTTAATTCCTAAAACAACGTACGTTTGGGCGTAACACGGTTTTCATTGCATGTCGCGACGATACCGATAGAATAGCTTTCATATTTTGAGCTGCGCATTATAAGGGAATTCCATGTTGGATCCGAAGAAACTCGAAGATTTAGCGAAACAAATTGCTGATGCCGTACCACCAGGCGTTAAAAACATGGCTGAAGAAGCAGAAGGCCGAGTGAAAACAGTATTGCAGTCGCAGCTGTCGAAACTTGATTTAGTGACTCGCGAAGAGTTCGATATTCAAAGCCAAGTGCTTATTCGCACCCGCGAAAAGCTAGACGCTATGGAAAGTCGCATTGCCGAGCTAGAAGCAAAACTAGCTGAAAAATAGTTGTTCACAGCTTATAGAAAACTCAAAGCGCCTTTATGGCGCTTTTTTGTTGTCTTCAATCATGTTTGAGTGTTGAAGTTCTTCATTCACGCTTCTGACATGCAACTATTTAAACAGTTTAATATCGATAGTCTGCCCATCGGGAAACTTTGCATGAAGTTCTAATGTTCCGCCGAGTGCTTCAATGTATTGAGATAAAGTACTTACGAGTAAATCTGGTCTAGACTCTATTTGAGAGATATTGGGTTGCGCTAAGTTTAGGCGTTTTGCGACTTCCCCTTGATTTAAACCACGCGCTTTTCGGGTTTCAGAAAGCGTCATATCTGCAATAATTTCCAACGCTTTAGCTCTAGCTGTCGCTTGAATTTCGGGTTTTACTTGCTTACGTAGCTCACCTATTGTTTTTGCCATAATACTAAGCCTCCGGTTTATAAAAGTCCTTCATCTTTTAAATATCGCGCAAACACTTTTTCAGCCAGATAAATCATTCGTTTGTAAAACAGTTTATCTTTCTTACCGTTTTTGCGCCCTCCACACAGAAGCACTGCATTTCTTTTTGGGTCGAAAGCATACAAAATACGGTAGGGCTTTCCTGAGTGTTGAAGCCTTAATTCCTTTAAGTTTCTAATTTTAGCGCTGCCTTTCAATGTATCAGCATAAGGCCTTCCTAAAGTGGGGCCTTTAATCTCTAAGACATCGATCATCGCTAGAATATCTACTTGCTCGAGATCAGAGAGTGACAAAAACCACTGCTCAAATTCATCTGTGACAACAATTTGCCATTCCATTGGCACCTCCTAACATACTCTCGAAAGTATATATCGTCAAACGTATATACTTTCGTTTAGTTATAATGTGACGTAAGAAGGTAAAAGCAACAAATTGCTACTGCGAGTAATTTTCACTGCGGCTTACTTGTTCAATAGTTGTATGGTTTCGGGTGTATTAACAAGTACCCTACTAAACCAAACAAAAATGCAGCGCCGTACCCAGCGTAATGGCTAAACCAATGTAGTGGTTTTCAATAAACGCGGTGAAACAGCCTTCACGCTGGCGGCGTTTAATAAGTTGATATTGGCGCACGCATAGCAAAGCAGAAAACAGCACGGCTGTGTAGTAAGGCCATGTCGCATTGATTGTTACGCCTATACACCACAGAATTGCTAGCGCGCAGGCTTGCAACAACATCACAATTAGCACGTCGTTTTTACCAAACAATATGGCGGTAGATTTAACGCCTATTTGCAAATCGTCGTCGCGGTCTACCATGGCGTACATGGTGTCGTACGCTACTGTCCATAGTAAGTTAGCAATAAACAACCACCAAGCGTACGTTGGTACAGTTTCTAGCACGGCCATAAAAGCCATAGGTATAGCCCAGCCAAATGCCGCACCTAATACCACCTGCGGTAAGTGGGTATAACGCTTCATGAAGGGATAACTTGCAGCAAGCAAAAGCGCTATGAAAGATAACGCGATAGTTTGCCAGTTAAGAAACAGCACTAACACAAAGGCGATGGCGATAAGTGCGCCAAATAATTGCAGCGCTTGTTTAGGTTTCAATTCGCCCGTTGCAAGCGGACGCTGTGTTGTGCGCTTTACGCGTCCGTCCACCTTTCTGTCAGCATAGTCGTTGATAACGCAGCCAGCTGAACGCATTACGACTACGCCAGCCACAAAGATAAGCGTAATGCCTAAAGACGGTAAACCTTGGGCCGCCATCAACAGCGCCCACAATGTAGGCCACAGCAGTAAATAAATACCTACGGGTTTATCAAGGCGCATAAGCCGCGCATATGCCTTCCAATTGTGTTTCATAATTGCTGTTCGCTTTCCTTTTCGCTTATGGCTGACTGACTGTAAGCCGGAGAATGTGGAAGAAAAACTTCAGCCACTATCATGCTGTAGTTGTCTAACGTAAACAACGAGCGTCTTCCCCACAAGGTTTGGTTACTGTTAATGCCAAACTGGGAGGCTTGGGCAGTACACAATTGGAACTCTGATCGGGTGAACCGCGTGTCGTTGAACAAACGTTTTCCCAGTGGCTCGCGGCCTAAGTCAGAAAGCTCGCTGTCTACAAACGCTTGGGGAATAATAGAGCGTGCAAACACCCAGGGTTGATTGTTACCGCACAGCAGGATTTCGCGAGCTTGATAGCTGGTGTTGCCGTTATTGTGTAATAACGATAACTCGTTGTCGTGAGGTATTTGCGTGCGCTGCCCAATAAGCTCAAGCGAAAAGTGGTCACTTAAAGATTGCACTCGCTCGGTCAATGACCCGGTATCTAACAACCAGTTTTTTAGCTGCGCATTTGGAATTGTGATGCCAGAAGGTGCTTGCCAGTCAACCGCCAAACCCACTGGAAAAGTGGCATTAAAACTCACACGAAAAGCCCGAATAATGAATCTGTTAGTATGATAACACGTCATGTGAGAATATTTTCACTTGGTTAAACTTTTGCAGTAGTGTGTTTGATAAGGGATTTGCTACACTATCAAGTGAATTTATTACTTTGGTGTTTCAGGCTTCACTATGTTTAAGTCACTCGTTTTACGTGTATTTGCGGTTAGTTTTTTTGTTTTTGGTTGCAATTCAGCATTGGCGCAAGATAAAGCCAACTACGCTTACTTGGGCTTAGAGCCAGAGATTGTTACCAACTATATTAGCGACAGCGCACAGAAGCTTGGTTACGTTCGCGTGTCGGTAGAGTTAATGATTCACGATGTGAACCAACTTGAAATTGCTGAACACCATATGCCGCTGCTACGTTCTACCGCCATTGAGATTTTCGGGCAGCAGCCTGCAGAGAAAGTAAAGTCGCTTACCGGTCGTGAAGATATTCGTCGCGCTATATTGAAAGCCCTTCAAGAGCACATGCAGCAAGAAACCGGTGGTGAAGTGATTAAGAACGTTATCTTTACTAAGTACTTATATCAGGGCGCTTGAACAGAATAACCGCTGTCTAGGCCAATGAAGAAGCGAGCTTTTAATCAGCTCGCTTTTTGTTTCTAAAGCAGTTTTACCATTTTTTGTCTTAGTATGTAACACGCCAATTTTCTAGGTTAGAACGGCATGCTATCTCATACTTATACGTCGTAATACCTAGACACTTCAGTATCTTTTGGTTTTAAGCCCTGCCTTCATCAACTGCTAACGCTTTCCAGAACCTAAGCTTAACGTAGCGGCAAGTAAGCAGCCTGAAATAAGGCCCGCCGTATGCGCTGCATTTGCCATACTCACCCACAGAATGTCGGCATAGCCAAGTACTAGCCATACTAGCATAAAGCCGACAATGGAGTTTGGCAGCGAAAGCCCCCAGCTTGGGCGCAGCCAACCAAGCCACCACACGAATCCCATTACGGCATATACCACACCAGATAGACCGCCAAACAAGAGTAAATTACCTTGTACAGGGTCGCTAAATAGCGCTTGTGCAGCATTTGAAACCGTGGCTGATATTACAAAAACAATCAGCAGCATGCTTATGCCTAAAGTACGTTCAATTTTGGCCCCCAGCATGCCCCACCACAATAAATTGAAGATAATGTGAAGTGCCGAGAAATGAATAAACGCCGGGCCCAGCAGCCGCCACCACTCGTGATTTTGTGACAAGACAGAAAACGGCTGCATCAATAAGTGCTGTGCAATGGGGGCAAATAACCCAAATAAAGACAATAGGTAAACTACAGCACACAGCACAAATACCACAGACGTAAACGGTGCTTTAACGGCATCAGAGATTATTTTGCTCAACGAAAAGCCGCTACCTGATGGGGCTAGCTGTACGTTCTTACCATTGTCCCATGCCGCTTGTTGATATTTAGGGTTCGTTGGATTTGCTAAAAAGTCTTCTGCGATAACTTTTGCGCGGTCAATATGCTCACTGTTATCCAGCACAACCACAAACTCTTTTTCGTGTTGTACCACGTTGGCGTTGATATGCTGACTGGTTAAGTAGTTGGCAAGAAGGTGCGCTGGACTTTGCTGATTAAACGCAATTAAAGGATGACCCATAAGCTAGTTGTTACCCCAAAAGCAAAAAAGAGTGTGAAGCGATAAAGATGTGCAAGAGCGCGGAATCCTAGCTCTCGTCATTGACTCTTTATACTGAAATAGTGAAAGACCTGCAAAACATAAAAAAAAGGTGCACATTGTGCACCTTTATAAAATAGCTATTCGGTTACTACCGGCTTCGCCTGTCGCCACGCTTCAAAGCCCCCGTCCATACTGTAAACGGTTTCAAAACCTTGTTGAGCAATCACTTGCGCAGCCTGCTGGCTGCTTACGCCGTGATAACACACCACAACAACTGGGATATCTTTGGGTGTTTGATCAATAAACGCCCCAAAGTTGTCGTTGTTCAGCGGTGCCGCGTTGGGCATATGGCCATTAGCAAACGATTGGGGATCGCGAATATCCACAATAGTTACGTCGCCTTGAAAGTTAGCCACGTCGTTTACGCTAATGTGTGAGAATGTTGTCATTATTGCCAATCCAAAATAACTTTACCTGAGTGTCCTGACCCCATGGTATCAAACCCTTTCTGAAAGTCATCAATGGAAAAGGTGTGAGTGATGATGGGTGAAAGGTCTAGGCCGCTTTGTAATAAGCTCGCCATTTTGTACCAGGTCTCGAACATTTCTCGGCCATAGATGCCTTTTATTACCAAACCTTTAAAAATAACTTGGTTCCAATCGACAGCAACGTCTTGCGGAGGAATGCCCAGCATGGCCACTTTGCCGCCGTGATTCATCTTGTCGAGCATGTCTCTGAAGGCTACTGGCACACCAGACATCTCAAGGCCCACATCGAAGCCCTCTGTCATACCCAGATCGTCCATAACGTCTTGTAAGTTTTCTTTACTTACATCAACAGCACGGGTTGCACCCATTTTGTTAGCCAGTTCAAGACGGTAAGGGTTGATGTCGGTAACAACAACGTGTCGCGCACCTACATGTTTTGCGACCGCCGCCGCCATAATACCTATAGGACCAGCACCTGTAATAAGCACATCTTCGCCTACTAAGTCGAAACTTAGCGCGGTGTGAACGGCATTACCAAACGGGTCGAAAATAGACGCGAGGTCGTCGCTGATATTGTCTGGAATTTTAAACGCGTTGAATGCTGGAATTACCAAGTACTCTGCAAAAGCACCAGGGCGGTTTACACCCACACCCTCAGTGTTACGGCACAAGTGTACGCGACCAGCGCGACAGTTGCGGCAGTGACCACAGGTGATATGACCTTCACCAGAAACACGGTCACCAACTTCGAAGCCTTTTACTTCTTGCCCCATACCCACTACTTCGCCAACGTATTCGTGACCAACCACCATAGGTACGGGAATCGTGTTCTGCGACCACTCATCCCAGTTGTAGATATGCATATCAGTACCGCAAATCGCGGTTTTGCGAATTTTAATCAGTAGGTCGTTGTGCCCTACTTCAGGCTTTGGCGTGTCTTGTAGCCAAATGCCTTTTTCCGCTTTTGCTTTTACAAGCGACTTCATGAAATCACTCCCATTTCACGGCCTACTTCAATGAAAGCATCGATGGCTTTATCTACGTGTTCAAGGCTGTGACCTGCTGACATTTGCGTACGGATTCGAGCTTGCCCTTTAGGTACAACAGGGTAAGAGAAGCCAATAACATAGATGCCTTTCTCTAAAAGTTTGTCGGCCATTTCACTGGCTAAGCGAGCGTCACCAAGCATCACTGGAATAATAGCGTGGTCTTTACCGGCAAGAGTAAAGCCAGCCTCTTCCATGCGCTTGCGGAAATGGTTGGCATTTCGCCATAAGTTAGCGCGCAACTCATCACCCTCTTTCATCATTTCAAACACTTTTAATGATGCTGAAACAATAGGTGGCGCAACAGAGTTAGAAAATAGGTAAGGACGCGAGCGCTGACGTAGCCACTCTACAACTTCTTTTTTGCCCGACGTATAACCACCTGACGCGCCGCCAAGGGCTTTGCCTAAAGTACCTGTAATGATATCTACACGACCCATTACACCGCAGTATTCATGGCTACCTTTACCATTTTCGCCTAAGAAACCCGTTGCGTGGCAGTCATCAACCATTACCATGGCACCGTATTTGTCGGCCAGGTCGCAGATTGAAGCAAGGTCGGCAATAACGCCGTCCATGGAAAATACGCCATCGGTAGCAATGATTTTAAAGCGCGCGCCGTCGGCATCAGCTTGCTTTAATTGCTCTTCTAGCGCTGCCATGTCGTTATTGGCATAGCGGTAACGTTTGGCTTTACACAAGCGCACGCCGTCAATGATACTCGCATGGTTTAATGCATCAGAAATAATGGCATCTTCCGGTCCAAGCAGGGTTTCAAACAGTCCGCCATTGGCGTCAAAACAAGACGGATAAAGAATGGTATCTTCTGTACCTAAAAAGTCGCTGATAGAGGCTTCTAGTTGCTTGTGAATGTCTTGCGTTCCGCAAATGAATCGCACAGATGCTACGCCGAAGCCATGACTATCTAAGCCTTCTTTCGCCGCTTCGATTAAGCTTTCATTATTTGCTAAGCCAAGGTAGTTGTTAGCACAAAAATTAATAACGTGCTCGCCACCAGCAACGCCAATATCCGCTTGTTGTTGCGACGTGATTACACGCTCTTTTTTGTACAAACCATCTTCTTTTGTGGCTTCAATTTGCGATTGCAAATGAGAAATAAATGCCGCAGACATGCCATTCTCCAAGTGTGGGTATATGAAAACCGCTAGTGTAATGAAAGCGCATGAAAGGGTACACACCCTTGCGCTGTATTTAATGGGTTTGTCGACTAAGTTTGTAAATTATTCAGCACACTCACAAAAAATGCTTAAATCACGCTAATTTGTTTTAAGTGCTAGGCAAAGTCTTTCCAAAAACCGTTTTCTACTTTGTCCCTTAATGTGTCCCAAAGGTTTACTTCAGGTATAGGACGGCTAATAAGATAGCCCTGGCCCTGATGGCAGTCGAAATGACAAAGCAATTCATACTGCTCATTGGTTTCAATGCCTTCAGCTATTACCTGCATGCCCATATTACGCACCATAGATATGGTGGAATGCACAATATTTCTGTCGTCTGCGCTGCTGGCAATATTAGCAACAAAAGAACGATCGACCTTTATGTAATCGGCTGGCAGTGATTTTAAATAGCTCAATGATGAATAGCCGGTCCCAAAGTCGTCAATGGCTAACATACACCCCATATCACGTATGGTTTGCATTATTTCCGTTGCCCGCTTGATGTCTGAGACCAAAACGGTTTCCGTTAGCTCTAGGCAAACTTGGTCAGGCGCAATATCATTTTTGATGATTTGGTGCTGTAAAAACTCAGGTAAGCTGGGGTCGAGGAACTGTCCTGCCGATAAGTTAATTGCCACTTTAATATCTGGATATCCGCTATTTTTAAGCTCACGTACCAAATGGGTGGAGCGCGTGATAACCCAGTAATCTAGCTCGAGCATAAACGACGTATTTTCAAGCAGAGGAATGAAATCACCTGGTGAAATATGCCCTTTTTTAGGGTGATACCAGCGCAATAGCGCTTCAAAGCCCATAAGTTTGCCGCTGTGAATGTCAATTTGCGGTTGCAAGGCAAGGCTGAACTGGTTACCTCTGAGGGCTTCACGGGCTTCAGATTCCAACTCGACTTTTTGCATTACCTTGAGGTTCATGGTGGCGTCATACACCCTAAATTCTGCGCCTTTCTTCGCCTTAGCTTCGTACATTGCAATATCAGCGTGACGTAACAGTTCCACCGGCGTGGCACGAGAGTGATTAGTTATGGCAATACCAATACTGATTGAGACATAAAAGGTCACGCCATCAACAATGATAGGCTCTTTGAATTCGTCTATGATTTTTTGCGCAACAGTATCAACATGCTTTTTGCTATCTATGTTTGACAGCAAAATAACAAATTCATCGCCACCAAAACGAGACGCAATATCAGATTCCCGAATAGGTTTTGAAATTCGCATTGCAGCGGCTTTGAGAAGCTTGTCACCCACGTCGTGCCCATGACTATCGTTGACCTTCTTAAAGTCGTCTAAGTCCATAAACATAAGAGCAACTAGCCTGTCATCGCGAATTGAACTAGCTAATTGTTTTTCAATTTGAAAGGTCAACATGTTGCGGTTAGGCAGCCCTGTTAGCACGTCGAACATGGCCATTTTTTCGAGCTTAGCGGTGTTAATTGCCATTTGTCCGTCAAAGCTTTCTAGCTGGCGCGCTAAATCGTTCGCCGCTTCCTCAACCACGTCGAGTTCGTCGGTTAGCTTAAATACCGGCTGCTTTCTACGCTTAGCCGCAACCGTGTAAAATTCGCTAAACTTATGCTCAGCCAACATAGGTAGGCGTTCGCTGATATCTAATAGCCTTGTGCGATATTGATTTAAGAAAAGATAGAGCAACGAAGAGAAAAGAAGAAATAATACGATAGCGCTTGAAATAACCACGTACTGATATTGCTCGTTCTGACGTATCATTGCCGACACATCTTGTACAATAAGTAAATAAGGATGGTCTCCTGACGCGTGGTCAAAAGGTAGAAGGCTCACTAAAAGCTGCTGGCTGTCTAAACCTACATTCACGCCTTTGATAACGAGATCGTCAACACGCCAGTTAGCCGGCAAAGCGTCAATAAGTAAATTTATGAACTGTCGATTGGCCGCCGTAACTTGGCTTGCTACCTTTAATGAAAGATTGCCCTCTTGTAATTCGCTCAACTGAACAACCGCAACCTTATGCACATCGGTCGCTCGGCTGAACAAATACAGCAGTTCCCGCATAGAAGTAGAAACAATGATAACCGGCACTTTCTCACTCTGCGCCATTATGGGTATGGAAATATAATGGGTACATACGCTCTCGCAGACCAGTAACGAGCGGCTTTCAAATGCTGCCCGGGTGGAATCTACAAGGCGCTCTATAGTGGCGTTAACAGGGTAAGCGGGCTGTCCAACAACGCCATTTTCATCGAATAAGTACAGGCTTTCGACCTGAAAATTGAGCGTTAGGTATTCGTTTAGGTCATCTAACGTACTACGTAATTCATCAAGGTTATTGGAATAGGCGCCACTTTTACGGCTTATAATATCAATAAAGGTGATCATGCGGCTATGGAGAATATCTTCAAACAACTGCACGCGACGTTGATTGCTGATTTGGCTTTCACGCTGCTGTAATTCAAGCTTAGCTTCAGATTCTTGAATAAGCATGGTAGAAATTACAATTGTAACAGTTAAAACCATTGCCAATAATATGGCGATGGTTTTAGTGGTAAAAGATACCTGAACCTTCATTTACTAGCCTTAAAACCAATACATCAATTGTATTGACCACATTTCCCAATGTTTATCAGAGTAGGATGCCACATCACGGTTCAACAAACTCACCACGCGGGTTGCCCCCTCTACCCAGTGATATTCCCCTTGGAGCCTCCATTTTGGAGCGATGTCCCAACGTAAACCCACCGTATACGTATCCTGATATCCAAAGTAGGCAGGGATAAGACCTCCTGTCTTTGTCTCTAGGTCTTTACCATCACGGTCAGATGTATCATTGATGTAAGTGTCGTAGCCCAATAGGCCGCTAACGTGGTTGTTAAAAAGGTACCTGAATTGAACAAAGCCGCCTTCTCCGGTGCGCTTTTCGATAAAATCTGACGAAAACAGCCCTTGGCTTAGTTGTTTGTCGCGTATTAATTCAGCAGACAGCTCCCAATTTTCTGCGAAGTATTGCGCAGAAAACATAAATCGCTCTATGTTCGCGCTGCCAGGCAAACCATCTTCATCCGGTGATGGCGTGTACCTGAAATCGGAATCAAGCCAACCAGCCCCTATTTTCCACGTCATGGATGAGGGCTGTAAAAACAGGCTCGCTTGATGTACGAAGTCTTGTTTAATTTTCCCTTTAACTTCATTACCTAACAGAAAGTCGCGCTGAGAATCGTTAATGTTCGAGCGCCCATAACTCCAGTTAAGCTCCCACGTATATTCCTTACTAAAGTGAGAAAAACTGGTCAAAATACCATTACTACCCAATGCAACGTCACGAAATCCGTCGTTATAAACTGATTGAGGTAATAATGACGTATATCGAGTTTGAGGAACATCTCTGGTTGCGGAATAAAGCCAATGGATGTTTTTAAAGCGACCTGCGTGAATTTGCCCGCGCCATCCGCTAGGTAAGTCAGGCAGTTTCCAGTCGACAAATAGATAGTCTAGGCGAGCACCTTGTTCGAAACGGTTACCACCGTCTAGATAATTAATTTGGCCAGCAACGGATATATTTTCTGCAACCTGATAGTAACCGTTCAAGCCTATCTCTGTGAGTTCACCAGTAACCTTGTTGTTGTCAGTGATAAAACTACTGTCTTTCGACTGGGTAATGCCTTGTGAAATATAGCCATGCCATGTGAAGTCTGTCTGTGCGTTAGCAACGAACGAACTGACGATTACGAGCGAAAAAGCGATATATTTTTTCATTCTAAGTCTACCTCTACGCGTCTTAGCTTAACAATATCACTTCGCTCAACGTAACCGATAGCGCCCACGGTATTCTCTAGTGCATCAACTAGCGCTTGATAAGAGGTTACTCTGATAGGTGTGATACCTTGCCCAGAATAGGTAATTTGGTCCCAAAGCCGAGACAACTGGTAAGGAAACATTTGAAGGATATCGCGACAAAACTGACGGTGTAACTCATCGCTGTCTTGCAGTACAAAAACCGTTATTTTAGTGCCGTTGCCCCAGTACTGACGCTGCCCTGTAAAGATCTGACGAAGCTCAGAGCGATTAAGCTCTGCAACCATTACGCTTTCATTCACCATGACGTTAAGTTCAGACGCATTTACTTTAGACACGCACAGTACTAGCACTGCTAATGCTAGTAGCACTATTTTTGATGTGGTAAAAGCGTAAATACCGGACAGCCATCGCAAAGCGGGCTTTTTCATTAAGTAACAGCTCCCTGTTTCACAGAAGTACAGTTCACAACGCTAAGTGTAGATAATAGTTGGTAGTTTTACCTTACGATAAAAAATTAAACGAGAAACGTCGCAACTTTTTGCTTTACCATGTCTACGGTAATTTTTTCCATTAATTGGCGCCCTTTGGCTCGCGTACCCCATGGCAACGCGTCCCAGGGTTTTCCCTTTTGTTCTTCTACACATTTATCATACACAGAGACTACTCTATCAAGGTCGTTATAAGGCCCCGTCCTGCGTGGGTTAGAGTGTGCGTATAGCCCAATTACAGGTGTGCTAACAGTTGTAGCCATGTGAGCCGGACCAGTGTCTGGTGCAATAACTAGGTGGGCATGCTTAAGCAACATAAGCAACTGATGCAATGTTGTTTGCCCAGTAAAGTCTTTAAGCGGATATTTCACACACGCTTTTATTGCATCAGCAGTTTTGCGGTCTAACTCTCCTGGACCGCCACATAATATCACGCTGACGCCGGCCTCCTGGATATAGTCAGCAATACTTGCGTATCGCTGTGGCAACCAATTTCTTTCAGCTTTACTTGCAGCAGGTGAAATAACCACATATTTACCCAGTATTTTTGCTTGTTCTTCGCCCCACTGCTCATCTTCTGGAGCAACCGGGATATTCCAAGATACTGGCTTTGTCTCTGGTACGCCTAATGCATCGGCAAAATCCATAAAACCTTTAAGCACATGAGCGTGCTTTGTGGCAGCCACCCGTTTATTGGCAAACAACCAGTGCAGCTCCTTACTTCGCGCCCAGTCAAAACCTATGCGCTGTTTTGCTTTAATCACTCGCGAAGCTAAGTTTGCCCGTAATGCCACCTGCATCATTAATAAAGCATCAAAGGTTTCACCGGCCACTTCCGCTTTTAGCGAATCTACTGCAGCTTTCCCTTTTGATTTATCAAAAATAATGAACCGTACGTTTGGCATCAGCTTCACCAGCTGATACTCCACTTTCCCTATTACCCACGTAATTTCAGCATCGTTCCACTGTGATTGAATTCGAGTAACCATAGCAACGGCATGACACACATCCCCAATGGCCGATAAGCGCATTAAACAAATCTTTTTTCCCACAGAAGCTCTCTCGTTGCTGAAAAACCAAAATAAATCATTAGAATATGAAATTTACCATAAGTTGTGGGCAACATGGCGACAATGCGACGAGACATAGGTGCTGGGCACCACTTTATTTTCGACAATACCTTGGTTAGTCAGCCCAATACTGAAATGTTTAGCCCTGAGTTTTGGCAACTGCAGAACAAGATAACAGGTCAAGCCAAGGGGCGTGGTACAACCATCTTCATTGAGCATGAAGGTCAACACTGGGTTTTACGGCACTTTATGCGTGGCGGACTGGCAGGCAAGATACTCAGTGACCAATACTTTTTTAATGGCATTGAACGTTCTAGACCTTTCGAAGAATTCGCATTGCTCGAATACATGCGAGGTGAAGGTCTTTTGGTACCTATTCCTGTCGCTGCTCGTATCCATCGCAGAGGCTTAATTTATCGGGGCGATATTATCACCCTTAACATTCCTAATAGCCAAGACCTGCACCACGTTTTGTGCCAGCAGCCACTATCAAAAAACGAATGGCATGAAGTCGGGCGAGCGCTGGCTCGAATGCACAATTGCCAGGTTTATCATCACGATGCGAATGTTCGAAATATTATGATTGATGGCGATAAGCAAATTTGGCTAATCGACTTTGACCGCTGTTCGAAACGCCAAGGGGATAGCTGGAAACAAAGTAACCTAGATCGTCTATTGCGCTCTCTACATAAAGAGCAAGCGAAAAACCCGGTATTTCACTGGAAAGAAGACGATTGGAAGGCATGCTTAGATGGCTATAACGAATTGGTGAAGCGTTAAAAACCGCGAATAATAAACATAATTGCAGCAGTACTTAGCATTACTCGTTAATGTGGTACAGTAGCCCAGTTGAACCTATAAACCCTATACGACAATAAGATTCAATTTATGCACACTAGAGCACTTTACCCAGGTACTTTCGACCCCATTACTAACGGTCATGCAGACCTTATTGAGCGGGCGTCTCAGCTATTCTCTCACGTTATTGTGGCTATCGCTTCTAACCCCAGTAAAAAACCGCTTTTTACATTAGAGGAACGGGTAGAAATGATAAAGAAAGTTACCGCCGATCTGCCTAATGTTGAAGTAGTAGGGTTTACTGGTTTACTAGCGGACTTTGCGGATGAACAAAACGCGACTATTTTGATTCGTGGTTTACGCGCGGTATCTGATTTCGAATACGAATTCCAGCTGGCCAATATGAATCGACGCCTAAACCCGAAGCTTGAAAGTGTATTTCTAACTCCAGCTGAAGAAAACTCGTTTATTTCTTCTACTCTAGTGAAAGAGGTAGCCTTGCATCGCGGGGCCGTAAGTGGTTTTTGCCACCCGGTAGTAGAGCAAGCGTTAAGAGACAGGCTAGGTAAAAAGAGTTAGGTAAACCGGCGTTGTCCAGTACAGTCGCTTTACGGTGTTAAGTTGC
This sequence comes from Alteromonas sp. AWJ4_199, assembly GCF_056159165.1. Classification (NCBI taxonomy): domain Bacteria; kingdom Pseudomonadati; phylum Pseudomonadota; class Gammaproteobacteria; order Alteromonadales; family Alteromonadaceae; genus Alteromonas; species Alteromonas sp. AWJ4_199. The sequence goes on from NZ_JBSWUR010000001.1 coordinate 2,249,239, forward strand.
TTTAAGTTAGTTTTCTAGCTGTAAACCTTTCTAGCATAAATCTTTTTTAGCTATTAGCGCTGGCAGCGAGTACAGAAAAAGGTATTGCGCTGCCCTATCACCTTGCTTTCAATGGCTTTACCGCACACTTCACAAGGCTCACCTTTTCTTCCGTACACATTTAAATGCTGCGCAAAATAACCGGGCTTACCATCGGTTTGTGCAAAGTCTTTGAGCGTAGTACCACCTTGCTCGATGGCTTTAGCGAGCACTTGCTTTATTGTAGCGGTGAGTGACTTATAGCGAGCCGCACTGATGTTACCCGCCGCTCTACGCGGATCGATACCGGCAAGAAACAAAGCTTCGTTTGCATAGATATTGCCCACACCAACAACGATTGCGTTATCCATAATGAAATTTTTTACCGGGCCTTTACGGTTACGCGATAGCTTGAACAGGTGCTTTTCGTCAAAGTCGTCTGTAAGTGGCTCTGGGCCTAGGTTGTCAAACATTACTTGATGCGTATTGGGCGCTTGAAATAAAACTGCTCCAAAGCGCCTAGGGTCATTTAAACGCAAGCATTTCCCGGTATCTAGAACAATGTCCACGTGGTCGTGTTTCACAACGGGTGTGGTTGCGTCGATGACACGCAGCTTGCCCGACATTCCTAAATGTAAAATAAGCGTGCCTGTTGCTGTTTCAATAAGCAGGTATTTCGCTCGACGTTTTACCGCAATTACCTTCTGCCCCTCAACACTTGAGACCTCCTCAGGTATGGGCCAGCGCATTCTTCGTTCCCGTACTATTACACGAGTAATGGTATTGCCGATTAAATGCGGTGATATGCCTAGCCGGCTTACTTCAACTTCTGGTAATTCAGGCATTTATCATGTCCAAGGTAATAATTTATTGAGGTTGGTATTGGTTAATGTGTACCAGTTATTTTCAAATTTGATCACTACAGGTGATGTATTGGGGTAAATAGCATAAACGTTGCCGTTACTATTACCCGCAAGCCAAACCACAACAATATAAGGCTGGCTATTCATGACCGACGCAGGTACCTCAGTAGCTGGGTTCAGCATAGCCCGTTGCCAGTGTGAAAACTGCTCGTCGGGTTTTACAGCAAGGCTTGTGTTAAGGCTTTTTTGACGCCATTGTTGCCCGATGCGCTCTAGGCTATTTGTATCATGCTCTATCTTGAGCACGTAGGCATCTTCAGGTAATAAACTACGCGTTTGTATAGGGTCTTTCTTTGGTACCAAACTGTCTAAGTTAAACAGTGCAATCATAATGAGCATTGCGATGATAACGACGTTGTTCATTGCCCGCTGAGAAATTCTTGCCACGCGTTTTTCCGTAATATGGTCGACTATAAACAACGCAATATAGTAATGCCTCATTCTCTTATAAGCTAATCCAATGTGCAGATTACTTGCTTAACTCTGTGTAGGGCGCTTTAAAAGAAAAGTTGGCGCTGCTTGAAGTCTGGCTTAATACGTTTTTAGGATGCTGTAAGCCTTAATCAGCGTGCTGCTTACGTCTTATCTACTGAACGTACGGCAACTATTTGTGTGTGAATAAAAGCGGGATCATTTGTGCGCTACGTTGCGATCTCGCGAAGATCTGAGAGGTATACGAGCAATTGCAAAGGATTTAAAAGCAAAAAACCCAGCAAAGGCTGGGTTTTCGTGGAGACAAAAGCAAGCTAATTACTTGATTTTGGCCTCTTTGAACATAACGTGCTTACGCACAACGGGATCATACTTTTTGATCTCCATTTTGCCAGGCATGTTACGCTTGTTTTTATCAGTAGTGTAGAAGAAACCTGTACCTGCTGAAGAAACTAGTTTAATTTTATCACGCATTGTCGGCTTCCTTAGATTTTCTCACCACGGGCACGGATGTCAGTTAGTACTGAATCAATACCTTTCTTATCGATGATACGCATGCCTTTAGCAGACAAACGTAGTTTTACAAAACGGCTTTCGCTCTCAACCCAAAAACGGTGTGTTTGAAGGTTTGGTAAAAAGCGACGACGAGTCGCATTTCGTGCGTGTGAACGGTTATTACCAACCGTTGGACGCTTACCTGTTACTTGGCATACTCTTGACATTGTATTTGTCTCCAGAACAACGATAACTGTCGCGTCAGTTAATCCCAAGCGCTCAAACAGTGGTTGGGTCAAATGACGTATTACTATAAATTAGAGGGCGCATTTTATACAGCAAAGGCAGGATCATTTCAATAAGAAAGTACAAAAAGGTTACTTTTTATTTTCCCTGGCGCTCAATTTTTAAACAATACTCCATTTCACTCCCAAATAGCCACCTTTCAACCTTATCATTCGTCTATGCGGGCAAACTTTGTTACATTTTCATTTCAGCGCGATATACTAGCTCGTGTTAATCGTTACTGATAAAAGCATCAGTTTGCAGCATTATGTAGGTTGTTTGTAATTTTGGAGTCGAAATATGTCATCAAGTGTGCTTTTTGATGTGCAACATCTCTATTATCTACCTCAATACTTGCCTGTGGCAAAGGAGCTAAAAAGCCAAGGTGCTAAGGTTCGGTTCATATTGCACAAAGAAGATGGATACGACGAGATAAAAGCGCAAAAACTTGACGAGGAACATTTTGAATATTATTTTATTGCCGATAAATCAAATGTGTTTGAATTTTATGAGCAACAAAAAGTAGACTGGATTATATTCGGCAACGTACCTCCATTTCATCGTAAAAAGAAAGCGTTTCTACACGCAAAACTTGCCCTAATGCAACATGGGATAGGCCCTAAATCTTGCTATTACAAAGTATCAGAATACCCTTTCGATGTTCGCTTTGTTGAAGGAGAGCGTAGGCTAGCAAGGTTAATCGAGCGTTTTCCACAACGCACTTTTGTAAATACGGGTTATGCAAAACTCGACCCTCTTTATGGCGATAACCCTGCTCCGATTTCATTGGAAGATATGGGGTTGGATCCCACTAAGCCTACGGTCCTTTATGCCCCTACCTTTTTTCCAAGCAGTATAGAGCAATTTGACGATAGTTGGCCCCGTTCGCTTTCTGATTTCAATATTATTCTTAAACCTCACTTCTTCAGCGTAACCAAAACAAAATATGCTAATCAGAAGAATAAACTCCACACTTGGTCATCGTATGACAATGTCTACCTAACACAAAAAAGCGAGTTTTGTTTAGTACCGTTTATGAAGATTTGTGATGTAATGCTTTCTGATGCGTCCTCTGCTATTTTTGAGTTTGCAGCGATCGATAAACCCGTCGTGTGGTGCGATTTTACCAAAAGAAAGTGGAACTATACTGGCCTATTTAAATTTAGAATGAAAAAGCGCCTCGATCCCGATATTGTACTTTTTCACGATATTGCAAACCGTGCCTCAAATCCTATTGAATCTAATAGATTGCTCAGGGAATGCGTCAATGCTCCGGATGCAAGGCGTGCTGAGCGACTTTCAGTTACCCGTTGCATGGTGGGAGCAATGGATGGAAAGTGCAGTTCACGGATAGCACATTACCTTACGACAAATAATCAGGAATTACCTTGCGAAAAATAATCACCTTCGGCACATTTGATGTGCTTCACATTGGGCATATCCGTATTCTTAAGCGCGCCAGAGCTTGTGGCGATCACTTAACTGTAGGCCTATCTTCTGACGAGCTCAACTTAGATAAAAAAGGGCGCTCTCCTGTGTACGCCTATAGCAGTAGGGAAGAATTACTGTCTTCATTGCGCTTCGTTGATGATGTGTTCATGGAAGAGTCGTTAGAAAAGAAGCGCGATTACATTATGCAGCACAACGCCGATGTACTGGTTATGGGTAATGACTGGGAGGGTAAATTTGACGAATTTAGAGATATTTGTGAGGTCATTTATTTACCCAGAACACCTTCCATATCGACGACAGAAATCATCGAAATTATTCGAGACACTCATTCATGAGATTTTTGCTTTATATATCTCAAAACTACTCTTTTGAGATCCTACGACCGCTTCAACAAGAAATGCGTAGCGCTGGTCATGAAGTAAAATGGTTCGTAGAAGGGAATGACATCAACACATCACTCTTTCGTGAGGATGAACAAGTGTTACCATCAATCAAAGAGGTCATCCAATTCAACCCCGATGCATCCTTTGTGCCTGGCAACCTTATTCCTTCATTCTTACCTGGCTTAAAGGTACAGTTATTCCACGGCTTTGAATGGAAAAAGAAAGGCCATTTTCGGATCAGAGGTTGTTTTGATTTGTATTGTACGCAGGGCCCGTTTTTCACTAAAAAGTTTGAAGAGCTAAGATTGCAACACCCTCACTTTACAGTAAAAGAAACTGGATGGACTAAGCTAGATAACTTATTTAAAAGTGGTAATCCTGATACCCCGACTAACCAAAAGCGAGTTATCCTTTACGCCCCGACCTTCTCGCCAAGCCTTACCTCTACCGAAGCATTGTTTGAGCATATTGTTGCACTGAGCAAAAAGCACGACTGGCAATGGAAGGTAAAATTTCATCCTAAGATGGACAAAGCAACCATTGAAAAATATATGCTCGCACAGCACGATAAACTAGAAGTTGTCACCTCTTCTAGTATTCTTCCTTTGTTGCGGGAAAGCGATATTATGATTTCAGATACCTCGTCTGCTATTACTGAGTTCTTATTAACGGGTAAACCAGTTGTGACATACAAAAATGAGCAGCCAGAGCCAGTACTTATTAATATTGACAATGCCGATGTACTTGAGATGAGCATAATAAAGGCGTTAGCCATGGATTCAGAACTTGAAAATGCCATCAGTGTTTACAGCAGCGAAATGCACCCCTATAAAGATGGGGAATCAGCAAAGCGCGTCTTAGCGGCAACAATTGATGAGATTAAGCATTTTCCAAGGTCTGAAAACTGCACTAAGCCTAAGAATTGGTTCAGAAATCTAAAACTGCGAAAGCGTTTGAAATACTGGCGCTGATAGTAAAATGATAAAGGGAGCATGTGCTCCCTTTTTAGTTTCTAACTTTTACGTAGCTAAACTATCGCTAGTCAAAAAAAGGCGACCTAACTTCAGTTAAATCTATCAACCTTGAAGGTCGACGTAACATTTGCCCACCATCACGAGAGATTGGTACCCAAGGGAACAATCCTCGCCCTTTCGACGGCTCTAGCAAGAACAGATCGGTAGGAATGGAAATATAGAAGCCTTTAGTAAAACTCCCCTCCCCATATTCTTCTGAAGAAACATCAGTGAAGGCAGCGTAAGCACCTACTATAATGCCGCTATCAAAGCGCTTGGCGTAATCAATATTCACGCCTTTATCTTTCGCCAAGAATTGACCCGCACTAACCGTAATTTGCGTATCATCTAGGAATTCAGGCTGCCAATAGACACTTGCATGGCCGGTTATCGTGTCGTAATCCTCTAAGCCTGTTTGGCTGTAAGGGTCGCGCTGTTTAACGTAGTTGATATCGATGCCGTAGGCGACATTACTATCGACAGGGCGATAAAGAATTTCACCACCTACACCAGCAAACATGGTTTCTAGATAACCTGCGTATGCTTGAGCATAAAGATCGTCAGCGATATCGTCTTTGTAATGTAAAAACGCAGTATCTAACCATACATCATTTTCAGACACATATTCACGTACCCGGGTACGCACGCGAGGTAAAGACACGTCTTCACCATCTACGAGGTAATTAAACTTATCGAAGTTATCAAGAAGCGTCACTCGTGCACTACTTACCACCGAGAAGTTTTCATTAAACGCATAGCCACCGTTGAGTAATAGCCCAGTTTGATAAAGGTAGAAGTCCTCTGGGTTACCAAACGATTGAGTGAAAAAGAAGTCGGTGCTATAGAAAAAGCCTGACGTATTTGCGGGGTCGTAAGCGTCCATCACTTCTTCAGAAGGTGACGTTCTTATGTAAGTCTCAGTTATTTCAGCATCCACTGACTCATAGCGGGCGGCAGAGATAAAGGCTTCAGCATCTATTTGTGTATCGACCATAGGAATGCCGCCACGATTATCTACCATATGATAAGTTTTAACACTATCAGGAAGCTCAGAAGCCACAACACGACCTACCCGCTCGATAGCTTCATCTTGATCGCGATACTTAACCTGCGTTCCATAGAAAGTTGCGCTGTCTTCTTTAATTTCAGCATCGGATAAAACAAAACCGCCTGAATTATAAAGGTCATTGTAAAGACGCGATTTATTCACATCCTTAACATCGGACGGTGCATTTCTTCCCAATAAGTTTCGCGGCGCATCGTCAAACTTGATCTGTGATGCTGTGTCCATGTTGAAGCGATATGTCACACCGAAACCAATGGTATTTCCACGTTGGTAATTTAACGAGAAATCAAAGTCTTTGTAGCGATATACCGCGCCCACATTCCAGCGAGAATCTTGCTCTAACTGACCGGCTCTGTCACGTGAGTAATCGTTTCCTTCAAACTCTAGCTTTAGCGTTAACGGTTCCCACGGTGTTTGATACTCTACGCCACCAAAGAAGGCTGTGGTGCCTTTGAAAAACTGGTCGTAATCTACCTTACCACCTCGGCCTGAGAACCCGCCAGGACGTTCACAAAAGCTGTCTCGAACCTCACAAAATGGGTTAGTGATATCGTCTGCTGTACCTAAATATCCCCAGCCTAAGCCTAAGTGGAAATCGAATGGACCAACAGATTTACTGGCGTTTACGTACTCGCTTTCAAAGAAACCAGTGCCACCGAAGTCTCTAAAACCAACGCTAATATCTGGTAGGTAGTAACTTTCTTTCCATAGCCTGAACTTAACGTCTAGGCCCTTATCTTTTAAGGTTTGGTCGCCACTGAATGATTCAACTTGGCTATATAAACGTGTACGTACGTCGGTATAGCGAGCGGTCGCTTCCATCCAATCATAAAGCTGGATATTAACTGACCAGAAGCGGTATTCACCGTTATCGGTATAGTTGATGGCCATTCCGCCTTCGTCGCGCATACGCGCGGTTGGCGTTTGAATTAGGCCATTACCGCCTTGCACCATCTGCGAGGGCGTAACGCGAAGTTGAGTATCAGCAAGCGTGGCAGAAGATAATGCGCTGCTAATTACCAGCGCGAGTGTTTTTTTCTTAGATATTTGTTTCTTAGATACTTTTTTCTTAAATATTGGCGCACTCATTGAGGTAAAACCCTATGTACAGCTAACGCGGCAACCCGCTCATTTAATTTCTTAAGTTTATTGCTGAAAAGCTCTGAAGAAATAGGCACGTAAATCTGGCTACCCGGCATAAGCTGAGCAAAATCTAAATTCCAGTAAGCAATACCCTTCTCTTCTATATTACCCATGGGGTCAATGACATAAACAACGCTTCTGTCGGCGTCTACCGCCTTTTTAACCGTATGAGCCGCCGTATAAATTGAGGTATCGCTTTGATGTTGATAAGCGCCTGGCTTTATTACTGCACCCGAGAAATGCACTACGTTAGGGCGCCCATTTAAACGGATCCAATATTTACCCGGCTGGAACATAGGGTTGTCTTCAAAGAACAACCTAGCTCGATTGTAAGAAATAGGCATATCGATACGTGTAGACACCGTCCATGAAGATACTTGTTCAAAGAGGTTTTGCAGTGCTTTGTGAGTGTCTGAGTCTTTATCAAAGCTAGCCAGTAGTTCTCTTATTTGCGACAGCGCAATCTCTTTTTCTCTTTCAGCTGTTGGGTTGGTTAAATCAAATGCAGAAGCTGTAGGCCAATACCAATCGCCATTATCAGCCACTATAGACAACACACTTGATAACCTGATTGGTCGGTCGAACTGGTAAGTTTGCTTGTTCACCATCACGCTTACAATGCCGTCATTGGCGCACAAACTAGTGGATGTAATAAGACCTAAGGCAATAAAAAGCGTAGAAATAAACTTCATTATTGCGTTACTCCTTGTTTGTTCATCTCGCGTACAACACGGCTTAGATAAACCATGTCGTATACGTCCCCTTCAGGGCTGAACTGTTGCTTCGTGGCCATTAGCTCTTTCGTGTGTTTATGTAGGAAATAGGTATTTTCCCACGACAATCCCACGTCTATAAAGGGGGTATATTCTGAAAAGTCTACGGTTTCTACGACTTTAATAAGAGGCACAGAAAAGCCCAGATATTCGTGAGTTTCCTCTCCCACAATTCGCCATGAAGAGTCCACCGGAACACCGTATCCAATTAAGTCTATATCTACTTTACGCTTCCAGCTAAAGGGCAAAACATCATTGGTGGCTAACGGATTATGCTGCAAATTTCCTGTATAAAAGAGGTCGTTATCTAAACCTTCAGTTTTCACGATAATACCGTGGTGCATAGTAAAAATGACTCTATCACCCGACACCCATTTATACTTGTCACCATCAATGTAGGCTAATGCAAGAGAGGCAGTGTCTCGTTTCCCCGCTTTAATTTGCATAATATCCGCCTTACTCGCTGCAATTTCTTCAACGGTGTAAGTTACCGTGCGGTCTTTAAAAGCAAGTTTAAGCGTATTGTAATAAGCGAGTGTTGTTGTTGAACAACCCGAAAGGGAAAGGCAAAGAAAGCCGATAAGGGCCGATAGAATATGTAGTTTCATTAAAGTACGCCGACAAACACTAAGAATGATGAAGTTTTGCTGTAAAAATAAAAAAAGCCGCTAAAAGAAGCGGCTTTTTCGAATACTCTTAAATTTACTGTACGGTCGGCGCGTAAGTAAATGTAACAGGCACAGTAATTGTCTTAGTTACAGTGCTTGTACCAGAAGTAGTAACAGTAACAGTGTTAGTTGTACCAACACATACGTCGTCTACGATTTGGTCGTCGCCTTCGCAAGTAGGTTCACCTGGAGTAACGCCACCATTTCCTGGCGCATCTGCAGAGTTGTTGTTTGCAACACCAGCGATAATACCAGCAGCAACAACACCAGTAGCGATTAGACCACCGCTTACTGCGCCCGCACCACCTGCACCAGCACCGCCTTCACCTTCTTGTGCGTTAACACCAGCTACCATAGTAGCAGCTGCAAACAATGCAATAATTGACTTCTTCATAACAGTCCTTTAAAAAAAATTACCCACTAGGTCCTATGCTAAATCATTTTCATCTATTTGACTAGATTATAATCGACAAATGACTTAGAAATCTTATGTTAGCAAGCCACGCTGCGCAAATGAAATGGTTTCTTTGTCCCCAACCACAAAATGATCAAGCACAGGTACATCGATCGATGCCATAGCATTTTTGATCTCGGCTGTTAACCGAATGTCTGCGTGACTAGGTTCTGCTACGCCTGAAGGGTGATTATGGACCAAAATGATCGCCGCCGCGTTGTCGATCATAACCTGCTTGATCAATTCTCTCGGATACACTGCAGCGCTGTTGATCGTTCCGTTAAACATGGTACGAAAAGCGATAAGTTGATGTTGGCTATCTAACATCAAAAGCGCAAATTTTTCTCTTTCGCAGTCTCTTAATTTGGCCTGTAAGTAACGCTTAGTGTCATCTACGTTGTTAAATACATCTTGGCGTTTAAGTTTTATTTCTAAATTGCGCTTAAAGATTTCAAACCCTGCTTGGAACTGGGCATACTTACACGGCCCAATACCTGACACTTTTGAATAGCTCTCTTTCGTTGCGGTTACCACTCCTCGCAAACATCCGAGTTCGTTTAACAATTCATGCGCTACAGATAAGGCGCTCTTTCCTTTCACCCCCTTGCCCAGCAACACAGCGAGCAACTCAGCATCACTTAAGCTTTCTGCACCGTGCTGTAGTAGCTTTTCTCTTGGCCTTTCACTTATCGGCCATACTTTTATCGACATGTACTTGGTCCGTTAACTCAATAAAACAGTGGTTATAGTTGAATTGAAAGAGATTAACGACTGTATAAAAGGCGGGTTTCTTCTTTTGAAGTTGAGCAGATATAAGACAAACAGTATCAAAACGCCAAGATCGACTTTTGTTCAGCTATCCGATTTTTTGTCACCATGGTAGGCTAATATTAATATTTAGATTTCGTGTTCTTTTATGTCTATTGCTAATAAAAACATTTTGTTGGGCGTAACGGGTGGTATTGCCGCATATAAAGCTCCAGATTTAGTGCGCAAGCTCACCGCATTAGGTGCAAACGTACGTGTTGTTGTCACCGACTCTGCCGCAGAGTTTGTGAGCACTTTATCGCTACAAGCTGTGTCAGGAAATCCGGTGCATCAGCACCTTCTAGACCCAGCTGCTGAAGCCGCGATGGGACACATCGAATTAGCAAAATGGGCCGACATACTACTTATCGCGCCAGCCACAGCAAACACTATCGCTAAACTTGCTCACGGCATGGCAGACGATTTACTAACCACGCTTTACTTGGCCACAACCGCTACGCTTTTTGTTGCCCCAGCAATGAACCAGCAGATGTGGAAGGCGTCGGCGACACAGCGCAATATTGCTACACTTCAAAAAGACGGTGTTACCTTTATTGGCCCAGCAAGTGGTGAGCAAGCTTGTGGTGATGTAGGCTCAGGCCGTATGGTTGAACCTGTAGATATCGCCGATTTATTAAACGAAAATGAAGATAAGACTTCAGAGTTGGCATTAGCATTAACAAATCTAGCGGGAAAACAAATCACGATTACCGCAGGGCCAACCAGAGAGCCGTTAGATCCGGTACGCTATATCTCTAATCACAGTTCTGGAAAGATGGGGTTTGCTATTGCGCAAGCCGCGGCTCAAGCGGGCGCGAACGTAACGCTAGTTGCAGGGCCAGTAACGCTTTCTACGCCTACCCTTTGTAACCGTATTGATGTTACCACCGCAGATGAAATGCTTGAGGCTTGTGAAAAACTTGTACCTTCTACAGATATTTTTATTAGTACCGCCGCGGTTGCCGACTATAAGGCATGCTCAGTGGCTGACAATAAAATTAAGAAAACAGGTGATAAGTTAACACTTACTTTTGTTAAAAACCCTGATATTCTAGCAACTGTGTCCAACAGACAAGACCGCCCATTTTGCGTAGGCTTCGCAGCTGAAAGCCAAAATGTGGAAGATTATGCTCGCGGCAAGCTTACTAAAAAGAAGCTAGATATGATTGCTGCAAATGATATAACGGCGGAAGGTCTAGGGTTCAATAGCGATAAAAACGCGCTGCATGTAATATGGCAAGACGGTGATAAGCGACTGCCTGCCACCAGCAAAAATGCGCTATCCAAGCAGCTGCTAGCGCTTATTGCGGAACGTTTCGCTTTCAACAATAAAAACTAACAGATACTTATTAAGTGTCGATAATAAAAACGATAAATATAAATGCTTTGGCGTAAGCCAACTTAACATGGAACCCGAGTTGCTATAACTCGGTAGCGGAGGAACCACTTTCGTCATGCCTGCTGTCAAAAAAACAAATCGCAGAGCCCAAATTCTGCAAGCACTTGCTGGAATGTTAGAAACCAGCCCAGGTCAACGTATCACTACTGCTAAGTTAGCGGAAAAAGTCGGCGTGTCTGAAGCGGCACTGTATCGTCATTTTCCCAGTAAAGCGCGTATGTTTGAAGGGCTTATTGAGTTTATTGAAGAAACGCTTTTTACACGTATCAACAAGATTGTTAATGAAGAAAAAGACTCGCTCACGCGCTGTCAGCTAATTCTCCACCTTATTTTAGGCTTTGCAGAGAAGAACCCAGGCATTACCCGTATTTTAAACGGCGATGCGTTAATGGGTGAGCAAGACCGACTACGTGCGCGTATCGCCAAGCTTTTTGAACGTTTAGAAACCCAGCTTAAACAAGTGCTAAGAGAGCGCAAACTGCGTGAAGGGAAAACCCTTTCCGCCGATGAAGCGACCATCGCCAATATGATGATTTGCTATACCGATGGACGTATCAACGGCTTTATTCGCAGCGGCTTTACCCGCAAGCCAACAGAACAGTTCAATGAGCAATGGGCTGCGTTTAAGCAGATGTTTGTTTAAGTCAAGCGATAACCAATAACAGTAAAGGCGCTTTTTAGCGCCTTTACTGTTATTGTATTAAGCAAGTTTGCATGTAGTCGTCATCACCTTTTCTGTCATCGTCTCACTATTCACAAAATTTGATATATAGTGTGCCAAAGCATCTTGCTTCAGTAATCTTTTAGTAAGTGCTTCAACATGCTGACTATCAATATTTTTCCACGTAGTTGGAATAACATAGTAATTGTACATGAAATTTAAGTAGCCGCATTTAGCTTCAGTATCTGCTGCAAGCAATTCAATATTTTTCATGACTTCTAGCATTTCAGCTTCACTTCGCACAAGTTTTGTTACGCCTTCAATGCCGTAGCATGCCTTACCTAACACCACCACCGGCTTGTCCAGTAATAGAGACTCGACTCCCACTGTAGAGTTCACTGTCATCACTACTAATGAACGTTCTATTAACTCTTGAGTCTCGCAGTGATTAGCGAACAAAATCCGTTCGTGTTTATTGTGTAGGTTGTCGTGCCTCACTGATTCTGATGGGTGCTCTTTGATTACAATATGAAGCGTAGGATCATCCACTTTGTCTATGACATTGAGTAAATGCTGGTAATACTGCGCCATACTTCGTATCCAAGGTGAATTTGAAATAATTTGGCTATCAGTCTCTACTTGAAATGGTACAAATATATAACGCTCGGGCAATGCATTTGCCTTTACTCCGCAGGCTTTTCCACACACTGGTTTACGCGGCACTAGTTTGCAAGGTAATGCTTTATTCTCATAAAACTGTTTGTAAAAGTCTTTGGTAGTCGGTAATGAGTTTTCGCAGTTAACGCCAGCCCAATCACATGTTGTAGAATTTGGGAATAGTCCGTTTTCAAAATATACGACTTCTTTTTTTAGTGCTTTCGCAGCAGCAATTGATGAACTAGGCTGTTTTTGTCCGTTCCAGACCCCCACTACGTCTGAATCTTCCCTTTCAATAAGCGCTGCACTTTTAGCAATATCTAATATCGTAAGCCATCGACTTATTTTTTCGTAAAGCAGTCACACAAAAGAATGATGAAGTTTTTTTGTGTTTTTGCGCTTTTTTCAATAAGTGGGGATTAACTAAAGCGTCAATATCGATATGTTTCATGAGGGCTCAGTGCCGGACGTTAATTGGCAGAAACCAAGTAGAGGCAATATTAGCAACAGATACATTTAGCGAGGTTTGCTCCGCAAATTGCTTAAAGTACCGTATGTGAGAACTACCTCTAGCAATTAGCGTATACTTTTTCTGTTGCTTTACCACTGTAAGTTTCTCCTGCGTTCTAACTTGATGAACTCTTCGGTTCTGCGCTTTTATCGGAACTCATGTTATTAGTAATAACATAGACTTCATAGCATATATTAAAAATTTTACCCTACCTCTATTATTGTAGACATAATTTCTTTCTTATTAGTTAAAGGTTGTGTAAAGACGAAACAAATTATCAATACACAGGTACAAAAAAAGCAGCATAGAAATGCTGCTTTTTAGCGTCGAACAAATATGGGTTATTTACTAAACGTATTACCAAAGAAGTCACCATCGTTCCACTTAGGCTTGTTCTTCTGATTTGCCAATGTCCAACCGATTTGCGCGTTGACCTTAGTGAACGTCTCTGCAGCATTCCAGTTGAAAGGCTGATTAATATCATCACTAGGCTTGTGATAGTGCGTAGATAAGAACTTACCAAATACCTTGCTGCCGTCTACGTTAGGATCTTTAGATTTAAGACCAGGCACCATAAATACTGAAGGTACACCTTGTTTTACAAACGCATAGTGGTCTGAGCGAGTGAAAAGTGCCTGCTCTGGCCATGGGTCTGGGCTTAGCTCGATATCGGCGTTAGCTGCAGCTTTTTCCACTGATTCTTGCAAATCACTGTGGTTCGCGCCAAACGCAATAACGTCTGCAAACTCGTAGGTCAAAATCGGCATATCTAGGTTTACGTTCGCCACCATTGAAGTAACAGGTACCGTTGGGTTACGAGCGAAATAATCTGCACCTAGCAGGCCTTTCTCTTCACCCGTTACCGACACGAACAGAATTGAGCGCTTTGGCTTTTCTTTCATTTCGCTAAACAGGCGTGCAGTTTCTAACATCACTGATGTGCCCGACGCATTGTCCATAGCACCATTGTTAATGTTGTCTTTCTTCACTGTTTTGGCAAAACCAATGTGATCAGAGTGAGCAGAGAAAACCACGTACTCGTTTTTAAGCTCTGGGTCTGAACCTTCAAGTACACCCACGACATTCGGGCTTGTAATGGTGTCGTGCACACTCTTCTTGCTGATATCTACCACACCGTTTAACGCAAAACCTCGCGGTACTTTGTCAGCTTCAAGAACTGCATAAACGTCATCAAGGCTCTTTTCAGCGCCTTCAAATAACTTACGCGCCGCACCTTCACTCATATAAGCGCCACCTTTCAGTTGAGTAAAGCTATTTGCAGGCTGACCTTTGTCGTCTAACCAAGCCATACGCGGTGTATGAATGTAGTTCAAACGGCTTTGATAAGGGCGTACCTTTTCATTTTTAGGCGTTGTGATGGTGATCATGCCAATAGCGCCATTGTCTACCGCATACTTTTGCTTTTGATAGCCAGACGCAAAGTGAGCGCCCTCTTCTGATGGGAAGTCACTTGGCTTACCTGCAAGGGCCACAACAATTTTACCTTTTACATCTAAGTCTTTGTAATCGTTGTGAGATAGCTCTTCAGCTACGATACCGTAGCCTACGAATACCATTTCACCTTTTACATTAGCCTCGGTGCTAAGCAAACTCGGGCTAGCTAGATACTCTTTCGGATAGTCAAACTCGATGATCTCGCCGTTTTGGGTGAAGGTAAACTTAGGAGACTCTTGAACCAGATTGGCTTTACGAAACGATACGTTTTGTACGTAACCATCTGTACCTGCCGGCTTCAAACCATATTTGGCAAATTCGGTAGCAATATAAAGCGCCGCAATTGCATGACCGCGAGAGCCAGTATCACGACCTTCAAGTAAATCGTCTGCTAAGAAAAACAGATGTGATTTAATTCGCTGTGTATCAGGGTTAAAAGCATTGTCTGTCGATGCGTGGTTATGTGCAGTAGCAGCAAAGCTCATTGCTGTCATTGCACTACCTATCAGGAGTTTTTTTATCATTCTAATTTCACCATATAACTAAGTGTGCATCATGGTAACGCAGTTAATAGGGGGAATACCATTAAACTACTTACGTTTACCATGTGTTTCCTACCGTTGCTCGCATTTTAGGAGCAAGGTAAAATTGTGGGCCAAACGCCGGAGCAATTTCCGGGAGTATCTATATTTTTTAGTGAAGAGCAGCACCCATGTCGAAAGACGATATTCTTTACCGCGTTCAGTTCATCAGCAATGGAGAACGTTACGAGCTTTACGTTAGAGCCCTTACTCAGGGCGCTTTGTTTGGCTTTATCGAGATAGGTGACTTTGTGTGGGACACCCACACAAGTGTTGTTGTAGACCCTAGCCATGAAAGGTTAAAAGCCGAATTTTCTGAAGTAACAAAAACGTATATTCCTATGCACAACGTTTTACGCATTGACGCCGTAAATAAAAAAGGAACAGCCAAAATTACTAAATTAGAAAATAAATCTGATAAAGTAACTGCTTTCCCTAGTCCAATATATACACCAACGAAAGAGTAGCCGCCGGAGTCTATCCGGTAAAGGTTACCGGAGACCCTTATGTATCGCTATCTGTTAGCTGCATTACTATTTATTTGCAGCGTTAGTTCATCTGCAAAGGACCTTGACGATGAAAGCTTGTACCAACTACTTGATGACATTTGGCAGTATGAGCTTTCGGTTTCCCCGCTTCTAGCTTCTCGCCAAGGCGATAGCTCCCTCGCTCATGTGCTACCCGATATTTCGCCCGAAGCACTAAAAGCACAAAATGAACAATGGCGTGCGTTTCAAAAAGCCTTAAATCAGTACAAAAAAGACAATATCTCTACTGACGCTTATATTGCTTTGCTAATGCAGCAATACCGTTTAGCTAACTATGTGGACGAATATACGTATCGCGCGCATTTAGTGCCTATCAATTCAGAATATGGCTTTCACGGTGCAATGGCCTCGCTTCCTAATTTATCCACCTTTAAGCGCGTAGAAGATTATCAGGCCTATATTAGCCGCCTAAATGCGCTGAAACCTTATTTTGACCAACAAATTGCGTACATGAAACAGGCGCTAAAAGAAGGCTACACACAGCCTAAAGTCGTGCTGAAAGGGTTTGAAAACTCAGTGGCGTCATACATTGTTGAAAACGCCGAGGACAGTGGCTTTTATTCTCCATTTACCCGTTTTCCAGAGTACTTTACTGCCGAGCAAAAATCAGCGCTAACGGAGCAAGGCAAAGCTGCCATAAACAGCAGTGTGTTGCCTGCGTATCAAATGTTCTACGACTTCATGGTAGAGGAATACATTCCTAATGCCCGTGAAGATATTGCCGCGAATAACTGGCCAGACGGCGTGGCGTATTACGCCAATAGAGCCAAGCATTACACCACCACGGATATGACGCCACAGGAAATCCATGATTTAGGTTTGTCTGAAGTAAAACGTATTCGCGCGCAAATGCAGCAAATTGTGGATGAACTTGGTTTTGATGGCGACATTAACGACTTCATTAGTTTTTTACGCGAAGACCCGCAGTTCTATGCCACCAGCGCTGAAGACTTGCTAAAAGAAGCGTCGTTTATCGCAAAGAAAATGGACGCGAAACTCCCTTCTCTTTTTGAGTATTTGCCAAGAACGCCTTACGGTGTAGCGCCTGTACCAGATGCTATTGCGCCTAAATATACAACGGGCCGTTACATCCACCCTAGCCGCGATGACCAGCCAGGATATTACTGGGTAAATACTTACGCCCTTGATAAGCGCCCTTTATATGCGCTGCCTGCTTTGACATTACACGAAGCGGTGCCTGGCCACCACCTTCAAATATCGTTGGCAGCAGAGCTTGAAGACTTACCTATGGTACGTCGTAACACCTATATTTCAGCGTTTGGTGAAGGCTGGGGTCTGTACTCTGAGTTTTTAGGTATTGAAGCAGGTATTTATGAAACGCCGTACGACAACTTCGGTCGCTTAAGCTACGAAATGTGGCGTGCGTGTCGTTTGGTTGTTGATACCGGTATGCACACCATGGGCTGGAGCCGTCAACAAGCGGTTGATTATATGATGGAAAACACCGCGCTTTCAGAACACAACGTAAATACTGAAATAGACCGCTATATTTCTTGGCCAGCGCAAGCTTTGTCTTACAAGATTGGTGAAATCAAAATTAAAGACCTTCGCAAGAAAGCAGAGAAAGCATTAGGCGAGCGTTTTGATGTGCGTAAATTCCACCGCGCCGTGTTAGAAAACGGCTCAGTTCCACTGTTTATCTTGGAGCAAAACATCAATACGTTTATAGAAGAACAAAAGGCAAAATAAACATGATCGTTGCATTTGGTGTTATTGGATTACTTATCCTGTTTTTAATTTACTTTGTGCTGCGAGCGCAGAATTTGCAAAAAGAGCTGGCGCTGTTGCGCCACTCGAATAAACAGACCAGTAACAAAGTTACGTATGCTTATCGCAATCTTGTTCTTGTTACAGATGCGTTGGAAAAAAACCTTACTGCGCGTATTGAAAGTGCCTATAAAAGCCGCCTTATCGACCAAACTCAATACAATGCGCTGCACCCGCTTATGCGCAACTTTTCAAGCATTATTATGGCTTGTTGTGAAAAAGGAATGTCTCTTGAAGAGTCTTTAAATAAAGCGTTGCAGAATGAAGAAGTAACGCTTGAGGAAATTCGTGAAGTGGTAAAGGCTCTACCTAGTAACGTTCGCATGGTGTGGGCAAAAAATACCGCAGATGGATTTATTGCTTTTTGCCAAGCCGTTACAGCAACCGTAAGCGGTACCGCAGCAAAATCACAAAAAGAACCATCATCACAAGAGTAACCTCTTGTTCTTATCCCCATGTTAGCGCCGATAAGGTGCTAACTGTATGACAGGGTCGTCTGCTTTACTATGTAGTAAGGCCAGCGACCCTAGCCATGTTCCTACTTTTTTAAAAGTTTAATCTTTTTACCTTTCCAAACTAATCAGTAAGTTAGCGCTTAAAACAACAAGTCAAAAACCTTTTGTCTTGAAAAGGGTTATTGCTGCACTATAATACTGTATAAAAATACAGTTTATTTTGAGTGCCATGAATAAATCGTTATCCGTGCTTAACAACCATCCGCATATTTGGCGGGCCAGAGATCAAAAGCAAAGTGAAGCTAAGTTTTCGCTGGGTTTTCCGCGTCTGGATAAAGCGCTTAACGGTGGCGTTGCCTCTACGGGGCTTGTACGTATTGCCTCACTAACCGGCGTGGGTGAGCTTTCACTATTTAAACGGGTTATTTGCCAGCACCGCATGCATAAACTGGTGGTGTTTATTAACCCTCCCGGGCTACTACAGTCGCCGTGGTTAGAAAATCTGGGACTTAAAGCGCAACAAGTGCTGGTAGTAAAAACAGGTGCAGAACAAGAATCATTATGGGCAGCAGAACAGTGCTTAAAAAGTACGGCTTGCCATTGCGTGGTGCTGTGGAGTAATGCTGTAAATCAAAAAGAAGCACGGCGCCTACAAGTTGCAGCAACGCATAATGATGCGCTGTGCTTGCTGTATACTCCACCGCAACAGCAGGCATTACAGACAAGCTTGCAGGCTGAAACGACAAGCCAAAACGACAGCTCATTGCCCATCACTTTAGATATTGCGCTACTTAGCAAACCCCACGCCTTGTCGGTGAATATACGCAAACAGCGTCATGGGTGGCCCAAAGATAACATTGTTATTTCTCATCAGTGGACCCCTGACAATCAGGCCATTAAATGGGCCATGGCACACAACACGCTTTCCGACAAGGCGCTACACTCTGTGAGCTAATAATGTTGTGGGCTTATATTTACTGCTATCAACTTACTTTAGACAGCCACATAAAAGCGGCTAAAACTAAACGTGCGCACAGGAAAGGGCCTGGAAACGAACCTAGAGACGAATCTAACGGAAGTTCTTCTTCATTACCGTCGAATACACCTATTGCTGTGTATTGCAGTAAAACAAACAAAATTACGCAGTGTAATGATATTGCGAAAAAAGAAGGCATTGAAATTGGCCATGGACTTGCCCAAGCCGCGGCGCTGTGCCCCTGCGGGCATATTCTGCCTTTCAGTGAAGAAGCCGAAAAGCATATGCTGACGCAGCTAGCCCATAGGCTGTACCCTCTTGCTTCTGACATCGTACTAGACAGCCACATTCATTCGAATGGCGTAAATGGCCTGGCAGTAAGGCTAGATAACCTAATTCATTATTATGGCGGGCATAAGCCGCTGTGGAAAACCCTAACTCAAGCACTCGCAGAGGCAGATATTCGCTATCATTTTGCTAGTGCATGGACGATTGAGGCTGCAAGGGTATTAGCCCTTCATCAACACAATACCTATATGCATGCGCCAGATGATATAAAAAAAGCGCTAAGTACATGCCCGCTTTCTATTACTGCTTTGTCATCTAAAGTCGTTGAGGCCTTAGCAAGGGTAGGTGTTACCCGTGTACAGCAACTCTTGGCCATGCCGGTACAAGAGCTGGGGCGGCGCTTCGACAATAACACCATTATGTACCTTACTGCGCTCAGAGGAGAAACTTTTCCCCGCGTTACGCTATTTAGGCCTTTAGAGCATTTTGATAACTTTACTTTATTGCCTTTTGCTATTGAAAACACGCAGCACCTAACACCTTTTGTCACACAGCAGTTTGAGCATTTGTCTCACTATTTACGGGCCAGGAACTTATATACATCAAGCATAAGCGTGCATATTCATTTCAGAGAAGCACCTGTATTGGATATTAATATTCACTCTGCAATGCCTCAGTCTTCGGTGCATAGTTGGCTACCACTGTTTAGCCTTAAAACCGAGAACTTGGAGTTACCTGAGCCTGCCACAGCGATTGCGCTTACCTGTCGGCAGTTTGAAGAAATAGATTCGCAGAATGGCGACTTTTTTAGCGATAGATTTAATGACGTTGCACAGAAACAATTGATTGGGCGCTTAAATGCAAAGCTAGGCGATAACAGTACGTTTCAACCTCGCGCTGCTGACAGTCATCAGTTTGAATACATGACGGTGACTGAATCGAGCGCCGGTAGCTGCACCGATAATTACGCTTATAGCAGTGACATTACGCCCACCTTTACCTTTGATACACCTAAGCCACTTACTCAGGCGACCCAAATTTGCTTTGGCCCCGTGCGGTTACACAGCGAGTGGTGGCATGACAACCCAACAAAGCGAGATTATTTCATCGCCCAGACTGAGCAATGTGTAAGGCTTTTAGTATTTAAAGATGAAGAGAGCCGCTGGTGGGTACAGGGCCTTTTTTGTTAGCCACATGCGGTTAAAGAAGAGGGAAAGGCGAAACCATGAAATACAGCGAACTCTTTTGCCAAAGTAATTATAGCTTTCTTTGCGGAGCCTCCTCTCCTGCAGAACTTGTCACAACGGCGTCTTTTCTTGGCTATGACGCGCTTGCCATTACAGATGAGTGCTCAGTAGCGGGAGTCGTACGGGCTTTCGATGAAATTAAGCATCAGGGTCTGCCTATTAAGCTTATCGTTGGCAGTTACTTTGTATTCGATGACACTTTATCTTTTGTACTGCTGTGCCCGAACAAACCAGCCTACAGTGAACTGTGCCGAATTATAACTAACGCCAGGCGTCGCTCTGAGAAAGGTGAATATCAACTAGCTGAGTGGGACTTGCGTACCATTCGCCATTGCAAATTCATTTGGTTACCAAGCGGCAAAGAAGCCCACGACAAGCATTGGGCTGAATGGCTGCAAAAACACCCTAGTATTGATGCCTATATTGGCGCTCAGCGCCTATTAGACGGGCAGGATCATCAGAGGTTTGCGCACTACAACCATTTACAGTCTGCCTACTCCTTTCCGGTTATTGCCTGTACAGGTGTACTCATGCATCACGCTGACAGGCTACCGCTTCAACATGTTTTACATGCTACACAACAGCATACCAGTGTAGATAAAATAGGCCGGGAAGCATTGAGTAACGCAGAACGTAGTCTGCGAACCGTACAAAAAACTAAGAAGCTTTACCCTGAGAAATGGATAGCCAATACCAATGCCCTAGCCCAGGTATTCACGTTTTCTTTAGAAGAGTTGCGCTATCACTATCCTTCGGAACTGGTGCCACAGGGCTATACACCCACATCGTATTTACGGGAGCGCGTAGAAGCCGGTATTAAAGTACGCTTTCCTGAAGGTATAACCTCTGAAATTCGCCAAATTATAGAAAAAGAACTAACACTTATTGCCGAACAAGAATACGAGTATTTCTTTTTAACCATTTACGACATTGTTCAATTTGCTAAGCAGCAGCGTATTTTGTACCAAGGACGAGGGTCGGCAGCTAACTCTGTAGTGTGCTATTGCCTAGAGATAACGGCTGTAGATCCAAGGCAAATAAGCGTACTGTTCGAGCGTTTCATATCTAAAGAACGTAACGAGCCGCCCGATATTGATGTGGATTTTGAGCATCAGCGCCGTGAAGAGATCATTCAATACATTTATCAAAAATACGGCAGAGAAAGGACAGCTATCGCGGCTACCGTTATTTGCTACCGCTTTAAATCAGCGTTTAAAGATGTGGGTAAAGCGCTTGGTTTTAGCGAGTCACAACTTGATTTTGTGGTAAAACAAATTAATCGCCGAGACAGCGTTATTCCGTGGAAGTCTCAGCTAGCGGGGCTTGGGTTAAACCCTGAGGAGCCTAGAGTACAGCAGTTAATTACCCTTACCGAAGCTTTACTGGGTACGCCCCGACATTTATCGCAGCATGTAGGCGGTTTTGTTATTAGCGCAGGGCCGCTCTACGATCTCGTTCCTGTTGAAAACACCGCGATGGAAGACCGCACTATTATTCAGTGGGATAAGGACGACATTGAAACCTTAGGTCTATTAAAAGTGGATGTACTCGCGCTTGGGATGTTAAGCGCTATTCGTCGTGCATTTTCTCTTATCAACAAGCAATATCCGGTTGAAACCAGTATTCCATTTATTACTAAGCTTGGAGATGACAAACAAGTTTTCGATATGATTTGTCGTGCCGATACCGTAGGCGTTTTTCAAATAGAATCACGAGCTCAGATGTCTATGCTGCCAAGGCTTAAACCCCGTCGTTATTACGATTTAGTTGTACAAATAGCCATTGTACGGCCAGGTCCGATTCAGGGTGATATGGTCCACCCTTATTTGATACGCCGCCACGGCAACGAAACCATTAGCTACCCATCGAAAGATGTGGAAAAGGTGCTATCTCGCACTATGGGTGTACCTATCTTTCAAGAGCAAGTGATTCAGCTTGCCATGGTTGCCGCTGGCTTCAGTGGCGGAGAAGCCGATCAACTGCGTCGCGCAATGGCAAGCTGGAAAAAAGACGGTAGAATTTTTGAGTTCAGAGACAAGCTTATTAAGGGGATGACGGATAAAGGCTATGACAGTACGTTCGCCCACAACTTATTTGAACAAATAAAAGGCTTTGCAGGTTACGGCTTTCCTGAATCTCATTCGGCATCTTTTGCAGTATTAGCTTATGTGTCTTGCTGGCTGAAGTTTTACTTCCCCGCCGAATTTTACGTGGCGCTGTTAAATAGCTGGCCCATGGGGTTTTATTCTCCTTCTCAGTTAGTTCAAGATGCTAAGCGTCATCATATACGGGTAGAGGCGCCCTGCGTGAACCAGTCAAACGCAGAGCACACTTTGGTTGTAAAAGGCCAAGAAAAGTACATTCAGCTTGGTCTTAAGCTTATTAAGGGTTTAAGTGAAGCGTCGTTTCAGATTATTGTTCAAAACCGTTCAGATGAAGGCTACACCAACGTTGAACAGTTACAGCAGCTATCGATAAAAAGTAATGAACTAGAGGCACTTGCCAGCGCAGATGCACTTCGTACTATTTCAGGGAACCGGTACGAAACCCGCTGGCGAATTATGGATACACAAACGCGTTTACCGCTATTTGATACCGATGATTTTTATGCAGATAAAAGTGCCGCAACCCTTGACGCTAAACCCTCTGAAGCAGAAAACTTACTTGAAGATTATGCCTCGACAGGCTTGTCTGTAAATAACCATCCTATTTCATTGCTTAGGCAGCAACATGAGCTTAAAGACATAAGCTGGTCAAATTCACTTAAAGACAAAAAAAATAAGTCTGTAATTAAAGTACTTGGGGCAGTAACTGGTCGACAGGCCCCAGGCACTGCCGCAGGCGTCACCTTTCTGACCTTAGAAGATGATATAGGCAATATAAATGTTGTGGTATGGCAAGCTACCGCTCGTGCTCAACAACAAACATTTTTAAAAGCTAAACTATTACAGGTAAATGGTATTATTGAACGCTCCAAAGAGGGAGTTATTCATATCATCGCAGGTAAGCTTATTGATCGGACGCCGTGGCTCGAAAAGCTGTCATTAAGTTCAAGAGATTTTCACTGAGTATTTTACACCCGCAAAACGATAAATTATGGTGTATAGATACGCGATTTATTTTTGTATTAAAAAACTTCCTCTCAAGGAAATGCTTCAAAGATAATTTATTTGTATATTGTAAATTGCTGTAGTCATTTTGGAGTTTAGAATGATGCGATGTATTGGGCTTTTCATTGGCTGTTTGTTTAGCCTTAATATTTATGCAGATAAATATGTGATTGGCGCACAAAACTTAGCTTATTTCCCCCATTACGATTTTGCATCATCAACAGATAAAGGGGTTGCCTGGTCAATTTTAGAAGCTTTTTCTGAAGCTTCGGGACACGAGTTTGTGTATTTAAGCTTGCCTATAAGACGGCTTCAACTCGAGTTAGTTAAAGGTAATGTTGACTTTGTATACCCTGATAATAGAGGCTGGTATAACAGCATTACCACTTCAAATGACAAGTACTTTTCCCTCCCATTAACCAGCGCAGTAACGGGGACAATTGTAAAACGACAGAACGCTGGGAAAGGCATCGAAAAAATAAAAAACCTCGCCATGCCGTTAGGCTTCACACCGGTAAATTGGCAAGAAAGAATAGACACTCAACGTACCCAAATAACTTGGGTTACGGATATTCAACAAGGCTTGGCGCTTTTGTACCAAGAACGTGTAGACGGGTTAGATTTAGAGTATTTCGTTAGCCAGCGATCTGCTCCTCTATCATATGAGCAAGACGCATTTACTTTAGATTTGACACTTCCACATAATGAAATTCCTTTTTCCCTGTCTACGCTTTATCATCAAGACATTATTAATGAACTTAATAAGTTCATATCCTCAAATCCAGAATTAATTGATAGCATAAAAACAAAATACGGAATAACCCCGATTGAGAAATTGTCTCAGCAGCTTCTTAACGAACAAGGATTGGAAATTGAAGAGGTTTGGAAATAATAAAAACGCGCTATGGAAACCCTTGTAAAAACTTCAATAATGTCAGTAAAGTAGACTTTCTAAAACTAAAGCCCCACTAATTCTAGAGCCCTATCCGACTGAAATAGCGGCTTTTTTTTGATTGGATAATTTTTTGCTTGTTGATCATCAGATCAAGGAGCAATCATGAAACAGTTATCACTACTTTTATTTTCTTTTTTAATCATTTTTACCGCTAATAGCGCGCAGGCAAGGCAAACTGTCAGTGTAGACTATATGCACGGATTTGATGATATCGACGGTATGCGCTTCGCATACAGACCACTTGAACAAACATTAGCGACAGATTGGTTTGGCGACATAAAGCTTTACTGGGAAGTGAGCGCGGTTGTTTGGGAATATGGCGAGAACGATACGCACAGTACAAGTTATGGCGCATCACTGACTCCTGTTTTTATGAAACAGGTAACCACACTATATGACAAGTATCCTGTATATATAGAAGCAGGTATTGGCGCAAGCTACATTGGCGATCAAAAAGTGGCTGGTAAAGATATTGGATCTAACTACCAATTTGAAGACAGATTAGGTGTGTTTGTAGAGATCGATAAAAAACAACACGTTGCTCTGCGTTACATGCACTTTTCAAACGGCGGCTTTAACAACAACAACCCCGGATTAGACTTCCTAAACCTATCCTACGCCTACCACTTTTAAAGAAATGGGGTCAGAGTACATTTTTGCACTGCAAATAACGACGCTAGGCTGTGTTGTTACACTGTTAAGATCATTTATTCAAAAAAGTACACTGACCCCATTATTCTATATTCAAGCTGACTTGTCCCTCGGCCTCTTTATGATAAGGAAATAGAGGCTTCAGGCTGCCCATAAAATGGGATGGAAAAACTTTGGGGTCAGAGTACATTTTCATTCCGCAATCATTGGGTCAAGGGCTGTTTTGATTTCGAGGAGTATTAGAAGTATTAATGTACTCTGACCCCTTTTTGATGTTTTAAAGGGGGAAGATTGGGGATTAATGTACTCTGACCCCATTTTTTTGTTTCTTCCAGACGCAAAAAACCCGCCGTTAGGCGGGTTTTTCTTAATGGGACCTGGCAGTGTCCTACTCTCACATGGGGAAACCCCACACTACCATCGGCGCTAATACGTTTCACTTCTGAGTTCGGAATGGGTCAGGTGGTACCGTATCGCTATGGCTGCCAGGAAAAACTGGTTTGCAGTAGCGTTTACTGCGTAAAGCTGAGAACTCTCAACTTCACTAAATTCTGTGAGCTCGCATATAAAATGCTGTAGCTTCTATATAAAGCAAAAAACCCGCCGTTAGGCGGGTTCTTCTTAATGGGACCTGGCAGTGTCCTACTCTCACATGGGGAAGCCCCACACTACCATCGGCGCTAATACGTTTCACTTCTGAGTTCGGAATGGAGTCAGGTGGTACCGTATCGCTATGGCTGCCAGGAAAAACTGGTAACAATTTGGGAAAGATAATATTAATTCAATCAGTGAGTAACTACTTTTCACTCTACTTTCTGCTCATTTTTCAGAGCTTAGCTTGTCTACAACACGCAAAAGCCTAAAGCTTTTTGGGCGTTGTATGGTTAAGCCTCTCGGGCAATTAGTACAGGTTAGCTTAACGCCTTACAACGCTTCCACACCCTGCCTATCAACGTCATCGTCTATAACAACCCTTCCAGAACTTAAAGTTCAGGGATGACTCATCTTTGGGCCGGCTTCCCGCTTAGATGCTTTCAGCGGTTATCCGTTCCGAACATAGCTACCGGGCAATGCGATTGGCATCACAACCCGAACACCAGCGGTTCGTCCACTCCGGTCCTCTCGTACTAGGAGCAGCTCCCATCAATCATCCAACGCCCACACCAGATAGGGACCGAACTGTCTCACGACGTTCTAAACCCAGCTCGCGTACCACTTTAAATGGCGAACAGCCATACCCTTGGGACCGACTTCAGCCCCAGGATGTGATGAGCCGACATCGAGGTGCCAAACACCGCCGTCGATATGAACTCTTGGGCGGTATCAGCCTGTTATCCCCGGAGTACCTTTTATCCGTTGAGCGATGGCCCTTCCATACAGAACCACCGGATCACTATGACCTACTTTCGTACCTGCTCGACGTGTCTGTCTCGCAGTTAAGCTAGCTTATGCCATTGCACTAACCTCACGATGTCCGACCGTGATTAGCTAACCTTCGTGCTCCTCCGTTACTATTTGGGAGGAGACCGCCCCAGTCAAACTACCCACCAGACACTGTCCACAATCCCGATAAGGGACCAATGTTAGAACATCAAACATACAAGGGTGGTATTTCAAGGACGGCTCCACACAATCTAGCGACTGTGCTTCAAAGCCTCCCACCTATCCTACACATGTAGGTTCAATGTTCAGTGCCAAGCTGTAGTAAAGGTTCACGGGGTCTTTCCGTCTAGGTGCGGGTACACAGCATCTTCACTGCGATTTCAATTTCACTGAGTCTCGGGTGGAGACAGCGTGGCCATGGTTACACCATTCGTGCAGGTCGGAACTTACCCGACAAGGAATTTCGCTACCTTAGGACCGTTATAGTTACGGCCGCCGTTTACCGGGGCTTCGATCAAGAGCTTCGTCCGAAAACTAACCCCATCAATTAACCTTCCGGCACCGGGCAGGTGTCACACCCTATACGTCCTCTTACGAGTTTGCAGAGTGCTGTGTTTTTAATAAACAGTCCCAGCCACCTGGTCACTGCGGCCTCCATTTGCTTACCACGCGAGGTGTTCACAAACAGAGGCGTACCTTCTCCCGAAGTTACGGTACAATTTTGCCGAGTTCCTTCACCCGAGTTCTCTCAAGCGCCTTAGTATTCTCTACCTGACCACCTGTGTCGGTTTGGGGTACGGTTCATATAATCATAAGTTTAGAAGCTTTTCCTGGAAGCAGGGCATCAACAACTTCACTCCCTTGGGAGCTCGTCTCGTGTCTCGGCCTTGAAAACCCGGATTTACCTAAGTCTTCAGCCTACGCACTTTCACTTGGACAACCAACGCCAAGCTTGCCTAGCCTTCTCCGTCCCTCCATCACTGATTATATAAGTACGGGAATATTAACCCGTTTCCCATCGACTACGCATTTCTGCCTCGCCTTAGGGGCCGACTTACCCTGCCCTGATTAGCATGGGACAGGAAACCTTGGTCTTCCGGCGTGGGAGTTTTTCACTCCCATTATCGTTACTCATGTCAGCATTCGCACTTGTGATATGTCCAGCAAGCTTTACAACTCACCTTCATCCACTTACACAACGCTCCCCTACCCAGCATGTAAACATGCTGCCGCAGCTTCGGTATATTGCTTAGCCCCGTTACATCTTCCGCGCAGGCCGACTCGACTAGTGAGCTATTACGCTTTCTTTAAAGGGTGGCTGCTTCTAAGCCAACCTCCTAGCTGTCTATGCCTTCCCACATCGTTTCCCACTTAGCAATATTTTGGGACCTTAGCTGGCGGTCTGGGTTGTTTCCCTCTCCACGACGGACGTTAGCACCCGCCGTGTGTCTCCCGGATAGTTCTCATTGGTATTCGGAGTTTGCAAAGGGTTGGTAAGTCGGGATGACCCCCTAGCCTTAACAGTGCTCTACCCCCAATGGAATTCGTCCGAGGCTCTACCTAAATAGATTTCGGGGAGAACCAGCTATCTCCCGGTTTGATTGGCCTTTCACCCCCAGCCACAAGTCATCCCCTAACTTTTCAACGTTAGTGGGTTCGGTCCTCCAGTTGATGTTACTCAACCTTCAACCTGCTCATGGCTAGATCACCGGGTTTCGGGTCTATACCTAGCAACTAAACGCGCAGTTAACACTCGCTTTCGCTACGGCTCCGCTATTCGCTTAACCTTGCTACTAAATATAAGTCGCTGACCCATTATACAAAAGGTACGCAGTCACCCCGAAGGGCTCCCACTGCTTGTACGTATACGGTTTCAGGTTCTATTTCACTCCCCTCACAGGGGTTCTTTTCGCCTTTCCCTCACGGTACTGGTTCACTATCGGTCAGTTAGGAGTATTTAGCCTTGGAGGATGGTCCCCCCATATTCAGTCAAGATAACACGTGTCCCGACCTACTCGATTTCACTGTAAAGATTGCGTCGTGTACAGGGCTATCACCTTGTATCGCTCCTCTTCCCAAAGGATTCCACTACATTCAATACAGCTTAAGGGCTGTTCCCCGTTCGCTCGCCGCTACTAGGGGAATCTCAATTGATTTCTTTTCCTAAGGGTACTTAGATGTTTCAGTTCCCCTCGTTCGCCTCGTTACACTATGTATTCATGTAACGATACCTATAAATAGGTGGGTTTCCCCATTCGGACATCTGTGGTTCAAATGCATTTTGTCGGCTCACCACAGCTTTTCGCAGACTTACACGTCCTTCATCGCCTCTAACTGCCAAGGCATCCACCGTATACGCTTCGTCACTTAACCATACAACCCCAAACAGCCTTTTGACTTCTGTCTAAGTTATGTCGTATGCATGACAAGCTAATCGGAAGAATTGCCTTGCTATCAAATCATCGATTGATAACAAGCAATTCAGTCAAGTAGAGTAAAAAGTCATCTTTCGATTTCTCAGTTACTCAATTTTGATTGATTACTATTAATATCAGCTTTCCAAATTGTTAAAGAACATAGTGCTTAATTCAAAACACTTAGGTTTGATCTTAAATCAAAGCTAAGGGCTTTTATTTAAGTCATCTTTAAATATAAACAAAACAATCTGTGTAGGCACTGCATCAAGTGCGTCTATCGACGTAATGGTAAGGAGGTGATCCAACCCCAGGTTCCCCTAGGGTTACCTTGTTACGACTTCACCCCAGTCATGAAACACAAAGTGGTAATCGTCCTCCCGAAGGTTAGACTAACTACTTCTTTTGCATCCCACTCCCATGGTGTGACGGGCGGTGTGTACAAGGCCCGGGAACGTATTCACCGCAGTATTCTGACCTGCGATTACTAGCGATTCCGACTTCATGGAGTCGAGTTGCAGACTCCAATCCGGACTACGACATTCTTTAAGGGGTCCGCTCCACATCACTGTCTCGCTTCCCTCTGTAAATGCCATTGTAGCACGTGTGTAGCCCTACACGTAAGGGCCATGATGACTTGACGTCGTCCCCACCTTCCTCCGGTTTGTCACCGGCAGTCTCCTTAGAGTGCCCAACTTAAGGCTGGCAACTAAGGACAAGGGTTGCGCTCGTTGCGGGACTTAACCCAACATCTCACGACACGAGCTGACGACAGCCATGCAGCACCTGTGTCAGAGTTCCCGAAGGCACCAATCTATCTCTAGAAAGTTCTCTGCATGTCAAGTGTAGGTAAGGTTCTTCGCGTTGCATCGAATTAAACCACATGCTCCACCGCTTGTGCGGGCCCCCGTCAATTCATTTGAGTTTTAACCTTGCGGCCGTACTCCCCAGGCGGTCTACTTAGCGCGTTAGCTTCGCTACTCACGACTTAAAGTCACAAACAGCTAGTAGACAGCGTTTACGGTGTGGACTACCAGGGTATCTAATCCTGTTCGCTACCCACACTTTCGCACATGAGCGTCAGTCTTTGGCCAGGGAGTCGCCTTCGCCACTGATGTTCCTCCAGATATCTACGCATTTCACCGCTACACCTGGAATTCCACTCCCCTCTCCAAGACTCTAGTCTGCCAGTTCTAAATGACCATCCCAGGTTGAGCCCGGGGCTTTCACATCTAGCTTAACAAACCGCCTGCGTGCGCTTTACGCCCAGTAATTCCGATTAACGCTCGCACCCTCCGTATTACCGCGGCTGCTGGCACGGAGTTAGCCGGTGCTTCTTCTGTTGTTAACGTCACGGCTAGCAGGTATTAACTACTAACTTTTCCTCACAACTGAAAGTGCTTTACAACCCGAAGGCCTTCTTCACACACGCGGCATGGCTGCATCAGGGTTTCCCCCATTGTGCAATATTCCCCACTGCTGCCTCCCGTAGGAGTCTGGGCCGTGTCTCAGTCCCAGTGTGGCTGATCTTCCTCTCAGAACAGCTAGAGATCGTCGCCTTGGTAAGCCTTTACCTTACCAACTAGCTAATCTCACTTGGGCCTCTCTTTGCGCCGGAGCCGAAGCCCCGTTTGGTCCGTAGACATTATGCGGTATTAGCAGTCGTTTCCAACTGTTATCCCCCTCGCAAAGGCAAGTTCCCAAGCATTACTCACCCGTCCGCCACTCGTCATCTTCTAGCAAGCTAGAAATGTTACCGTTCGACTTGCATGTGTTAGGCCTGCCGCCAGCGTTCAATCTGAGCCATGATCAAACTCTTCAATTAAATATATCGAAATATGAATCGTCGTTGTGACACTCTTAACGAGTGCCCACACAGATTGTCTTGTCTAAATTTTTAAAGAACGTTGCGACTTCGTCGCAATTCACTAGAAGCCGTTGCTTCTTAGTGACTCACCCTGTTCGAGTGAGGTGCGCATTATACGCTGGAAGTTTTCAGTGTCAACACTTTTTGAAAATTTATTTTCGAAAGCGCTTCTTCTAAACTCCCGTCTTTACTGGCCTATAAAGGTAGTAGAGACTTACTTCAGAAGGGTTGCTGTTTTGCTTTTCCCCCGAAGCGGATGCGCATTTTAGGGAAATGAGCGCTCACGTCAACACTTATTTTAAAAAAAGTGTCATATTGGCTTTGAACGCTCAAAATACCAACTACTTCCAGTATTTTAGCTTATTCCTTAACCTGAACTTGCGCCACAGGTTAAGCGGCTTAGCTTTTATCTTACCTTTATAGTTACTATTAAAGTCATCGACTGCATCTAAAATACGTTCGCAATTACGTCCATCTCTATAGGCTTCATGATAATGGGCTAAGTCATTAACCTCTTTCATTAATGATGCTGGTCGCGTCAACGCAGTTTCGATGACGTTTTCTACTTCGCTTACTTCTGTGACATTAAGTAAATGTTGTCCAGGGTTTGTATTGCGATAAGTGACAACAGGTTTGTTCATCATCATAAACTCTAAAATTATAGAGCTGCTGTCACACAACATGACATCTGATTGCTGAAAGTCTTCAAGACGCACATTATCGACAAAGGTAACGTTACTATTTTCATCTGCCAAAGCACGGTATCTATTTAATAGTGCTTGATCGTTGAGTTTAGGATGAAATGTTAAACGCCAATTCCATTTCTTTTCTTTCACTAACTTACTTATTGTGTCGACAAGTATAGGAGCAGAGGTAATGCCTTTAGAAAAAGTGGTGGCGTAGAGAATAGTGGGAACATCGTTTTCCTTCTTATGTGAAGAAAAGTAGTCATCCACTTTAGCCAAACCTGTTTGGTACACTTTAAAAAACTGATGTTTTACCTCAAGCTGCTTGAAATACTCTGTGCTACTTGGCCCCTGAGTACAGTACATATCAAACCACCCACGAATAGAGAAGTGATAGATGATATTTCCACACGCAAATATGGCTAAGGGGTTGTATTCAACAACATCATTAATAGTGTGAAGACGAATTTCATCAGGCTTCAAAAGATCGGGACATTTTCCTTCCAAAAACCACGCTACTTCGTCACCTCTAGCCCTAATGGCCTCTTGTAGTGGTCTATAAATAGGATACGCATAGGAAAGGGCAGTGAAAAATACATAGCGCTAGGGCATTACAACGTCTCGATAAATTCTATTAGCAAGCTACATTATCATTTTTCTCCTTGTGATTTACTACCCTCCTCTTCGCGTGTTGCAATGTAAGGATAGTTACCTGTTGCTTAAAGCATTACAGGTAGGCTCTGTAACCACCCTATCAGTACCAACTCATCTATATTGCTGTTAAAGTTTGCGTAATTCACTTTCTGCATAGTTTATATGAGTGTGTAATGTATAAATCGATTGATAGTTTTAAAGGTGTTTCTCCTACATTAGGAGAGAAAGTCTATGTTGATGACTCGGCAAGAATCGTCGGTGATGTAGTTTTAGAAGATGATGCGAGTATTTGGCCGCTGGTTGCTGCACGCGGTGACGTGAACAAAATTCGTATTGGTGCCCGTTCTAATGTTCAAGATGGCAGTGTTTTACACGTTACCCGTAAATCTGAGAAAAACCCCAACGGCTTCCCACTTATTATTGGTGAGGACGTTACCGTTGGGCATAAGTGTATGCTGCATGGCTGCCAATTGGGTAATCGTATTCTGGTCGGTATGGGCGCTATTGTAATGGATGGCGTTGTTGTTGAAGACGATGTGTTCATTGGCGCAGGTACATTAGTACCTCCAAACAAAAGATTAGAAAGCGGATTTCTTTACGTTGGAAACCCCATGCAAAAGAAAAGGCCACTCAACGACGCTGAATTGGCATTTCTAAAACAGTCTGCCGTTAACTATGTTGTATTGAAAAATGAGTACCTTGAAGAAGCGAACTAGTTTCGCTTCTCACTTTGCTCAACAATATCTCTAACCTGTTTCACAATGTCCGAGGTATCGGGGCGCTTTTGTGTCCATATATAGAAAGCTTCTGCCGCTTGCTCAACCAGCATCCCTAACCCATCTATTTGCGTACTGACACCTAGTTCGGCCGCATCTCTCATAAAGCGCGTAGGTGAATTTTTATAAACCATGTCGTAAACCACTTCACAGTGTTCTAAAACACCATCGTTCAAACTACACGGCAACTCATTACTTAAACTAGCGGCTGTTGAATTGATAATAATATGAGGTGCTATCGTTGCGATATCTTCAAGGGACACCACCTGCACTTTAGCGTTAGACGTGGCGCTTGCGACTTCTTCAGCTTTTGCTTTGGTTCTGTTCGCAATAGTCAGTGAAGCAGCACCCGCTTTTAACAACGGAGAAATAACGCCTCGGGCTGCGCCGCCGGCACCGATAAGCAACACGCGTTTGCCCTTAATTTCCACTCCACTATTAAGTAAATCATTTACCAACCCCACACCATCTGTGTTGAACCCCAGCAGTTCACCGCTGTCACCATTCATTAGAGTATTAACAGCTTGTGCATCTTTAGCTGCTTGGTCATCTACCTTTGCTAAGTTAAAGGCATCAAGCTTAAAAGGCATGGTAACATTGCAGCCTACAGCACCTTCTTGAGCTAAAAACGCTTTAGCAGCTTCAACAAAACCATCTTCAGGCGCAAGTATCTTTTCATAAGAAATCTTTTCTCCAACTTGATCTGCAAACATTTGATGAATAGTTGGTGATAAACTCTGTGCAATAGGATTTCCGAATACAGCGAATTTTTTCATGGGAATACGAGACTTATTTAATATAAAGAAGAAAAGCGATAGTCGTGCTTCGCAGAGTACACCATATGAGCGTATAGGTGGAGAGGAGAAAGTACGGGAATTAGCAAATACGTTTTACGACATTATGGAGACCGACCCATTAGCCAATGAACTACTTGCTATTCACCCTCAGCCATTAGACAGAATTCGCCATGTATTCTTTTTATATTTAAGCTTATGGCTGGGTGGTCCTGATGATTATCAGCAGCAATTTGGCCACCCGCGTCTACGTGCACGCCACCTTCCCTACACCGTAACACCAGAGTTAAAGGCCCAGTGGATGTATTGTATGCGAAAAGCCATGTTTAAAACGGTTGAAGATATCGCCTTAGCTCAACAGTTACTTGATGCACTCGATCAACTTGCCAATCACATGGTGAATACAAAATAAAAAAGCGCGTTGAAAAGATTAACCTTTTAACGCGCAAGTCCCCTGTTACTGTCTACGCTCTTGTTGGCGTATAAAGTAGTGCAATTGTGAAAGCTTCAACTGTTAGGTTTAGGCTTTAGAAGGTGTAACCTACCGATATCGTATATACCCAAGGATCTATTTCAATATCACTCACCTTTCCAGCAGCATCACCTACTTTAAAGGTGGCTTCTGTATCAATATCAATAAATCGAACCGATGCATTGATGTGCCATTTGGTATCTATTTGGTAATCCATTCCCACCTGTGCTGATAAGCCAAATGAATTATCAAGCGATAGGTCGCTTAAGCCAGCTGTTTCATTCGCACCTGTAAACCCTTCATCAAAGATAAAGGTGTAGTTGATACCTGCACCAATGTACGGCTGAAATGCAGAGCTGGCATCATTAAAATAGTAGTTTGCGGTAAGCGTAGGTGGAAGGTGTGTAACTTCACCAAGCTGATTCCCTGTGCCTAGAGGGTCTGCCACAGAAAAGTTCACGTCGTGCTTAAAGGGCGTTGCGGCAAGCAGCTCGATATTAATATTATCGGTAATAAAGTACGCTACATTTAAACCTAGTTGAGTATCGTTATCGATATTAAGGGCCACGCCAAGATCAGTTCCACCCGCTACGATGTTAGAAGTCGATTCGTCAGGAGCAACGGTAGTAAGACCGCCACGAACAATCCAGTCGCCCTGTTGATGAGCGTTAGCTAAAGGTGAAAGTGCAGCAAGTGTAAGGCAAAGTGCAGATGCAGATAAAAAGTGTTTGCGCATGATGTGTCTCTTTTGTGTTTAACTAAGATGACGCTACTTTACGCCCTTGGTTAAGAGAAACATTGATCCAGCGCAAGCTTGATAACTCACTGAAACAAAGATGATATTCGGACTTGATTCAGATCAAAACACGCCGTATGTTCATTTCACACGGCGTGTTTTGTTATTGATGACTTTAGTTAAAACAGTAGAAGCGACCTTACTGCGTTAAATTCACCAGTCAGTAGGCTTTAACCAGTCAGTTAACTTAGCTTCAGCGCTACCCGGTGCCGGCGTATAGCAATACTCCCAGCGGGCTAAGGGCGGCATCGACATTAAAATAGACTCTGTGCGCCCTCCGGTTTGTAATCCAAACAGGGTACCGCGGTCGAATACTAGATTGAATTCGACGTAGCGACCTCGGCGATAAAGTTGGAAATCACGCTCTCTTTCACCAAAGTCGGTTTGCTTACGGCGTTCAACAATAGGAACGTAAGCATCGATGAAACCATTGCCTACCGCCTGCATAAATGCAAATGACTGTTCAAAGCCCAGTTCGTTCAGGTCGTCAAAGAACAACCCTCCCA
The DNA here is from genome assembly GCF_056159165.1 of Alteromonas sp. AWJ4_199. Classification (NCBI taxonomy): domain Bacteria; kingdom Pseudomonadati; phylum Pseudomonadota; class Gammaproteobacteria; order Alteromonadales; family Alteromonadaceae; genus Alteromonas; species Alteromonas sp. AWJ4_199. The sequence goes on from NZ_JBSWUR010000001.1 coordinate 2,284,781, forward strand.
CGCCGCGAGTTTCGTTTCGATGTTTTAAATAAAAATAGTCGTCACACCACTTTTTATACTTAGGGTATACATTATCGCCAAACGGCTTACATAATTTCTTTGCAGTATCATGCCAGTGCACAACATCATCTTTGAACGGATAAAACGGCGTTAAGTCAAAACCACCGCCAAACCACCAGATAGGTGCTTCACCTTCTTTTTCCGCAATAAAAAAGCGAACATTAGCGTGTGACGTTGGGATATACGGGTTATGTGGGTGAATAACAAGTGATACGCCCATTGCCTGAAAGTTTCTTCCCGCAAGCTCAGGACGATTTGCCGTTGCTGATGCAGGCATTTGACTGCCAAACACGTGAGAAAAGTTAACGCCGCCCTGCTCAATCACCGCACCGTTTTTTAAGACTCGAGAGCGACCACCTCCCCCTTCTTCACGCTGCCAACTGTCTTCGACAAACTGACCTTTCCCGTCGGCGAGCTCGAGGGTTTGGCAAATGGTGTCCTGCAGCCCTAGTAGATAGCTTTTTACTTGTTCGATTACTTCAGCGGCATTTTTACCGTCCAGTAATTCTGCTGACGTCATGCTCTTATTACCTCTGCTGTGTCACCATCGCGAATGGTACTGGGTTTAGTTGCACCGCCTACTGCACCGTCAACGTAGAAGACGGAATCAGCGAATACGGCTTTTGCTTCTTCAGTGGTGATGGCTGGCGGTTGACCGGTTAAGTTAGCGCTTGTAGAAACTAACGGTTTACCTAACTTGTTGCACAGCTCTAGTACTACTGGATGATTAGTTACACGCACAGCTATTTTATTATGCTTGCCGGTTAACCAAACCGGCGCCGATGACGACTTAGGTAATAGCCAAGTATTAGGGCCTGGCCAGCTAGAGAAAATATCGGTGCGTCGGTGTGGTCGTATGGCGTTGTCGTTGACATAGGGCAATAGCTGACTGTAATTGGCAGCTATTAAAATAACGCCCTTTTCTACCGGTCGTTGTTTTATCTCTAACAACGCATTTACCGCTGCTTCGTTGTCCGGGTCACATCCAATGCCCATTACCGCTTCGGTTGGATAAACGATTAAACTTCCCGCTTCAAAAGCGGCAACAACAGGGTCTACTTCAGACGAATTAGCCTCAACGGGGGTAAACGTGTTTACGTTCCCATTTTGGATATCAGACATGGTTTTAATCTCTACGTATAGTTCTTCGTATAATTACTTTTTATAGCCGCAAGCCGGCTGAGGACACTGTAACTGCCCCTTTTTGTCTATCAATACTCCCCAACCGCAGTCTGGGCAGCTTTCATTAACCGGCGTGAAATTTAGCACATATCGACATTGTGGATAATGGTTGCACGCAAAAAACTGTTTGCCGTATTTGTTAGTACGCGAGATTAGATGCCCTTTCTTACACTTTGGACAATCCACCAAAGTATCTTCTTTTTCTTTAATGGGCTCTATGTGATGGCATGAAGGAAAATTTGTACAGCCGATAAACATGCCAAACCGCCCTTTCTTTATGGCTAAGTCGGATGCGCATTCAGGGCAGGCTACACCGTCTAAGGTTTTCAGTATGGTGGTTTGTTTATCGTGAAGTGGCTTACTAAAGCTACATTCCGGATAGCCCGCACACCCGATAAAAGGGCCGGATTTACTGTTCTTTATATGAAGAGGTTTACCGCACTCGGGGCAATCTCCGAAATTATCATCGAGAGCATGCTCGTGCGCTGAAAAAAGTGAGTGGTCTATTTTAGACATGTATTAGACGTTAAGGCCTTAACGCGCTGTGATTCACAGCGCATTTTGTAAGTAAAGATTTAAGTATCGGTGACTACGACTACACTAATGCAGCACGCCATCTGGCTCTTCGAACAAAAGATCTTCCATTTGTTCGTAGGCTTTCTCTTTGCCAGGTACGTTGAATAGTACCATTAGCACAACCCACTTGAGGTCTTCTAAACAGAATTCATTGGAATCGATTTCCATTACCCGATCTATCACCATTTCACGTGTAGACGCATCTAGTACATTAACCTGTTCTAAGAACATAAGAAAACCACGACATTCCACATCTAAACGCATCTGTTCTTCGTGGGTGTAGATACGGCTTAAGCTAGTGCTAATCCCTTTACACAAGTACGGCTTGATATCCGTTTCTTGAAGAGCCGCTAGCTTCTCTAACCAAGCGAGGGCTTTATAAATCTCATCGTGATGGAAACCTGCACGCACAAGTTCTTCCGTTAATTCGTCTTGATCAACACGAATTTCCGTTTCACTGTGAATGAAGTTTTCAAACAGATACATGAGGATATCGAACATATTATTTTCCCCTCAATTTAACGTAACCACCAGGGACAGCGGCTACTAAACCACGCAACTCATATTCTAATAAAGATGCCATTGCTTGCGATACAGATAAGGCATTGCGCTGGGCTATAACATCAATAGCGGTGATGTCATAATCCACACTAGCTAATAATTTATCGGTTGCCAAGCTATTCGCTGCACTTTTTTCGTTGGGCTCGTTTACATCCAAGCTCAGTTGTTCAGGCTGAAAACTAATTTCATCAAGAATATCGTTAATATTAATTACTAATTTGGCGCCCTGCTGGATTAACCAATGGCAGCCTTCAGAGTACGCGTGAAAGATACTACCAGGTACAGCGAATACTTCTCGTCCCAAATCTGCGGCCAAATTCGCAGTTATCAAGGTACCGCTCTTAATTTTTGCCTCTACCACTAAAGTTCCAAGTGATAACGACGCGATAATTCTATTTCGCCTAGGGAAATGCCAGGGTTTAGGGCCTACACCAGGGAAGAACTCTGTCACCAATGCCCCCTGGCACTCAATAATTTCTTCAGCCAATGAAAGGTTTTTCGTTGGATAACAATTATCTGGCCCCGTACCCATAACTGCAATTGTTCCGCCCTTTTCTTTCATGCTTCCTTTATGTGCCGCGCCATCTATTCCCGATGCGAGCCCACTCGTAACCGTTACACCATTGGCAGACAAGCCCTTTGCAAAATTTTCAGCAATAGACTTCCCATGAATGCTTGCTCGTCTGCTTCCAACAATGGCCACTTGTGGCGCACTGAGCAATGAGCTTTCGCCCTCAACAAACAAAACCAATGGAGGGTTACTTAACTGCTTTAATCTTTTTGGGTAAAAGGGTGATTCAATAGATATTATGGACCGGCTAGCCTCTCTTTCGAGCCATTTAATTGCTCGCCCCACCCGCGAAGGTGACATTTTTGTTGTCAACGCTTGAATATGCGGAAAATCAGATTGGTGCTGATATAAATCTAATGGTTTTATACCTGAAGCTACAATAGCATCAAGCCATTTTTTGCTTGGTATTGAGTGTGCAGAGGCAAAATTCAACCAAGCAAGATCTTGTTCGGTTAGCGTTTGAGATGATGCTGAAGTATTTTTAGAAATAAAAGGCGTCATTGCCGCTCCTGATAGTAAGCGGCAATGAAACTTTTAAGGGTTAAGGGTTAGCAACTATATTACCGCGCTTGACACCTTTACTCGCTCGCGTAATTAAACCATAACTTGCCGCATTAAAGGTTTTAAACACTATTAACTCACCAATTTTAAGTGCTGGTTGATGAACCGTATTAATAAACAAGTCACCTTTAGCACCGGGCTCATCAGTATAGCGAGGGTTCTCTTCGTTAATTATTGAAGGCCCCTGAGCGTATATACCCATAACTGTACCTGGCTCAACTTGATTGCTACCCAAGTCCAATATCACGACGTCGTATCTTCCAAGTAAATCATGATCGTGAAGATCGCCAATCACAGCACCACGAGTGCTAGTAGCTGCTTTGAGCTCGAAGCTTTCAGGGTGTTCAAAACCTCCAGATAACAGCTTGTCACCGCGTCTTGCTTCTTGGTTTACAGTATCGATGTAAAGCAAGATAGCGTCTTCCGATTCACCTTCTTTTATGACGTCTGCTGTCGAAATATGAGTCGCCTGAATACCCAGCACATTTCCTTTAAGGTCGGTAATGGTATCGTGCTTTCTTACTACTCTGTACTGTTCCTCAGTACTGTTTTGTTTTTGACCTAAAACAAAATCGTTAGAAGAGAAAACAATATTGCCATCGCCATTACCAAGCACGCGCGGCAACATTTCATATGCAGCTTCGTCAATAATAGTGTGCTGTTTAATAAAAGGGGCAATAGTTTCCCAAGCCAGTACATCAATAGGGTTTGGTTTTACTCTTTTATCTGCGTTTGGTGATAAATTGAAGGAGGGTTTGTCTCGTTGAACTGACAATACAGGTTTGCCATCAACGATAGTAAGAACAATCACATCTCCTGGATAAATTAAGTGAGGGTTCTCTATTTGAGTGTTGGTACGCCATAGTTCAGGCCATAACCAAGGCTCACTTAAAAATACGCTTGAAATACCCCAAAGCGTATCTCCCTTTTTTACTGTGTAAGTTTTTGGCGCATCATCCTTGAGTTGAAGCGCAAGTGCGGGTAGCGCAAATAGCATGCATAGTGCTATCGCTAACGGTCTACGAATTTTACTGAATCGCATTTTGAATTTTACCACCTCTAATACACTCCCTGCTGTTTATTGTTGTTTTTCCAGACAACATTACTATATCAGTACATCTATTTAATATTAAAGGCTTTAGTAAAAAACTGCACGAAAGCCTCGATATAAGTTAGAATAATAACCCAAATCTTTATGTAAAGCGTGCTAATAAATTGATCGTATACCAATTTATACAGCGAAAAGGTGAAATGATAGGCCATGGCAATTTTAGACGTATTAAGCTTTCCTGATGAACGTCTTCGCACGGTAGCTAAGCCGGTTGAAGAAGTTAACGACGAAATTAAACAATTGGTATCGGACATGTTCGATACCATGAAAGACGAGAACGGTATTGGCCTTGCTGCAACGCAAGTTAACCGTCATGTTCAAGTTGTTGTAATGGACGTATCGGAAGATCAAAACGAGCCACGCGTATTTATAAACCCTGAAATTACTCGCAAAGATGGTTCAACTATTAGCGAAGAAGGTTGCTTGTCTGTTCCAGGTAACTACGCCAAAGTTGAGCGCGCAGAAGCGATAACTGTTAAGGCGCTAGACCAAAACGGCGAGACTTTTGAGCTAGATGCTGAGGGCCTGCTGGCTATCTGCATTCAGCATGAGTTGGACCATTTAAAAGGTAAACTGTTTATTGATTACCTTTCACCACTTAAACGCCAGCGTATTCGTAAAAAGCTTGAGAAAGAAGCGCGTCTTGCTGCAAAAGCATAAGGTATAACGTGACAACTCCATTAAAAGTGATTTTTGCCGGTACTCCGGATTTCGCAGCTAAGCACTTATCAGCGTTGCTAGAAACTGAGCACGATGTTATCGCTGTTTACACTCAGCCAGATAGACCCGCTGGGCGTGGTAAAAAGCTTACAGCTAGTCCGGTTAAAGTGCTAGCCGAAGAAAATGCCATTCCTGTGTATCAGCCTCAGTCGTTAAAAGCGCCAGAGGCACAGGAAGAGTTAGCCTTGCTAAAGGCCGATTTAATGGTGGTGGTTGCTTATGGCTTAATATTGCCTACAGCAGTATTAAATGCGCCTAAGCTAGGATGCATTAACGTTCACGGCTCTATTCTGCCCAAATGGCGCGGGGCTGCTCCAATCCAGCGCGCTATATGGGCGGGTGACGCTGAGACTGGCGTAACCATAATGCAAATGGATGAAGGCTTAGATACGGGAGATATGCTGCATATCGCAACATTACCCATTGCATCTAAAGATACCAGCGCCACCTTATATGAAAAGCTTGCAGAGCTAGGGCCACAAGCGTTGGTAGACGTCGTTAATGCGTTTGATAGTTACACGCCCACCAAACAAGACGACTCTCAAGCGACCTACGCTAAAAAACTATCCAAAGAAGAAGCGCTTATCAATTGGGCAGACGATGCCGAGCAAATAGAACGAAACATTCGCGCCTTCAACCCTTGGCCAGTAGCGTGGATGAAGGTCGAAAATCAGAACGTTAAAGTATGGTCTGCTAGCGTTGTGCCGTTAGAAAAAGACGTTGAGCCAGGTACTGTAGTTAGTGCCAATAAAGAAGGCATTACTATCGCTACCGGGCGCGATGCACTTTGCATCACATCACTTCAAATTCCAGGTAAAAAGGCGCTACCAGCGTCAGACGTTATCAATGCTCGCCAAACGTGGTTTGAAGTGGGTCGTTGTCTGACACAAGCGGACTAAACGTGAAACCATTACCCCTTCCCAAGCAAAAAAACCTGCGCGCAGATTGTGCGTGGGTCATTTATCAAATTTTAGAGCAAGGCAAATCATCGCGTGAATGCTTAGAACGCGTTCAGCGCAGACACAACGCCAAAGATAACGCATGGATTCAAGAAATGTCGTTAGGGGTAATGCGTCGCCTTCCCCTTTTGCAACACTGGCTACGCTCTTTGCTAGATAGACCCTTAAAGGGAAATAAAAAGGTTATTGAGCACCTTATACTTCTTGGCTTGTACCAGCTTAACTTTTCACGTGTTAGTAACCATGCTGCAGTAGGTGAAACCGTTGCTGCAGCGTCTTATTTAAATGCAGCAGCGCTTAAAGGCTTGGTAAATGCGGTATTACGCAATTTTCAGCGAGAGAACCTTGCCGACAAAAACGTTGACGATGCCATTATAAACAGCGGTTTACCTAAGTGGCTGTTTAAGGCAATAGAAAACGCCTATGGCGCCGATGCCGACCAAGTGCGTAGCGAAACTAACGCTATGGCTCCCATCTGGCTTCGTGTAAATAAGCTGCAAACAACATTGGCAGCATTCACCGAGGCGCTAGATAGTGTTGGCGTAGAATATACCCTTAGCGACAATCACGCAGATGCAGTAATTCTGGCTAAACGTGAAGACATTACGTCCCTGCCTGGCTTTGATAAAGGGCACTTTGCGGTGCAAGACGGTGCAGCTCAATTAGCCGCACACTACTTACAGCCACAAGCAAATGAGCGTATTTTAGATTGTTGCGCTGCACCAGGTGGTAAAACCGGGCATATTGTAGAATGCGAACCGAATACTAAGTACGTGCTGGCACTTGATGCCGACGCTACACGCCTAAAACGCGTAGAAGAAAACATGACGCGCCTTAAACACGTTGTGGATATTAAGCAGGGTGATGCAGCTAATCCAGAAACTTGGTGGGACGGAAAGCCCTTCGATAGAATATTACTGGATGCCCCCTGCTCTGCTACTGGCGTTATACGACGCCACCCAGATATTCGCTGGCTTCGAAAATCCAATGACATCGACAATTTAGCGCAGCTACAACGCCGCATATTAGATACGCTGTGGGGCCTATTAAAACCAGGCGGCACCTTGCTTTATGCAACCTGTTCTATTTTACCAAAAGAGAACATGGCGCAAATACAGCAGTTTCTAGCCGACACGCCAAACGCCAAGTTATCGCCTGTAGTGAAAACAGAAACCATAGATAAACCTGGACGTCAGATAACGCCGGGGGAAGAACAAATGGATGGTTTCTATTATGCGAGGCTGGTAAAGTCGTCAGACTAAGTTTAATAGTTGTGCAGGTTACATAGTTATGGCCTGCACAGATATGAAGGCAAAATAATAACGATGAAGATCATCATTTTAGGGGCCGGACAAGTAGGCGGAACTCTTGCTGAAAACCTAGTAGGTGAAAATAACGAAATTACCGTTATTGACTCTGACCCCACTATTCTGCGCGCGCTGCAAGACCGTCTTGATTTGCAGGTTGTTACAGGTGTGGGTTCACACCCTGATGTATTGCGCAAAGCCGGTGCGGAAGATGCTGATATGCTGATAGCCGTAACCAATAGTGATGAAAGCAACATGCTTGCCTGTCAGGTTGCCTATAGCCTTTTCAAAACGCCCACAAAAATTGCCCGCGTACGCTCAGAACAATACATTATTTACCAAGAGCAGCTATATAAGCAGCAAGACATTCCGGTAGACCACATTATTGCCCCAGAGCAACTGGTAACCAAGGCAATTAAACGCCTTATCGATTATCCCGGTGCCCTTCAGGTTGTTGAGTTCGCAGAAGGCAAGGCAAGCTTGGTAGCCGTTAAAGCCTATTACGGCGGCTTATTGGTAGGCCACGCGTTATCTGCACTTAAAGATCACATGCCTAATGTGGAAACCAGGGTTGCAGCTATTTACCGTCGCGGCCGTCCTATTCGTCCACTGGGCACGACGGTTATAGAAGCAGACGACGAAGTATTCTTTATTGCCGCTACCAAGCACATTCGTGCAGTTATGAGTGAGCTTCAAAAGCTGGAGTCTAGCTACAAGCGAATTATGATAGCCGGCGGAGGTTTAATTGGCGCAGGGTTAGCGAAGAAGCTTGAACACAATCATAACGTTAAGCTTATTGAATACAGCCCAGAGCGGGCAAAGTATTTATCTGCCAACTTAGATAAAACCATTGTCTTCAGTGGTGACGCGTCTGATCCTGAATTACTCAGCGAAGAGAATATCGAACAGGTCGATGCCTTCATTGCGGTTACCAACGATGATGAAGCGAATATTATGTCGGCCATGCTGGCAAAGCGTATGGGCGCGCAAAAAGCCATGGTGCTTATTCAGCGAAGTGCTTACGTAGATCTCGTTCAGGGTGGCGAGATAGACATTGCGTTTTCACCACAACAAGCCACTATTTCGGCACTACTTACGCACGTGCGCCGTGGTGACATTGTTAACGTTTACTCATTACGTCGTGGCGCGGCAGAGGCTATTGAAGCCATTGCCCATGGCGATGAAAACACGTCTAAAGTGGTTGGCAGACAAATTGGCGATATTAAGCTACCTCCAGGTACGACTATCGGTGCTATTGTTCGCGACGAACAGGTGATTATTGCTCATAGTGATACCAAGATAGAAGCTAACGATCACGTTATTTTGTTCTTGGTGGATAAGAAGTACATCAATGATGTAGAAAAGCTGTTCCAGCCTAGTGCATTCTTCTTTGGCTAGCGCTAAGCCTCTCTTTATTGGCGCTTTGCAAAGATATCTGAGTACAGTGATTCGAATATAGACTTATAGAACAAAGGGCGATAATTATCGCCCTTTGTTTTAGCTTGTTCTAAACCCTGCGGTTGAACAACGCCTTCAATTCTAGATATTAGCTTCGCCAGAACGTAGGCGAGAATAGTACCAGTAATGAAAAGACTTCTAGTCGACCAAACACCATACCCGTTACTAGGATCCATTTGCCTGCATCAGTTACATCGGCATAGTTTGCTGCCACACTGCCAAGGCCCGGGCCCAAGTTATTTAGCATGGCCGCGGTTGCAGTAAAAGCACTGAGGTTATCTAAACCTGTAGCAATTAGGCCTATCATTATTACCACAAATACTACGGCGTAAGCCGAGAAAAAACCCCATACAGCTTCTACCACTCTGTCGGGCATAGCACGGTCGCCAAACTTAACACTGTACACGGCTTTAGGGTGGATAAGTCTGTCTACTTCACGCTTGCCTTGTAAAAACAATAAGCACACACGTACTACCTTCAAGCCACCACCTGTGGAGCTGGCGCAACCGCCTATGAAGCTAGAAAAAATAAGCATTATGGGTAAAAACGTAGGCCATACAGAAAAGTCAGTAGTGGCGAATCCGGCCGTCGTGCTAATAGACACGGCCTGAATCATAGCCTGATCTAAGGCTTGCTCAGCGGAACTATAGTAGCCTGATAGCGTTAGCACTAGAAAGCAAATACCGATTAGCGACGCTTGGATAATAAAGAAGGCTTTGAACTCTGGATCTTTAAAGTAGCCTTTCACTGAGCGTGAACTTACCGCGGCGTAGTGCAGTGAGAAATTCAGCGCAGCAATAAGCAAAAAGACCGTACAAACCACGTTTACCATGGGACTGTTAAAGTACCCTAAGCTCGCATCATGGTTAGAAAACCCTCCAATGGCTACGGTTGAGAATGCATGACATATAGCATCAAATACATTCATACCTGAAAGCCAATATGCACCCGCGCATGCAATGGTGATAGTTAGGTAGATATACCATAGGTGCTTTGCCGTATCGGCAATACGCGGCGTCATCTTGTTATCTTTAACCGGGCCAGGCGTTTCTGCTCGATACAGCTGCATGCCCCCAACACCAAGAATAGGAAGTATGGCAACAGCAAGTACAATGATACCCATACCGCCTAGCCACTGAAGCTGCTGGCGGTAAAACTGCACTGAATGTGGAAGAAAGTCTATCCCTTCAATCACCGTAGCACCTGTGGTCGTCAGGCCAGAAAACGATTCAAAAAAAGCATCGGTAACTGTCATGCTAGGTTGCTCAAGCAAGATAAGCGGTATTGCACCCACGCTTGCCAGTACAGACCAAAATAGCGCGACTATCAAAAACCCTTCTCGCGCCCTTAAGTCATTTTTTTGCTGACGATTGGGGTACCACAAGGCCATACCGCCAATAACACAGAATATAAAAGCGAGAGTGAAAGGAAGACCGCTGCCATCTTGATAAATCAACGACACAATAGCGGGTGGGATCATGGTTACGCTAAAAAGCGCTATTAGTAACCCGAGTATTCGTATGATGGCACGGTAGTGCATTGTTTATGATGCCTTTATTTTTATAGCGCGCATAAGGGCTTAAGTACCCTAGTTTTAATGTTTTTTGAACTGACTTCAAAAAACAAACGTCGTTACCTAAAACAAAAAAGGTAAACTTAATGTGTTTCGTATAGGGTTTTGATTATAGGACTATAATCAGTAAGGGGAAACCTTTGTCTCCCCACATAATTAAGCTAATTATATAGGATGGCGCTTAACTTTTCGGTTCAGAAAAGCCAGCCCCAAGTTTTCTATTTCATGGCAAGTACAGTCTTGACCATTTTGCTAATACTCGCATTTGCTTCACTAACGCTTTGGGCCAGCATATAGGCAGGGGTGGTTACCAGCTTTGCATCATTATCCACCACAACCTCATCTACCGGGCATTCCACATGAGTGGCACCTAAGGCATTCAAGCCGCAAGCCGTGACTTCATCGTCGCCAATAGTTAGCTTAGTCTTATTGCTATACACTTTGGCGGCTAATGCGGGTGCAATACAAGCATAAGCTGCAGGTTTTTTAGCTTGTGCAAATGCCTTACAGACCTCAAGAACTTCTTCGTTAAAGGTACATTTATCTCCGTCTACAGCAAAGGTACAAAGGTTTTTCGCCGCACCAAAGCCGCCAGGCACTATGAGTGTATCAAATGCATTAACGTCACAATCAGTGACAGGCTTTATATTGCCTCTGGCTATTCGAGCTGACTCTACCAATACGTTTCTGGTTTCACCTTCCGCCACTTCACCGGTTAAGTGATTGACCACGTGAAGTTGCTCTACATCGGGCGCGAAACATTGGTAAGACGCCCCTTCTTGCTCAATGGCTAAAAGCGTTAATACCGCCTCATGTAATTCTGCCCCGTCGAACACACCACTACCACTTAAAATAACGGCTACTTGTTTCATATTGTCCTCCTAGACGTTATGCCATCTACTTATTCAAAATTTGGCTATTAAACACACAAGTGTACAAAAAAAGTTCTTATAAATACGTGTATACAATGTTAACGGTTATGCTACATTACTTGACCAACTTGGTTAAACCAAAAATAAACGTACACCAAGTTATCCACACAAAATGGAATGATTAGTAGCAGGTACGCTGTTTTCACACCTTAGTCTCATTCCCTTATTTTTCTTGATTTAGAAGGTGATCTTTAACTTGACAAAGATCATCTGGATCACTGTGCCTGAAACTTTAGATCACAAAGTTATCCACAGGCGAAATGTGATCGACTGTCACGTTTAATCTTCTTTCATGATATGGCGATCTGCCCTAGCCTGTGGCATCCTTGCGCTCATATTGTATATTGGAAAATCGCCCGCTATGCCAGATTCTAAAAAGCCTCCATTTATTCTTGTCGATGGATCGTCCTATCTCTTTCGTGCCTTTCACGGGTTACCCCCTTTAACGAACTCAAAAGGTCAAGATACCGGTGCCATTTATGGTGTTGTGAACATGCTTAAAAGCTTGATCAAGCAATACAACCCTACCCACATGGCAGTGATTTTTGATGCTAAAGGAAAAACGTTTCGAGACGACATTTATAAAGAATATAAAGCTAACCGTCCTCCGATGCCGGATGAGCTAAGAAGTCAAATCGAACCGTTGCACGCCATCATTAAAGCAATGGGCTTGCCCGTTATTGTTGAGTCAGGTGTAGAAGCAGATGACGTGATTGGGACGCTAGCCAAGCACGCCACCGAAAAAGGCATTGATACCCTTATCAGCACTGGTGACAAAGACATGGCGCAATTGGTGAATAAACATGTCACATTGATCAACACCATGACCAATCAGGTAATGGACGTTGAAGGCGTAAATACTAAGTTTGGCATTCCACCAGAGCTTGTGATCGACTTTCTAGCACTAAAAGGCGACAAAGTAGATAACATACCCGGCGTACCTGGTGTAGGCGATAAAAGTGCTCAAGCCTTACTAAATGGTATTGGCGGTATCGACGATATTTATAAGAACCTGGATAAAATTGCCGATCTATCGTTTAGGGGTAGCAAATCAATGGCGGCTAAAATGCAGGAGTACGAGGAGCAAGCACGCCTTTCTTACACCTTGGCCACTATTAGCATCGATCTTGACTTAGACTATGATGTTGAAGCCTTGATGCCTTGCCAACCCGATAATGAACAACTTCGCGATCTATTTGCTGAGTATGAATTTAAACGCTGGCATACAGAAGTAAGTGCGCTTGTGGCGGGCGGTGATACCTCAAATAGCGACACGACTAGCAGTGAAGATAGCAGCAGTGCACAAGAAAGTGAGCAAAGTACATCGGTAGATATAGACAAATCGAGATACGAAACCGTACTTGATGAAGCGCGATTTAACGCTTGGGTCGCTAAGCTTGAAAAAGCTGAGCTAATTGCCTTTGATACCGAAACTACTAGCCTTAACTACATGGATGCCGAATTAGTTGGCGTTTCATTTTGTATAGAAGAAGGTGAAGCAGCTTACGTACCTGTAGCCCATGATTACCCCGATGCGCCGGCACAGCTATCACGAGAGTTCGTATTAAACGCATTAAAACCTATTTTGGAATCATACAAGATTATCAAAGTAGGCCAGCATATTAAGTACGATAAAAATGTATTAGCGAACTATGACATAACCTTAAATGGCATTGGCTTTGACACCATGCTTGAAAGCTATGTACTAAACAGCACCGCCCAGCGCCACGATATGGACTCGCTAGCTCTAGCTTATCTTGGTCATAAAACCATTCACTTTGAAGAAATTGCTGGCAAAGGTGCAAAACAGCTTACCTTTAACCAAATTGACCTAGAAGAAGCAGGCCCTTATGCAGCGGAAGATGCTGATATAACGCGTCGCTTACATAACGCTATTTGGACTAAGTTAAAAGATATTCCAGAACTTAAAAACTTGTTGATAGACGTTGAAGTTCCCCTTGCGTGCGTCCTTTCTCGCATGGAACAAGAAGGCGTGCTGATTGACAGCCAGAGACTTAGTCAACAAAGCCAAGATCTTGCTAGTCGTATTGCCGAACTTGAAAGTGAAGTTCATGAGGAAGCGGGCGAGCCATTTAACTTAGGCTCAACAAAACAGCTTCAGCATGTTCTATTTGAAAAGATGTCGCTGCCAATTATTAAGAAAACGCCAAAAGGAGCGCCCTCTACTTCTGAGGATGTGCTTCAAGAACTGGCACTTGAGTATCCGCTGCCTAAAAAGATCATGGAATACCGCGGCTTAACTAAGCTAAAGAATACCTACACCGACAAACTTCCTAAGATGATCAATCATCGCACAGGTCGGGTGCATACGTCTTATCATCAAGCGGTAACGGCGACAGGACGGCTCTCGTCAACCGATCCTAACTTACAGAACATCCCTATTCGCAATGAAGAAGGTCGTCGCGTACGCCAGGCTTTTGTTCCAAGGGAAGGAAATAAGTTTGTCGCAGCTGACTACTCTCAAATTGAGCTGCGTATCATGGCCCACCTTTCTGGTGATAAAGGCCTACTCGATGCCTTTGCTCATGGCAAAGATATTCATAAAGCAACGGCATCTGAAGTATTCGGCGTACCACTTGATAAGGTAACAACCGAGCAGCGACGCAGCGCGAAAGCGATTAACTTCGGCCTAATTTATGGTATGAGTGCGTTTGGACTGTCTAAGCAACTTAATATTCCACGTAACGAAGCCCAAAAATACATGGACCTTTACTTTGAGCGCTACCCTGGTGTGCTTGAATATATGGACTCTACTCGTGAGAGTGCAAAGGAAAAGGGTTATGTAGAAACTGTATTTGGTCGCAGGCTATACCTGCCTGATATTAAAGCCAGCAATGGCGCACGCCGAAAAGGTGCAGAACGCGCAGCAATCAATGCGCCAATGCAAGGTACGGCGGCAGACATTATTAAGATGGCTATGATTAAAGTTGACGACTGGATCAGAAAAAATGCATCCGACGATGTAACCATGATGATGCAAGTGCATGATGAGCTGGTTTTCGAAATAAAAGAAGACAAGGTAGAGACCTATGTCTCGACTATTACTTCACTTATGGAAAGCGCAGCTACGCTTAATGTACCACTGGTTGTTGAGGCTGGAGTGGGCGAAAACTGGGATGAAGCTCATTAGTTTGGTAATTAGATTACAGTTTTCACATTCAAAGGCCGTATAATTTCATTAAATTTGGTAATTTAATTACATAACGCCCTTGCCTTTTCTGTGCTTTGTTGTAATATTACACATGTAGGGTACAGAGGTGAGAAAGCTGTTTTCAAACCTTTGCTTTAACCCCGACAGTTTTGTCGGGGTTTTTTTATGTCTGCAGAAAATAAATAACCTTTAAATATCAGACACATATCAATTTTAGTGATTTTTCTTTCTATTTTTCCTGAACTTCTTTGATTACCGCTACTCTATATCTACGGTTTTTATGTGTTTTCTCTCAGTTTACGCCTCGCTCTATGCGGGGCGTTCTTTTTTTGGCGCATCAAGCTTTCCCACTAATACACTAAGTCAATACAAGTGAAACGTTATTCGGCTTCACTATCGGATGTATCTTCATCAACTGATTTGCCCAGCCCGAACCATGAATCCAAAATACGCTCAAGCTCTGGTAAACCGTGTTTATTTAATGAGGAAAAGGTTTGCACCGTTACATCGCCCATAAATGCCATTGCTGCTTCACGGGCCATTAATAGTTGTGCTTTACGCTTTCCGCTTTTGAGTTTGTCCGCTTTCGTAAGAAGCGCGAGCACTGGAATATCTGACGCCACTGCCCAGTGAATAAGATCTTGGTCTAAATCCTTGAAAGGATGGCGGATGTCCATTAGAACCACTAAACCTTTTAGCGACTTACGCTTTTGAAGGTATTCACCTAGTGATGCCTGCCACTTCTTTTTCATCGCAACCGGGACTTTTGCAAACCCGTATCCCGGCAAATCTACAAGGCGCAAGTCTTCTTCTAATTCAAATACATTGATTAATTGAGTACGACCTGGTGTTTTACTGGTTCTCGCCAGGTTCCTTTGGCGAGTTAATGTATTAAGTGCACTCGACTTACCCGCATTCGAGCGACCCGCAAACGCAACTTCAATTCCGCTGTCATTCTTTAAATGACGAATGTCAGGTGCACTCGTAAAGAATTTTGCTTTGGTGTAATACGACATCTAGACTTACCTCCACATGCGTCTCAACCTTCGGTTTACAGTTTTTTAATGAATAAACCAGCTAAAAACCATAGTTTTATCATGGAATAGGTTTTTCTGACGCGTTAAATGTGTAAAATACGCATGATATCACGTATATCACGCGAGCCGTTGGATCCATTTAAGAGATTTATTATGAAAAAACTGTGTTTGTTGGTATGTATGTCTTTAGGTTTAAGCGCAACTGCTATGGCAGAAGGCGACGCCGAGGCAGGTAAAGCGAAGTCTGCAGTATGTGCAGCCTGTCATGGCCCTGATGGCAACAGCATGATTGACATGAACCCGAAACTTGCTGGCCAGCATGAGAAGTACATTGTTAAGCAATTAACCGAGTTTAAACTTGCCTCTCAAACAGGTGGTGAGGAAGGTCGTAACAATGCTGTGATGAACGGCATGGCTGCTCCCCTATCAGAGCAAGACATGAAAGACCTTGCTGCGTACTTCTCAAGCCAAGAACCTAAAGCGGGAGAAACGCCAGAGCAATATGTAGAAGCTGGACGTGCACTTTATCAAGGTGGTGACGAGTCACGTGGCGTAACCGCATGTATCGCATGCCACGGACCTAAAGGTAACGGTATGGCACTCGCGGGCTTTCCTGACATCAGCGGACAGCATGCAACTTACACTGCATCTCAGCTAAAAGCTTTCCGTTCTGGTCAACGTCACAATGACATGAATGGCATGATGCGCGATATTGCGATGAAATTAACCGATGAAGATATCGAAATTTTATCTAACTATATCGCAGGCTTACACTAGGCCTTACCGTTTATACACATTGTTGTTAAAATTTTGTTACCATAAAAGTTGTATTTTTAAATTATTCGTGTAATCTAACGGCGTAGTTTGTAGGTACCTTTGAAAATCTACAAACTAAATAACAAGAATAATAATAAAAATGCAGCATGGAAGACGGGATAAAGAGCCACGAGGGCCAAAAACAACAATACAGCTCTGCTAACAATAAAAATAAGGGGAGCACAGCTAGGGAAGCCAGCTACACATAGATGTGTATAACGGGAGAGGTGTCATCTGACACTCAAACAATGTAAGGTGATGGTGAAAACCATCACCTTTTTCTTTTTTAGTCCCTTTATAAATTTCCGCCTTTTATGTCTTGTCCTTTATGTCAAAGCGCTAATACATCGTCTCACTATCACACTGATAAAAAAAGAAATTACCTTCAGTGTAGTCAGTGCGACCTTGTTTATGTTTCTACTGCGTTTCTGCCGTCAAAAGAAGCCGAAAAACAGGAATATGATCTTCACGAAAACAGTTTCGAAGATGAAGGATATCGAAAGTTTTTAGGAAAGGTTTTAACCCCGCTTTCACCTTTTATAAAAGCAACTAACGCAGGAGAGCTTTCTGGACTAGACTTTGGCTGCGGTCCAGCACCTGTTCTAGCAAGCATGCTGTCAGAAGAAGGAGTGAATATGTGTACATACGACCCCTTCTATGCCCCGACCTTAAAGGTACTAGAGAGAAGTTACGACATTATAACCTGTACTGAAGCTATCGAACACTTCCACACACCGCACGTGGAATGGGCACTGTTTAACAAACTAGTTGCGCCAGGTGGAGTTCTTGCCATCATGACAAAGCGCGTGCTCGATAAGGCTCGCTTTGCAAATTGGCATTATAAAAACGACATCACACATGTAAGCTTCTTCAGCGAAAAAACCTTTGAGTATTTAGCACAAAGAGACGGCTATGACGTTAAATTCCCAGCAAATGACGTTGTGCTAATGAAGAAGCGCTGAAATAGATTATCTATCACTACCTTTATGGCATATTGATTTTTAACCACACACCCAAAGATCAATACGTAGGCACTAATTCGCGCTATAATAGCGCTGTTTTTTTCACTCTCTTTGTTATTTGGAAATTATGGCACGTTCAAAGAAATCTCGTAAAGTCGGTCAAATCGGCGTTCGTAAAGACCCTGACTTTAAACCTAGCGAAAACCGTAAATCAGATTCGCCTCGCCCTAAAAAGCACAAGGGTAAGCCTGCAGGTAGTCGTCACAATGTTGAACAGAAAAAAGTAACTGGCAAAAAGAGTGCTGAGAACAAAGATCCTCGTCACGGCAGTAAGAAGCCTGTTCAGCTTGTGAAAACGGTAACACCAACCCCGGCTCAAAAGAAAAAGTACGCTACTCCAGCCCAAGAGTTAGCAGCCTTAGAAGCAGACCAACGCTTAACAGATTTACTTGATAAGCTTGATGATGACAAGCCGCTTACTCGCGAGCAACAAGCATACGTAGATGAAAAAATGGCGCGCCATCGCATCCTTTGTGACCTGTTAGGTATAGTGGAAGACGATGATGAGGATGACGATATGGATCCGTTTAACGATTTAGACGCTATTAACATCGACGACTTTAAGCATTAATAGAAACAGGAAAACGTTATGCTTTGGGCAGTACTTTCAGGCATTGCGCTACTCATCATTGTTGGGCTTGGCTTTTACGCAGGTAAACTGCTGTTTATGCTAAAGCAGCAGAAAGCGCGACAGGAAGCCGCAAGACAATCTCGTATTGCTACTATCACTGATAGCATCATAGTGATTGCTAAAGCAATGGAGCAACAGCAATGTGATTTATCAGAAGGTGTTATTCGCATTGTTAACTTGCTTAATGCACTTCCTATTAAGTCGCCACCTGACTTTAAAGCGCAGTACCCGCAAGTTCACGCACTTTTCACCGAAGTCAGTGGCTTTGCGATTTTAGAGGCAAGACAACAACTTCCCAAAAATGAGCGAAGAAAACAGGATATCGCACGAGAGCAAATTGAGTCTGAATACGAGTCTAAGGTATTGGATGAATTACCACCGCTTAAAGCCTACTGTGAAACTTTGATAAACGCTCAATAAGACTGCGTAAAAACAAAAGCTTTAGCGTCAGGCATATATAAAAAAAGACCGAACATCATTAGGTGCTCGGTCTTTTTTGTTTTTTATGGATTAATTTCTATATTCAATGTTGTGTCCCTTGCCATATCACTTTATCGCTAAGTCACAGGTACGCTGATAACAGTGGCACCCTACTTCGTGATCGTTAACCATTCCCACTGCCTGCATGAAAGCGTAGCAAATCGTTTCACCAACAAAGTTAAACCCATGCTTTTTTAATGCTTTTGACATCGCTTTCGAAGCGTCCGTAGAGGTAGGTGCCTGCTTAAAGTTATCCCAAGCATTTATCACAGTACGTCCGCCTGTGAATTGCCAAATAAACTCGCTAAATGGCTGTGTTTCTTCTATGGCCAGATACCCTTTAGCATTCTTAATAACAGACTCTATTTTGAGCTTATTTCTGATTATACCGCTATCCTGCATTAATCTTTCAACATCAGCAGGGCCCATTGTCGCGATTTTCTCAGGATCAAACTGGTGAAATGCCCGCTCAAAATTCTGCTGTTTTTTAAGGATAGTTAACCAAGACAAGCCTGCTTGCTGACCATCTAGGCATAACTTGGCAAACAACGCTCGGCTATCTAGTTCAGGTACGCCCCATTCGTTGTCATGATAAGCCAGATAAATAGGGTCATTGCTCACCCAACCGCAACGGTGTAATGGCGTGTTTTGTGCTGTTTTTAATTGACTGGTCATGGCTTAAGATTAAATCCTTGTTGTGAAGTAGCATATTGCCTTTATTCGTGACGTTTTTTCACCCTTTACACCTACATACTATGCCTCACAAATTGTATACTATCCCACCTCAATTTTAAGTCAGTTAACTAATAAGCAGCGGATGTATGCAAAAATACGATATTAAAACCTTTCAAGGGTTGATCCTTGCGCTTCAAGATTATTGGGCGCGTCAGGGCTGCGTTATTATTCAGCCTCTGGATATGGAAGTGGGTGCAGGTACTTTTCACCCTATGACATTCCTACGTTCTTTAGGTCCAGAGCCAATGAGTAGCGCCTATGTTCAACCATGCCGTAGACCCACCGATGGTCGTTACGGTGAGAACCCAAACCGCTTACAGCATTACTATCAGTTCCAAGTAATGCTTAAGCCTTCACCTGACAATATTCAGGAATTGTACTTGGGGTCTTTGAAAGAGTTGGGCTTTGATCCGCTGGTTCATGACATTCGCTTCGTAGAAGACAACTGGGAATCACCAACGCTTGGTGCGTGGGGTCTAGGTTGGGAAGTATGGCTTAACGGTATGGAAGTGACTCAGTTCACCTACTTCCAACAGGTAGGCGGCCTTGAATGTAAGCCTGTTACTGGTGAAATCACCTACGGCTTAGAGCGACTAGCTATGTACGTTCAAGGTGTAGATAGTATCTATGACCTGGTATGGACTGACGGCCCAATGGGTAAAGTCACCTATGGTGATGTATTCCATCAAAACGAAGTAGAACAATCTACGTATAACTTCGAACACGCCAACGTAGAAGCCCTGTTTAGAACTTTCGACGAGTGTGAAGCCGAAAGTAAAAAGCTAATTGAGAATAACCTTCCACTACCCGCTTATGAGCAGGTAATGAAGGCGTCTCACGCATTTAACTTACTTGATGCACGTCACGCTATTTCAGTGACAGAGCGCCAACGCTATATTCTTCGTGTGCGAACGCTGGCTAAAGCGTGTGCAGAGAGCTATTACCAAGCACGTGAAGCACTAGGCTTCCCGCTATGTAACAAGGAGGCATAAGCGTGCGTACAGAAAATTGTTTAGTTGAATTAGGTACTGAAGAGTTACCACCAAAAGCGCTTAAATCTTTGGGCGAAGCCTTCGCCACGCAATTTGAAGCGGCGCTTACCCAAGCTGACTTAAGCTTTGACTCAGTTAGCTGGTTTGCTGCCCCTCGCCGCTTAGCGGTTTACGTTTCAGGTCTTGCTGAAGGTCAGGCTGACAAAGTGGTAGAGAAACGCGGCCCAGCAGTATCTGCGGCGTTTGACGCTGATGGCAACCCAACCAAGGCAGCACAAGGTTGGGCACGCGGTAACGGTATCGACGTTTCTGACGCAGAGCGCTTGGTTACAGATAAAGGTGAATGGCTTCTTCATAAAGCACATGTGCCTGGTCAAACTATTGCCGAGTTGTTAGAAGGTTTGATTAATCAAGCAGTAAGTAAGTTACCTATTCCAAAGCCTATGCGCTGGGGTAACTACAACACTCAGTTTATTCGCCCTGTGCACACCCTTTGTGTGCTTTATGGAAGCGAAGTGGTCAATGTTTCAGTATTGGGTCTAACCAGCGGCCGCATTGTTCAAGGTCACCGATTCCACGGCGAAGGTCGCTTTGAGCTTGATCATGCTGACAACTACGCCTCTGCACTAGAGCAACAATATGTGCTGGCAGATTTTGAGGCGCGTAAAGATAAAGTACGTCAGCAATTAGAAGACGCAGCTAAAAACCTATCGCTTAAGCCAGATTACGATGAAGAACTGCTTGAGGAAATTGCTTCCCTAGTAGAGTGGCCTGTTGTGCTGCAAGCAGGATTCGATAAGGGTTTCTTAGAAGTCCCGAAAGAAGCGCTTATCTACACAATGAAGGACGACCAGAAGTATGTGCCGCTGCTTGATAGTGATGGCGCACTTTCTAATACCTTCTTGTTTGTAACGAATATCGAAAGCCATGACGCATCTCAAGTTATCTCTGGTAATGAGAAGGTTATACGCCCTCGCCTTGCCGATGCAGAGTTCTTCTTTAATAGCGATAAAAAGACAACGTTAGAAAGCCGCCTTGAAAGCTTAGAAACCGTGTTATTCCAAAAGCAGCTTGGTACGCTTAAAGAAAAGTCTGAACGTATATCAGCCCTATCGGCATTTATCGCTTCGCAAATTGACGCAAATGAAACACAATCAGCACGCGCAGGACTTCTAGCTAAAACCGACTTAATGTCGAACATGGTTATGGAGTTTCCAGACGTTCAAGGTGTTATGGGTAAATACTATGCGCTAAACGACGGTGAAGATGCACCTGTAGCGGAAGCTTTATATGAGCAGTACATGCCGCGTTTTGCTGGTGACGCCCTTCCTAGTTCTGGCGTAAGCGCATCAGTAGCCCTTGCTGACAAACTTGATACACTGGTTGGTATATTCGGTATTGGCCAGCTGCCAAAAGGTGATAAAGATCCATTTGCGCTTCGTCGTGCAGCCATTGGTGTTTTGCGTATCGTTACCGAGCTATCGCTGCCTTTAGACCTTGAAACACTTGTGAGCAAAGCTATTGAGGTATATGGCGATAAGTTAACAAATGCTGAAACACAAACGCAGGTTGTTGATTTTGTATTAGGTCGCTTCAATGCCCTCCTACAAGATCAAGCTATCGCCATTGACGTTATTCAGGCCGTAGCAGCCCGTCGCCCTACTAAGCCTTCTGATTATCTAGCTCGTGTCCATGCGGTAGATAAATTCAAGGCATTAGAAGAGGCAGAGGCGTTAGCCGCCGCTAATAAACGCGTAGCCAATATTCTTGCTAAGCAAAAAGTAGATGTGACTAACTCGGCGAATATAGATGAATCGTTACTAGTGGAAGACGCTGAAAAAGCGCTTTACGCTGACTTAAAAGCCGCACAAAAAGAAGTGGATAGCGCGCTACCTTCGCATGATTACACACGCATTCTGTCGGCACTTGCTACGCTGCGTAATGTAATCGATAACTTCTTCGATAACGTAATGGTTATGGCAGATGACGAAGCAGTTAAGAATAACCGACTTGCTTTACTGTCGCTTTTAAGGCAACTTTTCCTTACTACCGCAGATATTTCAATCCTTGCGAAGTCATAAGGCTAGTTAACGTTAATGCAGTCTAATGCTGCAATAAATGAAAGCCCAACCCTTACGTTGGGCTTTTTTATAAAGGGAGAAACTGTGAATAAGTTACTAACTATTGCTTCTATGTGCATAGCCCTGTCAGCATGCTCAAGCAGTGGAAGCTTTAAGATCCCAGAAATAGCACCGGACGTGCCACGTATTCAATTTGAAAACATGTTTTTAAGAGGCGTGTTTAATTGGTGGGAAGCCGATGCAAGCTATAAGTTCAAAAGGTCAGATTCAGGTTGGGCAGTAGATGTTGAACTGATTGCCGACGGACAACCTTACGACTTCAGACTATCTGATGCAAAATGGACGCCCTCACAGAGCTGTGGAGGCAAATATAAAGGCCAGCCTGTGATGCTAGGCTCTACCGTTTATTTAGTTTGTGAGCAGGGCTCAGAGAACTTGCAATTCACGCCTTCTTCAACAGGAACCTATCGCTTTACAGCAACAGCTGCAAGTGCGGGAGAAGTCGCATTGGTAGTGACCAAAGTTTAAAACGAATGCCGCATTGAAGCGGCATTTTTTTTACATATATCATTAATCATTTAATTCACTGCGGTAAACACGCTATAACGTTACTGTCTTTTTAGCGAATTTTCTCGTTCTTTATACATAAAAAAAGCGACCATGTGGTCGCTTTTTTTTCAGCAGATTTTATCTACTACACGTCCAAGTTTTCTACTTTAAGCGCATTAGCTTCGATAAACTCTCTACGAGGCTCAACTTGGTCACCCATCAATGTAGTGAACAGCTGATCACAACCAATGGCATCCTCAATAGTAACTTGAAGCATACGACGGCTTTCAGGGTCCATGGTCGTTTCCCAAAGCTGCTCCGGGTTCATTTCGCCTAGCCCTTTATAGCGCTGAATGTATTGACCACGTTTCGCTTCATTCATTAACCACTCTAAAGCGTCCTTGAAAGACTCTACTGGCTGTTTACGTTCACCACGCTTAATGTAAGCGTCTACACCCATCATGTCATTAATAGCTAAGTTAAGTTCTTTCAGGCGCTGGTACTCAGACGACTCGATGAATTCGTGATCGATAATGTACTCATAATCGATACCGTGCATACGCATAATGATCGTGATGTAGTATTCGCTCAGCTCAGCATCAGTGCGGATTTCATAGCGGTATGTAGCTCCATCGTTTTCGCGCTCTGTAAGCTGCTCTACGAAGTGTTTCGCTACGTGCTCTAGAGCTGATTCATCTTTCAGATCTTCAAGGTTAAGCGTAGGTGTGTACAGCATGCGGTAAAGAATCGCTGAAGGCATTTTGCGCTTCATACGTGCAATCATCTTCTCTACCGATTGGTACTGCTTAACAAGGTTTTCTAGCCCCACACCACTGATGCCTGGGTCGTCATCGCTAGTGTGCAATGAAGCACCATCAATTGCGATGCCTGTGAGGTAATTAGTCAAAGCATCGTCGTCTTTTAGATACTGCTCTTGCTTACCTTTTTTCACTTTATAAAGCGGCGGCTGCGCAATATAAACATAACCACGCTCAATGATTTCTGGCATCTGACGGTAGAAGAAAGTCAGTAAAAGCGTACGAATGTGAGAGCCATCCACATCAGCATCGGTCATGATAATAATGCTGTGATAGCGCAACTTTTCTGGGTCATATTCGTCACGGCCAATACCACAGCCTAGTGCCGTTATAAGCGTTGCAACTTCTTGTGAAGAAAGCATCTTGTCAAAGCGTGCTTTCTCAACGTTAAGGATCTTACCTTTAAGCGGCAAAATAGCTTGGTTCTTACGATTACGACCCTGCTTGGCTGAACCGCCCGCCGAGTCACCCTCCACTATGTATAGTTCGCTTAGTGCAGGATCTTTTTCCTGACAATCAGCAAGCTTACCTGGCAGACCGGCTAAATCTAGCGCGCCCTTACGGCGTGTCATTTCGCGAGCTTTACGGGCTGCTTCACGCGCTCTCGCAGCATCAATGATTTTACCCGCAATAATCTTACTTTCAGCTGGGTTTTCTAATAAGAAATCAGCAAGTTTTTCATTCATCGCAGATTCAACTGCAGGACGAACTTCAGAAGATACAAGTTTGTCTTTTGTCTGTGAACTAAATTTTGGGTCGGGTACTTTTACTGAAATTACAGCCGTAAGACCTTCACGAGCATCATCACCACTGGCATTGGTTTTAGCCTTTTTATTCAGGCCTTCCTTTTCCATATAATTGTTCAGTGTACGCGTCAAAGCTCCACGGAAACCTGCTAAGTGAGTACCGCCATCTCGCTGTGGAATATTGTTGGTAAAACAGAATACGTTTTCTTGGAAGCTATCGTTCCACTGCATTGCAACTTCTACAGCAATGCCATCTTCTTGCTCGCTCGCGAAATGAAATACTTTTTGATGTACTGGTGTTTTCTTTTCATTCAAATATTCGACGAAAGCTTGAATACCACCTTCGTACATGAAGTGGTCTTCTTTACCGTCGCGTTCGTCTTTCAAACGAATTGAAACGCCAGAGTTTAGGAATGAAAGTTCGCGAAGGCGCTTAGCAAGAATATCGTAATGGTACAGTGTATCTGTGAACGTATCAGAACTTGGCCAGAAACGAATCATTGTTCCTGTTTTGTCTGTATCGCCAGTAACTGCAAGAGGTGCTTGTGGAACACCATGTTGGTATTCTTGCTCATGAGCTTTACCAGCGCGACGAATGCGCAGCTTCAGTCGACTAGAAAGTGCATTTACTACCGATACACCAACGCCGTGAAGACCGCCGGAAACTTTATATGAGTTGTCATCGAATTTACCGCCTGCGTGAAGCACCGTCATAATAACTTCAGCTGCAGACACACCCTCTTCTGGGTGCAATTCTGTAGGGATACCTCGTCCATCGTCAGACACAGAGACTGATCCATCACTATGGATTTGCACAGTTATTTCAGAACAATGTCCCGCCAGTGCTTCATCGATAGAGTTATCGACCACCTCGAAAACCATGTGGTGTAATCCGGTACCATCATCAGTATCACCGATATACATACCAGGACGCTTTCTTACGGCATCTAATCCTTTAAGTACTTTAATACTGGACGAGTCGTAGTTGTTCTCTTCTGACATACTAGCTTTTACTCCTCTTTCACGTTTCCATGTTCCACGTGAAACATTTTCTTTTCGTTGTATTTTTGTATAAATGCGAGTTGCGTGGACTCTATTGCAGTAACGAAAACCTGCGTGTCCATTTCGAGCAACCCATCAATAAATTGTTCTCTTTTATCTGCGTCTAACTCAGCACCTACATCGTCAAGTAGAAATATACTTTTCCGCTGCGTTGCCGAATTGAATAGCTTTGTCTGTGACATTTGTAGTGCAGCCACAGCCATTCTAAGCTGTCCTCTCGATAAAAGCTCCTGGGCGTTAACACCATTCACTTTAAGCCTTAAATCAGCTTTGTGAGGCCCAGAAGAGGTATATCCTATTTTACCATCATACTCGCGTTTTTTAACTAAGCTTTCTGATAAAGCGACATCTTTTTCCCACCCTTTATAGTAACTTAATTCAACGTCAAAGTTTGGAAGAAATTCCTCTGCATACTGTTTAAAAATTGGTGTAAGTCTATCGACATATTCTTGGCGCGTTAGAGTTAAAGTCTCGCCAAGCTCAGCGAACTGTGTTTCCCAGTACTGGTTTTGTGGTGCGGACAAGTTTGCTTGCTGTTTAAGTAGTGCATTTCTGTGTTTAAGAAACTTACCATACTGATTAGCAATAGACTGAAATTGATGTTCCACGTGAAACAACCCCCAATCACAAAAACGCCGACGTTCAGATGGCGAGCCTATGATGAGGTCTGTACTTTGAGGTGTGAAAAGTTGAATGGGAACTAAACTAACTAAATCAGACAATTTATTTGAGTGTTCGCCGTCAATACTACAGGTAAATGTTTCGTTTCTACTTCTTTGAAAGCCTAGCTTCAGCATTTCACCTGCCTCAGATTTACAGGAAGCAAAAACGCTAAAGCTGTCTTTCCCACTCTGAATTACTGAGCCGTGTTTATTCGTTCTAAAAGAACGACCAAAACCTAGATAGTAAAGCGCTTCAATTAGTGATGATTTCCCACTGCCATTCGCACCTTTTATTATCGTTAAGGATGGTGAAGGAGAAAACGTTACGGAGGTAAGATTACGAAACTGAGTAATCTGGACGCGGTCCAGTTTCATGAGGCCACACTAAAGATAAAAAAGAAGCGATAAATAACTAAACTTATCGCTTCTTGAATTGTATATGTAGATAACAAAATAAAGTCGTTATAAGAAAAGGGTACAAATGCTTTTATAGAGGAAGCTATAGTCGCATTGGCATGATTACGTACAAAGCGGCATCATCTGCATCATCCTCGATGAGTGCACTCGCATTTGAATCAGACAGACTTACTTTTACGCCATCGGAGCCTAAGGCATTCAATACATCTATAAGATAGGCAACGTTAAAGCCAATTTCTAAATCGTCACCTTGATATTGAACATCAACAATTTCTTCTGCTTCTTCCTGCTCTGGATTGTTAGCCGTTATCTTAAGCTCACCAGAAGACAAGTTTAATCGTACACCTCTAAACTTTTCGTTAGATAGAATGGCCGCACGTGAAAATGCTTCTTTTAATACAGCTTTACTCGCAATAATTTCTTTGTCGCCATTTTGGGGTAAAACACGGCGATAGTCTGGGAACCTACCATCCACTAGTTTTGAAGTAAAAATAAAATCGTTTGAAAATATACGTAAATGATTGGCGCCAATTTGCACTTTTAGCGATTTGTCATCTTCGCTAATAAGACGAGAAATTTCTAATACCCCTTTTCGAGGAATAATCACTTGGCGAGACGGTAACGCAGTTTCATAGTTCAAACGGCAAAGTGCTAAACGGTGACCGTCAGTGGCAACGGTACGAATGATATTCTCTTCCGTTTCTAGCGACATACCGTTTAGATAGTAGCGCACATCTTGTTGCGCCATAGAGAAACTAGTTGCGTCGATAAGGCGTTTTAAGTCACTGCAAGATAATTCAAACTCAACCTCACCTTCCCAATCCTCAAGATTAGGATAATCGTTAGCAGATAACGTTGAAAGTGTATAACGACCTCTACCAGCGCGAATGAGCGCTTTACTTCCGTCTAACGAAAAATGAATATCTGTTCCTTCAGAAATGCCGCGAATAATATCGAAGAGTTTTTTAGCGGGAACAGTAATTTCACCTTCGGTAAACTCGCCCTCTAGTTTTACACTAGATATTAGCTCGACCTCTAAATCTGTACCAGTAAGCCAAAGTGCGTCCTCACTAACTTTAATGAGAACATTTGAAAGAATTGGCAATGTGTGTCGACGCTCAACAGCACCTGACACTAATTGTAGGGGTTGTAAAAATTGTTCGCGGCTTATAGAAAATTTCATCGCAGTGCTATCTCGCCTCTAAAGTCGTGTTGTTAGGAAGACAAAGTCCTAATGAGGTTCTTATAGTCCTCTTTTATATCATGACTTTCTTCTCTTAGCTGCTCTATTTTTCTACACGCATGCAAAACGGTAGTATGGTCTCGGCCACCAAACGCATTACCTAGTTCAGGCAAACTGTGATTAGTTAGCTCTTTAGCCAGCGCCATCGCTACTTGGCGAGGACGTGCTACGCTACGACTACGGCGTTTAGACAAAATATCAGCTACTTTTATTTTATAATAATCGGCGACAGTTTTCTGAATATTATCAACAGTAACCAACTTTTCTTGAAGTGCCAATAAATCGCGCAGCGCCTCGCGCACAAAATCAATGGTGATAGGACGGCCAGTAAAGTTAGCATTTGCTATAACTCGATTCAAAGCGCCCTCTAGTTCACGTACATTCGAGCGTAAACGCTTAGCGATAAAGAACGCTACCTCATTCGGTAAATGTATGCGGTTTTCAGCTGCTTTACGCATCAAGATTGCAACTCGGGTTTCAAGCTCAGGTGGCTCAATAGCAATTGTTAAGCCCCAGCCAAAACGCGACTTCAATCTATCCTCTACCCCGTCAATCTCTTTGGGGTATCTATCAGAGGTTAAGATAATTTGCTGGTTACCTTCTAAAAGCGCGTTGAACGTATGGAAAAACTCTTCCTGCGAACGCTCTTTGTTTGCAAAAAATTGGATATCATCGATAAGTAGCGCATCGACGCTTCGATAGAAACGTTTAAAATCTTCTATCGCATTATTTTGAAGCGCCTTAACCATATCTTGCACAAAGCGCTCGGAATGCATATAAACAATTTTGGCATCGCCATTGTTTGCCACAATACCATTGCCTACCGCATGCAATAAGTGAGTTTTACCTAAACCTGTTCCACCATAGATAAACAACGGGTTATAAGAACCGCCAGGATTATTCGCAACTTGAGTCGCCGCCGCGCGTGCTAGTTGGTTAGATTTACCTTCGACGAAATTATCGAACTGATACGTCGGATTAATATTGCTCTTATGTTTCATCGCTTCAGGGATCGGGATCACCTTTGGCGGCGTTGACGATCGTGGCGCATGATTTCCGTAACGATTCTGACCATTAGGATCTACATTTCTTGCAGCAGTATTATTCTGATCGGCTTGCTGTGAATAAGCACCAAGATCTTTATTTTGATCTTTATAATTAAAGTGATCGCTACCGCTAGCCACATTACTATTTTGAGGTATGGTGGGCTGACGCTGATACGATGAATGCTGAACCTGGCTCTCGTCGTTGCGGTTAGTAAATTGTGGCGCGCTATAATTTGAATTATGTCCGTGATTCGGAGAATTTACAGTAGTAGAACTATTGGTGTAGCTATCACCGTTTGAACTATGTACTGAACCAGCAGCATTACCCGTAGCCGGCTGAGAACGGTTTACGCTATTGCGACTCATTACCTCTAAACGCAACTGAGGTGCATCGGCTCCAGCAAATTCCCTTAGCAGAGCAGTAATATTATTCAGGTACTTGTCTCTTACCCAATCAAGCACAAAACGATTAGGAGCGTATAGCTCTACAACACCGTCCTGCTCTTCACAAACAAGCGGTCGTATCCACATACTAAATTGCTGCGTAGGTAGTTCTTGACGCAGTCTTTCAAGACATTGGTTCCACAAGGACATGGTACGTTGTTAGCTCCCGTAACTCGCTAAAAACCACCCTCTTTTGAAAGCCAAGCATAGAATAGCAGGCACTGAAGCGCGCCATTAGAAGAAAATAGCGTTGGAGGTGTAGAGTAGCAGCGAGAAATTTAAGTTTTCGTTTTAATCGCTGTGGATTATCTTACGTTATCAACACAATGTAAATGGTGATCCCGATCGATCTTTCTGATCAAAATATTAAACTATTGAATTTAAAGACATTAACCTTTAGATCAAATATAACTATAAGAAGAAAAAATCATTCTAAATTTCACTAAGAAAACCGCTAGATCACCTTGCAATTTATATCTAACATCATGTTTTTCACAATCCGCTGTGGATAACCTGAGTCAAATTTATGCGTTATTCACAACTAAATTGTGTAAAAAACAATGTTATCGTTCAAAAAACAGCATAAATTGTTCACTTATTCGTCCGAAAAGCAAGAATATCCATTGACAGCAGGCCCCGAGATCTCTAGAATTCAGCGTCCTTTTTCGATGGGCTTTTCTGGTGAAAACACCACATTGTTCTGGCAACAGTATAATGTGTTACCAAAAACGCCTATGTTTAACTAAATATAAGTGAGACTTTGGTCATGAAAAGAACATTTCAACCGAGCAATCTAAAGCGCAAGCGTTCTCACGGTTTTCGTGCTCGTATGGCGACTAAAAATGGTCGTAAAGTACTAGCAGCTCGCCGTGCAAAAGGCCGCGCTCGTCTTTCTGCTTAATTAGAAAGACGCCAAAAGTGGGTGAGAATAATTTTTCAAGGGAGTTACGTCTGTTAACTCCCACCCACTTTACCTATGTGTTTGATGACGCAACCCCTGCTGTATCCCCCTCTTTTACTGTTCTAGCTAGAAAAAATACACTTTCTAATCCTCGTTTGGGTATTACGCTCGCTAAAAAACGTATTCGTAAAGCGCACGATAGAAATCGATTAAAACGATTAGTCAGAGAAAGTTTTCGGCATAAGCAGCACAACTTACCCAATGTTGATATTATCGTTATTGGCAAGTCAGGCGCTGACAACCTTAGCAACCAAGAAGTTTTCGCTACATTGGACAAGCTATGGAAAAAATTAAACAAGCGTTGCGGCAACTCTTAATTGCTGTGCCTTTGGCCTTGATAAAATTTTATCAATGGTTCATTTCTCCTATATTAGGGCAACGATGTCGTTTTCATCCTTCTTGTTCTTGGTATGCTATAGATGCATTAAAAACACACGGATTAGTAAAAGGCGGTTGGTTATCTATTAAACGCATATTAAAATGCCACCCTTTGCATGCCGGCGGATATGATCCAGTGCCGGAAAAACAACAAGATAAACACTCAAAATAAAGAGACCTCTATGGAATCGCAACGTAGTTTTCTGATAATTGGCCTTGCGCTAGTTAGCTTTTTGCTTTGGCAATCATGGCAAAAAGATTATGGGCCGCAGCCAGTTGTGCCTGTTGAGCAACAACAAACGCAAGAGACATCACAAGGCGTACCGTCATTTGATGAAAATGGCAGCGAAGATGTACCTAGTAGTGATAGCGTTCCTGCTGCACAACCTATCGCAGCGGCGCAAAGTTCAAACCGCATTATTGAAGTAAAAACCGATACGCTTGATTTACGCATCGATTTGCTAGGCGGCGATGTAGTATCAGCAGACTTACTTAAGTTTCCGGTAGAGCAAGGTTCGGATATTCCTTACAGCCTACTTCGCTCTGGCAACGGTCTTTATGTAGCGCAAAGTGGCCTAATCGGTGCTCAAGGGCCTGATGCAAGCAGCAGTGGCCGCCCGGTGTATAATGCGCAAAGTGACTATTATGAAATGACGGGCGACACCCTTGTTATTCCTCTTACATGGAAAAACAACCAAGGCTTGTCAGTTACCAAAACCTTCACTTTCACAAAAGGTCACTATGACGTAAACGTAAGCTATAGCGTTGAAAATGGTACCGGTAGCGCAGCAACGGTTCAACCGTATGCACAGCTTAAGCAAGTAATGGAATTTGAAGACGACGGCAACATGTTTATGCCAACCTATCGCGGTGCCGCTTTTTCTACCGAAGACGACCGCTATCAGAAATATTCGTTTGACGAGATTGAAGATGACAACCTGCGTGAGACCACAAAAGCGGGTTGGGTAGGCATGCTAGAGCACTATTTTGTATCGGCATGGGTACCTTCACAGGAGCAAACCAATACCCTTTACTCGCGTAACTTAAAAAATCAGTATGCGGTAATTGGTGTGTTGCAACCGTCTGAAAGCGTAGCGCCTGGTGAAACCAAAACCCTTGCGTCTACCCTTTATATGGGTCCTAAAGATCAAGAAAGCCTAGCGAAGATTGCGCGCGGCCTAGACCTAACAGTGGATTACGGTATTCTTTTCTGGATTTCACAGCCGCTATTCGCCCTTCTTACATTCCTTCATAGCCTAGTTAATAACTGGGGTGTGGCAATTATCCTTATCACTATTGTAGTGAAAGGCGCAATGTACTGGTTAACCAAGAAGCAATATGAGTCAATGGCGCGTATGCGTAACTTAGCGCCTAAAATGCAGCAGCTTAAAGACCGCTTTGGCGATGACAGACAGAAAATGTCGCAAGCCATGATGGAGCTATACCGCAAAGAAAAAGTAAACCCGATGGGCGGCTGTTTACCCCTTCTTCTGCAAATGCCTATCTTCCTAGCCCTTTATTGGGTACTGATGGAAAGTGTTGAACTACGCCATGCAGACTTTGTGCTCTGGATCACAGATCTTTCTACAAAAGACCCATACTTTGTACTGCCTATTCTAACAGGCGCGAGTATGTATCTATTGCAAAAACTTCAGCCAACCACCATTACTGATCCAATGCAGCAAAAAATCATGCAGTGGATGCCGGTAGCAATGAGTGTGTTCTTCCTGTGGTTCCCTGCAGGTCTGGTACTATACTGGCTAGTCAGTAACGTGATTACCTTGGTTCAAGCCAAAATGATTTATGCTTCCATGGAGAAGCGGGGCATCAGCAGTAAATAACACGCTGATCAATTAATTATACAGCCCGCCTATGCGGGCTGTTTTGTCTTAAAAGATAGAGGATTAACCTGTGCCATCATTTGATATTGTTTCAGAAATCAACATGGAAGAAGTTCGTAACGCCACCGAGAACGCAAGCCGTGAGCTATCTACGCGTTTCGATTTTCGCGGCATTGACGCGAGCTTTGAGTACAAAGATAAAACCGTGGTCATGAAAGCTGAAGCTGAATTCCAACTTCAGCAAATGGAAAGCATGTTTAGAACGGCGATGTCTAAACGTAACGTAGACACTTCATCTATGGATGTTAAACCCTACGATGCACACGGTAGAACTTACCGTCAGACCATTACCTTTAAAGAAGGTATTGAGCAGCCGATGGCGAAGAAGATTGTGAAGCTGGTGAAAGACGCCAAAATCAAAGTGCAAACGGCTATTCAAGGCGAAGAACTTCGCGTAACAGGTAAAAAGCGTGATGATTTGCAGCAAGTGATTTCGCTGGTTAAAGAGTCGAACTTAGGCCAACCTTTCCAATTTAAGAACTTCCGCGACTAATTATGGAATCACTCACCCTTTCTACCGACACTATTACTGCACAAGCGACAGCGCCCGGCCGTGGCGGCGTAGGTATTGTGCGTGTTTCAGGTCCTAAGGCTAAAGCCATCGCAGAGGCGTTAGTACCAAGCGCACTAACACCACGTCTTGCGACCTACACGCCGTTTGTTGATGCTAACAACAGCGTAATAGACCAGGGCATAGCACTGTTTTTTAAAGGGCCAAACTCTTTTACCGGAGAGGATGTGCTTGAGTTACAGGGCCATGGAGGCCAAGTAGTGATGGACATGCTGATTGATGCCGTGCTTGCGACGGGCCATGCCCGGCTTGCCAACCCCGGTGAATTCAGTGAACAGGCCTTTTTGAATGATAAATTAGACCTTGCGCAGGCAGAGGCGATTGCCGACTTAATTGATGCAAGCTCTAAACAGGCAGCCAAAAGTGCACTGCGCTCGCTACAGGGTGAGTTTTCCACACAAATTCAAACGTTGTCTGACCAAATCGTACACCTTCGTATGTACGTAGAGGCGGCTATTGATTTCCCTGAAGAAGAAATTGATTTTTTATCTGACGGTAAAGTATCGGGTGACTTAAGCGCAATCATGCAAAGCTTAACCAAAGTGCGCGAGCAGGCTAAACAAGGAACCTTGTTGCGCGAAGGTATGCAGGTGGTTATAGCGGGGCGCCCTAACGCCGGTAAATCGAGCTTATTAAACGCCCTAGCAGGACGGGATAGCGCTATTGTTACTGATATCGCCGGTACTACCCGCGATGTACTAAAAGAGCACATTCACATTGATGGTATGCCGGTGCATATTATCGATACTGCAGGTCTTCGTGAAAGCCCAGATAAAGTAGAGCAAATAGGCATTGAACGTGCGTGGCAAGCTATCAATGAAGCTGACCACGTATTATTCGTTGTAGACTCTACCGCAACATCAGTTATCAACCCTTATGAAATTTGGCCAGAATTTATGGCGCGCTTGCCACAAGGCATTCCCGTTACCGTAGTTCGCAATAAAGCGGACTTGAGTACCTTAGATATCGGACAAAGCACGGTTGCTACCGAACAAGGCGATATCTCGGTTATCAACTTATCTGCCAAAGAAGGTAGCGGTGTCGATACGCTAAAAGCACATCTGGCAAAAACAATGGGCTTTGATACGACCACCGAAGGTCAGTTTATTGCGCGAAGACGACACATAGATGCACTCGATCAAGCCTACAGCTATGTAAGCACTGGTGAACAGCAGCTACATGACGCCATGGCCGGTGAATTACTCGCTGAAGAATTGCGCTTGGCTCACCAGGCACTATGTGAGATAACGGGTGAGTTCACATCCGACGATCTCCTTGGCAAGATTTTTTCATCGTTCTGTATCGGCAAGTAGCGTAATAAACAAAGTGATAAGTAAGAAGGTGAATAACCTAACGGATAAAACTTACTTACGTTAAGACGATAATCGAAAATAGAGAAGCAACCCAATAATGAGCAAGCATTTTGAAATCATCGTTGGCACCATGTTAGGCGCCGCAGAATACGTGGCAGATGCCATTGCGGAAAAGCTTGATGCGAGCGGGCACACCCACACTATTCACGCTGAACCTAATCTGGACGAAATAAAAACAGAGTCAACGTGGATCGTGTGCACGTCTACCCATGGAGCAGGCGAACTTCCTGATAATATACAACCATTTGCCAAACAACTAGAAGGCGCGGATTTAAGCGCAGTAAACGCTTATGTTATTGGTCTAGGTGACACCAGTTACGACACCTTTTGTTTCGGCGCGAAAGAAATGGAGAAGCACATAAAAAACGCTGGTGGTACATTAATCACTGATGCCCTTTACATCGATGTGCTTGAACATCCTATTCCTGAAGAAGCTGCAGTAGAATGGTTTGAAGAAAAGCTGGCCAATGCTTAACAACACCATCAATGTGGACATTGCACTATGAACAGCAATCTTACCCAAGCTGAACTAGCGGCGTTGCAATCTCCCCTTTCTAACGATTGCCGGGTACTTTATTTACTTGGGCTTCGAACAGGTGCAAATGCGGCAACGACATCGTCAGCACCTATTGATTATAAGCAATTATTGAACTTGCTAAACGGCGACAGCAAAGACGAACCTTACCAACGCGGTCGTCAAATCAATAGCTTGGTGAAGCAGCTTGAACAAGTGGGTTTGGTTGCCCTGCCCCTTGAACTTGATCTTGAGCACACAATCAACGGGAAAACCCTACTTCTTCCGCTTCTAAGCGAGCCACAATCGGACTTCGACCAACTACATGCCCGTCATAGCGCCATGACCGCTAATTGGACGCCCAATAAGGCGTTGTTTGAAGAAATGGCCTCGCTACTTGGTATTATCGACAAAACATTTGATGACAATGAAGTGGGTGAATTCATTGCCTATTGGTTAGGAAGACCAAGTTCAGTGTTTAGCGAATTCCAATGGACACAAAAGTTTGCCAACAATATCAAGCGCAAGCGTCTCGCTTCAGGCTACGCACCAACAAAGGTGGTGGGAACGCAACAAGTGAAAGTTGCAGCCGGCATAGAAGCAGATGATAATGCTAGAAAGCTGGTGGAAAAGTATGCCGCAACAAAGAAGAGTTAATTCATTATGGATCGTATAACTGACAAAATTGCTAATCTTGCCAAAGCGCTTAAAAAAGATGTCGATCCCAATGGTGAGTACATCGACTACAAAACGCTGCGCAAGCAGTATGAAGCGAAAGCTAACGAGGAAGTATCACAACTACAGCAGCGCAGTAAGAAAGCGCGTGTAGAAGCTATCCATGGCCGTTCTGACCTAAATCCAAAGTGGACGTTTGCTAACTTAGTGGAAGACAGTGACGATGTCATAGAAGCTGTTTCTATCGCACAGTCGTTTATTGCTGCTCATGATGATCCAGCGTGGCGCCAAAGTGGCTCTCATATGATGATTTTCTATGGCGATTATGGTCGTGGTAAATCTCATATTGCGGGTGCTATTGCTCATCAACTTATCGAGCAATATGAGATCTCTGTGCTATACCGTCAGCTTTCGACTCTGCTCGAAATGCGCAACTTTTCTTTTGATTTCTCTGCTACCGATAATGCTAGTCAGCGTTTCAGAGAAATTAACCAAGAGCTTTTAGACGTAGATTTACTTATTTTAGATGAGGTCTGTGTCAACGAGTCTGCACTTAAGAAAAACGCACAGAGCTGGTTTGGGAACTTACTCAGACAGCGCTTAGTGAATAAGAAAAACTGTATCTTAATCACTAATCACAACTTAGCAGAACTTGAAAATGCCCTTGGTCGTTATTGTTTCGAATCGATTAAAGAGTACGATACTTACAAAGTTCGATTCCAAGGCCCAAGCCGCCGTGAAGGCTTAACTATCGAACAAGAGGATATGCAAGGCTCTGTTGCACAGCCACGCTATCAACCTAACCAGGTGCGCTAACAGCACCTGGTTTCCTCTCTCTCAAAACCTTGCCCTTACTCTGCTAGGTCTTTTCCTTCATTAAACCTTATTGCATGTTCCTGTTGTGCCAGGTAATAGCGAATAACTTAGCCTATTGATCACGCTTTTTACCAAAACAATACGGTTTCAATTCATAGATACACTCAACGATCTCCTGCAGTTAAACAAGTAACCATTCTTACAGACCGACTTCTTCCTTGTAAAAGTGACTGTATTTTGGTCATTTCCTATGTTTTTCTCCTGAAAAATGGGCTGTTTTGAAAAAATAATCTTGTCGTTCATAAAAACGTGCACTTTTTTTGAAGGTGTTGATAAATGCGATCGGGCGATCTAATCACAGCTTTTGGAAAAGATCTCCTCCACAATATGATCACGCTATAACGCACGTATCTACACGATCTTTTGATCGCGATACATAAATAGCAAACATTTTATCCCCAGCTGGATCACATCTTGATCACCCCTGTGGATAGGATCCTACAAACCACTGTGCATAAGCTTTGATCGAAAAAAGAATAACTTTTCAAACGATTCGGGGTGTGGATAAAAAGGCCATTTATACACAAGTTTGAGGTAGGGTTATGGATCGGGGTTTCCCAATGTTATTGATCGCGTAACTTGATGATCTTTATGTGCTTTGATCGGTTACCCACAGATCTTGATGATCCTAATAAAAGTAAAAATAAACAGATCTAAAAGAGATCTTAAGATCTTATAATTCGATCACACCTTTTCAAAAACAGGTTTTGAGGAAAATTTAATCATTTTATTTATCCAATAAGTCAGATAAAATACGCGCCCTTTTTTCAGCAGTCTCTGCGTGAGAAAAATTAGTTTTTAATCGGCTTATCGTAAGTTAATAGTGAGGTTTAACCATGTTTTATGCTGAAGCATTTGATGTCATCGTTGTAGGTGGTGGACATGCAGGTACAGAAGCGGCGCTTGCAGCTGCTCGCATGGGTGCAAATACGCTGTTGCTCACTCACAATATTGAAACGATAGGCCAGATGTCGTGTAACCCTGCAATTGGTGGGATCGGTAAAGGCCATCTTGTAAAAGAGATCGATGCGTTAGGCGGGGCAATGGCACTGGCTATCGACAAAGGTGGTATTCAGTTTAGAACATTGAATTCTTCTAAAGGCCCAGCTGTTCGTGCAACGCGTGCGCAAGCTGACCGTACGCTTTACAAAAACGCCATTCGCGACATTGTTGAAAATCAAGAAAACCTAACCTTGTTCCAACAGAGCGTTGACGATCTGATTGTTGAAAACGATCAGGTATGCGGTGTTGTCACGCAAATGGGCTTGAAGTTTAAAGCTAAGTCAGTGGTACTGACAGTGGGAACTTTCCTTGGCGGAACCATACACATTGGCCTTGAAAACTATCGCGGCGGTCGTGCCGGCGATCCACCGTCTATCGCACTTGCAGATAGATTACGTGCTCTTCCGTTTCGTGTTGACCGTTTAAAAACTGGTACACCAGCAAGACTTGATGCTCGCTCGTTAGATTTTTCTGTGATGCAACCTCAGCCTGGTGACAATCCAACGCCGGTATTCTCGTTTATGGGTGATAGAAGCATGCACCCTACTCAGATCCCGTGCTATATCACCCACACTAACGAAAAAACCCACGATATCATTCGCGGGGGATTAGATCGCTCGCCCATGTTTACTGGGGTTATCGAAGGTATCGGACCGCGCTATTGCCCAAGTATCGAAGATAAGATCACCCGTTTTGCAGATAAGGCATCGCATCAAATTTTTGTCGAGCCAGAAGGTTTAAACAGCATTGAAGTTTATCCAAATGGTATTTCAACCAGTTTGCCATTTGACGTACAAATGAACCTTGTCCGCTCGATCAAAGGTTTTGAAAATGCGCACATTGTACGCCCGGGTTATGCGATTGAATATGACTTCTTTGACCCACGCGATCTGAAACAAACACTGGAAACGAAGTTTATTCGAGGTTTGTTCTTTGCTGGCCAAATTAACGGTACCACTGGCTATGAAGAAGCGGGTGCGCAAGGGTTAGTAGCAGGCGCAAACGCAGCGCTACAAGTTCAAGAAAAAGACCCGATGATTTTACGCCGCGACCAAGCATACATGGGCGTACTTATCGACGACTTGGCTACCATGGGTACGAAAGAGCCGTACCGCATGTTCACTAGCCGTGCTGAATACAGACTACTGCTTCGTGAAGACAATGCCGATAGCCGTCTAACCGCAATGGGCCGAGAGATTGGTCTTGTTGATGATGCGCGCTGGGCGAAATATAACGACAAGATGGAAGCGGTAGAAAGTGAGCTGCAGCGTCTACGCGGTCAGTGGATCCACCCTGATCACGCGGCAACGCCGGAACTTAATACCATGCTGAAAAATCCTGTGAGTCGTGAACATTCTCTTGAAGAGCTGATCCGTCGGCCTGAAATGACTTACGGTCAGTTAATGGAAATTGAAAGTGTTGGCCCAGGTCTTGAAGATCCGATTGCTGCAGAGCAAGTGGAAATTCAAATTAAGTACGCCGGCTACATTGCTCGTCAAATGGATGAAATCGCGAAAACGCAGCGACACGAAAATACCCTGTTGCCGGTTGATATGGACTTCAGCAAGATTTCCGGCTTGTCGAACGAGGTTGTAGCCAAGTTAACCGAAGCCAGACCGGAAACTATTGGTAAAGCGTCGCGCATTTCGGGCATTACCCCGGCGGCCATTTCTTTACTGCTGGTTTACCTTAAAAAACACGGCATGTTGCGCAAGCAAGAGAAAATCAGTGCGTAAAACGCGCGCTTAACTCAACACATTACTCGCAGCGCTTAGTTTTTCCTATTTATTCGCGTATTATGATAATCATAATTGCCTAAACTATGCGAAAACTAGAAAAACTCGGCGCTTTTCACACTGTCCCATTGCACCAATTTACATTCGTTGTGCGGCTTTGATTAATCCATGTGCCTTTTTCAAGCGCACTTGTATCGAGCATGAATAGCTGCATTAAGAAACGGCTGTAAATGAGCGGCAAATAACGATTCGCCACGCGTGTTTATGGTATGGACTGTGTAGAGCAAAAAAATTTTTAACGCGAACAGACAGATTTTTCGATGACGATACAGCAAGAATTGCACACCATTTTGGTGTCTGGACTCGATGCCCTTTCACTAGATTTAAGTGATAAGCAACAGCAGCAGTTAGTTAACTATGTGCTGCTTATGGACAAATGGAATAAGGCGTACAACCTGACTTCTGTGCGCGATCCTAAGCAAATGATGGTGAAACACATTCTAGATTCGCTGGCGATTGTTCCCTTTCTTGATGGCAACAATATCATTGATGTCGGAACGGGCCCTGGCCTTCCAGGTATGCCGTTGGCAATCGTGTTTCCAGATAAATCATTCACATTGCTTGACTCATTAGGCAAGCGTGTACGGTTTATGACCCAATGTGTGCACACGCTTGGATTAACTAATGTAACTCCTGTGCAAAGCCGCGTTGAAGAGCACAATGGCGATACGCCTTACGATATTGTGCTAAGCCGAGCTTTCGCTTCGCTAAAAGATATGTTGCACTGGTGTCAGCATCTGGTAGATTCAGAAGGTCAATTTTTGGCGCTTAAAGGTCAGTTTCCACAAGATGAGATAGACGAAGTGAGTGATCACTTCCATGTGAGCAAAACGGAAAACCTCACTGTGCCAAATTTGGTAGGCGAACGACATCTGGTTTGGCTAAAAAAGAAATAGCCGAAAAATAGAAATACACGAGAACAGGATCTAACGTGGCTAAGGTAATCGCGATCGCGAATCAAAAAGGTGGTGTTGGAAAGACAACCACTGCAGTTAACGTGGCAGCGTCAATGGCAGCAACTAAACGCAAAGTGTTGCTGATTGATCTCGATCCACAAGGTAATGCAACCATGGGAAGCGGCGTTGATAAATACGACGTCGAATCTACGGCATTTGAATTGTTGATTGAAGATAAGCCAATTAACGATGTTATCGTTAAAGCGACAAGCGGTAAGTACGATCTCATCGCAGCGAACGGTGATGTAACCGCAGCAGAAATTAAGCTGATGGAAATGTTTGCCCGTGAAGTAAGGCTTCGCAACGCGCTGAAGCCCGTTATGGATTACTACGATTTTGTCTTTATCGACTGCCCTCCTTCGCTAAACCAGTTAACTGTGAACGCCTTGGCGGCTGCCGATTCGGTAATGGTGCCTATGCAGTGCGAATATTACGCATTAGAAGGCCTCACTGCCCTTATGGATACCATTCAAAAACTGGCATCTGTAGTGAATCCAGAATTGAAGATTGAAGGCGTATTGCGTACTATGTACGACCCGCGCAATCGCCTCGCTAACGACGTTTCAGAACAGTTGAAGCGTCATTTTGGTGAACAGGTTTATCGCACGGTTATTCCGCGCAATGTTCGTCTAGCTGAAGCACCGAGCTTCGGTACGCCAGCGATGTACTATGATAAGTCATCGACAGGCGCTAAAGCCTACTTGGCACTGGCGGGTGAAATATTGCGTCGTAGGGACAAAACAACGCCTAAACAGGCAAAAGCAAGTTAAACGACAATAAGCTGAATACTATCAGCACATGCCATAGAGGACACTATGTCAGCACGTAAAAGAGGCCTTGGCCGCGGTTTAGATGCGCTACTCGCAACCAGCCAATCATCTGCTCAAAAAGAACAAGATGCCGCCGAGGTAAATTCAACCAACGGTGAGTTGAGTAAACTCCCTATTGAATACTTAGTGCCGGGCAAGTATCAACCCCGTAAAGACATGTCACCTGAGGCATTAGAAGAATTGGCATCGTCTATTCGCGCTCAAGGAATCATTCAGCC
Organism: Alteromonas sp. AWJ4_199; assembly: GCF_056159165.1. NCBI lineage: Bacteria > Pseudomonadati > Pseudomonadota > Gammaproteobacteria > Alteromonadales > Alteromonadaceae > Alteromonas > Alteromonas sp. AWJ4_199. The sequence goes on from NZ_JBSWUR010000001.1 coordinate 2,326,356, forward strand.
TATCGTAGTGAGAAAGGTCGACGAACACCGCTATGAAATCATTGCTGGTGAACGTCGTTGGCGCGCTTCGCAGCTAGCACAACTAGACGAAGTGCCTTGTTTGGTTAAGAACGTGCCTGATGAAGCGGCAGTGGCCATTGCCCTTATCGAGAATATCCAGCGTGAAGATTTAAATGCAATGGAAGAGGCGCAAGCCCTTGACCGTTTAATGAGTGAATTCGCGCTTACTCATCAGGAAGTAGCCGAAGCGGTGGGCAAGTCACGCACCACGGTGACAAATTTACTTCGCCTGAATAATTTGAACGACGATGTAAAACTGTTAGTTGAGCACGGTGATATTGAAATGGGCCATGCAAGAGCGCTGTTAGCGCTAGAAGGTGAAACTCAGTCGGAAACTGCGCAAGTAGTATCGGGCAAAGGTCTTACCGTGCGTGATACAGAAAAGCTTGTTAAAAAGCTTTTGGAGCCAGCTAAACAAAAGCCTGAGAAGAAAGTTGATCCCGATGTGCAAAACCTTATGACTCGACTTTCAGAAAATTTGGGCACTCCTGTGAGCATTGACCATAATGCGAAAGGCAAAGGCAAGCTGACGATTAGCTTTAGTGACCTTGAACAATTAGACGGAATTATCTCTAAAATTCAATAGGTTGAAATAATAATAATAGAGATGATTTCTTTGCCTACCCGCAATTGATACGCTGTTCGGAGCTAATACCGGACACTCTCCTTTCCGGTTATAGCAATAGAAAATTTTCAGAATAACTTTCAAAAAGCGTTGTACTGTTGAAAATTGTCGGTAAAACAGTATACTTCTGACGCTTTTTGTAAGACGTGAACAAGCTGCGAGTAAAAGTGACGAACAAGTTAGCAAAGCGCGGGCTAGACCTCGCAAAAAAAGGGCTACTTTTTCAGGCTGTCACGGCCCTATTCGTTACGGTCATCGCAGGTGCTGCGGGAGGAAGTCATTCCGCCATGTCGGCAGCAGCAGGCGCTCTAATCAGTATCCTGCCCAATAGTGTTTTTATGGCTTTCGCGTTTCGATACGCAGGTGCAAGTAAAAACGACCTTGTTGCACGTAGTTTTAGCCAAGGCTCAAAATTGAAGCTGGCATTGACAATCATTTTATTTGTAATTGCTTTTAAAGGTTTAAACGCCGCGCCATTAGAGATTTTCATGGCATTTGTGATTACAACTGCTAGCCACGGGCTAGCCATGTTTCATTACGGTACGAAACAATAAAGACAACGCAAGGCGTTGCGATAACGAAAACAACGTAATCGACCGATTGAGACAATAGAACCAGTCACCAAATTTTTACACTTTACAACTTGGGTTAAACAATGGCATCTGAATACACTACCTCAGAATACATCAAGCACCACTTGACCAATGCCACCATGTGCTCAACTGACAACGGAATTGCTTTTAACAAAGCGTGTTCTGACGCCGGTTTTTGGGCATGGCATGTTGATACACTGGCATGGTCTATCGGTCTTGGTCTTCTTTTCCTAATTATCTTTAGAAGCGTTGCTTCAAAAGCGACAACAGGCGTACCTGGCAAAATGCAGGCGTTTGTTGAGCTTGTTGTTGAGTTTGTTGACGACAACGTGAAAAGCACTTTCCATGGTAAGAGCGCACTTATTGCGCCATTAGCACTAACTATCTTTGTATGGGTATTGCTAATGAACCTTATGGACCTTGTGCCAGTTGATCTCATTCCATGGGTTTCTGGTCTTATTGGCCAAGCTGCTTTTGGCATGGACCCTCACGACGTTTACAACAAGGCAGTACCAACCACTGACCTTAACCTAACGTTCGCACTGGCTTCAGGCGTGTTTATCCTTATTCTTTTCTATTCAATCAAGATGAAAGGTATCGGCGGTTTTGCTAAAGAACTGACTATGCAGCCTTTCGGTCACCCTATCTTTATTCCGGTGAACTTTATTCTTGAAACCGTTACTTTGCTTGCGCGTCCGCTTTCATTAGCACTGCGTTTGTTCGGTAACTTGTATGCCAGTGAGCTAATCTTCATATTGATTGCTACAATTGGTTATTTCCAGCTTCCACTGCACTTCATGTGGGCTGTGTTCCATATTCTGGTACTTCCGCTTCAAGCGTTTATTTTCATGATGCTTACCATCGTGTACTTAAGCCTGGCGTGTGAAGAACACTAAGCATTAACGGGTGTCGGTTTTGATTTTTAATCGGCACTGTTTTTACAGAGTTTGACTTTTAAACATTAACTTTAAATTTAACTTAAATCGGAGACGTAAATGTTATACATCGCTGTTGCACTACTGATTGGTCTTGGTGCCCTAGGTACCGCTATTGGTTTCGGTCTACTAGGTGGTAAATTCCTTGAATCTGCTGCTCGTCAACCTGAACTAGCACCTCAACTACAAGTTAAGATGTTCATCGTAGCGGGTCTTATCGACGCCATCGCGATGATCGGTGTTGGTATCGCTCTATACCTATTGTTCGCTGTTGGTGCCTAATTCTACTAAACACTTTTTTAGCGAACTTTAAGAGGAGGGGCGATTGTGAATTTTAACGCCACTTTTATTGGTCAATTAATCGCCTTCGCTGTGTTCGTGGTGTTCTGCATGAAATATGTATGGCCTCCACTAATGGCAGCGATTGAAGAACGTCAGAAGAAAATTGCCGATGGGCTTGAAGCTTCTGAACGTGCAGAGAAAGACCTAGAGCTTGCTCAAGCGAAAGCTACTGAGCAATTGAAAGATGCGAAAGCGCAAGCAGCTGAAATTATCGAGCAGGCTAAAAAGCGTGCCAACCAATTGGTTGACGAAGAAACGCAAAAAGGCCATGCGGAACGCGAAAAGATTATCGCTTCTGGTTATGCCGAGATTGAAGCTGAACGCAATCGTGCCAAAGAAGATTTGCGCAAGCAGGTTTCTGTACTTGCAGTAGCTGGCGCACAGCAAATCTTACAACGTGAAATCGATGCAAACGCACAAAACGACATTGTTGAAAAACTTGTCGCTGAGCTTTAATAGGGAGATGAGCCATGTCTGAATTGACAACCGTTGCTCGTCCTTATGCTAAAGCTGCTTTCGATTTTGCTGTCGAGAAAGATGCCGTTGCAAAATGGCAAGAAATGCTTGCCTTTGCAGGCGCTGTAGCAGCGAACGATGACATGCACCAGCTTTTGTCTGGTGCGGTTGCCGCTGACACGCTAGCCGACATTTTTAACAATGTTTGTGGTGAGCAACTCGACGAACACGGCCAAAACCTAATTAAGGTGTTGGCTGAGAATAAACGTTTAGCCGCGTTGCCTGAAATTTCTACTTTGTTTGACGCCTTTAAAGCAGATTACGACAAAGAAATAGAAGTGGACGTAACCTCAGCATCTACGCTGACTGATGCACAACAAAATGAGTTGGTTGCATCTTTGGAAAAACGTTTGGCACGTAAAGTGAAGCTTAATTGTAACGTGGACCCTGCCCTGATCGCTGGAATGGTAATTAATGCCGGCGATACAGTTATTGATGGTTCCGTAAAGTCGAAATTGAACCGTCTAGCAGACGCGTTGCAAGCATAACGGGGATAAGAGCATGCAACTTAATTCCACTGAAATTGCTGAACTGATCAAGAAAAGAATTGAACAGTTCAATGTAAGCAGTGAAGCACGTAATGAAGGTACTATCGTCGCAGTAACAGACGGTATTATCCGCATTCACGGCCTTGCAGATGTAATGCAAGGTGAAATGATCGAGCTTCCAGGAAGCCGTTACGCAATTGCACTAAACCTTGAGCGAGACTCTGTAGGTGCAGTTGTTATGGGTCCTTATGCGGACCTTAAAGAAGGCGATAAAGTACAATCTACTGGTCGTATTCTTGAAGTACCAGTAGGTAATGCACTACTAGGTCGTGTTGTTAACACACTAGGTGAGCCTATCGATGGTAAAGGCGCAATCGACGCTGCTGGTTTCGAGCCAGTTGAAAAAATTGCACCTGGCGTAATCGAGCGTCAATCGGTAGACCAGCCAGTACAAACTGGTTATAAGTCAGTTGACGCCATGATCCCAGTAGGTCGTGGTCAGCGTGAGCTTATCATCGGTGACCGTCAGTGTGGTAAAACAGCAATGGCTGTTGACGCTATCATCAACCAAAAAGGTACAGGCATTAAATGTGTGTACGTAGCGGTTGGTCAGAAAGCATCTACTATCGCTAACGTAGTACGTAAACTAGAAGAGCACGGTGCACTTGACCACACTATCGTGGTTGCAGCATCTGCATCTGAGTCTGCTGCGCTTCAATACCTAGCGCCTTACTCTGGTTGTACTATGGGTGAATTCTTCCGTGACCGCGGTGAAGACGCGCTAATCGTATATGATGATTTGTCAAAGCAAGCTGTTGCTTACCGTCAAATCTCACTACTACTTAAGCGTCCACCAGGCCGTGAAGCTTACCCAGGTGACGTATTCTACCTTCACTCACGTCTACTAGAACGTGCTGCACGTGTAAACGAGCAATACGTTGAGCGTTACACAAACGGCGAAGTGAAAGGTAAGACAGGTTCATTGACTGCGCTTCCAATTATCGAAACGCAGGCTGGTGACGTATCTGCATTCGTACCAACTAACGTAATCTCAATTACCGACGGTCAGATCTTCCTAGAAACTGACTTGTTTAACGCAGGTATCCGTCCAGCGGTTAACGCTGGTATCTCGGTATCTCGTGTTGGTGGTGCTGCACAGACTAAAATCATCAAGAAGTTGGGTGGCGGTATCCGTCTAGCCCTAGCACAGTATCGTGAACTTGCGGCGTTCTCGCAGTTTGCTTCTGACCTTGATGACGCAACTCGTGAGCAACTTGAGCACGGTGAGCGCGTAACTGAGCTAATGAAGCAGAAGCAGTACGCTCCACTTTCAATTGCTGATATGGGTGTATCTCTGTTCGCGGTAGAAAAAGGTTTCCTTAAGGGTATCGAGCTTAACAAAATCCTAGATTTTGAAGCCGCTCTTCACTCTTACATGAACAGCGAACACGCTGACCTTATGAAGACTATCAACGAATCAGGTAACTACAACGACGAGATTGCCTCTAAGTTGAACGACGCTTTAACAAACTTTAAAGCGACACAAACTTGGTAATCAATGGTGCTGGTGTTTAACCACCAGCGCAATTCGTTGAGTAATCGGAGAGATAGTCATGGCCAGCGGTAAAGAAATAAAAGGTAAGATTGGGAGTATCAAAAATACTCAGAAGATTACCAGTGCGATGGAAATGGTTGCTGCGTCTAAAATGAAAAAGGCGCAGGAACGCATGGCTTCTGGCCGTCCATATGCACAAAATATGCTTAAAGTGATTGGTCACATTGCAAACGGTAACCTTGAATATCGCCATCCTTATTTGGAAGAGCGTGAAGTCAAGCGCGTCGGTTACATTGTGATTTCCACTGACCGAGGCTTATGTGGTGGCTTGAACACCAATGAATTTAAGCTCGTCACTCAAGACGTCAAAAAATGGCGTGAACAGGGTGTAGAAGTGGATTTCGCTGCATTAGGTTCTAAAGCGTGCAGTTTCTTCAACCGCTTTGGTGGCAAGTTGCTTGCTGCTGAATCTGGTTTAGGTGACAAGCCGTCTGTGAGCGATGTAGTGGGTGTTGTACGCGTTATGCTTAAGGCGTACGACGAAGGACAAATTGACCGAGTATTCTTGGTATTCAATGACTTCGTTAACACCATGACACAGAAACCTGTGATCAATCAGTTATTGCCTTTGCCAAAGTCAGAAGACGAAGAATATCAACATCGTTGGGACTACATCTACGAGCCAGATCCAAAAGAAATTTTGGAAGCACTAATGGTTCGTTACATTGAGTCTCAGGTGTATCAGGGTGTTGTAGAAAACGCGGCTTCAGAGCAAGCTGCGCGAATGGTTGCCATGAAGGCAGCAACCGACAACGCCGGTAACCTTATTGATGAGTTACAACTGGTATATAACAAAGCGCGTCAAGCTGCAATCACACAAGAAATCAGTGAGATTGTTAGCGGTGCCGCAGCGGTGTAGGCAAAGGTTTAAAAGAGATAACGAGGACAAATTATGAGTCAAGGTAAGGTCGTCCAAATCATTGGCGCCGTTGTGGATATTGAGTTTCCACAAGATGCGGTACCAAGAGTTTATGACGCACTACGAGTTACCGAAGGTGACTTGTCAGGTCTAACCCTGGAAGTGCAACAGCAATTAGGTGGCGGTGTTGTTCGTGGCATCGCACTAGGTACTACTGACGGACTAAAACGTGGTCTTGCAGTAGAAAATACCGGTAACCCAATCATGGTTCCAGTTGGTACGAAGACACTTGGTCGTATCATGGACGTATTGGGTAACCCAATCGACGAAGCAGGTCCAATTGGTGAAGAAGAGCGTATGTCTATTCACCGTGAAGCGCCTAGCTACGAAGATCAGTCTAGCTCGGTAGAACTACTAGAAACTGGTATCAAAGTAATCGACTTGGTTTGCCCATTCGCTAAGGGTGGTAAAGTTGGTCTATTCGGTGGTGCGGGTGTAGGTAAAACCGTAAACATGATGGAACTTATCCGTAACATCGCAATCGAGCACAGCGGTTTCTCAGTATTCGCGGGTGTTGGTGAGCGTACGCGTGAGGGTAACGACTTCTATCACGAAATGAACGAATCAAACGTACTTGATAAAGTATCGCTTGTATACGGTCAGATGAACGAGCCACCGGGTAACCGTCTACGTGTTGCACTTACCGGTCTAACAATGGCTGAGAAGTTCCGTGACGAAGGCCGTGACGTTCTATTCTTCGTAGATAACATCTATCGTTATACCCTAGCAGGTACTGAAGTATCAGCACTTCTAGGTCGTATGCCGTCTGCGGTAGGTTACCAGCCTACGCTTGCAGAAGAGATGGGTGTACTTCAGGAACGTATTACGTCAACGAAGACAGGTTCAATCACTTCAATCCAAGCGGTATACGTACCTGCGGATGACTTGACTGACCCATCTCCAGCGACAACCTTTGCTCACTTGGATGCAACGGTAGTACTTTCTCGTGATATCGCGTCTCTAGGTATCTACCCTGCGGTAGACCCTCTAGATTCAACGTCTCGTCAGCTAGACCCGTTAGTAATTGGTCAAGAGCACTATGACGTAGCACGTGGCGTACAGACTGTTCTTCAGCGCTATAAAGAGCTGAAAGACATCATCGCGATCCTAGGTATGGACGAACTATCTGAAGAAGACAAGCAAGTGGTATCACGTGCTCGTAAGATTCAGCGTTTCCTATCTCAGCCGTTCTTCGTAGCAGAAGTATTTACTGGTGCACCTGGTAAATATGTATCGCTAAAAGACACAATCAGTGGCTTTAAAGGCATTCTAGACGGTGAGTACGATCACCTTCCAGAGCAAGCCTTCTACATGGTTGGTTCTATCGAAGAAGCGCTAGAGAAAGCCAAAAAAGCATAATGACAGGGCTAGCAGTTGCTAGCCTAGCATCATGCTAACGTACCTAATCAGGAGGTTCACATGGCAATGACAGTACATTTGGACGTAGTAAGCGCGGAGAAAGCGATTTTCTCAGGACGCGTTGAATCGATTCAGGTGACAGGTAGCGAAGGTGAATTGGGTATTAACCCAGGTCACGCGCCACTTATCTCTGCTATTAAACCTGGTATGGTGCGTTTGGTTAAACAGCACGGTGAAGAAGAATTTATTTATGTTGCTGGTGGTGTACTAGAAGTACAGCCTAACAACATTACCGTACTGGCTGATACCGCGGTTCGAGCTGAAGATCTTGACGAGCAGGCAGCACAAGAAGCCAAACGACGTGCAGAAGAGCACATCGCCAACCCAGGCGCTGACTTTAACTATGCGGAAGCAGCTCACGAGCTTGCAGAAGCAATTGCACAACTTCGCCTTATTCAGAAGTTACGCAAGTAAAAAGCACAGCTTTGAAAAAACCCGCCAACAGGCGGGTTTTTTATTGTCGAACGAAAAGTAGTCGTTCACATTCTCTTACGTTTATTTCTATTGCTTACGCTGTCTTTAGCGCTTATGGTTGACAGGTTATTAGTGGCCCATAGGCATGCTTTCTTCAAGCCTTTTGCATCAGTTGATAGTAAGGAAAGCTGCCTTTAAATAATTATTTGAATGATGAAACTAAATCCATATTCGAATGCGCCCAACGGTGTATTTATAGGATTATATCCATTTTTATTGGTAGGTGTTCTTCTCTGTGTGCACTATTTTAGTGGCGCTTTGATGTTGGGTAATGATGGAAGTGTTCGCGAGCAGATCGATTTCAATACAGCATTTGGCATGACCTTGCTTTCTGGTTATTTTTGGCTTTGTTTACAAATAAATCATAAGAATGTACTGAGTACATTGATTTCGATGTTGGTAAAAACAAACCAGCTGAGTCATCTGAGCCGACATAGGCAAAAACTTTTTTCGAAATTACAACTAGATACAATAAATAGTCTCATTACAGCAATTTTCACCACCGCAGTATACGTAATTATAGACAATCCCCTTTTTTCCGAGGTGAAATTTTGTCAATACGTAATAACTTTATGCGCAGTACTTTTTTGGTTCTTGTTTTTTCTCGTTTTGATTCAGTCTACTTCGAATGTAAACTATCTAAGAAAGTATGTGCTTAATCAAACAGAGGATTACATTGATCATCTAAATTCCCTTTCATCTTTGGCTCGTTTATCATTAATTAATGCGACATTGTCCATTGGCGCATTTTCACTGTTCCCTATATTTTGGATTAACAAAACCGTTCCTTTGTTTGATATTGCTATAACGATATCGTTTTTATGCGTTGTGGGGGGGTATCTCTTTTATCCTGTACTTAAACTACAATCCCAGTGGCTTAAAGGTAAAAGGGAAAAATGTTATGAACTTAATGCGTTAATGGACAAAGAACAGTCTTCTGAAAAGCTTGTGTTATACGAGCAAGACCTAGAAAGAATAAATTCACTATTGATGAATTTTTTTGTTGCCAGAGACAAAATTAGGTTTATTGCCTGTGTATTATTAATAACTATTTCTTGGAGTACGGTTCTAATCTTCTCCCATAACATCAAAGGGCAAATATAAAACGCCTTGTTAAAACCTTTTATGAGTAAAGTTGAACTACTAGAAAACTTAATGTATCCCCTAATACTCGTAGCTTCTATGATTGCGCTTCATATTATTGGCGGCACGATTCAGATAGATATCGCCACTAAGGATGCACAGCGAGACTTCAATACCGCAATTGGAACATCACTACTAAGCGGGGCATTTCTGTTTTCTATTAGAATCATGCAAAAGAGTGTTGCCAAGCACCTTTTGCTGATCCTTGATGTAACTAAACAACGTCATGATTTTTGGCTACATAGAAAGAACTTGTCAGAGCAATTCAAAAAACACCTGATTTGGTCAGTTTCATTGGGTTTTATTATGCCTATTTTGTACATGGTAACTGAAGGTGTGATCTCGAGAATTAACGAGAAAGAAGTCTTCATTGTTGCAATGGGAGCAATACCTTTCTGGTTACTCATGTCCCTCTATATATTTCAAATAACGACAGTTAACCGGCATCTAAGGACATTTCTCAATACTGAAGGCTTGGAGCTTATTGTGAAAATAAAGATGTATAAAAGTGTTATGACCGTTGCCGCTATCACTATATCTACTACACTACTGGTGTTGTTAATAATGCCTGTATTTTGGATAAACTTGTCAGTTCATCTGTTTGATGCGGTTCTCATATCTACACTATGCCTGTTTTTAACGCTCCTACTCGTTTCTCCGTTAATCAATTATTATCGTAAGTTACTCAAGATAAAGCAGTCACTTGCGATTAAATTAGATGCAAGGATAGAGTGCCTCATCAAAGAAAGCGTGACGTCAGAAAGAAGTAAAGAAATAGAAAATTTACTCAGTCTGAAAGAAAAATACTGCAATTCTAATTTTGCTGTCTGTATAAATAAACGTTAATGTTGCTAAGTGAATCAGTGAGCTTAAGCTCACATGAAGTCTTCTACATAACTGTATTGAGAATACCACTGTGCGAATATATGGCGATAAACGTTCTGGAAACTGCTACAAGCTTCAATTGCTGCTTTCTTTGCTAGGCAAAACCTGTGAATGGGTTGATGTTGATATAATGAAGGGAGAGACCAGAGCGCTGTCCTTTCTTGAAAAAACGCCTAACGGTAAGATTCCCATACTAGAACTCGATGACGGAAGAGTTTTGTCTGAGTCGAACGCTATCATGCACTACCTTGCTTCTAATACGCCCTTGGTTCCATCTTCGTCCTATCACTTTGCACAATTGTTACAGTGGCAATTTTTCGAACAGTACAGCCACGAGCCTTTTATCGCCGTTGCTCGCTACATCAATGTTTATTTAGGGTTGCCCGATGAGAGAAAAGCAGAATATGAGTCTAAACAAGCGGGAGGGTACCGGGCGCTTGAGGTAATGGAACATCAACTTAACAGTACACCGTATTTACTGGGCGATACTATTAGCCTAGCTGATATTTCACTGTTTGCTTATACCCATGTAGCACATGAAGGTGGCTTCGACCTTTCAGCATACCCCGCTATTCGCCATTGGATAAGTCTAATTAAAGAGCATAGAGGCTTTGTACCAATGGACACTTAGAAAAGCCTGTAGCCTTCTGAGCGTTAGGCTTGTCTTCTATGCGACTTTGGCCCTTTCCAATGTTTTTGTAAGGCACACTGTGCTTCGTGAAGTGCAGAGACGTCAGTTTTTTCTAAGCAACTTATCGCATAGGCAGTCGCCTCTAGTGTCGAGAGCGCGTGCTCTAGCTTTGTATGGCGGATTGCATAATTAGACGTAGGCGCCGCAGTAAAGTGAAAGGCGGGTAAAGTGGTAAGCCATGGGTTCTGCTTAACCATACCAAAAGCTTGTTTCCAACTGCCGTCAATTAACAACAAGGTTGAAATTTGATGTAACCTTGTATGGGCGGTATTTTCTATCGGCATACTTTTATCGCTGGGGTAAATCAGCGCCGTATGCTCGAACGAGCACTCCTTTTCCAAGTGTTGCATGGCCTGCACATCGTTTGTAAGAACAATACGACTTGTTGGGATACACAAAGAGATTAGCCTTGCTGTATTTTTCGCGTGATACGCTTCTTTTTCATGCTGAATAATGACGATGTTTAACGACGTATTCAAAGTGCTAATATGGGGGCAGATACACGTTGCTTCGGGGTATCCACATTTTTGACAATAAAGGCGCATTAGCTAATTTCTCTACTTTTATTTTACAATGCTAACTGTGTTTATTTATCGCAATCACCTATTTAACTGCGCAACTTACCAGATAGGATAATATACAGCATGCCAGATGGGGCCGTACAATTCCGAGTAGAAAAAACGCTTTCTTTTGTACCTTCAGGACATGTAGTCAGTTATGGTCTGCTTGCTGATTTATGCGGGCTTCCAGGCAGAGCAAGAATGATGGGAAAATGTTTAAAAGAGATAAACGTAGACTGTAATTGGCATAGAGTATTGCGCAGTGACGGAAAGATTGCCTTTCCTGCAGGTTCGGAAAAAGCAGAAGAGCAGCGACAGCGTTTAACTGCAGAAGGCGTTATAGTAAAAAACTACCGAATAAATATGAAGAAATTCGGCTGGGAGCCAGATTTACACACTATACTGGTGGAGTTAGAGTATTAATCGCTTCTGCGAGTTCAGGAGTTGCCCAGTAGCAGTATAATAGCGTTTGAATAAAAGTGTTGTGCATTCAGAATGATAAAAAAGATTACTATAGATCAGCTAGTGCCGGGTATGTTTGTTCATCAAATATTAGAGCAAAAAGGTAGCTTGACAGTAAAAAGCCAAGGGCGCGTTACATCAATTGATCTAGTCAATACACTGAAAAAGCAAGGCGTTAAAACCCTTGCCATCGATACCGAAAAAGCGTTCGAGGTTAGGGGGAGCGCATATTCCTCTACTGACGTTAAAGGCGATTTGGCAAGCCCAAGTGAGGCAGCGAAGCCCCAGCTAGTCCCCCTCGAGAAAGAATTAACGAGAGCATCTAAACTTCACGAACAAGGCAAAGCGATTCAAAAGCTTTTGCTTGCTAGTGTTCAAAAGGAAACGCCTTTTGATGCAAGTATACCAAAAGCATTTTCGAGCAAGCTGGTGGAGTCAGTTGATAGAAATCCTGATGCGCTGCTTTGCTTAACTAAAATTCGCGAGAAAGACGACTACTTACTAGAGCACTCCCTTAACGTTGCTATTCTATTAGCGAATTTTGGCAAGTTTTTAGGCATGTCCGAAGAAGAGGTTCAAGACCTTTCCTACGCGGGTTTTTTGCATGATTTAGGCAAAATAAAAATTCCAGATGAAATACTTCATAAGCCAGGTCGCTTAACAGATAGCGAAATGGATATTATGAAGGGGCATGTAAAACACGGCGTAGACTATCTAAAAGAGACAGACATAGCGCAACCGTTAATACGAGCAATTAGTGAACACCATGAACGCTTGGACGGCTTAGGATACCCTGCTGGAACAAAAGGCAATGATATAAGTAAAGCAGGACGCATGTTGGCTATTGCAGATATGTACGATGCGTTGACTGCGGATAGGGTTTACAAAGCAGGTATGTCTAGCCAAAGAGCATTCTCTATCCTAATGAATGATGCCCCCACCCGACTTGATAAGTCGCTTGTTCAGCAGTTCATTAAATGCTTAGGGGTTTACCCTGTAGGTAGCCTTGTTTTACTCTCTAACGAAAGGCTAGCCATGGTACTGGAACAGAAAGATTCACCTCTTACGCCATTGGTAAAAGTTTTCTATTCCGTTCGTAACAGTCATTACCTAACCCCGAAAGATATTGACCTATCTATAGATAAAACCGTCAGGATAACGAAAGCTGTCATTGCTTCAGATTACAAAATAGATGTAAATGCATTCTTTGAGCGTTCGGTTTCGGTTGGTTGAAACGTTACTTATGGGCAACACAGTGTAGTCTTTACACTGTGTTGTAACGACTTTCTTTTCCCTCTCTGCAAAAATAAATTAATTCGTTTAGCTTACGTTCAGCATGTGTCATTTAGACTTTAGTCAGATTAGTTGCTCGAGATGAGAAGGAGTCGACCTTAATCACTGATCTAACAGTAATAATTTTATTAAGTTAAAGTATAGGTTGTAGTATCAATACCCTGCTGACTATATCGCAAATAGTGGTGGAACATTTATTGCTAGACTTAAGTACAAGGTTAAGTAATTAACAAAAGTTTTTATACAGAGCTTATTGAGAGTGGCAAGGGACATCTGTCGCTTCTTAATATGAGGCTTAATTGAAATAAGAGGAAGCTATGAAAAAGACTCTTGCTGTAAGTTTGATTGCTGCATCATTAACCGTAGCAGGTTGTGCAAATGACCCTAATAATACGCAAAAAGGCGCTGCTATCGGCGCGGTAGTAGGTGCATTGCTAGGTAAAGCAACTGGCGATAATGATAAAAGTCGCTATGCATGGGGCGCTGCGGTAGGTGCCATTGCGGGTGGTGCAATTGGTAATTACATGGACAAACAGGAAGAAGAACTTCGAAGCGAGCTTTCTGATACTGGTGTTCAAGTGGTACGTGAGGGTGATAACCTACGTTTGATCATGCCTGGTGATATTACTTTTGCTACTGACAGTTCGAGCATTAGCCCTAACTTTAATCCTGTGCTTCAAGATGTTGCGAAAGTCGTTAACAACTATGAAAAAACCGTATTGATGATTAAAGGGCATACCGACGATACTGGATCAGAGCAGTATAACCAGTCTTTATCTGAGCGTCGTGCGGGAGCGGTTAAAAACTTACTGATTAACTATTCAGTTAATCCAACACGTATTACAACAGTAGGCATGGGTGAATACTCGCCAAAAGTGCCTAACAACAGTGCGGCAAACCGCTCTATGAACCGCCGTGTTGAGATGGAGATTCAGCCGCTTACCCAATCTAATACCTAGTAATTAGTACATAAGTGATAGGTTAAAAAGCCCCGTTCTAATTCGGGGCTTTTTCGTTATCCATGGTTTTAATTTGCTCTGCAACGCTGTCAGCTAGCGAGTTTGGAATTGGTATAGCTAAATGATATTGGGTTAATTTCCAATCTTCGCCAACTTTTATCAAAACGCCAGTCCCTCTTGTTTCGCCTAAACTTTCATTGTCCAGCAACTCGTCGAACCAAGCGATATTTCGGCTAGGCGAAAAATAGATGTGTCTGTCTTTTGGGTGGTATGTCCATCCTGTACCTTTATCGAAGTGGGGCTTCGCATAAAATTTAAACGCCTCTTTGTCCCACACTTCCGACGCGTCAGTGCCAATGAAGACGGCGCTTTCGTGATACAAGTTGAAATACGCTTCAAAGCTAGCAACAGAGGCATTGTGATGCAACGCATCAAGGGTTCGGTTCACCGATACTTTATCTGTATTGGCACTAACGCTTGTCGCTATTGCTGCGCCGACCCAAAGCAGTAGCCAACTCAATAATAAACTTTTCATAGTACCTTCTTATCCTGTATTAAATATTGTGTAGTTAAGCCCAACATTTGGCGATGTTCCACATGAAACAGCCTCAAAGCTCTAATTTTCAACTATTAAAGGGCGTTTATCGGCTCGCTTCATGTATTAAATATATAGAGGACTCTCGCATGTCATTTGGGAGCAGCTATGGTTTAGAGCTTACCCTAGCCTTCATACAGTGTCGTAGATTCTCGAATTATAAGTCCGGGGTCAAAGCTCAGCTTGACTTCGTTAGATTGCCCATAAACTTTGTTTAAAATATATTTCGCTGACATTTCAGCCATGTCTGCAACAGGGTTACTTATCGTTGTAAGTCTGGGGAACACATGATGTGCGAAAACAACGTCATCGAAACCAACAATTGATAGGTCGTCTGGTAGACTCATGCCCAAATCTCGGGCGCAGCTTATTGCTCCTGATGCCATCCAATCGTTAGCACATACTAATGCGGAAAAAGGTAAGTCGCGAGCCATAAGTTCCAGTAGCCCAAGCTTTCCGTCGTCTTCAGTATAATTGCCTTCAAAAATGAGCTCGGAGTTAATCGAAAGCCCAGCTTCGGACAGCGAACGATTGTGCCCTTCCAAACGAAGTTTGGCGTCACGCTTTGCTATTGGACCTGATATATATGCAATGTTTTTATGGCCTAATTCGAGTAAATGACGGGTGGCAAGATATCCACCTTTTTCATTATCTAGTGTAGTGCACGCTTCAGAAAGCCCCTCGACTTGCCTGTTAACTAAAGCAATGGGAAGTTTGGACTGATTAAGTTCTAATAAGTATTCATCCGAAAGCGCTTCGGCGTGCATGATAAGTGCGTCGCAATTACGGCTTATTAGGAATTCTACTGCATCTTTTTCAGTTTCTAAGCAGTTTCGCCCTACAGTAATAATGACGTGCTTGTCGGCGGCGCGTAACGTTGATTCTACAGCCTGCATCAAGTCGCCGAAAAAAGGAGCATTTAGTTCAGGTACAAGCACACCAATGCTGTCTGTTCGGCTATTAGCCAAAGAGCGGGCGACGGAATTTGGACGGTAGTTCAACTCTTCTACCGCTTTTTCCACTCGCCCTCGCAATACCTCATTTACCGAAGCTTTTCCGTTTAAAACGCGGGATACCGTAGATAGAGAAACACCTGCGCGCTCGGCAACTTGGTAAATGGTAGGCACGTGTAAAAACCTCGTTCATTAAAACAATCATTTAACGTTTTTGTATTATGCCGTTATCTAATATGGTTCGCTATGAAAAGGGCGGGAAAGTTCAAGGAAATGTGGTACGTCATTTTTGATTTATGTTGATACCAGTAAACGCATTTTGCATACCAAAGTACCTAAAAATGAATTTTTGAGAAAGCGCTTTCTCACATCAGTCAGAAGTTACTATGAGGTAAAGAAAGGGCTTTCTACACATTACAAAACAAGTAATCTTATAGTTAGGAACCTATTCTATATTCTGGATCTGCTCGCGCATCTGCTCAATCAACACCTTAAGTTCAACGGCTGATTGTGTGATGTCAGTGCTGATAGATTTTGAACCTAACGTGTTCGACTCGCGGTTAAATTCCTGCATCATAAAATCTAAACGGCGACCCACTGCCCCACCCTTTTTAAGGATATTGCGCGTTTCTTTGACGTGAGCGTTTAGGCGATCTAGTTCTTCGGCAACATCCACTTTTTGCGCAAGCATAATCATTTCTTGTTCAAAACGGCCTGCATCAAGCTCTACCTTTGCTTCTTCAAAGCGGGTTTGCACTTTTTCTCGTTGCCACACCATGATTTCAGGCATACGGGCAGCTACTTTTTCCGCTTCAACTTCAATGGCGTCTAGGCGCTGCGTGATCATACCTTTAAGGGCTTCGCCTTCTGTAGCGCGAGCACTGATAAAGTCGTTTAACGCTTGATCGAACGCTGCCATTACGTCGCCGTGAATGGTATCCATATCAGTTTCTTCTGCAGCAATTACGCCAGGCCAGCGCAAAACGTCTAGTGGGTTTACACCTGTAGACTGGCCATGTGACTGCACCCAGTCGGCAGCGTGAAGCACTTGCTTAGCCAACTCTTCGTTTAAGCTTAGCTTGGTTACAGCAGCATCGTTCGCGGTAAAGCGTAGCGCACATTCCACCTTACCTCGGGCTAGCTTTTTACGAAAACGCTCGCGCAAAACCGGCTCTAACGAGCGGAACTGTTCCGGTAAGCGAAAATAGGTTTCTAAAAAGCGTTGGTTAACCGAGCGTATTTCCCATACGGCTGAGCCCCACTCTTTTTTGGTTTCTACGCGCGCAAACGCTGTCATGCTGTAAATCATAAATGTCCTTTAAATTTAACTGAAAGCCTGCAAAAACAACCCGAACGTCGTGTTGTATACGTGAATTTCTACAGCAGGTTTTCTTGTATTTTGTATATTAGCGCACATTTAGGTAATTCAATAAGCAAACATGTAAAGTTCGTTTTTATCGGTCACGGGTAATGCGTTATACTTAGGCACAATTTCGTAGCTACATCGAATTTACAGGGTTTGACCGCGAATTGAGCTTTCTATTCCCATATCGCACGAAAAACCTGTAAAGCGCTACCTTTTTTAAGCATTTACGTTGTGGAGAACACTATGCGTCCAAGCGGCAGAACCGCCAGTCAAATTCGCCCTGTTACTATTACTCGCCAGTACACTTGCCATGCAGAAGGCTCTGTTCTTGTAGAGTTTGGTAATACTAAGGTGTTGTGTAATGCGACGGTAGAAGAAGGTGTACCACGCTTTATGAAAGGCCAAGGTAAAGGTTGGGTTACCGCCGAATATAGCATGCTTCCACGTGCAACCCATACGCGTAGCGGTCGTGAAGCGGCCCGCGGTAAGCAAGGCGGTCGTACGCTAGAGATTCAACGTCTAATTGCGCGCTCACTTCGCGCGGCAATTGATTTAAAACTTCTAGGTGAAAACACCATTACGTTAGACTGCGACGTTATTCAAGCCGACGGCGGTACACGCACAGCATCTATTACAGGTGCATGTGTTGCTCTTGTTGATGCGCTTACCTATATGCGTGCAAAAGGCATTATCAAAACTAACCCGCTTAAGCACATGATTGCTGCACTTTCGGTGGGCATTTATGAAGGTACGCCAATCGCTGATCTTGAGTACACTGAAGACTCTGAAGCTGAAACAGACATGAACATAGTGATGACCGAAACCGGTAAACTGATTGAAGTTCAAGGTACTGCTGAGGGTGAACCCTTCTCGTTTGAAGAGCTTGATGAACTGTTGAAAATTGGTAAGCACGGCTTACGCGAATTATTCGATATTCAAAAAGCGGCACTTGCGTAAGCGAGACAATTAAGCGTATTTAACGCCTACGTAATAGTTAGTAATTAAGAGGTCATCATGAAAGCGTTTCAGCGTGATTTTATCGAGTTTGCCATTGAACGTGGCGTACTAAAATTTGGCGAATTTACTTTAAAGTCTGGCCGCGTTAGCCCTTACTTTTTTAATGCAGGCTTGTTTAATCGCGGCGGCGATTTGGCCAAGCTAGGGCGTTTTTACGCTGATGCGCTAATGGATGCAGGTGTCGAGTTCGATGTACTGTTTGGTCCAGCGTATAAAGGCATTCCTATTGCGACGACTACCGCCGTAGCACTGGCCGATAGCCACAACCTTGACGTACCTTATTGCTTCAACCGTAAAGAAGCAAAGACCCACGGCGAAGGCGGCAATTTAGTTGGCAGCCCACTAGAAGGCAAGGTGATGCTGGTGGATGACGTAATTACCGCGGGTACCGCTATTCGTGAATCGATGACATTAATTGAACAGCAGCAGGCAAGTTTGTCTGGCGTATTGATCGCATTAGACAGACAAGAGCGCGGTAATGGTGAACTGTCAGCTATTCAAGAAGTAGAACGTGATTTTGGCACTCAGGTGATTTCTATCGTATCGCTAGCCGATGTTGTGGCTTATCTGACAGAGAAAGGCGGTTTTGAAAATGAAATCAGTGCCATTAACGCCTACCGTGAAAACTATGGCATCTGATTTTGATGGCGCCTTCAGCGCGGCAAGTCAGCATTTAGACGCGCTAGGTTTACGTTGCCCTGAGCCGGTGATGATGGTTCGTTTAAATATTCGTAAGCTGGCCGATGGGGAAACCTTATCGGTCACGGCTGACGATCCCTCAACGGCAAGAGATATTCCTAGCTTTTGCCGTTTTATGGACCATACGTTGGTAGCGTCTCAAACAGAGACCTTGCCTTACCAATATGTTATTAAAAAAGGGCGCGCTTAAGCGCCCTTTTATCATTCAAATTTAGGCTTTTAGCGCCTTCCATTTAAATTTCCTACCCTACCTTTCTGTATTTCGCTTCTAGCGCACAATAAAGACCAAACATAACAAAGCCTGCGCCCACTGCGGCAATGAGATAAGGGCCGAAGGGCTGCTTTATTAAGGTTTCTAGTGCTTTTTGTAATCCACCTGCTTGGGATGGGTTACTTAATATGGCGGCAAGGATAAAAAAGCCACCTACTAAGGAATAAACGACCCCTCTTGCGGTATACCCTAGGCGACCGGTTACTTTTACACTCTTTCTAATGCGCTGATTTAAAGCGTGTAGTGAAAATTTCTTTAGAAAGTCGGCAGTGTAAGCATGTTTGAACTGCACAACGGCAAATATGATGATGCAAAGCCCGATCGCGGCTACAAGCCACAGCCCCCACTCGTAT
The DNA here is from genome assembly GCF_056159165.1 of Alteromonas sp. AWJ4_199. Taxonomy (NCBI): domain Bacteria; kingdom Pseudomonadati; phylum Pseudomonadota; class Gammaproteobacteria; order Alteromonadales; family Alteromonadaceae; genus Alteromonas; species Alteromonas sp. AWJ4_199. Next base: position 2,345,589 of record NZ_JBSWUR010000001.1, read on the forward strand.
TGCATTAGAAATTCACTCACTTTCTTTCCGCTCCCTTGCGATGATGAGCTACTTTGTATTTCTAATAAGGTTTTACCTCCCGCGTAAGCAGCAACAAGATAGAACGAGCCTGATATAAAGAAGAACAGCTTATTTATGATGTGAATGAACCAGCTGTCGTCGTCAGATTTGTCGGTAATAAAAATCTGCAGCCAACGCCAACAGGCATAGCATGCTAAGCCAAGAACTAGAATGCCTAATAAGATCTGCCCGAGTGGTTGCTCTTTAAGTGTAAGAAAGACATTGGACTGAGAGGCTTTTTCACGGTTAAGCGCAGTAAATACAGATGTAAGAATGAAGACACCAAGCATAACGTACATGACGGTTTTGGCGCTATACCCCGCTCTAGCGATTATCTCTTTCCATTTAGACGAAGGTTCCACGGTGTCCTCTCATAGCTTAATTGCAAAATAAAAACGATTTCGTTACTTATTCTGTATCAAGTTATGTTCCGTTTTGCTTCCGTCTGTATTTTACGCTTACTAGCTAGCGTTTAAGGCTAACGTTCTGAACTGTCTGCAACGGCTTTTAGCAGCAAGTTTTGAAGCGTACGTTTGCTGTGAGCACAATTGCAGTGAACATCTGTCATATGTAGAACTTCACCTTTAAGCATTTTTTGAAGTACAGATGCTCTTACACTTAATGAGACAAAGCCGTCTTCATTAGGGATTGGTTTCGACATCATCATTCGCTCCTTCAACTGTTTGATTTAATGCAGAGCTGCAGGGGCAAGCTGTCTGCTAATTTGAGGTTCGTAGGTTTGCTCTAGCGTGTGCTGAATGGCGGATATAAGCCGGCATACAGACGGGTTAGTGGCATGCAAAGGCAATATGGCAATTAGCTGCTGTTGGCACTCCTGCAAAATTGCATGAGACTCTTGTTTTTTATGCTCTAGAGTAAGTAAAGAAGATAAGTACATGCCCATAGTGCCGAACGCGAGTACATCTTCTTGCACAGCGCTCACTTTTTGAGAGGATGTGGGCTGCAGCGCGTTGAGAATAGCTTTAGCCGCTTCAAAGGCTTGATAACCTAACTCTCTGGCATAATCTAACTTACCCTGTTGATGGGCTTTTTGCGTTTGTGCCTGCATTGCTAAGCGATGCTCTCGTGCGCTAGAAGGGTTTAGCTGTAGCCACTTTCTGTAAACTGGGCATAAACGTTGAACATTCATATAAGCACCTCCTGTTTTTTATAACATTAGTGCAAATAAGAATCATTATCAAATGTAAAGTTCAAAAAATCTATTAGCGTAATTTGAAATGGGGATTTAGGGTGAGCTCACACGATTTGGTTGATGCTATTTTGATAGCTTTAGCGCCCTCAAATCGAAAGGCTCTTCAATTAGGAGAGCATATTAGAAAGCCACCACAGTAAGACTACCACTAGCGTGATAGCAAACACGGCTTTCATCTTGTAGCGTTTTATAAGTTGCTCTGCTTTGTCACCTGCGTAATACACCACTACTGCAAGGCCAAAATAGCGAATAGCGCGGGCAATAACCGTGGCTAAAAGGAATAGCGGGAGTGAGTATTGGGTGGCGCCAGCAGCTAACATGGCCACTTGAAAAGGAATAGGCGCAATGCCTAGCGTCATCACAAACCAGAAGCCTTGATTTTGCATTTGTTGTTTAACGCTGTCGAACTGGTCTTGACTAAAGAAGGTATCAATAACCCACTGGCCAACAAGGTCGAAAAGGTAATAGCCAAGGGCATAGCCGAAAACAGCGCCAATCACACAGCCTATAGTGGCCATTAATGCTATTTTCCAGAGCGACTCTCGTCTAGCCTGCATTAACGGCACCATAACGGCTTCAAGCGGTATAGGAACAATGGTCGATTCTAAAAATGACGCTAAGGTAATGCCCTTTAACATATGTTTGGAATCGATAAGCTTTTTAGTTTTATGCTTAACCTTTTTACCTAGTGCCATGTAACCTCTACCACTTTTATTGTCTTACTGCTTGTAAACTACCCCGTCTTTCATCACAAAAGACACGCTTTCCATAAGCGATATATCGTCAAGCGGGTCGCCTTGAACAGCCACAATATCTGCTAACTTGCCTTGCTCTAATGTACCTAAAATGTCGCTTATACCCAGTAAATCTGCGCTATTAACGGTAGCACTAAGAAGTGCGTCAGCGGGTTTCATGCCTGCTTCAACCATTAAAGAAAATTCTTGTGCATTATCGCCATGGGCCGATACACCACTGTCTGTACCAAAAGCAATTTTTACGCCCGCTTTGTGCGCTTGTTCAAAGGTATTTTGAATTAGCGGGCCGATGGCTGCTGCTTTAGGGCGAACCAGCTCAGGAAAGAAACCATCAATCTTGGCTTTATCTGCTACAAACTTTCCAGCCAATATAGTAGGTACGTAATAGGTGCCGTGTTTCTTCATTAGTTTGCGAATTTCATCGTCCATGTAGGTACCGTGCTCAATAGAATCAACACCAGCTTCTATCGCGCGTTTCATGCCTTCTTTACCATGGGCATGCACAGCTACCGTCATGCCGTAATCTTTCGCGGTATCGACAATCGCTTCTAATTCGTCGGTCATAAATTGAGGGTTTTGGCCACTTTTGGCTACGCTTAGTACGCCGCCAGTTGCAGTAATTTTGATTAGGTCGGCACCATCTTGATAACGGGCCCGTACCGCTTCGCGGGCTTCCACTTCGCCATTAACAACACCTTGTTTAGGGCCCACGTCTGGTCGAAGTAAGTGAGACATACCATTGCTTGGATCAGCGTGTCCGCCTGTAGTCGCAATAGATTTAGCTACCGTGTAAATACGTGGGCCGGTAGCATAGCCTTTTGCAATAGCATTTCTTAGAGCCACTGTTTCGTTATAGCCATCACCTAGGTTACGCACTGTGGTAAAGCCTGCATCTAGGGTTATTTCTGCGTAGTTTGCTGCACGCAATGCGTAATCGGCTTCATTAAGTGAAAAACGTTCTAAGTAGGTTTGCGGCCCGCCGTGTTGCGACGATAAATGAACATGCATATCCATTAGACCGGGCATAACCGTTGAAGCGCTTAAATCGATAACGGTGTCGCCTTTTTGTGGCTTAGCAAACCCTTTCTTTATCTCTGCTATTTTGTTGCCTTCAATAACAATGGTCATTTTTTCTTGAAGTGATTTTGAGGTGCCAGTAAACACTTTTCCCGCGTGTATGAGGGTATCGGCAACCGTAGAAAAAGGTGATGAGATTAGTGCGCTGGTAATCGCAAGGGTGAGCAAAGGCTTTTTCATGATGTAGGTCTTCTTTTGATTGTTTTATAGACTATATCGAATGTAATGCACGGGCTCCGAGAACGCAAAACAAAGCGCCATCAATGGCGTATTATTGATGACGAATAACGGAATTGTGGGTAAAACGCACTGGTGTAAAACATTGAAGTAACCAGTAAAACGATGAATAAGCGTGTTTAACGTATTTCACCTAACGCAAAAGGTATGCCGCTAGACTGAATAGTAAATCGCGTACCTGAATCATCCGTTTCTTCTTCAGCCTGCTCTAACAGCTGATAATAGGTGTTTTGATGTAGTCTCGCCCACAGGTTTTTGCGAACACATAGGTAGGGAATGGGCGTCGCCTCTGGGTCTCGTATTGCTTTTGGGGGAACGCGAAGTTCAAGCTGATCAGAATGTTCTAACCGGACGATGTCGCCCGTTTGTGTGGTAAATAAGTAGACGCTGTCACTTGTAGACCCACATTCTTCCTTTTTCCATTGGGTAACAAGAAACGGCGTGTCTTCAACGGTTATACCCACTTTCTCTACGGGCGTAACTAAGAAGTATTTATCACCCTCACGCTTTAATACAGAGGCAAAAAGCTGAACTAAGCTTGCCCGCCCGATAGGGCTGCCCTCGTAAAACCATCGGCCATCAAGAGCAATCGTCAGATTAATATCACCGCAAAAACCTGGATTCCATTGGTCGACGGGGGGCAAAGGGCGTGCCTTTGAAGACGCGCCCTTAAGTTGTTGTTGAAATCTAGTTAGATCCACGCTCTTCAACCAAAACTTTCAATTCGCGTAGCTTTGCTTTAATGCGACGCATATTGTCCGGACCTGTGCGAAGTAACTGCTTTTGCGGCTCGTTAAGGCTTTCCAAACGATCGTCTGCATACTTATAAGCTACCGAGTCTGTATACACCTCCACAGGAACCGGTACTTCTGGCGTATCAAGTAACTGGTCGATGGCCTCTAGCAATACACTGTTAAAGTCTTGGTCTGGACTACCAATTTCTGCAAACTTCGTTTGGATATCGTCTTTATAAATACCGTAGATATTAAGCAGCGCTTCATTATTAAATGACTCTAACATGTCCACATAGGGCGTATATCGCTTGTAGCTTGCAGCATCTATCCACTGCTTTCCCGCTTGAGAGTAAACGCGGAAGTTCTGCTCTGGCGGCGTAAGCAGTTGATGGTTGGGCGCCATCTCATCATTCGCCAAATTAGCTACCGATACAACAAAGCGTTGAATAAGCCCTTCGTTAACCAGCATGCGATTTACGGTCTCTTTATCTGCAGATGAACTCTCAATTAATGAAGCTTTGACTGCCGGATCGCTGGTATCCAGCGGCTCTGGGTCTGGTTCAACAGGCTCTGGAAGCGGTTCAACTTCATCTTTCTCTTCAAGTTCAACGGTAGGTGCTGGCTGGGTAGGTTCAAAAACTTCGGGTTCTTCCGGTGCTGTGACTTCAGGCTCAGTCACTTCAGGTTCGGGTGTAATAACTGGCTCAGGCTCTTCGTCGCTTGGCCAAAAAACTACAGCCAGAATAACAATAAGAAGAATGCCTACAATAATAAAATGTGGGCCTAACGATTTCTTTTCTGACGATTCGCTCATAATGACTCCGCTACAAAAATATCCTTTCGGTAATACTACCAGAGATAACACTCAAAATTAGAAAATCAATCAAGAGAATTGTTCCCCCAAAAAATGAATTTCTTACTTTTAAAATATTTTAACGTTCAAAATCCATTTTCCGATTTGTTTTTGACCACAAAATTAGTGGGAACTCCCCATTTTTTATCTTCTTTTATAGCAATACGATGTGAGTGTGAAATAACAATTCAAACACTTGTTTAACATTTTTGGATTGTGTATAAATGTTGTTTCTAATCGAGAGTCAGCGAATGCTAGAGCGTTATCAATTATGGTTGTTAATGAATCAGTTAAGCCTATTAATTAGAGCTTTAGTTAAATACGCCCCTGTAGGATAGTTAGCGTGAGTAAATTATATCATCCGAAGTTACATCGAGCGGTTAAACGTTATGCTGTTATACAGTGCGTTATTGCACTCGGGGTTATGCTATATCTGTTTTTAAATATGCATAGTCTATCAATGTATCACCAAACTATTGCCGCGTTAACTTTCGTTGTTATGTGTATACAAAACGGCTTCATCTTATCGAGAACAAAAGTGGCACTTGCCGTTGAAGGGCCTCGATTATTGGTATTTCCGCTTCTTTGGATCGCGACAGGGATGGGGCTGGCGGCGTTGGTGTACAGCGTCTTTTCCGTTGCATCGCTATTAGTTTTAGTTAACGCTGTACGATATAAAAATCACCGTCCTCCGTTTGACCTAGCAAATGAACCTGAAAACCTTGCATAGCGTATATCTGTTATTACCTCGTTCTGTACATATTCAATGTAAATAAAACCAAGCAGGATGAGCGTAATGCACACGCTTATTTCATGAGGTAGAAAAATGCATAAGTTTTATTTTCGGGATGTTGAAGAGTCGCCGACGGTTATCGATTACTTAGAAGTTCAGTCTTATGAAATGAACGTGTATCTGGTTTATCTGACTATCAATAACCAAAGCGGTATGCTTTATGACAATAGAGATAAGCCGATGCGTTTTTTTAGTGCTGGCCATATACGCGAGGCTTTTGCGCACTGCCGCGTTTTGCAGGCGGTAATGAAGCACGACACGCCTTACGATGAAATGATTGGTAACCCGCCAAAAAGTAAAGAGCAAATGGCGCTACCCTTTAGTATGGAGTTACCTTATTAAAGGCAACTCAATTTGGCATAGAGCCATAGTTTTTTTATAAATCGATTTGTAAGAAGAGCGCATAGCACGTTAAATCTTGGGCTTTTCCTGAATTTTTATTAACGTAACGTATTGGATTAACGCGCTGCTTGTCAGGTAGTAAGCCATTTACCAGCAGCTTGGCGCATATTAACTCTCGCTTGCAGCCGCTTCGCCAGCAAAAATAACCCACCCAATTTTCTATGTATAAACAGCGCATCAACCGGTGGCGTATGCCAAAAGTTATGCTCCATAGTCAGCGCCATTCCCTTTTCGTGAAGCCTTGCAATGAGATCGCTTTGACCAAAGTCATAAGCGCCTTCGCAGCGGATCGCTTCACATGCCTCCATACCAATGCTTATAACGGCGTCAATTTGCTCTTGAGAGTGACTTTCATCAATCAATCCAATGCTAAACGCGGCTTGCTGCATCATCGCCCGATCTTTGGCTGCGGCGCTGTCGAGTAAGGCTTGATATTGGGCTGAAATGGCGTCGGGGACGTCTCGTGTTGCACCAAAATCTAGCAACACGATTTCTTTTGTATCCGGTTTAAACCGATAGTTGGCTAAGTTAGGGTCGCTCTGAAGCAGTTTGAAATGAAAAATTTCATTAAAAAACAACGTCATTAACGCCGTCATCACAGCATCTCGGACGTCCTGTGGCTCGTTTGATAGCGAGTCTAAATCTTGCGCCTCTATGAAATCCATAGCTAACACCGTACTGGTGGTAAGCGGTGCGTAGGTTTGCGGAATGATAAACACCTTATTCCCTTTGCATTGGATGTCAGTGCTTTCAACCAACGCGCGATAACGGTTGAGCATGTCAGCTTCGCGCACATAATCCGCTTCTTGGTGAAGCTGCACTTTGGCTTCCTGCAATAACGGGCCTATATCTAATGATTTGGGCACTAATCCAGTAAGCTTGATAAGCGCAGCTACGTTATCCACATCGCTATCAATACTCTTTTTCACGCCAGGGTACTGTACTTTTACCGCTAACATCTTACCGTCCATAGTAATGACTTTATGAACCTGGCCTATAGAGGCTGCGGCAATGGGTGCAAAAGAAAAATAAAGCAAGCCGTCTTGCCATTTATCGCCCCAAGACTGATTCAACCTGGCTATTAATTGGTCTTTAGGCATAGGGTCTGCATCATCCCGTAACCGCCCTAAAATAGCGGCGAGTTCTTCAGGGAGAAAGTCACCCGCATCCATTGATATAAGTTGGCCGAGTTTCATGGCTGCGCCGCGCATGCTGGCAAGCTGATCGGCAATATTTGAAATATTCTTTGGTGTTAAAAGCAGCGAAGATAAGACCGGCTTCTCACCTTTTAGCAGCTGGCCAGCCCCCTGAGAAACCACATTACCTGCAATCCTACCTGCTAACGTGCCTAAGCGACCTATACGCGATAGACGAGACGAGGGTACAGCCTTACTTGAACGGTTTGGCGATTCTGTGGATTTATTGGGCTTCTCTGCCATGTTGGCTCTCTGTTTTATTGAAGACGAATAGGGACACTAATTTTTATCGTTTAAAGCATTACTTAAAAAGTACCTTAACCTTTTATACCTTTAAGTAAGGTGGCTGGATCGGGTTTAAAGGTATAAGACCTGACAGCTGAGTTTAGAAACAGAAACTAAGGGGGAAATAATATAGAAATTTGAGAAAAAGGTGGCGCACTGCATAAGTTTACGGCTTACACAGTGCTATATATTTAGATGATCTGTGAAATAAATTGAAGCACCAAGCCAATAACGCTTCCATAAGCAAACCCAGTCCATCCGCTTGCTGTTCTGTATCGCCAAAGCGCAGCACCAAAAAATCCGCACCATAGCATTGCAGAATAAGTAGATATTAGGCCCCCGCCCATCCCTGTATCGGGCAGAAATAGCATTACGATAAATGTCAATGCCATAGCGCCACTTAACAGCACCCACATGATATTTTTCTTATCAGCGAACGCATTGCTGGTTTTACCATTTGCTGGTTTAGCGTCTGGCGTTAGTTCAGCGTTTGCCTCTTGCTCAGTACGCTCTGCTGCGTGAGCAGTACGCATTTTTCTTGCACGACGCTCGCTTCTTGATAGGGTTTTCTTGACCTGTGAAGGCAACGGTGCTGTAGCGCTATTGGTCATGATATACCTCATTAACTGAATTTAGTAACTGTTTATCCATAGTTAAGGTAGAGCATGCATGCCAATATGACTATACGACTTCGGTCTCACACGACAATTTTAGATATTTGATTTTCCCTATTCGAATGCGGCGCTTGAATTAGAGGGGGTAAAGGCTGAGGAAGGCATACATTATCTACAAGAACACCGTGAAGCACGCAAACAAAAAAGCCCACCCGCAATCACTGCCGTTTGACAAGGAATGCGGGTGGGCTTTCATACACCTATTCTGCGAGGTATTAGTGATGGTCGCTATTTTGGCTTTTGAAGCTTACTTCCAGCAGATTTACGCTATCAGCAAAGGTGAGGGTTTTAATATTGCCCTTGCCTTCTACATTTAGCGTATTCACTTGCTTCGGCCACAGGTCACGCAATGCATCATGACGAATTTTAATGCCTTCTAGCACAGGCGGTTCAGCAGTTTCCTGATAAACCCAAAAGTGCTTACCTTCAACTTCAAAGCCCACGTCAGCAAGTCTTAACGATTCGCCTGCCGCGTTTAAGATAGCAAAATGCTTAGCAACGTAATCGGCAAATTGTTGCTGCGTTTCAACGTCGTCCATAATATCTGCATGCTTATCGAACAGGGCTTTAACCGCGTGCTCAGCATCATGCAAATTAAAGCGGTGCATCACTTCAATATTTTCTGTTCTAGGGTTGAACAGTACCGTTGTAATCGCGGCTTTTATTTGATGCGCTTGAGCAGTCGTGCTGAACGACATTGCGCTAACTAGTAGCGCAGCCGCAATAGCTAACCCACCAACGCTTGCAAGCAGAGCATGAGAGCTCTGCAGCAGGCGGGCTAAAGACAACTTATTCGTCATCTTTATCCTCGTCGTCAGTTTTTAGCTCGGTCTTTGAATCGTGCATAAGGTCGCGGTACTCGTAAGTGTTACGCGGCTTATTCTTATACGCTTCAATACGCGAAGGAATGATACGACGTGGGTAGTGGTTGTTTTCCACATCTACGTCCGCTGTTTCCCAATGCGGGTCAACCGTCACGCTTACCAACTCTTTGTCTTTGTCGGTAACAATAAGCTTGCTAACGGCTTTAGGTGTACGACGCCAGATTTCCGCAGGAATACGCATTTCTTCTTTCGTACCGTCTTCAAAGGCTAGCTCAAGAATAATCGGCATTACCAAACCACCTTTGTTGCTAAAATCTAGCACGTAGTAGTTTTTGTCTTCTTTTACCGCACGTTCAAAGGCTTTACGCTCCCAAGGTTCAAGCTTATCAAGGAACTTCTTGTACTTGTTGCGCTCTTTGTTGGTTACGGTATAGCGATCATTTTCATCGTAGAAATCGCTGATATCTTCAAAGCGGTCTACCCACAGCTTTCTACCTTCTTCTTTATTGCGAATATCGGTAAGTGACTTAGGCTTTTCCATTTCCGCTTCGCGCTCACGAGCAAAGTCGATATCTGGATCTTCAGTGTCTAAACGCAGCTTGTGTACGCTGTCTAGGCTAATATCTACGTGGTCTGTGGTATAAAACCAACCGCGCCAGAACCAATCTAGATCTACACCTGAAGCCTCTTCCATAGTGCGGAAGAAATCAGATGGCGTCGGACGTTTAAACATCCAGCGCTGTGCGTATTCTTTAAATGCGAAGTCAAACAGCTCACGACCAAGAATCGTCTCACGAAGAATATTCAGCGCTACTGCTGGCTTTGTGTAAGCATTTGGGCCAAGGCGAAGTACAGAATCAGACTGCGTCATAATTGGAACCTGCGTCTGAGACTTCATGTAGCCTGTGATATCACGTGGTTCAACGCCCCATGGAATCGTCGGGTCCCACTCGCGGCCAGCAACGCCGTCTAGGAAGCTGTTAAGACCTTCATCCATCCACGTCCACTGACGCTCGTCAGAGTTAACCGTCATAGGGAAATAGATATGACCGACTTCGTGAATAACTACGCCAATAAGGAAGCGTTTTTCAGCAAGCGAATAGGTGCGCGAACCATCGTCACGAAGCTCTGTACGCGGGCCGTTAAAGGTGATCATGGGATATTCCATGCCGCCAACTGGGCCATTTACTGATTGGGCTACTGGGTATGGGTAATCGAAGCTAAAGCGGCTATAAACATCCATGGTGTGGATGATTGATTCAGTAGAATACTTCTGCCATAGCTCGCCACCTTCTTTCGGGTAGAAAGACATCGCCATTACCAGTGGCTGAGTGTCACCGCCTTGCTGATAACCACGCGCATCCCACGCAAATTTACGCGAAGAGGCCCATGCAAAATCACGAACGTTATCCGCTTTAAAGGTCCAAGTTTTAAGCTTGGTCGTGCCTTCTTTTTCGTTTTCAATAGCTTCTTCTGGCGAAACGATGAATACGATGCGGTCAGCTTTTTCTGCCTTTTTCAGACGGTCGCGCTGTGTTTTAGTTAACACGTCTTTCGGGTTTTGAAGTACACCCGTTGACGATACGATGTGATCAGCAGGAACCGTAATATCTACTTCGTAGTTACCGAATTCTAGCGTGAACTCACCACGGCCAATAAATTCTTTATTGGTCCATGCTTCGTAGTCAGTGTATGCAGCTAGGCGTGGGAACCACTGTGCTAGCAAGAAGATGTCGTTACCACCTTCACGCTCGTCATCTGGAAAGTGCTCGTAACCTGCACGTGCCGAAACCGCATCTTCTTCTACAATGTTAAACGCAAAATCGATATCAAATGTTACTTTGCTGCCTGGCTTTAGAGGCTTGGCCAAATCAACACGCATAAGCGTACCAACAATTGTGTGGCGTAAGTCGTTGCCCGCTTTGTCTTCAACACGAGAAATGGTGTAGCCCAGCTCGTTGTCGTCAACAAACTGCTGACGGCGCAATGCACCCATGCTTAATTTAGCGGGCGTATTGCCACTTGCGGCTTGCGTGCCTGGCCCACGGTTACCAATACCGCCAAACGTAGTAGTAAGCGCAGACATTGAATCGTCGCGGAATTTGTTTTGGTCAAGCTGGATCCACAAGTACTTAAGCGTATCTGGCGCGTTGTTGTGGTAAGTAATGGTTTCGCTTGCTTCAATGCGGCGTTTATCTTCAAGCAGCTTTACGTCAATATCGTAATCTACTTGTTGTTGCCAATATTGGTGGCCTGGCTCACCAGCGGCGTTACGGTATACGTTTGGAGTAGGAAGAACTTCGTCCAGCTGACGGAATTTATCTTCAAAATCGCCTTTTGTTTGTTTTATAGCGGCGGTCGTAGGAAGAGAAATCAGCATAGACAACACTGGCGCTAGCCAGAATAGGTGTCGTTTTGCGGTGCTCATGCAGTTTCCTTGCAACTTGTAAGTTAGAATTGTTATAAGATAACAGCATCTAGTATATAAGCATGCCTGCCACAATCCAATTTTTTGACCGTAAACTAACCATGTTTTAACGCAAAAAAACTGTAACAGATCGTTTTGTTTCGCGCTTCAACTGTCGTATTCTTAAGCTCTTGTTATCTTTTTTCTTTCCCCTATGAACCGTTTCAATTGGCAACGTGCCGTTATAAAAGTTGGCAGTGCGCTCATTGCTCCTGAAGGCAACGAGTGCAGCGGGCGTTATTTGCTGTCTCTCGCTCGATTTATTACTGCTAGTCGCGAAGCTGGCAAAGAAATTATTCTTGTCTCTTCTGGTAGTGTTGCCGCGGGCCGCAGCAAAGTGAAGGTTCGCCACAACGCATCTATTGCAGAAAAGCAGGCCATGGCTGCGATTGGCCAGAATTTAATGATGGCCAACTGGCAGCGCTTTTTCGACTTTCCCTGTGCACAAGTATTGTTAACGGCGGATGATTTACGCGATAGAACCCGCTACGTAAATATTAAAAATACCTTGCGCGAAATTTTGAATCACAATGCGCTACCTATTGTGAATGAAAACGACACAGTTGCTGTTAATGAGCTTAAAGTGGGTGACAACGATAACTTAGGTGCCTATACGGCGTTAGTTGCTCAAGCTGACACCCTCATTATCTGCTCAGATATCGACGGTTTATTTACCGCAGACCCAAGAAAAGACGCCAGCGCCACACTCATTCCACAGGTAGATAAAATAGACAGCACTATTTACGGCCTTGCCGGCGGCGCTGGAACTGCGATAGGAACTGGGGGCATGCGTACAAAAATTGAAGCAGCGGATAAATGTACCAGTAGCGGTATTCAAACCCTGATTGTAAATGGTCGAAAAGGAGAGACTTTTGATGCATTACTTGAAGGTAGTGTACCGGGGACTCTGTTTACAGCAAGCAGCACACCGGCTAATGCCCGAAGGCTGTGGCTTACTCACACTCTTAAAACCGCTGGCAGAATAGAAGTTGATAGCGGTGCGAAAGAGGCGTTAGTGCGAAAAGGCGCATCATTACTGCCGTCGGGTATTGTTGATATTGTCGGTTTGTTTGAACAAGGCGACGCTGTTGAAGTGGTATGCCAAGGAGAAGTTATTGCCAAAGGTCTTTGCCTGTATAACGCAAAAGACTTAACGCTTATAAAAGGGAAAAAGTCGAAAGAAATTGCCAGTGTGTTAGGTTATGAAACAACGGATGTTGCCATTCACCGTGACGATATGGTGCTTTATTCATAGCGCTACCCAAAAGAATCGCTGCAATAGACTACCGCACATTAAACATTAATTGGCGTTAGTCGTTCATCGATTTTCATTATTTGCGCCAACAACAAAGCGATACATTTATTCACTAAGGGACGATCATGACTGATATCACACCTACACTTGCCGACTACCCTTATAAAGTTACTATCGCCACGCGTTGGCAAGACAATGATGCGTACGGACATATCAACAATGTTGTGTATTACGGTTTCTTTGATACCGCGGTAAACCGCTTTTTGATTGAAGAAGGTGGACTAGATATACACAATGGGCAAACCGTGGCGTATGTGGTGAGCAGTCAGTGTCAGTACATTTCGCCGGCGGCTTATCCCGAAGACATTTTTGTGGGTTTGCGCGTTATCAAAATAGGTCGAAGTTCAGTGACTTATGGGTTGTCGGTGTATGCGGGCGAAAATAAGCGACGCGTGGCTCATGGCCAGTTTGTGCATGTATTTGTAGATAGGAAGACCGATAAGGCTATTCCTATCCCAGTAAACGTGAAAGCAGCGTTAGAGTCGATTGTGGAAGTGATGTAGGTCATGGCAAAAATGACGAAACACAACGCCTCTCAAGAGATCAGCAACGGCAAACGAAAGCAGGTTGTCTTTCTAGACGCCGAAACCATGGATTTGCCTAGCCTTGATACCTCGTCACTAGATGACTTACGAACTAATTTTGACGCCGCGATTACGCTTCATCAACAAACTCAAGCCGAAGACGTTGCCGAGCGCATAAAAAATGCCGATGCTGTGCTGGTTAACAAAGTCGTGCTACAAGCCAAAGATTTACAACAGGCCAGTCAGCTTCGCTATATTGGTGTAACTGCGACCGGCATGAACAATATCGACCGTGATTACTGCAAACAGGCGGGTATCACCGTTCAAAATGTAGAGGGCTATGGCACTGACAGCGTTGCTCAACATACGTTGACCTTGGCGTTGAATTTGGCCACCAATTTTGTGACGTATCAGCGCGATATACGCAACCAAGCATGGTCTAGTTCTTCTCATTTCTGCTTACTCAACCACCCCGTGGTGGAATTGGCGGGTAAGCATGCGGTAATTGTTGGGCATGGCGAGCTTGGCAAGCGTGTAGAGACATTGTTCAAGGCTATGGGTATGCAGGTGAGTATCGCTGCTCGCCCAGGTAAACAAGACGACCCTCGTCCAAGTCTTGCATCGCTTTTACCCAATGCCGATGTGGTAAGTCTTCATTGCCCTCTTACTGAAGCCACCGATAAGCTTATTAATGCCGAGACGTTGTCGCTGATGAAGCCAATCGCTTTTCTCATTAATACGGCTCGCGGCGGTTTGATTAATGAGGAGGCACTCTATCATGCGCTTAAAAACAACCAAATTGGCGGCGCGGGATTAGATGTACTAAGCGTGGAGCCTCCGCCTGTTGATCATATATTGCTTAAAGAGGCGCTACCCAACTTGCTGGTAACGCCGCATAATGCGTGGATTGGTAATGGCGCTAGGCAAAAACTGCTTAATAGCGCTATCGCCCATTTATCTGCCCACTTATCTTCTTGTTTATCAGAGCCTCAGGGTTAGAACGCTGCTATGAATAACGCGACCTTGTTTACTTTGTGCTGCCTTATTTGGGGCTCAACCTGGATAGCCATCACTTATCAAATAGGGCATACCTCTGAAACCTTTGCCATTGCGCTGCGTTATTTATTGGCGTCGGCCTGCTTAGGAGTTTACTGTGTTATTAGGCGTTTGCCGCTTAAGCTACCGGTACATGTTCATGTGAAAATGGCCGCAGTCGGTCTCTTTTTATACAGCTTAAATTACACGCTGCTGTATATGGCGCAAGCGCACATTATTAGCGCGCTGTTAGCCCTCATGAGCTCTTGCATTATTTACATCAACGTTGTGCTTCGGCGATGGTGGCTTAAAGAGCCTATAAGAAAAGAAGTGGTTATAGGTGCTACATTTGGCTTGCTGGGCATTGTGTGTTTGTTTGTGCCTGAGTTTTCCAAAGTATCCATGGATGCAGCCCTTGCCACTGGTCTTGCCATAGCGTTTGTCAGCTTTTTCTGCGCCTCAACAGGTAACGTTATCTCAGAGCGTATATTGACTTCGGGCACGCCTGTCATCCAAATGAATTTCTATGCCATGAGCTACGCCATGGTACTGCTTTTCATCACCTCACTGGCAATGCCGGGTAAGTTAGTCATTCCTACCCATACCGAGTTCTATTTGTCGCTGCTTTATCTGGCTATCTTTGGCTCTGTGTTTGCGTTTGGCGCGTACATGAAACTGTTAAAGCAAATGGGCGCTGACAAAGCCGCGTATGTCGTCTTGGTATACCCCATGGTTGCACTGGTTATTTCCACCTTTTTCGAAGGCTATACCTGGAGCGTTTTATCTGTGGTTGGGGTGGTCATTGTGCTGGTAGGCAACGCCATTGCAATGGGGAAAGTTCCCCGCTTTATGCGTCGCCCACCGGTGTCGAGTTAGGGGCTGGTAAAACCGTTTATTTGAGCGCGTTGATTTTCTTATTCAGTTCATAAGCAGGTTCGGTAACAATGGTTTCGAGAGTTTCAATACGCGTCATCAAGGCTTTAATTTGCGCATCTTTTTCTTCTAAACGCTGCTGCTGTTTGTCGGTCACGCCTTTTACAAATGGGTTGCTGCATTCGCCATTCATCCAGTCGTTTAATCGCCACTGAAATTTTGCGTCTAGGTAGCTTGCCAAAAGCACAAGCGACGTGATGCTGCCAATTAACAAAACTAAACTTAACGTAGACATAATGTTTTCCTAATCCGAATTTCAAGGTTGAAGGCTTTTAGGGAAAATGCCCTAAACGCACGCTACTGCACTTACTGTTTTAACTAGTCATTCGCTGTTCAAAAAAATTACAGCATTGGCGAAAAAAGTTTGTAATAAAAATTCGTGGGGGCAGACTGATAGAAGCAACACAATAAAATAACAACAGTTTTTGTGATTAGGGATGTGATCTTGGGGCAGGGTTTTGAAGATGTTTTTGCGCAATACGGGGCAATACTAAGCCGTGTAGCAAACAGCTATGAAGCAAACGAAGCGATGCAGCAAGAGTTATTGCAAGAAATTGCTATTGCCGTTTGGCAGGGGCTGTCTCGCTTTAAGGGCGATAGCAGCGTGAAAACCTATATTTTGAAGATAGCTCATAACCGCGCAGTTACTCACGTAGCAAATCAAGTGAAGCGTATTGATACCCATCAATACGACCAAGATGATTTGGGCTATGACGGGTTCGTCAGTAACACCCACTCACCAGAGGAAATGTCTAGTCAACACCAGTCGCTAGAGCGCTTGTTGCGCGCGGTACGGGCACTTCCATTGCAGTCAAGACAAGTGCTAACGCTTTCTCTAGAAGGCTTAAGTTACGATGAAATTGCAGACGTCTGTGGTCTGACTAAAAACCATGTTGGTGTGATATTAAAACGCGCCAAGCAAAGTATCATGCAGGAGCAACCGCATGCATAATTCAGATAAAGAGAATCAAACGAATCCGCCCGTATCAGTAGACCATGAGCAAAATGATGCCCTTTCTGCGCTATGGCAAGCTCAGCCAGTTACGATTATCAACCTCTCGGAAGTAAAAGCCAGCCTAAGCAGTGAACGAACAAAGCAACGTTGGTATATGGTTTTGGATTCCTTAATGGTTATCCCCGCTAGTTACATTCTTAACAAGTATTGGGGGGATATGACGCTTGTAGCACAAATGATGTTTCTTTTTATGCTAGTCACATCTTTGCCGCTACTCGTTTATCAGCTATGGTTAAGACGCATCGCTGCCTTCTACAAAGATAGCCAAACAGCAGACCATCTTGCCCAACTGATAAAGCAAATAAAAAACAATGTTAAAATCGCATTTATAACCAAACACTCAACTTGGGTAGCCGTAGTTTTTGGATTTGCATTCATTCTAGAACGATACTTCTTCGGTGACCTTTCCCCCGAAAAAATCACTAAGTTGTCCATTGTTATGACATTTATGACCATCGGGATGATGATTTGGTATGTATGGGCTCACAAAAGACAAAAGCGCTTCGAGCGACAGCTTAAAACGCTAGAAAGTATGGTGCAGCATTGCTAGAAAATAGGACTGAACTGAGAGGGTGCTTCATTACGCTCATGATTTAGTTGTCTTTGCTGGAGCTTGAGGTTTCAGCGTTACTTTCTTGTGGTGACTCTGAATTGTTATCAACCTCATCAGTATCATCACTGTCTTCAACACCGTTATCACCTTTACGAGTTCTTTTATCGCCCAAGAAAAACTCATAATAAAGGTCTAACGCAAACTCTGACTGGTCTTCCAATGTGGTTTGGATTGCCTCTAAATATAGGCTAGGTAATAACTGATATTTCAGTGCCAAATCAGGTGGAAGCTGTCTGCGACGTAGCGTGCTGTTGGCATCATTGTTACTTAAACCAACATCGACATTGTACTCCACTGATAGTCGCTCATTAATTTGCCCTGTAACCGACAACATGTTTTCGTTGGTGCTTAGGCTAAAATCATCTATCCCCAAGGCGCTGCCGACTTGCCCTGTGAGGGTTTTGGTGTTCGACAAGCCAAAGCCTAATAGCAGTGCAGCGTAATTAGGATCTTGTGTTCCCGAGTTTGGCCCTGAGCCAGTAAGCAAGTACGACAGTACGCCCTGCTGATCCATAGCTGGCTCTGAAAATAGGTTAATACTTGGCGAGTCGGCTGCACCGTCAATACGAATTCCCGCAATAACGTCGTCATCGGTTTTAGCGGGGTCGCGGATGGCTTCAACTAGCAACAAAGGCTGGTCGATGGGGCCGTTGAACTGCACTTCACCGGTTTGAATAATTAACTGTTGCCCATAAGCACTGTAGCGCCCGTTTAGTATTTGAAGGTCGCCGTAACCCACAAGTGCTGGCTGGGTGTTCACACGAATTCCGCCATATAAGCTTGCGGTTAGTCCAAACGCCTCAAGCTTCACTTCTTCGGTTTTGTTTTTATCAATGTTAACTAGCACCGACGCGTGAACGATATCTAGCGGATCTTCTCTATCGGGTTCGCCTCGTAGGTGCACGTCTTTTGAAGGCGAAACAGCGCTTTCAGGGAGCGACTCTATTTCAATTTGCGCCCACGGAATATTCACTTCGCCGGTAACATCAACCTTTTCTTTTGTGGCCGCTATATCAATATTCGGAGATACCTTGAGCCGGATATTTGGCTGACGAATTTCGAAGCCATTCCCTTTTAAATTGAATGTCGCGCTTGGGTCAGACGACCAGTCTATATTGCCCTTAAGCGCTCCTTTCCCTCCACCCAGCACAAACGCACCGTCTAGTGCTGCGGTCTGGCCATCAAGTACCACTTTTTGATTCCAATCTGCCAATGTTACGGGGGTATCTTGTATATCAATAGCACCATTTGAAATGGCTAATTCACCATTAAGCGCCGGGTCGTCAACATAACCACTTAGCCTAATATCTCCATTAAGCTTTCCTGTCAGGGTTCTAATCGCCGGGGAAAGCGGTTTAAAAGGCGCAACGTTGAGCCCTTCCATCACTAACTTGCCCTCTAGTGGTATGCGCTCATCAAACGGGCGGGTATTTAAAGAAAGCGTTGCATCGCCAATGTCTTGACTAGAGATTAAGGATGTCGACGTTAGCTGACCTTGCTTGATTTTTCCGTTAGTTTCTATGGAATTAATCGTAAGTGTAAGGGGCCGTGTTTCCCCTAGTTGCCACGGGGCGGCGCTCATTGAAGCGGAAAACGTCGCATCTATCGGATCTTTTGGTGAATAACTGCCCTTGGTTTTTACCGTGAGCGTTGCTTGCGAAGGGCTTGAAACAACGGTGGGTGCTAATTCATTCGCCCATAACCCAATCGGTAGTGAAGTAGCGCTTATGTCCCAACTGGCTTTATCTTCCTGATAATTCACATTTGAAATACACAGCTCCCCTTCCTTTCTAGAGGACCAGCAATGTTGGCCTATTTTGGCCGTTACCGGTGTGGTGCCAATGTCTAGACTAAACGAGCTTGATAATGTCCATTGCATATTAGCGAGTTTTAATGCGGTATCGCTGATTTCACCAACCCAATGGTTATTGGTCCATGCACCTTTGAGTGAAAGCGCGATCTTGTTGTTGGGCACTGCCATGTCTAGTTTTGCTGTGTGATCGCGATAGGTTCCATTGATTGCAATTTCGCCATTTAACGGCCCTTGCTGGGCTGCGGCAGCGTTTAGATTAGGCGAGATGGCAATATTAGAGAGGGCTAGGGTTCCGTTTGCGCTAGGGTTCTGCCAGGGACCGGTGGCATTTATCTTACCATTTATCCCGCCGGTTATTTCTGGGTATAGGCTTGAAACAGCATTAACACTAATTGCAATATCAGCATTTAAATGACGTTTATTAAGCACTTGAGCGACGGCGCGGATAGTATTTCTTTCCTGCTCATTTTCTTGCGTAACATTAATATTAGTTACAAATAAATCACTGGGGCCGGCATAAACAGCATTCCCTTTTACTTGCAGCGGTTTGTTTTGAAGCACGCCTGATACCGTCATATCTCTTAGGCTCATATGTAAGCCGCCGCGCTCAGAATATTGCAAGATGCTGTCGATCTGCCCGTTAATTTTCTCCGGGGCATAAGCACTGAACTGTCTACCTGACACGTTTTTAAGCGTTGTCTTACCTTCCCATGCAATGCTTTCGTTAAGATATAGTGTACCCGTGTTGGTTAAGCTGCCTTCCAACGCGTTAATATTGGCTTGATTAACAAAGATATTGTTCTTTTTCAGCACCACATCTAACGACACCGGCACATTCCCAATATCGGGCAAGGTAGCAGCACCAGCTCCTTTAAGCACGTAGTCGCCCATGGTGCCTGCAAGCGTTAACTGTCCTTCTTTTAGCGTGGTATTTTCCATGGTGGGTACAGCTTGCTCTTGCCAGTTCGCAGTGAATTCTATAGGAAGGTTACTGTCTAGTATGTTCGCCATGAGATTAGCGTTTGCGGTAACCGCCCCTTTGGCAATAACAGACAGCGTTAGGTCGTCCAACGCACCTGCGGCGGTTATGTTCACTTCTTGCGGAGCATCGCCGAGCTTCGTTTTGGCGGTAACCGCGACATCCAACGGGTAGTTTCCATTGAGCGAGGCTGTTGCTTTACCTTTTATTTCCCCCTGTTCATGCACAATTGCCAAATCTTCAATTGCAACATCGGCGCCTTTGAAGTGGGCGTCCAATACGGATATGAGAGAAATGTGCTGTTTATTGCCTTTTTGGGCTATTTGAAGGTCTTCTACCAATAATGTGCCAAGAGACAAGGGAATAGGCGAAGCTATACTGGGTAGTTCAGGTACGTTGTAGCTTAGCGAGTATGACGTAGGCAAAGCACTTTCAGTACTTGACGCCTGTTCTTGCTTTGGAGTAGCGTTTTGAGCAGATTGCTCACTATTAGTGTCCGGTGCATTGGTTATGGCTACAGGTGAAGAGCTGGCTGCCTCATCTGGGTTTAACAGAGCAATGCGGATTCCTTTCGCGGCTATGCTGTCGAGTATCAAGGCGCTATTGCCTTCAAAATCTGCTAACTCTAATTCATCTATTTCTACTGTTGTCGTAAGTAAAGCAAGTTTTATATTCGTTAGTGCTAAATACCCGACATCAATAGGCAGCGGTAATTCAACTTGGTCTCCTGTGGGAGTGTCACTCGACGATTCAGGCGCGTTTGATAGTTGTGTAAGCGTTGCATTTTCAAGCGTTAGCTCGTTGACGCATACTCTGGGCTCAAACAAACAACGCCACGTTACATCAATATAGGCATATTGTGCCGTTACCTTCCATTGCGGGTTTTCCCATGCAACATTATGCACTTCTAAGGTGTCAGCGAATCCGCCTTCAATAGCATCAATAGAAAGTTTATCAACAAGCGCGTTGGCCATTAACTTAACGGTAGGGCCCCCTAGCGGGCTGATTAATACTGCATATATGCCCACCAGTATAAAAATAGGTGACAGTAAAATAGCCGAAAGCGTACGTTTTCTCATAGCTCTGGCCCTAGCATTATATGGAAATCCCAAGTGTTCCCGTCAGGCGCAAAACCTCTAGCGATATAAAACCTCACCGGCCCGATAGGGGAAAGCCAGTGAACACCCGGTCCGATGCCGTAGGTCAGCGTTGTGCTGGTATCGTTAGTGGCTGTTCCCGCATCGATAAACGCTGCAACCCGCCAGTTATCTGCCACTTGGTAAGCGTACTCCACACTTGATGTGAACAAATACTTTCCACCGATTGAGTCTGTTTCAAGTTCGCCGGTTTCTGGGTCGATAACTTCGGCAGTAGGTGAGATTTCACGGTACTCAAAGCCTCTTATACTTTGATCGCCGCCGGCGTAGAAACGAAGTGATGTCGGTACTTCATCAAAACTATTGGTTTTAATGGCCCCAACTTCGCCACGAATTGTAACTCTATGTACATTATTAAAAGTGCGAATAACCATAGCTTCAACAACGGCTTTAGCGAAATCGATGTCAGAGCCATAGCCCTCTCTTCCTATTTGAGTGAGCACTTGTAGATAAGCACCGTTGGTAATACTAAGCTCACTATCTTTATCTTGATAGGTTAAAGAGTACCCAGGCAGCACAAGCGATGTGGTATTCGTGCTCAATTCTCCCTGATCGTATGTTTCCCGTAAATAGGTAATAGAGCCATCATGCTGCCACGGAGAATCGTCACCTTGCCAATAGCGGTGTGCAGAAAGGGATAGTGTTTCACTTTCGAACGAGGTGTTGCTGTATTCAATAAACTGATAACCGGCCTCGATGCTGGCGTAATCTCGGGTTATATTTCTCATGGGAATGCGATAGTCGGCGGTAACCGATTGTTCGGGTTCAGAAATGAAAATATCAGATGAGATCGAATGTCCTTTATCGTTTACCCAAGGTCGTTCCCAGCCCAAGCGAACCCTTGGACCTGTATCAGTGGCGGCACCCACTGATACGTTAAATGCATCTGTGGGTCTATGAAGTAGTGATACCTCTACTGGCACAAGTAAGCCTTCAGCTTCACTGACAACGGGGCGGGCAATAACCCGAGTAAAGTACCCAGATTGATTCAATCTGCGGTTGAAATCACCAAGTACTGCAGACGAATAGGCATCGCCAGCTTTGAAAGGCTTTAACCGTTCAATAATGTCCTTAGCCTTGTCATCCCCTACAAACTTTAACTCGCCAAATTGATATTGAGGCCCGCTTTGCGCAATTAAAAGCACGTTCGCTTGTTTTTCGTCGCGAACCAAATCCAAGCGAGTTGCCTGCCAGAAATAATCAAAATAGCCGTTGGATAGCGCGTAGCTGAACATAGAAGATTTAAACGATTCGTAAATGGTTTGGTTGAGCACGTCGCCTTCTTTAAGTTGTAACGAATTAAATCGCTCTCTAAAGGCTTTGTCTTCACGCCCTGCACCAATAATTTCACGGGTCACTTTATTTATCGTGAGCGGCGCATTTAACGCAACATTTACGGCGACTTTGTCACCTTCTAGTATGCGTACTTTTGTTTCACTATTGTAAAAGCCATAAGGCTGTACTGCTGTTGCCACCGCTCCTGCAACTTCATCTTGCCAATAGGGATCCGTCAATAGCGCCTTTTCTACATCAAGCCCATTTAGATGTAGACGAATATTATTACGAAGCTTTGAGTCGTCTACGCCTTTGATGTCATAAGTGATTGATTCTTCGGCAAACGATGCCATGCACAGTAACCACAACAGCGTGCAGCATACAGCTTTAGTCAATAAAGACGTTGCTTGGGATATTCTGAGCGCAAATTGTCGGAAAAATAGGTCTTGCAAACTGGCAAGCCTGCTCCAAGTTGAAGGCATGAAAAGGTCAAATCCTTAAGGTAACGCTGGGCTTAGAAGCTTACCACTAGAGGGTAAAATCCATGTTCTATCTATGGTTAATAGTACCACATTTACAGTTTGTATTCGTAAAGTACGACGAGAGATCAAATTCTTGCGCTAATGTAGATACTTCAAATCTTGGAAGGTTTATTTTTGTACATTAGAGAGTGAATTTGTATACTCAAGCTAGCATAGCTTTGAGAATTGCTCATTCGCTAAGTTCCGCCAACAACAAAAAATTACAAGGGAATGTTATGTCTTATAAAAAGACGGTCTCACTGACTGTATTTATTGCCCTACTGCTATTTACTATGTCTACCTCGTTGAGTGCAGAGCCTTCCGTTGGTAAGCCTACCTACGAAGCGTTTAGCTCGCTGCCAACCTATTGGACTCCGTCATTGTCACCTGATGGAAAGAAAATCGCTTTTGTTCAAAATGTTGAGCAAGAAGAGGCTTTTGCCATGCTTGCCACCTTTGACCTGATAAAGGGAGAGAAGCATTACCTGCTGCGCTCTGACAATGAGCGCGTCAAAATAAATTGGTATCACTGGGTTAATAATGAGCGATTAGTGGTCAGTGCTCGTTATGAGACTCGGCGAGGCACAACCAAAGTGCACGACACGCGGTTACTTAGCGTTAAGTTTGATGGCGAGGGCGGCGCGTTTAATATGGTTGAATGGGAACGCATTAAGCGCCGGGCCGGTAACCCTAACCACATTCCCCAGTTTCAAGATGAGGTTATCGATTGGCTACCTGATGACCCAGATCATGTACTTATAGCAATAGATGCAGAGGTGCTAGGTTTACCTTCAGTGTATAAAGTCAACGTTAACACAGGAGGCGTAAGCCGCATTATGCGCGGTAA
This sequence comes from Alteromonas sp. AWJ4_199, assembly GCF_056159165.1. Taxonomy (NCBI): domain Bacteria; kingdom Pseudomonadati; phylum Pseudomonadota; class Gammaproteobacteria; order Alteromonadales; family Alteromonadaceae; genus Alteromonas; species Alteromonas sp. AWJ4_199. The sequence continues at coordinate 2,369,186 of NZ_JBSWUR010000001.1, forward strand.
AAAGCGCATCAGAGATTGGCTTACCGATCAACAGAGCAACGTACGTATTGGTATCTCACTCAATTATGACAGCGGTGAGCGTGAAGTTTTCCTAAAAGAGGAAGATGAATGGCGAACTTTGTTTGCCTATAACGCTATGACGGAGAAGGGTGAATACCCTGTAGGCTTTGCAAAAGACCCTAATATCTTATACTTCAAGGGCTACAAAGGCGACTACCGCGCACTTTATACCCTAAACCTTAAAACCAATGAGCGAACTGAAGTGTATGCCGATGATGGGTACGACGTAGATGGCAGCCTGATCTATTCACCAGTTACCCGAGATGCTATTGGAGTGCGTCATGATGGTCGTTTTTATTGGGATGAGCGCTATGTTGCACTTCAAAACGGTATAGATATTGGGCTCCCCGATTACGATAACACGCTAGTCAGTTTCAGTGATGATGAACAAACCTATATCGTTTATTCTGAATCGGACGTATTGCCCGGTGTTTACTTACTGGGTAACCGTAAGGAAGGCACGCTCGATGTATTGTTTCAGCAATACAGCCAAATTGACTCTGCACAATTATCAGAACATAAACTCATTGAATATGAAGCCCGAGACGGCATCAAGATCGAAGCATATTTAACCCTTCCCAAAGGTGACGGGCCCTTCCCAACAATTATTCATCCTCATGGCGGTCCGGGTGCACGAGACTTCAGTGGTTTCGACTATTGGACGGCATATTTTACATCGAAAGGCTACGCAGTGTTGAGACCGAATTTTAGAGGCTCAAGAGGCTATGGTTATAGTTTTGCGCAAAGCCAAATGAAAGGCTGGGGATTAGCTATGCAAGACGACATCACTGACGCGGCAGGCTGGATGGTTAAACAAGGTTATGCTGAACAGGATAATATGTGCATTGTTGGCGCAAGCTACGGTGGATATGCAGCTTTAATGGCAACGGTTAAAACCCCTGATTTATTTAAATGCGCGGTGAGTTTTGCCGGCGTAAGTTCACTTAAACACGTCGTCATTCACTCTCGCCGTTTCCTGAACAATGAATTCGTTAAAAATCAGATTGGGGACGACTACGATGATCTAGAAGCGCGTTCACCTTATTACAATGCGGAAAGTATCAAGACACCTATTTTACTTGTACATGGCGAAGAAGACCGTATTGTTCCACCTCTTCACAGTCGTTACATGGCTGACGAATTGGAAGACCTCGATAAAGTCTTTAAGTATGTAGAACTTGAAAGTGGCGATCACCACCTTTCTATTCAGCGTAATCGACATTTGTTTTTTAAAGAAATGGATGCATTTTTGGGCGCGTATTTGAAACCAAATAAAAGCGGCGAGAGGATGGCGGCAGACCTTACAACCGAATAGCTCCCGTTAAACGTGTCAGTATTTACGACAAGCGTGTGTGAATTGACGGCTTTTTAACCATATTTCAGGTATACTATGCAAGGCGCGATTGTTTCGCGCCTTTTTAATTTCCCCACTTTATTTCGTTTTCGAGAATTTATGCCCCAGACATCTAATGGCGTATCTGATGATACTGTAATTGTGCAAAAGCCCGCCCTTGGCCTTGTTGAATTTGTTGCCTTAATGGCAACCATGACATCGCTAGTGGCACTTAGTATAGATGCTATGTTGCCCGCACTCATTCAAATTGGTGAAGCTCTAAATGTAGAGGAGGCCCATCAAACCCATTTGATTGTAACCGTTTTCTTTTTAGGCATGGCATTTGGACAAATGTTTTTTGGCCCGTTTTCAGACAGCCGTGGTCGTCGTTTAACTATATTAGTGGGCTTGTGTATTTTCGCCTTAGGTACTTTTGTGTGTATGTTGGCAACCAACCTGGAAACCATGCTGGTGGGGCGGGTTATTCAAGCATTCGGCGTGTCAGGCCCTCGCATAGCTTCAATGGCCATCATTCGTGATTTATACGTGGGGGATGCCATGGCAAAAGTCATGTCGTTTATCATGATGGTGTTTATATTGGTGCCCATGTTAGCCCCCATCATCGGACAAACGGTGATGGAATTGACGTCATGGTTTCATATTTTCACTATGTTCCTCATAGTGGCTACTATGGCTGGAATCTGGTTTTTCTCTCGTCAGGGAGAAACCTTGCCTCGGGCAAAGCGCAGAAAATTCTCGCGCGCACACTTTTTCAAATCATCAAAGTTTATCCTAACCCACCCCGAAGTGATGGGTTACACCTTTGCGATGGGGTGTATTTTCGGCGCGTTTTTGGCGTATTTAAGCGCGTCACAAACCATCTTTACTGTGTTTTACAATGTAGGTGAATGGTTCCCCTATATCTTCGCTACCCTTGCCTTTTCCATCGGTCTTGCCTCTTACTTTAACGGAAAAATGGTAATGCGCTTCGGCATGCGCAAGCTGTGTCGATTTGCGCTTAAAGGCGTAAATTGTTTTGCGGTGGTGTATTTGGCACTGCTATTTGCTTACGATGGTCTGCCGCCATTAATTCCGACCGTGGCCGTTATGTTCGTTGGCTTTTTCTTTGTAGGTATTCTGTTTGGCAATTTAAACGCTATGGCAATGCAGCCTCTTGGCGATATGGCTGGTTTAGGTGCAGCAATTATTGGTTGCTTTTCAAGCTTATTCTCGGTGCCCGTTGCCCTTATAGTCGATAGTTTTTTAAATGGGAACTTGATGCCAATAGGTTGGGGGTTTCTAATCTTTTTTGCACTGGCTTATGTGTCAGTTCGCTTCGCTGAACGGGTGCGGGAAGTGGTTGTTTCTTAACGAGATAAGCATTTGTCAGTAACCGCTTTGAGTGAGAAGTAGTTCGCTGTAAAAAGAGATGTGAATTACTGAATTACAGGCATAAAAAAGCCCGACCAAAATGGTCGGGCAAGAGGGCTTAGTTAAGCACCTAACGACAGAAACTGTCCTATCCTATGATGGCTTTCATGTCAGTCATGTAGCCACGCAAGGTCTTACCTACCGATTCCACACCGTGTGAACGAATGGCTTCGTTAATTTCAACAAGGCGTTTGTTCTCTACTTGATTAGAAGTAGCTGCTAAACCCTTACCGATAACGCTGGTATCAATGGTAGGCATAAATTTCTCACGCAAAATCGGAATTGCTGCGTTGGCAAACAAATAGTTTCCGTATTCTGCTGTGTCTGAAATAACCACGTTCATTTCATACAAACGCTTACGTGCGATTGTGTTAGAAATTAGCGGTGTTTCATGTAGTGATTCGTAGTACGCAGACTCCGGCAGAATTCCAGCTTCAACCATTACGTCAAACGCAACTTCAACACCACACTTGATCATGGCAACTAGCAAGATGCCGTGGTCAAAGAATTCTTGTTCGCTGATTTCGCCTTCGTAAGCTGGTGCGTTTTCAAACGCGGTTTCACCGGTTTCTTCACGCCACTTAAGTAGGTTCGCATCGCCGTTTGCCCAATCTTCCATCATGGTGCGAGAGAACTCACCGCTGATGATGTCGTCTTGGTGCTTTTCAAATAGCGGACGAAGTAAATCAGTTAGCTGCTCAGAAAGCTCAAACGCTTTCACTTTTGCAGGGTTTGATAGACGGTCCATCATGTTAGTTACACCGCCAATCTTAAGTGCTTCAGTAATGGCTTCTAGGCCGTACTGAATAAGCGCACCTGCGTATCCTGGGTCAATACCGTCATCAACCATTTTCTCGAACGCAAGTACTGCTGCAACTTGCTGCATACCACATAAAATGGTTTGCTCGCCCATAAGGTCAGATTTAACTTCAGCCACAAATGATGACTCAAGTACACCTGCGCGGTCACCGCCCGTTGCACTAGCAAGTGCTTTGGCCTGATCCCAGCCCTTACCTTCAGGGTCGTTTTCTGGGTGCACAGCTATTAGTGTTGGTACACCAAAGCCACGCTTATATTCTTCACGTACTTCAGACCCTGGGCTTTTCGGCGCACACATAATTACTGTGATATCGCTACGAATTTGCTGGCCTTCTTCAACAATGTTAAAGCCGTGTGAGTAACCTAACGTTGCCCCTTTTTTCATAAGCGGCATTACTGCTTCAACTACACTCGCGTGCTGCTTATCAGGTGTCAGGTTATAAACTACATCAGCTTCTGGAATAAGCTGCTGATATGTACCAACAGTAAATCCATTGCTTGAAGCGCGTTTGTAAGAGTCGCGTTGCTCATCAATGGCCGCTTGACGCAGCGCATAAGAGACATCTAACCCTGAGTCACGCATATTCAGGCCTTGGTTAAGACCCTGCGCGCCGCAGCCTACAATGACAATTTTCTTGCCTTTTAAAAACTGACAACCGTCAGCGAATTCATCGCGTGCCATAAAGCGGCAGCGGCCAAGCTGATCTAACTGCTGGCGAAGTGACAGGGTGTTGAAATAATTAGCCATAAAAATTTCCGAACAACATTCATTTTTGTCAATATCAAACACCGACCTTGGCGTTGATAGACCTCGTCTATGACGACTTGATAATGAGACTAAAAGATTTCTTTTGTTTTGGAAAATGATATATTTGCAAGATAATATTGCATAAAGTGAAATGTATATGGATTTTCGCAGTCTACAGCTCTTTAATCACCTAGCTACCAGCCTACATTTCGGCGTCACCGCAGAGGCCATGTACGTGTCGCCTTCTACGCTAAGCCGGGTTATCCAACGCCTTGAGGACGAGTTAGGCTGTACGCTATTCAAACGTGACAACCGCAAAGTGGCGCTCACCCATAGTGGGCACAAGCTGCTGTCATTCTCAAAGCAAGCGCTAGCAGATTGGCAGCAATTAAAAATAGATTTAAAAGAAGATAACGATGCACTGCAGGGGGAGCTCAGCGTATTTTGTTCGGTTACCGCTAGTCAAAGTCATTTGCCCGCAATGTTAAGACAATTTAGACAACAGCACCCCGGCGTTGATATACGACTTATAACCGGTGACCCTGCCCTTGCTATAGAAAAAGTTAAGAGCAAGCAGTGTGATTTATCTATTGCTATCTACACACCTGACCTGCCAACCGACTTACATTTCACGGCTCTTGATAACGTACCCTTAGTGCTTATTGCACCAAAGGAATGGCGGCTCACTCAACTGAGTCAGTTAGACTGGACCAAACACCAAGTGATCATGCCTGAAACCGGCCCAACCCGTCGTACCGCCTATCACTGGTTTGCGGAGCACGGTATTCGCCCTAACGTATATGCCTATGTTGGGGGAAATGAAGCCATTGTAAGTATGGTGGCACTTGAGTGTGGGGTGGGCTTTGTACCTAAAGTGGTGCTTGATCATTCCAGTATGGCCAATGCAGTAACTCAAATACCTGTTGAAGATATCGAGCCTTACGCACTTGGTTTATGCTGTCTCCAAGACAAGCAAAACGAACCGCTTGTTAACGCATTTATGCAGCTCAACATACAAGCGCGTGTCTAAGTTAGAGTTTTTAACTCCCTTAGCTGGCACTAAGCTGTTTTATAAGGTTATCCAGAGCACGATAGCCCAGCGCTTCGGCAATGTGCGCCCGCGATACGGCGTCTTCTTCTTCAAGATCGGCAATGGTTCTAGCTACTTTTAGCGTACGGTGAAATACACGCATAGATAAATTAAGCTGTTTGGCAGCGGCCTGTAGAAACTGTAAATCCGCGTCATCAAGTAAGCATATATCGGCTAATTCACCTGCGTGTAGTGCACCATTGGGTTTACCTTGTCGTAGCCCTTGTTTGTGGCGTGCGGCAATAACTCTGTCTCGCGTTGCGTGTAATGAGTCGTCAGGCTGATTGGCAGGTTCTGGCAAGTCATAGTCTGGCAGTCGAGGTACCTCGACTTGTATATCGATTCTATCTAGCAGCGGTCCAGACAAACGGTTTAGGTAGTTGAGCTGCTGCTGTGGCGTTAATCGGTTATCATCAATATCCCCTGTCGGGCTTGGGTTCATCGCTGCGACTAACTGAAAGTTAGCAGGGTATGTTGCACTTCCTGAAGCGCGAGACAAATGCACGTCGCCGGTTTCAAGTGGTTCGCGCAATACGTCCAGTGCTTTTCGCCCAAACTCAGGCAGTTCGTCTAAAAACAAAATACCATTGTGGGCCAGTGATATTTCACCTGGCACAGGGTTAGAGCCACCGCCAGTAAGCGCTACAGCCGAGCTCGTATGATGTGGCGAGCGCAAATGGCGGTTTAAAAACCGTTCTGCATGCAGTTTTTCACCTTTTACGGAATGAATAGCGGCGACTTCCAAGGCTTCTTCTTCACTCATATCCGGTAATAGCGACAACATACGACTGGCGAGTAAGCTTTTACCTGTGCCTGGAGGCCCTACCATAAGTAAATTATGCGAACCACCTGCCGCAATAATCAGGGCTCGTTTGGCTTGCTCTTGACCGATAATGTCATCCCACCCTGAAGGAGTTTTATTCGTTACTCGCGAAGAAAATGGCTGGCCTTTAGCGAGTTTTTTGTTGCCGGTAAGATGTTCATAAACAGATAGAAGGTCAAAGGCGGGAAAGCGTGTCGCGTGGGTAACCAATGCGGCCTCAACATCATTATCTCCGGGATAAACCAGCGCAATATTTTCATTCGCGGCTGCCATGACTATAGGTATTAGCCCGTTAACCGGCTTTATTTCACCGTTTAACGCAAGCTCGCCCACAAAGGCAATGTTAAGTAGGCTGATGTCTGATATGTAGCCCGACGCGGCTAAAATACCTACGGCAATGGGAAGGTCAAACCGCCCGCCAAACTTGGGAATATCTGCTGGCGCTAAATTCACGGTTATACGCTTAGCGGGAAATTCAAAACCACTGTTAATGAGTGCACTGCGAACCCGCTCACGGGCTTCTTTTACACTGGTTTCTGCCATGCCGACCAGTTGAAAAGCAGGTAAACCATTCGCTAGGTGAATTTCTACACTTACCTCTGGTGCCGACACCCCCTGCCCTGCAAAGGTTTTAACAACAGCCATTCCCATATTGTGAACACCCTCTCTTCGTACACGCTTATTATTTGCCTAACTGAAATTTCAAAACTCAGGCGCGGCCAAATAGCCAACGCGCTAGGCATAAACTCTAGAGAGAGTGGGACGAAGATGTAACTGTACTAACGACGGGATTTATCGCCAATATTCATCGAGTGAGTCCATTAATTATATTGCTTGGCAAGGAAGAGTACATGCTAATGATGATCGCTATAAAATACAGGTAGCTGCCAATGCCAGCGCATGGCGCCTAGCCTAAACAATACGGTGGTTGCAAGGGCGGCAATTCCGCACCATTGAGTAGCAAGGTTAAATTCAAGTGCTATGCCATATACAATACCGCCAGCAATACAGGTCATCGCATAAAGCTCGCCGTTTAGTACCAGTGGTACCTCGCGACAGATAACGTCCCTTAGCAAGCCCCCAAATACGCCAGTAATGGTGCCCATTGCAACTGCCACTGCCATGCCTGTGTCGTTGGCTAAGGCTTTCTCTATGCCAACCACGTTAAATAGCGCCAGCCCAAAAGCATCGGCAATTAATAAATAGTGAAACGGGAAGCGAGGGCTAATTCGTAGCCAAACAATGGGAATAAAGGCGGCAATTAGCGTGGTGTACAAGTAATCGGTATCAGCAATCCAAAACACGGGTACATCTAGCATCACATCACGAAGTGTTCCGCCGCCAATGGCGGTAGCACTGGCGAGGACCACCACGCCAAATCCATCCATGCGTTTTTGATATGCCATAAGGGTGCCTGAAATTGCACACACGGCAACGCCTGCTAGGTTTAACCAGTGAAACCAATCGAACATGCTTTATACCCTTTTACTACTATTAAGAACTCGCTATTTCTGCCGCAAAAAACTTGATCAAGCCGTGTGTTTCATGATATTTCTTTGCGCAATACCAATACGCTGTGTACTGCGCATTGTGTGTAGGGGGAAAGCCATAACCCCTAACGAACAACATTTCATTTTTATAATGCCAAAAGAATAAGGCATTGTAAGTCAAAGATATCATATAAAACAAAGCGCTACTGAACTGTAAGCAGTAAGGCTTTGTCGCCCTTCGCTTGAACGACCTAAGATGATTTAATACATCATCAGTATGACATGCAATTTTGAGTAAAACAGCGCGTATTGGAAAACAAGCCAAGGCATTACTGGTTTACCACTGTTTTTAAGTTTCACATAAAAGGTCTAGCATTAAAGCCTAGTACCTTAAATTAACGGGAAGGATTTATGCCCAAGTTACGTTCTGCAACTACCACACAAGGTAGAAATATGGCCGGCGCTCGTGCGCTATGGCGTGCTACAGGAATGAAAGATTCTGATTTCGGCAAGCCTATTATTGCTATCGCTAACTCATTTACGCAGTTTGTACCTGGGCACGTTCACCTCAAAGACCTTGGTCAGCTAGTAGCGCGCAGCGTGGAAGAGGCTGGTGGTGTCGCCAAAGAATTTAACACTATAGCGGTAGATGACGGTATCGCTATGGGTCACAGCGGTATGCTGTACAGCCTTCCGTCTCGCGAAATCATTGCTGATGCAGTGGAATACATGGTGAACGCACATTGCGCCGATGCCATCGTGTGTATTTCTAACTGCGACAAGATCACCCCGGGAATGCTAATGGCGTCTATGCGCTTGAACGTACCGGTAATTTTTGTGTCTGGCGGCCCAATGGAAGCGGGTAAAACCAAGCTTTCAGACCAGCTTATTAAACTAGACTTGGTTGATGCCATGGTCGCGGCGGCTGACGACAAAGTTAGCGATGCTGATACCGATGAAATTGAGCGCTCTGCCTGCCCTACCTGCGGTTCGTGTTCTGGGATGTTCACTGCGAACTCCATGAACTGTCTAACCGAAGCGTTAGGTCTATCGCTGCCGGGCAACGGCTCTATGCTAGCCACGCACGCCGACCGTGAAGGCTTGTTTAAGCAAGCCGGTAAGCAAATTGTAGAGCTTTGTAAACGTTATTATGGCGATGATGATGAAAGCGTATTGCCACGTAACATTGCCAACTTTAAAGCTTTTGAAAATGCCATGAGCTTAGACATTGCTATGGGCGGCTCAACCAATACTATCCTGCACTTATTGGCGGCAGCAATGGAAGGTGAAGTGCCTTTCACTATGGATGATATTGACCGCCTGTCTCGCAAAGTGCCTCACTTATGCAAGGTGGCGCCTTCTACCCCTAAATACCACATGGAAGACGTACACCGTGCGGGTGGCGTATTGGGTATTTTGAACGAGCTAAATAAAGCGGGCTTGCTTAACACCGATGTTGACCATGTTTTAGGTAAACCGCTTACTGACGTTATCAGTGAGTGGGATATCACTAACCCAGAGAATAAAGACGCAATTACTTTCTATCGTGCGGGCCCTGCGGGTATTCGTACTACTAAAGCCTTTAGCCAAGATTGTCGCTGGGATGAGGCTGATGATGACCGCGAAAACGGCTGCATCCGCTCCATCGAGAATGCGTTTAGCCAAGAAGGCGGCCTAGCGGTGCTCTATGGCAACTTAGCAGAAGATGGCTGCATTGTTAAAACCGCTGGTGTGGATGAGTCTATTCTTAAATTCAATGGTACCGCCCGTATTTACGAAAGCCAAGACGACGCGGTGGCAGGTATCTTGGGCGATGAAGTAAAAGCCGGTGATGTGGTCTTTATTCGCTATGAAGGCCCTCGCGGTGGGCCAGGTATGCAGGAAATGCTGTATCCAACGTCGTATTTGAAATCGAAAGGCCTAGGCAAACACTGCGCCTTGGTAACAGACGGGCGTTTTAGTGGCGGTACAAGTGGCTTGTCTATCGGACACTGTTCACCAGAGGCCGCCAGCGGTGGCGGTATTGGCCTAGTTGAAGATGGGGATAAAATTGAAATAGATATCCCTAATAGAAGCATCAACATTGTTATTTCTGATGAAGCACTTGCCGAGCGCCGTGCAAAAATGGAAGCAAGCGATAAGCCTTGGAAACCGAAAGATCGTGTACGCGAAGTTTCTACGTCACTTAAAACCTTTGCGGCGTTAGCAACCAGTGCCGATAAGGGTGCAGTACGCGATGTCAGTAAGCTGGAAAATTTGTAATGACATCAACACACGTAAGCGATCACGAGTATTTAAAAAAGATCTTACTTGCCCCGGTTTACGATGTAGCCGTAGCAAGCGAGCTTTCCTATATGTCTCTGCTTTCGGCAGAACTTGGCAACGAAATCTTTCTTAAGCGTGAAGATCAGCAGCCGGTAAAAAGCTTTAAACTGCGCGGTGCCTATAACCGTATTTGCTCACTAAGCGACGAGCAATTGCAAGCTGGCGTAATTGGCGCCTCGGCGGGTAATCATGCGCAAGGCTTAGCGTACAGCGCAAAGATGAAAGGCATTCAAGCGACTATTGTAATGCCTGAGACCACGCCAGATATCAAGGTAGATGCAGTACGTCGCTTCGGTGGTGATAACGTAAATGTAGTATTGCATGGCACCAGCTTTGACCAAGCCAGTAACCACGCCAAAGCTTTGTGCGAAACCCATGGCTATACTTTTGTACCGCCCTTTGACGACCCTGATGTTATTGCAGGACAAGGCACAGTTGCGCGAGAGCTGCTAGAGCAAAACCCCAATCTTGATATTTTGTTTATAGCTGTTGGCGGCGGCGGCTTAGCCGCGGGTATTGCGGTTTACCTAAAGCAATTAAAGCCAAGTATAAAAATTATTGCAGTAGAGTCAGAAGAGTCGGCCTGTTTTATTAAAGCAAAAGCGCAAGGCGCGCCAACAGAACTTGAAAGCGTGGGCATTTTTGCCGATGGTGTGGCTGTTAAAGTAATGGGGCAAGAGACCTTCCGCCTGTGTAATCGTTTAGTCGACGAAACCATTACCGTTACCAATGATGAAATCTGCGGGGCTATAAAAGATATTTTCGATGACACCCGTGTTATTGCTGAGCCTGCGGGCGCATTGTCGGTGGCGGCAATTCGTAAATACGCAAAACAGCACGACCTTAAAGGTAAAAAGCTAGGCGGTATTTTATGTGGTGCAAACATTAACTTTCATACCTTGCGCTACGTGTCTGAACGCTGTGAGTTAGGCGAGCAGAAAGAAGCCGTGTTTGCGGTTAAAATTCCTGAAACCAAAGGTGCGTTTAAACAGTTTTGCGAGTGCGTTGGGGCAAAAGCGATCACCGAATTTAACTATCGCTATGCCAGTGAGAGCGAAGCACATATTTTTGTTGGGGTTAAGCTTAAAGGCGGGCAGCAAGAATTCGCTGCACTGCAAAGCGACCTTGAAAGCAAGGGGTATGACTGCGTTAACTTAACGGATAACGAGTTAGCGAAGCTCCATGTTCGTCACATGGTTGGTGGTCGGCCGCCAACTATACTCAACGAGCAAGTATTTAGCTTTGAGTTTCCGGAGCGCCCGGGTGCGTTATTGAATTTCTTAAATACGTTAGGTGAACAGTGGAACATTACGCTATTTCACTATCGTAACCACGGCGCAGCAGAAGGTTTGGTACTGGCTGGCTTTGATATAGCCCCAGAAAGTCGAGATGACTTTAACCAGCATGTTGTCGAGTTAGGCTATAAGGTTGAAGAAGTAACGGATAATCCTGCATATCGCTTTTTCCTGTCGCAACCAGCGTAAAGTCTTATTGGTATGCCGAACAGGCTTTGATAACAATACATATACGAAAAATGGCTCGTTTTTAACCGTTTTCGCTTTGTATTGCTTCACGTTAAGCGCAGGTTTACCGAGGAGCGATACAAAGCGGCACTATTTTGACCTTAATGGCTTCGCATTTGTTGAACGTTGCATAACTGCATTAAAAGAAGTCATTGACTAGATATACGCGCAATAAAAAACCCATGCCAATGCATGGGTTTTTGCTAAGACTAATGCAAAGCTGCTGGCTGCGGCAATAGGCCTAACTTGCAGAATTAAGGGCAACATTTTCCAAATGCTGAATCATCTCAGGCCATATTAAGTCCATAACATCAGCGCGCAACGCTTCGCACTCTTCCGAGTATTTTAGGCTGCCGTCTTTTTCAGAGTCTAACCAATGGTTATCTTTTAGAGCACTGATAAAGCTAGACAGTACGTTCTTATCGTAGAATTCAGGTGAGCTAAGCCCGTAAAGCGCTGATAAACGCTCGGCGACTTGTTTGCTTTCTCGTTCTAATGCACTGCGGCTAATGACTTTTTCTTTATCTAAAATAGTTAATACAACGGCATAACGCTGTAATGTTTCCTGCATACAACGGCTTAATAGCCATGATGAATGGAACTCTTTGCAGTGTGCATCTGGCGGTAAAAGCTCACCATCTTTTTGGCGTAATAGCCCATTGTCAAGCATCGCTGTGATTAGTGCGTCAGTGTGCGCAAGCGCTTCATCTTGGGTAAGGTGCAAGAACAGCTCTTTTTGCAGCAACGGATAAAGTGCAGCAATAAGCTGAAAAATGCTGTTCTTCGTGGCGCCTTTCTTCGCAAAGATAGAGGCCATGATAAGACCTGGGATTGCGAATAAGTGCAAAATGTTGTTGCGGTAATAGGTCAGGTACACCGCAGATTTTGGCTGTGGACTGATCAAGCGCCCGTAATCATCTTCGTTGATATCAAAGCGACCTAACTTGAGCGTATCGCGCAATAGTTCTTCCGCCGACGAATCTGGAATGGTGGCATCATTGCTGAACGGCACGGCTTTAAACAAGTGCATGAAATCGCCCATGGCTTGTTTTAGTTCGGCTTCGCTCATGGTTTGTCTTTTAGATGATAAAAGACATAACGACGCTAACGCCATACCGTTTAATGCTGCTGCACGGTTGATGCGGGTCATGACGTTGTTAGCCAACTCATTAACGGCAGGCGTTAACCAAGCAGGCTTTTTCTCAGGTTCGGCGTCGCGGCAATCTCGCCAATTCGGCACATGACTCTCAAGAAACTGGTTAAGCGCAATAGGCTCACCAAAGTTTACATAGCCATGCCCGTAATTTTTAAGTTTACGAATGGCAGAGAACACCTGAAGGTTAGATTCTTTTTTCTTCTTAGAGCCTTTAAGTTCATTCAAATAGCTCTTCACTTCCATTACGTTTTCATAGCCAATGTAGACAGGCACAATACTTACAGGGCGGTTAACGCCTTTGAGCATGGCTTGAATAGTCATAGCTAACATACCGGTTTTAGGCGGAATTAGGCGACCAGTACGGCTGCGTCCACCCTCGGGGTAATATTTAACAGAGTAACCTTTGTTAAACAGCAACTCTAAATATTCTCTGAACACAGCCGTGTAAAGCTTGTTGCCAGCAAAACTCCGGCGTAGGAAGAAAGCGCCTCCTCGGCGAAACATTTTTCCGACAGGCCAAAAGTTAAGGTTGATACCCGCTGCAATGTGAGGCGTTACCATACCCTCGTGATAAATCACGTAAGTTAATAACAGATAATCCATGTGGCTGCGGTGGCAAGGAACATAAATAATTTCGTGACCGTTAGCGGCCAGCTCACGTATGCGCTCAGCATGGCCTACGCTAATGCCGTTATAAATCTTGTTCCAAATGCGTGTGAGCAGTCTGTCACCAAACCGGATAAGTCCTTCACGGTAATCTGCAGCAATCTCGGTAATATAGCTCTGTGCAGTTTCCTTTGCTTTTTCATGAGTCACTTTTTTGCTTCGTGACTCTTCAGCAATGGCACGACGCACTGCATCTGAACCTAACACACTGTTATTCAGTTCCTGGCGCTCGAGCAGCGTTGGGCCAGTCATGCTTTGACGCTTTCGCTGAAAGTGAGTACTTGCTACTCGCACGAGTTTGTGAGCAATACTTTGATCGCTGCCGTGTTGGTTAGACATGGCACGTGCTGATACTGCTTTAGAATAGTTAATGAAGTTATCACGGCCTAAAAATAGCACGATGAACAATTTGCGAAGCCAACTTGGTGCTGCTGCCTCCGTAATCAAATCGCTTAAGCCTGGGTTCCCCCGCCCCGGGGCTCGACCCCACGTGACATATACAGGCACAACCTGTAAATCTAGATTTTCATGATCTCTATGCAAATGAAAAAGGTCAGTGAAAACCTCTTCAATCCCGGTATCTTTGGCTGACGAGCGAAAAATAGGCTGGGTTTTACGTAAGAACAGCGTCGACGAATATTCTCGCCCTGCCAATGTGAGCGTATCTGTAGGACTAGGTAAACCTAGCGCTTTTGTCGACATTCTCAGTGCAAGCTGATCTGTCACTGAGTTGTTGGGAAGTAGATAAACGATAGGTTTGCTTTTATCTATTCCTAATTCGGTTTCAACGTTAACTGGAATACTGTGAGCTTTGACCAGCAACTTAACAGGATAATGAAACACCGACAGAAGGGCTTTTCGCATCCACGACATGAATTATGTAATCCTATGAAATAAAAACGAGTGAAGTGTAACACAATCGCGTCGCAATCTCGCGATGAGCCAATGTTATTGATTTGCTTGTTTTACAGACTCCGTACCTAGCTGTAAGTTCAAGAAGTTCAAAAGCGTCTGTGTTTTTATATTTTTCGTAGCATCACTTAGGGTAAGGCTCTCTGTCCCTTTTAGCAATGCAACATTAGCAGTATTTAAATTGCTATAAGCTTTGATTGTTACTACTTTTATAAAGGTTAATGAATATGAGCAAGATGTAGTGGATGATCAAAACCGCCTGAAGACAATTGATGATTTTATGCTCAATAGTGAGGTGCCATTAGATCTCAACGATCTTATGGTGGTGTTAGCTGCGGCATACAAAGTGCCTATTGCGCTAATTGGCATCGTTGGTGAGTTTGAAGAGGTTTTCAAAGCGCGGTTTGGGACTTCACTTTCCAAGGTGAGTAGGGAACATGCGTTTTGTAGTCATGTCGTGCAAGAGCGTCAACAAGTTGTTGTAAACAATGCCCAAGAAGACCCAAGGTTTAAAGACAACCCACTAGTGACGGGTGAGCCGCACATCTGCTTTTATGCAGGCACGCCCATTGAAATTAATGATGAGATTATTGGTGCTGTCTGTATTATTGATACCGTTCCAAGAGAAATTGACAAGAAATATCTAGAAGTTCTAGATCGAATTGGCGCGCTTGTTAGTCAGCATATTTCTCTTTCAAAAGAACATGAAGCACTTAAGCGTGAGCATGGGTTAATAGAAAAGTCCCCTATCGTTCTGGCTACGTGGCGAAATACTACGTCGCTCAAACTGGTTCATATATCAAAAAACAGCGAGCGCGTTTTGGGCATATCGTCCCAGGATTTACTGAGCGGTGCAGTCGAGCTTGGCGATGTTTTAACACAAGAGGCTGAGGGAGACTTTACGTTTGCCATGCAGGCCCATATGGAGGGCGTGGAAACGCATACCTGTCGTCTTCAAATTGCCACGCCCACACGTACCATTTGGGTAAGTATGATCTCTACGGCTAGTTTCCGTGAAGACGGTATGTTGTATTCCGTTCAGGCTTTTCTATTTGACACAAGCGACCAAAAATATGTGGAAGACAAGCTCAACAAAACAAACCAGCGTATGCGGCTACTATTGGAAGCCTCTGAGTTAGGTACGTGGGATTGGAATTTGACCGCTGATGTAAATCAAGTGAACAAACGCTGGTGTGACATTGTCGGTCTTGAATATGAATACTATGACACCAGCTCGCGCTTTTTCAGACAGCTGATTCATCCTGCGGATTATGTGAAAGTAGAAAAGCAGTTACACGAACATATTGCTGGAAAGAGCAAGGTTTTCAATACTACGTTTCGCATGAAGCATACTAACGGCTCATGGGTTTGGGTCGAAAGCTATGGAAAAACTGTAGAATCTGACATTATGGGTAAACCCACTCGGGTTGCTGGAATTCATCGTGACATTACCCAACGAATGGAAAGTGAACTTCACGAGCGAAAGAAAACTCAGCTCCTGCAATTTATTAATAAGACCCGGGCTTCATACCTTCAAAACAACGATTTAACCATGGCCTGTCAAACAGTATTGCCTGAACTCATTGACATTTCGGACAGTCAATTTGCTTTCGTAGGGCAAATGAAAAATGAAGGCGATGCATCGAGGCTGTTTATCCATGCCATTTCCGAAATCGTATGGGACACCAGCAGCTTCACACAATATAACGAGTATAAAAAGCGAAATTTATACTTCAGCAGTTTCGATAACCTCTTCGGTACCACTATTTTAACGGGAGAAATTACGATAAGTAATACTTCTGGGAGTCATCCGAAATCTAAAGGTGTTCCCCAAGGGCATCCGCGAATTAGCCGCTTTTTAGGTTTGCCTATCAAAGTCAAAGACAGAGTCGTGGGTATGATTGGTTTGGCCAATAAGTTTGAACCCTACTCTATAGAAGATGCCAAATTTCTACAGCCTCTTTTAGATGCATTAGCCGGTCTTTTCTATGCAGTAGAATTAGAAGATGCACGCGCTGTCGCTGAAGAAAAGCTGCGGCAATTAGCTATGACTGACTCATTAACGGGTTTGTACAACCGAAGAGCATTCATTGACGAGTGTGTCGCGTTTTCAAAGCTGCATCACAGCGCGTGTGTTGCCATTGTTGATATCGACCATTTTAAAAGCGTAAATGACACGTACGGTCATGACGCTGGTGACCAGGCGCTTATTACTGTTGCTCGAAAAATATCCAAGCAAAACGGTTCACCGAATGTCGTTGCCCGTCTTGGCGGTGAAGAGTTCGCAATCGTGATGTTGGGGGAAAATAAAAAAGAAATTAACACGCAGCTAGAGGCGCTTCGCATAGCCGTTGAAGAAAGTGTGGTTAACTATAAAACCGATAAAATAAACCTTACCATCAGCATAGGAGCCACTTTTGTCGATAGTACCTATGGCGCAGACTTTAGCGCCCTGTTATCAACGGCTGACAAATCCCTTTATAAGGCAAAAGAACAAGGCCGAAATCGCGTAGTCTGGGGGGACGATTGACCGTCGCTGTTTGTCGATAAACGCTAGCGAGTTGTGTATCAATCAACAGAGATATTGCCAGGCAAACGACAATAAGTTATAAAAACCGAATATTTTATTGTTGTAAACAAATTAGGCGTGTTTCGTACTTTTGGCTGATGTTAGGCCACCATGCCTTACAAATCAGGGACGATGTATGAACACTTCGCGCTTGGGTTTTTGTGGCCTATTTTCTATTCTAGCTCTCACAGCCTGTGGAGGTGGAGGGAGCTCGGGTTCTCCGACTAACCCAACACCTGCACCGCCTCCAGAGCCGACTGCATTAGAAATTTTATCGAACCCCTTAGACTACTCTATAGCACAGCTAGACAACGCAGCTAAGCGTTATGCTGATAATAGCTATACGGGTGAAACAAACATTGCAATCGCAGACATTAGCGCTGTGCAAAACGTATATATTGCGCTTTTTGGCGAAGATCTTGCCAGCTCACCTTATCTTGACATATTTGAAGTTTCTGAACTTGTCGATGCTAACGGCAACATTGATGGCGTTACACAATGTTCAGATAGCGGCTCAATTAAGTACTCTGGAAAACTTGATTTAGACACAGGTCTTGGAACCATAATCGTCGATTATGATCAATGTCTACACTATTATCTGAACGCGTATCACGATGGTCAATTTTCTGTTGCTATTACGAAATCAGATGACGACAATTTTGAGGCAACATCCTATTTTACGAGCCTTTCGATAGGGAGAGGTAGTCAACGTGCAACGCTAAAAGGGTTAATGAAAGCTGAAATAAGTTACGATCCACGCACGGGGTACTACAACGAAGAACTTATTCAGTACATGACCGCTACCTTTAACGGTGAAGCCTATAAAATAAATGGAACTGCTTTTGATGGCTTTAATGGGGTGGGGTACTCCTCTGAGTTCGAGGGGGCATTGCATATTGGCTCAAAAGGTAAGCTTGATTTTTCTTACTTCTCAGAGGAAGGAGGGCTACCTTATGCTTACCAAGGTTCTCTTGTAGTTAAAGGCAATAGAACCGCTGGCATTGATATTATGCAAGGAGCGGTTCGCTATGGTGAAGATACGAACGGGGATGACACCTATGATGTTGGCGTGTTTTTCAGCAGTATCGAGACATTTGCAAGCAGCAATACCGCGAATATCGTTCTATCCGATATAGAAACTATTTCAGCGCCTCCCGTTGCTGGTGAACCCTATTATTATGCTTATGACCCTGTTTACACGTCTGACGATATAACCGTTGATGAGGGGTATTATTACGACTCTGATACGCCTGAATCTGACTTGTCAGTATCCTACCGCTGGTACATTAATAACATTGTTCTAGAGGGTGTTAGCGGTAACACTCTGCCTGCATATAACGCGGTATTCGGCGATGAACTGAAAGTAACTATGGTAGTGTCTGACGGTGTTAACATCGTTGAATCACAACCCGTGTTTATCACTATCAGTGACTCTCCAATGACACTCGTCATCTCCAATATGCCTGAATCGGTAACTGCTGGTGGTTACGTGGAGTTCACGGTAAGTATGACTGACCCCGATCAAATTAATAGTGATGTTGCAGGCCAGCTTGTCGCTGCACCTACAGGAGTTACCTTAAACGACGACGGCTTACTAACGTGGCAGGTGCCCAACAGTCAACTGTTTAATGCGCAAACCTATATTTTTAGCTTTGCGAGTCTGGATGGCGATGAGAGCCTGCAAACCGTAGAAATAACTGCTTATGCAGATAAAGCACCGGCGTTTGCCCGCACAACTTCAATAACACCGATTTACAATAGAGGTTTTGCGATTGCCTCAACCAAGGGCGTGAATGAACTCATATCGGTCAATCACCGGAATGTGGGCGCCTTCTTGTTAAACGGAAATAAACTAGAAAATACCTATGTGTACCCTTACAAGTTACCTACAAGAGGAGAAATTAAGGGCGTTTATACACAAGATGCTGACGGCGATAGTAATGATGAAATCTATATCCTTACTGAACAAGGTTTATCGGTTATAAAAGACCGGAAAGACAACGCGGAAACGGTATTTGTAGCAGAGGATAAAATAACGTCAGGATGGCTTTACGATATTGATAGCGACGGTATAGAAGAAATTGCATACCTTCACGGCGATTATTATTACGGTGCGACGTCTATCTCCATTCATAATGTGACAACTGGTGAAAAGTTGCAGCAGTTCGATGTCGATGGTGTATCAACCATTTCTTTTGGTAATGTAGACGACGACGCGTCTATCGAGTTGGTGACTAACAATGGCTACGTATTCGATATTAATAGCGGCGCCAATCAATGGCTTTATGGCAATGGGTTTAGCGACGCTTACGTCGCTGTCGGTGACATGAACAGCGACGGTGTCGATGAAATCATTGGTGCCGACCGTTGGGAGAATATTTCAGTCTACTCTGCGGTGTCGAAAAGTAGTTTGGCGACAGCTGAACATAATGATATCTGCGATTTGAGCTATAGCAAAGATGACCAGACCAATGAGGGAATGCTTGTAATTTCTGAGTGCCAGTGGGGAGAGGTGAAAGCTTTCGCGCTTGAAGGTGGTCAAATTTCGGAACAGTGGAGTGTTATTCACAATGCGTATAGCGGTATGTCGCTTTTAATCGGCGACCTGAATAACGATAGCCGAAACGAAATAATCTGGACCGGCGACAGCGAAATTCAGGTTGCACTGCAAGATGCTGAGGGTGACTACGTATTATCAGATATACGAACGGAAGCACACTCTTCTAATTACTTTGCTGCCGGCTGGGCCCCTTTTGGTGATAATGATGAAAGAGCTGTCTTTGTGAGTGAGACAACTAACTACTACACATCAATTCAGATGCTGTCAGTTAACATGGAGAATGAGATTACCCTTAGCGACGAACTCGGCGACGATGTTTTTGACTATAGCAGACCCGTTGTTACTGACTATAATAATGATGGCCTGGGTGAATTATTCACAGGAGCTTTGAATAGCAATACATCATTCAACGTAGTTAAGTTGTCAGATAATTCAATTCAGTGGTCGCTGAGCCAAAATCAAAACAGCCAAGTCTCACTCATCGAAGCTGTAGACGTGAATGACGATAATTTTGTTGATGCGGTCATTGTTGAAAACAATCGACTCAAAGCATTCGATATTGAGAACCAAGTGCTCATTGACTCTGTCATCAATGAGTTTTCAATTGATGCTGTCGCTGAGCTCACCAATAATGGCGAACACTTTTTTGCTGTTAGTGGCTATGAATCATTAAAGCTCTATACAATGCAAGATGGCGAGTTTGTCGGACTGAATGAACTAGATGTTTCTTGTAGTCAATTGATAAGAATTAATGCTGATGGCGACGACGCCTCTGAGTTTGCATGCTTAGATAGAAACTACAATAGAATAAATATTTATGACGTAACAAATGACGCCTTAGTACTTAAAGACGCCATAACGCCTACATTCGATCTTCAAAATATAGCCGTTATTCCAACGACATCGTCTAATCAATCAATACTTGGCATTTACCAAGCTGAAGAATATGACTCATCGTATGGATATTATGACAACGTTGCTTACCGAGTCACTGAAATAGATATCAATGGACATGTCATTTGGCGTAGCCCTTCCATTGGCATTAATCATGTCGATGGTATGCGTACCCGAAAGAACAATGCCGGCGAAGTAGAGCTTCAAATAGGTAATCCGAACATGGCCCTTCTTGTGAAATAAGGGTAATACACTTGTCGCTGTCTATTGCTTGTAGCAAAAGACGCGGCAAGTGCTTGTTATTTAGTTTTAGGTGTATATACTTACAGGAACTGTATGAACAGACAGGTCTTTTATGCGCCCACTCACAGCTCGACAAACCGAAGTTTTAGAACTTATCAAAACCACCATGCAAGAAACGGGGATGCCGCCTACGCGTGCGGAAATCGCTCGTCAACTTGGTTTTCGTTCTGCCAACGCAGCAGAAGAACATTTGAAAGCCTTGGCGCGTAAAGGCGTGATAGAAATTCTGCCGGGTACCTCTCGGGGTATTAAACTCAATATTCCTCTCGAAAATGACGTACCTGAAGAAGAAGGCCTACCTCTCATTGGTCGTGTGGCGGCGGGTGAGCCAATTTTGGCGCAAGAGCACGTAGAATCACACTACAAGGTAGACCCTGCACTGTTTCAACCTCAAGCAGACTTTTTACTGCGTGTTAACGGCATGAGTATGAAAGACATCGGTATTCTAGATGGCGATCTCCTTGCTGTGCATCGCACCACCGATGTTCACAATGGCCAGGTCGTTGTGGCACGTGTAGACGAAGATGTTACGGTAAAGCGTTTAGAAAAACGTGGTCGTGAAGTATTACTTCATGCCGAAAACGAAGAATTCGCACCTATTCGAGTAGACCTAGCCAACGAACCTTTTGCTATTGAGGGGATTGCAGTAGGCGTTATAAGAAACGCGGACTGGATGTAAGGTTTTAACACCTTCAACGAAAAGCGGCGCACTAGCCGCTTTTTTTATGCCTTTTATTGCTTTATTTCTACCAGTTTTCTGGAGTTAGGGTGACTAAGCCCGCCTTTAAAAAGCGAACCCAACCATGACTATCAGAAAGCGTATTACGCGTATTTTGCCTGTGAATGAACTACTGAATATGCATTCATTATTCTAAAGTTTGTTTGAAAATAAATATTAATAACCTATTAGTTGTTGATTTTATAATCAAATGATTGCTAGTAGAACCTTTGTGTTGTTCAAAATGTACGTTTGATTTTATTCTCGCTTAATACATGCTCATTTCTTTTTCCATCCAATATGTAACGTAAGGCTGCCACGGAAATGATTAAAAATTAACCGCTTCGTTAAATTTTTAATAGAAAAGACTAGACGGCACGACATTATTGCGCAATTCTTATACAGAGATTAACAAAATAATAACAATGACTCTAAATTTGTTTTACAAGTTGAGGTGATGGGTCAATCGTTCGCAAACCATTTGGTAGGGCATCGCGCAAAATAATCAGCGTTTTTGGTCTTGCTATTACGGAGGTGCTGAGTGAAACAACTAACGACCGTTTTCGCAAAATGGTGTTCGACAATACCGTTTTTGCTTTTTTCCCCTTTGCTTCTTGCCCAAGAAGTCAGTGAAGAGGCCTCTTCACTTAATTTAAGGCGCGGTGCCACCGACATCAGCGGGCAGGTTTACGACCTGCATATGCTGATGTTCTTCATTTGTGTAGGTATCGCGGTTGTAGTTTTTGGCGTGATGTTCGCCTCAATGTATCTACATAGAAAGTCCCGTGGCGCCAAGCCAGCTAATTTTCACGAAAACGTGAAGGTTGAAATTGCTTGGACCGTTATTCCTTTCCTTATTCTTATCTTCATGGCGGTACCCGCAGCGAATACTCTAATTGCTATGGAAGACACGTCTGAGCCTGACATGACTGTGCTAGTAACAGGCTCTCAATGGAAATGGCACTACAAGTACATGGATAGCGATGTAGAGTTTTATTCTTTACTCGCCACTCAGCGCGAGCAAATAGAAAACAAATTTCAGAAAACAGATAACTACCTGTTGGAAGTTGACCGTCCCTTGGTTATTCCTACTGGGAAAAAAGTACGCTTTCTTATTACCTCTGACGACGTTATCCACTCTTGGTGGGTTCCTGACTTTGCCGTGAAAAAAGATGCCAACCCCGGATTTATTAACGAGTCTTGGGCCAAGGTGAATGAGCCTGGTATTTATCGCGGACAGTGCGCAGAGCTCTGTGGAAAAGACCACGGCTATATGCCGGTTGTGGTAATTGCTAAAGAACCCGCCGAGTTTGAAAAGTGGATGGGCGAACAAGAAGAGATTGTTCGTAAAGCAAAAGAAGAAGAGCAGCGTCTACTTTCTATGAATATGTCTATGGATGAACTGATGAAAGAGGGCGAGCGAGTATACAACGCAACGTGCGCTGCTTGCCATATGCCAAATGGTGAAGGTTTACCTGGCGTGTTCCCGGCATTAAAAGGCAGCAAGATGGCACTAGAAGATCAGCAAGGTCACATTGACATCGTGCTGCATGGAAAGTCAGGAACAGCCATGCAAGCGTTTGGAAAAATGCTAAGCCTTAAGGAAATTGCAGCGGTAGTGACTTATGAGCGCAATGCCTGGGGCAATAACACTGGCGACATGGTGCAGGCCAAAGATGTCAACGCAGTGGCAAACGGAAACTAGGAGCAGAAAAATGAGCAAAGCAACTGAAGTTATTTCGCCAGATACCTCTGCGCCTCACAGTGATCAAGTAAATGGCGGTCACGCACATGGCGATCACCTACATGATGATCATGAACACCACGATCATATCCCTAAAGGGATAACGCGCTGGTTGTTTACTACTAACCATAAAGACATAGGCACACTTTACCTGTGGTTTGCCTTTATCATGTTTTTAGTGGGTGGTGCGATGGCCATGGTGATCCGCGCTGAACTATTCCAACCCGGTCTACAAATTGTAGAACCAAACTTCTTTAACCAAATGACCACGGTACACGGACTTATCATGGTATTTGGTGCAGTAATGCCTGCCTTTACTGGGCTTGCAAACTGGCTTATTCCAATGATGATCGGCGCCCCTGACATGGCGTTACCGCGCATGAATAACTGGAGCTTCTGGATTTTACCTGGTGCCTTTCTCATTCTACTGAGCTCGCTCTTTATGGAAGGCGGCGGCCCCGCTTTTGGTTGGACTTTCTACGCACCCCTTTCAACGACTTACAGTGGCGATTCGACAGCATTGTTTGTGTTCTCTGTTCACATCATGGGTATTTCATCCATTATGGGTGCGATTAACGTGATTGTGACCATCTTTAATATGCGTGCGCCAGGCATGACCTGGATGAAAATGCCGCTGTTTGTATGGACGTGGCTTATCACGGCATTCTTGCTGATTGCGGTAATGCCAGTGCTCGCCGGTGCGGTTACCATGGTGTTAACTGATAAGTTCTTTGGCACTAGCTTTTTTGATGCTGCTGGTGGCGGCGACCCGGTTATGTTCCAGCATATTTTCTGGTTCTTTGGGCACCCTGAAGTTTACATAATGATCTTGCCCGCTTTTGGCATTATCTCGCAAATTGTTCCTACCTTTTCTAGAAAGCAGCTGTTTGGTTACGCGTCTATGGTTTACGCCACGGCGTCTATTGCCCTGCTCTCTTTTGTCGTGTGGGCCCACCATATGTTTACTACGGGCATGCCGGTGTACATGGAAATGTTTTTCATGTTTGCCACCATGCTTATCTCGGTGCCAACTGGGGTAAAAGTGTTTAACTGGGTAGCGACCATGTGGCGTGGTTCTCTAAGTTTTGAAATGCCTATGATGTTTGCTATTGCCTTTATTGTACTGTTTACCATTGGTGGGTTGTCAGGATTAATGTTGGCGATCACCCCTGTAGACTTCCAATATCACGACACATATTTCGTTGTAGCCCATTTCCACTATGTACTGGTAACTGGCGCGGTCTTTTCTATCATGGCAGCCGTGTATTACTGGTTGCCTAAATGGACAGGCAAAATGTACGACACAACCTTAGCTAAATGGCATTTCTGGTGCTCACTAGTATCGGTCAATGTGTTGTTCTTCCCTATGCACTTTGTGGGTTTGGCTGGTATGCCACGCCGTATTCCTGACTATGCATTGCAGTTCGCTGATTTTAATAAATGGATAAGCCTGGGTGGTTTTGCATTCGGTTTATCTCAGCTCATCTTTCTTGCCCTGCTTATCAAGGCATGCAAAAAGCAAGGTGAGCCAGTATCAGCGCAAGTTTGGGACGGCGCAGAAGGATTGGAATGGGAAATTCCATCACCCGCTCCTTATCACACGTTTGAAACACCACCTGTCGTTAAGTAACGGTAGATGGAGTTGTGAATTGGTCATTCCTTTCAATCGACAAAAGCAGACGGGAATGACATTCACACATTGCAGGTGGTGAGGGAGATAAGCGGTTAAACAAGCGTTTATCAACCTTCACCTTTGGATTTACCCGGAGGTCACGTGATGTCACAGCAAAGTGCAAATAACAAGATGGTTATCAAACTTGTGGCTATTGTCATTGGCATGTTTGGCTTCGGCTTTGCCCTTGTTCCCTTGTACGACGTATTTTGCGACGTAGCGGGAATCAATGGCAAAACCGAGAACACGGCAGCCGTTTATCAATCGGTTGAGATTGATGAGTCGCGAGAAGTGACCGTCGAGTTTATCACTCGCACAAATACTGGTATGCCGTGGGAGTTTCGTGCTGAAACCAAGCGCGTGAAAGTGCACCCTGGCGAACTTAATACGGTGTCGTTTTATGTGAGAAACCCTGCATCAAGCAATATCGTAGCACAGGCCATTCCCTCAGTATCCCCCGGAACGGCAGCACTGTACCTGAACAAGACTGAATGCTTCTGCTTCAATCAGCAGCCATTAGATGCGGGTAGTGAAGCCTATATGCCCATGCAGTTTTATGTAGACCCTCAGCTACCTGAAGAAATTACGTTTTTTACCTTGCAGTACACACTCTATGACGTCACAGCGCGAGCCAGTGACCTAACAACAACACCGAATCCCTTTATGGCTTCCACACCATCAGCTGGCGAATAAGCCGAAGGGGTAAGGAGATGAAAATGCAAACCGAAGTACAGAATCACGAATACCAAAAATACTATGTACCCGCACAAAGTCCATGGCCCATTGTGGGCGCAGTCGCGTTGTTTCTTATTGCCGTTGGCGCAGGAAACTATGTGGTTCAAGCAACCAAAGGCGAAACCGGCTATGGCGGTCATGTCCTTTTAGCTGGGATAGCCGTGCTGCTGGTTATGCTTGTGGGCTGGTTTAAAAACCAAATAGACGAGTCTATGGCCGGCCTATACAGCGATCAGCTGGGGCGTTCATATCGACAAGGGATGAGCTGGTTTATCTTCTCTGAAGTGATGTTTTTCGCTGCGTTTTTCGGTGCGCTCTACTACGCCAGATTTATTTCCGTTCCTTGGCTTGGTGGCGCATCGAATAACGTTATGACCAATGAAGTATTGTGGCCGACCTTTGAGGCCATGTGGCCGCTGGTGTCAACGCCTGGCGGCACTACCACACAGGAAATGAGTGCAGCGGGATTGCCTACAATCAACACGGTTATCTTGCTTATTTCGTCAATTACACTGCACTTCGCTCATGTGGGACTAGAGCAAAACAAACGCAAACAGCTAACCCTCATGCTGGGTATCACTATCTTACTTGGATGTGGGTTCTTGTTCCTACAGGTAGAAGAGTACATACATGCGTATCGCGACTTGGGGCTTACGCTTCAGTCAGGCATTTACGGCAACACCTTCTTTATGCTCACAGGGTTTCACGGCATGCATGTGACCCTCGGTACCATCATTCTTATTGTATTATTTTTTAGAGTGTTGAAAGGCCATTTCACGCCTGAAAACCACTTCGCGTTTCAGGCGGGGAGTTGGTACTGGCACTTTGTAGATGTAGTGTGGGTCATGCTCTACATCTTCGTTTACGTGCTTTAAGGGTAACCCCAAACTCAATAAGGCCTTGGGTTTGGGGTAATTAAACCGGTACCAATAGCGATAAGAATAATAATAACAATGACGGCAGAAGTGAGCACTCGTCGACCAATGTACTTACTCATAGGGCCTTTAGACGTGTCATTTTTCATCATGATTCGCATCGCCATAAACAAATTCACAATCATGTACAGCACCAACGCAACAAGGATTATTTTTATCAACATATTCACCTCTGTTTTTATTCTAATTTTACATGGTGCGAAATAATCATGTTTTCTCGCACGCGCCACGTTATTCCTTGGTTACTCACAGGCTTTAGTGTGGCGATTATGTGCGGTTTAGGGTACTGGCAACTTGATCGCATGGTCCAAAAGCAACAACGCTTAGCTAGCATAGCGCAAAAG
Source organism: Alteromonas sp. AWJ4_199 (assembly GCF_056159165.1). NCBI lineage: Bacteria > Pseudomonadati > Pseudomonadota > Gammaproteobacteria > Alteromonadales > Alteromonadaceae > Alteromonas > Alteromonas sp. AWJ4_199. The sequence goes on from NZ_JBSWUR010000001.1 coordinate 2,396,036, forward strand.
CAAAGTAATGGAACCTTGAGTTTAGAAGCGGCGCTGGCTCATGATGATCCTCGGGATATTAATGTGTCGTTCAGTGGCGCAATAGACGCTAACCATGTGTTGCTATTAGATAATCAGATTCACAATCAGCGGGTGGGTTTCGACGTGATTGCGCCTGTATATACGAATGCAGGTTGGCTCTTAGTTAATTTCGGCTGGGTACCGGCGCCAGACTTAACACGCACATTGCCGGATATACGTCTTGTTGGCGAAACACGCGAGTTTACTGGCGTCATTAGTGTGCCGGGTCACAACCCCTTGGTTAAAGAAACTAACATGGCGCTGTCGCAAAGCCCCGCACTTATACAGCACATCGAATTCCCTGCGCTCAGCAGCGCCCTAGAGCGCAAGTTTTTACCTTTTACTCTTCAACTTACCACGCCAGACCCTGCGTTTATTCGCGAACATCAGGCCGTTGTAATGTCTCCCGAAAAGCACCTTGGTTACGCAGTTCAATGGTTTGGTTTAGCCATTGCTGCCGCGGCCATTGGCGGCTTTGCAATTAGTAAGAAAGGACGTAGTTATGAATAATGCTGCTTCGAAAAAAACATTAATTATTATGGTAGCCGTGTTTGTTTTACCTGTTGTTCTGGCAAAGCTCGCACTTGATAACGATTGGTTTACTAAAGGCGCGACTAATAAAGGTCAGTTGCTCGCGCCGACCATCGACATGAGTGCGCTTTTAGAAAACGCGGAACCTAAGTGGCGTTTATTGTATGTGATGCCAAGTGAATGTGACGCAGTGTGCGAAAACGCCCTTTTCAGTATTAACCAAGTGTGGCTCGCGCTAGGCAAAGAATCGGACCGTGCACAAGCAGTGGTCGTCACGACAGCGTCAAGCGACCAAACAGCGATAGCCGCGCTAAAAGACTACCCTTTTGTCGAAACCTTAACGGTTACCACGCCAACCGCCCTTGCCTCTAGCAGTGTCTATATCGTCGATACGCAAAATAACGCCATGCTTTTTTACGACATTAAAGACGATAGAAAAGATGCCGTGATGGAAAGCCGCAATATGCTGGCGGACATGAGAAAGCTTCTCAAACTATCGCGCATAGGATAACGGCCATGAAAAAATTAACCCTCTTCAGTATTTTTCTTGCGGCGGTCGTTATTATTCTGGGAGCGTATACGCGCTTGACCGACGCGGGGCTCGGCTGCCCAGATTGGCCTGGGTGTTATGGAAACTTAACCGTCCCCTTAAGTGAAGAAAAGGTAGCACAGGCTAATGCCGCCTATCCTGAACGCCCGGTGGAAGCATTCAAGGCGTGGAATGAAATGATTCACCGCTATTTTGCTGGGACGCTGGGGCTGTGTGTACTGGCAATTGCCATTATTGCTGTTCGGCAGCGCAACAAAGGCACGCCGGTTAAATTACCTCTGTTACTGTTGGGGCTCATTGTATTCCAAGCAGCCCTTGGCATGTGGACCGTGACACTCAATTTACTTCCCGTTGTAGTTATGGGGCATTTGCTTGGTGGCTTCTCTGTAATCTCTTGCCTGTTTATTCTCTATCTGCGTTTGCGCAACACCGCAGCCGATGCATCGGAAACTAAACAAGCGCCCGTAGCGTCAGCTATGCATGAACATGGCATTACCGACTTACCTCAGGCCAAAGCCTTTCAGCGAAACCTTAAACTTTTCGCTTTCATTGGGCTTGGCGTGCTTGTTACACAGATTGCTCTTGGTGGATGGACTTCTGCCAATTATGCTGCGTTAGCCTGTACGGAAATGCCAGTTTGCGAGAGTGGCTGGCAGGAAAGAATTGATTTGGCAGGTGCATTCAGTGTGCCTGATGCAGACAACTATGAATTTGGTGCTCACGATTATGGCGAGCGAGTTACCATGCACATAGTGCATAGGTTCGGCGCGGTCATCACGTTTTTATATTTACTAGCACTAGGGATAAGTGTGTTGATAAGCCGCCACACCACAAGTAAACAAAAATATGTGGGTGCGTTTATGTTGGTAGCATTATGCACGCAAGTAGCATTAGGGCTTAGCAACATTATCTTTATGCTGCCACTGGCTGTCGCTGTAATGCATAACGCGGTCGCAGCTGTGTTACTTCTCTCCCTACTCAACCTCATTTTTACCGTATTTTTGGCACTAGAAAACGATAACGTCTTCGGTACAGAAAAACGAAATACAGGCTCATTCTCAGGTTCGAAACCACTGCAGGGTGCAGGTGCATTTAGCATCCACGAAGGGCCTTTGCACGACCCTTTAAACGCGTCAACGTCTTCTCATATTCTCCCTAAAGCTCCAGGAGGTTTCCATGGCTAAATCGGTCTCTTTACATGCACGTACTTCACGTCAGCACACTGTAGTCACGTGGCGTGATTACTATGAAATGACTAAGCCTAATGTCGTCATGTTGTTGCTGTTAACCGCGTTAGTAGGCATGTGTTTAGCTACGCCTACGTGGGTAAACGCAACCGTACTTATCTGTGGCTTATTGGGTATTGGTATGTTGTCTGCGTCTGCTGCCGTTATTAATCACGTTGTCGACCATAAGATAGATAGTGTAATGGCGCGTACATTTAATCGCCCCGTGGCAAAAGGCAAGGTCAGCGTAAACAACGCGCTGTGGTTTGCCGGCATTTTAGGTGTGGTTGGATTTGTGGTGCTGGCTTTTTTTGTAAATATGCTAACCGCGTGGTTAACCTTAGCAAGTTTAGTAGGCTACGCGTTTATCTACACGATGTATTTAAAGCGAGCGACACCGCAAAATATCGTGATTGGCGGTTTAGCAGGGGCTGCTCCACCGCTACTGGGTTGGACCGCGGTTACAGGAGAAATACATGCCCATGCTTTGCTGTTAGTGTTGATTATTTTTACGTGGACGCCACCGCATTTTTGGGCGCTCGCTATTCATAGAGAAAAAGATTACGCCAAAGCGAAGGTACCTATGCTGCCGGTAACCCACGGCGTATCATTTACGAAAACGTCAGTGTTGCTGTATACAGTATTGTTGGGGCTTGTATGTTTGCTGCCCTACCTTACAGGCATGAGCGATCTCATTTATTTGATTGGCTCAAGTGTGCTTAATATCGGGTTTTTATACTATGCATTAAAGTTAAAATTCGATGCGGAGCCACAAACCGCAATGAAAACTTTTAGGTTTTCAATTATTCATCTCATGGTATTGTTTGTAGTATTACTCTTAGATCACTACATTCCACTGAGTTTATGAACCAACGAACTATTGTCGGCCTTGTTGCATTTTTAGCGTTGTGTGCGGGCATTGTCGGGGCGCTTTATATCGCGCCTCCAAGTGTTGAAAGTCAGCCTGAATACTTTCAAACCTACCCAGAGCCAAGAGCATTATCACCTTTCACACTAACGTCACATGAAGGTGACGTATTCGATAATTCCTCGCTCAAAGGCCAATGGAGCTTAGTGTTTGTGGGCTATACTTTCTGCCCTGATATTTGCCCAACTACCATGGCTGAACTAAATGGTATATACCCTGAACTAAAAACATTAAATAGTGTCGAACCTATTCGAGTTGTTTTTGTATCTGTTGATCCAAATCGCGATTCGATTGAAAGACTTTCAGAATATGTCAGCTATTTTAATAAGGAGTTCACTGCTGTTACCGGAGAGCATAAAGCGCTATTCCCGTTCGTACGTAATTTAGGGATGATGTATGCTATCGCTGAAAGTACCGATAACCCTAACTATTTAGTTGATCACAGTGCATCTGTCGTACTTGTTAACCCTGAAGCTAGAGTGATAGGAAGGTTTAAACCAAAAAGAGAGCCCGGAAAGCTATCGATAAGTGATGCCCAGCAAATATTGGCAGATATGCCGATAATTACCTCGAAGCAGTAGTATGGAAATAGAAATTAGGCAAGGTGTGGCATCTGATGCCGCGCAAACAGCGCCCCTGATATTAAGTGCGGCGCAGTCATTATTAACGTCTATTTTTGGACATAATAAGAATAAAACAGCCGGTGGCTACCTTGCTCATGCATGGGAACTCGGTGGCGGCCAATATGGTTTTAAGAACCATTGGGTGGCGTGTAGCGGCAGTGAAGTGTTAGGTGTGGTGACTGCCTGGCATAGTAAACTAGGTGCAGCGTTTGATAGGGCAACCCTAGACAGTATTACGTCATACTTTACTCTCGACGAAGCTATGACAGTACTCATGCGTAACCAAACGGTAGCGGTAAACCTCACGCCACCCACCAATACAGAGCTTATGATTGGCCATATTTCGGTAGAAGAGAGCGCCCGACGAACTGGAGTGGGCTCTATGCTGGTAGATGCGATGCAGGCGCGCGCGGAGAAGCTAAAAAAACGTAAGCTTGTGCTTGATGTTGAAGTATCAAATGTATCGGCTATTCGCTTTTATCAACGCCATGACTTTGTAGAAGAGTCGATTAATAAAGGCTTCATCCGCTTTGCTCGGCCTGTTTAGGTAAACGTTTTCTTATATAAGCGCGAGTTTCATTTACAAGGACTCGCGCGAGCTCCTCATTAGACCAATTTCAAGTCAACAATTCTAATTTGCTTAGTCAGGATAAATACCACCTTCATCTGCTACAAAGAAAGGCGTTGAGTACCAATAATAGCGACCAGTTTGTGTATTGGATGGTGCTGTACAGTTTACCCTTGAGCGACCTACGGGAAGTGTCTTATCTAAGGTGAAGGAAAGCACCTTACCTTCAAGACTTGTCTCAATAGTATCGCCCCCAAAAAAACAATTCACCTGGGTAAGGCGCACATCGTCACTGTCTATGGTTAAGCTTATCGGCGATGATAGCTTTCGCGTTGTCATACGAGGGTCTTCATGTGAACTGTGCGTTACTGGCAAAGCAAGGCTATTTAGCTTGGTTTTCAATGTTGCTAAGTTGGCATAGGGGCCTGCAGCTGGAAACCGTGGAAGGGCTTGCATGTCGCTGGTTGGGCCCACAGCTCCGGAATGCTGACCGAGCCCAATGTAACCTTTGGCTTTTAGCTTATTGGCGAGCGCAGTATTGTATTCACCAAACGGGTACGCTAGATATTTAAGGCTAATATCCAGTTTGTCTTCAATTTTCTTTTCAGCACTTTCTACGTTTTCCCACACTTTTTCCAGCCATGCGCGCTCCCCCATCGTTTGCTCGCCGTTTAGCATGTGAAGGTGGTCTAGCGTGTGGTTGGCAAAAGCAACGCCATCGTTATGCATAGCAATGACTTGCTCCCATGTCAGTTGCTTGGGGCCTACGCCAATTTCATCGGGGTTAATAAACACTGTGTATGGAAAACCAAGGTCCGCCAGAATAGGATGAGCATTGTGTAAGATATTCGCGTAACCATCGTCAAACGTGATAGCCACTGCTTTTTCGGGCAGTGTTTTATTGTGTTGTATTGCTTCAACAACGTCCTGTAGCGAAACAACCGTGTGGTGTTTGTCCAAGTATTCCATGTGCGATCTAAAGGCTTCAGGCGAAATACTAGTGCTGGCCGGTGTTGAAGACGAAACATGGTGATAAAGTAAAATGGCCGCGTTAGGCGTGGCACTCGTACTAGAATCTGAAGCGAAGCTAGGCGAGGCCAGCAACATATTGAAGAGCCCCAACAACGTTAAAGAAAAGATCTTCAAACGCGAGCGAATCATCATTCTATTTTGAATTACATTGTTGGTTTTCATATCATCATCCACTGAGTGCCTGAACAAATTCAATAGCATGGTAAACTTCAAAATTACGCAAATTAAGCCAATTTTATATTTGGCCGCGCAGGTACGCTTTTACTTATGCTGTTGCCTAGGTTGATAGTATATAGCGAAATTAACCCCTACTGAGATCATTTATGCCCCGTTCCCAAGTAACTCAGCGCTCTTTTTTTGACGATCATTCCCGTCTGTTGGCGTTAGCGCTTCCCATGATCTTAGCAAATATTACCACGCCCCTATTGGGCTTGGTTGATACCGCAGTTTTGGGGCATATGTCTTTACCTGCAATGCTTGCGGGAGCATCGGTAGGCGCGCTAATTCTAACGCAAATATACTGGGTGTGCGGATTTCTTCGCATGTCTTCAACAGGCTTAAGTGCGCAAGCGAAAGGCTCGCCCAATAATAGGTTAGAATCGGCTAAGGTATTGTGGCAAACGGTGGCTGTGGCCTTATTGTTAGGTGCAGTCGTACTGGTTCTTCAATCCCCTATCCTTTCTATAGGATTAACCTTAACTCAACCTAATAACGAAGTAGCCTTACACCTTCAAAGCTATTTTTCTGTGCGCGTATGGGGCGCGCCTGCAGCCATGCTCAACCTTGCGTTGGTAGGCTGGCTAGTGGGACAGCAAAAAACGCGCAGCGTTATGACTATTCAAATTGTGGGCAATTTACTGAATGCTGCACTTGATGTGGTATTTGTATTTGCGCTGAATATGTCAGTAGCTGGCGTGGCATTAGCCAGTGTTATTGCTGAATATACTATGGCCATAATGGCGTTAATGGTGGCATTTAAGCACGTTGGCGGTGTAGCTGTTAGTGCGTCTTGGTTTAGCCGAGCGGCCCGTAGGGTGCTAATGAAGTTAAATGGCGATATGTTACTACGGAATCTGGCACTGCAAGGCTGCCTAGCGTTCCTCACTATTCAAGGGGCCCGTTACGGTGAAACGTCGGCGGCAGTCAATGCCATACTTATGCAGTTCTTTGTTTTAATTGCATTGGGGCTTGATGGTATTGCCTATGGTGTCGAAGCGCTGGTGGGTGAAGCTAAAGGGGCGTCTAATAGCGGTGAAGTAAAGCGACGCACCTATCAAGGGCTAGCCTGGTCGAGCTTGTTCGCCCTCATCTACAGCCTGATATTCTGGTTGGGAGGCGAAGCCATTATAGAACTGCTTACTGAGCATGGTGACATTGTAGACGCTGCGCTACCTTATCTTAGTCTAATGGTGTTACTTCCTTTATTAGCCCACTGGTGCTTTTTGTACGATGGTGTATTTGTTGGCCTTACCCGAGCGAGCGCAATGCGTAATACCATGATAATAAGTGCACTAGCTGTGTATTTCCCTGTCTGGTTCCTCACGCAAGGCCAAGGTAACGTTAGCCTGTGGTACGCCCTACTCGCCTTTTTACTCGCTCGTGGCGTAACATTGGCGTGGAGTTTTTATCGTTTAGATAAACGCGGTGAACTAGCTACATCGCAAAGTTAGCGTTTTTAGAGCGTATTGTTGACCTTATTTAGGGAGGGCGCGCCTAGCACGCTGCTTCTTTAAGTCTTCTTAGTGCATTATCCCGCTTTATTTTTGCTACTGAGTTTTTTGCGCGGCTCTTTTTTGCACAATGATAATAGTGTGTAGCTCAGGGTGCTGATCAAACTCAACGTGGCGAACAAATCCGCCCGCTTCCATCAATATTTCCAAGTATCTATGTAGCCCTAGCGAGGCGTAGTAGACTTCTGGGCCCATCACTTCATTTGTGTGCTCTCCACTTTCTGTTGTGCCCCCGCAGCTAAAAAGTAACACGCCGTCATCGGCTAAGTGGTTCACTAGCTTCTTAAGCAAAGGCTCTTGCTGCGTTAGAGGAATATGCCAAAAGCTATCCCAAGCGCTTATAAACGAATAGTGCTTGGGCATAGTGAATGTACACACGTCTGCGCGATAGAAGGTATGGGCGGGTAATTGAGTTGTCGCAATGGCGAGCATTTCTTCGGATACATCAATACCTTCGTAAGTTAACCCTGCGCTTTCGACAACCTGAACAAAACGGTTTGTGCATCCACAACCTATGTCTAGAGCGTAACCTCGTTTTTTTGGTTTGACTTGATTGCTCTCGTCTCCTTTATTTAGCGCTTCTCCTTTGTTGGGCGCTTCGCTTGGCACTGTATCGGGCTCTTGTGATGGGATGTCCGGCAAAAATGACAGGGCTTTTTGATAGGCCGTCATGCCATTTTTCTGATTAAATTCAGGGCGAGTCCAAAGGTGAGTAATGGTGTCGTAGGCCTTACCAGTTTCTTCAGGAGTCATATGCTATCTGTTAGCTGAACTTTCGCTTCTTTAAGATTAATTCATCTAGCCAAAATGTATAGTGGGAAGTGTATGCAGGGAGGATAAAGACGCTACCTGCCTTGGTCATAAACTGCCAACAGATACCGCCTATACTTTTTCGCGTCATTTCAGCCTATTAGGCTGCTCGACATAAAATTAGGCTTAATGCTTTCTATTTTCTTACTATGTGCGTGGCACAGAGTTTGTTACCTGACGGGTCTCTCAGGTAAGCAAGGTATAATTGGCGTTCGCTATTTCCCCGAATGCCTGGTGGGTCTTCACACGGAACGCCCCCATTTTCGCTTCCTACCTTATGCCACTCATCTACGATGTCTGGTGTACGCGCTGCAAGACCAAGGGTTGTTCCATTGCCGTGTGTCGCTTCCTCGCCATTAATTGGCTTGGTTAGGGCTAAAATACCTTTGGGCGTGTAGTAAAACACGCGTCCATATTCATCAAAAACGCCTGGCTCGTAACCCAATACACCTAAAATAGCGTCATAGAATTTCTTCGACGCCTCAAGGTCGTTTGCACCTAACATAACGTGGCTAAACATAGTTGTGTCCTCTGAAGTAGTAGGGGTAACCCCTTTTATCAAGTTAGGTTACTTGTACTCTGCTTTAATGTATTTATTGGCCCAAAGCGAAGTCTACCGCGGCTTTAGCATGGATAGCTGTAGTGTCGTATAACCTAACCTTGGTATGTTGTTGTTGCACTAATAACGCAATTTCGGTGCAGCCTAAAATAATGCCTTCAGCACCCTCGGCCGCAAGCGCGTTTATTACTTCAATATACGCTTCACGAGAATCAACACAAATCACGCCCTTGCATAATTGTTCATAAATAATGTTATGGACTGTATCTCGTTGTTGCGCATTTGGAATAACAACTTCAATACCAAAAGCCTCTTCAAGACGGGATGTATAAAAGGTTTGCTCCATGGTAAATCGTGTACCTAGTAGCCCAACTTTCTTAACTGAATTTTTCTGCAGCACACGACCCGTGGCATCGGCAATGTGAATAAGAGGGATACTAATATTTTGCTCTATGTCAGCCGCGACTTTGTGCATGGTATTGGTACAAATTAATACGGCTTTTGCACCAGCAACTTCTAAATGCTTTGCCTCGCGGATAAGTATATCGGCGGTTTTATCCCATTCACCCTTATGTTGAAGCTGTTCAATGTGAGCGAAATCGACGCTGCTTATTATTAGCGGTGCACTGTGAAGGCCGCCAAGTCGCGTATTAACGTCACGGTTTATTGCTTGGTAATAACTTACCGTTGATTCCCAGCTCATGCCGCCGAGCAAGCCTAGCTTTTTAATAGTATTTTCCACAGTTCACCTTTTTTAAGTACTGAGTAGAACTTTCAATCTACCGATAAAATGTATTCAGGACTAGTAGCAAAGCTAATGAAATAGTAAACACAAGATAATGCGATATAACGGCGTTATATGATTTGTTGTAGCTAGAAGAAAAGGAGTGTTTACTATCACGAAGGAGTTAAACTACTGATAAAAATTAGGGAAAATTGGTTTGCTAAAACTTAGGTGGCGGTTTCTTATTTTTCATAAACGAGAAACGTTGAATGAAAATGCCCCAGTAGCCCAACATGGCAATAGCAAAACCAAGAAATAGCACCAGAAGGCTTAGGTAACGCAGCGCAACATGAAGTTCGCTAAGGGTAAACAACATCAAGACGCCGACAACGAAAATAGATAAGCCTATTTTGAATCGTTGCCAGCTCTTGAGTGGATCTTGCGTCAGCATAAGGGCAGCATTGTACTGTGCACCTAAATAAGCGCAATATTGCGCTTAGTAGTAAGAGTGCTCACCGGCTTGGTGTTCAGTGGCATCGCGCACGCCTTTAAGCTCGCCAGCAAACTGTTCAATCATTTGCTTCTCGATACCTTCTTTAAGCGTCACGTCTACCATCGAGCAGCCATTACAACCACCGCCGAATTGAAGAATAGCGTAGCCATCATCAGTTAACTCGGTAAGTACAACATTACCCCCGTGGCTGGCTAGCTGCGGGTTGATTTCTGATTCGATCATGTAGTTGATTCGCTCGACTAAAGGGGCATCGTCGGCCACTTTACGCGCTTTAGCATTAGGCGCTTTAAGTGTTAATTGTGAGCCCATTTGATCGGTAACGTAGTCAATTTCCGCCTCATCGAGGTAAGGTGCACTTTCTTCGTCTACCACGGCATCGAAGCCGTTAAACGTAAGGCGAGTGTCTGTTTCCTCGACAGCGTCCGGCGGACAATAGGACACGCCACACTCAGCTGACGAGGTGCCTGGGTTTACGACGAATACACGAATATTCGTGCCAGACTCTTGTTTACTCAGCAGTTTTACGAAGTGAGCCTGGGCTTCTTCTGATATAGTTATCATCAGCAAGTCCTACATATTTTGAAAATTTAGATTATTGTATCAAATTTACCTGAGTAAAACAGTCAGGTATTAATTAAATAAATAATTCCAGTGAATCGAATTTGTTGAGAGTGACGTACACCGCTATTACTCTCAACCATAACAACAAGACGGGAAGCGCTATGTTAGCGAAGCTAAAAAACTCCGCCAAAAAGAACCCTTTATCACTCGCTTTTTTGTTGGCGCTTGGCACTATCGGCCTTGGGGCTACGACCAGCCAGCAAGTATTGGCACAGCCAGCCTTATCATCAGTGGTTACTATTACCCCTGATACAGGCGGGCAGCCAGTTACAGCATACTTACCTGATACAGTATCCTACAACCCAGCTATTCCTACGCCTGAATCTGTACTTGGTGCCAACATTGGTGAGTGGCACGTACGTCACGACCAAGTCGTAAATTATATGCAGCTGCTTGCCGAGAAATCTGACCGCATTACCATCGAGGAAACTGGCCGTACCCACGAAAATCGCTCGCTTTTACTCATGACTATCACTGCGCCGTCAAACAGAAACAACATTGAAGCCATGAGGCAGCAGCACATTGATGCCATGAAAAGTGGCAAAAAAGTAGGTAACGACGCTCCTCTGATTTTTTACATGGGCTACAGTATTCACGGTAACGAGCCTTCTGGTACCAATGCTTCGCTAGCGCTGGCTTATTACTTAGCCGCCGCTCAAGGTGAAGAAATTGATGCCTTGTTGAACAACAATATTGTGCTGTTTGATCCATCTTTCAACCCCGATGGTCTCTCTCGTTTTGCTCAGTGGGCAAATATGCACAAAGGCAAGCAGTTAGTTTCTGACAGCCGCCACCGTGAACATGACGAGGGGTGGCCGTCAGGCAGAACAAATCACTACTGGTTCGATTTAAATCGCGACTGGCTATTGCTGGCGCATCCTGAGTCGCAGGCGCGTATTAAACAGTTTCACAAATGGCGCCCACATATCCTCACCGATTTTCATGAGATGGGGACAGACAGCACCTATTTTTTCCAGCCTGGTGTGCGCTCGCGCAAAAACCCTTTAACGCCAGACGAGAACGTCACCTTAACCGAAGCGCTTGCGAATTATCACGCGGCTGCATTTGATGAACAAGGCGAGCTGTATTTCACCGAAGAAGCATTCGACGATTTCTACGCTGGTAAAGGGTCTACCTACCCGGATTTACACGGTAGCGTGGGTATTCTGTTTGAACAGGCCAGTTCACGGGGGCACCTCCAAGACTCTATAAACGGCAAGCTTGCTTTTAAAGACACCATAGCGAACCAAATTACCACGTCTCTTAGTACCTTTAGGGGCGCATTGGAAAATAAGGCTGCAATCCTTGATTACCAATCGGGCTTTGTGAAGAGTACGCAGTCTTTGGCTAAGCAAGATGCCCAGGCTGGATTTGTGGTAAGTGCATCGAATGATACCGCTCGTTTTAATGCGTTTATCGCATTACTTGAGCAGCATCACATTGAATATGAAGTGCTTACAAAGAACTTCGACGTGAACAAGATTAGCTACAAGGCTGGGAAGGCAATATTTATCCCTACTAATCAACCTCAATACCGCCTAGTAAAGTCAATTTTTTCTACGCAAACATCATTTGAAAATAACACCTTTTATGATGTTTCAACGTGGAATTTAGCGTTGGCGTTTAACTTGGACTACACGCCCTTAGACAAAGGCGATGTGCGAAGCCTTGCGCTAAGTGACAACTCTGCTCTAGCACAAGCAACACTTAATAATATCCATGAAAACGCTTATGCCTACGCGTTTTCATGGCAGCATTATTACGCGCCCGCCATGCTTCAAGCTTTACTGGAAGCCGGTGTGAAAGTGCGAAGCAGTGAAAAAGCGTTTTCCGCTATTAAATACGATGGCGAAAGTGTCGACCTTAAGCCCGGTAGTATCGTGGTGCCTAAAGGTTTGGGGCAGCCTGAAAACTTAGTAGCCATTTTGAGCGAAGCGCAGCAACAACTTCAGGTACCTGTGTTTAGCTTGCGTAGTGGGTTAACGCCGACAGGTAATGATTTAGGTAGCCGGAGTATGGCGCCAGTTGGCTTACCGCAGGTATTAATTGTAGGGGGTGAAGGGACGAGTGAATACGAAGTGGGGGAAATGTGGCACTACTTCGATACAAAAGTCGGCTTGTCTGCAAGTATTGTAGAGCAACAACACCTATTAGGTGCGCTTGATGACCCTAGCACCTCATACACTCACATTCTATTTCCAAGCGGTCGCTATCGCTTTACAGAGGACGACAGAGCGAGAATTGAAGACTGGGTGAAAGCCGGTGGCGTGATTGTAGGCCAAAAATCTGCACTGCGTTACTTCGCCAAACACAAGTGGCTAGATGCGGATATTGTCAGCAGAGAAACCATTGATAACGCTTTCGATGAAAGCGATTTAAGCTACGAAGACGGCTCATCGCTCTATGCCAGAAAGTTGGTGGCGGGCGCTGTATTTGAAGCAGATATTGATAATACGCATCCACTTTTTTATGGCTACAGCGATGACACGCTACCTATGTTTAAAACGAACAATATGATCGTGGAAGCAAGCAGCTCGCCGTTTGTCACACCAGCACGCTACACTGACGAGCCCCTTGTGGCAGGGTTTAGTGATAAAAGAATGGTTGCGTTAATGGCTGAATCAACTGCGGTGACGACTCAGAAGATGGGGCGTGGTGTGGTCATTGGTTTTACCGACAATACGCAATTTAGAGGCTACTGGTACGGCACGAACAAAATGCTAGCTAATGCAATTTACCAGTCACATTTTATCCGTTAAATCAGTTTATGAGGCGCGGTGCATGCCGCGCCTAACAGCGCATTTTTCTATATTCCTTTTTTAAGCCTTACGCCTTTAGCAATAAGCTGCTTTTAGGTGGCGGCGTGAATACCGCTGCCCACACTTGAATCTTTATCTTTGGGTAGCGCTGCTTAAGTCTTTTACTTAGTGTGTTTACGGTCACGCCTGTGGTAAGCACGTCATCCACTATCGCCACGGTGAAATCGCTGCCATCTTTATTACCATGCGCCGTTGCTATTTCGTCATCGATACACTGCTTGGATAAAGTAAATACACGGTTTGCGTTCTCTGCTCTGGCTAGCTTGGATAAGTGGTGCTGCACACTAAAGCCTTTGCGGCTAGCCCACGTTTGGTTAATGGGTATACCTAATTCGCGGCATAAGCTTTCACACAAAAGCGTTGCTTGATTATAGTGCCGCGTTGCAAGTCGCCATGCACTAATTGGAACCGGAAGCAGTACATCTGGCACTGATAGAGTGCACTGTCGCTTTTTATGGACAAACCAGTTACTTAATACTTTTCCTGCCGTCAGCGAATGCGTAAACTTTAACTGGTGAACCAGCGATGACATGGGCCATGTGTGTAGACCAAGCACGGATAGTGCGTCGTAGTGGCTATGCTTAACGTGGCCTGCCACAGGGCCGTATTGAAGTAGGTTACTCCCATGTAATGAGGCTTCGAAAAAAAACATGTCATCTTCACACCAGTGACATACTGGCGTAGGACTTGCCTGATAACATAGCAAGCATGAAAGGTTCATAGTGTTGATTCCATCAACTTCCTTGAATTGTCGAACGTCGACCTATTTTCATCATTTCGTGTTTTCTCAAAAACACGTTTCTGCCTAAGGAGGTGTAAATGGAAATTTTGCATACAAATGGCGAGCTTGTCACCCGTACTCAGGGTACAGGCGTAGATGTAGTATTTCTTCACGGGTGGGGTATGAACAGCGGCGCGTTCACATCCTTTATTCCTTACCTTAGTGATAATTTTCGCGTTACCACCATCGATCTTCCTGGGTTTGGAGAAAACGCGGAGATCGTGCCTTCACCTTACAATGTTGAGTCCCTTGCCCAGGCTATTGTAGACAAACTGCCAGACCAGTGCGTGTTGGTTGGATGGTCACTAGGCGGATTGGTAGCCCAAAAGCTCGCTTTATTAGCACCAGAAAAGCTTAATGGACTGGTTACTATTGCCTCAACACCTCGTTTTATAGCTGGGCCGTGCTGGCCAGGTATTGCGGCTGATTTACTTACTATGTTTGAAACACAGCTGGAGAAGAATTACCAAAAGACACTTGAGCGCTTTTTGGCAATTCAGGCTATGGGTAGTGAAACTGCAAAGCAAGATATTAAGTCAATTAGAGAGCAGGTTACGCAGTTTCCAGAACCTGCAGAGGAAGCGCTTAAAAAAGGGCTACGAATACTCTCTACTGAAGACATGCGACAAGATGTAGGGCGAATAACTACGCCTACATTACGATTGTATGGCAGATTAGACAGTTTGGTGCCTACAAGCGGTATAGACCGAATTTGCGAACTGCATCCGCAGGCGGATACGGTAGTGCTGCCACACGCTTCTCACGCCCCGTTCATTTCTCATCCTCAGCAAACCGCCGATATTCTATTTCGTTTTGCAGCAGGTATTTACCAACAGAAAGCGTCTTGAACTAACGCCTCAACAGGCTTCAAGCCTATCTAAATTGGTGGTTTGAAGCTTTTTCTTTCGTTACAGCCAAATAAAAGTCGCCAGCTAACAATAAGTTAATGGCAGTGCCTGATACACGCCTTTCCATTTGTGTAAAGTTGGTCAATAATTACACATGAGAGGTTAGAGGTAGTGTATGACAAGTGTTGATGGTTTAGGTGTAGGCTCTGCATTTGCAGCGGCTCAATATGGATTACAAAGTGCAAGCGATGGCGTATCGCAGGCAGCGGCTAATATTGCTCAGCGGACGGCTGAAGATGCTATTGCTCCCGCTCAACCTACTGTGGCTACCAGCGAAACAAACAACACTTCTTCTAACACAGCTTCTAGCACTACCCGTTTAACCGACGATTTAATTGCGCTTAATGTAAACGAACGTAATGCTCAGGCTTCTGCAAAAGTATTGGGCGTGGCCGACGAGATGCTCGGTACTATTATCGACGTACTGGCTTAAGTGGAGCTGTTGCGATGAATTTCGTTACACCGATACTTAACGCCATTGCCTATCCCACGGCGAACATTAATACAGAATCTGCCCGTAGAGACAACGTGCAGCGGGAAACTATTCCCCAAGCGTCAGACTCCCAGCAAGGCGCTTCTCAAAAAGGTTTAGGTTCTGAAACTGATAAGGCTAAAAGCCCGGGTCAGCCGCCAGCTCCTGTCACCTACGAACGCCCTCAAATACAAACCGAGCTTCAAGCCGCTTTCCAAAACGTTTTTGGGCAAGAAAAAGACAATGCGCAGGACGAGAGTGCAGGCAAGCAAGACGCGAAAGACAGGCAGCAAGAACAACAAGAGAAGCAAGAAGCCACGGAAATTGAACAACTAAAAGCCCGAGACCAGGAAGTAAGAGTTCACGAACAGGCGCATGCGGCAACAGGTGGGCAGTACGCTGGTGCACCGCGCTATGAATACACAACGGGCCCTGATAACAAGCGCTATGTTACCGATGGCGAGGTGTCTATCGATGTTTCGGAAGAAAAAACACCAGAAGAAACCCTGCAAAAAATGGAGCAGGTGCGCGCCGCAGCGCTCGCGCCAGCTGAGCCTTCTTCGCAAGACTTAAAAGTAGCCGCAGAGGCCTCTCAAAAAGCGACTGAGGCGCGAAGTGAGATTGCCAAAGCACAAGCTGATAACCTATCAGTAGAGGGAGCTCCGGGAGAGCAGGTTTCAACAGCTGGCGACGATACAGTTTCAGGTATTGAAGCTATCACTGAGTCCGAAATTAACACAGGCCCAAGAATAGGAGAGGCGGTAGATGAAGTGTTGGATGTAGCGCCTAACCCCGCAAACGCTATATCTTCGAAAGGCTTAGAAGCAAATGCGGCTGACGCCATGCAAACAAGAATAGGCCGTATTCAAAACGCCTATTTGCAAGCCTATACTCCGTCAAGAGAAGGCTTATCGCTGCAAGCATGATACCTTAAGTTAGCGCTGGCTGCTTCACGTTACGCCAGCACTTTATTGACGGAGGATAACTCACGAACTAGCTCAAGGAAATTTCGGAGTACGGCCTTTTTATTGATGCAAAGGTCACTGCAAATCAGCAAGCCTTAATAATCCAATATTGCCTTCGTAAACGGATATTTAGGTGCACCACCAGTGATATCTGATAGCACCGAGTTCATGGTATCTACGTCGCTATCAAATCCACCGTGGGATGTGGCTGCCGTCGCATCACCTTCTTTTCCTTCGCTGTATTTAAACGTTACGTTAGACAGCGGCTGATTAAACACGGCCATACCTAATAATGGCATCTCCGGTTTAGGCTCAAATGCATTTGATACTAAATAAAGTAATGATTTTTGGTAAATACGCGCCACGTGATCATCTTTTTCCAACGCTTCGGATAAGTTGTAAATCGTGGTCGACTGGATATGTTCTCCCTTAATAAACTCCGAAAGCTTTTCGTTGAATAGAGAGTAGCTAATGGCGGGGGCCATTAAATGCAGGCTTTTTACTTTTATATTTTCATCAACTTTGAATAACCTTGATAGACTGTGTGCATGAAAAATAGAGCCTGCCGAATGACCCACAACGTGAAGCTGTATCCTTGGGTTGTTTTTAAGATAGCCGGCTAACTTCGTTAAAAAGTAGGTGCCGTCGGACGTGGTACGAGTAAAAGGCGTGCAAGCGTCTGATTTCATTTCACGCCATAGCGCGCCGCCTACTTTGCGTGTTGCCCATTCTAAAATGCGGTCGGTATAGTCGGTAAATGCCCCAACTTTGGTGCTAATTTCTTCATTCTTGAAGCCTAAAATGTCTTTTAGTTCTTCAAGCATGCCTGTGTCATACATGAAGTGAATGGGATACACATCATTTTTAAGAAAGGTGTCTTTCATGGCAGCAATGCGTTTAGCCGAGGCTTTAATGCTATTTAAGCCGCCGTGCGCGTATAGCATTACATGTTGATGATTGCTGTCAGAAAGCTTTTCAATAATGGCGTCGACGTGGTTTTTATTGCTCCAATATTTACTTTTAGTATCAAAGTGCCCGTCATCAAAATGAACGAAGTGATCTTGAATGCTTACCCGTGGTGTGGAGCGAGAAAACAGTCCTTGTGCAACAGAGCGCGTAGCCTGATGGTAGGTACCCGTACCTGAAATAGGAAGAGCGAGTTGTACCACCCAGGCATCCATAACATTCAACGCCCAGTCATCGTATCGCCAAAGCGCTAGCCCTGATTTTTTCCAATCCGTACCCCACGAGTTTTGGATCCAAAAGCCTTCATCATTGTAGCCAACAATGGCGAACGCATGGCCTCCCATGGGTTCTGGTCTTAAGTTTATTGCGTCGCCCGCGGCGTCTTTCCAGCCTTCATGAATTCTCGCAGAAACAAAGATTACACCCACTTCATTAAGTGCTGCATGAAAATCGCTAATTTCCCGTTCAAGGCGGTAGTATGCGCCGAGCCTATGATTACTGGCGTTATCAGCTATGGCGAGGGTCATTTCAAATTCGTTGCTGTGATTGATATTTTGCGTCAGTGAGTCGCTGCAAACTCCGCTGTTATACCAGCCTTTAATAGCGCCGCGGCAGCTAGAGCCATCATAAGCTTCACCCAACCATTCATCGTGACGCTTTGCCATGGCATAAAGCATCCATGGGCTCACGGTATGTTTTCGGCCTTGCTTGCGATAGATAAAATTTATGGTGGCGGCCAACGCAAAACCTGTACAAGCGCCGTCTTTGCCTTGGTCTAATATACCCAAGTTACCCGGCGGGTCGATAAAAGGTTTAAGCGGGGTAAGGTTGGGTTGGTAGTAGCGATCCCGAAGGTCGGGATAGTCTGCGCTGACATTCAGCATACTTTTTGAAACAGGTAAGTTCATAACATCATCCTCTGATGAGGGCAGTTGATCTTTGCTGTACAGCTAAATGAAACGTGCGTACATCAAAGGTCGGTAGCCGTTAACTCATTATGATCGTCCGAAAGTACTGCCTGGAAAAAGGCTGAGGTCAAATGAGCTACATTACCTTCGTTAAACGTTAAGGCACTTAAAGCATGTCAACGGCCTTGCTAAACGCTACCAATATACGAAATTCGGTTTCGGGGTGACCCACACCCTTCTTCATTGTTTCGGTATTTTCTATTTTGGCGCTCTTGGCTAAAGAGTATTTAGGCATATAGGATTTCTATGCGCCACAAACTAATGTGCCACAAAATAATGTAGAAAAAAACGACAGGCTAAATGAAAGCGTGATAAAAAAGGGCCTGTCAGTGACAGGCCCTTTATAAGCAACATTAAATTGTTGTGAATCGCTACTATCTACTTTTTCGCTTTTGCAAATGCATCGGCAAAGGCGTTGCCCATAGCGCTATTTTGAGGTTGGCTGTTGCGATTGCCGCCACCCTGATTTGAACGAGGGCTAGCTTTAGGGGTTGCACGTCCAGTTCCTTTGTTTTGTGCTCTGCCTGCACCTTTACCTGAGCTAGTTTTGCCACCGGTATTATTACTTTGACTTGGTGTATCGTCTAAGCGCATGGTAAAGGAAATACGCTTGCGCGGTACGTCGACTTCAAGCACTTTTACTTTAACGATATCGCCTGCTTTAACAACCTCGCGAGGGTCTGAGATAAACTTGTTGGTCAATGCAGAGATATGTACCAGTCCATCCTGATGCACGCCCACGTCAACAAATGCGCCAAAGTTAGCTACATTGCTCACTACGCCTTCTAGGATCATACCTGGCTTCAGGTCGTTAATAGTTTCAACGCCTTCTTTAAAAGCCGCTGTTTTAAATTCAGGACGAGGGTCACGGCCTGGTTTATCCAGCTCTTTTAGAATGTCTTTAACTGTTGGCAAACCAAATGCGTCGCTGGTAAAGGTATCTGGCGACAGGCTTTTTAGAAGCTCGGTATTGCCGATAATGTCATTAACCGCAACCGCAGTGGTATCTACAATTTTATCGACTACAGGGTATGCTTCGGGGTGAACCGCAGAAGCATCAAGGGGGTTGGTACCGTTTACAATGCGAAGGAAACCTGCCGCTTGCTCAAAGGCTTTAGGTCCCAAACGCTCAACTTTTAACAGCGCTTTACGGTCTGGGAAAGCACCATTGGAGTCTCTGAAATTCACAATGTTGTGCGCTAAGGTTTTGTTTAAGCCTGATACATAGCTTAGCAAGGCTGGCGATGCTGTATTTAGGTCTACGCCTACCGCATTTACACAATCCTCAATAACGCGGTCTAGGGACTTACCTAACTGGCTTTGACTTACGTCGTGCTGATACTGACCTACACCAATAGCTTTAGGCTCAATTTTAACGAGCTCTGCGAGTGGGTCTTGCAGGCGGCGTGCGATAGACACGGCACCACGAATTGAAACATCCAGTTCAGGCAGTTCTTTCGAGGCAAGCTCAGACGCTGAATACACAGAAGCGCCAGCTTCACTTACCATAATTTTCTGTGCTGTAAGTTCGCTGTTGTTCTTAAGCATTTCACCAACAAGTTTGTCGGTTTCACGAGAACCTGTACCGTTACCAATGCTGATTAAGTCTACTTTGTATTGTTTGCACAAGGTTGTTAGCGTGCGAATAGACTTATCCCACTGGTTTTGCGGTGCGTGTGGGAATATGGTATTCGTCGCTACCACCTTACCTGTACTGTCTACTACCGCTACCTTAACGCCAGTTCTTAAACCTGGATCTAGACCCATAGTGGTTTTGGCACCTGCTGGTGCAGCCATCAACAAGTCGTTTAAGTTTTTAGCAAATACTTCAATGGCTTCTTCTTCAGCACGCTCTCGAAGGGCGCTGAACAGCTCAGTTTCCATGTGTAAACCAATTTTGATTTTCCACGTCCACTGGACTACCTGAGCTAAGAAATCATCAGCGCCACGACCGCGGTGCATGATATCGTAGTGGCTTGCGATAATGTGCTCGCAATGAGATGGTCCCTTTTCTTCTGATTGTGGGTCGGCATCTAGCTGAATATGAAGCATGCCTTCATTGCGACCTCTAAACATGGCCAATGCGCGGTGCGACGGGACTTTTTTGTATTTTTCGCTGTGTTCAAAATAGTCTTTATACTTAGCTGCTTCTTGCTCTTTACCTGGTACAACCGTACTTTTTACGTGAGCATTTTCAGTAAGGTAATGGCGCACTTTCGCTAGCAAAGCGGCATCTTCAGCAAACCTTTCCATAAGGATATAGCGAGCACCTTCAAGCGCGGCCTTAGTATCAGCAACGCCGTTGTCTGCATTTACAAACTCTTGCGCTTTGCTTTCAGCGTCTGTATCAGGGTTGCCAAATAATGCATCGGCTAGCGGCGCTAAACCTGCCTCGATTGCAATTTGTCCTTTAGTACGCCTGCGAGGCTTATACGGTAAGTACAAGTCTTCAAGGGTTGTTTTGCTGTCAGCACTTGCAATGCTGCTTTTAAGTTCGTCAGTTAGTTTGCCCTGCTCTTCAATAGATTTAAGAATAACGTCGCGGCGCTCTTCTAGCTCACGTAAGTAGGTCAAGCGCTGCTCTAGATTACGCAGTTGCGTATCATCAAGACCTTGGGTTACTTCTTTGCGGTATCGGGCAATGAAAGGAACGGTGGCCCCTTCATCGAGAAGTTTTACTGCGGCAGTTACTTGCGAGGGTTGAACGCTAAGCTCTTCTGCAATTTTATTGGTAATCATAAGTCGCTCTAAGATACTAAAAGTTCGCGTTAGGCAATGGCGAATAAACGGTGTGTGACAGGCTTACATACACAGCGTTCGTAGTGAAAATAAGAGCGGTGAGTATATCACCGCGGTGTAGGGAAAGTCGTCTGATCATTGTGTTACAACTGAGTAGTTAAGTAGACCATCTCTTTTTTTCAAAGTTTATCTGTTACGTCGTACCAAATACGGTTTATCCACCACTCTTTAGTACCCGCATCAGTTTTAACAATAAACTCATCGTCCTCTTCTTTGCCAAGTAGAGCACGGGCCATGGGTGAATCAATAGAGATGTAGTCTTTTCGGCCAAATATTTCATCATAGCCAACTAAGCGAAGCTCCATAACTGCGCCCGATTCGTTTTCAATTTCAACCCAAGCACCAAAGAACACTTTTCCTTCTTGCTGTGGATCATAATCAACAACTTTTAGGTTCTCTAAGCATTTGCGTAAGTAACGAACCCGACGATCAATTTCGCGAAGCTTCTTT
The DNA here is from genome assembly GCF_056159165.1 of Alteromonas sp. AWJ4_199. NCBI lineage: Bacteria > Pseudomonadati > Pseudomonadota > Gammaproteobacteria > Alteromonadales > Alteromonadaceae > Alteromonas > Alteromonas sp. AWJ4_199. The sequence continues at coordinate 2,417,640 of NZ_JBSWUR010000001.1, forward strand.
TTATTGTACTGGTAGTCAGCATTCTCGCTTCTATCGCCCAGGCTGGCTGCCCAAGTTACCTTGCGAGTGATTTCTGGCCGTTCTTCACGCCACAAGAAATCCAGTTCTTGTTTAAGCTTTAAATAGCCTTTTCGAGTGATAAGCGGTGTTTTCACAATGTCCTATAAATAATCCAGCTAGTTACCCCTACTTTATGTGGGTAATAAGGCAAAACGCAATCTTTCGATAAGGTAAAAAGTGACAAAACAGGCAGATTGAATATTTATTGAACATAAACCTTTTGTTTAGTGTCGTAGTATAAATAATGACCAAACCATTAGGGGAAATGAATGCGTAACAGAATGCCTGTGATGAACCGTCGAAGGTCGGGAAGCGATCCGCTTCAAACCAGCGGCACTATCATAGGTTTTATGCTGTTTTTAAGCGGCGCGCTGTTATTGTTGTATGCCTTACTTGATATAGTTGTTCGCTTAAATAGTGTACGAACCGTGATATACCTTATCTTAGCGTGTGCCATGTATAAAGTAGGGCACTCACTGCTCAATCACTTTGCGACGTTTAAAGTCCATACGGAAAGACGACGCGCACCTAACCGTTAAAACCTTTAGTTTTAAGCCCGCATTTCTAAGGTTTAAATGTTCCTAAAAACCTTCGTTAGGGCCGTGAAATATTTCAACTTTGAGCTAAGCTTAAAAGTGTAATTCGAGGCACCAAGCATATTGAATAACCCACATTACTATTTGGGTACGCGCGTGGTGAAAATCCACTAGCTCGTAGGGAAAAGGTAAGCAAGGATCACGCTGACTCACTAAAACAAAAAAGCCGACGCACAGCGTCGGCTTTCTCCTTTCTGAAACTCTAGCTTATTCAGCTGGCGCTTCGGCTTCAGGTTTAACCACTTCTAGAAGCTCAACATCAAAAATTAGCGTTGAGTTAGGCGTAATAGCGCCTGTTGAACGTGCGCCATAAGCAAGCTCTGATGGAATGTGGAAGCGGTATTTCGCGCCTTCTTTCATTAGCTGTACGCCTTCAGTCCAACCCGCGATTACGCGATTAAGTGGAAATTCAGCTGGCTCGCCACGCTTATAAGAAGAGTCGAACTCTGTACCATCAAGCAAGGTACCACGGTAGTGAACTTTTACCATGTCGGTTGCTTCTGGGCTTGCGCCTTCGCCTTCTTCAAGTACTTCGTATTGAAGACCAGACTCTGTTGTGGTCACGCCTTCTTTCTTACCATTTTCTTCTAAGTAAGCAAGACCTGCTTCAATGTTTTTCTCAGCAGCTTGTTCAGCCATTTCTTGTTGTTTAGCACGCAATACTTCTTCGCCCTGTTGAGCGATTTGCTGAATTTGCTCTGGCGTAAACTTAAGGGTGTCGTTTAGGCCGTCTTTAAAGCCCTGTTGTAGCGCATCTTGGTCTAGGGTTAAACCCAGCTGCTCTTGTTGTTCGGCACGGTTGCTAACAAACAAACCCATGCTTGCGCCCATGGCGTAAGCTTGCTTTTGTGTATCTGTCATTTCTTCTGCTGCAACAGCAGTTGTTTTTGCACTATCAGCGCTTGTAGAAGCGGCCTCATCAGATGTGTTTGGCTGGCAAGCGAAAAGGCCTAGCGCAGCGATAGTAGATAAGGCAACGAGCGACTTCTGCATAAAAACGTCTCCATTAATTATTATCATCATGCGTCTATGTCTATACTGCTGCATCTAGGGCAGTTTGCACGATAGTTAAAGATGCGTGATCCATGCTATGTTAAACCTAGCGTTTACAAAGCGAAACCCATTTGATTATGTTTAGGCCTCAAATGTTCCATAGAATAGTGTTACTCACCTTACTTATTGGCAATTCCATGGGATGTTCTGTCCCTGATACTACGCCAATACAGCAGTGGCGTCATGTAGAAGAGGGCGCATACGCGGCAGATATATCCACCGACGGCACCTTAGCGGTGGTATCTGGCGTGAATAATGGGGTCAATGTATGGCGAATTGGGCAGAGCGAGCCCCTCTATCACTGGAGTCATCAAGGGGAAGGTAACAACCTAGTGATGTCAGTGCACATTAGTGCAGATAAGCGCTATGTGGTCACTGCCGACCGTGAAGCGTTTGCTCTGTGGAGTTTAGAAACTGGTGAGCCAGAAGGATTTTGGCGAATTGATGAGTCTTCTATTCGCGATGTGGTAGTCACCAATAATGGTAATGGCATACTCGTCGCTCGCTCAAATGGTAAGGTAATGTATTTTGAGCCGCGCACCTCTCGTCGTCTCGAGTTTTTTGGGCATCAAGAAAAAGTTAATTCCATTGATATCTCACCTAATGGCAAGTTTGCGCTTACTGGTGGCAATGACTACATTGCCTACTTGTGGAGTACAGACACTGGGCAGATTATCCACACCTTCACGCACCCCACCAGAGTAACCAAAGTTGCGTTAGACGATGAAGGCCGGTTTGCTTTTACTGCCGACAGTCAAAGCAAATCGCAAGTGTGGAATGTACAAACCGGGCAGCCCGTAACTTCACTCAAGTTTGCATCAAGGCAAAAAATCTTCACCGACGTCGAGTTTTCAAAGGATGGCCAGTATTTACTAACAGGCTCGCCAGCTAGGAAGGTTTATCTTTGGAATTTGAAAAACGGCGAGCAAGTTCAGTCTATTCAAGTCGCATCGAGAGAGTCTATTTCACCGCCAACCGCAGTTGTTTATGGCGTCGGCTTCCTTCCCAATGATAATATATTGTCTATAAGTAGCAGTGGCCTTGCCGAAGAATGGCAACGAGAGAGATAGAGAATTTACATGACAAACAAAAGCGCTGAGCAGTTACAACAGCAAATAGATAGCGCCAATAGCTATATTGAAGAGTTACAGATGAAAGTAGCCTTTCAAGAACACACTATCGAGGCACTTAATGAAGCGCTGGCGTCACAACAAAAGCAACTCGATGATTTAGCGTTTAAAGTAAGTCACGTAATAGACCGTGTTAAAAGCATAGAGCCGTCTAATATTGCTAAGCAATCAGAAGAAACCCCGCCCCCGCACTATTAATTGTAGCCATTTGTAAAGGGCATCGGGGCGCCTGTGGTTTGAAGGGGGCGCCTCATAGGCAGGCGACAAATTAGTAAAATCAAAGGTTTATAAAACCAAGCTGCACAAGCTTCGACTTAAACACTAGTTTATCTTGTTATGAGTTAGGCTAAGACTGCATTTATCCTGACAATTTAATTGGATTACACTTGCGCCCCGATACAAAGGCTTCAGTTAGAGAAGCCTTTTTACTATTTAAGAGAGAAAATTATGAGTGATTTTGATATGGATGCGTTTGACAGCATCGATTTTGACTCAATTGAGCAGTCAGTAGCCGAAAAGCAGGCTGAAAAAGACAAGCAAGAAAGCCAAGAAATTGAAGGCATGCGCGACGGTGCCAACGATTGTGGTGATAGCTGTACCATATAACACTATCTAAACCGCTAAGGGCTCGTGCAAAGCCCTTAGCGGTTAAAAAGGCCCTTAGCGGTTAAAAAGGCCCTTAGCGGTTAAAAAGGCCCTTAGCGTTATACAAGCCCTTAGCAGCGTAAGTAAAATTCAGCGTTTTTAATTAGACCTTTCAGGGTTTTCTAGTCTGTCTAACTCCAACCGGTCGAGCTCTACACTTTCCTCCACATCGCCTTGAAATGCTTTAATAAATGCGTTTTTCAATATCGCAGTAAACGCCTCCCAAGTCTGTGTTTCTGGGCTAGATAAGTCGCCCTCAATAGGTATACGTGTGGCAATTTGGTCTTGGCTCTGATTTTCAAACAGTTCAGTGACAAACGCGGAAATCGCTTCGATACTGCCCTCAATAAAACCGTCTCCGTCACGTTCAATGTCGCCTTTCCAAGAAAATACTTCAACGTTATGCAAAATAGGCTTTATATAGCCTTTTACCTGCCCTTCATTAGACGCGACCTCGGCAGCAAGCGTAAGCGTTCCGGCTTCTAGGTCGAAAGGCGCATAGGTATCAAGCAGATTTTTAAAATTCACCAGACCCACATTGTCAGCTTGAATGTCTAGATCAAAAGTAGGGGCTTTGGTGGCAGGATTAAGCTTGGCGTTTAATGAAATAGTCCCTTGCTCTGCCGTCTGCCCTTTCACTGTCGCTGTAGCTACGCGCGTGTCTGATAAGTCGTCGCTGTTTACCAAATTATTCACTTCAAGATGAATATCGTGCAGCGCAATATCGATAGCCGGAGAGGTATCTGGATTGTGAAAGGCAATTTTCCCTTCGTTAATGGTGAGTTTGTCTATACGCAGAGGAAATAATTGGTCGGCAATAGACAGCCAGTTTTCGTTCTTACCCGACTGACTCTTTTTTTCCGTGTTTCCGTCTACAAAGTTAATTTCGGGAGCATCTACCACCACCCTGCCAACGGCGGCACCTTTAAAAAGCTGTGACCATGATAGTGTAAACTCCACATAGTCAGCCTTAAACAGTGGCTTATCTATTTGTCCATTCGCTTTATACAGCAACACATATTCTAAGCTGTAAGCACCACGCCATAGCATTAAATCGACATCGCCCACTCGACCATCGTATTGGTCCGATTGGCTTAGTGTATTGTTAATGTATGTGGCTGCGGCATAAGGAAGGTACAACCTGAACGCGATGAGCATGAGCAATAGCCCTGCTACTACATAGCAAAATCGTTTTTTAGCGTGTTTCATATTTCACTCCTTAGGGAAAGGAATACAAAAAACATGCCTTGGAGAGCGTTTTTCCTCGGTAAGGGCGTTAGCCGCTAGTGGCGCGATACCCAGAGAAGGTTTTAAAAAGCCTGAGTACAGTATGAGAAGGTGTTACACAGGCTTAAGGGTAAGATTTACTGAGATGTGGGTAGGAATGCTAGTGCGGTTTAAAGATACCAATCACGTTTTCGTTAGAGCGCGTAGCGGCACTGACCTTTTCGTCGGTTTGCGCTTCGTTGTACCCACATGCGACGCATTCCAGCTTTTCCACGTTATTTTCAAAATATAACGAAATCGTATCTAACTCTTGGCATTTTGGGCACGTAGCGCCTGCTACAAAGCGGCGTTTTACACGTTTTGACATACATACACCTTTGGGGAATTTCGCCATTATTATACCTTGAAATAGCATGTGTTGATCAGCTTTTACCTTAAGTTTTTGATACTATACGCGCCCTAGATTGTTCTATCACAGGTTAGTCATGATTAAGCTTTCAAATGTATCGTTACTTCGCGGCCGCAAAATGCTGCTGGAAGAGGCGTCGGCACAGGTTTTCCCAGGCCACAAAGTGGCGCTTATTGGCAGCAATGGCTGCGGAAAGTCCACGCTGTTCGCACTGTTGCGCAGTGAAATAAGCGTCGATGCAGGAGATTGCAGCGTACCAAGTGATTGGCGAATTGTAAGCGTGGCTCAGGAAACGCCAGCAACTGATCGAACAGCGATAGATTACGTGATAGACGGTGACAAACATTTACGTGATTTACAGGCTAAGCTAGACGCCGCTGAAAAAAGCGGCGACGGTGTGAAAATAGGCCAAATTCATGGGCAACTTGAGCAGGCTGGGGCTTACGATGTGGAATCACGTGCAGCGACCATACTTTCCGGCCTCGGATTCACTAATGTGCAGCTAAGCGCACCGGTGAGTGACTTTTCTGGTGGTTGGCGCATGCGCTTAAACCTTGCACAAGCACTGCTTTGCCCTTCAGACTTACTGCTGCTTGATGAGCCCACTAACCACTTAGATTTAGATGCCGTAATTTGGCTAGAGAAATGGTTGCAACGCTATGCGGGCACGCTTTTACTTATTTCTCATGATAAAGCGTTTATAGACAATACCGTCGCGCAAATTATTAGTGTTGAGCAACAAAAGCTTGTTACCTACACAGGTAATTATTCATCTTACGAAACTCAGCGTGCTGAGCGCATGCGCTTGCAAAACATAGAGTATGAAAAACAACAGCAAAAGGTAGCCCATCTAAACTCGTTTATTACGCGGTTTAAAGCCAAGGCTAGTAAAGCAAAGCAAGCGCAAAGCCGTATTAAGCAGCTAGAGAAAATGGAAACGTTAATGCCAGCCCATATGGCTAGCCCATTTAGTTTTTCTTTCGCACCGCCAACAGCGCTTCCAAACCCTCTGGTTCAAATGGAAAAAATACAGCTGGGGTACGATGACCATATAGTGCTTCAACAGGTAAAACTGAATTTAGTACCTGGCAGCAGAATAGGTCTGCTAGGTAGAAACGGGCAAGGTAAGTCAACATTAATTAAGCTGTTAGCGGGCGTTCATGCGCCCAAACAGGGCATTTTCAATACCGCTAAAGGTCTTAAGATTGGTTATTTTGCGCAGCACCAGTTAGAAACACTAGACGCTAATGCCACACCCCTTTTACATTTGCAGCGTATTGATGAAAAAGCTACTGAACAGCAGCTTCGCGATTACCTGGGCGGTTTTGGATTTAACGGCGATGAAGCATTGGCTCCTGTGGCACCTATGTCAGGTGGTGAAAAGGCGCGCTTGGTGTTGGCACTAATTGTTTACCAAAAACCTAACTTATTGCTGCTGGATGAGCCTACCAACCACTTAGATCTAGAAATGCGCCATGCGCTAAATATTGCGCTGCAAGGTTTTGAAGGGGCAATGGTGCTGGTATCTCACGACCGCTTCTTACTTTCCTCGGTGTGTGAAGATTTCTATTTGGTAGACAGCGGTGAAGTTGAGCCATTTAAAGGTGACTTGGATGATTATCGCGACTGGATTTTAAAGCAGCAGGCTGCAGAAAAAGCCAAGGCCAACAGCGAGGCTAAAAGTGCTAACAGCGACGCTAAAAACGGCGCGCAGCAAGAGGCAGGAGCGGACAGTAAGCCGGAACGCAAGTTAGATCGTAAAGAAGAAAAGCGCCGCGAAGCCGAGTTCAGGCAAAGCGTAGCGCCACTTAAAAAAGCCATCGAAAAACACGAAAAAGCCATGGAGAAATGCAGTACCGCCTTGGCAGAGGTAGAAGCATCACTCGCCGATACCTCGCTTTACAGCGACGACAAAAAAGCAGAACTCATGGGCTTGCTCGAAAAACAAACTGAGCTTAAGCAACAGCTTGAAGAGGAAGAAATGGCATGGCTAGATGCCCAAGAGCAGATAGAGCAAAAAAGAGAAGAGTATGACAGTGTCAGCGCCTAATATAAAAAACAGTGTGTTTTGGGAGTACAGCGTATCTCGCTATAAGAAAGGTGATATGGCACCACTCGCGCTTCTGCTTCAAGATAACCACAAGGTGAATGTAAACGTTCTCTTGCTGATTTGCTGGTGTTTAGAGAATAATGTCATTATAAATTTGCCTCAGCTTAAATCGGTTATAGCGGCATCAGCGAGCACTGACGAAAAGTTAAAACAGCATCGCGAGAAGCGCAAAGCAGCAAGCCCCGAGAAAGGTGGTGAGCAAACAGCCTACGATGTACTCAAAGCGCAAGAGTTAGAGCTTGAAAGGCAACAGCAGCAAGACATCGTTGCGTCTTTTAATGAGCAGGCGGTTACGCACTTGGGTCAGCAGGCCTCGTCAACGAATATATTTAACGCGTCTATAGCTGCGTTCATTAATGCATACGAGTTACGCGACAACAACGAGGCGCGCCAGTTAGTGAGTCTTGTGGTTAATCAATTATCGTAAAAACACAATAAGAAAATACAATGAGCAAATCAGCGCTATCGCATGGAAAGATAATAAAAAGTAGCTTTAAAGTACCAGGATGGGCAAAGAACCGTCACGTGCAAACTATATGGCCGCGTTTTATTCAAAAGCGTTTACCCCTTTCTTATAATATGGAGCGTTTAACTTTACCGGATGACGATTTTGTTGACGTGGCGTGGGGCCCTAAACCTCAAGAAATATCAGGGATAGTGGTGATATTTCACGGATTGGAAGGCAGCATTAAATCGCACTATGCGAATGATATGATGGCCCAACTATCTGTGAATGGTTGGCAGGTGGTAATGATGCATTATCGCGGCTGTAGCGGTGTGCCCAATCTAAAAGCGCGGGCCTATCACAGTGGCGAAACAGAAGACCCCAGTTTTTTCTTAGAGTGGCTGCACGATAAATTTCCCCGTACTCCCAAAGTAGCTATTGGCTTTTCCCTTGGCGGTAATATGCTGTTGAAGCTGTTAGGTGAAAACCCAGCACAAAAGTGGCTAAAGGCAGCAGTTGCCATATCTTCTCCGCTTAAACTATCTGAGTGCGCTAAGTCAATCAATCAGGGTTTTTCTCGTGTGTATCAAAAGTATTTACTTACTAGCATGAAAGATACTTTGCGTAAGAAGATGGAATACATTGATTATCGCAAGCTTATTCAGCTTACAAAAAGTGATGTAGAAGGCATTACTAGCTTTACTCAATTTGACGAAAAGATCACGGCTCCCCTGCACGGTTTTGCAGATGCGCAAGACTATTATGAAAAGTGCAGCGCGTATCACTTTTTAAGCGCTATCCACTGTCCAACGTTAGTATTGCATAGCATCGATGACCCCTTTATGAACCACTTAATTGTGCCAAAAGAAGAAGAGCTTGCGCGTAACGTTACCGTAGAGTTGAGCGAACGAGGCGGTCATGTCGGCTTCATGCAAGGCTCTGTATTAAACCCGAAGGTTTGGCTGCACGAGCGCGTAAAACGCTTCGTTAGCGAAGCATTACCGGTAAACTCAACTTGTGGTTATGTTAGTCGCTAATGCCGCGGTGATATTGATGTCGTTTAAGTTTTATAAAACGTTTTTCCCAGGAGTGTGAATGATAGTCCCCATCGACGCGTTAGAAGCCGATACGCTTTATAGCTTGGCTGAATCTTTTGTATTACGCGAAGGCACCGACTATGGCGCTGAGGAAGTTGAGCTAGAAGTAAAAGTTCAGCAGGTGCTAGACAGGTTAAAGTCGGGCGAGGCAGTACTTGTATACTCAGAGCTCCACGAAAGTGTGGATATAAAAAGAAAAGAAGATATTGAGCCCAGCGACACAGCTGAATAAAAAACGAAGCGAAAGAATAGCCGTCTTCTTGAAGTGCAGACACAAAAAAGCCGGGTCGAGCAACCCGGCTACCTACCTGAGGAGAGGAAGGCTTAAAAAGCGTAGCGTGCAGTTACCTGCATAATGTCTAAATCATCAATGACTTTGTAGTTTGCACCAACAGCCCACTGTGGCGTGATGTAGTAGTTAGCGCCTACTTTGAATGTCGCTTCACCATCATCTACATCGTAATAGCCCACTTCACCAGCAAGCTCTACCTGCTCTGTAATCATTGAGCGAAGACCTGCATTAATGCTGTAGCCTGTCTCATCATCTATGTCACCATCAACACGCTCTAGGTTAGCGCCAAAATAGGCATCTGTTGTGGCGTTTACAGGTAAGCGGTAACCTGCACCTAGGGTTAGCATATCGAAGTCGAAGTTACCTTCTTCAAAAAAGCTGTACTCGCCGTTTAAGTACCAGTTGCTGTTTAACAGGTATTTACCGTTAACGGTTAGGCCGTCTGGTTCGAAAGACTCGTTGTCGTCAAAGTCCATTTTGGTGTAACCACCTTCTACGTAACGCCAGTCTGGCTTGTCGGCCATTGCTGTAAGAGGAAGTGTTGCCGCAGTAAGTGTAGCTGCAATAAGTGTGATTGATTTACGCATGTGATAACTCCTTAGTATGCTCAGTAGCCCACTGTCTGCAGCGCAGTCGCTCAATAAGTTTGCAAAGCGTCTCGGAGGTCAGCGCTTTTACGATGCGCTGCTCTTCAAAAACGTGCTGGCCCTATACGTCGCTTTTCAGTGGGTTACTTAAGTGATGAACACAAAGCTAAAAACTTCTTCATGTCATCTCAATTATTTCTTTTCAGAAATAGTGTCCGATGTATTTATCAAAACCATGAAGTGCAAAGCGTCTGCCAACTTCGAAAAAAGCTCAGCTGAAATACAAAGAGGAAGTGGCTATCTATCTAATAATTATAGAGAAATTTAAAGTAAGAAGAGGCGGTATGCGAATGACGAAGCAGCTAAAGCCTAGATTGAGGCTAAAAATTAAACATATTGGCATGGAGAACTGTCTCTAAAAAACAACAGTTAACCTTTTGGCTAGCTCATCGGACAAATTTACAACAACGAAATTGTCTTCCACCTTCAATGTCGATGTTTTTAAGTTGTTGTAAATAAATGTAAATTTAATTAATAAGACCGTGTTTTTAGTATTGGAACAGCTTTTGCTCAAGTACTTCTGTGTTATCCAGCATTCACTTTTGCCAACAGGCACGGAATTCGACTTTTTGCGATACCAGTGAATAAAGAAAGGAATAGAGCGCCTTTCTTGAATGGTTTCAATGAATACTTTTTCTCATCATCGTTTTAAAGCAGCAGATAATCTGTTGCTCGCTATGTATAGCTAAGCGATAAAGCTAAGAGATTGACGACCATCTGGATAACCATTGTTTTCATAAGGAGAGGACGAATGGCTAAGCCAGTTTCAATTTTCGGAAAAGATTTACAAACTAATGCGTTTCAGCATCGAAAGCTGTCGCGCATTCTTTTAGCAATGACCAGCGTTATTGCCCTATTTGCATTTCAACAAGCGGGCGCTGTCGAGGTCAATGACAACAATCAGCCTCAAAAAGCATCACCCGTTCTTCAATCTATTATTGATGCTGCTCGCAAATCAGCAACAGAAAGCTATGAACAAGACGATCACGGACTAAACAGCAAATTAAAAGAGATTGATTACACCACTTATCGTTCTATTCGCTTTAAGCCTGAGCAAAGTCTTTGGCACGGTGAGAACGACTACGAACTTCAGTTTTTTCATCCAGGTTTTTTATACGAATACCCCGTTACCATTCACACTATTGGCGAAAGCAATAAGCCCGAACGTTTAGCGTTTAACAGCGACATGTTTAACTACGATGGTTCTGCAGCAGGTTTAGCGGACATGACGGATGAAAAGTCAGGGTTTGCAGGCTTTCGTGTTCACTACCCTATAAAAAACGAAGAGTACAAAGATGAATTTGCTGTATTCCTCGGTGCTTCATATTTTCGTTTGGTAGGTAAAAATCAAGTTTATGGTATTTCAGCACGCGGTTTGGCAATTGATACCGCGTTAGCGAAAGGTGAAGAGTTCCCTCATTTCACAGAGTTCTGGGTTATCGAGCCTGGTGAAGGCAAGCCAATTACTATTTATGCTCGCCTAGAAAGTCCTTCTGTTGCGGGGGCTTATAAATTTGTTATCCAGCCTGATATTGATACCAGTGTAAAGGTAGAGAGCTGGTTATTTGCTCGCGACGACGTGAATAAGCTAGGTATTGCGCCATTTACCAGTATGTTTTTATATGGCGAGAACACAGAAAAGCGTCATGACGATTATCGTCCAGAAGTGCACGATAGTGACGGTGTGCTAATGGTAACTCATGCGGGTGAAGAGATTTGGCGTCCACTGACTAACCCAGCACGCCTTCAGGTTACGTCACTTAGCGATACAAATCCAAAAGGCTTTGGCATGCTTCAACGCGACGGCGAGTGGGGTAACTACCTTGATGCTGAGGCCAACTATCATATACGTCCAGGGCTATGGGTTACTCCGGAAGCCGGCTTTGAGAAAGGTCGCTTGGAAGTCGTAGAAATACCAACTAAGTCTGAAATTCATGACAATATCGTGGCTTTCTGGACACCTGAAAAGCCATTTAAATCCGGTGAGTCCCTGTACTTCTCTTACGACCTTAAGACGGTAGAGCAAAACCCTTTTGTAAGCGAATTAGCGTCTGTTGTGCGCACCCGTCAGGGAAAGGCTGTATTGCCCGGTGACGAGTTTAAAAACGAAAGTTTAAATACGACACGGCAGTTCAATGTAGATTTTAGCGCGCCTTCTGCCGTTGCTTTTGATAACGAGTCGATGAAGCTGGTGGTACAGGGTACTAACGGCACAATTTCTCAGCAGAGACTTTACCCTGTAGCCGACGGCCAAGAGTGGCGTGCTTCCTTCTTCGTGAAGCCGAAAGAGAAGCAAACGGTAGATATGCGCGCTTACATTGAAAAAGACGGCGAGCGTGTGAGCGAGGTTTGGAATTATGTCTACCAGCCAAAATAATCGTACTCAAACATCAGTATCGAACGAGGCTAAAGCCGTGCCTCAGGTTAAACGTGACAGCACTGCACGTGCTTCACAATTCATCTTAAAAGGAGAGCATATGCGTTTGTTTATCATGGCAATGCTAGTAATTCCAAGCACGGCATTGGCCGGTTGGAGCTTATACGAGATATTTTTACCTAACGGCCTTACGAATTTAGAAATTGCGCAGTTAGGCTTGGGTTTGACCCTATTCGCTTGGCTGTGCATGGCGTTTTGGACAGGTATCATTGGTTTCTTTTTACAGCTTTTCAATATAGATCCACTGAGTTTACGCAGAAACCAAGTAAAGCCCGATGCTTCGTCGCCGTTAAAGCAAAAACACGCTGTAGTCATGCCGGTTTATAACGAAGATACCCGCCGTATTATGGTGGGGTTCGAAGCCTGTATTCGCGAGTTAATGGAAAGCGAAAACAGTTCGAATTTCGATTTCTATATGCTCAGCGATACCCGTGACATGGAAAAAGCGGATGCTGAGCTACGCGCTTTTACTCGATTGAAAAAGCGTTTGGGAGCATTCTCTAGCCAAGTGTTTTACCGCCGTCGCGAGCAAAACCTGCACAGAAAAGTGGGTAACCTTAAAGAGTTTTGCGAACGCTGGGGCGCAAATTACGAGTCGATGATTGTGTTAGATGCCGATAGCGTAATGACCGCAGAGCGTATGCAGGACCTGGCCCGCCGTATTGAGCAAAACCCTGATACGGCCTTAGTGCAGACTATTCCTATGCCAGTGCGTCAAAACACCTTCTTTGGTCGTTTCGTGCAGTTTGCTGCTCACCTTTACAGCCCAATGTTGGCAACAGGCTTATCATTTTGGCAAACAGATAGTGCAAACTACTGGGGGCATAACGCCATTATTCGCATTGCACCATTCATGCAGCATTGCGGTCTACCCACCCTTGAAGGTCGTGCACCTTTTGGTGGCGAAATACTAAGCCACGACTTTGTTGAAGCTGCGCTTTTGCGCCGTGCCGGTTGGCAGGCTTACTTACTTACCGACACAACAGGTAGCTATGAAGAAGTGCCAAGTAACATTGTAGACTACGCCATTCGCGACCGTCGCTGGGTGCAGGGCAACATACAGCATTTAGGGCTTTTGAAGGTGAAAGGTCTTAAAATGGCGAATCGCCTGCACTTCTTATTTGGTGCGTTTGCGTACATTTCTTCACTAATACTGTTTTGTATGTTGGCACTAGGTACCGCAGATGCATTAATTCGCGCCACGTCAGTGCCAGAGTTCTTCGTATCTGAGTATCAGCTTTTCCCCAGTTGGCAGGTAGCACGCCAAGACATGATGATGGTAACCATGTGGGGTACCGCCGCCTTACTATTCTTACCTAAACTTTTAGGTATTACCTTGGCTTTAATGAAACGTCGTGAAGAGTTTGGTGGGGCTTGGTCTTTACTAAAAGGCGCGGCAATTGAATTAGCCATGGCTGTACTAATTGCGCCGCTGATGATGTTCTACCATAGCTATTTTGTGATCAGCGTGTTTATCGGTCACTCAGTTAAATGGGAAGCACAAGAGCGTGAAGGTCGCAAAGTACCTTGGACCGTTGCAATCAAACACACGCAAATTATGAGCTGCTTAGCGGTAGCGTGGGGCGTAACTACCTTTTATTTCACACCGTCGCTGTTTATGTGGCTGCTACCTGTATTAATTGGCATGGTGTTGGCAGCACCGGTTATCCGCTTAACAAGCAGTGATAAACTAGGCATAGCGATGCGCAAGTGGGGAGTGTTTGTCATCGATCAGGAAGTGAATGAGTGTAAAGCTCTTAAGCGTTTACGTGTAGCGATGGGATATTTCACTGTCTCTCAATATAAGGCTGAAGTACCTGCCCTTCCTGAGAACGTGTGGCAAGGTATGCCAGAGCAAGCGTTAAGTCAAAAGCCATTACCTATGCGTTACAGACTTCCTAACAGACTGCATCAGTCTTAGAGAGAAGCTCTTTAAACCAAAAAAGCCGCACGTTTTCGTGCGGTTTTTTTGTGCTTTCATTTATTACCACTGCCTAACTCTTATCGATAGACCCTAGCAATAGCAGTATTCTATTGCGTAAAGGTAACAGAAAACGTCACTGGGACTGTCGTCGTTATACTCTTTAGCCCTGCAATTTTTTGTAGCGCAGCTACGCCTTCGGCAAGGCCGAAAGATTCTGCTTTAATAAGCGTAGGAGCAGTAGTAGATACAGTTAGGGTATCGTCGTCTACTTTACTCGCCTTAACCGCAAATGATGTAGGAACGGCTTTTCCATGTAACATCAAAATGCCATCTACTTTCCCGTTAACGACTTGACCCGCTTTCAGGTTTGTCATCGACTCAGGTAACTTGGCTTCAAACGTTGCCTGTGCAAATTCGCTCACGTTGAACAGCATCTCTTGCATTCGCTTGTTGCGAATATCAATGGCTGTATTTACTGACGATAAGTCTACTGCTACGGAGAGCTTGCCGCTATCAGACAGCGTACCATCAAAGCTATCAAACTTATGTACTTCGGTGACCTGTGCATTCTTCGTTGATAAGAAGTGTAGTGCACTTGTTTCGCCGTCTAGTGACCAGTCGGCTGCGGCAGGAAATGCTAGCCCACATGTGAGCAATGCTGCAGATAACGTGCGAATACGTGTAGTCATCATAGGTTACTCCTTTTACTTTTTGGTTCCATCTGGCTTGATTTAACCACTACCAGAGTAATGTGGCCCAGCAACATTACTACGCTATTATACGTAGGTTAACACGCTGTGCTAACTAAATAGTACGCGCTAGCGCTGATGTGGGTTTACGAAGTCATCATACTGGACTACATCTCGCCATGGCACCCTTTGATCGCCCATTACCACAAAATCTGGGTTCTCTAGCGAATGACGCTGATTGTAGGTAAGTGGCTCGAAGTTAGCAGCGGCGATACTCCCGCCGGCTTCAGAGACAATACATTGCGATGCCCCCGTGTCCCATTCACCGGTAATACCTATGCGCATAAAAACGTCAGCTTTTCCTTCGGCAATAAAGCAGGCTTTTAGTGAACAGCTTCCCAAGGGAAGAGTGTGATAAACGCGCTTAGCGCACATTCTGCTAAGCACTTTTTCTCTTGACTGGCGACGGCTAATTGCAATCATCACCACGCTATTTTTAGGATCGTCTAGCTTGCGTACGCTAATGGGATGATCGCCATCAGGTGAAGACTTGAATGCCCCTTTCCCCTTTTGCGCATAATACAACGATTGCCCAGGAGGCCAGAAGATAACGCCTATGGTAGGTTCATTATTCTCAATTAGGGCAATGTTAACCGCAAAGTCACCACTTCTAGCGATGAACTCTTGAGTGCCGTCGATGGGATCGATTAGCCAGTATCTGGGCCAATGCTTTCGCTCTTCTAAACTTGCGTGTTTGTTTTCTTCTGAGAGGATAGGGATATCAGGCGTCGCGGCTTGTAAGCGTTTGTTGATGATATCATTTGCCAAATAATCTGCGCTGGTAACGGGAGACTCATCGTCTTTTTGATAAGCGTCAAATTCCCCTTTATCGTATACGTCTAATACGGCTTCACCGGCTTCGATGGCAATTTCTTTCGCAAGTTCTAGTAGGTCGGCATGGGCGTCATCGGGCATTGTTTATTGTTCCTTAAACCACTTTTGAGCTAAAAACAGCGCGGCTATGCAGCGTGCTTCAACAAAGTCTTCTCGTGCAAGTAAAGCATCTGCTTCATCTAAAGGCCAGTGAATCACCTCAAGAGGCTCGGGTTCGTCGCCTTCAAGTTGCTTAGGATACAAGTCGCGAGCCAAAACAATGGTCATATTGGCGTTAAAGAAAGTGGGCGCCATGCTGACCTTATGAAGCTCAACAAGATCATTGGCCGCGAAGCCAGCCTCTTCTTGTAGTTCGCGATTAGCCGCTTCAATGGCAGTTTCACCAGGGTCTATTAAACCTTTAGGGAAGCCTAGTTGATACGAATGAGTGCCGGCAGCATATTCGCGAATTAACACCATGGTGTTTTCATCAAGCATGGGCACTATCATTACCGCGCCCCTGTTTCCACCCGCCATCCGCTCGAACTCACGGGTGGCGCCGTTTGAAAACTCAAGGTCTAAGCGCTCTACCCTAAAGAGTTTGCTTTGCGCAACGATTTCACGAGAATGAATTTGTGGTAACGGTTTGTTCGGATCAATTTTTGGCATGTCTATCGCTACAACTTTGTTATCATACTTGTATACAATTTCTTAGCTTACTTCATTATAAGGAAAATCGCTTGCCCTTTCTGCCCTGGAATGAAATAGAAACTGTACTGCTAGATATGGACGGTACCCTGTTAGACCTTCATTACGACAACCAGTTCTGGCTACATCATTTGCCTAAACGATTGGCGGAAATAAGGGGAATATCAGAGGCGCAGAGTCAACGTGAAATGACTGCGCGATATGAGTCAGTATTCGGGCAAATTCAATGGTATTGCTTAGATTACTGGGCTGAATCCCTCGAAATGGACTTAGAAAATGAGTTTATGCCGCTTAAGCGTGAACTGGCGCATTTGCTCGCCCTTCGCGACGATACTATTCCTTTCCTTGATGCGCTTCATGACTCAGGCAGGCAGGTGGTATTGGTGACCAACGCCCACCCAAACAGTTTGGCGCTTAAGGTAGAACATACTCAGCTCGACGCGCATATCGACAACCTTATTTCTACCCATGAAT
This sequence comes from Alteromonas sp. AWJ4_199, assembly GCF_056159165.1. Taxonomy (NCBI): domain Bacteria; kingdom Pseudomonadati; phylum Pseudomonadota; class Gammaproteobacteria; order Alteromonadales; family Alteromonadaceae; genus Alteromonas; species Alteromonas sp. AWJ4_199. The sequence goes on from NZ_JBSWUR010000001.1 coordinate 2,434,456, forward strand.
TTGGTGTAACTAAAGAGTCTCAGCTTTTGTGGAAGCGACTACAAGAGAGAGTACAATTTGATCCTCGTCGTACCTTGTTTGTCGATGACTCATTACCCATTTTACATTCGGCAAAGACGTACGGTATTAAACATTTACTTGCTGTCGATAACCCCGATAGCACCTTGCCAAATCGCAATATTAGTGAGTTTTCAGCGGTGCGCGATTACCGTTTAATGCTAGAAGACATAAAGCAGAATCCAGTTGATACTGCTTTGAAAAAACGTTTTTAAAGGATGAAAGCAAATGGTTTCTGACACAATTTACGTAGGCTCGCTAAATCCGGTAAAAATAAACGCTGCGCTCAATACACTTTCCGACACACTAGAGCACGATTTCGACGCTCAGGGTATGGCTGTGCCAAGCGGCGTACCCGACCAGCCAATGAATGAGGACGAAACGCGCTTGGGCGCCATTAATCGCGTGAAGGCCATGCTCGCTCATCATCAAGGTGGACTCACAGACTCTTGGTATGTGGCAATTGAAGGGGGGGTGGATGTTTTTGAAGATGGCCCTGCTACCTTTGCCTATGTGGCGATTTACCACGAAGGTCACTGGTCGGTAACACGAAGTGCGAGTTTGCCTTTGCCTGTTAGCGTGTATCAAGCATTACAGCGTGGCGAAGAGCTTGGGCCGGTTATGGACAAGCTTTTCGATACCGTAAATATAAAACAAAAAGGCGGTGCTATAGGGTTACTGACTCTAAATCATGCTTCGCGACAAAGTGTTTATGAAGTGGCGTTGACCCTTGCTATGGCGAAGTTTCATTTTCCTGACTTATACACTGACTAGGTTGAGACAGCATTTGGTGCGCAACGAAGCACTTCACTCCGTTATTTCAACAGATTGCCACAAGGGTCTTTTCGCTTAGGAAAATAGATAAAGCGATCGCAATGGTCGCCCTGAAATCTTTACTGCGATAGGTAATCTTTTCTGTATCCTCTTTTACCTCTCTCGGTTTCTCTTACTGGGGGTCTTATATAAGCTTTTGAAAGTATTGAATAAAATTTCATTTGGCACATTGGCTTTTTAGTTGCAAATCCTTCAGACCAAACGGAATAAGGAGAGTGACGATGAGTGAGACAATCAATACCTACAACCCTGCTACAGGTGAAAAGATCGATCATTATCATTTGATGTCAGCTGAGGATGCCGAACAAGCGGTAACCCGCTCACAAGAGGCTTATTTGAACTGGCGTCGTACATCATTTGAAACCCGCGCAGATTTATTCAATAACCTTGCGGATTTAATGGAAGAACGCATCGACGATCTCGCTAGTCTCATGACTCGTGAAATGGGAAAAGTGACCGCACAAGGTAAGCAAGAGGTGCAGCTATGCGCTGAAATATGTCGCTACACGGCCGAGCATGGCGCTTCAATTCTAGAAGATGAACATCGCATTTTCGAGGGCGGTCGTGCCATCATTACTTATCAACCTATCGGCGTTATTCTGGGCATTCAGCCTTGGAATTTCCCACTTTATCAGGTTATTCGCTACAGCGTATCGAATATTATGGCGGGTAACACTACGGTGCTGAAGCACGCAAAAAACGTGTTTGGAATGGCACAAGCTATTCAGCAAATGTACGAAGATGCTGGTTTTCCAAAAAATGTGTATCAGTCTCTACTTATTGATGGCGGTACGGCCAGTGATTTAATTAAACACAAATATGTGCGTGGCGTCACCTTTACAGGGAGCGACGAAGTAGGTAAGCAAGTGGCGAAAGAGGCTGCGAGTCTATCTAAGAAAACCGTGATGGAACTTGGTAGTAACGATGCTTTCTTGGTGTTAGAGGATGCTGACATCGACCATGCGGTAGAAATGTGTATTCAAGGTCGCGTAATCAACAATGGTGAAACCTGTGTAGCGGCTAAACGCTTCGTTATCGTTGATAGCGTTTATGACGAGTTTAGAGACAAGTTCGTGGCGCAATGTAAAAAGCTTAAAGTGGGTGACCCAACGGATGAAAATACCGACCTTGGCCCCATGGCAAGAGAAGACTTGCGAGATGAACTGCACGACCAAGTGAAAAAATCGATCGAAAACGGCGCTACGCTGTCTCTCGGTGGAGAAGTTCCAGATTCTGATGGTTACTTTTATCCGGTGACGGTGCTTGAAAATGTATCGCCTGGCATGCCCGCTTACGACGATGAGTTATTTGGTCCTGTCGCGTCATTAATCCGCGCCCGTGACGACAAACAGGCAATGGAAGTCGCAAACGACTCACGCTATGGTTTAGGCGGCGGCATTTTTAGTACAGATACAGACAAAGCTATTGCACTGGCGAAAGATGAATTCGACACTGGTATGGTGAATATTAACGGTTATTCACTAGCACAGCCAAACCTGCCTTTTGGTGGTGTAAAAGATAGTGGCTACGGCCGTGAACACGGTGGCTATGGTATGCGCGAATTTGTGAATATCAAAACCATTATGGTAGCTGAAAGTGCTGCTGAGTAATTACTAGATATTTATCATCATTGTATTGAAACGGGCGCGTGCGACGTGCCCGTTTTTTTATATCTTCGTTTTAGTATCAACACGCTCTTTGACGCGTTTCTGTTTCCCTGAATATTTTTACGCCACCGTTCGGTCTTTTATCTTGATATGAAGGTATAAAAATATAAGGAATGGTTTAGGATGACGGCGATGAAAGTCTTACACAGGCAGTTAAGTATTATAAGCAAGGGCACAGTGCAAAAAGTGCACACAAAGGAACAAGGTAAACTACGCACTGCGTGGGTGAGTTTGCTTTCAACGACGTCTATTTTCTTGTTCTTGGCAATAGCGCCAGCCTCATCGGCGCCTTTTACGCAAACATCGTCTCCATCATTTCCTCAACCGCCGACTTCAGAAGAAAGTGCTGGTGAAAGTAAGGCATTTATGGCCTGCCAGAACGTGTCTGTTCAGGTGCTAGGTTCAGGGGGGCCGGAATTGGATGACGGAAGAACATCGAGCGCCTATTTGGTCTGGGTTGATAACAAAGCACGTGTTTTGGTAGATGCTGGCAGCGGCAGCAGTGTTCAGTTTGGCGCAACCGGTGCGTCATTTGAATCCCTTGATGTGATTTTGCTTTCTCACTTACATACTGACCACAGTGCCGATTTGCCGAGCTTCGTAAAAGGTGGTTATTTCACTAACCGCGAAAAAAATTTATGGGTAATAGGGCCTGATGGTAATGACGCCATGCCCTCGACCAACGCTTATCTCTCATCGCTAATTGGCGAGGAGGGCGCATTTAAATATCTGTCTTCTTACACTATCGATGGCCAAGACGACTACACCATATCGGCAAAAAGCGTTGTAGACGCCACATTAGAGAAACCTTTTGAATATGATGTGAATAGTGACATTAGTGTTGAAGCGATGTCGGTGAATCACGGGCCGATCCCCACACTCGCGTGGAAAGTTAAGGCTAACGGATGTGTAGCGGTATTTTCTGGTGATACGAATGATGAACAGGGAAACCTGGCTCGCTTCGCTAAAAACGCTGACCTTTTAGTATTGCACAACGCAATTGACGATAACGCGGGGCGCGTTGCGAAGAACCTGCATATGACACCTACACAAATAATCGATATCGCCGCGCAATCTAAAGCAAAACGCATTTTACTGTCTCATATTATGAAACGTAGCGAATCGGGCTTAGATGCGCTTACTGAGGCTATTACGGTTGTTGCTGAGGGGCGTGTCTATGCTGCGCAAGAATTGATGAATATCACGCTTTTTGATGAGAACTAGGTACGGTTTTAAGTAGAAACATAAGACTGGTCAGCCTATGCCAAGAGGGGAGTTAGCAGGGTTGAACGTGGTAAAGATGAAGTAATGAAAAAATGCAGAGCATTAGGCTCTGCATTTTTAATTCTGACTGGGTATTGTCAGCATTTGCCGCTAATAGCGCCTAATGTTAACTGTACTTTGCTGGCGCTTTTTTTAGTCACTTCTAAACATCTTATTGCGGCGCAAAAGGCAATGGAATAGGCATACCATTTACACTGGCTTTGCCGTCTTTAAGCTCTAATTTTGCCTCATAACCTTGCTCTGTTTCTTTTATCAAGCCTTGTTGGGCAAAAGTACCCAACATCATTGGCGTCTGTTGGTCTACTGCGGCCTCAAGTTCCTCAGCCGTCATGTTTTGCGCCTGAGGTGTTGCCATTAATTGCCCCATCATGTAACCAGATACTACGCTTTGCGCAAAGGCTTTGTCGGCTGTTACCTGTGCATCGACCAGCAAATGGGTTACCCAGTAAGCCACATCTTCCATTGTGCCTGGCAAGGCATCAATGCCAACTAGTTTAGTGTTTGCGTGAGCATTAAACGAACCCTCGGGCAACGTTGCTTTAAGCTTCGTTATGTTAAGTTCAGGCTCTGCTTTTAGCTGGGTAAGCAGGTTCGTCTCAATAAATTCCATCATTTTGGCGGGTACTTCCTCAGAAGGCACCAACAGGGATGTGTTGCTGAACTCTTGATATGCTTTGATGAAGTCAACGTCTAAGTTATTTAAAGCGACGCCTAACACCATATCAGTGGCTGCAAGTTCAGGCCCTTCTACCTTATCAATGGCGTATTCTACGTATACATTAGCTGTATTGCTGTCATCATCAATTTTAGTGTCTGTAATAAGCGCAATATTGTCTAGCTGAACTGTTTCTCCTGCTTCAAGGCCCGTAAATTCCATGGTTTCTATAAGTGCTTTAACTTTCGATTCAAACAGTTCGCCTTTAAAGGCTTCTACCATGCTGCCATCGTAGGTCACATCCATAGAAAGATTGGATATCTTAATCGACGCGGCATCGGCGTTTATGCTCAGTGATTCACCCGATGAGGTATAAAAGGTCTGATCGCCCTCAGGAACAGCTTTACCAGCATAACCTGAGAAAAGCACTGTAAAACCTTCTTCCTCATTGGTTGCGCTAAGGGCCGGAATTACATCTTCGTAGCTTAAATTGCCAAGCAGGCCAACAACGCCTTCATTGCTATAAATTGGCTGTTCACCGTCCCATTGAACGTATTCTCTTAATTCATCCCCATCGATAAATACCGTGTAGTGAACGCGACCTAATCCAACGCCATCACCGAAGTAAACAGGACCGTGATGGGCAACCAGCGAAGCAGTTATACTAGGGTTTTCTTCTAGTGGTATCTCAGATTGGTCGATATTTTGCGCATTAAAAAGCGCTTGAAAATCGATAGCGAGTTTGACTTCTGCTTTCGTTGAGAACCAGCCTTTGTCGTACGAAATGATTTCGGCTGAATAGACAGCCTGTTCGTTAATTTCGGTTACTGCAGCGTTAACATTTTCTTCAACGCTATTACCGATAAAATAAGGGGCAACGCCAAGTGCAACTAAAGTAACGCTAGCGCCAGCAAAAAGAGGTTTGTTCATTGTACAATCCTTTGTTGAGTGTTTTTCCTAGTGGCCCTGATGTGAAAAACCAAGGCTTTTTCTGTATTGTTTATTGGGTTTAGCACTTTAAAGCTTTATTGGGATATATCCGCTGCTATTAGGCGTACCAAACAAGCGTGCAGCCTGATGGACTTCTTGCGGTAAGCTGTCGTCAGGTTTGAATTTACCACTTACACGGATATTTTTCATCGTAGTAGGGATAACCGCATCCATCGATAAGCTTAGTAAGTTTGGCTCGCTTACCATTATGCCAATGTCTTTTCCTTCGCAACGAAGCTTTGCTGAGTAAGTTCCGAAATCAATTGGTCCTTGTGTTCCTGCAACCGTAGCGTTTAACCAGTCTCCTGTGCCATCGAGCGACTCACATGCTGGACCAAAGGTTAGGTCACTTAACGAGACTTTAAAGCGTCCGCCTGCATTTACCGGTAAAGGCAAGCGAACTTGTGCAAGTACTCTATCTACAGGTAGGTACAGCGTAAAGTTCTCGGTATTGATCGTATCTTGGCTGAAAAGCCCGGTAGTGATAGGGCCTTCAAACGCGATGTCGTTTTTATCGCGAATATTACCTGCTTTAAGATCTAGCTTAACTTTACCCAATAACATGTGAAGTGGGCTGAGTTCCCACTTCAGGTTGTTAACAGGCAAGCCGTTAACCACTAGGGTCTGTGCTTTACCAGAAAATAAGGTGCCACTTACTCCGCTTACAGAAACATTATTCGGTAGTGTTATACGACCGATAACCTGCACTGCGGGCATATAAGCAATAGCAAACAATAGGAAGGCAAGAATTCCGCCTATGATCCAACTAACTTTCGACTTCATGCTTTACCTAACTGTAGTCGGCGAATTTTGATATAGCCTGGCGCATCTGCTTCAGCTATATCGGCTTGAAGAATAACTACACCCATGTTTTCCATGGCCTTTAGCCAGTCTAACACACTGTTAAACGGCGCTTGATCAACCCATACTTGAAGCTCGTCGCCCTGTGGCTGCATCCGAGAAATAGCAATATCGTACTGAGCAGTAGTGCGGTTTACCGCTTGCGGCAACGAACCAGAAAATGCACGCTTTCCACCGCTGCTGCGGCGTAATTGCTGAGCGCGTGCACCGCTGTCTTTTACCCAAACTAGAAGCGACTGCTGGTTATCAAGCAATTGTTTTTGTTTGTCTAGCGCAGCATTTAGTGGCGACCAAACTGCAAAATAAAACAGTGCAATGACTATCATTACTGCAGAAATTAGCACTAATTTTTGTTCCCGTTCAGTGAGGGCTTTGTATTTTTCTAAAAGTGCGTTCACGACGTACTCCTTACTGACACTGTACCCACAACGCCATTGTCACGATTATTAATAGCACCCTGTTCAACCACAAAACCTGCGTTTTCAGCGCTGCGTTTAAACTGCTCTAAGGCTTCAAAGTTTTTGCCCTGCGCCTGAATACGAATTTCTGTGCGGGTAGCGTCAAAGCGCAATGTTTGCGGCTTAACGTCGGTGGCTGAAAAAGCCGGTGCAAGCTGATCTAACATAATAAGCATGGAAGCATCCCCACCGCCCTGCTCTAACTTAGCCAGTTCACTTTGTAGCTTTAATCGCACGTTGCGATAGGTGCCAATATTGGGGAAGCCGGCTTTAACTGCGCTACTTATTTCACTGCTAAGTGCTTGGTTTTGCGACTTTAACTGATAAAGAGTAACGCCTTTATCTACTAAGCTGGTACACAGTGCAAGTACAGCGAGTACAGCGGCTACACGCCACTGACTTAGCACACCGCTGCGCTTACGTTTTATCTTGTAATCGCCCTGGCACAAGTTAAAACTGGTTTGCATGGCTTCTTTAGCCAAAACTTGCATGGGCAGTTCAAGCGGTGCCTGTGCTTCTTCAATGTTCGGCAGACTGCTTAAATCGATACCTGCGTAGTTTGTGATTGTCACAGGTGCTTCTTGCTGCGCAGTGAAGTGCACTAAAGTAGGAAGCAACCAAGTTTGTTCACCTTGAACCCCTTTGAACTCATCTTGGCGCACCAGTAGCTGTTCACCTAAGGTCAGTACCGACCAGCCGTTTTCCGTTACTGGCACTGCAAGTACATCAGGAATAATGGTGTCGCAGAATAACCCTGCTTCGCTCAGCCAAGACTGCCACAGTTGCATTTTTTCATGGCTAACTACAGCAACGGCTTGCTCATCGCCGCGCTTCGGGCCGATTGCAAAAAACTGCTGGCTAATGTCAGTAGCAAGCTCGTCTTCTAGCATAAACGGGATGGCAGAAATGATCTTGCGGCCAGCTTTCGGCGGCAGCTCAACCCATTTGAGTAAAATTTCGCTGCTGGGCGCTAACGCAATGACGCTACGTTGGCCTGCGCGTTCAGTAAGCGACGATAAGGCGTCGGCATTAGGCAGTTCGCCCGACGCAATAATTTCATCTTCTGTTCGCGAATAAACGAGCCAGCTTATCGGGTCTGTGTAGTTGGCGCCTAAACGCACCAATAATTGTTCCATTAATAGGTTCCCCCAAACTCGCGATTCACAATACTAACACCGGTATCGGCATTAACGTGAAACACGGTGGAAAGCTTAAAAGTTGCTTTGTTGTACTGTGTTTTTGTGTGCAACATAAAATATTCAGTTTTTACCGCAAACCAATCTTGTCGAGTGCTTGTTAAATTAAGCGCTTGAATCGAAGGCTCGCTTAAAAAATCATTAATTTCGTCCCAGCCGTTTTGCGGGCGACTACTAATTAAACTTGTGACCTGTTGAATGTCTAAGCCTGTCAGGCCTGCAAGTAATGGTGCATCTTCTTCTTCTAAGGTGTTGACGTTAATTTTCAACTCATTGTAATCCGGAATCACGCAAACTAATGGCAGTAATGCGTCTAGCCATTGTGGTGATACACCGTTAATAATACGCAATTCACTTTTTGATGCCAGTGGACCGTTAGCCGCAAGGTAAGGAAACTCTCTGGACTCGTATTCGCTGTCTTCTGCGCCGTAAGGACGCATTCTGTCATCTTCGTCGACCCAGTCAGCTAAACTATCGCGTAAGGTATCTGCGGTGTAGTTGTCTAGTCCGTCAACGCTAAGTGATAGCAACATAGTGTGAAAAGCGTCCATGGCTTCCGTGGTGTCACCCGCTCCACTGCTGCCAGTACCGCTGTTACTGCCTGTGCCTCCTGCAGTGCCAGACGTAATCGCGTTTAGATTAAAACACGCCTGCAAATCGTCTAAGTTAGCGGTTAAACCACCGTTTTCTAGAGGATAGCTGAATTCTTGTGCCCAAGGCTGATCTATAGAAATCACATCCGGGCTTTCTTCTATCAAAGACTGGATAGACTTACGCGCAAAGGCCTCGGCGCCCATGGCGTACCAGTAGGCTTGATTGTTGTCTTTTAAGTTCATCGTACGCTGCACCTGAAGCTGCAAGCGTGTGCCCATTTCTGTGGCCAATACCGCAACCAAAGCTACTATCATCAGCACAATCATCAGTGCCACACCTTTTTGTTTAGCCGGTGGGGTAGACGGTTGGGGCATACACGTCTCAGCCTTGGCGCGCGTATGGTTTTTTAAAAGGCGTGTTCCTGTGTTTGGCATTATGATGATTCACCCGTGGTTAAGGTAAATTCCCTTCGAATTTTGCCAAAGTCTTTACTTACAAACTCTATCGCGACTGCCCGCGGCAGTGCTGTACCTTTATAGCTCTCGCTCCACGATAGGTCTTCGTCTTCATCTAATGAACCGCTGTCGGCTGTGGCGAGAAACTCAATTTTTAAACTTTCTATGTCTTCTAGCAGCACTCGTACTTTCGGCTCGTAGCCAATAACATTATCCACGTAATTACTGTAAAGTCTCTCAAGCTTGTTCTCTTGAAGCCTGTAGGCAACAAACTGCAAAGTACTTCTTGGCAGCATTAACTGTGGATTGTGCCAACCGCCTCTTACAAAACCAATACCATCATCATCGCTATCGTCGGTTTCTCCACCTGCCATTACTACATCTTGCTTTTCTCCATTAACCCTTGCTGCGCGAGGCACGGCTTGTTGAAGGTCTCGCTCGATAGTGATCATGGCACGCTGTAGCAATTGGAGCTTGGCAAAACGCTCTTCTGAAATGTCATTGCTGTCGATAACTGTGGTTAATAAACCCGTTGATGCCAGCCCGATAAGGGTAAATATGGCCATGGCAATCAGTATTTCTATAAGCGTAAATCCGCGCTGCATACTAGTTCCCCGCCGTTGGCTTAGCCACAAAAGTGGTAACCGATGTCACTGAACTTTCGTAGCTTTCATCTTCGCCTACCGAAACGGTAACTGCACGTAAGTCGTTATCGTTGGTTTTCGCGACGGTTTGTTGCCAGTACCAAGTGCGGTCAGCCATCTCCATGGTGCCTTTTAAATTATTTTTGGGCGGCCAGGTGGTATCAAGCTGAAGCTGGTTTAGGCGATTGCTTGCCACCCAATTGGCAAAAGTAACAGACTCTATTTGGCCGACGCTAGATAAATGCTCGCCAGCGGCTTTAAGCACTGCGGTGCCTGTTAGTGCGAAAATAAGCAGTGCCACCATAACTTCAAGTAGGGTCAGGCCACGTTGGTTATGGGGGGGGTTAACCGAAACGCTTTTGCCAGAAGAATTTACCGAGTTTGTTCTCATACAAGGTGCTTTTAGAGTGGGCGCGTTCATAATGGACGCTTTCATAGTGGACGCTCCAGGGGCCCTTCAAGCACTAAAGGCGGTAAGTCTTGGTTTTGCAGACTGAAATAAACAGGGGCGTCGCCATCATCGCCCTCATAATTAAACGATAGGGTAAAAGGTGTGATCTCGCCGCTCGACATTATAAGCACTTGCGGTGGAGGCAGCTTTTTCTCTTCTTCGTTACCTATTTCTACCCCTTCTTCGGAAACACTTAGGTTTTCGTCGAATAATTCTCTGTCAAAGAGTCTATCTTCAACGTCCCATGGGAGGTCATCTAAATTTAAGGTGAAGGTAAAAGGTTCGGGTAACGTGTAAGGCTCGTAGGTTTTTTCGCCTTCAATACGCTGCCACTCATCATCGTCGTCTAGGTAAACGAAGTAGTATTCGTTTTTGTCAGCTTCAAAACGTACGCCCAGCTGTTGTTGATTTAACACCGCGAAGTCGCTGGCCATATCAACAATCACCTGCAGGCGCTGTGCTTGGGTTTTCAATAGGTCTGATTTACTTGCGCCGAAGGCGTTAAACATAACGTAACCCGCCGCCAAGCCCATAAGCAGCAGTACCAGCATGACTTCTAATAGGGTGAAGCCTGCTTTATGAAACGATGTACTGCCGCGGTAGCGCATATAGGTTAGTTCAAGTATTCGTTGATGTTCCAGTTACCGATGTCATCATCAGTACCCGGCTCACCGTCTGGGCCATTAGAGAAGATATCCACCACGCCAAGCTCTCCCGGGCTAATTAGCGTATATGGGTTGCCCCATGGATCTTCAGGAAGACGCTTGATAAAGCCGCCTTCTGGATAGTTGCGTGGGATTGGGTCGATAGTCGGCGCTGTTACTAGCGCGTCCAGACCTTGTTCAGTAGTTGGGAAGCGGTTGTTACGTAGCTTGTACATTTCAAGCGCACTTTCCATTTGCTGAATGTCTACCGCGGCCTTTTTAAGCTGTGCTTCCTCTTGATTACCCAAAATTTGTGGTGCAACCATTGAGGCCATAATACCGATGATTAGAAGTACGACCATGACTTCAATCAAACTGAAACCAGAACTGCGATTAAGTGTTTTCATTAAATATTCACCATGTTGTTCAATGCTAAAATTGGTTGCAATATTGCCATAACGATAAACAGGACAATGCCTGCCATCGATACAATAAGTAAGGGTTCAAATACCTTAAGTGAGACACCAATAAGCGCTTCAAATTCCCTATCTTGATTATCTGCAGCGCGAGCTAGCATTTGCTGTAGCTCGCCAGACTTTTCACCTGATGCAATCATGTGCATCATCATTGGCGGAAACATTTTCGTGTTATCTAGCGCAGCGCGCAAGCTAGAGCCTTCTTTAACGTTGACTGCCGCATCGGCTACTTGATTTTTAATATGCTGATTTTCCAGTACATCGCCTGAAATACGCATAGCTTCAAGTAGCGGCACTGCGCTGGCACTCAAAATACTTAAGGTTCGCGCAAAGCGAGCTGTATTTAAGCCTCTAGACACTTTGCCTATTAAAGGTAGGGTTAAAAGTGCTCTGTGATAGCGCAGCTTCATGTGTTTTTGCTGTAGCACGCGCTGAATAATAACAATAAGTACGCCTATGCCAATTAGCATAAATAAACCGTAGTTCTGAAGCCATGTACTTACGGAAATAAGAAACTGTGTTATGCCCGGCAGGTCTTGCCCCATATGGTCAAACTGGCCAACAATTTTTGGCACTACTACGGTTAACAGCAGTAATACGATACCCATTGCAAAGAACAGCATTAACGATGGGTAAATCATCGCTTGAGTAATTTGGCTGCGGGTTTGCTGCCTGCGTTCAGTGTAGTCGGCCAATCGGTTAAGCACGGTATCAAGGTGACCGGATTTTTCACCAGCTGCGACCATCGCGCGGTATAGCTCGTCAAACACACTAGGAAATTGTGCAAGCGCGTCTGCAAGGCCGTGACCTTCTACCACTTTACTGCGTACCGCCATCATCATGTTCTTCTGGCGGGGTTTTTCACACTGTTCGGCGACAGCGAGTAGAGCTTCTTCAACAGGAAGTGCTGATTCTACAAGCGTTGCCATTTGGCGTGTAAGAAGCGCCAAATCCGATGCTGAAATACGTGGCTTAAACAGTGAAAAAGAAAGCCCTTTGCCTTCGCTTTGAGACCGCTCTGCAACTTGCTCTACTTCTAACGGAATTAAACCTTTTTCACGCAGCTGTTGGCGTACCTGACGTGCGTTATCGCCTTCAAGCACCCCATTTGTATTTTTACCGCGGGCATTAACCGCTTTATAAGCGAATGCCGCCATTTAATCTTCCCTCGTTACTCGAAGCACTTCTTCAAGAGAAGTTTCTCCAGCTAGCACCTTGCTACAGCCGTCTTCACGGATGCTTGGGGTCGAGGTTCTGATATAACGTTCAATAGCTTGTTCGCCCACACCTTCGTGCATCATTTCACGCACTTTTTCATCAACTAATAACAGCTCGTGAATGCCGGTACGGCCACGGTAACCAGTTTGATTACACGCTGCGCAGCCGTGCGGCTTATAGATAGTGGTGTCGCTCGTTGCGCTCTGCCCTAGCACTTCAAGCTCAGAAGCGTCTGGCGTATGGGGCTTTTTACAATCTGAGCACAGGGTACGTACCAGTCGCTGTGACAATACGGCCAATAAGCTCGAAGACAGCAAAAATGGCTCAATCCCCATATCTTCTAAACGAGTAATAGCGCCTGCTGCGGTATTAGTATGCAGCGTAGACAGTACCAAGTGACCGGTTAAACTGGCTTGAACGGCAATTTGTGCGGTTTCGATATCGCGAATCTCACCCACCATGACTACATCAGGATCTTGACGCAAAATCGCGCGAAGCCCGCGGGCAAAGGTCATATCCACACGAGGGTTAACCTGTGTTTGTCCAATGCCTGGAAGGTCAAATTCGATAGGATCTTCAACCGTTAAAATGTTTCTATCTCGCGAGTTTATTTCGGTTAGACCTGCGTACAGCGTGGTACTTTTACCAGAGCCTGTTGGGCCGGTAACCAAAATAATGCCGTGAGGCTTTCTGATAAGGGACGAAAAATGGTTTCGGTTTTGAAGCGTCATGCCCAAATCTTCTAGATTCAAGCGAGCATTGTTCTTATCTAAAAGACGCAGCACTACACGTTCGCCATGACTCGATGGCATGGTAGAAACACGAACATCCACAGCGCGACCGGCGATGCGAAGCGTAATACGACCATCCTGAGGCACACGCTTTTCGGCGATGTCTAATTTGGCCATTACCTTTATACGGGACACCAACATAGAAGAAAGCTTGCGGTTAGGACGCAAAATTTCGCGTAATACACCGTCTACGCGAAAGCGAACAACAAGCTGATTCTCAAAGGTTTCGATGTGAATATCCGACGCGCCTTCCTTAATCGCTTCGCCCAACATAGCGTTGATAAGCTTGATGATAGGCGCATCATCTTCACTGTCTAATAAGTCTTCAGTGTCAGGCAAGTCTTCGGCAAGGGCGAATAAATCGCTTTCATTACCAAGGTCTTCCATAAGCTGTTTAGCTGCAGAGCTATCGCGCTGAAACGCGCTAGTCAGTAAGTTTTCAAACTCGTCAGCGGGTATGGTTTTAGGTACAAAGGGCTCACCATAGAAGCGACGTACTTCGGCAAACACGTCAAATGGCGTATTTTCTGTAAAATACAGAACTGCAGGCGTTTCGTTGGTTTCAAGCAACACTTGGTTGCGCTTTGCAAAACTAAACGATAACTGCTTAGGGCCAGCCTCTTCTTCAGGTAAACCGGCCTCTTCACCCATGGCTTCTAGGGCTTCTTCTTGCGCCTCTAGTGCTTGAGTAAGTTGTTCATCCGCCATACTACTCGTTACCTTCTTTTTGCTTCTCTTTCTCAGAAAGGTACTCTTCAAATGAAGGTGGTAGGGCTAGTGCATCGTTCCACTCAGGCATGCTCGGCGTTTCAGCCGTTGGCATTAGAGACACACCTTCTTGCTGACGTTTAAGCTGTAGCGCTCGAATATAGTTGTATTTACGGTGACTGATTGAGTTCATAGTAGCGCCGTCACGCACAATCGTAGGCTTTAAAAACACCATTAGATTACGCTTACGCTTGCTGGTAGACGTGGTTTTGAAAAGGTGACCAAGAATAGGGATATCGCCTAAGAGTGGTACTTTAGACACACTTTCTTGTACGTCTTCATCAATCAATCCACCTAGTACGATAGTACCGCCATCATCAACGATCACTGTGGTTTTGATTTCACGTTTGTTGATAGAAATATCTACCGAGGTTGCACCGCTTACGCTCGACACTTCTTGTTCAATAAGTAGCTGAACAGCATCGCCTTCGTTTATTTGCGGTGTCACTTTAAGTTTGATACCTACTTCTTGACGGTCTACCGTTTGGAACGGGTTAGAGTTGTTCGCGCCCGTTGTAGTACCGGTAATAATCGGTACTTCCTGACCTACAATGAAAAAGGCTTCTTCATTGTCCATAGTGGTAAGGTGAGGTGTGGCAAGAATATTAGAATTGGTGTCAGTGCTTACCGCTTGGACAACAGCGCCCCAGCCATTTTCGATAACACCGGCAATCAACCCATTAGCTCCACCTAAAAGACTTGCTAGTGAAGTATAGTCGCCTTCATCGGTGGTAGTCACAGTTACCACTTCACCGTCGTCGGTAACATAGGCTTCAGTGTCTGTATCATCTTCTGCTTGCTTAAGGGCTACGGCTAATGAACCTACAGGAACTACACCGTTGCTAAACTGCGTGCCGCCACCTTGTTCTGAAACCCATTGTACACCTAGCGTTGTGCCATCGCCTTCAAACACTTCTACGATAATAGCTTCAACTTGTACCTGTGCACGGCGAATATCCAGCTGTCGTACAACCTCTTCTAGCGAGCGCATCATGTCTGGCTCTGCAGTTATAACGATGGCGTTAGAATCTTCATGCGCATCAATGCTGATTTCGCGGTTTGAACTTGCTCTACGCGATGTGGTACCGCTGCCTTGCTCTTCTGCTTGGATACTGGCTGATACACCTTGAAGAACTTTAACTAAGTCTTCTGCCTTTGCGTAATTAAGAAACAGTACGCGTGTGTTGCCGTTAGACTCAAGTTCCTGATCCATACGCTGAATAAGGTTAATGAGGCGCTGGCGTGCTTTAACATCGCCACTCACTATAACCGAGTTAGTTCTATCGTCAGCTACTACGCGAGGCTCTGACTTTGCGCCTGTATTCGCTTTGCCTTGTGATTTGTTGATACTTTCAATAATACGTACCATCTCAGAGGCTGAAGCATAGCGAAGCTTAACAATCTCTACTTCTTCGTCACCAGCGCGGTCTACGCGTTCAATGATTTCAACAAGACGATTAACCACTGCAGCACGGCCCGTTAGCATCATCACGTTTGATGGGTCGTGGCTAACCACGTTACCGCCGCCCGCTTGGTCATTTAGCTGTCGTAAAATAGGGGCTAGTTCACGTACCGGCACGTTATAAACAGGCACTACGCGGGTAATAAACTCATCGCCGTCTTGTTGTGCGCCTTCCACTACTGGAATATTAGAAGTTTTCGCGTCTTTAGAGCGTACAACTTTTAAGATGCCGCTTGGCATTTCAACTACAGCAAAGTCGTAAACTTGGAGTACGTTTAGGAAAAATTGATAGTACTGATCTTCATTAAGCATGTCGTAACTGCGTACGCTTATTTTTCCACGTACGTTAGGGTCGACAATAATGGTTCGCTCTAGGTTTTTACCAACAATATTAATGAATTCATTGATGTCAGTATCTTTGAAATTAGGCATGTATTCAGCGGCAGTCACCGAGAAACACAGAAGCGCTGTGCACATGGCGGTGCCTAAGCGAGATAATAGTTTATGGCTAGTGCGCCTTTTCATTCTAACTTCCTTCATTTCCTAACATGTCGATGGCTGAATTGCTTGCACAGTTACTGTGCTGACCTCTACACAAACGCTTACCAGTAAAAAACGAGCCGTTACCGTTTTAGTTGTTGTTACGCCTCGGGTAAATCTAAGTAGAGCGTGGTTAAACTGCCATCTCGAATAATCGTTAATTCTATATTTTGTGCATTGCGTAGCTCAGACAGTGCCTCTTGCGATTGTTGCAAGTCGGTAAGGTCTAGCCCGTTAATTTGGGTAATGACATCGCCAGCCTGAAGCCCGGCCGATTTGAATAACTCAGGCTCTTTCCCAGGACTAACTTGATAACCAATAAGTTGGCCTTCCTCGGTTTTCGGCGATATCGAAATAAAATCTGTAAAGCTAGCAGGCCGTTCACGAAGTGCCGCAGTTGCCTCTAATGCTTCATCGCTAAGCTCGACGGTATCTTCTTCTAATTCATCTTCTGGCTCAGGGCGATTTCTTGCCTGCATTTCACGGCGACGATTAGCTTCGTCGTAGTCAATGCCGTCTAGCATCAGGGTTTCGTTTCTCACCCCGTTTTTAATAATGACGCGATCGTTATACACCTTTTGCAACGTGGCATTGGTGCCTTCAATCTTTTCACCCAAGCCATACACCGCTTGGCTCCCACGATTTTCAATAATCGCGGTACCCGCTTCCTGCTCTGAACTGGCTACAACGCCCGTTAAGGTTAGATTCAAACGGGTTTCAGGGGCGTCGGTCACTTCTGCAACGGGTTCAGCAGGTCTAGCTGCCGCATTACCAAATAAATTCAGCTGTTGTATTTTTGCAATGTTGACCCCACTTTTGCCTGATGACGATGAGATAACCGGAGCACGGCTTACTGTGGGTGTCGCAGATAGTTGAGGTTCAGGTATAATTCGCCACACGAGTTTGGCAGCAAACGCAATTAAATACAGGCTAAGCAGAACCACTACTATGGTATGTAGCTGTTTTTGATGCTGGCTTAGATAAACAACCAGAGATTGTGGATTGGGTTTATTGAATGTCATGCTGCCACTAATGGTACTGCTTTATTATAATATAGTGAATTTTTGGTTAACCGCGCTTTAGCAAACCCATAATAGCCTAGTAAAGGTGAGGGTCAAACACTAAAGCCGCACCATTACGAAATTATTACATGAGCCAATCGGAAAGTAACAATACACCACAAAATGTTAGGCTGGACAAGTGGCTATGGGCTGCAAGGTTCTTTAAGACGCGCGCCATTGCGAGAGACATGGTGCAATCGGGAAAAGTCCAGTACAACGGGCAACGGGCCAAACCTGGTAAACATGTAGAGCTTGGAGCCATGATTAAAGTTCCCGCGGGATGGGATATTCGCGAAATAAAGGTGCTAGGCTTAAGCGACAAGCGCTTGAGTGCGCCATTGGCACAAGCTCTTTTCGAAGAAACGGCTGAAAGTGTAACAAAACGTGAAGAAAACCAGGCTGCACGAAAAATGAGCGCTTTTCACAGTCCTAAACCAGATCATAGACCTGATAAAAAGCAGCGAAGACAGATTATTAAATTTAAGCAGCAATAATGAGCTGCTAAACAGGATTACTTATGAGCGATTTCGATAAATTACACCGCTTCCTATTTACTCAAGCTAACGTTCGTGGCGAACTGGTTCGCCTGGATGAAAGCTTGAAGCAAATAGTGCACAGCTATGAATACCCAGTGCAAATTCAAACTTTGCTAAGTGAAATGGCTGCGGCGACGTCACTTTTAACGGCAACCCTTAAGTTTAAAGGTGAAATTTCACTGCAAATTCAAAGTAAAGGGCCGGTAAGTTACGCGGTATTAAATGCCACTCATGAGCAAACACTTCGCGGTGTGGCGCGCTGGGATGAAACACTGGAAACGCTGCCAGATACCTTTTCTGAGCTATTGTCGCAGGCCGTATTGGTTATTACGATTACACCAGATGAAGGTGAACGTTATCAGGGTGTTGTAGCTTTAGATAAACCGTCTCTTGCTGAATGTATTGAGGGCTACTTTGCTCAGTCAGAGCAGCTTGCAACCAGCGTTCATCTGATGACAGACATGAGCGACCCTAAAAATGCGAAAGCGTCGGGTGTATTGCTTCAGGTTCTACCTACCGATGCAAGCGCAACCGACGTGTCGCAGGCCAATGAATTTGCTCACATCTCAAAAATTACCGAAACATTGACCAAAGAAGAGATGTTTTCTTTGCCTGTTGAAGACATTTTATACCGTCTTTATCACCAAGAAGATGTGGAAGTGTATCCAGCTAAAGACGTAACCTTTGCCTGCTCATGCTCGAAGGAACGCAGCGCAGAAGCGCTTCGTCATGTAGAGAAGTCTGAACTTCACGCGATTATTGCTGAAGAAGGCGCGATCAAAATGAACTGTCAGTACTGCCATGCAGAATACCGCTTTGACAGTATAGACGTTGAAGCTATTCACAGTGGCAACTTCGACGCTCCTTCTTCTAATCAGTAACTACTTGTTTACTTCTGTGTTAAAGCACCTTCTTTCAAAGGTGCTTTTTTATTTCAGAACACCTCGCAGTATATCTCAATTCATTCGCTCAACACTTCACTTGTGGTCAAAAAATGCCCAGCAGTAAGTGTTTAACTTTTCTCCACAGTCCCACTTTCCTTTTTCTCCCGGTTTCAGTCAAAGTTTTCACTCGCTGTTTCAAAAAAAATTTAATTTTTTATTTTGAAATTCATCGATCAATATAGGTTTTCTAATCCCTATTTTTGCATTTATATCCAAGGTAAAGGCTTTCCTTGTAATTAATTTACAATATTTATGAAATTAGTATGTTCTAAATAGTGAGTATGCGTTTTATAAATGCTCTAAAGGCCTTGTTTACATTACACTCAAAGAGGTGATACTTTTTTGAAAGTGCTTTTGAAAAATTACATATAGGGTAACAGCCATGACCGCAGCAGCCTCAATTCAAACGGAACTGAAAGTAACGCCACTTATCGACCTGCCAAATGCAGAGCTCATCGAACGCGCCGTATTGCGCGGAGAAGGTGTATTAGACAAAAACGGCGCGCTTGTCGTTGAAACCGGCAAACGTACCGGTCGTTCTCCAAACGACCGCTTTATTGTGAAAGAGCCAACTACCGAAAACGACATCGATTGGGGCAAAGTTAATAAGCCTTTTGACGCCGACAAATTCGATGCACTGTGGGATAGAGTAGAAGCTTACCTGTCTACCCAAGAACACTTTCTTTCACACCTTCAAGTGGGCTCTGACCCCGAACATGCCTTATCTCTTGAGGTAAGAACGCAAACTGCTTGGCAGCATGTGTTTGCTCGTAATCTATTTATTATTCCACAGCAGTGGAATGTGAAAGGTGACCAGCCTTGGCAAATCTTAAACGTACCTGGTTTCACCTGTGAACCAGAGCGTGACGGCACAAACAGCGACGGCACAGTTATCATCAACTTCGCCAAAAAGCGCGTGTTGCTTGCTGGCATGCGTTACGCAGGTGAAATGAAAAAAGCCATGTTCTCAGTGCAAAACTTCCTGCTTCCAGCAAAAGACGTGCTCCCTATGCACTGTTCAGCTAATGTGGGTGAAGAAGGCGATGTGACTCTGTTTTTCGGTCTTTCAGGCACAGGTAAAACTACGCTCTCAGCTGACCCTAAGCGTTTCTTGATTGGTGATGACGAGCACGGCTGGGCACCAGGTAGCGTATTTAATATCGAAGGTGGTTGTTACGCTAAATGTATCGACCTATCTCAAAAGAACGAGCCAGTTATTTGGAATGCGATTAAGTTTGGCACTATTTTAGAAAACGTAGTGCTTGATGATACGCGTACACCAGATTACACCGACACATCGTTAACCCAAAACTCACGAGCGGCCTACCCACTTTCACACATTGAAAAGCGCGTTGCTGAAAACCGTGGTGGAGAACCTCGCTCGGTCGTATTTTTGACCTGTGACGTAAGTGGCGTATTGCCTCCTGTTTCTGTACTAACTGAAGAAGCTGCGGCGTATCACTTCCTAAGCGGTTACACAGCGAAAGTAGGCTCTACTGAAATTGGCTCTACTAGCGATATTGAATCAACCTTCTCAACTTGTTTTGGTGCGCCTTTCTTCCCGCGTCCGGCAGGCGTGTATGCTGAGCTTCTGATTAAGCGTGTTAAAGCGTTTGGTGCAAAGGTTTACTTAGTTAATACCGGTTGGACAGGCGGCCCTTACGGCACAGGTAGCCGTTTTGATATTCCTACTACGCGCGCCATCATCGATGCGATTGTATCGGGTAACTTGGCTGATGTTGAAACCCAGCACATTGACGCGTTAAACCTAGATGTGCCAGTGGCAATAGACGGTGTAGACAGCAATTTGCTTGTGCCACAAAACACGTGGGCAGACAAAGAGAAGTACAACGAATATGCCGCTAACTTAGTTAACGACTTTAAACAGAACTTTGAAAAATATGACGTTAGCGACGCTATCGTTAAAGCCGGGCCGGGTAACTAATACCCCGTTCGCCCCTTCCCAACGTTCATCACACTCAACGTGATTGATGTTTTGCCCGCACCGTGTTGCGGGCTTTTTTTATTGCTGTTAACAAATTTAACATTATGAATACGTATGTTTATTTAAGTTGAGCAATGCACTGGCTATCATTCACGGTACACAAGTAGGCTTTTAATTAAGCGCGCTTCGTCAATTAAGTGCGCTTCGCTAGGAAGCATAAAAAAGGTTTTGAGCATGATAGACAGGAAACAGCGTATAGCACTTGCATGTGCTAGTTTGGCATTTTTTTCGGTAAATGCGCTAGCGGAAGTTCAAACAGCAACACTTGAAAACGCAACGCTTACCATTGATACGGATACTAATGATTTTAAGATAAAGGCGCTGCGTAACAACAGTTTTCAGGTAACCTATCTTACCGATGTCAAAGGTGCGCCCTACGCAAACCTACCTTCTATGGCACTTCCTGAGGAAGGCACGAGTGCAGTTACAAAAGATATCGCAGGCGATGTTGAGCTAGAAGAAACCGCAACAACGCTTACCTTGAAATTCAATAATATTTCTGCGCATGTCGATAAATTAACGCACGTTATCAGTTACTCGGTAAACGGCAAAGTAGTAGCAAAAGAACAAGGCGGACTAAGTATTTCCAGTAACGGCGTCAGCCTGTCGTTTGCGTTAGATGAAAACGAAAAACTCTACGGTGGCGGCCAGCGCGTTTTAGGTATGGATCGTCGTGGTCATAGCATGCCGCTTTATAACAAAGCACACTACGGTTACACCACCTCTTCAAATCAAATGTACTTTGGCTTGTCGGCTGTGATGTCGTCAAAAAATTATAGCGTATTGTTTGATAACACCGCTTCTGGCGAGCTAGATATTGGCAAAACGAACAGCGACGAATTGCTATTTAAGGCACAAGGCGGCCGTGCCAGCTACATCATGGTGTTGGGTGAAAATTTAGAAGACACGGTTACGAATACCGTAGCAGTAACGGGAAAACAGCCGCTTCCACCGCGTTGGTTGTTAGGTAACTTTGCTTCTCGCTTTGGCTATAAGTCGCAGCAGCAGGTCATGGATGTTGTCGATGCCTTTAACACGCAAGATATTCCTGTTGATGCCGTGGTACTAGACCTTTACTGGTTTGGTAAAGACATAAAAGGGCACATGGGGAACTTAAGCTGGGACACTGTCACTTTCCCTGAGCCTGAAAAAATGATCAGCGAGCTACGCGCTCAAGATGTAAAAACCGTGCTTATAACCGAGCCTTTTATTCTTACAACTTCAAAGCAATGGGAAAGCGCCGTTGCCAATAATGCTCTTGCTCAAAACGATAATGGCACGCCGTATACCTTTGATTTTTATTTTGGCAATACCGGCCTTGTCGATGTATTCAGTGAGTCCGGCCAAGATTGGTTTTGGCAATACTATGAAAAGCTTGCTGCACAGGGCGTTGCGGGCTGGTGGGGCGACTTGGGCGAGCCTGAAGTGCACCCTGACGATATTCAGCACATGTGGCAGTCTACAAAAGTAAGCGGCGCAGAAGTGCACAATGCCTACGGTCATCAGTGGGCGAAAACCGTGTATAACAATTTAACTGCGCTACAACCCGACACGCGCCCCTTCGTACTGATGCGTTCAGGCTTTTTGGGCAGCCAACGCTACGGTATGGTGCCGTGGACAGGCGATGTGAGTCGAAGCTGGGGCGGACTTAAACCTCAGGTAGAGTTGGCACTTCAAATGAGTGTTTTTGGAATGGCGTATACCCATTCTGACTTAGGTGGGTTTGCCGGAGGCGAAACCTTTGATGCCGAGCTTTATACAAGATGGCTTCAGTTCGGTACTTTTTCGCCGGTATTTAGGCCTCATGCACAGGATAATATTGCCCCAGAGCCTATTTTCCATGCCGACCCGGTGAAGTCTATTGCGCGCAAGTTCATTCAGCTTCGTTACGACATGCTGCCTTACAACTATTCGATGGCATTTGAAAATGCACTGAACGGTACGCCGCTAATGCGCCCCTTGGCCATGGAGTATAGTGAAAGCGATTGGTTTGAGAACGCCGACAGCTATTTATGGGGCGACGCGCTGTTGGTCTCACCCGTGACTAGCCCTGACCAGACCCAATGGCCGACAACTCTTCCAAAAGGCGTTTGGTTCGACTTTTTCTCAAACACCAAATACCAAGGCGGGCAAACGGTAGATTACCCGTTAACCCAAGAAAACTTCCCTGTATGGGTTAAAGCAGGCAGCTTTATGCCCATGTCAAAAGGGCTTGATCGTACAGAGCAGTTTAATGCTCGCGAGCTAGAGATACATTACTGGCACGACAGCTCTGTAGCAGCATCTTCTTACACCTATTACGAAGATGACGGTAAGAATCCAGCGTCTGTTGAAAAAGGTTTGTACACTAGTTTACAGCTACGCTCGTCAGTTGATGATAACGCTAAGTTAACCCTTTCTCTTGGCAGTGACGGCAGCTATATCGGTATGCCGAAGCAGCGCAACATCACCTACGTGGTGCACGGCTTTAGTCAAAAACCTTCGCGTGTTTTGATTGATGGCCATAGCGTGCCAGTTGCATGGGATGAAAAAGGGAAAACGCTTTCGCTTGCATTTAACTGCGACTATCAGCAGTCTGTTGAAGTTGTGATCATGCGATAATGTAAGTTGTGCTCATGAGATAAGAAAGGGCCCTGATCTGTCTTACTAGGCAGTTTTCCCAAGGGCACACTTTCTAAGTTAAGGGCGCTACCTAGATTGTGCCCTTACAACTACATCCGCTGTTTCCCAACTGATATCAACTGTGGAGCCTAAATGAGCCGACTTCCCGCGACCATTGTTATTTTTGCCGGTTTTTTCTTAATTGGTAAGTTATTTCTTTTATGGGGAATACTTCTACCTGATATCGCCGCCGACCTGAATATGTCTGAGGTCGTCAGTGGTGCTTTGTTCTCGCTGTTTTCGGTAGGCATGATGTTGGGCGCAGTGATTGGCGGTAAATACGCCAGTCGCTTCGAGTACATGCCGCTATTAGCGACCCTGTTTAGCATGAATACGGGGCTGCTGCTTTTAGTCTCAGTACTGTCATCTTGGCAATGGTTTCTGGTGTTAGCTGTTTTGATTGGGGTGGTAAGCTCAACGATCTTTACCATAGGTCACACACTAATCGCGCGGATGTACGCTGAAAAGCGCTTTACTATGATGGGCTTAATGGACTTCATGTTCAGCTTAGGTACGTTTGCTGCGTCGTTTTTTGTAACACTGTTATATTTTATTGAACAAAACTGGCGATTGCCTATTCAAGTAGTGGCTGGCGTGATGATCATTCTATCGTGCTATACCTATATCGCTGCGCGGTCGCAGGCAAAAGTTCTCAAAGGTCAGCCAAAACAGCCTAAGAAAACCTTGGCATTTGGTACCATCATCAAACAGCCCGTTTTTATGTTTCTAGCCTTGCTCACATTTGGTTATGGCGCGGTAGAGTTTGGTAACGCTAACTGGTTTGTAAGCTATGCGCAAAACGGCTTAGACTTTAGCGGTGAACAGTCGCGTAATCTACTCGCATGCTTTACCGCAGGTATGGTTATAAGCCGTCTGACCTTTCCATTTCTGCTTCGCTTTGTGTCACTCCATCGCATGATAGTGCTTATGGCTACGGCTTCCCTTGCTGGTGTCTTTGCGCTTAAGCTGATGCCAACTTTCTATGGCATAGGCGCGGGTAATTTATTGCTAGGTTTAGGACTAGGTGGGCTATTCCCGCTTGCACTGTCTGCGGCAATGAATATCGACAGCGACAACGGCCCTGTGCTTTCTGGCATTGCGATTATCGGCAATTCTACCGGAGTGCAGGTCGCTTCTTTTTCTACCGGGCTTTGGGCTAACTTTGTACCGCTTACCACGGCATTTTGGGTGATTCCAATAGGGGGGTGTGTGCTGTGGCTAGCTTCTTACGGTTACAGCAGAAAGATAAAGTACCACAAAGACCCCGTAGGCTGAGCGCTCTGAGAAGGCTGAGAAGCCTAAGAAAGTAGAGAAAGCTGGCTTTGTGAGAACAAACATTTCTAGCCGGTATGCATAGCGCTACAAATTAACGGTGTAACGCTGTGCTATTTCTTTTCGGGCAGTTCAGATAGGTATGGCAGGTAAAACTCGGCCACTAGCCCTTGCTGCGGATGGTTTCTTAGTGTCACCTCACCGTCATGGGCCTCTACAATTCTTCGAATAATGGCAAGTCCTAAGCCAGAGCCTGACGAGTTACGGGCTTTATCGCCTTGTGCAAACGGCATGAAAACACTGTTTAATTCCTCTTCAGGTATGCCTGGGCCAAAATCACGCACTTTGCAGTACACACGCTTTTCGTGACGGTTATAGAAACTGCTAATGGCGATTTCATCAGAGCCGTATTTGAAGGCATTTTCGATGAGGTTATCGATGACTCGCTTCATTGCAATACGCCGCAGCGATAATGGCGGGATGGTGTTAAGCTTTAATTCAATATGATGTTTATCATCCAAGTGCCTTGCTTGCACCAGCTCTGCAATAATCGCGTTTAAATCGGTTTCTTGAGTCACTTCTTCGGTGTCGTAACGTGCATAGTCTATGAACTGGTCGATGATAGCGTTCATGTCCTCTATGTCGTTCACAATGCCGTCTTTTATCCAATCTTGATCTTCTGGCAGCATTTCTGATGCAAGGCGAATGCGAGTAAGCGGCGTGCGCAAGTCGTGAGAAATACCTGCGGTCATGATATTACGATCGTTCTCTAGCTGCTTTATGCCCTGATTCATACGGTTAAAAGCGCGAGTAACCTGGATCATTTCCGTGCTGCCTTGTTCGCGAAGCGGCGCTGGATGCTCACCTTTACCCACGGCAATTGCTGCTTTTTGTAAGGCTGATAATGGCCGCGTCATGCGCCTTACAAACAGCCAGCCACCCGCTACGCTCAATATCCCAATCACCATTAAATACATAGTCAGTGGGGAGATATTCGCTTCGTTAAGTCCTGAAATAGGAATAGAAATCCAGGTGTCTGGGTAGCGATTAAGCGATATCCACACAATGTAAGGCGCGTTTTCGTCGCTAGCTTGTGTGGCTGTGCTAATGCGTACATCGGCAAGCTGCCTAAGCTGTTCACTAACCTGCGTTGATATATAGCTGTAATAAACCGCGCTTTCTAGACCGTTCTCTCTCGCTACGCTTTCATCAAATACTTGAACCTGTGTTTGCTGAAAGTAGCTGTCACGTGTTTCTTGATTAGTCACCAGTAAATCGTTAGCTAGTACCGACTTTACTTGTGTGGCCAATAAGCTATTAATTTGCTGGTAGCTAGGATGAATAAAGTAATAGGTGACCGAGATGTAGGACACAATTTGGTTTATGAGCAACAACACGCCAATAAGCATGACGGTTTGGCCAAATGCACTTTTGGGAATTAAACGCATAACATGCTGTCACTGTGGGAAATGAGCCAGTGTCTGTAATGACAGTATGTGAACGCGTAGCTAGCCGTCATGAATACATACTTCACTAACGAACTGGCTAAGGCGGTAGCATCCGCCGTATCCATCATAGGTGCTAAACTTGTTCGCCATCAGGCACGAATACGTAGCCCAATCCCCACACAGTTTGAATGTAGCGCGGGTTGGCTGGGTCGTCTTCGAGCATTCTCCGAAGGCGAGAAACTTGAACATCAATACTGCGTTCTAGGGCGCTGTAGTCTCGGCCTCGTGCTAAGTTCATCAGCTTGTCTCGTGACAATGGCTCGCGGGGGTGAGTAACCAAAGACTTCAATACTGCAAACTCGCCGCTTGTCAGAGTGAGCGGCGTATCGCCTGCTGTCATCTCACGGGTGGCGAGATTAAGTTTGTAATTGCCAAACTCCACAATTTGCACGTCTTTAGACGGTGCGCCCGGCGCTTCGCTGCTGCGCCTGCGCAATACTGCTTTCGCGCGGGCTAAAAGCTCGCGTGGGTTAAATGGCTTTGGCAAATAATCATCTGCACCCATTTCAAGGCCAATAATGCGGTCAACTTCATCGCCCTTTGCGGTAAGCATAATAATGGGCATGTCGTTTTCTTGCTGACGCAGTCGGCGACAAATAGATAAACCATCTTCGCCTGGTAGCATTAGATCTAAAACCATAAGGTGAAAATTCTCGCGCTCAAGCAGTCTATCCATTTGCTCTGCGTTGGCCGCACTGCGAACTTGATAGCCTTGTTCTAGCAAATAGCGCTCTAATAGGCTTCGCAGACGCATGTCATCATCGACAACGAGAATTTTAGAGGTTTCCTGACCCATACTCATACCTTTTGTTTTACGTTTGTTTCACTATAACCACAAGATGTGAAATACAAAAGCGACAAAAGCGTAAAAGATAGCGCATGTTTGTTACAAATAGTGTCTAAAGCGGGTACGGCCCCATGTTGCTATGTAACGCTACTCAAAGTAACGCTAATCAAAAGTAGCGATATTAAGGGCTTTAGTATTTGCCGTGCCGTTAAGTGTCTCCAGATATAACTGTGTTATGGCACCAGTGCCCTGGTGCGACTGTTCGAAGAACTGATCGCTGACTTTTAAGGCGATGCGCTGCCATGCACCCGCGTATTTCGATAAAAAGGCCTCATGCCCCCATTCCCCTTGGCGCAGTTTTACGCGTGCTGGTGCGAAGAAAATCTCTGCATTAAGCAGTTTGGGGTTGGGCTTTTCTTCGGCTTTCCAATCTGTTGCACCAATTAAGGTTACCTCGCTTAAACTATCGCCAAGCAGCTCGCTAAGGTTATTAATTAGCGTACCGTTAGCTGCGAAATCAAGAAGCCAGTAGCGCGAATCGCTTTTGTCACTCGTAAGCGCATTAAGGTCATCATAGCTATACACCGCATCGTAGCAGTCAGACGCTTTGACCATATCTACATTTGACTGAGAGGTTAACCCAACCACTTGATAGCTGGCGTTTCGCGCCGATTTTTGATCTTTTAGTAACTGTGCTGTACCCAACGCGGTTTTACTTGAAGCGCTCGATAGCAGTAAGGTTTCACCCTTTGCTTTCTCTGCCACATAGTCATCAAGCACAAACGAGGTCATATAAAGAGGCCTGAAATTTAGCTGCCATGCCTCACGGTCTTTGTTGTAGCCAGGGTCCGCTGCACAGCGTAGATATTGGTCGTAAACGGGGCTAATACTTTTGCGTTGTTCGTGAATGTCAGAAAAGCCATGAGATGCGACTTTACCAGCCTTTATTACCCAGTGGCTCGCCATAGGAAGGTAACCAAACACTTTCTCACCTTCGCGAATATCAGGGTGGTTCGAGGCTTTGACTGTGGCAAAGCCCCAAACAGGTACTATTCCGAAGCCGTTTGGGTTATCACCATTGTCATCACTTTGTGGTGGAAAGAAACCCCAATAACCCATTTTAAAACCCAATGCCGCGTAGGTGATGTTATTGGCAGAAAAGCCGAAACTATCGGTCTCAAGCAATACTTCGTCTTGCTGTAAATCGCTTACGTTTATATCGCAGTGAACAACTTTCGTGTTAGAAAGGTCTTGCTGATCTATCCAAATCTGCTGGCTTTGAAATGTAGTCATAATAGATGCCCGACGGTCATAGAACTGGGTTAAAAGGCCCAGTTGAAAAAAGCTTAGTCAAAAAAAGCTAAGCAGCTATAAACCTAGACTGACGCAGAGGAGTAGCCATTACGACTTAATGTTTTAAATATATGCCTATAGAAGTGGTGTATACAGCCTGAAGCTACTCGTCGGTGTTAAGCCAATCCATCTGATGGCCAGCGCGGCGCTTTTTATTCAGAATATCTTCAAGCAGCGGAGTTAGGATAAGCTCCATTGCCAACGCTATTTTACCACCTGGCACCACTAGCGTATTGATACGCGACATAAATGAGCCGTCAATCATTTGAAGCAAGTAAGGATAATCGACATTCTTCATTTCTCGTCTGAAGCGGACTACAACAAAGCTTTCATCTTGGGTGGGAATTTCCCTAGCGCTGAAAGGGTTCGAGGTATCAACGGTCGGTACGCGCTGAAAGTTAACGTGAGTGCGAGAAAACTGCGGCGTGATATAGTGGAAGTAATCGTCTAGGCCGCGAACAATACTGCTCATCACCGCTTCACGAGAATGGCCACGATCAGTGGTGTCGCGCACAATTTTTTGAATCCACTCTAAGTTTACAATCGGCACCATGCCGACCAGCAAGTCCACGTGCTTTGCGACGTCATTTTCTTCAGTTTTAACGCCGCCATGTAAACCTTCATAAAACAGCAAATCAGTGTTTTGAGGTAAATCTTGCCACGGTGTAAAGGTGCCCGGCATTTGGTTAAAAGGAACGGCTTCATCAAAGGTGTGAAGGTATTGCCTAAACTGTCCCGTCCCCGAACTGCCATATTCTCTAAAAAGCGTCTCCAGCAGTTCAAAGTCGTTGGCTTTAGGGCCAAAATAGCTGATATGCCTGCCTTGTTCTTGGGCTTTACGAATTTCTACTTCCATTTCTGGGCGAGTGAAACGATGGAAACTATCACCACCAACTACTGCAGCATTAACATTTAAGTTCCTGAAAATATGGCGAATAGCATTGGTCGTGGTAGTAGTACCCGCGCCGGAAGAACCTGTTATAGCAATAATAGGGTGTTTGACAGACATAGGAATTCTTTTTGGAAATGACGGTTACTAGTTATAAGCTGATGTGCGACAAGAATCAAGGGGCGACCCTACGCGCGCAGCCTAATTTAGGTCATGTGTTTTGGCGGAAGCCAGCGCAGAATCAACGATCGAGCTTATGATGATGCTGCAACAAACGCGTTATTAATTTTGCTTCTTCTTCATCTAAATCTAGTAATCTTCTTACGTGTTCTAAATGATGGATGTCATGCTCACTCAACTTTCCATCGTCTAATGCACTTTGTACCGTATCTTTAAACCGGTCCCGTTTTAACTGCATCTGGGTGGTATAGCTTGACGATAAAATGCCCGCAGGTAAGGCATAAAAGCATATGCCCATGATAGTGATAAGCCCACCAAATACTTTGCCTAATGCTGTAACGGGAACGGCATCGCCATAACCTACGGTAGTTAGCGTGACCAGTGCCCACCACAAAGACGCGGGAATACTGCTGAAAACGTTGGGCTGCGCAGCATGTTCGATATAGTAAATGCAGGTGGCGGCGATAACAGTGAAAAGCAGAAGGACGCTAATAGCTGCGATGAGGCTATGCGACTCGTTGCGCAATACGGTGATAAGGGTTTGCATTGAACGGGAATAGCGACCAATTTTCAAAATTCGAAGTACTCTGAAAACCCGTAATATACGTAAATCAAATGCCACGAAAACGCTTAAGTAAAAAGGTAGTATTGCCATTAAATCCACCAGCGCCATAGGACTTTTTATATAAGCCCAACGCTTTTGCCATGCCGTCGTTTTTTCTTGGGAAGTGCCGTTAGCTTTGAAAGTACGGGGAGGCGCCGATGCACTGCTGTATACGCGAAGTATGTATTCAACAGTGAAAATAAGTACCGAAACGACCTCAATGGTATGCAGCTCTCGCTGCCAAAGGGCGGGAATACTCGGCACGGTTTCTAGCATCATGGCCGCTACATTTACGATGATCAGCGCGATAAGCAATATATCAAACAACTTGCTACGTTTTTTGTATTCGTGGGCTTCGCTAGCGGGGGCAAGAATGTGATAGCACGCGTTTCGAAATGACATAGCTAAATTTATGATTTAAGAATTAACCTTGTTATATCAATAACGGCGATAAATTGGTAATCCTTCTGATAAAGAGAGACGTTACTGTGCAGCTTTTCAAACGCAGTAGGGCTCAAAACATGTTAGTTTAAACGTCAGGAAGGCAAACTAAGAGCGTATTCAGTTGAAAAGTACTAAACCGCTAGTATCAGCATTCACCTCTACATTACTTGTCGCTATGCTTGCCCCGGCAGCACAAGCGAAGCCGGACAATGTTATGTTTACCGCGAATGCACCCGTTATAGATGGCGTAGCAAATGATGCTGCATGGAAAGAAGGTGATTGGCACGACATGACCTCGCTGATGTGGGGCACCAGGCCCGAGCCCAGTGACTTTTCTGGTAGATATAAACTACGATGGGATAAAAAGGCGCTGTACCTTTTAGCAGAAATAGAAGACGACCACCTCTCAGATACCTATGCCAACCCGCTTGAGCGATATTGGGATGATGATTGCCTAGAAATCTTTATTGATGCGGATGCCTCTGGTGGCGATCACTTTAATAACTACAACGCGTTCGCTTATCACTTAGCGCTAGACAACCAAGTTGTTGATATTGGTCCGAATGAAGCGGGTGAAGCCGTGCCGCAGCTGTATAACAATCACGTTGAAAACAAATGGCAGCGAGATATATCGGCGCCTCATAAGGTTTATTGGGAAGCGGCTGTGC
Organism: Alteromonas sp. AWJ4_199; assembly: GCF_056159165.1. Taxonomy (NCBI): domain Bacteria; kingdom Pseudomonadati; phylum Pseudomonadota; class Gammaproteobacteria; order Alteromonadales; family Alteromonadaceae; genus Alteromonas; species Alteromonas sp. AWJ4_199. Next base: position 2,465,413 of record NZ_JBSWUR010000001.1, read on the forward strand.
GTGTATTTGACGATAGTTATCAGCATGGAAAAGACAACTCACCGTTAACCTTAAAAGAAGATATGGCTCTGGGCTTTATGCTGGCCTACTGTGATGCCGATGGCGGAGACAGAGAACACTTTTTAGGCTCTCATGACATTACTCCCGTAAACGGCGATAAAAACCTGGGGTTTAAGGATGCGTCTGTGTTTGGGAAAGTGACTTTAGCGAAGTAGTGAAGACCTAAATTAAGGCGTTTGAGCCTTAAAAAGGAGTTCGCGCACCCTTCAGCCAGTGTATTGCTATAAGATAAACTTGATCCACTGGCTGTGGGATGCTCACATATTCAATTATCGAATTACCGCTAGACAAAGCCGCAGCTGGTTACTGTTCTTTAAACAAAACAACAAGGCCTTGGGGCACTTCGGTGGTTGATAAAACATACGTCATCGAGTTTTTATTGTTTAGTACATATGCCAACGCTTCTTCTTGAGAGCGGAACTCTTTTGGTGGGGTTTTTCTTCCACTAAAGCGCATTTGTGCCCAATACCCTTGAATGCGGGACTCTGTAAGCGCAATAAACTTAGTGTTGAATATTGTCCTAGCGGTATTGGGTGGTCGCAATCCTACAGGCTCTATATCCCAGTCAGAAGAATTTCCCATAAAGATGTCTCGAATTTGCCATTTTTCAGTTGGAGCGTCTTGTGCTTCCAAGTTAGCAACAATGATGACTTCTTCGCACCTTGCGAGTGAAGCAAACATGGCAAAAAGAATGGCAAACAATAGCGTGCGAGTTTTCATTAGAACACCCACTCTAGTGCAAATTGGGTGAGTACCGCATTTCTATCGAAGCTCGGATCCTTAATTTCTGAATAAAATGAGTTCTGTCCCTCCTCACCACTTAACCAAGTCACCTCAGCTTTGGCCGACATATTATGTCTAAAGTCCCAGCGAAACCCTACTGAAAGTGAATCAAGGTCATAGCGCGGAAGGCTATCGACTATTGCATCATAGGCAAAAGACAATGAAGTGAGTTGTGGTGATTGTCCCTTCGGAATTTGATTTGTGGGGACATCATTGCTGCTATTTGCAGAAGCAATAGTAGTAAATATTTGAAACTCATCAAAGTGATACCCAAGAGTCAGGTAGTATGCATTAACTTCAGGAACACTGATTAAATCTGATTCAATTTTAATAACTTCAGAGTAAACAAAATAATCGAGAGAGTCATATTGCAGGCTAGCTTGATACGCAACCGCGTCCGAGTCGAATCGGAAAACGTCTGCGTTTTCTGTGTACCCCGCAAGCTCTAAGAGTGTAGCGAAGTCTTGAAAGCCGGGGATGTCTGCAAAGAAGTCAGACGACACTATGGCTGAAGCCCGTGCGCGAAAGCCGCCTTTAGATATGCCTAATATAAGCCCCCGAATATCGTTTACTTCAATGGCTGTTTCTTCACCTGCACGGTCAAAAGTACCATCATAAGTGCCGTAATAAGCTTCAATTTCTACATTCAATTTGTCGAAGTGAATGCGATACGTTGCGCTTAAGCCTTCATAGTTTGAAAATAAAAAGCCGCCGTAAACTTGTTCGGGAGGCGTAATCCAGGGGTAAGCGAAGCCCACATCAAGTACGTCGCTGTAGCGGAAAAATGGGGTTCTCAATTTGCCTAGCTTAAAGCTCCAATTGGAGTTTGCGTTATACGTTAGATAAAGCCATTCAAGACCTGAATCTCTATCGTCATTAGAATGCCCAAGTAATTGGCCAGACAATTTAAGTTTTTCACTAATGCTTAAGTCCGCTTGTAACGCGAATAAGGACTGTTCAGAAAAGCTAAAATCATTTGAATAGCCTTGGAATTCAGCTTCGCTCGTGTCTAGTTGTCCCCCGACAACCCTAGCAAAGCCACTGATACCTATCGAATCAGAGAGGGAATCGCTGCTCTTCGCCGCACAGGTAAAGCATGCTAGGCATATTGTCAGTATGTAAAGGGTTTTCATTCACCGTGAATTCTTTTGTACTTTGATATCGTTCAAGTATATACGCTCAAAATAAAAAGTTGCGTCTTTTTAACCCGTTAAGTGAGAGTATGTGAGCGTTGGGTGAGAGTCTGGTGTGAGCGTTTGGTAAGACAGTCAAAAAAATAGGCGATATAAAAAACGCGGCTTACGCCGCGTATTTAATGTTTGTGTTATATGCGCCGCTTATTAAGCTTCAGCTTCACGGGCAATTGCACGGTGGGCAATGTCAGTACGGTAATACACATCTTTAAATTGTATGGTTTTAAGTAGCTCATACGCTTTTTGCTGCGCTTCTGTAACGTTGTTACCCAAAGCAGTCGCACAAAGCACGCGGCCACCTGCGGTAACCACATCACCGTCTTGAAGTGCGGTACCTGCGTGGAAAACCTTTCCTTCTAGCTTAGCGGCTTCTTCGAAACCAGTAATCACGTCGCCTTTATCATAGCTGCCTGGATAGCCGCCTGCGGCAAGCACAACACCTACCGACGCGCGCTCATCAAACTCAATGGTTTTGTCTGCAAGCTCGCCTTTGCACGCTGCTTGGCAAAGTGGAACCAAATCAGATTTTAAGCGAAGCATAATAGGCTGGGTTTCTGGGTCACCAAAGCGGCAGTTGTACTCAATGACTTTTGGTGTACCGTCGGCCATGATCATAAGGCCAGCGTATAAAAAGCCAACGTAGTCGTTGCCTTCAGCGGCCATACCATTAACCGTTGGCATAATCACTTCCTGCATAATACGGTCGTGAATGTCTTGCGTAACGACCGGAGCAGGAGAATAAGCGCCCATACCACCTGTGTTTGGCCCTTTATCACCGTCAGCCGCACGCTTGTGGTCTTGGCTGGTGGCAAAAGGCAGTACGTTCTTGCCATCTACCATTACAATAAACGACGCTTCTTCGCCGTCTAAGAACTCTTCAATAACCACGCGGCTGCCCGCTTCACCAAAGGCGTTACCTGCTAGCATGTCGCGAATAGCATCTTCAGCTTCTTCAAGGGTCATCGCAACGATAACACCTTTACCGGCAGCAAGACCATCAGCCTTTACTACAATCGGCGCGCCTTTCTCGCGAACGTAGGCAATAGCTGGGTCAATCTCTGTGAAGTTTTGATACTCAGCCGTTGGGATATTGTGGCGAGCCAAAAAGTCTTTAGTAAACGCTTTTGAGCCCTCAAGCTGTGCCGCAGCTTGAGTAGGACCAAATATCATTAAACCCGCGTTAGTGAACGCATCTACTACACCTGCAACTAGCGGCGCTTCTGGGCCTACAATAGTAAGCTCAACATCGTTACCTTGAGCAAAAGAAACTAAGCCAGCGATGTCGTTTACATCAATAGCCACGTTCTCGAGCTTAGGTTCTGTAGCAGTACCGGCATTACCAGGTGCTACAAATACTGTTGAAACATCAGAAGACTGCGCTGCTTTAAACGCTAGCGCGTGTTCGCGGCCACCGCCGCCAATTACAAGTACGTTCATTAACTGTTCCGTTTTGAGTGTTTAATATTACGATTTTGGTTTGGTGAATTTTAGCGTCATGCGATTGCTCTCGCCAATCGCCATGTACTTCTCACGATCTTGGTCGTCTAGCGCCAAACGAGGAGGTAGCGTCCACACACCTTTCGGGTGGTCTGCAGTATCCATTGGGTTTGCGTTTACATCGCTACTTGCTTTAAGTACAAAACCCGCTTTTTCAGCGGCAGCTACAACGTAAGAACGCTTCATGTAGCCACTTTTCTTCATTGCTTCATCATCTGCACTTTCAGGTAGTTCATGTTCCACTACGCCCAGTACGCCACCTGGTTTAAGTGCTTTGAAGAAAGCCCCAAACGCATTGTCGATACCTTCGTCACCGTGACGCATGTACCAGTTGTGTACGTTGCGAAAGGTTAGCACCATATCAGCGCTGCCCGCTTCGCTAATATCTAGCGCTTTCATAGGGTCGAATGCGGTAAGTTCCGCACCTTCGTACTTCATGCCCGGCTTCATTTCTTCTTTGAAGCCTTCTACCGACTTTTTGTAATAGCCGCTAGTTTCATCGTCAACATAGAAGTGTGCCGCAACATATTTACCGTCTTCTTTTACAACAGAATAAAGAATGTCGGCATACCAGCCGCCACCTGGAGAGATTTCGACTACTGTCATGTCTGGTTGTAAACCAAAAAAGCGTAATGTTTGTTGAGGATTGCGATACTCGTCGCGCACTTTGGCTTTATCAGAGCGGATATCGCTCATCGCGGCGTCAGAAATAGCATCGGCACTAGCATAGGTTGCTGTTACACCTAGCGTTGCGGCTAACGCAAGTTGGGCTAACTTTTTCATTCTTATTTCCTTTTCTGTCTAGGGTAGGTAATTGTCTATGCGGACTAGTAAAACATAACATTTATTAGTAACACTATTACTACAAATTACCACAAGTCAGATCAAGCCTATCAGCTAACCCCTATTCGCATTTACGCCTTAGCATAATAATTCGCAACTTTGTCGCTTCGATAAGGTTTCACTACAACCAAGCAAATGACCTTGAGTTTACGTATTAAAAAGGGTTAAGGAAAAATAACAAACACACAGTAAAGTAACAATGTGCCACTTTACTGCGTGTTTAACTTAGGTGTTGGTTGCCCTCACTAAGCCTGCACTAAAAGATATGGTGTAGATACCTATTAGTGACGGAAGTGACGCATACCTGTGAACACCATAGCAATGCCGTGTTCATCAGCTGCATCAATCACTTCTTGGTCGCGCATAGAGCCGCCTGGCTGAATTACTGCCTTAATGCCAGCTTCAGCTGCTGCGTCAATGCCGTCACGGAATGGGAAGAAAGCATCAGATGCCATGACAGAGCCAGCCACTTCAAGGTTCTCATCAGCTGCTTTAATACCCGCAATTTTTGCAGAGTAAACACGGCTCATTTGGCCTGCGCCCACGCCTACCGTCATACCGTCTTTACAGTAAACAATCGCGTTAGACTTCACGTATTTTGCTACCTTCCAGCAGAACATAAGGTCGCGTAGTTCATCTTCGCTTGGCTTACGCTTAGTCACAACTTCTAGGTCTTCCATTTCAACCATGCCGAAGTCGCGCTCTTGTACTAATAAACCGCCGTTTACGCGCTTAAAGTCATAACCTTCAGTTAGCTGACCAGCCCAATCGCCACACGCTAGAAGGCGTACGTTTTTCTTCGCACTTACGACTTCTTTCGCTTCATCGCTTACTGTCGGCGCAATAATCACTTCCACAAATTGACGGTCAACAATCGCTTGCGCCGTTTTCGCATCAAGCTCTCGATTAAACGCGATAATGCCACCAAATGCAGACGTTGGGTCAGTTTTAAATGCGCGGTCATAGGCACTTAGGATATCGTCGCCAATAGCAACACCGCACGGGTTAGCGTGCTTAACAATTACACATGCTGGCTCTTCGAATTCTTTCACGCACTCTAGTGCCGCATCGGTATCAGCAATGTTGTTAAACGATAGCTCTTTACCTTGAAGCTGGGTAGCAGTAGCAACCGACGCTTCTTGAATGTTGTTTTCAACATAGAATGCTGCTTCTTGGTGGCTGTTTTCACCATAGCGAAGGTCTTGCTTCTTAGTAAGCTGCATATTATAGGTGCGTGGGAATTCGCTGTGCTGGTGGTCACAATCTGCTTCACAACCAGTGCTATCTAAACGGGCACCAAAGTAGTTTGCAATCATGCCGTCGTATTCAGCTGTGTGTTCAAACGCCTTAATAGCAAGGTCAAAACGGGTGTTGTACGTTAATGAGCCGTTGTTGTCGTTCATTTCAGCAAGTACGCGAGCGTAGTCAGACGCATTAACCACAATGGTCACATCTTTATGGTTTTTCGCAGCAGCACGTACCATGGTCGGTCCGCCGATATCGATATTTTCAATCGCATCTTCTAGCGTGCAATCTTCATTTGCCACGGTTGCAGCGAACGGGTAAAGGTTAACTACCACAAGGTCGATAGGAGCAATGCTATGCTCTTCCATTACCGCTTCATCGGTACCGCGACGACCAAGGATACCGCCATGAATTTTAGGGTGAAGCGTTTTAACACGACCTGCCATGATTTCTGGGTGACCTGTGTGATCAGAGACTTCTTTCACAGGTAAGCCAGCATCAGCAAGTAGTTTCGCGGTACCGCCCGTCGACAGAAGTTCTACGCCAGCGTTATGCAGCGCTGTCGCGAAATCGAGGATACCGGTTTTATCAGAGACACTAAGGAGAGCACGTTTAATAGGTTTTGGTGTTTGCATAAATTTTAAGTTTCTAATGTTGTAGTGTTGAAACAAAAAGAGCACCGATTGGTGCTCTTTGGTGGGCAAAGCCCTTGGAATCTTAGTTCATGCCGTATTGCTTAAGCTTCTTGCGAAGTGTGCCACGGTTGATGCCCATCATGATGGCAGCGCGGGTTTGATTGCCGCGTGTGTAAGTCATGACTTCTTCTAGCAGCGGCGCTTCAACTTCAGCCAGTACCATTTCGTACAGGTTATCGATGTTTGCGTTATCCAATTGCTTAAGGTACTTATTAACCGCTTGCTTTACAGAGTCACGCAGTGGCTTTTGAGCTTGCGTTTGTGAAGGCGTAGTTACTGTAGTAGTAAAAGGTGAAGTCACGTTTTGATCGAACATAATACTGTGTTGCTCTTAAGTTAGTCATCACTATGCTGCGGGAGAAATCTGTCGGGTTTCTCGTGTCTGCAGCGCTTGAAAATATGCATTTAGTGCATCGAGTTGCTCATTCGCATCATCGATAGCGTTAAACGTTTTACGAAACTGACGATCCGTATCGTGCTCCGCGAGATACCAGCCCACGTGCTTACGGGCAATTCTCACACCGGCTATGTCGCCATAAAAGTCCTGCACATTGGCTACGTGCTCATGCAAGAGTTCATATAACTCTGACAGCGGCGGTGCTGGTAGGTTCTCGCCCGTTTCAAGATAGTGTTGGATTTGCTTAAATATCCAAGGTTTACCTTGCGCGCCGCGACCTATCATTACGCCATCTGCACCGGTGTAATTCAGCACCTCTTGTGCTTTTTCTGGAGAAGTAATATCACCATTTGCAATAACAGGAATTGAAATTGCCGCTTTAATTTGGCGTATGGTGCTGTATTCAGCTTCCCCTTTATACATACAAGCTCGTGTTCTGCCGTGAACAGCAAGCGACTGTATGCCGTTTTGCTCTGCAATGCGGGCAATCTCTACCCCATTGCGATTTTCTGGGTTCCAGCCGGTACGAATTTTTAGTGTCACGGGTACATCAACAGCATTAACTACTGCTTTAATAATCGCTTCCACTGTGTCTGGGTATTGAAGCAACGCAGAACCTGCTAGCTTCTTATTGACCTTTTTAGCAGGACAACCCATGTTGATATCGATGATTTGCGCACCGTTCTCAACATTAAATTGTGCTGCTTGAGCCATAAGCTCAGGATCAGCCCCAGCTATCTGTACAGAGCGAATGCCTTCTTCACCCTCATGATTCATACGCGCTTGTGATTTAGCTGTGTTCCAAACCTTCGGATTACTCGAAAGCATTTCTGAAACAACAAGCCCTGCACCTAAGCGCTTACAAAGTTGGCGAAACGGTCTATCTGTTACGCCAGCCATGGGGGCCAACATCAAATTGTTTTCTAACTCGTAAGGTCCAATTCGCATTGTAAAATGTATAGCTCACCATCTAAAACTGCACAGAAAATATACACCCGGCTAAAACGGGGCGCTAAGTGTACGTGTTTTCGCAAGGCTTGAAAAGGCTAAAAATCACACAAAATTTCACTTCGTGGTCTTGACAGTGAAAAAAATCTGTCACATTAGTAAGCTAACGTCGATTTTTAGTACGAATATTGTACGAAAGTCTTACAGCCCCCGATTTGAAAGGGCTGTAATGTGAAAAAAATTAACAAATTATTAGATGATGACGATTTTTATCGTATGAATGTTCGTCGCAATATTGAGGTGGTTTGCCGTAAACGCTCTAATGCGACTAGACGTATATTTAACCGTCTAGTCAGTTTTTTAATCGCGCTTAGTGTTTTTTACCCGACACTCGTGCCCACTCTCCGTCAATGGCACTGGGTTCAAGCGTAATGTCGTTTGAATAAGCGTCTTCAATGCGAGTAACTTGTTCTGCCAGTATGCCTGAGAGCACTAACAAGCCGTCCTTTTTGCAGTAATTAGTAATAACGCCTTGGAGTTCTAATAATGGACCTGACAAGATATTCGCCATAACCACATCGGCTTCAAGTTCAGGCTGGTCTTCCGGTAGATACACATCTAGGCGGTCTTCAACGCCATTGCGGCGTGCGTTTTCTTTTGTCGCTTGCAGGGCTTGCGGGTCAATATCAATACCAATAACGCGCTTAGCACCTAGTTTTAATGCTGCTAGCGCTAAAATGCCTGAGCCACACCCAAAATCGACCACAGTTTTATCTGTCATATCGATACCGTCTAGCCAGCGTAGGCAAAGTGCAGTAGTAGGGTGCGTACCTGTGCCAAAAGCAAGGCCCGGGTCCAACATGACGTTAACGGCATCAGGGTCTGGAACGTCACGCCAGCTTGGGCAAATCCATAAGCGTTCGCCAAACTGCATTGGGTGGAAATTATCCATCCATTCCCGCTCCCAGTCTTTATCTTCAAGCGGCTCTAGCTTGTATTTAAAGTCTGGGCCAAGCACTTTAGCTTTACCTAGGCGCTGCAGAATACCTTTCATATCCGCATCTGCTTCAAACAAACCCACTACTTGTGTATCTGGCCACAATAACACTTCACCCGGCTTGGGTTCATACATTGGGGTGTCTTTCGCGTCTACATAGGTAACCGCCTGCGAGCCATTTGCCGTTAGCATGTCGCCTATTGATTCTGCGTATTCAGAAGAAGTATTAATTCGAAGTTGTAGCCAAGCCATATTTATCGTTCGTTGAGACCTTTGCTTGTTATTGTACCCTCGCTTGGCGTTAAACAAAATGAAAGGAATTGAAAAGCGATAACAACAGACGCCGTTTGTTGGTGTCAGGGAGCGGAGTGCCTTATTCTTTTGTCCACTGGTACAAACTAATATTGCGTTTATATTGGTACTTAATGCGGTTCAATTATTAAGTTAACCGGAGTTTTATGCGTCTTCTTATCTCTTTTATGTGTGTTGTTGTCTTTGCTTTGCCTACAAAAGCCCGTGAGTTGGATGTGGTTGTTGGCTGGAACAAGCCACCGTATGTTATTTCTCAAGAACACAGCGGTTTTGAAATTGATTTGGTAAGAGCCATTTTAGCGGAAATGGGACATACGCTTTCGCCCATCTACGTTCCTTTTGGGCGAACTGCGCGGCTCTTAGAAGATAGCGCTGTGGATATAGGCCTGACACAAAGCGCTGCGCACGATGTAGATGATTCTATCCTTTCCGAACCATACATTATTTATCAAAATGTTGTTGTGACAAAAACGCAAAATAACTTTGATATCAGCGAAGTCGGTAATCTCAAGGGCAAACGTGTCATTGGGTTTCAAACGGCGCAATCGGTATTAGGTGAAGAGTTCAAGCAAGCATTAGCACTAGAGCCAATGTATATGGAAATGGCAAGGCAAGACCGTCAGGTCGATATGCTCATGGCCGACCACGTGGACGCGATTGTTCTAGATAGAAACATTTTCAACTACTTCAAGTCTCAAAATAGCGCCTATGTTGAAGAGGAAACCGTATTCCACGAGTTGTTTCCTATCTCAATATATTGCGCGGCTATACCCAACCCAAAGCTGAGAGCAGAGTTTAATTCAGCCCTTCATCGCTTTATTGCAGATGGTCGGTATCAATTACTGCTCGATGAATATCAGCTTGATAATCTGCTTCACAAGCTGCCAAAGGCGTCCGCCAAACTGTAAATACGTATTTTATCGTGTAGACAGTGAACCATTTTTGTTTCAACGTATATCAAACTAGCAATACGTTTATGTCCGTCACTTTTTACCTAACCGTAGATAAGGGATGATGGTAAAAAGGTCATGGCATAAGAACGTTTTCATAAAAACAATGCGTTAAGGAAAGCTCTATGTTGAAACAGTGGTATTTACTGGCTGTAACCTTGCTGTGCACCGCCTGTGTGTCGCAAGCGCACCGTGAAGATAGCGATAATAAAAAGTGGCTAGATGAGCCAGCATACCTGCAGGCTCAAGCTATCGCTAATGGCGATACTACATCGGCAGAGCTTGTGAGCGGGTATTTAGCTCGAATTAATGAGTTAGATGAAAAGACAAATAGCGTTTTAGCACTAAACCCCAATGCATTAGCAGACGCTAATTCAATTGATAAACAATTTGCCAGTGGAGCGGAATTAGGCCCGTTAGCCGGTATCCCTGTACTTTTAAAAGACAATATAGAGAGCGCAGAAATGCCCACAACGGCAGGCTCTATGGCGCTTATTAATAACGACACCGGACGAGACGCCCCCATTGTGGCGAAGCTAAAAGCAGCGGGCGCGATCATTCTTGGCAAGACTAACCTGTCCGAGTGGGCAAATTTTCGTTCTGAATCATCGATAAGCGGTTGGAGTGCAGTAGGGGGACTAACCCGTAACCCTCACATATTATCGAGAAGCGCATGCGGTTCATCGTCTGGCTCGGGCGCAGCAATGTCACTTAGATTAGCGTCACTTGCCGTAGGTACTGAAACCAATGGCTCTATAATCTGCCCGGCATCTATTAACGGTGTAGTGGGCTTTAAGCCAACCGTTGGTTTACTTTCAAGAACGCACATTGTACCCATTTCATTCAGCCAAGATACGGCTGGACCCATGACATCCAACGTTCAAGACGCATGGCTGATGACAGCGGTAATGGCGGGCGAAGATGCAAGTGATAGTGCTACTGAAAACACAGCTTCCCATCGACCTGACATGCCTTCATCGGAAATGTTGGCAACAGATTTAAAAGGCAAGCGCATTGGCGTTGTCAGGTATCGTCAAGGTGATAACCCTCATGTACTTGACGTCTACGAAAGCGCGCTAAATCAGTTGAAAGCATCGGGTGCTACGCTGGTGGATATTAGTGATTTTTCACAGCCTGATTCATTTTGGGCCGACTCTTACAATGTTTTACTCAGCGAATTCCATCACAGCATCAACGAATATTTGTCGGGATCGCCAGCAGAGATCCCCGTAAGAAATTTATCTGAGCTTATCGCTTTTAACAACCAAACCGAGCGAGAGCTAGCGTTATTCAACCAAGATATTTTTGAAAAGTCGCTAGACGCGGCGCCTATTGATAGCGAAGCGTATCACAGCGCCCTAAGTCTTATTCAAGATACAGCGGGCAAAAATGGTATTGACGCATTGCTAGCAAAACACAATGTCGATGTATTAGTTGCACCTTCAAATAGCCCTTCATTTTTAATTGACGGTGTGTATGGCGATCATTCGCCAGCGGGTTTCATTGGTATAGGCTATCTAGCCGCTGTAGCGGGGTATCCACATCTCACAGTACCGGCGGGTGAAGTGAAAGGCCTTCCAGTAGGCATTAGCTTTATCGGAGGTAAGTGGCAGGATGAAAATGTGCTGAAAATAGGTAAAGTCTTTGAAGCTAAACATGGCTTTTTCATTAAGCCCGGCCTTTTACCTACACGTTTTGATGATCCGAGCTTAAAGGGCATCCAGAATGGACTAAATGAGAGCCGCTAGATAAAAGCACGTGGTTTGAATGTGTAGTCCGTTAAGCAGTATTGAAACTAAAAAGCCCCCGATACTTATCGGGGGCTTTTTCTATTTATGTATGCTGTTTATGTAGCTGCGAGTGATGGTTTAGCCTGGCTTTTTAACCCACGCGCTACACCAGCCATCAGCGTTAACCAGCTTGTTAGGGAAAATGTTACAAGGGCGATATTGTTCGCCATCGGCTCCCTGCACGTACATGCAGTTTGCACATTTTGCACCTTCAACGGTTGAAGACGGTGTGTAGTTTAATGCTTTCGCAGTTGGGTCATCAGCGCTCAATTGTTCTTGAGCTTGTGCACGTAACGCTACACCACCTAATGTAAGACCGATAACTGTAGAGCCAGACAGTTTTAAAAAGTCACGGCGGTTTACAGATTTCATAACATTCTCCTTAAGAGATAGAAACGATAATGATTCTTTTTTATTCAGTGTCTTAAACGCAAAAACCTGCCCAAAGAGGCAGGTTTTGTGTAATGTTTAAATACTATCTCTTTTTGAAAAAAGATCGAATGAAATGTCTTATTTTCACTTGATCTAGATTAAATAAACTTCAGAGTAATAATACCCGATAGTAATTATCAGACCCTTCTATCTGCTACAAGTTCATTTTTTAGCTAGGGGGACTCCGGGTTTGGCGTAGGCAAACTGTGCAACACGCTTAGTGCTATGATAGCTATCTAATCCAGAAATACAGGCAGTGTTTGCTTTTTCTATATCGGCGTATCCGTCTTCATCAATAATGCTCTCTGGCATATGAAGCTCTTGAATCTCTCCAATAACCATTTCGGTTTCGTTAAGCAGTTTTAAATGTTGCGCCACCTTTAAGCCCATCTTGATTTCACTTTCTTTAACAAACGGCGCACTAAATGACTCGCTAAACAGCGGTGTTAAACCCACTGCTTCAAATTCGCTTTCATCAGGGACATAACGGGCAGATGTTTGGTGTGCTTTATCGACCCAATCAGTCGACACGTGATTTAGCGTATAAAAGCCCTGTTGCTTTATATTGCTAAGGGTATCTCTTACCACAGTATGTGGGCGCATGATCATGCCTATAAGTGGTGGGTTAGCACCGACATGAACGATAGAGCTTACAATGGCTAAATTGTTGGTGTTCCCGTTTGTGGTACCCACCAAAGTAGCCGACTTAAAGCCAGATAAACTGTTGACTAGATTAGCTCGGTATCGCTGAGCAAGTTCGTCAATATCGCTGCGTGTAAACTGCTTAGTCATTTTCTCGTTCTGCCTCAATTTGAATGTCGTCACCATGCTGATACGTGGTCAACTCTATGGGTTGGCAGCACACCTGACAGTCGAGTACTTGGACTTGACCCACATCGTTAACTTCATCTATTTCAACGTCGTTAGGCGCCATACAGTAAGGGCAGGAGAAGCCCATGGAACGGGTTAAGCTCATATTTCATTGCCTTATTAATCATGAATAGTGTTTATTACGTAATGCTAAGACGAGTGGATTTTCTTTAGCAAAATACCCCGTTGTTTATGAAAAGAACGCGCCGAGGCAATCGCAATAGCCATTATTAAATGAAAGTCTTGATGATGAGCCCTAATAAACAGCAGTAAGGTGAATGAATAGAGGTGATGGTGTGGCAAATAAAGTAGGAAACTGCCCGTGTTGTAATAGAGAAACGCGCCTGACTTATCATCACCTTATCCCGAAAAAAATGCACCGACGCACCTATTTCAAAAAGCACTTTAGCAAAGCCGAACTGCAGGACGGTATCTATATTTGTAGGCAGTGCCATAGCGGCATACATCGCTTTTATGATGAGATGACATTGGCCAAGCACTACTTCAATTTACAACGTTTACTAGATGACGAGCAGCTTTCAACGTTCTTTCAGTGGGTGTCTAAACAAAGAGTACGTGTTTAATAAAGGGCTTGGTCTAATAACGGCCAGTAGACTTTAAATACATTCGATATGGATTTAATTTGATTAACTTGGCTGTATAAATATACACTATTGGTGTTTTCATAGCCAAAGATACCTCATGCGAAAAGATTTACCGCCACGTTATTACCTCACACATTTTCACGAGTTCCTTAAGTTCTTTGAAGGTGCGAACAGCATGCTTTTGAGTGATGAGGCAGCTGATTTTGTCGAGCGCTTTAACGCATTAGACGATGACAAAAAATGTATTGTAGTACGCGCTGCAAATCGCAAGTATGCGGTTATTGACAGAACCCAGTTTAACTACAGTGAAATCAGCGAGCCGCAAGCACAAATAGATTGTCTCATTGATAGCGGGTGGTTTGGCGACCTTTCGAACGCATCGCTTAATGATATCGCCGGCGTTCTAACCAAAGACGCGTTGTTGGCGCTTCTTGCTGAATACGGCAGTACGCAGGGGCTAGCGTCTCTCACCAAGCCTAAACTCGTGACGTTACTTAATGAACATATCGGTGCTAGAGGTTGGCCAGAGCGCTTTTCGCTAAACAACTATTTAGTGTGTTTATTTGATAATGCGCTTCGCTATTTGCTGTTTATCTATTTCGGTAACACCAAAAGTCGTTTAAACCAGTTTTCTATGCGTGATCTAGGCGTAATGAGAACCCGCTCAGATTCGGTAACCGATACAGCGCGCTTTGAAAGTAAAAGCGATGCGCAATCAGCTTGGTTTTACGCAAATCATTACAGTCAGTTAGCCTTTTATAATGATGATATGTTACTTGCCTTAGCGGATAGTGATTTCCCTGCTACAGAAGGTGTGTCAGCCAGTTTCTACCGCGACCAGCTGCTTTATGCGCTAGGGCTCAAAGTGTTGGCTTTCGATAAACCCAAAGGGTTAGGCATTTTAAAATTAGCTCAAAGCGATAAAGCAAAAGAAAAATGGCTAAGGGAGAGCTATAAAGACGGACAAGAAGATGACGTCAAACAAGCCCTTGAGGACATTATTGATAACCCTCAATCCGATACGCTATTAGCGTTTGCCGAAGATTTTTATGCCCGTAAATACCATAAAAAGCGCACCAGTACCGTCACCGATATGCTTCGTAATGCAAGTCGGTCGTTAGATATTGATGTAAGCCAGAATCAACAGGTAGAACGTGGCGTATTGGCCCATTATGCGAGACAAGGCGTAGAAGGCTGGCGCACAGAAAACCGTTTGTGGCGAAGTTTATTCGGTCTTACTTTTTGGAAGCAACTTTACGAAGAAGATACACTGGTTACTGAGTTTGATCGCAGGCCATTATCGCTTAAGCAGAATAACTTTTACGTCAAGTTTGAGCAAAGTATTGAAGCACTGCTGCTTGCCCTTGATAGCAAAGAGAAACTGCGCTTTCACATTCATAAAATGGCCACAATGCACTATGGCAAAGTGAACAGCCTGTTTATGTGGTCAAGCCATTTGCTTACGCCTTTAGAAGCTCTGCTTGAGCACGGTTCGCTCGACAACATCTATGCTTTACTTCGCATGATGTGTAAAGACTTTGAAAGCCTGCGCGATGGTTTCCCCGACATTATGGTGTTTGACGGCGCGCTTCGCTTTGAAGAAATTAAAGCGCCTGGCGATCAGCTTCGTCGAAACCAATTGGTTTCTATTCAGCGTTTGCAGCAAGCCGGTTTTGACGTTGCTGTGACGACAGTGAATTGGGTGCGCGACCCAGCCCAACCCTATGTGGTAGTGGATATTGAGACTACCGGTGGAAACAATAGTTATAACCGCATTACCGAAATAGGCATGGTTAAACTAGTCGGCGGTGAAGAGGTAGACAGATTTCAAACCTTATTGAATCCGCAGCGCAGAATCCCTAGTAACATTACCCGTCTTACCGGGATTTCGGATGATATGGTGGCTGACGCGCCGACTTTTGCTGAAGTCGCAGATCAGGTGGCGCGCTTTACTGAAGACGCTGTGTTTGTTGCCCATAATGTGAATTTTGACTATGGCTTCATTAAACAAGAGTTTGCGCGACTAGAGCAGCATTTTAGGCGCCCCAAAATGTGCACCGTTCGCGAAATGCGGCGAACTTATCCCGGGTTGCCTTCGTACTCATTGGCTAACCTAACTAAGCACTTCCATATCGAAATGGAACAGCACCACCGCGCGTTAAGTGATGCCAAGGCTGCTGCCGAGTTGTTAAAGCTGGCGTTTGAGAAAGATGATGAATTAACGAGTCTGTCAGCGAATTAATAACGTTGTTATTAAACTTTTTAGCATATGGGCACTGAACAAAATGCGCGTAAACTCAGTATTGAGTTGAGTTATAACGTGCATATTGAGATGTAAAACATGGCATTAACTGAAGAACAAGAATCACGAGTTATTGAAATGGCGTGGGAAGATCGTACGCCGTTTGAAGCAATTGAACGTTTATACGGGCTGCCGGAAAAAGACGTGATAAAGCTTATGCGTAAGAACCTTAAACAGAAAACCTTTAAAAACTGGCGAGAGCGCGTGTCGGGGAGAAAAACTAAACACGCTAGCTTGCGTCCAGAAGGTGTGGATAGAGGTTACTGCCCATCTCAGTATAAATACAAGAGTGCCAATAAATAGAAATATATTTGTATTTTCGGGAGCTTCTAGCTTCTTAAAAAATGTAATGCTGTGGCTATTTCTTTGGCGTAGTAATAGTGGTTATAGGTAAAAGAAACGCGGTAAGTTCCTGGCGCAAAGGCGTTGGGAAGACAACCGTGTTTTCTGATTGCAGAATGCTCTTCGCATGGTGAACCTGACGCAAAAGATTTTGGTAGGTTTCATCATTTCGCTGCAATGCTTCAACCTTTCTCATCATGAGTTCTATAAACTCGGCGGTGGATAAATCGTCGTGCTGCCTAATTTCAAAAGCAAGCGCTTTAAGAACATAGGCTTCCCACTCTTTCCGGTAGCTCTCTTTTAAGCGTTCAGGGTATATCGCCAAATCTGCAATATCTTGCGCTAAATCTACAATATCAAGTGGAGCATCGAATAAGACCCGAAATGCAAGAAGCACTTCGTCAGAAAGGCGAGAAATGGGAAGTTTTTCTTTGAACTGAGCGTAGCGGCTTGGCACAAGAACACCTTTTTGTTGCGGGTAAAACTTATAGCTTTCTAGTAATGGACCCCATAATCCTAACTAAATAACTTCGCCTGATTGTAGTAAAACCAATAGCTGGATGAAAGTGGGCTTGGTTAAAAATACGTAATCTAAAATAACTGAACGTATTAGCAGACCAGCCCGTAACCTATTATGCACTGTTAAAGTGTGTACGCGTTCTTGCTGTTTGGCCCATCGTTTGATGGGCCTTTTTTATTTAGCTTAGCCGTTCTTATGCTATCGGTTGTTTTAACGAACTGACGAGCGTCAGTCACTTAACTTTCAAAAGAAAGCTTTATGCCGGCCAGTAAGCGGCTGACGCTATCTACAACATCCGCTCTGACAAACCACTCAACATCATTTTTTTCAGAAAGCACACCGCTAAACTCTAGTGAACCACCGTGACCTGTTCCCAGAAAATCTTCAATTAATTCAGCGCGCTCACCAAAGCTACTGTCTATGTAGGAGTAGTATGCGAAGTATTCTATAGGGTATGACGTGTTAAACGCACTGGCTGCAAATTCGCCGCTAGTTCCCACTACAACTTTTGCGGCACTTTCATCAATACGCTGCACTAATTCAACAAACGCCGTATCTTCGTCGTTTACTCGAAACCGATATTCTGCACGAGCAAATGCACCGCCGAGCATTTTTTCAAAACTGGCCTCATAACTGTGGCGTTGGCCCATTTTTGCTGAGTACTCTACTTCGAAATATTCATCTTCGCCCCCGATATTAAAGGCTTCAGACGCTTCTGCGTTAGCTAGTTGGCCAACTACTACTTCAATGGCGGTGTCGTTTTGTAATTGCCTCACGTGGCGTAC
Source organism: Alteromonas sp. AWJ4_199 (assembly GCF_056159165.1). Classification (NCBI taxonomy): domain Bacteria; kingdom Pseudomonadati; phylum Pseudomonadota; class Gammaproteobacteria; order Alteromonadales; family Alteromonadaceae; genus Alteromonas; species Alteromonas sp. AWJ4_199. The sequence goes on from NZ_JBSWUR010000001.1 coordinate 2,482,979, forward strand.
CCCGGTTATCCAACCATCTTTTGATAAGCCGGTGGAAGAAACACGCCCTTTGTAAGTCGGAATAATACCTAGCTCGGTTTTGCCGTAATCGTTTTCGTGCCTTAAATAAAGTCGCCTTGCATAGAGATAATCGGTGTTATCGCTGCCGAACGTATTATGACTTGATGAGAAGTCATCGCCCGTAACAACAAAGCTGTTTAGCGACCATGCAGAAGTTAGCGCCACCGATGGGTAATAGCGCAGTCGATATTGCTCTCTGCTAGGGCGATTAGAACGTTCATCGAATCGAACTTGAATGTCTAGCTTCTGTGAGAAAGAAGGCGATATTGGCTCTGCAAGAGCGTCAGTTCCAGTAACAATGATGAGTGGTAAAACAAGAAAAACCGGTTTTCGCACTTATTAAACCCTACGCGGCATGACTAATTAGTTTATACATTAAATCTAATTAATTGGCGCAAATAAATTGCAATGTAATGGGTAAAAGGCAAAAAAAAAGCCGGCAGGGATACCGGCATAAGTGGAGTGGGACTCCAATAAGGGTAAACACACAAAAGTTTCAAACTCAGGGAGATGTCTTAAAACTTGTACGCAGTATAGAGCTAGTTTTTAAATAGGAAAATTGTTAAAAATTGATTGTGGTAATCGGAAAAATAGAATTTGCTTAAAAGCGAAAAGCGAAAAGCGAAAAGCGAAAAGCGAAAAGCGAAAAGCGAATAGCGAATAAAGAAAATTGGGCTACACAAAAAACAGCGTGTAGCCCAAAGGGGGGATTAGGCTAAACCTAGCTTCTTCTCTAGGTAGTGGATGTTGGTTCCACCTGCGAAGAAGTTTTCATCGGCCATAATGGCGCGTTGAAGAGGGATATTCGTTTTAATGCCCTCAACCACAATTTCTTCAAGAGCATGGCGCATACGAGCAATCGCTTCGTCGCGGCTTTCACCATAAGTGATAAGCTTGCCTATCATTGAGTCGTAGTAAGGAGGCACGTGGTAGCCCGCGTAAATATGCGACTCCCAACGAATACCCAAACCACCTGGCGCATGGAACATATTGATTGGACCAGGGCTAGGAATAAAGGTTTGTGGATCTTCTGCGTTAATTCGACATTCAATAGCGTGGCCACGAATTTGAATTTGAGACTGATCAATTGACAGTGGCTGACCGGCTGCAATGCGAAGCTGCTCTTTAATAAGATCAACGCCTGTGATCATTTCAGATACTGGGTGCTCTACCTGAATACGAGTATTCATTTCAATGAAATAAAATTCACCATTTTCATATAGGAACTCGAAAGTACCTGCACCACGGTAGCCAATTTCAATACAGGCTTTGCGGCAGCGATCACCAATCTTTGTTCGCATTTGCTCAGAAATACCCGGTGCAGGCGCTTCTTCAACCACTTTTTGGTGGCGACGCTGCATTGAACAGTCACGCTCACCTAGGTGAATGGCGTTGCCTTGGCCATCGGCTAATACCTGAATTTCAACGTGACGTGGGTTTTCAAGGAATTTTTCCATGTAAACCGTTGAGTTACCAAATGCAGCGCCAGCTTCCGCTTGCGTTGTTTCAATGGCTTTAATCAACTCAGCTTCGCTGCGCACCACGCGCATACCACGGCCACCGCCGCCGCCCGCAGCTTTAACGATGATTGGGTAACCAATGCGCTTAGCAATGGCTTTATTGCGCTCGGCGTCGTCAGTTAGCGGGCCGTCAGAACCTGGTACACACGGTACGCCTGCCTTTTTCATGGCGTTGATAGCAGAAACTTTGTCACCCATAAGGTTGATAGTTTCAGCTTTAGGACCAATGAAAATAAAGCCGCTTTTTTCTACCGCTTCAGCAAAGTCTGCGTTTTCCGCTAGGAAACCGTAACCTGGGTGAATAGCAATAGAGTTAGTGACTTCTGCAGCAGCGATAATGCGCGGTATATTAAGGTAGCTTTCGGTTGCCGATGCTTTACCAATACAAATTGATTCATCAGCTAGCAACACGTGCTTCAAGTTTTTATCCGCAGTCGAGTGCACGGCTACGGTTTTGATGCCCAATTCTTTACAGGCTCTCAAAATACGTAGGGCAATCTCACCACGGTTAGCAATAAGTACTTTATCTAGCATAGTTAAGCACTCGCTTATTCAATGATGAACATTGGCTGGTCGAATTCTACAGGGTCTTGGTTTTCAACCAAGATTGCCTTAACCACACCTGCTTTGTCTGCTTCAATTTGGTTCATCATCTTCATCGCTTCAACGATACAAAGCGTGTCGCCAACTTTTACTTGTTGACCAACTTCTGCAAATGGTTTTGCCGTAGGTGAAGATGCACGGTAGAACGTACCTACCATTGGAGACTTAACAACGTGACCTTCTGGCTGAGCTGGCTCTGCTGGTGCTTCAGAAGCAGTGGTAGCGGCCGCCGCTGGAGCAGGTGCCACTTGCGGTGCAGCAGGTGCTGCAAAGCTGTAGTTCATTGGCGCTTGAACACCCGTTGGGCCACGGTGGATTCGTACAGACTCTTCGCCTTCAGTGATTTCTAGCTCGGCAATGCCAGATTCTTCCACTAGTTCGATGAGTTTTTTAATCTTTCTAATATCCATGTTCTGTCTCTGCTTTATTTATGCGATTTCGGTAAGTTGATTGCTGCAGTTAGCGCGAGCGAGTAGCCCATGGCACCAAGGCCAACAATGACGCCAGCTGCAACATCAGAAAAATAAGAATGATGACGAAACGGTTCACGGGCGTGAACGTTCGACAAATGCACTTCAATAAACGGGATATTGACACTTAATAATGCATCGCGAAGGGCGACGCTGGTGTGCGTGAAGGCAGCAGGATTAATAATAATGGCATCAACAGTACCCATAGCAGCGTGCACGCGATCAATCAGTTCAAACTCAGCGTTTGACTGAAAATGCGTTAAGGTCACGTTGCTTGACGCAGCCTGCGCCTGCAAATCATCTACGATGTCTTGCAAGGTTTGTGTGCCGTATTTGTCGGGTTCTCTTTGGCCTAACATATTAAGGTTAGGGCCGTTCAATAACAAAATATTCATCTAGTTTGCTGCTATCTTCGGGAAAAAGTCACGGTTATTGCTATTTCAACAAACTTTTGTGACAGTTGCACGAAAAAAAGCCAATTTATTTGCTCGTTTATTGTGTTAACTGATGATTATAGTGATAGATAAAGATTTAGCAGCAAAATACTGGTCTAATCAGGTGTTTTCGGCGCAAAGTTTATTGGAAGGTTTGCTTGTTTGCTGTCTGTGAAACCGCAGCATGCTGCACTCTCAGAAGGCGTTAGTGGGGGATGAGATGGTAGTTTTAACGAAAAGTATCAGTATGTATTGCTATAAATGCTAAGGTGAGGCCTTAGTTAGGGCGCTATCGAGGGAAAAGGGGACACTTACGTACTTACCATGGAATTTAGCTACATATATGCCAAAGTGAAGGTGGGGTAAGGAAGAAAACCCCGTATTGCCGGTATAACCGATAAGCTGCCCACGTTCCACGACTTGCCCTCTTGTCACAGCAACACCTTTATATTTCAGGTGGTAGTATTCGCCGGTGGTTCCGTCGCTATGAAGAACAACCACGTAGTTAGCGTATTTTGCAAACCTCGGCGTTGGCCCGCCTTTCGTGCCGTCATCTTTCGTGTCGATCACTACGCCTTCCCGGGCAGCTAAAATAGGTGTACCTACAGGCGCGGCAAAATCGAGAGCATACCTTGACGCACCAGAATGACTAAAATTGCCGTTAAAGCCTTGAACAATAAGGTATTTGCTAGCTGGTTGTAGCGGTGGCAGATACGTATAGGCGTTGTCGTGTATCGCGTCTACGCGCCCCACCGTCCATTTAACGCGCATAGATGCCCAGAATGCGTCGGCATTTTTTACTACGCCAAGGGGCACTTTGTCGTTGGTATCTAAAAATGCGTTAACGTGGGCTTTCGGTTTCGGCTCACTGTTACTCGTGGGTACATCTCGTAAGACATTAGAGTAAAGAGTTAGCGCTACGGGCAATTCTACTTTTCTCTGTACCGAGACTAAATAAAGAGAAGAAGACGAAGGCGTAAGCTCAAAACAAAAGCGTTTGTTATCAAAGCACCCCGTGGTTTTCGCCGTTATTGATAGGGAAAAAGTGAGCGAAATAAAAAAGAAGGCCAGCATTGAAGCCAACCTTCTTTTCTGAAACCCGTCTCTACCCAAGATTAAGAGAGCGGCGTCTCGCACCGCTCGCCATATTAGAAGAGGAAAGGCCTCGAATCGAAGCGCCTTAGTCCAAGCGACCACTTTGAGCATCATTAACGTCAGACCCATTCTTTAGCCACTCGTTTACATGACTAGCAAAGGCGTCTGCTTTCATAAACCCGGTGACACGGGCTTTGGTTAGCTCGTCACCGTTTTCGTCAAAGAACAAAATAGTAGGCAGTCCTAGCACAGTGAAGGTGTCAAAAATCTCCTGACGTTCTGGTGTGTTATCGGTAAGGTCCATTTGCATCCATACCGTATTGCTAAGCGCAGATACCACTTTCTCGTCAGGGAACGTGTACTTCTCGAACTCCTTACAGGCTACGCACCAGTCGGCGTACAAATCGACCATCACGGTTTTACCTTGTGCGTTAGCCGCCGCTATTTTATTACGTAAGTCTGCTAAGTCTCTGGCAACAACAAAGTCTGGGTGCCCTGCGTGAACACCATCAGAGTGCTCGCCCCAAAGCCCTGTGTTTAGCCCTGCTTGATAAGTAAGGCCAGCACTTCCCATAATGCCTATTGCCACCACAACAGCACGTACAAGCTTCATCAGTGAGTTTTTACTGGCGCGATTGAGTACCCAGTAGTAACCGAATAAACCGAAGCCAAGCAATCCCCATAGGAAGCCAGTGGCTGGGCTATTATATAAACGCTCAATAAACACAATGGCCACGGCAAGCATCATAAAGCCGAAAGTCACCTTCACCACATTCATCCAATTACCTGCTTTAGGTAGGAGTTTTCCACCTGTCATGCCGAACAGAATAAGTGGTACGCCCATACCTATGCTTAATAAGTAAAGAGAAATAAAGCCCAGTGTCATATCGCCAGTTTGGGCGATGAATAACAATATGCCGGTTAGCGGGGCCGTCGTGCAGGGCGAAGCGATAAGGCCAGACAATACACCCATCACAAATACACCTGCAAAACTACCAGGTGTTTGATTGTTACTCATGTGAGTGAGCTTTTCTTGATACTTTGCCGGTAGCTGAATTTCAAAACCGCCAAACAGAGCAACGGCAAGTGCCACAAATAGCACAATGAATACGCCCAGCACCACAGGGTGTTGCAGCGCAGCTTGAAACTGTGCGCCTGCTACGGCAACCACTAATCCAAGCAGTGAGTATGTGATCGCCATACCTTGCACATAAACAAAGGTTAACCAGAATGAATGCGATGCGGTTTTAGGTTTGCCCTGACCAATCACTATGCCCGACACAATGGGGTACATAGGGAACACGCAAGGCGTGAAGGCTAAGCCAACGCCTAATGCAAAAAATAGAGCTAAAGTGAGAGCAAGGTTATCTTTATCGATAAGCTGTTGGGCTAAATCAAACTGCTCGCTTTGCGAAGAGGTCGCTGCGTCATTTAACTCTGAGGCCGTATCTGTATCAGCAACTGTACTGCTTCCCACTTCATTTAAATACACGACTTTCACCGTGGGCGGGTAGCAAAGCCCTGCGTCTGCACAGCCTTGATAACGAATTTTAACTACGCTGTCACGAACTGCCGATTCGATAGGCAGAGTAATAGATACGCCGTTATAAAAGACTTCAGACTCGCCAAAAAACTCATCTTCAATCATTACCCCATTTGGGTACACAGGCTCGCCAATTTCGGCTTCTTTCGCCACAAACTTAAACTGCTTTAAATACAGATAATAGCCATCCGCAATATCGAAGCTTAAGGTAAGCACATTGTTTTTTTGATTGAAATCGAACGCAAACGCTTGGTCTACATCTAAAAACTGGGGTTCATCTGCAAATGGATCGTCAAAAGCATTTGGCACCTGTGCATAGGCGAATGCGCTTAATAGCGACAGTAAACAAAACGCTGAGAGAACATAAGCAGTAAAGCGATGGAACAGCGAAGCTGATGTAGTGCCTGATGAAAAAGAAGGTAAAGTCATAAAGTTACGGTTCATTATATCTATTGTGCGTTGTCGTTATTTTTATTGGAAAAACGTTTTTAACTAGCGCTGTAGCGTGATTTGTAACCACTGACCGTAAGCGCTGCTAGCCTCGGCATTAAGTTCTAGCCATTCGGGGACATCGTACGGATGTAGCTCGCTAACCTTATCAAAAGCTTGTAATGCAAGCTGTGTGTTCGTTTTAATGATTAACTGGCATTCCGTATCGGTCTCTATCTTACCCTGCCATTCATAAACAGACTCAATACCCTTCACAATATTCACGCAAGCTGCAAGCCTTTCTTTAACCAAGGTGCTGGCAATCAACTGCGCTGTCTTTTCATCTGGAGTGGTACACAGTACAAGCTTTATTGTCATAAACGTATCCTACCTTGTTTGCGCCTGTTACTTTGCTAATGAGCCGATGCGTTATAGACCCGAATCAGCACTCTATTCTTTCATAGCTAACGTATAGCTCAATCGTTATCGGTCGCTTTACGCGGCTATTTAAGCGAAAGGATGGGCACCTTTTCTTGTTATTACGTACAAAGACCTTATAACAGGTTATGAATACATGAAAGAGGAAGCATTTTGCGGGTTTTATTTATACTGTTTGCCCTATTACCTATTTTAGAAATTGCGTTGCTGATAAATGTGGGCAGCGTGATTGGTGGTTGGAATACCGTCGGCTTGGTACTTCTTTCTGCCTTTATTGGTGCTTACTTTGTTAAACGCGAAGGGGTAAGTACGCTGCAGACGGCACAAGAGAAAATGCAGCGAAATGAAGTGCCTGGAAAAGAGCTGGTTGAAGGATTAATGCTAGTGGTAGCGGGCATTTTACTTGTTACGCCAGGCTTTATTACCGATATCTTCGGTTTCTTATTAGCAATGCCGGGCTCTCGTCATTTCTTTGCTGCACAGGTAAGTAAGCATATGAAAATGCGCGTTGTTGCTCCGGGAATGGGGCCGGGAGCTTCAGGTTTCGGGCAAGGTCAGTCTCCTTTTGGTCAAGGTCCTTTCGGCGAGCATTCACGCTCACACAACGATGATGGTGATGTGTTTGAAGGAGAGTACTCGGATCGCACCACCAACGACCCGGATAAGCGCTTAAAATAAAAAGATCTACAGGCCCAAATTTAATGGCCCCTCCCTTAGGCTATGAACGGCGTTTACCGCGATAAACGGCGTTTACTTGCCCAATAAAAAGAAGTATTTAGCGAAAAAACCAATTTTTTTACATTTTTTTGTTTAAAAACCCTTGAAGTTATCTGGGTACTACCCCATCTATCCGTGCAGATAAGATTTTAACTGCTCAGCAATGAGCAACCCAGGCACACAATATTCAGACAGTCTGAATATTGGTAATCACATAAACTTGAATAGTGGAATTTTCAGGAGACTTGAAAATGGCAATTCGTCCTTTACACGACCGCGTAATCCTTAAGCGCGCAGAGCAAGAAAGCAAATCTGCAGGCGGTATCGTTCTGACTGGTTCTGCAGCAGAAAAATCTACACGCGGCGAAGTAATCGCAGTAGGTAACGGTCGCATTCTTGAGAACGGCGAAGTTAAAGCGCTAGACGTTAAAGTAGGCGACACCGTTATTTTCAACGACGGTTACGGCGTTAAAACAGAAAAGCTGGATGGTGAAGAAGTACTAATCCTAAGCGAAAGCGACATTCTAGCGATTGTTGAGTAATTACAACTAACGTTAAAACGAATTTTAGAGGAATTTAATCATGGCAGCTAAAGAAGTACGTTTTGGTGATGACGCTCGCAGCAAAATGCTAAAAGGCGTAAACACACTAGCTAACGCAGTTAAAGTAACACTAGGTCCAAAAGGCCGTAACGTTGTTCTAGACAAGTCTTTCGGTGCACCTACTATCACTAAAGATGGTGTGTCTGTAGCGAAAGAAATCGAGCTTGAAGACAAGTTCGAGAACATGGGCGCGCAGATGGTAAAAGAAGTTGCGTCTAAAGCGAACGACGAAGCAGGTGACGGTACAACTACTGCAACTGTACTTGCGCAAGCAATCGTAACTGAAGGTCTTAAGAGCGTTGCAGCGGGTATGAACCCAATGGATCTTAAGCGCGGTATCGACAAAGCAGTTGCAGCGGCTGTTGAAGAGCTTAAAGCTCTTTCTACTGACTGTGCAGACAGCAAGTCTATCGCACAAGTAGGTACTATCTCTGCAAACTCTGATTCAGAAGTTGGCGATATCATTGCTCAAGCAATGGAAAAAGTAGGTAAAGAAGGTGTAATCACAGTAGAAGAAGGTCAGGCACTTCAAAACGAACTAGACGTTGTTGAAGGTATGCAGTTCGACCGCGGTTACCTATCTCCATACTTCATCAACAACCAAGAAAACGGTACTGTTGAACTAGACAACCCGTTCATTCTATTGGTAGACAAGAAGATTTCTAACATCCGCGAACTACTTCCTACCCTTGAAGGCGTAGCGAAAGCTGGTAAGCCGCTTATGATCATCGCTGAAGATGTTGAAGGCGAAGCGCTTGCTACTCTAGTAGTAAACAACATGCGCGGTATCGTTAAAGTTGCAGCGGTTAAAGCACCAGGTTTCGGTGACCGTCGTAAAGCAATGCTTCAAGACATCGCTATCCTAACTGGCGGTACTGTAATCTCTGAAGAGATTGGTCTAGACCTTGAAAAAGTACAGCTTGAAGACCTAGGTACTGCTAAGCGCGTAGTTATCAACAAAGACAACACCACTGTTGTTGACGGTAACGGCGACCAAGAAGCGATTGAAGGCCGTTGTGCTCAAATCAAAGGTCAAATTGAAGAGTCATCTTCAGATTACGACAAAGAAAAGCTTCAAGAGCGTCTAGCTAAGCTTTCTGGTGGTGTTGCAGTAATTAAAGTTGGTGCAGCAACTGAAGTTGAAATGAAAGAGAAGAAAGACCGCGTAGAAGATGCACTACACGCAACTCGCGCAGCGGTTGAAGAAGGTGTGGTACCTGGTGGTGGTGTAGCACTAGTTCGCGCAGCAGCTAAGCTTGCTGAGCTTACTGGCGACAACGACGACCAAACAGTAGGTATTAAGCTTGCGCTACGTGCAATGGAAGCGCCTCTACGTCAAATCTCTATCAACTCAGGTGCAGAAGCATCAGTAGTTGTTAACGAAGTGAAGAACGGCGAAGGTAACTACGGTTACAACGCTGGTAACGACACTTACGGCGACATGCTAGAGATGGGTATCCTTGACCCAACTAAAGTAACGCGCTCTGCACTTCAGTTCGCATCGTCAATTGCTTCATTAATGATCACAACTGAAGCAATGGTAGCTGAACTACCTAAAGAAGAAGCAGCGCCTGCAATGCCTGATATGGGCGGCATGGGCGGTATGGGCGGTATGATGTAATCACCCCCAAAGCTTTACGCTTTAAAGAAAAGCGCAGCTCTTGAAGCTGCGCTTTTTTGTATCAATTACTTTGCCATAGTTCTTAGGCCTAATCTGCACTAACTCAAACTCCTCTTTCATATTGTCATTTCTGTCGTAAAAGTCGCATTTAAAAGTTTGGTTTTGACAGGTTTTTTCGCGTGAAATTTTATATAAGATTTTATCTTATTGATTAAATTAAGTTTTATTTTATGCGCTTTATCTAATAAAAGTATCCAAAAGTATAATGGCTAAAAAAAGATCAAAAATAATACTTTAAAAGACAGCGTTAAATTAATTTAATCCAAGAACAAAGCTTAATTGCAGATTAAGGAAAGCTTAGGGCCCTACGTAATCGGGGGTACAACGCGTATAGCCAAATTTTCTAGCACTTTCATTGAAACTTATATCTTTGTCAGCTTATCGATTTGGTTAATGAAAAAACAAAATTACTAAACTAGAGGTTAAAGCGATGGGTGTAATGACATGGCTAGAAGACTTTTCTTCTGCAACTGATGCGAAGCAGGCGCAGCGAAATAAACAAGCGCTGAATGCAACAACATGCTGCATAATGATGGCAGATGCCAATCGCAATATAATTTTCGTAAATGACGCCGTCCAAAAATTACTGAAAGACAACGAGTCTAAACTCAAGGCCGTTTTACCTAACTTTTCGGCTTCCAACTTAGTTGGACAAAACATAGATCAGTTTCATAAGAACCCCTCCCATCAGCGTAATGTGCTAGCTGAATTAAAGTCTACAATGGTTTCTTCCGTTACTATTGGCGATTTGATATTTAAGCTTACGCTCACCCCTCTTTTTGACCAATCAAACAAAAACATTGGAACTATGGTTGAGTGGGTAGATCAATCTGAGCTATTGATTAAAACAACTATGCTCAATGTTCTTAACAAGGCACAAGCGGTCGTTGAATATACAGCAGATGGTGTTATCCAAAATGCTAATAGTAAATTTCAAGAAATAACAGGCTACGATGAGTCGGACTTGATAGGAAACCATCACAAAATACTCTGTACTACGAGTGAGAAAAAATCTGAGGCTTATTCAGAGTTCTGGAGAGAATTACGCAATGGTAATGAGCAAGAAGGCGAATATTGCGTTATTAGCAATAGTGGTGACGAAATTTGGTTACAGGCTTCATTTAACCCTGTTATGAATGAAGCGGGCAAAGTAATCAGAATAGTGCAGTTTGCTAACGATATTACAGAAGCTAAATTGAAAAACGCTTACTTTGAAGGCCAGATAGATGCGATAAATAAAGCGCAACCTGTGGTTGAGTTTGATATGGGCGGAAAGGTGTTACATGCAAATGATAACTTCCTCTCTTTGATGGGCTACAGCTTAGAAGAGATAAAAGGGCGTCATCATAGCTTATTTGTCGATGAAGAGTTTAAGCGCAGCATCGAATACAGTCAGCTCTGGGACCAGCTTCAAGACGGTATACTTGTAAGTGGTGAATTCAAACGTACAGGTCGAGGGAATAAGGAGGTATGGGTTCAAGCTTCATACAACCCTATATTCGACTTAAGCGGCAAGCCATTTAAAGTCGTACAGTATGCCGTAAATATCACAGGCAGGAAGCAGGCTATTAATGACATCAAAACTACAATGGGTGAACTAGTTAAAGGCAATTTGGACTGCAAGATAGAACACAAATTTGAAGGTGAATTTGAGGTTCTTGGAAACGCAATAAATCAATTTGTTGAACAAATGTCCAACACAATTGGCGCGATTTATACGGCAGTTGAGACTATTAATACAGCCTCATCAGAGATTGCAACTGGTAATTCAGACCTCTCAAGCAGAACAGAGCAGCAGGCTTCTAGTCTAGAAGAAACTGCGTCGAGTATGGAGGAGTTAACCGGTACCGTTAAACTCAATGCAGAAAACGCGGCGCAAGCTAATGGGTTAGCATCCCAAAGCTGCGGCGTGGCAACCCAAGGTGGAGAGCTTATCAGTCAAGTCGTTGATACCATGTCACTAATCAACGAGTCAGCGCAAGAAATTTCAGACATTATTGGTGTCATAGACGGCATTGCCTTCCAAACCAACATTTTGGCGCTAAATGCTGCAGTCGAAGCAGCCAGAGCCGGTGAACAAGGGCGAGGCTTTGCAGTTGTTGCTTCGGAGGTAAGAAGTTTGGCCCAACGTTCGGCAGAAGCCGCAAAAGAAATTAAAGAGCTAATTTCTAACTCAGTAAGCAAAATAGAGAGTGGAAACACGCTAGTTAGGCAGTCAGGTGAAACAATGCAAAACGTTGTAGAGTCGATAAAGCGGGTAAACGACATTATGACTGAAATTGCTGCGGCTAGTTCTGAACAGGCCTCAGGCATTGAAGAAGTGAGCAAAGCCATTGTGCAAATGGATGAAATGACGCAGCAAAATGCGGCACTTGTTGAAGAAGCTGCTGCAGCAGCCGAAAGTTTACAGCATCAAGCAGGTAACTTATCGCAAAAGGTGTCCATGTTCAGTGTTGCAAAAAGACCTATTGAAGTGCAGGCCTCTGCTTTATCTTCAGTAAGTAACAACCCAAAGCTAGAAGATAAAGCTGCTGAACATCTGAATTTGTTAGACACAAAACAAGTGCTTAAACCAAGCATACCTGCCTCAAGTGAGTGGGAATCGTTTTAAACATTTGAGCAAAGGTCTTAGCTAGTCTTTACTTTAGCTGAGACTTTTGTGATTTTTAGAAATGAGCTATCAGTCGGAGTTCTGCATAGGGTAGTGCGTCAAGACGTTGAACTGACCAATAGAATGTAAGCAGTTTACTAGGGTATAATTAGCTAGCACCATTTAAACCTCATTAACCTCGATACGCATTAGGTCCAACACATGGCAACGGCTTCCGCACTTCACATTTTGGTAAAAACAGAGAAAGAAGCGCTTTCTATTTTAGAGCAGCTTAAAAAGGGTAAGGATTTTGCGACGTTAGCAAAGCGCCATTCCAAATGTCCGTCGGGTAAGCGTGGCGGCGATCTTGGTGAATTTCGTCGTGGCCAAATGGTAAAAGCTTTCGACGATGTGGTGTTTAAGAAAGAGGTGCTTAAAGTGCATGGGCCAGTTAAAACTCGCTTTGGTTTTCATCTAATCCGCAGTAGCTAGGCAATAAAAGAAAGGCTTCAAGCGCCTTCCTGTCATCACATATTAGACCGGCGATGCGCTAGTTACCTGGCTCCCACTTTTCACCGCATACTGAATTTTTTGTGAATACGGCGTAGGGGCTGTTGGTGTCGTGCAGTGAATTGCGTAGCGCTGCGCCGTGATCTACCGTAATAAAAGGTGTGTCAGAGGCCTTGCCTTGCCCGTCCAACATAAAATAGTCGCTTGTGTAGCTTGTTAGCATCATACGGTTTTCATACCCCATATCAGTTAAGCGAACCCGGGTAATGGCTTTGAACTTAGCGTTAGGGTTTGAAAGCCCTACAATCTTTTTAAAAAAGTAGCCTTTATCAGATTGCAGCTGCGAAAAACCGTTTAAGGTGTTAATCAGGGTTTTCAAATCTATGGCTTCGCGCTGCAGCATAAAGTCGTGATGAATAGCATTCCCGTCTTTTCTAAGGCTGTCCTTTGACGGTGTTTTGCCGGCTGTATAGGCCTGCTCTGTTTCAAACGAAGAGAGCGTCTCTTGTCCTACTTCTGCATAGTTAACCAGTGCGCTTGTGTTCATGTTTACGTAGTAGTCGCTGATCCCCGCAGGTACCACTTCAAACAGCATAACATCTGGCGTTACAGCGCCGCGCTCTTCAGGCGTTTGAGGGCCTTTGGCTGCGCACTTGTCAGAAATGAAATAGTAATATTGGCCAGCTTCAATAGCGAAAGCTGTATTGGACAGCACCGCGCAGGTGGCCAGAAGTAGTAGCTTAGAAGTGAGCTGCTTAATTGCCGTTACAGCACTGCCTATTTGCATATCAAAGACGCCTTATTGTTTTGATGCATTTATGTGTAAGGCGTCATTGTAAGGGCTTAGAAAACAAAGGGCGAGAAAACCAGGGAAAATTAGCTTAGTTGTTTTTTTCGTTGCCAGAGCTTTCTAATTTTTCTATCTCTTTCCAAAGTGTCTCAGACTCAGCCGTTAACAGCGAATACGTTTTGATATCACCATTTCGTTGTGCATGCATGGCTTTCTCCAATAAGGCATCGTATTGCTTGCGCATTTTTTTCGTGGGGTTGTTTTTAAAAAGTCCAAACATGGAAAAATTTCTCTTTTTAGTAGTTTGCGGTATAACGCAATAAGGGAAGGTTTCGATCACCACACTTAATTAACAAACTTTCATGGTAAGAAAGCGAGATCTATTTTTCTTCAACAGATTCTTCATTTCGTATGCGCCCCACCATTGTAAAAACTTCCTTGAAGTTAATTTCAACATTTACGTCTGTACAAAAAATAATCACATTTTTCTTTATTCACATTGTGAATAAGAAAATATCGAAGCCATTTATTATCTGTATGCCATTTCTTTATTCGTATTAGTTATTAGTCGTAAGGAAAAGGTAGTGGTTAAGCATAAGTCTTTCGCGTAGCTTTGCTCTGCTTTCGCCTAAAAATAAAGCGGTCCCACGGATGAGTACTGCAGAAAAAAGAGCGAATAAAGCAAAAATTGAATGTAATTTAGCCAAGGAATGCTAAGCATAAGCGAATTAAATGGCTGTGCAGCATAAGGTTGGTGTCATTCTCAAATTGCCAACAAGTGAGGAGGTGTATGTGTGAAGATCATAATATTAAATGAGTCAAAAGCGCCGGATACGCTCAATAATGTGGAGAAGCGCTGTGCGGCTACGCCAAGTAGCGCTCAACGTCTGGTGAAGAAAGGTGCAACTTTACTGCTCGAAACAGGTGCAGGAAAGGGGGCTGGTTATTCAGATAACGAATATCAAGATGTGGGCGTCACAATCCTTGATGATGTGAATGATGCATTATCAACAGCAGATATGCTGGTAGCGGTGAATAAACCTGCCGATGCGCAGCTAGCGTTGATGAAAAAAGGGGCCATTGTGGTAGGCCATCTTGACCCTTTCTTTCAGCAACCGCTTATTGAATCAATTGCAGAAAAAGGGCTGACCGCCATTTCTGTAGAAATGATTCCACGCTCATCTCGCGCTCAGAAAATGGACGCATTGAGCTCGCAAGCCAGTCTTGCCGGTTACGTAATGGTGATGCAGGCAGCCAATCAGCTGCCATCAATACTCCCTATGATGATGACACCATCAGGTACCATAAAGCCAGCGAAGGTATTCATTATTGGCGCAGGTGTAGCGGGCCTTCAGGCCATTGCAACGGCTAAACGCTTAGGGGCAAACGTGTTAGCTTACGACACCCGTGCGGTAGTGGCAGAGCAAGTAGAGTCTCTAGGCGGCAAATTCCTTAAAATAGACATTGGTGAAACAGGCCAAACGAAAGACGGTTATGCAAAAGAGCTGACAGACGAACAAAAAGCGAAGCAGCAAGAAGCGCAGCGCGACGCTATTGCCGACTCTGACATTGTTATAACTACCGCCCAACTGTTTGGTCGCAAACCACCTGTTCTTATTTCAAAAGATACATTAGCGCTCATGAAACCAGGCAGTGTGGTGGTTGATATGGCGGCTACATCGGGCGGTAATGTTGAAGGTTCAGTTGCTGGCGAAACAGTTGAAGTTAACGGTGTAAAGGTAATCGGTAAAGGTAACTGGAGTCAGTTTGTGGCTAAAGCCGCCACCGACATGTACGCCAATAACATCTACAACCTTGTGGATGAGTTCTTTGACGATGAAACCAAAACCTTTGGGCTGAATCTAGAAGACGACATTCTGGCTGGCTGTGTTATTACCCACGACGGCAAGGTAACCAACGACATGCTTAACAACGCATACAAAGGAGCCTAATCATGGAAATCATTTACCTACTTTTCATAGTGCTATTGGCTGCTTTTTTGGGTTTTGAGTTAATTCGAAAAGTACCTGCTACTTTACATACGCCTCTAATGTCTGGCTCTAATGCGATTTCGGGTATTACGTTAGTGGGGGCATTGGTTGCCTCGGGTAGCGACAACAACTTGCTAACCACAATTCTTGGTACGGCTGCGGTAGCGCTGGCCAGTATAAACGTGGTGGGCGGTTATCTTGTTACCGACCGCATGCTTGGCATGTTCAAGAAAAAAGATAAATAAGGAGTACGCAAGTGAGTGATATCGTAACTGTAATAAACCTTGCGTATGTAGTTGCTGCGGCACTATTTATCCTAGGACTTAAATTACTTAGCCATCCAGATACTGCTAAGAAAGGTAACTTCATTTCTGCCATAGGTATGCTGGTTGCTGTGGTTGTTACCCTGCTTGATCAGCAAATTATTAGCTATCATTACATCCTGCTGGGTTTTGTTATTGGTGGCGCCTTTGGTGCGTGGAAAGCTAAGACCGTTGAAATGACGGCAATGCCGGAAATGGTGTCTTTATTTAACGGCTTTGGTGGTGCAGCGTCATTACTTCTGGGTTGGGCAACATTAGCCGGAATGAGCCTAATTACCCTTAAAACTGAAAGCGCGTTTACTTTTATTACCCTGTTTTTCACAATTTTAGTTGGGGGGATTACATTCTCAGGCTCGGTGGTGGCGTGGGGTAAACTGTCGGGCAAAATGAGCTCTAAAGCGGTTATTTTTACAGGGCTTCGCGAGCTAAGCATCTTGCACCTCATTGGCATGGTAGTGATTGGTTATTTCTTCACTACCGATCCAAGCAACCCACTTTGGATTTACTGTGCAATCGCGTTGTCACTAAGCTTCGGCTTGTGGGCGACCATTTCAATCGGTGGTGCAGATATGCCGGTGGTTATTGCACTTTTAAATAGCTACTCAGGTGTAGCGGCGTCTGCGGCAGGTCTCGCTACAGGCAACACAATATTGATTGTTACGGGCCTATTGGTTGGGGCTTCAGGCTTAATTCTTACCAATATTATGTGTAAGGCCATGAACCGTTCATTAATGAATGTGTTGCTGTCTGGCTTTGCCAAGCCAGTAGAAGCGGGTGAAAAGATAGAAGGCGAAATTAAAGTACTGGCTGCACAAGATGCATTTTATGTATTAGAAGCAGCACAAGCAGTACTGGTAGTGCCCGGCTACGGTATGGCGGTTGCGCAAGCGCAGCATGCCGTGCGTGAACTTCAGTCGTTGTTAGAGGAAAATGGCTGTACGGTTGATTACGCCATTCACGCGGTAGCAGGGCGTATGCCGGGTCACATGAACGTGTTATTGGCAGAAGCTGACGTGCCTTATGATCAATTATACGAGATGGATGACGTTAACCCTCGTATGGAGAACTATGACGTGGTTATTGTTATCGGTGCAAACGATGTAGTAAACCCAGCAGCCAAAGAGATGAAAGGCAGCCCTATTTACGGAATGCCAGTTATCGAAGCACATCGTGCGAAAACGGTCTTTGTACTTAAGCGTTCTGCGAATGCCGGTTTTGCTGGCGTAGACAACCCGCTGTTTTTCAAAGATAACACTCGCATGGTATTGGGTGACGCCAAAGACACGATAAACAGTATTATCCGTGAGTTCGGAGACGACTAATACTCTGCCTTTTCTCTTATAGACAACCATTAAAGGCCTGCGTATACGCAGGCCTTTTGTTTAAAGGTATAAAACCTGATTAAAACGTACTACAACTTTAGTTGTGATTGACGAGATTCGGTTTTAGTATGTGAAGGCTATAGAAGTTGAATTCACTATTCATATAGTCATAGAGATGTACGAATAAATGTCGACGACCCCGTTTCATATTGAGCCGTTTAGAAATTGTATTTTGGTCACGCTTCGTGGCAAGTGGGATATGTCCACCAACATTCAGTATCTCGCTAAACTTTCTGAGTGCTTGAAAACCCGTAAAGGTAGACCCTTCCACCTATTTGTAGACATGCGCGGCTGGCAAGTTCCCAATTCAGATACCTTCAATCAAATAAAAGCACCTATAAAGTTAGATCGGCGAAGCCAACTTAGCGAGACATGGTTAGAAGATGACGAGACTGAGGTTGAACATATCGCGCAGAAGTTTTTTAAATCACCGCAAATTAATCTGGGATTTGAGCTTGTGCGTACTCAAAACATCTCGGAGTTTTTAGCGCATTGTGAAGAAAAAGCAGACAAAATAGTTATAGACTATGTTCGAACATGGATAGGCACATAAAAGCTCACGTTCGATAAACAAAATTAGTCGCGACAATAGATATTTTACATCGCAACAATACTCGCGTTCAGCCTTGTGTTGTCTATAATACGCGGCTTATTTTCGCACTTACTTTGCTAGGAATAAACCTAGCCCACTTACACATAGGTGAATAAATTGTCAGATTGGAGCATCGAAGAAGCAGAGCGCGTCTATGGCGTGTCTCAATGGGGTGGAGGCTATTTTCAAATCGGTGAAAATGGCAATGTACATATTACCCCTGTTCCTGAAGATCCTAGCATTCGAATCGACTTTAATTCGGTAATAGAAGATATCCGTAAAGAGGGCGTACAGTTCCCTGTCGTTGTGCGTTTTCACGATATTTTGCGTTCGCAAGTTGCTGGCTTGAACAAAGCATTTAGACGCTCCATCGAAGAAGCTGAATACCAAGGCCAGTACCAAGGCGTGTATCCGGTGAAAGTTAACCAAATGCGCGAAGTGGTTGAAGAAATTGTCGATGCGGGTAAACCATACAATTACGGCCTAGAAGCAGGCTCTAAAGCTGAACTACTTACTGTATTGGCAATGAATACCAACGAAGACTCGTTGACCATCCTTAACGGCTATAAAGACGATGAAGTCATGCGTCTTGCTTTGTTAGGTAGAAAGCTTGGTCGCCGAGTTGTTGTGGTAGTGGAAAAATATACCGAGCTACTTTTACTCGTGAAAATTTCAAAAGAGCTTAACATCGACCCTATTATCGGTGTGCGCTCTAAAATGACCGTAAAAGGGCGAGGTAAGTGGGAAAGCTCTGGCGGTGAGCGTGCGAAATTCGGCTTAACTATTACTGAAATTATCAACGCAGCCCGCTATCTTGAAGAGCAGGGCATGGCCCATTGCTTAAAGCTGCTTCACTTCCATATTGGCAGTCAGCTGACCGATATTCGCGCGGTTAAAGAAGCGGTAACCGAAGGTGCACGTATTTATGCAGACCTTCATAAAATGGGCTTCGAACTAGATTACGTTGATGTAGGCGGTGGCCTTGGTATCGATTACGACGGTAGTAATTCAACGAATGAGTCGTCACGTAACTACAGCATGCAAGAATACGTTGCCGATGTTGTCTATGGCATGAAGGAAATGTGTGACCTTGAAGGTGTACCACATCCGCACTTGGTAAGTGAAAGTGGGCGTGCAATTACTGCGCACCACAGCTGCGTTATTACAGAAATTGTGGGCGAGATTAAATCGAATGCATCGCACATGGATACGTCTGCAAAAGAAGGCGAGCACTTCTTTTTGAAAAATATGCGTGAACTTGCCGATACTTTTGACGAACAAACAAATATGCATGAGATATACAACGACGCGTCTCAGTATAAAGAGCAAGCCCTCGATGCATTTAAGTTGCGTGTACTTACGTTAGAAGAGTTAGGCAAAATAGAAACCCTGTACTGGGATATCATGGGGCGCTTGCAGAAGTGGTATCGAAACGAAGAATATGTGCCAGAAGAGCTGCAAGAACTGGATTACAGTTTGTCGTCTCAGTACCTGTGCAACTTCTCTGTGTTTCAGTCGGCTGCAGATACTTGGGCAATCGACCAGTTGCTGCCAGTCGTGCCACTTATTCGCATGAATGAAGAACCAACGGTAAACTGCTCACTAGTGGATATTACCTGTGATAGCGACGGTAAAATTGATCAGTTCACTATTGGCCGTGAAATTACTGATGTACTGCCAATGCACCCACTTAAGAAAGATGAGCCTTACTATATTGGTTTGTTTTTAACGGGCGCTTATCAAGACGTAATGGGCGATATGCACAACCTGTTTGGCCGCTTAAACGAAGTGCATATTTACAGCTATGATGACGACCCGGAAGACTTTTACATTGAAGAAGTCGTAAAAGGCTCGTCAGTAGAAGACGTGCTAAACGTTATGCAGTATAACCCACGTGCAATGGCATCAGATGTGAAGCGCATGATAGACAAACACGTGTGGGACGGCAACTTAAACCCTCGTGAAGGTGTTCGCTGGACTGATTTCTACGAGAAGTGTTTGGCGGGTTACACTTACCTTAAGCAATAGTAAATAACCGAGAACCTGCTACTTTTTAACACTTAAGTTTCTCAGGTTCATATAGCCGATGCCGCTACTAATTAGCTGCGTCGGCTTTTTTCAAATAGCGCTTCCAAAGTTCCGCTGTTGTAGAGTTAATCATGTTTGACTCTGCGTTCATCAACATCACGTAGCCCACTTTTTTCTCGGGCATAAAGGCAACGTCGGCGCGATAGCCTTTTACCCAGCCGCCATGATAGTTAAGCTGCACGCCATTTAAGTCATAAATACGCCAGCCCAAACCATAATGAGCATCGCTGATCATACCGCGCCAACCCCTGCGATAGGTTTCACGCTTGGTTCTGACTCGTTTTGTTGTGACATAGTCCACCATTTCATCAGAAATCACCGTTGGGAATTCGCCAAGCAGCGCCTGTAAATAAATGGTCATATCTGAAATGCTGGCATTAACTCCTGCAGCGGGAGAAAAGCGGTAGTAGTTGCTTTCAACTTTGCCTTCACGCCATTTATTTCTAGCAATGGCGATATGAGGTTGTGCCCATGACTTTGATGCGAGTAAACCGCCTTTACCAACGCTGGCTGTCTTCATGCCTAATGGTGAAAAAAGGTTTGCCTGCAGCTGGCGCGAGTAGGATGTATTATTGTTGCTAAAGTAGTACTCCAATGCTCCGAAAAGTGCATTTTGATAGGTGTAACATTCGCCAGGTGTACACAAGGGTTCAAGCTCACCGAGAGATTTTAATACGCGCTGTAACGAATAATCGGCTTCAATTAGATTGTCGTAGGCGTTAGGCATAAAGCCACTGGACTGCCCTACAATATGTTGTAGCTGAAGCGCGCCCATACCTTTTCCTGTAAAAGGTATGTCGGGCAATAAAGTGGAGATAGGTGTCTTCCAGCTAAGCTGATTTTTTTCCACAAGTTTGGCCGACAGAAGGGCAGTAAAGGTTTTGGAAACAGAGGCTAGCCTGAATACTGTATCTTCGGTAACGCTCTTCCCGCCTTTTTTACGGGTTTTCCCGTAAACGTAAACCCGCGGTGCTTTTCCCTGCTCGTAAAATACAAATGCATAACCAGGAACATTGTATTTTGACGCTTCTTTTTTAACGTGATTTGCGTAGTCATCTAACCAATCAGCAGAAGCACTCTGAGCTATGAGCATTAGTGTCGCAAATAGCCAAAGTGTAGCTAGGCTAAGTAGTGAAAAGCGCGAAGATTTCAGCATATAGTCAGCTCATTGTGCCTGTGCCTTCAAGGTTACTTCACAGGGCGTTCATTATTATTATCTTGTTATTATGCGTTTAGCCGCATCAATGATCAAATGTCGCTAATTATACTCACTCATTTTAACCCTGGTTTTATAGAGTACCGATTTTGTCGCACTTACACAGTAAAGACGCGATACACTATGCTCTGGTAACGAGTTAAGGGCGAGTGCTGCATACTTATGTTAGATAACAATAATGTGCAAGAAGAAGAGGCGTCAGAAAGGGAAAGTTTAGCTGAGTCCGTATTTTCCAAGGCGAGGCTTAGCAGAGATCCGCGTTTCGACGGGCGATTTTTCGTTGCAGTAAAAACCACGGGCATTTTTTGTAGGCCGATTTGCCCAGCGCGCTTGCCTAAAGAAGAGAATGTTACTTATTTCGAACATGCGACTCAGGCTATGGCGCAAGGCTATCGACCTTGTTTTCGGTGTCGACCCGACAGCGCACCTCGTTCTGCGGCTTGGAAAGGCGTGGGCGCAACAGTAAGCCGAGCGCTATCGCTATTATCAGCCATTCCTATTGAGAGTGTGGCAGATATTGCCTGCCGTCTAGGTATAAGTGAACGCTATTTGAATAAGCTGGTCGTCAATGCGGTAGGTATATCGCCTAAACAGTTTCAAAATATGCAACGTACTTTGTTTGCAAAACAGCTTATTCAACAAACCCACTTGTCGATGACAGATGTATCAGTAACCGCAGGTTATCAGTCGCTTAGGCAATTGCAGCGAGCTGTAGAGCAATATTGCGGAATCTCGCCAACACAGCTTAGAAAAAAACAGGGCGCTGACCAAAAGTCGATATCCTTGTTTCTAGCTTATCGTCCTCCGTATAACTGGCCCTATGTACGTGATTTTTTAGCAGCGCGCGCCATTGAGGGTATGGAGCTAGTTACAGAAAACAGCTACCAGCGTTATTTTTCAGGTCAGTACAGCGCTGGTGTCTTCAAAGCAGAACATGATCATGCGCGCAATGGCTTCACTGTTCACATTGATATGCCAGATCTACGCGCTCTTCATACCGTAATAGAAAACATAAAGCTGGTCTTAGACCTTCACGCCGACCCACTATTAATAAATCAAAGCCTAATGCAGGCAGGGCTGTCACAAGAGCAGCTAACATCAGGCCTACGCCTTCCCAGCGCGTGGAACGTATTTGAAAGCGGTTGCCGCGCTATTGTCGGGCAGCAAGTCAGTGTAAAAGCGGCTATTGGACAGGTAACGCTACTTGTACATGAGCTAGGCGAAAAGGTAACAAACGTAACATCTTCACACGACTTTGATACTGAGGTAAGTGAGCGCTACAGTTTTCCTACACCAGACGCTATCGTTGGCAATGATTTAGAGTTTTTGCGTATGCCACAGGCGCGAAAAAACGCGCTACGCAGCTTTGCACAATTATTTGTTGGCGATAGCATGCCAACTCATGAGGATATCCTTGCAATTAAGGGGGTGGGCCCCTGGACACTGGATTACTTAAAAATGCGCGGCGAGAGAAACCCAGATATTTATCTTGGGGGCGATTTAATTGTTCGTAAGGTGGCGCAGCAGTATCCGATTGAGCCTGATAATGCCGCGCCATGGCGCAGCTATTTAACCCTTCAGCTTTGGCAGCTTAGTAACCAGCAAAAAGAGGCTTAACCATGATATACACAGGTTTCGTAAATAGTGTGCAAGGGCCGCTTAAAGTTGAAGCGACTGATGAAGGGGTAACGGCCATCGCGTTCTTAAGCACAGATGAAGCAGCGCAATACAACTCTCTTGGTGATGAGGCTTACGCCCATACGCATTCATGCACTAACGCAATTACCGATGAAACGTGTCGTCAGCTTAAGGCGTACTTCAATGGGCAGCTTCAGGAATTCGATTTACCGCTTACTCCTAAGGGCACTGTGTTCCAGAACCAAGTATGGCTGGCTTTACAGCAAGTAAAGTATGGTGAAACGGCTAGCTATTTGGATATTGCAAAAGCTATCGATAACCCAAAAGCCGTTAGGGCCGTGGGTATGGCAAATGGTCGTAACCCTATTGCTATTGTAGTGCCTTGCCATCGTATAATTGGTAGCAATAAAACCCTAACAGGCTATGCAGGTGGTTTACCCCGTAAGCAGTACTTACTTAATTTAGAGGGAGCCCAAGGGGTGCTGTGGTCATAAAAGAATGGTTATAAGAAAGATGGTAATAAAAGCATGGCAATAAGAGACATTATCGCGCTACTGATATTAGCAGGTATCTGGGGCGGCTCGTTTATTTTTATGCGTGTTGCGGCACCAGAGTTTGGTATTTACGTACTTGTTGCCATTCGAACAGTGTTGGCGACAGCTGTGCTTTTACCATTGCTGCTATTACGTGGTTCGATTAAAGATATAAAGCGACACTGGCTGGCCATTGCGCTAGTGGGCATGGCTAATACGGCGGTGCCTTTCGTATTGTTTAATTACAGCAGTCTGCACTTAGAGGCTGGTGTCAACGCTATTCTAAACGCTACCGCGCCCATGTTTGGGGCTATTGTTGCCTGGCTGTGGTTAGGCGATAAGTTAACAAAATCAGCGGTTGCTGGGCTTGTTGTCGGCTTTGTAGGCGTTACCGTTATTAGTCAGCAAAAGTTAGGTGAGGGTGAGGTCAGTTTTCTTCCTATTTTGACTGCGCTACTAGCCACAACAGGCTACGGGATAGCGGCATGTATGATGAAAAAATGGCTGCAAGGGGTTAAGCCTTTAGTTGTTGCAACAGGCAGTCAGGCCATGGCAAGCGTAATGCTGGCGCCGTTCGCCCTGGCAACTTTGCCCGCCACAATGCCAAGCGTGAATGCATGGGTAAACGCCGTGGCGCTAGCTGTCGGTGGTACCGGTGTCGCGTATATCTTGTATTTCAAACTTATTGCCGATATTGGCCCGGCAAAGGCAATAACGGTTGCTTATTTGGTGCCGCTATTTGGCATTATTTGGGGCGTACTTTTCTTGCAAGAGCATTTGTCAGTGCAAACTATAGTAGGCGGCTTGATGATTTTGTTTGGCGTGGCGCTAACAACAGGCGTTCTCAAACGAAAACGCCTTAAGGTTAAACCTGCTTAAACTGAAGCCAGTATTGGCTAGTCTATCAGCTGCATTCTTACTAAATTGCTGCCATCGCGCTTAGCTTGATAAAGCGCGTCTTCGGCATGTGCGGTTACCTCGTTCATAGCGCGAGTTGACGCAGTATATGAAATACCAATAGAAGCGGTAATTACTACCTCGGATAAATCTTGCAGAGGGGGAAGCGTCGCGATGCCATGGCGAAGGTTTTGCGCCATGTCGAATGCCACATGTGGGCCAGTTTGAGGCAGCAAAATAATAAACTCAGCGCTACTCCATCTACCTACTACATCCTGTTCGCGTATGTTCTCAGTCAAGTAAGATACCACTTTATCTAAAATGTCATCGCCTGCGTTACGTCCATGGGCGTCAACAATTTCTGAAAGTTCATCAACACTGACTAACATAACACTAAGCGATTTGTGCTCTGCCAATAGCGTTGTATAAATAAGCTGTAAATTATCCTTTTCAGGCAATCGGTTGCTGTGGCGTACCACCAAATCTGGCTGCATATCTTTTCTGAAATAATACAGAAGATTGTAGATAAGTAAGAACAGTGAGAATACAACAACAAGCAGTGTTACCACGCTAAAGATAAACGCCTGAGAAATTTCTGCTTGGCGGTCTTCAAGTGGGCTTAAAAGAAATACGGTCCACCCGAATTGATTCAGCTTAACTTCGGCAATAAGGAAGTCTTTTTGATCAATAGTGACTAACTTATTGTTTAAGGCTTGCTCGCTTTGAATAGTCATGGGGAGACTGGCATACCAAGGAAGTTCAGATAAGTTAGTAAAATCAGAATAAGAAGCAATAAGGCTTGGGTCTGAAGACAACATAATATCGCCTTCCCCATCTACGAATAAGAAGTCATAGCCGTATTCTTGTTTGTAGGTATCGAACACTTCGATAAAGCTGCGAAGGCTTTTTCCTACACCGAAAAAACCTAAAAAGCGGTCGTTATCGTCGTGAATTTTAATATCAATATAAAAGTGTGTGTCTTCCCATTTACCAATATCGGCAACGGCATCAGCGGGATAGTCACGATATTTGAAGTACCAGCTTACCTCACCTTCGATAAGGTTGATAATACTGCCATCAGAATTGTATTGCTTTCTGTCTGCCTCACTGGCGATAAAGAAAGATAAACCAAACTCATTTTCAAGACGGTCCAATGTTTTGAAAACGGCTTCTTGGTCTATAGTCTCGCCATCCATTAAGTCTACCAGTTCGGTAGAGTGGCCGAGTGCTTCAGATATATGTAGTGGCTTAAGAAGTTGCTCAACAATAAGCGATATTGCAGGCGACAATGACTGCTGCTGCGCACGACTTTGTTCGGCAACGATTTTTGAAATACTGAAATGAACCAGTGTCACAATAGCGATAACCACTACCGCAAATAACACCAGAATACTTCTATGTAGTGTACGAAATGTGTTCACAGACTGCGCATGCTCCCTTGCCTGGCTGAACCTAACCTAACTTAAGCGTTAAGTATACCTGTAGCAATAATGAACTACTAGGCGGTTTGTCTTAACTTAGACTAAATAACGAAGAGCAAAAGCGCAATGTGGAGTCGTTCGGTTAGACCTCGAAGAGAATCAATCGCTGACATATTGTTGGGCCTTGGTTACACTATGCTCCGATTTTCATTCTCTTTGCGAAATAAAGGAAATATATGGCTTTCTCAGTGGTTGTATTAGCAGCGGGTAAAGGTACCCGTATGAAGTCGTCGTTACCGAAGGTATTACACAAAGTAGGTGGTGTGCCTATGGTGCAGCGAATTATCAACACAGTAAAATCACTGGGCGCGGATAATATTCATTTGGTTTACGGCCATGGCGGCGACCAGCTAAAGGTAACGGTTGTTGAAGACAATCTAAACTGGTGCTTGCAGGCCGAACAGTTAGGTACAGGCCACGCTGTTCAGCAAGCGGCACCTCATATTAAAGACGATGAAGACGTGCTTGTACTTGTTGGCGACGCACCACTTATTCGCGAAGAAACATTAAGTGCATTAAAAGCAGCAAAGGAAAGCTGTGATTTAGCACTGCTTACTGTAAATTTAGACGACCCTACAGGCATGGGCCGCATTATTCGCGAAAATGACAATATTACCGCGATAGTTGAGCACAAAGATGCCACTGAAGCTCAGCGTGAAATTAAAGAAATTAATACCGGCATGATGATGATGTCTGGCAAAGACCTCAAGCGCTGGTTGGGCGAGTTAAGCAACGACAATGCTCAGGGCGAATATTACCTTACTGATGTTATTGCAATGGCTGCCGCTGAAGGCAAGCGAATTCAGTCTGCTCAGCCGCAGTCGGCTGTAGAAGTAGAAGGTGTTAATAACCGTTTGCAGCTTGCAAACTTAGAACGCGCGCTGCAACACCGTCAAGCCGACGAGCTAATGACCAACGGTGTAACCTTGTTAGACCCCGCTCGTTTTGACCTACGTGGCCACCTTGAAACCGGTAACGACGTAATTATCGACGTAAACGTTATTATTGAAGGCAAGGTTACGCTTGGCAGCAACGTTACTATTGGTGCTAACTGTATCCTGCGAAACTGCACCATTGCCGATAACGCGGTAATTGAAGCAAATTCTATTGTTGAAGAAGCTAGTGTTGGCGAAGCTTGCACAGTTGGACCATACGCTAGACTGCGCCCAGGTGCAGTAATGCAGAAAAATGCCAAAGTGGGTAACTTCGTAGAAATGAAGAAGGCTATTTTAGGTGAAGGCGCCAAAGCGAATCACTTAACCTATCTAGGCGATGCAGAAGTGGGTGCTAAAGCGAACATTGGCGCAGGCACAATTACCTGTAACTACGACGGTGTAAACAAGTCCAAGACCGTCATCGGCGAAAATGCTTTCATCGGCTCAAACTCGTCGCTTGTCGCGCCTGTAAACATTGGCAAGGGTGCTACCATAGGTGCTGGTTCAGTGATCACGTCAACCGTAGACGAAGACGCGCTAGCCGTTGCCCGCGGTAAGCAGCGCAATATTCCAAATTGGCCGCGCCCGACTAAAAAATAAAGGCGTGCCCTTATTAAAGGTCGCTAACGGGTTACTTGATGAGTTAGGGCTGGCAAACACAACTAGTGATTAGCTAGCCCAGTTTCTTCTTCAGCCCCACCCAAATATCGCCCTGTCAGAAAGATGATAAAACCAGAGGGCCTAAATCAACGTCTACTGTGTCGTTGTAAACGCAACTCATCCTGCTATCTTATTTGTTTCACATCTTCGAAATAATGAACTATCTGAGGTTTCCTCTATCTATCACAACTGATAGTGTGTGTTTACTTACCTTATAATTATCGTTACACAAGGATATGAAATGATATCTACCCTTTTGGTCGGTTTTGGGTTTTCCGCCACAACCTTTCATTTGCCATTTCTAAATTATTTACCGCAGTTCTCTGTCGATGTGGTTATCTCTTCTAAACCTGATGTAGTTAACACAGTTTTACCCCATGCTGAAGTGTATGGCTCGTTGGAAGAAGCGCTAAAAATTCACGATGTAGACTTGGTGGTTATTACAACCCCAAATCACCTTCATGGACCACAGGCGAAACTGGCACTAGAGCACAGTTGTCACGTGTTAGTAGAGAAGCCATTTACATTAGATAGTGAAGAGGCAGAAGCTTTAGTAGCGCTTGCACATTCTCAAAATAAACAGCTTTGTGTTTATCACAACAGACGTTTTGACGGCGATTTTCTTACGATTAAGCAGCTAATTGACGATGGCAAGCTAGGCGACATTAAACGCTTTGAAAGCCGATTCGACCGATTTCGCCCGGTACCAAGAGATAGATGGCGTGAAAATGCAGGGCCAGGAAGCGGTATCTTCTGGGATTTAGGTCCCCACTTAATCGACCAAGCGCTACAGCTTTTCGGCGAGCCAGAAGAAGTGTCGGCAAGCATACAGGCATTGCGCGAAAACGGGCAATCAGATGACACATTCGATGTAACGCTTCTTTACAGTGACAAGGTTGTGAAGCTAGGTAGCTCAGCTTTCCAGGCAGGGGCAACATTGCGCTACGACTTGCAAGGCACAAATGGCAGCTTTCGCAAGTTCTATTTAGATCCGCAAGAAGACCAATTGCGTGCGGAGCTATCTTTTGACGATGAGCACTGGGCGATTACAAAAGATAACGAGCATGGCGTGCTAGCTGTGGCCAATGAAAGCGGTCAGCTAGTTGAGGAGACGGTTACAACATTGAAAGGTGAATATCTCACGTTTTTCAATCGCCTTGCTCACGCTATTGAAGACGGTAAATTCTCGCCGGCTGACGCGAGTACGGTCGTACCTGTCATCAAAGTCATTGAGCTAGCCATAAAAGCGAGTGCTCAAAAGAAATCACTGGCGTTTAATTAAACAATTACCTTGATCGCCGTTTCAATTTAACTTACGATGCTTTCACTTTAAAGCTATTTACTTTCGTTTTGAAAGTTAAGCTGAGTATATGGTTGAATATTCAGTTGAATGTTGACGTGTGTTTGCGGGCTGTTTCGCAGACTTTTCATGGCTTGTTCTCAGGTGGAGCAATGCATACAGAAAGGTTTAGCGAGAAGGCGGCAAAAGCATCGAGGTTATATTGAAAAGTAGTAAATCAGTTGAACAGCGCCGCCAGCAGATAGTGGCGTGGGTGAAAGAGCATGGTCAATCACAAGTTGAAGATTTGGCCGTGCGTTTTGCTACGTCTGAAGTCACCATCAGAAAAGATCTCGCGGCCCTTTCGCAGCAAGGTTTACTGATTCGACAGTTTGGTGGCGCAGTGCCCGTGCCATCATCTACAAACTCAAATGCTAAACCATCTCAATTTATCGTAAATGATCCATTCACTAATACAACTGCTAGCCCAGCAATCAATGCTATAGGCCAACTCGCAGCGAGCTTGGTAAAACCCGGCAACAAGATAGTGATAGATTGCGGCGCAACCACCGCGTCAGTCTTGCCTTACCTATCGGGTATTGACGACTTAGTGGTAATGACCAATACATTATCCACTGCCAATTACCTTACCCAAAGTGCTAAAGAGCCTACGGTGTTAATGGTAGGTGGCACATGGGATGCCCAGTCTCAGTCGTTCCAAGGCGCAATGGCTGAACAGTTAGTTAGCGCCTATAGTTTTGATATTGCGTTTATTGGTGCAGCGGGCATAGATGTGAACCGAGGCACAACCACCTTTAACGAGCTTATTGGCGTAACCCGCGCCATGGCTGCGGCGGCCAGTAAGGTGGTGATAGTAGCCAGTTCTAAGAAATTAACGCATAAAATGCCTAACCTAGAGCTGAGCTGGAAAAACATTTCTGTTTTGATCACTGATGAAGGCATTAGTGAACAAGACAAACTTAATATTGAAAATCAGGGCGTGACCGTGCTTATTGCAGCGCCGAGTGGAGAATAATTATGTGTGGAATTGTTGGCGCTGTTGCTGAGCGTAACGTGGTTGAAATTCTTCTGGAAGGATTAAAAAGACTAGAGTATCGCGGCTATGATTCAGCTGGCGTAGCGCTCCTGCAAAACGACGGCACGCTTACCCGTATTCGCCGTACAGGCAAAGTACAAGAACTTGCTGATGCAGTAGCAGCAGGCGATGCACTAGGTACAACAGGTATTGCTCACACCCGCTGGGCGACCCACGGTGGTGTAACTGAGGCAAACGCTCACCCTCATTTCTCTACCGAACGCGTGGCTGTGGTTCACAACGGTATTATTGAAAACTACGTAAATTTAAAAGCCCAACTAAAAGAAAAGGGCTACACCTTTACCAGCGACACTGACACTGAAACCATTGCTCATACTGTGCACGAGGAACTAAAGTCGGGTAAAGCCCTGCTTCACGCAGTACAAAGTGCGGTTAAGACTTTTCACGGCGCTTATGGCACCGTCATCATGGATAAAGAAGACCCAAGCCGCGTAGTGGTTGCACGTTCGGGCAGCCCGTTAGTTATTGGGCTTGGGCTTGGTGAAAACTTTATTGCGTCAGACCAAATGGCGCTATTGCCAGTAACACGCCGCTTTATCTTTTTAGAAGAAGGCGATGTGGCAGAGATCACGCGCAGAGACGTTAAAATATTCGATAAAGACGGCAACGCCGTTGAGCGCGAAATTATTGAGTCGAATATCGAGCACGATGCGGGTGACAAAGCGGGTTATCGCCACTACATGCTTAAGGAAATTCACGAGCAGCCAACGGTGGTGCGCAACGCATTAAAAGACCGTATTGATGAAAACGGACTTACCGCTGATGTATTTGGAAAAGGCGCTGACGAGATATTCAAAAAAGTACAGCATGTACAAATCATTGCCTGTGGAACTAGCTACCACGCAGGTATGACGGCGCGCTACTGGCTAGAGCAGTACGCTAATGTGTCGTGTAACGTAGAAATTGCGTCAGAGTTTCGTTATCGCAAGTCAGTGGTTCACCCAAATAGCCTGCTTATTACTATCTCTCAATCAGGCGAGACAGCCGATACGCTAGCTGCGCTTCGCTTAGCAAAAGAACTGGGCTATATGTCTAGTTTGACTATCTGTAACGTTCAGGGCTCGTCGTTGGTACGCGAATCAGACCTGGCTTTTATGACCCGTGCTGGCGCGGAAATTGGCGTGGCATCTACCAAAGCCTTTACCACACAGCTTGCTGCTTTCCTTATGCTAACCCTTGCATTGGGTAAAGAAAACGGCATGGCCGAGTCCGACAGCAAGGCCATTGTTTCTGCACTTCACAGCTTGCCTGCGAAACTTGAAGAGACCCTAGCTATTACAGGCGGTATCGAAGATTTAGCGGAAGAGTTTGCAGACAAAAACCACAGTTTGTTTCTAGGTCGTGGCGACCAATATCCCATTGCTATGGAAGGTGCGCTTAAGCTTAAAGAGATTTCTTACATTCACGCCGAAGCCTACGCGTCTGGTGAATTGAAACACGGCCCGCTTGCGCTAATTGATGATGAAATGCCGGTTATTGTGGTTGCACCAAATAACGAACTGCTTGAAAAGCTTAAGTCGAACGTAGAAGAAGTGCGCGCCCGTGGCGGTATCATGTATGTATTTGCAGATAAAGATGCCGCGTTCGCCGGTGATGAAACCATGCGCGTTATTGACGTACCGCACTGCGACGAACCAATTGCACCTATCATTTATACCCTACCGCTTCAGCTATTAAGCTACTATGTAGCGTTAATTAAAGGTACGGACGTTGACCAGCCGCGTAACTTGGCGAAATCGGTTACTGTGGAATAAAGCGCACTGCTGAAGCGCTTCTTTGTGCTCACAAACAAAGCCTGCGACTGACAAAAGCGCAGGCTTTTTTATTTTCAATAGGCGAGTATTGTGGCTGGTAATTAAGTAGCTTCATCGACAAACCTTCTCCATCCGTCTTACTTTGTCAGGTAACCCAGTTGTAAAACGGAAAGTAAGTTCATACCTATAACTCATCATCAAGTTTCAACATCGCGAGGCACCATGGCTATTCCCTACTCACTGCTAGATTTAGCGCCTATATCTGAAGGGTTTGGGGTAAAAGACGCGTTAAACAATTCAAAGCTAATGGCTGTGGAAGCGGAGCGCGGTGGCTATGAACGTGTGTGGTTAGCCGAGCATCACGGCATGCGTGGTGTCGCCAGTTCTGCCACCTCTGTAGTGTTAACCCACATTGCTAATGCAACCTCGACTATTAAAGTGGGGGCCGGTGGCATTATGCTGCCTAACCATGCGCCTTTGGTCATTGCTGAACAGTTTGGCACCCTGGCCGAGTTATTTCCCAATCGCATAGAGCTTGGATTGGGGAGAGCACCAGGTACTGATATGGCAACGGCAAGAGCGCTTCGTCGTAACTTGCAAAGCGATGTTGATAGCTACCCAGAAGATATTCAGGAACTTCAGCATTACCTTGGTACCCCAAAAGAGGGGCAGCCAATTGTTGCAGTGCCAGGGGCGAATACCCATGTGCCTTTGTGGTTACTTGGTTCTAGCTTGTACAGTGCACAGGTGGCGGCAAAAATGGGACTGCCATATTCGTTCGCTTCGCATTTTGCGCCCGACGCGTTATTCGATGCGCTTCATGTGTACCGCAATATGTTTAAACCGTCGCCTCAGTTATCAGCGCCAAAAGCGATGGCTGGTGTAATGGTGGTAATTGCAGAAACCGATGAAGAGGCTGAACTCCTATTTACCTCAGTGAAGCAGCAATTTATGAATATGCGACGGGGCCTAAACAAACCGTTTGCTAAGCCTATGCCTAACTTTAACGAATATTGTACGGCGACTGACGAAGCAATGTTATCGAATGTATTGAGATATGCGTTGGTAGGGGCGAAGGAAACGGTGCAAAACAAGCTGGCTCAGTTTGTTGAAGCGACAGATATTGATGAGATTATTGTTTCGATGCCAATTTACGATATAGACGCGCGTTTATTCAGCGTTAGGGCGTTTGCAGACATCGTGTTTTAATGCACAAAACTTTATGAGCAGCTTTTAATACTTGGTTATAACTTCTTCTATGCAATGCCAAAGAATAACTTTATGATATGAAAAGAAATACATATTTTCATCTAGTTATTACAGGTTTACATTCATGCCAAAGGTCTGGTTTTCCTTTCTCTCTGCGCTTATTTTTTCTGTGGCGAACTTAAGTTCGGTACAAGCTAAAGAAGTACTAGATCTTGTAATTCTTGAAACATTGCCTGTTCCCATCGTCTCTGAGTCGCGGACCGAATTTGAAAAAGAGCTTATTCGAATTATGCCCGAGCACGACATAAACGTTACCACATATAATGCGGAAGGGTCGGAGGCGCGCGCTACAGAAATACTAAGCGAGCTGGCACAAAAGGCTAAACCTGATCTTATTG
Organism: Alteromonas sp. AWJ4_199; assembly: GCF_056159165.1. Classification (NCBI taxonomy): domain Bacteria; kingdom Pseudomonadati; phylum Pseudomonadota; class Gammaproteobacteria; order Alteromonadales; family Alteromonadaceae; genus Alteromonas; species Alteromonas sp. AWJ4_199. Next base: position 2,515,954 of record NZ_JBSWUR010000001.1, read on the forward strand.
TATCTGTCGCTACCTTGGCCACTCGCGCTTTGTATACTTCTGAAGAGTTTGTTGATACGCCAAAGCTTTTCATGGTCGTGTCAGCTCCTGTCGAAGAAGGTATAGTCCCCGCTATTGGTGCTATAAGTGATCGTAATATGACAGGTGAGTCTCATGTACTCGATGCGAAAGTAAAGCTTGATATGTTAGATGGCGTGCTCAGAGCATCAAATCCTGCGTCTCCATTTACTATAGGTTTAGTACATTCAACCTATCCCTCATCGACTAATCTGGTAAACCAACTGCTAGCGTTAGATAGTGAGTATGAAAATATAAACTTAGTCGCGGTCAGCACGCCTTATTTAGAAGGTGATGAAGGACTTGTTGAAATGACGGATAGTATTGTAGATAGCTTGGGACAAAAAAGCTCAGAGCTTGATGGCTATTGGTTATCTTCAGGCCCTTTAGCTGAAGCTAGTGGGTTGGTGGAGAAGGTTAAAAAGAAGACTGGATTGCTTCCTTTATTCGCTGAAAGCATTTCTTCTGTGAGAGCCGGAGCGCTTCTTGGCGTGGTATCTGAATCAGAGAGTATAGGGAAATCAGCAGCAAGAAAAGCGAGGCTGATACTGCAAAGAAAATCGGCGAGAGACATTCCCGTTGGTAAAATGGAAACGTACACTGTTGCGGTAAATGTTGCTACAGCAATTAAACTAAAACTGCCCATTCCTTCCAATTATTTGAAGCTCTCTAAAGAGCATGTGTATCAATAAGGCCTAATTAGAAGTCAGTATGCGGATTAAATCAAAACTGCTAGTCATCTACATTCCAATACTGTTAATTGGTATGGCACTTACTGGGTATTGGGCTTATTTAACCGCGTATGATTCGGTGCGCGAGAGAGAATATCAGCTCCTAACTCAAACCCTTACGTTGAACGTTTTAGAAATTATCGATGAAAGGCAAGAACTGCTTATTGAAGCTGGACTAGAGAATGTTCCAGTGTTTCGCGAGGCTTATCAAAACGAAGTGTTTGAAGAGTTAAAATCGCTGCAACAAGCTACAAACAGACATTTTGCTATTAATGACACAAGCAAAAATACTGTCATATTTAGCACGGCCGATAATGCGTTAGTACTTAATGTAGAAGACGCTAATTTGGCGACTATTGCCAACCGGCGTGTGGCGTTTGGCGAGTCGAATGTAAATGATATGGATGTCTTGTTTGCGTGCGCTGAATTTGCCCCTTGGAACTGGAAGGTCACGGTACTACAAGCCGCTGAACCGCTGCAATCCTCATTATTCACCATAGCGTGGCTAACTTCATTAGTAACCCTTTTCGCCGTTGTTATTGTTAGCTTGCTCATGGGAAAAGTGATGCAGGTATTTGTTGTCTCTCCTATCGAAAAAATAAAATCAGCAGCGAGTCGCATTGCCGTTGACCATAAAAAGGTTAGCATTGACCTTCAGCAGAACGACGAGTTAGGTAGTTTAGCGCGAGACGTTGAGGCAATGTCTGGCGAAATAGAGCAATACGTTGCTCAAGCTCAGCAAGCAAACCGCGCTAAAACCGATTTTCTTGCAGTGATGAGCCATGAGATTCGCACGCCGCTAAACGGTATCCAAGGGCTGGCAACGCTGCTTTTAGATACCCCGCTTTCTGACAAGCAACATCAGTATGCCAGCGATTTGAAATCGTCAGCATCCATTCTCGCTACTGTTATAAATGATGTTTTAGATCTCTCAAAAATTGAATCAGGTATGTCAGAGGTTGACGTGACAGAGTTCGACCTTGACTCAATGCTGAACGATCTTATTACGCTATTAGGCACGAACGCTAGCGCTAACAGTACACGGTTAGTGTATAAGAGCAAAAACTTAGCGTCTGTGGCGGTAACTAGCGATATTACCAAGCTTCGCCAAATTATTATTAATTTGGTCAGCAATGCTATTAAGTTTACTCACAAAGGCACAGTGAGCATTTCGGCTAAACTTAAACTGCCTTCAACGGCAACCATGGGTGATAACCTTTTAGTTATTGCGGTTAAAGATACCGGTATTGGTATTGAGGCCGAAAGGCTTGAGCATATATTTGATAAATTCACGCAGTCCGACTCTTCTATTACGCGCAAATATGGCGGTACTGGACTTGGTCTTGCTATTGCTAAGCAGCTTGCCCAAATACTTGGTGGCGATATAAAAGTTGTTAGTAAAGTGGGCGAAGGGTCATGCTTTACAGTAACTGTAAGAGTTCAGTCTCGGCTTATATCAGATTCATCACCCGAATCTTCATCGGCGCGACAAGCCCGTAGCACTAACCTACCAACGGGCCTAAAGGTGCTATTGGCTGAAGACAACGCAATAAACGCGGTAGTCGCACAGGCGCTATTAGAGCAGTTAAACTGCGATGTGGAGCATGTTGATAATGGGTTAAAAGCAGTTGCACGAGTTGAAGATGGCGGTATTGATGTTGTTTTCATGGATGTGCATATGCCTGTTATGGATGGGATTGAAGCAACTAAGCGCATTAGAAAACTAGAAGGTGAGCTTAGCAAAACGCCCGTTATTGGGCTTACCGCAGAAGCGTTTAAAGAGCGCCATGTCTCATTTGTGCAGGCAGGAATGGACGATATAGTCACTAAGCCTGTCACCGTTGAAGCGCTTGAAGAAAGTTTGTTAAAACTGGCGCTTAGCCAAGAAGTCTCTGATAATAGTTAAAGCAGTTCTGCGTAAATGCGTAGCGCTAGCATAGCCCGTGGCAATTGTCATGATTGGCTATGTTGGAAAACTTTAATGGATATATTCTTATCAAGGTGATGCGTGCACAACAATAGACCCAGTGAACTTCGCAGGCTTAGAATCACTCTTATCATAGGCGCAGTTCTGGTGCTTTTGTTCATGGCTGCCGACTTGGTGTTAATTCCTAGTAGTATGTTCGAGCTCTATATCTTCGACCGTCTACTGCTTCAATTTCCTATTGTAATCGCCGTCATTGTACTCTCTTTTTGGCGTGATTTTATACGGTATAGAGCGTATATTTTTGCAGGTTTGCTTGTAGCCCTTTCCTACAGCAATTATTGGCTGATTTGGGTATGTTGGGAAGAGCACAATTTTATTTTTCCTTACGAAGGCACCATTTTATATGCGTTCTTCTGCGTATTTGCCTTGGGTATCCCATTTAAATTAGCGATAGCAGCTAATGTTATCAATATCTTTGGGTTTTTAGGGCTGATGTGGTTAGCACCGGTTTACGGTGACAGGGTGTTAATCTCAGCTGCGTTTGTAACAGGTTCGCTGTTTATATGTGTCTATGCGAAGTACAGATTAGATCGCAGTGTGCGCAAGCTTAAAGAAACTAACGACCGATTATTAAAACTTAGCAAGTTCGACCCGTTGACGGACTTACTTAACCGGCGTGCCCTGCGAGATCAAAGTGAAAAACTGTTGGCCTTGAGTAAGCGTCATAATGTCTCTATGGCGGTATTAATGCTCGATTTAGATGACTTTAAAAAATACAACGACAGTTTTGGTCACCAACAGGGCGATGAAGCAATAAAAGTGCAGGCGCGTATTATGAAAGAGGTGCTTAAGCGCGAAACAGATATCCTAGGCCGATACGGTGGCGAAGAGTTTATCGTTGTTTTAAGCGATATCAATAAAGAGCAGGTTGAAAAGCACGCGCAAGCAATACTGAATAAATGGAACGACACTAAACTTAAACATGCTGATGGCGCAAAGCACTCGTTTATGAGTTGTTCAATTGGTGTGGCTTACGCCAATTCAGTTGGCGAGTTGTCCATTGATAGGCTTATTGATGAAGCTGATAAAGCACTCTATGAAGCGAAAGAAAAAGGTAAAGCACAGTATGTGGTAACAGAAGCACAGTGTTAATGTAACACCGTGCTTTTGATTTAAACTGCATTCTTCACTTTAAAAATTACAGCTTCACTATCATTTTTCCGGTATTTTTACCTTCAAACAACATGTTTAAGCCTTTTTCGGCGTTATCTAAACCTTCAATGGTATGCGCGCGGTACTTTATCTTACCTTGCTGTACGTATGGAGTAAGCTTCTGTAAAAGTTGTGGAATTTCACCCCAGTGGTCTGGCATCGCAAACCCACGAATATTAATCCGCTTTTTGATTAGCGGGATCCAATTTGGGCCCGGAGCAGGGTTGTCCGACTGATAGTCGGCAATCATCCCGCACACGACAATACGACCATGGGCATTCATTCTGTTGAATATGTGCTGTTGAATAGGGCCACCCGTATTTTCAAAGAATACGTCAATCTTGTCTGGCGTAAGCTCAGCCAGTTTTTTCTCTAAGTCGTCAGTTTTGTAATTGATTGCGCCGTCAAAACCCAGTTCATTAACAATCCAGTCGGCTTTGTCGTCACTACCTACAACGCCGATTACACGCAGTCCATCAGCTTTTGCCAGTTGACCCACTATAGACCCTACAGAACCCGCTGCACCAGTTACAATAAGGGTTTCACCTTCCTTTGGTTCGCCAAAGTTATAAAGGCCTGTGGTGGCGGTTAACCCAGGCAGCGCAAATACGCACAGTGCCATTTCTTCAGTAACACCTTGCTGAAGCTTATTAAAGCCTGAGCCATCACTTAATACATATTCACTCCAGCCAGTCATGCCCATAACTTTGTCGCCTACTGAAAAGCCTGGATTATTAGACTCAACTACTTCGCCCACACCGCTAGAGCGCATAACATCACCAAGTTCTACAGGAGGAATATAGCTTTCTCTGTCTTCGCTCATCCAACCTAACATGGCAGGGTCTAAAGACATGTGAGTTTGCTTAATTAGAATTTGACCATCTTTTGGTGTGGGTATTTCAAGTTCTTTTGTTTCAAATAAATGCGAACCGATTTTTCTATCGTCGGGGCGCTTTACCAAAGTAATAGCTTTATATGTTGGCATTGTTTCCTCCTGTACTCGTTAAAAGGGGTGGTGTGCTCAGTGTTGAAACGCATTTTGGTTGGTTGAGATCACCCCGCAACTATGAAAATAGGGTGGGGCTTGTTGGTATAAATACAACCTTTTAGCATAGAATCTATAAATGTGAGTGAAAGATGTGAACAGTTCCAATAGTTATTGGTGATGGTTTTCCAAACATCTGTTAACAATATAGTGATCTTTATTTAACTATGCATTATCAATATTGCTTATAAATGCGTCGAAGTTGTTGCTATAATTGTAAAAAATGCGATAAAAGTGCGTAAATAGCGTTTACTTGCATTGAACAAAACTACTCATATCCGTAAAATGCCCGCTGCAATTTTCCCCTATTACAATGAGTATTTTATGAAGCAACAGTTTTCTTTACGTGCCTCAGTTTGCTTAGCGCTTGCTACCTTAGCCTCTTCTTCTGCGCTGGCAGCTGGTTTCCAAGTTAATGAACACAGTGCAAACGGTCTAGGTCGCGCGATGGCCGGTCAAGCGGCAAAGCCAGAGAATGCCTCTATTCTTGCAACCAACCCTGCAGCAATTGGTGTATTTAAAGAAGCTGAGTTTAGTGCATCAGCAAGCTTTATTGATCCTAACGTCGACATCGATGGTGATGTTAGCTTTGCATTAGGCGAAGGCCTGGTTGGACAGCCAATACCTGCGGCAGAGGACAATATTGCTGACACTGCTATCGTACCTGGATTCTTTTATGTTTCACCTATCAACGATGAGCTATCTGCTGGTGTTGGTGTATTCACTACTTATGGTCTTCGCTCAGATTACTCAGATGATTTCGGTGCCCTTCACTTCGCTGATACAGCAGAAGTTAAAACCGTAACGGTTAACCCTGCGGTTTCCTATAAAGTGAACAAGCAACTTATGGTTGGTTTTGGTCTTAACATCACGTACGCAGAAGCTGAAATTGGCTCTGGTGTTTCGAACACGCTCGCAGGCACAGTTGCGGGCCTAGCTCCAACAGCTGAAGCTTTAGGCATCACTTTACCGACCCTTACTCCTGGTAACTCATTGTTTAGCATGGAAGGTGATGACATAGGTTTCGGTTGGAATGCAGGTGTTTTCTGGCAGCCAACTGACATGACGAATATCGCGCTTTCATATCGCGCGGAAACGAAACTAGAGCTAGAAGGCGCAGTTTCTTCAGAGACACCTGTGTTTCCTATTAATCTTAACCAGCCAGGTAGCCTAGATTTGAATCTTGCCGCTATTACCGAACTAGCGGTTGATCAAAAAATAGATAACCAATGGTCTGTACAAGCAAGCTTGACGTTTACCGACTGGAGCACGTTTGAGAAGCTTGAAGCTAATCTAGAAGACGGTGTTGACTTCTTAATTAAAGAAGAGAACTTTGATGACTCATGGCGTGCGGCTGTTGGTGTTACCTACATCTTAAATGACGAAATTACTCTTCGTGCTGGTTATGCATATGATGATGGTGTGGTTTCGGTAGAGAACCGTTCGTTAAGCATCCCAGACACTGACCGTCACTGGTTCTCTGGTGGTATGACTTACACAATAAGCGAAGATACATCAATTGACCTAGCCTATGTATTTATTGATGGCCGAGAGGCGAACATTAATAAAGACAGAACTATTTTGAGGAACGTTCTTCCTGGCACTGACTTCACCACTAACTTCACGGGTACTCAGTCAGCTACAGCGCACATCCTAAGTGTTCAAATGAACACTCGCTTCTAAAAACGAAGAAGATAAGTGCAATAAAAAGGCAGCGTTTTTACGCTGCCTTTTTCGTTTTAGAGCAAATACTTTTTAGGCAAATTTGCCACTAGTCAGTAATTAGATCTGCGCAAATAAATCTTGCAGGCAAGTAATGGCAGCGCTAATTTTGGCCGGCATAAGATCTTGTTTCGGAGTAACCGCATAAACAGTGTAGTCAGGCAATTCCCATTCTGTGAAAAGCTGCTTCATTTCACCTGATTTAAGTAAGTGTCTTACCTCTGGCTCAGGCAATACGGCGTAGCCCAGATTATCTTGAGTAAGCTTTATTAGCGTCTGCATTGAGTTTACATCAATACGCTGAGAATCTAGTTCAAACTCACCTTTGCTTTCATGTTTCATCACATAGTCTTCAATATGCCTGTGCACAATGTAAGCATGACCATTCAACTCTTCTGGTGAGGACAAGCTTATGCTAGCTAGCGGGTGCTTATCGGACACGCATAAAATCCGTTTCCATGTAGCAAGCTTCAAACTACTAAAGTTAGTGTCTGAAACTGGGGCGAAGCAAAGTACTAGGTCTGCACTTGATGCAATAATATCTTTCGGTTCATCAGTTACCGTTAAAGATATCGTAATTTTGGGGAATTCTTCACACAGCTTCTTTAACGGTTCACTGAGTAAACCGCCACCAAATCCTTCAGGGGCTATAATGTTAATGTTCCCAGTAGGGTTGTCTTGAAGGCTTTCAATTTTCTGTTGCGCTAGTTCTGCGGTTTGCAGCATTTGCTTGCTGGTGTCGTAGTATATGCGTCCGGCTTCAGTCAGGCTTAAGCTTCGGGTATTTCGGTTAAAAAGGCTAAGCCCAATATCATGTTCAAGCTTTCGTAGCTGTTGGCTAATTGCAGAAACAGTCATGTGTAGCTCGCGGGCTGCAACACTCATGCTACCGCTGTCTGTTACCGCAATAAAAACCTGTAGAGAGCGAAGTAATTTGGTATTCATGGCGCAGTTAAATCCTTTCTATTGGCCAAAATCTTGTGGGCCTACATTTGTAGCAAATTAACGACTTTATTGGGCGAATTTTACCTCAGTTAGATGTTGATGGGCGTTTTTCGCTGGGCCCTTTACTCAATTCTTACACAAAAAATGCTTTTAAAATAAATTAAAGCTTTGCGTAGGAATGAACTAAGACAACCAGAGGGTTGTAAACTCTCTGGTCGTCCTAGTTATGAGGCTAATTATTGCAAACACAGTACTGGTGAGTTTGGCGTTAAAAGAAATTATCGAATAGTTCTTACTAAGTTTATGGTATTGGTGGCAAGCTTGACTTCAACCAAAAACACAATAAGCGCACTGATAAGAAACATCATGGCCAATATGAATAGCACTATAATCGGCGTTTTCAAATCGACCACCCAGAGTGACCCGGAAAACAGCGCCATAATTACCGTACAAACCATTAGCCCCGAAGCGACACAAAGCCCAATCGCCCAGTTAATGACTTTCACCCTGCGCCACAGTACTTTTATTTCTTTTTTAGAGCGGTCGACAATGTGTGGGTCTGACAAGGTATGAATTTGTCTTTCTGCTACTCTGACCCTATCTGATATTCGCCCCAACCGGGACGACATAACGTTTAGGAACCCCGCAATACCGGTAAGTAAAAATACGGGGGCTACAGCGAATTCGATAAGCTGTGAAAGGCTCGGAATAAGTGTGTCCAATGATTCCTCCAGCGAACATGGTTTTTGTTTAGTGCAACAGTGTTTAACTAATCGCTTAACTTTTTGACAACGCACCGCCTACTTAATGTGCAGAGTTTATCGCCGTGTGTAGTTAGTGAGTAAGGTAACTACTCATTACTTTGATAGCGTTATTAGCCATGTTCAAAGCAAAGTTTACGCCAAGGGTTTAATCACATAATTGGCTTAGTTATCTGAACATTGCAATAGTTTATCGGTTTTTAACCCATTCATTCACTAATTAACGATACACTAGCCCTATTTACTAAAAAAACACCTCTTATCACAAGGATAGATAATGCGCTTTGCCCCAAGCTTTCCACTTTCATTGCTAACGACGGCACTATTGTCGTCTGCCGCTATCGCCCAAGTACCCGATGAAATAGAAAGGATAGAAACTACGTCTTCTCGTATACAGGGCAGTGTGAACGCATCTGGCTACGCGGTATCGTCTATCTCAGCAGAAACGCTTTCACTACTTTCGTTTCAGCATATTCAAGAGTCGCTAAACTATATAGCGGGGGCAGGTGTGCAGCGTGGTAACGGACAAGAGTATCTACCAGCCCTTCGTTCACCCGTATTAACCGGTGCAGGAGCATGCGGTGGTATTTTAGCAGCGGAAGACGGTATTCCGCTTCGAGCAGCAGGCTTTTGCAATATAAATGAATTGTTTGAAGCCCATGGCGAGCTTGCTGAGCGTATTGACGTAATAAAAGGCCCTGCTTCAGCGCTTTATGGGTCTAATGCCATTCACGGCGTTATTAACGTAATCACGCCAGATACCACGCAAGGCGACGGCTTGCTAAGCGCTGATTATGGCTCCTATGGCTTTCATCGCATTAAGCTTAAAGAAGGGAAAGACTTCGGTAGTAGCGGTGTGGGTATTGCGGCTAGTGTAACTCGCGACACCGGTTACAGGGATGACGAAGGCGTTGACCAAGAAAAAGTTTCGCTTCGCCACCGAATTGAGTGGGATAACACGGTTATCACGAGCGGCCTTACCTATACCCATCTAGACCAAGAAACTGCCGGCTACATCGAAGGGTTTGAAAGCTACAAAAATACACAAATAGCCAAAAGCAACCCAAACCCCGAAGCGTTTCGAAAAGCAGAAAGTTTTAGGCTATGGAGCAAGTTCGATACTAGCTTTAGCGGAGGTCATGCACTGTCGATTACACCTTACGTACGCAACCAGGACATGCGTTTCCGTATGCATTTTTTGCCTGGCAAACCCCTTGAAACGAATGCTCAAAAAGGCGTTGGTGTGCTGTCTCAGTTCAATTACGTCATTAATGACAGCCTAAGTGCAGATATAGGATTAGACGTAGAATACACAGAAGGTGAATTAACCCAGTCACAAGACAGCGCCACAGAAGGGTCAGCCTTTTTGGTTGAAACCATTCCTGCAGGTAAACACTATGATTATGATGTAGATGCCACGCTATTTGCGCCTTTCTTTACCTTTAATTGGCAAGCTGAGCGTTGGGCTATTTCTGTCGGCGGGCGTTTTGAGTCTATGCAATACGACTACACCAACAATATGAATGTTGGTCGTGTACGCGAAGATGGCACACAGTGCGGTTTTGGTGGCTGTAGATATTCCAGACCAGCAGACAGCGAAAGTGATTTTGATAACTTTAGTCCGAAGCTTTCACTTCGTTATCAACTTAATCCTCAAACCCAGTTATTTGGCGGCATCGCAAGAGGCTATCGCGCGCCTCAGGCTACCGAGCTGTATCGTTTACAGCGTGCGCAGACTGTTACTGATCTCGACTCGGTAACGGCCGATAATATCGAAGTGGGCGTTACAGGTACGCTATTTGACGGCAGCTATACGCTTAGCCTTTATAGCCTGCAAAAAGATAACGTTATCTACCGCGACAGCGACTTTTTCAATGTGAGTAACGGCGAAACTTGGCATCGAGGCGTAGAGCTAGCTTTTGACCAGCAACTTAGCGAGGCGCTGCGTTTAGACTTTGCTGGTACGTATGCAAGGCACACTTATGAACACAGTCAACTTTCAGGTGAACAAGACATCAAAGGTAATGATATCGACACTGCACCCAAGCTTCAGTTTAACACTCGCTTAAGCTTTGATATGTCGAAATCGGTACAAACTCAATTAGAGTGGCAACATGTTTCGAGCTATTTCACCGATGCTGAAAACCTAAACGAGTACGAGGGGCATGACTTGGTAAATGCGCGCGTACGCTACAGCGTGAACGAAGACGTTACATTGTATGCGCGGGTTAACAATGTATTTGATACGGACTACGCTGAACGCGCCGATTTTACTAGCTTCACTGGGCCGCGTTATTTTCCTGGGCGCCCTAGGAACTACATGATAACGGCGTCGTTTTCTTTATAGGTTTAAATAGATGTATTTAATAGATAACTATTAGCCTCAAAAATACAGACTATTGCCGTGATCCGCTTGTACCCCACAAGCTTCAGGCGTAGTCTGTAGCCATTAGCATGGGTCTCAGTCATGCCATGTATAGCGCTTTTAACGGTAAGGCGATATAGGTGGAATGATTGTTAATAGGTATACCCATGCAAAAAATAGTAATTGTTGGTGGCGGTGCTGGTGGTCTTGAATTAGCCAGTCGCTTAAGCCGCACCCTCGGGAGAAAGAAACAAGCCGAAATTACCCTCGTCGATCGCAGTCGAACCCACATCTGGAAGCCGCTATTACACGAAGTGGCCGCCGGTGTAATTGATAAGCATTCAGACGGTGTGGACTACGCCATTCACGCTGCGGCTCATCACTATCGCTTTCAATTAGGTGAAATGTGCTCGCTTAACGCGCAAGCGCAAACTATAACCTTGTCGCCTTTAATCGACGAAGAAGGGACACAGGTTTTGCCTGAACGCGAGATTCAATATGACCAGTTAGTGCTGGCGGTTGGCAGCGTGAGTAACGACTTTGGTACACCGGGTGTTGCTGAGCACTGCTACTTTCTCGACTCGTTAAAGCAAGCTGAACGCTTTCACAGAGCGCTTCTTAATCAGCTAATCCGCATCAACCAGCAAGAAGATAAAGACGCCAAAATTGATGTCGCTATAGTAGGGGCGGGAGCAACCGGTACTGAGCTAGCCGCTCAACTTCACCATGTGGCGAATTTGTCCAAGGCTTACGGAATGCCAGACATGTCAGCTTCTCGTCTTAAAATTACTATAGTAGAAGCCGGAGATCGAATTTTACCGGCATTGCCAGAGCGTATAGCAAACTCTGCAAGAAAAGCACTGCATAAGTTGGGCGTAGACATTAAAGAGCAAACCATGGTGGCAGAAGCCGACGCGAAAGGGCTGATCACGAAAGACGGTGGTCGGATTGACGCTGATTTAATGGTGTGGGCTGCGGGGGTGAAAGCACCGGACTTCATAACAAAGCTTGCGCTTTTTGAAACGAACAGAGCCAATCAAATTCTTGTTGATAAGCAGCTTCGCAGTTCATCTCATAAGAATATTTGGGTGTTAGGCGATTGCTGTGGTTTCCAGCAGGAAAATGGGAAGTGGGTGCCGCCTCGAGCGCAGTCAGCCCACCAAATGGCGGATATTGTTGCGCATAATATAACGTCGTTATTTACTCAAAAAGACACGAAAGATTTTACTTACAAGGACTATGGATCCTTGGTCCACTTAAGTAAATACAGCACGGTTGGAAGCTTAATGGGCTCACTGTCAAACAGCAGTATGTTCATTGAAGGGCGTCTAGCTAAGTTGGTTTACGTTTCTTTGTATAATATGCACCAGTTTGCAGTACACGGAAAAATTAAAGGTGCTCTAAAGCTCCTTGTGAAGAAGTTAAGTCAGGCCATCAGCCCTAAGCTGAAGCTTCACTAACCACATGTAAAAAAAGCCCCATGTTTGGGGCTTTCTTAAATCATAAATTTAGTTCGCTGGGACTAAATGTAAATAGCTATTGTTTCACGCCTTCAACGTGAAGCTCTAATTCTACCGTTTGCGATGCTGGGCCTAAATCATAGTCGATGCCATAATCTTTAAGTGCAATCGTCGTTGTGCCCATAAAGCCTGCACGATAGCCGCCCCATGGGTCTTTGCCTTCACCAATCTTTTTGGCTTCAATTGTAATAGGCTTTGTTACACCATGAAGCGTGAAGTCACCCATTACATCCATCATGCCATTGCCTTTATCGACAATTTTTGTACTGACAAACTTCGCCTCTGGAAAGTCGTCAACGTTTAGGAAATCGTCGCTCTTAAGGTGCTTGTCACGCTCTGCGTGGTTTGAGTCGATACTGTCGGTATCGATAGTCACCATAATTTTTGCTGCACCAGGTGCTGCGTCGTCGTAACTAAAAGTACCTTTAAAATCGTTGAAGCGACCAGTAAGCCACGAGTAGCCCAAGTGTTGAATTTTAAAGTTGATAGACGCGTGGGCGCCTTTGCTATCAATCACATAATCTGCGGCGTTAGCGGTGCTTAAAGACAGCGCAGCGGCCAGGGCAAGTGTTAACTTCTTCATCATTTCTCCTTTTTCCTCAATATCATCGAAGCCGTAACATCTGCTTCAGTGTGTCATCGTTACTAATAAAGTGGTGTTTCAGCGCAGCCAGCGCGTGAATGATCGCCAATACAATCACTGACCACGCAATATAAAAATGGGCCTCTCCTGCAATGTCTTCTTGATTTTCAAAGAACTCGCCCATTGCAGGTACAGAAAACCAATTAAATACGTCGATGCTTCTTCCATCGGCCGTTGAAATTAAATAGCCGCTCGCGAATAGCGCGAGAATCAAGATGTACAGAAGCCCATGACCTATGCGACTCAACTTTTTCTCTAGCGGGGCGCCATGTGACGGCGGCCTTGAAGTAAAAACGCGCGTGACTAAGCGAATAATAGTGATGGCAAGCAAGATTAATCCAACGCTCTTGTGCCAATGCGGAGCTGTCTTATACCAGTCGCTGTAGTATGTGAGGTCGACCATCCACAGCCCTGAAGCAAACATGCCGACGATGGCAATGGCAGATATCCAATGCAAAATAACTATAGGTCTGGACCATCTTGGTTTCATATCACTTCCGTTATTACTTACTTGCAATCAGGTTGTTTAAACCTTCAGCTAATCGCGTTATTTCAAACGCTAAATGACCGCTGAAAAAACACCTCATGCATCAATTGAATCTAGTGTATTTCTAATTACGTTGGCTAAACATCACATTTAATGGGAGTGTTCGTTCTTGTTTTTAGAACGAATGCACAGCAAACAACCCACCAAACCTGAGTCGCGACACGGTTAGTTTTCTAAGACGTGTCGTTTAATGGTCGATAAAATGCGCTAAACACCTCTATTAAACGCGCTAAATACTCTTATAGTTTAAATAGGCAGTAACAAAAGTGGCTGCTTTGCTTCAATGTTGTTTAGTTCAGTAGAGGTTGTACGCTTTGCGCGTTTCGTACGTTTTGTTGGCCGTTATTCTGCCAGCATTATTTTCATCACTAGTATCCGTCTCCGTATTGGGAGAGGGAAGAAGTGTGCAAAATATTGCGGGGCAGTCGAACAGTGAAAATACGCTCTCAACTCTCATTAGCGAATGGGAAAGCTCCGCTTATGAAGTATCTGACGACGACATTGATGATGGCATTTCGTTTGTCGACATCACCGGTGGCTTGGAAAAATACCGGTTTTCGGCGGGTAAAACGATTGATGCAAAAGCCTTTACTAAGCAGCGCGCTAACATCATTCGAGGGCCACCTTCTTTCACTTAATCATTAAAAAACTGAATTTTTTATTTTTGATTAGGAGAAAGGTATGCACGCCTTAAATCTATATAAAACCGAAGCTATCGATACATTGGCATGGCCGGTTGTTGAAAACACCATTACTGTAAAATCATCTGCTATGGCTGTCTTCACTGACTTTAAGCAGCATTTACCACACGTTATTGATGCGCGAACACCGGCTACGAAAGTAGAGTCGATCATGCGTCAGTCTCATGTTCGTATGATGCTGGTGGTAAACAGTGAGAACCGTTTCGTTGGTATTGTGACCAGCCATGATGTAGGTGAACAGCAAATCATTCAGCGTGTAAGCGAGCTCAAGATTAAGCGAGAAGAGCTCACTGTTCATGATTTCATGCGTCCCAAAACCTCGCTCATGTCGTTCGATTTCAGTGAGCTAGTACGTTCATCAGTGGGAGACGTGATAGAAACACTCAAAGACTACGGGCAGCACCATTGTCTTGTCATGGACAGAGACAGCCATGAAATTCGTGGTGTAATTAGCGTCAGTGATATTGCGAGAGAGTTGCGCTTGCCCCTTGATATACAAGGTAAGCCTACGTTCGCCGAGCTCATCACTATATTAGCGGCTTAAACTTCCATTTTATAAGTTTTGGACCATACTTTTACTGCGCGCTGTCGTTAAACAACGCGCAGTAAAACGCATATAGTCCACAATGCAATTTGGCTATGTGCTGACCAGAATATTAATAAAAATGATTAGGTGGTTGTATGAGGTACGCGCATGGTGAGTTTATTGTGACTCTGTGTGGTGATTCGGTAGTAATACAAGCCTACGGGCCTTGGAATAGGGAATGCGTAAAAAGTTTTGGTGAGGAATATCGTACCAGCGCGGAAGGGTTATTTGGAAAGGTGTGGTGTAATATCGTGTGCGTTACAGGAGAGTCGCTGCTGATACCCGATGCAGAAGCACAGCTGCGCGAGCGTACGGCGGCAATGCAACCTTTGGGCTTGACTCACGTTGCGGTTGTATTAGGTGATTCGACAGCAAAAGCAACGACTAAGGGGCAACTCAAACGCGTGTACAAAGGGCTCAATATCGAAGTTACGTTTGTTGAACTATTCGAAGAGGCCGTTGAATGGCTTTCCGAACACAGGTTTAGTATCGAACCAGATGGTATCTCATCACATTTAGCAAAAGTAGCAGCAAAGCAAGCGTCTTAGTTGGGGACGTTTTAAGTGAATTGTTAACTAGCAAGCGAGTTGGTACGTATTTCGCAAATCAATGCATAGATAGCTAAAAAATCTTGTTGCGATTGTTTGATAAAACGAGGCGAAATTATGAATAGATCACCATTTCCTACCAGCGTAGTAACCAAAGCGTTCACTTGGGCTTATCAAGAACTGGGTTTAAATATCAAACAAGCTTCTGAAATATTAGGTATTTCTCCTTCATCTCTTGCGCAAACTACCTTGCTTGGTTTTGAAAGCGGCACAGCGGAGTACCGAAAGCAGCTTGCATTTATTCGTATGTATCATTTACTCATCTCATTGTCAGAAGGGGACAGTGAACAAATGAAAACGTGGTTTAGTAGCTACAATATTACGCTTGAATCGAGTCCTCTTGAGATGTGTAAGGGATACGATGGTATTGAGCGTGTGGCTGACCAGCTGCGTAAATTAAAACAGACTGAATCTGGCAGACAAAACGCGCTGGCTATTGTTGAGTTCTCTCACAATGCTCACACTTCAAAAATGGGCGCTGTGTTTCATTAGTCGACTTGTCGAGCTTTACTGTCAATCTCGACAATAAAGTCGGCACATATTTGCGCTTGAGTAATGGGTATCATATGCCCTGCGTTAGGAATTATTTTCTGTACGGCCGTGTCTATTGAAGAAGTAACAGCTTCGATATGCTCGCTTGGCTTTAAAATTGTGTCCTTTTCTCCATACAAGATACCCACTGGACATTGGATGTCATTGTAATAGTTCTGCTGTCTATGCAGGCTACCTTGTGCAGAGACTGTATCTCGGCTTCCTTCATAAAAGCTTCGCGAGTGAAGCGCGAGTAAGCCGCCGCCTTCTATAGAAAAGGGTGAAGGAACCGGCTCTGGGTGAAAGATTTGAGCAACCTGCTTTCGTCCCAACTTTGCTCTTAACGGGCTGGCGATGGTTTTAGCTACACTACTGCGTACGAATTCATTAGGTATGTACAGTACCGAAAGTGGGCCTGCACCACCTTTTAGTGGCGTGGTTAACGGGCATAGCAATGACACAGATGTGATTCTTTCAGGTGCGTCTATCGCCATTCTTAATGCAATACCCCCGCCCATCGAATGACCTGCAATACTGGCTTTTTCGATTCCCTCTTTTTCCATCCATTCTAATAACATTTTGCTTTGCTGCTCAAAGCTGGCTGATGTGGTTTTGTATCGGCTAGAAAAACCGCTACCAGGGCGGTCTACGGAATAAACCGTGTAATGCTGCGCAAGGGTTTTGGCTAATTCATTAAAGTTGTTACTATTGCCTAGTAAGCCGTGAATAAGTAAAAGTGATGGTCCATTCCCTTGTTTTTGCCAGTGAATAATTCCTCCCTCGACAGGGGTAAGTTTTCCCGACGGCCGAAACGCTGACTCGATGCTGCTATCCATTTTTGCAGTAAACCAAATAAGACCTACAAAGATACAAATAACGACAAGTAAAATAATCAGCATGTTGCGTTTCCAAGATTGGGGAGAAATTAACCTATCGGGTTACCATTGAACGGTCAAGTTACCAATGAGTTATAGTCGCAAGTTATTCGCGTGATAAAAACGCAAAATACATTATACGCCATACCATTAAGAATATAGGAACTGAAATGGAATTACCGATAACCCACTCTATCTCGATAGATGAGAGCGAAGCCGAACTTCAGGCTATTCGGGCTCAGGGTAGTGGCGGACAAAACGTCAATAAAGTAAGTAGCGCAATACATTTGCGATTTGATATCAATAAGTCGACCTTACCAGACAAGCTAAAAGCCAAATTACTGAATGCGAAAGATAGTCGCGTCACCAATGACGGTGTATTTGTGTTAAAAGCACAAAATTTTCGTACTCAAGAACAAAATAGAGAGGATGCGTTAGCGCGCCTTGTCGCGTGGATTAAGGCCGCAACTGTAGAACAAAAGCCGCGTATAAAAACTAAAGCGAGTCGAGCGGCTAAAGCCCGTCGTTTAGATGTAAAAAAACAACAGGGCGCGAAAAAATCTATGCGTAAGAAAGTGGAATTTTAAACAAAACTAATCTAAAGTATAAGGCCTGTTAGATGTCATTTCGCAAGACAACGGAAAATTCTTACAATAACAAATGAATGTGTCTTGTGCTTGTGCTAATTATTGGAACTTAGGGAAGCATACAAAGTGACGCGTTCGAACGTTATTCCTATGGTGCTATTTGCAGCCATAGTAGTGTCGCTTGGGATTAATACACCGCAAGCCGCAAACGAGATTATTGCTCGTTTGTTTAACAAGTCTATTTCTAGTACTGAACTACAGCCTTCACAGGCAGACGTTGATCGTTTTCAGTCTATTCTCACTGACAAATCAGAAAAAGAAGTGCGCAATATTTTGGCGCAACGCGCGCTTGGTAACAAAATTACCGAATCTGTACTTTCTGATTTTGCCGATAAAAACGCGATAGAGCCCAACGAAAGTGAAATTCAATCTGCGTATTCCGTGATAAAGCTGTGGACAGTTGATTTAGACGAAAATGGCGCCTATCACAACGACGAGTTAGAGCGTTACCGTCTTGCGATGGCCGAAGGCATGGCTAAAAGTTGGAAAGTATCTAAAGCGCTTTACGAGGCCTACGGCGGCGATGTGGTTTTCCAACAAGATAACCCTTTAACACCTGTAGGTGCTTACCAAAAGCTGTTTGAGCAGTATCGAGAACAAGGTGAGTTTGTCATTTACGACCCTGTCTTTAAAGCAGCGTTTTGGAGCTCGGTCAAAATGAAATATGCTAAAACCTACGACCCCGATAACATAGATTACTCTCTTCCTTGGTGGGAAAAAAGTATGACTGCTTCAGGTAAATAGCTTAAATAAAGCCCTGTTTTTACGGGGCTTTTTTAATTATCTTCAAAAAATCATTTTTCAGTGGAATAAATCGCTTTCTCTAATCGTTATCTCAGTGTCCTTTATGAAAAACGGAGATAACCGGATGAAAAAGTTAAACACTGCAATTGCACTAGCGTTAGGTATCGTATCAACGTCGGCCTTGGCTCAAGAAGCCACGTTTTCTGCGAACACTTCAGCGAATACCTCTACATCGCTTTCGCTATCAAGCGGTACAAACACCCAATCTGCTACTCAAGTAAATGCGCAGACTTCTACTGAAGGCGAAGCAACTACGCAAAGCCAAGTGTCTACCGAGAGTTCAGCCGATGCTGACGGACAGTTATCAGCATCACAAACGTCCACTGATGGAGCTGCTTCTGCAGCATCAGACATGGCTAATTCTATGACCACGTCAGTGGCAGGAACACTAACGGGTAGTGCTTCAGGTTCATTATCTACACTGTTATCTGCGTCTGAAAACGCTGAACAAATCGGCGGGGCAGAAGGTGAAGCAGAAAGTACAGCCCAGACCGCGCAAGGTTTGGCATCAAACCAAATAGGGTTGCTAGCAAACAATAGCGTTAACAATAATGCAGGTGGTTCGCTAAATGGTAGTTTAAGCAGTGCACTTAATAATACTGCAGAAACAGCAGCAGGCAGTATCTTATCGAGCACGGCAGGCAGCACGGCTTCAGGCGCCGCTGAAAATGCGGTTAACAGCGGCGTAGCCAATACAGTAGCAAGCTCTGTTGAAGGTGCAGTGTCAGGTGCTGTCGAACACACTGTGTCTGCTACGGTGGCAAATACGGTAGAGAGCACGGTTGCAAGCACGGTAAATAATACAGTGGCAAGTACCGTCGAGAGCACCGTTACCGGTACGGTTAACGACAGTGTAGCTTCAAGTATCTCAGGTGCACTTGGCCTTTAATTTTACGGCCTAAACCACTGGTGGGAATAGAGCAATCTTGAGCTAGCGCTGTAAACAGCCACCTTAAAATCTGAGTTCGGCTTGTCTAACTAGAAGGCAGGCCGCTCATTAAGGCCTAGACTGAAGGCGCGAACACATGACTTCTCTATTGTGCAGCTTTGGAGTCTGTTGACCTTTAATGTACAAAAAGGTTGTCAGGCACCAATTAAAACCAGCCGCTCAACTCAAAACTCACATCTCCCCATACTTATAAAGCCATAAACGCCCTCGCTAATTTTTACTTTCTCTGTGATAGGTATCGACAATGAAAACGCAAACAACCCAACATTCATCAGCAAAAACCAACGTTACTCTTGGCGGCCGCAAACGCCTTTCACTTGCAGCAACTGCTGTCTTACTTAGGTGTAGTGCAGCCTATGCGGGCGCTGATAATCAGCCCCATGACGATAAAAGTGCGGATCATGCTGAAGCAAAGCATCAAACTATTTCATTCTCAGGCTCTGGGTATATAGGGTACCGTTCTGATAGCAACGTAAGTGTAAGCGAACTCGATACAAATTCAGATGCAGCCGACGGCGCTTTACAGGCGGAGGCGCAGCTAAAGGTATCGTTGATGCCTACAGCTAAGTGGGAAAACGTACTGTCGATAAGTCAGGCTAATACCAACTATCAAACCTTAAGTGAGTTTGATCTAGGCCTTACCACATTGTCTGCAAGCACCAGCTATACGTTTGACGTTGCTAAGCTAGGTGCGCACTACTATCACGCTAGTGCCAAGCTAGACGGGCGAGACTTTTTAACCTACCAGCAGTATGGGCTATCTGCCGGAAAATTATTGGGGCAGCGCACTTATTTGCGCCTTAGTAGCGACATTATCGATAAACAATTCGAGAACACGCTAGAAGGGGCACCTATTCGAGATAGTGAAGCCGTTGCCGTGCGCAGTGACCTTTTTTACTTCTTCGAAGGGGAAGACTTTTTCCAAATCGCACTTAAGTATCAAAATGAAGATGCTCAAGATAGTGTGTTCGATTACATAGGTAAGGGGGTGGATCTTGCCTACACCTATCCTATTGCGATGTTTAATAAACCTCTTAAGCTGAAAGTTGGCTATCAGCTAGACTTGAGAGACTACGCCTCAGAGAAAGATGGAGGTATAGGCAGGGAAGACGACAGGCATGTTGTTGAAATGAGTGCAGACTATGCCATTCACAACAATGTCGATATAAAACTGTCTACCCAATATGGCGACTATGCCTCGAGTGTCGATGGCGCAAATTATAAAGAAACCATCGCCGAGTTAGGTGTTAACGTTCATTTCTAGTGAACGTTAATGCAAACCTTACAATTAAAGGTGTTTTGGAATTTAAGGCAGCACGCCAAAACCAAATACGCTGTCTCGCCCGGGAATTCCCGCATCTAAAGCTAGCTTCTGCAGTTTCAGTAAAGCAGCGTTTCTTTCTTGCTCTGCACGTAAGAAGCATGCATACAAGGCGGTAACGCGCGGTGAAGCCATAGAGGTGCCCGTTTGCCTCACCGTTTTTCCATTGGGGTGTGCAGCATCTACCGACACGCCAAACGCAGCAAAATCCACGTAATCTCCTTGATTCGCCCACCTGTAAATTGCATTAGATTTATCAACGGCAGTAATACCTAATGTTTCTGGATAAGCGGCGGGGTATAAAGGTAAAGAGGCCGGCCCCTCGTTGCCCACCGCAGCTATTATTTGAATACCGTTATTATCCAATTGTTCTATTACCCGCGCTAAAATAGGGTTGTCGGGACCTGCAAGGCTCATGTTGATGGCATCTACCTGTTGTGATGCAAGGTAGTTGAGGCCCTCAATTAGCGACATTAACGTAGCCCCTTGGCTAACGCTGTTTCGAGAATAAAAAACGCCAGCATTAAAAACTTGGCTTGATTCTGGTAGCGATGATGCTAATAAACTCGCTACAGCCGTGCCATGATCATAAGAAATGGGTACGTCTCCCACTCGATCAGTCACCAGACTTTTTTTAGTTTCTTTGTTTGTTGGATTTGTAGCTGTGTTGGTGTTTTGGCCAACAATAAAAGAGGCTTGCGTAAGGTTTATGTGTGACAGCATGGGGTGAGTAGGCACAACATGCGTATCAACCATTCCAATACGCAGCGGTGTGGCACATGCTTCAAACTTTTGTAATGGTGATTCTTTTTTGGGGTCAGCTTCTGGTTTGTTTTCAGTCTTTGTTGCGTTGTTTTGCGATAAGTAAATATGGTTTCGGCCAATTTGAGACTGAAGCTTTTTCGGTAAACTGTTGCGAATAGACGACACCTCATCTTTATCACCTGTGACTTTTACTTTAAAAAGCCACTGAGAGAGAGCGGGTAAAAATTGGGCCTGTTGTATTTCAATGTTGTTATTTTGAAAATGTATGCTGTCTGCTTCTTCCCCTAAAAAAAGCCATTCATTTTCGACAGCAAAAAAACCATTTTCAACCATAACTTCATTGACAATTACCTGACCTGATGAAGATAGAATAGTGGCTGTCTCAGGGGTGGCGAATTTAGGAGAAGGAATACTGTTAACCACGCCCGAGACCAACGCCGTTGCGCTATCCACTCCTTCTATAGATGATTGCACGCGTCGTTTTGCTTCCTCGCGAATGGCGGTTAAATCGGAAGGTGTTCTATCAATTATTGGGCGCACTGGCGACACTACTTGATTCAAAGTTCCTACGAGTTGAGCTTTGGATATTGATGCCGCAAACAAGCTCATAACTCCCACCATAAGTGCGTACTTCATTTTGCTGCCTTTACATTAATGTTGGTGCAGTTCAGTGATAAGAGAAGGAATGGCATAAATTGTGCCATAGTCCTAAGCAAGTATTACCACTGCCTTATATTGTAGTGACGAATAGATAGAAAAAAAATTCCAATGCGAATGGCACGGTAATCCATACCATTGAAAAAAAGATGCAATGCAGCGGAATAAAAATAACAGTGGCTCGTTAAAAGAGTATTGATAACGGAAATCTTCACGAAGGTACATGAAAATGAAAGATGAGTTGACAGAACTCGTCCCGTCATTGCGAAAATTCGCATATTCGTTGACGGGAAACATACATGATGCTGATGATTTACTTCAGAACACGCTTGAAAGATTACTTAGTAAACCGATCCCTGAGCAAGTGACTTTAATGGCATGGGCATTTAGAGTGTGTCGTAATTGCTGGATAGATGAGTACAGAGCGAAGAAAGTGCGTGCTAATGCCTGCGATGTTCTTTCTCATGAAGCGCAGTCTGCAAATCAATTAAATATGGATGAGGCGGTGACGCAAGCGATAACGTTAAAACAGGTTTCCAGTGCCATGGACGAACTACCATGTGAGCAAAGAGAAACTCTTTCTTTAGTGGCGGTACAGGGAATGAGTTACGCCGATGCTTCTGAAGTTTTACAAGTGCCAGCAGGGACCATCATGAGCCGCCTAGCCAGAGCAAGAGTGAAGATATCAAACTTATTAAACGGGCAAAAAGAGGTGCTATCGTGATCTTAACTGACGAGAAACTCTCTGCGTTTTTAGATGGAGAGTTAAACACAGCAGAGATGGACACAGTCCGTGAAGCGATAGTGCAAGATGCATCCATTTCTGACCGGCTCGCCGCACTTGCAGAAGTAGACAGAGTAGTAAAAGTAGCGGCAGAAAAGGCGACTGCAGTTGCGCTACCCAAAGAAATCGTGGCCCTTTTGAGTGATGAAAAACAGCTGAGCCAAGAAAGCGAAGTACAGGCCTCTGACGTGAGCTTAGTTAGCGAAAGCTCGTCAAATCAAAGTTTTGGGGAAAATGTTAAGCCGTTTCCAAAGAAGGTGGACGCAACTAATAGTGGGCTAGGTGTGCAAACAAAGTGGAAAGGACCTTTTGCAATAGCGGCGAGTGTAGCGGTATTAGCAGGCTTAGTATTTTTTAATCAACAAGGGGCTGAAACAGCACAACCTTCTCATTGGGCTAACGTTTCGTCTGTGCTCGATGAAAATCTTTCGGGTGAAACTACCTCGTTCGTATCCGGCGTTGCGGTAACGCCACAGTTGTCTTTTTTAAACACTGAATTCAACTACTGCCGACAAGCTGAAGTTGCATCACAAGATGAACTAAGCGTAATGATAGCTTGTAAGGACAAGCAAGGCACATGGCAGCTCGCCGCTAGCAAATTGGATGAGGTAGGCGAAATAGTAGGTGAATATCAAACGGCTACTAGCGCCAAATCACTGGAAGATGAGTTAGATAAAATGATGGCATCGGCGCCATTAAACCGAGAGCAAGAAAAAAGCGCAATAGAAGCAACTTGGCTATCTGATAAGGCCAAAGGAGTAAATGATGAAAACTAAGATTTTGTTAGTAATTGCGGTAATAATTATGGCGGGCTGTGCAAGCCAACCTGACTATAGACAAGCAAAGCAAGGTGGTTTTGGCTATACCGAAAGCAAACTGAGTGACACACAATACCGTGTTCACTTTAAAGCTAAAGGAACAGATAAGGCCAAAGCTATGGACTATGCTATGCTGCGTGCCGCTGAGCTTACGCTTCTAGAAGGTTACGACTGGTTTGTTGTTACCGACCGCGAAACGCTAGTCGATAAAGAGACGGTTCAAACTACACCTACCGCTGGGTTTAGCCAGCGGTACGCACGAGTTACCGATTGTGGTGTGCTTACATGCCGCACTTCTTATCACCCGACTACTCAATTTGAAACCGGTGTATTTGTGGGTGGTTCCCAGAAGAGTGAGATTGAGAGCATTCTAAACATTGAATTAGGTAAAGGCACGCGCCCTTCATCAGTGACCAGTTTTGATGCAAGGGAAGTACGTGAAAATCTTCAGCCGAATATAGAAGAGTAATGTATTTCACCGGCCATTCCTTAAGTTCGGGCGGTAATATGGTGAAATCGGTCTTCTAAAGTATCAGCGTTATGCATTTATAGGCTGAACAAACAAGAAGGGCCTCAACGTAAAGTTGCGGCCCTTCTTAATTTTGCATTAGCAAACGTTTACGCTTGCTAACAAGCACCCTCTCGTTTGAGCACTGAAGAAAACCGAAGCTATTAGTTGAAGTAAGCGTCTACTTCTTTTTCAGCCTCATCACGGGTTTTGCCGTACTCTTGCTGAATTTTTCCTACTAATTCTTCGCGGCGACCGTCGATAACATCTAAGTCGTCATCGGTAAGTTTGCCCCATTTCTGCTGTACTTTACCTTTCATTTCTTTCCAATTACCTTCAATACGATCACTGTTCATAATTTGCTCTCCTTATCTAAACAATTGGTTGAAAATACTGGCAATAATATTCACCAGCTATTTTACCTAGAGCAAATGATGTTCCATCGTTTATCTTATTGAAAAGGTTGTCTTTATTGCATTTTTTAAATGGTAAGTTCAAGGCTTTTTATGCAGTTCTTACAAACGCTTGAAAACACTACAGGCTCATTGAAGCTATGTCAGGCTAACGTTTTTGCAAAGGCTTCGCTGTCTTGCCGTTTTTCTATTTTATGCTGATCTTCGCTACGACCTTTTTTCCAGTAGCTACTAATGTAAATGTTATTATGCGCTACGGCTTTTTCATCTTTTAGCCATGTTCTGATAGTGCGCATATCCGAGAATTCGCACGCTACCCAAACTGCGGGTGTACCCTCTAGCCATTTAAGCTGAGTAAGGCGATTAGATAAGGTGTTTTCAAACTCCCATATCACCTCAATACCCTCAGGTTTTTTAAGCACCACTGCGTCTCTTTCGTCTTCAATACGGATCACGGCATAGCCTTTGGCATCAGAGGGAAGTGCCGCTAAGTGATTTCTAATACTAGGAAGAGCGGTCATATCGCCTGCTAGCAATATCCAGTCATAATGGTCGCTTAATCCTTTGCTAGAGCCTGGACCTGCCAATGTAATAACGTCACCAGGTTTAGTACTGGTTGCCCATGCTGAAGCTGGTCCTGTTTTTCCGTTATCTGCGTGAATAACCATATCCAAAATCATTTCAGGCTTATCCGCATCAAAGTGAGTAACAGTATAAGTGCGCATTGCCACTTGGCCCATTTCTTCAGGTTTTTTAAGCGGGCTTCCGTTTTTATCGAACATAAGCTTTACATAAGCACCCGCCCCTACGGCAGGGAAAGTGCGGAGATCTTCACCACCTAAAAAGACGCGCTGCATAGTAGGGGTTATACGAACTGATTGTGTCACAACAGCTTGGCGGGGTTGGGGTTTAGCCATTAGTTTCTCCTTAAAAATTTAAGGTGATTTTATTTGATAATAGTTCTCATTACCATTTCTTTAGAAGGAATGATAACGTTTGTTAAATTCTATTTTTTAGATTAAAGGAAAGATATTTAGAACACTGACTATCAGTTGATAGATAAGCACAGCGAAGTGGGGTTTTAAAAAGGTACTAATTTGGAAAATAGGAGGCAAAAGAAAAGGGGCTAAAAAGCCCCTTAAAAAACCACAACATAACTTGGAAAACACATTTACACACCATAAAGACGCACACTCAACGACTTCATGTACTAAGTAAGATAGCCTAATTCTCAAAAGGTTCCGTTTTTATAAAAATAAATGGTAAAAAAATAAATACCTTTGAAAAGCTTCGATAAAACAACCGGTGCGCACCTTTGGTATTGGTTTTTAAATCTTACTCGTGGCGGCTAGCTCTTTGCAGCGCTATATAGACTACACAAGTGGTAAGGGCAATTAGCACTGATGCTACAGCGAAAGGCAAGGCAATGTTAACTTGGTATATCACTGCTGCGAGTGGTGGTCCTATAACATAGCCCATGGCGGTAGTGGCCGTAATTAACCCAGTAACAGTTGCTTGTTGAGAGGGCGCGCAATAGGTTGTTGCGGCTGCGGCTAATGATGGGTAGGCCATACCCATACCTAACCCCATTAATGACATGGCAATATAAAGCACAAACAATGAGTTTTGAAGGAACAGTAACAGGTAGGCCAATCCTAATAGAGGAAGTGCGAGCGTAATCATTGTCTCTTTACTTACACGTCCTCTTTGAACCCATCCAAATTGTGCAGTAAGAGACGCTGCGGCACTGATCATCATTGCAAATCCTACTTGTCGTGCAGCTTCAACGGGCGTGTAATGATAAAAATCGATAAAAAAGAAGCCTAGCGACTGCTGCATCATTGCCATAGCGCAGAACACGCAAATACACGCAGCTACAAACACATAAGGCACTTTGGTGGGAGCTTGGTGGTCTTCGCTTGTATGCACAGCTGTCTGTTGCTTAGATAAAGGGGGTAAAACTGGCAGCTTAAAATACACCAACGTCAGTGCTAACAAGGTTAATAAAACAATACTGTACAGCGGAGCTAATAAGCCAAACCCCACCAATAACCCCGCGTAAGCTGGACCGACAATTTGCCCGACATTGCTTGCGGAGGTCACTTTACTAATAGCACTTACCCTAGCCTGCGGCGAACTTATAGCCACAGCGTAACCCACGGCAGAGGGCGGCGTTGCAGACATTATGGTGGATTGTAAACTGCGACTTATTAATAACGCCAGAAACAAATTGGTGCCGCTAATTAAGCCCGAAAACCCTGCCATCCAGGCGCTAGCAAAGGCAAATGTTCCCAAGCTATAGCCAGTTAGCCCCACCATCAGAATTCGCTTAAACCCAGCGCGCTTTGCTACTTTGCTCCACACATTGGTGCCAAACGCGAAAATTAGCGCTGAACTCGACATAATTGTGGCTATGTGAAACTCAGACAGGTCAGCCTGGCGTCCCATAGAAGGTAATGTGGTTAGCATGACGCTTTGACCAACAGATGTCGCTAGCAATGCACAGAAGAGAACTTTAAAAACAACAGTAGATGCGGATGGCGATAACACGCAGGTGGCTCTTTATCTATGCGGACTGGTATTATTTATATTATCACAGTAGAGGATAAAAAAATGCCCGCCAAAGGCGGGCCAAAATCAGAGGTATGTAAAGGCCGGGATGGGCCTTTGAGGGGAGAGGAATGTCGTCGGGTGACAACTCACTAATAATATCGACGACATTACCAGTGTCCTCACTATGGTCTCGCTGAAGCAACACACATGTACTTCAACGAATCCAAATAGGGTCAACAATCCCTTGCTGCACGAGACATCACTGTCAGTGCTTGCGATGTAGGCACTCAGAGCTTGTTTGCAATCCTTATGAAACAAGAGCCTTGCATCCTGCGAGTTTATCTAGGTTATCTATTACCTAACCTCATCATCGACCAGCAATTTCACGAATCTTCTTCAGTCATCCTTAAATTTCAAAAACTGATACATCCTTATATCCTTGGTAACCATTCCATATGCTTCCTATGTCGTTACCTTCAATCTTTGATATTTATGTAACTTGGCCTCTCCGTCGCTAAAGCCTTCCTAGCTACAAATTACGTTCTGAACTCATCCGTTAGTCTAATGTATGCGTGAACTGTGCCAAATATTAAGTCATTTTGAAATTCTATATATGATATTGAATTGTAAGGATTTATTGTTTTTTATGATTTTTAAATTGTTGTGTAAGCAGTCGAAAAATATAGGACTATGTAGATTTTTCTCAGTAGCGTGTAGCGTTTTACAAACAGGTTTTGGAGGAGGGATTAATTACTTATTGCACAGTTATAGCGAAGATATGTATTGCTTCAGAGTTTCGTTTAGCGCATAAAAATTAGCGAATTGTGATAATGTGGTGCTGAAATCAACCCAGGTTAAAAGAAAATGAGAAGGCTTTTATTGCTGGCATGGCTCAGCGCTTTTTTTGCACACCCTAATGCCGCTGCCAAATGGCATTATGGCGAAGATTATATCATGGGAACCAATATCGAGGTTCAAGTCTGGGCAGAGGAGGACAATAAAGGTATAGCGGCGATTGAAAGCGTTTTTGAGCAAATGAATGCAGTAGATCAGATGATGAGCCCTTATATCTCGTCAAGCCAACTTTATGCCGTAAACAATTATGCCGCTAGCAAACCTGTGGTAGTAGATGAAGCTCTTTTCAACGTTGTTGAAAAGGCACTAACATTCAGTGAACTGAGTGAGGGTGCGTTCGATATAACGTTTGCTAGCGTGGGGTTTATGTATGACTACAGGTCGCGCACAAAGCCATCGCAAGAAAAAATAAACGGTGTGCTCGACGCAGTAAATTATCGTCATGTTGTTTTAGATAGTGCGTCGCGTTCGATCAGCTTCCTTCATCCAGATGTTAAAATTGACCTAGGTGGTATTGCTAAAGGGTATGCGGTAGATGTTTCTATTAATGCACTTGCAAAAATGGGAATTGAGCATGCGCTTGTCACTGCCGGAGGTGATACGCGATTATTAGGTGATAGGCACGGTCGCCCATGGATTGTGGGGATCCGAGACCCAAGAAATGAAGACCGACAGGCAGTTACATTGCCCCTTGAAGATATAGCTATATCAACGTCAGGTGACTACGAGCGTTTTTTTGAAGAGGGTGGCGAGCGATATCATCATATCTTGTCGCCTAAGACAGGTAAGTCGGCTTATGAAGTACAGTCGGTTTCTATTATCGGCCCTTCTAGTCTTACCAATGATGCATTGTCTACTACCGTGTTTGTGATGGGCGTACGTGCGGGAATTTCACTGATTAATACGTTGCCTGATTACGAAGCAATTGTGTTAGACAGTTCGCGCAAGCTGCATTATTCAAGCGGGCTAACGCAATGAAAAAACAGAAAGCACAGTGCTAACGCTTGCGCTGTGCTTTTCTATTATTTCTCTTAGCTTAATTTCAGATTGTACCGCTTACTATCGGTTCAAAAGCGGTGAGGCTATCCATTAATGTAGTATTCCCTAAGCCATGTCCGGGGAATAATTGAGCAAATTGCCCTTGCTCGCCATGTAACGCCAGATAATTTAATATCACGGTCTCAACTAGCAAGTTTACGTTGTTCGCTGCTGGCGTTGAGGCAGTTTCTACCGACCCGTCATTACGCATGTAGCCAAGCTGTTGGTGCTGCGCTTGTGTATCGGCATTAGCGCCAATTAACTGCGGTGCACCACCTGGATTATAAACAAGGAAGAATGAGGCGGATGTGGATGAATTATCTCCTGTCCATACCCCTTTCCCGCGCCCATTTTCGGAATCGTCGACCATGCCGTTACTGAATACCGAACCATCGCTGCAAACGTACATCATTAATGGCGTGCCCAAGCGTGCAGCATATTCTAAACATGCGCCCATGCAACGTCCTGCTCGCCTGTCTCGCACTTCGCCGGTTGCTCGGCTTCCATCGTGATAGTCGTAACCGCCCATGGTAATCGTTCCGGCACCCGCGAATCCATTCATCACTAGTTTCATAACCGATGCGGTTTTTCTAAATTCACCATCACCGTTAAACTCTTCTTCACTGAAGATACCCGATTCACCCACTATATTCGGATCTAACTCTGGGCTGAGTGTAGTCGGGTCGCCAAAGCGATCGGTGATATCTGCGCTTTTAACATAACCGCAGCGAACCATGTCTTTTATCACCTCATCAGCGGTAATTTGTGTATTAACCTTATTTAGCTTCATGTCGCTAATACGTTGGATAGACTCCATAACCGCAACGGAATCTTCTTGACTGAGCAAGCCAACTAGATCGCCGGTATCAACAAGCCCCGTGACATCTGCAGGTCTATCTATCTTGGTTGGACGTACGGCAGCATCTATCATTGCTGCAGGGGCCATAGAATTGCCACCGGAATCGCTATTGCGAGAGCCTATTAGCGTTAATAACGAGCCGTCTGCTCCCGCACGGTTTATGCCGTACATCGGATTGTGAGGATTGTTGCCTGTGTCATTTTCTGAGCGAGCAGGAATAACTGCTCCGTTGATATTCGCACGGTTGGTTATGCTGACTTTGTCTAAAATACCGTGTAAAAAAGCGCTGTCGCTGTGAAATGCTAAGCCCAATTCAGTATTAACAAAATCGGAAAGCCCCGTATCTGGGTTGGCTATTGAAGGCACCATGTCTCCAGGCAACCCCTGTCGGCTGTAACCCGAAGTGCTCAAGAAATCTAACTGTCCGCCACGTCCGCCAACAAGCACGTTTGACCCCGCTATGTTTGCGCCTCCTGCTAGGTCAAAAGTTATGAAAGGAATCTTGCCCGCCCCCTGAGACGCAATGCCACAACTGGCTTTCAGTGCTTCTAAATCTGGAGATAGCGCGGCGTGAGCTTTATTAGGATTAGCAAACAAACTTAATACCGAGCCACCCACTACAGTAGCTGCACCTGTGCAAAAGCCTTGTGCTATAAATTCTCGTCTTGTCATGGGCTTGCCGTGATCAAGATGATACAAGGGCGCATCTGCGCTGGCGGCCTGTTTAGGACGTTTTTTGAAAAAATGAGATGTTAATTTAGCCATGTTCCTTGTCCTACTGTATCAACATTGTGGCACTGCCTAGCACGGCGGCACAACTCGCTTTTGCTACGGTTCTTGTATATTGCGCGTTACAATTAGTACCCGAACCACATAGAGTAAGGCGATCGACAAGTTGGTTTACTTCGCCGCGCACCAAGTCGCTGTCTGCTTGCGATTCAATGTTGTCTTGCAACATATGACTAATGATGGGATTCAGTACGTTATCACGCGCCGCCCCATTAAATGCTGTATTGGCTGGCTGACTGAAATCAAAATCCGGAAAGTACGCATTTCGTAAGCTGTCTGTTTCAATCAAGGTATCACAATAGCGGATAGCTAATTGTGTTACAGCCATTTGATTTGAAGCTAAAAAGCTTGTTATGTCAGTTACCGACGGCAACTGTTGCTTTAGTTGAACAAATGTATTGTTTACCGTCGGAGTGTTCATAGGCACCGTTGTCAACACTGACATAGTCGCATTGATTTGTGCAAAGTGTTTTGTACCTATGTCAGACTGAGGAATAAGGTCTGATTGCTCTGCTGGTGCCGGAGGGGTTGCAGCTACCCTTACATTTCGATTGTTGCCAAGAACTTCAAAAGTTAAGAAGAACTCATCTAACTCTGGCCCTTTTTCTAGGGGAATGATTGTGCCTTGTCGTGACAGAGGAGCACCGCTTTGGGCACTATAAGTTGTATTACTAATTTGAGTGTTTAGAGTAGAGAACACTTGGCCTGCAAACGATTCTTTACCGTTGATGCCTATTCGCAACCCTTCTACAACAATATCGGGAATTGCTACGGTGTTATCAAGAGAAATGAAAAACGGTTCTGCAAAAAGGTAACTGAAAGAGTCAAATTGACTTACCTCAAAGACAATATAGCTTTCTGGTACATCAATCAGGTCGCTTACTCCAAATAAAAGGTAATATTGTTGACCGACGCCAGCGTCGAAGTTCTTAATTATTTCGTCATCAGACAAGGTTCGGTTGTGAATGGCAACCATTCGTATGGTACCTGCCCACTCGTCTTCACCAGACACCTCGCTGCCAAGCACAAACGCAAAGCTGTCGTCCCAATCGAGTAAGTTGCCTCCTTCAATTGAATCGACATCACCCGTATATTCGCCGTTAACATATATGCGGCGGCGATTATTGGCGTCATAGTTGACCACTACATGTTGAAGTGCGGCTTGCAATACTTCAGCCGCGTCATCAGTTGAAAGCGCAGGTTCACCATTAATGTCTGTGCTTGCTGAGCGCAACAACATGTCGTAGTTATAAAGTGTTTGGCCCAACGTGAAGTTACGTCTGTCTCGTCCGCCAGAGTAGCTTACAATTTTAGCCGGACCTTCTTGTGTAACATTAGCGGGGGCAACCCACGCTTCAATAGCAAATTCGCCGCTGCCCAAAATAAGATCATACAACTTTTTACTATTTGTTGTACTTCCTTGGGCTTTACCCCCACTCAACTGAATACCGTAGCCTCCAACCCAATTGTAGGTACCAGATAAGGTTAAATCTAGCGCTGGATCTACGCCTGATGTGTCAAAGGCTGTGTTACCAGAGCCAGTTTTAAACTCCCATTTAGCAATGGTATTTTGTTCATAGCGCCCCCCTCCACTTGCAAGCGTACCTTCAAATAAGGAAAGGGCATTAGAGGTGACCAAGCTTGGGTCTAGCTCTGTCAGCTCAATTCCATTAGCCATGCTTTCAATCGCCTCACTCAGAGCGTTTCCATCGGACTCACAATCGCTCCAGCAATTGTGGAACTCGTCGCGAAGGCGAACGACAAAACGAGAGTTCGCGGGTGTATCTAGGTTCATTCTATCTTTTGCTGCTTCATAAGCTTCATTGATATCGCTTGACGAAAAGTAGGGTGAGATGGGGATCGTAGCACTATTGGTGTGGCAACTAGCGCAATAAGTTTGCAGTATTGGATAGACAGTAGATTCAAATAGCGCGGGACTTTCTGGAAAGTTTTTTGTGGAGCCCGGAGTTTTAATTGGAGGCGCCTGTAACTCAATTTCCGTCGCTTGGTTTAGTTGCTCTGAAGCGCTCGCCCAGTCGGTTATCCAAGTGGTCATGATATCTGCACAAGCACTGTCACTGGTGAGCCAGCAATTGTGTCCACCGGCCACTTTAGTCACTAATCTAGATTCACTCGGCTGGCTTAAGTCTACTAAGATACCCGTATCGGCATAAGCAAGGTTAATATCGTCATTACGGGCAAATGTGGGAGATTGCGCTCCTTGTGTGTGGCAAGCGCCACACCGCTCTGCTGTCGCCATATTATCCCACAATGCTTGCTTGAAATTAGCAACGTCGTCAGTGCTTGGTGCTGGGCCAGTATAATTGACCACAGGCTGCTCAGTAGGAGGCGGTAGTGGAGTAGGTTCAACAACGGTATCACTACCTCCACAAGCTGTAAGGAGTGCACCAAAGACAATAATAGCTACGTTGCGAGACATGATTTTTTTAGGTGTATATTGGGGCATCTTACTCTCCCTTACAGTAGTTTGCTGCGTCGGCAAACACTGACTTCATTTGATACCCTGATGCGGCAAAGCGAGCTTGCATGTTCGTTATTTGCTCGCGATCTTCGCTGTCTTGTGGCTCGCGAAGACATACTTCTTTGAATACTTTCTTCACTTGGCATTGTGCGAATTGCTGACTGTTTGCTAACTCTCGTCCCATAGATTTAGCGCCTTGACCAGAACCTGATAGCGCAGAAGACCACCCAAGATTAAAATTCACGCCTTCTCGCCAGTAGTTGTCCCAACTATCGTCTTCAGTGACGAAACCATGTACAAAGTTATTACCGTTGTTCAAGTACTTTTTTTGCACACGCGTACCAGTCACAGGGTCTACAGTGCTACTGTCGTTATATTCAATTGCACCGCGCTCGCCCTCGGGATCACTGTTAGCATCATAGCGGTAGTTGTAGTAGGCAAATGCTTGAGCTAAAGGGTCCATACCAGAATGGCAACTTACGCAATTATTGTGGAATAACCTGCTGTCTCCACCTGGGCTTCTACTTACGTCTTGTCTAATTCTGTCAGGTGGTCGGGTGATGTCGGCAACACCTTCAAGGTCAGTACACATGTGGTTCATCAAAGTGAAGCGAAACATGGCTCGATTAGTGCCGTCTTTAAAAAACGCTTTAGCCGCCGCTCGAGTTGTCATGATGCCGGCTGTAGCTTCACTTGGCAGGCCTGTAACAGCAGATTGTGTAGTTTGAACAAGATTCGCTTTTAGATCGATTACCTCGTCTTCCATAGCAAGGTAGTGGCTATTGTTATTATTGCTATATGCTGGCAATGAGAGGGTATTACTGCCAATGTACAAGATATCTGCGGTTAAGATTTCTCTAAAATCAACATCGTCTCTCACTATACCTATTACGGTAGCAATGTAGTCGTTGAGTGGTTCAAACTTATCGAAAGCTTCATTTGTCCAAGGCGCGACCCAAGTCTTCAACGTGGCGTTGTAAAAAGCGGGATGTTCCATAGCAAGATACGCTGCGCTATCAACATCACCGTTTTCTATCAGCAATTGCATTTCTGCAAGCGTAGCTGGCGAGGCAGGAACGCCAGCCAACCTTTCATGCATGCGCATGGCTTGTTCTCGCGCGCCGGCGTATGCGTTAGCAGCAAGAGTAATTGAAAAGGTAAATAGTGAAAGAGCCTTTATCGCTATCTTGAGCGTTTTTCGATATTCACCGTGCTTAATTTTTTGTGAACTAGTTGCTTCGTGCACTTTTTATTGTCCTAATTTTCACAATTATGCGCTATGAAACCAACCAGTTGCATATGTGTAAAGTGTTAATTCTTTTTTTACGTTTGAATTCTAATAACTAATAGCCAATTTTTTTAACATCGTAGTTACTAAAAAACACGTGAAATAAGGCATTCTGGTCAGTCCAGTGTTCGCCATTAGCAGCGTTTAGACGCTGTGAATTTTTTCGTTACCTAGGACGAAAAGCACAATTGGTACGTGGAATGGTATGGAAAAATATCCTTTTTTATACTTTTTCAGCTTGAGTCATTTCGCAGTTAATGGAATGATGGAGCAACATTTACAAATGTCAGTGGTATGTAAATGGCCACCCAATGTTTATCCGTTAAAATGCCTAAGCATATCGCTTTACCGTTTAAAAATGAGTATTGGTTGTTTCCTCACTGATAAATAAAATGTTTTAGGAAAGGTATTTTCAGTTAGAGGTTCAGGGACCATGAAACTTTTACTAAGCCAAAAAAACGCGAGTTATTTGGCGCTGCACAGCGTGTGCGTGTTAATTGCATTGTTGCTTGTTGGTTGTGGTGAATCTGTTGTTTCTCAAAGCAATGAAGAGCCTGATCCTGTCGTTGTCGATATTCCAATCGCGTTTATAAAGCGAACGCTTCCTGTTGACGACGCTGGAAATCAAATTGATATCGATCTTCGAACCCCTACTCAATTCATCCCAGGTGCCGCACTTTTTATCAAAAACAGGGCCGCGGTAAGCAGTGAAGAAATCAATATCACTGACCGGGTTTTTCTAGAAACTGACTCTGACGAACAAGGCTCTGAAGACTTCGTTACGCTACAATACGATGTCAAAGATTTAGAAGCTTCTTACGACGGCACTCGTTTGCTTTTCGCCATGCGAGCTCCGGAAATTGAAGATGCTGATGACGATGAACAACCAACGTGGAATATTTGGGAATATAACTTACTAAGCGATTCGCTACGAAGAGTTATCGCCTCAGATATTGTTGCTGAAGCAGGAGAAGATACGAGCCCAGTCTATCTACCTGATGGCCGTATTGTTTTTAGTTCTACTCGTCAGCGTACTAATCAAGCGATTTTGATTGACGAGGGTAAAGCCCAATACTCAGGTTTAGAAGAAAGCCTTCAAGTCGCTGCGTCTGTGCTTCATGTTATGGACGCTAATGGTACCGATATAACGCAGATTTCATTCAATCAAAGTCATGACCTCGATCCTCTAGTGCTCCCAAATGGCAAAGTGCTTTTCACGCGATGGGACCAAGCAGCAGGTGACAAGGGCATGCATTTATATCAAATGAACCCAAACGGCAGTCAATTAGAGGTTGTCTATGGTCGACACAGTCATGATTTCGAAGGCAGTAACCAACATTTTACCAAAAGCCGAATAACACCTGATGGGCAAGTCATTGTGGCTGTAAGTGAATATCAACGCACTCGGTTAGGTGGGAACTTCTTTCAACTAAATACTAGCGACTTCATTGATCGAGATACGCCTGTAGCGGCAAACGACGGCGCTGCAGGGCCCGGGCAAATTCCAGCGCTCTTTGACACGATTGATACACAGTCTCCGCTTTCCCTTGGCGGCTACGTATCGTCTCTATACCCGTTATTTGATGGCAGTGGAAGGCAGCTTTTTACTTGGAGTCAATGCCGAGTTTTGGCACCAGAAAGCGATGAGCAAAGTAGCGACGAGCGTAAAATAGTTCCCTGCACTGAAGAACTTCTCACAGAAGAAAATGTAGACGCTGCCCCTGAACTTTATGGGTTGTGGATGTACGATCCCGTTACTAATACGCAGCAAGTGATTGCACCGCCACAGGAGAGCATTGCGTACACCGAGGTGGTGTCTATGGAGCAGCGCGGATTTCCCCAAGACTATGAGCAGGCTGAAAATTATAGTAGTGAACTTGCAGAGCAAGGCTTAGGAAGGATTCATATTCGAAGTGTTTACGATTTCTCGGGCGAAGATGTTACACCTTTGGGGATCACTGATATGGCCAACCCAGCGTTAACAGCGCCGCAGCAGAGACCTATTCGCTTCGTGCGGGTTGTAAAAAGTGTATCCATTCCTGATGACGACATTATAGAGGTTGAGCGCAGCGATTTTGGGCCATCTCGAAATTTGCTAATGCGCGAGATTTTAGGCTACGAAATGGTTGAACCGGACGGCTCTGTCATGCTTGATTTGCCAGCAAACGTACCACTGTCATTTAGCTTTTTAAACCAAGACGGCATGCGAGTTTCGCCTCGACACAACAACTGGATTCAACTGGTACCCGGCGAGGTGAAAACTTGTAATGGATGCCACACAAGCGACAGTGAATTACCCCATGGTAGATTAGACGCTGAATATCCATCAATAAATTTGGGTGCGCCAAATACTGGTGGCCCTCACCCTGGTGCAAACCCTGCACTATTTGCTGATTTAGGCGAAACGATGGCAGAGACTAGGGCGCGTATAACAGGTGACGTTTTCCCAAGCGCTGACATTATGTATGAAGATATTTGGACTGACCCCGCAACAAATGAAGTGGCCGAATCTTTTTCATACGCATATGGTGATATGACCACAGCAATTCCTATTTCTCAGAGTTGTGCCCAAGCTTGGACTAGCTTGTGCCGGATTGTGATCAACTATCCTGACCACATTCAGCCACTATTCGAACTCCCTCGAACCACGTTTGATTCCCAAGGAATGTTAGTAAGTGATCACACTTGCGTAAGCTGCCATTCACCAAGCGATGCCGATGGAATGACACAAGTTCCTGCTGCTCAGCTAGACTTAACAAATCAGCCTTCACTGGAAAACGCAGACCAATTAACGGGCTTTCGTGAACTGTTGTTTAATGATGCCGAAGTGGAAGTGGTAGAGGGTGTTTTGCTTGATAAACTGGTACAGGCAGTAGACGGTAACGGTAATCCAATTTTCGAAACCGATGAAGACGGTGAACTTATCTTGGATGCCGAGGGCAACCCTATTCCGGTGTTAACAACAATTACTGTTCGTGCATCAGCGCGTGGAGGGAACGCGGCAGCTAGCACAGTTTTCTTTTCTCAATTCACTAGTGGCTCACACGCAGGTTGGCTAAGTAAGGCTGAATTGCGCCTTATCGCCGAATGGCTCGACGTAGGTGCGCAGTACTATAACAACCCTTTCGACACGCCTCAGGACTAAGCAATGAACAGAGTATCGCTATTGATTTGTTTTGTGCTTTTGATAGTTAGTGCGAGTAACTTAAACAAAGCCTACGCTGCGGACGAGATTGAAGTAAAAGTAGTTGAGCAATATGCAGATATGCATACAGGACCTGCCTCTGAATTTCCGGTTTTCCATGTTATTAAAAAGGGCGAGGTTATCTCCGTTCTGAAGTCACACACTGGCTGGTACAAAGTCCGAACCGCCAATGACAAACTAGGATGGATAGCAAAAAGAGCACTGGCGGCCACTCTTGGCCTTGATAATAGTGAAATACAACTACCAGAACGCACTTTCTCTAGCTATGCCGAACGTACTTGGGAGTTTGGTTTACATGGTGGGAAGTTAGAAGACGTTAGCGCCATGATGATAAGCGCGGCGTGGGTACTCACCGATAACATAGCTGTAGAAGTAAGCGCTGGGCAAGCGTTAGGCAATTTTTCAGATAACAGGTTATGGTTGGTGCGCCTTCAGCATTACACATTCCCCGAATGGGAGTTTTCTCCTTATTTCACTTTAGGCGCAGGGCAAATACGCACTGAACCTAGCGCAACCTTGGTGCAAAGCGGAGCAGAGTCGAGAACTAATGATCTGTTAGAGGTTGGGGCTGGTGCAAGGTATTACCTTACTAAAAATTTTGTCGTTAGAGCTGAATATAAGCGGTTGACGGCGCTAACTGAACGCGATGACTTAGAGGAGTTAAATCAATGGACATTAGGCCTTTCTGTGTTCTTTTAGGTGGTGCAGCTGCGCTAATTATGAGTGTAGGTGCATACGCACAGCAAACCCCTGTGATCGAACCAGATTTAGATCGTCGCGAAATACGTGAAGCCGACATTGATAGCGAAAATATAGAAATTGGCTTGTTTGCTGGTCAAGTGAGTATTGAGGACTTTTCTTCCTCAGCCGTTGTTGGCGTATCTCTTGGTTATCACATCACTGAAAATATTTTTGCTGAGGCAAGCTATGCGCAAGCGGATGCCGGAGAAACTAGCTTCGAAATATTGTCAGGTGGTGCACCTTTTTTAACCGACGATGAGCGAGAGTATCGCTACTACGACTTATCTGTTGGATATAACGCCAATGGCGAGCTTTTCATCACCGATAACACCGTATTTAACACGGACCTTTACTTCACATTAGGTGGAGGAAATACAGATTTCGGTGGTGAAAGTCAGTTTACTGTGAGCGTTGGAGCAGGTTATCGCGTGTTACTTACCGATTTTTTTGCCATTCGTTTAGATGTGCGCGATCGCATTTTTAACAGCGAACTGATAGGCGAAGAGAAAAATACCCATAACATTCAGTACACCCTTGGTGCGACGTTCTTTTTTTGAGTAAGACCCTATGAAAGTTAAAAATTTAGACCCTATAACTAGCCTCGTTGCGAGTGTTTTTATTCTACTCAGTACTGCCTTACTAGTGTGTACAGATGCTCATGCCGCAACTAAAAATACCCCAGCATCAGACTTTACTCTTAAAGGGCGGGATGGTGCCAATCATCGCTTGAGTGAAGAAGTAGGTAACATTGTTATCGTTAATTTTTGGGCATCATGGTGTGGACCTTGTCGAGAAGAATTGCCTGCGTTTGAGTCGCTTTACCAAGAGTATGCCGATTTAGGCGTGACGATATACGGGGTAAATGTGGATGATGACCCTGAAAAAGCCAATGTATTGTTGAAAGATATTGATGTGAGCTTCCCTGTATTATTCGACACCAATGGTGATGTGAGTAAGCTCTACGATGTCTCTGCCATGCCAACTACTGTCATGGTCGACCGTGATGGCAATACTCGATTAATTCATAAGGGATATAAATCGGGTGATGAAAAGCGTTATGAACAAGCCATTAAAGCGTTGTTAAGGGAATAACAATGAAAACAA
This sequence comes from Alteromonas sp. AWJ4_199, assembly GCF_056159165.1. NCBI lineage: Bacteria > Pseudomonadati > Pseudomonadota > Gammaproteobacteria > Alteromonadales > Alteromonadaceae > Alteromonas > Alteromonas sp. AWJ4_199. The sequence continues at coordinate 2,555,310 of NZ_JBSWUR010000001.1, forward strand.
AACTTAAGCTAAGCATGCTTCTTTCGATGTGTGTTTTCGCTACATCTGGCTGTGTAAGCACAATGGAAGAGATTGCTAATATTGAACCTTGGGTAAAACCCTATGAGCGCAGTAACCTCGCCGACCCTATTATGAGTATGAATCGTAACCCTGTTGCAACGGCTTACACCAAACATGTTTTTGAGGCCAGAGAGGGAGCTAGAGGCGCAGACGGCGGTGCAGGAGGTGGCTGTGGGTGCAACTAAGCGTTGGTTAGCTTTAATTTCAATTATATTTAGCTACAGTGCCGTTGCGGCTGTATTGCCACAAGACCGTTCGGATGTCATGTATCACAGTTACTCCGGAGATGGTGTGTCGATAGATGGGCCTTCCGTTTTGCTGCGCAAAAAAATTGGTAATAAGGTATCAGTTTCAGCAAATTATTATGTTGATGCAATATCGGGGGCTTCCATTGACGTGCGCGCTCAAGCGAGTAAATACCAAGAAGAGCGCACCGAGACGACCATTGGGGCTGACTTTCTTCACAATAAAACGTTGATGAATGTAAGTTACACCAATTCAAGCGAAAACGATTTTGAAGCCAACTCGTATCACCTTAGCTTCAGTCAAGACTTTTTCGGAGACTTAACCACACTCGCTCTAAGTTACTCTAGAGGAGATGATGAAATTCGTCGTGTTGGAGATGAAAGCTTTTTAGAAGAAGCGGCGCGACAAAAGTTCGGCGTGGGTCTTACGCAAGTTGTTACTAAGAATATGATTGTGGGCTTTAACGCTGAAAACGTATCCGATGAAGGTTATCTAAACAATCCCTACCGCGCCATTCGTTATCTAGATCAAGATAGCGCTCGAGGCTTTTCGTTTATAACGGAAGTTTATCCAAAAACGCGAGTCAGTAATGCATTCTCTATTAATGCAAATTACTACTTGCCCTATCGCGCAAGTATTTATGGCGACCTGCGCTATTACACAGATACTTGGGGCATTAAAGCAACCAATGCAAAGCTGGGGTATATACACACGTTTGGCAAAGCGTGGATTTTAGACGCTCACATTCGCTTTTATCAGCAAGATAAAGCGAACTTCTACCAAGATATTTTCAATCGGGCTGACGAATTTACTTTTATGGCCCGAGATAAAGAACTGTCGACTTATTCTGGTGTATCTGGCGGTATTGGGGTTACTTACGAGTGGCAGTTTTCATCAGAAGCACTCATAGAAAAAAGCGCGTTTAACTTTGAATATGACTATATGCAGTTTAATTACGATGACTTTCGTGACGCGACGGCTGGAGGCCCTGCCGGAGAAGAGGCGCTTTTCAGCTTCTCTGCAAACGTGATCCGCGCTTATGTATCTATATGGTATTAGGAAAACAACAATGACAATTTACCATGCAGTAAAAAATTTCTATCTATTTTCGTTTGTATCCGCGGCAGTTCGAAGTGTGGTGTGCACGATTGTGGTTATAGCCTCTTTGAATAATTTAGCTATTGCAGAAGAACAAGCGTTAGAAGTGCCTATAGCAGAACAAATTGAAGACCTCAAAAAAGCCTTGATTGGCCTAAATCGAGATCTATTTATTCTTGAAGAAGATTTGCTTTTTCCGTCAAGTACGCAAGTTGCAGTCTATCTGGCGTTAGATGTGGGTACCTATTTCGGGCTCGATTCAGTTGAACTCTTGATAGATGATGAGCTTGCTACGCATTATTTGTATACCGAGCGACAAGTTAATGCGTTAGAACGCGGTGGTGTACAGCGCCTGTATTTAGGTAACTTAAGTCAAGGCAAGCACCAGCTGACGGCATTTTTTGTTGGTATCGGGCCTGAAGATAGACCCTATAAACGAGCCGTTTCGTTGACGTTTGATAAAAGTGAAGATCCACAAGCGATTGAACTAAAAATCTCTGATTCCACTTCTAAGCATCAGCCTGAATTTACCGCAAGTGTGCTGTAGGACACGGTTACATGAAGCTATATAGCCCTAGATTATTGCTGGCTGCGCTTATTGTGTTTACGCCTCAGGCGGCTCTGAGTGTCGTAGACAACGGAATGACGAGTCAAGATATAAAAATACAACGCCAGCGCTTGAATGATGTGCATTTTGGCGAAGCCGTATATTCACTTTATGTTGACGACCCTCTGACAACCTTGGGACGAATGGCAGTTGCAAAACAAAAGGGGCTAGAGGAAGCACAGCTACAAAAAATCACGCTGTTAGAAGGCGGTGTGCAGTTAGGCTATGGCATGCCCAAGTTAGCCCAAGAGAACCTTTCCGCACAAGCCAATTCGTTACTGGAAAATAATCGCCCGTTAGCGTGGTATTGGTTAGCACGATTGAGCTTTTCTCACCAAAGGGTGAATGAGGGGCTGAAAGCACATACCGCTTTTTCCAATGCTGTAAACGCTATGGATGCTGACATATATGACTTAATCACGCCAGCACAGTGGTTTGAATTGAACTACGAAGCAGCGCAAGGTGTGCTTGCCATGGGCGGTAGTGATATTGCTACTTATGTTGATGCTCTACCTCAAGGCCACATTACGCGACACTACTTACAATACAATCGCGCGATAGATGCGTATTTTAAGGATAATGTGTTGGAAGCTCATCATATTCTTGAGGAGTTAAAGCTAGTTCTAGGTGAGAATAGTGGTTCCGCAGTTGATAATAGCGGCTGGATGTCTTGGTTTAGCTGGTGGCACGACAATATTGATGACGGTGTCGAGGAAAGTGAAACTCGAGCTTTACTCAACCAAGTGCTGCTAGCCGAAGGGCAAATGTTGTTAGACTTAGAGCGACAAGAGGAAGCACTTCGCGCATTTGATAAGATAAATACGCGAGCTTTGGTATCGGGTACTGATTCAAGCGGAGACCGTTCCGCTAATATTCAGCATACATTTGCCGAGAATGGGCAAGCGCTGCTTAGAGACGAAGCGCTATTGCATTATGGCTGGGGGCTAGCTCAAAGTAACGATTGGCCGCTTGCTCTTGGTGTTTGGGATTTCCTTTCTAAGCAAGAAACTAACTTGTTTACTCTTCAAGCAATCCACGCACTTGCATATGGCTACGCGCAAAAAGGGGGAGAAGTACAAGCCTACGACACCCTCAATCAATTGGTAAACAAATTAGAAATCGCTATTAGCCAACTTGATGACTTAACCTTAAAAATATCCACCGATGGCTATTGGAAGGCTGTTGCGAAAGGGGCAAAAGTGATAAGCGAGGAAATAGAGGCCAATGGTGAGGAAGCGCCTTTAAAAGCGGTTAGTTGGGATACATTGTGGCCATTGTCTCAACATGATTTGTTGGCTGAAATTATCGTAAATCAAGCCAGTGGTGAACAAGACAAGCTTGAGCAGCTGCTTGAACTTTACAACATTGAACACGAGTTAAGGTTACAGCTAGCAGACGCTGCGATTTACTCGAATTTATTAGAGGAACGCGATAAGACTCACGCCTTACGTTCGCACAATGCCAGTTCCAGTGATATTGAAGGCCGTTTAAATTCGCTTGCTTTCACTTACCAAGAACTCACCGTTCGTGTAGACCAAACAGGTCAATTAAAAACAAAAGACGATAGCGAGTGGCTGAATGCTTTGCTTACCTTTGCCACCGCTGAGCAGCACGAATGGTATACCAGACTCGAACGCAGCGAAGCGCGCTTGTTAAGATTGACGCAAGAGCGCAGCATGCGCCCCAGTTACAGTGCCCGTCTGGCGAGATTAAAAGGGGCTTTGATTTGGCAATTAGCGGAACAGTATCAAAAAGTGCGTTGGCAAAGTCAGCGTGCGCTAGAGGAAGTCGGTGAGTTGTTGAATCAGGCTGTTGAAGCACAGATTAACTTTGACGCGCTTCTTAATAAACCGAGTTTAACCGAAGCCCAACGTGAGAGAGTCTCTTCAGTCCAGAGGCGAATAGAAGAACACTTGTACTCAACGCGCAGTCTTATTGCATCGTTAGAAAACTCCCTAACATTGACTGCTCAAATGGTTATTACAGAAAGAAGGGCATATCTGACACAGCAACGCGCACAAAGTAAGTTAGCCATGTTGCAGTTAAGAGATATGAACATTAAAACACCCTCGCCCTCTAGCCGTTCAAACAAATCGGGGGGAGAGTGATGAATTTTGGTTGTAGTTTGAGCAACTTTAGCTTGTTTCCTGCTAAAAAATATTGGACTAGTGCACTTTTATTATTTCTTTGTGGGTGCTCTTTTACATTTAATGAACAGCAAGAGGATGCGGAAAAAAGAACAGAAAGTGCATTACTTGCAGAGTTACCTATTCAACCCATTGAAGTGACGCCAACCAAGCTTCAGCCACTTGGCTTGAGTGAAATTCGCAATGGTTATGCCCAACTGGTTAATAGGCTTGACGATGAGGGCCTGGCTCGTCAGTTAGATCTCAGGCTAGCTGATGTCGAGATGTTACTAGCCGAAGAAAAGCAATCGACCGGAGATGTGCTTAGCAACACGGCTGTGTACACCGAGGCGATAAAAGCGTATGAAAAGGTCCTTGCCAATTATCCTGATGACCCGTCAAAAGAAGCGATGATGTACCAACTATCTCGAGCATACGATTTAAATGCACAGGGAGAGCAAAGCGTAGAAATGTTGGGGGAGCTATTAGAAACATTTCCTGAATCATCTCACGCGCCTGAAGCTTGGTTTAGGCTAGGGGAAGCTTTTTATAGTGAAGGAAATTACAGCGGAGCGGCAGTAGTCTATGACCAAGTCATTAAATACGGTAAAGACAACCCGTTTTACGGGATGTCATCTTACATGCAAGGGTGGGCTTATTATAATTTAGAAGATTATGATGCAGCTCTAGTCGCCTTCGATAATATGCTTTCTGCAAGTTTTCTTTATCTTGAAATTGAAAAAATTGAAAAAGCGAAATCATCAGATTTAGCTTTACTTTCAAAAGGGCAGCAGAAATTAGTTAAAGATAGTTTAAGGCTTATGGCCTCACTGTTTTCGTATCGCGGTAATGGCAAAGCCGTTGTGGCTTTTTATGAAAATAAAGACGAAGCGACCTATCGACATTTGGTTTTTGATGAGTTGGCTCAACAGCATCTTGATAACGACAGGTTTATTGATGCCAGTGAAGCGTATTTAGCATTTGCTACTGCTTACCCCATGCATAGAGAAGCGGTTCCTTTCTACGTTAAACACATTGACGCGTTTATCTTAGGGGATTTCCCTAGCGAGGTGGTAAGGGCTAAAGCGGGCTTCATTGACGCTTTTGGCAAGGAGCAAGGGGTACTTGATGAGCTATGTTCGGTATGTAGAGAGAGGGCGAAGCTTTATTTGTATGATTATTTACAAGAGCTTGCACAAACAGAGCATAGTTTAGCTCAACAGTTGTCTCAATCACAAAGACGAAAATTGTTACCTGAGGCCTTGCGTAATCTAGATGATGCGTCGTTAGATAGACAAGCAGATATCGCGTATGGCAGAGCAGCAAGATTTTACACTGAATTTATCACCACATTTCCTCATGATGATTTACGGCCTGAGATGGAGTTTAACTTAGCCGAAAGTTACTTTGAATCAGAACAATTTAGTAAAGCAATTCTTCATTACGAACAATTTGCCTATGAGTATCATTCCCACGCTTTGGCTGGTGACGGAGCGTACGCAGCCCTGTTGTCATACGTGAAAATGTTATCGTCTTCTACCTACACAAGCAGTGATAAAAAGCGTGAGTTGCTAGAACAGCAACGAGAGAGTCAAATACGGTTTATTAATACTTTCGAACTTGACTCAAGAGCAGTAAAAGTGACTCAAACCGTGATGCAAGCTTATTTTGAAGAAGGCAGATTTGAGGAAGCGCTCAAATTCAGTCAATGGTTGCTGTCTCCTCCAGAAGCTCAGCATGCGTCGGTTAAGTTAGAAATAAAACATTCAGCAGAACTCGTAGAGGCACACGCTTTGTTTGGGCTGTCGCGTTTTAAATCATCGGAGCTGGCCTATGCGAACCTATTGCAGCGAATGGCCAAGCAAGATACAGGTTTTGACGCACTTACTCGAAATTATGCAATAAGCATGTATAAACAGGCAGAAAATGCTGTTAAAAGTGGAGATCTTGCGTTAGCTATTTCTCACTTAGAGCGAATAATAGCGAAAACCCCGGACGTAGACGTTCGTGTGAACGCACAATATGACGCGGCGAATTATTTAATTGCTGAGTCACGCTTTGAAGAAGCTCAAGTGCTTTTAGATGATTTTGCCACTCGCTTTGCCGGTCACGAACTTGCCGACTCAATTGATGAGAAAAGACTCTATGTTTATGAAGAAACCAGGCAATGGAAGCGCGCGGCTGACATGTTGCAAGCTATTTGGAAACAAAATAAACAAAGCGAAACAGGGCGAGAGGCATTATATCAATCAGCAGTTTATTACGAGAAAGCCGGAAACCGCGCTTCCTCTCTGCCTGCTTATCGCGCGTATGCTCATACCTATCCAGAGCCCTTCGAATTAGCTACAGAAGCGCGGTTTACTATGAGTCAGTTTTATCTTGAAAGTAAAGAGAGCGGTAAACGACGCTATTGGTTAGATAAGCTTATCAAGTCACATGATAGCGCAGGAGATAAGGCTACACTGCGCTCTAAAACACTCGCCGCAATGGCCGCAATGGTATTTGCTGATGATGCAAAATATGTTTTTGAACAACAGAAACTCACTCAACCTTTAAAGAAAAGCCTCGCTGAAAAGCGCAGCACCCTTGTCAAAGCGGTAGATGCACATAATAAGGTTCTTGCTTACGGAGTTCGTGATTACGCTACTATTGCCAATCATCAGCTTGGTGGCTTGTATCGAACGCTTGCAAGAGATTTGATGAGTTCAGAGCGCCCCTCTGAGCTCAATGCATTGGAATTAGAACAATACGATTTATTGCTAGAAGAGCAAGCATATCCCTTCGAAGAGCAAGCAATTCAGGTATATGAAATCAACGCTAAAAGAAGTTGGGATGGTATTTATGACAAGTGGGTGGAAGAGAGCTTCAATGCACTGGCAGAGCTTTACCCAAATCGCTATCGGAAAAACGAAATACGTGAGGAGATAAACATTGAAACCTTCTAACCGTATTTCAACTTTGAAAGTATGGCTATTTAGCACGCTAATTGCGCTGGCTTTAACTGGATGTAGCAGCTTATCTTTACCTATTTTTTCAAATGAACAAAGCGATCAAGTTGCGGAAGATAAAAATGCGAGTGGTTCTGAAAATTTATCAAAGGAAGATACGCTAAAAGAAAGCAAGCCCCAAGATGCCCTCACTAGTTTACAGCAAGAAGCGCTTGCATTAAGGCAGCACACTAATCGTTACAAGTTGACGAAACTTACGCTTTTTGCAGAACATCAAGCAAAGCTTGATGGTGCCTTGTTGTTATACCAACAAGGTAATCATGAAGAGGCCAAAGTGCTGATTGAAGCACTTTTTGAAGATTTAAAAGCGTCTAATACTGCTGACGTTCCTTCATCTATTTACGTGTTGCGTGGTGATATAGCTATACAACTTGCTCAGCTCAAAGATGCAGGTTTGTATTATGAGTTGGCGCGAAAGCAAAATGAAAATAATTACTTAGCGTTGAATCGACTAGGCGTAATGGCCAGAGAAGAAGGTCAGTTTACTAAAGCAGAGCGTTTTTATTTAGAGGCTATTGATGCGTGGCCTGGGAATCCAGTCACCTATTACAATTTGGGCATCTTGTACGATTTGTATATGGGTAAAAAAGAGAAGGCGCTTAGAAATTACGAAAAGTATGCAGCATTAGTTAACAACCCCTTAATTGGTGAGGTTGACAAGAAAGCGTCGAAAGAAATAGCAAGATGGATAGCCGATTTAAGACGCCAGTTGCCCGCAATTGACGAGGAAAGCTGAAATGACTAAGCCGAATTTTAAAAAGCCACTTATGTTTTTAGTTTTTGCTTCGACTGTTATGTTTTCGGGGTTGCTTAAAAGCGCAGAGCAAGAAAAAACGCAAACTGATGAATCTTTGCGTTTAGAAGCGACGATCCGCGGTGACAAAGAGCAACCCCGTGTTATCAGTATTGTACCTTGGCAATTGCCGGAACATCGCGATATAGAAGGCACCCTGTCGTGGAAGCCGAAGAATAGCAAACTAAAACCGTTGGAGCGAAAGCAGTTTTTGCGCAAAGTCGCGTTGTCGAAGCAAATTAGTACGACGGGGCCTAAAAAGAATTTGCCAATTAATCAGGCTGACAAATAGGTATTGATTCCATCAAGGATGTGGGAATAGAGATAACCTTTCCCTTCCTAGAATAAGTTAAAACAACAATAAAAATAGCGGTGAAGTTACCGCTGTCATTTTAGAGAGGAAAAACCATGCAAGTCTTCGAAGTAGTCGTTCGCTTTTTTCAAGAAGGTGGCCCTTTTATGTTTCCAATTGCTATCGTGCTAGCAATTGGAATCGCCATTGCTCTTGAGCGTTACTTTTTCTTAAGCGCAGCGAAGCGCACAAATAAACGTGCTTTTGCCGAACTAGAGCCGCTTTTAAGCAGCCAGCAATACGATCAGGTTCGTCGTTTGGGTGAGCAAGGAAAAGCTCCCATCAGTCGTGTTATTGGGGCCGGCATTGCTCGCCTTCAAGTCAGCCCCCGTCGGGAAGATATCGAGTATGCAATGGAAGAAGGGTTAATGGAAACTATTCCCCGCCTTGAGAAGCGCACACCGTACTTAGGCACCCTGGCTAACATTTCTACCTTGCTTGGTCTATTGGGGACCATCATTGGCTTAATCGCAGCATTCTCAGCAGTAGCAAACGCAGACCCTTCTGAAAAAGCCAGTCTGTTGTCGCAAAGCATTTCAATTGCCATGAATACCACTGCTTTTGGCTTGATTGCTGCCATACCACTGCTGGGCTTCCACTCAGTGCTTCAATCTAAAACTACCGAGATTGTAGACAGTATGGAGATGGCTGGCGTGAAGTGCCTTAATGCACTTATGGCAAAAAAAGCAGTAGCGTCACTTAGTCGCGATACAGATGAGTAAATAATCATGTTAGGCAAACGTAAACGCCTGAGAAAGCCTGACGCAGAACTGGATATTACCTCGTTTCTTAACTTGATGATTGTGTTGGTACCAGTTCTACTCATGATGATGGTATTTTCTCGCATAACCGTAGTTGAGTTAAAACTACCTGGGTTAGAAGCGCTTGGCGACGGGGCAAGTATTGAAAGTCAGCAAATCGAATTGGTGGTAACTTCACAAGGTAGTGCAATTTACTTCCCTGCGGGTTATCTAGTGCAGCAGCTGCCAGTGATGAAAAATACGGAGCAGGACCGAGTAAATCAAGATTGGGATGGAATTCAATTAGTCCTTAAGCAGTTGAAGCAAACCTTATTGGCAAAAGGAACTGAAAAAAGTGACATCGTCTTAATGATTGAAGATGATGTAAATTATCAGACTATTGTAACATTATTAGAAAAAACACGTTCTTACAAAGACGTTGTTGCTGCGTCAGTAGTAGATGCAGAGCTATTTCCTGATGTTTCATTCGCCGAGGTGCCTGAAGACATGTCTCGTATAGAGTGGGCGGTAAACGGAGATACTTCGTCTTCTAGTGCTGAGGGGGCGTTGTGAAACAATCTGTGCAAGCCAAGCGCATGGCTCGAAATCACAAGCGCCATAGTCAACAAGCAAAACTTAGCCTCGTATCGTTAATGGATATATTTACCATTCTTGTGTTTTTTTTAATGCTGAATGCGTCCGATGTCCAAGTGCTAGATAACCATAAGTCGGTAACTTTGCCTGAAGCAGTGAGCGAAAAGCCTGCTAAAGAAACATTGCTTATTCTTGTTAACAACGAAGATATCGTGCTGCAGGGTAATAAAGTCGCGGCTGTGAGTGATGTCTTAGAAAACCAAGAAAGTACAATTACCTCACTATTAGAAGAGCTAAACTACCGTGCGAAAAAAGCTGATGAAAAGGGGCGTGATACGCTTTCGGATACACAAGATAGTGACGGCCCAATAGCTCGAGCGATCACTGTGATGGGCGATCAGTCTGTGCCGTATGCGTTATTAAAAAGAATTATGTATACCTGTGCAGAAGCTGGCTATACAGATGTATCTTTAGCAGTAGAGCAAATCATGACGAAGGAGGGCGGTGATGAGTAGCATCTATTTTCAAACTCAATTGCCTTGGTCGTCGAGCGAACAAGAGAACAGACTTTTCAGTAAAATAACCTATGGTTGTCTTATTATTGCTGTTGTTTTTGCTTTGGTTATTAATTGGGTTCAACTACCTGAGCAAACCCGCGAAGAGAAAGAGACGTTACCGCCTCAACTTGCTCGCATACTAAAGCCAAAACCGTTGCCACCGCCTCCTGAAGTGAAACCTAAGCCACAACCTAAGGTTGAACAGCCAAAAGAGGAGATAAAGCCTAAGCCACAGCAGCCTGTTAAGAAAGTTCAGCCTGCGGTTAAAAAGCCCAGACCTGTTCCGGTGGAAAAGACGAAAGAAGAAAAAGTGGCTGAAGCACGGGAAAACGCAAAGCAGACCGGGTTATTGGCATTTTCAGATGATTTAGCCAGCATGCGAAGCGATATCAACCTAGCAAATGTGGCCAACACGAAAACCATTGAAGGTGCAGGTGAACAAGAGCAAACCAGCAGAAAGCGGATAGGTAAACAGATTGCTACGCCAACGTCTGGCAGTTTAAAAAACGCGAGTATTAGTCAAAATATTGGGGCTAAAGGTGAGCTAGAAGGGCGTCGCACTACAGAGTTCACTGCGCCTGAGGAGGGTGCCGCATCTCTCGCTGCCAAGCGCATCGAAGTTGAATCTCAAGTGATTGGTAACAGAGACATAGAGCAAATACGCAAAGTATTAGATGCAAATAAAGGTGCCGTTTACGCCCTTTATCGAAGAGCGCTCCGTCAAAACCCTGACCTAGAAGGTAAAGTGACGGTTAGCTTAACGATAGAACCTAGTGGAAGTCTGTCTTCGGTTACATTGGTAAGTAGCGAATTAGAAGATGAAGCGCTTGAGAATAAGCTTCTAGCACGCATTCGTATGATTAACTTCGGTGCTGCTGACGTGGCTCAGACTAAACTTGAATACGCATTTAATTTTCTACCGTTTTAACCTTATAGAATTAAGGCCTAGCTTTCGCTCTGGCCTTAGTTTTTTCCCATTGATGTCTATCACATTATAAACATTAAACTACAGCTGTTTTATCTCTGCCTGTTTCTTTCGCTTCATAAAGGGCTCTGTCTGTATCTTCTAAAATGGCAGTAGTGCTTTGCGGTGACTCAATTACTTTTAATCCTGCTGAGAATGTTAATTTAATGTCTGCACAGAGTTGACTGGCAGAGGCTATTTTTAGCGTCTGACGGAAGCGATCAAGCTGTTTGTAAATTTGGTCTTCTTTAGCGCAATGGAATATAAACAGAAACTCTTCACCTCCTAACCTGCCCATATCGACGTGTTTAGTAAAAAGCTGTCGCGCAGTGCTCGCGAATAGGCGCAATGCATCATCGCCCATTTTGTGACCATAGTTATCATTGATAGATTTGAAGAAATCGATGTCTAACATTACTACGTAAAATTTTTCGTTAGCCGCTTCAAAGGTGGCGAGAGATCCTTCCAGTAACTCTAGAATTTTGACCCGGTTATAAAAGCGGGTTAATGCATCGGTAGTAGCAAGCCGTTCTAATCTTTTCTGGTAACGCGCACGCTTAATGTAGAGTAAAAACAGTAGTAAGCTAAGTATTAGACATAACCCAGTGATTACAGCTAATAAAAAATTTCGTTGCTGGTTAAGCGCAAGCTTTTCTTCTTGTAATTGAGTGATAGCTTTTAAGTCGCTATTTTCTGCCTGAATTTCGTCTAGTTCGTAAAGCGTTCGAATTATTTGCACACGCGACTTATCTAGTGATTCGGTTATTTTCTTATTTAATTCAATGTATTGCTTGAGTGCGTCTATCGTATCTTGCTCGTTACCAAACCTTTCAAGAATAGACAGTTTAAGATAAGCGGCTTCCAAATGGGCAACGCCTGCTTCTGCGCTCGCTATTACCTCTTCTGCAAGCCTAACCATCTCTAATGCCTCTGTTTTGTCTCCGCTGGACAGCGCCAGACGAGAAAGTGCTATAAGCGAGTTAAAGTAAATAGTAGTAGAGTCTAAATCACGGGCTAGGTCGCTTGCTTCTTCAAATAAAAGGCGAGCGGCGCTGGCTGCCTCAGAGGTATTCCCTTGCGCTAACAACATTTCCCCTTTGCCGAGTAGGGCTTTGGCTAGCAGGAGGGAGTTATTGTTTTTTCTTGCAATCTCTATGGCTAATTCAAAAAAGCGCGCGGAGGCTTTAAAGTTTGAAAGCCCTAGCTCTGTTCGAGCAAGCTTTTCTGCTACCCGACTTTGATTAACAGTGTTTTTCTTTTTAACCGCAAATTCATAAGCTTCGTTTAAATATGCTTTTGCTTCTTCGAATTTAGACTGCTGCAAATAAATAGTGCCTATCAGACCAGCAATATGAGAGGTAGGGACTTGTGTCTTGAACTGTGTAGCTAATTCATAAGCGGAGAGATAGTTATCAAGAGCAAGCTTAGGTTCTTCAATATTTTCAAAAGTAGTACCTAGTGTCATTAATACGCCAATATTCAATTGTATTACGCCGTGGTTCATAGACCACTGCTTAACGGCGTTGAGCAAGCTAATCGATTCTTGTATTTCGCCTTTGCGTGAAAGTATTTTGGCTTTGAGCAATTTTGCGCGTTGCTGCATTAGCCTACTAGCGTAAACATCGCTTATGCATTTCTCTGCGAGTGCTAAAGCTTCATCATATTCGCCCTGTTTTTCTTTACCTAAGGCATAAAGGTATACCCATTCATGACGTTTTGGAGAGAACTGATTTGAATCAAGCAGCGACTTTAATCTAGCCATTTCTTTTTCGGGTGCTCGATGTAGCGCTTTGATACTGGCTATAACTTCATCGTTTGGTGCAGGGTTGATTTGATTTGTAGCAGCGTAGGCGGGCTTTAACGCGAGAAGGGTGAGCAATACACTTGTGACAAAAAGTCCAGTTCTAGTCATTCAACTATGCGCCTATTTATAAAAACTCCATTCACTAAAATATAGTCACTCTTTTCGAGCTTCGACAATATTGAGCTGAGTTTCTTGTTATGAAGGGCTCAATCAACAATGTGGGTAGATAAACGTAAAATTTACTTTATTAAGATATATTATGTTATAACGTATTTTTGTTTCTTTGACGGGGCATCTTTGTGAAATTTTTTGTCACGCTTCCTAGCGTTAAACTTGGTTTAATTGCGACACTACTAATGTTAGTTAGCGCGTTAAACTTAACCCAAGCCGCCAATTACGAAGAAATTGACTGGGTTGCCCTTATGCCCGAGGATGATTTGAGCGCGCTTTTAAACAGGCCTGAGTTTTTAAACGATATTGCTGACGGGTCTGCCGCTGATTCCATTGATGACTTTGCATCAAGGCAGCTAGAAGACGAGCAAGCGCAGCGATACCAACAAGCGTTAGTATCTACTCGGGTGATAGATGGATTTGATGGTAAAGCCATCCGCATCCCCGGCTTTATTGTACCTTTAGAGCAAAACGAAGAACAAAAAGCCACCGCCTTTTTCGTTGTACCGTATTTTGGGGCTTGCTTACACATGCCGCCACCGCCGCCAAATCAAATTTTGTATGTTGAATACAAAGAAGGCATTGCAATTGAGAACTTGTACGACCCTTATTGGTTTGAAGGCACGGTAAAAATAGACAACCACGAAAGCGCACTAGGTACATCTGCCTATTCGTTAGTGCTAGACAGCTTCGCGCTTTACGAGGAGTAACTGATATGAAAAAAACAGTCGTTGCAGCTACTGTTTTATCAAGTCTTCTAGCATTTCATAGTACTGCGTGTGAACTACACGCAGGTATGGGAAACATGCAGTTTGGCTTTCAGCACCCCATGATGCGACAGCATTTAGCGGCAGCTAAGGAGCCACTCATTTCGCTCAATGTCGACAGAAAGCGAGAAGTGGCTAAGCTTAAAACGTTCGTTGATTCTACTTTTATAATAAGCTACCAAGAACCGTACATGGGGTTGGGCAAAATAAAAATCTCTGTGCCCACTCGTGGCATGAGCAACTCAACGTTGGCAGATTCTTGGGTTACGCCGCCCACATCTTCAATGTTGTCGCCAATTTGCATGATAATAGTGTGAGGCACAGCCCACGTAGACGTCGCGTCTTTAGACGTATTCGAACATGCGATTTTGCCCTGGGTAAGCTGCATTCTGCGCAAGTCTTTGTCATTAACCATACCTTCTTGGCCTACCGCTTCTTTGTCTTCAGTAGTGCGGCCAACTACGCAGGTATTGCTGGTGGTCAGCGGTAAACCTTGTGCCAAAAGATTATTCCACGTGTGGTTATCAAGTGTTTTATCGCGATTGGTAATAAGCGCCACCTTGCCATTTCGCGCAACAACCTCGTTGATAAAACCAGCGACGCCTGGCACAAGTGTGGCTTCTTCACGTTTTACCCATTCGGCCCAGCTTTGTGAAGAATATCCCAAGCCCGCACTTTCCCGTTCTTTTTGATAGGTGCTATTGTCTAGCACGGTTTCATCAACATCCATCACCACAACATCGCCATTAGCAAAACGCGTAGGTAGCGCTGAAATAGCTTGGCCATACACAAAACTTGAAAGAACAGGGTACTCTTTGCTGCTGGTTTGGTATATCACGGCATTTGACAGAGTGTGTGATTTTACACCAGCAAGCGGGGTTGATGGCGTAGACGAGCACGCCGCAATAGCTGATACTGCAGCGCCAATGCACGCCGCTTTACTGATGTAAGAGAGCTTGTTAAGAGATAACAATGTTATTTTCCTTTTATTGTTTCTTCTGCCTACCGGTTTCAACACCCAAATTATGTCTGAATTTATCTGTGAACTGGGCCTGATAATTCAGCAATGGCGTCGTGTGCATGCAGACTTTCTTGATGTTCTACTTTTACACGAAAATAGGTAGCTTGGTAATACGTACTTAACGCTTCATGCAGTCGCCCTACCGAATCTTCTACAAACATCAAGTTTTCAGCATTGCGGCATAGCAACATGAAGAAGCCTTGTTTGTTGTTGACCCTGTTGCGCAAGCTATCCTTGCTGTTGATTTGGAAACCGAGACCACGGAAACCTTGCTTGAACTGGATTTTGATCCTGCAGGTGTAGTATGGCTAGGTATTGCTGAAGAACACGAGCACCACGATCACGACCACTAATCAGATGTAGTGCTCTGCAAAACGCTAACAAGCATTTAGATCGGAGATGATAACTAGGGGCATAGCAATATGCCCCTATTTTTGTGAATCTTTCATACCCATTTTACACTCACTCAATTTTTGTTTAGCTGAACTCTCACTCCTTCTGTACCTTATTTAAGAAATCGTCTGGCCCCAATTTACCTACATCCGCTTTTGACTCTGATCTTGTGGATTAAAGAGAATCACGCAAAATCTAACAAGTCAGTACCGAAGAAGTTGTCGATGACACAGCGCCATTCACCACTCCCATCTCTTTGCAGAACGTAAACGGCGCGCTTGCCCTCGCAGGGTAGGGCGTTGGGCGTGGTTTTAGGAACAAGATAAAGCTTGGCGACGACTAGTGCTACGTCACCGGCTTGTATAACCCGTTCATCTCCGGTTGTTACAAAATGGTCGGGCATGAATTTCTTTTGAAATTTAAGTAAGGCGTTAACGCAGTCGCGTTGCGTAGCATGCTCTTCAGTAGTCTGGCTTTGCGTTGAGCTGGACATAGGGGTAGCGACCACTTTTGCATCGCTTGTATAACATTGGGATAAGGCGTTTTGATCGCCGCGGTTTACTGCGTCATGTAACTGTTGTAACACGTGAGATATTGGATTGTTCATGGCTGTCGTTCCGTTATTTTTACCGCAAGACGAGCCAATAAAAAACCCGCCTTTGCGGCGGGTTTAGTGAATTCTATTTACGCACTAGCTAACCCGCCCATTCCTTAGAATAGCGAGAATAATAATCAGCGCAGAGGCTGAAAAAGCAGTATGTGTAGTCGTGTTTTTAGACATAGTGTTTAAACACAGTGTGATGCTAGTGAGTATTTAATGACCTGAGTATCCTGCGCACCAAAGAGAAAGTCAACGTGTTTTTTATGTGAACAAATTAGACTCATGCGGGTGGGTGAGCAAGCGGTTAGAATTGGGTTCGATGCTAGTTTAGGCTTCAAATATGGTTATGCGAATAATCGAGCCCTGCTTTAAACAGTTATAGATATCTTCATCAGTAAAGCCACTGTTATGGAGAATTTGCCTGGCAACAAGCTTGGCGTCTTTTGTGCTGTGCTTGTCGCATATTATTTGAAGTGCTTTGTTTAAATAACTAATAGAAGGCATGATAAATAACCTAACGCGACACAAGTAGCTTTGTATGATATTTAAACGATGTTGTGTGGTGTTTTGATCACTAAAACCGCGAAAACAGTGTCATAAATTAAGGTGGAGTTTGAGTCTTGGAGTTGATTTTTAGCTGGCTAACGGCCAACGATACGTTGTCGATGTCATCATCAGTAGTACTTGTTGTTACCTCCTTCTTTACGTCTATGATGACAGCAACGCTGGGTATTGGTGGCGGGGTCTTATTACTGGCAGTAATGGCCAGCACTATGCCGGTTAGTGCGCTGATCCCAGTTCATGGCTTAGTGCAGCTTGGTTCTAATGGGAACCGTGCACTAATGACGGCGAAGCATATCGACTGGAATATGCTGAAATATTTTTCTCTAGGCGCAATCGTCGGCGCTTTCTTAGCGTCGTTTATTGTGGTTCAGCTGCCGCTCGTTATCATTCAGTTTGCAGTTGCCGCATTCATTTTATTTTTAGTGTGGGGGAATAAACCCAAAGCACAAGAAATGAGGCCCGCGGGTAGAACGTTGGCGGGGTTGGTGACCACCTTGGTTTCAATGTTTGTAGGTGCCACAGGGCCTTTGGTGGCGGCATTTGTACACCGAAATAATTACAGCAAAATGCAGATAACCGGCACGTTTGCCAGCTGTATGACACTGCAACACGGTCTCAAAGCGTTTGTTTTTACCTTTGTAGGGTTTTCTTTTGCGCAGTGGGCAGGGCTTATCATTATTATGATTGCCAGTGGTGCGCTCGGTACATTTTTCGGGCTCAAAGTGTTAAAGCGTGTGCCGGCCGATAAGTTTATGCTGGCGTTCAAGATTGTAGTGACCTTGTTGGCCCTGCGCTTGCTATGGCAGGCCTTAGTGAGTTTACTTTAACTGGGAAAAAAACAGGAGCTTAAGAGACGTGTCTCTCAAGCCCAATACGTATATTTCCAATAGTTTCTCGCTTTCTTTCTACTATTTAGAATCGATAGCTTAACGACAAATGCCACTCGCGCCCAGCACCAGGTACTCGCTCCCCCACTTCCACATCAGTATTCATTACGCGGTTAATTCCCGCAGTATGTGGTGCGTACTGCTTATCAAACAGATT
The DNA here is from genome assembly GCF_056159165.1 of Alteromonas sp. AWJ4_199. NCBI lineage: Bacteria > Pseudomonadati > Pseudomonadota > Gammaproteobacteria > Alteromonadales > Alteromonadaceae > Alteromonas > Alteromonas sp. AWJ4_199. The sequence goes on from NZ_JBSWUR010000001.1 coordinate 2,572,820, forward strand.
ATGAATAGTCGCTGTTACCTGAAGGTTTGAGTGCCCACTATCAAGAAGCGTTACAAGCCCAGTAATGTGAACCAACCCATACCCTGCTGTAGATGCTTCATTTTGCAGAGCTGAAACGTGGTTTTGTGCGCCGGCTAATTCAGACGTAAACTGCATTTGAAGCGGCGCATCAAATACCTGGGTATTCCACTGAACTGTTGTTGTTAAATGCTCGGGCGCAATACGGAATAAGGCATCGTCAATGTCATCACGATTGCCATGCTGGATAGTGGCTACTGCACGTAAACTCAAGGCATCGGTAAGCTGGCCTTGCACCGTGATGTCGGCACCCTTGATAACAGCATCGGTATTCGTCCACTGAAACGGCTCAGTACCAGCCATCATGGTAGATACCATGTTCGCCGCCATATTCGTACTCGGTGAGCCTGTGATGTAATCCTCTATATCTTGATAGAAAAAGCGGGGTGATATGGTCCAACTTTCATAGTTGTAATCAGTTCCTACCTCTATTTTGCGCGCGGTTTCATTGTCTAATTCAAGGTTACCAATGTAATTAAATCCGTCGGCCATACCCCCGGAAATACCAAGCGGTAGCCAGGTGTAGCGCTCGAAATAGGTAGGGGCACGATTTTTCTGAGAAATGCCAAGTACGATATCAAGCGAGTCGCTCGCATGGTATCGGGTAGTCGCGGCGATATCTAACATGTTGTAGTTTTCGTCACGCTCAGCGGTATTAAAATTACTGACTAACGTAGCAATTGCAGGGTTCATCATAACCATGTTAGACCCTGCTTCTCCAGCATCCATACTAACCCGGGTATACCGCGTACCTAGCGTAGATGAATATGTATCTTTGTTTATCGTCCACTGAGCATAAACACTCGCGGTATCTCTTTCTGCATTAGTAAAATTATCTACAAAGAACATGCCGTTGTTAGGGTTAGTAATAACAGAGTTATTTCGGGTGTGGTGTAGGTAAGCGCCCAGTTCTAACTCGCCACTATCTAATGGCATAACGTATTTTGCATCTAGCCCTTGCGCGATAGCGTCAGCGTTGTTCTCGCGCGCCATGCTCTCAGACATTATCATGCGCTGGGAAAAGTTATCCATGGCATGTTGGTTACTGTTGCCAAACCATTTCATAGCAAAGTACTCAGCTTCACCGGCGTTATAGCGATAACCGACTCGGTACCATGCTGCATCAATAAAACCTATATCCATAGCAAGGGCGGGCGTACCACTTTCATTCGTATTTAGCTGTTGGTAGCTAGCGTCAAATTGGTGTTTTCCCCATTCATAGCCAAGTCTAAATTTACCGCCATTTCTTTGGTAGTGGCTATTGGGTATAACGGTGTTATCACCCGATTCTCGCTCATCACGCTGCTGATGCATAAACGCGCCGCTAACGAAAGCTTGGTCAGTTTTGTAAAGTACATTGCCCTGATACTGGTGCCCGCTACCCGGGGCAATCAAACTGGCGTTTACACTGCCAGTAATGCCGTTTCCTAAAGCAAAAAGGGATACCGCATCGGCGTTAATACGAAGTTTGCCGCCTAGCGTTTGTACGCCAGCACTCACAGGTACAATGCCGCGATATAAAGTAGCGGTAAGCCCAGGCTCTGGCAGTACGTGAGATAATGGCGAGTCCATTGAATTAGGGCCAGCGCCAGCGATGTCGACCCCGTCAACGGATACACCCACTCTATCGCCAAACAAGCCTCGATATTGAATGAGGCCTGTAACCGGGCCATTTCGCGAGATAGAGACTCCGGGTAGCAGTGCTAACTGATCGCCAAAGTCCGCGTCTATATTGGTTGCGGCAGTTACTGCTTCTCGCTCTATTTCTTTTACATTATTGAGCGAAGAACCAATCACTGTAATCACTTCTGTTGAAGCGCTATCAATGAACTCAGATGTGTTTGCATAAACGTGTGCAGATGTGCAGGCAGCTGTAACAGCGAATGCCAGTAAAGAATACTTCATAACAATTCCATTAAATAAACGAACGTGTGCACGGTTAAACCATGCGTGTTAAGTGTGTTTTAGGCGTTGTTATGCGAGAGGTGGAGCGCGACCTGGCGGAGCCGCAAAGGCAAAAGATGTGTAGGGTGCTGCTGCAAGGCGAGACGCCAAGGCGCGATAGCGCACAAGGGATATCACTACTAACGCATCTACAGGTACGTTGTCCATTTGAGGAAGGTCGGCCAACGTGCCGTTGGTACAATCTACGTGCTCAACAGGTGCTTTTAGTAGTTCTGGGCTTATAAATACAAACTCACCTTCAAGCTCTGTTGCGCTTACCGATATATAGCGCATGGTTTTGCCAGTACAGATAAGCTCAATGTCATCACCCACCAACCCACGGGCATGCTGCATGGTATGCGAAGCAAGGCCCAGTGCTAATGCATTTTGCAAAAGCATACAAAGGCAGAGGGTTAAGGCTGTCAGGTGTTTAATCGACATTGTTTATCTTTTTACGTTGCGCGTCTTTATCATAGCGTGCGATGGACGAATGTTTCCACATTTTAATTAAGTTCTTTAACTCCGGCCTTTTTAAGCTTTCGGTAAAGTGTGCGGGTACTTACGCCTAGCGCGTCCGCGAGGCTGTTTATATCGCCTTTAAAGGAGCTTGCTACCTGAGCAAGATAGACATCTTCTACCTCGTCGAGAGTCATAATACCCTTGCCAAGATTAACTCCGCTTGTTGTTAGTGGGTATTGATCATCTTTACCCTCCATTGAAGCGTTATTCTCGTCGTTGAACTCGTCTAACACGGGAAGATCCGACTCGTAGATCACGCTCTCATCGGCAAGTAATACAGCTTGGTCAACGATGTTGCGCAACTCGCGAATATTACCCGGAAAGGCGTAGCTGCTTAATTTTTCGAGGGCTTTTTTATGGAAACGCTTTTTTTCGTGGGACTGGGCCAAAAAGTGCGTTGCAATTAGCGCAATATCTGACTTTCTCTCTCGTAAGGACGGAAGATTGATAGGAAAGCCAGCAATTCGATAGTAAAGGTCACGCCTGAATTCCCCCTTTTCTACCATTTGCTTTAAATTTTTATGCGATGCACACACCAAACGGAAGTTGGCCTTCTTCGAAACTACGCTTCCCACAGGGCGGTAAGTCTGTGTTTCAAAAAGCCGAAGTAGTTTAACCTGCATGGCGAGGGGAATATCGCCTACTTCGTCGAAAAATAGAGTGCCACCCTCTGCCGCCTCTACCAGTCCTTTTTTATTGGTGGTCGCGCCGGTGAAAGCGCCTTTTTCATAGCCGAATAACTCACTTTCAAGCAACGCATCAGACAACCCGGTACATTCAATCACAACAAAAGGTTTTTCAGCGCGATGGCTACTTGAGTGCAGAGCCTGAGACACCAGTTCTTTCCCAGTTCCGGTTTCACCAAACAGTAAAACAGATATATCTGAGTTTGCAGCGCGGTTAATTTTATTCAGCATCGTTTTGAATGCTTCTGACTCGCCAATCATTTTTCCAGCAGAGGGGCGGTTAGACGCAAAGGCAAGCTTATCTAGAATTTCCAGATAACCTATTAAATCCCCGTGACCGTCGAAGATAGGTCGCATCAGAATGTCACAGTAGCTTTGGCCCTCGCTGGTGGTATGGATATGCACCACACTAGCTGCTCGGCCCGACTTTTTACTTTCCTGCATAGGGCACTGCTCGCCGCATTGGTCACAGGGCTTATTGTTTCGATGAGATACCTGATAACAGGTGCTATAACCGAGCTTGATATCGACAGGGTAAGTATCTCTGTAAGGCGCATTGACCGCCTCAATAATGTAGTTTTGATTGATGAAAATAGCGGGTTTGTCTATTGCATCTATCATTGCTTGTACAATTGATATGTTCATTGTCAGCGTATTAGTTAATGCTACTTTTATCTTGCCAACTTAACATATTGGCATAGAGCTTGTTGATTGTTTTAGTTGAATCACAATGCCTGAGTGCAAATACGTCCGTCAATAGGAGAGTTACACAATGAAAAAACGCACCTTTTTAATTGCGTTGGGGGTAGCCGTAAGCGCCGGTTGCCCTTTCGCTAATGCACAAACCAACGAGCTAGCTGACAGCGAAGTACAAACAAAAGTGAAGCAGGCAAGAGTTCACGCTAAAGCACTTGGTGGAGCGCTTAAATCTAGGCTAAAACAGGCAATTCAGTCTGGTGGTTTAGAAGCGGGTGTAGAAGAGTGTCAGTTGGCTGCCGAGCCTATCGCCGAGGGGCTTAGCCAAAATGGGTGGGAAGTAGGGCGTACTGCGCTAAAAGTGAGAAACCCGAATAACGCGCCAGACGAGTGGGAGCGCGAACAGCTAGCCCTTTTCACCTCTCTATTGGAAAAGGCTAAGCTAGAGGGTAAACAGCCGTCTATGCCTATGGATACCTCTAAGTATGACAGCGACAGTGGCGAATTCCGGTACATGATGGCTATTCAACAAGGTCAAGTTTGCATGGCGTGCCACGGTGGCCAAGTTGCACCTTCAGTAAAGGATACCATTTTAAAACATTACCCTAAGGATGAGGCCACTGGGTTTGAACTTGGTGAATTGCGCGGCGCGTTCACACTGACCTATTCGCCACAGTAACAACTTCAGTTAATTTTGTATTAGCTGAAGCAAAAGCTCTCTTCTCAACCTATTAAACAAGGCTATGACGCCCCCTCCTTTTTTTATATGTGTCAATTTTGTCATTGAAAGTGACAAAATTGGCGCGGTGATCGTATCGAATCCTTGCGATGGATCAAAGTGCGCAACTTTTCGTCATGGAATAATTGTCCTGCACAGTACGAATAGACTGTCATTCATCAGTTGTTAGTTCAGATTAACGAGAAAAGTGATGTATGGCACAAACCATGCTCTAGCTGTGATGAATGTTCACGTGATAACCACTGAATAACCAATAAATTTATTTAAGGTCAAGCGCTTATCGCGCAAAAGAGACAAGGGAGATAACCCATGAGCGATACGTTAATAGAACTATCGCGGTGGCAATTTGCATTAACTGCGATGTTCCACTTTATTTTTGTACCCTTAACACTAGGGCTAAGCTTTTTACTTGCCATCATGGAGTCGGTCTATGTGATGACAGGTAAAGAGATATACAAGCAAATGACCCAGTTTTGGGGAAAGCTGTTTGGTATTAACTTTGCCATTGGGGTAGCCACAGGCTTAACCATGGAATTCCAGTTCGGCATGAACTGGTCATACTATTCCCACTATGTTGGCGATATCTTTGGCGCGCCTCTGGCTATTGAAGGGCTTATGGCTTTCTTCTTGGAGTCTACCTTCGTGGGCCTGTTCTTTTTTGGCTGGGACAAAATGTCTAAGGTGAAGCACCTTATGGCTACTTGGTTAGTTGCTATTGGTTCTAACTTCTCAGCGCTTTGGATCCTAATCGCTAATGGCTGGATGCAGTATCCAGTAGGTGCTGAATTTAACTTTGAAGCAATGCGTATGGAAATGACCAGCTTCGCTGACGTTATTTTTAACCCTGTAGCTCAGGTTAAGTTCGTTCATACAGTTTCAGCAGGCTACGTGACCGGCGCAATGTTTGTGTTGGCAATCTCTAGCTACTACTTACTAAACCATAAGCATATTGCGTTTGCCCGTCGCTCGTTTGCGATTGCAGCCAGCTTTGGCTTAGCTTCAACTTTGTCAGTTATTGTTTTAGGTGACGAAAGTGGCTATGAACTGGGTGACGTGCAAAAAGTGAAATTAGCTGCTGTGGAAGCTGAATATGAAACGCATCCCGCGCCAGCACCGTTCACTGTTTTTGGTATACCTAACGATGAGAAAGAGGAAACCGAATACGCCCTTCAGATTCCGTGGGCAATGGGCATCATTGCAACCCGTTCGTTAACCGAAGAAGTGAAAGGTATTAAGGATCTTAAAGAAGAGAATCGCGAGCGTATTTTAAGCGGCATTAAAGCTTATGAAGTGCTTGATGATGTAAGAAATGGTACCGCAACAGCTGAGCAGCGCGCAGCCTTTGAAGCCAACAAAGACAGTCTTGGCTACGCCATGCTGCTTGAGCCCTACACAGACGATGTATCAAACCCATCAGAAACGGCCATTCAACAAGCCGTTGACTACAGCGTTCCTCCGGTGGCCCCGCTATTTTGGAGTTTCCGAATCATGGTTGCTGCAGGTTTCATTATGCTTGCTCTGTTCTTGTGCGCATTTTATTACAGTACAAAACATAAAATCACCAAGCCTCGCTGGCTACTAAGAGGCGCTCTTTATGGTTTACCACTTCCTTGGGTGGCGTGTGAAGCAGGCTGGTTCGTTGCTGAATATGGTCGTCAGCCATGGTCTATTGCAGAAGTATTGCCGGTGCATACCTCAGTGTCTAACTTGGCGATTAGCGATGTGGTAATCACTATTGTTGCCTATACCGTCTTCTACACAGCAATGTTCATCATTGGCTTTTACCTAATGAAAAAATTCGCGAAGAAAGGTCCTGTGCCTCCGGAAGATACAAAGACTGAAACTGAGCTTGATCTTATTGACCTTGATGAGCAAGGAGCAAAAGCATGATTGATTATGAACTGTTACGCGTCATTTGGTGGTGCTTAGTTGGCGTGCTGCTAATTGGGTTCGCCGTCACTGACGGCTTCGATTTAGGAGTGGGCGCTTTGCTTACCCTTATCGGGAAAAATGACAAAGAACGTCGTGTGATGATTAACACTGTTGGACCTCACTGGGACGGAAATCAGGTGTGGTTTATTACCGCTGGTGGCGCCATTTTTGCGGCGTGGCCAATGATTTATGCTACGGCGTTTTCAGGTTTCTACCTTGCTTTAGCGCTAACGTTAATTGCCCTCTGGATGCGTCCTATTGGTTTTGATTACCGCAGTAAATTACCTAACCCACAGTGGCGCAAAGCCTGGGACTGGGCGCTATTTGCTGGTGGCATTATTCCGTCGCTCATCTTTGGTGTGGCGTTTGGTAACCTGCTATTAGGTGTGCCTTTCGAGCTAGATAGCACCCTTAAATCAACCTATACAGGTTCGTTCTTTGGTTTGCTGACGCCTTTTGCCTTAGTGAGCGGATTACTGTCAGTAGCTATTTTACTTAACCACGGTGCAACCTGGTTACAAATGAAAACTGATGGTTTTATTGAAGTTAGAGCCCGCGCCGTATCAGTGGTATTGAGCCTTGTAGGCGTAGCCTTGTTTGTTATTGCAGGTTTTTGGGTAGCATTTGGCTTAGATGGCTTTGTGATTACCTCTGCGGTAGACACTATTGCCACATCGAACCCGCTTAAGAAAGAGGTAGCTATTGAAGCGGGTGCTTGGATGAGCAATTACAGCAAATATCCTTTCATGGTGGCAGCCCCCGTATTAGGTGTAGTAGCTGGTCTTGCCTGCGCGTTCTTCTCTAAGAAAGGCAATCCGGGTATGGCGTTCGTATCAAGTGCACTGTTTATCACGGGTGTAATTTTAACTGCGGGCTTTTCAATGTTCCCGTTCCTAATGCCTAGCATCACAATGCCAGAAGCTAGCCTTACCGTATGGGATGCAACGTCTAGTCACATGACGCTGAACGTTATGTTCATTGTTGCCTGTATCTTTGTACCCATTGTACTTAGCTACACCGCTTATAGCTTTTACGTGATGCGTGGTCGCATCAAAAATGATGACCTCGACCAATCTCACACTATCTATTAAGGAGATATTTATGTGGTATTTCGCTTGGATATTAGGTGTTTTACTGGCGTGCTCTTTCGGCATTATCAACGCCATGTGGTTAGAAGCTACAGAAAATATGGATAGACCGGAAGATCAAGAGTAGAAATGGAAGTAGGCTGGCCGCAAGAACACGCCGTGAACCCGTCAAAGGGGGCTTTGCGGCCAACCCACCACCCCTTCGAAGAGGGTGAAAAAGAAATCAAATAACGAGAAAGATAGATACGAACAGTGATTAAAGAAAAGGTTCCCAACAGGCAAACACTTACTCAGTGGTGTAAGGAAATGGATAGCGCGCACACGCTTGGCTTGCGCCGTTCTCTTATGTCACAGGTAGTGGTTAAGTGTTTGTCGCTTTTTTCTTTAATTATTGGCTTTTACTACTTTTCTAGCATTGCACAAGACTGGGTGGTGAATAAAACACCCGCGTTACAAGGTGATCTAGCGGGCTTATCTGTTTGCTTGGGAATAACCTGGGTGCTTCAAGGCGTAGCGAATCGCTTGTCGTGCCAAGCGAAAGACTCGGTGCTCAACAAGCTGGAGCAGAAGTTAAGTAAGGTGTTTGTTTCTCGCCAACATGCCTTGGTTCGACAGCACTCAGTTTATTATTGGCAAACCCTATGGTTACAGCACCTACAAGCTTTTACAGATTGGGCATTGGAATATCGTGTTCAGCAAACAATAGCCGTTGTAGTGCCTTTATTAGCATTAACAGTAATTTTTTATGTCAATCCGGTTATTGGTCTTGGGTTACTAATCACACTTCCTGTTGTGCCGCTTTTCATGATTATTGTTGGTAAGGGCGCAGCTGCACTGCATCGTAAACACTTTGTCGCTCTTGAAAGGTTGGGAAGCTTATTTACAGACCGTTTAGCGGCATTGCCGATGCTAGCAAATTTTCAAGCGCATCAAAGACAAACCGGCCTGCTAAAAGAAGCAAGCGAACAGTTAAATACACGCACAATGAAAGTCGTCAGTGTCGCATTTTTATCTAATAGTGTGCTCGATTTTTTTGCCACGCTTGCTGTTGCGTTAGTGGCGGTATTTATTGGGTTTTCGCTATTAGGTGAGCTTGAAATTGGCCCGGCTATAACCTTGCAGCAAGGCTTATGGATTTTACTTACCGTACCCTTGTTACTAAGTGAAATGAAAAAACTGGGGCAGGTGTATCATCAAAAAGCTCAGGCTGAAGCAGCGCAAGAAGAACTGGCTCCATTGTACTCACACGTGCCTGATACGATTTCACTACAATCTTATGCTCAAAGCGCCGATAATCCTGAAGAAATGTCACGGTTACTAGATGCTTCTAACTTCAACGTGTTTGACTTGCGTGAGCCCGCTTCACTTAAAGAAGGGCACGTACAACCTGCCTTACTAAAAGCTAACTCCTTGATAATCTCAAAAGGCGATAAGGTGCTCCTTAATGGGAAATCTGGAGCGGGCAAAACCTTATTGTTAGAGGCGCTTAGTGGCCAAAGGCCAGCGACCCATAAATTCGAACAGCCAGTAGTGTGGATCACTCAGCACCCAGTCATCACGCCAGGTTCAGTGCGGGAGAACCTATGTCTTAACGATACTTACTCCGATGACATCTTAATAACCGCATTGCAAGACGTTGAACTTGAAGCTTGGCTAACACTGTTGCCCTATGGGCTTGATACTGTGATGACAGACTACCCTCAACTTTCAGGCGGTGAAGCACAGCGTTTGTCACTGGCAAGAGCGTTATTACGTGATGAAAGTATCTGGCTTCTCGATGAACCAACCGCACATTTACCCGATGAGCAACACCATAGGCTAGCTCAGTTGATTAAGCGTTTGGGCGAGAGCAAAACCTTGATATGGGCCTCTCACAAAGCATTGCCAAGTAATTGGTTTAATCAGTTTTGGTCGGTTGAGAAAAAAACGTCACTCAACCAAGCAAATACTGAAGCGAATAATGATCACAGCGACACTGGTATAGAACACGGCAACCACGATTGTGATGTAACAAGTGTAGTGAAAGTAGTAACCAGTGCTGTGAATAAAAATTCAAATGATCAGAAAAGGAGTTTTGGTTTTGAATAATGGAAAACCCGCTTATCTGACGTTACTACTGGCTCTTTTGCACGGCATAGCGGGGATTAGTATTCTTGTTATTTCTGCTTGGTTTATTGCGATTAGTGCAATAGCGCCAGTGGGGTTTAACTATGTAATACCTGCTGTGGTCATTCGCGCTTTGGCGCTTCTTCGTATTGCGTCAGGTTATGCCAGTATGTGGTTTGGGCACAATGACCTCCTAGCGCGCATTGCAAAAGCACGGCTGCGCGTTTTTTGTCAGCTAGAAAACAGTCAGATTACTGATAAGGCCTATACCACAGAAGCACTAGCGCAACATACTGAAGAGCTTGCGAGCAAATGGATTGCATGGGTTGCCCCTCTATCAAGCGTTGTATTTATCTTCACAGGTTTGTGCGCTGCTGCGGTGTACCTCGACCTCCCAGGCGCTTTTTATATTTTGTCGCTATTTGTTGCTTGGCTAGTTTTTGTGGCCGTGCAAGGCCTAAGCGCACTAACGCTTGCGAAAAAAGCCAATAAAGCAAACAAGCTATTTCGCCAGCAATCTTCCGATTTTTTCAACCGCAGTGCCATTTGGCATCTGGACAAATCGATGATTGAAAGTGATTCTGCCTCATCTAACCCTGACAGCACTAAAATACCGAGTGCTAGTCAGGTATGGCGCTATCAGCTGGCGCAAAAAGCTAAGGCACAACGAACAGCATGGTGGTTTCAGGGATTAGCGTTTTTATTTGTTGTATTAGTCATGTCGGGTGTTTCACCCGTGGCGTCGGCCTTTGTATTCGCGCCTATCGCTATAGTCATACCTATGGTTCTATTGGCAGCGCCTGACTGGGCAAGTACAGGCTTTTTAAGTGTAAGTAAATTTGCGCAGTACAAACAAAGCGTCAATGCTCTTAAGCAACTTAAAGCCACGCCAATTAGGCAGTATCGTGATAGAGAAATAAAACACTCACTTAATTTAATTCAGTTTTCTGCTAAAGGTCGACATGCAAGTTTGGTTAATACTTCACTACCTGCGAATGGTGTTGTTTGTATTTCTGGGCCGTCGGGATGCGGTAAGTCTTCATTGTTGCAGTCAATTATTGGTTTGCTGCCAGCTACGGGGCTGCGCGAAATTGACGACATAGGTATGCCTGAAGGCATGGTAACAAACTGGCGTTATGTAGAGCAGGAACCTATTGTGTTATCAGGCAGTATATCCTTAAACCTAGACCCAGCGGGCAACGATATTTCTCAAAATGAAATGAGTGAATTGTTGTCTGCGCTTGGCTTGGAAGAGATTCTTCCTTTAAAGAACTGGGTAGGAAAAGCTGGAAGGCCTTTATCCGGTGGTGAGCGAAAGCGATTGGCGCTAGCTCGTGCAATACTAGCGAAGCCACCTGTTCTTGCTGTAGATGAGCCTTTTGAGGGGTTAGATTCTTACACACAACAAAAGGTGAGTGAGGTACTAAATAGTCTTTCTGCTACTACATTGATTTTAGTTGCATCCCACACAACACCCGACGCGCTAAACGTAAAAACGCACCTTCAACTAGGCGAAGCCGACATTAAAACTGCACTGCAAACACAGTGCGCTATTTCATAGCCTTATGTTCAAAGTTTCTTGTAATGTCTTCTAAGCTTCTACCCTTAGTTTCCGGAAAGAGCTTAGCAACTAAAATGAGGCTGATTAATGCAAAACAGCCATAAATAGCAAATGTGGTGGCCGCGCCTAGGTTAGCTAGCTCCCATGGAAAGATAATTTGAACTAGAAAGCTGGTTAAGGAGTTAATCACGCCCACCAAAGAGATAGCCAAACCACGAGTTTGATTAGGAAAAATTTCGGCTAACATCGCCCACATTACAGGCCCTAAAGACATAGCGAAAGAAGCTACAAACGCGATAATGCCAAATAGCACTAAGGGCGCGTTCATTGTGATACTGCTGGTAAGCAATGGCTGTTGGTAAGTATCAAACTCTTCACTTGATAAAACAGTTTTAAGCGCCCGTTTAAACTCCACGTCCGAATAATAGACTTGGTTGGTTAGAGGTTCTAATTTGCTTGCTGCGATGGGAGCCTCTTGTTGAATAGTGCTAACGGTAGCTTGTTGAACTTGGTAAGTGGCTTGTTTAAAACCATAAGTGCAGATAGCCATGCTAATTACAACACCGGTCAAACCCACAATGAGTAGCGGCTTTCTACCCCACTTATCAATAGTCATCATTGCCACAACAGTAAAGGCGACATTCACTACACCAATCCATACTGCCTGCATAAAAGCGGCGTTGGTACCCACGCCACTTTGTTCAAAAATAGTAGGTGCATAGAAAAAGATAACGTTGATGCCGGTAATTTGCTGTGCAATGGCAATAATGATTCCTACCATCAAAGGAAAGCGCATGGCTTTTGCTTTTAAAAAACCAAGGCGCTCGCGTAGCGTCCAAGTCTTCTCTTCAAGCGAAGACGCAATATCCTTAACAAGTGCATGGGCTTGTGCCTTGTCGAAAAGGCGGTTTATAACCTGTTCTGCCTCTTCTTGACGCCCCTTTAAGACTAGCCAACGAGGGCTACGCGGAATAGTAAAGAGTAAAAAAAACCACAACGTCGCTGGGATAGCTTCAAGCCCTAGCATGTAGCGCCACAAATGCGTATCTATACCCCATTCAGTAACCCAACCTGCACCGCTGTTACTCAGCTGTAACAGGTAATAGTTAGTGAAATAGGACAGAGCGAAACCAAACACGATATTAAGCTGATTCACCGACACCATTTTGCCCCGATCCTCTGGGGCGCTTATTTCAGAGATATACAGCGGAGCAATGATGAGTGAGCAGAACGCAATGCCGCCAATAAACCGAGAAAGTACTAGCAGCTCGAAGTTAGGGGCGAGGGCAGAACCGACAGATGAAAGTAGATATAAGAAAGCTACAAAAATAAGCGCTTTTCGCCTGCCAATAGCGTCGCTCACGCCGCCAGCAAAAAGCATGGCTATTAATGCCCCTAATGTGGGAGAACTGACTACGAAGCCTTGCTGCCAGTCACTTAGGTTAAACTCGGCATCAATAAAACCATTGGCTCCGGCTATTACGCTGGCATCAAAGCCAAATATGAACCCACCAAGGGAAACTATAAGCGTGTAGTATAGCGACGGAGACAGGGCTTTATTCATTCTATAGTGTGCCTAATGTGTCCCTATCTACCACTTCTGGAACAAATAAGTGCTCAATTGGAACAGGACTTTTAATGTCATAAACATGTTCAAGTACCCAATAAGCGGCCATTTCTCCCATAGCGTGAATAGGGTTATTAATAGTTGTTAGCTTTGGATAGAGATAGCGCGAAAATAGCACGTTATCGAAACCAACAATGGAAAGCTGAGTTGGAATATCAAACCCAGCTTCTCGTGCCGCCGTCATTGCGCCAGAGGCCATTTCATCGTTTGCGCACACTAGTGCGGTAAAATCCGGAAAGGTCGCTTGAAGATGCTGCATTCCTTCCTGACCTGTGGACTCATGAAAGTCGCCTTCGAACAAGCTGTTGCTGTCAAATGTAAGTCCTGCTTCTTCAAGGGCTTTTTTGTGACCAGCAAGACGGTCGCTCGCATCTTTTTTAAATAGCGGTCCGCTAATGTAAGCTATCTTCGTATGACCCGCGTCAATGGCCGCTTTCGTAGCCAAGTAGCCACCTTTTACGTTGTCTACAACAAAGCAGTTTTGCTCAAGTTCGTCTACTTTTCGGTTAATCACTACAACCGGGACTTTGCTGTCGACCAGCTTCTTCAGGTATTCGTCAGAGACTGCCTCAGCGTGCAAGATAAGTGCGTCACACCGGCGGCTTTTTAAGAACTCTATGGCTTCGTGTTCACGCTTTTCATCCACGTGACCCGCGGTGATAATTACATGCTTACCACTTTTCTTTAGCACGTGTTCAACCGTACTCATCAAGTCACCAAAGTATGAGCCATGCAGTTCGGAAACAAGTAAACCCACACTATTGGTGCGGTTAGATGCCAGAGATTGCGCAATGGCGTTGGGCTGGTAGCCCAGCGATGCCATGGCGTCCTCTACTTTTTTGCGGGTGCGCTCGCTTACTTTCGCGTTTCCATTCATAACACGAGAGACGGTAGCCAGCGATACCCCAGCTGCTTCTGATACTTGGTAAATTGTTGCCATACGGTTTCTAGTAATTGTCCTTATTTGATACCGCTAATGTACCCATTTATACGACTCTTCACCAGTTTTGAATAGGCTAAAGCACTTTGTTTTAAGGTGCGTTTTTGGGTTTCGTAGTCAACATATACAATGCCAAAACGCTTGGAATAACCCAGCGCCCACTCAAAGTTGTCCATCAGGCTCCATGCAAAATACCCGCGAATGTCCACACCCTTTACCATTGCTTTATTTACGGCATTTAAATGAGTGTGAAAATAAGCGGTACGCGTATCATCTATAACTTCACCGTCATTCAGGACATCATCCATTGCCGCACCGTTTTCTGTAATATAAATGGGCGGTAAGTCATAGCGCTCATTAAGATCAACAAGCAGTTCGGTGAATGCGTCAGGGGTAATTTCCCAGCCCATTGCGGTTAGCTCATTTGTTGCTGGTGGAACAATTTCAAACCAATTATTTCCATCACTTTGATACAGGGTGCGGGTGTAGAAATTGATACCCAAATAGTCGATAGGTTGAGAAATGATATCCATATCACCTTCAAGTATTTCTGGTTTGCTATCAGTATCGAGCATGTCGATAATATCGGGGTATCTACCTTCTATTATCGGCTTTAAATACCACTGGTTATGGTAGTCGTCGGCCAGTTTAGCTGCGTGCTTATCTTCATTAGAATTCGTTGTTGTATGGCAATTGCTAAAGTTAAGCACAATACCGTTTTGACTATTCGGGCAATGGTTATTAAGTACTTTCAAAGCTAACCCATGTGCAAGCAACAGGTGGTGCGCCGCTTTACGCCCGTTGCCCATCCCTGTTTTACCAGGAGCATGAATACCGGCTTCATAGCCTAAATAAGCAGAGCAAAATGGCTCGTTTAAGGTGGCGTAAGAATAGACTTTCTCGCCCAATGCCTTTGCAACGGCCTCTACGTATTTTTCAAATGCGTAGGCGGTGTCGCGGTTTAACCAGCCGCCATTGTCTTCAAGGTGCTGCGGTAAATCCCAGTGATAAAGCGTAACGAACACTTTCATACCGCGTTTTACGACCTCGTTAACTAGGTTGACGTAAAATTGCATACCTACTTCATTAACGGTGCCGTCTTGCATCATAACGCGGGGCCAAGAAATAGATAGTCGATAGGCATCGACACCCAAGGCATCGATAAGCGCTACATCTTCCTTCCAAAGCGCTACGTGATCGCAAGCTACATCACCGTTAGTTGCATCTGAAATTGTCCCGCTCTTTTCACAGAAGGTGTCCCAAATGCAGTCCAACCTTCCTTTTCTGTCGCCTTCTATTTGAAAGCTTGATGTAGCTACACCAAACAGGAAGTCTTTAGAAAGCATCATAGAATTGGATGGAAGGTTAATGTCTTTCATCGTAGAAATGTCCTAGCAATAACAATTTCGTCATATTTGCTTTGCGAATTGCTAAGCAAATAACATCATATTTACATTGAATTCGATAACGCTTCATGTAATTATCTACTCAATGTAAGCGCTTACAAAATAATTTGGATAAGCATGTAAGCGCTTTCAAATGTAAATTTATCATTAATCAGAAAAATAGCAACAGAGGTTACTTGTGGACACACCAGTTCAGCCGAATATTTCATCCGCTCAGGAGCAAGGGGCAAACGGTAGCTACCGCTTTGCGCTAATCTCACTTACCACGTTGTTTTTCATGTGGGGATTTATTACATGTTTGAACGACATACTTATTCCCTATCTAAAGGGGGCTTTTAACCTCAGCTTTACGCAAGCAATGTTAATTCAATTTTGTTTCTTTAGCGCTTATTTCATCGTATCGCTCCCCGCGGGAATGGTTGTGTCGCGCATTGGTTACCAAAAGGGCATTGTGCTTGGATTAGCTGTCGCATGTGTAGGCTGTTTGCTGTTTTTCCCCGCTGCGTCTAGTCAAATTTATGGTGTTTTCTTGTTGGCGCTCTTTGTGTTGGCGTCAGGTATAACCGTCCTTCAAGTGTCTGCCAACCCTTTCGTGACAGCGCTTGGTGACCCTAAAACGGCCTCGTCACGACTTACCATGACTCAGGCGTTCAACGCTTTTGGTACAACAGTGGCACCATTTTTCGGCTCTTATCTTATTTACGGTGCTACAGGCGAGCACGGTGGCGGCACGCCAAGCGCTTCAGATGTGCAAATTCCTTATCTAATATTGGCAGCTTCGCTACTGCTTCTTGCTCTTGTGTTTATGTACTTGAAGTTACCTAAGCTTAATCACACAGGCGCAAATGCAGGTGTATTAAAAGGTGGCGCATGGCATCACAAGCACCTTGTGTTAGGTGCGGTAGGTATCTTTATGTATGTTGGTGCAGAAGTGGCTATTGGCAGTATGTTGGTTAATTACTTAGCCAGTCCCGCGGTTGGCGGACTAACTGAAGCTGGCGCGGCAAAATTGCTGGCATATTACTGGGGTGGAGCCATGGTAGGGCGTTTCATCGGCGCTGTAGTCATGCAAAAAATCTCTGGCGGCTATGTACTTGCCTTTAATGCCTGTATGGCAATTGGTCTTATTTTGCTATCGCTTTCAAGTACGGGTGACCTTGCGCTGTGGAGTATATTAGGCGTAGGTTTATTTAATTCAATTATGTTCCCTACCATTTTCAGCCTTGCACTACAGCAATTAGGTAAGGACACACCGCAAGGTTCAGGCATTTTATGTCTAGCTATTGTGGGCGGAGCTATCGTTCCACTTTTCCAAGGTATGCTGGCCGACTCGATTGGGGTTACGCTTTCATTCCTATTGCCCGCTTCGTGCTATCTCTACATTGCTTATTATGGCCTTGTAGGAAGTCGCGTATCTAAATTTCAAACCACTGAAAAGTAACGAGGATTAATAATGCGAAAAAGTCTAATCGCGAAGGTTGTTGCAGGTGCATTGGTCAGTGTCTTAGTTAGCGCTTGTGCATCCGATGAAGACGCTTCTTCAGTTAACAGTGCCGTAGAAAAAACGAATAAAGCCAGTGAGATATGGCCTAAGCTAGATATCGAAGTAAAGTCAGCCCCTGCGGTAGAGAAAAAGGTAGATGATATTTTATCTACCATGACGCTTGAACAGAAAATTGCGCAGATGATACAGCCAGAAATTCGCAATATCACTGTTGAAGACATGCGTAAGTATGGGTTTGGTTCTTACCTCAATGGTGGTGGCGCGTTTCCGAATAACGACAAGCATGCAACTCCTGAAGATTGGGTGGAACTTGCCGAAAAGCTATATCAAGCTTCCATTGACGACAGCCTAGATGGTTCAACAATCCCGACAATGTGGGGTACCGATGCTGTTCACGGTCATAACAATGTTATTGGCGCCACTTTATTTCCCCATAACATAGGTTTAGGTGCGGCAAATAACCCTGATTTAGTAGAGAAAATTGCTCATATCACAGCGAAAGAAGTGATGGCGACGGGCATTGATTGGGTATTTGCGCCAACGGTTGCTGTTGTACGTGACGACCGTTGGGGTAGAACCTATGAAAGCTACTCTGAAGATCCTGCCATTGTTAGGGAGTATGCCGCATCTGTAGTTAAAGGTCTTCAAGGCGCTGCTGATAAGGATTTTTTAAGCGATCAGCGTGTAATTAGCACGGTCAAACACTTTGTCGGTGATGGCGGTACCGTAGGTGGAGACGACCAAGGTAACAACCTAGCTAGCGAGCAAGACCTGTTCGATATACATGCCCAAGGTTATGTTGGCGGATTGACCGCTGGGGCACAGTCTGTAATGGCATCGTTCAACAGCTGGAACGGCGACAAACTTCACGGTCATAAGTATCTATTAAATGATGTACTTAAAGATCAAATGGGCTTTGACGGCTTCGTAGTAGGCGATTGGAACGGCCATGGGCAAGTTAAAGGCTGTAATAATGAAGACTGCGCGCAGGCTATCAACGCGGGTCTGGATATTTTCATGGTACCTAACGATTGGAAGGTACTGTACGACAACACCCTCGCTCAAGTAAAAGATGGCACTATATCTATGACCCGCATCGATGATGCAGTGCGCCGCATTCTTCGCGTGAAAGTACGAGCGGGCCTTTTTAATAAGCCAAGCCCAGCAAATCGCCCGTTATCTGGCGACCGTTCGCTTATAGGTAAAGCAGAGCATCGTGAAGTAGCCGCGCAAGCGGTACGTGAGTCACTTGTGCTTTTGAAAAACAAAGATAAAACGCTGCCTCTTTCTGCGAATAAAAACATATTAGTGGCCGGTGATGGCGCCGACAACATTGGTAAGCAGTCTGGTGGCTGGAGCATTACGTGGCAAGGCACAAACAATACCAATGACGACTTCCCAGGTGGAAGTTCTATTTACGACGGCATCAAAGAGCATGTCGAAAGTGCTGGTGGTAAGGTCGAACTTTCCGTTGAGGGCGGTTTTGAAACTAAGCCAGATGTTGCCATTGTGGTATTCGGCGAAGAGCCTTATGCAGAAGGCCACGGTGATAGAGAAACGCTTATCTACCAATACGGCAATAAGAAAGATTTAGCGCTACTTGAAAAGCTGAAGTCTCAAGGTATTCCAGTAGTATCTGTATTTATCAGCGGCCGCCCAATGTGGGTAAATGCCGAGCTTAATGCATCTGACGCTTTTGTCGCCGCTTGGTTACCTGGCTCTGAAGGCGATGCGGTAGCTGATGTGTTGTTTGGTGAACAAGACTTTAAAGGAAAGCTATCTTTCTCTTGGCCGTCAAAACCTCAGCAAATTGTGAACAAGGGCGATGAGACCTACGAACCATTGCTACCCTATGGATTTGGGTTATCCTTTGATGCCGAAAACGTGTTAAGCGATTCGCTAAACACTGAGATTAAAGTAAGCACGGATAACAACGAGGCAATGGAAATTCTAAACGGTGCCGTGCAGTCACCGTGGGTACTATGGCTGTATTCAGGTGATGAATCGCTACCTGTGAACGCAAGTACTCACACCCTTGGTGCGCTGACCTACCGCACTGTGGACAAGGTAGTGCAAGAAGATGCACGAAAAGTGACCTTTGATGGCTCTGAATTTGCGGCTATGCGCTTTGCTAGCAAAAGCTTTTTCCGCGAAGACTTAAGTGCACAGTTACTCACTAGCGGGGCGCTAAGCTTTAACGTTAGCCGTCACTCAGATATTACTGGGCCTGTTACCGTAGGCATGAACTGTGAAGGCGAAGGTGATGCTGCTGGCAGCTGTTCAACGCAGATTAATATTAGCGAGCAGCTAAAAGTAATGCCTGCTGATACGTGGACGAACGTGAGCATTGATCTTCAGTGCTTTGTCGACGAAGGCATTGACTTCACTGGCCTTGTCGTACCGTTTGAGCTAGGCAGCTCAGGTAAGGCAAGTTTGAGCGTAGCAGATATTCAGTTTACGCCAAAAGGTGCCAAGGAAGCCGATATATCCTGTCAGTAGGAATTATGACTTTTTAAAAAGTCCTTTCCTTTGTGTTGAAGTGGCCTCATTAAGTTGGACTCATTTCTACGCGGTAACTAAGGCCTGCGTTCGATATTGTATCGGACTCAGGCCCTTTAGCTTAAAACGTTCGTCGTCGTTAAAGTCGATGTATTTTTTGATGCTTTCAATGAGTTCATTCGCGTCTTTGAACGTTTCATTGTGATACATCTCAGCTTTTAATATGCCGAAGAAGTTTTCTGCAACAGCATTGTCTAAGCTGTTTCCTTTCCTGGACATGATCTGCGTTAAACCATTCTCTTCCAGGTGTTGTTGATGTTGCCAACCTTGGATGCTGGGTGTACGAGTGGTACCCAATGCTTCTGCGACTCTTCCGACTTCACCTTTGTAAGATTTATAGCGTTTAGGCCTGGCTTTTGAATTCAAGCCGAGTTCATCCATCAAGCTCATCATGTTTAGCGCGTAAGTTATTCTAAGGTAGCCGTATTGATCTTTATGCTCATGATAAATATCACGTATTTTTACACGTAAGTCATTATTGGAGCCAGGCTGGCTCAGCGTATTAGATGGTAGTAATGAACGCTATTGGCAAGCTCAGTAGCCTTTAATAAATGCTCTATGGTGTTTGGACATAAAAAGACCGCCAGTAATTGGATAATCCAACTATTGGCGGGCACTTCATTCGAGCTGCTTTTTTATTTGAAGATTGTTATACAATGCATGCATAGATTGACATTTATTAGTTTTTATATACATTACTTCGCGCCAAGGTTTTGGCAGTAACAAACTAAGGGATAAATAAAAATGAAAAAAATTGCGCTTCTTGCAGCAATCGCAATGATGACGTCGGGCTGTGCCAGCGTCATGACATCAGAGAACCAATCGATTAATGTTACCACAAGTAACAACAAACCAGCAGAAGTTACTGTTGACGATAAAACAGTGACAGCGCCTGGTATGGTTGTTGTACTTCGTGACGGTAAAGACAAAGTTGTACGCACAAAAGCTGAAGGCTGTGACACTGCTACACCAATTAAAAAGTCTGTAACACCTGTTTTTTTTGGTAATATCGTAATTGGTGGCCTACTTGGCTCTACCACTGACGGCGTTACCGGTAAAATGTGGGATTACGCTGACAACGTAGAAGTTCAGTGCGCGCAATAAGCTAAAATGAATTACGTAGTAAAAAGCTGGCTTTTGCCAGCTTTATTTTTTTGGGCACTTCTTGTGGGTGATAGTAGCGCGAAGAGCTTATACGTTGATGAAAGCATGCGTGAGCGTATTGCTGCGAAACCGCAGTGGCATGCTCTATTGCATATAAAAGGCCAAAAATCGGCAATATCAGATCCCAAATTTACCTTATCAGGACCACACTTCTCTCCGCGCGCTGAACTTGATGCATTAATAGCTTATGTTAATGTGTCTGAGGATGAAGCCACTTGTAGATTTCCTGCTCGTGTTTATTGGTTGAACAAGCAATTAAATAAAAGCACGAAAGGCGTTAACGTAGACGCGTGTCCTGAGCTCAACCAATATATAAATCACGTTCCTTTCGACTCGGTTGAAATCATTTTTGCTTCTGAAGTGCTGTCCTCTGCCTCGAGTATGATGGGGCATGTGTTTCTAAAAGCGAAAGGTCAAAACTACAGAGGAAACGCGGTATCGCACGCGCTTTCCTTCTTCACTGAGTATGATACTTTTAATCCGTTTTCAATTATTTACAACGGGTTAGTGAAAGGAATGCCGGGCTTCTTTATTGTGAGGCCATATGAAAAAGAGCTTGCACGATATTTAAATACCGAAGGCAGGAATGTATTCGAATATAGCCTTTCCCTTGATGAAGGTGCTAGGCAGCTCCTGCAGCTTCACCTGTGGGAGCTTAAAGAAATCGATATTACCTATCTTTTCCAGAGCTATAACTGTGCAACGCTAACACTTTATTTATTAGGCATAGTTCAGCCAGAAATAAAAAAAGAAGAAACGTTATTCGTAACTCCTGCTGATGTGGTTAAAGCTGCAGCTAAGGTGCAATTAATTACGCAATCGAAAGTGAATTTGTCTAATGAATGGGCGGTCGCAGCACTTGAATTGCAGCTAGGTACTCGTAATGTTACGAAATTAAAGCATATTCTGTTAGAGATGAAGAGTAATGACTACATCCGGTTTGAGGCTTTAACTCCCCTTGAGCTTGAGTATGTGAAGCGGTTAATCGCAATAGAACAAAAGATGACGCCATCTCATTCTTACAAGTACGACGACTTTGATAAGCATGTAACTAAGCTTGTAGATGGGCATGAGCTGTTTCAACTTAACAGAAAAACAGCGAAAAACCCGCTTGATACAGTACAAGACAGTGCTTTAAGTATAGGGGTAGAGCGGTTTAACCAGTCCGAAAGAGCGATGCTATCCATTCTGCCAGCTTCGCACTATTTAAGAACATCCGAGCCACAATTTTTCAACGAATCAGAGCTACGTATTGCTGAAACACAGCTGTCGGTAAACACACAGTCTGGTAATGTGCGCTTGGACCGTTTTACACTCTATGCGTTCGAATCATATATGCCGTCAACGCAAAGCTTACCAAGGTGGTCTGGTACGTTATTCATTGGCTACCAACAAGCATTTGACGATGCGCTAAATGACGAAGGCTTTTTCTCATTAGAAGGCGGCTTGGGCAAAAGTGTTAGGCTTCATCGCGATGTTATTGGTTACGGAACCGCTGAGGCAGGTTTTGGTACCAGACTAAACGAAGACATCGTATATGGTCGCTTAAATGCCGGGCTGTTTGTTAATTTAGCCTGGCAATCATCGTTTCGATTTGAAGCGTCGGTGGCAGTTTCAGACAGGGTACGAAAGCCGCTTAACCACTTTGTTGCTGAATTATCTACTCAGCCAAACAATGGTTATGGCGTTTATGTAAGACTTGAGCATTTCGATAGCGGCGTAAACAAAGAAGTAAGAGCAAGAGCCGGATTTGACTGGTATTTCTAAATAAAAAAGCCGCTTTAATAAGCGGCTTTTTACTCACACTATAAACAGAAATTAGAACGTGTATCTTGCACCAAGCGTATAGCGAGGGCCATATTGACGGGCAAATAAGAATTGCTCTTCAAAGCGGCCGTAACCACGCTCGGTTTCGTCGTTGATGTTTACACCTTCTAGGAACACAGTTAGGTGCTCATTTACATCGTAGTTGATGCTGGCATCAACTTGACCAAATGTGTCGAACTGGGTAGCTGGGTTATCAGATGAACCTTGCGCTTGACCAATGCCAACAACATAGTCTGAACGCCATGCGTAAGTAACTTTAACAGATAGACCTTCCTTCTCGTAAAACACTTGGAAGTTAGCTGAATCACTGATACCTACTAGCGGGTTTTGCTGTTCTAGGTTGTACGGGTCGTACTCTACGTCACCGTCAACAAGCGTTGCGTTAGCGCCAAAACCAAAGCCCGTTTCACCAAACGTATGCTGAACAGCAAGCTCGATGCCTTCTACGGTTTTTGATTCATTAAGGTTACGAGGCTTCACTACGTTCCATTCAATGAGCGGGTCGTCTGAGTTAGGCTCTACTACACCTTCTTCATTCGCATAACCGGCCGACAAGAAGTAGTCGTAAATGTTGCTGTCAGTAGCTTGGATACCTTCTGCTTGAAGCGCTGAAACCGCTTCTTGCCATCTTGGTCCTAGATAGATGTCGTTCAGACCGTCGAAAGTTTCAAGTGCACCTTGCGTATCGATGTAGTTTTTAACAGACTTTCTGAATAGGCCGACTGACGCATAGCTCGCTTCGTCGTAGTACCACTCGAAAGATAAGTCTAAGTTAGTTGACTCGTAAGGCTTAAGATCGGTACTGCCTTCAGAAACCGTGCGCGAACCAATTTTAGGGCTTCCGCTAAATGAACGACCGCCTTGTAAAAAGCCGATAGGTGCGCGAGTAATTGATTTACCCCAAGAGAAACGGGCAACAATGTCGTCAGTAACATCAACTTTCACGTCGAACATAGGAAGCAGTACATCGTACTTACCTGTGAAGTCTTGCTCTTCAACACCGTCTTGGAAAACAGTGATCCACTCACCAGCTGCAACCCAGTTTACTTGAATAGGTACGCGAACTTCAGCAGTGCTAGGTACTTCTGTTTCTTCGTAGCGAAGACCAGCGTTAATTTGAACGTAGTAATCGCTAACGTCAAAGTCCCACTCGGTCTGTACGTAAATTGAGTCGGTTGTCTCTTCTACATTGCTTACTGAAGGTGCGCCGCTGAAGTACGGGTCGATAGAGTACGCGTTGCTTTCGCCCACAACGTCGGCAGTGATGAATTGAAGCTGACGCGCAATGGCTTCATCAAAGTCAAAGGTGTAATAATAGCCTGGGTTCATGCTCGCACCACCACCATCAAAAGCGTCTAGGAAGCCTGAGGTGTCGTTGCGAACGAACATGCTGTCTGGGAAAATTTCAGTGAACGATGGGCTAAAGCCAGGTCCGCCGCGTAGTCCGCTCCATGCGGTAAAGCCAGTCAAAGACTGTTCTGTGCGAGCTACACCGAAATCGATTTTGACAAGCGGGATATCCCACGCTGAGTTATACCAAGTACCGTCTAACTGCAGCTGTTCAATGTCAGAGCGTCCTGGTGAATAGATGAACTGACTGAAGTTAGAGTCAATTTCACCCGGCAAAATTTCATTAGTGCCGTTATTCCAGTTAACGAAGACCTGAGGGATTTCACCTTCACGGTAGTCATAAATTTTAGATTCTAACTGGTTTGAACCAAGAATGATCTGTCCAGCGCTACCTAACCCTTCGTCATAACCATTGTCGGTTTTGTTGTAAGAATCATGATAATCCAAACGGAAGTGCCAATCGTCATTGACCATCCAGTCTAAGTTTACACCCAGTGATCGTGCATCAACGCGGGTAGTGTTGCGGCTTGCGGTAAACGAGCCGTCATCGCCACTGATGTCTGCATAAACAGCCGTACCATTTTCATCAAGCTCGTAAGCATTGATGTTAGCACCAAAATTGTTCCAAATACCCCAACCTACACTGTTAGTGCCGGTGGTTGCGCGAGACGCTGTGTAGTCGATAGTCGCGGTAAACTCGTCAACAGGACGAAACTGGAAAGTAACCTGCCCATTTGAGCGTTCGCGCTGTACATCATTAATGCTGTAGTTCATGTCTTTCGGGAAGAAAGCCGCATTTGTAATATTAGTACGGTTATCAACAACGTCGCTTGGATCTAGCTCAGGCAGTGCATCATTCTCTTGAAGTACCCAACCTTGAATATTTGCCGACTGCTGCTGGAAATCACGCTCTTGGTGCGAAAAAGATACGCCGAAGCCGAACATGTCATCGGCGAAAGTATTTGTGTAAACACCCGCAATTTCAGGGGTTACATCGTCACCTTCTTCGTTCGACGTATCGTAAATACCTTTCACTGAAATAGTAGCGTTTTGCCCCGACTGGGCTAGCGGCTTCATGGTAATGATGTTTACCGTAGCACCTAAGCCACCACTCGGGTTTTCTGCACGAGCCGTTTTTTGAAGTTCTAGCGTGCTTACGCCTTCAGATGAAAGGTTAGCGAGGTCAAAAGAACGGGTAAAACCAGTACCAGGCATTTGACGGCCGTTTAGGGTTACCAAGTTGAACTCAGGACCAAAACCACGAACGGTAATTTGGCTACCTTCACCGTTATTTCGGCTGATGGTGACACCGGTAATGCGTTGCAGTGCTTCCGCTAGGTTTGTATCAGGAAATTTACCTAGCTCTTCAGCTGATATGGCGTCTACTACACCACTTGAGCTGCGCTTTAAATCCATTGAACGGATCATGCTGCCGCGAATACCACTAACTTGAATAACTTCTACTTCACCTTCTGCAGGTATTGCTGCTTCTGCTTCTTGAGCATATGCGGGTAGTACAAGTGAAGAGCCCATCAACAAAGCCATTGATGTGGCAAGTTGGGTCTTTTTAAAAGATGTGTTTTTCATAATTGCCCTACTAATTCTTATCAATTTCGTATGTTGCCCAAGCTCCGCTTAGGCAACATATGCTTTGCTATTGCGCTGCAATTTCAACGTTATCGACGCGGTACACTGCGCCTTCACCAGAGCCCCATGCAGGGAACATCATGATGACGTTGATTGCACTGATATCCAGACCTAAGTCGTACAGCGTTTGAAGAGGGAAGGTATAGGTTTGCCATTCGCCTTCAACCGGGTCTACACCTTCAAGGCTAGCTGAAATGGGTAGTTCTACTGCTGATGACACGTCGATAGACTCAATCTTGAATAACCAAGGCGCTGAAGCATCATTAGGCATAGCGCTTACTTTCATTTCAAATCGCACAGCACCATCAGTTAGTAGTGCTGACGCATCGTAAGAGTGACCGTCATCAGCAATGATGCCCATAACAGTTGGCGTTGCTCCAATACGGAACTCAGCTACTGTACCGTGCTCTGCATCATCAATTTCTTCTGTAGGTGTTGAGCCACCGCAGCAATCCCAAATACGCCATTGGTCTGCCGCAGTGTCTGCAAACAAGGTAATGCCAGACGCTGAAGGCGCTTCTTGACCACTGTCAGGGTGGTATATTTTTACGTTATCTAAGCGGTATACTGCACCTTCGCCAGAACCCCAAGCTGGGAACACCATGATTACGTCAATGGCGCTAACGTCTAAACCACGGGCCTGCAAATCTGAAATAGGAAAAGTGTATGTCTGCCACTCGCCTTCAACAGGAGCCTGACCTTCAACGCTATCCGCTAATGGAAGCTCTACAGCGGTTGCTGCATCGTTTGACTCAACTTTAAAGAGCCATGTTGAATCTGGATTGTTTGGAGCGCTTACTACTCTCATATCGAATTGCAGTAGTCCACCGTCCGTTAATGCTGTTGCATCAAACGGCGTATCACCACCACCAGCGGCAGAGCGAGTTATAAAGCCCATTACGGTAGGTTCAGCGCCAATGCGGAATTCCGCAGTTAAACCGTGCTCTTCATCGTCCATTTCTTCAGTTGGCGTAGAGCCACCACAGCAGTCCCACATAGGCCAATCAGGGTTTTGGCCATCTTCGAAGATAGTGAGTTCTGGGTAGGTAACACCACCTTCTTGTGAAATTTCAACGTTTGTCATGCGATAAACTGCGCCATTTCCAGTATCCCAGGCAGGAAACACCATAATGACATCAATAGCGCTGGTATCTAAGCCTGCTTCAGCAAGCGCACTTAGTGGGAATTCATAAGACTCCCACACGCCTTGTTCTGGGGTATCGCCCTCAGTATCTGCTGGGCCCACGTAACCACTCATCAACGGCAGTTCAGCCGCGGTAGAGCCTTCAGAGCTTTCAATTTTAAATAGCCAGTTTGTGGTGGCATTGTTTGGAAGCGATGCTACCTTCAGATCAAATTTAACGCTGCCGGTTTCTTCTATTGGAGATGCATCAAAAGGAGAGGCTTCACCTTCAGGGTCAGTAATAAATTGTCCACGGCTAATAAAACCCATTACAGTAGGTGCTTCGTTTATTGTAAATTCATAAACTTGGCCTTGTTCTGCATCTTCAACTAGCGCTGGTGTAGTGCCGCCACAGCAATCCCACGCTGGCCAGTTTGGGTTAGGTGTACCATCAAAAATCGTTAGATTTTGTGGAATACCGGTAGAAGGGGGCGACGGGATGGGAGCAGCGCCTTCAACCAAAGCATCGTCTACACTGTCGTAGCCGGGGCGAACCGTTTCACAACCTTTACCTGTTTCTGGGTCAGAGGCACACTCGTAAACGCGTACGTAGTCAATTTCGAACGTTTGACCGTCTACGAATGCATCTGCATCTATACCCGTCTCGTTAACGGCTTCAGGCCAATTCCCACCTACAGCAAAGTTAAGGATCATGTAAAAATCTTGATCGTAAGGGGCGTTATTCCATTGGGTTTCAAGTTCACCGGTAATTTGGTCGAAGTACTCAGTGTACCAACCGCGGTGGGAAAGACCTGTTGCATCACCATTTGCGTTATAGCGCACCTCAGAGCGACGCTGGGTGGCATACAAGTAGCCGTCCATGTACCAGCGAATTTCACCTTCCTGCCACTCTATAGCGTAGGTATGGAAGTCATCAGCTGGGTTCGCGCCATCAGGAAGAGAATATGCTTGACCAGAGCTATCATTGTTCGGCCATTCTTGACCATAGTGAAGGGTGCCGTAAATATGGTTTTCTGGGTTACCTTCTGCGTCTGCTGCTTTCAGGTTTACCGCTTCCATAATGTCGATTTCACCAGAGCGCGGCCAGCCGCCATATACTGAATCAGTAGGCATCATCCAAAATGCTGGCCAGCTACCTTGACCTTCTGGTAGCTTAGCGCGCATTTCAAAACGGCCGTATTTGAAATCGGCTTTATACTGAGTAATTAATCGGGCTGACGTATACGGTTTTGGGGCACCTTCTTCGGCAGGAAGCGCAACAATTTTCAGGCTACCGTCAGACACAAATGAATTGTCTTCACTGTCTGTGTAGCATTGGGCTTCATTGTTACCGCCACCGTCACAGTTTACTTCATGGGTCCAGTTATCATCGTTAATACTGGTTCCATCGAACTCGTCGCTCCAAACAAGCTCCCAGTCGGTAACGGGAACCGTTGCGTCAACAACGTCGATATCTGTAGAGGTTGTTGCTCCACCTCCACAGCCAAATAGGGTTGTGACTGAGATCGCGGCAGCTATCCGCGAGAGTTGAGATGCTTTTTTCGTCATTGTTTTCAGCCCTGATCAAAAGAAATTGGGTTTTTATGTTGTGGCAAATGCCACGTAAAAAGCTTGTGTAAGCGCTTACAAAATGGGTCAAATAAAAATGGCTGTTTGAAAGCGCTTACATTACATTAAGCCACTGACACGTAAAGATCAATACTGTTCTCAAAAAATTAACATTTAGTAGAATAGGTATATATCGTCAATAAATATAAAAACAATCTTAATATCAATGATTTATATTATTTTTGATATTTCTTTGAAAAAGTTTAATTTGGCGTTTCACTCGTCATTTACAAATTAAAAGGCACTGTTGTTAATAAGGTGTTTTGAGCATTTCGCTCGCAACAAATAGTGCTTCACGATAAGCTTTCTCTATAGCACAAAAAGAGTATAGCCCATGCATAATCATCATCATGTCGACACTACTTCTTCTAAAGAAGACTCCACTCGTATCGGATGGGCATTTTGGCTGAACTTTACCTTTACCATTATTGAGTTTATCGGCGGTTGGCTCACTAACAGTGTGGCTATAATGGCAGACGCTGTTCATGATCTAGGCGATTCCCTCTCAATTGGATTAGCCTGGTACTTGAGTAAACTAGGTCACAAAGCCTCCACCGAAAAGTATACCTATGGCTTCAAAAGGCTAAGTTTAATGGGAGCCATGATTAACGGTCTCATTTTAGTACTTGGTTCAATTTGGGTAATGTCTGAGGCCATCCCCCGTCTCTATAACCCAGAGATGCCTGTGACGGAAGGCATGATAGGGCTCGCGATATTGGGTATTCTGGTAAATGGCCTCGCGGCCTATAAACTTCATGGCGGCCATTCAATGAATGAGAAAGTGCTTAACTGGCACTTAATTGAAGATGCGATGGGTTGGGTGGCGGTGCTTATTGTGGCCATTGTACTTCATTTTGTAGATTGGCCCATTCTCGACCCAATATTATCGATTGGTTTTACCCTCTTTATATTAATAAACGTAGTGAGATACGTTGTGCAGACAATGTCATTGTTCTTACAAGGTGTGCCTGATGAATTTACGCGAAAGGCTATTAGCCAAGCGTTGCTGTCTATGGAGCATGTTGAAGAAGTTCATCATTTACATTTTTGGTCTTTAGATGGTGAACAACATGTACTCACCGCTCATGTCGTTATTAATTGTGCAATCGACAATGACAAGTTACGCCAGTTAAAAACACAGGTGCATGAACGTCTTTCGCCATTTGCACTTGCACATACAACCGTAGAGTTTGAACTACCAGGGGAGCCATGCCGTGATGAAAATGATCATTTGCATGCCCATTCTCATCATCATAAACACGACGAGCTAAATTAACGCGCAATATATGTAGGGACAGGAAGGCGTTAGCTAATTACGTTTCTGCTGCCTAAGCGCTTGAACAATCGCACTCAAAAAAGAGGGGCGTATATACGCCCCTTTAAACACACACGCTTTGAAGGTTTAGAATTGTGCTTTGAAGGCTACGCCATAGTAACGGTCTGCGTCGCGAGGAATTTGATAACGAAAGTTATCGCCGCTATACGTTGTTGCATAGCTTTCATCAAGTAAGTTTTTAGCAATCAAAGATACGCGGAATGCATCGTCTTTGAATGAGAAACTTACGCTTGCGTTAAGCATGCTGTAGTCAGGTAGCAATGAGTGAGGATTGAATCCTCCAACATTTCCCGGTAAGTCAGAGTACTGTTCGTCGGTGTAAATATACGAAGCGTTATAGTAAACATCGAAACCGTGCTCTGTTTCCATAAAGTATTCAGCTGAAAGTGAATATTTTAAATCAGGAGAGAATGGTACATCGTCACCTGAACGTGTATCGCATCTCGGTGGCTCATCGCCATTCACTATAGTCTCAATCGGACAATTAAACTCATCAATTTCTGCTTTTGTGTATGCAGCACCACCGATTAAAGTAAGGTTGTCGGTTGCGTTCCACATCATATCAAGCTCGATACCTTGCGTGGTAACATCCCCGGCATTAGTAAGACGGGTAATACATGCACCGTCTGAACAGTCGAAGTTATTCGCTTGGAAACCTTCAATGTCGGTGCTAAACAACGCAACGTTTAACAATAGGTCGCGACTTGCGTACTTGTAGCCTACCTCGAAAGCGTCAGATTCTTCAGCGCCAATAGGTCGACCATCGTTGACTGGATTAAAGTTATAGTAAACGTTGAAACCAGGGCCTTTGTAGCCTTGAGAGTAGGTGGCATATACCATCTGATTTTGGTCAAGATCGTATTGAAGACCAACACGGCCGGATAGATTGGTTTCATCTACCACGCCTTCGGCATCTGTATTTTCGGTAGCAGGGCGCACACCAACACCACGACGTCCATATTCATCGTTGCTGATGCGGCGATGCTTGTAAGACACTTCATCGTCGGTATAGCGAAGGCCGAAGATAAGGCGCATATCATCGCTTAAATCGTAAGTACCATCGCCATATACTGCCCAGTTATTAAACTCAGTGCTCATAAACGCTGTGGCAGAAACAATATCGTTCGCATTGCACGACACACCTAATGAATCTGCATAGGCGTCGAGGTCTGAAAGCGCGTTAGTTAGGTCGTCTCCAGACAGGTTATTCTGCGCATAGAATGTCAGTGCTTGGTCAAGTTGAAGGTTATTGTTTTGGCAACTTGCATCGCGAGTGAAGTTACGCTCTGAATCCATGTTCCAATAGAACATACCCGCCAGGAAGTTAAACGGGCCTGCTAGGTTTGAAGCAACACGGAATTCTTGAGAAAACTGACTCCATTCCTGCTCACCCACATCGTGCAGTTGGAAAGGCACGCCGAACACTGGCTGGTCGCTGTCGCCAGCAATTGAGGTAAAGTCACCTTCGCGGAATTCAGTGTTTTCCCATGAGCGCTGGGCTGTGATTGAGGTGAAAGTATAGTCGCCGACAGTTTTATCAACTTGCACAGAGAAAGCTGAGTGGTCGTCGATGGTGCGAGACTCAAAATCGTGGTCGATTTGACGCTGTTCTAAATCAATGCCGTCAGCAATAGTTGCACTGCTAGGTGCTGCTTCTGATTCTGGATTACGACCGCTTGATACGCCTTCTAAATCGGCACAACAGTCGTCATCAGCACTGTAAAATTCGCTAATAAACTTAACTTTTAAGTCGTTGGTTGGTTCGTAGAGGACTACCGCACGCGCACCTTCGCGATCATAGCCGTTTACCGTTTCGTTGTTATAAACATTATCGATGTAGCCGTCGAATTTACCTTGGAACACGGTCAGGCTAGCTGAAAGGTCGTCTGTTAAACCACCGCTCACCGTGCCTTTTAAACGATACTCGTTATCTTGGTAGAATTCGGTAGAAAGGCTACCGGTTAGTTCCTGCGAAGGGTCTTTAGTGGTAATGTTGACTACGCCGGCTGATGCATTTTTACCAAAAAGGGTGCCTTGTGGGCCGCGCAGCACTTCGATACGGTCAACGTCATATAAATCGGCAAAAGCCTGTCCTGAGCGGCCTAGTACCACACCATCTACCACTGTCGCCACACTTGGCTCGGCGGCGATACTAAATGAAATTGTGCCAATACCACGAACGGTTAGTGCAGAGTTACGGGTTGTTGTACCTTTGCGGAAACTTACTGATGGAACAAGCGCTTGAAGATTTTCAACATTGTTTGCGAAAGCCGATTCTATCTGGTCACCGCGTAATACGGATACTGCTACAGGGACGTCGCTAATACTCTGTACACGTTTCTGTGAGGTAACGACAATTTGCTCGAATGACTTGTCGTCTTTAGCTGTTTTAGTTTGTTCGGTCTCTGCATCTTGCGCATAGCCATTTGCGTGAAGCAGCAAGCCAGATGTCATAGCAAGGGTTACCGCCTTACTAATGATCGATCTTTTTGTATTCATGTTGTTCTCCAGGGTATTTCGCTTATCTCGCTCTAACTAACAATGGCCAACACTTTTTTTATATATCAACCGTTGTACGTAGACGGTGTTTGGTTTTTTATTTTTTTAGCTACACAAGGGGCATCATTTAAAATGGCGCACTATGTGATTTATCATTACCAGCCTTTATAAAAGATATCTTTCGTCTGATGTCTTATATAAGAGTGATTAAGTTAAACAATTGTTAAGTCGTTTGCAAACGTTATGTTAATTTTTTTGTGTTTTTTCTATACAGAAGCGTTTAGTTTAAGCCGGCTGGGAAGCAAGGCGCTTTAGGCCTTGCTCGTATTTTACTCGCCACCATTTAAGGCTAATGCCTATGGCAGCGAAACAGCTTGCCCACAAGCCAACTAGAGCCGGTATAAAGATGTTACTGATTCCGCCTACAAAGCCCACTGGGGAGAACATCAAATACAAGGTAGCAATAAGACCAACCAGCACAATCGCGCAGGGGATAGCGTAGCGCCATGGGGTCATATTAACTTCGGCCTTCGGCGTAAAGTGCCATGGTGTAGCCATTGGATAGAGCTTACCTATGGTTAACATAATGGTCAGTTCTATAGCGAATAAAATGGCATAAATATGAATGAAGTTAATATCGACTTCCCATACAAACTTAAGCAGTCCATAGGCAATTACGTGGAAGATAATCGCGACTTTTGCCGCCAGCGCAGGAACGCGTTTTGTAAATAAGCCAACAAGCACAATAGTGATAACGGGAATATTGTAAAAGCCGGTAAATATGCGAATGATTTGCCACAATCCTTCAGGGGCAAACATAAGCAGCGGCGCCGTGATAAAAGAGAGCACAGCAATAACAATACTGGTGATCTTGGCAACGCGAATAAGCTTTTCGTCGCTCACTTTGTCTTTTTTGAAGGGTTTGTATACGTCTAAGCAAAATAGGGTGGCAGCACTGTTAAGCAGTGAATTAAAAGAGCTAAACACCGCACCAAGCAATACTGCTAAAAAGAAACCCGACAAATACTGTGGGAGTACATCTTTAACCAAATGGGGGTAGGCGAGGTCGATGGTTTGAAGATTTTCGTCTTGATATAAGTGATAAGCAATAACGCCAGGTAGCATCATCATAAAGGGCACAAGCACTTTAAAGTAGCCAGAGAACAGCACGCCTTTTTGACCTTCAACCAAGTTTTTAGCCCCCAAGGTTCGCTGAATAACGTATTGGTTTGTACCCCAGTAAAACAGGTTAGCTAATATCATACCTGTAAAAATAGTACCGAAAGGGACAGGATCGTCAGCGCCGCCTATAGCGTTGAGCTTTTCGGTTTCTGTGGTAGCAATAGTAGATAGACCTTGGCTAAAGCTGCCGTCGCCCAAGGCCACCAAGCCAAGAACGGGAACCAATAAACCCACAATTAAAAGGCCAACTCCATTAATCGTGTCTGATACGGCTACCGCTTTTAAACCACCGAAAATGGCATAGAGAGCGCCAATCGTACCGACTATGACGATAGTAAGTACCAGTCCCATCTCATAGCTTACATTGAAAAGCCCGGGTACATCAAAAAGCCTAAGCACGGCAATAGAGCCAGAGTAAAGCACCGATGGAATGGTAACTAACGAATACCCCACCATAAACAGTACTACGGTCATTCTACGCACACTGTCGTCGAAGCGGTCTCGTAAAAACTCAGGTAGGGTGGAGAAAGCGCCCGCTAAGTAACGAGGCAGGAAAATAAGCGCCATAATAATGGTAGAGATACCTGCGGTTACTTCCCACGCCATTGCGCTAAGGTTATAGCCGAAGGCAGAGCCGTTTAAGCCAATAAGCTGCTCTGCAGAGAGGTTGGTAAGGATCATGGACCCGGCTATAAAGGTGCCGGTCAGCCCTCTTCCTGCGAGGAAGTAACCATCTTGCGTGTTAACTTCCCCTTTGGTTTTCATGTAAGAGATAGCGGCAACGATTGCCATAAATGCCATACATGACAGTAGGGTAAGGGTAATATCCATGAACTACTCCTAAGCGCTATGCTGGCCAGTGCGAAATATTCGACATATCCATATCGGTATGCTGAACATCTGGGCCCATTACAATGCGACTGCCTTTTTGAATGAATACAGCAACGTCATTAAGTGCCAATATCTCTTCTATGTATTGTTCACCCTGTACCACTTCATCGGTACCAAAGCGCACCCACTCGCCTTTAGGTAAGTAGTATTTAATTTTGCCGCCAGGCACGACACAAGGCACAACCAGCAAGTCATCACCACACATAAACTGTTGCTCAAAAGCGTGAGATAGCGGCTGGTCAGGAAAGGCTAACGCCATGGCCCGCTGAACGGGCAGCCCCGTAATAGATGCTTTTTCTGCGGTTTCTTTTAAATAAGGTATAAGCTTGTAGCGCAGCTTTAATGCGTCAAACACGGCATCTGATGCTTCATCACCATATGACCAGGGTTCACGAGGGCCAATACCATGCAATCGCATGTGGGCGCTAAATACTGATGCTTGCGCCCATCGTACATAGAGCTCTGCATCTCGGGTATCTTTGTAAAAACCGCCGATATCCGTGGCAAAAAAAGGTCCGCCTGACATACCCCAAGACAAACTGCCACGAATACTTGCCGCTAGGCCGTGCCAATCGGCTTGCGGGTCGCCGCCCCACTGTGATGGATAGCGCTGGCTTCCTGTCCAAGCAGAACGGCTAAATAAGAACGGGCCAGTTTTGCAGTAAGCCGCAGCTGCCTCATAAACGCAGCGGTTATAAAGCATACTGTAAACATTGTGCAGGCGGTTGCCTGAATCACCACTGTACGACAGCATATTGTCGTCTTCTAGCTGCTCGCCAAAGTCGGCCTTGATCATGTCTACGCCAAGGTCAAAAAGAGGTTTATGCGAGGTTTTCCAAAACTCGTAAGCTTCAGGGTGGGTAAAGTCTAAAATGCCGGAGTCTGGCAGGGGCGTAAGCACTTCCCCAAATGGGCTCAAGTCCCATTCATAGCGATACGCTTCGCCAGTGCGCTTATCCTTTATCAGCCAGCCTTTTTCTGCAGCTTTTTTATAAAGAGGGTTTTTCACTGAGATCATGGGATATTCCCATACACAGATCTTAAAACCTAAGGCTTTGAGCTCATCAATAACCGGCTGTGGGTCTTCGTAGCGCTTAGGGTCCCACTCAAAGGCAAAGCGGGTATCAGTGTCTTGCCATGCGCGACCGTCAAGGGTAATAACATCGCAAGGCATATTCTTTTCGCGCACTTCTCGGGCAACGGCAAGTAACTCGTCGGCATCTTTATAATACGCTTTAGACAGGATTACGCCTAAGCTCCATGTAGGCGGCGTTGGCGCAAAGCCAGTTAACTCGCTGTAGGTTTGAAGGCTTTTAGCTGGCGAGTCTTGATGAAACAAGAACATGTCGAGTACGCCATCTTCAACTAAACACACATACGCTCGCTGTGACCAAAGTGCGTAGCCGACTCCATGGGTGACTGGTGCTGGAGTGTGCAAAAATAAATTCCAGCCTTCAGGACTCCATGCGTAAGGTGTGTTTTTATAAGACTTTTCGGCGTTTACGCCTAAAGCGTCGTGGTTGTATGAGCGAATTAGCTGGCCGCGTTTATCAAGCTTGCCCCATTTCTCTCCAAGACCGTAAACCGCCTCATCATAACCAAGCTCCAGGCTCACTAACCATCCGCTGTCTGTTTTAGCAAAGGGCGGTAAACGATGCTGGCGCACAAAGTGGCCGTCGGTGGCGCTTTGCTGAACTAAAACGTCATCTTTATACAGCTTGAAATGAAGAGGAGCGGCAAAAATTTCTAATCGATAATCACCTGCTGCCAAGGTACTGTGAGACTTGTCACCGGAAAGTACCAATGTTTGCTTATCGGGTACTCGTGTAAGCATTTCAAAGTCATCAGTTGCATTTGCATCACTTTGAATGCGTAAGCCAAACTGACTGATACTTAGGCTCAACTCGCCATGTTGAGTGGGGACAACAAGTGTTTTATCGTCAGACAAAAAGGGCTGCTCAGTGATGTCAGCAGCTTCAATATCGTTCCAATCTGGTTCAGTTACACAAAAAGCGTTACTCATTTCTACATTACCCTTAGTGTCTTATATAAGACATAAGTTAATGAAATGTAACTTGGGTGTCAATCTGCAATTAGCAAATTATGAAGATTTAGATCGAGGTATGTTCTTTGCTGTCTTGCGCTTGTAGCTCATTAAGTTCAATTCTCTGTAATCAAAATTTGCGCTAAAAGGGTTTAAAAGCTTATGTTTTTCACAATTAGCGTGACGCCACTTAGTGCAAGCATGGTTAACGCTAGTAACCTTACCGAAGATGTTGAAACTCGCGCAGCGAGCACGCGGCCTAATCGTGTAAATACAAGAATGACTGGCACTGCGAGTAGTGCAGAAATCATAACGTCTATTGAAGGGAGTGTACCAAAAGGTACTATAGCAAGACGTATTAATGCGGTTACGCTAAATACGGCCAACAAAGTAAAGCGTATTTCATTGATTGGCCAGGCTTGTCTGTAACACTGAAAAACCACAGGCGGACCGAACGTAGAGAAAAGCCCGCCTAACATTCCTCCAAGACCGCCCGCAACAGTAAAACCAAAGGCACTACCAGACGGCTGCCCACGTTTTCTTTTAACCAGTAAAAGCCCGCAGCAGCTTAAAATAGCGAAGCCCAGCAATAGGTTTAACCAGGTTGCCATGCCTATTGATAAGTATTCTAGCAGCGTGTAGCCAACTGCCATAAAAGGGATTCCGCTAATGAGTAAGATTTTAAATGCACGCGTGTTAATCTGTTCACGATTTCTGGCAACTAGACTTACTGAGTTAAAAAGGCTTAAAAAGCTTACCATGAATGTAGTTGCGGTAAGCGGCATAATACCGAACAAGGTAAAGCTAGACACTACCATTAACCCAAAGCCAAACCCGCTTAATGTTTGCAGGAGCGTCGCAAGACCTAAAAGGGCGAACATGGGGAGTAGTGTTTCCAAGAGCATGTATGTTATTCCTACGATGTATGTGATTTAAGTCAAAAATGCGCTATAAATCTTGTGTATGATATAAAAACAATAATTAAGCGTTTAGGTTAGGGTTCATGTCTTCATCTCAGTTCGATCACAAACTCAGCGGTCCGAGTCTCGCTTTTCAGCCTCTATACCAACAGGTCGCTGAATACATTAAGCAACTTATTGTGGAGCGTCGATGGCAACCTGGTGAGATGTTGCCTAGTGAGTTTAAACTTGCAGACGAGTTCAAAGTGAGCCAAGGAACCGTTCGCAAAGCATTAACACTGCTTACTGACACAAAAATTGTAACCCGCAGACAAGGGGTGGGTACATTCGTTTCTGAACATACCGCTCAAGATGCGTTATTTCGTTTCTTTCCCCTGCAAGCTGACGGCAAGGGCGCTGATTTACCTAAAGCAGAACTCATCAGTAAAGAGCTGGTTGAACCAAGTGAAACAGTCCAAGCTGCACTTGCTTTAACGGCAAAAGACAAAACGATAAAGCTTAAACGCAGACGCATACTCGAAAACGAATTTTGTATGCTAGAAACCATATTCTTGCCTTTCAAAATGTTTCCCGAAATTCACCTGCGCGAAGATATTCCGCATACCTTGTATCACTTTTATCAAACTGATTATAACCAAACCGTGTTTAAAACCCGTGACAGCATTAAAGCCGTTCTTGCATCAAAAAGTGATGCGAAAAGCTTGGGTATTGAAAAAGGAACACCGCTACTTTTGGTCACTCGTGTCACAGAATCTATTGATGGCAAGTTAATAGAGTATCGAGAGAGTAAATGCAGAACCGACCATTATCACTATCAAGTTGAACTTGATTGACATGCTTCATTTCTAGTCGGCTCTATGCCATTTCTATCGCCCACACTGCTGACCCTTTCCTAAAAAGCGGACATAGATAAACGTCCGCTTAAAATATCCGCCACTAAATTAGGGTACAAACGTTATTCAATCCCACCATTAGAAGCCAAACTCGATCTTTTAATTTAGCTTGTTAACACTTTGTTGACATAAGAGTGCCTGTGTAATAACTTATGTCTTATACAAGACTAAAGTTTGAAGCTGAAGTTATACAAGAGCATAGTGTTAAAGTAAAACTAATTAGCTTAATGCAACAAATTCTAAGGTGAATGAAGCAATGAATAAGATACCTGAGGTAGGTTTTGGCTTTTGGAAAGTAGATACCGCCATTTGTGCTGAAACAACATACCAAGCAATTAAAGCTGGATATCGCCATCTAGACTGCGCAGCAGACTATGGTAACGAAAAAGAAGTAGGTGAAGGCATAAAGCGCGCTATTGATGAAGGTTTATGTACCAGAGAAGAGTTGTGGGTAACCTCGAAGCTCTGGAACACCTTTCACGCCCCTGAGCATGTAGAGCTAGCGCTTGAAAAAACGCTATCTGATTTACAGCTAGACTACCTGGATTTATACCTTATCCATTTCCCGATCGCGCAAAAGTTCGTGCCAATCGAAACACGGTATCCGCCAGAGTGGTTTTACGACCCTGATGCAGCTGAACCAAAGATGGAGCTTGCTCCTGTGCCGCTTCACAAAACATGGGAAGCCATGGAAGCGCTCGCAGATAGCGGTAAAGCAAAACAAATTGGTGTGTGTAATTACAACACAGGGTTGCTTAACGACCTAATGAGCTATGCGCGCATTAAGCCAGCTATGCTACAGATTGAATCTCATCCGTACCTTACCCAAGAACGTTTAATTCGTTTAGCAAAAGACTACGGTTTAAATGTTACCGCGTTCTCGCCTTTAGGTGCGCTTTCTTACTTAGAGCTTGAAATGGCTGACCAGACTGAATCAGTACTTCAGCAGGACGTAGTGAAAGCTGCTGCAAAAGCCCACGGTAAAACGCCAGCGCAAATTGTATTGCGTTGGGGTATTCAGCGCGGCAACGCGATTATTCCGAAAACGTCAAAAGTAGAACGCATGAAAGAGAACTTGGCGCTTTTCGATTTCTCATTAAGTGAAAGTGAAATGCAGGCTATTTCTGCATTAAACATGAATCGTCGATTTAACGATCCGGGTCACTTCTGCGAAGCAGCCTTTAATCGTTTCCACCCCATTTACGACTAGGAGTAAACTATGAAAAACGTCAATGACAGCTCTGCGGTAGCGTATGCACGCGTACCTACTCAGCACAACTACAACGGCGGCGTGTTCCCTGAAATAGTCGTGAACAATGAAAGCTGTTCCACTGTAGAAGAAACGGTTGCGTTTGTTAAAGCGAATCAGGCAGAACTAGAGGCAAAACTTGCTAAATCAGGTGCGCTGCTTTTTAGAGGGTTCCCTCTTGATTCAGCAGAGACCTTTGACGTTTTTTCAGCAGGCTTCGGCTATCCTAACTTTACTTATCAAGAGTCGCTGTCTAACGCGGTGCGTATTAACTATACCGAGCGTGTATTTACTGCTAACGAAGCACCTAAAGATGTAGAAATTTTTCTTCATCACGAAATGGCTCAAACCCCTATTTCTCCAAGTAAGCTTTTCTTTTTTTGTAAAACTGCAGCAGATGAGGGCGGAGCTACGCCGCTGTGTCGTTCAGACAAATTGTTTGAAGCATTGAAGGCAGAGAACCCTGAATTGGCAAGTGATTTCAAAGAGAAAGGTCTGAAGTACACCACCACCATGCCAGCGGCTGATGACGCTAACTCTGGTCAGGGCCGTAGCTGGAAAAGCACGTTAAGTGTTGAAACCGTAGAAGAGGGTGAAGCTAAGCTTAAAGAACTAGGTTACAGCTGGGAGTGGATGGAAGATGGTAGCTTAAAAGCTATTACGCCTGTACTTCCAGCAGTCATTGAGTTAGCTGACGGTTCTGAAGTGTTCTACAACCAGCTTATTGCAGCTTACATGGGCTGGAAAGGCGTTCGCGAGAACCCATCTTCAGCAATTACGTTTGGTGACGGCAGCGCTATCCCGAAAGAAGGGCTAGAGCGCATTGCTGAGCTTTCTGAAGACTTCACGTTTGATTTAGAGTGGCAAGACGGGGACGTGGCAATTGTCGATAACTATCGCGCCATGCACGGCCGTCGCCCCTACTCTGGCGATCGCAAGCGTGTAGTGCTTGTGGCATTGGTTGCTTCAGAGCGTTAATGCAATGAATGACATAGCAGTAAAATGTAAAAGCATTTGGCCTGGGCTGGGTATTGCTACCATCACGGGCATGGCGGCGTTGTTTTTAAGTGAGCACTACAATGCCCCTGCTATGTTGTTCGCTTTACTGTTAGGCATGGCGGTTTCGTTTCTATACCAAAACGA
Organism: Alteromonas sp. AWJ4_199; assembly: GCF_056159165.1. Taxonomy (NCBI): domain Bacteria; kingdom Pseudomonadati; phylum Pseudomonadota; class Gammaproteobacteria; order Alteromonadales; family Alteromonadaceae; genus Alteromonas; species Alteromonas sp. AWJ4_199. The sequence continues at coordinate 2,613,102 of NZ_JBSWUR010000001.1, forward strand.
TACGCCATGTGCTTGCGGTATCGACTTTACCGCAAGTACATTGCTTCGCGCAGGTGTCGTTTTACTTGGGTTAAGAATAGCCCTTGGTGACTTAGCGGTGCTAGGTTGGCAAACGGCACTCATGCTCGCTGGCGCCATTTTTACTACCATTGTTTTGGGCGTAGTCTTGGCAAAAGCGTTAGGGCTTCAAAAGCGCTTTGGTGCACTAACCGGCGGCTCCGTCGCTATTTGCGGTGCATCTGCTGCGTTAGCCATCTCTACCATACTGCCAAAGGGCGATAACCACGAGCGAGATACATTACTTACCGTTATTGGTGTAACGGCTATGTCCACTATCGCCATGGTGCTTTACCCCATAATTGCGGGTCAATTGGGTATGACTGACACTGAAGCTGGTATTTTTCTTGGCGGCACAATTCACGACGTGGCACAGGTGGTAGGGGCTGGTTACTCGGTGTCAGAAAGTGCGGGTGATATGGCGACTCTTACCAAATTGGTGCGCGTTGCCATGCTCATGCCGGTGGTACTGATTATGATGCTTGTGATAAAAAGATTCTACAAAGCCAGTACTCAAGCAGAAGGCGGTGAAGTACCTAAAATGCCTCTGTTCCTCATCGGTTTTATTGCATTAATGTTGCTCAATAGTTTTGTGGCGTTACCTGAATTTGCGATTGAAGCAGGCACGCAAGTTTCTCGTTTCTTTTTAGTTGTTTCCATTACTGCTATCGGCATGAAATCAAACTTGGGCAAGCTTGCCGAAGTGGGCGTGCTTCCCATAGTCATGATAGTGGTTGAGACCCTGTGGATTGCACTGCTTATTCTTGGCTTTCTTTACGCCATGTAAAGGCCGTTCATCATTTTGCAGCATGTTTTAAATACAAAGTCGTTTGTACTGATAAGGTGGTCTAAGTGAAAAAGCAAGGTCTTCACGAACTTTATGCCAAAGACCCTGTAAAAGCCGATGAGCAGGTCTTTCAAAGAACCAGTGATAAGCTAACCCGCCGAGGCTTTATCAAAGGTTTGAAATCACTGTCTTTGCTACTCGGTGCGGAAGTGGTGTACGGACAATTTATGCCAGCGGGTCTTATTCCCGCTGCATATGCCCAAGCTGACACACCTTTTTCAATAAAAGGTAAAGATGGGTTAACCGTACTTAATGACAGACCATTAAATGCAGAAACTCCTGCACACTTGTTAGATGACGCAGTGACACCCGCTTCGCGTTTTTTCGTGAGAAATAACGGTATTCCCCCGCAAGCACCAGATGCAAATAGCTGGACGCTAACTATTGAAGGGGAGTCTGCAGCACAGTCAAAAACCTTTACCCTTGAAGAGCTAAAAACTCAATTTAAGCATTATACCTATCAGTTAACGCTCGAGTGTGGTGGAAACGGGCGTGCCGAGTTCTCACCGGCCGCTACCGGTAACCAGTGGACAACGGGCGCGGTAGGCTGCCCACGCTGGACGGGGGTAAGGCTAAAAGATGTTTTAAAGGCCGTGGGTGTTAATGATGATGCGGTTTACATTGGTTATTACGGTGACGATCAGCACTTAAGCCGAACACCGGGCAAGGCGGCGATTTCGCGAGGCGTGCCCATTGACAAAGCGATGGAAGATGAGTCGTTAATCGCATGGGCTATGAATGATGAACCACTTCCCTTAATGAACGGCTATCCGCTGCGATTGGTATTTGGTGGCTGGCCTGCATCAACGTCAGGGAAATGGCTTAAGAAAATAGTAATTCGAGACCGCGTGCACGACGGCGCGAAAATGCTAGGAAAAGCCTATCGGGTTCCATGTAAACCTGTTGCGCCTGGCGCTGAAGTTGCCGACGAAGACATGTGTATTATTGAAGCTATGCCAGTTAAGTCGCTTATTACCTTTCCAAAGTCTGGCAGCGACCACTCTCTTAAAGAAAAGCTAACCGTTCGGGGACATGCATGGAGTGGTGAGGGCAAAATTGCCAAGGTGTTTACCTCTATCGATTTTGGCCAAACCTGGAATCTTGCTCAGCTGAACGTACCGGCAAACAGACACGCATGGCAGCAGTTTAGTACTCAGATAAACTTCCCTCAGCAGGGCTATTACGAGGTATGGGCTAAAGCACAAGATGAGCATGGAAAGTCTCAGCCTATGGTGCTACCTGGATGGAATCCAAAAGGGTATTTGAACAATGCCTGTCACCGTATCGCTGTGCGTGTGGTGTAGGTATATGAGTACGAGATTTTATGTATGTTAAGTGGGGCAATTGATATGGCTAGCATAACGGTTCGATTTATTGCCCTAGTAGGAGTCCTTCATCTACCCGTTGCAGCGGCCGATATTGAGACGAATAATACGAACAGCATGACAAGTTCATCAAAAGAGCATGTGCTGCATGACGTCGATCCCCAGTCAGGTCTTATAAAAGCAGAAGGCTTCAACTTAGTGTTAGCCCATTGCAGTGCCTGTCACTCGACTTCTCTTATTACTCAGAATGCCATGAGCCGTGAAAGGTGGCTTGAGACTATTCGCTGGATGCAAGAAACGCAGAAACTGTGGTCACTGGGTGAGGCAGAACCAACGATATTAGATTATCTATCAACGTGGTATGGCCCTAAAAAAAGCGCTCGTCGTGCGCCTCTACCACCTCATTTACTGCCAGCTAACTAAAAGCAGAGATAATAGTTTAATTTATCCCCTCAGTTTTATAATTTTCTGCCGATAATCAAACAATAACGCTACTTCAGACTAATGGCTAAGACGATATAACCTCTGTTAGTCTGAACAAAATAACTCTATAAAAATTATTGGTAACTAAACATGTTTGTATCACGCAGCAAATTCGAAGAAAAAGAAGCGCAAGTTCAGCTATTAGAAAAGCGACTTCAAGAAACGTTAGACAGGGTGTCTTTGCTTGAAGCCGAAAATGCAGAGCTGACTACCGCTTTAGAGATTGCCAAGCACGAAGAAGTTTCATCTGCCAATGCTACTGTAGTTAAATGTTTAGTAGGTTCACTGTCACAGGTTGAGGGTGTCCGTGAGACGGTTTTAGGTTCTTATGAACGAATTAATGCGGAAAGTCAGTCGATTGTTGATATAAATGATTTGTTTAGCGAATCGGCCTCTACATTAAGTAAGATTGTATCTGACATGAGCGGCCTGAATGTTCAGATGGGAAGTATGAGCGAGCGCATTTCTGGACTGTCTACGACAGCTGACAATATCAATAAGTTTGTAACCACTATTACCAGTATTTCTGATCAAACTAACTTGCTTGCGTTGAATGCAGCGATTGAAGCCGCCCGTGCTGGTGATGCTGGACGAGGCTTTAGTGTGGTAGCTGACGAGGTAAGAGCGCTGGCAACTGAGACAAATAAATCTGCAACAGAAGTATCAGAGCTTGTAAACGGCATTATCCAATCAACATCGAAAGCGGTGTCGGGTGTTAATGAACTGCGTAGTAACAATGAAGAGTTAGAAGCTGGCATTAACCAGCTGAATAATAGTTACGAGACTATGGTGCAACATTGCGACAGCATGAAGACCACCATCAGCGAAGGCGCAATGACTACGTTCATTCAAACTGTAAAGTTAGATCACGTTGTGTGGAAAGCAGGGATCTACGAAGTGCTCTGTGGCTTTAGTAACAAATCAGTCGCTGACTTTAGTGATCACGCGAGTTGTCGTTTAGGGCAATGGTATAGTGAAAATGCAACCAATCCTATCGGTCAGACGACAGCCTTTAGAGAGATTGAAGCGCCACATGCAAAAGTACATAGAAGTGGTGTTGAAGCTATCAGAGCAAAACAAGCAGGCAATAATGCAGAGGCAGATGCTAAACTGATAGAAATGGAACAGGCGAGCGAGCGTGTAATGATGCTTCTTGACCGATTAGCTAGTTAGGCTATTTTGTGCTGAAGTATTAGTATAAGGCGTGCGCATTAGCACGCGGCACGCACATTGGAGGGCTTTAAGGTGAGTGAAACATCGTATTCCACCGAAAACGAACGTATTCGTGCGCTTGAGGCCCGTGTTAATTCGCTAGAGCGACAGCTTAAACGCCAAAAAGTTGCACGCAAAAACGCTGAATCTTTCCTAGAAACCTACTCCCAAGACGCCTATCTTGCTAATCAAGCATTACGCAAAGCACTCAAAGACTCTAAACAAAGAGAGCGCGAGCTTCTTTACCTCAACCGTACGGCCTCACAACTTACACAAGCGACATCCGGGGAAAGTTACATATTTTCGGCGCTTGAATCTGCCGTAGAATTTAGCGGTGCGTTTTGTGGCAAAGCCTTTACCGTTAAAGATGGTGAACTAATTATTGGCAATGATGATAGTGTGCTGGTTCAGGGGAAAGGCTGGACAACGTCCCCCGCGTTAGCGCAATTTATCAAGCAGGAAACGCCACTAGATTTACGAGAAAGCTATTCCCATTGGTGTGTTAGTGCAGTAATACAGCCGGAAAAAGATACAGAGTCTCGCTTACTTCACTTTATGCATGAAATGTCGCGGGGGGAATATACGTGGCTAGTATTATTGACCAAAGACGATAATTTGGAAGAAGAAACGCTTTACGTATTAGATACCACGAAGCATTACCTCAATATCACGTCTCGATACCAAAATAAGAAAAGTGAACTAAATACTAGGCAAGTAGAACTGAGTAACGTGAAAAAGGACCGGGATTTCCTTGAAGAAAGATTAGTCAGTGCTGATAAAATGGCTATGCTAGGTCAGCTAGCCGCAGGTATCGCTCATGAAATTAATAACCCTATTGGTTATGTGCGAAGTAATACTGTCGTTGCAAAAGATATTTTTAACGACTATCAGCGTGCGCTTGAGGAAATAGGTAGTCTTTGTAAAAAAGCAGGTGGTGAAGTTGCCGCGCATTTTATGGCGCTTGAAAAGCGTTTTTCCCTTAAAGACAGTGCGACCGAAATTGCGGAAATGTTTGATGAGTCTCATGAAGGTATTGAGCGTATAATCGAAATTGTGAAAGCGTTAAGAAGCTTTTCTTATCCAGGCTCGGGCAAGCACTCTGAAATTAGCGCTATCGAAGCCATGAATACAGCGATTAAGCTCACCAATAATTTGCATCGTTATCGCAATACGGTGCGCTTTGAAGTACCAGAGGAAGATGCCTTCTTTAACGGTAACTCAGGGCAAATTCAGCAGGTACTTGTAAACTTCTTAACCAATGCGATATATGCCACGCCGGAAGGGAAAGGCATAACACTAAAAATACAGAAGGAGGGTGGCAGTGTCTGTCTTATCGTTGAAGATGAAGGTATGGGCATGTCAAAAGAAACGCTTAGTAAAGTGTTCACTCCGTTTTTTACTACCAAACCGCCAGGTGAGGGCACAGGGCTGGGTATGTCAATTTCCATGACCATTGTCGAGGAGCATAATGGCAGGATAGATATTGTCAGTGTTGAAGGCAGAGGCACAAAAGTGTCAGTCGTACTGCCATTATCCTAAAGTATGAATGCTTTTATAACTGTTTGATAAAATTAAAATTTCTCTAATTTTTTTCTTGAACTAGACAGCAGCTGTTTATGTTCTAGTCTTATGAGAAAGCAAAGGTTTTATGCTCTACGGATGAGTACTTTGCAAAATGGAGAAAGTATTTAATGAGAAATAACCAGCCTGTTACCCAAAAAGAGTATAAGTTTCCATCCCACCACCGCCTTATTTCATCTACCGATAAGCGTGGGGTTATCCAACACTGCAATAGTGAGTTTGTGGAAGCGAGTGGTTTTACCCGCGAAGAATTAATAGGAAAAAACCATAATTTGATTCGTCACCCCGATATGCCAGCGCCCGTGTTTAAAGAAATGTGGCGTACTTTAGAGTCTGGGCAAAGCTGGCTGGGACTAGTAAAAAACAGAAGGAAGAATGGCGATCACTACTGGGTTTCGGCATTCGTGACTCCCGTTTATGAAGGTAAAACAATTGTGGGGTACGAATCTGTTCGAGTGCCGGCGTTAAATGACGAAATAGCACGCGCATCTAGTGTTTACGCCAGAATGCAGGAAGGAAAATCTGCGGTATCACCGATGTCGCGACTGGGGCAAGGCCTCATGCACATGGCGCCAGCAATACTGTTAAGCGCCCTACTTGTTTTAGTACTCGCGTTTACCCATGGTTGGACAGCGGCAGGCATTGCGCTGCTTGGAGCTATAGTTTTAATGATTGCTCAAGAAGCCAAGACAAGAAAAGACTGGGGCGCGCTGCTTTCTCTTAGCCCAGAAAGCTACGCTAATGAAACGGTGGCACAAACCTACTTCCCAGACCCCCCTCACATAAGCCAAGCCAAACTTGCACTGGGGTGCGAACTTGCCAGAAATCGCACGGCGTTAACCCGAATTAAAGATGCATCAGCGGGGCTCGAATCGATAGCTAACACCACGCATCAACAAGCGGAAAGCACCAGTGCCGCGGTTGTTCAGCAAAACCAAGCTACTCAGCAAATAGCCTCCGCGGTTACACAAATGAGCCAAGCTATCCAAGAAGTTGCTGAGCGGGTTGAAGGTAATGCCAAAAGTGCAAAAATAGCAGCGGCCAACGTAGAAACAGGTAACCAAAAAGCAGAAGAAGCCATGCAGGCCATTGTTGCTTTACGCGAAGCTGTTGAGTCAATTTCGACAACAGTAACTGAACTCGCTCAGTCAACCAGCGATATAGGTGAAGCGGCCAACATTATATCCACCATCGCAGAGCAAACTAACCTGTTGGCGCTTAACGCTGCGATTGAAGCTGCAAGGGCTGGCGAACAAGGAAGAGGTTTTGCGGTTGTTGCTGATGAAGTTCGTACCTTAGCTTCGAAAACTCGCGAATCGACCGACAAAATCCACAACATTATTACAGAATTGGCTGAGCGTTCTGACCGCGCTGTTAGGGTATCGACGGAAGGGCTAGCTTCAGCAGAGCACGGCAGCGCTATAGTAGAAGAAACCCGAGGTGCATTGTTTGAAATTAACAATGCAGTGAAAGGTATCGCGGATGCCACGGTAGAGATGTCTTCAGCGGTAGAAGAACAAAGCACGGTGGCAGAGCATATTAACCAGCAGTTAGTAGAAGTCGCTGACGGCGCGTCTGAAACCCAGCGTTCATCTGAGGCATCGCTAGCAGCGAGCCACGATTTACGCGCTACGGTAAATCAAGTTCATGAGCTTATTTTGCGCTTCAGTACAGACAAGCGGGTAGGAGAGTAACACTCTCCTACGCGTTGGTTTTGTCTAGTTTGTATTCAGTCCAGCATGTAAGCCGCGTTTATAGGCAGCAACGGCTGGGAAAAGAGAAACTAAGTAGGTGCACCCTAATATAAGCAAAATGATAATAACGCTGCTTTGCCCAAACAGTGGACTACTCAAAAACAGTCCATAAGTGCTGCTTAACCAAGGCTTTAGTACGCTCATAAGCCCAGCCACCAAGCCTAAGCTTAGTACGGCACTCAACATAGTAAGCAGCATAGCTTCAATTTGAATTAGCAGTAGTAGAGTAAATGGTCCGGCGCCAATAGTGCGTAAAACAGCGATTTCTTGATAACGTTCACGCATAGTTGCAAGTAGCATAGTCGCTAACCCAATTAGCGCGCAAATGACGATAAGACCGGAAAGACCAAGCAATAGCGACTCTACATTTCCCATAATTTGCCAAAGCTCAGCGAGTGCCATACCCGGCAGAATAGCCATTAACGGCTCTTTTTTACTTTGATTAATTTGATACTGCAACTGCAGCGCAGTTACCCGATGTTTAAGCCCCAGCATCACCACAGATACAGACTCAGGCGTAAACGCTTCGCTATTGTAAGCAGCATGTTCATCGGTATGCTTGTCATGCTCATGCTCATGCTCATGCTCATGCTCATGCTCATGCTCATGCTCGTGCTCATGCTCGCTCACCTTGTCAGCAGATTTACGGCCTAACATTGAGGTGGGTGAATGCTTGGGCCCTGTGTGGGCCTCTTCAAGGCCCTGCAAAGTGACATAAACAGCCTTATCCACGGGGGTGCCTGTTTTATCTAAGATTCCGGAAATAGTAAAAGGGTGATCGTCATGATTATTGAATGAAACACTGCCTAAGCCGTGAGAAATAATAATTTTATCTCCTACTTTATATCCCAATGATTCGGCTATATCAGCACCAATTACCGTAGATAGTGGCTGAGTAAATGTCGCTCCATCAGATAGCTGTAGTGACTGCATGTCCCCGTATTTAAAGTGGTCGAAAAAGCTGTTGGTCGTACCTACCACCCTAAAACCTCGGTGAGTATCACCTAAAGATAGTGGAATGAGCCACGATACCTGCTTGTTAGATTGAAGCGCCGCAATACTTTTATATTCAATACCTTTAGTGGGGGTGCCTATATTAAACACTGACGACAATAGTAGATTAAGCTGACCGCTCGGTGCACCAACAATAAGGTCGACGCCGGACACTGTGCGCGTAAAGCTGGTTTTCACTTGGCTTCGAATAATGTCCACGCACAAAAGTAAACTTATGCTGATAGTAATGCTTAGAAGCGTGAGAATTGCCGTGGCTTTTCTGCGCTTTAAACTTTCAATAGCAATGGTACTTAGCATTATGTACGCTCCTGTACTTGCTCGATGCCACCGAGTGAAGACACTGCATGGTTTGTACTTGGGCTCAATTCACTCATACTACAATGACGGTCAAAGTAGCTCTCCATGGCTTTATCATGACTAACGAAAATCATGGTGCTCTCACCTGCTACATCTTTTAACAGCGACATAAAGCTATCTCGCGCGTCGCTATCTAACGCCGAAGTTGGCTCATCGACAATCAATAACTCTGGGTCATTAATGAGTGCTCGGGCTATTGCTACACGCTGCTGTTGGCCAATACTCAAGGCATCGGCTTTAGCATGCAGTACCCGTGAAGGGAGTTGTAGCTTGTCGAGTAAATGACGAAGCTTTGCGTCTGATGCTGCCTTGCTAACGTTTGTACTTGCAAAATACACCGCCGCATTAATATTCTGTGCCACAGAAAGGTAGGGAATAAGATTAAATTGTTGAAAGACGACGCCGATATTGCGCGCCCTAAACTTGTCTCGCTGGCGGTTTGATAAGGAAGAGAATGGCTGCGATAACAAAGTTATGTCACCTTGGGTGGGTGCCAACGTTCCACACAGCAAATTGAGCAATGTGCTCTTTCCGCTACCCGAAGGCCCTGAAAGAAAAACGTGTTCACCTTGCGAAACTTGCCACGCTTTAATGTCAACGATGGGAGGACTTTCTTTGGTGTACGAAAACTGTAAATTGCTAACTTCAATCGCTGTGTTGCGCCCTTTATTCACTGCGTTGTGCTCTTCAGACACTGAGCTGCGCCCTTCTGACACTGCGTTGCGCTGGGAGTGAGTGCTATTGTTTTTATTAATGGTATTCACGCTAAGCCCGACCTGTATTTACGTCTTATGTTCACATTAGCAAAAGCGACACATCTGTTCACCTAGTTAAAAACCAGAGAAAATACATTGCCGCGTTGAGGTAATGTTATCAAATAACATTTTTGCGTATAGCTATGCTATCAGATGCCATCAGCCTAAAGCGGCAATTGCTCTTATTAATTGCTCATCATAACGACGCAAAAGAGAGGTGCGCCTAAATTATCAGCCGTTAGCTTGTAGCTTTACCACTTCTGCGCTTTCATCTTCTAATACGCTTTCTGCGGTAGCGCCTTTGAAAATCTTACTGATTTTATCTTTGTTTTTAGACAGCATGATGGTGAGCTCTTCCACTACGCTATCGTCTAGCTTAATGCCCTTCGCATGAATGTAGTCAGCAAGGTTATCTGCTGCATCGAGCATTTTGTCATACTGATCGGCTTCTTTTTTGTCGGTAGTTACCAATTTTTCTACCCCTTTGTGCGTAACAACATACTGTGTGGTAATGGCCATGGTAGGTCCCCTGTTTATTAAAGACACAAAAACTGTACAGTATTTTACTGTATAAATAAACAGTATTTTGGTTAAATGTCTGAGCGTAGTGTTTGGGGAAAGGGCAAATGATTGTTCTAAAGGTGATTAATGCTTGTGCAATTAGTAACTACTGCGTATAATGCGCGCCCTTACAGCCATCCCAATTCGTTCCTTGTCTCCATACAGTCGGCTGTACTGTCGAGGCTACAACCGTAAGGAGCTATAATGCGTCATTACGAAATCGTATTTATGGTTCACCCTGATCAGAGTGAACAAGTACCTGGTATGATCGAGCGTTATACCACAATCCTAAAGCAAGACGGTGGTCAGATTCATCGTTTAGAAGATTGGGGCCGTCGTCAACTGGCTTACCCAATTGAAAAGCTGCACAAAGCCCACTACGTACTAATCAATGCTGAAGCGTCTGCAGAAGCTGTTGATGAATTGGAAAATGCTTTCCGTTTCAACGACGTGATCCTACGTAATATGGTTATGCGCACTAAGACTGCTGTGACTGAGCCTTCTCCAATGATGAAAGAAGAGCCTCGTCGTGAGCGTCGTGACGATTCTGCTCCTCGCCAAGATCGCGCGGAAAAGAAAACTGAAACCACTGAAGACAACGCTTAAGGAGATCACCCATGGCTCGTTTTTTCAGACGTCGTAAGTTCTGCCGTTTCACTGCAGAAGGTGTGACTGAGATTGATTACAAAGATATCGCTACTCTTAAGAACTACATCACTGAGAGCGGTAAAATTGTCCCTAGCCGTATTACTGGTACAAGCGCAAAATATCAGCGTCAGCTGTCTTCTGCGATCAAGCGCGCACGTTTCCTTGCGTTGCTTCCGTACACTGATTCACACAAGTAATTTGGCGAATATAAGGGTTAGCTAAGATGAATATCATCCTACTAGATAAAATCGCCAACCTTGGCGGCCTGGGCGACCAAGTGACTGTTAAGTCTGGTTACGCTCGTAACTTCCTTTTCCCACAGGGTAAAGCGGTTCCTGCAACTAAAGACAACGTTGAAAAGTTCGAAGCACGTCGTGCTGAACTTGAAGCGAAAATTGCTGAGCAACTAGCTGCTGCTAACGCACGCGGTGAGAAAATTGCTGAGCTTGCTGAAGTTACAATCGCAGCTCCTGCTGGTGACGAAGGTAAACTGTTTGGTTCTGTTGGTACTCGTGACATCGCTGATGCAATCACTGCAGCTGGCGTTGAAGTACAAAAAGCAGAAGTTAAACTACCTACTGGTACTCTTCGTGAGACTGGTGAGTATGACATCGACTTACAACTTCACTCTGACGTTATCACTTCAATCAAAGTGATCATCATTGCTGAAGCGTAATCGCTGACGTATTTGAAAAAAGCCGCTCCTAGAGCGGCTTTTTTTTGCTCTAAATTTTTGTCCGATATTTAAGAACAATACCAATCCGCATAGATGATTGCCCACCCAGAAGGCCCTGGTAAGTTTCCTAGCAAAGCGTGGGAATGCAGGAATGGCCGTTGCTTTTTAAATTCCCAGAGTGAAGCTTGCCAGACCTTCCCGAAGGGCGAGTTTAAAATATCCGTACCCTCACTTGACGTCGCGACGCCTAATTAACGATGGGTGTAAGTAAATATGTCCAGGGCCGACAAATGGCGTATTTTTGAGGTCTACTCATCTGCGATAAATAACGTTTTTTAAACGGTATTTAAACAAAATGTTAATAATCGCTGAAATTCTTAGTGTCATGGCTTTAAACTTTTTCTGTCATTCCCGCGACCTATAGTAAACCAAACAATAAAAAGCATAAGTGCCATATTATGGACATCACTAAGCAAGCAATAAAAAACGCGACTGGGGTAGGTATAGGAATAACACTGCTGGTATTTTTAGGTCTATATAGCCTGTTTAATTTACCGGTACAGCTGTTTCCTGACATTGAAAGACCGAATATTAACATCCAGACCTCGTGGCGCGCTGCGTCGCCCCAAGAAATTGAGTCGGAGATCATTGAACCTCAAGAGGAAGTGCTGCAAGGCATCCCTGGCCTTGAGTCGATGAATGCATGGGCAAACCAAGGTAATGCGTGGATTAATCTAGAGTTTGGTTTAGATACGGACATGCAGAAAACGCTCATTGAAGTGATTAGCCGCATGAATCGCGTACCGCCACTACCTCGCGATGCCTTGTCCCCTAACATAATGCTTGCTGGAAGTGGGGGAGACGCCCCCGCTTTGACCTACTTTTTTCTTCAGCGCCTTCCGGGCAATCCAAACGAAATTAATACCTATGTAACCTTTTTTACCGATGTCATTAAACCTCAGCTTGAATCTATCCCGGGCGTTGCAAGGGCGCGTATGGAAAGCGGGGTTGGCGGCGTTGAGGAGTTTCAAATTGTTTTCGACCCGTTTAAAGCGGCGCAGTTAGGCATTGACCTAACGGCAGTTGCCAACGAGTTGGGGCGTGCGAATGATATTTCAGGCGGCTTTGTCGATGTGGGCAGAAGACGCTATACCCTGCGTTTCGAAGGTCGCTACGAGCCTACGCAAATGGGTGAAATGATCCTTGAATGGCGAGGCGGCAGCCCTATCACTCTAAATGACATTGCCGAAATTAAAATCACCCGCGCTGACGGTGCAAACTACAGTGTGCAAAACGGCAATCCGGCTATATCTATTCGCGTAGACAGACAAAACAACGCCAATGTTTTAGCTACCTTAGAAGCCGTAAAAGCAAAAGTTGCACAAATAAACGAACAGGACTTGGCCCCTGAACAGTTAGTAATGGCGCAAAGCTTTGATGCCTCAGTGTTTATCTATAGAGCGGTGCAGCTAGTTACCAGCAATTTATTTATAGGCGTGCTGCTTGCCATTGCCGTGCTTTGGCTCTTTATGCGCCAGCTGCGGGCTACGCTCATTGTGGCATTGGCCATTCCTATCTCACTACTTAGCACTTTTGTGGTGCTTCAACTTACCGGTCGTTCGCTCAATATCATTTCACTGGCAGGACTCGCCTTCGCGGTAGGTATGGTGCTAGATGCCGCTATCGTCGTGCTGGAAAATATTGTAAGAACACGCAAGAGCGCCGAAGCCGAAATCGATAATAAAGACCCAAATTCACAAACGCACATGGAGGATTGTGCCCATCGAGGAACGAAAGAAGTGTTTGGTGCCCTCATGGCGTCAACGGCTACCACCGTCGCTATTTTTATTCCCGTCATGTTTTTGGAAGATGTTGAAGGGCAATTGTTTGCTGACCTCGCTCTTACCATTGCCATTGCAGTGTGTATGTCGCTAGTGGTTGCGGTAACGGTATTGCCTGTCGTTGCCGCTAGATACCTCAATGGCAACATGCCAGCTGATAGCTTACAGCGGGTATGGGCGAAGATAACCCGCGCTATTATGTCGCTATCAAGTACGCCGCTTCGCCGCCTTGTATTAGTCATAACACTCATGGGCGTGCCTATTACAGGTAGTGTTTTGCTTATGCCTTCCATGGATTATTTGCCGCCCGTAAAACGCGATGCCGTTGACGCCTTCTTGAGTTTGCCTGCGGGTGCCAGTGAAAACTTTATTAGTGAAGAAGTGATGCCAATTATCGTTGAGCGACTGCAGCCTTATATGGACGGAGAAAAGCAGCCAGCGCTGAAAAACTACTACATTATTACGTGGCCAAATGGCGGAAATTTGGGTGTGCGCGCTAAAGATCAGTCTAAGGTCAAAGTGTTAGAAGCCATTGTTCGCGATGAAATTTTAGAGGATTTGCCCGATACACAAACCTTTTCACAACAAGGCAATTTGTTCGGCGGCTTTGGAAACGGTCGGTCAATCGACATTCATCTTCAAGGTACCGACCAAGCCATGCTCGGCATCGCTGCGCAAGCAGGTTTAGATAAATTGAGAGAAGTTTTCCCTAACGCTAATGCGCGTTCGAATCCTCCTCTAGAGCAAGCCGAACCAGAGCTTCGCTTTTACCCTAATGACAGCCGAATGATGGAAGTCGGGTTAAATCGGGGCAGTATGGGGAACCTGGTACGTGCCATGGGTGATGGTATGTATGTGGGGGAGTATTTCGATGGCACCAAACGCATGAATATTATCTTCCGCTCAGCACCTTGGTTTACACCCGAAGACTTAAATAGCACGCCAGTCATGACGCCGTCAGGCGAGGTGGTGCAATTAGGCGAACTGGTAGGTATTGAAAGAGCCGTAGGACCAAGCCGTATTCAGCGCATTGATGGTCGAAGAACCCTTACGCTAAACGTAAATCCGCCAGAGGGGATGAGTTTAGAAGAAGCCATGAAAGTGATTACCTCTGAGGTTGAGCCCGCCATTATGGCCATGATGCCTACCGATGGCGCTATTAATTATGGTGGTAGCGCGGATAGCCTAAAAGGCGCTATTGCCTCGATGGCTGATAACTTTCTTTTTGCCATGGTGTTGCTATTGCTGTTAATGGCGGGGTTGTTTAAATCGTTAAAAGACAGCGTGCTGGTAGTACTTTCTATTCCGCTAGCCACGGTGGGCGGGGTGATTGCTATTCGTATCATGAACATCTTTACCTTCCAGCCCATGGACCTGTTAACCATGATTGGCTTCATTATTTTGCTAGGGCTTGTGGTGAACAATGCCATTTTACTCGTGCATCAGACTCGTATAGGAGAGCAAGAAGGGCTGACCCGTGATGACGCGGTAGAGCAAGCCATCAAACTACGTTTACGGCCTATCTTTATGAGCACGCTGACTTCAATCTTTGGCATGCTGCCCCTGCTGTTACTACCGGGTGCAGGCAGCGTTATTTACCGAGGTCTTGCGGCTGTTATTGTGGGAGGAATGACGGTGAGTACCATATTCACCTTGCTATTACTGCCTACCTTGCTGCGCATGACGGCTTCAACGTCATCTGTAAATATACTCAAACCCCTGGCCGAGCGCATAGAGAGCACTGGCGCTTCGCCGACTACCTCATCCACCGTAAAACAAAACAAATACAACGATCATGTTTAAGGAAAAGACAACCATGAAAGCTATGACTTCTACTCTCGCCCTTAGTTTGTTTACCTTATTTGCAAGCAGTGTATCGTTGAGCGCACAAGCACAGGATAGCAATCAACCACCGCCGGTGCTGGTACAAATAGATGAAGCCAGAGAGCAAGCGATTTCACAACTAACCTGGGTTCCTGGAACGGTACTAAGCGTTATCGATGCAAACCTTGCCTCTGAGGTAGACGGTCGCATCACTTGGATGGCAGATGTAGGTGATGTGGTTGAAGCAGGGGAGCCTTTAGTTAAAGTCGACGATACTCGCTTAAGCATTACCCGCAATCAAAATGCCTCAAATATTGCCAGATGGCAGTCGCAGGTTGAACTGTTTACTAAACGTCTCGCGAGGTACAAAAACCTTCAGGCCAGTCAAAACACGTCCAGAGGTGAGTTAGAGGAAGTGGAAGCTGACTTAGAGAATGCTAAGCAGGAGTTAGCGCAAGCCAAATTGGATTTAGAATTCACCGAGTATCAGATAGCACAAAGCAGTATTCGTGCTCCCTTTACGGCTTTGGTGGTTGAAAGGCTGCAGTCGCCGGGCGAATACACTGGGGTAGGGCAAACCCTGCTTCGCGTGGTAAACCCTGATAGCGTTGAAGTTCAGGTGCGCGCCCCCCTTAACGTATTACCCTATATTGCTAACGGCATGAGCGTAAGTGTTCACAATAACGTGAACCAAGTAGAAGAATCTATTCGTGCCATTGTACCGGTAGGCAACAGTACATCGCGCATGATGGAGCTACGAATTGCCATCAACCCCGGTGACTTTCCTATAGGCAGTGCAGTGCGCGTGGCCTTACCTAGCAGCGATACTCATGATGGTGTCACCATACCCCGCGACGCTTTGGTACTAAGAAAATCAGGTACTTTTATTTATCAGCTAAATGAAAATAACGAAGCTGAGCAAGTAAAGGTGACAACAGGAGTGGGCATGGGCGATAGAATTGAAGTGTTTGGTGATGTGAACCCGAAGCGTTCTGTTGTTGTGAGGGGGGCAGAGCGTTTACGTGCGGGCCAGAAAGTGCGCTACAACGATGAGCGTGAGTCTTTGACGGCGAAAAATTGAGGAAGTGTAACAATTGTAAAAGTGCTATCCATTTAGGTAAAACTTAATGAGAATGTTTCTTATTTGTAATTGTTGATTGTCAAATGGAGTTACCCTTGAAAAAGTTAGTCTTAGCTGGTGCAGTGTGCACGCTATCCAGCCCAGTAATATTCGCGCAATCCTTAGAAAACCAAAACGAAGAAGCCAAGTCTATAGAGCGAGTTGCTGTGGTAGGCGCAGCAACTAACTTAAGCATTACTGCGGAAGATATTGACCAGTTTCAGGCAAATGACTTAGCGGATATTTTTAGAGAGTCGCCGTCGGTCAGCGTTGGCGGTTCAGTGGGTGTAGCACAAAAAATCTTTATTCGCGGGCTAGAAGACGCGTACTTGAATGTAACCGTAGATGGCGCGCAGCAAACCTCAACGCTGTTTCACCACATTGGTCGCGTTACTTTAGACCCTGATCTTTTAAAGCAAATTGATGTGCAGGCTGGTGCCGGTGAAGCAACCAGCGGCCCAGGTGCTATCGGCGGTTCAATTCGCTTCAAGACCAAAGATGCACAGGATTTATTAAAAGAAGACGAACAATTTGGTGGTCGAGTAAAAGCGAGTTATTTCTCAAACGATGGTACCCGATATAGTGGTAGCCTTTATGGAAAGCTAAGCGACACTTGGGGCTTACTAGGTTATTACAGCACGGTAGATAGAGATAACTTTGAAGACGGTGACGGCAATGAAGTACTAGGTACTGCCGCAGATCAAGATCTCATGTTCCTTAAAGCCAGTGGCTACATTGCGGATAATCAATACCTTTCAATAAGTGCAGAGCAGCGCGATGAAGAGGGTGAGTTTTCGGCAAGACCTAACTGGGTAGTACTAGAAGGTGCCCCGCTTTATCCTAGTGAAGCAGAGCGTGATACCTATGTTGCGAACTATCGTTTTGACCATAGTGCGATGGTGTTTTTAGAAGCCACAGCATATCAAACTTCATCGTCATTCCGTGGCGGTCGCTTTGACTTCTTATCTGATATCGATACCTATGGGTTTGATATTAGAAATACGAGCGACGTTACTAACCATGTATTTACCTATGGTATCGATTATCGCAAAGACGAAGTTGAGAGCGGCCCTGGAATGGGCCCTGTTCAAAATGCAGAAGAAGGTAGTGTCTTAGGTATCTATGCTCAGGCTCATAGCAACATTACGCCAGAGTTGTTGTTAAGTTATGGCGTTCGTTATGACGATTTTGACTTCCAGCAAGAAATTCTTATTGATGACTATTACGGCACACCAGTTACCGATGAGCCATCTGGGCTAGACGATGATGAGCTCAGCTTTAACGTAGGTCTTGAGTATCAGCTTACCGAAGCTTGGACCCTTGGTCTTGGCTACGCAGAAGCGGCGCGCGGCAAGCAAATTGGTGATGGCTTCACCCTAGATGAGTACTTATACGATGGCAAAGACGTTCCTGTTGTTGCTAGCGACGTGGTGCCTGAAACTGTTACCAATATCGAAGCGTCAATTGAATACAGCGCCAATAATCTAAACGCGCGTCTTAGCGCTTATGAGTCTACCATTGACGATGTGCTATTTAGCGGTTATCAAGGTAACTCGGTATTTAATAATATCGGCGACCTAGAATCATCTGGCGTAGAGTTTAACCTTGCGTATCGCTGGGACTCTGTTGACCTGTACTTTGGGTTTTCAAGCGTAGACGTTGAGCTGATGCCTCGTGAAGGCCTGTACAGCGTACCGTATAACAGCATCGATATTAACGGGTACGAGTTTGTGGGCTTAGGTAATAGCCGCGGCGATACCTGGGTGCTTGGTGCAGATTATACTGTTACGGCTGACATCAGCATTGGCTTCAACATTACTATGGTTGATGATATCAATATAGATACCCTTCATCAGGCCCTAGAAAATGGCTGGACTGATTCGCTTTATTCACTTAACAAAGCAGACTACACCCTAGTGGATATTTATGGCGAATGGGAAGTAACAAATGACCTTAGTCTCAACCTTGCTGTTACTAACCTGTTTGATGAAGCCTATATCGACCATTCAAGTGTGGGTGATTACAGCGAAGTGTTCCCTAGCGTTGTTGGCCCTCAAGAGGCGGGGCGTGATATTCGTTTGTCAGTGACTTACGATTTCTAAGTAACGCCTTTAGATGAACTTTTCCACGTTTAAAAGGTGGGTCTTTTGGACCCACCTATTTGCTGGCTTATTGGCCAGCGTTGTCGTTTTTATCATGGCTTTTACTGGGGTATTGCTAACTTATGAGCGCCAGTTTAAAGAGCTAAGTGAAATGGCTTATGCGCAAACCATTGATATTGAAAAGTCGGTGATCTCGACCGACCAAGTTGTATCACTACTTCGCAAAAAGCATCCTAACGAAGCGCATATCTTCGTTCGATGGGTAAATAGAGAAGGAGCAGCCATTCCGGCGTGGGCGGGTGAGCATAGTTATCTTATTCACCCCTATACCGGAGACATATTAAGAGAGGGAGAAGGGATTGTTGAAGAAGTATTTCACTTCATCACTGACCTCCATCGATACCTCTTAATGGAAGGCGATTACAAATTAATTGGCAAAACCATAACGGCATATAGCAATCTTATTTTTATTTTTTTGCTGTTATCGGGTGTCATCATCTGGTTGCCGAAACACATATCGAAAAAGTCCTTAATGCAGCAAATGTGGTTGCGGCAAAAATACACAAACAAACAACATCGACGCCGACATTGGCATTTTGTTTTTGGTATGTGGTCAGTGCCTTTTTTACTTGTGATTGGAACGACGGCTACGCTGTTTTATTTTGAATGGGCTAACAAGGCACTGTATGGCATGTATGGTGAACAAGTACCTGCTCGTGAAAAGAAGGCAATGCCCGAAACGCTAGACGCCGACGTTGTCAGTTACCACACGTTATTTAATAAAGCGCGGCAACATGCCAATGAGCATGGCTATCAGGATTGGTACTCCATGTGGATGGAAATTGGTAAAAGTGAGGGCGTTGCACGATTTTATATTGATAAGAGTATCGGGCACCGTCAAGAGCTAGCATATTCTCTGTATTTCGACACGGGAACAGGTGACATCGCTAGGACACTGTACAAAACCGATTGGCCCAAAGGGAGTCAGGCTTGGGGTACTTCTCGGTTTCTACATACCGGAGAATACTTTGGCTTTGTAGGCCAGACTATAGCAGGATTGGTTAGCTTGCTTTGCTGTATCTTAGTTTATACCGGCACACTGCTTGGTGTGAAAAGGCTTCTCAATTTGCGAAAGCCGCATCAGAAAACTTAGGCAGGGTGATGGTGACCATCAGTCCTGTCTGCTTTGTTGCGCTTGCATCTTTATTTAGATAAGCGTTATTGATCTGCTCATCGCCTTTACTTGCGCGATTGCATGCTGATATGTCGCCGCCGACCGCGGCAATTTGGCGTTTCGCCAGTGCAAGCCCAAGACCAAAGCCAGAGCGCTTTGCGGCATGGACGTAGTTTTTGGCTGCCCGTGCCTTGTCTACCCTGAAAAAAGGTTCGAATATGGCGTCTAGCATTGATTCAGGGACGCCGGTGCCTTCGTCTTTAACCGTGATAACATAGTTATTGTTATCGCTGGTCAGCGTTAAACTCACTTTGCTTTGCTCAGGGGTATGACGCAAAGCATTACGAATAATATTCTCTAATGCCTGCCCCAAAGCAAGCTGACTGCTTTTTTCTATACTCGCACATTCCGGCGTGCTCACACATAAGGTTCTATCTGGGTATTCAAAGCGGGCATCTTCACAAATAACGTTGATAAGCTCTACAAGGTCAAAATCATCGCTATTTAATTGAGGCGATTCTGTATTTAGCCAGGCAAAGGTTAGGGTATCTTCAACAAGCTCTCTCATCGTACTTGCTTCATAGCGCAGGCGTGAAAGGGCTTGTTCACGATTAATGTCTTGCTCTACAAAGTCTATCGCCATATCAATGCGGGCAAGAGGCGTGCGAAGCTCGTGAGAAAGGTCTGCAAGCAAACTTCTTTGGTTATAAATGAGACTGCTCGTTCTTTGCGCCATTTTATCGAAGGTTTGAGCAAGTGTAGTCAGTTCATCATTTCGCTCGGGCATCGTAGCCATTGCACGGGCTTCTAAGTTACCGTTAGCAAAGTCTTTTGTTGCCCTTTCTAGCTGCTTAAGCGGTGTCATAACATGTCGATAAAGCATAAAACTCAATAGACTTAGTATGACTAAAGGTAATGCAATTTGTAATGATAGACGGGTGGCGAGTAATAACGAGCCTGGGCGCATCCGCTGTGGAAGCTGAATCAAAAAGTGCGTGTTGTTGTCTACAAAAGGCACTTCCATTACAGGGTTTTCAGAGAAATACAAATGTATTTTCCATTCAGGGCTCCGCCCAATTTGAAACCTATCAGCAAACTCATCTAACATCTTGGTATCTGCGAATGTTGTCATTTCAGAGTTAAGCACAGCAAGCCAGGTGTTCTCTTTCGCTCTTATCTCTTTTAAGAAAACGGCTAACCCTTCTTCTCCCTTTTCCAGATAGATTTTTTCGGCTTCCTTCCCGTAGGCGTAAAGGGTTTCTTGATGAGTCTTATCTAAAAAGCTCATGCTAGTTTCGGTGTGATTAGTAAGCCAAGCAATGGCCCAAAATAGCAAAACAGTGCCAACAGCGATGAATGCACATAGCCGCCAAAGCAATTTATTTTTCACGAGAAGCGATATCCTTGACCATGAACCGTGGCAAGGCGCTCAGGGGGCATACCCGTTTCAACTAACTTTTTGCGTACTCTAGAAAGGTGCATATCTAGGCTTCGGTCATATCGAGAAAAGGGTTTATTGAGCACACTGTGGTAAAGAAATGCTTTGCTCAAGGTTTCGCCCTTGTTTTCTACAAGCATCCAAAGAAGCTTAAATTGTATGGGGGTGAATTCGAGCACTTTAGCGTGATATTTAGTTACTTGTTGAATGCGATTTAGGTAAAGCACATCAACTAATATTTCTGACTTTTGCGTACCCGAACTATTCATCGCTTTGCTACGCCTTAGTATTGCGTCGATGCGAAGCATCATTTCTGTAAAATTGAAGGGCTTAGGTAAGTAGTCATCTGCGCCTTTGCGGTAGCCTTCAATTCGCTCTTGCTCGGCACCAGATGCTGTAATCATCATTACAGGTGTTTGTTTAATTTGCCTGAGTTGATGCAGCAATGAGAGACCATTTAACGACGGAAGGCGAATGTCGAGTAACACAAGATCAAAGTTTTCCTCGAGCGCAGCGTGCAATCCGGCATGACCATCGTTTTCATGGCGAGTGTCAAATCCTCGAGCCTGCAGTAGCTGAGTAATTTGTTCACTTAACGTCGCGTCATCTTCAATAATGAGTATTCGGGTTTTACACATAACGGCTTAAGAAATAAATTTTATTTTATATTAATAATAATAATTATCATTTGCAACTTCTCGGTTTTGCTCTATTCAACTTTTTATCTTGTTACAAATTTACTGTTAAGCGATTGTTTTCTTGTCTTACAATGGTGGCTATCGTGATGCTGTGTTCTAGCGCAAGCTTTTCAAAAGCGGCTTTCTTATAAGGGAGTTAATGGAATATAGATATAGCGACAGATTTAAGCCTTTATCTGCAAGAGTTGAATTACAAGGACGGAATACTAAAAATGATGAGCTGTTTAGATAAGCTAACAAAGCAGAGGACGTTTTTAGCGACTGTTGCAGCCACTGTTTTAATTTCAATTAATGTGACAGGGTGCGCAATGCCGAATAAGGTTACTCAGGTTGATAGTGACGAAGCGGTAATTAAGTACTCAGATACACCGGGCTTCGAGGATAGATTTAGCAATATTTACGGCCGTTTTAAGACTTACCCCGTCACCTGTACTGATGATTGCTACCCAGCGTCTGCAGATATCGAATGTGAAAGTGACATGCAAAATTGTCAGTTTGTTGGCAACAACCCGCCAGTGAACTTAAACACCGGCTTTACCGTTACCTGGTTAGGGCACGCAAGCTTTTTACTCAATACCGCAGGTGGCGAGCAAATACTTATCGACCCCGTGTTTGGGCAGTTTGATTGGCCCGTTAACTGGGCGTTTCGATTGGCGGAGGGGTTCAGCCGCAAAGAACCCGCTAAGGTAGATGAAGACAAACTCACACAAACCGATGCAGTGGTCTATTCCCATATTCATTACGATCATTTTAATAAGGCCGATATTGCCGAATTAGGGACAAAGCCAGAATATCTTGTTCCGTTAGGTTTCGCAGCGCATTTTCCTAATAGAGGCTATACGGTTAATGAAATGGCGTGGTACACCAGCAAAAACGTAGGCAAAACCTCTGTTCACTTCGTGCCAGCTCATCACTTCAGTAACCGAATTTGGGTGCCGTATTTATATGAGGACGACAATGCAACATTATGGGGCGGCTGGGTCTTTGAACATGAAGGTAACACCTTATTTTTTGCGGGGGATACAGGGTACTCACCTCACTTCAAAGATATTAAAGCTCGCTTTGGTGATATTGATGTTTGCCTGTTACCCATAGCGTCTTATTTCAGCGAAACCTCACCTAAATGGTATCGCAAGGTACATACAACGCCAGAAGATGCCATCGTTGCGGCCCAAGACCTAGGCTGTAAAGCCGTAGTGCCCTGGGGCTATGGAAATGCGAGCTGGATGATGGGTGACAAAACCTCACATTCTGCGCTATTTCGACTGATGAAAATGAAAAAGCAACTAGAACCCGCTATGCCTTGGGTTATTTTGAATGAAGGTGAACAGGCGTCTTTTTAATTTAAGCTACGGATAAATGGCCTATTTATTCGCAATCTTACCAGCAATCTTTTGGCATTTTCCGCGCCACTCATCATCAAGCGGTTCCAGCTTAGCTAGCTTTTCAGCCAATGCTTTGTCGGCTTTCGTGTGTGCGCACTGCATTAGGGTGTGAACATTGACTGTATCGTCTTCACGATGCAGTAGTGTCACTTCGTCGCCAACGTTAATGGTGCCGATTTTAATAACTCGGTAGTACCAGCCAGTAATGCCTCGCTCTCCAACAAATCTATCTAAGTTGGGGATGCCAAAGCGGTGAGAAATTTTATTGCAAGGCGCACGCGGTGCACTTACTTGCAACTCTACCTCGCCGAACTTCCAAATGTCTCCGATATAAACGGTGGCATCGTCCATGCCTTCAACACTGATGTTTTCGCCAATACTGCCTAGCGAGAATTCGCCTTCAGGAAAGTGTTTTCTTAATGTTAGATAGTTGGTCGGATTGAATTGATGAAGCACTTTTTCTGGCCCACCGTGAAGACGTTTGTTGGCTTGTTCGTCTTCATCGGTTCTGTCCATGTGCACGGTTAACGCATCGACGGAGGCTTTAACAATACTACTTGGTGCCCCACGAGGACCAAGCGGTTGAGGTTTTCCAGCAAACAAAGCATTAACAGTAAAGGTGGCAGACATGGCAACTCCAAAAAATTATTTTTGTGTATTTAAACCTTTCTACTATAGGGTACGACTAACCTTATAACACTAATAATGCTAATCAGCATCACAAATAACAAAGAGAAAATAATGGAGCACACACAACAACGTGTTGTACACGCCAATGTGGTGTTTGGTAACAAAGGCGAACACGAGCTTATATCTAAAGCGAAAGAGGGCGACAAACAGGCGTTTAGGTCTCTTTACGACGAACATATTGGCAGAGTCTACGCACTGTGTTATCGGCTTACTGGTGAAAAAGGCATGGCAGAGGATGCGTCTCAGGAAGTCTTTATTCAGCTGTGGAAAAAGCTTGATAATTTCGATGGGCAAAGCCAGTTTTCTACGTGGCTACATAGTGTAACGGCAAACATTACCATTTCCTACATGCGCAAACAGAAAGGCTGGGTGCAGCGCATGTTTAACTTGGAAAATAGCGGCATTAACGAAATGCCAGCGCAAGAGAACAGCACCGATGTGGATTTGGAAGCATTGATTATTCGCCTACCAGAGCGTGCCAGAATGGTTTTTGTACTTCACGCACTTGAAGGATACCGACACGAAGACATTGCCAACATGTTGAATATGGCAGTGGGCTCAAGCAAAGCGCAATTTTTCCGTGCTAAGCAATTATTGAAAGATTTTATGGGAGTCGATGATGAGTGATTTTGATGACAAGCTTGCTCAGCATGTGTCTGGGTTATCGAAGGAGAAACATCCAGAACGGGATCTATGGCGTGGAATTGAGCTAGGCATAGCGTCTCAACAGAGCGATGCTTCAAATGAAGAGAGCTCACGTTCTACGGTAACTTCAAGACAATGGATGGCTATAGCTGCCAGTGTTTGTTTGGTCACTGTCTTGTGGTTTGCTGCTCCCTTTGCGTTCAAAAGCGATGAAAGTCGAAGCAGTGGATACGCGTTAATTGACGCAATGAGCAGCCAACAGCAGCAGCAAGTTAACAGCCTGCTAGCAAGTTATGAAAGTACACCTGCGCTAACCCAAGACTGGCAGGAGCAGCTGAAAGAATTAGATGATGCCGCGGATGTTATTAAAGCGGCGTTAAAAGACGATCCAGACAACTCAGCATTAATAAAGATGCTGCATCATGTATATCAACAGCAAATTGCCTTAATTGAGCGAGTGCACGCGCCCAAGTGGCAGCAAATTTAATAAGGGCTTTAAAATGACTAAAAATATGAAAAACACAATATCGGATAAGTTAACGCACACGTTCAGCACATCGAACAGGGTTAAAGCTGTGCTAACTACGACATTATTAAGCATTGCTACTGCCGCCTTTGCGGGTGAAAAAGTTGATAAAACCATTGATACCTCATCCTCTCCTAAAGTTGATATTGAACATATCGATGGAAAGGCTGACATCCGAGTGTGGGATAAAGCTCAGGTACGGGTAACAGGAGAGCTTGGTGATCAAACCGAAGAATTTATTTTCGAAAAGCGCGGCGATGTTATTGTTATTCACGTGGAGGTAGAGCACCACTCAAAGAGTTGGTATCAGAAGAGTCGAGATGGTGACGACCTGATAATTTACGTGCCATCGGCAAGCGACCTTCATTACACCGCAGTTAACGCGGATGTGAAAGCTAAAGGAATAACAAAAGCGGTAGATGTAGAAGTTGTTAACGGCAATGTCACGCTGGAAAACATTGGTGAGCGCGTAGAGGTTGAATCTGTGAATGGCGATATCTTATTAAAGAACGTCAGAGGCCGTTTAGAAGCCGGCACGGTTAACGGCGATATAGAAGCAACGCACGAAGGTACCACGCCTGTGAGTTTTACAGCGGTAAATGGAAAGCTTGATATAGCATCGAGCAGCCCTGACTTATCTGTTGAAACTGTGAATGGACGTATTGATCTATCGTTGCAAAATATTGATAGCCTGCAGATAAATACCGTTAACGGCCGTACTTTCGCTAAATTGGGGCTGAATTCGAATGGCAGTATTAAAGCCAATTCGGTTGGTGGTGCGATGGAATTTGTTTTCCAAGATGATGTGTCAGCCCAGTTTGATATTGAGACACACGCAGGTGGAAATATTGTGAATAATATTAGCGATGAAAAAGCCCAAAAACCGAAGTATGGCCCGGGTAGCTGGCTACGCTTTATCCACAACGGTGGCGCTGCAAATGTAGATATCTCTACGGTACACGGTCGGGTTGAAATAGACCAAAACTGAATAAGCTATAGGCAACCCAATTGAAACTTTAGGTTGAAAAAATGAATTTAGTCCACATTTATTAATCATCAATGAAGTGATTGTTGAAAAGCTGCGAGTAAACGCAGCTTTTTTCTTTGGTCGCTGAATGTTGGTATTTGGGCGTTTAGTGAGAACCATAAAAAAGGTTTAAGGCTCTATAGTCAAGTGACTTCAAGTGAATTTTATATAGGGCTTCTACGTTACACTACTTATTTTTAATGAATTTTATATGTGGAGAGTCAATTGAGTATTATTGGACACGTCAAAAGGTTTTGGCGGTTTCATAGCCTAGTTATTGGTGCGTTTGGGATATGTGCGCTAACCTTAGGTTGTGCTGTTCAAGAGCCCGCTTATTATGAAGGGACTTGGGTTGTTACTAAGGCTTATAATGTGGGCATAACTGCTCACTCAACAGCTGAATCAGAGCAGTTTCTCGGGCGCTCTGTAACCTATGAAAAAGAGAAGGCGAAACTTGACCAAGCCTTTTGCGAGTCGCCTGTGTATACATCTGAAGAGATGAGTGGAAGTGACTTTCACGCTACTTTTGGGACATCACCTTCTTCATTAGACTTTAGTGATGACAAGATCACCCAAGTTAATTTGGATTGTTCAGATAGCGAGGCAATCATTGGGTCGACACTGATTTTTCAGGAAAATATCAATACTTACACCTTGGTAGATGGTACGTTTTTGAAGCTAGAAAAAGCGCTATAGCCTAAGCGGTCTTTTTAGGCTCTCGTAATAAAAGACCTGCTTCCTTTGTTGTGACATGTGCGTTAAAAGCGCATAATATCCAACTGGTTTTTGTGCATCAGAATAGGCTTTACTTGTGGCGTCTGCGTCTAACAACGATAAAAATGTTGATAAATTGAAGGTTCCCCCTCATAGCATTGAGGCCGAGCAGTCTGTTTTAGGCAGCATGCTTATCGACCCTGAAAGTTGGGATAAGGTCGCGGAACTCGTTACCGATAACGACTTTTATAATCGTTCACATCAAATAATCTTCCGTGCTATCACGCGATTGCTCAATAGCAGTCAGCCGATAGATCTTATTACCGTATCCGAAGAGCTTGAGAAGCACGATGAACTCGAAGATGCGGGTGGTTTTGCTTATCTCGGCGAGTTAGCAAAAAATACCCCGAGTTCTGCAAATGTCGTCTCTTATGCGCAAATTATCAGCGAACGCGCTATAACACGGGAGCTAATCGGTGTAGCCCATGAAATTGCTGAAGTAGGCTACAACCCTGAAGGCCGAGACAGTGCAGACATTCTTGATCTTGCGGAAAGTAAAGTATTCGAAATCGCCGAGCGAAGAACTGGTGAAAACGAGGGGCCTCGTGATGTCGAATCTATTCTAGGTAAGACCATCGACCGTCTAGAAGAGCTGGTAAAAACTAATAAAGAAGTAACGGGTGTTACAACGGGCTTTACCGATCTAGATAAAATGACCAGTGGTATGCAGCCTTCTGATCTTATCATTGTGGCGGCGCGTCCATCGATGGGTAAAACTACCTTTGCCATGAACTTGATTGAAAACGCCATGATGGCAGAAGAAAAGCCAGTGCTAGTCTTCAGTCTAGAGATGCCTTCTGAACAAATCATGATGCGTATGTTGGCATCGTTAAGTCGCGTAGACCAAACTAAAATCCGTACTGCACAGCTAGATGATGAGGACTGGGCACGTATATCCAACACCATGGCTATGCTCAAAGACAAAGACAGCTTATTTGTTGATGACTCTTCCGGTCTAACACCAATGGACGTGCGAAGCCGAGCCCGTAAGCTTGCACGGGAGCGCGGCGGGATTAGCCTTATCATGGTGGATTACCTTCAGCTAATGCGAGTACCGTCGCTAAGCGATAACCGTACATTAGAAATTGCCGAAATATCACGGTCATTAAAAGCGCTGGCTAAAGAACTTGAAGTACCTGTAGTTGCACTGTCGCAGCTTAACCGTACGCTTGAGCAACGTGCCGATAAACGCCCCGTTAACTCTGACCTTCGTGAGTCTGGTTCAATCGAGCAGGATGCCGACCTTATTATGTTTATTTATCGTGATGAGGTTTATCACGAAAACAGTGAATATAAAGGCATTGCAGAGATCATTATTGGTAAACAACGTAACGGTCCAATCGGTACCTGCCGACTTACCTTCCAGGGCCAGTTTTCTCGTTTTGATAACTACGCAGGCCCAGCCATCGCAGATGAGTACTAACGCCCTATCTTTGGTCGAGTTAATTGTCTAAGTAATTTCCAAGCTGTGGTTGAATAGCGTGCTGCATTCGTTTCTGCAAAACGCTATTTAGGACGGGTCGATAGATACAAAAAAGGCGCCTTTCGGCGCCTTCTTCAATTCATATAATATGAATTACTTTTCTTCAGCTACTTTCACTGTGTCTTTAACTGTCACTGAAATGCGACGGTTAACACGGTGTGCTTCAGCATTATTGCCTTCGTCTAGAAGCTGAGTTTCGCCGTAACCGATAGTCTCTAGGCGAGAGCTGTCGATACCGTACATGTCTACCATTACTTCTTTGAAGTTAGCAGCACGACGCTTAGAAAGGTCCATGTTGTACGCTTCAGAACCTGGTGCAGAAGTATGGCCTTCTACTACCGCAGTTGTTGAAGGATACTGCTTCATGAACTCAGCAAATTCAGAGATTTCTGGATCTTTAGGCATTTTAACAACAGCACTTTCGTTGTCGAATAGAACGCGTAGCGTAATTTCTACCGTCTCTTCGTCAAACACTGTACAGCCTTTAGCGTCAACTTTAACGCCTGCTGGAGTATCAGGGCACATGTCTTTGCTGTCTACAACGCCGTCATTGTCGGCATCTTTAAGTGCACAACCAGTAGCATCTACTTTAGTGCCAGCTGGAGTGTTAGGACACTGATCAACGCTGTTTAGAACGCCGTCGTTGTCGTTATCAACGCTGCAACCAGTCGCATCAACGCGAACGCCAGCTGGAGTCATTGGGCACTGGTCTTTACCATCTACAACACCGTCGTTGTCGCTGTCTTTAGGAGCAGCAGGTGTAGATTTGCCAAATGGTACAGCGATACCTAGCTTAATGCTGTAATCGTTGTAGTCTTCACCAAAGTCGTGGTATGCCGCGATTTCAGTAACAAGCTTAACGCTTTCATGAAGGTCCCAGTGTTTACCGATACCGATGTTACCTAGCGTAGTTGACTCACCCACAGCTTGGCGCTTAACACCACCAAACACGAACCATGCATCGTTAGGCATGAAATAAAGTGCGTCAACACCAACCATCTCGCCGCTGTCGTCACCGCCGCCAGCATAATCAAGGTCTAGCGCTGTAAATTCAACACGAGCAGCCCAGCTTTGAGTGAAACGGAAACCGTATTCAAAAGATACACCACGGCCGTCGTCGTATAACTCGCCTTCAGTAAGGTCTAGCGGGCGTGAGTCATCAGTGTTGTAGTACATGCCAGAAAGGCCGAACCAGTTTTTATACTCTGGCTCAGAAGAGTCTTGAGCAAATGCACTAGTAGATGAAAGTACAGCAAGAGATAGCGCTGCCATTTTAAAGTGTTGTTTCATAGTCACATCCTGTTTAACGTTGAGTGATTATCGATTTTTGATAATTTTGTGTTGTGCTTAGCAAATAATGCCAGCACAAATTGTGCCATTTATAATATGGGTTAGGCTGCTATCCCTTGTAATGTGGCAATAATTGTTCGTCTTCCACCATGATCTCGGTGTTCACCGAGCATGATACCCTGCCACGTACCAAGTGCAAGTTTGCCTTGTTGGACAGGAATGGTAAGTTGACAGCCTAGTATACTCGATTTTAAGTGAGCAGGCATATCATCTTTACCTTCATAAGTATGCCTGAAAAAAGAAAGTTCTTCTTTTACACTATGGTTGAAGAAAGCTTCCATATCGTGCCTCACCGTAGGGTCGGCATTTTCGTTTATCGTTAAGCTTGCGCTGGTATGTTGAAGCCATAGGTGTAGCAGCCCAACTTCAACATGGCGAATATTCGGTAGCGCAGATTCCACTTGGTCGGTTATTAGGTGAAATCCTCTGGGGTAACTGTCGAGTGTAATTTTTTCAGAGTGCCAGAAATTATTTGTCAAAACAGATTTCCAAATGCGCTAATCCCTCATCACACATAAAGGGGAGAATAATTTTAGCGCCATCAACCTGATGGCTGATAGTGTGTTGCTTTCCCGACACAACGATAGGTGTCGCCATTCCAAACTCGAACCCGCGTTCTGCAAGATCTCGTTTTGCGTTTCCGCAAATCATATTGGTAACTTCACCAACCATATCACCCACTTCAGCATCGAGTTTTTCAGGGCGCTCTCCAACCATTCGCTCCATAATTGTAAGGGCAAGTGATTCATCAAACGTGATAGACATAGAACCGCGAACATCTGGACCTACCATGCCTATCAAACCAGAAACGTCACCTTTCGCGATATCACTCTGTTTGCGTTTGGGCTTGCCCGGTGTCAACTTTGTTTGTGCCATCGTTTCTAGCACGTTTAGCAGGCCGGCAATAAAAGGGTTCACAAAATCAGCATTCATGTACACTCTCCTGGTCAGTGTGCTCTTCGGTTTGTTGGCAGTCGGCACATAATCCATGGGCCTCGATCGTTTGTTTTGAGACTTTAAAGCCGTGCTGTTTGGCCTGATTATCGAGAGTATCTTGAAGACCTTCAGATTGAATTTCAGCAACATCTCCACAGCTGTCACAAATTAAGAACTGAACGGGGTGGTTACATCCGAAATGGTAACAAGCTACGAACGCATTGGTAGACTCTAAGCGATGAATGAAACCAAAATCGAGAAGAAAATCTAAAGCGCGATACACGGTGGCAGGTTTTGCACTGGACTCCGTTTCTTTTAATGAGTCGAGTAGTTCATAAGCACCCATGGGGCCGTGCTTTGATACAAGAATCTCGTACACCTTTTCTCTAAGCGGTGTAAATCTAGCGCCGCGCTGTTCACAATACGCGCGTGCCTTATGGATAAGTGTGGTTTTGTTCATTGATGATAACCGTAAACTCGACTTTCATTGTTATATTAAAGCGCTACTTCTGGATCACGTTTGTTTGTGTGAACGTGAGCAATTAACTCATCTTCCAAGGCAAAACGCTCTTCTAATGTTTCTCCAAGCTTGGCTAAGGCAGAATCAAAGCCTGCAGCCTGCTCTGGCGTCACTGCTTGCGCAAACGTATCATTGAATTCCAGTGCGGCGTCAGTGGTTTTTGTCAATTCAGGGTAAAGCTTGTCCCGCAGTGCCGAACCCTCACTGTCACCCTCAACTAAAATATCGAAAACTTCGAAGTGACCAGCAGAGAGATAATCGAGTAAAGCACCACAAAAGTTTGCGATTTCATCGGCATCGGGTAAACACTCGCTCTGACTGTTAATGCCGGCAAGTTCACAGTACGAGACTAGTAAAGCTTGTCTGTCTAAAAGCCAACGGTCTATGACCTGACTTTTGCCACCCCATTTAGATTTTACGCTTTCCAACTGTTGCAACATTGTATGTGCTACCCGTTTAGCGACAATAAGTTTCAGTATAACACCGTGCACTAGCGACACAAATTTTGCACGAAAAAGTTTGCAGTAAAAACATGGTGCTAAGGCAGACTAACACGCAGTGGACGGGTTATTTGTCTTGAATTTACAAATTTTGGTCAGAATGTACAGTAACCTTTATCAGCCCTAGTGTATTATGAAGTACAGAAGCGTAGGAGTAACATGAGATGATGATAAAGTTAGATGAAGGGAAGTTGTCCTCCCAGCAGGCGATGTGGGTGGTTTTTAGTCGTGGAAAAGTTCTAGTACAAGAATCATCTGAGTCTATTCCCGTTGCTTATCTGAGTGAAATTCCTTTCCTAGCGTCATATGTTAACGAAATACATCAACTCCCGCCGTTAAACGAAACAGCACACAGAGAATTACCTGTCTTTGTTGTAGATTTAGGCGCTGAACACATAGATGAACCCGGTTGGGAAAAAGTATCGCTTAGACAACTTTTGTTTGCAGAATACGACATTGCTTTTTCTGTTATTGGTAGAGCTTGGCAATACATTCACTTTTTACGAACACACCAGTTTTGTGGCCAGTGCGGTGCGAAAACCGAGCGTGTAGATTGGGAGATGGCTATGCAGTGTTACCGCTGTCAGCATCGCACCTATCCAAGGGTGTCCCCATGTATTATCGTTTCTATTCACAACAATGAAAAAATACTATTAGCAAAAGGGGTTCGCCACAAGGAGTCTAATATGTATTCGACCCTTGCCGGCTTTGTTGAAAGCGGGGAGAGTTTAGAGCAAGCCGTCCATCGAGAAGTATTTGAAGAGGTTGGTGTAAAAGTTAAAAACTTGCGTTACTACAACAGCCAGCCTTGGCCGTTTCCTCACTCACTTATGGTAGGTTTTATTGCTGAGTATGATGGCGGAGAAATTCGTTGCCAAGAAAACGAGATAGATGACGCACAGTGGTTCGAAGTGGATGCACTGCCGACTATTCCGCCTAAAGTGTCTATCGCTGGGCAGCTAATCGAGAAAACAGTGTCTCTCATCGGAGACAAATAAAAAACCCTGCCGAAGCAGGGTTTCAATACATTTAGCACGGTCCCATAAAGGGCTTCTTTTATTTAACGGTTATAGTAATAGCAAACACTCACTTTAAGTGCAAGTTACTTTTTAAACAATGTGCAAGGAATGTTCGTCTTTAATTATCGACACTACGTCGATTTGTCATTAAAACATCGACTTTTTAATTCAGGTTTTAGCACACCTTGTTCAGAATGCTGGTATACTTCGCGGTTCAAATATAGACAGTTATTTAGGTGAGTTATATGTCGCAAAATTTCCCCAGTGTTGATAAGCCCGCGTTGAAGAATGATCGTTACTTACGTGCATTACTTAAGCAGCCGGTTGATATGACACCTGTATGGATGATGCGACAAGCAGGACGTTACCTTCCAGAGTATAAAGCGACCCGTGCAGTAGCAGGCGACTTTATGTCGTTATGCAAAAATGCAGAGCTTGCCTGTGAAGTAACGCTGCAGCCTTTACGCCGCTTTCCTCTCGATGCCGCTATTCTTTTCTCTGATATTTTGACTATCCCAGATGCAATGGGGCTTGGTCTTTACTTTGAAACAGGAGAAGGTCCTCGTTTTAAAAATCCGATTACATGCAAAGCGGATGTAGATAAAATTGGCCTGCCGGATCCAGAAGGTGAGCTGCAGTATGTAATGAATGCTGTTCGCACCATTCGCCGAGAGCTAAAAGGTGAAGTACCATTAATTGGCTTTTCTGGAAGCCCTTGGACACTAGCTACCTATATGATCGAAGGTGGTTCAAGTAAGGCCTTTACCAAAATTAAAAAAATGGCATTCGCGGAGCCAGCCACGCTGCACGCATTGTTAGCCAAATTAGCCGACTCTGTAACTGAGTACCTCAATGCTCAAATCGCAGCGGGCGCGCAGTCAGTCATGGTATTCGATACTTGGGGCGGTGTATTGTCTCCTCGTGACTATAAAGAGTTTTCACTTCAATACATGGAGCGCATTGTTAGTGGGCTGACCCGTGAAAATGAAGGTCGTAAAGTGCCTGTTACCTTGTTCACGAAAAACGGTGGTATGTGGCTTGAGTCGATTGCGGCAACAGGTTGTGACGCAGTAGGTTTAGATTGGACTATCGATATTAAAGAAGCCCGTGCACGTATTGGCGATAAAGTAGCGCTTCAAGGCAACATGGACCCTTCTATGTTATACGCTCAGCCGCAAAGAATTGAGCAAGAAGTGGCGTCTATTTTAGAAGGCTACGGCGAAGGAAGCGGTCACGTATTTAATTTAGGCCACGGAATTCATTTAGACGTACCACCTGAAAACGCCGGCGTGTTTGTTAACGCGGTGCACGACCTTAGTAAGCAATATCACAAGTAAGCGACTTCAATAAAGGAAGTGGAATGAAAACGTGGCTTGTGTTGTTGCTGATAGCGTTTGCATTGGTAGCGGGGTATAAATTCTCTGGCTATCAACACCAACTCAGTGAATCCAATGCAGAGAAAGAGCGACTAACCAGTGTGTTAGCGCGCTCTCGCGCCACGGAAACCAGTGAACTTAAAGTCATTAAGCCTGCCGCAAAGCTAGCAAAAAGCGAAACGCCGCGCACTGATATAGACGATAATGAACTAGTCAGCATGCAAGCCGCTGAAAGCGCTCATTCAATACTCCCCGACCCGTTTTATAAGAAAACAGAAGGTTCACTAAATACCTTTTTCGCTTTACCTTCCAACAAAGAACGCTTCATGTTGGAGTCGGTAAAGTGTGGGAATGGGCTATGTGAAATAACAGGTGAGTACGATGGTTCTGAAACTGAGCTATCTTTGGTGATTGCAGCCTTAGAGAAAGAACCATGGTGGCAGTTTGGTTCGCCGACCATTACTACAAAGGAAGTGCAGCGCGGTCTGAGCCTAAATGTGTCTTTTGTTGCCTCATATTTGCCAAGCGCTAAAGTACAAAATGGTACAAGTGCCCGAGTACAAAATAAAAATAGTGCTCAGCCCGACTCGAATAATCAGATTGGAGCGGCCCGCATAGCATCAGCAGGATAACGTTAAAATTTAGGTTTAATGCTGCTTTTATAAGTAAATCTTATGCGTCTCGGGGTAAACCTTTTTCAACAATGCGTATCAGCCGAGCTTGTTGTCTGCTGTCACCACTCGCAGTTTGTTGTTTGTCTTGCTGTTGCGCGATAGCCCAATCAATGTGCCTGTCTACCTGGTCACTCACGCATCCCCGCCTTTCTTTTAAGAGCTGAATAGAGTCTTCGTTAAAGGGCGCATTGCCCAAGGCTACGGCAATGTTGCGCTGCCACTTTTCAAATCCGATACGCCTGATAGGTGAGCCTTCGGTATTGCGCAAAAAGGTTTCTTCAGACCAACAAAACAAATCATTAAGGCTTTGACCGTGCAGTACTTGTCTAGGGTGAAAGTCTTCTTCACTAGTGATATCGGCGAAACGATTCCAAGGGCAGACTAACTGGCAGTCGTCACAGCCATAAATACGATTACCCATCATTGGCCGTAATTCTTCGGGTATGTCTTTATCCGATTCAATGGTGAGGTAGGAAATACAGCGGCGAGCGTCTACTTTATATGGCGCTACAATCGCGTTTGTTGGGCAGATGGTTAAGCACGCTGTGCAGCTTCCGCAACCTTCTTCAACAGGTGTATCTACCGGCAGCGGTAAATTAATAAAAAGTTCACCTAGGAAGAACCAAGAGCCGGCGTCTCTATTAAGTGTAAGGCTATGCTTACCAGTCCAGCCAATACCCGCTTTTTCGGCAATGGCGTGTTCCAGCACAGGTGCCGAGTCGACAAACGGGCGATATTGGGTATGCGCAAGGGAGGCGGTAATTTTTTCGCCTAGTTGCTTTAAGCGCTTACGTAAAACTTTGTGATAGTCACGACCCAATGCATAGCGGCTGATGTATCCTATTTCTGGCTTTTTTAAATGCTTGGCAAACGAGGCGTCAGGAGGTAAGTAGTTCATGCGAACGCTGATAACCCGCAATGTCCCCGGGACCAACTCATCAGGCCGGGCACGCTTCATCCCATGACTTTCCATAAAGGCCATGTCACCGTGATACCCATTGTCTAACCATTCCTGTAGGTGTGCCTCGTGCTGATGCAGATCAATATCGCTGATGCCAACCTGCTGAAAGCCTAGCGCTGTACCCCAAGCCTTGATATTGTTGGTTAATTCAACAAGGTCGATAGAACTAAATTCGGACATGTGCTCATGCTAGATACTCAATTAACGTCAAGTTTATCATACAAATTATTTCGGGCCGATCAGGTTAGGGAAAATGAGGGACAAGCCGCCGCGGATTCGGGCTGCGATATGTTCACGTTAATGCAACGAGCTGGTGATGTGGTATTTAAGCAGTGTCTTGAGCTTATGCCAAACTCAGACGTTTACTTAGTGCTGGTGGGCCAAGGTAACAATGCGGGTGACGGCTACATTGCAGCAATAAACGCAAAACTTGCGGGTAAACAAGTGCATTTATGTGCGGTTGAGCCTGAACGTACGCTGGAAGGTGATGCTGGCAAAGCACAGCAGCGCTGGCTTGATTCAGGAGGCAGTATCAATGGGTTTGACGCTGCGCTCCTCGAGAAGTCTGACGTAGTGATTGATGCGCTTCTTGGTACAGGTATTAATAGCTATATTCGCAATGAGTTTGCAGACATCATTGATGCGGTGAATACGTCATCAACACCGGTAGTAAGCGTTGATGTGCCGTCAGGGCTTGATGCAAATACAGGACAGAGCCTGGGGCGATGTGTTCAGGCTGATATCACCGTTACTTTTGTGGGCATTAAGCCGGGGCTTGTTACTGGTGCGGGTAAACAATCGTGCGGTAAGTTAGTGTATGCGGACTTGGGTATCGGCAAAGCGTTCCAAGCATTAGCTAAAGCGAGCGCGACCATGCTAAATATCGACCACTTTAAAGGTATGGGGCCACGGGAGATTAACAGTCATAAAGGGACTTACGGTCGACTATTGTGCATTGGCGGTAACCGCGGAACAGCAGGTGCCATTCGACTCGCCAGTGAAGCCGCACTTCGAAGCGGTGCGGGCATGGTACGCGTGTATACCCATGAGTCGTCGGTCGTTCAGGTCAGTGCAGGCAGACCTGAACTTATGGTCACCGACTTTAATTTGGAAGATGCATTAGCTTGGGCAACCTGTGTGGTTATTGGACCGGGTCTTGGGCAAGATGAATGGGCAGAAAGCGCATTTGAAACCACCATGAAGCACTGTCAAAGCCAAAATAAGCCTGTGGTCATTGATGCTGACGCGCTGAATCTGTTGTGTCAGCAGTCAACCGCGTACACCTTGTCTGACAGTATTTTAACCCCTCACGCAGGCGAGGCTGCGCGTTTACTCGGTGTTTCTATTGATGATGTAGAAAGCGACCGTTTTAACTACGCAAGGCAGTGCTCACAGCGATACCATGCGGTCTGTGTACTAAAAGGGGCGGGCACGCTTATCGACAATGAAAAGAAAACCTGGGTTTGCCGTCACGGTAATCCAGGTATGGCTACCGCAGGAAGCGGTGATGTATTAAGCGGAATATTGGGCGCGTTGCTCGCGCAAGGTGTAGAAACAGACATTGCAGCAAAATATGGTGTGGTACTTCATGCAAAGGCCGGTGATGATATTGCCCAACTGTATGGTCAACGTGGTATGATAGCGAGCGATTTGTTCGACGCAGTACGTGCGCTTATCAACCACTAAATAGGTTGGTTTTGTCTTAAACGGGCAGGCATCTACTGTGTTTCTTTGTATTACTGTGGAATATTGTTGATGTCTTACCCGCATACCTCTTTTTTTGCTAATGAAGTAGATGATACTGCGCAGCTTGCCAGAGATTTAGCGCAGGCCGTTTCGAGTCAACTCCCTACCGATGCTGTTATTTATTTAAACGGCGACTTAGGTGCAGGGAAAACGACATTTAGCCGATATTTCATTCAATCTTTAGGTCATTCAGGTAGCGTTAAAAGTCCAACCTATACATTGGTTGAACCTTATGAGTTGGACGGCGTCAATATCTATCACTTCGACCTGTATCGCTTAGCCGACCCAGAAGAGTTAGAGTTCATGGGAATTCGCGATTACTTTGGTTCGGGCGCTATCGCGCTTATTGAATGGTCGGAAAAAGGGGGCGAATACTTGGCATCCCCAGACTTAGTGATTAGTATAAATATTACGCCATCGGGTAGGCAGTTTAATTTGGAAGCAAAAAGTGCCCACGGTGCGAAATTGCTTCAGCAATGCAAGCGCGTTTAGCGCAAATGCGAAATGAAAGAAAAACTGAATAAATAGCCGCTCCGGAGTTGACGAGAGCAGCATAACAATAACAGAAAGGCTAATTATGGTGCGCAGTATAGTTTCGGTATTATTATTGTGTTTCGTCGTGCAATTCGCACACGGCGCGCAAAATAACATCGACGGGGTTAGGATATGGCCGTCGCCGGACAATACGCGCGTTGTTTTCGATATGAAATCAGCGCC
Source organism: Alteromonas sp. AWJ4_199 (assembly GCF_056159165.1). Taxonomy (NCBI): domain Bacteria; kingdom Pseudomonadati; phylum Pseudomonadota; class Gammaproteobacteria; order Alteromonadales; family Alteromonadaceae; genus Alteromonas; species Alteromonas sp. AWJ4_199. The sequence goes on from NZ_JBSWUR010000001.1 coordinate 2,650,898, forward strand.
AGAGTTCACCTATTTTATGCTTAAAAATCCTGTTCGCTTGGTTATCGACATCAAGAATACCAGCGATTCTGCAAAGCTTTCAGGCGTAAAGAATAGCGGTGATTTGATCAAAAAACTGCGCTATTCAACCCCTCAAAGTAAGTCATCGGCTAGGATAGTTGTTGAACTTAACAGAGATACAAAGCCCTCATTGTTTGCCGTAACGCCTAATGGCTCTCTAGGTCACAGGCTTGTGGTTGACCTACCTGATAGTGCGCCTAAAACATCTACTACAATGTCGGCATCGACATCAACGGGATCAGTGGTGATTGACGATACAAGTAGCGCCCGTGATAGAGATATTATCGTTGCCATTGATGCCGGACACGGAGGACACGACCCAGGCTCGGTTGGGCCTGCAGGGACGTATGAAAAGCACATCACGCTGAGCATAGCCAAAAAGCTTGAAAGCAAAATCAATCGAGAACCCGGTATGCGTGCCATAATGACACGCGGCGGTGACTATTATATTTCTCCCAATCGTCGTCCTGAAATTGCCAGAGAGAAAAAAGCCGACTTACTTATCTCTATTCACGCCGATGCGTTTAGTCAGCCACAGCCGCGAGGTGGCTCGGTATGGGTGCTCTCAACACGCAGGGCCGACACTGAACTAGGTCGCTGGTTAGAAAAATCAGAGCGTCATTCTGAGCTGTTAGGCGGTGCCGCTGAAGTGATCAATGATAAGTCCAGCGAACGATACCTTACTGAAACCATACTGGGCTTATCTATGGATCACAGCATGGCGACCAGCCATGATTTAGGTAATAAAGTGGTAGAAGAGTTGAAGCAAGTGACCAGCCTCCATAAAAGAAAGCCACAAGCTGCTAGTTTTGCTGTGTTAACCGCGCCAGACATCCCGTCAATATTAGTTGAAGTTGGTTTTATATCGAATCCGCAAGAAGAGAAAAACCTAAATTGGTCGAAATATCGCGAGCGCTTGGCAAATGCAATGTTCAAGGCAACCAAGCGCTACTTCAAGCAAATACCGCCTGATGGTACACTGTGGGCTCAAGAAAAAGCGAACAACAGGACGCACAAAGTCAGAAGCGGTGAATCGCTTTCACTATTGGCGCAGCGCTATAATGTGAAAGTGAGCAGCATTAAAGCTGCTAACGATCTTTCGAGTGATGTTGTTCGCGTTGGACAGGTATTAAATATTCCGAGAACATAAACCATGGTTTGGATTTACCGGATATTGCCAGTGCCTCCATGCGCTTACATATAACCTCATTACGAATTCATATAGTGAATACTATACATTGAATATCATAGGGTAGCCCTTTGCCTATACAGCTTTTATCTCCCCAACTCGCTAACCAAATTGCCGCTGGTGAAGTGGTTGAGCGCCCCGCGTCTGTGGTTAAAGAGTTATTAGAAAACAGCCTTGATGCTGGTGCCACTAAAATAGAAATCGATATCGAAAAAGGTGGTCATAAACGCATTCGAATAAAAGACAATGGGTCAGGCATTGTCAAAAGCGAACTACAGCTGGCATTGAGTCGCCATGCAACCAGCAAAATCACCACTCTGGATGACTTGGAACAAATTCTATCCCTAGGCTTTCGTGGCGAAGCGCTGGCAAGTATTAGCTCGGTAAGCCGATTAACACTGACATCGCGCACTGAATCTCAAGGTGAGGCGTGGCAGGCCTACTGTGAGGGTAGGGAAATGGCGGTAAATATCCAGCCAGCGGCTCACCCTGTTGGCACCACAATTGACGTGGCAGATCTGTTTTACAACACGCCAGCAAGACGTAAGTTTTTACGCACTGAAAAAACCGAATTTCAGCATATTGAAGAAATTATAAAACGCATAGCACTGAGCTATCCCAAGGTTTCATTTGTTTTAAAACACAACGATAAAGTAGCAAAGCGCTTTATCGCCGACAAGGAAGGCAGTTTAGCCACCCGAATTGGCGCTGTGGTTGGACAAAAGTTTGTTCAAAACGCCGTACATATTAGTACCGCGTATGAAGGTCTTCACATTGATGCTTGGCTAGGTAACGAGGTCATGCTTCGCAGCAGTAATGATTGCCAGTTCAGTTTTGTTAACGGCAGAGGCATGCGAGATAAGCTTATTATGCACGCTATTCGTCAAGCGTACGAAAGCGTTTGGGGTGTGGTGGAGCAACCCAGCTTTGTGGTGTACTTAACGGTTAATCCTAAAGATGTGGATGTGAATGTTCACCCCGCTAAGCATGAAGTTAGGTTTCAACAAGGCAGGTTGGTACACGACTTTATCTGTAAAACCGTGAGTGATGCGCTGCATGCCATGACCGAAGAGCAGCCTCTGGCAGGAATGGACGCAAACCGTCCTATAGGCTCAGATTTCATGTCATCTCAGGTAGAACACGACTACATTAGGCCCTTACAAGAGCAAACGCCTGATAACGAGCGCGCGTTAAATGAAAGCTCTCATTACCCGTCGGGGGCATATTCGCAAAATTCGACGCATAGTCGGGGTCAATACCTTGGTAACGCGAAACCGCCATCAGCGGGGAGTTTTAGTGGTAGCGGTGGCGCGACGTCTTTGCAAGGAAGAGGACAAAGTCGAGGGCCAGGCGCTGCTTATCAATCTAGTTATAACGCATTGATGACGCCAAATAGTGACATTACCGATAGTGATAACGGCGAACAGCGGACTAATGCTCACGTTAATCTTTCTCCCTTGTGTAGAATTTACCCAAGATCAGAAGAAGTTTACCTTCTTTTTGCAACTAAAGTTGCAAGTATCTGGTTAAGCGAACTATTTTTAAAAGCGAAGCACGGACAACCGCTATTGATGCCTGTCGCCGTTTCACTTGAAAATGTGGATGAAAAGCTTATCGAGTTATTAAACGCATCGCATTTCGAAATAAATAAAGTAGCCGGAAAGTACCGCTTGCAGCAGGTGCCTGCCGGAACAAGGCATTTACCTTGGCTAAAATGGTTTGAATCCTTTTTATCCATCAAGGGTAGCGGTGAATTAGATTCTCTTGAAGGTGCGATGACATCGCTCGTTTTAAAAGAGCAAGTGTTCGACGACGATGTATCAAATATGCTCTGGTACTGGTTGGATCAGCAAAGCGAAGCGAAACAATGGGAAATTATTGAGCAATTTGCTAAAGTGCGCCCCTTAAGTTCGTTGCTAGATGTGTGGGGAGAATAACGTGTCCAATGGCATAAATTCTGCATTACCTGTAATAGCAATTATGGGCCCCACAGCGTCAGGCAAGACGGGGTTGGCGTTAGATATAGCAACTCAGGTTGATAGTGAAGTAATTAGTGTAGATTCAGCTCTTGTATACAAAGGCATGGATATTGGCACAGCGAAGCCGACGCAGGAAGAGCGAGCGGGGGTAGTGCACCACTTAATTGATATTATCGACCCGGCAGATAGCTATTCGGTGTCGCAATTTGTAAACGATACGAATGGGCTTATCGGCGATATTTTAGCTCGAGGCAAGGTGCCAATTTTGGCTGGAGGTACAATGATGTACTTTAATGCCTTGATAAATGGAATTTCGCCACTACCTAAGTCAAATGAAAAAGTACGAGACGATATAACACAGCAGGCACAACGCTTGGGTTGGTCTAAATTGCACGATGAATTACGTGGTGTAGACCCAATCAGTGGTGAGAGGATCCACCCAAATGACCCACAGCGTATTACTCGTGCACTGGAAGTGTATAGAAGTACCGGCAAGACGTTGACATATTGGCAACAACAAGAGGGTGAAAAGTGCCCTTATAACATTGCACAATTTGCCATAGCGCCCGAAGACAGGGCAGTGTTGCACGAACGAATCGCGACCCGGTTTGATATGATGCTAGAGCAAGGGTTCGAAAAAGAAGTATCGAAACTCTATGAACGCAGTGATCTACATGAAGAATTACCTTCTATACGTTCAGTAGGGTATCGACAAATGTGGCAGTACCTAGACGGCCAATTGAGTTACGCAGAAATGCGTGAAAGAGGCATTATCGCTACAAGGCAGCTTGCCAAGCGCCAGCTTACGTGGTTACGGGGCTGGGAGCAGGTTACATGGCTTGACACATTTGCTAACGATAATTTGATTAAAATTACAGCGAAAGTCACACTTTAAATGTTTGAGTGTGGTATACATTAGACGTGCAGTGATAGTGAAATTTCTATCATGAATAATAAAAACTAAGGATATCAAATGGCTAAAGGGCAATCTTTACAAGACCCATTCTTGAACGCTTTGCGTAAGGAACGTATTCCAGTATCAATTTATCTGGTAAACGGTATTAAACTTCAGGGGCAGGTTGAATCATTCGACCAGTTCGTTATTTTACTGAAGAACACAGTAAGCCAAATGGTGTATAAGCATGCGATTTCTACTGTTGTTCCAGCACGCGCTATCACTATGCCTAGCGCAGGAGATTCTGAAAATACTAAAGGTGAATAATTTAAAAGGTAACGCGCTTGTTTGACCGTTATGAAGCCGGTGAACAGGCTGTACTTGTTCATGTTAATTTTTCCGACGAGAACAGTAAAGAAGACTTAAGTGAGCTTGAATTACTTGTGTCTTCAGCAGGGGTAAATGCGGTCGAGGTCATCACGACGTCACGCAGTGCGCCTCATGCTAAGTTTTTTGTTGGTTCAGGTAAGGCAGAGGAAATAGCAGCAGCAGTAAAAGCACACGATGCTAACGTTGTTATTTTCAACCACGCGCTCTCTCCTTCTCAGGAGCGTAATTTAGAAGCGGTGTGTAAATGCCGGGTGTTAGATAGAACTGGGCTTATTCTCGATATTTTCGCGCAGCGCGCGCGAACTCACGAAGGTAAGTTACAGGTTGAACTAGCCCAGTTGAGACATATCTCAACGCGTCTTATCAGAGGATGGACTCACCTTGAGCGTCAAAAAGGTGGTATTGGTCTTCGCGGTCCAGGTGAGACGCAGCTAGAAACTGACCGTCGATTACTTCGTGGTCGTATTAAAGCCATTCTTCGTCGTTTGGAAAAAGTGCAAAAGCAGCGTGAGCAGGGTCGTCGCTCTCGCAAACGCGCTGAAATTCCAACGGTATCCTTAGTTGGCTATACGAATGCGGGAAAATCGACGCTATTTAACACCATTACCGACTCTCACGTTTACGCTGCCGACCAGTTGTTCGCAACGCTAGATCCTACGTTACGTAAAATCGAGTTAAAAGATGTTGGCCCCGCAATATTGGCCGATACGGTTGGTTTTATTCGTCATCTTCCCCACGACCTAGTTGCCGCATTTAAAGCAACGCTTCAAGAGACACAAGAGGCAGATTTACTGCTTCATGTTGTCGACATTGCCGATGCAAAATATCGTGAAACCATGGACGAGGTGAACGACGTACTTGAAGAAATTGAAGCGGGTGACATTCAACAATTACTAATCTGTAATAAGATTGATAAACTAGACGACGTTCAGCCGCGTATAGAAAGAAATGACGAGGGCGTTCCCGTTAGAGTGTGGTTGTCTGCACAAACGGGCGAAGGGACGGAATTGTTGAGCCAAGCTTTAACTGAATGTTTAGCAAAAAGCATGGTGAACTATACGTTGAAGATTCCACCTGCACAAAGTCAATTGCGCGGCGTGTTGTACGAGCTAAACTGTATTGCAAGTGAAGAATACGACAGTCAGGGAGACTGGGTAGTTGATGTAAGAATGCCCTCTGCCGACTGGAACAGGCTTGAAAAACGTCTGGAAAACGGAATATCAGAGTATGTTGTGCGACATTAAGCAGTGTTAAATACTGCATTGAGCATGCAAAATTCAAAAATATAACAGTAATCTATGGAGTATCAGCATGGCTTGGAATGAGCCGGGTGGCAATAATAACGACCCGTGGAAGAATCGCGGTGGGAAAGAGCAAGGTCCCCCAGATTTGGACGATGTTTTTAAAAACTTATTTGGTAAGTTTGGAAAGTCAGGTGGCAACGGTGGTGGTTCGGGCAAAAGCCTAGGCGGCATCGGTGCTGGTATTCTAGTAGGTTTACTTGTCGTGATCTGGTTCATTAGTGGTTTTTATACCATTCGTGAAGCTGAGCGCGGCGTAGTCCTTCGCTTTGGTGAGTATCACCAACAAGTTGAGCCGGGTCTTCGCTGGGCGCCTACGTTCATCGACTCTGTTATTCCTGTTGATGTTCAATCAATACGCGATCAGTCGTCATCAGGCTCTATGCTTACTGAAGATGAGAACGTAGTGAGCGTTCAAATGGAAATGCAGTTCCGCGTTGTTGACCCATACCGTTGGACGTTTGCCGTTGAAAGCCCTGAGCAAAGCTTAAGTCAATCTCTTGATAGCGCTATCCGTTATGTAGTTGGACATTCTACAATGGATGACGTATTAACCGACGGACGTGAAGTAACCCGTCAACGGGTGTGGGAAGAACTTCAATCGATTATCGAACCATACAACATGGGTGTATCTATCATTGATATGAACTTCCGTGATGCTCGTCCACCTGAGCAAGTTAAAGATGCATTCGATGATGCCATCGCTGCCCAGGAAGACGAACAGCGTTTCATTCGTGAAGCAGAAGCTTATGCTAGAGAAATTGAGCCTCGTGCACGCGGTCAAGTCAATCGCATGAACGAAGAAGCACAAGCCTATAAAGAGCGCGTTACGTTAGAAGCACAGGGTGAAGTGGCACGCTTTGAAGAGCTGCTTCCTCAATACGAACGTGCACCTAAGGTTACTCGCGAGCGTATTTACCTTGAAACTATGGAAGAGGTACTTAGCAGTACCAGCAAAATCATGGTTGACAGCAAAGGTGGTAACAACATGATGTATCTCCCGCTAGATAAAATCATGGAACGCCAGCAATCTACAAGTAACAAAAATACGCGCAATACGCTGGAAGGCTTACAAGCACCAGTAACCGATGCTAATGGCCGCAGCCGAAATAGTTCGCCAAGTTCAGGTTTGCGCGGCGATAGCTACAGAGAGGGGAGATAAGCACAATGAAGAATTTGTTAATTGCAGTATTTGTTCTTCTTGTATTGCTTGCATCAGGCTCACTGTTTGCAGTTAAAGAAGGCGAACGCGCCATTGTTATTCAGTTTGGTAAAGTGCAAAGAGACGACGCGACTGGCGACACAAAAGTGTTCGAACCGGGTCTTCACTTTAAACTTCCGTTTATCGATTCAGTACGTGTGCTTGATGCGCGTATTCAAACGCTAGACGGGTCACCAGACCGCTTTGTAACAAGCGAGAAGAAAGACCTTATCGTTGATTCTTACGTTAAGTGGCGTATTGACGATTTTGCGCGTTACTACCTGTCTACAGGCGGTAACAAGCTTCAAGCCGAAGCACTACTTAAGCAAAAAGTAAACAACGGCCTACGTTCTGAGTTTGGTACTCGTACCATTGCGCAAATCGTTTCTGGCGAGCGTTCAGCACTAATGAACCAAGCAATGGAACAGGCGTCTACATCATCAGACGAGCTAGGCATTGAAATTGTTGACGTACGCGTTAAGCAAATTAACCTACCTACTGAAGTGAGTAACTCTATCTTCCAACGTATGCGCGCAGAGCGTGCTGCTGTTGCTCGTGAGCACCGCTCAGAAGGTCAGGAACAAGCTGAGGTAATTAAAGCTAACATCGACGCGAAAGTGACAGTAATGCTGGCAGATGCCGAGCGTAATGCCCGCCAGTTGCGTGGTGAGGGTGATGCGATTGCGGCACAAATTTACGCTGACGCTTACTCAAAAAATGCAGATTTCTACAGCTTCTTGCGTAGTATGGATGCATATAAAGAAAGCTTTAACAGCAAACAAGACGTTATGGTAATAGCGCCGGACAGTGACTTCTTTAAGTATATGAATCAGTCTAGCGGCAACTAAAAACCAAATGTTTTTATGAATATAAAGGCCAGTCTTTTAGACTGGCTTTTTTACACCCTCTCAAAAAGTAACTTACTGATACAAAGTGGTTATTTGTGATTGCACAAGGCCAAGTTAGTAAAGTGTACAGTAAGTTAACCCCTCATTTTCCCTATCCACTGCCAAATTTTCACTATATCGGGTAAAATACCGCCCGAATATTATTAAAACACGTCACCATTAAGTACAAAGTTATCGCCTTCCCAGCGTTAACTTTGATGTAGTAGGCGTAAATAAACGACAGAGGGAAGATTTTGACAACGGAAAACAAAAATACAGCGTCTGCCGATAATAACGACGGACAGAGTGGGTTATTCTCGCGATTTCTCGCTACGGTTGAATGGTTAGGAAACCTACTTCCGCACCCGGTAACGTTATTTGCGCTGCTTTCACTTTTCATCGTGGTATTAAGCGGCATATTAGGTTATTTCGACCTTGCTGTTGCCGATCCTCGCCCTGTTGGTGCGAAGGGCCGTGAAGAAGACGGCATGATTGAAGTAATATCCTTGATGAGCGCAGAAGGTTTGCAGCGGATAGTTACGGGGTTGGTCACTAACTTTACCGGGTTCGCACCACTAGGCACCGTGCTCGTTGCCCTTCTTGGTGTATCGGTAGCAGAACATTCGGGCCTTTTGTCGGCAGCAATGCGCGCGTTAGTTATGAACGCCTCAAAACGCGCTGTAACCTTTGCTATTGTCTTTGCGGGCATTATATCAAATACGGCCTCTGAACTTGGTTACGTGGTACTTATTCCGCTCGCAGCAATGATTTTCCACTCTCTAGGACGTCACCCGCTAGCCGGCCTTGCTGCGGCTTTTGCTGGTGTCTCTGCAGGTTATAGTGCAAATCTATTGTTAGGTACGGTTGACCCACTGTTGTCGGGTATCACAGAAGCCGCTGCTCACATGATAGACCCTGACTACGCGGTTGGCCCAGAAGTTAACTGGTACTTTATGTTTATCAGTACTTTTGTAGTTGCCACTATGGGGGCACTAGTTACTGAAAAAGTGGTAGAGCCAAGACTGGGCAAGTTTGATCCATCTGAGGCATCAATAGAGCTAGGCAAGCAATCTATGGATGCGCCCACAGATTTGGAAAAGAAGGGCTTGCGTTGGGCGGGAATATCTTTTGCCCTAGTTTGTGCAATCCTTGCGTTAACGGTAGTACCTGAAAATGGTATTTTACGTCACCCAGAGACAGGTGAAGTGGCGGGCTCTCCGTTTTTAAAAGGCATTGTTGCCTTCATCTTTATCACCTTTGCGATTCCTGGCTTTGTTTACGGTAAAGTGACCAAGTCGATGAAAAACGACAAAGATGTCATTGATGCTATGGCGAAGAGTATGGGAGCCATGGGGCTTTACATAACGTTAGTATTCTTTGCTGCACAATTTGTTGCTTTCTTTAAATGGACAAATTTAGGTACCGTGCTAGCCGTTAAAGGCGCAGCTCTTTTGCAAGCTGCCGGATTAGATGGCCCCGCCGTGTTTATCCTATTCATATTGATGTGTGGCGTGGTTAACTTATCGTTAGGTAGTGCATCTGCGCAGTGGGCGGTAACAGCGCCTATTTTCGTGCCTATGCTTATGCTTATTGGTTACGCGCCAGAAGTTATTCAAGCGGCTTATCGTATCGGTGATTCAGTAACTAACGTTATAGCACCTATGATGAGCTACTTTGGGCTTATCCTAGCCATGGCAGCTAGATACAAAAAAGACTTGGGAATGGGCACGCTTATCGCCATGATGCTACCTTATTCTATGGTCTTCATAGTAGGTTGGACTATTTTATTCTACATCTGGGTATTTTTACTTGGCATGCCGGTGGGCCCAGGCGCAGCCACTTACTATCAGCCCTAAGTAAATAATTAGCTTTGATGCCACAGTATTTGCTCGGTGGCAGTTCAATAGCGGTATGTGTTTTTAAATATTATTTTTAAACATATGCCGCTTTTTTAATGCCTAAAATCTATTAGTTCAATCGCACTTTTTTGGCGTTATCGCAGATCATAATCTAAGGTAATTCAGTATAATACGGATATAGCGCAGTACTTCTCGGACTATGAATACATGAAATACAAATCAAACAAAGGCTTTACCCACGGGCAACCAGATAAAATTGGTGTACTGGTTACGAATCTGGGAACACCAGAAGCGCCAACTAAACAGGCACTACGTCCCTATTTAAAAGAGTTTTTGTCAGACCCTCGCGTGGTGGAAGTGCCTAAAGCGATCTGGTGGTTTGTATTAAATGGCATCATTTTGAATATTCGCCCTAAGCGTTCGGCAGAGGCTTACTCTACTGTATGGACGGATGAAGGTTCTCCGCTGATGGCAATCACAAAAGCGCAGGCGAGTGCCATAGCAGAACGTTGTAAAGCACAATATGGCGATGACGTGATTGTCGATTTTGCCATGCGCTACGGCAACCCCGCCATTGGTGACACCATTGAGTCTATGTTGGCAAAAGGTGTACGTAAGCTTGTGGTGCTTCCGCTATATCCCCAATACAGCGCATCAACAACTGGCTCTACCTTTGATGCTATTGCAAAAGACTTTATGTCTCGCCGATGGCTTCCCGAGTTTCGTTTTGTTAATCACTACCACGACCGCGACAATTTTATTACCGCACTAGCCAATAAAGTAAAAGCACATTGGGAAGTACATGGCCGCGCGGACAGACTTATTTTGTCTTATCACGGTATTCCAAAGCGCTACTTAATGAACGGCGACCCTTATCACTGTGAATGCCATAAAACATCACGCTTGCTTGCCGAAAAGCTGGGGCTTTCACACGACGAGTATATGACAACCTTCCAGTCTCGTTTTGGTCGTGAAGAGTGGTTAACACCGTATACAGATGAAACGTTAAAGTCTTTACCTGAAAAAGGGGTGAAGTCCATTCAGGTTATGTGCCCTGGTTTTTCAGCCGATTGCTTAGAAACTATTGAAGAAATTGGTGAAGAAAATCGCGAGTACTTTATGGAAGCCGGCGGTGAGCGCTATGAATATATCGCGGCACTTAACAGTGATAAAGAGCACATAGATGTGCTTTTTGACATAGTGAAAGAAAATCTACATGGCTGGGCGGTAGAATCAGACAACGGTTTACGTGCGGGCTTAGCGAGAGCGCTGGGCGCTGAAAAGTAGCGTTTGAAAAGCTGACAGCAAACGTTTTGAGAAAAACCAATAGGGAAATCACTCTTGGTGGCGCATTGATTAAATGAAAAGGGAGATAAGGTCGTGGAAGGCAAAGCACCAAAGGAATTACTTAAAGCGCAAAAACTGGCGAACTTGCTGGACACTGCCGTAAAGCTCCCTTTTATTCCGATAAAAATAGGCTTGGATTCAATCGTGGGCCTTATCCCTGGAGCCGGTGACGCGCTGATGCTCTTCGTTTCACTTCGAATAGTTTGGCTGGGAAAATCATTGGGTATGCCCAAAGCGTTAATAGCTCAAATGGTAAAAAACTCAGCAATCGACTTTGGCTTAGGTTTTATTCCATTTGTTGGCGACATCGTGGATATATTCTATAAAGCCAATCAGAAAAATGTTCGTATTATGGAGCGCTGGTGGATAAGCGAAAATAAACATGAGGTAGATAAAGTAACACAGAAGGTGCTATCCGAATGGAGTGCTGAATAACCTAGGTTTAGTTACCCAAATACCTGCGCTTTTTTCACTTTGCTTATTTACTGTGTAAAGCTACGTAAAGCTACGTAAAGCTTGAGTAAATAAGAGAACCTTGTCCTTTAGCTAAATGTCTTTTTTGCAAAGACAACCAAGGGCAACGTACGATGACATCAAACAAATTAACGGAAGAGCCGCTCAAACGACGCCGCTTTATGAAAACAGCGGTGGGACTTACATTGGCTCCTATTGCTATCGGGTTGTGGGGTTGTGGAGGTTCTAATTCCACCTCTGCAAGTTTCACAGCATCTACCTCCTCATCTTCCAATAACGACACCGATTCAAATGCCGAACCTGAAGAAGATTTTGACGGTTGGGCAAGCGGTGGCACGTCAGCTATGACGTCAGACTTTCCAGACGATAGTTTATTTGACACTGCTTCTGTATGCAGTGTGGCTCTCACAGGCTCTCAAACGGAAGGCCCGTGCTATTTTCAAAGTGACTATCTTGACGACATATCATATGAGCAAACAGGTTTGCCGATGATGTTGTGTCTTCAGTTAATTGATGAAGCGTGTAATCCCCTATCGGGTTATGAAATTGAAGTATGGCATTGCGATGTAGACGGCGTTTATTCAGGAGATACCAGCGATAGTGCTGATGCCAGCGGATTTAATTCGGCATTTTGCACGGGAAATGAAGTGGATGCATTAAGTGCGAAGTGGTTCAGAGGTATTGCGGTGACAGATGCTAGCGGAAGAATAAACCTAAAAAGCTGTTTTCCCGGCTGGTATAGCAGCCGAGCTATCCACATTCATTTTCGTATACGTCGCAACAACACTGATCAATTGGTTTCTCAATTTGGCTTTTCCGATAGCTTTTGCCAAGACATTTGTACCAATCATCCCGACTATAGTCACCGGGGTGAGCCAGACACGTTGCTGGGGCAAGATACAGTGTTTGGCAGTGACTACAATGAATATACATTTAGTGTATCACAAAACGAAGATGGTTCTTTGCTCGCATACAAGCGCATAATAATCAGTGATTAGACTTCCTTTTTCTCTCTTATACACTATTTTTTAACATGCCCGTTAGCAACGGGCATTTTATTACGCACAGTAAACCCATTCGCAGCATTGTTTCGTAGCACAACTAATAAGAACTTTATTTTCTGCTCAAATTACAAGGAGCGTGCAGCACATGAAAGCGTCCGATTTATTTGTTAAAGCGTTAGAAGCAGAAGGCGTGGAATACGTCTTTGGTATCCCAGGTGAAGAAAACCTCGACTTACTTGAGTCGTTGCGCGAGTCCTCTATTAAACTGGTGCTGACTCGTCACGAGCAAGGCGCTGGTTTTATGGCTGCTACATATGGCAGGCTTACCGGAAAAGTGGGCGTGTGCCTTTCGACCTTAGGGCCTGGGGCCACTAATTTAGTCACGCCCGCTGCTTATGCTCAGTTAGGCGCCATGCCAATGTTAATGATTACTGGGCAAAAGCCAATCAAAACCAGCAAACAAGGTCGCTTTCAAGTTATCGACATAGTGGACATGATGCGGCCGATCACTAAATTCACCAATCAGATAGTAAGTGGAGACCGAATACCCTCTACCGTTCGAGAGGGCTTTCGTCTGGCGTCAGAAGAGCGTCCGGGCGCTGTACACATTGAACTGCCAGAAGACATCGCCGCAGAGCAAACCAGTGCCCAAATACTAACACCTAGCATGGCCCGTCGACCTATCGCCGAATACAAAGCAATTGCTGCTGCGATTACCATGATTGAAGAAGCTCAGTCACCTTTGTTATTGATTGGCGCCGGAGCAAACAGAAAGCTAACAGCTAAAATGCTCAGGGAGTTTGTTGATAAAACCTGCATTCCATTTGTTACCACCCAAATGGGTAAAGGGGTACTAAACGAAAGCGATCCGCGTTTCGCAGGGAATACTGCTCTGTCTGACGGTGACTTTGTACACAGGGCAATAGAGCGTGCCGATCTTATTATCAACGTAGGCCACGATGTTGTAGAAAAGCCACCGTTCTTCATGCACCACAACGATAAAAAAGTGATTCATGTCAACTTTGATTCGGCTGCCGTAGACCCTGTTTACTTCCCGCAACTCGAAGTAGTTGGAGATATTGCTAACAGCATCTGGCAAATAAAGGAAGGCATTACTCCCCAAGACAGTTGGAAACTCGACTTCTACAAGGATGTGCATCAAGCCTATGTAGACCACCGTGCTGAAGCAGAAGACGATAATCGATTCCCTATCTTACCAGAACGTCTTGTACGCGATATTCGTAAAGTTATGCCTGATAACGGCATTGTTACGTTAGACAACGGCGTATATAAAATATGGTTTGCCCGAAATTACCCCGCATATCATCCGAATACCCTGCTTTTAGATAACGCACTGGCTTCAATGGGGGCCGGTTTGCCCTCAGCGATCGCTGCAAAACTCGTTAACCCAGATGCGCCCGTATTAAGTGTATGTGGTGACGGCGGCTTTATGATGAATAGCCAAGAAATTGAGACCGCCGTCAGGCTTAAGCTAGACCTTGTGGTGATCATCTTGCGTGATGACGCGTACGGAATGATTAAGTGGAAACAAGCAAACATGCAGTTCGATGAGTTTGGTTTAGATTATGGCAACCCCAACTTTGTTAAATACGCACAAAGTTACGGCGCACAGGGCTGGAGAGTTGACGACGCGGATGTACTTATTCACTTAGTTGATAAGTGTTTGAACACAAAAGGCGTACATATTATCGATTGTCCAGTTGATTACAGTATGAATGACAAAACACTAAATCATACGATTAAAGAGCTTAGCGCCAAGCTTTAAGCCAAACGTAACAAAAAAGGTAAGGAGTAAAAAATGTTGAAGGAAAGCTATCCCTATTATTTAGCGAGTGAGCCACATTATGCCAATACCGACTTGGACGTAACAAATAAATACACCGGAGAGGTAGCAACCAAGGTGGCGATGGCCGATGCGGATACCATCGATAAGGCCATTGCTGCAGCAGAAGAAGCGCAGCCTGCGATGGCCGCCATGGCTCCCTTCGAAAGACAAGCGGTGCTAGAGCACTGTGTGAAGCGCTTTACCGAAAGAGCCGATGAGTTGGCGCAAGCGCTTTGTATAGAGGCTGGTAAGCCAATTAAAGACGCTAAGGGCGAAGTCAGCCGCCTTATTGATACCTTCAAAATAGCGGCAGAAGAATCAGTGCGTATTAATGGCGAGGTGGTGAATTTAGAAATCTCGGCGCGCGCCAAAGGTTATCAGGGCATGACCAAGAAGGTCCCTATAGGTCCATGTTCATTTATATCGCCGTTTAATTTTCCTCTGAATTTGGCTGCGCACAAGGTGGCGCCTGCCATTGCCGCAGGCTGCACCTTTGTGCTTAAACCGGCCTCGCGCACCCCTATTGGTGCGCTTATTATTGGCGAAGTATTGGCAGAAACCGATCTGCCCAAAGGGGCGTTTTCAATTCTGCCGTGTAGCCGTGATGGTGCTGATTTGTTTACCACAGACGAAAGACTAAAACTGCTAAGTTTCACGGGCTCTCCGGATGTGGGTTGGGCGCTTAAAGCAAAGGCTGGTAAAAAGCCAGTTGTGCTGGAACTAGGCGGTAATGCAGCCTGCGTAATTGATGAAGATGCAGACATTGAAGACGCTATCGACCGCGTGATTGTTGGGGCTTACTATCAGTCTGGTCAAAGCTGTATCAGTGTTCAGCGCCTCTTAGTGCATAGTAAAATATATGATGAATTTAAATCACGCTATGTAGAAAAAGTAAAAGCATTGGTGTCTGGTGACCCTTCAAACGAAGATACTTTCATAGGCCCCATGATTTCTGAAGGCGAAGCTGAACGCTTACACGGTTGGATTACAGAGGCCAAAGAAAAGGGCGCAACTATCCTGTGTGGCGGTACTCGCGAAGGGGCAATGCTTGAAGCTACGGTTATGGAAAACGTGCCCAAAGACTGTGATGCCAGTGCCGAAGAGGCGTTTGGCCCGCTATCTATCCTAGAGCCTTTCGACAACTACGACGACGCGCTTAAAGAAGTAAATAACAGCCGCTACGGACTTCAAGCTGGTGTATTTACTCGCGATATTTATAAAGCACATAAAGCTTGGGATAAGCTGGAAGTGGGCGGCGTTGTTATTGGCGATGTGCCTAGCTGGCGTGTGGATAACATGCCTTATGGGGGCGTTAAAGATTCAGGACTAGGTCGTGAGGGTATTCGCTACGCGATAGAGGATATGTCTGAGACCCGACTTATGGTTATTCGAACGCCCCAGTAAGCTAAGAAGACCTTATATACCGGGCTGTACGGGGCGGGCTTAAAACCGTAAACAAGCACCAAAGGCGCTAAGTTGACTGCAAGGCCTGGTTCTAACAAATAAAAAGAGCATGTTTAGGCAAACATGCTCTTCTTTATGGTTAATATCAACCAATATTTGGTTTGAAAAGCTCATGTTGAAGCTCGTCAATGGAAAATATCTTGTCCAACCCCCTAGTTTTTGTCAGCCGCATATTCTTCTAACAAAGATAGAGGAATAATATCTAGGGCTTTTTCATGGGTAGCTTCCAGTCGCACCTTGGGCGCAACACCGGCTTCGTACGCTTCTAACCAACGAGCAGCGCACAGGCACCATCTGTCGCCGTCGAGTAGACCGGGGAAAGACATGCTAGGCCAGGGGGTTATCAAATCGTTACCTTGTCGCAGGGAAAATTGTAGAAACTCATCGCTCACCACAGCACATACACTGTGATTGCCTACGTCAGCATCGGGTACATAGCAAAAACCTTCACGGGTGAACCCCGTGTTTCCACAACATAATTGCAGCGGTCGACCATAAACATTTTTTGCGTTTGCCAAAATCAGAACCCTCTTTCACAACGTATAATCTTTAAATGTCTTTATCTATGTGCCTTCTAAAGAAACATAAAGGTGAACATTTTAAGTGCTCATCTCAATGTACTCACCTTAGAACCCTGAATGATAGGGGTCAATAAAAAAGCACTAGAGTCATTACGCTTAAAGGTAAAATATCGTGCTCGATAAAAGTAAAAAAACCGAGAAAGTTAACTTTTCTGAAGAGGAAATTTCGCGCTTTGATTCGCTGGCAGAGTCGTGGTGGGACCCTAACGGCAAATATAAAACTGCCCTTGAGTTTAATCGGGCGCGCTTAGATGTCATTAAAGCGCAAATAGAAAACCATTTCGGTAAGGGTAACCTCCTACCTGATTATTCGTCTTTGTCTATTGTTGATATAGGTAGTGGCGGCGGGCTTATTAGCGAGCCTTTGGCGAAGCTTGGCGCGAACGTAACTGGCATTGATGCAAGTGCGATCAGTGTGGAAGTAGCAAAACGCCATGCTGAAAAAAGTGGTGTGTCGGTAACCTATAAAAACATGTTGTCCAGTGAACTAGTTAAAGAAGCACAGCAATATGACATTGTTATAAATGCTGAAGTGGTAGAGCATGTGCCTGATCAGCAGCAGTTAATTGATGAATGCGCTAGCTTAGTCAAACCGGGCGGGTTGCTCATTCTTGCCACTTTAAACCGTACTATCAAAAGCTACGTGATTGCTATTGTGGGGGCTGAATACGTCATGCGGTATTTGCCTGTAGGAACCCATGATTGGCAAAAGTTTGTAAAACCTAGTGAATTAGAAAAATGGGTCGGGGAAGACTTTACACTGAAGCATCAGATAGGTATGAAACTCAACCCATTCAAGGGAAAGTGGCTAACCACTTCAAGCCTTGCCGTAAACTTTATTCAAACCTACTCCAGAAAACGATAAGAGCTTATTAGTTTTGTTTATGGTTTGTATGTCGATTAGAAATGGTATGAACGAGTATACTTTTTCGTGAGTGCTATCTAGCTGAATTCGATGGTTATTGGCGATTAACTGACGACGAAAATCATATATTTACACTGAGGTTCTTTATTAAAGTTTTAACATAGCTGTTGATCTTTACAATATGCTTACATAATTATAACAAAGGTCTGACCACGGACCACAACGTTACAATTATGAGGCATACACGATGAGAAAATCCAAAAATAGTAGAGCAAGGAGTGCTCTCATTGTCACTCTACTTACCATAGCAGCAGGGGTCAGTTCGTTAGTTGGAGGAGCAGGACAAGCCTTCGCGGGAACATACGCAAAAACTGAAAACCCCATAGTATTGGTCCACGGCCTGTTTGGCTTTGAAGACATACTCTTTGTAGATTACTTTTATAAGGTTCCGCATAAACTCAGCCGCAACGGCGCTGTCGTATACATTGCTGAAGTTTCACCAGCAAATTCCACAGAAGTGCGCGGCGAGCAGTTGCTTGAGTATATCGACGAAGTACTCGCCCTATCAGGCGCAGACAAAGTGAATCTTATTGGACATAGTCACGGCGGCCCAACGGCACGTTACGCCGCAAGTGTGGCACCAGAAAAAGTCGCTTCGGTAAGCTCTGTCGCCGGTGTTAATTGGGGCAGTAAAGTCGCAGATGAGCTACGGGACGCATTCGCCGAGGGCTCTGTGGGAGAAGGCGCCGCTGGCGTCGTTGTTAATGCATTTGCCAATATTATTGAAATTGCGTCTGGATCAGATCCGCGTGACAAGCCCACGGACTCAATTGCTGCACTTGATTCTTTGTCAACTGCAGGCTCAGTAGCATTCAATAAAAAATACCCTGAAGGCATGCCTACCGCCTATTGCCGAAACGACGGTAAGATGTTGGCTGAAAATGGCGTGTACTATTTCTCATGGAGTGGCGGTAGAACCTATACCAATGCTCTAGACGTTGTCGACCCTTTCCTTGCTATTACCGGCACAGTGTTTAAAGAGCCAAACGACGGCTTGGTATCGACCTGTAGTTCCCATTTAGGTAAGGTCCTTAAAGACAACTATAAAATGAACCACTTAGATGAGGTGAACCAGAGTTTTGGTATAACCCACTGGTTTGAAACCGACCCGGTAGATGTGTTTGTCCGTCAGGCTAATCGACTTAAGAGATTGGGCTTGTAGTGACAAAAGGTAAAGTACGCCATGCGTTCCCAATACTTACAGGGCTAGTTGCTCTGTTAGTATTGGGTACTATTGTTTATATCCAATTTGCACCCGACACCAAAAACAATGGTGCTGGGTCTTCCGCCGAACGCTTGGAAGTTAGCAGGCAAAAAGAAACCAGTGAAAAACTGGGCGAGAATGAAACAACGCATAATGAGACAGGTGCGCGCCACCCTCTAAAAAACGAAGCAGCAAACGCAAATAAAAACCTTATTCCCTTTGAGCTTAACTATTCAACCAAAGACGCTTTCGACCGCTTTATATTTACGCGTACAACAGACGACCCGCAAATCGTTAAGTTTGCTTATACCAACTACGTTAGGACTGTATTTACACCAACTACCCAAGTGGCGGCGTCTGACTTATTTACCCGTTATGTGGATTATAAAGTGGCGCTTTCTTCCATCGAAACAGAAGTCGACTTGGCTACTCATAGCTTGCAGGATGTGTCTTATAAGCTTGATGAGCGCGAAAAGATAAGACGCACTTACTTCAACGACACCGAATACGACTATTTATTTAGCCAAGAAGCGCAAGCTGACGAAGCAGCACTGGAGCGCTTGCGTATCGCCCAAGAAAACGCGCTACCCAGAAAGGAAAGAAAAGCGTTAATCGTTGCTTCTATCAAAGCAGGGAATGAAGCCGAACGGGAAGCCTTTCAGCCAACGCTTAATATGCATCGCATCAACGAGATAAAACGCAGCTATAGCGATATTAGCGACCGCTATAACGCTGTGGCGGCCGAGTTTGGTAGTGCAGTGGCAGACCGCTTCGCGAAAACCTGGGAAAAGCAGGCACAATGGGAAAGCAAAATTGCAGACTATCAGGCGTTTCGCGAAAGCCTATCGCAGCAGGCACTTTCGCCGAGCGAGGCAGAGGATGCCCAGCGCGAATACCTGTCTGCACGCTTTACTGATAATGAAATAAAACGTCTTAAGGTGATTACGGGCTCATAATTAATGATCGGACCCCAATACTGGCTTTTCATTGTTTTTCAGTATTTAAAATTACCCAAGAGGTATAACCATAAAAGAACTGAATAGTTCTGTGCATAGACAGAGTGATTTGAAAGCGGTATGTGCAATTACTAATCTAAGAATAACCCTATATTTAACATTCTGTCATAAGGTCTGTGGCAATCATTATGAAAATTTATGAAACGAAAACGGCACCTAACCCGCGTCGAGTACGCATGTTTTTAGCCGAAAAAGGCATTGATGTTGATTACGTGCAAGTCGATATTCAAAAAGGTGAAAACCTAAGTGCAGAAATGCGCGCTAAAAACCCATTAGGAAAAATACCCATCCTAGAGTTAGATGACGGTACCTGTATTGCAGAAACCGATGCGATCTGTACTTACTTTGAAGCATTGCAACCAGAGCCTCCATTAATGGGAACAACGCCCGTTGAAAAAGCAACGATATCTATGTGGCAGCGCCAAGTAGAGTTAGCCTTTATGATGCAAATTGGCATGTGCTTTCAACATACCACAGGTTACTTTAAAGATCGTATGACACCTGTACCTGAATATGGCAAAGAAGCGGGTATCAACGCGTCTAAATATCTCAATATTCTAGAACGCCGACTTGGTGTAAAAGAATATATCGCTGGCGATACCTTTTCTATCGCCGACATAACCGCGTTATGTGCTATGGATTTTGCCCGAGTGGTAAAAATTCGTATGACTGAAGACCACGTTAATTTAGCGCGCTGGTATGAGGCCGTAAGCAACCGAGCGAGTGCAAAAGCCTAATGATAGATTTATATACCGCAGCCACCCCTAATGGTTGGAAAGCGTCAGTAGCGCTTGAAGAAATGGGACTTGAATATACAGCTCATTCTGTAAACTTAATGAAGGGCGAGCAGAAAACACCAGAGTTTTTGGCGATGAACCCGAACGGACGCATACCGGTTATTATTGACAGAGAAGCCGATGGCCACGTTGTTTTCGAATCCGGCGCAATTATGATTTATCTCGCTGAAAAGACCGGAATGTTCTTACCCCGCGATGCTAAGGGAAAGAGCCAAGTTATCCAGTGGTTAATGTTTCAGATGGGTGGAATAGGCCCTATGATGGGGCAAGCCAACGTGTTCCATCGTTATCTAGAAGAAAAAATTCCCGTAGCAATAGCGCGTTACCAAAACGAAGTGCGACGTTTATTCACCGTACTGGATAATAGGCTAGAAAATCGTGAATATCTGGTAGACGACTATAGTATTGCTGACATGGCTAACTGGTGCTGGGTGCGCACTTACGAATGGTCTGGTGTTAGCATTGAAGGCTTGGACAACCTAATACGCTGGAAGAACAGTATTGAAGCGAGGCCTGCAGCGCGACGTGGCGTGGAAGTGCCTAATAAGATAGATAAAGAGGCGCTGCTTAAAGGCGCCAAAAATGTGGTTACTAAATAACGTTTTTAACTGAATCGACAAACCGATTGAGCCAGCCTGATGCCATACTCGGTTTGTAAATCAACTCAAAATGTTCTTCATGGCAAAAGTCATAATCTGATACGGACACGCAAGTAAGATCATGACTTTTCGCTATGAAGTCAGGTACGTAGGCCAAAGCCAGTCCTTGCCTGACAATAGACAGCAGTGTGCCAAAATCATTACATCGATAGTGTATAGAGCGGGGGACTTTGTCGTCTCTCCACCCATCAGAGCCTATGCCCCGTTTTATTCCACAAAAAGGTGAAACGTCAGGGCAAGCAAAAGCGAAAGCGAACAAACTTTGACTTGTTAATATACCGTTCTTTGCTTCAGCTACCGCAGGATGATTTTTTGCGGCCGCAACCACATAGGTAGACGACCCTAATAATATGCGATGCAGTGACGAGTCTTTCTCTCGTTCTTCCATTGCAAAAGAGGTGGCGATAGCCACGTCGCTACCCCCTTTAGAAACGCTATCCAGCGCTTTCCCTTCCCAGCAAGCGTGGATATTGACGTGAAAGCGATCTTGTAAAGAGAAAGGTTTAGCAAGCAAAGTTGGCAAGTAATATTGAAGCAAGAGTGATGGACCAGAAACGGTAATGTTGTATAAAGCAGTATTACCCCTAAACTCACTGAGTACCTGATCGGCTTCGTGCACAAGATGAGTGGCATAAATAAGGAATTTGTTTCCCCGTTGGTTGAGTCGAATATGTTTACCTACGCGGTCAAACAGTTGGCTTTCTAACTGTTGTTCTATGCGTTTCACCACTTTAGACAATGCGCCTGTGGTAACCGATAAGTGCACAGACGCTTTATTCAAGTTCTCATGTTGGGCAACAACAATAAATTTTCTTAAGTCTTCAATATCCACGGGTTCGCCGCCTCATTGTTTCCGGTTGGGAATTAAACATGTATTTATTGTAGCTTAATTGTAGGTGGTTACTGTGCCAGTATCGCCATAATAAAATTGTTATTAAGCGTAAAAGGTTTATGAAGCGTCTTCATTTGACTGTCTTGTGTTTATATATGGTGTGCACGGGAGCAACGGCGACAACCACAAAAGAACTAAGTGCAGATGGCATTAGTAAAGCATCCAATGCTAGTTCTTCTATACACGCCGGTCATACAAACCACAAAAGATTTGGTTCTCACGGTATGGTGCTATTTACAGATGGCGCTGAACTCTATGCGAGTCACTTACCACTTTATTACTCGCCACACGATTACCAACTTATTTATACAGTAGGAAGTCCGCATAAAGCTACGCTAATTGCGTATCTACAAGCAGGCTCAACCTCTCACAGCAACATGGTGACCCTGTTACCAGAAAATTTTGATTTAAATAAACTTGTTGATGGTGAAAGATTTTCTATTCCAGCACAGTTTTATAAAGGTCATTTTGAGCGAGGCGGCACTAAGTGGTTGGGTAAATCGGAACTGACATTTGAAAAGCTGATGTTTAAACGTCGCTTGGTAAAACAATACAAACCGCCACATTCTGACGAAGATAGCGTTACATATGAGCCTGATGAAAAGTGGACGCGCATCAGCCTCGGTGACAAGTATTTATACATTCACCTCATTGGCGAACGACCATCCTTTGATGCATTGTTTATCGTCGGCGATTGTCAGAAAACCTTAGGAATCATGCTGGGTGAAAGTGTGCCGAGCAAAGCCCAAATTAAAGAGGTTTTTTCCCACTGCGGCACGCCTGGGCTAGTGTACTTCGAAACACAGGATTTTGCGCACTGACGCCGCTGATCTGCGCTAGCGTGATTTCAGTTTTAAGATTTTACGCTATCACTTATGGCTTTGATATGTTCAGGGCCTATGCCGCAACAGCCTCCAATGATACTGGCACCTGCCGCTAGCCACGATTGAGCGTAATCTGCATAGCGCTGTGGCGTTATGTCGTCGCGAAGTTCTGACAAAAGCGCGTTAGCTTCATGCTGACGCTTCCTTTCAGAGAAGCTATTGGCGTATGCACCAGTAGCAATGTTTTCATTCAACTGTCGCGTAATTGTTAGTGCATTTTCCATTTCTTCAGGCTGTGAACAATTAAAAAGTACGCTTTCAACACGATCCAGCAAAGGTGCGATTTTTTCTAGCGGCTCGCCTGAACGAAGAGTTACAGGCTCGTCTGACGACGCTCTATTATGCAAAGAAAACGACAGCCAAATGGGACGAGAAGACAGTGTTTTTATTAGTGAAACTACGGCATCAGCCTCTTCAATAGAGCAAGCAGTTTCAATAAGCCAAACATCCACAAAAGGCGCTTGCGCTTTGATAAGAGGCGTTAAAATCTCTGCCACTCGTTTTGCATCGAATAAGTCTGGGCGGTACGAACCAAAAGCAGGTGGCACACAGCCCGCGACAAACAACTTTTCGCTTTTATCCTGCTGAAAAGTAACCGCTTCCCGCGCTAGCTTGGCCGCTGACTCGGCCAGCGAAAATGCTTGTTCGTTAAATGCGGTTTCACCAATATGAAATGGAACGAGGGCATAGGCATTTGTAGTAATGACAGTGGCACCAGCATTTAGAAAGTGGGTATGAACCTCACGCACTAGTTCAGGGGTCTGCATTAATGCCAGTGCGGACCATTCCGGCTGCCTAAAAGGTGCACCAATCTTTTCAAGTTCACGACCCATACCACCATCTAGAATATGAATCACTTTGCTAGTTACTGTCATGAAAACCTTAACTGCACATCTGAATAGTTAAAAATAGTTAGCCTGAAGCGCTAAGTTTGCGCTTCCAATCGATTGAGCCTTTACGCCCACGTGACCGGGGCTAATTTGCGCGGGAGCAATTCCTCGCATATCCAAGTCTTTCAGCGCACTTTGGGTTGCTTCGACTAATAATTCTTTTATGTTGCTGGGTATGGCGCCGTCAATGATTACGCCATCTAAATCCAAAAGGCTCATCGCGCACTGTGAAGCGAATGCCAGCCCTTTGGCCGTTTCATCCACCCAGTTTTCTACAAGTGATGCATTGCACTGCCAGTAAGAAGGAGACTCATAAATATGCTTGGCGTCTTCCCCCGCTTTTTCTAACTCGCTTTCCAATAGATAAAGTGAAGATTGCGTTATTAACTGACGCTGCTGATTCTGGTTAAAAAAAGGGAGTGAGCCAATAGCGCCGGCATTACCTGTTTTGCCATTGATAAGCTGATTGTTAAGTACCAGTCCGCCGCCTAAAAACGTACCAACAAATATGTATAAAAAGCTATCGTAACGCTTTGGATTGCCGAACGACATCTCCGCGCTACACGCTGCTCCTGCATCATTTTTAATGAAAACAGGTAGGTTTAATAAGCTTTCAAGTTCGGTTTGTGGGTCAAACTCTTTCCATTCTTCTAACTCTTTTTTCGGCGCGCCTGCTTCCTCTGCCCAACTCCAAATTTCAAAAGGCATAGCTACGCCTAAGCCTCTAACCATCTTTTGCTGTGCTGCATCTAGGTTTTTGATTAAAACATTGAATGCACGCTCTGCAAAGTTCAGTAGGTTGCTTACCGTTGGATAGGCGAACTTTTCGTGAAGGGTGGCTTTAACATTGCCTTTTAAGTCGAGCAAGGTTATGTCGAAACTACGGCGACCAACTTTGAGGCCGATACTGAACGCACCGTTAGCATTCAATCCGAAAGGTACCTTAGGCTGCCCTACACCGCCTTTTATAGGCTTTAGGCGTTTGACCAATCCATCGGTTTCTAACTTCTTGATAATTACCGTTGCAGACTGCGCCGACAGGCCAGTCAATTGTGCAATTTCAGCTTTAGGTAAGGCAATGCGTTGCCGTATTAAGGTTAAGATCGCGCGCTCATTCGCAGAGCGATCATCAAGTAACTCTGGCGCGTTTTGTTGTGGCAGGTGAAAAGCCGATTCAATATTCAAAGTAATTACTATCTACCATTAAAAAAAGAAAAGAGTTTAATAATACCAATGCGCATAGATAATTGCCCATTCAGAAGGCGCTGGCAAGTTTCCTAGCGAAGCGTGGGAATGCAGGAATGTGTCCCCTTTCAAACTCCCAGAATGAAGCTATGAATCTTACCAGACCTTTCAAATAAAAATTTTAATCTTTTTAATACAATAGGTACACACCCTACAATCCTTTTGAAAAAAGTAAATCAATTGGGTTGATTTAATGGGTTTGTTCGTCAATACTATGCCGCAATTAATTAACGATTCGTTAACCTTAAGTATTGTGCGCACTAGGTGAACGTCCTTTATTGACATTTTTTGAGTGAGGCTGGTATGAAGATTTTGTGTTTAGGTGAAGTGCTTATTGATATGTTAAGCCAAGGTGCAGCGCCCAAAGATGGCAACATACCAGCCATGAAGCCTTTTCAGCCTTATGCTGGTGGCGCGCCTGCTAACGTGGCGGTTGCAGTTGCCCAACTAGGTGGGGAGAGCGCAATGGTATCTAAAGTGGGTGACGATACTTTTGGCGCCTTTCTTAAAGAAATGCTTGAACATTATAAAGTGAACACTGACTTTGTGTGGACGACTCAAGAAGGTAATACGGCGCTGGCGTTTGTAAATTTAGATGAAGACGGCGAACGTTCGTTCGACTTCTACGTAGATAATGCCGCGCATAAGCACATTTCAGAACAAGACTTGTCTACGATTGATTGCGACAAGAATACAGTACTGCACTTCTGTTCGGGTTCAATTTCTGGCCCTGAACTTATTCCTGGCACCGAGTTTATTTTAAACAAGGCGAAGGAAAACGGCATGATGGTGTGTTTAGATATCAACTATCGCCCAGCGTTTTGGGATGACACAGCCAATGCACCAGCACGTATTGATGAGGCTGCTAAAAAAGTTTCTGTGTTAAAGGCAAGCCGCGAAGAACTTGCAGAGCTTTACGGCGAAGAAAATGCCGATGCAAAAGTACAGCAGTGGCTAGATAGCGGTGTGAAGGTTGTATTGGTAACAGACGGTGGCGAACCTATTCACTATATTACTAAGTCGTTCAGCGGCACATTGGCTTCGCCAAAAATGGACGTAAAAGATACCACTGCAGCCGGTGATTCGTTTATCGGTGGATTCCTGTATTTCCTTTCGACCAAAGTTAAGAACGCGGATGAGTTCGATGCGTGGGCTGAAAACTTTGAAAATGTTAGCGAAGCGACTGAATTTGCTATTCGCTGTGGTGCTTACACAGTAACCCAGTACGGCGCATTCAGCGCACTGCCTACACAGGCTAATATTGCTAAGTAATAAACGGTGAATAACCTTTTCAAAAACTAAGATAAAGGCAATTTAAAAGGGTTCGATTGAACCCTTTTTTGTTTTTTAAAGCTGAGAAAATGTCACAAGCGTCGATGGCAGCCTAATTTAATACGTTAATTTGACTTAGTGCTTATCGGCTCTGCTTTGGAACTTGCGTTCCTCGGTGTTGATCTTTATCCACTCGCCTGTACTGATGTACTCTGGTACCTGAACCACAAGCCCGGTTGAAAGTGTGGCAGGTTTAGTACGAGACGTTGCTGATGCCCCTTTAATTGACGGATCGGTCTCAACTACTTCAAGCTCTACGCTCATAGGCAAGTCCAGGGCAACAGGCACTTCACTAACGATAACAACTTGAATGCCGTCAGTTTCCTCGTTAATAAACAGAGCTTCGTTCTCAATGCTCTCTTTGTTCAAGTGATAAGGGGTGTAGTCTTCCTTATCCATGAATACATATTCTTCGCCGTCAATATACGAAAACATAGCAGGGCGACGAATTAAGTCAGCCATATCTAGGGTATCTGAGTCTTTAAAGGTTTCATCATATTTGGCACCTGTTACCACATCGTACATGCGCATACGATAGATGCTACCGCCTGCACGACCTTGAGGGACAGAGCGTTCAATGTCTCGCACTATGCAAGTTTTTCCGTCAAATACCACAGTGTTATTCTTTTTAATTTCACTAGCCTTAGGCATGGCGATTTCCTATTGTTTTATTTTCTTAAGTGCAAGCCTTGTTTCTATCTCGCCTTATTCTCTGCGATTTTACAATACTAAGAAAGTATTTTTGATGGGGTTACCCTTCTATTAACGCTTTTACATTCGCTAAGGTATCAGCTTCACTCGCGGGCTTGTCCCAACGAATTCTATGAATACGGGGAAAGCGTAGCGCGACCCCTGATTTGTGCCTAGATGAAGGGTGTACAGCGTCGAAAGCCACTTCTAGTACCAGCTCTTTTTTCACTTCTCTTACCGGACCAAACCGTCCCACGGCGTTGCGTCTTACCCAGTTATCCAATTTTTTGAGTTCTTCATCAGTGAATCCAGAATAGGCTTTCCCAATAGGTAGGAGTTGCCCGTCTTCCCATGTGCCAAAGGTGTAGTCTGAATAAAAGCTGGAGCGTTTGCCGTGCCCGCGCTGTGCATACATCATTACCGCATCCACAACTAGCGGGTCGCGCTTCCATTTAAACCACTGGCCTTTAGGCCTGCCAGGGACGTATTTACTATCTAAGCGTTTTATCATCAGCCCTTCTACCGCACGATTTTGGCATACTTGGGTGTGAAGCTGGCGCAAGGTTTCAGGTGAAGTGGCATTGAGT
The DNA here is from genome assembly GCF_056159165.1 of Alteromonas sp. AWJ4_199. Classification (NCBI taxonomy): domain Bacteria; kingdom Pseudomonadati; phylum Pseudomonadota; class Gammaproteobacteria; order Alteromonadales; family Alteromonadaceae; genus Alteromonas; species Alteromonas sp. AWJ4_199. Next base: position 2,678,496 of record NZ_JBSWUR010000001.1, read on the forward strand.
GTTTCAGAAAGAAACAAACGGCTGTTATCCGTTTTACTAAACCATTCTTCAAGGGCGTCGCGCCTTGTTTTTAGTGTTTTATCAGTTAGATTTTCACCATTAAGCATTAAAGCATCGTAAACGATTAGTCCCACCGGAGAGGAAGACTGTAACGCTTTACTCGGTTTCTTTTTATTAAGGCGCTGCTGAAGGGCATTAAAGGTATCCACGTCTGGCTGTGTGGCGGATGAAGCGAAAGCGCCTTTGTCATCGCTCTGCGCTTTCACATTGCTCATCGCCTTTTTAACTGAATCCTTTGCTAAGCCATTGCTATGTCCCACATTATGGATAACCAGTAGTTCTCCATCTAGCACCATATTACCGCTTACAGACTCAAGCAGATCAGGGAATGAGTGACTGATATCGTCGCCTGTACGAGAAAAGAGTGCTTTTTCAGGCTCACCTTCATCGGGGTTTAGAGTATTATTAGACCTATCATCAACAGGCTTATTTGACTTAACCACGAGCTGCACACGAATACCGTCGTACTTGTTCTCAATTTGCCAAGTTCTCTTGGTGAAAGCGTCAATATCGCTATCCTCAATGGGGTGAGAAAGCATGACCGGATGAAAGGTGACAGCGTTTTCAACGTCTGGCTTGTCAGCTTTTCCTTCTAGCCAGCTAAGCATGTCAACGTGAGGAGGAGTAACCGCATGCCACAGCGTCTCAATTTCTTTGATGTCTTTATTGCCATAGTCGGCCAATATTTGTTTTATAGAGCGAGCCGACACACCTATACGTAATCCCCGCGTGCCCAATTTTAGTAATGCCCAGCGTTGGGCAGGTGTCATTATTGTTAGGTAGTAGGCTAGCGTCTCAGAAACTTTCTGCTTACTGACTGAAGCGAAAGTTTCTACCACTTCGGTTAGCGTGGGTAGCGAATCTGTTGGCTCGCTATAGGGCCATAAATGGGCTACGGTTTCACTAACCTCACCCACATAGTCATAGCTCATGGCAAAAAGCGCAGGGTCGGTATGTTCGGTAATGAGCTTTTTTACCGTGTTTCGCTTAAAGAAGTCGAACCGCAATGTACCTGCCATAGCAGCAATAGCCCATCCGCGGTCGGGGTCTGGCGCATTGGCAATGTAGTCGGCAATCAGCTGCGCCTTGGCTTTGTTTCCAGACGTGAAATACAGCTGTTCAAGTAAGTGACTGAATGCTTCCACTAGTCGCCTCCTTGCTCATCTTCATCATAACCGACTAGCGATAGCGCTCTGGCTTTATACCCCATTTTCTCTGCCTGATACATCAAGGCCTCTTCTCTGCCATGGGTTACCCACACTTCATTCGGGTTGACTTCTTCAATGGTTTGCAGCAATTCGGGCCAGTCGCAATGATCAGAGATGATAAGCGGTAGCTCGGCATTTTTTTGTTTAGCGCGAGCTCGGATCTGCATCCAGCCAGACGCCACAACTGGTCGCACGTTAGGCAAGCTTCGTGACCATCTATCGGCAAGTGCAGAAGGCGGCGCAATGACTAACTCACCAGCTAAGGTCTTTTTATCTTCAACCTCAGACACAGGAATTAACTCGCCTAAATCTACTCCTAATTGCTTGTAAAGATCGCACAATTTCAGCTGCGCACCGTGTAAGTAAATTGGCTTGGTGTAACCCGCCTCGCGCAGTGCCAATATCACCCTTTGGCATTTACCCAGTGCATAAGCGCCCACTAAATGGCATCGTTCGGGAAACACCCGTAACGAATGAAGGAGCTTTTCAATTTCATGTTCTATGGGCGGGTGCTTAAAGACAGGAAGCCCAAAGGTGGCTTCGGTAATCAATACATCGCATGGAACAACCTCAAACGGTGGGCACGTAGGATCGTGGCGACGTTTGTAGTCGCCTGAAACCACAACCCGGTAGCCTGCATATTCAATAAGAATTTGTGTAGACCCAAGGATATGGCCAGCAGGATAAAATGTGGCTCTTACATCGTTGAAATTAACAGCTTCACCCATTGCTACAGCGTGCTGGTGGATAGCCATATCTTCACCGTAGCGGGTTTTCATAATTGCCAGTGTTTCTGAACTTGCGAATACACTGTGATGACCTGCTCGTGCATGGTCCGCATGCCCGTGGGTGACAAGCGCTGTTGTTACTTCATTCATGGGGTCAATGTAAAACTCACCGGGTTCACAATACAAGCCAGTATCATCAGTTTTTAGCCATGTTGATGGGTGCACTACTTACCATTCCTGCCAAATTAAAGAATGCTTGTTACTACGTATTCACTCCCTTAAAACGACCACTTCAAGTATGCAAGACCAATAACTCAATATGCGCGCTGGACTCATTGGCTTTATGAATTGTCACAAAATATGTCGGTATGCTGTCAATTATTGCACTACACCACCTTTTAATTTAACTTTAACGCCTACTAAAAAAAGAGCTTTTTTTGGATGCTCACTATAAATAAGGATATTGCCTAATGCTGCGTTTAAGCGCTTGCTTACTAGTTATTTCAACCCTTCCTGTGTTTGCTCAATCAACCGATATTCAGCATGAAATTGCGTTAGGATTTTCTGATGTACGTGATGCCGACGACAACTTTATTGGTGCAAGGTACCGCTACTATTTTGAATCAGTGAATATAGACCAGCAGCCTTGGTCTATTAGCCCCTACCTTCAAAGAACGAACAATGTTTCTGTTGATTATTTTGGTATCGATAACATCGACAGTATGAATGTACGAGGAGAATGGTTTTACTCGAATGCACTGGTAATTCGAGGGCGCTATGGGCGTATAACCAACGACAGTAGATATTTTGAAGAAACGTTAAATCGCTATGCGGTAGAGGTGTCTACTTTTGCGAACCAAAATTGGGAATATGGTATTGGCATAGAGTACTTTCATCTAAATGAAGAGCTTTTCAGTTTCGATGACTCTGGCAGCAGTGAAGAGCGTTCAGATTCTGAATTTAGCTACGGTGCATTTGCAAGATATACGAGCTTTGGACAACGCGCTGGCAAGTTTCTTCCAGGCTGGGATACCAAGTTAAAAACTACGCAGTTTGATGGTGAGTTCTCTGTCGAGCTAGATTCAGATTATTACTTCCGTCCTGATTGGAGCATAGGAGTGACCTACATTCACGAGAGTAATGAAGTAATAGGCTCTGACAACGTGATTGAATTAGGTACGCACTACTGGTTCAACCCGCACTCATCTATCGAATTTGGTTTAGGCTATGATACCGACGAGAATCAGTTAGGTTCGGCTACGTTGTTAGGAACGTTTAGATTCTAGCTAGTTACGCCAATATCATATAGGACCAGGCTTTACCTGGTCCTTTTGCTTGAATCGGAAATATATAACTTCTTTTAGTAAAGATATTAGCTACGAGGTTTTGTTCGTCTTTGTCACCAATTCTTGCTCTGCAACTAAGCTGTCATCTTGTTTGCTCTGTTGCTTCTTATAAAAGCTGGGCAGATACAGTCTTCGCCATATCGCTTCAAATGGTCCCTGATCAAAATGCTTAGTAATAAAATTCGCCAGCAAAATTTGAATTGCTGTGAGCGCAAGGGTAATTAACATCAAATCTAGCAGCGTGACTGTATAGGCAAAGTCGGGATAGTAAGCGGGCATAATCACACGAAACAACACAGCCAAAACAATAGACTGTGTTAGGTAGAGGGTAAACGCTACCTTACCGCAGTTAATAAGCGACTGATACCACCATGTTGTTGTATTTTTCACTTTGACTAACAGATGAGCGTAGACAAAAGCACAGAAAATAGCGGGGACACTGGTAAACATGGGAATAACATCTGAGGTTACTTGCTTAAACATTAACTGAGGGATAACAGTAACAGCAGATGTTGCTATGGCAATTATAGCCACTTTTATAAATACAGTAGATGAAAACCCAACGCTAAAGAAACCACTTCTATAAAGGTAGGCGCCAAACATCATAAGCCCCATCGACTGCCATAGCATGGTAAAAGGTGCTGCAATAACGGTAGCAAGGACAAAAGAAGCTTGAACTCCAATTTGGAACAAATAACTGCTTTGCCATTTTGTAACCTCTTCGGCGTAAGCTTCGCTAGACCTAAGTGGAGGTGCGCCACCGTAGTCGTATCCAAGCGTAAGTACTATGCCAAAAACAAGCATAATGATACTGCCTACAATTAGGTACTTAACGCTCTTTGCGCGAAGCGCTTCTTGGTCAAGCGTTAGGTGTTTTAGTGCAAAGTAGGCGCAAAGGCTGTAATAAAGCAGTATGTCGCCGCCAAATATAAATACGCCATGTATTAACCCAAATAAAAATAGCCATTTAAGCCGAGATTTAGAAAAGTCTAAAAAGTTGTGCCCACGCTTTTGGCAAGCGTCGAATTGAATAGCTAAACCTGCTCCAAACAACAGGCAAAATAAGGTGCGAAATCTTCCATCTAAGAAAAGCGCGCTAACTGTCGACATAATTTCATCAGATAAAAGTGGCTGTTCAAAAAACGCGTAGCCGGTGTGAAAGTTTTGATGGTATGTAATGTTTAAAAACAAAATGCCAAGGATTGCTAAACCTCTAATGGCATCTATCGATTGAATTCGCATTAACGTTCCCTGTAACTATAACTCATAGTTTAACGAGTGTAGTGTACTCGTTTTCGAAGTGTCGATAATTAAAGTGTATCCGAACATTAACTATTGCTAATGACTTTAATCCACTAATAAAAAAGTAAAGGGGATACTTATTTTTTCAAGAAAGCCTTATTGCGCTGAGTTTGGGCGCTGAGCCTTGATGGTTATTGCTAAGGCAAAAGTAAGGTGTTGGCGTATATAAACTTAACTAAAGAATGGGCGTATAAAGCGGAAAAGGCATAAAAGATACTGTAAATGACATTACTTCCCTCCGCTTTCGCTAAGTGGTTTAAGCAAAAAGGCTGGCAACTACGTGATTATCAACAGACCATGTTGCTGGAAAAAGATAAACATGACTGTACTTTATTGATAGCACCAACAGGGGCGGGTAAAACTTTGTCAGGCTTTCTGCCGAGTTTGGTAGAGCTTAGTGAACTCAATGAAAGTAATGTGTCAGATGAAAACAAGGGTAAGCAGAGTGGGTTTAATGGTTTACATACCCTGTACATTTCACCGCTTAAAGCGTTGACTCAGGATATCCATCGCAATCTGTTACAGCCTATTGAAGAAATGTCGCTGCCTATCACTGCTGAAACGCGTACTGGCGATACACCTTCTCATAAGCGTCAGCGGCAGCGTAAAAAGCCGCCTAATATTCTACTTACTACCCCCGAATCCCTCATGCTGATGTTAAGTTACGCCGATGCCGATAAGCTTTTCGGCAAGCTAAAACGCGTGATCATCGATGAAACTCACAGTTTAATGGCAAATAAACGCGGCGACTTTTTATCACTCGCCCTAGCGCGGTTGACCGTGTTTTCACCAAGCTGTAAACGCATAGGCCTGTCAGCGACCGTAGCATTTCCCGAAACTTTGGGCGCCTGGCTCGCAGGCAGCGACAGTGTTGCTAATATCATTAAAGTAAAAGCGGGGGAGAAGCCAAAAGTTGAGATGTTGCACTCTAAAGCGCGCATGCCTTTTGGCGGTTTTATGGCCCGTTACGCCATTGATGATATCTATGAGGCCATAGAAAATGCAAAGACTACACTGGTGTTTGTTAATACCCGCGCTCAGTCCGAGCTTCTCTTTCAAATGTTGTGGGAAGCAAATAAATCTGCGCTTCCCATAGCGCTTTATCACGGTAGTTTAAGCAAAGAGCAAAGGCGAAAAACCGAAGCCATGATGGCAAGCGGCATGCTAAGAGCAATTGTGTGTACTTCTGCGTTAGAGTTAGGTATTGACTGGGGTGATGTAGATAAAGTCATTCAAGTGGGCGCACCAAAAGGCGTGAGCCGTCTACTACAGCGTATAGGTCGGGCAAATCACAGGCTTGACGAGCCGAGCGAAGCGTTACTCGTACCAGCAAACCGTTTTGAAGCACTGGAATGCCAAGCGGCTATTACGGCTATTGAAAAAGGTGAACTTGATGGCGAAAGCCCTCAGCCAGGTGCTTTAGATATCGTCCCGCAATTCATATTGAATTGCTTGTGTAGTAGGGCTGATAGCCCAGATACCTTGTATAAAGAGATACTTACCGCCACGCCATACCAAGGGCTCGATAGAGATGATTTCGACAAACTATGGCAATTTACCCAAGAGGGCGGCAGTGCGCTTAATGCGTATGAAAGATATCAGCGGCTGACGAAAAACGACGATGGCACTTACTCGCCAGCGAATCGGCGGGTTATTCAAAGACATAGGCAAAACATAGGCACCATCGTTGAAGCAGGTCGGCTTAAAGTAAAACGCATTCGTAGGGGAAATCAGGGCAAAATTATCGGTGAAGTAGAAGAATATTTCGCCCAGCAGCTAACGCCTGGAGATACCTTCTACTTTGCCGGAGAAGTGCTGCGTTTCGAGGCTATTCGCGACATGCAGCTGCATGCCAAGCCTGCAAAAGCCAAAGAGCCGAAAATACCAAGCTACGCAGGTGGCCAAATGCCGCTATCTACCTATTTGGCGGAAGGCGTACGGGCAATTCTGGCTACTCAGAAATCATGGAAAGCACTGCCCGCACAAGTACAAGAGTGGCTTAAGCTTCAGCAGGCGTTCTCTCAGCTACCTAGTCCGGACAAAGTGCTGGTGGAGCAGTTTCCGTTTAGACAAGCGCACTATACCTTGTACTACACTTTCGATGGTCGCAAAGCGAATCAAACCTTGGGTATGTTGTTAACGCGGCGAATGGAAAAAATGGGCATTAAGCCGTTAAGCTTCAGCGTGACTGATTATGGTTTGTCGGTAGCATCAGTGAACGCCATCACCCAAGGGCAGTTACAGCAGCTGTTTCAGCCGGATATTCTAGGCGACGAGTTAGAAGATTGGATGTTACAGGCGCCTATGCTTAAACGTTCGTTCAGGCAAGTAGCGGTAGTGAGCGGGCTGACCGAACAGCGTTATCACGCCAGCCAAAAAACCATGAAGCAAGTGACGTTTTCTACCGACCTTATTTACGATACATTGCGTGAACACGACCGCGACCATATATTACTTAAAGTAGCGCGAGCTGATGCGGAACGTGAGCTACTCGACTTGCGCCGCTTGGCAAATTTACTTATCCGCTATGTAGATTCAGCGACGTTAGTGAACTTGGAAAAGCCGTCGCCCATGGCTATACCTATCGTACTTGATGTGCGCAGTGAACAAGTAAAAGGCACTGGTGCGCAGGCTATCATCGAACAGGCTAATTTGTATGCGGAAGCTGAAACCATGTTAGATGAAGTACGCGCACTACTCTCAGGAACTAGCGTTGAATAGGGTGGGACTAAACAGACTATTCATACTTTGCTTTCCCATATTAACGGTGTACCTCACGCCTGACGCTTTACTTAATAAACATTTGCGGTAAGTCCGTTAAACAGGAAAGCTAAATAGTATTTCGCTAAATAAACGTGCAGCGTTACCGAGGTACTAAAAACTCACAAACGAAAAATAAAGAGGATAATTTGGCAATAACCGACGCGTGGCTGACTGAAAAAGTTAGTCAGCGCCACATTACTATTACGAAATATGCAGACTATCTGTGGTTATTAGACGCACGTGGCGTGGCGTATTTACCCGCATGCGACTGGCTGATTGTTTCTGATCTTCACTTAGAAAAAGGCAGTTATTTACGCAGTTATGCGAACCCCTTACCCAGCTTAGATTCCACCGCCACACTCAAACGCCTGGAAAGTATTATTGATGATTACCAACCTTTGCGAGTAATAAGCTTGGGGGACAGTTTTCATGATAAACACAGCATGTCTCGTATGACTATTGAAGACCGTCAGCACCTATGTAGGCTTGTTGATAGCGTCAATGAGTGGATGTGGGTTGAAGGCAACCATGACCCTGATTTACCTGAAGGCATTCCAGGCACGCCATGTTTTGAAGTCGTGCTAGATAATATGGTATTTAGGCATGAGCCGGAGTTAAACGAAAAGCGAGCGCAAGTTATCGGTCACTATCACCCTAAAAAGCGCACCACCATTTCTCGACGGCGTTACTCGGGCAAATGCTTTACCAACAACAACAGTCTATTTGTAATGCCCGCCTTCGGGCAGTTCACCGGTGGGCTGGATATAGATGAAGAGGTAATGCTAACGCTTCTGCCCAAGTCGACTCGTCAGGTTTTCATGCTCTGTGACGGCATTATCTTCAAAATATAACACACCAAAAATGGGGTCAGAGTACATTTCTCCTTCAGAAGAATAGAAATGGGGTCAGAGTACATTTATTTAGAGCAATTTCTCTTTTTAAATGTACTCTGACCCCATAATTTTAAGCCTAGTTTAGCGAGCTGAGTTCCCATATACTTTTTCAACTGAACAAAAAAGGAACAGGAAAATGTATCGTTTTGGAATTGTCGGCGCAGGCATGATTGCGGATTTTCATGCTAAGGCCATCCACGCTATTCCCAATGCAGAATTAACAGGGATTTATTCACGTTCAATTGAAAAAGCAAATGCGTTCTCTCAAAAGCATAACTGTACTCCTTACGACGATTATACGTCGTTTATAACGTCTCCTGATATTGACATCATTACTATATGTACGCCTTCAGGCTTTCATTTAGAACCCATATCCGCCGCCGCAAAAGCGGGCAAGCATATAATTTGTGAAAAGCCGCTGGAAGTTACAGCTGACAGAGTCGATGAAATGATTGCGGTGTGTGCTGAAAACGAAGTGATGCTTGCGGGCATTTTCCCTCGTCGGTTTAATTCATCATCACAGTTACTTAAGCAAGCTTTAGAAACAGGGCGCTTCGGCAACATTGCCATGGCAGATGCGTATATTAAATGGTGGCGAACCCAAGAGTACTACGAAAGCGGTGCATGGCGCGGTACGTGGAAGCTTGATGGCGGTGGCGCGTTGATGAACCAGTCAATTCATACTATCGATTTACTCCTTTATGTAATGGGGGATGTAAAGTCTGTGCGAGCAGAAACTAGGCTGGTGGCCCATGATGGCATAGAGGTGGAAGATGTTGGAATTGCAATGCTAGAGTTTAAAAGTGGTGCGTTAGGAGTTATTCAAGGCTCAACAGCTTGCTGGTCTAAAAGTGGACATCCGGCAGAAATACAAATCACTGGTTCTAAGGGCTCAGTTTTTATGAGCGATGATAAATTTCGAGTCTGGGAGTTTGCTGAAGAAAGCGAAGAAGACGAAGTGATCAGATGCAAGTATGGGCTTTCTGAAAATGAAGCGGGAGCAGGAGCAGCTGATCCATCGGCCATCGATTTCGTTTGGCATCAAAGAAACTTCGAAGATGTATTAAATGCCCTTGATAACGGCACTAAACCACTTGTAGATGGATTTGAAGGGCGTAGATCGATTGCGCTACTAAACGCTATTTATCGCTCAGCGAAAAACGGCGGTGAAAAGGAACTTGTGTAAAAATGGGGTCAGAGTACATTTCACAGTTATTGCTGCTTAGAAAAAATGTACTCTGACCCCATTATTCGAGTTAGTCGCGCCAGCGTTTGGTTAACTCGTCGTAGGCGTCTATGCGGCGGTCACGGAAATAAGGCCAAATGCGCTTAACCTGCTCGGTACGTTCCATATCAAGCTCTACTGATAGCGTTGTTTCACCCTCAGCTTCAGCTTTGGCCAAAATCTCACCTTGCGGGCCTGCTACAAAGCTTTGCCCCCAAAACTGAATACCTGGGTCGCCTTCAACAGGTGACGCTTCAAAACCAGTGCGGTTTGCCACGATAACTGGTACCGAGTTTGCCACAGCGTGAGAGCGCTGAATGGTTTCCCATGCACCGTGTTGGCGGCTACGCTCTTCTGCTGTGTCAGTTAAATCCCAGCCGATAGCAGTAGGGTAGAATAACAAGTCTGCACCTGCCATTGCCATTAGGCGAGCTGCTTCTGGGTACCACTGATCCCAGCATACTAAAACGCCAAGTTTGCCTACGCTGGTTTCAATAGGCGTGAAGCCCATATCGCCTGGTGTGAAGTAAAACTTCTCGTAAAAGCCTGGGTCATCAGGAATGTGCATTTTACGGTATTTGCCCGCAATTTCTTTACTGCGGTCAAACACTACGGCAGTGTTGTGATACAAACCTGAGCCGCGTTTTTCAAAAAGCGACGTCACTAAAACGATATTGTGTTTTTCGGCGAGTTCACCAAAAAAGTCTGTCGCTGGCCCCGGTATTGGTTCAGCCAAATCAAAGGCGTCAGTATCCTCTTGCTGGCAAAAATACAGGGTGCTGTGCAGCTCTTGAAGCAAAATACACTCGCAACCTTCAGCTGCTAATTTGGCAACTTGCTCGGCACTTTTATTCCAGTTCGTTGCTTTATCGTTATCGGCAACGGCCTGTTGTACCAGACCCACTTTTAGCTTAGCTGGGCGCATGTAATGACACTCCTTTCTTTAAGGTGGTGATAATCGAATCTTTTAATGTATCTGTGGGTACTTGCATAGAAATACAATGCAAGCTGCCGTATTGTCTTACGAGTACACTACAATCAATTGGTTCAACAATATGATTGGGGTGTGCTTTTTGTACCGTCTCAATGGCTTCAGCATCTTCTTCTTCACCATAGACGGGAAGCAATATAGCCTTATTACAAATTAAGTAATTGGCATAGGAGGCAGGTAGGCGATCTCCTTCATCGTTTACGATATAAGGCAGCGGTAAATGAAACTGCTTATGCTCAGGTAGTTCAAGGGCACACTCGTCGCACAACGCTTTCAACCCTTCAAAGTGACTATCATTAGGACGGTTATTACACGCCTGAATAACTAAGCCTTTGCTTGGCGTAAAGCGCACCAAAGTGTCGATGTGGCCATCTGTATCATCACCCTCTAAATGACCGTGCTGCAAAATAGTAACTTTGCTACAGCCCAGCATATCTTTAAATGCGTCTTCATAAGCACTTAGCGACATATCACCGTTGCGCTCAGGATTAAGTAAACACTGCGCGGTGCTTAATAGATGACCGTTTTCGTCGATTTCTAACGCACCGCCTTCAGCCACTACTGGGCTGCTGCGCAGCACTGATTTGCACATGGCGGCAAGATAACGTTGATTGGCAAGATTATCCTCAGTAGCATTAAATTTATTGCCCCAACCGTTAAAGCAAAACTCTACAGGCGAGCCGTTACCTTCATTGTCTTTACACGTAATAAAGCCGTAATCGCGCATCCATGTATCATTAAAAGAGGCGGCAACGATAAGCACTTGTGCATTTTCGGATAAACGGGGCTTAAGCGCGTCAACATCACTTGGCGCGCATAATAAAATGACACCCGCGTTATTGCGATTCACTGCTGCAATCACATTAAGGTAGGTCGCTCTTGCTTCTTCCAACCATGGAGCCCAATCGGTTTGTGCATGTGGCCATGCCAACATAACAGCATCAATGTTATGCCATTCAGGCGCCATAATACGGTTGCCGTGCATAGTAGAATTCCAAGTCGCTTTTAAAATAGGGTTCGGATTATAGCTATGCCCAAGCAGGAGACCAAGGCAAATGGCGATGAAATTAATTGGCGGTGACGATTAGTGATAGCGCTTGTGAAGTAAAGCGCTATCACTATTAACCGGGAAAGGCTTAGCTTTGTGTCGCTGTCATGCTGTCTTTTTTGAGGTGTTTATTCAGAAACTTTATTAGCGCGTTATAGTATCTTGCTTCGTCCTCTACATAATCGAATCCATGCCCTACGTCGTCTAATACCATCCACTCATGTTTAATATTATTATCTTTTAACGCAAAGTGAAGGCGATAAGCATGCTCTATATCTACCACGGTATCGTCAGTACCATGTGCAATAAACACAGGCTTGGTAATACCTTTAAATTGATACAGCGGTGAGTATTTGAACAGTTCTTCTTTTTGCGTACTAGGGTTTCCAATGATCTCAGTTAGTAGAGTCATGATATCGTCGTTTTGGACGTCACTTCGCTGAAATTGTAATGCGAGATCGGTAACGCCAGCAAACGAGGCGGCGCACTGATAAAGTTCAGGAGAACGAATAATGCTATACAACGCAGAGTAGCCTCCATAGCTCCCCCCAATTATGCATACATTTTTAGCATCTATATTGTGATGTGCTTTCGCATATGACAATGCTTGTTCAATATCATCTTCAATAAGACGTCCCCACTGCTGCATACCTTGCTGCTTGAATGATTTTCCGTACCCTGACGAACCTCTGTAGTTAACCTGCAGTGTGGCGAAACCGGCATCAACAAGTACTTGAATGTTGCCTGAGTAGTGTCGAGAGTCGTTTACGCCAATGGGGCCGCCATGTGGGATAACAACTAACGGAGGTTTTTTTGCTTCAGGCAATGTCAGAAACGCTTCTAAATCTACCCCATCGTCAGACTTGAGTTTGAGTAGGGCGGTCTTGCTAAGTTTTTTGTCTGAAAGCCAAGGGTATAAATCCACAAGGTGACTAAAGGTGTCGCGTTGGCGATTGTAATAAAAGACTTGCTCTGGATTTGCACTATCATCTGCGACAAACAAAATATTGCTACCAGAGGCGTCCATGTCAATCGCGTAAACGCCATCAATTTTGGACTGGGTCTTTAAGCGAGAGACTAATTCGTTGTAGTTATTGGAGAAATAGAGTTGTTTGCTCATTCCTTTTTCAAGAAAGGAGACACCTATGATGTCTTTTGTCTCAGGGTGTTTGAGAACGCCTGTTAAATCGTAATTTGGGTGCTCAAATATTATGTCTTCAAACTGTTTGCTTTGTGTATTAAAGCTACGCAAATTTATTTTATCGCTACGGTGGTTAGTTAGAACAAAGAGTTTATCGCCTGATTCGCTGCCACCTACCACTTTAACAGCGTCGTTTTTATCGCTCTTCCACATTTCTTTGTAGCGATATTTACGAGGCTTTGACCCCGTTCTTGCAAAAACTTCGGTTATGCCATCAACAGTTCTGCTTCCACCTAAACGCCAGCCTCTTGCATCAAAAATCCAGTCTTGTAAATCAGGGCCAGACTTATTTAGTTTTAATTTGCGGCGGAAGTCACTTTCTGTGATTTTCTGAGATAAATCTAAGTTGAATAAGTCAACATAGTAATTGTATTCGTCATCATCTTCGTAACGAGCAAAAATAGCATGGGTTGGTTTATTGGGAAGTGTGTCTAACCAATGACCCGGTTGTGAAATGTATGATAATCGAAACGGAGGATTGGGTGACTTAGTGCGATCGGCAAATTCCACAATGACATAGCGATGGAATCGACCATTAGAGTATTGCTTCAATGAGATGAAGTTATCAGAGAGCCATACTAATTCAGCAATATAATTAAAGTGCCGTTCCCATGACATTATTCTGTTTGAATGTTGAACGTGCATTTGCTGACGCTCAAATGTAATTGGGTCGTCTTTAGTACCGCGAACTAAATCGTGAATAATTAAATTGTATGAGTCACTCTTAGGTTCAATGTAGGCAATTGCTGTACCCGAAGGATTTACCGAAAATAGTTTGTACTTTGCATCTTTAAAAAAAGACTCGGTTTGAAAATCGGTAGATTGAGCAGTGTCGGCTTGCGTTTGTAATGAAACAAGAGTTAAGACGGCTATTGAAAGAGTAACCAGCAGTTTATTGATAGACATCAGGCTATTCCCCCGTCTTTTCAGAATGTTTTAAATAAAAGTCGATATAGTGATCGTCAGGGTATAAGCCGTTAGCGATATCGTATTTATCCGCAAATTGGGAAAAGTCTTGTTCAAGAATTTTGAGAATGATAGACGTGCGATTAAGTACTTTGATATTTGCTCGGCTTCCCAGCCTCTCTATCATGAATAGTCCGGTATAATTGAGCTTACCTGGCTGAACAGTAAAAGTAAGATCTAAGCTTTCTAGATCCATGTAACTTTCAAGTAAGTTTCCTTTCGATAGGGAGCCGGTACGTTCGAACACTCTGTCCCACGTGTAGGTTCCCGCAGGTAATCTAATCACATCAAAATGTTGTGAGTGATTAAGAGGGCCAAATGTATATTTGTTCGTTAATCCATTACCTTTAAGTACTACGCTTTCCGTGTAGCCCTTAGAATATAGTGCGATGATAGCGTAGCCTTCATCAGGCCCTAGTGGTTCAACTGTGGTTGTATTAGCGATAAGTGGTGTGGAAAATACAAAAAGCAATAATGCGAGTACAGCTTTCATTACTTCATTCCCTTGATAGTTTATTGTTTATCACAAATTTTTTATGTGAGCATTTTAAACAACCCTACAAATTACGGTGGGTAAAATCAACAAGGATATAACGGTTTCGTTTCTTTATTTTAATTGCCGCCCGCCATTTAGATGAAGTGTTTGCCCAGTCACGTATTCGCTATCGAATAAGTAATTCATGGCTTTCACGGCTTCTTGTGCGCCAGGTACGATTTCAAGTAACGACTTCTTTACTGCCTTTTGTCGATAAGCGTCGTCGTCACCTTCGTTAAACATAAGGAGAGCAGGTGCAATGCTATTCACTTTGACACGTGGCGCCAGCTTTTTTGCAAAGGACAAGGTGAGGTTGTGTAAGGCCGCTTTGCTCGCGGCGTAAGCCATATGTTTCGCGCTTCCCGTTTCTTGAACGTAATCCGTCATGTGAATAATGTCAGCTGGCACTTCACAGCCACATAATGCCTCTTCTAGTGCCAAGTTTATGCGGTAGGGGGCGACGGCATGAATCATCATCATGCGCTGCATTAGTTCGTGTTTATTATCGTTATCTTTCTCCTGTGCCCAATCTGAAGCGTTGTGAATTACTCCTCGATAGGTTTTACTGATTGCCTTAATCTCATCAATTGCTCGATCAATAGCCGCCTCAGTGCTAAAATCGGCTTGTATGACTGTAGCGCCTTTATCCTTAAGTAGTGCAATACTCGAGCGATGGGTTCGGTAAGTCACAACAATGTGATGGCCTTGTTCAAGTAAGCTTTCAGCCATTGCTAAGCCCAATCGTTGGCTTGCGCCTGTTATCAATACAGGTGATTTCAAAGTAATGTCCTTTTAACAGAAAGGTAACGGTCTCTATATTTTGTGCTAAGTGCACAGTAGGTAGCAATGACATTAAATAAAAGTCATGTTGCCAAGTAATCGATCTCTAACGAGCTGAAAGTCGTAGAAGATCAAAAAAGAAGTAACAACGGATAAAGTGATGTTAGCAAAAGAAGCGGTAATTGTGCGTGATGCACTAGACCCCTCTATATCAGAGCCAGCGCAACGCGTACGAGATGCATTAGAAGCCAAAGGTTTAGAAACGCCTATGGTGGTTAATGGTCTTTCTGACGAACAAAAGCGCAAACTAATTGAAAGCGCCATGCGTGACGTAATGGACACACTTGGCCTTGATCTCAATGACGACAGCTTGTGTGATACGCCTAGTCGTATTGCTAAAATGTACGTTAATGAAATTTTTGGTGGCTTGGATTACCGAAAATTTCCGAAGATTACTGCTATTGAAAACAAGATGCAGATCGACCAGCCTGTTCAGGTGTCTGACATTAGCTTAACAAGTACCTGCGAACATCATTTTGTGACTATTGATGGTACCGCGACCGTATCATATATACCTAAAGATACGGTAATTGGTCTTTCAAAAATAAACCGTCTTGTAGGCTTTTTTGCTCAGCGCCCTCAGGTACAAGAGCGCCTAACACAACAGGTGTTAGTAGCGTTACAAACTCTCACTAATACTGAAGATGTAGCCGTAAGTATTAATGCTACGCACTACTGTGTTAAAGCAAGGGGTATTCGTGATACCAACTCGTATACGAAAACATCTGCACTTGGTGGTCGTTTTCTTACTGATAGTGAATTAAAACGAGAGTTTTTTCGTTAACGTCTTTGCATATTCCAACGAAGAACTCAAAAAGCCGCTCTTGAAGCGGCTTTTTCAACTGAGGGTATTGATAAGAGTGGAGCGTTAGGCTTTTAATGTCGAGCTATTTAATAATAAGCTCTGAATCTAGCGCATCGATAATAAGATTAACACGACCACCTATACCATCAGCTGCTGTTAGGCTGAGCACCTTATTACAACACCCGCACGATTCATGTTGCTCGTTATACATGTCGCGAGCAGAGTTTAAATAAAAATCATTAGTTGCGCCGCAATAGGGGCACATGTATTCCAACGCACTATCACTTTGCATCGTTTTATCCATTACCATGTTTAACATATCCATATGACGTAAGTCGAAATCCGCTGTGTGAAAAAAGATATTTGTACTACTTCTATGCATTAAATTTGACGGTCCCTATAGGTAAGAATCAAACTACCGGCAACACTCTATCAAGAGTCGCTCTACATAGAAGGTGCAAAAAACAAACCACACACATTGGTAAAGTGCTACTTACACGTTAGGTTACCGTCAGACAAGCTGAACAGCTGTAAGACCTTTTCTAACGTGGTAGGAGGTAAATGAACTATCCAACCCTCGACTAAAGTATAGTCGGCAATTCCTTTATTACCTGTGTAAATAGGGGCTATTTAGTAAGTCTTTGGCGACAAAGACAATTCATGTTATTGACAACACTCTGCTTGTCGCAAACTTCGCAACAAGCAGGGTGTCATATACGAAAGTAATTAGTTGGCTAACAGCCATAGCTGCTGATAGGGGGCGAGAGATAAAGGTGCAGCATCCATGAGCACAGTTTCGCCTGACAGCAAGTCTGTGGTCGATGTGCAGTTGACTGTCGCCAATAGGGAACGCTGAAGCTGTTGCTTATGTTCACTAAAATTACAGACAACAAGGAGTTTTTCACCTCCATCATTCTCGCGCATAAAAACAAAACAATGTTGATTGTCAGAATCTAATATATGTGTTTGAGCTTGGCCAAAAACCGAATACTGTTTTCTCGTTTCGATCATTTTTTGTAAGCCTTTAAATACGCGAAGGCTAGCGTCTTCCGCTTTACTAGACGGTGTTGTCTCGCCTAGAGCCAATGCGGTATCTTCTTCATAAACTGCGATGCGATTAACCCATCTGTCGTCATGTTTTTTACTTTCGTCTTGACGGTAGCTGTAGTCGTTTAGCTTTCCAATTTCATCGCTTGAATACAGCAATGGGATGCCACCGATGCTGAACGTTATCCCATATAACAGCAGCATCCGCTTCACTGCTTCTTCAATGCCTTTCGTGTCATTAGCCTGTAATGCGCCCTCTAGCCCACACAAAGATGCTAATGAACCACATACACGACAATCCCCGTTACTCGGGTTTTCTGCAAACGGCACGCCGTTTGCGAAACTTCCTTCAAAACGACCGGTGTAGAACTGATTCAAGAAATAGCGATGATCAAACGGGTTTATACCTAATTCATTAGCGACGGCATCGTCAAAAGTCCAACCTATGTCATCGTGACAGCGCACGTAGTTCACCCATGTACATTCGTCTGAAATAGCAAAGCTCTTTTTCATCGATTGTGTGAGCAGACGGGTTTTGCGTGTTGCCAATGAGTTCCAGAGTAGCGCCATTAACAAGGGGTTATAGGACAGCTGACATTCGTCTTTATCGATATACTTAAGTACTTCATCCGGATGAACGATAGCCTCTGATTTAAACACCACCGCTGGCGCAACAATTTGCAAACAACAATTAAATGCTTGAATAAGTACGTGTGCCTTCTCTTGATTCTCACAATTTGTACCAAGTTCTTTCCATATGAATGCCAATGCATCTAAACGCAGAGCGGCGCTACCAACATTAGCCAAAAATAGCATTTCAGAGGTAATCGCGTTGAATACTTCAGGGTTGCTGTAGTTTAGATCCCATTGAAAGCTGTTGAAGGTCGTCCACACCCACTTTTTAATCTGCTCATTGTAGGTAAAGCTGCCCCTTCTTACTTGAGGAAAAATTTCTCTTAGCGTTTCCTCATATTGGTCGGGGATTGTCTTGTCATCAAACAAGTAATAATAGTTTTGAAATTGCTTGTCGCCTTTAAGTGCAGCTTTCGCCCACGCATGTTCGTCAGATGTGTGATTAAAAACAAAGTCGAGCACAAGGTTAATCCCTTCCTTTTGGAGGGCCGACGCAAGCTTTTCCAAATCTTTCATAGTACCTAAAGAGGGATTTACCTTGCGATAGTCCGATACGGCATAACCACCATCACTGTCCCCTTTAGGTGCGTCGTATAAAGGCATGAGGTGTACATAAGTTACACCGAGTGCTTTGAAGTAAGGGATCTTATCGTGTAAGTCATTTAGCGTAGGCCCCATTAAGTCCACATAGCAAGCCATACCTACCTGTTGCTCGTCGCGATACCATAGAGGCGTTTTCAGTCTTTCATTATCGAGTTTTTTGAGCGCCGGCTTTCGACTTTTCAACCCATCTCTTAATATTTCGACGAGTTTTTGTAAATGAAAATAGCAGTCATACTGATGTCCATAAACATAAGTATAATTTTCAAAAAGGCGAGGAAAATGCTCTTTCAGTCGACGAGTGAATGTCGTCGCATCCCTCTTTGTAAGGCCAGATAAATCGGTAGATGCCAAGATTCTGTCTAAACATACACCACTGTCAGCAGCATAGCTCATAGAAAACTCCAAATTGTTACACGCTTGTATGCTAAGTTAGCCTATCCAAATTATCGGGTTTACAGGCTTTTTAAATTCTGTTAACTTTTATCTTAAACGATTAAGCTCATTTTTCAAGGTTATAAAATCGTTATTTTTTACAAAATGAGTACGTGTAACAATAAACGTATTTTTATGAATTTAAGAAAGGTTAAGCTAATCCTTTCGCCAGTGTATTTGCGAGACAAAATATGCCTAATCATGACTCTAGTAGCAGAATTATCAGGTGGTTGACGTACCTAATGTTTATGATGTTTGCAATGACATCAGATTCTGTAGGCGAGATAATCAAAGAAGTAAAAGTGGCGTTTTCGGTCACTAATGCACAAGCTAGCTTAATGCACTCACTCCCTATGCTGGGTATCGCCCTATCTGGTTTGTTTTTGGGGTTTCTAGCCGATAAGTTAGGTCGTAAGCCAACCATTATTATAGGGTTAGCATTGTTTGGGTTAGCTTGTTACAGCTTCCTTATTGCAAATGACTTTATGCTGATTGTTAGTTTGATGAGCTTGTCAGGGGTGGCCGTTGGTATTTTCAAGACAGGTGCACTGGCCCTTATTGGTGACATTTCAACTTCAACAAAACAACATACCGCAACGATGAACGGTGCAGAAGCCTTCTTTGGTGTTGGCGCAATTATAGGCCCTTTGATTGTAGCCTACCTTATCCATCAAGGGGTAGCATGGCAGTGGCTTTATGTTATTGCTGGTGGGGTTTGCACCGTTCTTATTGTCGGGGCTCTACTGGTTAAGTACCCGGCCTATTCTCGTGACACGTCTTCTGGCGAAAACAAAGTGTCCATTGCGCAAAGCTTAAAATTGGTCAAAAACCCTTACGCGTTAGGCTTTTCAATTGGCGCATTTTTATATGTTGCGGCAGAGAGTGCTATCTACGTGTGGATGCCGAGTTACTTAGTATGCGACGCAACTACGCTTAAAGCGACCTACGACTGTTACAGTCAGGGTTTCTCTCAAACACTGGCTATTTATTCGGTAACCGCATTTTTTATTTTGCGTGCCGCAGGCCGTTTCGTGGGAATTTGGATGATGTCTCGCTTTAACTGGGCGTTGGTGTTGATGTTGTTTACAGGCGCTATAGTACTGTGCTTCGGCTTGGGGTTATGGGGCGGAAAGCAGCTCGCGCTTTATTTGTTCCCACTCACAGGTATTTTCATGTCGGTCATTTACCCTACGTTCAATTCAAAGGGAATAAGCTGCTTCCCTAAACATCAACACGGTAGTGTGGCAGGAGTTATATTGTTCTTTACTGCTGCTGGCGCAGCGGCTGGCCCGTTTATTATGGGCCTTGTGAGCGATGCTAACGGCGGTGATGCAAAATACGGTTTCATGGTCGCCACTGGCTTTGCCGCTTTGCTGTTTATCGGCTTAGTATATAACTACGTGAAGAACCCCACCAAAGAGCGTTTAGCAGAAATTGAAGCGAGTGAGTACGCTAACTAAGTGAAAATAACCGCGAGGCTAGTCGCTCGCGGTGTTAGTTAACCTAAACGTGCCGGACTTATGTTCGGCACTGGTTTTTCATAGCGTTGTTGTTTAAGCTTCCCTACATTCCCTCATTTATCAATCTGCAATAACGTCCCATGGATGAATTAAAACAAGCCCAAGCCCTATACGACACGCTGGTTGAATTTGCTGTGACCTACAGTTTCCAAATTGTAGGTGCCATTATCATTTTCTTACTTGGCTGGTGGGTGGCAAATAAAATAGGCCATGTGGTTGAAAACCTCATGGTAAACAAAAAAATTGACGTTACGTTAAGCCGGTTTACCGGTGGTATATGTAAATTGGTGTTGCTTGGAATAGTTATCATCATTGCGCTTGGTAACGTGGGGATAAGCGTTACCCCGTTAATAGCGGCTCTTGGTGCAGTGGGCTTAGGAGCTGGTCTTGCTATTCAAGGCATGCTGGCAAATTACGCCGCAGGTTTTACGATAATCATTACCCGTCCGTTTGTAGTAGGAGATACTATTCGGGTTCGTGGCGTTGCCGGCGTTGTTGATCAGGTTATGCTGCCTTATACCATTCTTATCGATGAAGATAACGTGCACATACAGATCCCCAATAAGCTAATTGTTGGGGAGATCTTGCATAACTCTGCTGAAAACATGCTTATAGAACTCGAGATAGGCGTTGCTTACTCCAGTAATGTAGATAACGTCATTGAAGTAATTCGGCATGCGGTTGCATCTGTTGACGGTGTTAGTGCAGAAAAAACACCTGCTATTGGTGTCGATAATTTTGGTGACAGCAGTATTAATTTTGGGGTTCGGGTTTGGGCTCCTGCGACAAGGCATTTCGAAGTGCGCTATGCGCTTAATCAAGCAGTTTTTAACGCGCTTCAACAGCACAACATTGATATTCCATTCCCGCAACGAGAAGTCAGAATGCTGGACTAGGATAAGGTTATTTTAGCAGACCTATTGTTAGATAAATGCCGAACAGCTACTCAGCTATTCGGCATTTTTTTTATAGCTCGTAAAGTTCAAGCGGTAACCCGTCAGGGTCTTGAAAAAACGTAAAGCGCTTGCCGGTGTATTCGTCAGTTCTTACTGGCTCGCATTCCACCATTTTATTGGTCAGGTGATTAATCACTTCATCTAAATTGTCGACTTTGAACGCTAAGTGTCTAAGTCCTTGGGCCTCTGGACGTGAAGGCCTTTGAGGCGCTCCTGGAAACGAAAATAACTCAATTTGACTTCCGTCAGGCAGGCCAAGATCGCATTTATATGAGTTCCTGGCTTCTCGATAGTTTTCGTCAATGATGGAAAACCCAAGTACGTCCGTGTAAAACGCTTTTGAACGTGGGTAGTCGCTACAAATAATAGCAACATGGTGAAAGCCTTTTAGCATGCTATTTCCTTATTACTACTTATGGCATCTCTTGGCCGCGAGCGACTTCAAACAACTTGTACCAGTGTTCGCGAGAAAGATGAACGTCCATCGCTTTTTGGCTAGATTTGATACGCTCTACATTAGTGCTGCCTAGAACAGGCGCGATATTAGCTGGATGTCGCATCAGCCATGCTAAAACAATCGCTTCAGGTGTTGTTTGATACTCGCTTGCAAGCTTTTCCACCAATTCTGCCGTAGCAAGGTCAACACTGTTCTCGGTCTTAGCGCCCGTATACTTCCCTTGAGCTAAGCTTCCCCACGCCTGAAGTTGAACATTATTCATCATACAGTACTCAAGAGTCCCTGGTGCATAACCCATATTGCGATTAGCCGCACTATTGCTGGTGATGCCGTCTTCCAACCAGTCCCTAAAGCCGAGGCTCATTTCAAGTTGGTTGGCAACAATAGGTGTTGAGAGTGCTGATTGAAGGTAGTTTATTTGGTGTCCGTGCATATTAGACACACCCACGTGTTTAATCTTCCCCTGTTGCTGTAACAGTAATAAGGTACCAGCCACTTCTTCCAGTTCCATAAGCGGGTCGGGGCGGTGTAGTAGCAGTATATCGAGTTGCTCAATACCTAAACGAGAGAGAATGCCTTCGACAGACGTGTGGATATGATTTGCCGAGAAATCATAGCGCTTTGGTCCTAAATCATCTTCAAAACGTATTGCACATTTAGATTGAATAATCATTTTGTCTTTAAGTTCTGGCGCTTGCTTCAGGGCTTCACCAAAGGCGGTTTCTGCTTTACCGAATGTGTAAATATCAGCATGGTCAAAAACGTTAATATCTAAGTCTAGTACAGCGTCAATGATTGTTCTTGCTTGGGTCACATCGGCTTTAGATACGGGGTCGTTATTCCAACCTCCACCTAGGCCCATGCATCCATAAATTAGGCGGCTTGCGTTTGGAAAGTGTGCATTCATGTAGTTATCTCCCTTTAAAGGTGTGAGTGAACAAAATTACCTTTGCACTCATAGAAGCTCTGGCGGTTATTCTTATTATCAACTGGACAGTACTCTAGTATGACGTGTTGGATAATAAAAGCTTGATTAGTCGAGTGTCTTTTAACTAGCGACAGTTAACGCTTGGGATATTTATGGTGTGAATTAGCAATAAAGATCACAACTGCTGGTGTAGGCGTTTAATATCGTAGTGAATATTCATCACTACAAACTCATCACAAGAGAAGAGGGTTTATGTTGAAAAAATGGTTTTTATTGGCAATTGCACTACTTGTTGGGTTAGCTGGCTGCACCGGAGTACCGGAAAACGTAAAGCCAGTTAAAGGTTTCGAGCTTCCTAGGTATTTAGGGGAGTGGTACGAGATCGCGCGCTTTGACCACAGTTTTGAAGAAGGGTTAAGCGAAGTCACAGCAACATATAGTATGCGCGAAGATGGTGGCGTGAAAGTTATCAATCGCGGTTATTCAAAGGAAGAAGGTAAGTGGGATGAAGCCGAAGGCAAAGCGTATTTTGTAGAGAACGAAACCACAGGACATTTAAAGGTATCCTTTTTCGGTCCATTCTACGCGAGCTATGTCATTATGGAACTAGACAAAGAAGGTTATCAATATGCACTGATAACAGGCCCGGATAAAGATTACCTTTGGATATTAGCGCGGACACCCTCAATTTCAGATGAAGTTCGCACGCGTTTATTAGGAAAAGCGACCGCGGCTGGGTACGACGTTAGCAAGCTTATTTGGGTAGAGCACGGCCAAGTAAAATCATAGCTGCTATCAAGCGAGTTGTTCTGCGCGCAAATTGGGAATTGTGCTATTATTGGGCGCAATTCCCCTCTGTTTGAATAAGTATTAAGAGAGACAAGGCATGCAAACGCTCAATATTACTACGCCAGACGATTGGCATCTTCATTTTCGCGACAACGAAATGCTGGCTGAAACCGTGCCTGCAACTGCGCGTTGTTTCCAACGCGCTATTGTCATGCCAAACCTAGTACCACCAGTAGTTAATGCTGAAATGGCGATGGCGTACAAAGGGCGAATTGAAGCTGCGCGACCTGAAGGCAGTAACTTTGAGCCGTTAATGACTTTATTCCTTACCAACCAAACTACGCCGCAGGATATTATCGATGCAAAGCAAGCAGGCGTAACCGCATGTAAGCTTTACCCAGCAGGTGCGACGACTAACTCAGACGCGGCGGTAAAAGGTATTCAGGCTTTATACCCAGTATTCCAAGCCATGCAAGAGCAGGGTTTGCTTTTGCTAATTCATGGTGAAGTTACCGAGCATCACATTGATATTTTTGACCGTGAAAAAGTATTTATTGATACCCACTTAGGCCCTATTGTTGACGCATTTCCTAGGTTGAAAGTGGTGTTCGAGCACATTACTACAGCAGATGCAGCTAGCTTCGTAGCGGGCGCTAGCGAGTTTGTAGGCGCCACTATTACGCCCCAGCATTTATTGCTTAACCGAAATGATTTACTGGTTGGTGGGGTACGCCCTCACAACTATTGTTTGCCAGTGCTAAAACGCAACACACACCAAAAAGCGTTGCGCGACATGGTGGCAAGTGGCAACAAGAAATTCTTTTTAGGTACTGATTCTGCACCTCATGCTAAGCATAAAAAAGAGAATGCGTGCGGCTGTGCAGGTTGTTACAGCGCATGGTCTGCAATAGAGCTTTATGCAGAAGTGTTTGAGCAGCTAGGCGCAATAGATAAGCTTGAAGGCTTTGCTAGCCATTACGGTGCGGATTTTTATGACTTACCGCGAAATACGACTACAATGACACTAGTGAAAGAGTCGTGGACGGTGCCAGAACAAGTAACCCTAGCTGATGGCACCGATATGGTTCCATTTTTTGCGGGGCAAACGTTGCAGTGGAAATTAGAAAAGGCATTTCAAGCTTAGTATTATATATTAGTGTCTGTTTATGTGCCCTATGGAGCCTTTCTATAAGGGCACAAGTGCTCTCTTACTCCCACGCCCAAGATTTACCCAGCGCCATCACTCCCTCAGACCAACAGAGTATCCAATCTTATTCATTCACAGTGTTTGAAAATGCTTTGTCAAAGAGTGGTATTGATTTAAGGCCTGCTGATAAAGCAACATCTAGCGAATCCCAAATTGTTTTTAACGTGATAAGAAATGAAGATAACGAACATTATTACTACTGGATAACACCGTTATTTGCCTTTAAATGTGGCGGTGATGTTCGTTGTACGCCGAATGCAGGTAGTCAGGAAACAACAATAGCAGTGAGCTACATTGCACTTGCAAAAACTAAAAGCACTGCTGAAACTGCAGAGCGCCTGAGTGAACTAGTGAGCCAATACAAGCACTCAGAAGCGTTTGCTCTGCTTGCTAAAACGATGCTAGGTGAATTGAAGCTAATTTTTCCAGATACGATACTTGCCTTTGGAGCTTTAAGCCTAGTGGGCGAACTGCATACAGATACCGACAACCTTTGGGTAATCGCTGACGTAGTGCCTTTGTTTTCTGAAGTCGGAGAGCGAGGAAGAATTGAAGGTATCGCTGCTGATTTGGTTAGCGATATTTTGGATGAGATGGCACTTGACCAGACGATTCTCTCTGCGCCTTGGAAAAGAATAGCAAAGGAAGCCATGACCAAGTCTAACGTGTTGGTATTTTCTGTAATTCGAACTGATGAAAGAGAAAACGTGTTCCACTGGGTAACGCCGGTTTCAAGAAATCTTCACGGTCTGTACGGTATTGATAAACCCTATTTTCCCTTCTTTGCCGATGTTCCGAAAACCTACAGGGTAGGCACCTTGCTAGAGGACTATCGCTATCAAATCGCAATAGACCACGGCTTTAAAGTGAAAGCTTATGATTCATGGCCAGCGTTAGTGGACGCACTGATTAACAACGAAATTGATACTATTTTCGGTTCTCGGGGAGCAATTGACTTTGGATGTAACCCAAAGCAATTTAAATGTGAGACAATAACACTCTCGAGTAAGTACGACATTTCAACGGCCTACCTAGCACTGTCAAAAAAAGACACCTGTGTTTTGGCTTTAGAGAAGCTCAAGTTAGCGGCGGCCGGTGTGAAAATGAGTGACAAGTTTAATGAGCAGCTTTCTTCATGGAGTGACATGGTGTCTGAAGAATACGGCATAGCTCATCATACCAAAAATGGTGTAGTTCACCTTTGGAAACCCAATTAATGACAGTTGAAACCGTTAAGCATTTAGATATAAACCCTGCCATCACTAAGGCGCTAGACTCACAAGGCATTTTCCAACTTTCTCCAATACAGGCGCAGTCGCTACCCGAAGCCCTGCAAGGTAAAGATATTATTGGTCAGGCCCAGACCGGCAGTGGTAAAACGCTGTGCTTCGTGATCCCCGCCCTACAGCACATTGAAGTAAACGAGTTTACTACACAAGCCATTATGCTTTGCCCAACCCGTGAGCTTGCCGACCAAGTCGCGCAGCAGTGTCGTACCGCGGCTAAGAATATCGGTAATATCAAAGTAACCACCTTATGCGGTGGGCAGCCTATGGGGCCGCAAATACAGTCGTTAAAGCACAGCCCTCACATTATCGTGGGCACGCCAGGTCGCGTAATGGATCACGTGGAAAAGCGTCGTATTGATTTAAGCAGTGTAAAACTACGCGTGCTTGATGAAGCCGACCGCATGTTAGATATGGGCTTTGAAGACGATTTACGCATTATTTTCGGTCAAACGCCGAAACAAGTACAAACCCTGTTATTTTCTGCAACCTTTACAGAACAAATTGAGCGCGTAGCTAAGCAGTACCTGCACAATCCGGTAACCTGTAAAGTTGAGTCTCAAGACAGTAAACCCGCTATCACACAATTGGGCTACAACGTGCTCCCGCACACACGCACTCAGGCGCTTAAAGCGGTACTTACCCACTACCAACCTAAAAACGCTATTGTATTTTGTAACCGCAAGGTTCAGGTAAATGAAGTGGTTGACGAGCTTATCGAGGATGGTTTTAGCGCAGCTGGGCTTCAGGGGGACTTGGAACAGCATCAGCGTACGTCGGTGCTTATGCAGTTTGCCAGCGATGCGCTACAAGTACTTGTTGCTACCGATGTAGCTGCGCGAGGGCTGGATATTGATGATGTTGCCTGCGTAATTAATTACACGGTAAGTGAAGAGCCGGAAACCCATATTCACCGCATTGGTCGCACGGCACGCGCGGGGGCAAAGGGCATGGCAGTAACGCTAGTGAGCGATGACGAAGAACACTTTTTGCGAAAAATAGAAGTGTTACAAGAAAGTGATATTCCGCTTAAGGGCGCGCAAAGCTTACGTTTTCATAAAAACAAAATTACTCAGCCAGAATTCACCTGTATTTCGTTAAGTGCGGGTAAAAAGGAAAAGCTTCGCCCTGGTGACCTGGTGGGTGCCCTTACCAAAGATGCAGGCATTCCTGGCGATGACTTGGGCAAAATAAAGGTGCAAAACAGTATGAGTTTTGTTGCAGTGAAAACCCGAAGCGTAAAAAAAGCCATGGCGCAATTTAGAGAAGGTAAGATTAAAGGCAAACGTATTAGAGCCAGAAAACTTTAATAGGCGCGCTTCAAGCTTGCTTTAACAAATAAGTTTGATGTTATACGAAGGACGATGAGTGTGGTTGCTGAAACTGACTTAAATGTTTTACTGAAAAATCTGAATCCTGTGGCAAATAGCGAAAATTACGTTTTTACTACTTTGGCTGCTGAGAGATTAACCAGTACGTTGATTAAAGCGGCTAAGGGCATGTTTCAGGAACGCGAGGGCACCACGCTCATTCTTCCGGTTGCCGCCGCCGAGAAAGCTAACTTGCAATTTGAAGGGTATTACCGCTGTATAACCTGTGAAGTGCATTCCAGTTTGGAAGCGGTAGGCATGACAGCCGCTATGTCTACTGCGTTAGGTAAAGCAGGAATTAGCGCCAACGTGGTCGCCGCTTATTACCATGACCATATTTTTGTGCCAGCCGAAAAAGTCGATGTGGCGCTAGACGTTTTAACGTCGTTGTCTAACTAATCCTACCTTGTCTGTTTTCTTAAGAACGCGTTAACAAGGCCAACCGTTAAACAATATTGCGCGGCATAATACGTCGTCATAACCCAAAAGGCTGATAGTGGAAGCGGCGTTTTAAAAACCGACTGGGCGAGAATGGCATCTGAGCCCACAAAAAGCATAGCACCAGTTATAATTAGCTTGGTTCGTCCTAGGCATACCGCGGCTAATCCCATTAGCGTGATAACGCTAATATAGGCGACGACAGGGTAAAATAAGCTTTTCGATGCTGGCAGGATATAAGCGGCCATCAGCGTGGCGAAACTAACGATAATAATACTCACTAGCCACTTAGTTTTGTGCGAAATAACATTGTCGTTGTGTATCCATTGTTGACGGCAATGCAGTGAAGCAAAGCATACGGCGTAGGATAAATGCGCGAGGAAAAAGCACGATAATCCAGTTATAAAACTTTCCTCAAACGGTATAGCCAGACTAATATCTCCAGCCATGCTAAAAAGTAGTGCAGCCAACACGACATATCGCGGCGTACTATTAAGCTTTATAAACGCAAATACCATCAGTACACAGATAGGAAGCGCTTTAGGTAGGAATTGTGCGACATAAGGTGAAAACGGCAGCGTCGCCAAGTAAAGCAACGCTAAGCTGATAAAGACAATAGTTGTTCTTACATTCATAGTTAGCCTTTTTAAACCTGCTCAGTCATACACTTCAACACGAAAAAAAAGCCCCAGTTTGACGAACAAAACATGGGGCTTTAACTGTCGTATTGTCTACGCTTGCATGTGTATGCGAATTACCAAATTTTCACCCGTTCTTCTGGTGGTAAATACAACGCATCTTCTTCGGTAACGTTAAACGCTTCGTAGAATTCAGGCACGTTGCGAACAGCACCGTTAGTGCGGAACTTGGTAGGTGAATGAGTATCGGTTTGTACTTGGCTGCGCAACGCTTCTTCGCGATATTTGCTCGCCCAAACCTGGCCGTAACCAATGAATACACGCTGAACGCCAGTGAAACCATCTAGTTCAGGCGCTTCCTTACCATCAAGAGACAGATGATAAGCTTTAAGTGCGATACTGATGCCGCCAAGGTCGCCGATGTTTTCACCTAGGGTATATTCACCGTTCACGTGCAAGTCAGGCAACACCTCAAACTGATTATACTGTTCAATCAAGTTTGCGGTACGTGCTTCAAATTCGCTGCGATCTTCATCTGTCCACCAGTTTCTAAGTACACCATCGCCATCAAACGTTGAACCTGCATCATCGAACCCGTGTCCAATTTCGTGTCCGATTACTGCACCAATACCACCATAGTTAACCGCGTCTTCGGCGTTCATATCAAAGAACGGAGGCTGAAGGATAGCCGCAGGGAATACAATTTCGTTTAGCGGTGGGTTGTAATAGGCATTAACGGTTTGTGGTGTCATGCCCCATTCATGGGTCCACACTGGGCCGCCTTGTTTCTTCAACATTTCCTCGTATAGCACATCTGAAGAACGCTTTAAATTTCCAAATAGGTCACTGGCATTAACCGTCAGAGCTGAGTAATCTCTCCACTGGTCAGGGTAACCAATTTTCACGGTAAACTTAGACAATTTGTCCAGCGCTTGCGCACGAGTTTCATCTGTCATCCAATCAAGATTTTCAATACTTTCTTTGTAAGCCAACAGCAGGTTGTTAACCATTTCCATCATGCGCTCTTTCGCTTCAGGCGGGAAGTGCTGTTTTACATAGACCTTACCGATAAGTTCACCAACGTGGGCATTTGAAAGACTCACTGCACGACGCCATTGTGGCTGCTGCTCTTCTACGCCGCGAAGCACTTTGCTGTAGAAGTTAAAGTTTGCTTCATCAAGTTCGGCGTTCAGGCGGCCGGCAGACGCATTTAATAAGCCCCATTTAAGAAACGTCTTCCAGTCCTCAAGTGAGGTTTCATCAATAACGCCATCAATGTTTTGCATGTAGTCTTTTTGTAAAATGCCGAGTGAAGGAATGTCGCTAATGTTAGCTTCAGAAAGGTAAGCGTCCCAGTCGAACTTAGGCATTAAGGCTTTGAGCTCTTCAATGGTCAGCTTGTTGTAGTTGGCAGCAAAGTTACGGGCCTGCTCTTTTTTCATGTGCAGTTGAGCAATCTTCGTCTCTAGCGCGAAGAGCATATCTGCGCTTTCTTTAGGCGCCTCGAAGCCCGCTAGCTCAAACATGGTTTGGATATGTTTAACGTAGGCATCACGAATGGTTTGTGACGTCTCATCGTTCTTGAAATAGTACTCGCGCTCAGGAAGCCCCAGTCCCGACTGCCACGTATACATCAAATATTCTTTCGGCGATTTAAGATCTGGATATTGGGTTAGGCTAAATGGTGTGCCATAGCCATAGCGAGCGGCGTATGCGAAGTACTCGGCAAGGTCGGTATAGTCTTCAATTGCATCAATCTTGGTTAGCTCAGGTTTTAGCGGCGTCGTGCCAAGCTCGTTGCGGGTCTCCATGTCCATATAGGCACGGTAGAAATCTCCCACTTTTTGTTCGTCGCTTCCCGCTTTAAAGTCACCTTCGGCAGATGATTTTATAATGTCCATAACGTGATCTTGTGCTTCATCGCTAAGGATCACAAAAGAACCGTAGCTCGATTTATCTGCTGGTATTTCAAAATTATCAAACCATTTGCCGTTTACATAGCGGAAAAAGTCATCACCTGGGTCAACAGACAGGTCCATATTTTCTTTTATTACACCTGAGGAAAGCTGCTGTTGAGTCTCTTCAGTGGCCGAGCTTTGTGTCTGTTGTTCTGTGGACGAATTTTGTGGGCTACAAGCCGTTAAGGCCAGCGCCACGCTTAAGCTTAAAACGCTACGTAACATGTCGAGTTTTTCCTTTTTATTTTATCGGTAGTGGTGACATCTACCGTTAATTTGTTTTTGGCTCGAGGCAATAGCTCTTTCATTTATTTGAAAGGTTAAGAACCTGAATCACCTACTTGTCTTTATTAATCACACATGTTTTTAGCATGGCAGTGCTAACAGAAAAAGTGTTTATAGTGAAAATACACAGCTTGTAACAACTTGGGGCCTCAATTTCGTTATAGTGATTTCTCTCACCAGAAAAAAGACAGGAAAGGCAATGGAATTAGACAATATCCCTTTTGACAGCGTCTCGCCTTGCGAATACGCAGATGCGCTTCCAAGAGACCAGTTTATGGACTACGCCATAAAACCTTTATGGGATGGTATCCCGCGTATAGCTGGCCCAGCTTTCACCGTAAAATGTGCACCAGGAGACCATCTTATGCTCCATGCGGCAATTTATCGCGCAAGCCCTGGTGACATTATTGTCGTAGAGGCCGATGACAAGTTCGCTGTCGCTGGTGGTAATGTGTGTGCAATTGCGCAGGCTCGCGGGATCAAAGGTTTTGTTATTGACGGTGTGATTCGCGATATTGCAGAAACCCGTGACAACAAATTTCCGGTATTTGCCAAGGGCGTTATACCCAAGCCGGGTGCCAAAAAATGCATATCGCCGCTGAATGAACCAGTGAGCTGCGGTGGTGTTGTAGTTAACGCAGGTGACATTATCGTGGCGGATGAGGAGGGCATTGCTGTTATTCCAAAAGCGGATGCATTAACGGCTTTTGATACTGCTAAAAAGCGGGCCGAGAAAGACGGGGCTATGACGTTAGCGCAATGGCAGGCCGAGCACGCCAAAAAAGTGGAGAGTATTCTGACAGAACTCGGATATACAAAAGAGTAGTCTTACCCATTAAACGAACCGTGTTTGTCTATGTCACTGCCAGCGGTTCACGGCATTATCTAATTGGGGCTGGTTGTTCAGTCAAACCACCTAAGAGTTTCTCAATGTTTAGCAGCCATGACCAAGTGTTCTATCGACGGGCGTGGTCATGAGCTTTCTAACACAGTAAAAAAGAAGGAAATCAGCCCTTATTTCTACAAAATATTAACCAACTTTAAGTGAACTTTGCGGTAAAACATGACGCAAAGTTCAACACGCATTTTTATATCGTGTAGAATTGTGACCTAGCATTTTGGGGCATGCGTAAATGTGCTCTGTCACTGAATAATTAACGAGTTTTACATGTTTTCATTTTTTGAAAAGCTTACCCAGCCTTTCCCTGATACGCCACCTACCCAACCACCGCAAGGTATTGTTGCTTTTTGTAAGTATTATACCAAAGGTATGTGGGGCGTAATTCTCACCGTTTCCGTGCTAAGTGCAATTGTTGCCATGCTAGAAGTGGCATTGTTTGGTTTCTTAGGACAGCTAGTCGATTGGTTTTCCGAGCAAAATCGCGAAACATTCTTAGCCGACCAAAAGCTTACACTTATAGGAATGGGAGTTACCGTACTTGTACTAATTCCCCTGTTTATTTTGCTTCGCTCCTTATTTTCCCGTCAGTCGTTGATGGGGAACTACCCAATGCGCATTAGATGGCAGGCGCACCGCTATTTACTGGGTCAAAGCTTAACGTTCTTCCACGATGAATTTGCCGGCCGTGTGGCTACCAAGGTAATGCAGACTGCACTATCGGTAAGAGAAACCGTGACTAAGGTTCTCGATTTGCTGGTGTACATCAGCGTTTATTTTGTCTCTATGGTTGTGCTTATCTTCAGCACAGACTGGCGCTTAGCCATGCCACTTATCGTGTGGTTCTTTGTGTACATTGGTATCTTAAAAGTGCTGGTGCCTAAACTAAAAGAAGTATCGCAAAAACAAGCGGACGCGCGTTCATTAATGACGGGGCGCATTGTTGATAGCTATACCAATATCACAACGGTAAAGCTGTTTTCACATAGCCGCCGTGAAGCGGATTACGCAAAAGAGAGCATGGATGGTTTTCTTAAAACGGTTTACCCGCAAATGCGTTTGGTTACCGTATTGGAGTTTTGTGTGGAAATGGCTAATGCCATTCTCATTTTCACCGTAGGCGCGCTTTCTGTGTATTTGTGGATGGAAAACATCGCGAGCCCCGGTGACATAGCCATTGCGATCAGCTTATGCCTGCGCCTAAACGGTATGTCCCATTGGGTAATGTGGGAAGTATCAGGCTTATTTGAAAACTTGGGCACAGTGCAGGATGGTATGAATACCTTAGCACAGCCGATTGCGGTTAAAGACAAGCCTAAGGCTAACGCCCTTAAAGTAAATGGCGGCGGAATTAACTTCGACAACGTTCACTTTTCTTATGCCGGTGCCGATGATAAACCGATAGATGTTTTTAAAAACCTCGATTTGAACATCAAGCCCGGAGAAAAAGTGGGCTTAGTGGGGCGTTCTGGCGCAGGTAAATCAACATTAGTTAACTTATTAATGCGCTTTTACGATACCCAAAGTGGTCGAATTATCATTGATGGGCAGGATATTACCCAAGTGGGGCAGGAAACCCTACGAGCCAAAATCAGTATGGTAACGCAGGATACTTCACTGATGCACCGCTCGGTACGCGACAACATTTTATACGGGCGTACGGATGCGACAGAAGAGGATATGGTTAGGGCGGCCAAGCAGGCCGAAGCACATGACTTTATTCTGACTCTCACCGATAGTCACGGAAGAACAGGATACGACGCCCATGTAGGCGAGCGGGGTGTGAAACTTTCTGGTGGGCAGCGACAGCGAATTGCGATTGCTCGGGTATTGCTGAAAGATGCGCCTGTACTTGTACTAGACGAAGCGACATCTGCATTGGATTCAGAAGTTGAAGCGGCTATTCAGGCTTGCCTAGACAAAGTAATGGAGGGCAAAACCGTGCTAGCTATTGCACATCGCTTGTCGACGATAGCGCAAATGGACCGGTTGTTGGTGCTCGATAAAGGCAATATTGTAGAGCAGGGCACACATGCCGAACTCATTGCTCATAATGGTATATATGCGAAGCTGTGGGCGCATCAAACCGGTGGTTTCATTGGGGTAGAATAATCTTAGAAAGAAATAATAGGAAGAGCATTTGGGAGCGATAAACCGCTTGTATCTTGAAAGTGGTTAAGTATAATACGCGTCCCTCCCTTGCGATACCGCACTTTCCTAAGAAAAGACGCACAACTCCCAAGGGCAGTGTAAGTAAATTTTGCGACATAGACACCACAGGGGTGTAGTTCGAATTGGTAGAACAGCGGTCTCCAAAACCGATGGTTGGGGGTTCGAGTCCCTCCACCCCTGCCAAATTTACTTAAACGAAGAATTTTAAATTGCGCATCGAATAAGTGCGTAAAACAACGACGCTGTAGTGCTAGGATCGTAACATGAGCGAAAAGACGGAAAATCAGTCCAATGCATTGGACATGTTTAAATGGGTAGTGGTTTTTGCACTGCTTGCCGGTTTAGTAACCGCTAACACAATGTACGGTGAGATCTCGGTACTATACCGTGCCATCGCGATTGTAGTAGTAGTTGGTATAGCTGGTTTCATCGCGGCAACTACCGAAAAAGGTAGTACCTTCTTGAGCTTTGCTAAAGAGTCTCGCACAGAAGTTCGCAAAGTAGTATGGCCAACCCGTCAAGAGGCGAACCAAACTACGCTTATCGTACTTGCAGCGACGTTAGTTATGGCACTAATTTTATGGGGACTAGACGGCATCATCGTTCGTGTAGTTGGCTTTATTACTGGAATAGGAGCATAAACGTATGTCTGAAGAAGAAGCAGTAAAGAAAAGATGGTACGTAGTTCAAGCCTATTCGCAATACGAAGCTCGCGTTAAGAAGACGCTGCTTGAATATATAAAAATGCACAACATGGAAGACTACTTCGGTCAGGTACTAGTACCAACAGAAGAAGTCGTTGAAATGCGTGCAGGTCAAAAGCGCAAATCAGAGCGTAAGTTCTACCCGGGTTATGTATTGGTAGAAATGGCGATGACCGAAGAGTCATGGCACTTAGTGAAAAGCGTTCCTCGCGTATTGGGTTTCATCGGCGGTACATCAGACCGTCCTATGCCAATTACGCAAAAAGAAGCAGACGCTATCCTAAATCGCCTTGAAGAAAATGTTGATAAGCCAAGACCAAAAACATTGTTCGAGCCAGGCGAAGTGGTTCGCGTTACCGACGGTCCATTTGCAGACTTCAACGGTGTGGTAGAAGAAGTCGACTACGAAAAGAGCCGCGTAAAAGTATCGGTACTTATCTTCGGTCGTTCTACACCAGTAGACCTAGAATTTGGTCAGGTAGAGAAAGGCTAAAGCTAACAACGACTTGCAATTTTGAAAAAGCCCCTATTACATAGGGGCTTTTTTATTTGTCGAATAAGTTAATTGAATTTCCTCTTCTACTATATTGCTAGCAAAACAACAAAAATAGGCAGACCGTGTATTGCAGGCGATTGAGAGGTAAGGCGCTGAGTGTTTAGCGAGATGAAAGTGATTAGTCATTCACTAACACAGTTAAAGTTTATTGTTGGCGTGCGGTCTCTTCAGTTAAAACCTATCACTACAGAGCCTGTAGACAGTATGAAACGGCTTCCACTACATCTATAAACATTGGTGATTTATCTTTAGTTTCATGTGTACTTGATAAATTGATCACGCCCGTTGCTCTTTGCTTTGTAAAGTGCCTTATCAGCTTTGGCTATGGCATCTTCAGGCGATAAAGCCTTTGATAGTGAACAGTACCCAGCGCTGGCGGTCATTCTAAGAGTTTCTCTACTGGTTTTAACTACACTTTCTCGTAATTTTTTCATTGCTCTAGAGAGAAACAGTGCTGCTTCATCTTCTGTACAGTTGCTGAGAATGACCATAAACTCTTCTCCCCCCCAGCGGCCTACAATATCGGCAGCACGAGCCTCACCTTCTAGACAAGATGCAAATACCCTCAAAGCTATATCACCAGAGTCATGACCATAAACATCGTTAATTTTTTTGAAATGGTCTATGTCAAAAAGGGCTATTACTGCATCTTCACTACTTCTTTTGGTCGAATGCCATTGATATTCTAGAGATGTGTTTAAAAAACGGCGGTTCTTTAGCCCTGTTAGTTCATCTGTTGTTGCTTTAAGGGAGGCAATACGTGCCTTTCTAGCGTGATTAATTTCAGCCTCTTGCATCTCCCTAAAGCGGGATGTAATTTTAAGTAAATGTTCATCAAGCTGCACAAGCATTGCCGCTGGTAATCCAGACTCTTTATAACGCAGCGCGGATATATAGCCTGGTACGCTTTTTTGAACACCGCAGCTGTCAAGTTCCAACTTCAACTTAACTGGGAATAAACCAGTTCTCTTTGTAGCTATTGTCGCTACTTCTAGAATATTTTCAGTATCGTAGACATTAGATGTGAGGCAAAAAATTTGTTGAATATTGTCTTTGGTAATGATTTTTGGCACTTTATAATAAAGTTGGCGATTGTAATTAAGTATCTCTCCATCCATGGCTGCAATAACAGCAGGCTCAGTAATATTGTCCAGTAAAGAACGAAGACTCACATCATCAACAATCTTGGCGTGGTCAACCGAAATACTCATTAAGTCCTCCGATATCATCGCTGTTTGGCTCTAAATGAATAACTATGTGGCAATGACCATCTCCGTTTGCAATTGTCTTCTTCAATTCAACAGCGGCATACGAGAATTCCGTTGACACAATTTTTCCAAAGACATTCGCCGTCATTGAGCAAAGCGGACGTTTGCCTACTACATTTACACCAAATGGACATTTTGTATTGAGCAAAACAATTTCATTTTTAGAAACCTCAGACACCCGAAACCGTCCCCCTATTCTTCGCTTTAAATCAACTAAAACATGGGCAATAGTATCTAACGTCATGGCGTCATCATTTATCTCAACCTTGTATTTGTTGTACAGCAACTCTCCCAATTTATCTGCAACAATACTGATGAAGCTTTTCGACTCTTCATATCCAATAACGTCCTCTAAAAGCTTTTCAAGCTCTAGCAAGATAGTTTGATGGAATGAACTAGCGTCAATATCGATATTCTTGCATGCTATTCGATTTGCAATATTTTGCTCTGTCATGTCAGCTCCTTAACTTATACTTTAGTTGTAGATCATGGTGGTTAAATAATCAACAATCAGCTGTCGCAGTCCACAGTGTTTAAGTAGTTAAATGAGCTCTTCCTAATACAAAAAATGTGAGAAGAACTTTATTCGTGCTTGGAAAATGCTTTTGCGAAAATATCGTGGGGCAAAGGGGGTATCTCATCATTGTTTAACTCAGTTAGTTTTTCCATTGTTAATTAATCCTTATTTAAATGAATATAGACGCGTTCGCACGACCCGTGTGAAGCTATATAAACTTTGAATCACTTTAGCGATAAAAATACTGACCTTTCGATGGTTTTTTATTCTAAATAGCCCTTGCATAGTAATTAATCACCTTATATAATGCGCGCCCTTTTAAACGGAAACGGGAAGCCGATTGAGCAAATAATCTCTGTATTTGCGAGGCGTTAGACCCAAACAAGAGAGCATGTAAAATGGCTAAAAAAGTAAGCGGTATTATCAAGCTTCAGGTTGCAGCTGGCGCTGCTAACCCAAGTCCACCGGTTGGTCCTGCACTAGGTCAGCACGGTGTAAACATCATGGAATTCTGTAAGGCTTTCAACGCAAAAACTGAAAGTCTTGAGAAAGGCGCTCCAGTACCAGTAGAAATTACTGTATACGAAGATCGCTCTTTCACATTCGAAACTAAGACTCCTCCTGCGTCTTACCTGCTTAAGAAAGCAGCGGGCATCAAGAGTGGTTCTGGCCGTCCTAACACTGAAAAAGTGGGTAAAGTTACTCGCGCTCAGTTGGAAGAGATTGCTAAAACTAAAGAGCCAGACCTTACTGCAGCTGATCTAGATGCAGCGGTACGCACTATCGCGGGTTCTGCTCGCTCAATGGGCTTGAACGTAGAGGATTAATCGAATGGCTAAATTAACTAAACGCGCTCGCCTAATACGCGACAAAGTTGACTCTACTAAAGAGTACGAAATCAACGAAGCAGTAGCGCTTCTTAAAGAACTAGCAACTGCTAAGTTCGCGGAAAGCGTTGACGTATCTGTAAACCTTGGTATCGATGCGAAGAAATCTGACCAAAACGTTCGTGGTGCAACTGTGCTACCTAACGGTACTGGCAAAGACGTTCGCGTTGCAGTATTTACTCAAGGCGCAAATGCTGAAGCAGCGAAAGAAGCTGGTGCAGACATCGTTGGTATGGACGACTTAGCTGAGCAAGTTAAGAAAGGCGAAATGAACTTTGACGTAGTAGTTGCTAGCCCAGACGCGATGCGTGTTGTTGGTCAGCTAGGTCAAATCTTAGGTCCACGTGGCCTTATGCCTAACCCTAAAACTGGCACTGTAACGCCTGACGTTGCAACGGCAGTTAAGAACGCTAAAGCTGGTCAGGTACGCTACCGTAACGATAAGAACGGTATCATCCACGCTAGCATCGGTAAGATTGCGTTCGAAGCGAACCAAATTCAAGAAAACCTTGAGGCGCTACTTGAAGCACTGAAGAAAGCTAAGCCTTCTTCTGCTAAAGGTACATACATCAAGAAGATCAGCCTAAGCACTACAATGGGTGCTGGTGTTGCTCTTGATAAGGCTTCTGTAGGTCTTTAATTTCGCTGAGCTTAGGCTCATCGAAATCTCTTAAAGGTTATGGGTTGGAGCTGTGACAATTAGCAGTGCTAATAAGCAGCTCCCGTCCTAGACCGCAGGTGCGGTGTGGTGAAAGAGGTAAGAGAACTTTCACAGTCAACATACTGCTTAATACAACAACCTGCGCAGACGGTGGTTTGACTCAGACTCTCTGGGGTAACAAACACCGTAGAGCGGTATCAACCATGAGGGTTGGTATCAATCTGTGAACCCTGACGGCGTGAGTAGGTAACTACACACAAAGTCAGATACAAAGAGGTGAACTCAGTGGCACTAGGTTTAGCAGCAAAAAAAGAGATCGTAGCAGAAGTTTCTGAAGTTGCGTCTCGCGCTCTATCCGTAGCCGTTGCTGAATACCGTGGGATGGAAGTTGCAGAACTGACTGACCTACGTGTTAAAGCTCGTGAGCAAGGCGTATACCTAAAGGTTGTACGTAACACTCTTGCAAAGCGTGCTCTAGCAGACAGTCAATTTGCAGACTTAGACAGCGCCTTAACTGGCCCGCTTATCTATGGTTTCTCTATCGACGCACCAGGCGGTGCGGCACGTCTTTTCAAAGACTTCGGTAAGACTAACGATAAGCTTAAAGTTACAGCACTATCTATTGGTAGCGGTCTTCTTGGTCCAGAGAAATTGGACGCAGTTGCAGCACTACCTACCCGCGACGAAGCGCTTGCGAAACTACTTGCAACCTTCAAAGCACCAGTTGGGAAATTCGTTCAAACAATCAACGAAGTTCCTGGCAAGTTTGTGCGCGTATTGGCGGCGGTCAAAGACACCAAGTAATTGGCGTTTTTGGCATATTGATTTTTTTAACATTTTATACCCAGGAGTTTAGAGAACATGGCTCTAACTAAAGAAGATATCTTAAACGCAATCGCTGAAATGCCGGTAATGGAACTGGTAGAACTAATTGAAGCGGCTGAAGAGAAATTCAACGTATCTGCTGCAGCTGCTGTTGCTGTTGCTGGTCCAGCTGCTGGCGGCGACGCTGCTGCTGCAGAAGAAAAGACTGAATTCGACGTTGTAATGACATCATTCGGTGGCAACAAAGTTGCAGTTATCAAAGCAGTTCGCGGCGCGACTGGC
Source organism: Alteromonas sp. AWJ4_199 (assembly GCF_056159165.1). Taxonomy (NCBI): domain Bacteria; kingdom Pseudomonadati; phylum Pseudomonadota; class Gammaproteobacteria; order Alteromonadales; family Alteromonadaceae; genus Alteromonas; species Alteromonas sp. AWJ4_199. Next base: position 2,717,724 of record NZ_JBSWUR010000001.1, read on the forward strand.
CTAGGTCTTAAAGAAGCTAAAGAAGTAGTTGAGTCTGCTCCTAAAGCTATCAAAGAAGGCGTAAGCAAAGATGAAGCTGAAGCACTTAAGAAAGAGCTTGAAGAAGCTGGTGCAGAAGTAGAAATCAAGTAATCTGACCTAGTCAGATTATTGCCTGAGACGGCAAGGCTGGTGGTTTTTTGAACCACCAGCCTTTTTGCGCTGTATAGTGTGTAGAAACTAACCCTTGGTTACACTACTTTAAGCGCTATTCGGAAATACCCATAAAAAGCATAAAAATCCAACAAGTTAACTAATAATTGGTTAAATTTTGTTGTATGCTGGTGTATCTGCCCGAAAAAGGGTTGTGGAAGTTTGTTGCTTAGTGCGCCATTTGAAACGCAGCTTTTAGCCCATAGCACGCGTTTTAAAGCATTTTGCAGCAGGTTGGGTCATAAATCAGCAGGCTGAGGAACCCATGGTTTACTCTTATAGCGAAAAGAAACGTATCCGTAAGGATTTTGGCAAACGCCCACAGGTACTGGAAATTCCATACCTTCTTTCAATTCAGCTTGATTCTTTCAAAAAGTTTATTGAGACCGATCCGGAAGCTCAATACGGTTTGGAAGCAGCATTTCGTTCCGTTTTTCCAATTAAAAGCTACTCAGGTAGTTCAGAGCTTCAATATGTAAGCTACCGCCTGGGAGAGCCAGTTTTCGACGTTAAAGAATGTCAAATTCGTGGCGTAACTTTCTCTGCTCCGTTAAGAGTAAAACTACGGTTAGTGTTGTTCGATAAAGACGCTGCCCCAGGTACCGTAAAAGATATTAAAGAACAAGAAGTGTACATGGGCGAGATCCCGTTGATGACTGAGAACGGTACGTTCGTTATCAATGGTACTGAGCGTGTTATCGTGTCACAGCTACACCGTTCACCTGGTGTATTCTTTGATCACGACAAAGGTAAAACCCACTCGTCAGGTAAAGTGCTTTATAACGCACGTGTAATTCCTTACCGTGGTTCGTGGTTAGACTTCGAGTTTGACCCGAAAGATAACCTATTTGTACGTATTGACCGTCGTCGTAAATTGCCTGCAACTATTATTTTGCGCGCACTTGAAATGACGTCTGAAGAAATCCTTGATACTTTCTTCGACAAAGTTGGCATACGTATCAATAAAGACAAGTTGATGATGGAAGTGGTTCCAGATCGCCTTCGTGGTGAAACTGCTGCATTTGACATCATTGACGGTGAAGGCAACGTTGTTGTTGAAACGGGTCGTCGTATCTCAGCACGTCATACTCGTGCACTAGAGAAAGCCGGTCTTACTGAGCTAGAAGTTCCAGCTGATTACCTAATTGGCCGCGTATACGCTGCTACCTACGTAAACGAAGATACTGGCGAAGTTATTGTAAGTGCGAACGAAGAACTTACTCTTGAAAACCTAGCGGCGCTAAGCCAAGCGGGTATCAAAGAGTTCGAAACGCTTTACATCAACGAACTTGACCACGGTTCATATATTTCAGATACACTTCGTATCGACTCTTCAACTAACCGCCTAGAAGCGCTAGTTGAAATTTATCGTATGATGCGCCCTGGTGAGCCACCAACAAAAGACGCAGCTGAAACCTTGTTCGATAACTTGTTCTTCTCTGACGAACGTTACGACCTATCTTCTGTTGGCCGCATGAAGTTCAACCGCCGTCTCGGTCGTGAAGAACTTATTGGTTCAGGCACGCTAGATAAAGAAGACATTATTTCTGTAATGAAGCAGCTAATAATGATTCGTGACGGTAAAGACGAAGTAGATGATATCGATCACCTAGGTAACCGTCGTATCCGTTCTGTTGGTGAAATGGCAGAGAACCAATTCCGCGTTGGTCTTGTACGTGTAGAACGTGCAGTTAAAGAGCGCCTAAGCTTAGGCGATCTAGACAACGTAATGCCACAGGACCTAATTAACGCTAAGCCTATCTCGGCTGCGGTTAAAGAGTTCTTCGGTTCATCTCAGCTTTCTCAGTTCATGGACCAAAACAACCCGCTATCAGAAGTAACGCACAAGCGTCGTATTTCTGCATTAGGCCCGGGTGGTCTTACACGTGAACGTGCAGGCTTCGAAGTTCGAGACGTACACCCGACTCACTATGGTCGTCTATGTCCAATCGAAACGCCGGAAGGCCCGAACATCGGTCTTATTAACTCATTGGCAAGCTTCGCGCGTACCAATGACTTCGGTTTCCTTGAAACACCTTTCCGTCGCATTGTTGACGGTGTGGTAACAGACGAAATCGATTACTTATCTGCAATTGAAGAAGGTCAATTCGCAATCGCTCAGGCTAACATTGCGCTGACAGAGAATGGCGAGTTGGTAGACGACCTAATTCCATGTCGTCACCGCGGTGAAACTACTTTGATGCCAACTGAAGACATCAAATACATGGACGTTTCACCACAGCAAATCGTTTCAATTGCTGCGAGCATTATTCCATTCCTAGAGCACGATGACGCAAACCGTGCACTTATGGGTGCGAACATGCAACGTCAGGCAGTACCTACACTACGCGCTGATAAGCCGCTAGTTGGTACCGGTATGGAAAGAACTATCGCGGTTGACTCAGGTGTTACTGTAGTTGCTAAGCGCGGTGGTGTGGTTGACTATGTTGATGCCAGCCGTATCGTAATTAAAGTAGACGAAGATGAAATGCTTCCTGGTGAAGCGGGTATCGATATCTACAACCTGACTAAATACACGCGTTCTAACCAGAACACTTGTATCAATCAGAAGCCTACCTGTAGTGTTGGCGACCCGATTGTTACTGGCGACGTGCTAGCTGACGGTCCTTCAACAGACCTAGGTGACCTTGCACTTGGTCAGAACATGCGTATCGCGTTCATGCCGTGGAATGGTTACAACTTCGAGGATTCAATCCTTATTTCTGAGCGTGTAGCACAGGAAGACCGATTCACTACAATCCACATTCAAGAGCTTAGCTGTATCGCTCGTGATACTAAGCTTGGGCCAGAAGAAATTTCTTCTGATATCCCGAACGTGGGTGAATCTGCACTAAGCAAGCTTGATGAATCAGGTGTTGTTTACATTGGTGCGGAAGTGAAAGGCGGTGACATCCTAGTAGGTAAAGTAACGCCTAAAGGTGAAACTCAGCTTACGCCAGAAGAGAAACTACTACGTGCAATCTTCGGTGAAAAAGCGTCTGACGTTAAAGATACGTCGCTACGTGTACCTAACTCTGTTCATGGTACGGTAATTGACGTTCAAGTATTTACCCGTGATGGTGTAGAGAAAGACAAGCGCGCGCTAGAAATCGAAGACATGCAGTTACGTCAGGTTAAGAAAGACCTTACTGATGAGTTCGAAATTCTTGCTGACGGCATCTTTGCCCGTGCACAAACTGCACTTCTGCGTGCTGGTGTTGACCAAGCTAAGCTTGACAGCCTACCGCGTGAAAAGTGGTTTGAAATTGCACTTAACAGCGAAGATGCACAGCTAGAACTAGACCAAATCGCTGATCAACACGCTGAAATTAAAGCGGACTTCGATAAGAAGTTTGAAACTAAGCGTCGTAAGATCACACAAGGTGATGACCTAGCGCCTGGCGTACTTAAGATTGTTAAGGTTTACCTTGCGGTTAAGCGTCACATCCAACCGGGTGACAAGATGGCCGGACGTCACGGTAACAAAGGTGTTATCTCGACTATCCAGCCTGTAGAAGACATGCCATACGATGCTAACGGTACGCCGGTAGATATCGTTCTTAACCCACTAGGTGTACCGTCTCGTATGAACATCGGTCAGATCCTAGAAACTCACTTGGGTATGGCTGCGCACGGTCTTGGTGTGAAGATTGATCGCATGATTAAAGAGCAGCGTGAGCTAGCTGAACTGCGTGAGTTCTTGAAGAAGGTGTACGAGCTTGGTGAGAATCACCAAGAAGTTGACATCGATAGCTTTACAGACCACGAAGTACGTCGTCTAGCTGAAAACCTTCGTAAGGGTGTTCCAGTAGCAACGCCTGTATTCGACGGTGCTCGTGAATCTGAAATCAAAGAAATGCTGAAGCTTGCTGATATTCCAGAAAGCGGTCAGATTTCATTGTTCGACGGTCGTACCGGTCGCGAGTTTGAGCGTCCAGTTACGGTTGGTTACATGTACATGCTGAAACTGAACCACTTAGTAGACGACAAGATGCACGCGCGTTCTACTGGTTCTTACAGCCTTGTTACACAGCAGCCTCTTGGTGGTAAAGCACAGTTCGGTGGTCAGCGCTTCGGTGAGATGGAAGTGTGGGCACTTGAAGCATACGGTGCAGCATATACCCTTCAGGAAATGCTTACTGTTAAGTCAGATGACGTTAACGGCCGTACCAAGATGTACAAGAACATCGTCGATGGCGACCACAGAATGGAGCCTGGCATGCCAGAGTCATTCAACGTACTACTTAAAGAAATTCGCTCGTTGGGTATCAACATCGAGCTTGAAGAAAAGTAATACGGCAATCGCCGCGTAATGTTATGAGATGGCCCGGTGCTTGCGCCGGGCTCTAGAGACTGACTCCGCTGGGAGAGTAATGTGAAAGACTTATTAAAGTTTCTAAAGCAACAAAACAAGACTGAAGAATTCGATAATATTCGAATCGGTCTGTCTTCACCTGACATGATTCGTTCATGGTCATTTGGTGAAGTTAAAAAGCCTGAAACAATCAACTACCGTACGTTCAAGCCTGAGCGTGACGGTTTGTTCTGTGCGCGTATCTTTGGTCCGGTTAAAGACTATGAGTGTCTTTGCGGTAAGTACAAGCGCCTTAAGCACCGTGGTGTTATCTGTGAGAAGTGTGGCGTTGAAGTTACACTGACTAAAGTACGTCGTGAGCGTATGGGTCACATCGAGCTAGCTAGCCCGGTTGCACACATCTGGTTCCTTAAATCACTACCGTCTCGTATCGGCCTTATGCTTGATATGACACTTCGTGATATTGAACGTGTACTTTACTTTGAATCATACGTGGTAACAGAGCCAGGTATGACGACGCTTGAGCGCAGCCAACTTCTTAACGAAGAAGAGTACTTGGATGCACTTGAAGAGCACGGTGACGAGTTTGAAGCGAAGATGGGTGCTGAAGCAGTATTCGACCTTCTAACGGTTCTAGACGTAGACGCAGATGTTGCGGCTATGCGTGAAGAACTGCCTTCAATCAACTCTGAAACTAAGCGTAAGAAGATTACTAAGCGTCTTAAGTTACTTGAGTCATTCCAACAGTCTGGTAATAAGCCTGAGTGGATGATCATGACGGTTCTTCCGGTACTTCCACCAGATCTACGTCCTCTAGTACCACTAGATGGCGGCCGTTTTGCAACGTCTGACCTTAACGACCTATACCGTCGTGTAATCAACCGTAACAACCGTCTTAAGCGTCTTCTAGACCTAGCTGCTCCAGACATTATCGTACGCAACGAAAAGCGTATGCTTCAAGAGTCTGTAGATGCGCTTCTAGATAACGGACGTCGTGGTCGTGCGATTACCGGTTCTAACAAGCGTCCACTTAAGTCGCTTGCAGACATGATCAAAGGTAAGCAAGGTCGTTTCCGTCAAAACCTTCTTGGTAAGCGTGTTGACTACTCAGGCCGTTCTGTAATTACCGTTGGTCCAACGCTACGTCTTCACCAGTGTGGTCTTCCTAAGAAGATGGCACTTGAGCTATTCAAGCCGTTTATCTACGGTAAGCTTGAAGGTCGTGGTCTTGCAACAACAATCAAAGCAGCTAAAAAGCTAGTAGAGCGCGAAGCACCAGAGGTTTGGGACGTACTAGACGACGTTATCCGCGAACACCCGGTACTACTTAACCGTGCACCTACACTTCACCGTTTGGGTATCCAAGCATTCGAACCTACACTAATCGAAGGTAAAGCGATTCAGCTTCACCCGCTAGTGTGTGCGGCGTACAACGCCGACTTCGATGGTGACCAAATGGCGGTACACGTACCGTTGACAATCGAAGCACAGCTAGAAGCACGTGCACTTATGATGTCAACGAACAACATCCTGTCACCAGCGAACGGTGAGCCAATCATCGTACCTTCACAGGACGTTGTATTAGGTCTTTATTACCTAACGCGTGACAAAGTAAACGGCTTAGGCGAAGGCATGGTATTTACCAGCCCGAATGAAGCAGAAAAAGCATACCGTACAGGTAATGCTGAGCTTCACTCTCGCGTTAAAGTACGTATTACTGAATATGACATCGATGAAGATGGCAACAAAACTGAGAAAGTAACCCTAACTGACACTACTGTTGGTCGTGCGATTTTCTCATTGATCCTTCCAAAGGGTCTGCCATTTGAAATCATCAACCAAGCGATGGGCAAGAAGCAAATTTCAAAACTATTGAATGCTTGTTACCGTACGCTAGGTCTGAAAGACACAGTAATTGCTGCTGACCAAATCATGTATACCGGTTTCCACTACGCGATGATCGCGGGTGCGTCTGTTGGTATCGACGATATGGTTATCCCTGCTGCTAAGAAAGACATCATCGACGCAGCAGAAGCAGAAGTTATTGAAATTCAGGAACAGTTCCAAAACGGTCTTGTTACCGCGGGTGAGCGTTACAACAAAGTTATCGATATCTGGTCAAATGCCAACGAAAAAGTTGCTAAGGCCATGATGGATAACCTTAAGACTGACATCGTAATTAACCGCGATGGCGAAGAAGAAGAGCAATCATCATTTAACTCTGTTTACATGATGGCCGACTCGGGTGCTCGTGGTAGTGCCGCTCAGATTCGTCAGCTAGCAGGTATGCGTGGTCTGATGGCTAAGCCAGATGGCTCAATCATCGAAACACCAATTACGGCGAACTTCCGTGAAGGTCTGAACGTACTACAGTACTTCATCTCAACTCACGGTGCTCGTAAAGGTCTAGCGGATACCGCACTTAAGACAGCTAACTCGGGTTACCTAACACGTCGTCTAGTAGACGTTGCACAAGACTTGGTAATTACAAACGACGACTGTGGCACATTCGAAGGTGTTCAAATGACACCACTAATCGAAGGTGGTGACGTTGTTGAGCCGCTACGCGAGCGTGTACTAGGTCGTGTGGTAGCAGAAGACGTACTTAAGCCAGGTACTGACGAAGTACTAGTTGAGCGTAATGTTCTTCTAGACGAAGCGTTAGTAGACATGCTTGAAGCTAACTCTGTTGACCAAATCATGGTTCGCTCGGTAATCACTTGTGACAACGACTTCGGTGTTTGTGCTAAGTGTTACGGACGTGACCTTGCACGTGGTCACATGGTGGGTAGCGGTGAATCGGTTGGTGTTATTGCAGCACAGTCAATCGGTGAGCCAGGTACACAGCTTACCATGCGTACGTTCCACATCGGTGGTGCGGCATCACGAGCATCTGCTGAGAACAGCGTACAAGTTAAGACGGCGGGTAGCCTTAAGCTACACAACGCGAAATTCGTACGTAACTCTGACGGCAAAGTGGTTATTGTTTCTCGTTCAACAGAACTTACTGTTATCGACGAGCAAGGCCGTGAGAAAGAGCGTTATAAAGTACCTTACGGTGCTGTACTTAGCGTGGATGACGGCGCAACGATTGCAGCTGGCGACATTGTTGCTAACTGGGACCCGCATAGTCACCCAATCATCACTGAACGTGCAGCTAAGATTAGCTTTGCAGACATTGATGACTCTAACACCGAAATGCAGCAAGACGAGCTTACTGGTCTAACACGTATCGTTGTTAAAGACCTTGCGAAAGTTAACGCGAAAGAGCCTAAGCTAATTCTTGAAAGCGACGAGTTCGGTCTTCAAGAAATTCGTCTTCCAAGCTTCACCACAATCGAAGCGAAAGAAGGCAAAGTGGCTAACGAAGGTGACGTGTTAGCACGTATTCCGCAGGAAAGCTCGAAGACTCGTGATATCACCGGTGGTCTACCGCGCGTAGCGGACCTATTTGAAGCACGTAAGCCTAAAGAGCCTGCAATTCTTGCAGAAATCTCAGGTACTATCGGCTTTGGTAAAGAGACCAAAGGTAAGAAGCGTCTTGTAATCACACCGGCTGAAGGTGACGCGTACGAAGAGATGATTCCTAAGTGGCGTCAGCTTAACGTGTTCGAAGGTGAGAAAGTGGAAAAAGGCGAAGTTATCGCCGATGGTCCAGAGTCTCCACACGATATCCTACGTTTACGTGGCATTTCAGCAGTAGCAAACTACATCGTGAACGAAGTTCAGGAAGTTTACCGTCTACAGGGTGTTAAGATTAACGATAAGCACATCGAAGTAGTTATCCGCCAGATGCTACGTAAGTGTATTATCACTAATCCAGGCGATACGCAGTTCCTTGAAGGTGAACAGGTTGAAGTATCGAACGTTAAAGTGGCTAACCGTGAAATTGAAAAACACGGTAAGATCCCAGCGCAGTACGAAACACAGCTGCTTGGTATCACTAAAGCGTCACTGTCTACTGAGTCATTTATCTCAGCGGCATCGTTCCAAGAAACAACACGTGTTCTAACTGAAGCTGCGGTTCAAGGTAAAGAAGATGACCTACGCGGTCTGAAAGAAAACGTAATCGTTGGTCGTCTAATTCCAGCGGGTACCGGTTTCGCTTACCATGAACGCCGTGCACAAAAACGCAAAGAGCAAATCGAAGAAATGTCAGTATCTGCTGCTGAAGCAGAACAGGCACTAACCGAAGCGCTTAATGCAGGTGCAGACGAAGATACTGCCGAATAAGGCATGATCATAGGAGTACGTTAACGTACTCCTAACAATTTGGCAGTGAAGTTGTACAGATTGCAGATAAATTAACTGCTTAAGCTTTGTACACCTTGACAGTCAGAGCGATGATCTTTAATATTCCGCGACCCGATTTTGGATAGCCATCAAATGGCTCGATAAACGGTCGCGGTTTTTCGTATCAGCGCTCAGTGAATATTGACGAGCACAATGTTCACAAACAAGCGCGATTAAACAATTAATCGCATTAATATGGACCCAATCACAGTGATTGGGTTTTCGTAGTTTTTAATCAGGAGCTAGTTAATGGCAACAGTTAACCAGTTAGTGCGCAAGCCGCGTAGAAAGCCCGTTGAAAAAAGCAACGTAGCTGCTCTACAAGCTTGTCCACAAAGACGTGGTGTATGTACTCGTGTATATACTACTACGCCTAAGAAACCAAACTCTGCACTACGTAAAGTATGTCGTGTACGTCTAACTAACGGTTTTGAAGTTTCTTCATACATCGGTGGTGAAGGTCACAACCTACAAGAGCACAGTGTAGTACTTATCCGTGGTGGTCGTGTTAAAGATCTACCAGGTGTTCGTTATCACACAGTTCGCGGTACTCTTGACTGCGCAGGTGTAAACGATCGTAGACAAGCCCGTTCTAAGTACGGCGCGAAGAAGCCTAAATCTTAACGGTTCTCCGTTAGTAAGGCCAAACTGAAGTTTAAGAGTTTTGGGTTTTCCCTGAATTCATACGGAGAATAGAAAATGCCAAGAAGAAGAGTCGTAGGTCAACGTAAAATCCTACCAGAGCCAAAATTTGGTTCACAACTGCTTGCGAAATTCATGAATGTCGTAATGCTCGACGGCAAAAAGTCAGTCGCTGAAAGAATCGTTTACGGTGCGCTTGATATTGTTGCTGAAAAAACCGGCAAAGCACACCTAGATATCTTCGAGGAAGCGCTTGATAACATCCGCCCAACAGTAGAGGTTAAGTCTCGTCGTGTTGGTGGTTCAACTTATCAGGTTCCAGTTGAAGTACGTCCAGTTCGTCGTAACGCGCTAGGTATGCGTTGGATGGTAGAAGCTGCACGTAAACGTGGCGAAAAGTCTATGGCACAACGCCTAGCGGCTGAAATGCTAGACGCAGCAGATAATAAAGGTTCAGCGGTTAAGAAACGTGAAGACGTTCACCGTATGGCCGAAGCAAACAAAGCGTTTGCTCACTACCGTTGGTAATCAACGTTATTTAACTGAGAGAGATTTATGCCTCGTAAGACCTCGATTGAGCGTTATCGCAATATTGGTATTGTGGCTCACGTGGACGCGGGTAAAACCACGACCACAGAGCGTGTCCTGTTTTATACAGGGCTGTCTCACAAAATCGGTGAAGTGCACGATGGTGCTGCTACCATGGACTGGATGGAGCAAGAGCAGGAGCGTGGTATTACTATCACGTCTGCTGCAACGACTTGTTTCTGGTCTGGTATGGAGCAACAGTTCGATCAGCACAGAATTAACATCATCGACACCCCTGGACACGTAGACTTCACTATTGAAGTAGAGCGTTCATTACGTGTACTAGACGGTGCAGTAGTTGTTTTCTGTGGGTCTTCTGGGGTAGAACCTCAATCAGAGACAGTCTGGCGACAGGCTGACAAATATGAAGTGCCACGCCTAGTGTTCGTTAATAAAATGGACCGGGCTGGCGCTGATTTTGAGCGCGTTGTGGGGCAAATCCGCAAGCGTTTAGGCGCAAACTGTGTTCCGATTCAAATCAACATGGGCGCTGAAGAGAATTTCCATGGCGTCATCGACCTTGTGAAGATGAAAGCCATTAACTGGAATGAAGAAGACATGGGTATGACATTTACCTATGAAGACATTCCAGCTGAATATCTTGATACCGCTGAGCAGTACCGCACCGAAATGATCGAAGCGGCTGCAGAAGCGTCTGATGAGCTGATGGATAAGTATTTAGAAGGCGAAGAGCTGACTGAAGAAGAAATCCGTTTAGGCCTTCGTACGCGTACACTGAACAACGAAATTGTTCTTGCCACTTGTGGCAGTGCCTTCAAAAACAAAGGTGTTCAGGCAGTACTAGACTCTGTAATTCACTATCTACCGTCTCCAACAGAAGTTAAAGCCATTACAGGTGTGCTTGACGATAAAGACGAGACTGAAGCAGAGCGTCATTCAAGCGACGATGAGCCTTTCTCAGCACTAGCATTTAAAATAGCAACTGACCCATTTGTGGGTACGTTGACCTTTTTCCGCTGTTACTCAGGTGTAGTTAACACGGGCGATACTGTATATAACCCAGTAAAAGGTAAACGTGAGCGCTTTGGTCGTATCGTGCAGATGCATGCAAAAGACCGCGAAGAGCTTAAAGAAGTACGCGCAGGTGACATTGCCGCCGCTATCGGCCTTAAAGATGTTACCACCGGTGATACACTTTGTGATCCTAATCATGTTATTACGCTAGAGCGTATGGAGTTCCCAGAGCCGGTAATTTCAATTGCGGTTGAGCCTAAGTCTCAAGCTGACCAAGAAAAAATGGGCATTGCCCTGAGTAAACTTGCGGCAGAAGATCCATCGTTTAAAGTTAAAACTGATGACGAGACGGGTCAGACAATTATCTCAGGTATGGGTGAACTTCACCTTGATATCATTGTCGACCGCATGAAGCGCGAATTTAAAGTTGAATGTAACGTAGGTAACCCACAGGTTGCTTATCGCGAAACCCTTCGTAAATCTGTTGAAGTGGAAGGGAAGTTCGTTCGTCAGTCAGGCGGCCGAGGCCAATTTGGTCATGTATGGCTACGCATTGAGCCTCAGGAAGAAGGTTCAGGCTACGAATTTGTGAACGAAATCGTCGGTGGTGTTGTACCAAAAGAGTTCATTCCAGCGGTCGATAAAGGAATTCAGGAGCAGATGCGAAGTGGTGTTCTTGCAGGGTTCCCAGTACTAGATGTAAAGGTTACTTTGTTTGATGGTTCTTACCACGATGTTGACTCTTCTGAAATGGCGTTTAAGATCGCCGGCTCTATGGGTTTCAAAAAAGGCGCCGCAGAAGCAAATCCGGTGTTGCTTGAACCCACAATGAAAGTTGAAGTGACTACTCCAGAAGACTGGATGGGTGATGTAGTTGGTGACATTAATCGTCGCCGCGGCATGATCGAAGGTATGGAAGATGGCGTAGCAGGTGTTAAAATAATACGTGCAAAAGTGCCGCTTTCAGAAATGTTTGGCTACGCAACTGATTTGCGTTCACAAACACAAGGTCGTGCTTCATACTCAATGGAGTTCTTCAATTATTCTGAGGCGCCTAACAATGTGGCGCAGGCTATTATTGAATCTAGAATTTAATCTAAATGAAGGTTCGGTCCGGTCTATTGGTGGGTCGGACTTTTAACTTAGGAAACGAGAAAAATGGCAAAAGAAAAGTTTGAACGTACGAAACCCCACGTAAACGTGGGTACAATCGGCCACGTTGACCACGGTAAAACTACCCTTACTGCAGCTATCACTACAGTTCTTTCAAAGACCTACGGTGGTTCTGCTCAGGCTTTCGATCAAATCGATAACGCGCCTGAAGAGAAAGCTCGTGGTATCACCATCTCTACTTCACACGTAGAGTATGACACTCCTACTCGTCACTACGCACACGTAGACTGCCCAGGACACGCTGATTACGTTAAAAACATGATCACTGGTGCTGCTCAGATGGACGGTGGTATCCTAGTAGTAGCTGCGACTGATGGCCCTATGCCTCAGACTCGTGAGCACATCCTACTTGGTCGTCAGGTTGGTATTCCTTACATCATCGTATTCATGAACAAGTGTGACATGGTTGATGATGAAGAGCTTCTAGAGCTAGTAGAAATGGAAGTTCGTGAACTTCTTAACGAATACGAATTCCCAGGTGATGACCTACCAGTTATCCAAGGTTCAGCTCTTAAAGCGCTTGAAGGCGACGCAGAGTGGGAAAAGAAAATCATCGAGCTTGGTGAAGCGCTTGATTCATACATCCCAGAGCCAGAGCGTGCAATCGACAAGCCGTTCATCCTTCCAATCGAAGACGTATTCTCAATCTCAGGCCGTGGTACTGTTGTAACAGGTCGTGTTGAGCAAGGTATCATCAAGGTTGGTGAAGAAGTAGAAATCGTAGGTATCAAAGACACTACTAAGACTACTTGTACTGGTGTTGAGATGTTCCGTAAGCTTCTTGACGAAGGCCGTGCAGGTGAGAACGTTGGTGTTCTTCTACGTGGTACTAAGCGTGATGAAGTTGAACGTGGTCAAGTACTAGCTAAGCCTGGTTCAATCACTCCACACGTTAACTTCGAAGCAGAAGTATACGTACTATCTAAAGATGAAGGTGGCCGTCATACTCCATTCTTCAAAGGCTACCGTCCACAGTTCTACTTCCGTACAACTGACGTAACTGGTGCTGTAGAGCTTCCAGAAGGCGTAGAAATGGTAATGCCTGGTGACAACCTTAAATTCAAAGTTGAGCTAATTGCTCCGATCGCGATGGAAGAAGGTCTTCGTTTCGCAATCCGTGAAGGTGGTCGTACAGTAGGTGCTGGTGTTGTATCTAAGATCCTAGACTAATCTAGACTTAGCAACACAAGCCAAAAAAAGCGCACTTAGGTGCGCTTTTTTTATGCCTGCGATTTGAATCTTCGGGAGTGAGGCCACATCAAAAACACGCCGTAAACCCATCTCAGCTTTAATGTGAGAGCTTCAACACCACATCCCTGCGGTATGGGGGGGCAGAAGGCACAACACTCACGCCCGTTACTCTGCGTGAAATGAAGGCTTCTAGAAGAGAGTGTGAAAGCGCGAAAAGTTTCTGCTAATACTGCGCGAAGGTTGTGTTACGCATTACAGTTATTAACGGTTATAGTGGGTTTGTCACCTCGATTAGGATGGCGATAGGTAAGCTTACATACTTCGTCTTCTTCAATCTCATCATTGCTAAAGCCGCTAGTTTGTCTTTCTAGAGTAAAGGTAACTTCAGGGGCCGAGCCTGTTAATTTCCAATCTACTTCGGTGAAGTCTGCTACGAGTTTCAAATTTGTTTGTGTTGCGTAAGGGTAGCCATAACGTACGCGAATACCTGAAGTTAAGGTGGTATCAGCGCTGCTTTGAACGCCCTCAAGGAGTGATTTTGCATAGACAATATCTGAAGAAGCGACTAAGGCAGACTTTAAGCCCTGTAGCGCGCCCACTTGCGCGTCTTTTTGAATGTTTAAAAGTTTAGGCGCAGCAGTAACAGCAAGTATGCCAAGCACAACAATTACTATAATTAGCTCTATTAAAGTGAAGCCTTTATTTTTAACGTGCATACCTTACCGTACTTGGAAGCTTAAAACCGTTCGCAACCTAGTCAAAGTGTATACCATTGAATAAACGTTTCAATTTAGACATAAGCCTAAGTCTAAGTCTAAGTCTAAGTCTAAGTCTAATTTTAACCAAATGTTGATATAAAAAAGCTAGGCATTTGCCTAGCTTTAGTCTAGAACTTCCTGTGCCAAAGGCGAATTACATTTGTTCTATTTTGTAACCTTTAGCTTCTAATAGGGCAATAACGCTGTCATCACCCACTAAATGCCCCGCACCCACTAAAACAAACTCTTGGTCTTCATCGCCGAACATAGCTTCGATTTGAGGTAGCCAGTTTTGATTACGCTTGGTAAACACATCATCATAAGAGGTAGGAGATTCACGTTTGAATGTGTCTACCACCAACTTGTCAATTTGATCAGTGTCACCGTTTCGCCATGCTTTAATAGTGCTTTGTAGCATGTCTTTTAGCTCTGGTAAGGTTTCTAACGTTTCAGAAATAAGGCGATCTTCTTCACCCGCGCCCATATTCGCAAGCATGTTGATTTGAAAATCTAGTGATTCTAAGTATTCGCTTGCTTTACCATCGCGTGCTGCTAACTGCATGAAGTAGGCATCTACCCCTTGCCCAGCCATTTGAGAGCGCTGTGCTTCCATAGCAACTAGCATTGATGCAACCATACCCGGCTTAAATCGAGCTAACTGATCGGCAGTAGCGCCGAAGTTAGCTAAATAAGCATTAAGGGCTTGATAGGTTTCTTCTGATACATCATCTTTGAGCGACTTACCTTCCGCGTAGGCGAGCCCTGCCATCATTTTCTGTTGGCCTTCAATGTCTGTGGGAGCTGGCATTTTGACTTCGAACACTAGTGTGTCTGCTTGTTCATAAACGTCGGTAAATTCACTCGGAAGAGGGAATTCAGAAATAGGTAAAATATGGATAGTGCCACCTACATATACCGCGTCTTCCCCATTAGATACTTTCCAAACTGACGTTTGGCTATCATCGTTGGCAATAGCGGTTGTTACTGTAGATACAGCGAGTCCTAGTGAGAACAGTAGTTTGTGTATAGAAAAGCTTTTCATCTTCATCCCTAAGGTTGTGTACTTATTAGCTAAAGCGTGCGATTTAGTATCCCTTCGCTTTTAAAAAAAGTCGTAATCATTTTAACGGTAGTGAGTAAAGTATAAGCTAGCATAGCAAAATGCAATTTAGATATAACCTGTACTTAGTGCAGTTTTTTCAGACTACCTAGAAAAGGCGCATCTAGGTCTAGGTGAATGCTAGCAATTGAAGCCGCAAATCAGACTAAGCTTTACATTTATGCGGATTGGTATTACAGCTTTGTTCACGTACCTTAACTCTTATACAAAGCTACACATTTACGTAAGGCGTTTATTCATTATGAAATTAATATACCTACTGATGTACGTACTTGCATTGTTATTTACTCCTACTACTACAAGCCCTATGCACAGCAATAAGCCACCATTACCCCAAGCAGCCAGTGAGGCGCTCATAGAAAGCATCTCAGCATTTCCCCACTTCGCCAAAGAAGAAATAGTAGCGAGTACGCCTCGTACTAATGACGCATGGAGAAACTATGTTCACGCTAGAAATAGCGAACAAAAGAAAAAGATTAAAAAAATGAAGAAAGAGCTTAACGTGGATGTTGAGCTTATTGATTTAAATGATGTGGTAGTGCGCAAGCTGACACCTAGAACGATTACTCCTGAATTTAAAGACAAGGTTTATCTTGATATTCATGGTGGGGCGTTTGTGCTTTTTGGCGGTTTGCCGAGTATCGAAGAAGGGCTTCTCGTCGCTGAACGGTTAGGTATCGTGGTATATAGCGTTGACTATAGGATGCCACCAACGTTTCCTTTTCCCGCTGCACTGAATGACGTAGTTGCAGTTTACAATGCTTTACTCGACCGAGCTGGTAAGGGAAATGTATTTGTGGGAGGAACATCGGCTGGAGGTGGTCTAGTGCTTTCACTAGTCCAGTATCTCATCAGCAGCAAAAGCCCTCTACCCAAAGCTGTGTATGCAGGCACGCCTTGGGCCGACCTTACCAAAACCAGCGATAGCCTTTCTACAAATGAGGGTATAGATGGTGTGTTGGTGACCTACGATGGGGTACTTGAAGCTGCCGCAAAACTATATGCTGGCAAAAAAGCACTAACAGACCCTGCTATATCGCCACTTTACAGTTCTTTTGAAGCATTCCCGCCAACTTTGCTGGTGACAGGGACGCGAGACATGTTTTTAAGCGATACGGTAAGAGTGAGTCGTGCAATACGTGATAGTGGAGGTGTTGCGCAAATAGAAATCTTTGAAGGGCTATCCCACGCCGAATATTTGATTTTCTATAAAACGCCAGAGTCGGAGACCACTTACAGGTCGATGAAATCCTTTTTTCTCTCTGCCATCTGATTCTAATTAGCCAGTACGCATACCGTTCAGTATGCGTACTAAGCGCGCCATGACACAGACTTAACTAAACGAATATTTAGAAGCCATCACAACGAAGCAAACACTACAAAGCAAAATTTACGAACCAAAGATTAATGTTAATACAGTAACGATAGCGCCGATACCGGCAATTTTAAGCCCATTCTTGTACATGGGTAGTTTGGGAACAAACATCAAAAACGCGGAAATCACAAAAAACAGCAAACCTAAACCAAAGCTTATATTCAGCCAGAATAGTGGGCTGTTGTTGGTCGCCTTATGTAGCTTCACCATTTTGGCGAGTACAAGTGGATAATCTTTTTTGGTGATAGTGGCTTCACCCGTAGCTTTATTGTACTGGCCTACATTAAGTACGATTTCGTCTACGTTTTCACTTGTGACTTTACTGCCTCTCATTTTAAGCAAAGGCAGCAGTTCTTCACCTGATAGGTTTGCTTCAAATTGCCTGGTCTGGACTTGTTCATACTTCAATATATCGGTAGGGCGAAATATCAAAAGAATGCCGCTGATAGCGTATACACCCATTATGCCCGCGAGAAAAAAACCAAGCCAACGGTGATATTTGCGAAAAGCCATGTGAAATTTAGGTGATGCCATATTTTTATCCGCCCCAAAAAAAGAGCGTAGTTATAAACGAGAATGCATCTTATTTAAAGTGCTGATTTCTTATTTGACCAAAATTTACGTTAAGTAACCGTTTTGGCTCAAGCTTGTGCGAATCAGAGTCGTAAAAAATCAACCAAGTGGTATGAAGAGTTGGAAAAAACTAAGTTCGAGTTAGACTTTAGTCTTACAATGGCGTTAAACCATGGCGACAAATGGTTTAATGTTAAAAGACAGGCTAGAGCCTTTTGAACTCTGATACACGCTAGAATTTCAAAGGCTTTAGAAAAACAATATTAGGATAATAATATGCAGTCTATTGCCATAGTGATACTGGGCATCATTGGAATGTTGTTCGGCTGGTTCGTCTATTCAAAATTTATTGCGAGCCGCATATTCAAACTGGATGATAGTTTTGTAACCCCAGCCCATACCATGCAAGATGGTGTCGACTTTGTTCCTACCAATAAAGTAGTGTTATGGGGCCATCATTTTACCTCAGTAGCAGGCGCAGCACCCATAGTAGGGCCAGCAATCGCAGTTTATTGGGGCTGGGTTCCTGCCGTACTTTGGGTTGTCTTCGGCACTATCTTGTTTGCCGGTGTCCACGATATGGGCGCGCTATGGGCAAGCGCTCGTCATAAAGGAAAATCCATGGGAGCACTCTCTGAGAGCGTTATCGGTAAACGCTCCCGTGCGCTTTTCATGATAGTAATATTCCTAGTCCTTCTTATGGTTAACGCTGTGTTCGGTGTTGTTATCGCTAATTCTTTTGTGTCTCAGCCCAATGCGGTTTTCCCTGCGTGGATGGCGATTGCCGTTGCATTGATTATCGGTCAGTTGTTAAAGCGTAACTTCAGCCTTATCCCTTTGTGCCTTGTCGGCATTATCGTGCTTTACGCCTCGGTCTATGCAGGCAGTTATATTCCACTGAGTCTACCGGAAACCATGTTTGGTTTGGCCGATAAAGCGAATTGGATAATCATTCTTTTTGTTTATGCTGCTATTGCCTCCCTACTACCAGTTTGGATGTTGCTACAGCCTCGTGATTTCATTAACGGTATGCAGCTGCTTGTTGGCTTATTCTTACTTTACGGTGCGGTATTCTTTGCAATGCCGGATATCACAGCGCCGGCATTTAATACGCAAACTGCGGTTGATTCACCAAGTCTCATTCCATTACTGTTCGTTACCATTGCGTGTGGTGCGGTTTCTGGTTTCCACGGCATAGTGTCATCGGGTACCAGCTCTAAGCAACTCGACAAAGAAACAGACGCGCGCTTTGTTGGTTATTTGGGTGCAATTGGTGAAGGTTCATTGGCACTTATTACCATAGTGGCAGTAAGTGGTGTCGCGTTCGCTGCATCACCTGAAGAGTGGCACGAGGTATACAGCCACTTAGGCGCTGGCAGCGTAGGCGCGTTTATCACCGGTGGTGCGAACTTAATTCAGCAGGGCTGGGGATTGCCAGTAGATTTCTCTTCAACGATCCTTGCGGTAATGGTTGTACTGTTTGCAGGTACAACGATGGACTCTGGTGTGCGCTTACAGCGCTACATCATACAAGAGTGGGGCGATATCTATTCTATCGGTGCACTGAAAAACGGCGTAGTTGCGACGCTTGTAGCCGTTGGATGTTGCCTATTGCTGGCCTTCGGTGCAGGTGGTGCGTCAGGCAGTGGCGGTATGATTATTTGGCCTTTATTTGGCTCTACCAACCAGATACTAGCCAGTTTAACGCTGTTAGTAATCTCGGTTATGCTGATTAAACTAGGCCGACCAGCGAAATATACGCTCATTCCAATGGTTTTTGTGCTTATCATGGCTTTCTTTGCTGGCCTGATAAAGCTTAAAGAGTACTACGTAGAAGGAAACTATTTGTTGGTCTTCTTAGACGCAGTAGTGCTGGTGGTTTCAGTACTCGTCATGCTCGAAGCTTTCTCT
Source organism: Alteromonas sp. AWJ4_199 (assembly GCF_056159165.1). Lineage (NCBI taxonomy): Bacteria > Pseudomonadati > Pseudomonadota > Gammaproteobacteria > Alteromonadales > Alteromonadaceae > Alteromonas > Alteromonas sp. AWJ4_199. The sequence goes on from NZ_JBSWUR010000001.1 coordinate 2,736,830, forward strand.
GTAGTGTCTAAGCTTAAAAAGGAGTCACAACAAAAGGCCACACAAGAATAAGCAGTTCAATAGCTAATTGGGCACTGATACGATTTTTCATGGTTGACCTCTGAGTTTAAAAAGCACACTCTCGAGATAGTCAACATTCGGCCAGTACATTTGTACTGGCCATTTTTATGCTTCTACAATTGACCTAATCAGTTTTGTTGATTTTCTGTCGCACTTTATATCTGTTACTATTTACAGCGTTTAAGACTAGGTGACTTTGTACACGAGTAGTGTATGTCTGCAAGTAAGGCAGCTTATGTCAGGGTTACAAGAGAGGCTATGTGTCAGATATCATTTTACTAGGGCAAAATTTTCTTGCGTTGTTCATGGAATCAGCGCCATGGCTGCTGTTGGGGTTACTGGTCGCAGGAGTGATGCATGAGTTAGTGCCTGTCTCTTTTCTTGAAAAGCACATGGGTAGCGCATCATTTGGCTCGATTAGCAAAGCAGCTATTATCGGCGCGCCTTTGCCACTTTGTTCATGTGGCGTTATTCCGGCAGCACTTGGTTTGCGCCGAAGTGGTGCTTCTAAGTCTTCAACGATATCTTTTTTAGTATCTACGCCCGAGACTGGCGTAGACAGTGTCTCTGTGTCATACGCATTGCTTGGGCCTCTATATGCCATTGTTAGACCCATCGCGGCCATTACAAGCGCCATTTATGCTGGTTCGATGGTACGTTTTTTCGCAGAAGCAGAAGAAACTCAACAACGACAGTCTGAGGTGACGGAGTCCTCGTGCTGTGGGTCAAAGCAAGCACCCAAACCAGAATCACAAATACAGGCCAGCACCTCCTGCTGTGCAAGCGAAAAAACACATTCTCATAGCCACGAAAGAACAGACACGCCTCTACCCGAGTCTTCGCCTTCGAAAATCACAAGCGTGCTTTCATATGCTAGCGGCAAGTTGCTCGAAGATATTGTGGTGTGGCTACTTATTGGTTTAGCGCTCGCCGCCGCTATAAAAACCTGGGTGCCTACCGACTTTCTTACCCAGTGGGGAGATGGTTTGGTCGCCATGCTTGTTATGGCACTTATAGGTATTCCTATGTACATATGCGCCACCGCGTCTACACCGCTAGCGGTTGGCTTTCTGGCTGCCGGGCTATCACCAGGTGCTGTGCTAGTATTTTTAATGGCAGGGCCTGCCACTAACGTGTCAACCATGGGCATGATCAAACAAGAAATGGGCACGCGAACGTTAGTGCTTTACCTTTTCAGTGTTATCTCTGCAAGTATAGGTTTTGGTTATGCACTTAACTACTTGGTGTCCTCGCTTTCTTTATCTTCAATGATAAAAACAACCAGCCACGTTCATGAGCACGGGGCAAGTGTTCAGATAATCTACGGATTATGTGCAATCCTGTTGACTGGGCTTATGGTGAGGCTGGGCGTGAAAAAGCTGCAGCAACACCGTCATAACCAAGAGCAACATTCGGCGTGCTGCGGCTAACCGTAGCCCAGCGGATGCCTTTCATATTAAAGTGCTTAAATGATATTCATAGAGCGCTTGTATATCCCGCTCTATTATCCATAATAGTCGTTCATCTAATTAAAATTAAAACGCGTTTAAACCTACAAGGACGCTTGGAATAACTACATGCTTTTACTTATTGTGTACGTCTTCATTGCACTGGGCTTTTCTTTTTTGTGCTCCATTGCAGAGGCTGTAATTCTGAGTGTTTCGTCTGCGTACATTTCTGTTCTAGAAAAAGAGGGTAAAGCCAGTGGTGCGCTATTACGTAAGCAAACCGATAATATAAATACGCCTTTATCAGCGATATTAACGCTGAACACTATCGCTCATACTATGGGGGCGGCAGGCGCAGGTGCGCAAGCGGCCGCAGTGTTCGGCGATGCCTATTTAGGTGTTATTTCAGCAGTGCTTACGCTGCTTATTCTTATCTTTTCAGAAATTATTCCAAAGACACTTGGCGCTACCTATTGGCGGGCATTAGCACCGGTAACCGCATATTTTCTTAAATACCTTTCAATTGTACTTATGCCGTTCGTTAAAATGTCTGAGCTAATGACGAAAGGCTTTAAAGAAGACAGCCCACTTCGCGGGTTAAGCCGCAGTGAACTTCATGCTATGGCTGAATTGTCAGGGCAGGAAGGGCAGTTAGCCAATCACGAAGCGGCGTTTCTACAAAGCTTGTTAAGCTTGCACGAGCTGAAAGTGAAAGACGCAATTACCCACCGCACGGCGCTGTTTAAAGTCTCAGAGTCGATGACGGTGGAAGCGTTTTTCCATAAGCACGCAAATATTGAGTTTTCACGTATACCTGTGTTTGAAGATAGTGACTCTGAGAACATTACTGGCTACGTTATGCGCTCTGACTTGTTGGTCGCGCAGGCGAGAGGAAACACCGACAAGCCACTTTCAGAATATGCCAAAGACATGGTTACCGTGTTAAACACTATGCCGCTGTCAGTCACCTTCGAGCACTTCATCAATAAACATGTACATATGCTGCTGGTAGTCGACGAATACGGTGGTTTAGAAGGGGTGCTTACGCTAGAAGACTTGCTAGAACGCTTGTTAGGTGTTGATATCGTAGATGAAAAAGACACCACGGTAAGCATGCGTAGGCTTGCTAAAATGATGACCAAGCGTAAAGAGCAGATGATGATCAAAAATGTGCCTGATGCATCGCTTGAAAAGTCGGCAAACAAGAAATAGCTTATAAACTTAGAATGCGTTAATCGTTAAAACAACTATTAAGGATGATAAACATGATTTGGGCCGTAACGACTAAACGTTCGCTTTTTAAAAAAAGCGCCAGCACAAATGTTTCATGGCGTGCCCACATAGCTGAGCGAAAACCGTTTACACTCGCTGTGTTATTTTTTTCGGCTTGTACCTCAAGTATAGCTGCACAAGAACTTAGCATTCCCTGTGATGAAGCAGAAGAAAAAGCCCTTGCAGAAGCGAAAGCCAATGAAGTTGAGCGAATAACCGCATTCACACCTGCTACTCCTCTTGAGCGAGTGAATCCCAGATACCCGACTACAGCCGTGAGAAAAGGCCGTGAAGGATGGGTTAGATTAAGCTACGTTATCGATGAAGAAGGTCGAGTGAAAGACCCTGTTGTCGAAGATTTCTTCGGAAGTCCGTCTTTCAAACGCAGTGCACTATCAGCAGTTAAGAAGTGGCAGTATAACCCTGCATTAAAAGATGGCGAACCTACTCAACAATGCCATCAAGCGGTTCAAATGGATTTTGCTATTAACGGAAAAACTGGCGCCACTCGCAAATTTATTAAAGCGTATAAAAACGTAGATAAAATATTCAAAGCAGGTAATGTTGAAGCGGCAGACGAAGCGCTTAAAGAGCTATTGAACTGGGATACGTTAAATCGGTACGAGAATGCTTGGTTGCTCAACTTGGAGTCACAGATTGCAAGAGAACAAGGCGACATTGAAAGAGAAGCGAAAAGCCTAACGCGTTTACTTGCCAGTAATGGACAAAAGCGTTTTAACAATGCCGTTTTTGATGACGATTATGTGGCTTACGTATTACAAAGGAAAATACTTCTTGATGCGCAGCGCGGGTATTACGCAGAAGCCCTAAAGTCGTACAGCAGGCTTCAAGAAATGGATGAGCAACAACCACGTATTGACGAAATTGCCGCAATAGTAAATCAGATTGAAACATCTATTGCGTCTGAAAAAAATCTTAAGGTACCCGTAAGCATGGGAGACAACGGACGTTGGTTCCACACGCTGGTAAGAAATAAGTTTGCTTTTGATAATATACAGGGCGACCTTGATACGGTTGAAGTGCGCTGTGATTCTCATCGAGAAAAGTTCACCGTAGCCGAGGCTCATGTTTGGCATATTCCACAAAGCTGGGGTCAATGTCAGGTTATGGTCAAAGGTGACGACGCCACCACCTTCGACCTTATTGAAGTCGCTGAGAGTTCATAAGTTCGCTAAGACGAGCTAAAACTAGATAAAGGGAATTAACCAGATGGACCGTAAGTTACTTATAGCTGCGATTGGTATTGTCGCGGTTTTATTTTACTACTTGCTTGATGTTTCATCTGGAGCTGAACCCAATACAAATTACGCAAACAAGAGGGCTAGCGAAGAAAGAGTACACCAACTTAGTCTTCAAGAGGAATCTCACTCAACGCAAACGATTCTGCAAAGCGAACCTCACGTTTCTTTGTCGCCAGAAAGTCACAGCGCAAGTCGATGGTGTTCCATAGAAGCGGAGCCCGAGCATTCAGAGAGTGTAATAGTCGAAAAAGAATCTTTAGAGTGGGATATCGAGAGAGGTGATATTTTACTAGCCGCCGAAGATTCAGTGTTTGAATCACCAAATGCTACTTTGCTAGCGCCTTATGCAGAACTGGACTTACAAGATCTCATTGCACACGCAAAAAACGATGATTTATTCGCATTATTGACTCTTATGCAGCGCAGAGATGTTCCTATGAAACATCGAAATAATGCCGCTCGTCATTTAACGGTAATGGGAAATACTTCGACTGCCTTGTCACATTTGATTGTTACAGAACTGACACGAGCCAATCATATTTTCGAAATAGAAGGGCAAGTCAATGAACAAGTAAAAGCACATGTAGTGAACAGTTTAACGTATGTTAGCTATGGGCTTGAGCAACTTGATGTAACGGCGCTTCGCAGTTATTTGTATTTTGTTCGGCGACACGAAAATGGAAGTTATGCCTTGGATGTAGAAGCGGCACTTTCTCAAAAGGAAGTGGAAACCGTGAAATTTGCAAAAGCGCAATTTAAAAAATACTTAAACAAAAAAAGAGAAGAAAAGTACCTTTCAACTATCGAGGAAAAAGCGTTTCCGAAAGTGGCCAAACGTCAATTTGAAAAAAGCTTAGCTCTTGAATATCGTACCTTTGGAAGTCTGATACTGGGCAGTAAAAATCTGAAAAACATGGGTTTTGATTTTGAAAATCTACCAGATTGCGCTAAGCGTTTATTTTAGAAAAGAATAGCAATATAAGTCGATTAAATACGCAAAAAGATAACTCTGATGGAAAGCAGGTTAATTAGAAAGTGGCTGTAAGTGCCAACTGGAACAAGTGCTCGGTAAAGTGCTCGCTGTCTTGAAAAAAGCGAAGGTTTTGCTGAGTGCCTGAGTTTATTTGCCACTCGGCGGTTATTGAGAAGTGTTTGCTAATATTGCGCCCAGCGCTGATGGTAAGCGCACGCCCTAAACTGCCATTAGGGTCGAGCGCGTAATTGTCATTATCATTCACTTGATACCAGTCAGCACGTGCAGCAAGCATATATGGAGTCATGCTATATACAGCAGCAACAAAGCCACTTTTAAAATCGTTATCTACAATACTTTCACCCATCAGAGTGTCGCCCACCAGCAACTGAGAAAATACCGTAAGGTTAGGGTTAAACATATAGCGAAGCGTTAACGAATGAAAGCGTGTATGCCATGCGTAGATGCGATCAGACTCGACTGTATTGGCGTCTGCGTTGTTATCGTAATAGTAATAGCGCATTTCAGCACTGCGCTTGTACGCCACGTGCGCCCCGAAATAATAGCCAAAGCGATTGTCTATTTCCCTAAAGGGTTCGGTCCATGCAGGAGCACCCAATCTATCTTCATCGATGACACCTGGTATAGGTAAAAAATTCACCCGTTCGTTGTAAAGTGACTGTCTATCGTGAAGTGCAAAGCCACGCCAAGAAAGTAACGTACCTGTGGTGTCGTTACCTTTAAATACACTGCCCAATACTTTCCATGACCAGTTGCTTCGCACTTGCCTGCCATTTTGTCTAAAGCTCAGTTCAACGCCAGCGGTTCTGAGTTCTTCTCCGATCCAGCTGTTTATGGCTGAGTTAGTGAGGAAGTGAGGTGATAGCCAAGCAATGTCTGTATTTTCAGCTGAAATAGCAGGATAAAATGCACCTACTTTTACTTCTGGCTTTATAGATGAGGCGCTAAGTGGCCGATATTTTAAATATAGCTGAGAAAAGTTGAGTCGTTCCTCACCGTCACTGTAAGCGTTTAAAACACCAGATAATGTCCAATCATCAAACAAACGCAGGTTGGTTGAGATAACGGCTTGAGAAAGGTGTAAGCCATCACCTTCGAATCGCTGGTGGTTTTGGCCAAAGTCTTGAAAACTTTGTGTGTTTTCTTTCAGCGCCCAGGTTCCGCGCAACAAAAAGTCTGTTTCTGCGTAGCTTGCGATAGAGAAAACTAACGACAATAGGGCTAATGATTGAGTGACAAACCGCATCAATAGTCGCCGAAACCAGAATCGAATCCGTCATCCCTAATTATGTTTGTATTAAGTGCCCATGTTACTTGAGTATCGGCAGACACAGAAATGGACTGTGCAGGGAGCGCTTTTTCACCTTCCACTTGCGGGTGCCAAAAACGGACGGTGTACTCACCATGAGGAAGTGAAATTAAAGATTGCCCTTGAGTATCAGTTTTACCAAAATAAGGAGAATCTGAAACAACAATATACCCCAGCATCCAATCATGAATATTACAGCCAATATCCACAATACCTGCATTTTCAAAGCGTAAAGGCTCTGCCGTAAACTCTTTATAAAGCTTCAGTTCGAATTGCTTTGTGGGAGAAAAAGAATAGACGTGGTGAAACAAGTTATCCGCATTAGGGAAAGTCACTTCAGTACCGGCTTTTACCACAAGCACGTGAGGTTCAAACTGTTTATCTATTTGATTCATTACGGCTGGTTCTTGCTGCGGCATCTGATGTGCATCCGGCTCAAACTGGGGCTCAAAAAGAAACACGCCGTTATCGACAGGCTCACCATCGCTATCATTCAGTGTGATAGAAAAGCTAGCGGTTTCGCCGTTTTGTCCTAAGGCCATACTTGAACAAACCATAAAAAGAAGGGCGCTAAAAAGTGTTTTATATTTCATTCAAGTACCCCAGCACAAAGTTTAAAAAGAAAGTGTTAATAGAATAAACCCAGTAATATACAACTGCGTTACACCTTTAGTATAGGACCCTATCGACTGCGACTTTATTTCGTTTTTAAGAAAGCTTTCGCGCTAATGCTTGTGACAAATTGTACTTGTGTTGAATTGAGGTTAAAGCTGAGAAAACTTTCTTACCAAGTTATGGTAAACATGATGAAGTCCATCAAGCTGCTCTCGCTCTGCGGTGCCCGCGTTAACTAGCGACTGAATACTTTGGTCAAGCTGGAAAAGGGTTTCACGCATTTGTTGGTCGCTCACCATACTTTGCAGCCAGGTGATAGCGGCAATACGCTCGCCTTTAGTGACAGGCGTCACCTTGTGTAGACTTGAAGATGGGTAGATTATTGCGCTACCTGCATCGCATTTGATTCTTTGCTCGCCAAATCCTGTCTGAATAACAAGTTCACCGCCTTCGTACTCGTCTTTGTCAGTAAGAAAAATCGTCATCGACATATCGCTGCGTAAGACATCGGGCGTATTCGGAATACGCATAATGGCGGCGTCTACGTGATAGCCATAGGTTTGCGATTCGCTGTAGCGGTTAAAGCACGGCGGGAAAATACGTTGAGGAAGGGCGGCGGATATAACTTTGGGGTGGTTACCTAATTTGCTTAGCAATTGGTTAGCCAGCTGCTGAACACGTTTGTCCTGTGCATCTGCCTGACCGTTATTTTTGACGCCTGCAGCCATACCCATCGCTGTGTTCTTGCCATCAACAAAGGGCACATCAGTAAGCTGCTGACGAAACTGAGCAACTTCGTTTTTCGTCAATAAGTCATCAATAATAATCATGTTTTCAACGCTTGTAAGAGTGTTTTTAATATAAAAAGACCTAGGCAGTTGCCTGCCTAGGTCATGCTAGCATTAAAATTCGTAGCTAACGGTACCTGTAATGTTGCGACCATCACCGATATACATGAAGGCGCCAGAACGGTAGGCTGCCGTCCAGTATTCTTCGTCAAACAAGTTTCCAATGTTAACACGGAAAGTTAGTGACTCTGAGTGATAGTAGTTGGCGAATAGATTAACCACTTGATAATCAGGAACTACAATAGAGTACTCTCCGGTTTCAGCGCTATAGCCAGCTGCAGTATCTGGTTGGCCGCCGTACATTTCTGACTGGTAGCTGTAGTCTCCACCAAAGGCAAACTTCTCATTGGGCTGATAGCGCATTTGTATGTAGAAGCTTTCGTCTGCGAAGTTACTTAGCGCAAGACCGATGTTATCTTCGCTGTAAGACTCAAGAATCTCAGAATCCATAAATGCAGCAGATGCTTGGATACTTAGCTTATCGGTAATATCACCGCTTAAACCGAACTCAATACCTTCTACGCGGTTTTCACCGGTGTTTAATGTACCAAGCGTTGAGTAGGCATCACCTACACTCTCGTGTACGTCGCTCTTAGTGATGCGGAATAGCGCTGCATTTGCGACAAGTTTTTCATTAAACAGTGACCATTTGGTGCCAAGTTCGATGTTTTCTACTTGCTCAGGGTCAGCTTGAGATGCTTGCTCGGGCGTACCACAAATACCGCCATAACCACAGTTAGCACCAAGATCTGATTCACCGCCGTTTATGTTGGTTGCCGTGCTATACGAAGCGTAGATGTTACCGTTTTCGGTCACATCGTACACTAGCCCTAAGTGACCGTTGTAGAGCTCATCTTCGAAGGCGTACACTTGATCACCACCACGACCCGACGTCGCATTAGTATAGTCGTAGCTATCTACACGCAAGCCTGCGAAAACATTAAAGTTATCGGTCAGCTCAAAGGTGTCCATAACGTATAGTGAGTAAGTTTCAATGTCGAATAGCGCATCCACGTCACCACGTGTGAAGGCTTTGCCCATCAACGAACTAATGTTATCAACTTCATTGCCACTGCCATCTAATAGGCAGTAACTTTCAGATACACCGCGGCGGCCGCTAGTTAAACAGTTCGATGGATTAGTGTAATCCATATTGAATACGCCATTGTCTACCGATTCGTCGGTGTATTCAAAACCGAATACAAAGCGGTGATCAATACCTGCAAAAGCCGTATCCCAGAATAGGTTAAACTGGGTAGTTACGTAGTCAACTTCCTGCCAACCTTGGTGGTTGCTTAGCGATAGGGTGTAAGCACCTGGGGCAGTAGGGTCTGTCGCATCACGGTTTGTACCACGCATACCCGTTGTAATGTATTCGTTTTCCGTTTTACCTACACGGGTGGCGTTATAAAAACGCACGTTATCGCTAATATCATATTCAGTACGCAAGGTGAATGTGGTCACTTCCGAGTTTTGGAAGTCCTCGTCTTGTGCATATACAGGAATATCTTCTAGCGGATAACCGGCTTCGCTGTCGTAATAGCTACCTAAGTCAGGAATGTCTTCAGCGTTCAGGTAATAAATATCGCCAGTAAAAGACAAGCGGTCAGTAGGCTGATTCACATATGAAAGCTGCACACCTTCACGATCACGTTCAATGCCTTCACGGCCAGGTTTATCTTCAGAAGAATAAAGGCCATTTAAGCGCACAGCGCTGGTTTCAGTCAGCGTTTTGTTTAAATCAACGGTTACTCGCTTGTGCTCGTCGGTACCTACTGCGGCATCAATACGGCCGAAGTTATAAGCGGTAGACGCCTTTTTGGTGATAGAGTTAACCGCACCACCTGAAGAACCGCGACCGGCAAAAGTAGAACTAGGGCCTTTGGTTATTTCAACGCGTTCGGTAGCGAAGCTTTCACGGGTTGTCATACCTGGGTCGCGAAGACCATCAACGAATACATCACTGCGTGCTTCGTGGCCACGAATAATATAGCGGTCACCAAAAGCATTACCATTCTCACCTGTACCTAAAGTTACACCAGCTTGTGCCTGTAGAATGTCTTTAAGATCTGTTCTACCACTTTCTTGAATTTGGTCTTGGGTAAGAACGCTAATGGTTTGTGGTGTGTCAACAAGATCTGCTAGGCGACGAGGATCGCCAGATTTATTGTAGCGGTAGATAGATTGTTGTACGCCGTGAATTTTAATCAGTTCTATTGCTTCGTCAGTTACGGCCTCACATTCTGCTGAAGTAGTGTCATTACACGTTTCTACTTCTTCCTGGGCCATAACTGCGCTGCTGCCAAATGCCAGTGCAGCGGCAATGGTTTGTGCGCCCATAGTTAATTTAGTGTTTTTCATCCTGTTTCCCTTGAGTGTGTGTAAGGAGGACGAAGTCTATGAGATATGCAAAGCAATGTAAATATAAATAATAAACATTCTCATTTGATATGTTTGAAAGAGTCTTAAGTAATGCTTAATTCAAATTCTCTTTATATTTCGGCCAGTTGCTTTTGTAAGATAGCCTGCCATTTAACAAAAAGGACGTCTCATGAGGAGAGACTTTTGCTTTGCTATTAGATTCTCCGACTATTTATAACAAGTAACTTTGCCAAAAATAGCTTATATCAGAATTAAAGCGGCAGAGTAACGGTAACGATGACACCCGTGCCATCTCCTCTGTCATTTAATAAGAGCTGACCTTTATGAAAAGTGGCTATCATGTTCGCAATATAAAGTCCTAATCCTAAATGAGGAGAGTTAGTCGCGTTTTGCACGTCATTTTCTTTTCTTACCGATACCATGGATTGGGTAAGCTGACTCTTCATTCCTTTGGGTAGTAAAGGCCCAGGGTTACTCACCGACAATTGAACAGTTTTTTCGTGCTTTTCGAGTTTGACGATAATTTCATCATTGTCTTTGCTGAAGTCCACAGCGTTTGACACGATTTTATCGAAAAGCTGGGCAATAAGTTCAGGTGACCCCTTAATAAGCAAACTATTATCAGTAGATATAAAGGTCCATTTTCTTTGCGCATAAGCGTGCTGATAGCCCTGAACACATCCGTCAATCACCTTAATAATATTGAAGGTTTCTAGGTCTTCCTGCTCAATCGCCTGCTCTAATCGCGTTGCCTCACTCATACTGTTTAATATGGTACTTAGGCGATTTACGCCCGACTGAGCCCTTTCAACAAATACTGCTTGTTGATCAGCGTCATTAACGTGAGAAAGCATGTCTAACGATGACTTCACCACAGCGATAGGTGTTCTAAGCTCATGAGACAAACGAGAGGCCATGTTCTCTAGATAAGAGTTGTATTGCTGTAAGCGTGAAAGAACGTCCGCAAATGAACGGGATAAATCGCCAATTTCATCACGTTGATTCGATACCGGCAATGTGCCAATAATTTTACCATTGTCATCAATGACAGCCTCGGTGTTATCGCGAAGGGAACGGATACGATTTGAAATTCGCGTAGCGAATAGCAGTAACCCCAATGTACCTATGGTCATTACTGCTAAAATAACGTGGAAAAGTTGTTCTAGGGCTCGGTTTCGCAATGTGCGAATGCCATTGGTTGTCTGTTCTACAATTACCGCCCCCATTACATTGCCTTCAATAAAAATGGGGTAAGCAGCAGAAAGTACAATAGCTTTGTTATCGGGAGACAAACGCCACAGTGAGTCTGGTTGACCATTTAACGCCGTACCTAAATCCTGCCCCACGAGTGCGTAGGCATCGTCTAACTCATCGATAAAGTCGGCAGGTGGGCGCGTAAGAATTTGGTAGTAAAGTGGAAGTAACCACTCACTTTCTATCCAATGCCATACCGCATTAGATGGGGCTTCTTTTTCATCGACTTTAATGCCTGTAGCCGATTGAATATCACCAGCGCGAGCGAGCACGCGTTTGTGCTTGTCCACAACCCACACCCTAGAATCGGCATATTTCAAGCCTGCCAAAATACGCTCAATTTCAGGGGAGGGTGTTATGACAGTTCCCAGTTCAGCGAGTTCTTTTGTATTTGCCGTGCCGAGCGCGTATTGCTTCAACCTGCTGTCTTCATTATCAACATCGACAAGTGAAAATGCTAAGCCGCCTGTGGTCATAGACAGCGGAAAGCGCAATTCAACATTGTAGCCAGTGGCGGTTTCCTGCCAGCGACCTTGAATTGAAAGGGCGTTCTCTATTGCCCGCGTTGTAGACGTGTTGCTAGCAAGTTTGTACGCATTTACCCAGCCACTTTCATAGGGCGCAACAACGTATCTTGCTAGTTCGCCCTCTGGGGTTTCCATGCCGATAAGTAAATGGTCGCCCGTTTCTACACTTAAGCTATTAGGTTGCCGCCATAACAGCACGTCATCGCTCACTTCAAACATGGCATACAAAAATTGTCCGTAGCGTCCCACCATATGCTTAAAAGACAGGCTAGTGGGTTCGCCAGCAAAGCCGTTGTAATACTCAATGATTTCATCACTGCCATACTCGCTCATCAACTCACTAACTTGCTGCCAGTCGTTAAGTTCGCCATCTAGCTGAATAGGATAAGGAATAGGCGGCGCGTAAAGGTCTGTACCGGGGCGTACGTCTTGAAGATAAGCTGATTGACTATCAAATAAAGCTGGTCGCTCGTGAAGCGCAGTGGCGACGGCTCGCGCCGTACCTATCATGGTCTGCTCTTGACCATTTCTAAGGTATTGTTCAAGCTCCCACACATAGTTATAGCCCAAGTAGGGAATGGTGAATAGGAACAACGACAGCACCATAAGCTGAAGGCGGATAGAAAAGCGAAATCCCATGTGTGTAGCCGGTTGCCTCTATTTTTTACTGATGATACACAGCGTTAAACCCACGTACTTTAAAGCTGCCAGCGATACCCCATACCGTACACGGTATCGATATGATCAAAGTTTGCGTCAAGCTGCACAAATTTCTTGCGCATACGTTTTATGTGAGACGTAATGGTGGTGTCGTCGACTACCATTCTCGACTCATCCATAAGCTGTTGACGGCTTTTTACGTGACCTGGTCGCTTGATGAGTGCGTGCAGCATCCAGAACTCTGTTACCGTCAGTAAAACAGGTTGGTTTTGCCAGTTTACCGTCATTCTCGATACATCTACTTTTAAGTCACCTACTTTTAGCTCATCTTTTTGCTCTGTGGGAGCAGCAAGCAAATCTGTACGTCTAAACAGTGCGGCAATTCGGGCTAGCAGGTGGGCCATGCTGATATCTTTAGTTAGATAATCATCAGCGCCCATTCTAAGGCCACTAATAGTATCGACGTCGTTATCCCGCGCAGTAAAAAAGATAATAGGAAGGGTTTGAGAAAGACCTCGCAGTTGCTGGCACAGCATAAAGCCACCTTCTATTTCATCTTTCAAACCAATATCAATAATGGCTAAGTCGGGTAGGGTGTGGTTAAACGCTTCGGCCGCAGAGGGTCTGTCTTCATAGGCATTTACGCTATATCCCTGCGCTTTAAGCGCCATAATGTAGTTTTCGCGAATGGCCGCGTCATCTTCCACTAATGCAATTGTCTTTGGCATACATTAACCCGCAATTATAATTCTAATAAAGCGCACACTATACCTATGAACAAAAGCTATTGCCTAAGTTCGACATAAAATCCTCAAACTTGCCTCATTTACGCCATATTTGAGAAGCGTTGAGCGAAATTTTTATTAATAGAGCATTCTACAACGCGAGTTTCTATCTGGCTTAGCGTTCTATTGTACTGTCTGTGTGGATTAGTATTAAACCATCATTACATTTCCACAATTGGGTGCCTTTTCTGCCATTTATACCGTGTTAAATAAACATCATCTGTCGAACACAGTGCGCACCGCTTCTAAACAGGCTTCTTTACTCAGTCTGTTTTAACAGGTGCAACGTGATTAAAACAGACTGTGCTGTTGACGTCTTTTTTATTCTCAAGAGAGTGACAAACAGCACCGTGGAAGCGGTAAGGCTGAACTTCTACGTAAATATTTCTATTGGCTTATAGCTACCCTTTGCGCTGCGTGCTCCCCCAACGGTACGCAGCGCTTTTTTATTAGGGTTGAAAAAGTGCTTTTCGCTCTCATTTTCTAACTGTTTAAAGCAACCACTAAACGCGAGTGTATTCATTTAATAGCATGAACTAGGTTACACTTTGTAGGCTATATATTGTTAGCGACAGATAACGACATCTCACTAAAGTTGGTTAGGGCGTACTGATTTTCGGCTCATAGCAAAGGTCAGTATGTCTTAGTAGTCACACTCTCACTACGGGCAAATCATGAAAGCGTTGGACATTAAAGGGTTAACCAAAACCTACAAAGGTGGCGTACAGGCACTAAAAGGCGTCGACCTTACAGTACAAGAAGGAGACTTCTTTGCATTACTCGGCCCTAATGGGGCGGGAAAATCTACCACCATTGGTATTATAAGCTCACTTGTTAATCAAACTAACGGCAGTGTTTCGGTGTTTGGTTATGATCTCACAACGCAAAAAGAACAAGCTAAAGCCTGCATTGGTCTGGTACCACAAGAGTTCAACTTCAATCAGTTTGAGACCGTGCTGCAAATTGTGCTTAACCAAGCTGGGTACTATGGCGTACCGCGCAGTGTTGCGAAAGAACGCGCTAAAAAATACCTTGCTCAACTCGATCTATGGGAAAAGCGCGATGCCCGCGCCCGTGAGTTATCGGGCGGTATGAAACGCCGCTTAATGATTGCTCGTGCGTTAATGCATGAACCAAAGCTACTTATTCTAGATGAACCAACTGCAGGCGTAGATATTGAAATTCGCCGCTCTATGTGGGGCTTTTTAGAAGAAATAAACCGTCAGGGGATAACCATTATCCTCACCACCCACTACCTTGAAGAAGCAGAGATGCTGTGTCGCAATATCGCCATTATTAATAAGGGCACCATTGTAGAGAACACCAGCATGAAGGCGCTGCTGTCTAAGCTTAATGTAGAAACCTTTGTGTTAGATATTAAAGCCCCAAATGGCGTGTCGACCACAGACAACCTGCTAACCGGTTTCGAGCACCGCTTGATTGATGACCACACCCTTGAAGTTGATGTAGAGAAAACCGAAGGACTAAACCCAGTTTTCACGCAACTCAGTGAAAAGGGCGTTCAAGTAATGAGTATGCGCAACAAATCTAATCGCCTTGAAGAATTGTTTGTGCGTTTAGTTGAATCAGCTAAACAAGCTAGCTAAGCCCACAGCAGGAAAAGGTGAAGAACATGAAAACTGAAAGTACACAAATGAACACAGAAGAAAACGTGGGTTGGTTTAAACAAAACTATGTAGCGCTAACCACGATTTGGATAAAAGAATGCACGCGCTTTTTGCGCATATGGGTACAAACCCTAGTGCCGCCAGCTATTACAATGAGCCTTTATTTCGTTATATTCGGTAGCCTTATCGGTAACCGTATTGGCGAAATGGGGGGCTTTACCTACATGGAGTTTATTGTACCGGGTCTCATTATGATGTCGGTGATCACAAACTCTTACGCCAATGTGTCGTCTTCATTTTTTAGCGCAAAGTTCCAGCGCAATATTGAAGAGCTATTGGTATCGCCTGTACCCACCTCGGTCATCATTCTTGGCTATGTGGGTGGCGGTGTAGCCCGCGCTATTCTTATTGGCATTATTGTTACCTTGGTATCGCTATTTTTCGTTGATGTACAAATACATCATTTAGGCATTATAGCGCTGACGTTATTACTTACTTCTACCTTGTTTGCCACTGCGGGCCTGATTAATGCGGTGTTTGCCAAAACTTTTGATGATATCAGCGTGGTGCCAACGTTTGTTTTAACGCCGTTAACTTATTTAGGCGGCGTATTCTATTCTCTTACGCTATTGCCTGAATTCTGGCAATGGGTGAGCAAAGCGAACCCTGTTGTATATATGGTTAACGGATTTCGATACGGCTTTTTAGGTGTATCTGACGTGAACGTGACACTATCGCTTACTTTGTTAGTGGGCTTCAACGCGTTGCTATTTAGCGTAGCGTACTATTTACTTAAAACCGGTAAAGGTATTCGGAGCTAATGGCAAGCGGTAACTCTAGAGAAATCACCACATCGCAGGTGGGTATTCACGATAAGTTAGATGACTTAGTAAAAAAGTACCAAGCGAGTGAAAACAAGCGACCCATTAGCGAGCATACACAAGCCGCCTTTGACGAGGTAAGTGCGTGGTTTGATGCTGGCGACGGCTTCAACGGCGAGGTTATTCTAGACTCTTGCTGTGGTGTTGGCGAAAGTACGGCAAACATAGCAAGAGCTAACCCCGATGCCCGTGTTATCGGCATTGATAAGTCAGCTTTACGAGTAGATAAACATGAGCATTACAGCGCGCAGCAGGATAACTATCGGGTGATCCGTGCTGATGTGAATGACTTTTGGCGCCTGGTAAAACAGTCTAACTGGAACGTGACGCAGCACTTTTTACTGTACCCAAACCCGTACCCCAAAAAGACCCAGGTTCAAAAGCGTTGGCACGGCAGTGCGGCCATGGTGGATTTGATGGCGATCACCCCTAACATAGAGGTGCGAAGCAATTGGCTTATCTATCTAATGGAATTTGCGCAAGCGGCTAAACACTACGGCATGGTGTCAGACTTATCTGAAGTCACCGGCGACAATCACATGACGCCGTTTGAACGAAAGTACCGAGGTAGCGGGCAGTCCTGTTGGAAGCTAAATTGTCGTAGTGAAGAAAGCGCATAAAGCTCTCAATATTTGGGCGGCAGCTTAACTTAAATAAAAGGGCGGGGAGCTTACTTCAATACCTCGCCCTTTTTTCGTCTATATCGCTAAACGACGAGCCTATTAATGCCGTGCTGTGGCAGAGCGTACGTTCGCTAAAGGCGGACTAAACACATAGCCCTGAGCATAGCGAATGGGCAAGCGTTTTACGCGTTCTAAATGCGCTTCATCTTCAACGTGTTCGGCTATGGTGCTTACGCTATGTCGTTCACACAGCGACAGTAAATAGTCCACATATTCTCTTACCGCCTCTTGTTCATCGTAATGTTTAATGAGCCCGCCCGCTAGCTTTATGCCTCGAACTGGCAGGTTCATCAACGCCCGTATATTTCCTGGGCAAGAGCCTACATTATCGATAAACACGCCAAGCCCGGCATGCATACTTTTTTCTATAAAGGCGGTTAAGTTTTTAGGGTTAGACAGTGCTGTAGATGCGCTGACTTCAATGCTTACTCGCTCTGGCGCTGGGTAACTCGCTAAATGGGTTATAAGTGTGTTGGTAAGTTCCTGGTTATACAAATCTTTGGCACTTATATTAATATTCCAAGGAATATTCACATCGTGAAAGTAACTGGCACACTGAACGAACATACTTGCTGCAAGTGAATTTACATGTTGCTCTCGTTCAATAAGATAAAGAAATTCGCTGGGCAGAAAGGTTTTATCCCCTCGTGTAATAAGGCGTGCCAAGCATTCGTATCGCCACACTCCTTGGCTATTTAAATCAACGATGGGTTGAAAGTAGGGGACAATATCTTCTATGGAGAAATCCTCGGATATTTCGCGAATGGGCATAAACCGACCTCCTTGCAATAATGTATCTAATAGTGACTGATACGTCGCTGACACCTGTACTTAACAGCTATAGCAGACTGCGCATTCGCACTATTCATAAATTAAATATAGTTGAGAGTGCAAAATTTTGCGGTACTAATTTGAAAGAAGTATGGTTTATCCTTGCAGGTCACATCACTAGGCAGCTATAGGTATAGTGTGTGCACCGTGTCCATGAAAATTGACTAACTAGTCTGAATGTTTCACATAAGACGGTGAATTGGCGGTTTCTGCCTCTTGGCGAGCATTGCAATCTGATGTAAAGTGCCACACCCTGAAAGTATTGTGATAAGTTTCAGGTTTGGCAACGAATGGACCGCGTCAACGCGCATTAGCCTAGCCGATATCTAGTTTTTTATAGCAACGAGGTATAGGGGTTAAATAGCTGCTGTTTAAGAAGCATGCTAAATGGCTAAAAGGAAAAGTAAGTGTCAGGCCGGTATCCTACAAAACCGCCTGTTTATTTCGCCCAATAAATGTAAGCGAAATGTGTGATTGTTTAAAGTATGAGGTGTGTTGAGTGGGTGAAGCGCAAGTTAGTTTAGAGCACCTGTTTAGGGTCTTTACCAAACCTGAACACAAAGACTCAAAGCTGGCTCAAATAGAGCAGCATTTATCTGACAATATCTTAGATTTTTTGTCGCAGCATGTCGTGACAAAAAAAACGTCGTTAGAAGAAATTGAAAAAGACTTTTCAGACTCCAAGGTGCCTGAGTCACCCGAGTTTGTGTCTACTCATGCTGAAAGCTTGCTCGATAAGCTCGTTGCGCACTCTGTAAATACTTACTCGCCTACATTTATTGGTCACATGACCTCTGCGCTGCCTTATTTTCACCTACCGCTTTCTAAGCTAATGGTAGGGCTTAACCAGAACCTGGTTAAAATAGAGACCTCTAAAGCGTTTACGCCCCTAGAACGCCAAGTGCTGGGTATGATGCACAACCTTGTGTATGACCAGCCCCAGGACTTTTACGATGAGCACTTGCACAGTGCGGCACACTCATTAGGCGCATTCTGTTCAGGTGGTACTATCGCCAATATCACTGCCTTGTGGGTAGCTCGCAATAAATTGCTCGGCCCACAAAAGGGCTTTTCAGGCGTGGCTAAAGCGGGCCTTGCCGCTGCTTATCGTCACTACGATATTAATAACTTAGGGGTAATGTGCAGTAAACGTGGCCATTACTCGTTATCAAAGGCAGTAGACTTACTAGGCTTAGGGCGTGAGCAGTTACTAACGGTCGCTGCGCCGAAACAAACCCTAGATCCAGCGAAAGCCCTTCGCATTGGTAAACGCTATCAAGAAGAAGGCAATAAACTCCTTGCTATTGTTGGCGTGGGCGGTACCACTGAGACCGGTCACGTCGACCCGCTGGATGAACTTGCTGACGTCGCCAAAGAGCTGGGCTGTTGGTTCCACGTAGATGCAGCTTGGGGCGGCGCTACGTTGTTCTCAGCGCGTTATCGCGACAGACTAAAAGGCATAGAGCGAGCAGACTCAGTCACTATTGATGCTCACAAGCAAATGTACGTGCCTATGGGTGCAGGCATGGCCCTTTTTAAAGACCCACAACATGCCAACGCGGTAAGACATCATGCTCAGTATATACTGCGTGCAGGCTCGAAAGATTTAGGTGCTACCACGTTAGAGGGCTCCCGTAACGGTATGGCTATGATGGTGTACTCGGCACTGCATATATTTGGTCGCAAAGGTTACGAGCTCCTTATTGATCGCAGCATCGATAAAGCCAAAGACTTTTCACAAATGATAGATAAGGCGAGTGACTTTGAATTAACTACTACGCCGACGTTATCGCTATTAACCTATCGAGTGTGCCCTGAAGAAGTGCAGGAAAAGCTGAAGCATGTGAATGCTAAAACCCGCAACGCTATTAATGAGAAGGTTGATGCCCTTGTTGTTGCCGTCCAAAAGCAGCAGCGTGAAGCGGGTAAGTCATTTGTATCTCGTACTCGCTTAGAAGCGCCAGATTACCCATCTCAGTGTATTACCGTATTTCGCGTGGTGTTAGCCAACCCGCTAACGAGTCATAATGATTTGGCCGCTATTTTGGCTGAGCAGCACTTAATCGCGAAAGAAACGCAGGCGTGGAAAGAGCTAATGGATTTTGTTCGCGAAGCAGATACCGTTGCTTTATAGATGTTAGCTTATCAAGTGTTAGTCTTTTAGACGCTAACGAAAAAGCTAACTTCTCAGAACGAACAAATAAAAAACGCCCAATGCGGGCTCTGTTTAAGAGTAATGCATTGGGCGTTTTTTCGTTTATATGTGGCTTTCGCTTAACGTCGCGTAATTTGCATGTTATCGATTAAACGGGTCTTACCCATAAACATAGCAACTAGCAATACTAGCTCTTTGTCGCTATCGTTAGCCGCTTCAAACGTAGCTGCGTTAACTACCTGGCAGTAGTCTTTCTTAAAGCCTTTCGCTTCAAGGTTAGCAACCATGATATTTTCAAGCTCAGCAAAGTGAGTATTACCACTTTCAATGCTCGCTTTAATACGCTGCATCTCTTCAAAAATAGCGCTTGCTGTGTTTTTTTCCGCCTCTGTCAGGTAGCCATTTCTAGAGCTCATTGCCAGACCTGACGCCTCGCGCTCGGTAGGTACGCCATGAACTGTTACCGCCATCGACAAGTCGCGCGCTAGAGCGCGAATAACTTGTAGTTGTTGGAAATCTTTCTCGCCAAAGAAGGCATCGTCTGGCTGTACCATGTTAAACAGTTTAGTAACCACGGTTGCCACGCCGCGAAAATGTCCTGGACGACTTGCCCCACAGTGAGAGTCTGATATACCAGGCACTTCAACAAAGGTTTGCGCGTCTAGACCTGCCGGGTACATCTCAGCAACACTTGGTAAAAATACGGCATCTGCGCCCACCGAAATAAGCTTAGCTTTATCTTCTTCAATAGTGCGTGGATAGGCGTCTAAATCTTCGTTCGCACCAAACTGCATGGGGTTAACAAAAATGCTTACCACCACTTTGTCGTTGTGTGCTTTTGCTTTTTTAACTAGTTTAAGATGACCGTCGTGCAGGTTACCCATCGTGGGTACAAAACCTACGGTTTCACCATTTCGACGCCACGTATTTACGGTGTCGCGCAATGTTGAAATACTATCAAGCACCTTCATATTTTACCCCGTTATTCGAAGCTGTGTTCAGCAGAAGGAAACGCACCGCTTTGCACATCTTCAATGTATTTTGATACTGCTTTGCGCATATCTCCAGTTTCTACAAGATAGTTCTTAGAAAACTTAGGCATGTAGTTGGCGCTGATACCAAACATATCGTGCATCACTAGAATTTGGCCGTCAGTATCTTTACCTGCGCCTATGCCTATTACAGGTATGGTTAAGGCTTCGCTTACTGCTTTCCCTAGTGATGAGGGTACGCATTCAAGTACCAGTAGCTGAATACCGGCTTCTTCTAATGCTTTTGCTTCACTAAGCAGCTTTTCCGCTTGGCTTGCTTCACGACCTTGTACTTTAAACCCACCGAATACGTGAACTGACTGCGGTGTTAAGCCTAAATGCCCGCATACGGGCACGCCGCGAAGGTTTAAGCCTTTAATGGTGTCGCATAACCAGCTTCCGCCTTCCATCTTTACCATGCTAGCACCGGCAGCCATTAGCTTTGCTGCATTAGTGTAGGTTTGCTCTGGTGTAGCGTAAGACATGAATGGCATATCAGCTAAAACGAAAGCGCGCTCGGTACCACGTCGTACACTTTTTGTGTGATAAGCAATATCGTCGATAGTTACCGGAAGGGTGTCGTCTTCACCTTGAAGAACCATGCCTAAAGAGTCGCCGATAAGAAGGGCGTCTACGCCTTGTTCATCAAACATTTTGGCGAAGCTGGCGTCGTAAGCGGTTAAAGAGGTGATCTTTTCCCCAGCCTGCTTTTTCTTAAGCAAGCCAGATACTGTTACTTTCTTCATGACATGTCTCAGATTGATATTTGTTGATATCGTGTGGCGAACTATACGGATTTTGTTGCTAATTGGAAGTCTCGCAGGCGACTAAGTCCGTCTAGCGAGCAGTTAGCAACCCACGCTGAAATAGGCTTACCGTCGTGCATTACCATATTAGGGGAAATTTCAAACAAGGGGACCATAACGAACTCACGCTCAGCCATACCGTAGTGAGGAATAATCAAGTCTGCAGTATCGATAGTTTCACTGCCGTATAGCAATATGTCTAAGTCCAGCGTGCGTGGGCCCCAGCGTTCACCCTTACGCTCGCGGCCTTCTTCTAGCTCGATGCGCTGAAGTTGTTTTAATAGTCCGTGAGGTTTGAGTGACGTTTCTATTAAGCATACTGCATTAATATAATCAGGCTGGTCTTGCGGCCCCATCGGCTTACTGGAATAAAGTGAAGAGGTTTTAAGTACGCGAGTATCTTCTAATTGGTTAATGGCATCAAACGCACGCTGCGCTTTTTCTTGGCTATTGCCAAGGTTGCTACCTACGCCAATGTAAACGTGCTCTTTATGCATCTGGACCTCGTTTCGCTGCTGGTTTACGCTTGCGTTTACGCGGTGCACCTTTTCCGCCACCCTCGCTTTTGCGAAGTGCGTTAAGCATGCCTTTTTGTTTACCATTGTCAGCGTGCTGGAAGTGCGTCCACCACTGGGCGAGTTCAAGCAGGTCGCCGCCTTCTATTTGACCTCGAGCCAATAAGAAGTCATAGCCAGCTCTGAACTTAGGGTGAGTAAGCAATTGAAACGCGCGACGACCAAAGCGTTTGGGAAGGCGTTGCTGTAAAATCCAGATGTCCCGTACCACGGTAGAGAAGCGCTTAGGGATCATAATGCGTTGCGTCTGACGGGCAATAACCTCGCCTGATGCAATGTTAAACGCATCGTGTGCGTTTAAGCCAGATTCGCTTTGCAAGCGTTGAGACTGCTCTTCAACCGGATACCACAATAGTGCCGCATAAAGGAAAGCGGGGGTAACACGCTGGTCGTTGTTAATGCGTTCATCGGTATTGGCAAGCACGCGGCGTACAAACTGCATTTCTCGGCTGTTTTCATCTTTTAAAAACGGCGTAAGCTGAGGGAATAAAGGCTCAATTAAACCGTATTCGTGCAGCATTAAGAAGGTTTCTTCTCCTTTACCCGATAAAAACAATTTAAGGGTTTCTTCAAACAAACGTGCTGGTGGTATGTTCTGAAGAAGGTTCGCCAGAGATTTTATCGGTGCCGCGGTTTTTTCTTCGATGCTCATGCCCAGTTTAACGGCAAAACGTACCGCACGTAGCATTCGCACTGGGTCTTCACGATAGCGTGTTTCTGGGTCGCCAATTAGCTCAACTTCACGCTTTTCTATGGCGGCTAGACCATTTGCAAAGTCTTTCACCGTAAAGTCAGCCACGCTGTAATACATGGCATTAAAGGTAAAGTCACGACGCTCGGCATCTTCTTCGATAGAGCCAAATACGTTATCGCGAACTAACTGACCATGTGCATCACGCTTTGCAATAGCTTTGCCCTTTGGCAGATTTTCGTCTTCGTCGGACTCTTGGTGGTGACCACGGAATGTGGCAACTTCAATAATTTCTCGACCAAAAACAATATGAGCTAAGCGAAAGCGCCTGCCTATCAAGCGGCAGTTTCTAAATAATCCCTTAATCTGTTCAGGTGTAGCATTAGTCACCACATCGAAGTCTTTTGGTTCGTGACCCATCAAAATATCGCGTACACAGCCTCCGACCAAATAGGATTCGAAGCCAGCTCCATTAAGGCGATACATTACTTTCAATGCATTTGCGCTTACATCTTCACGAGAAATGCCGTGTTCTCCACGGGTCATTGTCCTTGGCTTCAAAGCGTCAGAGGACGAGCTCTCTTTTGAAAAAGCGCGCTTAACAGATTTAAAAACACGATGAATGATGATGGTATCTCCGCAGACTATAAAGGTTCGCTATAATAAGTGGATTCATGCTGTGGAACAATAATTTCGGGTGTTTTCACTACTTTTTTCCTATCCCACATCGAAATAGCCGCTTTAAGCGCTGAATCAATATCATCAAATTCTGATGCAATTGGAAAGGGAAAGCCTAAAAAGTCCATTACACGCACAATATTATTTAGCGCTGTATTGTTATTAACGGGGGCTGCTCGGTTTTGTTTACTGAGTTTTCTGCCTGGTGCGACAGCCGCTACCGGCACATGCCCGTATTGAGGGGCGGTGTAACCAAGTGTTTTATACACCGCGCGTTGCAATGGCGTCACATCAATAAGGTCGCACCCTCTGATTACACAGTTAACTTGCTGAAATACATCGTCCAAAATGACCACAAGATTGTAAGAAAACAAACCGTCACGTCGCTTTAGTAGTACATCTTCGGCGTTTAAGCTGGCGCTTGAACTAGAAGGCGTAACCTCACCCATGAGCACATCTTCAAATGCCTCAAGTGGCGTATCTACTTTTAGGCGCAGTGCACAGTCCTGTGTGGCTGAGCACACTGACTTGTCTCGACAATTGCCGTTATAGATACCGCCCATAGCTTTAATTTGCTTACGTGTACATGTGCAAAAGTAGGCATGCTTTTGAGCAAGTAAATCGTTAAGGAACGCTTGATAACGAGGATGTTGCTGACTTTGGTAAATGACATCGCCATCCCAATACAAACCATGGGCTTCAAGTGTGGTGAGGATGTCCTTGTCGACGCCTGCTATACAGCGTGGTTCGTCGATGTCTTCCATGCGAAGCAACCAAGTGCCGTTGTGGCTTTTCGCGTCTAGGTAGCTGGCGACAGCAGTAACGAGTGAACCGAAATGTAATTGGCCGGAGGGTGAGGGAGCAAAGCGCCCTACATAGTGGTTATGCATAATTAAGGTTTAACAAAAAGCCCCATCTTTTTGGGATGAGGCTTTCTATATCAACATACTCGCGGTTATTAGCTTAACCTTGAAGTTGTTTTTCTTTGATTTCAGCCATGGTCTTACAGTCGATACACAAATCAGCTGTAGGACGCGCTTCTAAGCGACGGATACCAATTTCGATACCACAAGAATCGCAGAAGCCGAAATCGTCTTCTTCAATGCGCTTAAGCGTTTTTTCAATTTTCTTTATTAGCTTACGCTCACGGTCACGTGTACGTAACTCAAGGCTGAACTCTTCTTCTTGAGCTGCACGGTCTACAGGATCAGGGAAGTTTGCTGCTTCATCCTTCATGTGCGTTACCGTACGGTCAACCTCTTCACGAAGTTGATTGCGCCACGCTTTAAGCAATAGACGAAAGTGCTCAAGTTGGGCCTCGCCCATGTACTCTTCGTCAGCTTTTGGCTCGTACGGCTGCAAACCTGCCAGCGCTAATAGTCCCAGGGATTTTGTTTCTTTTCCTGTTGGCATCTGCCACATCTCCTACACTACGACATCCATCTTGTCCTGATTGGACCGATATCTATATCAGACTCGACAGCTTCAGGCAATCGATCGTGTCTATGTAATTATTATGCTGGTGTGTTGTTTCTAACATTTGCCAGATGTTTAATCACTTATACGACTGGCTACCAGCAAACGCATTAGTGCGTTCTACCACTAAAACAAGGCGCAAATATGAAGGCGAAATGAAAAAAATCAACCTATTTTTTATAAAATCACAGGGAGTATTTGATTTAATTGAATTTTTTGTTCATCAATTATACAGCCTGCGGCAAACAGAGTTACACCTGCATTAGCGGCAATCTGTACGCTTTCTGCATAGGTTGGATCAATATGCTTTGCAACTTGAACACTTTCAATAGCGGTATGTTGCACACAGAACAACAAGCTAGTTTTTACACCGCTTTGCGCTAGGCGAGCTAGCTCTAAGCAGTGTTTTGCACCTCGCTGGGTTACCGCATCGGGAAAGTAGCCTTTATTATTTTCCGCTAAGGTAACGGACTTTACTTCCATATATTCTGTAAGCTCTTGACCCTGCGTGTTTTCTCGCGTTAACGCGAAGTCGAATCGGCTATTGGCAGTTGGTGGTGTTACTTCTGCTTTCCAACCGCTGATATCGGAAAATTCATCTAGCACCTTGTTATCTAGTGCTTCTGCCACCAACTTATTAGCATTGTGTGTATTGATACCGATGAAGTGGCCATCAAACGTTTGTGCAAGTTCCCATGTATACTTTAGCTTTCGTTTAGGGTTTGTCGACTCACTTAAAAAAACCGTGTATCCCGGCTCAGCGCAGCCGGACATTGCACCTGTATTTGGACAATGAGCAGTAACGATTGAACCGTTGTCTAGCTCAACGTCGGCAAGAAATCGCTTGTACCTTTTAATTAAGGTGCCGCGTAATAAGGAAGGTGAAAACTTCATGTATCGCCTTTTTTTAAAAATTAGGTTCACCGCGTAGGCGTTTCCTGCTGGTACTCGTGTGCTATAGCATCGGATTTATGGGAAACGCGCTACATGTTCGCGGTATGCAGGCAAAAGAGAGTAACAAAGATTTGAGCAAGCGCAAAAAGCGCTTATCGAAAACATAACGATGTATAAGGAATAAAACGCGATGGCAGAATTTACCGTTAGCCTTTCAACCAATAGTGCTGAAGCTGTATGGGGCGAAAGCGCTAAGCTTTCTTTCACTGAATCAGGCGCAGTTATTCACCTACCTGATGACAAGCTTAACGAGCGAGTAATTCAGCAAGCAGCGAGAAAGCTAGATGGTCTAGGGCTGCCTGCCGTTACGCTGAAGGGTAATTGGCATAAAGAACAACAGTGGGCCTTTGCACTTAGCTTTACACGTGCACTTAAGCCTGCCTCTATCCAATGGGCGGATACTGCTGACAGAGCAACGCTAGAGCAGGAGTATGCGGCATTATTATTTACTCGACAGCTGGTAAACGAAACGCCGGAAGACCTTAGCCCTGAAACCCTAGCGACACGCGCTGCGCAATGGCTGAAATCACTGGGTGGGGACAAAGTCACTTACTCAATGACTGTAGGTGAAGATCTTAAAGAGCAAGGCTGGATAGGTATTTATAACGTAGGTCGTGGTAGTGAACGCCCGCCTGCAATGCTAGTCCTTGATTACAATCCTACAGGCAACGCAGATGCTCCCGTCGATGCCGTGCTAGTAGGGAAAGGTATCACGTTCGACAGCGGTGGTTACAGCATTAAATCTAGCGAAGGTATGTTAGATATGAAGTGCGACATGGGTGGCGCGGCAACGGTAACAGGTGCGCTAGGCTTATCTATTTCTCAAGGCAGTGAAAAGCGTATTCAGCTTATTTTGTGCTGTGCAGAAAACCTTATTAGCGGTCACGCTTATAAGTTGGGTGATGTACTTACCTACAAAAATGGAGTAACCGTTGAAGTTGTTAACACTGATGCAGAAGGGCGTTTAGTACTGGCTGATGGTTTGATGGCGGCAACGGAAACTGGCGCACCGCTTATTATCGATGCAGCAACGTTAACCGGTGCAGCAGTGGTTGCACTGGGCTCTGATTATCATGGCGTATTCTCTCTGGATGACAATGCACGCGAACAAATGCTTAAAGCAGCGAAAGCAGAAAATGAACGCTTTTGGCCATTACCCCTTGAAGACTTTCACGCAGACCGTTGCCCTTCAGCGTTTGCTGACACGGCGAACAGTCGCCCGATGAAAGGTGGCGGTGGTGGCGGTGCGTCAAACGCTGCGGGCTTCTTATCGCGCTTTGTTAAGCCTGAAGGCTGGGTGCATTTAGATTTGGCTGCGGCCTATCACGGTGGTGCAACCGCTGAAATGCCGGTAGGTGCTACAGCAAAAGGCATTCGTTCAATTGCCAGAATGCTAAAAGATTTCACTGCATAAATAAAAAAACAGGGGGGCTTCACAGTGTGTCGCCCCTTTTCGTTAACTAGATCCCGCCCAAGCGTTCAGCAAGTTTCTTATAACGTTCAACGTCACCGCTATCAAAAAGTGGGTTACCGTCGGTATCTTTGTCTTTTGATACTAAAAGGCTTTCGCGCTCTAGACGCTCTACGCGTACTTCTTGCACACCCAGAAATGCCGCCACTTCTTTTACCGTCATCAAACTCATTACAATTTTTCCTATTGTGGTTGTTTTTGTTAGGTTTTAACCAGGCCTCTACTTCGGTCAAGGCTGTGTGATTTTGTCATTACATCAGAAGCGCTTTGTACAAGACATTACCTAAAAGGCGAATAAAATACTTAACATCCAGCTATGGTGAGAGTACTTATTTACGCATTGCATAAACCAAACGCTAGATAAGGTTATCGTTGCTACGCCTGTTGCATACTGCTTCCTATTGTTTTAGTTAAGCCCATTTCTGCCATTTTTCGAGTCTTTTTTAGCGATTCTTTTAATGTTCACTAATGTTGAGTATGTGCTTTTTGCTTAGAAATCGGATTTAGATCGATATAAAGAGCAGTAGTCGAGTGTTAAAAGGTGTTTTTTACTCACTCTGCTTGGTTTACCATTGCGCGCCATAACCACCTATCTGCATGAATATTGGGTTATACTTTACAATTCACGCTTAAATTGGGCTTACGCTCTCAATCGGAGACAATAAAAAAATGGATACCTGGTCCGCTGCCGTCATGCTTTTTTTGATCATGGATCCGCTTGGTAATCTGCCGGTTTTTATGTCGGTGCTTAAATCCATTGAGCCTAAAAGGCGGCAATTTATTCTTATACGAGAACTATTGTTTGCGCTTGGTATTTTATTCTTATTTCTGTTCAGCGGTCAGTCGGTTCTTAACTTTTTGAATGTAGAGCAAGAAACTGTAAGTATTGCCGGTGGCATTATTTTATTTCTTATCGCGCTTAAGATGATATTTCCTTCGTCAGGCAACCCAAGTGGTCTTGCTGTGGGTGAAGAGCCTTTTTTGGTGCCTCTTGCTATTCCTATGATCGCAGGCCCTTCAACCTTAGCGGCGCTAATACTCCTTGCTAATCAAGCGCCGGATAGAATGGTTGATTGGTCACTAGCGCTTGCTGCTTCCTGGTCGATTAGCGCTGTCATCTTATTATTTTCAAACGTGTTTCATAAAATTTTAGGGGAGCGTGGCCTAGTTGCGATGGAGCGATTAATGGGTATGATCCTCGTTATGATTGCTATCCAAATGTTGTTAGATGGCGTTACCAAATATTTCATGCATGCCACTGGAGCCCTTTAAATGGCAAAGCAAAAACTTAATACCTTTGGGCGTGTTCGCGCCTTGGAAGGCTGGAAATCCGTTGCATTCGGCGCTGCTTTACTTGAACGTATGCTGCCTAACTACACGCTTTTTTGTGAGCTTACAGAAAGTGGTGATGCGAATGCCTTACGCAACTGCTTAAACTTGGTCTGGGAAACACTTAAGTCTCCTAAAAGTAAATTTAATATTGCGGTACAGCTTGAAAAAGTAGAAGTTGCCACCCCGGATACCAGCGAACACGATAACTATGGCGTGTACCCTGCTATTGATGCAGCCATCGGTTTAGCGGGCTTGCTTAATCTAATAGCAGGTGACGACCCCCAAGGTGCTGTGGTGATCAGCAAACTATCTCAAGGTAGCGTTGAAGCTTATTTATTAGAAAGCGAAGAAGCTGATGATGAGACCGTGAAAGGTCATCCACTTATGGAATTTGAAGTAGAGGTACAAAACGAACTGCTCGATTACGTTGAGCAGGCTAAGTATCCCGCAAAGGCAGCAGACGAAATGAAAGCCCTCGCGCTGGAAGCGGGTATCTCAAACATAGGCCTTGAACTTTAAAGTAGCTAGGCCGTGCACTCTAGGTAAGTTCACGGCTTTGCGCTACGCTAAGCGTACGTTCTATTAGCTCACTTCTATTAACATGTAGCGCAGTGCGCTGGTGTGTTTTTCCTTAATAACTTGCCAGTGGGTAGGTAACGTTGGTGTTGTGAGCGTACCCTCATGCTCTAAGTAAACTACGCTGCCGCTTTGCACTAGGTTATTTTCTGCAAGCGATATAAGCGAAGGTGCTACTAAATCTTTGCCGAACGGCGGATCAACGAATACTACATCGTAGGGTGATCCGTTGAGCCCCTTCAAGATGTTTAGCGCATTACCTTTATGGACATTGGCTGACGCTACTTCATTTGCTTTAAGCAAAGAAAGATTACTTTCTAGCTGCGAAGCAGCCTGATTATCTAATTCAATAAAATCGCAATGTGCCGCATAGCGTGATATTGCTTCTAAACCCAGTCCACCTGAGCCCGCAAATACATCTAGACAGCGTGCGTCGTTAATATAGGGCATTAGCCAGTTAAATAAGGTCTCTTTATTTCTGTCGGTAGTAGGCCTTAACCCTTCTGCGTTTAGTACAGGCAGCTTCCTACCGCGCCATTGACCACCAATAATGCGTATTTGCCCCGTGCTATTTTCACGGTGGGCTCTACCATTTTTTGGTGAATGAGGTTTTTTTGCAGAAGATGGTGCCCGAGTGGGGCGAGAAACTCGCTTCATAGTGGCCGACAATGGTATCATGCGTTCATACATTAGGCGGCAAGTGTAGCCGAAATTGCTAAGAATTTATAAGGATTTGTCCTAACGATGTCGAAACTTTTTGGCTGGTTCAGTAAGAACAAGAAAGCAGAGAAACAAAAAGCCCAAGCGGAAGAAGCTCGCTTAAAGTCGGAAGCCGAAGCAAAGGCGAAGGCTCAAGCGGAAGAAGAGGCTCGCGCAAAGGCAGAAGCTGAAGAACAGGCAAAAGCCCAAGCGGAAGAAGAGGCTCGCGCGAAGGCCGAAGCTGAAGCACAGGCTAAAGCCCAAGCGGAAGAAGAGGCTCGCGCGAAGGCCGAAGCTGAAGCACAGGCGAAAGCCCAAGCGGAAGAAGAGGCCCGCGCAAAGGCGCAAGCCGAAGCACAGGCTAAAGCCCAAGCTGAAGAAGAGGCTCGCGCAAAGGCGGAAGCTGAAGCACGGGCGAAAGCGCAAGCGGAAGAAGAGGCTCGTGCAAAGGCGGAAGCTGAAGCACAGGCGAAAGCCCAAGCGGAAGAAGAGGCTCGTGCAAAGGCGGAAGCCGAAGCACAGGCTAAAGCCCAAGCGGAAGAAGAGGCTCGTGCAAAGGCAGAAGCTGAAGCACAGGCGAAAGCCCAAGCGGAAGAAGAAGCTCGCGCAAAGGCGCAAGCCGAAGCCCAAGCTGAAGAAGAGGCTCGCGCAAAGGCAGAAGCTGAAGCACAGGCTAAAGCCCAAGCCGAAGAAAAGCCGAAAGAGAAAAAGTCGCTATTCGCACGCTTGAAAGCCAGCCTATCTCGCACAAAAGAGAATTTGGGCAGTGGTATCGTTAGCCTATTTAAAGGCAAAACTATTGATGATGAGCTGTACGAGGATCTTGAAACACAGCTTTTAGTGGCCGACGTGGGCATGGATACCACTCAGAAAATTATTGACCACTTGACTGATAGTGCTTCTCGTAAAGATCTTAAAGACGCGGAAGCTTTACTGGAGATCATGAAGCAGCAAATGTCGGGTATGCTGTCTGAAGTAAACCAGCCGCTTTCTGAAGTTATGAAAGCGCACGATTCTAGTGAAGGCCCGTTTGTTATCTTAATGGTTGGCGTAAATGGTGTAGGTAAAACCACCACTATTGGCAAGCTGGCTAAGCAGTTCCAGCAAGAAGGCAAGAAAGTGATGCTTGCCGCCGGTGATACCTTCAGAGCTGCTGCCGTTGAACAACTTCAAGTATGGGGCGAGCGCAACGATATTCCTGTTATTGCACAGCATACTGGGGCTGACAGTGCATCGGTACTTTATGATGCGCTAGAAGCGGCCAAATCGCGTGGCACAGATATTCTTATTGCTGACACCGCAGGGCGTTTGCAGAACAAGAACAACTTGATGGAAGAGCTAAAGAAAGTGGTTCGCGTAATGAAAAAGATCAACCCGAACGCGCCTCACGAAGTTATGCTTACACTAGACGCTGGTACCGGGCAAAACGCCATTAGCCAAGCTAAGTTATTTAACGAAGCCGTGGGCTTAACGGGTATCACCCTTACCAAATTAGACGGTACAGCAAAAGGCGGTGTTATATTCTCTATTGCCGATAAGTTTAAAATTCCTATAAGGTATATAGGTGTTGGCGAAAGTATCGATGACTTACGCCAGTTCGACGGCCAAGAGTTTATTGACGCCTTGTTTAGCGAAATGGACACACCTGAAAGCTAAAACCAGCAAAGCGGTAGGGAAAAATAATGATAAAGTTTGAGCAGGTAAGCAAAACCTATCCAGGCGGGCAACGCGCGCTTAGTAAGGTTAATTTTCATATCGCCCCGGGTGAAATGGCCTTTCTAACAGGCCATTCAGGTGCAGGAAAAAGTACACTTCTCAAACTTATCAGTATTATGGAGCGCCCAACAGTAGGGCGCGTTCTCATTAATGGTCACGACCTTAACGCCATTACCCGTCGAGATATTGCCTACATTCGTCGCGATATCGGGATGATCTTCCAAAGTCACCAGCTGTTAATGGATAAATCGGTTTTTGACAACGTGGCGTTACCTCTTGTCATTGAAGGGTACACCCATAAAGAAATTCGCAAGCGTGTAGAAGCCGCACTTGAAATGGTGGGGCTTAGAGACAAAGCCCGTTGCTTACCCATTACGTTATCTGGTGGTGAGCAACAACGGGTGGGTATTGCGCGAGCAGTGGTAAATAAACCTCCCTTATTGCTAGCCGATGAGCCAACCGGTAACCTCGACCCTAAACTTTCAATGGAAATTATCCGTTTGTTCGAAGATTTCAATCAAGCGGGAGTATCTGTGCTGATTGCGACTCACGACTTAGGACTAATTGCGCGTATGCGCTACCGCACGCTTACCCTTAAAAACGGGCAAATGATTACTGATGGGCTAACCGACGATATGGGTGGCGCGGGTTCAGGTAATGGCGAAGGAGAGTGGTCGTGAGTATTTTATTTAAGGGGCGGGCACAAGGCGCATCTTCAGCAAAAGTGGGCATGGTACAAATTATTATCATGTTTTTTGTCAGCCATGTGCGACAAGCCCTGTCTAGCCTTGGTGAGCTTTGGCGACAGCCCTTAGCCTCGTTAATGACAATAGGTGTTCTGGGTTTGAGCATAACCTTGCCAAGCACACTTTATATCATGGTAAAAAACACCGAGAAAATTACCGCTGGCTGGGATCAGGCATCAGAAATTTCTCTTTTTCTCAAGCCTAATATCAATGCTGCAAGCTCACAACAGCTGGTCGCAAGACTGAATACTTGGTCTGAAATAGACAGTGTGGTTTACATTCCTGCCGATGATGCGCTCAAGGAATTTCAGCACTTATCTGGATTAGGCGATGCCATCGCGTATCTTGAGAAAAACCCACTTCCGGATGTTGTATTAGTTACCCCTAATGAAAAGCATGCTTCACCCACTGCAGCTAAAGCGCTGTTAGACAAGCTTCGCCAGCAGCGCGAGGTAGACATCGGAAAGCTTGATATTGAGTGGTTAGAGCGCTTGTACGCAGTTATTGATATTGCAAGAGACTTAGTTACTTTAATTGGCCTGCTTTTGTTTATTGCTGTAGTGCTTATTATTGGTAACACTATCCGACTGAATATACTCAACAAATACGATGAAATTGTAGTAATGAAGCTGGTGGGAGCTACCGATGCGTTTATTCACCGTCCTTTTTTATACACAGGTTTTTGGTATGGCTTACTAGGCGGATTAATGGCGTGGTTTGCCGTAATTATTATTTTGTGGTGGATGGATAGCAGCATAACCACATTTGCTGCTATGTATCAGAAAGATTTTAATATTACCGGGCTGACCGGTTCAGCATTGCTAACCATGCTAGGGCTTTCAGTACTATTAGGCTTGCTCGGATCTCTAATCTCAGTGCAACGTCACGTAAAAGAGATCGAGCCTAAATAATTAAGCAGTAGCGCGCGGGTAATGTGATGAAATAGCGCTGCGTACGCCGTTACCCCAGGTAATAGCCTGGTTATACAGCATATGTAGTTGCTTTTGGTCAATGTTCAGCAACTTTGCTTGCTTGATTACGTTCATCCAAAGAGCACTTTCAAAGGCGCGAACTAACGTCATGTAGTTGTTCATTTCTAGGTTTTTGCCCAACAAAGCGTCATTCACCTCTTCAGACAGCGGAAGCTGTTTAACAATGTCAGTCATAGACTGGTCGAGTAAACCTTCAAGTAACGAAAATAGCCCAACTAAGAAAGATATGGGCGGGTTATTCTTAATGCCCCTGCGCTCGGCCAGTAAATCAAAAAACTTAGCGCGTACAAGCGACATATGAATGATTTCTAGGGGCTTTTCATCGCCTAAATTAGTCAGACTTAATAACGCGATAAATTTCTTAATTTCAACTTCACCCATGTAATTAAGGGCGTGCTTTAACGATGTAATCTTATAGCGCTTATTGATGGTCGGGTTATTTATGAACTTAAGCAATAAGAAACTAAGCGTGGCATCGCGTTCAATAATTTGGCTAATGCGCTCTATGTCAAAGTTAGTACTTGAGCTTTCCCCCATTAAATCAACGATGTTCATTTTAGAGGCCGGAAGCTGTTTAAGAATGCGCGCTTCGGGCTGAGAAAAGAAATAACCTTGGAAAAAGTCGAAGCCTAAATCTACACAAGTAGAAAAATTATCTTGGGTATCAACCTGCTCAGCTACAATTTTCACATTTGCATCATGATAGCGGGGGATATGCTTTTCGATGGTTTCAAAGCGAGTCTTAGTGACATCTACTTTTACTATGTCAATCAGCGGGAAGATATCATGTGTCGCGCCTACCATCATAGGGTCGTCGATGGCGAGCTTAAAACCAAGCTGCTTGATGTGCTGGCATGCTTCGAACAGGCCGTTGGCGTTATCGGTAGGGTCGGCCAGCTCAACAACAACCGACTCAGGGTTAAGCGAAGTTGGAAAGCGTGAAATAATGGTATCAGGTGAGAAAGTGATAAATGATGTTTTCTCACCGCTTATATCGTCAAGCCCTAGTGGATGAAAGTGCTCTGAAATATATTTAGCTTTCTGGTCACTGTGCTCTGGATATGCACCAGATTTACCATCCCGAAATAATAGCTCGTAAGCAAATACATTTTTGCTTTTGTCTAAAATAGGCTGGCGAGCTATGAACGCGAACATAAACTATTCCTGAGGCAACATGGTTTAACGACGTTTCAATTGGTATCAAATGGGCTTAGAAAATATATAGCCACATCCTAGTCTATGATATGTAGGTATAATCTAACAATAAATCAATGATTATTTTGAAACCGCATTCTTTCATTAAGCTTCTTAGTCATCTTTCAATGCTGAGTTATGAATGTGTTTTGCCCACTTAATAGCTTCATTGTAGTAGCTGTGTAGTAGGCTTTGTTTCATCTCATATTTTGCCGCAAATTGTTTAACGCCCATCCAGTTAGCTCGCTCGAAATACTGAACAAGTATCAAACAATTACGTAGCATACCGGGTGTGCCGCAAAGCGCGCCCTTAACATCATCACTGATTGGTACCTTGCTTACCAGATCATCAATACGTTGCTCCATCATGGCGTCAAGTAAAGACAGTAGCCCAGTGAGAAAGCCTTTAAGCTGGTTGTCAGGAGTCTCAAGCTGGATAACTACTAATTCACAAAACTTTGCACGCACCAGTGCCATTTGCATCAATTCGCTGGGCTGACCATCGCTTAAGTTGGCAAGAGCAAGTAAAGATATAAATTTCTTCACTTCTACTTCACCCATAAAGGTTAGTGCATGCTTAAGTGACGTTATCTTATGGCGCTTATTTACCATCGGATTATTGATAAAGCGCAGCAGCAGATAGGTAAGCGATGGATCTCTTTCAATAATCTTATTCACATTATCGAAATTAAGCTTTGGTTGGCTGCTTAAGGTGAACAGTTCCATCATAGTTAGGCTGCTTGGCCCCAACTTCCTGTGCCTAACGATTTCTGGCTTAGCAAGAAAATAGCCTTGAAAATAATCAAAGCCCATGTCTTTGAATTTATGAAATTCTTCATAGGTTTCAATTTTTTCAGCTACAAGCTTAATGTTGTTTGATTTAAAACGCGCTACCAAAGCGGGTATTTCAGTGTGAGGAATTTCGGTGATATCAATTTTCACCACACTGGTGAAGGGAATAAAAGCTTCCCATTTTCCCTTCATGTCATAATCATCTAGGGCAATTGGATACCCCAATCCACGGATATGTTTACAAGCCGCAACCAAGGCATCATCTACTTCTACGGTTTCAACAATCTCGATTACAACTTTGTCCGCATCCAGCGACGTGGGAAAGCGAAACATTAGCGTATCTCGATGAAAATTGATGAACGCTTTTTTGTCTCCGGTAATTTCTTCAATGCCCAAGCTTAAGTGAGTAGAGGTGAGAATTTTCGAGGTGGCCTCATCGGGGGGGATATCCGGAAAGCAATTTTCCTCGCCCACGCGAAAAAGCAGTTCGTAAGCGTAAACCTCACGGTTTACATCAAATATGGGCTGTCTAGCGACGTAAGCAAACATTAAATTCCCCTTTGCTTTACTTGCCTTACTCCTTCCTTAAGTATTTCCCTTCCAGTTTTTTATTATTTTTGTCTGGAAAATGCTGTGCAGCGGTCGTAGTGCAAAAGCGATTGATACAATCTAATATTTTCAATTTCCAAAGAGAAAAGCAAGGTTTAAACTATCGGTAATATCACAGTAGCGCTACAGTATGAGTTTAAAAATCATTCAGAGTGGGTTTGGTTAATAAATGTGTTTGCGCTGATGCAGGTAACTTATAAACGGTAGAATTCATACCAGTGAGATTAGCTTTTAATTCTTGCTATGTAATTAAAGTATAATAACGTAGTGGTTAAATGACCTACCCAGCTACCACTTAATGCAGGCCAATCATTGAACGGATGTGGCGTTAGTGGAGTATGAAGTCAGAAGTGCTTGCGCTCGGAGGAGTGGCTAGGAGCTTCAACTTAGATAGCGTTAAACTGATGGTTCTTTTGTAAAGTTGAACTTTTTTTCTTATTCTAGGTCTTGATATTGTAGAAATAGTCACTATACCTACATATCGATTAGACTTCATATCTTAATTAGGTCTCGCGCAGCTTCGGTTACTTTGCTAATATGAAGCGGCAATAAATGAGGTGAACAATGAGCAACAATTTGCAATCTATGGCCCTGTCAGTGCCTCACAGCGGTAGCATCGAAGGCTACATTCAAGCTGTAAGCAGCATTGATATGCTTAGCGCTGAGGAAGAGCGCGAGTTGGCAGTGCGCCTTCGCGAAGACGAAGACTTACAAGCCGCTCGTAAGCTAGTAATGTCACACCTTCGTTTTGTAGTGCACATTGCAAAATCTTACTCAGGTTATGGCTTACCCCAAGCCGACTTAATTCAAGAAGGTAACATCGGCCTAATGAAAGCCGTTAAGCGTTTCGACCCTACAGTGGGCGTGCGTTTGGTTTCTTTTGCGGTACATTGGATCAAAGCAGAAATTCACGAGTTTGTACTTAAAAACTGGAGAATAGTTAAAGTTGCGACAACCAAAGCGCAGCGTAAACTGTTTTTTAACCTTCGCAAGGCGAAAAAGCGTCTTGGTTGGTTTACCCATGCTGAAGTGCAAACCGTTGCGGACGAATTGGGCGTGAGTACAAAAGAGGTGCTTCAAATGGAAGCACGTATGAGTTCTCAAGACCAAGCATTTGACTTAACTGCGGATGAAGATGAAACAGGCAATTTCGCACCAGTTCAATATCTAGAAGACAAATCTTCAGATGTTGAAACGGATGTGATTAACAATGACTGGGATACAGCGGCGAGCAAGCGTTTGTATTCAGCAATTAAAACGCTAGACGAGCGTAGCCAAGACATCATCGAAACTCGTTGGTTAGCAGACAATAAGATTACGCTGCAAGATCTAGCTGATAAGTATCAGGTATCTGCAGAACGTGTTCGTCAAATAGAAAAGAACGCGATGAAAAAACTTCAAGCTGCTATGGTTGCGTAGTACACGCAGTAAATGGCTTACACAAAAGCTTAACTTTGAAAAAAGCGCCTATAAGGCGCTTTTTTTATGTGTAGATTTTTATCGCAAGTGGCAAAGCGGAGAGCCTGCAACGCTACTCTTCTTCGTTTTTAGAAGGGGGAAGAACGTAGAAGACACCGTCAAATTCCGCTACCGGCGTATCTCCATCCAAAATAGCCACACTTAACTCGAAACGTGCTTTTTTTTCGTTTTCTAGGGGCTTGAACTTACCCGATAAGGTTTCAATATTACAGATCGCCCTTGGCTTCATAGTGATGGGCTTGTGGTAATGGATATCCCCATCGCCCAATACAATATCACCGTCTAAACCACGCTCTTTAAGCTGCAAGTAAATCATGCCCCAGCCTGTTAACGTGGCTAAAGAGAATATACTGCCGGCAAACATAGTGCCGTGAATATTAATGTTTTTATTTAGCGACGCGCGGGTTTCTAGGGTACGCCCGGTGTATTGGTATAGTTTAATACCCATGTGCTCGGTAATAGGTATGGTCTCTGACCACGTCTCCTGCAGCGATTTACACCACTTAGGATGTAATACTAAGGTATTGCTTTCAGTGAATTTCTTGACCATTTGCTGGCGCTTTAGCATGCCTAATTCGTTAGGGGCTTCACGCTCAATTTCAAAACCGCACGCACTAAAAAAGTCGATGGATATTTCGCGGCTATTTGTTACTGCTCGCTCAGCACCTAAGTCTTTAGCAACGTTTTCCAGCGCTGCCATTATCATCTGACCTAAGCCTTTGCGTTGATGGTCTTGGTGTACCGCGATATGTCGAATTTGTGCTTCCTCAGCAGTGTTCAAATGAACACGGCCACAGGCTACAATTTCGTTCTTACGGTTGGTAATAATACGATGCTCGGCGACCTGTTCATATTCGTCTTTTTCAGAGCCAGGAGGGAAATTCCATGGTTGGCGCAAGTGCTCCCATCGAAAATGAAAATAGGCTTCAAATTCGGCGTCGCTTTTAGGCGTAACTACCTTGTACACAATAAACCGACCTTCTTAAATGAGTGAAGGAGTATTTAAACGTAAGAACCCATGAGGTACAAGTTTAATTATGTAAGCAAACTTGGAATGCCGAAGAAGTACACAGTCACCAGTAAACCGAAGGGCCCAATAGTTACGGACTAAACAGCAAGGAATACCCGAATTGCTTTCGCATAGCTGGAAAAAGAAAGGTTTAGCCGCCTAGTGCAGCGAGACGCGCCCCTTTGAGCTCTTAGACACTAAACTGAAAAGTAACAGGCCCGTCATTAATAAGGCCAACCTGCATGTCTGCACCGAACTCGCCTGTGGCTACTTTCATGCCTTTATTTTTAAGGGCCTGCACAAATTGCTCATAGATAGTTCGACCATGTTCAGGAGATGCACCGCGAGAGAAGCCTGGACGATTCCCTTTTTGAGTGTCTGCAACAAGCGTGAACTGAGACACCACCAGTATTTCCCCATCGACTTGTTCAATATTTAAATTCATTTTGCCATCTTCATCGCTAAAGATACGATACCGACAGAGTTTATTCGCAAGCTTCTCTATTTGCGCTTCGCTGTCTTCCTTTTCAACACCTAACAGCACCAACATGCCTTTGCCAATCTCACCAATAACGTTACCGTCTACAGTTACATTAGCTTCTGATACCCGTTGGATAAGTCCTATCACTTTGATGACTCCTGAATAAAGCGTGACATGTCGCGAGTAGCACGGCAAAGGGCATAACCTATACTGGGTTCGGATGTGCTGTGCCCCGCATCTGGGATGATTTGTAACTGGCTCTGAGGCCATGCTTTGTGAAGTGCTTCAGCAGCTTCGGTTTTACAGATCATATCGTAGCGACCGTGAATAATAGTGCTCGGAATATGACTTATTTTATCAATGTTTTCAAGGATGTAGTTTTCATCTAAAAAGCATTTGTTAGAAAGGAAGTGGCATTCTAAAGTTGCTAGGCAAGTGACCAATTGCATGGGGTAATTGTCAGTGGACTCACCTACGCCGGGGGGTAAAGTAATGCGCGACAATCGCTCTTCCCACTGATACCAGCGCTTTAAGGCAGCGTGACGCAGTACATCATTGCTAGAGCGTACCATTGCGCTATAAAAACTGCAGACTGTGCTCGACGTCACCGGTGTAGGAACATCCTTGGTGAATTTGCGGTAGTACTCGGGAAATAACTGGGCAGCGCATCCATTTGGCGATAAAAACCAATCTCTGTCTTCTTGCCTGGCTAAAAATACGCCGCGAAGAATGAGACCTGTTACTCGCGGGGTATACTTGAGCGCATAAAGTAAGGCAAGTGTTGAGCCCCATGAACCGCCGAACAGCAAAACTTTTGGTATAGAAAGGTGAGTTCGTAATGCTTCTATATCTTCAACATTAGACCAAGTATCGTTGTTTATCGTATCAGCGAGGGGGGTAGAGCGGCCACAACCACGTTGCTCATAACCTATAATGCGATACTTGTTGCTATCAAAAAAGCATTTGTAGTTAGGGGGTAAGCCTGCGCCAGGCCCGCCGTGAATAAAAAACACGGGGATGCCGTTTGGATTGCCACTTTGCTCGAAGTAAAGCGAATGCCCACTTCCCACTTCGATAAATCCGTTTTCATAGTAGGTAACATCGGGGTAAAGTCGTTTCATTTTGTTTCTGCGCGTTGTGTGAGTGCCTGTTTTAGTTTAGTTTATTATTATTCAAACGTTTGCGTGCTGACTGCTTCAACGCTGTTTTTGCTTGTTAAATAAGCGATTAACGCTAAGTCTATACTATAGAACAAGTGTCATTACGTGCTAGCTAATCATATTATAGTCATAAATGCGAGGATGTTTATATGGCAGGTCAAGGATCAGGCGGTAACGTAATCGCCGCAATTTGTAACTTCTTTATTCCTGGGTTAGGTCATCTAGTACAAGGAAGAATTTTAGGTGCATTGTTCTTTTTCATCACAGTGGGCGTATGTTATGCCTTAGCTGCAACTGTGGTACTTGCCATTGTCTTTTGGCCTTTAGGCGCCCTTTTGCATTTGATTTGTATTATAAGCGCAGCACGTTTTAGAGGTGGAGTAACCGCATGAAGTTAATCGCATCAGCATTTGTTGCTATGCTTGCCCTTAGTGGGTGTCAGTCTGCATACTACGCAGCATGGGAAAAGGTGGGCGTTGAAAAGCGCGATATCTTAGTTGACCGCGTTGAAAACGCTAAAGAATCTCAGGAAGATGCACAAGAGCAGTTTAACTCTGCATTAGAAGCATTCAGCGCTGCAGTTGCGTTCGATGGTGGAGAGCTTGAAGACGTTTACAACCGCTTGAACGGTCAGTATGAAGACAGCGTTGCCGCTTCAGAGGAAGTGAGTTCACGCATCGATAAAGTGGAAAGCGTTGCTGAAGCTTTATTTGATGAGTGGGCAGAAGAGCTTGAAAAGTATCAGAACGCATCGTTGAAACGGGATAGCGCAGCAAAGCTCCGCGAGACCAAGCGTCGCTATTCTTCATTAATGACAGCTATGCGTAAAGCTGAAAGCAAAATGCCGCCAGTATTAAGCGCACTTCAAGATAATGTGCTGTACCTTAAGCACAACTTAAATGCCAGCGCCATTGGTGCACTGCAGGGCGAACTTTCTACAATTGAAAACAATGTTGCTCAGCTTATCAGACAAATGAATTCAGCTATCGCTGAGTCTGACGCCTTTATATCTTCAATGAAAAACTAGCCGTTAGTTAGGCATCAATTATAAAGAAGGGAGCTTGCAGCTCCCTTCTTTCGTTTTATACATTTTTTGAGAGCATCTGTGCACACTGGTTTAAAGCCGCCCCGAAAGGTAAATCATTACTACGCCTATAGCCTTGGTCGACTATTCCTTTGGAACCTTGCGCGGCTCGTTCTCTGCTTTACGGTTTTCGAAAGCTTCTCCTAAACTGCACGTGAATTCTGCACCGAACAGCACAATTATCCACGACAAATATACCCATAAAAACAGGATAGGTACCACCGCAAGAGCGCCATAAATTAACTCATATGAAGGAAAGTTCGTTACATACAACGCAAAGCCCGATTTAGTAATTTCAAAAGCTATGGTAGCCACAATTGCGCCTATGAACGCATGGCGGGCAAACACTCTTCTATTTGGCACAACCATGTACAAAATAGTGAATGCGAGCATGGCAGCACCGCTTGGCACAAGGCTGAGTAAGAAGGTTCCCAATCCAGGCGTGTACTCTTCGGTAAAAGCAGCAAGGCCAGTTAAATAGGAACTTACTACTACGCTAGAACCAATAAGCATAGGCCCTAGAGTGATCACCATCCAATAGATAGCAAAAGTGTACACTATGGGTCTGTCACTTTGCGTGCGCCAAATTCTATTAAGGGTTTTATCTACGTTTGATATGAGCATTAGC
The DNA here is from genome assembly GCF_056159165.1 of Alteromonas sp. AWJ4_199. Classification (NCBI taxonomy): domain Bacteria; kingdom Pseudomonadati; phylum Pseudomonadota; class Gammaproteobacteria; order Alteromonadales; family Alteromonadaceae; genus Alteromonas; species Alteromonas sp. AWJ4_199. Next base: position 2,778,603 of record NZ_JBSWUR010000001.1, read on the forward strand.
GCGACGACCAGCAGCGACAAAATACCAATGGCACTCATTTGTGAGGCATTGCCCACAAAATCGGTCATGTATTTATGTACCACATCACTGGCGGTAGGAACAAAGTTGCTAAAAACAAAATGTTCGAGCTTGCTTCTCACAGATGCGAAGGCAGGAAAAGCCGACATAATGGTAAAGGTCACCATGATAAATGGTACTAAAGATAACAAGGTTACATAGGCTAAGTGCCCAGCAGAGATAGTAATATTGTCTTCTCTACAGCGCTTTATGAAGATGCTAAAGAGCTCTCTAACCTGAGGAGTAACATTGTTATATAAGGTTTTAACCTTGTCTAAATCCACTCAATTTCTCCTGACGATACCGTTTAAATGATAAATAGCGCGGTCTTATCTATGCGGACTGGTATAAGGCATCGATAGTTCATTACTTGTTTTATCAAATGGTAACTGCGGGCGGCCTTGGTGGCAAAGTTTAATGCAGGTTTAAAACAACAAAGGCGCATTGATTGCGCCTTTTGTGGAGTGAATCATGCAAACATGACATCACTCTTGTGATAATTGTTATTTATTAAACGCCTGGACGCACACCTAGCATGTGACAGATAGCATAGCTCAACTCACTGCGGTTTAAAGTATAGAAGTGGAAGTGTTTTACCCCTTCTTTAGCCAGCACTTTAACTTGGTCCATAGCAATGTTAGCGCCTATTAAATTACGGGTTGCTTGGTCATCGGCATCAAGGCCGTCGAACATTTTGTGCAACCATCCAGGAACATGAACATTTGTGAAACCAGCAAATTTAACCAGTGTTTGGTAGTTGGTTACCGGCAATATACCCGGAACGATATCTAAGTCGACACCTGCTGCGGCAGCGCGGTCTCTAAATCGAAGGTAAACACTCGTATCAAAGAAGAATTGAGTTATTGCTTCTGTGGCACCTGCTTCTGCTTTGCGTTTTAGGTTTAGTAGATCAAACTGCGCATTTGGTGCTTCAGGGTGCTTTTCTGGGTAGGCAGCGACAGAAATATCAAAATCGGCAACGTCTTTTAGTAAGGCAACAAGGTCAGAGGCATACATTTCTGTTTTTTCTACTCCTGACGGTAAGTCGCCGCGAAGTGCAACAATACGGCGAATGCCTGAATCCCAGTAGTCTTTTGCAATTTGCTTTAATTCATCACGGCTTGCGTCGACACAGGTTAAGTGAGGAACGGCAGCAACGCCTGTTTGCTGTTGAATACGTTTTACCACATCGTGGGTTCTGTCACGCTCACCGCTATTGGCGCCGTAAGTAACCGACATGTAGCTTGGCTTTAACGGTGCTAGGCGTTCAACCGACTTCCACAGGGTTTGCTCCATGGCTTCCGTTTTAGGCGGAAAGAATTCAAAAGATACATCAATATCACGCAGCTCCGACAGGGACTGGTTTAATGCATCGATACCTTGTGCGTAAGAAACCATGGTTTATACTCTCAAAAATGTAATCTTATAGACGTTTAGACGTCTAAATTAAAGAATATATGTCTAGACGTCAAGAGGTTTACACTGCTCAATTGACCTTTTCGTGAACTTGTTTAGAATTTCTCTTCATAATATAAAAAGAGTAGACCGAGTTAGTACAATGGCAGAATGGAACGGTAAATATATTCACCCCTACGCAGAGCATGGGAAAAAGAGCGAGCAGGTAAAGAAAGTCACTGTTTCTATACCTATTAATGTGCTTAAAGCACTTACTGATGAGCGTACCCGCCGCCAAATCAATAATTTGCGTCACGCCACTAATTCGGAACTGTTGTGCGAAGCATTTTTACACGCGTTTACTGGCCAGCCATTGCCTAACGATGATGACTTGCGTAAAGACAATCCTAATCGCGTGCCGGCTGAAGCTAGGCGTATTATGGAAGAAATGGGCATTGACCCAAGCTTCGAAAATGATGTGTCTGAAGACGACTGATATTTAGTATTAAAGAGAAACGGCGCTGTGTTGTAAGGCTTTACTAGTTTATAGCCTACAACACAGCGCCGTTTTTTTATGTACTTGTATTCTTTAAGCGCACTTTTTAGCAAATATTGGTTGAGCGTTAACCCAACCTTTTTTAGCCTTGTGCGCCAGAACTTTATTTTTCTGGGCTTTCAGGTACTCGTGCAACACCCGACTCAATAGCCGCCTTAGATACCGCGGTAGCTATACGCTCGCACAGACGTGGGTCCATAGGTTTAGGAATAATATACTCCTTACCAAATGTCAGACTATCGCTTTTACTCGCGGCCAATACTTCCTGTGGTACAGGTTCTTTCGTAATAGCACGAAGAGCTTCAACCGCCGCCACTTTCATCTCATCATTAATGGCTGTAGCGCGAACATCTAAAGCACCGCGGAAAATAAACGGAAAGCACAGCACGTTGTTTACCTGATTAGGATAGTCTGAGCGGCCAGTAGCCATAATTAGGTCTTTACGCACTTCGTGAGCAAGTTCAGGCTTTATCTCAGGATCTGGATTAGAACATGCAAATACAATTGGGTTTTCAGCCATCAAAGAAAGCGCTTCTGGCGGTAAAACATCAGGGCCTGATACACCGACAAAGATATCTGCGCCTTCCATTACATCTTCAAGGGTGCGCTTATCAGTATTGTTAGCAAACAGCTTCTTGTGCTCAGTTAAATCTTCGCGACGAGTGTGGATAACGCCTTTTCTATCTAACATGTAGATACGCTCACGCTGGGCACCACACTTAATCAGTAGCTCCATACAGGCAACCGCTGCTGCTCCGGCGCCCATGCAAACAATTTTAGCGTTCTCTATATTTTTGCCCTGAATCTCTAGAGCGTTAAGCATACCTGCTGCGGTTACAATAGCGGTACCATGCTGATCATCATGAAATACTGGAATTTTACAGCGCTTAATGAGCTCTTGCTCAATTTCGAAGCATTCAGGTGCTTTGATGTCTTCTAGGTTAATACCGCCAAACGTATCAGCAATATTCGCCACGGTATTAATGAACTCTTCGGTCGTACGATGCTTTACTTCAATATCAATGGCATCTAGACCAGCAAAGCGTTTAAACAGAAGTGCTTTACCTTCCATTACTGGCTTTGAAGCTAATGGGCCTAAATTACCTAAGCCTAGTATCGCAGTTCCGTTACTGATAACCGCAACCAAGTTACCTTTGCCCGTATACTTGTAAGCGTTATCTGCATCCTCGGCGATTTCTCTCACCGGCTCGGCAACGCCCGGACTGTAGGCAAGAGCAAGGTCGTCGACGCTATCGGCTGGCTTAGATAGCTCTACGCGAATTTTTCCAGGTGTGGGTTTGGCGTGATAGTCGAGTGCGCGTTGTCTAAAATCTGACATGTAAAAAGGTATCCTTAGATGTAGGGTTCATCGGTATTTTTGTTCACGCTCTGTAGCTATTTTATTATCGTTGTAGTTATAGATAGATAAACATAAGCGCGTTACAACTAACTAATGACAAAAGTGATTATAAATAGTTGTTAGCACTAGTGTGGTACGTTGGAAACTGCAGACCTAGCGTTAACTCTTCCTGATTTCCCTAACATATCGCTGTTGATATAGGTCTAACATTTAGACCTGAATTTATATCCAAAAGCGCCACAAGCCTTAGCAGTTAAGCATTATTCATAAAATTAATGCTCACTATCAAGGTGCCGTTCGCAACTCTAACACAGCCAATCACTGTGTACATATCTGATCAGAATTTTCAATTACCAATGTAGGGTAGGCATACTAATTAGACCAGTAAAATAAGTCTATAATTGTCATTCATAAAATTTATTTTTAAGTCTCACTTCATTTTGAAGGTGTATTATAGGCGCGGGTGCTAAGATGCTTATCGATTTATATTCGAAAAAACAGTATTGGATAATATTTCACAAAGATAGACCTCTTTATTTTCACTATTGTTTTTCTGATAAAATACGATAAATGGCCTCTCAAACTCGTTTTGAAGACAAAGAATATGACAGAGAAAAAACTAATCGCAGTGCTAACAGATGTGTGTGAAAACGTAAAATCTGACGATAATGGATTCGTATGGCTTACGCATTTAGGACCTTGGAAAGCGCCGAAAGTTATTGCCGTATTTAATACGGAGCAAGAGAAGCAGCAAGCATTGATTAACGGTTGGGATATGGACTTCATAAACCAGGTGAATATAGCCCTTGAATTTATTAAGTCTAGTCCAGCTGGAATTTATTTCGACAGTGAGGAAGCGTGTAAAAAACAAAGTAGAGGGGACTGGGAAAAGCACTTGGTAAGAGTCGAAAACCTTCATTAAGCATAATGAGCGCTTTGGTCTCAAATGTACGCGATATTGATATGATCAATTAGCTTTGATTAGAGGCGCTTGCATAAGTGGAAGCTATTCAATGTTAGTCTACTAACGTGAATAGTTATCTCTGGACAATAAAAAAGCGCCATGAAGGCGCTTTTTTCGAACTCGATATCAGGCTTACTTTTTGCCCAATGCACCGAAACGCTTCTTGAAGCGATCAACACGACCACCAGTATCAACGTTACGTTGCTTACCAGTGTAGAATGGGTGACATGAAGAACATACGTCTAGGTTAATGTCTTTACCAAGCGTAGAACGAATCTTCATTACGTTACCACATGAGCAAGTAGCTGTGATTTCTTCGTATTTAGGGTGGATATCTTGTTTCATTGGGTTACCTCAAATAATAAGGCCGTATCGCTATACAACCCGAAGTCGCACACCATACGTTACTTAGTTCAAATGATAAGTCGTTCAAAGAACAACCCATCGCAAAAAGAGCGGCGCATAATATAGGATGGATGTGGCATGATCAAGTGGTTTTTGCCCAATTGTTAAACAAAGCAGCTTGGCAAGAAGGCTACCCAAGAGAGCTAAACGAAAAACATTCCTTTTATGCTTTAACGTAAAGTATGTTTAAATATTTGTCTTTCAAGGCTAGGCCCATTAGCGTCAATAGTAAAATTGTGCGCTATAGCAAAATGTGTAGCTAACTGTTAGCAGCGCAAACTGCTGTAATATATGGGTCTGCAAGTAGCTTCAGTATTATTAGTTTCAATATAAGAAGCTTAGTAAGCGCATTACGCGCTGTAACAGCCATCAAATAAGGTAGAACGTTCGCAATGGCCTTTATCCAAGTTGCCGTGCCAGTGCCACTGCGCCAACTTTTCACATATACCCACGATAACGTACTCAGTGCGGGTGTCAGAGTGATTGTGCCTTTTGGCCCACGCAAATTGGTGGGTGTGGTCGTTGAAACCCTCCAAAAGCCTGAAAGTGAAATTGACAACGTCGACAAGTTAAAAGCTATCGAGTCGGTACTTGACGATAGCCCCATTATAGATGATGTGTTGCTGAAAATGGCACAGTGGCTGTGGCAGTATTATCACCATGCGCCGGGTGAAGTACTGCACGCCATGTTGCCTGTTTTATTACGCAAAGGCGAGTCGGCGGCTCCCACACCACAAGACATGTTAATGCTTACCGAAGAAGGTGTGCAAACGGCTGCAGAAACGCTATCGCGAGCACCTAAGCAACAAGCTTGCTTTGCTGCACTGGCTGGTGGAGCCTTATTAGCGTCGCAAGCGCGAAAGCAGTATGGTGCTCCTGCAGTTAAAGCGCTTGTTGAAAAGTCTTTGGTACGTATTGAAGAAATAACACCTGAATTTAAGCCAGGCAGCTGGCTTGCCTCGTTATCGCTTTCTGAAAAGCCAATTCCAGACACTGAGCAGTCAGTTGCCATTGCTGCGCTTAATCGTCAGCAAGGTAACTTCGCGGTAAGTTTACTTGAAGGGGTTACCGGTAGCGGTAAAACGGAAGTGTACCTTCAAGCCATTGAACCCTTACTGCGCGAAGGAAAACAGGTGCTTATTCTTGTACCAGAAATTGGGCTTACACCGCAAACCGTGTCACGCTTTGAGAAGCGCTTTGGCATTGCGGTGGGCGTTTTACACTCTCAGCTCTCTGATAAAGAAAGGTTAAACGTTTGGCAGCGGTCTAAAGCTGGCGAACTTGGTATTATTATTGGTACCCGCTCGGCTATTTTCACGCCATTACATAATCCAGGTATGTTGATTGTGGATGAAGAGCACGACGAGTCGTTTAAGCAGCAGGATGGGCTGCGCTACCACGCTCGTGATTTAGCTGCCATGCGTGCCAAGCAGCATAAGATTCCTCTTTTGCTAGGCAGCGCCACGCCCGCGCTTGAAACACTTAATAATGCGTTAAGCGGCCGCTATGCTCATTTACAGCTAACCAAGCGAGCGGGAGGTGCGAAAAGCACCCATCAGCATGTGTTGGACGCGCGCGACCAACCTATTCATTACGGCATTTCACAAGGCCTGTTAACGATAATGCGTCAGCACATTAACGCAGGAAATCAGGTGTTGGTGTTTGTAAACCGAAGAGGTTATGCGCCAGCGCTACTCTGTCATCACTGCGGTGAGACCGCAATGTGTAAGCGTTGTGATCGCCCTTATACCGTGCACAAAGCCCAAAACCGGTTACAGTGCCACCACTGCGGTGGCATGCGTTCAATGCCATCAAACTGCGAAGCGTGCCATCACAATGAATTAGTTACCGCAGGTACGGGGACAGAGCAAGTTGAGCAAGGGCTAGCAAGCTTATTTCCCGGCGTTAAACAGGTAAGAATAGACAGCGATACTGTGCGGGGTAAAGACAAGCTTCACCAAACCCTTGATGCTATTAATCGCCAAGAGTACCAGTTGCTGGTAGGAACCCAGATACTATCAAAGGGTCATCACTTTCCTCATGTCACTCTAGTAGCAGTGCTAGATTGTGATGGTGCCCTTTTTAGTGCCGATTTTAGAGCGCCAGAAAAGCTCGCTCAGCTTGTTACTCAGCTTGCTGGAAGAGCGGGGCGCGCCAGTAAACCTGGTGAAATGTGGCTTCAAACCCATAATCCTCATCACCCTTTACTACAAGATTTAGTGCACAATGGCTATGGGCATTTCGCGCGACACGCTTTAATGGAGCGTAAGGCAGCAGGGTTACCCCCTTTTATTAGCCAGTTTGTTATTCGCGCAGAGGCTACCGATAGCAGTTTGGCTTATCGCTTTCTACAGGAAAGTAAGCAGGTGTTTAATCAACAGCACGCCATTGATATAAACGGTCCGTTTCCTTGTTTAATTGAAAAGCGGCAAGGCAGGTTTCGGTTTATGCTGGTATGCAGCCATGAAAAGCGTGCGCCGCTTCACAATGCACTGCGTTTGGCACTGCCATTTTTACAGGCGTTACCACAGGCTATGAAGGTAAGGTGGTCGATTGATATCGATCCTACCGATTTCAGTTAGCTTGTTAGGTAGCAATACGTTAAAATTTTAGCAAGGTTGAAGAGGCTGAAACACCAGCCCTTCTAATAGACTTGGTATATGACGTTTTCTTACGCATACAAACAACGATAACAAGTAGGAATATTGCCGACTATGGCTCAACGCGATTATGTCTCTCGTGGACGCTCTCCTCAAAAAAAGAAGCCCGCTGGTAAAGGTAGAAAGCCGGCGACAAATACGCGAACAAACGCACAAGCTAACGCCCCAGTTTCTGGGAAGCTTCCTATCGTGCGTCTTATAGGCATTTTCGCTTTAGTGATTGGCTTCGGTGTATTTTTATGGTCGATAAAAGACAATGTAGAGGATGACGTAGATACTCAAGCTTCACGACCTGTTGCCCCGACAGAAGAGTCTTTACCTGAGTTGCCTGAAGAAGAATGGGAGTACATTAAGACCCTGCCAGGGTATGAAGTAGAAGTTGAAGTAAGAGAGCAGGAAAAGTCTGACAAACGCTATCTTATGCAGTGCGCCTCATTTAGAACCCGGGCCCAGGCTGAAGAGATGAAAGCTAAAATTGCATTTCAGGGTTTAGAAGCTCTTATCAGACACAGCACCGGCAGCAATGGCGATTGGTTCCGCGTTATTCTTGGCCCATATGAATCTAAGCGCGATGCGGAAAAAGCCAAGCATAGTCTGCGTAAGGTAAACATTGCCACATGCCAAATTTGGTACTGGAATTTGTAGCAGTTCATTGTAGGTGACACTTAATGCGCTGCATAGCGCGTAGCGGAAGTATGTATTTACAAGGAAGTATCAATGGGTTTTGCCATCACCGAACAACCAGATTACGCCGCTTATAGCATAGAAGAGCTTGAAGACGTTCTGGAAAATATCGATAAGCAGGCCTTTCCAGAGCGCTATCAGGCAGCGAAGAACGAGCTCGATTCTAGGCGAGCTACGCTGCCATTTGATGATGCGGATAGCGCCCTTCAAGACGATCACATTTCTCGACCCAAATGGTCTGAACTACACCTGATCACACGCATATCGAACATTACCTTTTTGGTACTTATCGGCGCTTTGTTTGTAACGGTTTTCACCAATTTTATCGTGATCAATGCTTGGCTAGACAATTCGAATTGGGCCATTGCTCTTCTCACTGTTGTTTATAGCGCCTTTTATTACCTCACTATTTTCGTTGATAAGCGACACGCACAGTTTGTGACTAAAGATTTGCGTGGAAAAATGACGTTACTTGGTATGCCGCTATTAGCCTTTTTCTTATGTTTTAGTTTCGTTGATACGGCATTGCCCTATACGCTTCACTTAATGTCCGACAAACAAGAGATAGAACGAAAATTTGCTTATGAAAAAGGAAGCGGCTCTAAACACTGTCGACACTCACTATTGCTAAAAGAGAGCGGAGCTTTGTCCGATGGGCGCTTATGCTTAGGGGAAAGCGAGCACAAACGCCTACCGAACAGAGGTTGGGTGTATGTAAAAGGTTATGAAAGTAGTTTTGGTTTTGACATCGAAAGTTATCGATTTCGCTAAGCCCAAATAGTAGGTACCTCTGAGCGCACATTCTTTTGTCTCACCCTTGAAATTAAAAAGCCTTCCCCCACTTATTTGTTATTGAATTATTACGCTGCTGCCTTAGTTCCGCGAAAAAGGTACATATAAAACGCAGCAGCGCCCAGCTAAACGGGGAAATAACGTGACAACGATTGTATCTGTACGACGTGGGAATCAAGTGGTAATGGCTGGTGACGGACAGGTATCACTAGGCAACACCGTAATGAAAGGGAATGCGCGCAAGGTGCGCCGTTTGTACCACGACAAAATTCTAGCGGGCTTTGCGGGCGGCACGGCCGACGCGTTTACGCTATTTGAGCGCTTTGAAGCCAAGCTTGAAGCGCACCAAGGCCATTTAACCAAGGCCGCGGTTGAACTTGCCAAAGACTGGCGGACCGATAGGGCGTTACGCAAACTTGAAGCCCTGCTTGCTGTAGCCGATGAAACAGCGTCATTCATCATTACCGGTAACGGTGACGTAGTGCAGCCAGAGCAAGATCTTATCGCGATTGGCTCTGGTGGTAACTATGCACAAGCGGCAGCTACTGCACTTTTAGACAATACCGAGCTAAGCGCTAAGGAAATTGCTGAAAAATCGCTGACCATTGCCGGTGATATTTGCGTATTTACTAACCATAGCCAAACGGTTGATGTACTAGATTACTAAGTAATAGCGAACGCTGTTATTGGCTTGTTGTCGCTCGTTTGCGTAGCAAGTACAACAAGTATTGTTAGAAAAGGGTTTATTCATGTCTGAGATGACACCAAGAGAAATTGTTCACGAGTTAGACCGACACATTATCGGTCAACAAGATGCCAAGCGCGCTGTATCTATTGCACTTAGAAACCGCTGGCGTCGTATGCAGCTTGAGCCTGAGCTGCGCCAAGAAGTTACCCCAAAAAATATTTTGATGATTGGTCCAACGGGGGTGGGTAAAACCGAAATCGCTCGCCGTTTAGCTAAACTTGCTAACGCGCCCTTCATTAAAGTTGAAGCGACAAAGTTCACCGAAGTGGGCTATGTGGGTAAAGAAGTTGAAACCATCATTCGTGATCTTGCCGACATCGCGGTAAAAATGACGAAAGAAAACGAAATGAAGAAAGTGAAATTCCGTGCTGAAGAAGCGGCGGAAGAGCGCATTTTAGACGTTTTGCTTCCTCCACCAGAAGACGCGTGGGGCAACAAAGAAGACGTTGAAGATCGCGGCACACGCCAAGCATTTCGCAAGAAGCTACGTCAGGGCGATTTAGACGACAAAGAAATTGAAATTGATGTGGCACTTCCACAGATGGGCGTAGAAATTATGGCGCCTCCTGGTATGGAAGAAATGACTAATCAGCTTCAAGGCATGTTCCAAAACTTGTCGGGTTCGCAAAAGAAAAAGAAGAAGCTGAAAATTAAAGAAGCGTTCAAACTGCTTATTGAAGAAGAGGCGGCACGCCTTGTAAATCAAGAAGACTTGAAAGAAAAAGCCATTGAGTCAGTAGAACAGCACGGTATTGTGTTTGTCGATGAAATTGACAAAATTTGTAAGCGTGAAGGCAATACGTCAGGCGATGTCTCTCGTGAAGGCGTACAGCGTGACCTGCTTCCACTTGTAGAAGGCTCTACGGTGTCGACAAAACACGGCATGGTTAAAACCGACCATATCTTATTTATTGCTTCAGGTGCATTCCAAATGAGCAAGCCGTCTGATCTTATCCCAGAGCTTCAGGGGCGACTGCCTATTCGTGTTGAGCTTGCTGCGCTGAAAGTGGGCGACTTTAAACGTATTCTTACCGAGCCAAACGCATCATTAACTCAGCAGTATGTTGCGTTAATGAAAACGGAAGGGGTTGATATCAGTTTTGACGATTCTGGCATTCAGCGTATAGCCGAAGCGGCTTGGCAGGTGAATGAGCGCACTGAAAACATCGGCGCTCGCCGTCTGCATACGGTGCTTGAACGCCTAATGGAAGATATCTCGTTTGATGCTTCAGAGAAAAGTGGTGAGTCGTTCGTGATTGATGCAGACTACGTTAATAGCCACCTAGAAACCTTGGTAGATAACGAAGACCTGTCGCGTTTCATCCTTTAAATAAATGCTAAGTAGAGGCCTCTTCCTGTAGTTGGTTTGTCCAATTAAAGGGGAGGCTTCATAATTTTTTGGCTAACCAAGTCGACAATTTGTAAATCAGAAATTTTATATTGAAGAGTGCCATTGGTGGGAAATGCCCGCGTGCCTGTATGTTTCTAACCTATAAATAACTATGAGCTTCTTAGCTAAAAGAGAACAAGCAGGCGGTTTAAAGTGGGAGTAATTCATTTTTGGCTGCTTTTAAAAGATCCGCCCATTCTTTTGGTGGGTGACCAGATTTCACCATCTTTTCAAAAACTTTATAAGCATCTGTTTTACTTCCATAAGCTCGTTTGTTTTTCTCGTCATTTACCCATGCATATACAATAACCTTTGACTCAAGGTGGAATCGAAAAAACAGTCGATACTGTTGAAAAAACTTTGCTCTAAACCAGTGCTTATTGTCATCGCCCAATGTATTTCCTTGGCGGAAACTTGCGTGAGTAGGATCATGGGGGATGAGTTCAAAGGCCAGTCTTTGGATAGCCGCTAAACGCTTAGTAACATTTTTCTTTTTGTAATTTTGCGGATCTTTTTCCCGTAGAGCTTCAACCTCCCCTTTAAGACTGAGATACTGCTCTTTAAATAATGGATGAGCATAAAGTGTCCAACCGTTTACGACCATTGGTATCGCTTTTTGCAAACTTACTCATCCTCATCCAATAAAGGAGCGTCTAGGTCAACTTCGACACCTTGAATCAATTCACTAACGCTCTCACGCATGCTCGTAGATAACGGTTCTAGCTTCTCTGGGTGAGCCTGGATATCACGAGCTATAAACGTCAAAAACTCGCCAATTACAGGGTCGTTTTGTTGTGTTTCTGCACGCGATATAACTACGCTACCGTCAGCTTGAATGGCATACTTAATTTTGTCTTTTTTACTTAAACGTAATGCCTGACGAACAGAACTAGGTACTGTAGTTTGGAATCGTTCAGTAAGCGTTGATTCAGTTTCTAAAGCAGCGCGTGTCATAACAACCTCTAAAATATATAAACTAGGTTACTCCAAATTTTAGTACGGCATTAAAGGTAATGCAAATGCATTACCTTGCTGCGTTAGGTCATAAAGTATTTCGGCTACTAATGTATAGACGAAGTGCATAGTGTACTCCCACCTAAGATCTTTGACTTTTATTGCCTGACCTAATCGGAAAGCGTTAGGCACTTAAAAATAATCTAACGCTAATATTTAAAAAGCAGTGCCACCAATTTATCTGTTATATCTAGACCGGTATCATTTTCTACTTTTAAAAAGTAGGGACTCGGGTTCGCCTCTAGAAAAAAGTACTTTCCCTTCGCACTTCTGCGCCAGTCGATTGCGCACCAATGCATATCTAATGCTTGGCAAATTTCAATAGCCAGACGCTGTACCTCGTTTGGGATAATAGTCACAGACACACTGGCATTGTCGTCGTTTCTATAATCTAGTTCGCTTGAGTCGATTTGTACGCTTAGCACATCATCGCCTAGTACATAGCTACGTACATTTTCGCCCACAATGTATTTTTGGAAGGTCACAGGGCGCTCATTTAAAAGTGAATTTAGGAGCGGGCGCATATTAGACTGTTTATTTACAAACTGCGCCGTGCGACCGCCGCGTACTGGCTTATAAATAACTTCTCGCATGTTGTTGCAAAACTGAGAGGCGACTTCGGGGGCATTGCCAACGAAGGTGTAGGGTATATGTGCACCCAACTTGCCTGCAACCCGTGACTGGTAAGGCTTACATTGATGGCTTCTTACAGCATCGATAGAGTTCACCCATTTGATGTCGCTATAGCTAAACCAACACAGTAAGGTGCTCGCCCGTTCTTGCTCGACCCAAGTAGCATCAGCTAACAGGTTAGGTGGCTTATTGTTAAGCTCATCTGTCTTAATCTGATTATTCACAGCGTGATTGGGTCGAGTATTCTCACCTGATGCTGTCAACGAAGCTCCCGGCAAATATTCATGCCAGTAGGCCGCTTTGGTGTTCGAAAAAGTCACTCTGGGTTGGTCACATAGTGTCGGTGAATTGAAATGGACTAATCCGTCGTCAAAATCAGGGTCATAGCTAATACTCCAAGCTGTACCGAATTGTTGCGTATTAGCGATATAAAAAGGGGTAGCTGTTTGACTAAGCGCCTTCGCTACGTGTTGAATTTGTGGATCTTGCTCACTTCCTAAAAGTGCAACGTGCATTCGCGCTCCTTGCTAACGGGTTATGGGTAAAGAGTATTGTTTTTAAAAAGCGCAACACATGGACAGTTCGTAAACACTGGCTATCCATATGCTGACGCTAAGGGGGTTAATGCTATGACAAAATATCTGGTAGTTTGCCGCCGCCTTCACCAATAGCCATGGTGATATAAACCGGTTCTTTGGGGGAAGGGCCAACTACCGGCACGGTATCGCTTAAACGAACGCGTAGACCGCCGGATACTTCAAACAGTTGCGCTTCCGCTAAAGCAACGGGCTCGGTGCTTGCTGGTGGGGTTAGATTTGGTTGGTTGTGATTTAGTTGATGGTGTTTCATAAAGTACGCTCCTTGTAGTGGCGTGTTGAGTGAAGAAGTGGATGCGCTTAAAGCGAAACCACTTCTCGGTAAAGGGTTCGAAAGCAGCAGGCGATAAGTGCTGAACGGCTACTGATATTGAGTTTTTTATAAATGTTGGCGCAGTGAAACTTAACGGTTCGCTCGCTGATGAATAGCTCAGAGGCGATCACTTTGTTAGAGCGGCCTTCCATTATTTTGTGTACTACCTGTAGCTCACGTTTCGACAAACAGTCCATGGGAATAACGGTGTCACGAGCGGTAATGCCACTCGCATCTATTTGCATGCGCTCAGCAGCTGTCATCAATACTGCGGGTTCTCTTACTTCATGGTTTTTCATAGGGTTTCTCCGTGTTTACCAGATGTTGCGCTTCCTGTTACTTCAGAGGGAGAGCATGGTTGTAATGTGCCCTGTTCTAGGCGATAAATTTTGTCTGCCAAGGCGATAGATTGGGGGCGATGTGCCACAATAATTCGAGTCATACTCAAGGATTTGAGGTGATGATTTATCTGAGCTTCATTGGCCATATCTAGGTGGCTGCTCGCTTCGTCTAAGAACAAAATGTCAGGCTCTTGATATAGTGCTCTTGCTAAAAGCAGGCGCTGCTTTTGCCCACCGCTCAAACTGCTACCCATATCGCCTACTAGCGAATGATATTGCATAGGCATGTGCATAATGTCGTGATGGATACAGGCAAGTTGTGCTACATAAACCATTTTCTTGAGGTTCGGGGCTTCTTCAAAGCAACAGATGTTTTGTCCAATAGTACCGCTTAAGCAGGCGTCTTCTTGAAGCACAGAAGCGATGACAGGATTTACAGTACTTGGATGCTCTATACTGCCTTGCGAGGCTGGATAAAGGCCCATTAAGCACTTAAGTAAGGTGCTTTTGCCACAGCCGCTGTCACCGATAATGGCTACGATTTCGCCGGTTTTTACTGAAAGTGTTAGGTTTTTAAATACCCACTCACTATTTTCTCCATAGCGGTAGCTAAGCGACTTTATCCTAAGCGCGGTAGTGCCTGACAAAGCGTCATCGTCGAAAGTGCTACTTCCCGGCGAGTCAGCATCGAGTAAGTTAAATAGGGGAGAGTTAGGTGAATCTGAGGTAGAAGCCGAGCTATTGGGCGTATGTGTATGCTGTACGCCGAGCGAACGCTCTGTATTATGTAGCGGGTGAGTTTTGGTTTTTTGCTCTACTGGTGTAAGTAAAATATCGCTTAAACGGTTGAAATGAACGCCTAGCATATTGAGCTCAATAAGCTTATTAACTATACCGTCAATAGCACCTACAAACCTTGTCTTATATGCCATAAAAGCCAGCAACATGCCTATTGAAAGGGAGCCTTGCATGACAAGGTTCGCGCCAATGTAAACAACGACTAGGTTTTCAACGCCAAACAGAAATTGGTTTGCCAGTGTGCTACCTATGTTAAATTTCCCTAAGGTGATGTCTTTGTTAAGTGTTGCAACTAGCTTGTTCTGCCATAGGCCATGGCGCTGTATCTCTTGCCCATACACGCGAATAGGTAAAATTGCCCGCACACTTTCCATGAAGTGGCTCTGTTCAGTAGCGGCCAGAGCAATGCGCTCAGTGGTATGCCTTTTAATGAATGGTAGAAGTCCCAGACGAATGGCTAGATAGATGACCATGATCACGACGACTACCAAAGTAAGCTTGAAGGAATATAAACTCATCACGGCCAAGGTGACGATTGCCATTATTCCATCTAGCATGGCGGTAACGACCCCAGTGGTTAAAAATTCCCGAATGCTAGCCAGGGAACCAAAGCGCGATACCACATCACCAATATGGCGTTTATCAAAATAGTCTAAGGGAAGAGCTAAAAGATGCTTGAATACAGATGCAGACATCTGTAGCTGTAGGCGAGATGAAACGGACAAGATAACGAACTTTCTTATACCGCTTGTAAAGGTTTCTATAACCAGTAATAGGGCAAAGCCAATAGCAAGAGCTTTGAGCAAGGCCTCGTTATTGTAAATTAATACATCATCAACCACTGTTTGCATGTAGTAAGGTGCAGCAAGGGCAAAAAGTTGCAGCACTATTGATAATGCGAAAAGCGTTAGTAAGTTGCGTTTGAAGCCGATGGCACGGGAGAAAAACTGAGTAAGCCCAAGTTGAGGCGCAGACTTTTTGGGGCTAAATGTGTCACTTGGTGAGACCTCAAGCGCAATCCCCGTAACGTACTTTGAGGCTTCTTCAAAATTGAGCTTTCTTTTACCTAGGGCGGGGTCATGAACGAAAATATGCTTCCCTCTCACTTTTGTCAAAACAACAAAGTGGTTCATATCCCAATGCAAAATGGCTGGGCAAGATAACTGCGCAAGATGCTCCATTTCTATCTTTACCGCTCGGGTTTGAAAGCCCAGGTCACTGGCAATTCGCATTACGTCTTTTAAGGTCGTTCCTCGTAGTGACACGGATATGCTTTGACGCAAAGTATTAAGGTCGCGCTTATCGGAGTAGTACTGTGCAATCATTGCCATACAAGCAAGTCCGCATTCAGCCGCTTCGCTTTGCAGAATAACCGGTACCCTGCTTGTTGTATGAAACAGTTGTGCCGAAAGAGGGTGTGTTAAACTCATCATGATTACAGCTTCCCTTTAATGCTATAGAGCGGTTCCATTAACCATTCCATAAGCGTGCGTTGACTTAATTGAACATCTGCCGAAAATGTCATGCCTGCTTTCAATGAAATACTGCTGCCGTAAGCCAATACTTCGTTTGTATCTAAGGTGGCAGTAACCAAGTAGGCTGGCTCGCTAATTGAAATAGGAACATCGGCAAGTTCTCCCGGTAAAACAAGCGACGAAGAAATATTGACTATCTCGCCAAACTGCACACCAAACTTTTGATAAGGGAACGCGTCATATCGTATGTGTAGGGCTTGGCCTTCTTGTAAAAATCCTGCTGAGCGCACGGGTACTGCGATTCGCGCTTGAATGTCAGCATTTTGAGGGAGTAGAGTGAGTAGAGGGCGAGCGCTGTCAACGGTATATCCCGTCTTTACATGAAGGCCTGATATCACGCCGCTGCGAGGGGCATAAATTATCTCTTCAGCATTACTTTTGTGACTCACAATTTGTTGGGTGAGATCGCTATAAGTATTCTCTATATTTGCCAGCTCGTTGGCTTGTTGCTCAGGCAAGGTAGCGAGTTCATGATTTATTGCTGCTATGTTGGCTTGCTCGCTATTCCAATCCTTTTTTGCTAAAGCTAGTTTCTGCTCTGCATTTAAGCGATTAAGCGAATGGGTTTCAAAGTCGGCACGGCTAATATGTCCCTGCTTAAGTAAGGTTTGTGCTTTTTCCCATTGTTTAGATGCTAGAAGCCACTGTGATTGGGTTAGAGCAATAATGTCTTTCAACGTTGCTGAAGTATGTTCTGCTTGGGAAAGCTGCTCTTCCAAGCGCTGCTGCTGGGCTAGGTGCAAAGTGCGCAGGCGCTTAATACTCTGGTGAGTGCGATTTTGTTTCGATTCTAGTTCGGCAAGTAACTGGGTACTGACTCTATGGCCTAATGCATCCTCGCTGCTGTAGCTAATTTTTATTAGAGGTGCGCCCTTTTCGACTAATTGACCTTCACTGACTATGACGTCGAGCACTTTTCCTCGCCTTGCGTCTGAATAAAGCTTGAAAACACCATGGCTGGGTTCTAGCCATCCAGTTACCGAAGCTTTTCGCGCATAACTTTCCATGTTCAGGTAAGCAGCAACCGCCACAATCCACACGACAAGCAGCCCTGCTATTGCTGAATAGGCTGGTTTAGGGGTCATTAAAAAGCTCCCCTCAACGGCATTTGATTGCTCATCAATAACTTCTTTTCTAAACAACCCTGTTCTCATCTTCATCCCTATATAATTCGCTACTTGCGCTTGGGGTCCTGATAAAGTAACCCTTTTTCTAAGTGCTAGTTTGCACATAAAGAGTATCTGGCTGCCGCTTCCATATCGGCGATTAATCCTTGGCATCGTATTCCGTGACGCCTCCATTTTGTTACTACCAGATACCTTGTGGTCAACGTTACTGCAGTGACGGTATTTACTTTAGGCGGCTTGAGAAGCGAATGAAGAGTGCTTAAGGTCTATTTTTCGGTAGCATGCAGCCGCATTGGGCTTGGCGCATTTTTGAAAGCGCTTGGCCTAAATTTGAAAGTTGATATTGCGCAAGAAAACGGCGAAGAGATGCAAAGAAGTCATAGAAGTGTCTAAAGAATGTGCTATAAAAAACAAGGAAATATGAAAATAACACGGTAAGAATACGTAGAAGGAAGCAAGATGTTTGTACCCAGCATACTTTTAAAACAACTTTACACACGTGCAAGCCTTACAAAAACAAATAAAGGCTTATCTTTTTCTCTTAAAAACAGATTAAAAGACGCGACAATCAAGGAAGTAAAATGGATATCCCTTGATGGCGAAAAAATTCCCGAAGAAAAAATTTCACTCCAACTTACTCCTGACACCTGTATTTCTGTAGAAGCTTTAAATAAGTCGGACGGGGAGCCGTTTGGCTTGCGTCAAACCATTACCGTGCATTTAGACATTGATGAAGCCCCATGCCCTGAAAAGCGCAAATTGGGTATTTGCTTTTCTGCATCACCCTTTGGAAAGCTTAAATTCGAAGTAGAAGATAATATTACTGCGCCAGGACAACGCAGTGCCTTTATTCCTCGTGACGATATGGATGATTATGGCGAAAGCATTATAAAAACACGCCAAGGATATTTTGAAAGCGCTACAGGCAAGAAAATAGACCACGTAGGGAAGTACTCAATTGACCCGCAAGCGCTTAAAGGCAATATCGAGCATTTCATTGGCGTGGCACAGGTTCCTATCGGTATTGCTGGGCCGTTGACCATTAATGGTGAACACGCACAAGGTGAGTTTGTTGTGCCACTAGCAACTACTGAAGGCACGTTAGTAGCATCATACAATCGCGGTATGAAGTTACTTAACATGAGTGGTGGCGTAACGGCAACAGTAGTTGATGATGCCATGCAGCGCGCGCCGGTATTTATCTTTGAGAATGCGCGAGGTGCCAGAGACTTCGTTAAGTGGATAAAATCAAACTTTGAGAAGATAAAAGAAGAAGCTGAGGCTACTTCAAGCGTTGCTAAGCTAACCTATATCGACCATTTCCTTTCGAATAAATTTGCGTTCTTACGGTTTAATTTTAAAACCGGTGATGCTGCAGGTCAGAACATGGTCGGGCGCGCTACGTTTGCAGCATGCGGGTGGATACTCGACCATTACGAGGGGATAGAGAATTTCTATCTTGAATCTAACTTTGCTACCGACAAAAAAGCCTCTCAAATAAACATTATGCGTACCCGTGGTAAACGGGTGACAGCTGAAGCCACTATTAAACGAGAGCATTTGTTAGAAGTAATGCGTGTTGACCCGAAGCAAATTGATTACCACGGCCGTGTGGCTGGTGTAGGGTCTTTCTTATCTGGTGTGAATAACACCGGTCTTCATTCGCCAAACGGTATAACTGCTATGTTTATAGCAACAGGGCAAGACGTTGCAAACGTATCTGAATCGTCGGCGGCCATGATGTATTCAGAGCTTACTGATGACGGTGACCTGTATGTGTCTATCACCATACCATCGCTTATTGTCGCTACTTATGGCGGCGGTACCGGTATTGGTACACAGCGAGAGTGCTTAGAGTTGCTAGATTGTTATGGGCGGGATCGCGTGTATAAATTTGCAGAAATTGTGGCGTCTGTGGTGTTGGCCGGTGAGATATCGCTAGCGTCAGCCATTAGTTCGTCAGACTGGGTGTCGTCACACGAACAGTATGGGCGTAACCGGTAGCAAGTAAATTTAACTAACGGAAAGTAAAAAGGGGCTTCACATAATGTGAAGCCCCTTTTGTTTAGCGGTTCATTTACTAATGCTCCCAATGATAGTGGTGCGCTTTCGCTTCCACTTCATCAGCCGTTTGTTGCGGCATAAAGGTCGCATTGTCTTGTTCAAAGAAGAAGGGTTTACGTTTTTTCTTACTGCCTACTTCGTTCATGGTGGCCGACTCGTATACGCGTCCATTTAGTACAGTGTATTCTACGAATTCACTCTTTCTAATGTCGCTAAGCACATCGCCATCAATCACAACTAGGTCAGCAAGCTTACCTTTTTCGATACTGCCAAGATCTTTGCCCATACCCAGGTGTTTCGCGCCATCAATAGTACCACCGCGTAGCGCTTCCCAAGGCGTGAAGCCGCCTTGCTCCATGATCCACAGCTCCCAGTGCGCAGCTAAGCCTTCGCGCTGGCCGTGTGCGCCAATATGTACACTGACCCCATTATCTCGAAGCTCTTTGGCGTAGCTTGCTACGTTTTGGTGGTTGTACTGATTTTCTGGCGCAGTAGGTCGGCGAATCGCGCGACTATCTAGAATAGTCGACGGGGTATAACGAAGAAGACGCGGGTTCTTCCAGACTTCAGTTTTGTCGTACCAGTACTCTTCACCCATCATGCCGCCGTACGACACAACAAAGGTCGGCGTATAGCCGAACTCTGTGGCTTTCCACAGTTGAGTGACGTCGCTGTAGCCTTTTTCCACAGGAATGCTGTGCTCAAGGCCCGTATGGCCATCTACCAGCATGGTCAGATTCTGCTGAAGCTTACCGCCCCCTTCAGGCACCACCATCATCTCTTGATTTTTTGCCGCCCACAGCACTTGCTGGCGCTGGTCACGACGGGGCTGGTTGTAGCTTTTTACTGAAATAGCACCGGCTTCTTTTAAGCGCTCTACGTGGAAATAGGCATCTTCATAATTGTTGATAATCGCTTTGTAACCTAGGCCTTCTGCACCGTATAAAATCGTGCCGGTGGAGTAGATACGCGGCGCAACGATATCGCCTTTACGCTGAAGTTCTGCCGCAGCGAAGATTTCTGTCGTGTCGTTTGAAGGGTCATGAATGGTCGTAACACCGAATGACACATTCGAGTACTGACTCCAGTTTTGCTGAGGAATAATCTCATTGCGGCCCTGCGAGCCGTGAGCATGTGCATCAACAAGCCCCGGGATAATAGTTTTACCCGTTGTGTCTATCTGCATTGCATCATCGGGAATGGTCACATCGCCACGTTTACCCACTGCTTCAATGCGGTTGTCTTTAATCAGCACAACGCCATCTTCAATCACCTCTTGGGTGTTGTCGGCATCGCGCATGGTTACCACTTTACCGCCAACCAAGGCTTTGTAGCCAGATGGTTTGTCAGCTTTTGTGGTAAACGACAAATCCATACCTTCAGCGACCGGCTCAGGCAAGGTTTCCGCTGCGCCATCAACAAAGGCAAAGGCTTCATCAAGTGAACGGCTAAATAGCGTAGGGCCGTTAAACCAGCTAAGGGTTTTGTTGTCAGGCGACCACGTCAGGTATTCACCTGCACGGCTTGAAAGCTGCGTTACCGGCAGCGAGGTCATGTTCGGACCTATGGTAATGCGCTTGCCATTTTCGACAAATGGCGCCACGTACGTTTTGAACTGGTAAACAAACGCAACCCATTTCTTATCGTGTGAAAGTTTGTACTCACTAACCTTATCTGCACCGTAAAGGTGAGTTCGCTTGTCGTTACCCTTAAGGTTTACGCTTGAAAGTTGGGTTTCGTAATACGCTTCGCCGCCCGCTGATTCGGTAAAATACACTCGGTCGTCGTTACCTGCGAAATGCGCGTTGTAGCCGCCTTCAGAGACTTTTTCTACTGTGTCTTTTTCAAGGTCTGCTACGTAAATTCCTGGCTCAACCGAGTATTTGGGGTCTAGTAAGTAGCCGCCGGTAAACTTGCGGAAGACGACTTTCTCGCCATCGGCAGAAAACGACGGCTCAATGTAGTGACCTGGCATCTGGGTAATAACCTTTCCTTTCCCCCCACGAGCAGAAACCACGCTAACGGTGCCTAGGTCTTGGTCATTCCAAGTCGTATAAACAATCGATTTTCCGTCGTTAGAAAAGCGCGGATAGTATTCGTCATGGTCGTTTTGTTTCGTTAAACGCTTAATTTTGCCTGATTTAACGTCGCGCACATAAAGTTTACCTAACGCTTGGAAGAGTACGGTCTTACCATTAGGCGACATTTGAGACCAACGGATCATACGAACGTCAAATTCATCAGGGGCTACATCAACGTCAAAGCGAAGCGCATCAGCAAATTTCACCGTGCCTTCAACGGTTACGTTCATTGTGCTGGTAGTTTTGTCTTTCACGTTTATAGTGTGGAATTTACCGCCTGTCCAATATACGATTTTGCTGCTGTCTGGCATCCAGTCGAAGTAGGCAAAGTAACCTTCCGAGCCAAAGCCTTCTTGCATATCTCGCTCTAGTTCCAACGTCAGTGGTGTTTCTACGCCTGTCTTAATGTCTTTAATGAAAAGTGCGGTTCTATCTTTAACGCGACGAACAAAAGCGATGTATTTACCGTCAGGTGAAGGTGTAGGGACTACAGCGCCGCCCGTACCGCTAATATAGCGGCTCTCTTCGCCGGTTTCGCGGTCGTAGCGAGTGATAGCAAAAATGCCTTCTAACGGGTCGCGGTTATATTCAAAGCGGGCACCCGGAACGGTATTTTCGGTAAAGTAAATGTACTTGCCGTCATGAGAGAATACAGGGTCGGCAATGTTTTGTTGGTCGCGCTTTCCGCTGTTGCGGGCTTTAATTTGTAGGCCGTCGCCACCTGATTTGTGGTACATCCAAATCTCGCCCGCCGGAATACTGCGGCTAGACATAATGCCTTTAGTAACAACTAAGTATTCGCCGTCGGGGCTCCATTTAGGAGAGTGGATAAGGTTACTTTTCTCTTTAGTTACTTGACGAAGATTACCGCCGTCAATGTCCATAACCCATACGTTGCTTAACCCATCTTTATCCGAGATAAATGCGATTTGCTTGCCGTCAGGAGAAATGGAAGGGTGAATATTCCAAGCGAAGTCTTGGGTAAGCGGCGTTGCATCGCCGCCTTTTGTGCTCACTTTGTAAAGATCGCCGAGCATGTCGAAAACCATAAACTCGCCATTTGGCGCCACGTCTAAGCTAGACCACGTGGTTTCATTGGTTTTGATGGTAACTTCGTTTAGTGCATAAGGTGGGTTATTGACGTCCCACTTTTCAATGTCCGATTCTGTTTTTTCTTCACTGTCGCTCTGGGCGTATGTGGTAGGTACTACACTTAAGCCCAAAGCACTTACTAGCGTGATGGCCAGTAAACTTCTCTTTGTCGTTATCATAATTGTATTTCCAAGTGCTTGTTATTTATTTTCTGTCTACATCAGAGTACATGACTTAAAAGGACACTACGTACTCTTGAATTGTGAATCTAAGGTTAATCTTACTTCAAAGTAGGCAAGATTCATTTAGCTAATGCGATTGTGGGTATAAATTTAACGTTCAATGAATACATCATCACTTTCAATGATGCTTGTCTATTACAGCGATAATCGCTAATTTCGTAACAAGTCATTAACAATGAATTGTGTAGGAATTACCGTGAGCAACGCTGAACAACAATTGCATTATTCTACTTGTACGCTCTGTGAAGCAATGTGTGGTATTGAGGTAGCGACGAAAGGCCGTCAAATATTGTCAATAAAAGGGGATAAAAATAATCCCTTTAGCCAAGGTCATATTTGCCCGAAAGCCAGTGCGCTCAAAGACTTGTACGACGACCCTGATCGATTGAAGCGCCCAGTAAAAAGGGTAAGACTTGAAGGAGGAAACAGCGCATGGGAAGACTGCACCTGGGAAGAGATTTCGTGGGATGAAGCCTTCGACCTAGTTGCTAATAATTTGCACCGCATTCAACAGACCCACGGTAAAAATGCGGTAGGTATGTATTTAGGTAACCCTAATGCGCATAATATGGGTTCAATATTATTTGGGCCTTATTTTTACCGTGCGCTGAAATCGCACAACCGCTATTCCGCTACTTCCGTTGACCAGTTGCCACATCACATTGTTAGTCGACGACTTTTTGGTCATATCTCTCAAATTCCTATTCCTGACATCGACCACACGCAGCATTTCATGATCATTGGCGGGAACCCGCTGGCATCCAACGGCAGCATTATGACGGTACCAAACGTGAAAAAACGTTTGAAGGGGATTCAAAAGCGCGGAGGGAAAGTGGTCGTTATTGACCCTAAACGCAGTGAAACCGCTGATATCAGCTGTGAACATCACTTTATACGTCCTGGCAGTGATGCGCTGTTACTACTAGCTATGCTGCATGTGTTGTTTGAAAAGCAACTGCACAAAATGGATGAAATTTTACCTTATGCTGAAGATATAAAAGCGGTTGAAAAATACGTTCACGATTACTCACCGCAAAAAGTGAGCGATATAACCGGTATTTCTGCTTCACACATCACTCAGCTTGTTGTGGATTTCTGCAATGCCGAGTCTGCAGTTTGCTATGGCAGGATGGGGGCTAGCGTACAAGCGTTTGGCACATTAACCCAATATCTTATCATGCTGTTTAATATGCTCACCGGAAACCTGGACAAGCGGGGTGGCATGATGTTTACTCAGCCAGCCGCTGACGTATTACCTGTATCAGGCAAGGGCAGCATGGGTGGATTTACCTCTCGCGTAAGAGGGCTTCCGGCGTTCGCGGGTGAGTATCCTGTAGCCTGTTTGGCTGAGGAAATCCTTACCCCAGGAGACGGGCAAATTAAAGCCATGGTGGTAGGTGCAGGGAATCCTGTTGTTACTACGCCCAATGCAGAACAGCTTGATAAAGCATTCTCGCAACTTGATTTTATGGTTGCGGTTGATTTTTATGTTACCGAAACCTCGCGTCATGCTGATGTCATTCTTCCACCAGTAACTGCGCTAGAGCGCGATCACTACGACATTGTATTTCACAATTTTGCGGTGCGTAATTTTGCTAAATATTCCGAAGCTGTGGTGGATAGTGATGAAGACCAGCTTACCGATTGGCAAATTTATTTATCTTTGGCTGAAAGACTTGACGCATTAAACGGCAAAAGTACCGCTCATTACCCTTCACTTTGGGCTAAGCAGCCTAAAGGTGTCGTTGACGATTTATTGCAAACTGGGCTGTATGGTCGAGGAGCAAACAAAAACGAAGATATTCAGACTTACTTAAATAAAGTTTCATCCGACAATATCGCAGAAGGGTTGTCGATTGAGACCCTTAAAGCACACCCGCACGGAATTGATTTGGGGCCGCTACAACCGTCTTTGCCTCATGCCTTGTTCCACGAAGACAAGAAAATCCACTTAGATTTTGATTACTTCATGGCTGATTTAGACAGGGTAAACACGCATTTCTTTGAGAAGGAAAAACATTCGCTATCCCGTTCGCTGGTGTTGATAGGGCGCCGGCATATTAAAACCAATAATTCTTGGCTGCATAACAGCGCTCGTATGGTGAAAGGCAACAATCGCTGCACTCTGCAGTTGCACCCTGATGACGGCGTCAAATACGGCATTGAAGATGGTGATGAGGTCAGTGTGAAATCTCGAGTAGGCCAGCTCGTCATCGAGGCTGAAATCACAGATGCAATTATGCCCGGCGTGGTGTCTATTCCGCATGGTTGGGGCCACAACAAAAAAGGTATTAAGTTGTCTGTGGCAAGTCAGCATCCCGGGGTTAATACCAACATTCTCACTGACGATTTGCAGGTGGACGAACTGTCGGGCAATGCTGTGTTAAATGGCGTGCCTGTTGAACTCAAAAAGGTAAGCTGAGTGCAAAAAAAAACCGGCATTTACTCATGACTAAATGCCGGTTTTATAACGGGATATTAAACAAGCAGACCTTTAGGTCATCGTTACAAACTCTTCACCACTGGTAGGGTGAATGGCCACACACGCGTCAAAATCAGCTTTGGTCGCGCCCATTTTTATGGCAACAGCGAAACCCTGCAGAATCTCATCCATGCCGTGGCCAATACCGTGTAGACCTACCACTTTTTCGTCTTTACCTGCACACACTAGCTTCATTTTGGTCATTTGACGATGGCGGGTTACCGCCGTGTACATAGATGCAAAACTAGAGGTGTACACTTTAATATTGTCCTCGCCGTATTCTTCTATAGCTTCTGGCTCAGTTAGGCCGATTGTGCCAATAGGTGGGTGACTAAATACCACGGTTGGAATCATTGAATAATCCATGTGAGCGTCTTTTTGGCCATTAAATAAACGCTCGCTAAGCAAACGACCTGCTTTAACTGCCACCGGAGTAAGCTCTGCTTCACCGGTAATATCACCTACCGCGTACACGTTTTTAGCTGTGGTGTTTTGGTACTTATCTACTTTAACTGTACCGTCATCACTTAACTCAACATCGGTATTTTCGATATCAATTTTGTCGGTAGACGGCTTACGGCCAATTGCCCAAATTAAGCAGTCAGCTTTTAGCACTTCACCGTTGGTTAAATGTACTGATAGTTCGCCATCGTCAGCCTTTTCCACCTTCTCTACGCTGGCATGGTCGTGCAGTTTGCAGCCTTCAGCATGGATCATATCCACTAAGGTTTCGTGAATAATGGGGTCGAAGTTTCTGAGTGGCGCGTGTTTGCGAACCACTAGGTGCGATTCTGTTCCAAGAGCGTGTAGTACACCTGCCAGTTCAACACCAATGTACCCGGCTCCAACCACAACAGCACGCTTAGGCTGCTCTTTTAATGCAAAGAAACCATCAGAATCAATGCCGTACTCGGCGCCTTCAATATCTGGAACTACTGGGTGACCGCCAACGGCAATCGTAATATGGTCAGCCGTATACTTTTCGCCGTTTACTTCTACTGTATTGTTATCGATGAATTTTGCGAAACCGCGAATAAGTGTTACATCGTTTGCAGTAAGTACGCGGTCGTAAGAGGCATGGATACGCTCAATATAGGCCTGGCGGCTAGCAATCAGGCTATCCCAACTAAAGTGGTTTACCGACAAATCGAAACCATATTCAGGGGCGTAGCGGTGAATGGCTTCAGCAATCTGAGCGCCGTACCACATGGCTTTTTTAGGCACGCAGCCAACGTTTACGCAAGTACCGCCAATATCTTTCGCTTCAATAATGGCGGCCTTCTTTCCGTGCTTCGCTGCACGGTTTGCAGATGCGATACCACCGCTGCCACCACCAATACAAATATAATCAAAATGTGTCATTCAAAAAGCCTTCTTTGTCGGTTAGGCGAACGTGAACGATAAGCATAAATGCCTTCGGTAGGTTCGCACAGCAAATCACTCTCTATCGGTCCTATCATAAAGGGTAATCAAAAGACCGAGATTTGCTTTAGGGAATTTCATTTAGTTTATCAATGGGGACAGTGCAGCCTAATTAAAAGGCTAAGACAAAGCGAGGCATGTTCAAGCATCGCCCGTCCTGCTTTTAGCACATAACCTTTAGAACTGATTAACTTATAGTAGCAGAAAGCTCTTCTGGTTCTATTTGAATACTGAACGCTTTTCCACGCTCTTCTTCAAATTGCACGAGTTTTTGAATGGTGGCATCACTAAAAATATGACCTTCAGGAAGGATAAGGATGTGACTATCGTTATACAAATTTTGGGCGAGGACCATGCCTGCTTTAAGCTGTGAAGCCTTCAATGATGTCGAAAGTAGCTTTGACGTAGTCACATCTTCTGCTTCGAGTAAAAGGTCCAAAAACTCGCCATCATAGCGGGTATTTCGGTGCTTTTTCATTTCTAATTTGGCATCGCGGGGGCTCATTTCCACACCACTCATTCTGCCGGTTACTAAGCGCCAATAATCTCTGGCAATCGCTAAAATGCGCGCCCCTGCAGGAATTTCTTTGGCAACTTTGTTATACAAACCAGAGCCATTGTAGTGCTCGAATTGAAACTCGATAATATCTGAAACTTGATGCAGTTCGTGAGCCGGCGCAAGGATCAGTGCAGCCTGTTTGGTTTGCGATAAATAATTTTGTTGCTGCTGATATTTAAGCTTTGAAAACGGCGCTTTAAAATCCTCTGTTTCAAGTCCTAAGAGACCAAGTTCACAAATTAGACCCGCGTAGCGAACTTGTTTTATTTCGTCTTTCTCCAAACGTGCAATACGCGCAAGCTTTGAAGACAGCTCACTTACCTCAATGGCAAATTTCCCGTTAATATTTGGGTTAATACTAATTACGTTGAATAGCACTTGCTCCATGGCAATATTGTGCTTTTCAATTTTGTTCAGCGCAGCTTTAATTTGACGAGTACGCTTCTGTACCACTTGTTCTAGTGATGCATTTACATCTCTTAGTTTTCTGTTTTGTAGGCGTGTAAGTTTTTGAAGACGCGCATTTTCAGCCTTCAACTTAACCCGTTCTAACCCTTCCTCAACTACTGCTTTTAATTCTTCGTTATCCCACGGCTTTTGAAGATAGCGATGAATTTTACCTTGGTTAACGGCTTTAATGGTGGACTCAATATCTGCATATCCAGTAAGTACGACTCTAAACGTGTCGGGATAATTAATAGCAACCTGTTCAAGAAGCTCAGCGCCCGACATTTGAGGCATTTTCATGTCTGAGATCACAACGTGGACTTCGTTTTTGCTCATCAAGTCCAGTGCCTTAGCACCGCTATCAGCAAGCAACAGCGTAATATCCATAGTGAAAAGCGCACGTTTAATTGCACGGAGAATATTAGGTTCGTCATCGACAAACAGCACAGTATAGGTTGTAGCTTGCTCAGTAGGATCTGTCATAAAAAATTATCCTTATACGCGACATAACAACTATCACACGCAATGATACTATTTGACACTATTTCTTTATGCATTACTTGTGTCACCGTTATTTTTTGAGTCTTCGGAAACGGAATTGATTGGAAGAGCTAAAGTAAAAATACTGCCGTCTCCTTCCGTGCTGGTGGCAGATAGCATTCCGCCGTGTTCTTGTGCAATCCCAAATGAAATTGAAAGCCCTAGCCCAGTCCCTTGTCCCTCAGGCTTAGTAGTAAAGAAAGGGTTGAAAAGTTTATCGAGGTGACTAGGCGGTATTCCGCAGCCTGAATCTTCTACCCTTAGTTCTACAAACTCGCCAACAGTGCACGTTGTGACAATTATTTTTCCGTTTTTGCCGGTGGCTTCGATGGCTTGTCCAGCATTGATGAGCAGATTGGTAATAACCTGAGATATTTTACCAACGTTCATTTCCACATCTGGGATCCTTCCTAAATGGGTTTCTACCGTACAGATATACTTCAGTTGATTGTTAACCATAGCCAATGTAGTGCGCACACAATCATTAATGTTGTGTTTCTGCATTTGGTCGCTATCAACCCGCGAAAATAATTTAAGACCTTTAACTATTTCTGCAACGCGCTGCAAACCTTCGCGAGAGTCTTTTAGTAAGTCCGAAATATCTTCATTAATGAAGGCCATATCTTGATTGCCTAGCATATTCTTTAATTCAATCAGTGATACCGCACGTTTTTTTTCATCGTTCTCGTCTATAACAACTTGGATTTGTGAGAATATCATTTGGTAAGTAGCAACGTATTCACTAAGTGTTGAAATGTTGCTACTTACAAAACCGACTGGGTTGTTAATTTCGTGCGCAACGCCAGCGGCAAGCTGGCCCACAGAGGCCATTTTTTCAGCCTGCAGAAGTTGGACTTGCGCTTCTTTTAAGTCTCTGTTCGTTTCTTCTAGCTGATAATTTTTTTGATTGAGGAGAGACGTTCTATCTTGCACTTTTTCTTCGAGAAGTGCGTTCAACTCTTTGAGCTCATCTTGTGCACGCTGGCGCTGTTCGTACTCTTCCTTCAAACGCTCTACTAACTGATTGAATGCTTCTGCAAGTTCGCTTAATTCATCTTTGCCCCTAACTGGAACAAAGACTTCTTTATAATCTTTGCTCTTAACCGCTTCTCCCAGATGCTTTGCACCTTGCAGAAGTTGACGAAGCTGAGACATTAAAAATGAACCGAGTAAATACGAACACAAACCTACTAGAACAAACTCCATCAGAGCAAGGGTTACCGTCCAGTTTCTCACCCTAGAGACCGACTCAGTGACTGAGGCGATATTTAAGCCAATTTCCACATAGCCGTACAGCGTGTTGCCCACCATAATAGGAGCGCGGGTGTCGTATACACCATCATCAGCTTCTGACACCGACAAATCTGCCTCAAAAGGACGGCTGAGCGCGACTTCGTCGCCTTTTTCTACGAACACATTGCCAAGTTTATCTTTCACTTTTACGTATGAGATATTAGGATTCGTCAAAATCTCAGAAACATCTGCATCAAGCGAAGCCAAGTCATAACTTAAAAAAGCGTTTTTTGTTGTAGAAACGAAAAGCGCTACCGTGGTGTCCGCAGACTTTTTAATGTTGCTGTCGACAAGATCATTCAATAATTGAAACACGGTCACTATTAGCACCAGCAGCAAAAGTGCCGCGATGCTAGCAATGCCTGTTATTGTTTTAAATCGTAACGAAAGCTTCATGTCTGCATTTCTCACAGGTGTGGTCGTGAAAGAGACGCAATACCTAGCGCTCTAACGTCGTCCCAATCACTGTCGCTAGATGCTATAAATCCACTGAACCCGATCTTACTCAAAATAGATCCCTTCCTGCTGTCATTAGATAATGCAATCAATGCATTAAGAATAGCTCGTCTATCTGTTGACGCCATTTTGGGATGGGTGGCTATAGCGTGTGGCGTGTAACCTTTGCTTTCCCAAAGCACTCGTAAATCACTTTTCACTGTCTCAGGTGAAATGTTTAGCGTACGAAGAATGCCTCCACCCGCTTGAAAGAAACCGCGCTGAACCGACAAGTATACTGAATCGTGCGAATTTACATAACGCGGAATAAAAGCAACATCGTTTTTGCGCAGGTGGGCGCTGGTGATAATAGTAGCCGCAAATGCCGCGGGCGCCGGGAAGGCTAATTCGGCACCATTTAGATCTTCAATCGATTGAATAGTACTGTCCTGATGAACCACGATTAATCCGCGAATTTTTTTGTCACGTTGTCGAGCAAGAGAACGATAGCCTGCAGATTCGTTAAAAACTACAAAGTGATAGGGGTTCATGTAGGCAATGTCGTAAAGCCCAGCAGTTAAGTTTGCTTCGAAAGTTGGGATGTCTTTCGCTGTCTTAAACTCGATGATAAGCCCAGTGTAGTTACTTACATAATCGATAAGCGGTTGCCACTTCTCAGCCATTTTCTTTGCAGACTGCTGAGGGACAACAGCGAAAGTCAGCGTTTTTGCTATGGATGGGGATGCAATCAAAATAAGGCATAGCATTATTAAAATACGCTTTGTTAACTCAGGCATAGTAAAACCTCTCCCATTCAAATTACATCGACATGAATTGTTCTAGGACGTTCGTAAGGTCATGGTTTGAGAAAGGCTTCTGAAGTGTTGCATCAGCGCCGATTTCAAGCGCACGCTCAAGACTTATATCGTCTAGGGCTGAGATAACAATAATTTTTAAATTTTTGAGCTTACTTTGTTCACGGGTGAACTCAATAACACTGTAGCCATCCATGCCGGGCATACTCAGGTCAAGGGTCATCACTTTAGGCTCGTATTGACTTAACATGATCCCGGCTTGAAAACCGCCAGTCGCAATATATGAATCAAATCCTGCACGTCTAGCCACACGCTGTATTGATTTCGCTACCGGCATCTCGTCGTCAACAATTAAAATAGATGGCGAAGCAATGCCTTTAAGTGCATCAGGAATAGGCATGTCGTGGCGTTCAAGGAACTCAATAAAGTCTTCAACAAGAATACGGTTGTTACCACGGCCAGGAAGCTTAAAGCCTTTAAGCTTCCCGCTTTCAATCCATCGAATTACAGTGCGAAGGTTCACATCACAGTACGATGCTATTTCACCAGAAGTTAAGGTTTTCATATCTATGCCTTGTAGATTTATTAACCAGAAGTATAGCTGTTGTACTACATGGAGACAAAGTAGACAAAAGGATGAAATGTGACATTTGTGACAAGGCTTCATGAGGTCACAAGTTGCTAACTCCCTTTACTTATATCTACCCAAGGTACGTTTCGAGCACACTAACCTCATCAAATCTTCGTGATCCTTACTTTCACACTAGAAGTAACTTCAAGATAGGTCAACTGTGGCTTAAACAATAGCTTGCTTTTAGTCAGCGAAACCCCATCATTATTCTATCAACGTGTTAAGAGTGAAAAAGATTATGACAACACCTGCAATCGAGATGGTAGATGGCCTACCAATTTTTTCTGCTATTAAGCCTGCCTCTATTAAGCCAGCTATCGAAAAAGCAATTGAAGCTTGTAAAAGTGAAATAGAAGAAGTGGTAGCGTCGAAGGATTACTCTTACAAAAATTTAGTATTGCGCCTTGAAGAGGTTGACGACCGCTTAAGTAAAATGTTCTCACCTGTGTCTCATATGAACAGCGTAGTAAGCAGTGATGAATTGCGAGAGGCGCATGATGCGTGTTTGCCGCTTTTATCTGAATACGGTACTTGGGTAGGCCAGCACGAAGGCCTTTATAATGCTTATGCTTCACTAAAAGCGTCTGACGAGTTTGACACCCTAAGCGAAGAACAACAAAAAGTCATTGAGAACGCGGTACGCGACTTTACACTTTCAGGTGTCGCCTTGCCTGCACAACAAAAGAAACGTTTTGCAGAAATCCAGGCAAAGCTTAGTGAGTTATCGTCAACCTTCTCAAACAATGTGATGGACGCCACCATGGGCTGGACCAAACACATTACCAATCAGTCTGAGCTTGCGGGTATGCCAGAGTCAGCTTTGGAAGCAGCAGCGCAAGCTGCGCACCAAAAAGACTTGCAGGGATGGCTATTCACCCTAGATATTCCGTCTTATTTGCCGGTTATGCTTTACGCGGATAATCGTGAACTTCGCGAAGAAATGTATCGTGCTTATTCAACCAAAGCGTCTGACCAAGGGCCAAATGCCGGTAAGTGGGATAACACAGATATTATCAAAGAGACCTTAACACTGCGCACTGAGCTAGCTGAACTATTGGGCTTTTCAAGCTATGCAGAGCGTTCACTGGCTACCAAAATGGCAGACTCTACCGATCAGGTTATCGGCTTCTTACGCGATTTGGCGGCTAAGTCTAAACCTCAAGCGGAAAAAGAGCTTGAAGAAGTACGAGGGTACGCCAAAGATAAACATGGTGTTACTGAGCTAGCAGCATGGGATTTGCCGTATTACAGCGAAAAATTGAAGCAAGAGAAGTACACCATTTCTGATGAAATGCTGCGCCCTTATTTCCCTGAAGACAAGGTGCTATCAGGGCTTTTTGAAGTAGTGCATCGCTTATATGGCTTGAAGATTATTGAGCAGCCTGGCATCGATACCTGGCATAAAGATGTGCGTTATTTCACTATAACCGACGATGCAGACGCATTGCGCGGTAGCTTTTACCTAGACCTGTACGCACGCGCTAAAAAACGTGGCGGGGCATGGATGGATGAATGCCGAGTACGACGTGAAATGACAGACGGCGAGCTACAGCTACCAGTGGCGTACCTGACCTGTAACTTCAATGCCCCTGTTGGCGATAAGCCTGCGCTGTTTACTCACGATGAAGTCGTCACCCTTTTCCATGAGTTTGGTCATGGAATCCATCACATGCTTACAAAAATGAGTGTGGCTGGCGTATCTGGCATTAACGGTGTGCCTTGGGATGCTGTTGAACTACCAAGTCAGTTCTTAGAGAACTGGTGTTGGGAAGAAGACGCTCTAAACTTTATTTCTGGTCATTATGAGACTGGAGAGCCGCTTCCAGCTGATTTGCTCGACCGCATGCTTGCCGCTCGTGATTATCAATCTGCTATGCAGATGGTTCGTCAACTTGAATTTAGTCTATTTGATTTCTTACTGCACAGTGAAAAGGGCAGTGAAGTAGATGTGCAGGGTACCTTGGACAAAGTGCGCGAAGAAGTTGCCGTAGTTATTCCGCCATCGTTTAATCGCTTCCAAAATGGTTTTGGACACATTTTTGCAGGTGGATATGCAGCGGGCTATTACAGCTATAAGTGGGCTGAAGTCCTTTCTGCAGATGCCTACAGTAAATTTGAAGAAGATGGCATCTTCAATCGCGATACGGGCAAAGCGTTCTTAGAAAACATTTTAGAAATGGGCGGCAGCAAGCCTCCTATGGATTTATTTGTTGCCTTCAGAGGGCGCGAGCCGAAGGTTGACGCTTTGCTTCGTCATAGCGGTATAAAAGGCTAGGTATACGTGAAAGAGTCGAAGTTAGAATCTTTCCAATCTATCTACCGCCGTGCGTGCGAGCGCAAGGGCGGTGAAAGGGGGCTTGAGGCAATGCTTCAAGCACCGTTTTCTAAAGCGCAAATTGAAGCCATTAGTGATGATCGCTTTTTAGCGGCTATGACTAAGCAAGTTTTCAAATCTGGCTTTGTATGGCGAGTCATCGAGCAAAAATGGCCAGATTTTGAAACCGTATTTTTCGGTTTCGACGTGGATAAAGTGTTGCTGATGCCAGATGAGATGCTAGAACAAAAAGCGTCGGATAAGCGCATTGTTCGCAACTATAAAAAAGTGATGACAGTGCGCGACAACGCTATGATGATTAAAGACGTGGCTATGGAGCACGGTAGCTTCGGCAAGTTTGTCGCCAGCTTCGATAAAGACAATATCACCGAACTATGGACGTTTTTGAAAAAACGCGGCGCGCGATTAGGTGGCAATACAGGCCCGTACATGCTTCGAGCATTGGGTATTGATACTTTCCTGTTCTCTCGTGACGTTGAAGATTACCTGCGCAAAAACGAGATTATCGACGGCGGGTTAACATCGAAAAAGTCGCTGTCTGCAGCAAATGCAGCGTTTGCCCAATGGCATAAAGAAAGTGGCCGTTCGCTGCAAGAAATCAGTGCTATTGTGGCATTTAGCTGGGGCACGAATAATCTTACCGCTTAATACAGGTTAGCGCTGTATAGGGCCTCCTAATGTTTTTAGTAAACAGGTATGTGCCTCGCAGGTTCACGCAAAGAGCAGGCCAACGGTTTGCTTTTCAAGCTAAGGCAGTCTGGCATAAAGCTTTTGCTTCAGCACACAATCCTATACACTTCGGCATTAATAAAAATATTCAAATTACAGGACTGTCATGAGCGACAATCAAACTCCCGCTACGCAAGCAGACTCTGCAATCGACAATGCAACAGAGCATACAACGCACTTTGGTTTCAAACAGGTGGACAAAGGGCAAAAAGCCTCTTTAGTTGCTAATGTTTTTGACTCTGTAGCAGCAAAGTACGACGTAATGAACGACCTTATGTCGATGGGAGTGCATCGTTTATGGAAGCGTTTTACTATTGATTGCAGCGGTGTTCGCGCTGGCAATAAAGTATTGGATATTGCCGGTGGTACTGGTGATTTAACCGCTAAGTTTTCTCGCTTGGTAGGCCCAACAGGGCGCGTAACCCTTGCCGATATCAACTTGTCTATGCTGAAAGTGGGCCGTGACAAGCTTCGCGACCGTGGTTTGGTAAGCAACATCGATTATGTGCAAGCTGACGCGGAAGCTCTGCCTTTCCCTGACAACCACTTTGATGTGGTGACCATGGCATTCGGTCTAAGAAACGTTACGGAAAAGCAAAACGCGCTTAATTCTATTTTTCGCGTGTTAAAACCAGGCGGCCGTTTACTGGTATTAGAATTTTCCAAGCCCACGTCAGAGCAGCTCAGCAAACTTTACGATATGTACTCGTTTCACATTTTGCCAAAAATGGGGCAACTGGTGGCGAACGATGCAGAAAGCTACCAATACCTTGCGGAAAGTATTCGCATGCACCCTGATCAAGAAACCCTAAAAGGCATGTTTGAACAGGCTGGCTTTGAACAATGTGACTACCAGAATCTAACCGGCGGTATTGTGGCTCTGCACAGAGGCTACAAGTTTTAATGCCTACTTCAGCGCTTGTTACCGCTACGGTTGAATCGGCTTTAAACAAACTGCTGTCTTTAGATGAAGACAGCGAAAAAAGGTTAAACGCCCTCAACGGCGCCAGACTTACCGCGTTTATTTCGCCGCTGCCTTACGGTATCACCTTGTCTTTTTCTGACCGAGTCGACGTACTCAGCGAGCAAGGCTCGTTTGAAGACGCTGTTGCGTCCCTCGGGCCGAAGGACTGCTGTATTAAAACGTCGCTACAGACATTGCCTGAGTTAAAAGAAACCAGCCAGCTGACCCGCCTTATTCAACAAAAAGCACTCTTTTTAGAAGGGGAGCTGAACGTTGCCCAGCAAGTCAGCGCTTTGTTTCAGCAGCTCGATATCGACGTTGAAGAGTTGATTGCTCAAAAGACCAATGACGTTATTGCACATCAAACTGTGAAAACGGTAAAAACAGTGCATGAAAAATCGATGACGGCGTTAGCGTCTATGGCTAAGGTCTTCGGCAATGCCGTGGTAGAAGAAAAACAGTTGGCTGCACATAAGCTTGCGGTAATGCACTTTAGTGATGAAGTGAATGCGCTTCGCGACAGGGCTGAAAGTGCCGATGCGCGACTGCGCCGGTTAGAAGAAAAATTTAAGTAAGATTGAGAGAAACAGGCTCATAAATGCGTATTGTTAGGTTATACCGAATTAACAAGGTATTGTTGGAACACGGCTTAGATGAACTTATTCCAGCAAAGTGGTTACCCTGGTACGCGCGAATTATGCGCCATGCCATTTTTTGGGTGCGCAATAAGCACAAAGGGAAATCTCCTGGCGAGCGCATTACTCTTGCATTGCAAAACCTTGGCCCAGTCTTTATCAAGTTTGGCCAAATGCTTTCTACACGCCGCGACCTGCTTCCCCCAGCTATTGCTAATGAGCTGGCCCGCTTACAAGACAAAGTACCACCTTTCTCGTCAAACGTAGCGCAAGACATTATCAGGCAGGCACTAGGGCTCTCTGATCTGAACGAGTTGTTTAGCGAATTTGAAACCGCGCCACTGGCGTCTGCCTCTATTGCGCAAGTTCACGCAGCAAAGTTAAAGCACAACAACGAAGACGTTGTAGTAAAGGTATTAAGGCCAGATATTCGCGATACCATAGTGGCGGATATGGAGCTTCTATTTAGCCTAGCAAATGTGCTGCAGCGTTGGTTGCCAGATGGCAAGCGCTTACGCCCTGTAGAAGTGGTAGTGGAATATCGCAAAACCATTGTAGATGAGCTTGATCTGCTCCGTGAGTCAGCTAACGGTATCCAGCTAGGACGTAATTTTGAGGGCTCAGACGCCTTATACGTACCTAAGATCTACAGCGATTATTGTCGCAGTAATGTATTGGTTATGGAGCGTATTTACGGCTTACCTATTTCCAATATTGATGCTTTGTTAACCCAAAACACCAACATGAAAAAGTTAGCAGAACGCGGGGTTGAAGTTTTCTTTACCCAAGTATTCCGGGATAGCTTTTTCCATGCTGATATGCATCCGGGCAACATTTTTGTATCTACGGAACATCCTGAAAACCCAAAATACATCGCCATCGATTTTGGCATTGTTGGTACGCTTAATCGCGAAGATAAGCGCTATTTGGCCGAAAACTTTATCGCCTTTTTCAACCGCGACTATCGCAAAGTGGCGCAACTTCACGCCGACTCAGGTTGGGTGCCGCAAGATACCAACATTGATGAGTTCGAAATGGCCATTCGCACAGTATGCGAACCGATATTTCAAAAGCCTTTGGCAGAGATATCCTTTGGTAATGTGCTGCTACAGCTATTTAACACGGCGCGACGTTTCAATATGGTGGTACAGCCGCAATTGGTGTTACTGCAAAAGACCTTGCTGTATATCGAAGGTTTAGGTCGTCAGCTTTACCCCCAGCTCGACTTATGGAAAACCGCCAAGCCGTTCCTCGAAAACTGGATGAAAGAGCAGATTGGGTTTACTGCCATGATGGGAAAGGTGAAAGACAATTTGCCTTTCTGGTCTGAAAAACTCCCGGAAATGCCAGACCTGCTGTACGACAGTTTACAGCAGATGAAGCGCTTGCCATTGCAACAGCAAAGGGCACATTTGGCACTGATTCAAGAACAAAAGAAAACAACTCAGACCACTCACTTGAGCCTAGTAGGTGCTACCTTTGTACTAATGTCAGCAATATTGCCAATTTATGACTTATCTTGGTATTTCCCTGCAAGTACGGGTGTAATTGGCGCAATTTGTTGGTATTTAGCGTGGCGAAAAGGGCTGTGATTTTTGTTACGCTGCGGTGAAATATTTATGAAATCCATAGTTAATTAATTAATTTGTATAGTAATCGTCCCGAAGAGTGTTATAGTGGATACGGCTCTAAGCCAAAGTCTTTAAATAGACGCGATTTTGTATTATTTGCTATATGTAAAACCACTCGAGTTACCCGGTAATTTGTTGTAAGTTGTTTGTCCATTCGTAAGTAAGACCCAATACTCCGCCAATTTAAAGACTCTAAAGAACTTTGTTACACGCGCTTATGCGCAATTTAATACGATATTTGAGGTCTATACGACATGTCTAAAGTTACAGGCACAGTTAAGTGGTTCAACGCTGATAAAGGTTACGGTTTCCTAACTCAAGATAACGGCGGCAAGGACGTTTTCGTTCATTTCCGTGCGATCATCTCTGACGGTTACAAAACGCTTCCTGAAGGTCAGCGAGTAGAATTTGAAGTTGAAGAAGGTCAAAAAGGTCTTCAAGCTGCTAACGTGCAAGCTATCTAAGAATTCAAAAACGGCGGTCATTTGACCGCCGTTTTTCTTTCTATTGTCTGCATTTCCCACGCTCACGCTAAATGCTTGACTAGGCTTTTAGTGCATAACACTTTTAGTCTATAACGCTTTTGGTATAACTCACTTTTAACGAATAGCGCTTTTCTTTAATTGCCAGTTTTCAGCGTAGCTATCGTTACCGTTTCTTGTGTACACCGTACCAGATCACAAAAGCACTCGTTCACCACAATAAATTTGATGCTCGCAGCATATTCCTAATATCAGTACGCCACAGTATTGCGTAGTCATGGTGTTTAATGCTTTACTCGATATAACGATGAATACGCCTTCAGGGAGTGCTTTATGCGCATCACATCAATAATTCGAACCACACTGGCTGCTTTACTACTTCTTCTTTGTTCAAACTCTACTTATGCCGCCCAAGCAGATGGGCTAGTCGTTGGCGAGAATGTTTTGGCAACAGTGCTCAACACCGAAATTCGAGTAGTAGATGTAATGCCCAGTGAAGAAAAGCGTCAAAACATGAAAGAGCAGGCGAAAGATAACTACGCCGAAATGCTCGAATATGTCGCTTATGTAAACGCGTCTAACAAAATTTTCGAACTAGTGTTAGAGGATTACGTTAAGGAAAAAGGTATTACGCTTGACCAAGCGCTAGTAAATAAGTTTATCGATAAGTTTAAAAGCCAGGTATCTAGCGAAACTTCATCAAAACCTATCGAAGAAATAGCGGTTAAGCAGGTAATGCAATTCCAAGCTGAAAAAGCCATGTTCGAAGAGTTTAGCGGTCGTGTCGTTTTTCGACAGTCTAACCCGCAAATGCCTATTGATGCTTACAATAAACTACTCTCTCGCTATCGTGATGCGGGTAAACTTAACATAATAGATGAAGACCTAAGCGAAGCGTTTTGGGATTTATTCTTACCTCCTTATCAGTATGAAATTTCTCCCGAAAGCGTCGATTTTTCAAAGCCTTGGTGGCTTTAGATAAAGTATGAGTAACAAAACAAATATAAAACTGAAAGTGTTGGGGATGCAGGGCCAGGTTCCACTATGGCTAATGATAAAATGAGCGGTATAGACGCAATAGATAAAACCATTTTGGCCATACTTCAGAATAATGCTGATACGCCTGTTGCAGAAATCGCCGAGCAAGTCGGGCTCACGGTCACGCCCTGCTGGCGACGCATTCAAAAGCTAGAAGAGAAGGGCATAATTTCTAGGCGAGTGGCGCTGTTGCAAGCAAAGCAGCTAGGCCTTGCAATGACGGTTTTCGTTCAAGTGAAAGCAGGAAGGCACGATGGAAAATGGCTAGCAAGTTTCGCCAAGCACGCCGCGTCATTTGATGAAGTTGTTGAATGTTATCGTATGTCAGGGGAGTACGATTACTTGCTAAAAGTCCTCGTCACCGATATGGATTGCTTCGACCACTTTTATAAGCGATTGGTTAACGGTATAGAGTTTTCAGACGTTACGTCTAGCTTTGCCATGGAACAGATTAAGTACACAACCTCAGTCCCCTTAAACCACATTTAATACGCCAAAAAAATGGGGCCGGTTTGACGGGCCCCATATAAATTAATGATTTTGGTCTTCAACGTGCTGGTCGGCAAATATCTTGGATTTCTTTTTAATTTTACATCCTAAGATACGCTGCGCATTTTTACGGCCGATGTAATGAGCGACTGTATAGGGGTGCGCGCGTTTGAAGAACCGTGAGAACGAATGGAATACATTTTCCATAGTATTGGCTCCTTCTAGTAAAAATTGCCCCAAATAAAATATAGTAATATTACAGTTTGATGTCAACAAAATATTCGTCATTAAACAATGTAGATATCTCGTCCACATGATAAGGATAGGCTAAGTACAACTGAGCATCCTCTATTCATTGGTATACATTGTTCGAGAGAAAGGATCATATTTTGATCGCAGGTTTTCAGATCGAGTTTCCGCGCAGGTTATAGTAGTCGCCGAAAACGCTACAGGGCATGAGGGCGTTGGAGACAGCAAAAACTAACAACGTATAAGCGTACAGTATAGCGCTGGATAGAAAGTGAACACCATTGACTTTCAATGATGTTCACTATTGTTTCAACTAATTGAGATCTGATGCGATCTCATCAACAAATGCTAGTAGTAAGAAAGCTTCTCTGATTTACCGGAGAATATCTTATATACCATGGCCGTATAAGCCAAAATAATAGGCACAACAATAACTACACCGACTAGCAAGAAGCGCAGGGAATTAGCGTCACTGAGCGCATCCATCACCGTCATCTGCCCAGGTATAATAAACGGGTAGTAACTAATGCCAAATGCGCTAAAGCAAAGTAAAAATACAAGCAAGGCTATAAAGAACGGAAGCCATTCACCTTTACCTTGAGCGTCAGGCAGTTTCTTAAGCAATACCCCACACAATGCTAAAAGCGCAAAACACGCTACGGGAATAGCGAAAAGCACATAGCCCCAAGGCGCTGATAGCCATAAGTCTCGCACGTCATCGTGTAAAGTTAAGTTAGCGATACTTACCGCAGTAATTCCCACAGCCAGTACAATTAAACCTCGGCGTGCCCAATAATATGCTTTTTCTTGAAGCTCACCTTCGGTTTTAAGTATTAACCAGCACGAGCCAATGAACGCATAGGCTGCGGTAACACCGAATGCAGCGAGTAGTGCAAAGCCTTGTGCCCAAATATCCGTACGAAGCCCTGTAACATAGATACCCAACATGTAACCTTGAGCTAATGTGGTTAAAAGCGAACCGTATTTAAATACCAAATCCCACTTACGCTTTTTCACTTGAACAACTTTAGCGCGAAAATCGAACGCCACACCACGTAAAATAAGCCCTAATAACATGAAGGTTGCAGGCAAGTACAAGGTTTGTAAAAACTCACTATGGGCTTCAGGAAAAGCAATGAGCAATAAACCTATGGCAAGCACAAGCCATGTTTCATTGGCATCCCAATAAGGCCCAATTGAGGCTATCATATCGTCGCGAAACGACTCTTTTCTAGGCGGAATCAATACACCTACACCTAAATCATAGCCGTCTAAAATAGCGTACAGCAATACAGATAAACCAAGTAAGCCCACATAAATATTTCCGAGCATCTCTGCTGATATGTTTTCAAACATGTTTGCTCTCCTTAGACCGTGCTTGGGTCGGGTTCAGAAGGTTGCATCTTCGCTTTGGCGACTTCCCGCTCTTCTGTCGTGATCTCTTCGATCTCTACCGCTTTTCTGCACATCAACATAAGGGTTCCCATGTAGGCGATTAAAAGCACGGTGTAGATAACGAGGTAGAGCGTGAATGACAATGCTATATTGGCCGGCGGCAGTTGAGTAACTGCGTCTGCAGTTTTCAACACACCACTCACTAAATAGGGCTGACGACCTATTTCTGTTACGTACCAGCCAGCAAGGGTGGCTACCCAGCCGCTAAAGGCCATACCTGCGAACGTGCGTTTTAGCCAATCAGGAAAGTCTTTGTTTCGTATAAGGTAAAGACTGCCAAGCCATGAAACGGCCAGCATCAACATGCCCATACCCACCATAACTCTGAAGCCGAAGAACACAGGGGCAACAGGCGGATGCTCGCCCTCAAACTCATTAAGCCCTTTTATCTCGCCCTTAAGTTCATGGGTAAGAATTAAACTTGCACCATAGGGAATGGGTATTTCAAAGTGGTTCTCTTTGCTTTCTTCATCTGGAATAGCGAAAAGCAATAAAGGAGCGCCTTCAGTGGTTTCCCAAAGTCCTTCCATCGCTGCTACTTTCTGCGGCTGATGTTCAAGGGTATTTAAACCGTGCATGTCGCCCGCAAAAATTTGCAAAGGAATTAGCACGGCCGCCGTATAGGTTGCGGTTTTAAGCGCGAGCTTAGGCGCAAGCTTGTCGTCGCCTTTAAGCATGCGGTATGCCGAAAGCCCCGCTATTAAGAAACTAGCTGTCAATCCGGACGCTAACATCATGTGTACAAAGCGGTAGGGGAAAGAAGGATTGAATATAATTTCTTTCCAGTTGGTGGCATACACCACACCATCGACTACTTCAAAGCCTTGTGGGGTTTGCATCCAGCTATTAAGCGCTAGTATCCAGAATGCAGAGGTTGTGGTGCCAAGGGCAACAATCAGAGTAGACGCTGTATGCAGCCAGTTAGG
The DNA here is from genome assembly GCF_056159165.1 of Alteromonas sp. AWJ4_199. Classification (NCBI taxonomy): domain Bacteria; kingdom Pseudomonadati; phylum Pseudomonadota; class Gammaproteobacteria; order Alteromonadales; family Alteromonadaceae; genus Alteromonas; species Alteromonas sp. AWJ4_199. The sequence goes on from NZ_JBSWUR010000001.1 coordinate 2,821,007, forward strand.
AACACGGCGTATACCAAATAGCATGATGCCTAAAAACGTGGCTTCTAAGAAAAAAGCGGTCAGTACCTCGTAACCTAAGAGCGGACCGGCCACGTTACCCACTTTCTCCATGAATCCAGGCCAATTAGTGCCAAACTGAAATGACATTGTGACGCCGCTAACCACGCCTAATGCAAAGCTTAGGGCAAATACACGGACCCAAAAACGATACATGCGCATCCAAACAGGGTGACCTGAGATGTTAGAGCGCAGCTTAAAATAAAAAAGAAACCAACCCATCGCCATGGTGATGGTTGGAAATAAAATATGGAAACTAATATTTAACGCAAATTGTAAACGAGACAGCAAGAATGCATCCACAGAGAGCCCCCTTAGTTAACGCTGTTTTTCCCCGGAAGCAGCTTGTCCTTAAGCTCAAGCATACGGCCCACGCCAGAACCTAACTTCATCAACGTGTTTAGCTTTTCAGGTCCAAGATTTTGAAGCTCTTCAGACCATGCCGTAATTGATTCGAGTAAATCATGAATTTCGTTCAGTTTATGTTGAGCGTTCGCCTCCTTTTCATTTGCAGGTGCATCGAGCAGCAGATCCCGAAGCAGGCTCATTGTTGGGTCTATTTCGCGCTTCCTGCGCTCTTCAAAAACCCGGTTTGCCAATGTCCATATATCGCCAGCGGGAATAAAGAACTCTTTTCTTTCGCCAGGAACATGATGTTGTTTAACTAGGCGCCATGATTGAAGCTCTTTCAAACCCATGCTGGTGTTGCCTCTCGAGATATTGAGCGCATCGGCAACCTCTTGTGCCGAAATGGGCTCTTCGTTTAATACAATAAGTGCAAGAATTTGCCCTACGGTTCTATTAAAACCCCAGCGGCTTCCCATTTCGCCAAAGTGCATAACTGCAGATGTAATTAAAGGCGTCATCTTCATACTAATCTTCCAGAAGTTTCAGAAATTACTGAAAGTTTATTGTGTAAGATCAAAAAAGGCAACAATAAAAAGCTTTGTAAGCTAAATTTTGTTGATAATTTAATAAAAGTTAATTAGGAAAGTTTCAACGATATTGCATGCTTTGGTTGCAATAAGTTGTTATCGTGGTTGTGTAATTAAAACCCTCATGAAAGTTCGCTTTCAAAATTTCTCGGCCAAGGCAATGCAGCACGTTACAGATAAAAAGATAAAGACGCTTCAGAACTGCGAAGATGAAGCTATTCACCTAATCGAAAGTGTTCAAAGCTTTGGTTACGTTATAGCGGTAGACCCTGAAACTAAAAAAATTCAGGTGTTCAGTGAAAACATTAATGAGCTATTTAAAGTCAGTATCATTGCGGGTGAAACTCTCATCACTGAGCTCATAGATACCCCTTCCGAAGATGCTCCCACTTTTCAAAGTATTTATCAAAGCGTAAAAGGCGGAGACACGCGCCGAGCGTATCAATGGAAATTTGCCGACAACGCGCTTCATTTAGACAACTGGGAAAAAGAGGGGAGCGGTGTCGCGTTCGATTCAAACGGTTTACTTGTTATTGAATTAGAGCCTACCCCGCAGCTTAGCTATGAAGCTGCCCAACAATGGGTACCGATGGACGTAGATATTCGCACATTGCTTCCTGATGTGGATGGGTGCGAGTCTATCGGTGATGTCGCAGACGCCATTGCGGGCGTATTCAAGCGCTACATAGGGTTTGATTCGGTGATGGTTTATCAGTTCGATAAAACCTATAGCGGAGAAGTAATTGGCGAAGCAAAATTACCAGCTTCACGCTCTTTCAAAGGTTTGAAATTTCCGGCATCTGATATTCCTAGCCAAGCCCGAGCTCTGTACTTAAAAAATCGCGTACGTTGCGTATTTGACGTAGAACAAAACCCTATTGCTTTAAAGCCAACAGTGCAAGAAGCAGAGCGACCGCCACTGGATTTATCCATGTCTATGGTTCGTTCAGTGTCGCCGGTTCATATTACTTATCTTAAAAACATGGGTATACGTTCATCGTTTTCAGTGTCCCTTGTGTTTGAAGGTAAACTTTGGGGGTTACTTGCTTGTCACAATAACGAGCCTAAATATATCGACCAAAAAAAGCGTTTGGTATGCGAATCCCTCGGTCATCTCTATGCGTGGCAGCTACATACTAAAGCCTTGCATGAAAAGAAAGAGCAGTTTCAAATTCGCCAACGTAAGCTAAACACTATTATTCACCAGCTTACTGGCTTTGCTAACCCGCTTGAGGCGATAACCCAAAAAGAAAAAGGCCTTTTGGATGTTGCCAATTCATGTGGTATGGCGGTTATTACCCCTGTAGATAAATATTTAGTAGGTAAAACTCCCTCTGAACAAACATTAACTCGCCTTCTCGACAAATTCGTCATTCCAAACTCTGAAGAGTCAATTGCTATTAGCAAGCTGGCGGAAGAAGTGTCGGAGCAATGTGACCTTAATGGCATTCGCGGCATGTATATATCCTGTGTATCTGCCAAGCTTGGTTACTACACGGTTTGGTTTAGAGAGCAAAAAGACAAAACTATACGATGGGCGGGCCGCGAAGCCGCGAACAAAGATGTTGGTAAGGTACTAACGCCTCGTAATTCCTTTGATATGTACTTACAAAGTGTTGCTGATGAGTCGGTAGAGTGGAGCGAGGATGATCAGCTTATAATAGAAGGTTTTGATCACCTATTTATACCTTACGCGCTAAGCTTAAAAGCGTCGCTCGATAAGCAAATTAGTAAATTAGAAGAGTTAGATAAAGCTAAAGATCAGTTTTTGGCGAGTATTTCCCATGAACTTCGTTCACCACTTAATTCAATAGTTGGGTGGACAGATTTAGCCCTTATGGATGTGGGGGATGTAGAAAGAATGAAAGATGCGCTGGGGGTCATCAAACGCGCCGCATCTACTCAAGCCGCCTTAATAAACGACATCTTAGATCTATCACGCATTATATCGGGCACCATGAAGTTGAGTACCCATTCGCTAAATATTGCCTCGTCTATTTCCGAAGTAGCCAAGTCATTTGAAGCTGGCTTTGCCAGCAAGAATATTCAACTTTCAATAAATTGCGATGACGCACATACCCAGATATTAGGCGATAGCTTACGCATAAAGCAGGTTATTAATAACTTATTAAGCAATGCGCTCAAATTTACGTCAAAAGGCGGTACTGTGCATGTACGTGGCAAAAGAGAGCATTCAAACTACCTATTTCGAGTGAGAGACAACGGAAAAGGTATGACACGTGAACAAATATCCCATGTATTTGAGCGCTTCTATCAGGGCAACGATTCCCACAATAGAATTGGACTTGGGTTAGGTTTGTCCATTGTAAAAAGCTTAGTTGAAATGCACGGTGGTGAAATTTACGCAGAAAGCGATGGGCCTAATACGGGTACTACGTTTTACGTTACATTGCCTATCGCTCCATTGAGCTTGCATGATGAAATAATCGAAACTAAAAATAGTGAAATTAGTGACCTAACAGAGTCTTTGCGTCTAAGTGGTTTGCGAGTCTTGGTAGCGGAAGACGAACAGGACGCACGCGATTTTATAAAGCTATTTTTGGAGTCTAACGGAGCTCGCGTCAATGTGGTTAAAAATGGCTTGCTAGCGTGGAAAGAGCTCAACGACATGCCAGAAGCTTTCGATCTGCTGCTCTCAGATATAGGTATGCCGGAATTAGATGGATTAGGTTTGATGCTTAAAATGAGAGCTAGTCAAAACCCTGAAATCGCCAAGCTTAGTGCCGTTGCGCTTACTGCTTATGCTTACACTTCTGACAGAGTAAAAGCACTTAAAGCGGGTTTTAATAACTATGTATCCAAGCCAGTTGATGGCGAAGAGTTGCTAACAATTCTGGAAATGTATTTACCAGAAACATCGCACTAACAGCGTTTACTAAAATTATCTATGCGAACTGTTATTATCTACCAGCGGCGAAGCAGCTGCTGGTAGACAGTTTTGTCTAGAAGCGACTCGCGAGCTGACACACTTTCTTTAACAGGGAGTACTGTACGAGCCTCCTCCAACGATGCATACTGCTCACCGTCTACATAAAATACGCTGCTGTCAGAGGTAGGCTTACCGTCAAGAGAGTAGGCGGTGTTTAGTAAGTCAGTGCTCGTAGTTATGCTGCTGTGCCCAATAAAATCAGCTATGCCATCGCCATCCACATCCTTTGTTACCCACCCTAGAGCAAGAGGCTGATTGAATTCTCCGTTATTCTGCAGCGTCGATACGGCCTGGTTAAATTTTTCAATAACGCTTTCAGCTCTCGCAACATTTTTACTAAGAGCTATTTGAAACCCTGTTTTTGCCAAAGGCTTTGCTGAAAAGTGCAGTGTTTCTTCACTATCGTTAGCAAGCATAATGTTTAGCTCCTGTGCGAGAAGCTGGGTTGTAATCAAGTAAGGTGCTCTATCATCGGCAAGTTGGCGAAAGGCATCAAAAGTAGTGGGGTTGCGCGACCACTTTATATCTTTAAGCAATCGGAATGAGGGCGTGTTAGCAAAGCGGTTTTCAATGGCAACCCGATTGCCTTTTAAGTGTGGAAAAAGTCTAACTTCCTCTACGTTTGCCTCTTTACTTACCGCATAAAGATAAACAGGCAAGTAGATTTCAGACATTAAGTAATTACTGTTGTCCTCGCCCAAATTCATGTAGGCAAACTCACCGTCTAGTTTACCTGTCAGCACGGAGCTGCCTAAAAAAGCTTGCCGCATAACCTGAAGTTGGATATCTAACTCAGCCTTTTCAAACACCTTTTCGAGCAAAGCATTAATTCGAGCAGACTCACCATCATCACTAATATAAGTTTCAAAGCTAGCGGCACCCAAAGTCGTGGGAGCGGCATGTAATGGCAAAGTGTTAACTAGACAAAGGGTTAGGCTTATACCTAACAGGGAAAGGCGTCGAGTGAAAAAAGAAAGCGAAAACGCGCTGAATTTTACCAAAAGTGAACTCCGAACTGCCGACGTGCATTCTCTACACTGTAATGTAGTTAGTCACTTAATTCCAATAAACCCGCACTGGTTTAAATTAACAAAATGTAAGCGGCATCAATAGATTGTGCGCAATGCTGGCGTCTGGGTAGGCTTTTGTTGAGTAAAGTCATTCGTGACGATAAGCCAGTTTCATTACCAGCTTAACGTCACGAACTTGATTGGGTGCGTGCTTGGATGCGTATTGGTTCGCTGAGAATAAAAGCTCAACCTAAACGCTTATTCTCCAAAGCTTCCCGCAGGACCTGGATAAACGACAACGCTTTCAACACCGTCCTTGTTAACGCTGGCAACGCCAAAAAAGTAGTTGTCGATAACGACGTTTTCAAGCATAGCTTCAGTTACATTACCCACATACTTACTATATTCCCATTGCGGAGCATCAGTATGCCGCCAATATACTTTGTATCCCTTTAGTTGAGGGTTCTCTTCAGCATCTAGTGCATCCCACTTCAAAAAGGTTGAGGGCTGAACGGCGCCGGCAATTTCTACGTTTGCAGGTGGGTTAGGCGCCCACGCCATTGCTGCAAGAGAAACAGCGTTTAAACCGGTAAGCTTAGCGGCGTAGTCAAAGTTAACGCCATCTAAGGTATCACCATAGGCAATACCGTCTTCTACGCGAAGGTCTTGGTGCTGGCGGGTGTAGTTTTCATTAGTTTCCATAATACGAATACCCGGGTAGCCCAAATCATTGAACGGGCGATGGTGACCACCACGACCAAAGCGGTCTAGGCGATAAATCACCATAGTGTCTAAATTTTCAATGTATTTATCGGCGATTTTATCGGATATAGCGGGCAAGGTTTCGGCTTGGCGAGTCAACTTCTCCCCCAGTGAAACGGCGCATGCGCGCCTCTTTTTCCGTTTCGGTTACGCGTGTACCTTCGGCAAACAAGCGAGCGGTGGTGTTATTAATCACACCGTTAACCCCTTCGATATTGCCTATCATGTCATTATTGAGCACGGCTTTAATTCTCCAGCCGTCTTTTTTGGCTTGGTTTGCCATAATACGCCCGCCGAAAAGCCCTTGCTCTTCGCCAGATAGTGCAGCATACACGATACTGCCGTTAAACTTGTACTTTGATAATACTCGTGCCGCTTCAAGAGTTCCGGCAACACCCGAGGCGTTGTCGTTTGCACCCGGTGAGTCAGACGTGAAATCCATGACATCAGATACTCGTGAGTCAATGTCGCCAGACATAATCACATAGCGGCCCGGATCAGTACTACCACGCTGAATCGCGATTACGCTAACCACTTCCACTGGGTCTGGAATACGTTTCTCACCACTAATCACTTCTGATTGGTAGTACACTTCTAAGCAACCACCGCACTCAGCTGAAATTTTATCAAATTCAGATTTAATCCAGCGACGCGCAGCGCCTATACCACGGGTATCAGACTCGGTTTCAGAAAGGGTATGGCGAGTACCAAAGTTCACCAGCGTAGTAATATCTTTTTCAATGTTTTCGGCAGAGACACTTTTAGCAATATCGTAAAGTGCTTGCTGCTGTTCGCTTTGTGCGTGAGCAGCGAAAGAAACGGTGCCGCTCAATAATACAGCAGATGCCAGCAGACTGTTTTTACTTATTTTTGCGCTTAAGTTAGCAAGTACGGATAGGTTTTTTATCATTGTTTTCTCCAGTGTTTATCTTTTCACCATAACCAATACGTGGCTTGTCTACAATTGGAGTAAACCTGTTTAATGGTTGGTCATCGCAAGTCATTGCGATTGAAAAGCGGAGTAAGGCGCTGAGTATAAAAAACGATCTGTAACAAAGAACGAAAAAACCGGCATTCGCCGGCTTTCACAATATGAGGTTTACGCTAGCGCCTAAATAAACGCAAACGCGTCGCCAAACAGGTTCTCAACTTTTAAGCCGCGCTGAGTAAAATCGTCGCGCACTACTTTTGCCATTTCGAAGCGGCCGGCAACATATACTTGAACGTTCGCAAAGTCAGCGTGGTCTGCCATTACCGCATGGTGTACCCAGCCCGTTCTGCCTTTCCATTCGTCACATGCAAACTCTACAACCGGCACAAATGTGAAGTGATCGTTAGCTTCAGCGAGTTCAGTTAGCTTGTCAGCTAAATACAAATCAGCCGCGTGTTTTCCACCCCAATAAAGGGTAAGTGGTGTTTTGTCACCGCTGTTAAGATGCTCTTGCAGAATTGAGTAGGTATACGAGAAGCCAGTACCACCAGCAATTAGCACCATAGGCAAGCCATTGCTTTGCAAAAAGGCATTGCCATTACCCACATTTACGGTAATTTCGCCATCTGCACGCATGCGCTCTAGCACTTCACCAGCGTAGCTGTTGCCAGGCTCTGCACCAATGTGTAATTCAATGCGGCTATTATCGAAGGCGGCATTAGCAATAGAAAATGGGCGCATATCTTTTTCGCCCATTACCACCATAGCGTACTGACCCGCCTTAAACTCAACAGGGCTTTCCGGGGTTAATTCAACTTTTTGTACCACTTCGGTTAAAGGCGTGATGCTTGCAACCTTGCACTTAATCTCTGACATGTATTCTCTTTAAACCTTTTTGCTAGCGTGTCGCCTTTTTATGCGCTTTAAGACAAGCGCATGCTTTAATAATCGTTAATAGCGCTACATCGAGTCGCTACATAATACCAAGACTGTCCCAAATATCATCAACGCGTTTTTTAACGTCTTCGTCCATCACAATGGGCACGCCCCATTCACGGTCGGTTTCGCCCGGCATTTTATTTGTTGCGTCCATGCCCATTTTAGAGCCTAGCCCTGAAACCGGTGACGCAAAGTCCAAGTAATCGATAGGCGTATTTTCTATCATCACCGTGTCGCGGGCTGGGTCCATACGGGTAGTAATGGCCCAAATAACATCGTTCCAGTCGCGCGCGTTAACGTCGTCATCGCACACTATCACAAATTTTGTGTACATGAACTGTCGTAAGAAAGACCACACGCCCATCATCACTCGTTTGGCGTGACCCGGGTACTGTTTCTTCATGGTAACTACCGCCATACGATAAGAACAACCTTCTGGCGGCAAATAGAAGTCGACAATTTCAGGGAATTGCTTTTGCAAAATTGGCACAAATACTTCGTTTAGCGCAACACCTAAAATGGCTGGCTCATCGGGCGGGCGGCCTGTATAGGTAGAATGATAAATAGGATCTTTACGGTGCGTAATATGGGTAACGGTAAACACAGGGAAATCGTCGACTTCGTTGTAATACCCAGTGTGATCGCCATAAGGGCCTTCAGGTGCAGTTTCATCCTGTGCAATATAGCCTTCAAGCACAATCTCGGCACTGGCAGGTACTTGTAAGTCGTTACTAATAGACTTAACTACTTCGGTTTTATCACCGCGCAGTAGGCCTGCAAAAGCATATTCTGAAAGGGTATCTGGAACAGGAGTTACCGCCCCTAAAATGGTAGCTGGATCTGCACCTAGCGCCACAGACACAGGGTAGGGTTCGCCCGGATGGGTTTGACACCATTCACGAAAATCTAGCGCACCACCACGATGTGATAGCCAGCGCATAATGAGTTTATTTTTGCCAATAACCTGCTGACGGTAAATACCCAAATTCTGGCGTTTTTTGTGTGGTCCTTTAGTAACACTCAAACCCCAGGTTACCAAAGGTGCAGCGTCACCCGGCCAACAGCGCTGAACCGGAATTTTTGATAAGTCTATATCGTCACCAGTAAGCACAACTTCCTGACAAGGTGCTTTTTTTAGCACTTTAGCGGGCATATTCAGCACCTGTTTGAACACAGGTAACTTCTCCCAAAGATCTTTAAGCCCTTTGGGCGGCTCTGGTTCTTTTAGGTACGCCAGCAGTTTGCCCACTTCGCGTAGCGCTTCAACAGAATCTTGTCCCATGCCCATAGCTACGCGTTCGGGGGTACCAAATAAATTGGCCAGTACCGGCATATCGTGGTTTTTAGGGTTTTCAAACAACAGCGCAGGGCCGCCAGCACGCAAAGTCCTATCGGCAATTTCTGTCATCTCAAGGTCGGTATCAATGGGCTGGCTAATGCGCACTAACTCGCCTTTTGCTTCAAGCTGGCGAATAAAGTCGCGTAAATCTTTGTACTTCATCTGTTTGGCGTATCCACACACGTTATTTATGGCAAGAATATACCATTTTAGGGCAAAGTCCGATCAGTAAGCGGTGTGAAACCAACATTAAACGTTCTACAGACAAATTAACCTTTACAGTGACGCCATTTAGGTGTGATATAGCAATATGTTATGAAATTTAACAATTAGGGGCCAACAGCGCATAGCGTGCGTATTCTCACTTTAGCCCTTTTATTTTAGTGCTTTGCGATAACACGCTGTAGCAATGTGCGTATTAAAACCTAAATAACCCTTTTATGCCTAAGGTGGTTACATGAGTTCATTCGATCAGGACATGCTAGACGAGTTAAATTTGCTACTGAAGTTTCCTTCAGACAGTCTGCTTCAGGGGCTGAAAATCCATCACGATGCCAGTCAAACCATGGTGAACGCAGCGTCTAGGCTGTACTCGAAAGGCTTAATTACCCAGCCTGACGGTGGTTACCTAACTGATTTAGGTATTGATTTAGCCGACCATGCCCGTCATATCCAATCCGCTATGTGCCCGCGAAAAAGTAGTCATTAACCTAAACAATTTTTGCTATATCTTTTAACCGAGAGGCCAAAGTGAAAAATGCTTTGGCCGCTCGTGATTATTTACTTAAAGAAAAGCGTCTCTTGGTTAAGTTAATCTATAATAGGTCGATAACTAAACTAAGTTTGTGTTATCAACATTTTTTGCTTAGCTATGAAACAAATTATATCTACCGCGTTATTAATCTGTGCCTCCGTAGCGGGGTTTTCTGCTCATGCGCTTGAAGGTGAGACGATAGAAGAGCTGCGTGCCGTTCAGCTTTACAGCCAAGACGCGCTCATCGACATGATTAACGCGAATACCCACCTAGATAAAGTGGTAGAAGACAGGTGTCAGCTTGTTCAAGACATCGAAGCTCGCGCCGATGTGCTAAAAATTCCAGCCTACCAATTTTTATGGGGCGATATGCTGGCGTGGGGGGTATGCGTAGATGCTGAACCCGCTCGTGGAATTGGTTATATGGAAGACGCAGCGAATCAAGGTTTGCCAGCGGCACTTGAGCAGCTTGGACGTTACTATGCAAAGGGCACGCTTGTACAGCAAGATAAATCTCGTGCAGTGGTGTACTTACGAGAAGCGGCTGCGCTTAAAAACCTGAAAGCGCAGATTCGTTTGGTCGAGTTGTTTTTAGACGGTCACGGCAGCCCTTACGATTATGAAGATGCCTACCACTGGCTCTATAACTCTGTGACCAACGATAAAAAACAGCATCAGCAAATATCGTCTTACCTCGCTCGCTTAGAAAAATTAATGCATCCGAAAGCGGTGCGTGAAGCAAAGCGACCTTTAGATAGCTAAATGACATTAGTACCTAATTGGTATCAAACGCCTAATTGATTACGAGAGTAGATTTAAACACAAGGGGCAGCAGGCAATCAGAGCAACAGGAAAAAGCTAGCAGTTAGCATGAGCTGGCTTCTGCAATAGCGATAGCCTTTGTGCATTTATGGCTTCAGTGCATTTTCACTCGAAAAGGGGCTTAACGCCTTCGCCAGCCTGTAAACATAGGGCGAACTAACTGAATATTTCCCCTATGTTGCACAGCAAACACTGCAGCGATGTGTACTAGCACACATGTATAAAGCACATCGGCCATAATGCTGTGAATCCATTCCAGCGTACTATTACCGAACATGGCATCTATTTCTTCCATCATAAAACCGGTAATACCTAAGCCCAGCAGTAGCGTGATAACGGCCATTATCATTAGCCAGCCGAAAGGGTTGTGGCCATGGTGAGTGGGAATTTTCTTTTGTTTTACGTGTTGTATATGTTCAGCGAAGGCCTGTTGATGTAATGCTACGTTAGAAAAGCTTGCGTATTCAGTGGCAACCTTTTTACTAGCTTCGAATTTGGTTGATAAAAAGCCCCAGCTAACCCGTATGGATATAAGTGCTACCGCTATATAGCCGGCTATTTCATGATAAAGGCGACCTGGCTCCACAATAAAATAGTTGGTCACAAAGGTAACGACAAGGCCACAGTGGCATAGTCGCACCACCCAATCCCAAATATAAATGTCCGAAGGCGTATCTTTAGGTCTGTACATTACATAACTTTCTTAAGGTAAAACAAAAACGCTGCAATAGTTTGCAGCGTTTTTATCAAGTATTAAAGCAAGCGAGCTATCAGCCGTTTGCTAAAACACACTTAGTGCATTTCTTTCTTAACAATGCTGCCATCAACTGGGTTGAAATAAATTTCTACTTTGTTTTCTTCTTTGTCGAAGCCGTAGATTTCGTAGCAGTTGCCGCCTGTTACTTTAAACTCGTTAATTTTGTAACCTTGCGCTAGCAGTTGAGCCTGGAACGCATCTTGGTTTTGCCATTCAGCTTCAGGTGCAGTAGTACACTGCGTAGTACCGTGCTCCGCACTACAAGCACTTAATAGGGTCGCAGCGCCAATAGCCGTAGCCATCATTAATTTTTTCATTGCAGTCTCCATTTCGCTTTTTAGTTAAACGTTGTTTCTGTCCTACGTTAAATGAGTCTACTTAGTTTGCTCTATGATTCAAAGGGGCATATTGCAATAGCCATTTATCGCGGCTTAGATTTTTCGAATGGTATATATCTGTCACAAAAGTGCCTTTGACTTGTCACCTATGCTTCATCGAACCTTCGCAAAAGCGTTCTACATTCTTGTGCTTCGATAATTCTAAAAAGTAGGCAATGTCGCCAATCTACCGGTGAACTGCTTATAAAAATACATAAAACACCCACTAAGCACACGAAAGGAATGATTTGATGCGTCCTCTGTACCCTAGATCCGTTTATTCACGCTCTTTGCTTGCTACAACGATTGCGTTTGCTCTATCAAGCGCTTCAATTGCACAAGAAGTAGCGCCCGACACAGAAAACGAAACTGACTATATAGAAGAGATTACAGTAACTGCGCAAATGCGAGAGCAGTCCGTAATGGATGTGCCTGTTACTATGGATGTTATAGGCGGCGAGTTTTTAGAGCGCACCAATATTATGGAGCTTGACGAGCTTTCTCGTATATTGCCAAACGTTCAAATTCAGGAACAGGCGGTAAGCCTACCGTCTTTTAATATTCGCGGTGTCACCGATGATGTTTCTTCGGTATCGGCAACGCCTCGTATATCGGTATACCAAGATGGCTTTGACATCAGTAAGAAAACCGTAGCCAGTGTCGCACTTTACGATATCGCCCGCGTTGAAGTGTTAAAAGGCCCGCAGCCAACACTTTTTGGCGTAGCCGCGGCTAACGGAGCGGTAAGTATTCATTCTAATCTTCCTACCTTTGAACAGGAAGGCAAAGTGCAGGTTGGCTATAACTCAGAAGAAGGCCAAGAAGTAGAGTTTATGTATAACCAGCCTATTAACGACAATCACAGTTTTCGTATTGCTGGGCTTTACCGAGAGATGGACGGCATTGTAGAAAACAATGCCTGTAGTGCTGACTCTTACTACGGTAATGCCAACATGTATAACCATTTAGGTGAGGAAGTATCGTGCAACAGCGAAGATCTGCAGGGTGTGTCGGTTCAAGCGCTACGGGCAACATGGCTTGCGAATTACGAGCAGCTTGAAATAATTGCGCGTGCGGCCATGGAGTATAACGACCAGCCGGGTATCGCCTTTAAATCTGGCTCTATCGCCCCCAATGGCGGAGATACTAGTCCTTTTACCGATGCTGAGTTCAGCTTGGGCAGTGAGCTAGGTATTGAGCGTACGCTTCAAGCCTACGACTTAACTGTAAACTATGATTTCAACCAAATGCTTAGCCTACACGCCGACGCATACTATAAGGATGTAGAAGTAAGCGAGGGATTTGATGCTGATGGTTCAGCGTTGCGTATTCAAGATGCTTATTTCGACAACGATGCCACACTTCAAGGTGCGTCAATGCGTTTGGTATATGATTCTGGCGACAAGCTTGCAGCGTTTGTTGGCGCATCTATTACTCAAGATGAATCGATTTTGCCTTACTATGTGATGGTAGACCCATTTATACGAGGTACTTTCGATGCAGTAAAAGCACAGTTAGAGGCTAGTTCTAATATTCCGCTTAATCAGAATATAGCGACCAATGCATCGCTAGAGGAAATAGAAGCGCTGCGCGCAATATTGGTATCTCAGCTATTTAATGCAGATGGTTCGCCTATTTCTAACCCTGCGCTGCCGCCTATATTGACACAAGGGCCGTTTATTTTTGAAGCTGAGTTAGACATTGCATCCTATGTTGCTGAAGTGTCTTATTACGTGACCGACAACATTAATGTAACGGCGGGTATACGCTATATCGATGAAACCCGTTATACGCGAAATACCTTTACCACCGCAGACGGTGCTTTTACTTTCGATGCCGAGCGCGACTTTGACGATACTTTGCCACGCTTCGCGGTAAGTTACGATGTGAACAATAACTGGAATTTATACGCGAACTACGCCAAGGGCCGTCGTTCACCGGTTGTAGATGCAAACGCGGGTGGCGTTAATGTGACTAAACCTGAAATAGTAGACAGCTACGATTTGGGTGTTAAGTATCAAAGCGCCAACTTCCTGTTCTCCGGAGCTATTTTTACCTACGAATACAGCGATTATCAGCAAAGCTTTACCGATGCAGAAACCTTGCAGTCTATTACTGTAACAGTAGGCGACTCGGCCATGTCGGGTATTGAAGGCATGGCGACCTATAATTACAGCGAAACGCTAACGCTAACAGCAAGCCTTGGTTTCCTTGATGCTGAATTTGCAGACAATACAGCTGATGGTTCTGAGTTCCAGTACGGCGGCAATAAGTTCCGCTTAGCGCCAGAGGTTAGCGGCGCGATAAACATCAACAAAGTATTCAATATGAATAACTTCGACATTGACGTTAACTGGCTTACCAGCTTCCAGTCTGAAGTGTTCTTTGAAAGCAGTAATTATCCTGGCCTTTCTCAGGATACTTACTCGCTTACCGATGTTTCGGTGAAACTGCTTCAAGACAACAGCAAGTTTGCCTACGAGTTTTACGTAAACAACCTGTTTGATAAAGAGTTCTTGATTGATGCAGGTAACACGGGCGGTGGTTTAGGCATTCCTACCTTCGTACGTGGTATGCCTCGCATTGCCGGTGTGCGTGTTTACTACGAGTTCTAGAAATACCTAAAAATTAAGGCGCTTAACTGGGTTAAGCGCCTTAATCTAAAAAATTCCATTTACTACGCGTTTATTTCATAGCTATGCGTATTAACTACTTTTCCTGCTTTAGTCAAAATCGCATCCACATAGTGCCAGGTCGCTTTTGCGCTATCTTGGCTGACGGTCAGTGTCATAAAGCCGCGCTGGTGGAGGTTACAGTACTGTAAGTCTTCAATAAGTAGGGGAAGATCATCAGCAAGGGTTTCTGCCATTTCATCATCCATACTTAAATAATGTTCCATACCGGGTGATGTCACGCCTGGTGTAGCAAGCTCAACGCCTACTTCTGTGCCATCTTTCAAGGTTAACTTATTGTGCCATGCATTATGAGTATCACCTGCAAGGGCAATAACGGGTTTGCCGATGGATTTTAGCTGCATCAGAACCTGTTCACGTTCAACAGGGTATCCATCCCATGCGTCTAAGTTGTAGGGCATTACCGTATTGATAAGCGCAAGTTCTTGTTCGCTAAGTGCGCCACCTTGCTTTTGTTTGCGTTTGATATTCGCGAGCCTATGTACATGAGCAGGAATATCTTTTCGTTCAACCCCGTTAAAAATAGATACAGGGAAGAGCATGCGGCCAATTAATAGCTGCTGGCCTAATACCTGCCATTTGGCTTGGCTTTGCTGCATAGACGAATGTAGCCAGTTGCGTTGGGTTTCACCAAGCAGTCCGCGCTTAGGGTTACCGATATCTTTCATAAAGCCAGCTTGGTCAAACGCTTTTGTTTTGGCATCGCGATAGTCGCCGTACTCAAGCTGTTTGTCGCGCGCAAGCACGCGGGTGTCGAGCATATATAAATCAAGAAGTTTACCAAAGGTAAATTGACGATAAATTTCTAAGCGCTCGGTGCCAAAAGGTGGGCGTATAGGTAGCCATTCATAATAGGCTTGAACGGCCGCTGCACGACGCTCGTAAAAATCGCCTTCATCCGCTTGGTGATTTTCCGCGCCATCCTTGTAGGTGTCGTTAGTGATTTCATGGTCATCCCACACAACAATAAATGGCTTATTTTGATGCAACGACAGCAAGCCTTCATCTGTGCGATATAGCGCATAGCGATTGCGATAGTCGGTTAGCGTATAAAGCTCGGTATCGTTATCAGGCGCATAGGTTCGGCCAATCTCTTTTGCATGCTCTGTCGCATAACCTTTACCATCGTACTCATAAATGTAGTCGCCAAGGTGCAATACATAGTCGATGTTGTCGTTTTTCGCTGCTTCCATATAAGGCGTGAAAAAGCCAGCAGGGTAGTTGGAGCAAGAAAATATGCCGAACGTAACGTTTGATACATCGGCTTCAGGAAGCGTGCGGGTTTCACCCACTGGGCTTGTATTGTTAGCGCTTTTAAACCGGTAAAAATAACGGTTAGCAGGACTAAGACCTGTTACGTCTACCTTTACGGTAAAGTCATGCGTTGCTTTAGCTTCAACTATCCCGCTACTTACCACGTTAGCAAAATCAGCATCGCTTGCCATCTCCCATAAAATATCGGCTTTTGCTAAACCTAAGCCTGAATCTGATGTCGGGACGGCGCGCGTCCAGATAATCACGGCGTCTTTTAACGGGTCGCCGCTAGCCACACCATGGGTAAAGGTAGCGTTAGTTTGCGGTTGGCTATTTGCTGAATTGCTTACTGTGCAGCCCGCTAGCCCTGTAGACACTGCCACGCTCGCACCTGCGAATGACGACAGCTTTATAAACGTTCTTCTATCCATATGCCTGCTCTTTATAAGTTTGTAAGGTAACTGGTGATGTCATTGTTTTGTTGAACGCTCATGCAACAAAAACCCATTTTTATACTGAGTGTTTGTGACATAGAGATGTCAGGTTTAGCTGAATCAATAACAGTACCTTAGATCGAAGTTTACCTTTTAGATTCTGGCTAATATGTGAACATCTTTTTGAAGCAAAATTACCTCTGTGGTAATCTTATGGGTAGTTGGATGGCAATTGTAAGCTTTCTACATCAAAAGCTACTTTCAATGTGGCTCTCTGATTACGATGAATGGTTGCCGTTAGCATATCGTCATGAAGTCTGGAATGCGCTGTTTGACTTAGATGCTGCCTCACATGTATCAGATTTGCTAGATATCGGAGCAGTAAACCCTGAAGGAAGCGCCCTTTGGTATGTGACTATCACGGTGAATAATGTCGAACCTTGTGGCGCGGTAACTTGCTATTTTAACGATGGTGACTGTTTCAGCCTTGATTACAGAGAGTACAACCCATGAAACAAAGCATGCACATAGGTATTGAATTTCAAGATGACCGGGGCAAAGCATTAATCGATACCGGAGAGCGAGGTTCAAGACCCGAACATCTTAAAAGACCTCATCCAGGTGAAGTATTCAAACGCAGGTGCATGTCGAAGTCACCCTTGAAGCAATCAGAGATTGCGCAACGTTTAGAAGTCTCATGCAAACATTTATCGCGATTCGTCAACGGCCATTCAAGTTTGACTATTGAATTCGCACGTAAGCTAGAAGCCGTAAGTGGGATAAGTGCTCAAGCATGGATGCATTATCAAGTCGCTTACGACTTATATAGGACAGCAAATAATAAACCCAGCTTACAATCAATTTATTAACTGTTATTTCAGCTATCGGGCTCATCGCCGTGATACTTGGATAAGCCGGACTTACCAAACTTTATTATCTGCACCCACACTAAAAAAGGTTACTTTGGACGGCGGTGCTATCTGCGATCCTCGCGAAGTAATTTTCCAAATCCTGTATACCCGAATAACGCACAATCTTTTGCCGTAAATACTGTTATACTGTGCAGCAAATAACCACATGAACCAAAATTGGTTTGTGTGTCTAAAAAATCATATTCAATGTTTTCCATAGCGCTTTTAAGAGAAAGGCCACCAACGAAGACGTTTTGAACAAAGCAAGTAAAGGTAAATTTAAAATACATGAGTGATGATCCGCATTATCAGCGCGAGAAAGAGAAGTACGAAAATCCGGTAGCCAGCCGCGAATATTTAATGAGTTTATTAAAAGAGCACGACAAGCCGTT
The DNA here is from genome assembly GCF_056159165.1 of Alteromonas sp. AWJ4_199. NCBI lineage: Bacteria > Pseudomonadati > Pseudomonadota > Gammaproteobacteria > Alteromonadales > Alteromonadaceae > Alteromonas > Alteromonas sp. AWJ4_199. The sequence continues at coordinate 2,838,324 of NZ_JBSWUR010000001.1, forward strand.
GTCGTTTCTTGATATCTGTAACTTGGTGAATGCCTTCGACGAAGAAGCGCGAATTGGTATTCAGCGCCGACTACGTGCCATGGAGCGCGAAGGTCAGGTGCAATTTACCAAGCAGAAAAAATACATTCTCCAAAACCGTGATGAGCTCATAAAAGGCAGAATTATTGGTCACCGAGATGGTTACGGCTTCTTGCGTCCTGAAGACAAAAGCGGTGACTTATTTATCAGTGCAGGGCAAATGAACTTGTTCCTTCACGATGATGTGGTGGAAGCGCGAATTAGCGGTACCGACCGTCGCGGCAGAAAAGAAGCCTTTGTAACGCAAGTTATTGAGCCGCGTAGCGAGCCAATTGTCGGGCGTTATTTTGTTGAGCAGGGCTTTGGCATGGTAGTGCCAGACGACAGCCGTTTGCAGCATGAAATTGTCATTCCACCAGAAAGCACTAACGGCGCTCGAATGGGCCAGGTGGTAGTAGTAGAGCTTACTCAGCGTCCACGCCGTAAAATGAGCCCAGTGGGTAAGATTGTTGAAGTACTTGGCGAGCATATGGCGCCGGGGATGGAAATTGAAATGGCCCTTCGCACGTTCGATATACCGCACCAGTGGCCAAACGGCGTAACCAAGCAGGTGGAAAAGCTTACCGACCAGGTGCCAGATGAAGCCAAAGAAGGTCGCATCGACTTGCGCCAGCTTCCCCTTGTTACCATAGACGGCGAAGACGCCCGCGACTTTGACGACGCGGTATACTGCGAACCGCTAGACGATGGTGGCTGGCAACTATGGGTAGCCATAGCAGACGTAAGTCACTATGTAAGAACAGGCTCAGCCCTAGATGATGAAGCACAGCAGCGCGGTAACTCGGTGTATTTCCCCGACCAAGTTATTCCTATGTTGCCAGAAGTCCTTTCAAACGGCTTGTGTTCATTAAATCCTGAAGTCGACCGCCTTTGCATGGTGTGTGAAATGACCATTAGCGCGAATGGTAAGCTGGAAGAATTCCAGTTTTACGAAGCGGTAATGAATTCACATGCCCGTTTAACCTACACCAAAGTGTGGAATATTCTTCAAGGCGACAAAGAGCTTCATCAGCGTTACGAGCCACATGTACCTCATTTACGTAATCTTCACGACTTGTACCGAGCGCTTAAAAAAGCCCGTGCCAAACGCGGGGCCATTGAGTTTGAAACCCAAGAAGTGAAGTTCGTTTTCAACGCCCAGCGCAAAATTGAAAATATTGTGCCGCTAGTGCGTAATGATGCGCATAAGCTTATTGAAGAATGCATGATCATGGCGAACGTAAGTGCGGCGTTGATGTTAGAAAAGCACGAAGCGCCAGCGTTATATCGTGTACACGATAAGCCAGATGCCGACAGACTTACCGCTTTTACCAGCTACTTAAGTGAAATTGGTATCCCTCATGCCATTGTAGAAGATGCCGAGCCAGCTGCGTTTACCGATGTAGTGCTTAAAACCCGCGGTCGAGTAGACGAAGAGCTTATTCAAACCATGCTGCTACGCTCAATGAAGCAAGCGGTTTACGATGGCGAAAACGTAGGGCATTTTGGTTTGGCACTAGAAGCTTACGCCCACTTTACATCACCTATCCGTCGTTACCCTGACTTAGTGGTACACCGTGCACTGAAAGGCATTATTGCTAAACAGCAGGGTAAAAAAGCGGTAAGCGGCGCTAAAAACTACACCGTTGAAGAAATTGAACAATTAGGCGAACAATGCTCAATGACAGAGCGCCGTGCTGATGACGCGACGCGCGATGTGGCTGACTGGCTTAAATGCGAGTTCATGCTTGACCACGTTGGCGACACCTTCGAAGGGGTAGTAAGCTCAGTCACAAACTTTGGCTTATTCGTTCGCCTTACCGAATATCACATCGATGGCTTAGTTCATATTACGTCGCTTGATGATGACTATTATCACTATGATGATGTTAAACAAGCGCTAGTCGGTGAGTCGGGCCATCGCCAGTTTAGACTGGGTGATACGGTTGAAGTAACCGTTGCGGCGGTAAATCTTGATGAAAGAAAGATTGATTTATTACTCGATAAGTCTATGCTGCGCTCCACAAAAGGTAAGAAGGTAAAAGTGAAGACAGCTAAAAAGGCTTCAGACAAACCTGCTCGTTTTGATAACAAGCCCCGCTCTGGTAAAGACGCTCGTTCTGACAAGAAGGGGAGCAAAGGCAAAGGCGGCTCAAACTCGTCTAGTCGTAGCGGTGGAAAATCGTCAAGTCGCGGCAGCGCAAAAGGCGGCAGCAGCGGCAAAACACTGTCATTGAATAAAAGAGGTAAGCGTTAAATGGCGCAGCAAGAATGGTTATACGGTTTACATGCCATGCAGTCGGTACTTGAAAAAGAGCCCGAGCGTGTAATGGAAGTGTGGGTTTTAAAAGGGCGTAACGATGAGCGCTTAACCAACATTGTTAACCAGGCTCGTCGTTTTGGAATTTCGGTTCAGTTCAGTCAACGTAAAGCGTTAGACGATAAAGTGAACGGCGAACAGCATCAAGGGATAGTTGCGAGAGCGAAACCTGCTCGCGTGTTGGATGAAGCTGACCTTGATAAAATACTTGAGCGAGAGTCGCAGCCGCTAATCTTGGTATTAGACGGTATTACTGACCCGCATAACTTAGGCGCGTGCTTACGTACGGCTGATGGTGCGGGTGTGCATGCTGTCGTTGTTCCTAAAGATAAGTCAGCAAGTTTAAACGGCACGGTAAGGAAAGTGGCTTGTGGCGCAGCTGAAGTTATGCCGCTAATTCAAATTACCAACCTTGCTAGAACCTTGAAGCATCTTCAAGACAAAGGGCTATGGATTGTAGGCACAGCCGGTGAAACCGATAAAACTCTTTACGATGTTGACTTAAAAGGTCCAACTGCACTGGTAATGGGGGCTGAAGGCAAAGGCATGCGCAGGCTTACCAAAGAAACCTGTGACGAGTTGGTAAAGCTTCCTATGGCAGGTAGTGTAACAAGCTTGAACGTTTCGGTTGCTACAGGTGTATGTTTGTACGAGATTGTAAGGCAGCGCAGTTTGTAAAGAGCTGTAGCCTGTATTAGTAAGTTTTTGGCAACCAATACAATAACATATTTGAAAAAAAGCGTGTGCTCCGAGAGGAACACGCGCTTTTTTGTATGCAAGCAAAATTTATAACTATTTTAATATTTTGTTACATTTGAGTTCGTAAGATAAATGTTAATTATGAAATTTTATTCCTAATATGAATTGGCTCGTAGAACGCATTTGGCGTGCTTCTCATAATGTTTGGTGTTTTTAAAAGTATTTTTAATGGTATAAAAAATACTTACCAGGGTTAATGCAATATACTTAACTAATTGATTAGCCGCCTAATATGAGCTCTGTAACTAACCTGCATGTTGCTGGTTATTTACATACCTGACAAACGGGTAGGTCGTTGCAACGCAGTTGCGTCGGTTGTCATGGATGAGCTTTTCGTATGAGGTAATGGTTATACCTGTATGTCATTTAATAACAAACAGCTTCAAAAGCACGGACAAAAACAGTGCTGAAGTTAATAAGACAGATAAAACAGGAAATAAATTTTGAACTCAAAATTAAATAAGAAACACACATGTCTAACAGCAGCTGCTTTAGCTGTATCACTTGGCTTAATGGGTAATTCTGCAATGGCAGCAGGCGAAGGTCTGGTAAAAGTTAAGGAAAAGCCTCAAACCCTAAAACAAGCGCTAGGCAAAAAGCTCACTGTTGACCGCCTTGTAACGGTAGATCAAGAGCGCTATATCATTAAGTTTAAAGACGAAATGATAAGTGAAACTCTAGAGGTGGCCAGTTCAAGTGATACGCTTAGCAGTAGCAAAGCCAAGTCAAAGGCCAAGACTAAACTGAAAAACAAAAAGCCTTTCAGCATTGCTTCAGCTAAATCTGAAGTAAGAAAAGCAGGTGGCTTGATTAAGAAAGAGCTTAAGAAGCATAAAATGGTAGCGGCTACCATGAGCAAGTCTGCACTCAATAAGCTTCGTAAAAACCCTAATATAGAAAGCATCGAAGTGGACGTTCGTCGTAAGCCAATGGCGCAAACTACGCCATACGGCTACACCATGGTCCAAGCGAATCAGTTTGGTCAGTCAGATACTACAGCTCGTAAGGTATGTATCATTGATACGGGTTATAACCTAGGCCACCCAGATTTGCCTGGTACAAACGATGGTGTTACGGGGCAAGCAAACAACAGTGCCGTTGGTAACTGGTATAACGACGGCAACGGTCACGGCACTCACGTAGCGGGTACCATTGCGGCATACGATAATAATGAAGGTGTGGTAGGTGTATATCCAGGTGTAGATATGCATATCGTTAAGATCTTTAACGACAATGGCCAATGGACTTATGCGTCTGACTTAATCGGTGCGATCACTCAGTGTCAGGATGCAGGTTCAAATGTAGTAAACATGAGCTTAGGTGGCGGCAGTTCATCTAATACCGAACGTAATGCTATGCAAAGCTTCACTGATGCTGGAATGTTATTGGTAGCTGCTGCGGGTAACGATGGTAACAGTGCAAAGTCTTATCCTGCTTCTTACGATGCAGTAATGTCGGTTGCAGCGGTAGACTCAAATGAAAACCGTGCAAGCTACAGCCAATATAACGATCAGGTTGAGATAGCTGCACCAGGTAGTGCAGTACAGTCTACTTATCCGACGAATACTTACGCAGCGCTAAGTGGTACGTCTATGGCTACGCCACACGTAGCTGGTGGTGCAGCACTAGTATGGAGTTACTTCCCGCAGTGTTCAAACAACCAAATTCGTAGTGCACTTAACGCAACGGCTGAAGATAAAGGCAGCGCGGGTCGCGATAACTTCTACGGTTATGGCTTAATGCAGCTAGCTGATGCCTACAACTACCTTAACACCAACGGTTGTAACGGTGGCGGTACTGGTGGCGGTGGCGGTTCTGAGCCGGGCGTAGAACCAGTATCAGGTCAGCTTACAGGCCTTTCAGGTACGCGCAGAAACTGGGACCGCTACACCTGGACTATTCCAGAAGGCGTAACGCAAATGACGATTCGTACCTCCGGTGGCTCAGGCGACGCTGACCTTTATGTGAAGTTCGGTTCACAGCCAGAAACCAATAGCTACGATTGCCGCCCTTATCAAAACGGTAACAGTGAAGTATGTACTTTTGATGCGCCAGCATCAGGTACATGGCACATCGGTATTCGCGCGTATTCTTCATACAGCGGTGTAACGCTATCTTACTCGTATGAATAAATAACACCGTCTCCCAACGACACGTTTAAGGCCTGCTTCTCAGCAGGCTTTTTTTATGCCTATTACCGCATCAATCGTTCAACTATACAGGTTGTTCTGCGTTTTTAGAGTCAGGATTTACCACAGCGAAATGTCAACTTCTATAAAGAAAAGTCAGCTTTGCAAAGATAGCGTAAAGCCCTGAACTAACGTCTTCTCAGATAGCCATATCGCTGTATTGTGCGAGCGAATATAAGCGCTGTTACGTGTGCTTGCTTGCGTTAACACAGTCTTAAACCAATAAAGAACAACTTCAAAGGACATACAATTTATGCAATTGACTTCTCACTCTTTGCGCCATGGAACTTGGCTCCGTGCAGCGGCAATGGGGCTTGTGGCGCTACTAGGGCTTACCGCATGTGGAGGCTCAGACAGCAGCAGCTCAGATTACTCTTATGCGTACATACAGTTTTATAACGCTTCTCCTAACGGCGCGAATGTAGAAATGCGAGAGGTTGATGGAGATAGCTTTGGTTCAGCTCAGTTTGGTGACGCAACATCCATGTATTCTATGGATGAAGACGAATACGAACTGGAGTTCATTCGTACCGATTCTGATGACCAAGAAGTTTATATCGACGAAATTACAGTAAATTTAAAAAACGGCTATAAAACCATCATTGTTATGAGTGGAGATTTTAGCAACCCAACTTTTACTACGTACTCGTATGAACGTGAAACACTGGAGGACCATTTTCGCCTATTTTCGCTCTCTGTGGCCGCAGATGATTCATCGTATGATTTTTATATGAGCGAATCAGGTGACCCTTTCGAAGCCGCTAACTTCCTTGGAACGGTAACAACTGGCGATATGATTGAGCTAGACTACTGGGATGCTGATGACGACAGCGATTACTTCGACGAAGGAGAGTATACGCTTTATCTTACAGAGCCTGGTAGCGATGACGTGGTATTCGAATCACAAACGCTGGATTTCGTTTATGAAACTGAGTATCTAATGACCCTTCGTGATGTAAGTGGTGCTATTCAAGAAGGGCTTGTGGTTGACACACTGCTAAACTCTTCAACAGTAACAGCGTTAACCGACGTTGAAGCTGATTCACAATATCGTATTTATAATTCAACCAACTTAGATGCTGAACTGCAGGTTACGTTTGGTGGCAATACTGATGAAGAAGACGTGAGCTTTTCGCTTGCTGCAGGTGAACTATCGGAATTTAGCACCATCCGTTATGGCGACTACCGCGTTACGGTTACTGACCCTTCAGGCACAGTTACAACGCTTAGCAATAAGTTGATTACTCTTAACCAGGGTGAGAGTAAAGCTATTCTTATTTACAACACTAACAACCAATTAGGTGCCGCAACCTTTGTAGAAAGTGGCTTGCCTCAGGCTTACGATAAAACCGTTAATTTTATAAACCTAGTCAGCGATTTTGATGACGTAGATTTCTACTTAGTAAGAAACGACGAAACCATTGATACTGCAGAATACGATGTGCAGAACCTGGAGTTTGCAGAAAACACCAGCAAAGTGCTGCCTTCAGATTATTACGAAGTGATAGCGGTGTATGAGGACGATAACGAGGAGCAGGTACTTCTTGATAGAACTGCCTTGTTTGGTTTCACTGAAGAAGAAAACTATATCGTGACGGTAGAGCCAGCAGAAACACCAACAGGTTATGAAATTAACGTGCTTTATTAATAGGTTAGTATGTTTATTATACTAATTGATGAGGGCTAAAACTTTCATCTCTTGAAATATCTCATAAATTTAGAAGGTCAAAGTCAACAATATTGGCCTTTTTATTTTGCAGTCCGGGAGGGCGACAATCCTCATGAGTATTATTCAAGACCTACAAACAATATCTAACGACAGGGCTATGTTGTTAGATGAAAAATTAGAGAACTTACTGCGTATCGGCACAGAGATTCTTCGCTTAGAAACAGGGATTGTAAGTAATATTCGAGGTGACCAGTACAGCGTTCAAAGTGTGGTTACGCCGGGCAATAACATATCTGAAGACGCTAAGTTTTCCCTCTGCGATACCTATTGTGCCGATGTGGCAAGTGCTGGCTCAGTGGTTTCGTACCATAACATCGATATCCAACCTGGCGCTTCCCACCCGTGTTTTGAAAAATATACGCTGAAAAGCTATCTCGCTGCTCCTATATACGTGTTTGGCGAGTTTTATGGCACGGTTAACTTTTCTTCGCTCTCTCCAAGAGAAGAGGTATTTAGCTCACTAGAAACCGATTACCTCCTACTTCTAGCCTCATGGATTGGTAACGAACTGGAGCGTCAGCAAGCACTCAATAATTTGAATGCGCAAAAAGTTGTTCTAGAAGAGCGAAACTCTTTACTTAATCAAATTACAAATTTAGCTGGTGTGGGTACTTGGGAACTGAATGTAGATAGCGGTTCGGTAGTGTGGTCAGGTGCGTTAAAACGAATGCTGCATGTACACAGCGAACGCGTATTGAAGCCAGAGGAAATCGTAAATTTTATTGTAAGTGAAGAACAGAGAAAAAATTACGTTAATCAGTTTCAGAAAATGATAAAAACAGGTCAAGACTTTGCTTACGAGGTTGAAGTGAAAACCGACGCCGGAGAGCCGAGATGGCTCGAAAGTAGAGCCCACCCAATAATGGAAAATGGACGTTGTGTAAAAGTGATCGGCGCTACTGTTGATATCACGCAAATGCAAATAGACAAAGCAGTACTCCGCCATAAAAGTGAACTAGCAGAAAGCGCTCTTAAAGCGCGAGGTGAGTTTCTAGCTAACATGAGCCATGAAATTCGAACGCCCATTCACGGCTTACAGGGAATGCTAGAAGCGCTCACAGCTACTCCTCTTAATACAAAGCAGTTTGAGTTGGCGTCTATCGCATCGCAAAGCGCAGACGCCTTACTTAACATTGTGGACGGGATTTTAGATTATTCTAAATTCGGTTCAGGAGACGTTTCGTTTGATGAAGCGCCCACTAGCCTTACCGAGACGATTGAAGAGCAACTCCCAATGTTTTCTAGGCTTGCTAACGAAAAGGGGTTGGAGTTTAGCGTAAATATAGCTGCAGTGGAGGGTTTTTCCTTTCTTGTTGACAAACTAAGAGTTAGTCAGATCCTCATCAATCTTCTCAACAATGCATTTAAATTTACCGAAGAGGGGAGCGTTACACTTGAGGCAAAATGTACGCGATATGGAAAAGGCCGTTACCGCGTAAAGCTTATCGTGACCGATTCGGGAATCGGTATCAGTGCTCAGCAGCAGAAAATAATTTTCACGCCCTTCATACAGGCTGAAAGCTCAACAATGCGGCGTTTTGGTGGAACTGGTTTAGGGTTATCAATCGTGAAACAAATTGTTGAGCATTACAACGGTAAAATTGAAGTCAGCAGTGAACTAGGCATTGGTGCGCGCTTTGCTGCAACATTAACGTTAGACGATGCAAACGTAGTGGCAAATAAAACGTTTGGCCGAGATTTCGTTTATACCCCAAGTAGGGAAGAGCTGAGTAGGGTCAAAGCGCTAATAGTTGAAGATAACGAAATTAACCAGCTGGTGATAAAGGAACAGCTACGCGAAATAGGTCTCGAGAGTGACTTGGCTGTTAATGGCAAAGAAGCGTTAAAAAAAGTGGAGCGTTCTATTGCGGAAAAGAAACCATACGACATTATACTCATGGATTGCCACATGCCGATTATGGATGGATTAGAAGCAACTCAGCATATACGGAATTTACATCACGAGGCCGCTAAAGTACCGATAATAGCGTTGACCGCTAATGTCTTAACTGGCGATAAAGAAAAATGCTTGAAATCTGGCATGGACGACTTCATATCTAAACCTGTTGGTGTAAGCCGTTTAAAAGAATGTGTTTTTCGGCACTTAAGTAAGCAGTTTGAAAACAAGGTTTCTGCGCTAAAAGATCCTGCTTGATAACCTATGACGTGGTTATCAGCCCCGGCTTTTAGTCGGGGCTTTTTTATTGCTCACATAGTTTAAAAATAATTCAATTTACCGCTATCACTTCCCAAAGTTTTCTGTTATTATTTCGCGCCCTTTTTATGGGGGTATGTACATAAAAGCAACGACATCCAGTTGTTTTTAGCAGCACTAACGACTCGGGAGAGTCTTAATTTAAGAGCGGAGCACTAACATGATCCAAATGCAAACTAACCTGGACGTTGCAGACAACAGCGGCGCTCGCAGGGTTCAGTGTATTAAGGTTCTTGGTGGCTCGCATCGCCGTTATGCAGGTATCGGTGACATCATCAAAGTTACTGTTAAGGAAGCAATTCCTCGCGGTAAAGTTAAAAAAGGTGACGTACTGAATGCAGTGGTGGTGCGTACTAGAAAAGGCGTTCGTCGTGCAGATGGTTCTACCATTCGTTTTGACGGTAACGCGGCTGTTATGCTTAATGCTAACAAGCAACCAATTGGTACGCGTATCTTTGGCCCGGTTACCCGTGAGTTGAGAAGTGAAAACTTCATGAAAATCATCTCATTGGCCCCAGAGGTACTATAAGGAGTCACGATAATGGCTAATAAAATTCGTCGTGATGATGAAGTAGTCGTATTAGCGGGTAAAGACAAAGGCAAACAAGGCAAAGTCCTTAAAGTGCTTATTGCTGATAACCGTGTAATTGTAGAAGGCGTTAATCTTGTCAAGAAGCACACTAAGCCAAACCCACAACTGGGCGTAGCTGGTGGCATCGTTGAGAAAGAAGCTTCTATTCACGTTTCTAATGTTGCGATTGTTAACCCGGCAACGGGCAAAGCAGATCGCGTTGGTTTCCGTTTCGAAGATGAGAAGAAAGTACGTTTCTTCAAGTCTAACGGCGAACTTGTTTAATTATATTGGAGAGTACGATGGCGAAACTGCATGATTTCTATAAAGAAACAGTAGTAGCTGAACTTGCTAAGCAGTTCGGATACAAAAGCGTCATGCAAGTCCCTCGGATTGAAAAAATCACTCTAAACATGGGTTTAGGTGAAGCAGTTGCTGACAAAAAGGTACTTGAGAATGCTCAAGCTGACATGACGGCTATCGCCGGTCAGAAGCCTGTTGTTACAGTTGCTAGAAAATCAGTAGCGGGTTTTAAAATCCGTGAAGGTTATCCGATTGGCTGTAAAGTAACCCTACGCGGCGAGCGTATGTGGGAATTCCTAGAGCGTTTGATTTCAATCGCTATTCCACGTGTTCGCGATTTCCGTGGTTTGAATCCTAAATCATTCGACGGACGTGGTAACTACAGCATGGGCGTGCGTGAGCAAATCATTTTCCCTGAAATCGATTTCGATAAAGTGGATAAGGTTCGCGGTATGGATATTACTATCACTACCAGTGCGAATACTAATGACGAAGCACGTGCTCTGCTGGACGCGTTTAACTTCCCATTCAAAAAGTAGGGGTGTAGGGTTATGGCAAAAGAATCAATGAAGGCACGCGAAGCGAAGCGTACTAAGCTAGTAGCTAAGTATGCTGAGAAGCGCGCCGCACTTAAAGCGATTATCAGCGATGTTAACGTTTCTGAAGAAGAGCGTTGGGACGCTGTTCTGAAGCTACAACAACTGCCACGTGACTCTAGTTCTTCACGTCAACGTAACCGTTGCCGTGTAACTGGTCGTCCACATGGTTACCTACGCAAATTCGGTCTTAGCCGTATTAAGCTTCGCGAAGCAGCGATGCGCGGTGAAGTCCCTGGCCTTAAGAAAGCCAGCTGGTAAGGAGTAGCTGATAATGAGCATGCAAGATCCTATCGCGGATATGTTTACCCGCATCCGTAACGGCCAGATGGCACAGAAAGTTTCTGTGACTATGCCTTCTTCAAAACTTCGCGTTGCAATCTGTGAAGTATTGAAAGCAGAAGGTTATATCACTGACTTCGCTGCTTCTGGTGACGTTAAGCCTGTTTTAGAAGTTACACTTAAGTACTTCGAAGGCAAGCAAGTAATTGACACTATCGAACGTGTAAGCCGTCCTGGTCTGCGCATCTATAAGAAAAAAGATGAGCTTCCAAAAGTTATGGGTGGTTTAGGCGTAGCTATCGTGTCGACTTCTAAAGGTGTGATGACTGACCGTGCAGCGCGTAACGCTGGCATGGGCGGTGAGATCATCGGTTATGTAGCATAACGGAGGAGTTGAAATGTCACGTATAGCAAAAGCCCCAGTAGACGTTGTATCAGGTGTAGAAGTTTCTATCTCTGGTCAAGAAGTTACTGTTAAAGGTAGTAAAGGCACTTTGACCCGCGTTTTCAACGACGCTGTAGAAGTTGCACAGGAAGAGAACCAACTTAAAGCACTTCCACGTGAAGGTTTCGCTGACAGCTGGGCACAAGCAGGTACTGCTCGCTCTATCCTAAACGCAATGGTTCAAGGTGTTTCAGAAGGTTTCGAGAAAAAACTTACATTGTTAGGTGTTGGTTACCGTGCACAAGCACAAGGTGCCAAGCTAAACCTTACACTAGGTTTCTCTCACCCTGTAGTATACGAAATGCCTGAAGGCATTACGGTTGAAACTCCTAGCCAAACTGAAATCGTCGTTAAAGGCGCCGATAAGCAGGTGGTTGGTCAGGTTGCGGCGAACATTCGTGGTTACCGTCCACCAGAGCCTTACAAAGGTAAAGGTGTACGTTACGCTGACGAACACGTACGTCGTAAAGAAGCTAAGAAAAAGTAGGTGGGTGATACGATGGATAAGAAAACAGCTCGCATTCGTCGCGCTACTCGCGCACGAGCAAAAATTCGTGAACTGGCCGCGCATCGCTTGGTAGTTAACCGTACACCTCGCCACATCTACGCTCAGTTAATCGCTCCTTGCGGTTCTGAAGTGTTGGCAGCGGCTTCAACTGTTGAGAAAGATCTTGCAAAAGATCTTAAGTCTACAGGTAACGCTGAAGCAGCGACGGTAGTCGGTAAAGCAATCGCAGAGCGCGCGCTTGAGAAAGGCATTAAAACAGTGGCTTTCGATCGTAGTGGTTTCCAATACCACGGTCGCGTTAAAGCATTAGCTGATGCAGCTCGCGAAGCTGGTCTTCAGTTCTAGGAGTTTATAATGGCTAAACAAGACGTTCAAAATGGTGAATTTCTAGAGAAATTGATCGCTGTAAACCGCGTTTCTAAAGTGGTTAAAGGTGGTCGTATCTTTAGTTTCACTGCATTGACAGTAGTGGGTGACGGTAACGGTCGCGTTGGTTTTGGTTACGGTAAGGCACGTGAAGTTCCTGCTGCAATCCAAAAAGCAATGGAAAAGGCACGTCGCAACATGGTTGACGTAGACCTTAACGGTCACACGTTACAGCACCCGATTAAAGGTCGTCACTCTGGCTCTAAAGTTTACATGCAGCCAGCATCTGAAGGTACCGGTATTATTGCCGGTGGTGCGATGCGTGCAGTACTTGAAGTAGCTGGTGTACAAAACGTACTTTCAAAATGTTACGGCTCTACAAACCCAATCAACGTTGTACGTGCAACAATCAACGCGCTAACAGAAATGAATAGCCCGGCGAAAGTTGCTGCGAAGCGTGGATTGTCTGTAGAAGAAATTTTGGGGTAATCAGACATGGCAACGATTAAAGTAAAGCAAACTAAAAGTGCAATTGGCCGCTTGCCAAAGCACAAAGCTACGCTTAAAGGTTTAGGCCTTCGTAAAATCAACCATGTTCGTGAACTGGAAGATACCCCAGCCGTTCGTGGCATGATCAACCGTGTATATTACATGGTTGAGATAGTGGAGGAGTAAGACATGCGTTTAAATACAATTTCTCCAGCCGAAGGTTCAAAGCCTACTGGTAAGCGTTCTGGTCGTGGTATCGGCTCAGGTCTTGGTAAAACAGGTGGCGTAGGTCACAAAGGTCAAAAAAGCCGTTCAGGTGGCCGTGTAAAGCCAGGATTCGAAGGTGGTCAGATGCCTATCCAGCGTCGTCTTCCGAAGTTCGGTTTCACTTCACGCAAGAGCTTTGTTACTGATCAAGTAACTCTTGCTGAAATCGCGAAGGTTGATGGTGATACTGCGTCTCTTGAGACTTTAAAAGCAGCTGGACTTGTTAAGAAAGAAATCCAGTTCGTTAAAGTTGTAAAGAGCGGTGAAGTTTCACGCGCTGTTACAGTAAGCGGGTTAAAGGTTACTAAAGGCGCTAAAGAAGCGATTGAAGCTGCTGGCGGTAAAGTAGAGGAATAAGCTAGATGGCTAAACCAGGATTGGATTCAGGCGCTAAAAGCGGCTTGAGTGAGCTTAAGGCAAGATTGTTGTTCGTACTTGGTGCGATTGTTGTATTCAGACTAGGTTCTTATGTTCCTATCCCTGGCATCGATCCAGCGGTACTTGCTGACTTGTTCGAGCAACAAAAAGGCACCATTGTAGAAATGTTTAACATGTTCTCTGGTGGTGCGCTTGAGCGTGCATCCGTTCTGGCTTTGGGCATTATGCCATACATTACTGCATCCATTATCATGCAGTTGCTCTCGGTGGTTCACCCACCGATGGTGGAGCTTAAAAAAGAAGGCGAAGCAGGCCGTCGTAAAATTAGTCAGTACACGCGTTATCTAACGCTTGTATTGGCTATCTTCCAATCTATTGGAATTTCGACTGGTTTGCCTAACCTGATTAATGGATTGGTGATAAACCCTGGCTTCGGATTCTACTTTACGGCAGTGGTGAGTCTAGTCACAGGAACTATGTTCCTTATGTGGTTAGGTGAGCAAATTACCGAACGAGGTATTGGTAACGGTATCTCTATATTGATTTTTGCTGGTATTGTTGCCGGTCTGCCAACAGCGATAGGTCAGACTGCGGAACAAGCAAGGCAGGGCGACATTAACTTGTTGTTCCTACTGTTGATTGGCGCAATTGTTATTGCTCTTACATATCTAGTTGTATTTGTAGAGCGCGGACAGCGCAGAATTGTGGTAAACTACGCAAAACGTCAGCAAGGCCGTCAGGTTTTTGCTGCGCAAAGCACCCATTTACCGCTAAAAGTCAACATTGCTGGTGTAATTCCACCAATCTTTGCTTCTAGCATTATTCTGTTCCCGGGTACCATCGCAGGATGGTTCGGACAGAATGAATCAACAGCGTGGTTGCAAGATGTAGCGCTTATGCTATCTCCTGGTCAACCGCTGTACGTGATGTTATACGCAGCTGCGATTATCTTCTTCTGCTTCTTCTACACGGCGTTGGTATTCAACCCGCGTGATACAGCAGATAACTTGAAGAAGTCTGGCGCGTTCATCCCAGGCATCCGCCCGGGTGAGCAAACGTCACGATACATTGACAAGGTAATGACTCGCCTTACACTGGCTGGCGCACTGTACATAACCTTTATTTGTTTAGTGCCTGAATTCATGCTAATCGCTTGGAATGTTCCGTTCTACTTCGGTGGTACGTCGCTTCTAATTATTGTGGTGGTTATCATGGACTTTATGGCACAAGTACAGACACATTTGATGTCTAGTCAATATGAGTCTGTGCTGAAGAAAGCTAACCTTAAAGGCTACGGCCGATAAGTTAGCCCCTTAATATTGATAGAAAGGGGAAAGATGTAATGAAAGTTCGTGCATCAGTAAAAAAGATTTGCCGTAACTGTAAAGTTATCAAGCGCAACGGTGTTGTGCGTGTAATTTGCAGTTCTGACCCAAAGCATAAGCAGCGTCAGGGCTAATCAAAGCGGAACAGAATATTTGCAAGACTAAGTGAGCAGAACCTGAATTATACTTGTCAGGTTCTGCTAGTTTTGTTTAAAAGTATTTTGAACCTTAATTTGCAATTTAGTCGACGGGTAAGTATCCTATCGGGCTTTTTAGGTCGTCGACAAATAAACAAGAGGAGTGCTGTTAATGGCCCGTATCGCTGGCATTAACATTCCTGAGCACAAGCATGCTGTAATCGCTATCCAAGCGATCTATGGCGTTGGTCCCACACGTGCGAAAAGCATTTGTGCGGGTGCTGGTGTTGCAGAAAATACAAAAATCAAAGAGCTAGACGAAGCTACTATTGATAAGCTTCGTGACGAAGTGGCTAAATTCACCGTTGAAGGTGATCTACGCCGTGAAGTCTCTATGAGCATCAAACGTTTGATGGACCTGGGTTGCTTCCGTGGTATTCGCCACCGTCGTAGCTTGCCTCTACGTGGTCAGCGCACTAAAACTAATGCGCGTACCCGTAAAGGTCCTCGTAAGCCAATTAAGAAGTAAACGGGGAGTAAGTTATGGCTAAAGCACCAGCTCGTAGCACGCGTAAGCGCGCTAAACGTCAGGTTGCAGACGGTATGGCTCATATCCATGCGTCTTTCAACAACACAATTGTGACTATTACAGACCGTTCAGGCAATGCACTAGCATGGGCGACATCTGGTGGTTCTGGTTTCCGTGGTTCACGTAAATCTACCCCATTTGCTGCACAGGTAGCTGCTGAGCGTGCAGGTGTTGCTGCACAAGAATACGGTCTTAAGAACCTTGAAGTATTCGTTAAAGGTCCAGGTCCAGGCCGTGAGTCTGCGATCCGTGCTCTTAACGCTACAGGTTATAAGATCACAAACATTACCGATGTGACCCCTATTCCTCACAACGGTTGTCGTCCACCGAAAAAACGTCGCGTTTAATCGACGGACAGTTGGAGAAAGATCATGGCAAGATATTTGGGTCCTAAACTCAAACTTAGCCGTCGCGAAGGAACTGACCTGTTCCTAAAAAGCGGCGTTCGCGCAATCGATTCTAAATGTAAAATCGATACAGCGCCTGGTCAGCACGGTGCCCGTCGTGGCCGTCTGTCTGACTACGGTGTTCAGCTGCGTGAAAAACAAAAAGTTCGTCGTATGTACGGCGTTCTGGAAAAACAATTCCGCAACTACTATAAAGAAGCTGCACGTCTAAAAGGCAACACAGGTGAAAACTTGCTACAGCTTTTAGAACAGCGTCTTGATAACGTAGTTTACCGTATGGGTTTCGCTAGCACTCGTGCTGAAGCACGTCAGCTAGTTAGCCACAAGGCGATCATGGTAAATGGTCAAGTTGTGAACATCCCATCGTTTAACGTTTCTGCCGAAGACGTGGTTTCTGTTCGTGAAAAGGCTAAAAAGCAAGCGCGTATCGTTGCTGCTTTGGAACTGGCTGACCAACGTGAGAAGCCAACCTGGATTGAAGTAGACAGCAGCAAAATGGAAGGCACTTTCAAGCGCGTTCCTGAAAGAACTGACCTGTCTGCGGAAATTAACGAACAGTTGATCGTCGAACTTTACTCTAAGTAAAGCTAACTAAAGAGGAAGCATTGTGGGTTCTGTGACTGAATTCCTAAAACCGAGATTAGTTGAGATCGAAAACGTTTCTCCTACTCGTGCCAAAGTAACTTTGGAACCACTAGAGCGCGGCTTTGGCCACACTCTAGGTAACGCCCTACGTCGTATTTTACTGTCATCTATGCCAGGATGTGCAGTTACCGAGGTAGAAATTGACGGCGTTCTTCACGAGTACAGCACCAAAGAAGGTGTTCAGGAAGACGTAATCGAGATTTTGCTAAACCTTAAAGGTTTAGCGGTTCGCCTTGAAGGTAAAACTGAGGCAACCCTAACTCTAGTGAAATCTGGCGCTGGCCCTGTTGTTGCTGGTGATATTCAGCATGATGGCGACGTAGAAATTGCAAACCCTGAGCATGTAATTTGTACTTTAACTGGCGAAGCTGAAATCAGCATGCGCATTAAAGTAGAAATGGGCCGTGGTTATGTACCAGCTTCTACCCGTCGCTCCTCTGAAGAAGATGATCGTCCAATTGGTCGTTTGTTAGTAGACGCTTCATACAGCCCAGTTGAACGTATTGCTTACAGTGTAGAGTCTGCTCGTGTTGAACAACGCACAGACCTAGACAAACTAATCATCGACATGGAGACGAACGGTACTTTGGATCCTGAAGAAGCGATCCGCCGTTCTGCTACTATCCTAGCTGAACAGCTAGATGCATTCGTAGACCTACGTGATGTATCTGAGCCAGAAGCGAAAGAAGAGAAGCCAGAATTCGATCCGATTCTGCTTCGTCCAGTAGATGACCTAGAGCTAACAGTACGTTCTGCAAACTGTTTGAAAGCAGAAGCTATCCAGTACATTGGTGACCTGGTACAGCGCACTGAGGTTGAGCTACTTAAAACGCCAAACCTTGGTAAGAAATCGCTAACTGAAATCAAAGATGTTCTAGCATCTCGTGGTCTTTCTCTAGGTATGCGCCTAGAAAACTGGCCGCCAGAGAGCATCGCTGAAAAAGATTAATCAGGTTTTTATCAAACTGATTTGTAGAGAAGGATAAAACTATGCGCCATCGTAAGAGTGGTCGTCAGTTGAATCGCAACAGCAGCCATCGTCAAGCTATGTTCAAAAACATGGCCGGTTCTTTGGTCAAGCACGAAGTGATCAAAACTACGTTACCAAAAGCGAAAGAATTACGTCGCGTAATCGAGCCTCTAATCACTATGGCTAAAGAAGACAGCGTTGCAAACCGCCGTCTAGCTTTTGCCCGCACTGGTGACAAAGAGGTTGTAGGTAAACTATTCAACGAGCTTGGTCCTCGTTACGAAGCTCGCCCAGGCGGTTACACTCGCATTCTTAAATGCGGTTTCCGTGCTGGCGACAATGCCCCAATGGCATATGTTGAGCTAGTTGACCGTCCAGTTGTAGAAGCTGAAGAAGAAGCAGTAGAAGCAACTGAAGAGTAATTAATACTCGATTAGAAAAAGGGGCCTGAGTGAAAACTCAGGCCCCTTTTTTTGTGCCCAAAGAATAATGGGGTCAGAGTCACAACTCTGACTCCATTGTTTTTGTACCAAGCAATTAAATCTACTTTTTAAACATCTATTCATCACTTTGGCTTGTTGTTTGCAAAAAGCTTCAAGTAAGTATTCAAACCGCGCATTGCAAATACCGTTCACTGCGAAGCTGTCGTAATTCATGAGTCTAAGTTTTTCATAGCAAGGAAGTTTATGTTAACCGTTTCATCATTTACGCAGTCGCTATCTTCAAACCCTGTGTTCAGTAAAACACTGTCTACAGCGTATGAACGGCTAAGTTCAGGGCTTAGAATAAATAGTGCTGCAGATGACAGTGCAGGTTTACAGATATCAAACCGGTTAACGTCGGAATCTTTGGCGAAAAACCAGTTGCGAAGAAACTTAAACGACGGCATTAGTTATGCACAAATAGCGGAAGGCGGGCTGCAAGAATCTGCCGATATATTACAGCGTATGCGGCAATTAGCCATGCAGTCACAAAACGGCATTAATACTGATTCAGATAGGCGTGCACTAGATAGAGAATTTCAGCAATTAAAAAACGCACTCAATGGAATAGCCTACAATACCGAAGCGTTTAACCGATTGCCTTTGCTAGGTGATAACGACTTATTGTCTGATAACGTACCTTCAATAGGCGATACCTTCGTAAAGGGCAATACAACGAGATTGAGCAGTGGCTTACGCTCGATAGCGTATATTCCCGCTGGTTCAACAAATATATCCATAGGTATTGATAGCTTTTCAGCAGACGATGATCTGCAGGTATTCACAACAAGTGGTAGGCACCTAGTTGGCACCCCACTATCTGATAATGTGTGGAGCAATAATAACGTAAATTCAACGAGTGACGTCAAACGTTTTCTATTCTTACCTGAAGAAGGGTATGCACCCACAGCAAGCTACGATGGTAGTTCATTGATTACAAATGGTTCTGGTACGATTAACGGAACAACATTCACCTTCTCAGGTGACCAACACCCAGGCGTAACAACAGAAAGTTTAACCATTGATAACACTAGCGCGCCGCTCATTATCGCAGTAGTGGGGCGAGGTGTATTTGATGCCACAGTAGATTGGGATATGTTAGGTGCTGCCGGAAGCGGTGGAAACAGTTTTGAAGCGGGTCCTGTGGATATTACTGCTACTAACTCGTTAAGCGATGGAACAGACTTTATAAACTTAACTAAAACGCCAGTGGGTTTATCTGATCTAAATATGGTGGAAAGCGATGTGCTTACTTTTGAAAATGCAGAAGCGGCGTTACAGCAAATTGATGATGCATTAGAGTATGTAAGCGAAAGCCGAGCGTTTTATGGCGCAAAAATGAATCAAATGGAGTCAGCGCTCAAACTAAATGACCGTATGCACGAAGGCTTAATGGCGGCCCGTTCTCAAATCCTCGATACTGATTTTGCTGAAGAAACTGCTCAATCCACACAGGCGCAAATAGTTGAACAAGCGAGCATTTCTGTTCGGGCCCAGGCTCAGTCCAGTGATGAGCAGGTTTTGGGCTTGTTGAATGGGACTGTAAGTCAAAGCGCGTGAATAGTGCTGTTAAAGTCATAGCTCTGTCCCCCCAAACCTCAATGGCTAGTGATTACTCTTAATAGCACAAACCGAGCGCTTGAAAGTACTAGTTATTAATGCTTCAGTTGTAATACAACATAACTTTGCCATTTAATCGTAATACAAACCTTTGTATACTAAACAGAGAATATATAAATAACAGGACGTGGGCACAGAACCCACACATCAAGGATATTACAAATGAAACCAGTAGTATTAGCTGGCGGCTCAGGTAGTCGTTTATGGCCAAAGTCTCGTGCAGCGCTTCCAAAGCAGTTTTTGTCTCTTACGTCCGACAGCACTATGCTTCAAGACACAATAACTCGCTTAAAAGGCACGCCAGCACAGAATCCAATTTTTATTTGTAATGATGCACATCGCTTTTTGGTTGCAGAACAGCTTCGTCAAAAGGATATACAGCATGGCGGAATTCTTTTAGAGCCTGTTGGTCGCAATACAGCTCCGGCAATAGCACTCGCTGCACTACACGCCACCATTAATGGCGAAGACCCTGTTCTCCTTGTCCTAGCTGCAGATCACCTTATCAAAGACAACCAAGCATTCCACACTGCTATTGCTAAAGCCGAAAAGCTTGCAGAGCAGGGTAAACTCGTCACCTTCGGTATTGTTCCAGATCAGCCGCACACAGGATATGGTTACATCAAAGCTGGAGAGCAAATGGGCGAAGGTTTTGAAGTAGCACAGTTTGTAGAAAAGCCTGCTTTGGAAACCGCAAAAGAGTATGTAGATTCTGGCAGTTACTACTGGAATAGCGGCATGTTTATGTTTAAAGCAAGCCGTTATTTGGAAGAGCTAAAGAAATATAACCCTGAAATGCTAGACGTGTGTAAGAGTGCTATCGATACAGAAACACCAGATTTAGATTTCATCCGTGTTGACCACGACATATTTGCGACTTGTCCAGACGATTCAATCGATTACGCGGTAATGGAAAAAACGGATAGCGCTGCCATGGTTCCATTAGACGCAGGTTGGAGCGATGTAGGTAGCTGGTCTTCACTGTGGGAAACTGCAGAGAAAGATGAAAACGGCAACGCTACTGTAGGCGATACAATCCTAGAAAATACCAAGAACAGTTATGTAAATGCTGAGCAGCGCCTGGTATCTGTAATTGGGCTAGAAGACGTTATTGTAGTAGAAACCAAAGATGCTGTAATGGTGGCTAACAAAGACGATGCACAAAGCATTAAAACTGTAGTGAACAAACTTAAAGCAGAGCATCGTCCAGAGTTTGAGTTCCATCGTGAAGTATTCCGTCCATGGGGAAGCTATGACTCTATCGACAGCGGTGCGCGTTTCCAAGTTAAACGCATTACGGTTAAGCCTGGTGAGAAACTATCTGTTCAAATGCATCACCACCGCGCTGAACACTGGATTGTAGTATCGGGCAGTGCAAACGTAACCATCAATGAAGAAACTCAGCTAGTTACAGAAAACGAGTCGGTCTACATTCCTATTGGTGCGGTTCATGCGTTAGAAAACCCTGGAAAGATCCCTCTAGAGCTTATTGAAGTGCAGTCAGGTGCATATCTTGGTGAAGACGATATTGTGCGTTTTTCTGATAGATATGGGCGCGTTGCCAAATAAATCAGAATAATATTTCAAAAAAGCACCGTAAGGTGCTTTTTTCTTATCTAAGGCACTCTCTAGAAGTTAAAATGACGAATATCCTGTGTTGCCACTGTTTGAAATAGGATATTATTAGGGGCAATAGCTGGTTTGCATGCTCAGTTGCTGAACCATGCAATATTAAGGAAAGCAGTTTAGCATTGCATAGGAATAGGGTGTTTACGCATTTTGTTATCAAAAGTACTAAAGCCATCTAATCTGAAACGATTAGCATATCGGCTAGCCAAAAAGTTAATCATTGTCCCTCACCACCAGTTGAACGAAACCACGACCGAAAGTAACGGCTCTAGCTGGTTGTCAATCGGCGATGATCCACAGTTTATTATTCATCCTGCTCGCCGCATACCTTCACGAACCTTTGCGAAAGGATGGTATCTTCTTCGCGTAAAAATGACTGAAGCGAACCATCAGTCACACGTGGGAAAGTTGTATTCCAACTTACAGAAAGGCGAGCTAACCACTGTTGAGGTACCATGGCACAGCACCAAATTTGTAAACCGCCTTTTCTATCTTGAAAGTAACAATAGCATGCTTCGCTTTGATCCTTGTGAAGCAGAAACTGAGTTTACTCTGAACACGTTCATGATTTCGAAAGTACCATCTTTCATTGCAATGCGGCACATGAAACAAAGGCTATATAAACTGCTCAGCCATGTCGATGATGTAGAAGAATACCTCGATACAAACCGAAAGCTTAACGGTGGAACGTTAATAGAGACAGTATACGAAGAATACAATAAAACCTTTACCACAGGTGTTATGGAAAAAAGCTATCCGTTTTGGGTAGAGTTCGACGAGCCGCGTGCATTAGAGAAAATGAAGCAAACTTTCACTCAAGCGCAATCTGAGGTGAAATTTTCTATTATCCTTCCTACTTACAACACTGACCCTATTTATTTAAGAGAGTGTATCGATTCTGTTTTGCAGCAAACTCACAAAAATTGGGAACTATGTATTGCCGATGATGCGTCGACCAACGCTGAGACTATCAGCACATTGAAGTCGTACGCACAAAAGCACTCCAATATTAAATTGAACCTGCTAAGCGAAAATGGGCATATATCCAAATCAAGTAACGCCGCTTTAAGCATGGTTACTAGCGATTATACTTTGCTGCTCGACCATGACGACACGCTACCTGCTCACACGTTATCCTTCTTTGCGAAAGCTATAACAGATAACGCAAACGCGAAAGTGCTTTATGGCGACGAAGATAAAATAGACGAGCAGGGCAATCGCCATCAGCCGCACTTTAAACCTGATTGGAACCCAGATTTACTTCTAAGCCAAAACTACATATGTCACCCCGTAGTGTACAAAACAAGCGTGCTTAAAAAGATAGGTGGATTTAGAGTAGGTGTAGAAGGCTCGCAAGACCACGATTTACTTTTACGAGCGACCGCTGGCCTTAAGCATGATGAAGTTGTTCATCTACCTTTCATTCTTTACCACTGGCGTGTTATTGAGAACTCGACAGCCTCGAATGCTTCCGCTAAGTCGTACACGACAGATGCTGGCATTGAAGCCATAAGACATTTCCTCGAACATTCGGGCCAAAATGCTACAGTTGATAAAGGCAATTATCCAAATACGTATAAAGTTAATTGGGCGTTGCCAGATGAGCAACCGCTGGTTAGCTTAGTCATTCCGACAAGAGACGGTTATGACATTTTAAAGCAGTGTTTAGAGTCTATTTATGACAAGACCTCATACAAGAACTTCGAAATTATTGTTGTAGATAACCAAACTACCTGTGCCAAAACTTTGGGCCTCTTCAGTGAGTACACTAGTACCAAAACTAATTTCAGAGTCTTGAAGTGGGACAAACCGTTCAACTATTCCGCAATTAACAATTTTGCTGTCTCGCAGGCCGAAGGCGAAGTAGTTGGGTTAGTTAACAACGATATCGAGGTTATAAACGAAGACTGGTTGTCAGAAATGGTATCGCATGCCCTTAGACCCGAAATTGGCTGTGTAGGTGCGAAGCTTTATTACCCTAACGATACTATCCAGCATGCGGGAGTAGTACTCGGAATAGGCGGCGTTGCTGGTCACTCTCACAAATATTTCCACAAGAGCGAACCCGGGTATTTTACCCGTTTGCACCTTGTTCAAAATATGTCTGCGGTTACAGCAGCATGCTTACTAGTTCGCAAGTCTGTGTTTGAAGAAGTAGATGGACTAAATGAGCAAGATTTAACAGTAGCTTTTAATGACGTGGATTTTTGCCTAAAGGTTCATACTGCAGGCTATAGAAACCTATTTACCCCGTGGGCTGAACTTTACCATCATGAGTCAATAAGCCGCGGCGAAGAAGATACGCCAGAGAAAGTGGCGCGATTTAATAAAGAAAGTGAGTATATGAAGGATAAGTGGAAAAAGCTGCTGTGCAATGACACCGCTTATAACCCTAATTTGTCCAATACACATGAAAACTTTTCGCTTCGTTAGGCGCTGAACAACTAGAAGTATTATGAAAAACTTTCCTCTATTTTTTATCCATATCCCTAAAACCGCTGGCTCGAGCTTTCGTGTGGCGGCGGAGCAATATTTTGGTTCGGAAGCTACCTATTTTGACTACGGAAAAGGCTCAAACGAAACGCATCCTGATATTTTGAAGTTCGAATACGAGTCTAAAGACAGGTATCTGGCGGGCAAGAGCATAAAGAAAAATGCAAAGTTTTTGTCAGGGCATGTCATTTACCCTAAATACGCTCCATTCTTTCCGGCAAAGAGCGTAATAACGTTTGTTCGTGACCCTGCCCAACAAGTGCGTTCACACTATGAACACTTTTCAAGACTTCACGGTTATAAAGGCAGTTTCGAAGAATTTATAAAGGAAAACCGCTTTGCCAATATGCAGTCTAAAGCATTAAATGGAGTTTGGACTGATGCTATCGGCTTTATTGGTATTACTGAGCGTTATAATGAATCAATAGCCTTGTTTAATAAATACTATGGAACTGATATTAAAGTACTAGATATAAACAAAAATACAGCCAAAGTATCCGGTACTTATACGTTCACGGAAAGTGAGACTTCACTTATCAAAAAAATGAACGCGAAGGACTATGAGCTTTACAATTTCGCACTAGATCGCTTTTCGTTACATAAAGAGTTGTTAGATAAAGAACTTCCTTTAGTTCGATTTGGACAGATGAATATATTGCCGAAAGATAAAGGGAAGCAACTTAATATATGGGCGTGTTGTTACGAGCAAGAAGAAGCATTAGAAGCCGATATATTACTAGATGGAAAAGTAGTCGAGCACATTAAATTATCTGACTACAGGGCGTTAGCCTCAGAGAGAAATATTCATCGCGAAGGGTATATTGGGAAGTCTTATAAATATCCAGATACTTTTAAAAACGGTCAAACAATTAAAGTTGTAGAAAAGCAAACGCAGATAGTGATTTTTGAAGATGTTGTTAGCTAAAACGCAAATTTCCGATACTGTTAGGCCTATTGAAATAGTCTCAAAATGAAAAAAGAATTACAGCAGAAACGCATTCGAAGTCGGGCCGTTGCAACTAAGCAATACGCCAAACGTTACGCTAAAGCTATACGTAATAAGGTCACTGGCAAGAAGCCGACCCAAGGTCATGTTAAGGTAAAAAGGTTTTGCTTAACTGATACTGAGTTGGCCTTTATCCAACAGGAAATAGAAAACGGGAACAATAACTTCGAGAAGCTTATCGGTTTCAAAACTGATGAATTGAATAATCATAGTGAAGTAAGAGTTTCGTTAGATACTGCCAAGGCATTAATTGCGAATAGTTTGCCTTCTACAGATATAACCACACTAGTTACTTTTATACTGAATCATGCAGACTTCTCTGTTAGTCAATTCATAATGAATGTAAACCTGTCCCCAGAGGTTTTCAGGGATCTAGCAATTCTTTTTAGAAAGGTTAGTAAAGGTACAAGCTTTTGGTTAATTGCTAGAGCAAAGATACTTCGGCCTAATGGCCCTATAATCTCCAACCTTTTTGATTCGATAGCAGACGAATACATAGGTACTTTAAATGTAGGTATTGGAGTTATCACATACAACAGAAAAGACCATTTAGCAAAAACTGTCGAAGCCATCAAAGCCTTCACAACAGGAGATTATCAACTTGTTGTTGCTGACGACGGCAGTAAAGACGATACCGTAGAATGGTGTGAAAAAAATAATGTACCTCATACTAATTGCCAGAATAAAGGGGTTGTTCGAAACAAAAACAGGGCTTTGTATTATCTCAACGAAGTCAAAAAAGTTGATGTTTTAATTTTGCTAGAGGACGACTGTCGACCAAACAAAGAAAGTTGGCAAAAAGAGTGGGTCATAGCGGCACTTTTGTGGGGGCACATTAACTATGCGCATAAGCGAATAATTAAAAAAGAAGATGCAGTTGTTTCTGGTACAGGGTCGAGTACTTTACCGTATCTTTGCAGATTGGTAACAGGGCAATGTACAGCTTGTAGCAAGGATGCAATGGATAATATAGGGTACCTAGACCCTAGGTTTAGTGGTTACGGTGCAGGGCATGTAGAGTGGACTGAAAGATTTATTCGACAGGGATACAACGGTAGCACGGAAAAACACTGGGTGTACCCTGCAATCAACACTGGCTTAAATTCTGATGACGCACCAACTTTCAAAAATCCTGAGCAGTTAGAAAAAAACAGAGCGCTGAAGAAAAAAATAAGTAAAGATGCTCACAAGCGTGAACCTTGGGTAAATACTGATGAAGAAAATGAGTTTCTTGAAGAAATAGAATCTATTAAAGATCAATAAAACAGCGAATTATTTGTAACTACTATTTTTATTATTGACGCTAGATTATTCGCCAATCAATAATACAAGAATATTGGTGAGGTGTAATCCGCCGAATTTGGAATAAAAGTATGGATGCTGTAACGTTGCGTGGCTTGTTTTTTTTAGTTTTATTATGTATAGCTTCATGTGGCGGCGACTCTCAACCGTCTCCACCAACGGTGTCTGAACAGGAGCAATTAAGTCGCTCTTATTCAATTACTCTGCCACAAGAAATTACTTCTGATGACACAGTTTCCATAACTGTAAACGACTCTAACGACAGCAATTCGCAAAAGGTTACTGTAGAGTCGTGGAGTACATCATTGGAAGCTTCGTTAAATATAATGAATACCAGCGAAGGCAAGTTCAGTTTTATTGCGCCCCAAGTACGTAAACGCACATCATTTAGTATTACAGCAAACCTAGTAAATGAAGCCGGAACGAAATTTAAAGTCAGCGCGCAGTCTTTAATACTTCCTTCCAAGCCAAATCTAATTGTTATTTTCACCGATGACCAAGGATATGCTGATATCGGTGCCCATAATATTGTTAACGACATCAACACGCCTAATATAGACAAGCTAGCGGCCAATGGGGTGCTATTTACTAATGGCTACATAACTGCACCCCAATGCACACCCTCGCGAGCGGGAATGGTTACTGGTGTCTATCAACAACGATTTGGAGTAGATGACAACCGATATACACCAATACCTGAAAATGTGGTCACCATGGGAGACCGTTTTTCTGACCTTGGTTATGCAACAGGAATGGTTGGAAAGTGGCACCTTGAAGTAGATCAAAATTCAAAGCCATGGTTTAAGGATAACTTTCCTAATACACCCATAAGTGAGTTTAACCCAGGAAGATTACCTTCATCGGTAAAGGAGCGATATTACCCGTCATCAAAAGGCTATAAATACAATTATTTCGGTTACGCAAACCGTTATTGGGCTAACTATGACCTTGAGGGCAATCAAACCCAGTTGGGCTGGATAAGTAATTCTGACTACAGGTTAGATGTCGTTTCAGATGCAGCGACCCAATTTATAGATATAAATCACGATGAACCGTTTTATCTTCATGTGGCTCATTACGCCCCTCATGTACCTTTAGAGGCTACGGAAGATTACTTATCATTGTTTCCTGAACTGTCGTCTAATCGGCGTAGATACGCGTTGGCAATGATGTACGCAGTAGATGCAGGCGTAGGCAGCATAGTGTCTAAGCTTGAAGAACATGGAATACTGGAAAACACTATTATCGCTTTTATCAGTGACAATGGTGCTCCAATAGGGCTCGACTTTACTGATGCTCCCATAACAGAAAAAGAGGCTTGGAATGGCTCACTGAATACCCCCTTGCTCGGTGAAAAAGGTATGTTGACTGATGGGGGGATAAAAGTGCCTTTTATCGTTCATTGGCCTGACAAACTGCAAAGCAATACCGTTGTTGAAGAGCCGGTCATCAGTCTAGATGTACTGTACTCTGCGATTAAACGTGCAGGTGCGCCTGAAACTGTTTTATCAGAACTCGACGGTGTTGATATTTTTCCAACTCAAGACTTTGACGAAAGCACTCTTATGAATCGACCACTTTTTTGGCGCTTTTGGAATCAATCTGCAGTTCGTCTTGGTAATTATAAGTATCTTAGAATGGGCGCGGAGCATGAGTTCTTATTTGATATGTCTTCAGAAGAGTCAAACTCCAATAACCTAATGTCAGACATGCCAGAAAAAGCAGAAGAACTTAAAAGCATGTACGAGGCTTGGAATGTGGAGATGTTTAGGCAGCCTCAGCAACACAGTCTTAATTCTCAGGAGCGAGAGTGGTTGTCTTTTTATTTAACGCCATAACGCTTTAATTTGGTGAAAAAATAGAATCGCGTTCTTCACAAACAGCCTTTTTTAAGGCCTCAGTTTATTTAAAAGGCGTTAAGCATTAACTAAGCAGTGCAACTCATGTTTACATCAGGGTTATGCACTCTTTGCGGTTGTCAGTAAGGCTGCAAATGTTAATATTAACCAATATAAAGCTTAAAATGCCCACCGAATATTTTCTATTAGATAGGACAAAATGGAAGCAGCAAATTACCCATTATTTTTTATTCATATATCTAAAACTGCAGGTTCTAGTTTCCGCGTAGCGGCCGAGCGCTACTTCGGTAAAGAGCATGTCTTCTATGATTATGGGCCCAAAGCAAATGAGACAAACCCCGACATAAAAACGTTAGATTATGAAAAACGTGATCGTTACGCAGCTGGAATGAAGATAGTAGAAAAAGCTAAATTCCTTACAGGGCATATTAATCACCCTAAATATGCGCCATTTATTCCGGCTAAGAATGCAATTACCTTCGTTCGTGATCCTATCCAACAAGTTCGTTCTCATTACGAACATTTTACGCGACACCACCGTTACAAGCGTTCATTCAGTGAATTCGTAAATGAGCCGCGATTTAAAAACGTACAATACAAAGCGTTTCAAGGCACGTGGCCTGACGCTATTGGTTTTATAGGTTTGACAGAGCGTTACAATGAATCATTAGCACTCATTAACAAGATGTATTCTATTGATATTCAAGGATTGGATATCAATAAAAATACAGAGAAAAAATCTTCAAGCTATGAATTATCTGACGAAGAGATTGCGCTGATAAAAAAGCATAACAAAGAAGATTTTAAGCTCTATGAATATGCGCTCACACGGTTTGAACGACAAAAGTTGGCTATAGAGTCTGATAGTCCTTTTATTCGCTATGGTAAGACAAGCATGGCTACAAGTCATGAAGGCAAAATGATGAAAGGTTGGGCTGCCGATTACGACAGCCAGGCCCCTGTAGCTATAGAAGTGCGTGTTGGTAAGAAAAAAATAGTTGAACTATCAGCCAGTGAATACAGAAGCACCGCAAACGAAAGAAACGTTCATCGAAAGGGTTTTGTTGGGTTTAGTTTTACTTATCCAAAAAAACTAAAAGATGGTACTCAAGTTGATTTTATTATTAAACAAACTGGTGAAGTTTTGTTAAGTGACATTGTTAAGTCCTAGTACTTCAATGTCCTCATTGTACGGCTCAACTTTTGTCACTTCACGTTTCACTTGAACAGTCTTGCTATTTATTAGACGAGGCCAGATATTATAATGCCTAGTGTAGTAAGCATGAAATTGCTGACCCCCCTAATTTTGGATGTACCTGATTAGGAGGGGCTTACTTTCTGAATAAGGTTTGCCGCGGCACTTTTCAAATCATCACTACCTACAGAAACTAATTCCTCAACATAATTTGAGAATTGTTTATTGGTAATAAAAAGTTCTCCATGTGATTTCAGCATAAGAATGATGTCTTTATCTTTTCTATGCTTCAAGAAACCTATTAAACGATTACAATGCTTAGCCTCTTTAGGCATAGCAAATTGGTTGTAGGGCATCCCTTCTAAAATTCCGAAAGCCTGTTGGTATTTCCAAGATGTGCCTGTGTTAGAGTCAATCGATTTGAATACACACCCTGTACCAGAAAAGTATTCGTTGAAATCTAGCGTGTTATCTTTAGTGATCCCATATAGGTTAGTATAAGCTGTTATTGCTCCAGGCCCGGTACAACTCCAAACATCGTACATAAGAGTTTCAGTTTGAAAGCATCGATCAATAAATTTCAATACATCAAGTGCTAGTTCATGCTTTTTGGTGAGGTAAAACGCCATATTAGTATGCCAATAGCCACCAAACTTGTCCTTCCTATGAAACATCACGAAATCTTGATTGTTACTTAGGTAAGCTAGGTGCCGCTTTATCTGTAAGTCACAATCGAGATACCAACCTCCATAAAGATAAAGTGCCATCAATCTGACTATGTCAGATTTTGCGGCAGGAATATTTATAATATCTAAATCAATAAATATACCTGTATCAGTATGAAATTCTTTACATATCCTTTTTGCTTTTTCAGCATCAATTAACTCAATGTTAGCGTCATAATGTATAGCTTCTGCAGTTTTTATATTATTGGAATATGCATTTGGGAAGTTAGCAGGATTATCCCAGTAAAAAAATATATTCAATTGTTACCTCTTTCTCACTAATGAGCTTACTAATTTTTGTATGTGGATCTCACGGATGTACAAAGAATCAACTAAGTGATGGTCATCAATGGAGGGTATATGAAACTTATTAACTGCTAACGTACTCAGATCACTCGTTTCCTTTACCACATCAAAATAGCCAAAATCATTATTTTCACATTCTGCTTTTAGCATTTGGTTGAAGTAAAGATGCGCGCCGTTTCTTTCAATATTCGAAGCAAGCAAGTCTTTGAGTTTTTGACTTGCATATTTCCTCTGTTCAGGATCTGAAATATTTTCTGATATGATACGACTAGTGTAGTTTATGGCTTTGTTTCGTGATTCAGTTAACGTTGATAGATTAATTCCTTTAAATGTAATACTCAACTTTGGATGGGATTCAACAAAATTAAGCGTTCGATTCATGTAGCTTTTAATTAAATCTTGAATAAAGTCAGTATAACTAACGTCATCATCTTTAAAGACTTTACGATAATAATAACCCAACTCTATATCAACTTGGCCGAACGCGAAACAAATATGGTCAGGGGAAAACTCCTCAATTTCAGATACTAAAGTACCGTAAGAGTCTAAGCTAGAGCGCCGGCGTCCAAATCCTGTTATCGTAGCCCCTGAAAGTGGGATGACCTTTATAGACAGGCCTCTCGTGTTCGGTACGCAGTCTCTTAACTCTGGCGTTATGTTGAAATACTTAGAATGGCTGTCACCTATAACGAGAATTTTCATAAGTATGCTTCTACTACCTTTTTATATTTATCAATTACTATACTTTTGTTTTGCTTTGCTTCGTTTAGTATTTCTAATGTGATTTCTGCAATCGCACGTGCTGGCTCCATATATGTGTGAGCGCTAGGGCTGTTTAAACAAGCTAATAGATCCTTATCTAAATCTAGCTTTGTATTGTCTTCATAGAATTTTGAAAGGATATTTGGTAGCCTCAATTCCTTATTTACGAGAGTATAGTTACTGTCGTTAATGCTTAGTTCATCGACATAGCTGACAATTTCTTGCGGTGCCTTAGTTTCTAACAGGAAATGTTTAACTTTTGTTTTTACCACGCCTAGCCCCTCGTTTATGTTAAGTGACTTAAGCGGCTTTTTTAGTCCTAAGATGGATGAAAAGTCTTTGCATACACAGCCATCAACAAGAACTTTCTTGTCATATATTCTTAGGATAACATTCTGGTTACCGAATATTGCCTGCCATTTCTCTATTTTACTTTTAAAGTCAAGATAGTTTAACAATGTAAATGTAAATTTAGGCATTACTGAATCAGAGTCGTGACCACAAATTGCGCTACTGGGTGATGCCCCATAGAAGGGTTGTTTCGCTGCTTGTTGTTTGAGGGAAATCGCCAGCTTATCTTGACGTCGTAAATAACAAATAACTCTAACTTCATCGAAATATTGTTTGGAGAAGTTAAAGAGTTCTTTAATCTCTTTTTCATCCTCTATGAAAGATAAGTGCTCTGCTGATATTACTGCATTTCCTTTCTTTGAATTGGCGATTAACTCATAAAAAGATCTTTGTGGTTTAGCAACAATATGGCTTCTGTGAGCGGTCACGGAAATCAATTCAGAAGAGTTACCGCTTCCATTTGAAGTCAAAAAATTAACACCTGCATCAGCAAGCTGGTGTTCTGATTGTTTCAAAGACCATTGAAGTGATGTCGTCCCCGTTTTGTGATGTCCCATATGAATGTAGAGAGTTCGTGATCCTTTCAACAAATGTGCTTTATTTGCCGTTGCATCGGGCCTACCTTTCCCTGCCCAACCATCAAATATAGAGCCTATGTCGATACCAATACCACCTTTCTTTTTGATAATGTTGCAATAGTGTTTTCCCAAATATCCTGCCGCAACTAAAAACACATCCCCTCTTCTCTTTACATTTATCTTAGATTCTATTTCTGGATATAGTGTAGGGTAGTGAAACTCTCCACTTTGCATAAATGATTGGTGCCCAGGAATCCTTATATGATCACACTTGGGTAAGTTGAAGTGTGATGCTATTTGGTCGGTTATGTCAGTATGGGATATGACTGTTAGTTGATCTAGGTCTTTTAAAAGCCGGTTGAACAGGCCTTCTTTGTGAAAGGGTTTAAATATAAAATGATCAAATATGGGTACGCTTTTTTCGACTGACGCCTCGATTGTCGTAAGACAAACTGATTGCGCCGCTTGTGGGATTATATTGGTGTCATTGGTGCTATCTCTGAAATGAAGCCAACTAGGAGCACCAACAATGTCTGCATTTTTTATTGCGTCTAAAACTAAAGATTGAAGACGAGTCATACTAGGTTGGAGATAGTCGACACCAAAGACTCGTTTTAGCTCTTCTACTACACTACTACCAAACTGGTAGGTTAGAACTTGATTCAGAAAAATGTCTTTATTGAACAGATTGGGGTAGGCTAACACTCTTCCTTCACCATCTCCCAGTCTAACCATCGAAAATGGCTCTTTTTTGGTTATCGCATTTTTAAGTAGTTCATATAGCTCGTAAGTACAGTCAAAAGGGTTTTTTTCGTTACTGTAGAATAGTGAACGTTGAAGTTTTTCGGTCTTTCGTATCTGCTCTAAAAGTATGTCTTTCATTCAAATCCAATAGTCTTTTATAAACTTGTCAGCCGTGACAATGATGCATTGTGTTAATTACTATAATACCCAAAACGTATTGTATGTTCTATTTCATTATTGCAGTTTAAGATAGCTACTTCGGGGCGGACCTCACTGGTCACTATTAAGCTTACTGTGGTAGCATACTTCGATAAAATAGAATATATACTCAATTTAAATTGAGTATAGAGGTTGTTATGGATATAAAAAAATTAAAGCTCAGCCGAAAGCCATCGACGCTTTCTCCAAAGGGATCTATTGATGACCTGCAAGGTGGTAATCTTGAAGGGTGGGCGGCACAGATCGGAATCAATGAGCCGTTAGTTGTGGCAGCATATACGAGTGAGGGTGAACTACTCGGTTATGGTAAAGCTGACCAATTGAGGGAGGATTTATTGGAGCATGGGGTTAATGAAGGCTACCATGGATTCAGTATCGCTATAAACGAGGACAATCTATCGCCAGGAAGTGAAATAGTATTAAAGGACTATATTACCCATAAAACTATACAAACAAACAGTTACGTCACCCCAACCTACGATAAGCAGTTATCAGTAAGTGTGGATAGTGTAATTAAAAATCGTCTGAACTTCACGGTAACAAGTAGTGTTGCTATTGGCACAGCTGTACTAAGGTTTTCTCACAAGGGGATCGCTTTCTGTGACCACGCGATAGAGAGTGATAGTACACATTTAAGCGACCATATATGGTTACCTGCTGTTTTACTGAACGGGCATGAAAATCAAGTTGATATACATGTTGTCGGTGCACACGATCGTGCAGGATGGGGAATAGTCAACAGCGACCCAATACTAACGCCGTCAGAATATCTAACCCATAGCAATACTTCCCAGTCATTTATCTCCCGACAAGCAGGCGCGGATTGGAGATATGAATCACTGGTCTTACAATTGGATAATTGTGGAGGAGACGCATCGGCGATTGATCGTATAACAACTGCTCACCGCGTGTTAGTAGAGTCGCATGAAGGGCGGAAATATTATCCGAAGCTCTCTTTGCCCTTTTATAAACAGCCTCAATTTAGCATTATTATTCCTGGCTACAATAAGTTTGAGCTGACGTATCATGCCATCGCGTCAATAATATTGTCTTACAATGAATGTTCCTATGAAGTGATTATCGCAGATGACTGTTCTACAGATGAAACGTCAGAAGCGGAGAATCTAATAGAGAATATCGTGATCTCTCGTAATAAAGATAATTTACGTTTTCTGCGGAGTTGCAACAAAGCATCACGCTTGGCAAAAGGGAACTTTATTGTTTTTCTCAACAACGACACAGAAGTTAAGTCTCATTGGCTTGATGCTCTTTACGAGCAACATGCAATAGATGAAAGTATTGGCTTAACCGGAAGCAAGTTGCTAAACCTAGATGGAACTTTGCAGGAAGCCGGCGGCATTGTTTGGGGTAATGGCGAGCCATGGAATGCTGGGCGAAATGAAAACCCTTTTGCTCCTGAATGGAACTACGCTCGCGAAGTAGATTATCTCACCGGCGCTGCTATGTGTATCAAAGCAGATGTTTGGAAAGAGGTGGGGGGCTTTAGTGATGAATTTGCGCCTTGCTATTATGAAGATGCCGACTTGGCTTTTAAAGTCCGGGAGGCTGGCTACAGGACAGTTTATGTTCCTCACTCCGAAGTGATCCATTTCGAAGGGCAGAGCCATGGTACCGACCTTAAAAAGGGCTTGAAGGCTTACCAAAAGGTAAATGAAAAGACTTTTCGAGCGAAGTGGTTCAAGCAATTTCGTAACCGCGTAAAACCCTCTTTAACTGAACTTCAACTGGAAAAAGACCGAAATATTGAGCAGCGAGTTCTGGTTCTTGATTATGCAATCCCTCAGCCTAACCAAGATGCGGGCAGTTATGCGGCAGTAGAAGAAATGAAGCTCATGCGTGCTTTGGGCTTTAAAGTAACATTCGTGCCGGATAACCTGGCGCATATGGGGAAGTTTAATCGCCAACTAGAAGCATTAGGTATAGAGGTACTGACGGTGCCATTTTATGTATCAGTCAGGGACGTCTTGGAACGTAGACTGGATGAAATGGATGCCGTGTATATAACCAGATACAGTGTCGCTGAAAAGTATATAGACGTAATTAAGGCCAAAGGGAAACCTGTAATATTCAATAACGCTGACTTGCATTTTCTTAGAGAAATTCGAGCAGCGATTACCGCAGAAGATGAAGACCTGCTAACTAGTGCACTACAAACTAAAAAAGCTGAACTTGCTGTTTGTAAAAAGGCGGACGCAATTCTCTGCTATAACGACAAAGAACATGCGGTTATAACGAGTCATATCTACGAAAGCGATAAGCTGTTTATAACGCCTTGGGTATTAGGAGAGCGCCAGTTTAAAACTCCAATAGATGAACGAGAAGGAATAACTTTCTTGGGAGGGTTTAACCACATGCCTAATATTGAAGCAGTGCTATTTCTGGTAGAGGAGGTTATGCCTAAAGTATTGGCATCGAACCCGGACATTAAGTTGTACGTTTACGGTAGCAAGATGCCAGAATCTATTAGTAAGCTAGAGACTGAAAACATCAAGATGGTAGGCTTTGCTGAAAGTTTAGATGATGTCTTTAACAATCACAAACTGTTTGTTGCTCCATTACTTTCTGGAGCAGGTATTAAAGGTAAAGTTCTTGAAGCGATGGCTTATGGTACGCCCTCAGTGGTAACAGATGTTGCGGCAGAAGGGACTGGCTTAGTAAACAACGTCAATGCTGTGATAACCAATAACGCAAGTGACTTTGCTGCGGCTATTGTTGATTTATATTCAGATAATAAAAAATGCCAAAACTTTTCTGAAGCAACAAGAATCTTATCAGCTGATAAGTTTTCAAGAAGCTCGGGACTAGCAAAATTTAAAGAAATATTTGAAAGTGTCGGGCTGTATACTACGCGTTAACGTTCAAAACTATTACAAGGTCTAAAGCGAAAATGTATGTCAAAAATATATAACAACGCATTTTATGATTTTGGATGTCGGGTTGGGAGCTGACTCGCTGTTGCAAAACAAGTTAACTTCGCTTCATGCTGTGGCAGAACCTCCAATATAATGAAATGCGTTACATGAACTATCTTTCGCTAAAGCAATTAGAGAAGAATTTAGAAAGTTCTGACTACAGACTTAAAATCAGGCCAGACTTTGTTATCAACCCTCGCCACAATTGATGTGAAATCATTCAAAATCTAAATTTAGATGATGTGGTAATTACAGACTTGTGGCACGGAGAAATCGAGCAATTTGCCTTATCTTCTAAGAAAAGGGTTTGACCTAGCTCTCAAGTTGAGTATTGACAAGCGACAAGGTGTTATTCGTGAAAGTGAGCGGTATAAGTAGCAAAAGCTCCTGAATCTATGAAATGATTTGTAGAGAGTTAGCTGAGTCTTTGATTAGATAAACCTGGAATGATAATGAAAAAGTTAGTTTTAGATATAGACGGAACTATAACAATTGATAGTGACAAGCCATATTCTGAAAAGCCCGTTAACAAGCAGTTCGTAAAGCAAATGAATGAGTATAAAAGAATGGGATTTGAAATAATCTTATTTACCTCAAGAAATATGCGTACCTACGACGGGAATATAGGGAAAATAAACAAAAATACACTCCCCACACTAATGACTTGGCTTGAAAAAAATGAAGTTCCTTACGATGAAATTTACGTAGGCAAGCCTTGGTGTGGTTTTGACGGTTTTTATGTTGATGATAAAGCTATAAGACCGTCAGAGTTTACGTCTCTATCGTATGAAGAA
Organism: Alteromonas sp. AWJ4_199; assembly: GCF_056159165.1. NCBI lineage: Bacteria > Pseudomonadati > Pseudomonadota > Gammaproteobacteria > Alteromonadales > Alteromonadaceae > Alteromonas > Alteromonas sp. AWJ4_199. Next base: position 2,874,869 of record NZ_JBSWUR010000001.1, read on the forward strand.
ATACAAAGCTTGCTTAATAAGGAAAATCCGTTCAAGGATGGTGGTAATAAATGATCTTAATAACATCAGCGGCTTATGTGGAAGGGGAACTAGTATCTGAGGTTGGTCTAATCCCACCAAGCTTCCTCCCTATAGGTAACAAACGGCTTTATGAACTGCAAGTTGCTCTCGTAAAATCACAATTCCCTGGTGAAGATATATTCTTGTCAATACCAGCGTCTTTTGAAATAAGCAATTACGATCGAGATATCCTTGAAAAAGATCAGGTTACACTTTTACAAGTTCCGGAGGGATTGAGTTTAGGTAATTCAATACTTTTCTGCTGGAATGCTTCTGCTGCCTTTTTCCAGCAACTAAGAGTGCTACATGGGGATACATTGTTTTTAAATTGTACTCTAGGAAAAAATGACTCTGTGTCTTTGCATGCTAACAAAGGTGTCTATCGGCGAGCCACAGTCAATGCAAGTGATAACAAGACATTATCAATTGTCGAAGACAACTGGTCTGGAGACTCTGACATAGTGCTGTCGGGTTATTTTAGTTTCGAAGAGCCTTTAAGGTTGATGAAATATTTAGTTGAGAGCGGCGGGAATTTTACAAAGTCAATTAGTGCATATTCAGAAAGCTGTAAGCTGTCAAAGGTTACCGATGGTATATGGTTGGACTTTGGTCACGTAAATAGTTTTTATAGTTCTCGCACAAAAATAACCACTCAGCGTGCATTCAACGAATTAAACATATCAGAACGTTTTGTAGAAAAGCACTCAAAGACCAACAATAGAAAAATTTTGGCAGAAGGGAAGTGGTTTGAATCTCTCCCAACACAGTTACGCATCCACACGCCCCATCTGCTTGAGTTAAATGAAGATTCAAATGGCGCGAGGTATAAGCTTGAATATTTATACCTGTTACCTTTAAGTGACCTTTATGTTTTTAGCAAACTCCCGGTTAAGCAATGGAAGTCGGTATTTGAAGCCATAAATAGCGCTTTGGAAGATTTCAGTAATCATAGTTCGTCCAATTCCGATATTGATTTGGAGCAGTTTGACAGTCTTTATTCACCAAAGACAATGGAGCGCTTGGAACAGTTCTATAAGCAAAGAGGGAATGAGTTCAAGTCTAAGACCTTTTTCATTTCTGAGTTGGAAAAATCTTTTACTCTTGAACAGTTGGCTACAGATACGGCAAACTATATTTCAAAAACACAAAAATCTGATATTACGATATCTCACGGAGACTTTTGCTTTAGCAATATTTTATATGACAGTCGCGTAGGTTGCATTAAATGTATAGACCCACGTGGAATGCTACCAAATGGCGAAATGAGTGTTTATGGAGATAAAAGGTACGATTTGGCAAAGTTATACCATTCAGTAATAGGGTTATATGACTTTATCATCGCTGGTCAATTTACTATTGAATCTTCGTCAGAGATAGACTTCCCAGTATTAGGTGAAATTGATCCTAACTTATCTGATTACTTTAGAGCCTCAATTCTTGATAAAACAGCCTATAAAGAGAGTGAGATACTTGCGATAACAATTCAATTGTTTATATCAATGTTACCCCTGCACTCAGATAGACCTGAAAGGCAAGATGCCTTTATAGCAAATTCAATTCGTCTTTATAAGTTACTCATGGAGCTAGTTAAATGATTGTAATACCAATGGCGGGGCTTTCTAGTCGTTTCAAGAAAGCAGGCTATTCACTTCCTAAATATATGCTGGAAGCTCATGGGAAGACACTATTTCACCATTCAATAGAAAGTTTTAAAAATTATTTTAATTCTGAGAAATTTTTATTTATTGCTCTCGACGCTTTCGATACGGAAGTCTTTATTCATGCTGAATGCCAGAAGATGGGAATACGACACTTCGAAGTGGTTATTCTCTCAAAGCCAACAAAAGGACAAGCGGAAACTGTTTTTTTAGGATTGGAAAAATCGAATGTAATTAAAGATGAGCACATATTGATTTTTAATATTGACACTTTTAGGCCAAACTTTGAGTGGCCGAGCTACTTAGATATACAAAGTATAGATGGATATTTAGAGACATTCATCGGGAGTGGGAAAAACTGGAGTAATGTAGAGCCGAAGAATAAAAATGATTACTCCGTAAAAAGAACCGCTGAAAAACAGGAGATATCTGAGTACTGTTGCACTGGGCTATATTTTTTTCGAAGCTTTGAAACGTACAAATCACTCTTTTCATCTTACTCCAAAAAAGATTTGGGGGAAGTCGACGCCGGGGAATACTATATCGCACCTATGTACAACATGATGATAGAAGCTGGCGCGGATGTAAGGTTTAGCGTAATTAGCAAAGATGACGTAATTTTTTGTGGAATCCCTGAAGAGTATGAAGAGTTTAAGAAGCTGCCAGCTTATGAGAGTTAAATATGAGTACTAACTTATATAATTCCAAGTTTTACGACAAACAGTCTAACGACAGTTACGTAAGTGCAAAAGTTGTTCTCTCTTGTATACAAAATATATTTAGCAAAAAAATACGCTTTAATTCTATGCTCGACGTAGGTTGCGGCGTAGGTTCGTGGCTCGCCGCAGCCAGTGAGCTAGGCATTAAAGTTCAAAAAGGATTAGACGGAAGCTATGTCAAGGAAGAGCAGTTTCTTGCTGACTACAAAGCCTTTGTACCTACTGACCTGTCTAAGCCAGAGGAAGTTAAGCTATCGGAGTCTAAATTTGATTTAGCTATTAGCCTGGAAGTCGCTGAGCATATACCTCAGGATAAATCTGATAGCTTTATAGACTTATTAACAAAGTCTTCTGATATTGTATTGTTTTCTGCAGCTATTCCCTATCAAGGGGGGCATGGCCATGTTAACGAAAACTGGCTCGAATATTGGTGTGAAAAATTTCTACATAGAGGCTATCTAGCGCTTGACTTAATTCGCCCTCAAATCTGGTCAGAGAAAGATGTCTGTTGGTGGTATAAGCAAAATTGTATGCTATTCGTGAACATAAGCGCTCAACAGCTGTTACCCGATAATATAGCGTTCACAAAGCCAAGGAGCCTTGTACATCCTGAGCAGTTCATTACAGCGGTGCACAGAGAGCAAACTCAAAGAATATATTCACACAACGAGGACATAAAATACTGGAATAGCTGTTCAAACGATGAAAAAGTTAAGAGTGTTCAAAGCTATGGAACTGAGTATAGCTATACTGAAAATGAGACAGAAGAAGTTATTTCTTTAAGTGAGCTTAAAGAGCGCTTAAAAAGCGAACCAAATGACATACTCATTGATGCTGTTTCACCGATAAAGTCTAAGAACATATATTTTGACGATATTTCTTTGCATAGTGTTAAACATCGAGTTCCCGATTTCCTATGCGTTGGAGCACAAAAATCTGGCACCACTTGGTTAGATTCCTTGTTTAGGCGACAAAAAGGCTTGTGGCTACCTCCCTTAAAAGAGTTAAGCTTTTTTAATAGCTTATCGTTTGAGCCAACATCAGCTTTTTCTGGAAACTGGAGAAGGGGGGCAGCGTTTGATAGATTGAGGATGGCACTGAATAACAATCATGTAATTGATCAAAAGTGGTTCGAAATTCTTAGTCATCTATGTAAGGATAATGTGGACTTAGACTGGTATCTGAGCATTTTTAGTAAAGCTCCTGCCAATAGTCTTGTTGGCGAATTTACACCGGAATATATGCTTTTGCCAGAAGAAGCAATCTCTTGTATTCAACGTATAAATCCAAAATTGAAATTGATCTTTATACTTAGAAAGCCTTCCGAACGAACTGAATCACACCTTCGAATGCTGGCATCCCAAGGTATACCACTAAGTAAAAATTGTATGGAGGACTTAGCAGTTACCGAAAGCGTTAGGTATAGGTCAGAATACAAGATGCACTTAGCGAACTGGAGAAAGTATTTCCCCAGAGAGCAAATGCTAATTCTTGACTACTCTTCAATTAACAGTTCTAGCGAGCGACTTAAGTGCAAGTTAAGTGAGTTTATGAATATAGAGTTTGATTTACCGGCGAGGATTTTTAATAAAAGAGTTCACGCAAGTAAAACAGATATCAAGCTACCATCACTATTTATTCAGGACAGCTATAGAGAACTGGACAGACAGTGGGAGAACATGGAGTTTGACTGATTGTAATTACAAATTGTGTTAATTAGAGGAACCAGTGTGACTAAATTAAGAACGCCTGAACCTTACATTCTAAGTGTCTTGGACTAGTCACACAATTACGGAACTAATATATACTAGCAAACTCTACTTAATCGCGATGCAATGGCATCGAAGTTTTCTCTCATTTTACCATGTGATGGGATAGTTTTTTCTATAACTGATAGTAGATTCTTAGCTCTTTCAATCTGACCAGAAACTTCTAATAAAACAATCGTTTTGAGCATATAAAATTCGGAGCTTTCGAAACCAGTATCTTCAATAACGTCAGTACATTTCTGTGCGTAGTACAAGGCTTCGTCAATTCTCCCAAGTTTTTTCTGAATTTCGGACATATAATCTAAAAATAAGTAGTTGGATTCATTTAGTTCTATAGCTTTTTTTAGTAGTTCAGTTTTACTGATGTAATCGGCTTGAACTAAGCTTAAAGCGAAAAAAGCATAACTTTTAAAGTGGAGGTTTGAAGTTGGTAAGTTAGCATATTTCTCTAGCTTTATGATTTCTTCTTTACTTAAGGATTTGTTTATTATTGCATTGTTGATTTCATTATAAGCTTCACAGCTCCCTATTATATCGGTTGATATATTTTTTAACAGATTATCTTCTGCATCATTAAGCATGCTTTCTATCAAATTTCGTAAGCCAATTTTTCTATCAATAAATGGTGGGACCCTATGTCCACCATTAGTGATCGTCCTAATTCTAACGAAATCGAATTTTCTTAAGCTTTGAACGAAAATATGGTCAGAAAAACAAGCTTCCCCAATTAGAATGTCCGTCTTGATCGCTGATGAAGCGAGAATACTAGTGAGACTCGGTCGCAAATTTTTCTCTAATTTGTCTCTACATAAAGAGTTATAGTATCCACCTTTAGCGCCCAATTCAGCCTCTACGCCAGTAACGATAGCTTTGTCACCGTGGCATAAGGCTCCGTATAAAATCGCACCATAAGCCCCCATCGAGCCACCATAAAAGATAGAACGTTTAGTCCCAAGACTTTTAATCGCCTCCATAATGCTTTTTGATACTTCAGATACATTGTTCCCCAAACCCGGTATAGGTTTGATATACCAATTATTGTCCGGACAATTTATAAACACTAAGTTTGCATTAAAATTTCCTAATGCATGTATAGCGGAGAATTTGTTGGGAGGAACATTGGCGCTGGAAAAAACAATAACGGTAGTATCTTTTGCATTATCAATAATTTTCAAAAATTCAACCGACACTTTTCATATCCTTCTCAAATGCAGCTTCAAGAAGTATTACGTTATATCTATCCCTTGTTAGCCAGCAATTAAATGGTAATATGGAGTATTTTAATCCCTGCTCGTTACAAATGCTCCACATTAAATTATGTGGGGATTTAATCTCAGCGAGCGGGTCATTGAAAGGTTTTTCCCCACTTTCTCGTAAATATTGATATGTACTTGCCACGTAATCAATGTTTTTAGAACTTCCTATGTAAATTTGATCATCTAAAAAGCGTGACACGCAAAAGCCTGTAGCGATTGAATTAGAGGAGATGATACTTTCAATGTCTATCTTCTCACTGACGACTAAATCGGGTCTAATACGAACTACTGCGTCGAATATCATATCATTCGATTCTTCATAATTGCGCTTCATCCGATTGCACTTATCCATCTTGTAAAGCATTTTTTTTGTATTTTCGGATATTTCTATTCCAAAGACTTCTTCTTTGTAATCGCTTTCATCCTCCAAATCTACTATCGCAGAAGGGTAACTCCGGTCTAAATCCTCTGCATTGATGAAATCTTCATCTTGGATTTGTTTTTCAATTTCACCGAAAAAATTTGGAAACTTCGAGCGCATGTCTTCCTCGCTTGAAGAGTTTTGCACTATTAAACCTGCGATTTTGGGAGAAGCGATTCTCGATAGCTGCGGAAAATTAAGTGCACCAGCAGTTTTTCGTCCAATATTTTTCCAAGTACTTATGAAAAATTTTACATCATACTCAGCTAAGGCATCTTTCAGTTTATTGGAAGCGAATTGGTAGTTTCTCATTTGGCCTGATACACAGACGGCGACTTTTTTCTTAGTACTTGATTTAATTTTTGTCTTAGAAAGTAAACTATTTAGTTCACAAGTTTTGATAAAACCTTTAGAGAAAGACTTCCTATAGATTGCAGATAAATATTTCCCTCTGTTTAAGCTTATCGTAACGAGAAAAGGAACACGCAGCTTACTCTCAAGCTTTGGAATTAACTTTCTTAGTCGTTTAATTCTAGTAAAAATTACCAAAAGTCTATTAGCCGTAGCGGCTGAAGCATTATGCAAGTAGGGATCTGCTTGCTTTTCATCAAATTTTTCTATGTCCAATAATTCTATTATCTGTTCGTCCTTTAATTCAGTAAAAAAATTACTCGAACTGACGAGAGATAGAATACAACTTTCTTTTGCAATAGAAGCGGCTTTTTCCCATAGCCCGTTCGCGATAAGAGCGTTAATAGTCAACTCACGATCTGAAAAGTCATTAGCACTTTCCATTGAGAAGGCATAGTAAGGGGCATTTAATAGGTTATAGTTTCGTAACTTATTGTTCATTTTTTGTATAACACTCAAACCATTCTAAATTTTTTTCTTGGTATTTGATAACTTCATCAATTGCGTTCTGGGAAATATGATATTTTTTTCCAACATGAACTTTTTCATTAGCATCAGCAATAAATCCTTCACTTTCTATACCTAAAAATTTACTAAGTTTCTTCAACTGTTCTCTACCATCGATTTTTAAGTTGTCTGATAACAATGGCAGAAAATTTTCTTCGCCGAAGTGACAAGTCCATTTATCTATGATCTTTTGATAATTTCCACGTTCAATAACATCCCAATCGGATGCACAAGACTTAACAAAATCGTCTATATCGGACTGTTTAGAATTTTCATCAAATCCATTTTGCAAAAGGCGCATCCGAATACCAGACAATGCTCTTTGAATAGGGTCTCTCATCACGAATATAATTTTTAGATTTGGATATTTTTGTTTTAAGCTATTTACATGATCGTGATTCAGGAGCGAATATTCGGGGGTCATTTCACCTTTAATACTGTCTTTGGGAGCAAAATTGAATACTTGCTCATACCATTGGTAGTCAATATTCGCCGACTCGCCAATATGTACTGCTTGTTTAATTTTGGCCCAGTCAATGGTAGGTGAATTATTTAATGCAAAAGAAATTGCCTTTGATGCATGAGAGCTTCTATGTTTTGATGTCCATTTAAAAGCGTCTGCCATGTAAAACGAATTGAAAAACTGCAGCTCTTTTACAACTGGCGTCCAAATATCAGGGTGGCTTTTAAACATTTTATCAAGCCAGGTTGTTCCCGCTTTTTGTGCACCTATAACTAAGAAATCGGGTTGTGACATTTTGTAATCTCCTAATTTTTAAAAGTTCTGTCTGCTATTAAAAAAATTATTTTGCAGGAACTTTTCCCATGTAGGAAAAAACTGCATGTCGTAGTTGCCTTTCTCATTGCTTCTTTTGAGGTAATGCAATTGATTATGAGTGATATTTCTTATTTCGATATCATATTTTTCTGCAATTTCTAGCATTATTTGCTCACTATAGGAGAGGTCGCAATCACTCTTAGTATTTATAATGATTTTCGGAAAGCCAGATGATACTGTAAATAGATTGTCAATATCACTTAGCGACGCTATATCTACATAACGTGATGGCGTTTCACCAGCTAAAAGAGATATGAATTGGTCAGCAAGTGAGGTATTCGGACTTCCTATTACCCAACATTCTTCAATTTTTTGTTTCGTTACCTCTAGATCTAAATGGATGTGCCCTAGAGAAGGGAAATAGTGTTTATCTACAATACTATTGTAAGATTTGTATGTTAGCTTATTCTTAATTTTATCTGACTCGATTGGAATAAGTGAGATAACTAATGTATTAGCTTCTATTTTGATATCAGGAAAGGTTTCACTCAGATTTAGTAGTGTAGTCGGTTTCTGTTCTGTGATGATCTTTTCTAAGTCTTGGGCTTCAACAAAATTTATAAATTTTGAATGAGGGCGGCCCTCTGTTGGCTTTCCAACCACAAAGTAAGAAGCATTTTTAAAGTTCCAATTACATAGATCAATCTTAGCTTGTGCTATGTAGTGAGCCAGTTTGTTTTTCATACCATATTCACTTGGCAATAAAACGAAAACTTGCTTGCGCTTAAGAATGTCTTCTTTGAGCTCTGAAAGTTCATCCCAGATTTTTTGCTCAGTGACTTTATGAGATTTTGCTGATGCATCTGAAAGATAAATTAGCTCATCCGATGCGTAAGAACAGTCAGTCATTGCTAATGCCATTTCTTCAAATGATGTAAGCTCATGAAAGTCATGGCACGCGGTAAATCCTTCCATAGCGTGCTTATGCGAAAACATTGGCTTCGTATGCGATAGGGCTTCCGCAACTTTAATTTTTAACCCTGTTGAAAATTCCATTGGGATGATAGCAGCGTGAATATCATCATAAAATTGGTCAATACTGTCTACATAGCCAACGGTCTTAAAAAATGGGTTATCTTGAACTTCAATTTCATTACAAATAGAACCGGCTATTTCAACCGTTAGCGGCGCACAATATTTCTTAAAGATTGGCGTAGCGCGCTCTATAAATCTTAAAATATTAACTCTGTTAATATTATTGTTCGCACCAATGAAACCGAACTTTACCCCTTCTTCAGTACTTGGAGAAAACGCTTCTCTCCTGTCGTCAATATGTAGAAGTGTAGAAACCTTAGCTTTTGTCCCCATCATTTTGAAATCAGCTTCTTCTTCTTCTTTAATTGCCCAAACTAAATCAGCTCGGTCCAGTGCAATTACTTCCTGATCTTCAGTAGTATGAAAGAACTCTTTGCCTATCCCTTGACTTGCAAGTAACTCACGTCGGCCACTAAATTTGTCATGTGTGTCGAGGACTTTGTAGGTCTTTTCTGGTGCTAGCTCAAGTGCTTTGCTCAGCCACGTATAGTTGACAATACAAACATCATACTCACGAGAAGCGAATGTTTTAGATAGGTGGTTATCAAGTGCCCAGTCCCACCATTCATCTATACGATGGTCGTCACCTTCTTTTGGCCAGTCATGTAAAGGCTTCGAAGGCCACACGTGGTCAACTATATCCCATTGTTCGTCCATTCTTTTACGCGTTTCGATAGGAATATAATCTCGCCAATCCCCCTCGCTTGCATAATGTACGTAATGAATTTCAAATCCCAAAGATTGAAGTTTAGAACAAACGCTGTAAATCCTTTTTCTATTTCCATAGTTCAAAGGCCAAGTGGGGGTGGGTGCGACTACTAACGCTCTTAGAGCTTTATTCTTTTCCATCTTCAATTCCTTCAAGTCCATCGAAGCCTGCAAGGGTTAGAATAGTGTTCGCATATATAGCTGAAAGTTGCCATTGAAATTCACCCGCATCGTCTGTTGCGAAATATAGTCCCTGAAGGTTGCGGTACCTTGGCGGAAGACTACATAGGTAATCTTTTATATTAGTAAGCTGGTCAGCAAGATTTTTTTCAGCCTTTGACGGGTTCATCATGAAATCAGAAGCAGCTTGCCATGCTGAGCGGCGTCTAAACCAGTCTCGTGTCAAACGTTTTCTCTCTACAAGATGGTCGACACTTGCTTTAGGGTTATAGACCTCTATGTATTCGCTTTGCTTGACAAAGTTTATTAATTCACTTTCTTCGTTAGATAGTAAGACTTGTCCGCCACCTTTTCGGCCTAAATTGGTACTGAAACCGCCTGCTGCTTCTAACACCTTTTTGGAAAATGAGATATTTGCACCGGCAAACCATTCGTTACTTCCAGCTACTCTTAGTTCGCCCCCCCAATCAACAACCGAAACGTTGCCTACGAGTGCGTCGCCAAGCCAGGAAGGTCTTGGGATTTCCCAGATAGGTGCGATACGACCACCAACAACTCCAACATTGTCGAAACTTTCAAAGGCATTTAATACTTCTTCTATCCAAGCCTGAGACGCGATTGCATCATCGTCTAAGTAAGATATGTAAGGAGACTTCGCTAGTTTGAAACCGACATTGCGGGCATTAGATAAACCTGGAGTCTTTTCGAACACGTAAGTTAAGTTTTCAATTGATTCGAAGTCTTTCTTTACTGATGCACCTTCACCTGTTTCAGCATCTGGTGTGTTATCAATAATGAGAACTTCAAACTTATCATCATCTAGCGTTTGTTGGGTAAGGCTCTTAACAGCCTTTTTCAAAACTTCGTACCGATTATATGTACAGATAACGACCGAAATAAGAGGCATTTTATAGAACCTCCAATTTGTGAAAGGCAATACCTAACTTCCTGTTATCAGAGGATTCTGGCTTCACCTCAGAAGGTGAAAATAGATGGGGAATAAATAGACTTATTAAAGTATCCTGAACTCTTGAGCTCGCGGGTAAAGCAGCAATAAGTTCAATACCTTCATTTCTTTTTTCGAAGTCATAGCTGACTAAGTTACCATCTACGTATAATTTAATTGAGTTCAGTATTTCTGGCTTAATTGCATTTACAATTGAAATACGCAGTGTTTTTTCTTGTGTTCTATCAACGGGTACGTGGAAATTGTTCAGCCTTTCAGGACCTGTCCAGCGGTAATGACCTTCGTCACCATAAGCTTCCGCCTCATAAAAATTGTCGCCAACTGGGACCACATCGTTGGCATCAATGAGCACTCTCGGCAACTTACTTCTCGTCATCAGCGTAACTTCTGGTAAGTTAAAGAAAAGTTCACTGTCGTACACAGCTTCTTCTAGTTTTTTGATGTGAGCTTTTTGGCTTTTTATGGTTGCGTATAACTCAGCTACTTTTTCTAGTATGTATTCAGCTCTTTCTTCCGAACGATGTGACGAAAACTCGCCTTTCATTTCATTGAAAATTTGATCTTTATCGGTCATCTCGTTTTAACTTCCAAATTATTGCTGGTTTTAATTATAAAATGCATAGGTATTCTGTAATAAAATTACTGGTGAGTCTATGCCTGAATAGGAAGTTCCGCTTTAAACTGGGTGGGGGAAATCATATACTGCAATCGAGAAGTTTATTTTTAAATTTAATTTGCTAAGGCTCCATCAATGAGAAAAGGAATAATACTAGCTGGCGGATCTGGCACACGTTTGCACCCGTTAACTAAGGTGGTAAGTAAGCAACTTATGCCTGTTTACGACAAGCCAATGATTTTTTATCCGTTAACAACGTTAATGATGTCGGGCATCCGTGATGTACTCATTATCACTACGCCTGAAGAGCAGCAGCGATTTATCGACCTTATCGGTGATGGCTCAGCGTTAGGAATGAACATTCAGTACGCGGTTCAGCCTTCGCCAGATGGTTTGGCACAAGCTTTTCTTATAGGTGAAGAGTTCATTGGCAATGATAGCTGTTCACTGGTTCTTGGTGACAACATTTATTACGGCCACGATTTAAAATTGTCTTTGCAGAATGCGTATAAGCAAGAGCATGGTGCAACGGTGTTTGGTTATCACGTTAACGACCCTGAACGCTACGGCGTGGTCGATTTTGATGATGACTGGAATGCACTTTCAATAGAAGAGAAGCCAGCTGTTCCCAAATCAAACTATGCCGTAACCGGTCTTTACTACTACGACAACCGCGTAGTCGATTTTGCTAAAGAAGTTAAGCCATCACCCCGTGGTGAACTGGAAATTACTGACTTGAATAACTTATATCTTCAAGATGGAAGTTTGAAAGTAGAGCTAATGGGCCGAGGCTCTGCTTGGCTTGATACGGGCACACTAGACTCACTTCTTGATGCAGCAAACTTCGTTGCGGCTATCGAAAAACGCCAAGGGTTGAAAGTATGTTGCCCAGAAGAAGTAGCCTACAGAATGGGCTATATCAACGCTGAGCAGCTTGAAAAGCTTGCGGCACCACTAAAGAAGAGTGGTTATGGCGATTACCTGCTTAAAGTGATTAACGATAGAGTTAAGATCTAGCTTCATATCAAATTTTAAAAGGTGGCAATGCCACCTTTCTTCTTATTTTAAATTGCCAGTTTGTACGGAAAGTAAATGCAAGTAATTAAAACAGACATCCCTGATGTAAAAATCATCGAGCCTAAAGTATTTGGTGACGAGCGAGGTTTTTTTCTAGAAACCTTTCGCACCGATTGGTTTAAGAAAGAATGTGCAGGTGTAGATTTTGTTCAGGATAACCATTCTAAATCTAGCCAAGGTATCCTTCGTGGCCTTCATTATCAAATGGAGCAAACCCAAGGGAAATTAGTACGTGTAGTTAGCGGTGAAGTATATGATGTAGCCGTAGACATGCGTAAAGACTCACCTACATACGGTAAGTGGGTTGGGGTAACGTTATCAGCAGAGAACAAACGTCAGTTATGGGTACCTGCGGGCTTTGCTCATGGCTTTTATGTAACTAGCGAATCTGCCGAGTTTGTGTATAAGTGCACAGACTATTACCACCCAGAATCTGAAATATCAGTTAAGTACGACGACCCAACCTTAAATATCGACTGGCCTTTAGTCAATGGCGAGAAGCCTTCTCTATCAGGTAAAGATGAGACGGGCTTGGCATTTGTAGACGCACCTACGTTTTAATTGTCATTGATTTTTTTCACTGGCTTTTTATTGGTGTTTTACTAGGTATTAGCGATTAATGAATATTGTAATTATAGGTAAGTCTGGGCAGTTAGCATTTGAACTTTCTCGTGAACTAGAAAATAGCGAGCATCAAGTTTCGTTTTTGGGGCGTGATGATATTGATATTACGAGTGCCTCTAATATTGAAGAAACGCTATCGTCTTTATCGGCTGAAGTTGTAATAAACGCATCGGCCTATACAGCTGTTGATAAAGCCGAAGAAGATACCGAGGCGTGTAATGCTATTAATATGCTTGCCGTTAAAAACTTAGCAAACTTCTGCAAAGCTAACGGCGCTTTCATGGTGCATGTGTCTACTGACTATGTGTTTAACGGTCATAAAGGTTCACCTTATTTAACTGACGACACCATTGAACCACAAGGTGCTTATGGCAAATCAAAAGCAGAAGGCGAAAAAGCGCTGCTTGAAATACTGCCAGGTGCTAGCTGTCTAATTCGCACAGCTTGGGTTTACTCTTCGCATGGTAATAACTTTGTGAAAACCATGCTGCGTTTGATGGCTGATAAACCTCAGTTGGGCGTAATAGATGATCAAATTGGAACGCCTACGTGGGCTAAAGGTTTAGCTGAAGTTTGTGTTACTGCTGCTTTGAATAAAAACAGTGGCGTGTATCACTGGACTGATGAAGGTGTAGCTAGCTGGTATGACTTTGCTTTAGCTATTCAAGAGCTAGGTGTCGAGAAAGGTTTGCTAGATAAATCAATTCCAGTGTTACCTATACCGTCAAGCCAGTATCCAACGCCTGCCAAGCGCCCGCATTACAGCGTATTAGATAAGCAAACCGCGCGCGAAGCGTTTGCGGCGTGTAAGCCCACGCACTGGCGTAAGCAGTTAGCCAGCATGCTAGACGAATTGAAAGCGTAAGCGACAAGAACAAGATTATACTTTTGGTAAAAAGAAAATGAATAAAACAATTTTAGTAACAGGTGGCGCGGGCTTTATTGGCTCTGCAGTAGTTCGTCATCTTATAAACGACACTGACCACACAGTGATTAATTTAGATAAGCTAACCTACGCGGGTAACTTAGAGTCATTAACACCTGTTTCAGGCAGCGACCGCTATAGCTTTGAACAAGTTGATATTTGTGATGCTGAAGAAGTAAAGCGTGTATTCAATACACACCAGCCAGATATTATTATGCACTTGGCTGCAGAGTCACACGTAGACCGTTCAATTGACGGGCCAGGCGAGTTTATTCAAACCAATGTTGTAGGTACATACACATTGCTTGAACAAGCAAGAGCGTATTGGTCTGAACTTGAGGGCGATAAAAAAGCTGGGTTTAAGTTTCATCATATTTCTACTGACGAAGTATACGGTGACCTTCCTCACCCAGATGAAGTAGAGCCAGGAACAGAGCTTCCACTCTTTACGGAGACTACCCCGTATGCACCAAGTTCACCTTACTCAGCAAGTAAAGCAAGTTCAGATCAGCTAGTGCGTTCGTGGCTTCGCACATACAAGCTACCAACCCTTGTAACTAACTGTTCAAATAATTACGGCCCGTACCACTTCCCGGAAAAGCTTATTCCGTTGGTTATTCTAAATGCCCTAGCAGGAAAGCCGCTGCCTGTATATGGCAAAGGTAACCAAATTCGTGACTGGTTGTATGTTGAAGACCATGCACGTGCATTAGTTGTGGTTGCACTAAACGGTGAAATTGGTGAAACCTATAATATTGGTGGTCACAACGAAAAACAGAACATTGAAGTGGTGCAAACTATTTGCGCTATTTTGGATGAAGTAAAGCCAAAAGATAGCAATTACGCTGAGCAAATTACCTACGTACAAGACCGCCCAGGGCACGATATGCGCTATGCCATTGATGCTAGCAAGATTGAGCGCGAGCTAGGATGGAAGCCTCAAGAAACCTTCGAAAGCGGTATTCGTAAAACCGTTGAATGGTATTTGAATAACGAAAGCTGGTGGAAAGCTGTTTTAGACGGTAGTTACCAAGGTGAGCGTTTAGGTACCGGAAGCTAGTTAGCTCTTATGAGCTTTGAAGCCTCAGCTTACTTAATTTGCTGAGGCTTTTTTGTTTTCAAATGCAATATTCACGTAGTGGTGTGATTGTTGCTTTATTAGCAATATTGCACTTACGCTTTATGTTGAAATGATGGTTTTAGATTGAAACGCACCGACTCATCAGGGTTTCTCTGAATCAAGCACCTTTATGATGCATTGTTCATGAGATTTTCAAAAAACTCTGGCAATATATAGCAAGAACATTTTAATAATTATTTCTATCGCTGATAGTGAATAGGATTGGAGAAACAGTAAATGGGAAGTACGTTAGCTAAGTACAAAATAGCTGTAGCAGGCACAGGCTATGTAGGGCTTTCAAATGCAGTGCTACTTGCACAACACAATGAAGTGAAAGCGGTCGACTTAGTTCCGGAAAAAGTTGAGATGCTTAACAACAAAACGTCTCCAATTGAAGACAAAGAAATTTCAGAATATCTAACAACTAAAGAGCTAAACCTTGAAGCTACGTTAGATGCACAAGTTGCGTATAAAGACGCCGATTATGTTGTTATTGCAACACCAACAGATTACGACCCTCAAACTAACTACTTCAATACAGGTAGTGTAGAGGCGGTTATCAAAACAGTGATGGAAATTAATCCTGATGCTGTGATGATTGTAAAATCGACCGTACCGGTAGGGTTTACGAAAGACGCAAAAGCACGCTTCGGTACTGAAAATCTTATATTCTCGCCAGAGTTTTTACGTGAAGGTAAAGCACTTTACGATAACCTTCACCCTAGCCGTATCATAGTTGGGGAGCGTAGTGAGCGTGCAGAAGTGTTCGCTAAGCTACTGCAGCAAGGCGCTATTAAAGAAGATATTGATGTGTTGTTTACCGATAGCACTGAAGCAGAGGCTATTAAGCTTTTCGCTAACACTTACCTAGCAATGCGTGTTGCGTACTTTAACGAACTAGACAGCTATGCAGAGCGTAATGGCCTAGACACCAAGCAGATCATTGAGGGTGTTGGCTTAGACCCTCGTATTGGTAACCACTACAACAACCCAAGTTTTGGTTACGGTGGTTATTGCTTACCAAAAGATACTAAACAATTGCTCGCTAACTACAGTGAAGTGCCGAATAACATGATTCAGGCCATTGTAGATGCTAACCGCACCCGTAAAGACTTTATTGCCGATTCAATTGTAAGCCGTGGCCCCAAGGTTGTTGGGATCTACCGCCTTATTATGAAGACCGGCTCAGACAACTTCCGAGCCAGTGCTATTCAGGGAATCATGAAGCGCATTAAAGCGAAAGGTATTGAAGTTGTGGTTTACGAACCAGTACTTAAAGAAGATGACTTCTTTAACTCGCGCGTAGTAAACGATTTAGAAGAGTTTAAGAAAATTTCTGACGTAATCGTAGCCAACCGTGTAACGGGCGATATTGAAGACGTAATAGATAAAGTATACAGCCGCGACCTGTTCAACGCTGACTAATAAAATAATTGAGATTGCGAAAAGCATCAGTCTTTTCGCAATCCACCTCACAAAAAACTTCCCAAATCCCAAAATTCAAAATAGAATCCGCACCAATTCAACTCCTGCCATCAAGCCTTAAGATTACTCACACCCGGCGGGGAAGAAGCATGCTTTAAATATGGGGTCAGAGTACATTTCTGCCTCCAATACTATCTGTTCACTGGTTACTGAAACCAGTAAACAAAGTCTTGAGTTCATGCTACCTACCATATTACCCAGCGTGAACTTCGTTTCGTTTAGTTTGCTTTTATTAGCGGAGTCGTTATGAATAGGCTGCGTGAGCTTTCCAGCCAAGTGATGGATGTTTACCAATCTCTTTCCCAAGAATTCAGCGCATATCAATCAAGTCAGTCATTAAACTGTGTTGAGAAATGCGGCGCATGTTGCAATAAACCCGACATTGAAGTGTCGCCTTTAGAAATGCTGCCATATGCACTGCATCTGTTTGATAGTGGTCAAGCCGAACAAGTATTCGATGAGCTTCAAAGCTATAGCGGTTTTGCATGCAAGCAATATCAACGCTTGAGTTTAGACGGTACAGAAGGCTACTGCGGAATTTACGAACACCGACCTGGCATTTGCCGCATGTTCGGTGCAGCAGGTTATAAAACCAAATCTGGTGAAGCCACGCTTTCGGTATGCAAACCAATAAAGCAAGCCGTACCTGAAAAATATGCGGCCGCGCTAATTTCTATACAGCCACAGCGTTTAGATACCTTTGAACAGCCATTAATACATGATATTGCTGCAAACAGTGAGGTTCGATTTACATCGGCAAAGCCGCCAATGATCGCAGAAGGTAGGCAAAAACTGGCTCAACTAGATTATGAATTGGGTGAAAAGCTTATGCCTATCAATGACGCACTACGCTTTGTGTTAGAAAAAATTCTGACATTAAGTTTTTATGCGCAAGATACAGATGATGGTGTTGCTGCTCAAACAAATAGAAAGCATAAAATGTACACTGACCCCATAACCCAAAGCTTTACGCTAAAATTCCACGTGCCGATTCCACGATTGCCTCACTAATTGTGTAGTCAGCTCGGCTTTTACCGGTAATAGCGTAGTATCTTTCATTAAGAGTATTAGCGTTACCTATGCAGTGCACGCCATATTGTTCTTCTACGTGTTTTGAAATGGCTGATGGGGCACAGAACACGCCGAAGTCCTCGCTGCCAAATAACTTTAATAACGCGGTATCATCAAACTCGGCCACAATTTTTGGGTAAAGCTGTTCGGTTTCAAGCCAGCTTGTAAGTGCTTGGCGTATGCCCGACGTGTTTCCTTGAATAAGTAACGGCATTTGGTTTAAACAATCTGGAAACTGTAGCCCTTCATTTAGGGGCGACTTAGCAAAAAAGCTTAATGAGCTTTCCCCTAAGAAGTAGCTGTTAGCGCTAATTTGCGTACCGGGCGCTATGCCTCTGTCAGCAACAATAAAGTCGATAGCATTTATAGCCAACTCCTTTAGTAAACCATCAAAGCTATCTTCCTTAATTACGTACTTTACTTGCGAGAACATGCGCATGGTGTCGTGCACGAAATCATAAAAAAGCACTTTTGGAATACCATTTGTAATACCTATTACGAATTCCTTCGTATTTACTTCATCGCTATTGTTAAGTATTTCAGCCAGTTGGTTACCCTTATGAAATATTTCGCTGGCATACTGATAACTTACTTTACCCCGAGCGTTTAGGTACAGCCGCTTGTTTATTCTGTCGAATAATGAATAACCAAGCTGACTTTCAAACGTGCTCAGTTGCCCGCTTACCGTTTGAGGAGTAACGTGGAGTAACTTAGCTGCTTTGGCAATGCTACCTTCGCGGGCGACTAGATAAAAATAATAGAGATGGTGGTAGTTAAGATGATGCATGCTTTAGCAACCTGTTAAACGAGTAGAGAAAAGTACTCTGACCCCCCTATTCGTAAACGCAATTATTTTCGATGAACTATTAAGAATATAACAGATTTATTCTAACTAAACATTGCAATACACTATAAGCGTTGTTCCGTAAGTTAACTGAACAACGCGCAACTGATTTTTCCAAGCTAGCGGTATATTGAAGACATAACTATGGCCAAAACAATAAACTTACGTAAAACGCGAAAAACACTGTTTTCGTTATTGAAACCGGAGGCTGGCTTTTTTTGGGTTGCTATCGCTTATGGTGTTGCAATTAGTTTGATGACACTGGCAGTGCCTATAGCGGTTCAAACGTTAATAAACAGTATTGCCAATATCGGCTCAACCCGTGCTGTTATCATCCTCGCCGTTATCTTGTTTCTTACCTTGTTTATATCAGGCGTATTCAGCGCACTTCGTATGCGCGTAATGGAGTTTTACGAACGCAAGGTGTATGCACGCCTTACCGCAGATTTAGGGCTTAAAACTATTCTTGCCCCGCATAGCTTTTTCGAAGGTCGTCAAAACGTAAGTATTACGCAGCGCTACTTCGATATTATGACGTTTCAAAAGAACATGCCTTCGCTGATGATCGACGGCTTTGCTCTGGTACTGCAGATGCTGGTGGGTTTCACGCTTGTCTCGTTTTATCATCCTGCGCTTTTTGCGTTTAACGTAGTACTTCTACTTACTATGTATGCCGTATGGAAAGTTTGGGGGCGGGGCGCTAAACGCACGGCCATCGAACTTTCTCACGCTAAGTATGATTCAGCTAAGTGGCTGCACGACATTGCCATCGCACACGAATTTTTCAAATCGGCGGACCACGTGGAATATGCCGGTCGCAGTACCGAGGGCTATATCAGTAACTATGTGAAAAAGCACAAAAGCCACTTTAATTACACTTTCGCGCAAGTGGTAATGTTCCTATTAATGTATGCGGTGGCAAGTGCGTCACTACTTGGTATTGGTGGTGTGCTTGTTGTACAAGGTGAGCTGTCTATTGGTCAGCTCGTTGCTGCTGAATTGGTGATGTCTGCGGTATTCTTTGGCTTATCCCGCTTCACTCAGTACCTAAAGCTTTATTATGAACTCTACGGTGCAGCCGAAAAGTTGGGTGGTGCTTTAGCTATGCCCCAGGAAGAGCTAAATGCCTCAGAGCACATCCCTACATCGTCTAAGTTGGTTTTTAACAATGTAGAGCTTAAACATGGCAACGATACCTGTCATTTAAACGTTGTGTTCGAGCCAGGTACTAAGTATTTCGTGACTACTGACAAAAGCTGGGTTCAAAAGCAACTGTTGGGGCTAGTAAAGCAATATGACCGCGTGAAGTCAGGCGACATATTATTAGGTGAGTTTAGCCTAAACGATTATGACACCCATGAGTTAAGGCAGGCGGTAACTATTTTAGATCGTTCTTTAATAATTGAAGTGTCTATCGAGCGATACTTGAAACTGGCTCACCCCGAGGCGAGCATTGCCGATATTCGCGCAGCCCTTGAAGAAGTTGAGATGACGAAGGTTATTGATAGCTTACCGGAAGGTCTGCAGACCAAAGTGTCGGTATTAGGTGCGCCTTTACAGCCGCTAGAATTCTTACTGCTTAAGCTGGCTGCTGCTATCGTAGGCAAACCTAAGCTGCTTGTGTTGAACCAGCACTTTGATGCCATACCTGTCGACTTAAGAGCAAGATTACTAAGACGCTTAAGCAAGTACGATTTCACCGTAATGTACTTTACCAATATGCCAATACCGGATTGCTTTGAGGGTGTTTTGCATTTACACGATAATGCGACGGCCATGTTAAATAAGTATACCAATGGCGAATCGCCAATTGTCGGTGTACAAGAAAGCGCTAACGTTACAGATACACTAGGTACTAATCCACAAAGGGCGAATACACAAACAAATGATAAGGAGGGTGAGTAAATGAATAACGCAGAACGTCGCTTTTTAGACAACATTACATCGTTACCCTCTTTGAAAGTGCCCAAACTCCACCGCGTCATCACAGGCGTGATCATTTTCTTGGTACTCGCTGCAGGATTGATACTGTACTTTACTCCTTGGATCCAAACCGCTTATGGTACAGGGATGGTTGACTCGCTCGACCCTAAAGACAGAACTCAACCAATTAACGCGCTTGTCGATGGGCAGGTTAAAAAATGGCATGTGAGAGAAGGTCAGCAAGTTAAAGCGGGCGAGCCTATTGTTACGCTTATTGATATTGATGCTCAGCGTCTTGAAAAGCTTCAATCTCAACTTTCTGCTGCAAACCTTAAAAACCAAGCTAACGAAACGGCGGTGAGAAATGCCGAAAACAACTTGGCGCGCCAAAAGTCACTACAGGAACAAGGCTTGGTGTCTCGTAAAGAAGTTGAGCAAGCTGAAATCAAAGTACAGGAGCTAAGAGCAAAAGCCGCAGCGTCTGTATCTGAAATCAACGAGGTAAGTATGACACTATCTCGTCAATCTACCCAAACCAAGTTTGCGCCTGTAGATGGTACCGTGGTGCGTTTACTGTCGGGTGGTGTGTCTACTTTTGTGAAATCTGGCGATATCTTAGGTCAGTTCATTCCTGCCGATGCCAAGCGTAGTGTGCGGGTAACGGTAAGAGGTTTAGACGCACCATTGGTAAAGCCTGGTGCAAAAGCGCGATTGCAGTTCGAAGGTTGGCCGGTTTTCCAGTTTAGCGGGTGGCCTGGAAGTGCAATAGGAACCTTCGGTGGTGAAGTGGTATATGTAGAGCCGGTGGCAAACGCCACGGGCGACTTTAATGTGTGGATCAGACCCGACGAGTCCGACGTTCCATGGCCAGCAGAAAGTTCAGCGCGATTAGGCAGCCGAGTGAAAGCCTGGGTATTGCTAGAAGAAGTTCGTTTAGGTTATGAAATGTGGCGCCAGTTAAATAACTTCCCTCCATTACCTACGCAGCAAGCACCGTCTGGTGGTGCTAAAGGTTCGGGAGCATCAATATGGTAATGCGCAGATTGTTTTTTACGGCAATTGCATTGGCTACTTATATAGGTGGAAACATACCTGGTCCATTCGCACAGACACAAAATACGAATCAAATGCAAACTCAACAGAGTAGACAAGCGCCAACCATTGAGGCTTTTATTGATAGTATGGTGAACTATCACCCTTATGTGCAGGCAATTAACGAAGGAAATTACCAAGCTGCCGCTGAACTGGAGATTGCAAGAAGCAGCTTCGACCCCTTTATTGAACAGAAAACAAAGAGCCGAGTGTCAGGTTATTATGATGGGACTAACCTAACTCAGCGTTTCACAAACCCAGTCGAAGATTTCAACGCGTCTGTGTTTGGTGAGTATCGCATTGCAGCGGGTGACTTTCCTAGCTATGAAGGGTACTACGATACACTGTCGGCTGGTGAGGCTAGTGTGGGTGTCGCCATGTCGCTTTTGCAAAATCGTGAGATAGATAAACGCAGAACTGAATTGCGTAATGCAGGGCTGGCTGCATCGCAATGGCAGGCACTAGCGACGAGCCTTATAAACGACTTTGTCTATAAAGGTGTGAGTGAATACATTGCGTGGTACGAGAGTGCGTTACAAATTCAAGCTGTTACCGAATTACTTAATACGGCGTCTGAACGCGAAAAAGCTTTGGTTACTCGGGTGGAGAAGGGCGATTTAGCCAGTATTGTACTTACCGAGTTTAAAGCCAACTTGCTTCAACAGCGTTTAACTCTGGCCGAACTTAAACAAAAGCGAGACATGCACGCGCAAATGCTGTCTTTTTACTGGCGCTCGCCAAATGGCGATATGTTGGCAATTAATAGTGAACAGCCACCTAACGAGTTAAGCTGGCCCTTCTGGATTGGCAACAGTCAATTGGTTACGCTTCGCAATGCGCTACGCAGCCACCCTGAATTGGGCATAATGAAGTTAGAACAGCAGGTGGTAGAAAATAAGGTTGCACTTGCTGACAACGCGCTACTCCCCAAGCTTGACCTTACAGCCTCTATCGCCAGAGATGTAGGTGCAGGATCTGAAACATTAGAAGGTACAGAAACCAAAGTGGGGTTATCGTTCTCTTACCCGCTGGGCAACAGAAAGGCAAAAGCAGAGCGCGCACAATTGCAGTCAAAGCAAAGAGAGCTTGCACATAAGCTTACGTCTACACAGCAAGCTATTGTACAACGATTCGAGCAAGCTTTGATTTATTGGTCGCAAGCAAAGGATATTGTGTCACTTCAAAGCGAAAATGCGGTGCTTGCGAAAACCCTATCTAGAGTGGAAAAAACACGCTTTGATGCAGGTGATAGCGATATGTTTGTTTTAAATGCGCGAGCTCAGAACGAAATTAAAGCGAAGATCAAAGAGATCAAAGCTAAGGTCGACTTGTTAAAAGCAGAGCTTATGCTTTATAGAGAAGCCGCTATGCTGTATTCATTCGACAGTTAAAGGTTGTTGTTACTAACATAGATTTCTAATGAGAAGTGGATTAGAAAACTTCGCTTGCCGTTAGCGACTACAAAACTAACAGTCACAAAAGAGGTGGTAGTCGCTAGAGAGAGCATGGCCACGATAGTTACCAGTAAAGAAGTGACTAATAGAGCGATATAAAAAAACGGCGTACTGAGCTGCTCAATACGCCGTTATTCATAAACTAAATCTTTAGGACTTATAAATCTTTAGTGCCTAATTGCTCAATGCACTATTAACGTCTTCCTCGCTTAGTCCGGCAGACATAGCGTACTCTTTTAACTTATCTTGAGAGACCCCTGCATGTTGTGCAGTATTTAATATACGCAATACTTGTTCACGCTGCTGGGCAGATTCTCTTACAGCTGTTTCAACTACCGTTTCCGCTTCGTTAGGGAATACAGCTAAAAGTGCATCTACTACATATTCGCCAACAAAAGGTACTGCATTTAGCGCACTAGTCATAATATCAACGATTTTGTTTGGATGTTCTTGCGATAATGTCTGAACAATACTATCAGCAGCATCAGGCTGAGTTAATACAGCAACGCGTACAATCTCATCTAATTCTTCAGGCGTTGATACCGCCGCAGCGTGAACAACAAAATCTACATAGGTAGGTTCTGCTTTAATAGCTAACTGTACAATGTTAGGGCAACTACTTACTTCCTTCTCTATAGCCAGCTGAACAATTTCTTCAGTTGAGGAAGGCTGCGCTGAAATGGCAGCAAAGATTATTTCTCGGTATTTGTCAGGATAAGTATCTAGTGCAATATCTACGATAGGCACTATTTCCTGAGGGTAGTGACCAGCAATAGAGCTAATAGCACGTCCTACAGACATGGTCTGTTCAACTTGACGTTTTAGAAAGGCTGTTTGAAAGCGATTCGACTCTTCAACGGATTTTTCTACGCTCGCTGAACTGGATGGCTGGATAACTCCATTAGCAGGAGCGTCTTGTGCCATTGCCACATAACTAACTTGAGAAGCTAGTATTGCCGCTGATAGCAATGAAAGAGTTCGTAACATAAACCCACCTTTATAATTATCGCGTAGTCAATTTATGACACTACCAGTATTAATACATTTATAAAAAACGCAAAGCACTGAACATCGACGCTTATATACATTCTTATACGTATTCCTTTACGCTGGCTTTAATATCAGCAACTAATACCAAGCACTTTATTAATAACGGCAGGATCAAATACTACTTTAAGAACTACTACTTTATAGGATCTGAATCCCCATCCTATTAGTAATTAGTCCATATTGTCTACTAATTATCACATTTGAATGAAAAATAGACGGTTAGTTCAGTTTTTTCATCTTTTTTAAAATAAGTGTTGACGTGAGCGCTCATTTCCCTAAAATGCGCATCCGCTTCGGGGGAAAAGCAAAACAGCAACCCTCCTGAAGTAAGTCTCTACTACCTTTATAGGCCAGTAAAGACGGGAGTTTAGAAGAAACGCTTCAGAAAATAAATTTTCAAAAAGTGTTGACAATAAAAACTTCCAGCGTATAATGCGCACCTCACTCGAACAGGGTGAGTCACTAAGAAGCAACGGCTTCTAGTGAATGTTCTTTAAAAATTTAGACAAGACAATCTGTGTGGGCACTCGTTAAGAGTGTCACAACGACGATTCATATTTCGATATATTTAATTGAAGAGTTTGATCATGGCTCAGATTGAACGCTGGCGGCAGGCCTAACACATGCAAGTCGAACGGTAACATTTCTAGCTTGCTAGAAGATGACGAGTGGCGGACGGGTGAGTAATGCTTGGGAACTTGCCTTTGCGAGGGGGATAACAGTTGGAAACGACTGCTAATACCGCATAATGTCTACGGACCAAACGGGGCTTCGGCTCCGGCGCAAAGAGAGGCCCAAGTGAGATTAGCTAGTTGGTAAGGTAAAGGCTTACCAAGGCGACGATCTCTAGCTGTTCTGAGAGGAAGATCAGCCACACTGGGACTGAGACACGGCCCAGACTCCTACGGGAGGCAGCAGTGGGGAATATTGCACAATGGGGGAAACCCTGATGCAGCCATGCCGCGTGTGTGAAGAAGGCCTTCGGGTTGTAAAGCACTTTCAGTTGTGAGGAAAAGTTAGTAGTTAATACCTGCTAGCCGTGACGTTAACAACAGAAGAAGCACCGGCTAACTCCGTGCCAGCAGCCGCGGTAATACGGAGGGTGCGAGCGTTAATCGGAATTACTGGGCGTAAAGCGCACGCAGGCGGTTTGTTAAGCTAGATGTGAAAGCCCCGGGCTCAACCTGGGATGGTCATTTAGAACTGGCAGACTAGAGTCTTGGAGAGGGGAGTGGAATTCCAGGTGTAGCGGTGAAATGCGTAGATATCTGGAGGAACATCAGTGGCGAAGGCGACTCCCTGGCCAAAGACTGACGCTCATGTGCGAAAGTGTGGGTAGCGAACAGGATTAGATACCCTGGTAGTCCACACCGTAAACGCTGTCTACTAGCTGTTTGTGACTTTAAGTCGTGAGTAGCGAAGCTAACGCGCTAAGTAGACCGCCTGGGGAGTACGGCCGCAAGGTTAAAACTCAAATGAATTGACGGGGGCCCGCACAAGCGGTGGAGCATGTGGTTTAATTCGATGCAACGCGAAGAACCTTACCTACACTTGACATGCAGAGAACTTTCTAGAGATAGATTGGTGCCTTCGGGAACTCTGACACAGGTGCTGCATGGCTGTCGTCAGCTCGTGTCGTGAGATGTTGGGTTAAGTCCCGCAACGAGCGCAACCCTTGTCCTTAGTTGCCAGCCTTAAGTTGGGCACTCTAAGGAGACTGCCGGTGACAAACCGGAGGAAGGTGGGGACGACGTCAAGTCATCATGGCCCTTACGTGTAGGGCTACACACGTGCTACAATGGCATTTACAGAGGGAAGCGAGACAGTGATGTGGAGCGGACCCCTTAAAGAATGTCGTAGTCCGGATTGGAGTCTGCAACTCGACTCCATGAAGTCGGAATCGCTAGTAATCGCAGGTCAGAATACTGCGGTGAATACGTTCCCGGGCCTTGTACACACCGCCCGTCACACCATGGGAGTGGGATGCAAAAGAAGTAGTTAGTCTAACCTTCGGGAGGACGATTACCACTTTGTGTTTCATGACTGGGGTGAAGTCGTAACAAGGTAACCCTAGGGGAACCTGGGGTTGGATCACCTCCTTACCATTACGTCGATAGACGCACTTGATGCAGTGCCTACACAGATTGTTTTGTTTATATTTAAAGATGACTTAAATAAAAGCCCTTAGCTTTGATTTAAGATCAAACCTAAGTGTTTTGAATTAAGCACTATGCTCTTTAACAATTTGGAAAGCTGATATTAATAGTAATCAATCAAAATTGAGTAACTGAGAAATCGAAAGATGACTTTTTACTCTACTTGACTGAATTGCTTGTTATCAATCGATGATTTGATAGCAAGGCAATTCTTCCGATTAGCTTGTCATGCATACGACATAACTTAGACAGAAGTCAAAAGGCTGTTTGGGGTTGTATGGTTAAGTGACGAAGCGTATACGGTGGATGCCTTGGCAGTTAGAGGCGATGAAGGACGTGTAAGTCTGCGAAAAGCTGTGGTGAGCCGACAAAATGCATTTGAACCACAGATGTCCGAATGGGGAAACCCACCTATTTATAGGTATCGTTACATGAATACATAGTGTAACGAGGCGAACGAGGGGAACTGAAACATCTAAGTACCCTTAGGAAAAGAAATCAATTGAGATTCCCCTAGTAGCGGCGAGCGAACGGGGAACAGCCCTTAAGCTGTATTGAATGTAGTGGAATCCTTTGGGAAGAGGAGCGATACAAGGTGATAGCCCTGTACACGACGCAATCTTTACAGTGAAATCGAGTAGGTCGGGACACGTGTTATCTTGACTGAATATGGGGGGACCATCCTCCAAGGCTAAATACTCCTAACTGACCGATAGTGAACCAGTACCGTGAGGGAAAGGCGAAAAGAACCCCTGTGAGGGGAGTGAAATAGAACCTGAAACCGTATACGTACAAGCAGTGGGAGCCCTTCGGGGTGACTGCGTACCTTTTGTATAATGGGTCAGCGACTTATATTTAGTAGCAAGGTTAAGCGAATAGCGGAGCCGTAGCGAAAGCGAGTGTTAACTGCGCGTTTAGTTGCTAGGTATAGACCCGAAACCCGGTGATCTAGCCATGAGCAGGTTGAAGGTTGAGTAACATCAACTGGAGGACCGAACCCACTAACGTTGAAAAGTTAGGGGATGACTTGTGGCTGGGGGTGAAAGGCCAATCAAACCGGGAGATAGCTGGTTCTCCCCGAAATCTATTTAGGTAGAGCCTCGGACGAATTCCATTGGGGGTAGAGCACTGTTAAGGCTAGGGGGTCATCCCGACTTACCAACCCTTTGCAAACTCCGAATACCAATGAGAACTATCCGGGAGACACACGGCGGGTGCTAACGTCCGTCGTGGAGAGGGAAACAACCCAGACCGCCAGCTAAGGTCCCAAAATATTGCTAAGTGGGAAACGATGTGGGAAGGCATAGACAGCTAGGAGGTTGGCTTAGAAGCAGCCACCCTTTAAAGAAAGCGTAATAGCTCACTAGTCGAGTCGGCCTGCGCGGAAGATGTAACGGGGCTAAGCAATATACCGAAGCTGCGGCAGCATGTTTACATGCTGGGTAGGGGAGCGTTGTGTAAGTGGATGAAGGTGAGTTGTAAAGCTTGCTGGACATATCACAAGTGCGAATGCTGACATGAGTAACGATAATGGGAGTGAAAAACTCCCACGCCGGAAGACCAAGGTTTCCTGTCCCATGCTAATCAGGGCAGGGTAAGTCGGCCCCTAAGGCGAGGCAGAAATGCGTAGTCGATGGGAAACGGGTTAATATTCCCGTACTTATATAATCAGTGATGGAGGGACGGAGAAGGCTAGGCAAGCTTGGCGTTGGTTGTCCAAGTGAAAGTGCGTAGGCTGAAGACTTAGGTAAATCCGGGTTTTCAAGGCCGAGACACGAGACGAGCTCCCAAGGGAGTGAAGTTGTTGATGCCCTGCTTCCAGGAAAAGCTTCTAAACTTATGATTATATGAACCGTACCCCAAACCGACACAGGTGGTCAGGTAGAGAATACTAAGGCGCTTGAGAGAACTCGGGTGAAGGAACTCGGCAAAATTGTACCGTAACTTCGGGAGAAGGTACGCCTCTGTTTGTGAACACCTCGCGTGGTAAGCAAATGGAGGCCGCAGTGACCAGGTGGCTGGGACTGTTTATTAAAAACACAGCACTCTGCAAACTCGTAAGAGGACGTATAGGGTGTGACACCTGCCCGGTGCCGGAAGGTTAATTGATGGGGTTAGTTTTCGGACGAAGCTCTTGATCGAAGCCCCGGTAAACGGCGGCCGTAACTATAACGGTCCTAAGGTAGCGAAATTCCTTGTCGGGTAAGTTCCGACCTGCACGAATGGTGTAACCATGGCCACGCTGTCTCCACCCGAGACTCAGTGAAATTGAAATCGCAGTGAAGATGCTGTGTACCCGCACCTAGACGGAAAGACCCCGTGAACCTTTACTACAGCTTGGCACTGAACATTGAACCTACATGTGTAGGATAGGTGGGAGGCTTTGAAGCACAGTCGCTAGATTGTGTGGAGCCGTCCTTGAAATACCACCCTTGTATGTTTGATGTTCTAACATTGGTCCCTTATCGGGATTGTGGACAGTGTCTGGTGGGTAGTTTGACTGGGGCGGTCTCCTCCCAAATAGTAACGGAGGAGCACGAAGGTTAGCTAATCACGGTCGGACATCGTGAGGTTAGTGCAATGGCATAAGCTAGCTTAACTGCGAGACAGACACGTCGAGCAGGTACGAAAGTAGGTCATAGTGATCCGGTGGTTCTGTATGGAAGGGCCATCGCTCAACGGATAAAAGGTACTCCGGGGATAACAGGCTGATACCGCCCAAGAGTTCATATCGACGGCGGTGTTTGGCACCTCGATGTCGGCTCATCACATCCTGGGGCTGAAGTCGGTCCCAAGGGTATGGCTGTTCGCCATTTAAAGTGGTACGCGAGCTGGGTTTAGAACGTCGTGAGACAGTTCGGTCCCTATCTGGTGTGGGCGTTGGATGATTGATGGGAGCTGCTCCTAGTACGAGAGGACCGGAGTGGACGAACCGCTGGTGTTCGGGTTGTGATGCCAATCGCATTGCCCGGTAGCTATGTTCGGAACGGATAACCGCTGAAAGCATCTAAGCGGGAAGCCGGCCCAAAGATGAGTCATCCCTGAACTTTAAGTTCTGGAAGGGTTGTTATAGACGATGACGTTGATAGGCAGGGTGTGGAAGCGTTGTAAGGCGTTAAGCTAACCTGTACTAATTGCCCGAGAGGCTTAACCATACAACGCCCAAGAAGCTTTAGGCTTTTGGAAGTGTTGTAGACAAGCTAAGCTCTGATAAAGAGCAGCAAGTAGAGTGAAAAGTAGTTACTCACTGATTGAATTGATATCAAACTTTCCGATTTGTTAGTTATTAAGCAACGATGATTAAACATACTCCTGAGAGTACTGTTAGTCCTCCTTGCGCAGAAGTCATGACAAAAAAAACGTCATGATTCTGCACTAAAAGTTTTTCCTGGCAGCCATAGCGATACGGTACCACCTGACTCCATTCCGAACTCAGAAGTGAAACGTATTAGCGCCGATGGTAGTGTGGGGTTTCCCCATGTGAGAGTAGGACACTGCCAGGTCCCATTAAGAGAAACCCGCCTAACGGCGGGTTTTTTGCTTTCCGCACCAGAGAAAAAATAATGGGGTCAGAGTCGTGACTCTGACCCCATTATTTTTAGTTTTGAGAAGCTTACACCACAGCCGCTGACTTATTTGCATGTTTGCGCTTTTATTTAACGCGTCGTTACCCTACCATTAGCGGATTGTTCGCAGTTCGTAAAATTCTATGCCTTCACTACAAGCTTACAGCACATTTGGCCTTTCAGCGTCGTGTGATTCTATCCAGTCGTTTACCGACGTTGCTTCATTTCTATCTATCTTTAATGCCTATAAAAATGAAACCAACAAAGCCATTTATATATTAGGTGGTGGAAGCAACTCGATTTTTACCGATGATTTTGACGGTACGATCCTGGTAAACGAAATAAGAGGCATAAGCCACTTTGATACTGAAAGTCATCACTACTTGCGAGTAGGTGCAGGTGAAAACTGGCACGACTTTGTAACTCTCTGTATGAAAGAGAAGTGGTATGGGTTTGAGAACTTAGCATTAATACCTGGCTCGGTTGGGGCTTGCCCCATTCAGAATATTGGAGCCTACGGTGTAGAGGTTAATTCTTTAATCGATAAGGTGGAATGTGTATTTCTTGAAACCGGCGAACAGGTATTACTAAGCAATGAAGACTGTCAGTTCGGTTATAGAGATAGTGTGTTTAAACATGCCTTAGCCAACAAAGTACTTATTACCCATGTAAACTTTGAGCTACCTAAGCAATACGAGCTTAAAACAAGCTATGGAGAATTAGCCGCACTTACCGAGCCGACACCAGAAAAGGTGTATAGTAAGGTAATTGAAATTAGAAAAAGTAAACTGCCAGATCCTAGCGAACTAGGTAATGCAGGTAGCTTTTTTAAAAATCCCGTTGTTTCAAAAACAGTGTTCCAAGCAATAGCGAAAGAATATGACTCGGTACCGCATTTCGTTGTAAGCGAAAATGCTGGTTCATCAAATGCTGGAAATGAACAAGAACAAATAAAAATTCCTGCTGCTTGGCTTATTGACCAAGCGGGTTTTAAAGGCAAAACGTTGAACAAAGTACGTTGCCACCCTACACAGCCATTGGTACTTACTAACTTAGGTGGCGCCACCGGAAGCGATGTAATAGCAATGGCAAAAGATATCATAGCAAGCGTACAGGATAAGTTTGGCATACAGCTTGAGCCAGAAGTACGCTTATTAGGAAACAAAGGACTTATTTCGCTATGAGACAAGCATCAAAAGCTATAAGAAAACATATACTCGCTTTGTTGTCTGACGGTCAGTTCCATTCAGGTGAAACCATTGCTCAGCAAGTTGGCCTTTCACGTACCGCAGTAGCGGGTCATATTTCCCAACTTGCCGATTGGGGTTTAGATGTATTTAAGGTAAAAGGTAAAGGCTACCGATTAGAACGAGGTTTTCCATTGTTAAGCGCTGACAGCATTAAACGCCATTTAGGCAATACAAAACGAGCGGTTATTGATGTGGAGTCGGTTTTACCTTCCACCAATACAGAAATGAAGAAGCGTATTGCGAGCAAACGAGAAGATCTTGAAAATGGCGATGTTGTTTTTGCCGAAATTCAAACCGATGGGCGAGGGCGACACGGTCGTTCGTGGTTAGCGCCAGTTGGCGGTAGCTTAACTTTTTCCATGTATTGGTCTTTTCCTGATGGCTATCAGAGTATGGCTGGGCTTTCTTTATTAGTAGGTCTAGCTGTTTGCGATGCGCTTAAGGAATTTGGTGTCGAAGACGCTGAACTTAAATGGCCAAACGATATTTATCTGCAGGGTAAAAAACTTGCGGGTGTACTTATTGAGGTAGAAGGGCAGATAGGTGCAACGGCGCATAGTGTTATCGGCATAGGTTTAAATGTTTGTGTACCCGATAATCAATATGATGTTGGTCAGCCTCATAGCGACCTTGCTTCTTATTTAGGCACTATTCCTGATAGAAATGCGCTAGCAGCAGAAATAATTAAATCTCTGTGGTTTTATTTGCCCAAATTTACACAACAAGGGTTCGGACCATTTACGGCTTACTGGGAAGCACTCGACTTATACGCAGATAAACGCATTGTTTTGCAGATGGGAGAGAAGCGTTTTTCCGGAATTGATAGGGGAGTAGACGCCAGCGGCGCACTACTCGTTGAAACCCAAGACGGTATTACGCGATTCCACGGTGGCGAAGTTAGCCTTAGAGGTAATTAACTTTTTATTTTTGTTTTATTTTATAGCTGAGCTACGAAGATTTTGGCCATTTTTATAATAAAAGTACTTCGTAGTTCATTTTTGTTATTTTCAAATAGAATTCTTTCCGTTCGTTATACGCATTACATTGCGACTGAAAACTAAAATATGCACAACATTGAAGAAAACCACGTCATATTAGTGGATATCGGTAACACCCGAATAAAATATTCACTGCTTTGTCATGCAGAAGAAGAGCCTAATGCATGTGAAGATGTCAATTCTCTCTTCTCTTTTATCGATTCTCAGAAAAAAATTTCCCATTTATATATAGCTTCGGTAAGAAATCAGGAGCTGGTTGATGAAATATCCGCCATGTGTAACGAGCGAAATATTGTTTTTGTAGAAAAGCACACAGAGAAAGAAGCCTTCGGCATAAAAAATAGTTACGCGAATGTTCAAAAAATGGGCGTTGATAGATGGCTTGCCATGGTCTGCGCTGCAGAAAAATCAAAAAAAGCATTTTTTGTTATGGATGTGGGTACGGCAATAACGGTCGATTTTGTTGTGGATGGTCAACATTTAGGCGGTTGGATCGTGCCTGGTTTTCAAGTTATGCGTAATGCATTGGTAGCTTCTACTAAAAAAGTGTTCGCGAATGATGAAATTCCGACCACCTTTGGAGTGGGAACCGATACTGAAGATTGTGTGGCATCAGGGTGTCATGCTGCCCTATATGGTGTTTATTTGAGCGCGGTTGATTACATATCAAGCAAACAAACCGATTTTGATATAATTTTAGGGGGTGGAGACAAAAAAGTGTTTGCATTCTTAAAATCTGCTGATAACATGCGCCTCGCTCATTTGGTGATGCAGGGTCTTGCCCGCTACGCTCGAAGTGAACTTCTAAAGGGAACATCGACGTAAGTTTTTGATTAGTTGAAAAATTGGTCAAAAAAGAAAATTGAAAAATTTTCAAAAAGACACTTGCACAGAGTTAAACAATACTCTAGAATGCGCACCCACTTGATGTAGTGCCGACTTAGCTCAGTTGGTAGAGCAACTGACTTGTAATCAGTAGGTCGCCAGTTCGATTCCGGCAGTCGGCACCATCAATCTGGAGGGGTACCCAAGCGGTCAACGGGAGCAGACTGTAAATCTGCCGGCTCAGCCTTCGCAGGTTCGAATCCTGCCCCCTCCACCACTTTCTCTATGAGGTGGCCAGAGAATTAGGATTGCGGGCATCGTATAATGGCTATTACCTCAGCCTTCCAAGCTGATGATGCGGGTTCGATTCCCGCTGCCCGCTCCAAATCAGTGCTGATATAGCTCAGTTGGTAGAGCGCACCCTTGGTAAGGGTGAGGTCGGCAGTTCAAATCTGCCTATCAGCACCAGTTTATTTCTCCCCAGCTCATGTAAAATTTCTAAATTTTTTAATGTAACTTTGCTGGGATAATAGAAATGGCAAAAGAAAAGTTTGAACGTACGAAACCCCACGTAAACGTGGGTACAATCGGCCACGTTGACCACGGTAAAACTACCCTAACTGCAGCTATCACTACAGTTCTTTCTAAAACTTACGGCGGTTCTGCTCAGGCTTTCGATCAAATCGATAACGCGCCTGAAGAGAAAGCTCGTGGTATCACCATTTCTACTTCACACGTAGAATATGACACTCCTACTCGTCACTACGCACACGTAGACTGCCCAGGACACGCTGATTACGTTAAAAACATGATCACTGGTGCTGCTCAGATGGACGGTGGTATCCTAGTAGTAGCTGCGACTGATGGCCCTATGCCTCAGACTCGTGAGCACATCCTACTTGGTCGTCAGGTTGGTATTCCTTACATCATCGTATTCATGAACAAGTGTGACATGGTTGATGATGAAGAGCTTCTAGAGCTAGTAGAAATGGAAGTTCGTGAACTTCTTAACGAATACGAATTCCCAGGTGATGACCTACCAGTTATCCAAGGTTCAGCTCTTAAAGCGCTTGAAGGCGACGCAGAGTGGGAAAAGAAAATCATCGAGCTTGGTGAAGCGCTTGATTCATACATCCCAGAGCCAGAGCGTGCAATCGACAAGCCGTTCATCCTTCCAATCGAAGACGTATTCTCAATCTCAGGCCGTGGTACTGTTGTAACAGGTCGTGTTGAGCAAGGTATCATCAAGGTTGGTGAAGAAGTAGAAATCGTAGGTATCAAAGACACTACTAAGACTACTTGTACTGGTGTTGAGATGTTCCGTAAGCTTCTTGACGAAGGCCGTGCAGGTGAGAACGTTGGTGTTCTTCTACGTGGTACTAAGCGTGATGAAGTTGAACGTGGTCAAGTACTAGCTAAGCCTGGTTCAATCACTCCACACGTTAACTTCGAAGCAGAAGTATACGTACTATCTAAAGATGAAGGTGGCCGTCATACTCCATTCTTCAAAGGCTACCGTCCACAGTTCTACTTCCGTACAACTGACGTAACTGGTGCTGTAGAGCTTCCAGAAGGCGTAGAAATGGTAATGCCTGGTGACAACCTTAAATTCAAAGTTGAGCTAATTGCTCCGATCGCGATGGAAGAAGGTCTTCGTTTCGCAATCCGTGAAGGTGGTCGTACAGTAGGTGCTGGTGTTGTATCTAAGATCCTAGACTAATCTAGACTTAGCAACACAAGCCAAAAAAAGCGCACTTAGGTGCGCTTTTTTTATGCCTGCGATTTTTTAGGTCGGGAGTGAAGCCCCATCAAAAACACGCCGAAGAGCCATCCATGGCGGCTTCGCAGCAGCGTCCCTGCTGCTGAGAGTTTTTGATGGGACTTCACTCCCTCCTTGATCGGCATAGTCAATAGCTTGAGAGGAGGAGGGGAGCAATACGCCGTCAACCCATCCATGGGGGCTCCGACACCGCATTCCTGTGGTGTAGGGTTTCAGCGGGCACAACAATCACTCCCTTCTTGCGGCACAGCAAGAAGTTTGGGGGGATAAAAAGAAACACGCCGTAAAACCATCCATGGCGGCTTCACAGCAGCGTCCCTGCTGTTGAGAGTTTTTGATGGGGCTTCACTCCCTCCTTAATCGGCATAGCAAAAAGTTTGAAGAGGAGGGGAGCTATACGCTGTAAACCCTTCCCAGCTTTATGTAAGAGCTTCGAGATCAACCCGCATTCTCCCCATTAACCGCTTTCCCCAAGCTGTCTGCCTATAAAATACGAATGTCACTTGCCAATGATTTCTTATAGTGTTGTTATACAGTAACAATTAATGGCTATCATGCCCGGCTTTATTGTTTAACGAGATTTTCATGATTACACGACGCCAGTTTTTAGTGGGTTCTTTGGCATTTGGTGGCCTAGCTAGCAGTGCTTTTGGTAAGAAAATGAACTTGGCGTCAATGCCAATTAGTGAAGGCTATGGAGCATTAGTCGCCGACCCACAAAAGCTGCTCGATTTACCTAAAGGCTTTAGCTATAAAGTTATATCTTCTCTTGGTAATAACATGTCTGATGGTATGCATGTACCTGATAGAGCAGATGGCATGGGGTGTCTTCCTGTAGAAGGTACTAGCGACAAAGTGGCGCTTATACGTAACCACGAACTGCACCCAAAACATTTAAGTGCTCAGCCTGAGTCTATTCAAGCGCATACCAGCGACTTAGCTTATGATAGTTACGCTAATGGCATTGCGTTACCTGGCGGTACCACAACCATGGTGTACAACCTTAGCACTCAAAAAGTTGAAAGTGAGTTTATTAGCCTGGCTGGCACCGTAAGAAATTGTTCAGGCGGCATTACGCCCTGGGGCACGTGGCTAACGTGTGAAGAGTCGGTAGACCGTCCTCACGGCCCTAACGGCGATGTAGTAAACAAGGATCACGGCTATATATTTGAAGTACCTGCAAACGCTGACTCACTTATTAAAGCTAAGCCACTTAAAGCAATGGGGCGCTTTAACCACGAAGCTGCTTGTGTTGACCCTAAAACGGGTATCGTTTATCTGACCGAAGACAGAGGCGATAGTTTGCTTTATCGCTTTGTACCAAGTGAATACGGTAACTTAGCGGCGGGCGGTCAGTTAGAGGCTTTGGTGGTAAAAGGGAAGTCTCAGTTCGATACACGTAACTGGTCTTCAGATACTATGCCAGTGGCAACGTGGTTTGACGTTGAGTGGGTAGCTTTAGATAACCCAGAAAGCCCTAATGATGATTTACGTGTGCAAGGGTATGATAAAGGTGCTGCGCTTTTCGCTCGCGGTGAAGGCATACACTGGGGCGAAGATGAGCTTTATTTCTGCTGTACCAATGGCGGGCAAAAGCAGCTAGGCCAGGTAATGAAGCTTGTTCCCTCTGCAGATGGTAAACAAGACAAGCTGCAGCTGTTTTTAGAAAGTGAAGACAAGAATCTGTACAACTTTGGCGATAATCTAACTGTATGCCCGAATGGGCATTTATTAGTGTGCGAAGATCAATACACCGACATAGTAGATAACCATTTGCGTGGTGTTACGCCAAGCGGAGAAGTATACAACTTTGCTAAATTACATGCGCAAACAGAACTGGCAGGTGCGTGTTTCTCGCCTGATGGAAATACGCTTTTCGTCAATATTTACTCACCAACCAAAACGTTGGCAATCACCGGCCCCTGGGTTAATGCCTAAGTCATTTTAAATGATTTTATGCGCAGCGTTTTGGCAAAAACGCTGCCACATTCTTTTCTCATACACTTAGCCTTACTATACTCTCTAGCCTCTAAAACACAGATAATCTTCACTTTCCTACAGCAATAGCTATCACTCTCTTTCATAAAACAATGCGATTAGTCAGCATGTTTACAATCGCTTTATTTAATTAGTCGAATCATATTATCTCGTTTTAATAGTTTTACTCAATTGATGATAATGCTCTCAACTTAACAAGGAGAGCGAAATGAGCGCACTATTTAAAAAGCTAACAACGGCAAATAGCCATCGTGTTTCCTCCACCACGAATCAACTCATTCGAACGCAATGCAATTACGCTGATAACTATTACGGCGACCAAGTTTGTGTAGAAGTAAAAGCTCCTAAACCTCGTACCAACCTTCATGTAGGAGTACAGCTGTGAGAGCCTCAATGAAATCAACCTTAACTAAATTCGTACTAGGCGGCGTTGCTGCCAGTATGCTTACATTAGGCGTAAGTGCAGATACACTAACTCGCCAAAATGGCGCACCGGTAGGTGATAACCAAAACTCGCAAACCGCAGGTCCATGGGGACCAGTATTACTACAAGACTCTCACCTTATTGAAAAGTTAGCGGCATTCGACCGGGAGCGTATTCCAGAGCGCGTTGTTCACGCCCGTGGTGTCGGTATCCATGGCTACTACGAAAACTATGTCGACTTATCTGAAGAGACAGTTGCCGCTCCCTTCCAAGGTGAAGGTAAAAAGACTGAAGTATTTGTTCGTTTTTCATCAGTAGTCCATGGACATTTATCGCCAGAAACGCTGCGCGACCCACGTGGTTTTGCGGTGAAGTTTTACACCGAACAAGGTAATTGGGATCTAGTAGGTAATAACTTCCCGGTTTTCTTTATTCGTGATGCAATCAAGTTCCCTGATATGGTTCACGCATTTAAACCGTCGCCGGTAACGAACAAGCAAGATGCGAAGCGCATTTTTGACTTTTTCTCTCACGTGCCAGAGTCAACGCATACGTTAACCATGCTTTTCTCTGATTATGGTACACCAGCAAGCTATCTAAATATGGACGGCTCAGGTGTTCACGCATTTAAATTTGTTGATGACG
The DNA here is from genome assembly GCF_056159165.1 of Alteromonas sp. AWJ4_199. Classification (NCBI taxonomy): domain Bacteria; kingdom Pseudomonadati; phylum Pseudomonadota; class Gammaproteobacteria; order Alteromonadales; family Alteromonadaceae; genus Alteromonas; species Alteromonas sp. AWJ4_199. The sequence goes on from NZ_JBSWUR010000001.1 coordinate 2,912,321, forward strand.
AAGGAAACTACAAGTATGTGAAGTTTACTTGGAAAGCGAACCAACCTATTAAGAACTTCTCAGCTGAAGAAGCAATGAAAGTTCAAGGTATGGACTTCCAGCCGCATACTACTGATGTGTATACCCGTATCGGTGAAAAAGGTGAAACAGCATCTTGGGATTTGTATCTTCAAGAGCTAGAGCCAGAACAGTTAGATGATTTCGAGTTTAACCCACTTGATACTACTAAAATTTGGCCTGAGTCTTTGGTGCCTGCTAAGAAAATTGGTCGCCTTGTGCTAAACCGTGTGCCGGATAACTTCTTTGAAGAAACTGAGCAAGCGGCATTTGCACCAAGCAACTTAATTCCAGGTATTGAGCCATCAGAAGACAGAATGCTTCAAGGTCGTTTGTTCTCGTATGCTGATACACAGCGCTATCGCCTAGGTGTAAACGCGTACCGCATTCCGGTTAATACGCCTAAAAATACAGTTATCAATAACCACGAGCAACACGGTCAGCTTCGCACAACTAGCTCTAATCGCGATGTGAACTATCAGCCAAGCCGTCGTCTTGATCTTAACGAAGATCCAGCATTTCGTTATTCAAGCAAGCCGCTTGCAGGTATGACACAACAAATTCCGTTCTACAAAGAACAGAACTTTAAGCAAGCGGGTGAGTTTTTCAGAAATCTGACTAATGAAGGTCAAGCGCATCTAATTAGTAACTTAGGTGGAGCGTTAGCATCGGTACCTGAAGAAGAAATTCGCGTCATTATTAGTGCTTATATGTACAACGCTGATAAGGACTACGGTGCAGGTGTAGCAAAATTAGCGAAAGCACCAATGTCGAAAGTTCGCCAAACTGCAAAAGACTTAATGGAACAGCAAGCTGCACGTGCCGCTAAAGCAAAACAAGTTGCTGAAAGCCTAACCGCACTAATGCAATAAGCTAAGTAGCAATAGGGTTGGGAGTTACATCACAGTGTTGAGTAACTCCCATTTTTCTCAAACCACTTTTCTATAACAAACTTCCTGTAACAGCTTTGCTGAAAACAGTTTAGTAGTAACCTAATTTACATTTACCAGTAAGGGGGCTCAATGTCTTTTTTGAAGCAAACACTTATGGCAGCACTGTTCGTCGTTGCCACCTTCACCAGTTTTTATACTAGTGCGGCAACTGACTCAACCACTCAAGCTAATCCTCAACAAAGTGCAACTACGCCTAATATGGAAGCCTTGAAAGCGCGCTATTTTGATGCGGCGCGAGCAGGCGATAGCGCCATGCTAGCTGCATTTTATCAAGCTGGCCTAGATGTTAACGTAGCGGATCAAAAGGGCTATACCGCGCTTATTCTTGCTGCCTATCATGGCCACACTGAAACGGTAGACTTCCTTATCAGCAATGCACACGCTAACCCATGTCAAGAAGACAATCGCGGCAACACTGCGCTAATGGGCGCCATCTTTAAAGGGCATGTAAGCGTGGCCAAACAGCTCGTATTTGCCGATTGCGATATTGACGAAGAAAACGCACAAGGCCAAACCGCGTTAATGTTTGCAAGCCTTTTCGACAGACAAGAAATTATCAATACGCTTATCGATAAAGGGGCTAACCCAGCTCATATGGATAAAGCGGGTAACTCGGTAGCTGATATCGCACTTTCACAAGGTAACTACGAGTTAGCGAAAGTATTGCGCGAACAAAACGCTAATTAAACCGCGTCATCTTAGATAGCATTGGATACAACTAGGGGGAACTCCCTATTTGTATTCAATGCATTAAGTTCAATACTAAGCCCATAAGAATTTAGAAGTGGGTTTACTATGAAAACGTTACTTGCTGCATTTTTTATCTTTTTTGCATCATCCTCTTTCGCCGGCGTAATTACCTATGATTTCACTCGATTAGTGTTAGGTGACGAAGCTGACCAAACCAGTTTAATTGGGCAAATCACTTTTGATGAAAACGAAACCCAATTCGATATGAGCACGTGGTTATCATTTTTCTTTCAGCTAGAGTTCAATGGTACGACTTATAATATTTTAGAAGACGATATTGATGAGTTTGCGATAGTTGATTTAGAAAATGGTGTGTTTGGTGATGAAAGCGGTGAAGGTTTTCAGCTATTTATTGAAGACTCAAGCGTTCCATACGAATTCACTATTAGTTCAGGTTTAGCCGGGCTAGGAGCATCAGACTCGTGTGTGTTTTTTGAAAATGGTGACCGCTGCGCAGGTGGCTTGTTTCAACTGGTTAAAACTGTCGAGTCTACAGATGGCTCAACACAAGTGAGCGAACCTGCTTCTTTTGCCACTGCGATGCTAATTTTGTTCGCGTTTACTTCTTTCAGAAAGCGCAAACTATAAGGCTTCTTCAATTCGAGAGAGTGGTTTATTTCCTGTACCACGTTCGTTCCCTCCAACTTGTCTATGTTTCTCGATAGTTGGTGTTTTTAGCCCTCCATTTGTGAGGGCTTTTTTCTTTTTAAGTTTCTGATTTTTCGGCGCTTTTATAAATCACGCCGAATAGGGGGAACTCCCCATAGTTTTGCTTCTTGGGTTGATGAATACTCAAGGAGTACTCAAAGAGAGGTGTATTATGAAGTTCCTTAATAACAAAACAGTATTATCAGTAGCCATTGCTTGTGCCCTACCAGCGAGCATGGTGTATGCAAAAACTTTCGATAAAACATTGGCTGATGCACTTGCTGCTTCGCCACTAGAACTACAACAAGTTATTGTTACATTTGAAGGTAAGGGACCTGCCACAACAGAACAAATTACCGCACTTGAATCGTTGGGCATCACTGGTGGTGTTAGCCTGCGTAACGTGCCTATTGTTGGTGTGTTAGCCAACAAGCAGCAAGTTGAAGCGCTTTATCAACGTGATGACGTTGTGTCAGTGTGGAACAACGACCCGCTAGAATTAGAAAACCATGAGTCTACCCAAATTACCGGCGTGCAGGCACTACAGGCTGACCGCGATATTCGCATTAACGGTATGCCAGTATCAGGTAAAGGCATTGGCGTAGTGGTAAACGACTCGGGTGTTGACGGTACCCACGGCGATTTAGCTTTCCCTGATCACGTTGTACAAAACGTTTTAGCGCAGGTAAACCTAAATAGCTATAGCGGCATTTTGCCGATTACATACCAAGAAAACGTATCTAAGACTGATATTCTAGGCGGTCACGGAACACACGTAGCTGGCACAGTAGGCGGTAACGGCGCCAAGAGTGGTGGCTTACATGCAGGTGTAGCACCGGGTGCAGACATCATTGGTTATGGCTCGGGCGCCGCTTTATTTATTTTAGATACTATCGGCGGCTTCGACTACGCACTAACCCACCAGTTCGACTACAACATTCGCGTAATTTCTAACTCATTTGGTAACACAGGTGATGTAGGTACAGACTTCAACCCAGACGACCCAACGAACGTTGTAACTAAAGCACTGGCAGACAACGGTATTATTACCGTATTCTCGGCAGGTAACTCAGGCCCTGGCGAATCGACAATTACCGGTAACTTCAAAAAAGCACCTTGGGTAATTACAGTGGCTGCGGGCAACAAGCAAGGCGAGCTAGCTGACTTTAGTTCTCGCGGTGTCGACGGAAAAGGCGGACAAGCGATTGTTGATGGTGAAGTGTTCACGTGGGAGGACCGTCCTACTGTAACTGCGCCAGGAGTAGACGTTATTTCTGCTCGCGCATCACTGTCTAGCTTAGGCGGTTTGAGCGCAGCTGACGACGCGGAAATGATTGAGGCACAGCACTTACCGTTTTATACCGTATCTAGCGGTACTTCAATGGCTGCGCCGCACGTGTCAGGTATTGTTGCATTAATGCTAGAAGCAAATCCAAACCTTCAGTGGGAAGATGTTAAGCGTATTCTTCAGGAAACCGCAACACCAATGGCTGGTATGGACGAATGGGAAGTGGGCGCAGGCTACGTGAACGCTTATGCTGCGGTAACTGCAGTGCTTGAAGGTGAAGAAGTATTTGGCGATACAGTGAAGAAGAATCGCGAGTTTAACGCATTTGCTAACGTTGCTGAAGGCGATAGCTTTACGCTACCTACAACTTATCTTCCTGTTGGTGAGTCACCAGTAGAAGAGTTTGAGGTAACGTCTGACGTATCTATGGTGGTGGCGAGCGCGTCAATTGAAACGGCAACAGCGTTCGTATTAGAAGACCCGGCAGGAAATACCTACGGTTCTGGCATTGGCCTACCTGTTTTAGGTTCTTCTGTTGGTACAGCTGCTCCGGGTATGCCGGGTACATGGAAACTATACAGCCGAGGTATTGGTAGCATTAGTGGTGTGTCAGTTGACCCACTCGGTGTTACAAACGGTGTAGGTATTCCTGGGACTAACGATGTGAATATTCGCTTGTTAGTTACATCAGGCTATACCGGTATTGATGATGCAGTAGGCCATCCAGCGAAACCATTCATTGAATATGTAGTAGCAAATGAGCTAATGGACGCAAAGGAAAGCGGTTTTGCACCAGATGCACCGTTAACGCGTGTAGAACTTGCTGATACGCTAGCGCTTAGTGCTAATCTTCGTCAAACCAACGATGGTAATACAGTGAACTTCACTGATGTGAGTGCAGAAAACGCTGCCGCGGTAAATTCAGCAACAGCAACTGGCGCTGTGCTTGGGGATCTAGAGATGAATACGCAACCGGTGATGCAAGTTGACGGCGACTTTTTTGGTAGCAATATGCAGGTAAGTAAGGAAGAAATGGCGTACTCAATGGTTCAAGCATTAGGTCTTGAAGATGCCGCGAGCAGCTTTGACTCTGAAAAGGTTATCGCTATCGTGCTTGGTGAAGCGGTGGAAGTTGAAGATACAGATGCAATTGCACCTGAGTATCGCGGCTATGTTCAACAAGCTTTAGCTGCAGGGATAATGCAGGTGGAAGTGAAGGTAGAGCAAGGTCCGTTTGACCTACAGCCTACGCTTAAAGCCTTCTTTAACCCACAAGATGGCGTATCACGAGGCGAAGCTGCGTTTATCCTAACGCAATACGCAGAACTTTAGTCCTTTAAGGCGAGGGCCGGTTGTAACATTCAAAACACGCGGTAAACCCATCCATGGGCGCTCCACAGCAGCATCCCTGCTGCTGAGGGTTTTGAATGCCACAACCGGCCCTCGCGCAATTTTTAGAGAGGGGTAGCTGAAGCAAGGCCCCTCTCTTTTTTAACGTATAAAAGTTCTATAGAGTAGTGTTCTACTTAACGGATTTCGCTTTTGGAGAGTTCACTAAAGCAAGTTTAGTGCTGAGGGTTTTAGCTACTGCAATCAGTATTCGATTAATATGTAAAAAGGGGAAAGAATAGAGTTGTACGCTCCGAACAAATGTCAGCTACTCTAGCAAGCCTGCCTTTCCTGCCATTCTGATAAGTTCTGCGGAACTGCTTAAATTAAGCTTCTTATAAATGTTACTTCGGTGATTTTCTGCGGTTTTAAGGCTCATATCTAGTAGTTCGGCAATCTTCTTACTGGTGTTGCCTGCGGCAACTAAGAAAAAGACTTCTCGCTCTCTTCGCGTCAAAACGCTCAGCGGTGATACGTGCTTTTGACACTGGTCAGTGGATGACTGGGTTAATTCGTCGGGGAAAGATGTTTTGTTGGCCGCCACTTTTTTTATCGCATCGACTAAGCTGTCCCCAGATGACTCTTTTAAAATATAGCCCTTTGCGCCCGCGTCGCGCATGGCCTCTATATATTCCACTTCGTTGTGCATAGACAGCACCAGTATCTTTGCATCACTGCGCTGAGACAGTATTTTATCAATGGCAACGAGTCCGCTCATGCGCGGCATAGAAATATCCATCAGAATAACGTCGGGGGAGAGTTTTAGCACCGCTGCAATAAGCTCAACACCGTCATCACATTCTCCGACCACTTCAATATCTTGGTTTGCATTTAGCATTTGAGATACGCCTTGACGCATTAGTACATGATCGTCGGCTAGCACTACTCGAATTGTCATACAGGTACCGTTACTGTTGTTCTTGTGCCTTGCCCTACAGCTGAATCTATTTCTAGCGTAGCGTTGAACGCTGCGGCTCTATCGCGAATACTTGAAAGACCAATGCCAGGCTCTATTGTTCTACTATCAAACCCTACACCATTATCAAGAATATCTAAACGAATAACGTTATGGTGGTAAGAAACCGTCAGAGTAAGGTGTGTTGCTTCACTGTGCTTTATAGCATTTACCAATGTTTCTTGCGCAATTCTGAATAATAAGGTGCTTATATCTTTCGAGAGATCTGTGGGTAGATTTATGTCAGTGTTATACGCCATATCTTCACCACTAAGCAGGTTTCGACACAGCCAGTTTAGTGCGGGTTTAAGGCCCAGGTCGTCTAAAATGGTGGGGCTCATAAGGCGTGATAGCTGCCTCACGTCATTTAGCGCCATTTCAGCGATACCGTGTAGTGCTTCTATTTCAGGCGAGGAAGATGAGAGCGCCTGCAGTCGTCTTGTCAGCCCAGTAAGTAACTGCCCTATACCATCATGCAACTCTCTAGAAAGTTTAGCTTTTTCGGATTCTTGTTGAGCCCACAGGCGTTTCGCAAGCTGCTGAAGTACTTCCTGATCAGCGTCTAGTCGCGCTTGAAGTGTTGCCTGTAGTGCCTTAATGCTCTCTATTTCTCTGGCTAAATCACTCAAAATAGGCGTTCCTGTAGTCACCCGCTTGTTTTTCAGGTAGTTGAGAAAGCCACTGCGTTGTTAACTTATTTACGGTATCTTCTTTGCCGGGAATAGCGCTATAGTATAGGTGATTGCGCCAATATGAAGGGTATAGCGCGAGCTTTTGCTTCAGCTTTTCAACTGATGCTTCATCACCTAACGACGCTTGTATATACAGCCACTGCAAGTATTGTTGATAATAAGTAGGTTTAATAAGAGTGCCAAGCTTTTCCATGATACTGCTCGAAGCGCCTAAAGATAGACGCTGCTGCATATCGAGCAGAATCTTTGTTTCGGTGATCGCGGGTACATTGTCGTTGTTTAGAAGCGTTTTGTAGATGTCGTCACTTTCATCGTTAAGGTTACCTTGATGATGCTTTAACCCTAACGTTAACCATTGATAAACGGCGAATTGCTCGTGACGTTCTTCGCTTATGGTGGGCAATACGGACTCAAGACGCTTCTCTAAGCATGACCAGTTTGCAGTCAGCAAGCATATTTCACCCTCCCAGAGCAAAACTTCTGTTTTTGCTCGGCTATCTTCAGACTCCTGAGCTAAGCGTTTTGCCTGTGCAGCATGTTGTGTGGCTTCTTCTAAATTTCCGTTTGCAAAATTTAAATAGCTGAACAGAAGGTGATTTATCATTTTTTCTTGGTTATGCTGAGTGCCTAGGTTTTTATCTACAGTTGTTAAGTGCCTTGAAGCGGTGTTTTTATCACCTTTTACTAGACTCAATTGCGCAAGGTTTTGCTGGGTTCGAAGTAGGTGAGATTCATCACCATTTCTTTCAAATAGTATCTTAGCCTGCTGCCAGTATATTTCTGCAAGAGAGATATCACCAATCAAAAAGTGCATATAGGCCACGTTGCTCATGCTTTGGGGCTGAAGTACCTTGTCATCGTTTTGAACACGAATATCAAGGCCTCGTTTGTAGTAATCTAACGCTCTTGAAAACTGTCCTCGTTCTTCAAACATAAAGCCTAGGGTGTCGTTTACGTGCGCTTCTTGTGCTAAGTCACCTAAATCGTGAAGCAGCTTTACTGCTTCTTCTAGCGACGCTTCAGCAGTGGTGTAGTCGCCTGTGAGTGAAGTAGCGATAGCATAGTTTGCTAAGGTTTTGGCCCGCTGAGAAGGCTGTGTTTTCGCATCTCGCAGCGCCAGCGCGTCTTTAAAATAACGCGCCGCTGCTACATTGTCGGCCGTTCGCAGGTAGGCAATGCCAAAGGCATTCAGCACTAAACTTTCACCTTGGGTATCCTTGGCCTGTCGAAATGCCACAAGTGCGCGTGTTAACGAATCGCTGGTGGCCGTTTCTATATCTCCGTTAATAATCTGCAAACGAGCCAGCTCAAACCACAGTTGTCCGTTATTCGGTCGAAGGGCTAAAGCGGCTTTGTAGTCGGCCATCGCTTTGGAATCTTCGCCCGCCCACTGGTATATGTCGGCCCGCATTGATAGCAATTCTGGTCGGTTGGGGAATTGAGAAACCAGTGCATCTATCGATTGTCTTGCAAGGGCTAAATCTTCATTAAGTTCAGCCCGTAGAAGTTCACTTTGTAGTCGCCAATATAGCGCTAATTCGGGAAGGCTGGTTAAGGTTTGCAGGGCCTGTCTGGCACCATCATAGTCGCCAACATTTATCCTATTGCGGGCTGTGGCTACCCACCCACCGGGGTAATCAGGGGTTGTCGCTATAATGGCATCTATAGCGTCTGCACTATTTAATGTCTCACCCTTTTGCCATGCTGAATCTAACGCATCTAGATAACGTAAATCAGGGAGTGGTTGAGGGGCTTGAGTTTCAACAGCATCAAATAGTAGCTGAATTAATTTGTTGGAAAACTCCACTAAATCCTCAGAAAGGGTGTTTGCATCCACATTGTGCGACACGGTAAAAATAGGTGTATTGGCAGGCATGCTGAGTAAGCTTGCGTGAAGCAAGTAAGCAGTATTACTGGTAGGCGTAGCATCGAGAAGCAGTACGGTATTAGCTGCGAGTGTAGCGGCTAAATCAGTGCGATCATTATTCTTAGTAAAGGGGGATAACCCTAAATTGCTTACCCAAGCTTGAGTCTGTTCTTTGTTGTCTAACACTATGTTGGGGTGGGTAGACAATGGGTAACGAAGTAATGTGTTAATGGTTTCTAAAAGCGGGTATTGAGGGTCATTCAATACCAGAAGCTGAATAGGACTATCTGTCGCTAATTTGGGGTGACTTTTTTGATACCAAGTGAAGGAAAAAATACTGGCACTCCCAATTAATACCAGTAAAGCAATTATAGAAAACCTAACAAGGGTTTTGTTAGGTACGGTCGCACTGCCATTATCGTCAAGGGCATGAGCGTTAACGCTAAGGGCTCTGCCATTAACGCTAAAGGCTCTGGTATTAACGCTAAAGGCTTCTTCCAGCGAAAGTCTCTTAGCCGGTAAGTGATGGGTTAATTGAGCAATGCAGGTTTTTCGCTTTTTCAACCACAAGTAATGGGAGATGCCAACGCCTTCTTTTTCAACACAGCCCAACATGTCTTCTAACACTTTACCTAGGCTATAGGTGTCAGAATGCTCACTTGCTTTTCCGGTTTGAATAACCTCAGGAGCGGTGTAGCGTTGATGCCCGCTGGTTTGGACACCCGAAACCGCGCTTTGACCAATGCCAAAGTCGATAAGCTTAATATCTTCATTATGGTCAATTAGGATGTTGTCTGGCTTTATATCGCCGTGCTTAATACCTATGGATTTACATGCAAGTAAGGACTCAATGAGCTGTTGTTGCCACTTATCGAAGTCGGCCTTGCTGATAGGTTTTTGAAGGCGCGTATAAAGAGGCTCCCCTTCTATGAAAGCCATGGTAAAGAATGCAGTATCTCCGTCAGAGAAAACATCATGTACACGAATGATATTGGGGTGTTGAAGCTGTCTGGCAATATTAACTTCATTGCGGATAGTTTGCATTTTAACCGGATCGCTAGCACCACCTTCTATCACTTTTAGCGCCACTTTTACATCAAGTAGCTCGTCGAGCGCACTATAAACATTAGCCTGAGCGCCACAGCCTAATTGCTCTACAATAAGAAAACGGTTAGCTAGACGTGAATTTGGCGCAATAGATGGCCCTAAAGCTAAGGCTTCAGTTTTAAGGGAATTATTTTGCGACGAGAATACATCTGGCCTGTTCAAAGCCTTCTCCACACTTCACTAATTAACGTGACGAAGCAACTCAAATAGGGTTTACGCCACGCAGGCCTGTCGACAATAGGTATAACAAATGGTCGACTGGCTTAAACGTTATTGCTTTTATTCTAGCTTATAAGTGAAAGTTTATGCTCTATTGTGTGGAATAACAAACGCATGGAAATCATATTTGCTAAGGAGGTGGCAAATTCTATGTCCGTTTGTGTGAAGTAACGACGCCCTAAAATAGAGTCAGCATATAAAACACCAATAGGCTTTTCATCCAAACATACAGGTACACAAACGGCTGCCTGAATACCGTGGTTTATTATACTGTGCTGCTTATTAAGCGTGTTGTCGCAAACAATATTACCGATAGCGCGAACGGCATTTGTCTGCATACATTGATTGATAATAGTGCGGCTGCCTGTAAAGTCATCGCCCTGCATCCAATCTTCATAACCTACACCAAGCTGATAGTTATTTATTTTATCAAACAGAATGAGCGAAGCGCGTTCGCACCCAAGCGACTGAGTTAGACACTCTCTGGCAAGGTTAATAAGTGTAGTACTGTTATTACAGTGCTGTAGTTGGTTTTGATATCGTTTTAGTTGTTGCTTACGCCATTCACGTTGGCTATCAAGTTTAACTACATTATTAAATGCGACAGGCGTGAATTCACAAGGAATTGGGCCAAGTTGCAAAACGTGAGGTTTGTCTAGCGTAAGATGTTTTACGGGGATACCTGCGTTGCTGAAGCACCCTGTAGAACTGGTGTCGTCCAATTGCCAAATATGGTCGTTGTCAGCATATTTTGCGGTGCGTAAAACAATGTGAGAACGTGAAATTTGAGGGTGAGGAATAACGATGTCGGCACTATCGGCGCGCCCTACTTGATATTCACGGCCCTCGAAAAGCAAGTGTTCACTTACGCTACCGTTGCTTTCTGTAAAGGCAAACTGTAATGGCATAGCATCACCCTCATCATGTCACTGTCGCTGAATTTTTATTGTTTTTGCAACTTACGACCATGCCCGAATAGGCACGAAGCCAAGTTGACCTTAGTCCCGTGTAGCTGTTCAAAAAACAGTGTAGATTTAAGGTCAACAGGACTATTTACAGCGTTCTTAAACTAAAACGTAATGTTTGCAGCTGAGTAAGAAGCAAACCTTTCACATTAACTACGTCGCCACTTGACCGCCAGACGTCGGCAATCTGGCTTCCAGAAGCACTATCAACAAGTGTGATAAGGCTATCAACCGCAGTTAATGCTGCATCGTCATCGTTTATCGCCAGCGCTGACTGAACGTCATTTATTCCGCTATCAATAGCTGCTTCTAGCAGTGGGGCTATTTTGTCGCGATTACCATTAACAGTCGTACTTAAAGAGGCGACTTTGTCGTTAATGACAGTAGTTGAAGGACGATTGTCGAGCAAGATAATGAAATCGGAAAATTGACCCGTGCTACCGCGCGCGCGAATACTTCCAGACGACATAAGTACAGTTATATCTTCAAACTGCCCGCCGTCATGCGACGTAAACAAACGCCATGGAATGGTTGGGGTGTAATGAATGGCTTTGGTGTAAAGCTCAACCGTCGCTAAACCTTCAAAGCCAAATCCTGCATCTGTTTTCGGCGAAATAGAAACAAGAACAGGGAAGCCTGAAACGGCGCTTGTTAGCACAGAAGGCAGGCGGTCGGTAATGGCTAAATCCGCAGGGTCAAGCAGTTCGGCAGTAATATCAATAGTGTTGGCATTAAGACCAATACTGTTTTCAAACTCAACGGTCAAATCAACTTCGATTAGGCTGGTAAGCGCAAGCTTCGCCTGGATCTTATTGTCATCGACAGTTAGGGTTGCAGGAGTAACTACCTGTGCTTGCGCGGTTGAAAGCAGAAGTAATGCAGTGGTGGCAACAACAGTAGTAAGTTGTCTGAATTTCATCGCAGTAAACATCATAGGATGACCTCTTTCAGTGTTGGTTAAAATTTAACCTAAAGTGGTGCCATTATCAATTAGTATAATGGCACCGTTTTCAGTGGTTTGCGATTTTATTCAAAATATTGGGTGAAAAAGCGTGAAGCGAGTACAGCATAATGCGCTCTGGTTATTACTGTATCTGGCGCGAAGCTCGCAGTAATAGTTGGCGTTATGCTAAATGGGCTTTGCTCTACACCGAACTCAGCGTTAATAAGAGACAAGGTAAGCGCTAACTGCACATATCCCTTCATATCAGCCGGAATGTTGTCTTGGTCTTCTAAAATGATTTGTTCGCCATTATAGTCAACAACGATGTCGGCATTGGGGTCGAAGCTAAGTGCTGCTTCTTCAAGGCCTAACATTTGCACCAGCGAATAAGCAATATCTAACTTGGTTACGCTAGCAAAGGGGTCGGCGCTACCGCCTACGCTTCTTAGAACAGGCGCTTGTGTACGAAGCTTATCTTTAAGTGCACCACCTTTGACCATGACCGATTCTACAAACGCTTTATCAAACCCAGGTACTGAGCCGATGTTAGGGCGCTCTTCGTTTAGCAGGTCACGGTATTGTCTTACTGCTCCACCCATTACCGCATAGCGAGCAAAGTCTTTACGTTTAAGACGGGCGTCTGGCGAGAAACCACGGCTGTTAATGGCATCCATTAGACGCTCGCTAACAGCAAATTCAATGGCGTTTTGCTGAGGGTGACCTTCAACATCATCCATACCTTCAAAGCCACCGCTATTTTCAAACGAAACAGTAACGTTGAAGGTTTCAGGCAGACCTGGGCCGTTGGTTAAACCTAATGGGTCGGCCTCAATACCAGACAGTGACGTCAATCCATAGACATATACGCCCCAAGTGCCCGGCATTGCAGGAGCAGCGACACGCATGGTAGTTGTAAGCACAGGTGTTGTGAGGTTGCCGCGATATTCAGTGCCGTCTGGGGCAACAAGAACAAGCTTGGTTAAGTTTGCGAAACTATCGGCAGACGCTTTAACAAGTACTTCTTCTGTTCCTACTTCAAACTCTATGACTTCAGGCGCACCTACTGGAGAGTAAAAAACATCGAAGTTTTCTACACGGTCGCTGGTGGTCACTAGCGCGTTTGCTTTAAAGCTTTTGCCATCTAGGTTATTAACCGTAACTTTATGATCCATGTCTTCAAGAAGGGCCGCAGCTACCGCAGAGCGGGCGTTAACATAACCCGCACCCACTTCCCAGCGCTCGTAGCCAGGCATATTAGTAGCAGTTTCTTGAAGCAAACGCTTTATGGTTAAGTTATCAAGATTTGGGTTTGCTTCTAGCATTAACGCAATAATGCCCGATACATGTGGCGTTGCCATTGAAGTACCAGAGATCATGGTATAGAAAGGAATATTTTGCGGCTCTATCGCACCGAGATCCCCATCACCGCCATTAGCTGCAGCGTTCAATACAGCGCGAGTAGAGATAATATCTACACCAGGAGCGACGATGGTTACGTCGTTTGTATACGTCCAATCTGTGCCGTCTGGCATAGTAAAATCACCAGACTCGCCTTTAAGACCACGAGATGAAAAATCGGCAAGTTTGCCAAACTTATCGCCCGCACCTACAGAAATTCCCCAAGGAATTTGCGCGTATGGGTTATGTGAGTCTTCACCTGGGCCATCGTTACCTGCTGCGAAGACACTAATCATTCCCATTGTGTGCGCTTTATAGCTGGCCAAAGATACAGGACCAAGTGGCTCATACTTGCCGCTTGAGCCCCATGAATTACTGATAACTTTGATAGGGTTGTCAAAGGTGTACTGCTTACTTATCGCATAATCAAAACCACCGATGGTATCAAGTAGCAGTACCGCTGCACCCGAACCATAACCAATAATATCTGCATCGGGTGCTGCGCCGCGGTGCTTGCCGCCAGACATAGCGCCAGTACCTGCGATAGTGCCTGTTACGTGAGTACCGTGGCCTGAGTTTAAGTCTGTATTTACCTGGTTAGATAGCGTTGGGCCAGTTATACCAACAATAGACAATGCGCCTGGGTTCAAAATCGCTTGCACATTATCAACCACGGTATCACCAAAGAAGTGGTCTTGATGAGAAGCATCAACACCAGAGTCAATGACTAAAACCGTTGAACCTTTACCAGTAAATTCGACATTGTTGCGCGATGCAAATGCTTCGCCCTGCATATCAGCAACACCCGTTATCTCACGCGCGTCAGCGTTGTATAAGCTCATCTCACGGTTTGCGAATACTGAGCGTACCCCGTCAAATTGTGCAATAGCTTCAATTTGAGCTTTGGTGGCTACTACACCAATAATTGGCAGGTTTTTAAATTGAATACCTTCTGTAATACCCAAGTTTAATAGTTGAGTAATTTGAGATTCAGCAAGAGGCGACATTTGATCGTACGTAACAACCGCCATCAATGATTCTGTAGGGGATAGAGACACTAGTCTATCGGCCATTTGAGAACCAATGTAAGCGTCGGCTAGCGTGTGAGCCGAAGGACTTGCCAGCATTGCAGCAGCTAAGGTAGATAGGGCGAACTTCTTCATATTCTTCTCCAAATTCTAAAGGCTGCGGTTTGCTTTGGTATCGGGTTACGTCATCGCAGCAAGGTACGCCTTAATAGTGACTTTTTGAGAAGGACCAGAACATAGGGGTTTCACCCTAATTATAAGATTTTTTTAAATAGCAAAACGTTCAAAAATGCTACAAAGGTTTAATAATAAAACGTGCGTTAAACATCTATATTGATGACGTATGTTGATGTGTTTTCAGCGTTTATTAGCTTTTTGTTATGTAGCTGATGCGCGCAATTTCTCCCAAGAGGAGCTTGTCATGAAGTTTGATTCTATTAAATCTCGCCTAGTTTTAATGACCCTTGTTTGCGTTATTGGTATGGGGGTATTAGTTGTTAGCCAGCATTACTTCACCCAGCGACTTATAGGGTTACACCAGCAGCGTGATGTATTGCTAAGAATGGGGCAAGATCTGCTGCAAATGCGACGACATGAAAAAGACTTTCTTCTGCGCCACGAGACCGTTTATTACGACAAGTTCCTTGAGCGGAGCTATGAGTTTAAAGGTCGCTTAACAACTCTGGTTCCCCTGTTCAATGAGTACAGATTGCCTGTGGCTGACGTGGAAAGCCTGTCATCTTCTATAGAAGCCTATAGCGGCACATTTCGACAGGTAGTATCGCTTCAAGAACGGATTGGATTAAACCAAAACGATGGTTTGAGAGCGCGCATAACCGAGTTAGAAAATACCCTTAGCGAAGGGCTGCGTGCTCAAGACTCGCAAGCGAGTGAACTGTTGACTGGTATTCAACTGGCAACGCGCAATTATCAGATAAACCAAGAAGGGGTTTACGCAAGGCAAATGATGACGTTGAGTGAGCGTTTAGCTTCTGAATATAGCGGTACTGCTTTACTGAGCGGCACTTTGGTTCAATATAGAGAAGCGCTTTTACAGCTAGTTGATGCATTTACTACCTACGGCGTAACTCATAATGAAGGGCTTCGTGGCGAATTTAGACAAAGCGCTCACAACGTTGAAACTCAGCTAAAAGGCGTCGATGCCGCCCTGCAACCCATGATCGAGCAACAAGAAGCACAGGTGCGTATTTATAGCTTAAGTATTGCCGCGCTTACGTCTGTCGTATTAATTCTGGTGCTGATCAAGAGTTTTGCGACATTTCATCGCGCATTTGTTAACTTTCTTACTTTCTTTTATCGCTGCAAGCGTCAGTATCAAACGATTGATACCAGAAAGTTAGGGTTTGCAGAGTTAAAGTCACTTGCAGAGCTGGCGAATGAAATGGTCGAGTCGAAAAGAGATATTGAGGCGCGGCTCGCCAGCGTAGAAGCTGAGTTGGCCAATAAGAAAGTCTCATAGCTTTCATTTAAAAAGCTAAAAGTAGGTAGATTTTCTAAAGCGGCCGACTCACTATTGCATAAACAAGGTATAAGCCAAGGTAGAAGCAAAGATGAAGTTTAACCGCTTAGGAAATAGCGACCTACAGGTGTCAGACATCTGTTTAGGAACAATGACATGGGGTATTCAAAACACCCAGCAAGATGCAGATGAACAAATAGCTTACGCCCTTGATAAAGGTGTTAACTTTTTAGATACCGCGGAAATGTACCCCGTTCCCCCTAATGCCGAAACCTATGGCGATACAGAGCGAATTATAGGTAATTGGCTCTCGCGAAATGACGCGAAGCGCTCAGATATTATATTGATGACCAAAGTTGCCGGCAGCGGCTTGAAGTATATTCGCAATGCCGGGCCAATTACTTCTGATGCAGTTAGCAATGCGCTTACTGATTCGCTAGAGCGTTTAAATACTGACTATATTGATGTTTACCAGCTACATTGGCCGAACAGGGTAACGCCACATTTTGGAAAGCATTGGCCTGATGGCGCAAATCCCACGAAAACCAATCGCGAAAAAGAAATAGAGGGTATGCGCGATATTCTCATGGGAATTAAGCGGGCATTAGACGAGGGTAAAATAAGACACTGGGGGCTGTCGGATGATACGCCTTGGGGCATTCACATTTTTCTTACCCTTTGCAAAGAGCTCGATATGCCCTTTCCTGTATCTATCCAAAATGAGTTCAGCTTACTGCACGCAAAAGACTGGCCGTATTTAATTGAAATGTGTGAGCTAGAGAATATTGCCTATTTACCGTGGTCACCACTAGCGACAGGCATGCTAAGCGGCAAATACCAAAACGGCGCAAGACCAGAAGGTAGCAGGTGGACGCTAGCTCAGCGCATGGGACTTTTCAGAGATAAAGCGCCTGCGCAGGCTGCCACTGCAGAATATGTAAAGGTTGCAGAAAAAGTGGGTATTACACCATCACAATTAGCGTTAGCATGGTGTCAGCAAGTGCCTGGTGTTACGTCTACTATTATTGGGGCAACAACAATGCCTCAGTTAAAAGAAAACATTGATGCGTTTGATATAGAGCTCTCAAGCGAGACGTTGAATGATATTCACGATGTATTTAGAAGGTATCCTCTCGGTTTCTAATAGCTAGTGCTTATTTGATGAAGAATGGCGGGTATATCCCGTCATTTTTGTGTCACACGGTCGTAATAGTATGGTTTTTTCTGTATTAACTCGTACTCGTTATCTGAATGATTGACCCACATATATTATCAGCCAGCACTGTAGAAAAGAACAATAACTGGCACCGATGGCTGCTTCTTGCACTACTTGTTTATGTCATGTTACTTGCGGTGAGCATGATTGGAAGTGGCTTCAAATATGCCGCTGGTGATCATGCTAGAGAGCTTTTTAATTTTGCATCAAACCCAATAATGGGCCTTATAATTGGCATGGTTTCGACTGCGTTAATTCAGTCTTCAAGTACGGTAACTTCAATTATTGTTGGTATGGTTGCAGGTGGTTTACCTATTACCATCGCGGTACCCATGATGATGGGAGCGAATATTGGTACTAGTATTACCAATACCTTGGTAAGCCTGGGGCATGTTGCTAAAAAAGAAGAATTTCAGCGCGCTTTTAACGCAGCCACTATTCATGATTTTTTCAATGTTCTTTCCGTACTTATATTCCTTCCACTAGAAATGGCCTTTGGTATTTTAGAGTATTTGAGTGGTCAGATTGTAACACTTATTCATACTCCAGAAGCGCTGGGCGTAAGCGGATTCAACCCAATAAAGGCGGCCACACAGCCAGTAACCAATTTGGTTTCTCAGTCCCTTGAGTTTTTACCTTCTGTTTATCCAGGTATCGCTAAAATTCTGATTGGTATTGCGCTTATCATGGTTTCTATTACCTATATGGGAAAGATTATGAAGTCCCTTATGGTAGGAAAAGCGAAGGATTTACTACATAAAAGCATAGGGCAGGGCCCCATATCCGGCATCACATCTGGCGCCTTAATGACAGTGTTGGTGCAGTCATCATCCACGACCACATCACTCATGGTGCCCTTAGTGGGGGCCGGGGTGCTAAAAGCCCGTGAAATCTACCCGTTTACTCTTGGTGCAAATATTGGAACTTGTATTACCGCCCTTATTGCTGCGTTAGGCGTGGCGGGCGTGAACAGCGGTTTTGCGTTACAGATAGCGCTGGTACACCTTATCTACAATGTGTTGGGTGTCACACTCATTTATGGTGTTCCTGTTTTGCGTAATATTCCTATCAACCTCTCGTATCAATTATCTGTCTTAGCTGCAGAACGAAAAATGTACGGCGCAGCTTACGTGGGTGGGTTGTTCTTTGCAGTACCACTGGGAATTATTTTTACGACAATTTAAAAGCGTACCAGCATTTTTAAACTGCACGAGAGAGGTAAATGCGGACTAATTGTTTCTAATGGTGTAATACAGTTAGCGTGTTCACTACCTGTGCGGGCCGGTATAAACTAGGCATTAAACGCATTTAGCAACCATTCGGTCAATAAAAAACGGCGTTTCCTAGCTCAGAAACGCCGTTCTAATCTGTAAAGCTACGTACTTATTAAAACGCGTATTTAGCTGAAACTTGGAAACGGTTCATGTCGCCTTCAAGGCCTGCTTCAATTTCACGTTTTGCGAACGCATATTCAGCACCTACGGTCAGTGCCTTCGTCGGTGAATACAAATAGTTCACACGAGTACTGTAGGTACTTTCAGTCGTATTCAAGCCAGTAAGCGTTACGTCGTTGTCTGCTTCAAACGCTGAGAACATAATGCTGCTGCGTGCTTTTTCGCTCCACTTGTGACGATACGCAATGCCATACCCAGTTGAGTCAATGGCTTCCAAGTCGCCACTTTCTGTAAGCACAGCGCCATTTACGGCGTTAAGTGCAGAGTATCTGCCTAACCCTGTCCCCGTATTGAACGTGAAGCGAATGTCATCGCCATTTGATAAATTATATTTACCTGTTAACGACACGCCAAAGCTGGTCTCGTCAGCGTCAATGCCCGCGGCATTATCATAAGAAAGTTGTCTAACTAGGCCCGCGACTTTTACATAACCCCAGTCTTGCTTTGTGGTGTAGGCGGCAACTAAATCTGGAACACTACTGTCATCACTTGTTATCCTGCTACCACCACCAAACGGCGTAATGGTTGATTCAGGGTTTTCTAGTGCAATCTGAAACCCGCCGTTGGTATATCTCACCATGACTTGACGGCCAAAGGTGATGCCGTCAGTGGTACCAATAAAATCAAGTGATTCTGGTAATGAACCTACGTCCATAAAGGTCGTCCATGTTTGGCCCACCAACCAATTCTTGTAAGTTAAGTATGCGTGACGTACTCGAGGAGTATAGGAGTTACTGATGCGCTCATCGCCGCCGCTAGTCACAACAAAATCCAGCTCGAATACACCGTTAATAGTGTCACCTTCCGCGGTAGGTGTTGACGTGGCAAAGCGGAAACGGGAAGTTCTGATGTGTGCATCAAACTGTGGGTCTTCGTCAACGCCACCAACTGGAGTTAGTGAAGGTATGTAAAAGTCTCGGCCTACGCTACCCGAGGCAATGGTGCCATCTGAATAGTCGCTTACCATAGCGTCAACTTTAATATAACCCGTGAATTTCACACTAGTGTCGCCAATTGTTGCTGCTTGTGCTGCGCCGCCGCTCGCCGCTAGGCACAGCGCTACTGCTGTAGCGGTACTTTTTATTTTAGCTTTCATCGTGTCTGTTCCAAAAGTGGTTAAATAAATGTAAATTCAACGTTAACGTTGTTGATTGTGTACTTATTATCTCAAATTTAAATAAGCCGATGGTCGCATAAGACTATAGTCGTAATACGTTTAGTCTAACTTTTTTTATTAGCACCTTAGTTTGATGCTGCTAAGACCAAAGTCTCATTTTGCTTTGCGGGTGAATAGCTAGAGTGTTTCACCATACAACAAGAATTTTACATTATTGATATTGGAGGCAATCTTTATGACCGCCAGCAAAACTTACCCTGTGCCTGAGAACATTCTTCAATCTACTCATTTGACTGCGTCGCAGTATGACGAGATGTATAAGCAGTCAGTAGAGCAACCCGAAGTGTTCTGGGCTGAGCACGCGCCTATGCTTGAGTGGTACCAAAAGCCCACCAAAATTAAAAACACCATGTTTGGTGAAAATGATGTGTCTATCAAATGGTTCGAAGATGGAGAGTTAAACGCCAGCTATAACTGTATTGACCGCCATCTAGCTGATAATGCCACAAAAGTTGCCTTTCACTGGGAAGGCGACTCACCAGAAGATAGTCAAGATGTGACATATCAACAAGTTCATTATGAAGTATGTAAATTAGCGAATGCACTTAAAGAGATGGGAGTAGCCAAAGGCGATCGTGTCGCCATATATATGCCAATGGTACCCGAGGCTGCCTACGCGATGCTTGCGTGTGCACGTATAGGGGCTGTGCATTCAGTCATTTTTGGTGGTTTCTCACCTAATGCTATTGCCGACCGTATTAACGACAGTAGTGCAAAGGTTGTTATCACCGCCGATGAAGGTCGCCGTGCAGGAAGAAGCATTCCGCTTAAAGCCAATGTCGATAAAGCGTTAGCCGACGACGCTTGTCCGTCGATCACTCACGTTTTAGTGCACAAGCTAACGGGCGGCGATGTAGATTGGGACGAGAAACACGATGTATGGTGGCATGAAGCTGTGGACGGTATGTCAGCGCAGTGCGAGCCCGAAGTTATGAACGCAGAAGACCCGCTGTTTATCCTTTATACTTCGGGTTCTACGGGTACACCAAAAGGCGTGGTGCATACCACAGGCGGTTATCTACTTTATTCCGCTATGACCTTTAAATACGCTTTCGATTACAAAGACGATGACGTTTATTGGTGTACTGCTGATGTGGGCTGGATCACAGGTCACAGCTATATGGTTTACGGTCCTATGGTAAACGCTGCGTCACAAGTGTTCTTCGAGGGTGTACCCACCTATCCAGACGTAAAACGTATTGCGCAGGTCGTAGAAAAATACAAAGTAAATAGTCTTTATACTGCGCCAACCGCGATTCGTGCATTAATGGCTCACGGTGACGTACCTGCTGAAGGTTGCGATTTATCGTCACTTCGTTTGCTTGGCACAGTAGGTGAGCCAATTAATCCAGAGGCATGGGAATGGTATCACCGTGTTATTGGTGAAGGTCATTGCCCTATTATTGACACATGGTGGCAGACTGAAACAGGTGGACACATGATCCTGCCTCTACCTGGCGCTACGGAGTTGAAGCCTGGCTCAGCGACTCGTCCATTCTTCGGCATTCAGCCTGCGCTATTTGATGCTGACGGTAATGAGCTTGAAGGGGCAGCAGAAGGTAATCTTGTTATTAAAGACAGCTGGCCGAGCCAAGCTCGAACGGTTTATGGCGATCATCAGCGCTTTATTAACACCTACTTTAGCGCGTACAAAGGTGTGTACTTCACCGGTGATGGTGCTCGTTGCGACGAAGATGGCTTTTACTGGATCACTGGTCGTGTAGATGACGTGCTAAACGTTTCTGGACACCGTTTGGGCACCGCTGAAATCGAAAGCGCACTTGTTGCCCATCCTAAAGTGGCTGAGGCTGCCGTTGTTGGCTTCCCACATGATATCAAAGGGCAGGGTATCTATGTTTACGTAACGCCAAATGAAGGGGTTGAAGCAGATGAAGCCCTTACTAAAGAGCTTAAGGCGTGGGTGCGTCAAGAGTTAAGCCCTATTGCCACTCCTGATATGATTCAGTGGTCAAGTGGCCTACCTAAAACACGCTCTGGTAAGATCATGCGCCGTATACTGCGTAAAATTGCGGCCAATGAGCACGAGCAATTAGGTGACACATCTACGTTGGCGGATCCATCGGTTGTTGATACACTGATAGAGGAACGTCTAAATAAGTAGAACTAAGGATATAGACAATGATAACCCTTCTAATCGCTGATGATCACCCGCTGTATCGCGATGCACTACGAGGCGCGTTGTCGTTGTCACTTCCAGCCTTAACTCTTAGAGAGGCGGGAGATCTAAACACCACGGTCGATATTCTCAATAATGAGGATATCGACTTGTTGCTTCTTGATTTACATATGCCAGGTAGCAATGATCTATTTGGCCTGCTGCATATTCGAAAACTCTTTCCCGAACTTCCTGTTGCCGTGGTTTCTGGTACAGAAGACTCCACACTTATTTCAAAAATTATTAGCGTTGGCGCGTTAGGTTTCATCCCAAAAACTGCCAGTGCACAGGATATAGCTAGTGCAGTAGAGGCTATTTTAGATGGCGACGTATGGCTGCCTGAAAATTTAAGCGAAGATGTTGATGAGGTGGATGAAGCGTTTTCTGAACTTGCTGACAAAGTTGCGTCGCTTACACCGTCACAGTATAAAGTACTTTGCTATATGCGAGATGGGCTGTTGAATAAGCAAATTGGCTTTAATTTAGATATTGCTGAAGCCACCGTTAAAGCGCATGTTACCGCTATCTTTAAAAAGCTGGGCATTAATAACCGCACCCAAGCGGTACTTATTGCTTCGCAGCTTGAGCTGGAGCCACCGGTTCAGTAGCACCGTATTTAAGCACGGCTTCAGACATAGCGAATTCAGGTAAAAACTTTTCTAGCGCCAAGCGGCTTTGCCTACTTAATAATGGGTTTTCGATTTCAAGAACCGTGCGCCCATCAACTAAGGTCATCCCTTCTTTGAAGTTCTTATTTGCGAGCAGTAATTCTTGAAACTTTCCGGTTTCAAACAGCATCAGTAAACCCTCTGCTATTCGCCCCGCCATTGCTTGATTGTCGCTGGCAACAAAGAAAAAGATAGGACTAGGGTATGAAATGACGAGGTTGTCATCAATAGTTAAACCTTTTGACAAGCTTTTGTTGGCAAACTCTTCGTTAATTTCCATCACACTTCTTGGAAACATGTCGGCGAACCCTTCCGAAACAATGCGAAATGAAGCGCGGTAGGTTGTTTCCAGTACAGGAATATCATTAGCCCGAAAAATCTTTGTATCAGGCCAGTCATACCCTAAAACCGCGCGAAACTCCTGTAGGTCAACGAGGTTTTTTACCTTTTTTAGTCGCACATCCCCTTCTTTAACAAACAAAGCGCGCTTACCAAATAGCCCAGCCATTATAGGAATGCGAACAGGAAGGAATTGACGCTCGCGCTCGGTTGACGTCACGCTCCACGTTACATCTAGCATATTGTGTTCGAGGCTTCGCAACTGGCGTTCTTGGGCCGTTTCTTGGTCACTAACAATAAGTTCAAAGGTACCGTACTGCGGCTGTGTAACACGCAAAGCTTCTGTTAGCAGTGACTTTGCGTAAGAGTAAACGCTATCCCTTCCAGGATGGACGTTGGGTAATCGTAAAACGGTATGAGGCAAATCTGCACTTACCTCATCAGAAGGTTGCTGTTGCCCGTAAACAACGAAATGCGCAAGTAAACTCATTAACAAAATGACACGGCTTAGTGATTTAGCTTTGATATCCATATTTTTAACTCATTTAAGTGGTGTCAGCCCAGCTGCATGCCTTGCTAAAGGTTGCTTAAAGTATAGCCCCTTTTTTAGCTGCTAATCTTTTCCTGTGAGTAAAAAGTCGTGTTCGGGGTCTACAATAAACTGTCCACTCATCGCCTCTCTGCCAAGAAGCATTAAGTAAGTCATTTCAGAACGGTCTGTTAGCGTTAACTGGATATCCCACTGGAATCCGTCCATAACGATAGGCGTAATGATAACATAGCGTTTCTCACGTGTAGCTGTTGAGCTTTTTACGCGTTTTTTGCCTTCAACTCTCGCTTCTCTGCGAACCACTCGCTCAACGTTATGGATATCTGGATGGATGTCAAACTTTATCCACAGCTCACCGTTGTGATCAAATTCTTCGATGTTGTCCACATGCAGTGACGACGTAGCCGCCCCAGTGTCAACGCGCACGGTTAAGTCAGAAATGGCGAGTTTGGGCAAGTCGCACAGTTCTACCGCTCCTACAAGTTTTTTGTTGTTCATCAGATTTCCACCAATTTATAAAACAGTATTCTGTTCTTGAGGCAATAAATTGTCTTGCAGTAATTCTACGTGTTCAGCAACAGTATCAGGCTCTGAGAAGTACGCAATGTGATAAACAGCCTCTCCCTCTTGTGTAAGTGGAATATTTTGTTTACCAATGACAACACCTTCAGCAGGGCTTTCAAGGCTGTCTAAATAATTTCCAAATGGGTCTGCGATAGTGGCCAGTTTGTCGCCCTTTTCAACATGATCGCCCAGTTGGGCGAGGTGATTGACAAATCCACTTTCAGGCGCGCGCACCCAACCACTCTGTCTGGCAATGAAACGATCAATACTATGACCTTTGCTGCGACTCTTGTTCAGCATGCCTAAATGACGCATGGTATTGATAATGCCTTTTACGCCTGCGCGAATAGAAAATTCGTCATAGCGCAGTGCTTGACCTGCTTCATAAAGCAATATTTTAACGCCATTTTCACTGGCCGCTTCGCGTAATGAACCGTCTCGTAATTCAGCATTAAGCAGCACAGGCACGCCAAACGCTTTAGCCATTTCAAGCACTTCAGGATCGTCCAAATCCGCACGAATTTGTGGCAGATTACTTCGATGAATTGCGCCTGTATGAAGGTCGATGCCAACATCGCATTTGCTCACGACTTCTTTGAAAAATAAATTCGCCAACCGCCCGGCAAGCGAACCTTTTTTACTGCCAGGAAAGCTGCGGTTCAAATCACGCCTATCGGGTAAATAACGAGATTGATTCAGCACGCCATATACATTAACCATTGGCACCGCTATCAAGGTGCCTCTTAAACGTTCAATAGCCTTCGAGCGAATCAGCCGACCCACTATTTCAATACCGTTTAACTCGTCACCGTGAATGGCTGCGCTTACGAACATAATTGGGCCTGGTCGCTTTCCTCGTTTAACATAAACGGGAATGCTCATATTAGTAGCCGTGTATAGCGGCGGCATTTCTAGCTCAATCTTTTTTGTTTCGCCAGGAGCAATATTTTCGCCCCCAATTTTTAAAACATCATTTACCACTAACGTTTTCCTATAATTACGTTATTGCGTAGGTTTAAGGGGTTAGCCTTTTCCTCGGGTTTTTGTTTTGTGCGGCTCTGCGCTTTTTTCAATGAACTCAATAATCATGCTGGCAACATCTTTGTTGGTCGCTTTCTCGATACCTTCTAAGCCTGGTGAAGAGTTCACCTCCATTACGACCGGGCCGTTGTTCGAGCGAAGAATGTCTACACCGCAACAATTAAGGCCCATGGTTTTCGCAGCATCAACTGCTGTTTTGCGCTCGGCAGGGCTTAGGCGAACTAAACTTGCTTGACCACCGCGGTGAAGGTTAGAGCGAAACTCTCCAGGCGCCGCCTGACGCTTCATGGCAGCAACGACTTTTCCTCCAACCACAAAGCAGCGTATATCGGAACCCCCCGCCTCTTTGATAAATTCCTGTACTAAGATGCTGGCATTAAGCCCCATAAATGCTTCAATGATGGATTCTGCGGCTTTTTGGGTGTCTGCCAATACAACGCCTATGCCTTGGGTACCTTCTAGCAGCTTAATAACCACTGGTGCGCCACCCACGGTTTTGATTACATCGTCAATTTTGTCCGGGTGATGAGCAAAGCCGGTTCTAGGCATGCCAATGCCTTTGCGCGAAAGCAGCTGGAGCGAGCGAAGTTTATCTCGCGAACGGCTAATCGCCACTGACTCGTTAAGGCTGTATGTACCCATCATCTCAAACTGTCGAACTACAGAAGTACCGTAAAAGCTAACAGATGCGCCGATACGCGGGATCACTGCATCATAGTAAGGAAGCTTTTTACCGTTATAGCGAACAGACGGTCGCGCGCTAGTGATATCCATGTAGCAATGCATGGTGTCGATTACGTCAACCTCATGCCCGCGAGCTTGCCCAGCTTCCACCAAGCGTGAAGTAGAGTAAAGACGTGGATTTCTTGAAAGAATAGCGATGCGCATTATAAAAAAGCCTGTAGTTTGTGGTTTATTTTGTCGTTTATACGACATGTCAGTTATCACGTTAGAACGTGAGTATACCAATCTGTATAGAAAATCGCCCACTCAATAGGAAATTTGTATGCGGACTGGTATTAATTTTAGCCAAGTCATTTTTGCGCGCATACTAATTGAAGTGGTAGGGGGTGTCTTACGAATAATTCTTGTGGTGTCGATTGTTTTTAATGCATGAACTTGTTTGTTATTCACGTTAGCATTAAAGCGCCTTGGCCTTTCTAAATAAAAATCAGAGAGAAAGGCCTATATGGCTCACAAAAACAGAAAGGAAAGAGTGAATGAATGAGTGGTGGCATGGTTTTTTGGCGTGGTTAGTTCAGTACCAGTCAAACGTCGTGTTCAGTGGCTTGGTGTTGCTTATTTATTTAGCGATGTCGCGGAAGTTACTGCCAAAATTAGAAACTAATATTGTAAAATCAAAGCTCAAATCTAACAGTGCATTAAAAGGGCTTTTTGCCGCTCGTGTAATTGTAGCTACAGTATCCTTTTCCCTGCTGCTACTGGCATGGGGTATTGATTTCTCGGGTTTACTCGTACTTTCCACTTCGATCATTACGATAACCGGTGTTGCACTTTTTGCAAGCTGGTCGCTCATCAGTAATATCACGGCTTACTTTATATTGCTTACAAACGTAGCGTATAGCAGAGGCAATTACGTACGCATTCTCGATGGCGATAACTATATAGAGGGCGTTATTGCGGATGTTGGGCCATTCAGTACTCGTTTAATCACCGCCGACCGCGAAACGCTAATGTACCCTAACAATTTAATTCTAACTCGCCCAGTGCTACTCAACCCTAAAGAAAAGTGGGGTGCCATGGGTAAAGTTGTGGCGAAGTCGAGTGTAGAGACGCCGGTGGTTAAGACGGAAGAAACTAAACCACATGACGAGTTACTGTAAGTAATTCTTTATTCGTCATGTACAGTGCAATAGTAGAGAACGAAAAGCATTCAATTAACGTGGTGCAGATATGTCATCGCTCCTCAATAATTAAACATTTTTCGCTTCTCTAATATAACGCGTCATACTTTGTAGTAACGCGCGGAGTTTTGCCGGTTTAAGCGGCTTAGCCAAAAAGTTTACGCCTTGGTCTTTACACTCAGTCACTAAATTCTCATCTGGTGTTGCGGTTATAAGCGCCGCCGGCACAACGATGTTTAACCGGTGTCTTATCTCCTCAATCAGCGCAAGCCCATTTTTCTCGTTATCGTGACTAAGTTGATAATCCATCAGTAAGATCTGAGGCTGAATGATTTCACAAACCTTCAGTGCATCATCCCAGTTATTCGCTAAGAACACATTCACGCCCCATTTTTGTAATAGGGTTTGCATGGCATCTAAGTTTTCTCTTTGGTCGTCTACGCAAAGTACATCCATTCCAGTGAATGTGGTACTACGAGGCTTTGCTGCAATATTAGTAACCCGTCTAGGTTCAGCTTTGTCTAGAGAAAATGCAAAGCAGCTTCCTTTTCCCACCTTTGAGTTAACCTTAATATCGCTGTTAAGCTGAAGACCTAAGCGGCGCACTACACCTAAACCAAGGCCCAACCCATGCTCTTTGCTCTCATTGGCGCGAAAGAAATCGCCAAATATACTGCCTTTTTTATCATCGGAAATACCAATGCCAGTATCGAAGACCTTAAAATAAACGGTTTCTTTTACGGGTTTTACGACAAATAAAACTCGACCCATTTCCGTATACTTCACAGCATTTGATAGCAAGTTTTGGGTAATTCGATATAAATAAGTTTTATCGCCTCGTACCCAACAAGGGCGGATAATGGCTTTGAAACCAAGCCCCTTTTCACGGGCGCGCATGGCCATTTCATCAACAAGCGGAGAGAGTAGAGCGCTAACATCAATAGACTCGATATCGGGTTTCATTTCTCCTTGGTCCAGTCTAGCAATATCCAACAGTGTGCCTATAAGTGTTTCACTTGAGGTAACGCTATGTCCAAGTTTTTGAATAATAGCTTGGGCTTGCTCAGACAGTTCCTGCTCTTCCAAAGCACTCACGTAAAGTTTAGCGGCGTTAAGCGGCTGCAGTACATCATGACTGGCAAGGGCTAAAAACCGAGTTTTACTGGCGTTGGCATCTTCAGCAGCTTTTCGGGCTCTTATTAATTCTTTTTCCGCTTCGGAACGACGTTCTATTTCAAGGCGAAGCTCTGCGTTAATGGAGTGCACTTCTTCCGTACGTTTCTTGATACGGGCTTCAAGATCAATATTCGATTCTTCTAACGCTTGCTGAATTTCCACGTGCCCGGTGATGTCGTTGAAGCTTGTTACAAAACCGCCTCCGGGAAGTGGATTTCCTACCATTTCAATAACCCGACCATCTTTGCGCTGACGAGTAAAGCGATGGGGCATACCGGATCGCAAGTGCGCCAAACGTTTTTCTACTTCAGCATCGACATCGTGAGTTCCAAACTCGCCTTGCGACGCGTTGTAACGAATGAGTTTTTCAATGGGCGTGCCAACCGCAAGTAAGTTGTCAGGGTAAGGGTAAAGGTTTGCGTAGCGTTTATTCCAAGCGACCAAATTCAAATGTTTGTCTACCACACTAATGCCCTGATCCATGTTTTCAAGCGAGGTTAATAGCGCTGTCATATTAAACTGCATCGCCTGCGTGGTATCGTCGAAAAAGTTAATGACCTCAGTAAAATCCATTTTCTTGCCACGTAGTGCACTGTCTAAGAGTACCTTTGCACTAGAGGCGCCAATAACCCCGCCAAGGGCCCGCTCACAGAATGATAAAAACGATTCATTAGGCGTGTCAGTGTGGCTTAATTGACAATTGTTTAACTGTTGATATTGGGTAAGAAGCTGATCGCAACGACCTGTTCCCATAAAGGTTGAAAGCAAAGTGATAAGGTCAGACACGGTAACGTTTGTGGCTTGAGCTTTGACCGTGTTGTTACTAGAAATGGCAGGAGAAACGAACGCTTCTGCCTGCATTCTGTCGATAAGGCGCTGGGGAGCAAAGTGAGAAAAGAGTATGTATACTAGGCTGTTTGCAGCCAAGCTAATCATGGCCCCTTGGCTTATAAGTTCGTTTTGCTCCATTTGCGAAACTTGTTCACTCACAATGGGCAGCACTAACCACAGCACCCAGATAACAAGCCCTACCATTAAGCCAGCGTAGACACCATGGGCATGAGCGCGTTTCCAATAAAGGCCGCCAACAATTGCAGGCATTAGCTGTATTACAAGAGAAAACGCAATAAGGCCAATAGAGTGAAGAGACCGACTACTGGTCATTTGCTGGTGGTATAAAAAGGCCATTAATAAAATGAAGGCAATAACGATACGGCGGATAAGGCGGATTCTTTTCGACACGTCTTTTTTATCATCAGTGTTGCCGGAAAATGCGAGAATACGCGGCAATATCACGTCATTAGTAAGCATGGTACTTAGCGTTAACGTGGCGACAATAATCATAGCGGTGGCCGCAGACAGCCCACCCACAAATACAATAACCTGAAGCAATGCTGACTCAGAAAACATAGCGAGTGATAAAACGTACGAGTCGGGCTCAATGCCTTGACCTGCAAAAATGGCTTTACCTGCAATAGCGATAACAGGAATAACAGCAGAAATAATGGTGAGGTACAGCGGAAACAGCCAGCGCGCTGTGCGTAAATGGCCCAAGCTTAAGTTATCAATAATGGCGACATGAAACTGTCGAGGTAAGCACACAATAGCTGCCGCAGCCATAATCGTTTGTGCGATGAAGCTAAATGAGCCAAATTGAGCAAGTGCCACCTCATTTGTGAAGCTCTCGAAGAATGCCCCAGATTGCGTACGTTCCCAAGCGCTATAGCCAACAATGGCGACTAACACTAAGGCAAGTAGCTTAATGGTTGACTCAAAGGCTATGGCTAGCATCAAACCACGTCTGTATTCTGTAACGTCGGTTTGGCGTGTACCAAAATAGATAGCAAAAACGGCGATAAAGCCCGTGGCAGCAATGACAATGCCATTGCTGTTGGGTTGCTGAGTTAACAGTTGAAAGGTTGCGCCAACCGCTTTTAACTGGAGCGCGATGTAGGGAATAGTTGCAAGTAAAGCAATAAGGGTAACGACTAGGGCTACGGTTTGACGCTTGCCATAGCGTGACGCAATGAAGTCTGAAATGGTTGTAATATGCTGCTTTTTACTTACCAATGTCAGTTTATAAATAAACTTGTATCCCAACACGTAGACTAAGATGGGCCCAAGCATAATTGGCAGGTAAATCCATGTATCTCTACTTGCTTGCCCTACCATGCCAAAGAAAGTCCAAGCGGTACAATAGATTGCCAGGGCTAATGAATAGATGGCGGGATGAGAAGTTAGTGCTCTTGCTGTAGGCGAGTTCTTCTCTCCCCAACTTGCTAATGAAAACAGCAAAAAGAGGTACAAGACTGCAAGCGTTACCCAACCAAAAACCATAATCTTCCTTTAACTTAGTTTTAACAACTGTGCTGATATTATAATCATTTCGACCATGGTCTACCTACGACCATGGTCTCATTTTGAATTTCACACCTCAGGTCTAGAGTAGTAGCTGACCTCCTAAATGCTTGACTTTTGCTGTTTTGTTTCTGCTTTATGCAAAAGTTTCAAACGCAGCAATAACGTTAACAAAGCCGAGCGTTAGGGAATTGTAAAATCATAACAACTAGTTAACCTGACATGAGGGTGAAACAATGGCATTTAGAAACGAAGAGGACAAAAAAGCCTACTGGAGTGAAAACCTAGCGCTCCTAGCTAAGCTTTTAGTCGTTTGGTTCATCGTATCATTTGGTGCCGGCATACTGTTTGTCGATATCTTAAATGAAATTCAGTTTTTTGGCTTTAAATTAGGCTTCTGGTTTGCACAACAGGGCTCGATTTACGTATTTGTCGCATTGATCTTTGTCTATATGGCGAAGATGAACGCCATGGACAAACGCTACGGCGTAGATGAGGAGTAAATCATGGACGTTCAAACTTTAACATTTATTATCGTTGGCGCGTCGTTCGCGCTGTATATTGCAATTGCAATTTGGGCACGCGCTGGGTCGACGAATGACTTCTATGTAGCGGGTGGTGGCGTACCGCCTGTTATGAACGGTATGGCTACGGCGGCAGACTGGATGTCGGCAGCATCGTTTATATCAATGGCGGGTCTTATCTCATTTATGGGTTACGATGGTGCGGTATACCTCATGGGCTGGACTGGCGGCTATGTTCTACTTGCGCTTTGTTTAGCACCTTACCTACGTAAATTCGGTAAGTTTACGGTGCCTGACTTTATTGGCGATCGCTACTACTCACAGACCGCACGTACGGTTGCGGTATTTTGTGCCATCTTCGTTTGCTTCACCTATGTAGCAGGCCAAATGCGTGGCGTAGGCGTGGTTTTCAGCCGCTTCTTAGAAGTGGATATTGTGTCTGGCGTGGTTATCGGCATGGTTATTGTGTTCTTCTATACTGTGCTCGGCGGTATGAAAGGCATTACTTACACTCAGGTCGCGCAATATTGCGTGATGATCTTTGCCTATATCGTACCTGCGGTATTTATTTCGATGATGGTAACAGGTCATATTCTTCCGCAAACTGGTTTTGGGGCCACTTTAGCTGACGGTTCGGGGGTGCATATGCTGCAGAAACTCGATAATTTATCCGTCGAACTCGGCTTCAATGAATATACGTCGGGAACGAAAAGTACTATCGATGTATTTTTTATCACCTTTGCACTAATGGTGGGGACTGCGGGTCTTCCACACGTTATTGTTCGCTTCTTCACTGTGCCTAAAGTTCACGATGCACGTAAATCAGCAGGCTATGCCTTAGCATTTATCGCTATTCTTTACACTACAGCACCGTCGTTAGCAGCGTTTGCTCGTGTGAATATGATTGAAACTATTAACGGCCCTGAAATGACGGGAACCAGCTATGAAGAAGCGCCGTCGTGGATTAAAAATTGGGAGCAGACTGGTCTTATCGCGTTTGAAGATAAAAATGGCGATGGCAAAATGTTCTATTCGGGTGATGAGCGCAATGAAATGAAAGTTGACCGCGACATCATGGTATTGGCTAACCCTGAAATCGCGAACTTACCAGCATGGGTAATTGCGCTTGTTGCGGCAGGTGGTGTGGCAGCAGCCCTTTCTACTTCAGCGGGCTTACTGTTGGTAATTTCCACCTCTGTATCACACGATTTACTGAAGCGGAACTTTATGCCGAATATTACGGATAAAGCCGAGCTTATGTACGCTAGATTGGCAGCAGCGGTGGCAATTGTCATTGCAGGTTACTTCGGTATTAATCCGCCCGGATTTGTCGCGCAGGTGGTGGCCTTTGCTTTCGGCTTAGCGGCATCGAGTTTCTTCCCAGCCATTATTATGGGTATCTTTAGCAAACGTATGAACGACAAAGGTGCTATTGCGGGAATGATTTCAGGCATTGCGTTTACTGCGGCTTACATTATTTACTTTAAGTTTGTAAATCCAGCAGCTAATACGCCTGATAACTGGTGGTTTGGTATCTCTCCTGAAGGCATTGGTACTTTAGGTATGATGGTGAACTTCATTGTGGCTTTCCTTGTGTTCAAAGCAACAGATGAAGCGCCAGAAGAAATCCAAGAACTGGTTGAAAGCATTCGTTATCCTAAGGGAGCGGGTGAAGCATCAGCGCACTAAGCTAATGTTGCCTAAAGATAGGCTTTAGCAAAATAAAACCAATCTACTGGCGAAAGTGAGTAGGTTGGTTTTTTCTTTTTGTGTACCGGACAATTTCTATGACTGCAATGGCTAAACAAGTTGAAGACTTTCTTAATACGTCCGCGCCTTTTGACTTGCTGGACAAAGAGCAGAAGCTGCAGCTTACAAAACACACAGAGCTACTCTATTTGACCGCCGATAATGTGGATCAGGCTATGAAAGATAAAGTCGCGCTGTTCCTTATTCAGAGCGGCCAGTTCTCAGTGAAAGACTCTGATGCACCCATTCAACATTTAAGTGAAGGTGACTATTTCGGTTACGCAAATATAAAACAAAAACGAAATTTTCCACTACGCATAACGGTGGACAGCCCAGGGCTGGTTTATTGTTTTGATGCGCTAGCTGTAGAACCTTTACTAGAAATACCTACAATACGGCATTTTTTTGATGGCCTTAGCAATAACGCTCTGCAAAATCATGCCATTGCAGATAGTAATTCAATGTGGCTCTACAAAGGCCTTACTGATGCTATCGAAAAAGCGCCGGTTTCCGTCGAGGCTCAAACCTCAATTACGGTTGCAGCTCAGTTAATGACATCGCAAAAAGTCTCTTCTTTGTTAGTAACTGAACAAGAGAAGCTAATTGGTATCATTACTGACCGCGATTTAAGGTCGAGAGTGGTGGCAGCTTCTTTAGACCCTCATCTTCCAGTTAGCCAAATAATGACAGCCAACCCGGCTCAGATTATGGGTAACAGGACCTTGTTTGACGCTTTAGTACTAATGACGGAAAAAAACATTCATCACCTGCCTATTATTGATCATCAAACGCTAGTGCCCCTTGGCATGGTAACCGCCAGCGATATCATTCGTCAGCAGCGAGGAAACGTACTCTTCATTATTGGTGAGTTGAGCAAGGCTGAGAACCTTTATGAGCTTACGCGCTTGTCGTGGCAACTGCCTCATTACTTTTCAGCTCATGCTAAAAAGGCAGGTGATTACGACATTGCTGGGAAAATATTGTCACAAGCAACCGATATTATGACCAGAAAGCTAATTGGCTTTTTCCAACAAGCTAACGGTAAAGCTCCCATGATGTTTGCGTGGTTAGTGTATGGTTCACAAGCCCGAGAAGACCAAACCATGGGCTCAGATCAAGACAACGGGCTACTTCTTGCCAAGCAACCTACCGAAGTGCAAGCTGAGTACTTTTCGAATATGGCAGAGTACGTATGCAAGGGGTTGGCAAAGTGCGGCATCAAGCTTTGCGATGGCAATATTATGGCCAGTAATCCTAAGCTGAGACTATCTCTCGGTGAGGCGCTCGAAGAAGCTAAACAGTGGGTAAAAGCGCCTACCAAAGATGCCATTATGCATTTTAATATTTTTCTTGATGTGCGATGTGCAGCGGGAGATGTAAGCTTATTCAAGCAGCTTCAAAAACGGCGTGCGCCTTTGATGCAGCAAAACATGTTTTTAGCAGCACTTGCCAGACATAGTAACGATATATCGGTGCCGCTTTCCATGTTTCAGAAGTTTGTTTATGAAAAGGGAAGAAAACAAAAAGACGTTATTGATCTAAAGACTCGTGCTGTTGCTTTAATCAATAACATAGCAAGAATCTATGCCTTGGCTGATGGGGTGACTTTACCTAACACGCTTGCGCGCTTAGACGCATTATCAGCTCGTTCGCAACTTTCAAAACGCGATGCAACGAATCTTAGCGATATTTGGCTGTTCCTGAATCGTCTGCGCTGGCGTCATCAACTTGAAAACAAAGTTACCGATAATCGCGTTTCCATATCAAGCCTGTCATCAATTGAAAAACATCAGCTTAAAGCTGCTTTTAAAGCCATAGAAAGAACGAATCAAGCTATGGTGATGAAGTTTTCAGGTGGCGTGAGTTAATCGATATGGTTCAACGGTGGATAAAGGCATGCGCACAGGCACTCACGAGTAAAACCAAGCTGAAAAAGCGTCTTCGCGAACTCAGCGTTTACAATACATCATTTACCGCAGTTGATTTAGAACTTACTTCGCTAGACCCTTCAGCAACGCAAATTACTTCTGTGGGTTATGTGAGCGGCACGGGGGGGCGTATCGATTTATCGACGAGCGGTTATCATGTTATCAACACTACCGCAGACTTAGGGCAAAGCCCTGTGATTCACGGGTTAACCCCTGACATCTTGCAAAAAGGCGAAAATTTAGAAGTGGCGCTCCATGCACTCACACCGTTACTTCAACAACATATACTTATTTTTCACAACGCTAGACTGGACTTAATGGCGTTAAACAAAGCTTTTAAACAGTGCGCTTTACCAAAGTTAGAGGTGGTTTATATTGATACCCTTCAGCTTGCGCTGTATCAGCTAAACAAGCAGCATCAGGTTTTGCCAAGTAATAGTGCTACGCTAGGGGTGTGCCGCCAACGCTTAGACCTCCCTGCATTTAATGAACATAATGCGCTAGATGATGCGTTAGCTACACTTCAGCTTTTCCTAGCCCAGTTGACGGAATTAGGTGTAGCGAAAGAGGCTACGCTGAACTGCCTGCTTCACACCGGGGCTGTTGGGTGTATTCAGCTAGGTAGCAGCTAAAAACTTTTTATCGGTTGTGAAGAACTGGGGCTCTTTGCTTGTTTAGTAGGCGCAAGTGAAGGAGATACTAAGCGGTTACGCCCGGAAGTTTTAGCTGCATACAAGTTTTTATCCGCCTCCAGCATTACATAATCAATCGTTTTATCATCGCTGGCGGTTTTTATCGCTAATCCAGCACTCAATGTTATACGCCCGTACTCAGACGAACTATGAAGGATGTTGAGGTCGTAAACGTTTTCTAATAGGCGCTCGGCGACAGCTACTGCACCCTCCACATCAGTGTTTGGTAAAATTACTAAAAACTCTTCACCACCAATTCTAACCAATTTGTCCATAGGCCGAAGGAGTGCATCATTTATCGTTTTACTGACCTTCCATAAACAGCTATCACCATCCAAATGCCCATACATATCGTTAAATAGCTTAAAGTGGTCGACATCAAATATAACTAAAGACAATGGGGTGGCATTGCGTTCGCTATCTTTAACTAATCGGGGGAGATAGTCATCCAAATAGTGTCTGTTGTAGGCACCGGTTAGTTTGTCGATATAAATTAGTTTTTCTAAGAAATCACTTCTGAGCTTGTGTTGAAGGTGCGACTTTACGCGATTGCGCAGCGTACAGGCATTGACAGGTTTAACAACAAAGTCTACACACCCTGAATCCCAGCAGCGTGATTCTTCCTCTTCTGTTGATGAAGAGGTAACGAAAACAATAGGTATATTCTCACACGATTGCTTTTGTCGAAGCAGCCTAGTGGTTTGATGCCCATCCATTTCTGGCATGGAAATATCCATAAGGATCAAATCAGGCTTGTTGCGCTTGCAGTACTCGACCGCCTCTTTTCCCGAGTTCACAGAACAACACTCAACAATTTCTTCAAGTAGAGTTTTCAAAACGAGTCTGCTGCTAGCTTGG
Organism: Alteromonas sp. AWJ4_199; assembly: GCF_056159165.1. Classification (NCBI taxonomy): domain Bacteria; kingdom Pseudomonadati; phylum Pseudomonadota; class Gammaproteobacteria; order Alteromonadales; family Alteromonadaceae; genus Alteromonas; species Alteromonas sp. AWJ4_199. Next base: position 2,948,395 of record NZ_JBSWUR010000001.1, read on the forward strand.
TCGTCGACAATTAAAACGTTGCAATCAGCTAAAGTCCGATCGCCGACTTGGTCGATGTACACTGGATCTCCTAACAACATATGTGTGTTATTACTTGATAAGAATACGCCTGTATATCAAAAAGAACATTAACCATAAGTGTAATATTTAGGCGTAGAGACTGGTTCTCTTATTATCCGCATCTATAAGAAAATCTTTAACGCTAAAGGCGTTTTTTCACAATAAAGAACGATTCGTAATACAGATGGGAAGGTTTAAGTATCAACCCTTAGAAAAACAAACTTAAAAAAGCCAATCCAAAAACGCCAAGGGTACACAGGGTGCCCACCATATAAAAATAGCTTCTAGGGCTAGGGTTCTTCTCTGTGGCAATAGCATAATACAGTGCCATATGAATGATACGACTTAGTGCGAAGGCCCAAACCAACATGGCTAGGATCTCTGTTGGCGCGCCAAGAAACATACAAAGCAATGCGGGAAGCGTAAATTGGTGAATATTTTCAAGCGAGTTGTGAAATGTTCTGTGACTTCTAAAAACAAAGCTATCGTGGCTCAATTCTTCGCTGACTTTACCGGGAATGTAACGAGACTGCTTTCTATGTGCTACAGCGGCTACGATGTTTTGAACAAACACAGTTAAACTAATAACTAGCAGCCCCGCAATACTGTATGTGTAAACCGCAAACATTTGAACTCCTTCTCTGGTTTAGTGAGAGACTTTATATATTTATAAGTGCAGTAATACCGAGCTGATTGACTCTATCCACTTAACGTTCTCGTATGCAAACGAGACAGTATCAAAGCCTTTATCGAATTGAATTTGTTTACGCGACAACTGTGGGAAGAGATCGATAAATAGAAATAAAAAAGCATAGACCAACCCTCGTCGGTGTATGCTCTTTTTTTATATTCTTGTATATCGATTTATAGCGACGCTTTTATGTCGTTTGGAAGTAATACGCTATCTATAACATGAATTACACCATTGCTGGTCATAACGTCAGCTTTGATAACTTGAGCATCGTTTATCATGACTTTATTCATTGTAGTAGAGATCATTAGCTTACTACCTTCCACCGTAGTTGCATCAGAGAGCTCTGTTACATCTTTTGCTGTTACTTTACCGGCTACCACATGATACGTAAGAATTTTTGTTAGCGTTTGCTTGTTTTCGGGTTTAAGCAGCATTTCAATTGTACCGTCAGGCAATGCAGCAAATGCGTCATCGGTCGGAGCAAAAACGGTAAATGGACCATCCCCTTTCAATGTACTGACTAAATCAGCAGACTTAACGGCGGCTACGAGTGTTGAAAACATATCATTACTAGCAGCAGTGTCGACAATATCGTTTTGCTTGCCTTCTGCATGGTGACCCGCGAAAACGCTCGTGCTCAGAACAATTAAAAACAACACACTCATTATTTTCTTCATAATCTTTCCTTCAATGTGTAAATGGGTTTTAAATGAAATTCATCATCCTTCATATCGTCTATTACTTAATGACAGCTACTGAAAGCTACTGAATTGAGGTTTGTTACGGCAATGTCTTACAATTTGATGATTAACTTTGTGTAATGCTGGTTAGCAACGAAAGAAGAGGAGCGATGCATCAGTAACTTAGTTCAGTTCTTGCTTATCTATTGCGATAATATGCAGTCTGCAGGTTGTAAATAAAATGTAAAAATAAGCGCAAATGCTATAATTTTAAACTATCGAGTAACTAGAAAAGGTGCCTAATATGAATACTCGACTAGTTTTCTTTATACTTTTTTGTTGTGGTTTGCTCAGCGCTTGCCAGTCAACGCGAGAGAATAGTGTGGAGGCAGCGCCCACACTATTAAACGATAGCCTGTTTTCTTCTCATCATTTATTTTCCGTTGAGTCTATTGAAGATATCTTTTTTCTTGGAGAAGATGCTCAGATCTTTGCTGAAAAGGCAGTGTATGCAAAAAGCATTACCGGGAAAGATGTAAAAGGGCTAGTAAAAGCTATTTTTGATCATTCGGACTATGGCATGCTGTATCGTAATAGTGCGAACACGACGGCAGACACTACGTTTAACAATCGAGCTGCAAACTGTTTATCCCTCTCAATTATGACCTATGCACTTGCTGAACATGTGGGGTTAGACGCGACCTTCTATGAAGTAGATATTCCAGAGTATTGGACACGAAGAGAGGGGTATAGCCTGCTAAATGGGCATATTAATATACGCGTCTCAGTGCCTGAGGCTAATCATGTAACATCGATTGGAGGCTCATGGGCAGACGTAGACTTTGACCCGCAAATGCTACGCAACTACTTTCCCAGAAAGCCAGTATCGAAAAACAAAATAGTGTCCATGTACTACAACAACAAAGGGGCAGATGCGTTGGTGGCAAATAGCTACACAAGGGCTTACAGCTACTTTCGTGCCGCTGCTACATTAACGCCTGAATTACAGCAAAGTTGGGTGAACCTAGGAGTTCTTTACAGAATGGTGGAGGCTTATGAGCAGGCTGAGATGACTTACAAGCATGCACTATCACTAAATGATGAAAACCTCACCGCATGGGAAAATTTATCTATTCTTTATACGCATCAAGATAGAAATGGAGAAGCCATGCAGATTACGCAAATGGTTGAAGCAAAGCGTAAGAACAACCCTTTTTATCATTACATATTAGGGGAACAAGCTTTTGATGCTGGCAAGCTTAACGCTGCAATAGCGCATTATAGAAAAGGGCTTAAGCTTGATAACGCGCGTCACGAGATTTTATTCGGCATGGCCAAAGCGTATCACGAGTTAGGCGATGTTAGCGAAGCGCAACGCTTCTTAGAAAGGGCTGTGAAGCATTCACCAAACCTACAGGAAAAACAGCGCTATTCTTCTAAACTAGCTACCTTGGCAAGTAACTAAAAAAAAAGCCGCAGACTAGCTGCGGCAAAAGAATAACACTACAAAAGGAACTTAATTTATATAACGCCCAGCTCACGAAGGCGCTCTTGCAGGTATGACCCTGCAGTATGACGTTCTGAAAGAACAACATCTGGTCTTGGGTGTAAAAACAATGGCAACGAGATACGAGACTTCGTCATGTCAGTGCCATCTGGGTTTACAACCCTATGGGTAGTTGATGGGAAATATCCGCCTGATGCTTCTTGAAGCATGTCGCCAATATTCACTATCAAGTTCCCGAAATCACAAGGAACGTCAATCCAACTACCGTCTTTAGCTTGTACTTGCAATCCTGGCTCGTTGGCTGCTGGCAAGATAGTAATCAAATTAATATCTTCGTGAGCAGCAGCGCGAATCGCATCTACTTCTTCATCACCTTTTAGTGGTGGGTAGTGCAGTATACGTAGCAAGGTTTGATCAGAGTCTTTGATCATGTCACCTAGCGGTTGGCTGTACTTATCGCTCACCTCTGAAGGAGAATGTTTTTCTATCCAACCCAGTAGCTCTTTCGCTAATGTGTTTGCTTCCTCATAGTACTGAGAAATTTGTGGATGTAGCGCTTCTGGGCACTGACCCCACGGATAGAAGTGGTAATACTCTTTAATATCTTTTTTCGTAAAGCCTTTAGCTACCTCAGATACGCTCTGAGGGAAAAATCCGTCTTGTTTACCTTTGTTGTACAGGTAGTCGTTCTTCTCTTCACTATCGAAGAAGCCCTGCCAATTGTCGTAAATACCTTGAACTAATGACTGTTGGATAGGGTGATTTTTCAAAACACCGAACCCTGTCTCGCGAAGTGACTTCACGAATTCTTCTTGTGCGTTTTCCGCTTGGTAATCAACAGCAACTAATTGCATAACTTTATCCCGTATATTTTGACTGCGGCATTATAAAGGTAGACGGGCTACAGAAAAAAGTCGCAGAAATTGACATAAATCAACCCCGCGAGGAATTTGCGCGTAATTTACAGAAACCTGACCAGTTAGTCTAGTAAAATCTTGACCAACTGGTCCAAATTAATGAAATTTAACCAAGAGAGAGGTAAAAGCCCGCTAGCGCGGCACTCATTAAGTTAGATAACGTTGCAGCAATAACAGCTTTTAACCCCAGTCTCGCAATTTCTTTTCTGCGTGTTGGTGCCATAGCACCAATTCCACCCATCAAAATAGCGATAGAAGAGAAGTTTGCAAAACCACAAAGTGCAAAGGTGATAATGGCCTGAGATGCTTCAGATAGCTGCGATTGGTTCTCTAAGAAGTTAAGGTAAGCAACGAATTCGTTGACCACCATTTTCTGACCAATGAAGCTACCTGCAAGTTGTGCTTCCTCCCATGGTACGCCGATTGCCCATGCAAGAGGTTGAAGTACATAACCCAGGATCCCTTCAAACGTAACGTTTTCATAGCCAAATAGCCCTGCTGTCCAGCCAATAAGGCCGTTAAACATGGCAATTAACGCTATGAAAGCGAGTAGCATAGCGCCTACGTTTAACGCAAGCTGCATGCCTGACGCTGCGCCACTGGCAGCAGCATCAAATACATTAGCGTAGCCGGTATCTTCCGCGTCTACGTCGTGTAAGTCTTCATTGGGTTTACTGGTTTCAGGCAAGATAATTTTTGCCATTAGCAAACCACCTGGCGCAGCCATAAAGCTTGCGGCCAATAAGTATTTAAGGTCAACGCCCATTCCAGCATAACCTGCCATCACAGAGCCCGCAATTGACGCTAGCCCGCCTACCATAATGGCAAACAGTTCAGAGCTCGTCATGTGTGGGATGAAAGGGCGAACTACCAAAGGCGCTTCGGTTTGACCGACAAAAATGTTGGCTGCAGAGGACATGGATTCAGGACGACTAGTCCCCAGCGCTTTTTGTAAGAATCCACCGATTACTTTGATGATGACACCCATCACTTTGAGGTGATAGAGAACAGCGATAAGTGCAGAGAAAAAGACAATAACGGGAAGCACGTTAAAGGCAAAAATAAAAGCAATTGATTTGTCGCCAATAGGGCCGAACAAGAAGTTAATGCCTTCTTGGCTATAAGCAATAATGTTGGCGACAAATTTGGTTGCGCTTAATAGAACTTCTTTACCTGGTTCAGAGTACAGGACAAATGCGCCAACTGATGCTTGAATAGCAAATGCGCCGCCAACGGTGCGCCAATTTATACTGCGTTTCGCCGATGATAACGCGAAAGCAATACCCAGAAGGACTGCAATGCCCAGTAAACCTACCATAGTAATGTTCCCTTAAAGAAGCGCTTGCTGAATGTGTGATTTGATCACATCTAATGCGATTTGGTTTTTGCCACCTTGCGTCACTACTACGTCGGCAGTGAAGCGGCTAGGTTCGATAAATTGATGATACATAGGCTTTACAGTTTCTTCGTACTGCTTGGCCACTGATTCTATGCTACGACCTCGTTCTTTCAGGTCTCGCATCATTCGGCGCATCAAACAAATATCAAGAGGAGTATCGATAAAGATTTTTACGTCGTACAGAGGTAATAAATCTGTACGTGCAAGCAACATAATACCTTCAAGTATGATCACCGGTGCGGGGTTTAAGCGCTCCGTTTCAGGTAAACGTGTGTGCGTTTTATAGCAGTAATGCGGATAGTCGATAGGTTGGCCATCACGCAATGCTTGCAGGTGCGCTTTCAATAACTCGTGTTCAAATGCATTTGGATGATCGTAGTTATTCTTCTCACGCTGTTCCATGGGAAGATGATCTTGGGCGCGATAGTAGTGATCTTCGCGCAGCACTTGAACAGGGCGGCCTTGAGCACTGAAGCCGTTAAACAAATTTTTTGTAAAAAGAGACTTCCCAGAGCCAGAAGCTCCAGAAATGGCAATAATTAGTGGCGATTGCATAGTACTATAAAGCTGGTTTTGTTGGTGCAAAGATACGCGTTTAGGCCTCGCGAATCAATGTTATATTCACAAGTTATTACTTTCGGGCGCGGTCTTTGCTAGAACTTTATCGTATTTTCAAGGTATTGCGGGCTGTTTTTAAAACTCGCATAAAATACAAAAAAGTTCTCCAATTGGTCAGTTTTTAATTAATTACCAATAATTTCGATATCCTCTTCTTTTATCGGTGGCAATGCGTAAGAGTGTTGCTTTGAACGCGAACCTTCTCCCTGAGCACGAGGCGGGTAATAATTCTCTTTTTCTTCGTTGTAAGACGAAAACACTTCATCAAGGGCGGCTCTTATTTCACTGAGGGTTTTGTCCAGGTTCGCATTGAAATCAGGGCGTTTGCGCTTAGTATGCCCAAGCTCAATAAGCCGTCCGAAACTTCTGTTCGCTAGCGTAAGCAATTCAGAAGGTACATCCTTGTGCGGAGGAAGTGGGGTGTGTGGATACTCTATACAATATCTGACTAACGCAGTGTAAAAGCATAACGGCTTGTTTTGGAGCGTAACCACTTTATCGTCTATGCCGTTAGAAATAGTTTTGTCTTTTAAATTAATTACAAGCTTAGGCGTAGGAGGAATGACTTCTTCAAGCGCTTTGCGAGCCTTTCTTGTTCTATTTGAAATAAAGAATAGCGGCGCGATAAAGAGTGACGCAAATAAAGCAATCCAACTGAACGTTAAGGCGCTTGAAGGAAGTTTATGACGAAGTTCGACGATAATGTCTTGTTCAGCATTAACGAAACGCGAAGACATTTTACTGGGGTATGAACTGAAGTCTTCTGAATCCGTTTCTATACCTTGAATACCCTTCACCAGAACTGGATAGCCTTGTTTTTTGAGGCTGCTGTTCAATCTACTCAGGTATCGGTAAATCGCGAATTGATTAACTGGCGTATTAAGTGTTTTATTGCCCACATCTAAAAAGGCGCTATCTAAACTTATTCTTCGCTGAACATTATCAAGCGCTTGATGAACAGAAGATTGGTATGAGAAATATTGTGCGGTTATCGCCACACATTGAAGTGTCAATATTAACGCTAAAACGTTAATAGCAATCAGGGGCTTGGACTTGAAATAAATCTTTTTATGACTCATTAGTTACACCCCTCTTCCAATGTAATAGTTTTGTAATAGGGCCTGGGGTGAGACATCGCTATGTCATGAACGACTGACTGCATTGCACAAAACAAGTCGGTATTCTGCGTTTGCATTTTCAAAAACCATTGCATTCCGCTTACGCTTTCTAAAAGCGGCGTGGCATAGTTTGGTGAAAACCTTTCTTTATCTTCTTCAGCCCAGTAAGAAGAAATAATGTCCACATCACCAGCAAGCAGCGCGCGTCTTAGTTCTTGGTGAGAACTGAAATATACAATGTCGACATTATTGTCGCTCAGCCCTAAGTCTTGCATTACAGTCTTCGGCACGATATGGCCCGAGCGACTGCTAGGATAGTCCAACAAGCCAATGCGCTTTCCTAAAAGGTACTCTTTTGAAAGTTCAGGCCTTTCTCGTAAGGCAATGAAAAATGCCGAATAGTTAGGATGCGACGCAATCTTAGTTAAGCCGTAAATCTGATCTGCCCCGAAAGCATCAACTACGTTGCTCTTGACCAACGCTAAATCGACAACGCCGTGATTGATGTAACGAAACGTGTCGTAATCGCTTTGTCCGATAATTATATTTACTTCGCCGAATTGACGTTTAATGGTTTGATCGCTGCAAAGCTTCTCTTTTGCCATCTCAGCTATTCTGCCGTCGGTTACATAAACAGAAAAAACATCAAAATTTCCCACAAGTTCAGTCTTGCAGTTCATATTTTGGCCAGTTTGAGGGGCGATATCAGTGTATGTGACTGAATGTTGGAAATAGTTCACCGCACCGCAGGTGATAGCAGCGATAATAAAAATTATCCATTTCCCGGAGGCAACAATTCTGAAATTCGTCAAAAAAACGACCAAATGAATTAACGATTTATAGTGTGATTTCATCAGTTAAGGTTATTTATTGCAATAGGTAAGTTTATTTTAAAGTGTTATATTTATGATATTTATGGGTTTTTTATGGGTAAACCTGATTTTTATTAAACGCTGTTTATTAGTCGTATATCTGTCAAGAATAGGTCCAGCTAATCGTTATGGATTGACAATAATAATAACAAGTAAATTAACTTGACCATGTGGTCAAGAAATAATTTTCAAACTCAATAGCCTCGGGCGATTGCTGTTAAATAAAAATGTAAAACTGTAATAAAACTGACACGAAGGTTTACGACAATTTAATACATTCAAGTACAAGCACAGGCTAGGTGTGTTATTTTTGCACTACACTAGACCGTGTTAAAAAAGAATTTTAAACAAAAAGGGAAACACACACATGAGCTCATCAGCTAAATTCAGTCGCATTGCGGCTGCGGTTGCGCTGTCAATCGGTTTGTCTACCACTGCAATGGCGCAAGAAACGTCATCTGCAATGGAAGGCCGCATCCTTACCCCTACAGGTGCACCTGCTGCGGGAACATCTGTTACTGTCATTCACGAACCTACTGGCACAGCCCGTGAAGTGGTTGTGGGAGCTAACGGTACGTTTAACCTTCGCGGCCTTCGCGTTGGTGGTCCTTACAGAATCGTTGTAGATTCTGACGAGTACCAAGACACTACTATTGACAGCGTATTCCTTGAATTAGGTAACCCATTTGGTGTTAACCTTACGCTAGAAGACGCTAGCGACATCGAAGTTATTTCTGTTAGCGGTAGCGCATTAACAGCTACAGCGTTTGGTGCAACTGGCCCGCAAACAGTATTTAATCTAGAAGCGCTTGAAAATACGCCTGCTATTAACCGTAGCATCGGTGATATTGTGCGTGTTGACCCTCGTGTTTTCGTTGATGAAAGCTTCAACGACTCAATTAGCTGTGGTGGTGCAAGCCCGCGTAACAATAGTTTGACCCTAGATGGTATTCGCATGAATGACAACTTCGGTCTAAACAGCAACGGCTTCCCAACTGAGCGTATGCCTTTCTCTTACGACGCTATTCAACAAGTAGCGGTTGAGCTTGCTCCTTTCGACGTAGAGTACGGTGGCTTCACTGCGTGTAACATCAACGCAGTAACCAAATCAGGTACAAATGAAGTTCACGGCGGTGTTTTCTATGACTTTACGTCTGACTCTTACCGCGGCGACGAAGTTGACAGCGTAGAGCGTGACAACGGCAACTACACTGAAAAACGTTACGGCTTCAACGTTGGCCTTCCACTAATTAAAGATAGTCTTTTCCTTTTTGCTGCTTACGAGAAGCTTGAAGGCGTTCAGCTATATGATTACAACGCGCTTGGCGGCCGTGTAACTCAAGATGATATCGACCAAGTAACTGAAATTGCGCAACGCGTTTACGGTTACGATGTTGGCGGTACACCAGGTTCTGCGCCAGTTGAAGATGAAAAAATTCTTATTAAACTAGACTGGAATATTAATGCAGATCACCGTGCTTCATTAGTTTACAACTGGAACGATGGTTTCAGCGTAAGCCAATCTGATGGTGGTTCAAGTAACCTTTCTCTTAGCAATCACTTCTACGAGCGCGGCGCTGAGCTAACTACGATTGTTGGTTCACTCTACTCAAACTGGTCTGACGATTTCTCGACAGAACTTCGTATTGGTCACACTGACCTAGATAATCGCCAGCAATCACTTGATGCTGCTTCTGGCTTTGCAGAAGCGCAGATTTCTACTGAAGGTGGCGGCCGTATTTACATCGGTCCTGATGATTCTCGTCAGTCTAACGACCTTAACTACGAAGTGTTTAACTTCAAGCTTGCGGGTACTTATTTCTGGGGCGACCACGAAATTACAGCCGGTGTTGAATACGAAGAAACTGATGTATTTAACCTGTTTATGCAGCACACCGTAGGTGAATACCGTTTCGACAGCATTGCTGATTTTGAAGCAGGCCTAGTTGACCGTATTTACTACAATAACTCAGCGGGTACAAATAACCCAGCTGATGCAGGTGCTTCTTTTGCATTCGACGTGACCACGTTCTACGTACAAGACGAGTTCTATCTGACTGATGACTTGAAAATTATGGCTGGTCTTCGTTACGATACATACGGTTCTGACGACACACCTCGTTTGAATGAAAACTTTACTGAGCGTTACGGTTTTGCAAACACGGCAAATGTAGACGGTATCGACCTTCTTCAACCGCGTTTCGGTTTTACTTACACAGTTAACGAAAGCCTAGAGCTACGCGGTGGTTTAGGTCTTTACTCTGGTGGTAACCCTAACGTTTGGATCTCAAATGCTTACTCTAACGACGGTGTGACGAACATTGGTACTCGTGAAGGTCAAATCGATGGCTTCGTAAGTGGCACTACTTCATTGTTTGACCTAGCGCTAACTGGTCAAGGTCGTCCGATTTACGACGTACCACAAGAGCTATTTGACGTAGTAGCGAACACTAGCCTAACAGATGGTGACGGTAACACTAACGCAACTGACCCAGACTTTGAAATTCCGTCTGAGTGGAAATACGCGCTAGGCTTCACCTACGTAACTGAAAACGACTACCTAATTAACGCTGATATGATCTATACCGATCGCCAAGACTCAGCGATTGTTAGAGACGCTAACATCGTTTACTCAGGTCAAAATCGTTTTGACGGTCGTCCAATTTACGAGCGCATTGACGCGGACCGTAACGAAACGTCTGACTTTATCCTTGGTAACGTAGATTCAAGTGACGACGGTAGTTCGCTTGTACTTTCAATCGGCGTAAGCAAAGAGTGGGATAATGGTTTCGATATGGGCGCTTCATACGCTTATGTTGATGCTGAAGATGCTAACCCAATGACAAGCGCAGTTGCATTCTCGAACTACGCGAACTTTGCAACTAGCGATCCTAACAATCCATCTGCAGCAACGTCTGACTACGCTGTTGGCAACCGTTTTAACTTCTCTCTAGGCTACACTGCTGAGTTCTTTGACGGTTATGCAACGCGTTTCAACTTGTTTGCAACGGCTAACGAAGGTAAGCCTTTCTCTTACGTTCATAGCAACAACTCAGCATTCCCATGGGATGGTGTATTTGCTCGTCAGCTTATTTACATTCCTGAAGTAAATGACCCGAATGTAGTGTTTGTAGACCAAACTAACCGTGATGGTGACGTGCTACAAACTGCAGAAGAAGCAGAAAGACTGTTTAACCGTTGGGTTGAGAACAACGGCTTCGAACGTGGCGAGATCCTTGAGCGTAACAGTGAAACTGCTGACTGGTGGTTTAAAGCTGACTTACGTGTTTCTCAAGAGCTTCCTGGCTTCTATGAAGGTCATACAGCAAGCGCGTTCTTCGTAATTGAAAACTTGACTAACTTGATCAACGACCAGTGGGGCGATTTCCGTCAGGGTAGCTTCGGTGGTGATGAAGTTCTTGATGCTAGCTTCAACGACGCAGGTCAATACGAGTACAGCGCTGTTTCTATTCCAGAGCAAAGCGTATCTCGCGGTCCTTCTCTATGGGAAATCCGCGTAGGTGTTAACTACCGCTTCTAAGAAGTAGTAAACGCTAACTACAAGTTGTAGTGTTAGGTGCCACTCTCCTTAACAGGAAGTGGCACTTTTTTATGCCCGCGATTTATCTCACTCATTTGCTACTAATCGATCCTTCTCTGCTTTTATGATCTAAGACCCTCCATCACACGAAGTAATTGGCGTTACATATTTAAATGCTCGCAAGGAGGGCTTATGTCAAAACGTATGTTAATGGTAATGACGTCTCACGAAATTATGGGTGACACGGGTGAGAAAACAGGTATGTGGCTTGAGGAGTTTGCCGCACCTTATTACGCATTTAAAGACCAGGGCTACACAATTACATTGGCTTCGCCGATGGGCGGGCAAGTCCCTATTGACCCCAATAGTCTATCCGACGATGCGATGACTGATGATGCAATTCGATACACGAAAGATGAATTAGCGCGTAGTGCAATCGCTTCGACTATACCGCTTGAAGATGTGCGTGCAGATGAGTTTGACGCAGTATTCTACCCAGGTGGTCATGGTCCTTTGTGGGATCTGTCAGATAATGCCCACTCAATTAAACTTATAGAAGACACAATTGCGGCAAACAAACCTGTTGGTGCCGTGTGTCATGCGCCAATCGTGCTTAAAGATGTGCAAACTCCAGATGGTAAGTACTTGGTGGACGGAAAAGCTGTGACAGGTTTCTCCAATAGCGAAGAAGCAGCAATGGAGCTTACCGATGTTGTCCCATACCTAGTTGAAGACGAACTAGTGAAAAAGGGCGGTAAATATGAAAGTGCAGACGATTTCGCCGTAAAAGTGTGTACTGATGGTTTACTGGTGACAGGACAGAACCCACCGTCATCACGCCCAGCTGCAGATGCGCTAATTAAGCTTTTATCTTAGGAAAGTCTTAGTTTATAAACTATTTCGAAACCGCATCTTGTATGCGGTTTCTTGTTTTCGGTTACCGAGTCTTTGACGAACTAGTTAGACATTTTCGAATAAATCTTCAACGCGTTGTCTTAGCTCTTCAATTCTTGTCACATCAGCTGGCGCTATAAAAATGGTGTCGTCGCCTGCAATAGTCCCTAATACGCCATCTTTCTTGCTTAACGAATCTAATAAACGGGCGATAAGTTGAGCTGCACCTGGACTGGTTCTGATAATAACCATCACATTATTGTGGACAATGTCTAACACAAGTTGTTTCAGGGGGCTCTTGGCGGTTGGCATGCCTAGTTCTGGGGGCAAACAGTACACCATGTCGCCCCTAGCATTACGAGTCCTTACTGCACCGAACTTGCTTAGCATTCTAGAGATTTTAGATTGACTGATATTGTCAAAACCTTGAGCTTTTAAAGCATCTACAATCTCGCCTTGTGAACCATAACTTTCCGCTTTAAGAATCTCTTTAAAAGCCTTGATGAGTTGCTCTTGTTTTGCGTTTGCCATTAGCGCTCTTTTCTTTTCTGAGGGTTATCGTTAGGAATTATATTTAGTATGCGTATATTGTGCCGCACAGGTAGACTTTGCGCAATTTCTTTGCATAATCATTCATGATAATGAATATCGAACAAAAATCGCCATAAATAACGTTAATAAGACGATCCGGTGATTGAGTTTTCCCCCGCGTTGCATTAGTGTGACGTTCCGTTTAAATACGTGAAGTAATCCCATAGGAGAAATGGTATGAAAGTAGCCGTGTTAGGTGCTGCCGGTGGTATTGGTCAGGCGCTGTCTTTGTTGTTGAAAACACAATTGCCAGCAGGTTCAGATTTAGCGCTTTACGACGTGGCGCCAGTTGTTCCTGGTGTTGCCGTTGATTTGAGCCACATCCCCACTGCGGTAAAAGTAACCGGTCACGGTAAAGATGACCTAGCTGATGCACTAACTGGAGCAGACGTAGTTCTTATTCCAGCAGGTATGCCTCGTAAGCCAGGTATGGATCGTTCAGATCTGTTCAACATCAACGCCGGCATTGTTAAAAACCTAATCGAAGGTGTAGCTGATAACTGCCCGAACGCGTGTGTTGGTATCATCACTAACCCAGTTAACACTACTGTAGCTATTGCAGCTGAAACGCTTAAAGCTAAAGGCGTTTACGACAAGAATAAGCTTTTCGGTGTAACAACGCTTGACGTTATCCGTGCTGAAACTTTCGTTGCTGAACTTAAAGGCGTAGACGTATCTTCTGTGCACGTACCGGTAATCGGTGGTCACTCTGGTACAACTATCCTTCCTCTTCTTTCACAAGTTGAAGGTGTAGATTTCACAGACGAAGAAGTTGCTAGCCTTACAACTCGTATCCAGAATGCGGGTACTGAAGTTGTTGAAGCTAAAGCGGGCGGCGGTTCTGCAACCCTATCAATGGGTCAAGCAGCAGCACGTTTCTGTTTATCTCTAGTTGCAGCAATGCAGGGTGAGAACGTTGTTGAGTACACTTATGTACAAACTGACGACAGCGACGACGCAGCATTCTTCGCACACCCAGTTCGCCTTGGCGCAAACGGTGTTGAAGAAATCTTGCCATACGGCGAGCTAAGCGCATTTGAAGAAAAAGCGAAAAACGACATGCTTGAAGGCCTACGTGGCGACATCAAGCTAGGCGTAGACTTCGTAAACGGCTAATCGGTGAGTATCACTGGCGGGCCTTTGAACGTAGGCACGCCGTGAATACTTCCCTGTAGGCTTCGCCACCGCTTCCCTGCGGTGGAGAGCCTACTTATCAAAGCCCCACCAATTCAAAACTCCCCAATAGCCTCATCACTTTAGATTTGTAGAAAGTGCAGTCTGTTACGCCCTTACGTATCCAGCCTTTTTGTTGCGTGTTTGTAGGCTTCGCCACGGCATCCTTGGCACAGGAAAGCCTACTTATCAAAGCCCCGCCAACTCCAAACATCCCTGTAGCCTAATTACTGAAGATTTTTATAAAAGGACAGTCTGTTACGTCCTTACGTATCCAGCCTTTTTTGTTGCGTCTTCGTAGGCTTCGCCACGGCATCCTTGGCACAGGAGCTTATAAGCTCTTCGAGTTATTTAATGACAGTCGGTGGTAAGTAAATAGTAAACTCATTGATGGGTTCTATTAGAACGCTGTAAGGCGAGTGTTGCTCTGACTCTTTCACAATGTCGAGATCAGATAAAAGTTTGAAACTTGCAGATACAAGTCTAGCGGGCTTGACTACTAATTCTTTATGCCAGACTCGGTAAGTCCCCAGTTTTTTATCTCTTCGATAATAAAAGCCAGCGAGAGGGTGGGTTAAATAAACTAAAGCAGATTCTGTGTCGGGAAAGCCGGGAAAACTAAGTTTGTCAGTCTTATCTTGCACTAATTCTACCGACGCAGGGGCCCAATCAGACTCGGTGTTCATTCGATACTTGTTATAGAGACCGCTCTCTTTGTCTCGCTCACAATCAAAACGAACCCTTCCCGAATGCCACGGTAAGTTCCAAACGTATCGAGGAACGGCTAGCGTCCACGAATCGAGTGTTGTTCCAAGAAACCAGACACAACGTTCTCCTGTTTCTTTATCGATGATGTAGATACGATAATTGGTTTGCCCCATTGTAAATTTAGGGAAGGGGAACACGGCGGAAGTGAAATCAACGTCAATAAAAGGTACCACGGATATAAGCCCAAGTTCTTGACCATTTATTTCAATAGTGTCGAGTTGAAACCTCTCGGGGAAAATTCCTTCAAAACGTTTGGCTGGTACTGCATAAGTAATAATTGCAAAATGCTCTAAACTGCATAGCACGTCAATTCCACTCGGTTTAGGTCTATCGATCAAATAGTCTTTTAGCTTCCTTGATTCTTGCACAATACTTCCTTGGTTTAATAGATAGATACAAGTTGAAAAAGAAGAGTAACGCTTACTTTCATTTACAAGCAGAAACCTGATTCGCTGCTTGCAATTTAATACAATGCACAACGACAAATTTTGTTACTAATCAGGTTCGTATTTTGTTGAGTCGTATACGTTTTCGTTATTTACTATCTACATTCTGACTGTTTTTTATTTGAATTCAACAAGGACGTGTTATGAGTTTTTTAAAATGCACTATTTTACTTTCCATCGCACTTTTAACCTTATGCATTAACGCCAATACTATTGCGGCTACAAGCAATACTGTGCCATTGGCAGGTACTGCATTTGCTAAACTGCCAAAAGCACTAACTCTTAAAGGCGACGCTTTGCCTTTCGAAAACTATCAACAATGGCTTGCGCATGCGCAAAGTAACAATCAAAAAATAGCTTTTGTCGACCGCTGGCAGAAGCGTGTTAATCCCAAAGCGTTTAATACTCTCATCAAACAAACAAGCGCTCAGTGGATTGAATACGAATCTGATGGTTTGAAGATTTCAGGTGTAATGGTGGCGCCTAAAAACGCTGGCAACAAAAAGCTTCCGGTTATTATTTATAATCGCGGCGGTAATAATAAACATAATGTCAGCCGAATTACGGTAGTAGACCGACTTCTTCCGCTTGCCGCAAAAGGTTACATCGTACTTGCCAGTAATTATCGAGGCTCGCGCTTTAGTGAGGGTGAAGATGAGTTTGGTGGAAAAGATGTAAACGATGTGCTTGCTCTTATCGACATTGCTAAGCAGTTGCCAGCTGCCGATGCCTCAAAAATTGCGCTGTATGGTGTTAGCAGAGGCGGCATGATGACATGGCAAGCCTTGCGTCAGTTGAAGGCGTCGGATGATATAAAAACGGCCATAGTGGTAGCAGGTCCTACCGATTTACATTTTATGATTAATCGCAGAGCTGGTATGAAAGCACTCCTGCATCGCATGATCCCTGACATTGAAAATAATCAAGAGAGAGCTCTGAATGCACGTTCTGCTGTGAAGTGGGTAGATGAACTTAACACTAAAGTTCCGATTTTACTTATACACGGCGATGCTGATGTTCGTGTTGATGTTTCGCATACAAATATGGCAGCTGAAGCGCTCAGTGAAAATCAACATCCGCATAAAGTGGTTATTTATGAAAATGGGGATCATGGACTTTCGTTCTACCAAAAAGAAATGAAAACTGAAATTAACAGTTGGCTTTCTAGCCATATGTAAGCTTTAAAGCTTTGCTCTGAGGATGTAAACACAAGCGTCAGCAACGTGTATTAAATACAAAAAAGCCCGCTACGTACTACGAGGCGGGCTTTTGTTTTTCACAAATTTAGCGAGTTAACCCGTGTTACGCATACCAATAGCAATACCGGCGATGGTTACCATCATGGCGCGCTCTAGGCTGGTGTTTTGTGACTCGTCACCTGCTTTACGAATACGATCTAAAAGCTCAATTTGAAGATAGTGTAGAGGCTGAAGATAGCCTGCACGGATCTCCATCGACTCTTTACCCTGCGGATCGTTTTTCATAATGTCGTCATCACCAGTAATGGCGAGTAGCGATGAAATGCTCTCTTTAAGCTCTTTACGCAGCGCTTCACCAAAGTGCTTAAGCTCGCTTGGCACTAGGCGCTCATCATACGCTTCGCTAATGCGTGGGTCGGCTTTGTGGAACACCATGTCTAGCATAGACAAACGTGAACGATAGAATGGCCATTCGCTAAACATCTCGTTAACCACTTTTTCGTTCTCAGGTGTTTTCACACTATCAATAGCGCGCATAACACCTAACCAGCTTGGTAGCACCAAACGGGTTTGTGCCCAAGCGAATATCCATGGGATAGCGCGTAAGCTTTCTATACCACCTTGTGGCTTACGCTTAGCAGGACGGCTACCGAGCGGCAGTTTACCTAGCTCTTGCTCCGGCGTAGCAACTCGGAAATATGGAACGAACTCTTCGTCGTGACGCACAGTGGCGCGATAGTTATCACGGCCTTGTGCTGCCATTGCAGTAATGAGTTCGCGCCATTCTTCTTTTGGTGCCGGAGGTGGGAACAACATGGCTTCTATAATAGCGCTCGCATAAATACCTAAGCTACGCTTGGCCAGAGTTGGCATACCGAACTTATAGCGAATAGTTTCGCCCTGTTCTGTTACGCGGAACCCGCCTTCTAGTGAGCCAGGAGGTTGTGAGTAAATAGCAGCGTGTGCTGGCAATCCACCACGACCAATTGTACCGCCACGGCCGTGGAATAGGGTTAGGCTTACGTCGAATTCTTCTGCAATGGCTACCAGTGCTTCTTGCGACTGATACTGTGCCCAGCCAGCTGCTAATGCGCCTGCATCTTTTGCTGAGTCAGAATAACCAATCATCACAAACTGACGACCTTTCACGTAACCGCGATACCAGTCGATAGACAGAAGTTTGCGCATTACGTCAGGCGAGTTGTTCAAATCGTCTAGCGTTTCAAATAGTGGTGCTACCGGCATTGGCCAATCTACACCGCTTTCTTGAAGAAGCAGCTGAACCGCCATAACATCTGATGGCTCACTCGCCATAGAGATAATGTAGATACCAAATCCATGCTTGCTGTGCTTTGCAATGACCTTACAGGTATCCAGAACTTCTTTTACATCGTCAGATGCGTCCCATTGTGCTGGGAATAGCGGACGTTTTGAGCCAAGCTCGCGCAATAAGAATGCTTGCTTGTCGGCTTCGCTCCACTGTGCGTAATCGCCTAAACCTAAATAGCGAGTAAGTTCGCTAAATACGTCTGCGTGACGCTCTGAATCTTGGCGTACATCAAGGCGTAGAAGGTGAATACCAAATACGCGAGCACGACGAATGGTGTCTAGTAGTAGGCCATTAGCAACAACTTGCATACCGCAGTCTAATAGTGACTGATAGCAAAGCATCAACGGCTCGATAAGCTCATCATCGCTTTCTATCCAGTTAGACGTGTCTGGGTTTTTACCTGCAAGATAGTCGGCAATGCCGTCACGAGTAGCAATAAACTTATTAACCAACGGGCGAAGTAGGGCGCGGTACGGTTCGTTTGCATCGCCTACTTGTGCACGTAGTTCTTCGTTGCAATCGTACATCGAAAGTTCTACCTGCAAACGATCAAGGTCGATAGCGAAAAGCTTAGCCGCGCGTTTTCTTGCCAGCAGCAATACTTGCTCAGTTACTTTCGAAGTAACAAACGGGTTACCGTCTCTGTCTCCACCCATCCAAGAGCTAAATTGTACTGGTGACGAGTCTAGCGGTAGCGATACGTCGTAGTCTTCATTTAAGCGACCATCAAGCTCGCGCATGAAGTCAGGTACCGCTTCCCACAATGAGTTCTCAATAACGGAGAAGCCCCAACGCGCTTCATCAACAGGCGTAGGGCGCACTGAACGAATTTCTTCAGTGTGCCAAGCTTGCGCAATAAGATCAGCAATGCGGGTTTCGATTTTTTTACGCTCAACATCACTTAGTGAAGCTTGATGCACTGCTTGAAGGCAATCCGCTAGCTCTTTATGTTTATGAATAAGTGTACGGCGCGTAACCTCAGTAGGGTGCGCAGTTAATACAAGGTCAATGTTCAGCTTTGCTACAGCATCTTGTACTTTGTCAGCAGTTAGTTCTGCTTTATCTAGGTGTTTAAACAGAGCATCAATCGATGCATCGACATTCATTGCTGCGTTGTATTCTTGCTCGGCAATATTGCCTAGGTTCAAGAATTGTGCGAAGGCACGACCAACAGTAAGCAAATCGCTGTCAGACATTGTTTTGAAAGTTTCTTTCAGTTCTTCGCTACAGGTAGCGTCTCCCTGATAAGAGGCTCGGCCGCCTTTACGAATCTTTTCAATACGGTCTAGCCATTCCTGACCTAATTGATTTTTGATTGTTTCACCAAGGGTTTTACCAAGGTATCGAACGGTATCTTTCAGTTCAGCATCGTAGTGTGTTTGCATGCTATCCTCCTAAATATATGGGCTAACCATACTGTGTCCTTCGCGACTTGTCTAACCACTTTCGGTTATAATTTACAACATTTTGATACTTTTGCACCCTAGTTAACATTGCTCAAAGCAAGATATTTTGTGGTGTGATACACTCTAGCACCGGAAAATGCAGAAACATTCTCGCAATATGCGTTTTGTTTGAAATTTGTACTGCATTTGTAATTTAATTTCAGGAGTTCTTGTGACTGATACATTCAATACAGTAGAAACCCAAGCAAGTTACGGCATTGGTTTTCAAATGGGTCAACAACTACAATCAAATCCGTTTGACGGACTAGCGATTGACGCTGTTGTAGCTGGCCTTAAAGACGCCTTTGCAGGTCAAGCACCTCAGGTTGATAACGACACTCTACGTGATGCGTTTGGCGAAATTCACAAGCGTATGCAAGCTGCTAAAGAAGAAGCAAGCAAAGCGGTTATTGAAGAAGGCACAAAGTACCTTGAAGAAAACGCGAAGCGTGACGAAGTAACCGTAACTGAATCTGGTCTTCAATACGAAGTTGTTACTGAAGGTGACGGCGAGACACCAGATGCTTCTAGCACAGTACGTGTTCACTACCATGGTACGCTTATAAACGGTACTACGTTTGATAGCTCTTACGAGCGTGGTCAGCCAGCTGAATTCCCAGTAGGCGGCGTAATCAAAGGTTGGACTGAAGCACTTCAACTTATGAAAGCAGGTTCAAAGTATCGTCTATACGTACCACACGACCTAGCTTACGGTGAGCAAGGTGCTGGCGCAGCTATTGCACCTTACAGCACCCTAATCTTTGACGTAGAACTTCTTGACGTTCTAGGTTAATGATTTCTTCACAGGAGTGCCCAGTGGTGCTCCTGTGAATACCAGTACTTTTCTTTGTTTAATCTTGTATCCCTTTCTATCTTCTAGCCTATTCCTTTTACTTTTCTAACGCTTAGTTAGTAAACGAACAGCACACTAATAATCTGAATGCGCTTAAGTGTCGCTTGTTTAAATCTAAATATGTGATGCTACTATGTTTTGTTGGTGAGAATGCATGTATGCGATATGCTGGCAAAAGCGTTTTATGGTTAGCAGGCTTCCATCTGCTCCGAGTTGTTATCAGTGGCTTCGGCATTACAATAGCCCCACGCTCAAATAAGGAAAATTATTATGGTTATCAAGCCTAAAGTGAGAGGCTTCATTTGTACAAACGCGCACCCTGTTGGCTGTGCAACGGCGGTTGACGAACAAATTGCTTATGTAGAAGCAAAAGGCGACTTAGGCGAAGGCCCTAAAAATGTACTGGTTATTGGTAGTTCTACAGGCTACGGCTTGGCTTCACGCATCACATCTGCCTTTGGTTATGGCGCGAAAACACTAGGTGTTTGCTTTGAAAAAGCGCCAACGGAACGCAAAACGGGTACAGCAGGTTGGTACAACACTGCAGCATTCCACGAAAAAGCCAAAGCAAAAGGCTTGTATGCAGACACCATCAATGGCGATGCGTTTTCCGATGAAATCAAAAATGAAACCATCGAAAAAATCAAAGCTGAAATGGGTAAGGTTGACTTGGTTATTTATAGCCTTGCGTCTCCGCGCAGAACCGACCCAGAAACCGGTGTGACCTACAAGTCGACACTTAAGCCAGTAGGCGAGGCATACACCACAAAAACTTACGACACAGATAAAGATAAAGTGCATGAAGTGGCGCTAGAGCCTGCCAACGACGACGAGATCCTTAACACCATCAAAGTGATGGGCGGCGAAGATTGGGAGCGTTGGATGGACTTTTTGCGTGAAGCCGATGTGCTTGCAGAAGGCTGTAAAACCACCGCATATACCTATATCGGGAAAGAGCTTACGTGGCCTATCTACGGTCAAGCAACTATCGGTAAGGCAAAAGAAGACCTAGATCGCGCTGCTGCTGCTATTGTTGGTAAAAACAGTGACTTGCTTGTACAAGCAAACGTAAGTTCACTAAAAGCACTGGTAACGCAGGCAAGTTCTGCCATTCCTGTAATGCCTCTGTATATCTCACTTATTTACAAAGTGATGAAAGAAGAGGGGACACACGAAGGGTGTATTGAACAAATTCATGGTTTATTCACACAATGCCTGTTTGGAAATACTCCTACGTTAGATGAAGCAAATCGCTTTCGTATGGACGGCAAGGAAACTAACGATGCAACCCAAGCGAAAATTAAGGCGCTATGGGATCAAGTGACACAAGAGAACTTTCATGACTTAAGTGACTACAAAGGTTACCACCATGAATTCCTAAAGCTGTTTGGTTTTGACATTTCAAGCGTTGATTACGACAGTGAAGTTGACCCATTGGTTAAGTGGTAAAACCTAAACTTACCATTAATTAACTTAATGCAATTTGTGCAAAAGCCGTCTGATTTGACGGCTTTTTTGTACCTAATTACAAGCCGGTGTAGGGTGTCATCAAAAAAAATGTAAATAAATAAGACCAAAGGTTTACATTAAATTGTAGAAAAATTTGCCTTTATCTTGAAATTGCGTGGCACAAACGTATGGGTTAATGCTAAAATCCCGAAATTAAGTAGGGGCCTTTTCTGCCTCTACCAAAACAGCAGTGGCGATTGCAGCAACACAACAACAATTATAAGTGTAAATTTCGGCTGGTGGTCTATAAAGAAAGGGCGAACAAAGCGTCCGCAAAAGGAATTATGCGTTACGGCTTCATAACAGGCTGACCGTAGCAAATGCAGCAAGTTCCATCAATCAACAACGAAAAGGTGTTTTACACCTGTTAATAGTGCGCTTTTGCATGCTGACAGGCAGGTTTTCTGCGGTCATGCAAAAGGGTATTTCTATTAGAGTAGTGCGATTACATATG
This sequence comes from Alteromonas sp. AWJ4_199, assembly GCF_056159165.1. Lineage (NCBI taxonomy): Bacteria > Pseudomonadati > Pseudomonadota > Gammaproteobacteria > Alteromonadales > Alteromonadaceae > Alteromonas > Alteromonas sp. AWJ4_199. The sequence continues at coordinate 2,970,463 of NZ_JBSWUR010000001.1, forward strand.
ATAAAAATCAAGAAAGGTCTCGACCTCCCAATTGAGGGAGCGCCAAAGCAGGAGATTGCTGATGCATCTGCTGCAACGCGCGTTGCCATTCTGGGAGAAGAATATGTGGGTATGCGCCCTACCATGCACGTCCAAGTTGGCGATGTAGTGAAGAAAGGTCAGGTTCTTTTTGAAGATAAAAAGAATCCTGGCGTTAAATTCACTGCGCCAGCAGCGGGTGAAGTGGTAGAGGTTAACCGTGGTGCAAAACGTGTTCTTCAGTCTGTAGTTATCAAAGTGAACGGCAGCGATGCTGTGACATTTGATAAAATTGCAGCTGACCAGATCGCGAGCGCAACACGCGAGCAACTTCAGTCAATCCTTGTAGAGTCAGGCATGTGGACAGCGTTCCGTACACGTCCATTTAGCAAATCTCCAAAGCTAGACTCTGTTCCAAGTTCAATTTTCGTTACAGCAATGGATACTAATCCACTGGCAGCAGATCCTGCAGTGATTATCGCTGAGCGCCAAGACGATTTCGTAAATGGTCTTAAAGCATTAACGCAATTGAGCGGTGGCAAGACTTACGTTTGTAAAGCGGCAGGTGCATCTGTTGCTACTGGCGATGCGGCAGTTGATGTTGAAGAATTTGGCGGTCCTCACCCTGCGGGCCTACCAGGTACTCACATCCACTTCCTTGATTCTGCTGGCATGAACAAAACGGTTTGGCACATCAACTACCAAGACGTTATGGCAATTGGTGCATTGCTGACCTCTGGCGAGCTAGATAACCGTCGTGTTATTTCACTTGCAGGTCCTGCAGCAACTAACCCACGCCTAGTGCGCACCGTAATGGGCGCAGACTTGACTGAGCTTACTGCTAGCGAGCAAGTAGACGGTGAAGTACGTGTTATCTCTGGTTCTGTACTTAGCGGTACGACAGCGATGGGCGTTCACGGCTTCCTTGGTCGTTTCCACACCCAAGTTTCACTACTAAAAGAAGGTCGCGAGAAGAAATTGTTCGGTTGGATCCTACCTGGTTCAAACCAACACTCAGTGACTCGTGCTTACTTAGGTCACCTAAGTGGCAGCAAGAAATTTGATATGACAACAACTACCAATGGTTCTGAACGTTCTATGGTTCCAATTGGTAATTACGAACGCGTTATGCCCCTAGATATCATTCCTACGCTTCTGCTTAGGGACCTGATTTCTGGTGATACTGACGGTGCTCAGACGTTGGGTTGCTTAGAGTTGGACGAAGAAGATTTGGCATTGTGTACTTATGTATGCCCTGGCAAATACAACTACGCTCCTATCTTACGCGACTGTTTGACCACGATAGAGAAAGAGGGTTAAGTCATGGGTTTAAAAGCGTATTTAGAAAAAATCGAACCAAACTTCGAACCAGGTGGTAAGCATGAAAAGTGGTATGCGCTTTACGAAGCTGCGGCGACCATTTTCTACACCCCAGGTAAAGTAAACAAAGCTAACACGCACGTGCGTGACAGCATTGACCTTAAGCGCATCATGATCATGGTATGGATGGCAACATTCCCAGCTATGTTCTTCGGTATGTATAACATTGGTTTCCAAGCTCAAGAAGCTATTGCTGCTGGCGCAGGAACACTACCTGATACGTGGCAAGCAGGCCTATTCGCTGCCCTTGGCGGTGACTTGGCAAATGCGGGTACACTAGGTCTATTCTTCTATGGCGCATGTTTCTGGCTGCCAATCTACGCGGTAACGTTCGCGGTAGGTGGTTTCTGGGAAGTATTGTTCGCGTCTGTGCGTAAGCACGAAGTTAACGAAGGTTTCTTCGTTACATCGGTACTGTTCGCACTAACACTTCCAGCCACTATTCCTCTATGGCAAGTTGCACTAGGTATTACTTTCGGTGTTGTAATTGCTAAAGAAGTATTCGGTGGTACAGGTCGTAACTTCCTTAACCCAGCATTGTCTGGTCGTGCATTCCTTTACTTTGCGTACCCTGCACAAATTTCAGGAGACCAAGTATGGGTAGCGGCAGATGGTTATTCTGGTGCAACATCTCTAAGTCAAGCGGCTTCTGGCAACCTTGATTACGCGAACATGGATCAGTGGATGAACAGCTTCATCGGTACTATCTCAGGTTCTGCGGGTGAGGTGTCTACCCTTGCTATTATTCTTGGTGGCTTGTTCATCATGTACATGCGTATAGCAAGCTGGCGCATTGTTGCTGGTGTAGCAATTGGTGTTGCTTTCTTCGCAACTTTGCTAAACCTAATTGGCAGCGATACTAACCCTATGTTTGCAATGCCTGCACATTGGCACTTTGTTGTTGGTGGTCTTGCTTTTGGTATGTTCTTTATGGCGACAGACCCAGTTTCTGCGTCGTTCACAAACCAAGGTAAGTGGGCTTACGGTATCTTCATTGGTTTCATGACGGTACTAATCCGCGTCCTAAACCCAGCCTTCCCTGAAGGTGTAATGCTAGCAATTCTATTTGCTAACTTGTGGGCGCCACTGTTCGACTATTTCGTCGCACAAAGCAATATCAAGCGGAGGGTAGCACGTGTCGGCTAAGAAAGAATCTTTAGGCAAAACGGTAGGTATTGTTGTTGCCGTATGTTTAGTTTGTTCAATTGTTGTTTCTGGCGCGGCTGTTGGCCTTCGTTCTTTACAACAAACAAACGCAGCTCTAGATAAAAAGAGCAACATTCTTAATGCTGCAGGCCTTTATGAAATGGGCATGAGCAATAGCGCAATTGAAAGCACGTACAGCGAGCGAGTAGAACAGCGTTTTGTTAATCTTGACGAAGGTACTTTCGTAGAAGCGCCTAAGCCAGATTACGATATGTATAAAGCAGCCAAAGAAACTGAGTACAGCACAAAGGTAACTAACAGCAATGTTGGTTTCCAACGCCGCCCTAACGTGGCAAGTGTTTACTTAGTTCGCGACGACGCAGGTGATGTATCTCGTATCATCCTTCCTGTTCACGGCAGCGGCCTTTGGGATCTTATGTACGGTTTCTTAGCGGTAGACGCAGACGGCCAAACGGTTCGCGAGCTTATTTACTATCAGCAAAAAGAAACGCCAGGACTAGGTGGTGAAGTGCAAAACCCTGCTTGGCAGGACAAATGGGACGGCAAAGAGCTTTACGAGAATGGCGAAGTTGCTATTCGCGTAGTGAAAAATGCTAACCCTAGCAATCCTCACACTATCGATGCGCTTTCAGGTGCAACCCTAACCAGCAACGGTGTTGAAAACACAATTCGTTACTGGGTAGGCGAGCAAGGCTTCGGCCAGTTCCTGAAGAACCAAGCATGGCGTTCATAAGGGAAGTCTCATGGCAGATACTAAAGAAATGAAAAAGGCCCTCTTTGGGCCAATCTTGGACAACAACCCGATCGCCCTACAGGTATTGGGTATCTGTTCAGCACTGGCAATTACCACTAAGCTGGAAACAGCATTGGTAATGTCGCTTGCGCTTACAAGCGTTGTAGCGTTCTCAAACTTGTTTATTTCACTAATTCGTAACCAGATCCCATCTAGCGTTCGAATTATTATCCAGATGACCATCATTGCGTCGTTGGTAATCGTTGTTGACCAAATCCTGAAAGCGTATTCGTATGAAATATCGAAGCAGCTGTCGGTATTCGTTGGTCTTATCATTACTAACTGTATCGTAATGGGTCGTGCTGAAGCCTACGCCATGAAGAGCCCACCTCTAATGAGCTTCCTTGATGGTATCGGTAACGGCTTGGGTTACTCTTTCATTCTAGTTGTAATTGGTACAATTAAAGAGCTATTTGGTTTCGGTACTATTTTAGGTTTCGAAATCCTTCCACTGGTTCAAAACGGTGGCTGGTATCAGGGTAACGGTTTGTTAATCCTACCATTCAGCTCATTCTTCTTAATCGGCGGTATGATTTGGGTTATCCGTACTATCCGTCCTGAGCAAGTAGAGCCTAAGGAGTAAGTCATGGAACATTATTTGTCGTTATTTGTTCGCTCAATTTTCGTTGAGAACATGGCGTTATCACTTTTCTTGGGTATGTGTACCTTCCTTGCGGTATCTAAGAAAGTTAAAACTGCTATGGGTCTTGGTGTTGCCGTTATCGTGGTACTAGGTATCTCTGTACCCGTTAACCAAGTTATTTATGTAAACATTCTTGCTCCAGGCGCACTAGCATGGGCAGGTTTCCCAGAAGCTGACCTAAGCTTCCTTAACTTCCTAACGTTTATCGGTGTTATCGCAGCGTTGGTACAGATTCTAGAGATGAGCTTAGATAAGTTCTTCCCTGCGCTTTACAACGCACTAGGTATCTTCCTACCGCTAATTACCGTTAACTGTGCAATCTTCGGTGGTGTGGCGTTTGCGGTACAGCGTGAATACAACTTCACTGAAAGCATCGTTTACGGCGTAGGAAGTGGTATGGGCTGGGCAATTGCAATTGTGTTGCTAGCAGCAGTACGTGAAAAGCTGAAGTATGCTGATATGCCTGATGGTGTTCGTGGTCTGGGTTCTGTATTTATGATCGCGGGTCTAATGGCACTAGGCTTCCAGTCATTCACTGGTATTCAGCTGTAAGAAAGCTCGGGAGCATATAAATGAATAATGTAGAAATATATCTAGGCGTAGGCATGTTCATTGCCATCGTTCTAGCGCTGGTATTTATTATCATGTTTGCCAAATCTAAATTGGTACCAAGCGGTGATGTTACTATCACTATCAACGGTGACCCAGACAAGGCAATCAAAACTGCACCGGGTGGCAAGCTTCTTGGTGCACTAGCTGACGCAGGTTACTTCGTATCTTCTGCTTGTGGTGGCGGTGGCTCATGTGGCCAGTGTCGTGTAGATGTACACTCAGGTGGTGGTGAAATCCTACCAACTGAACTAGACCACATTACTAAAGGTGAAGCGCGTGAAGGCTGCCGTCTTTCATGTCAGGTTGCTATTAAACAAGACATGGAAATCGAACTGGAAGAGTCGGTATTTGGTGTTAAGAAGTGGGATTGTGAAGTTATCTCTAACGATAACAAAGCAACCTTCATCAAAGAACTGAAGCTTAAAATTCCTAACGGTGAAAGTGTACCTTTCCGTGCAGGTGGTTATATTCAGATTGAAGCGCCAGCTCACCACGTTAAGTACAAAGAGTTCGATATTCCTGAAGAGTACCGCGGTGACTGGGAGCGTTTTGGCTTCTTCGACATCGAGTCTAAAGTAGACGAAGAGACTATTCGTGCTTACTCAATGGCGAACTACCCAGAAGAAGAAGGCATTATTATGTTGAACGTGCGTATCGCTACGCCGCCACCTAATAACTTAAGCCTACCCGCGGGTAAAATGTCATCGTACATTTGGAGCCTGAAAGAAGGTGACAAAGCGACTATCTCTGGTCCATTCGGTGAATTCTTCGCGAAAGAAACTGAAAACGAAATGGTATTCGTAGGTGGTGGTGCAGGTATGGCCCCAATGCGTTCTCACATCTTCGATCAGCTTCGTCGCCTTAAGTCTAAGCGTAAGATGAGCTTCTGGTACGGTGCACGTTCACTTCGTGAAATGTTCTATACAGAAGACTTCGACGAGCTAGCAGCTGAAAATGATAACTTTGAGTGGCACGTGGCACTTTCTGATCCTCAGCCAGAGGATAACTGGGAAGGTTACACTGGGTTTATCCACCAAGTACTTCTTGAGAACTACTTGAAAGATCACCCTGCACCAGAAGACTGTGAATTCTACATGTGTGGACCACCTATGATGAACGCGGCCGTAATCAACATGCTTAAAGACTTAGGTGTTGAGGACGAAAACATCATGCTAGATGACTTCGGTGGCTAAGGGGTTGATTTAAAAGCTACTCGCTTAAAAACTCAAGCATATTAAAAGGGGCGTAAGCCCCTTTTTCATTGAAGCAAAACGCATAATGCACATAATAGCGATTGAGTAATGTGCATATTAGCTAAGGACAACATCGTGATTCGATTTGCTATTCGAATTTTCCTCGCCTTTGTTGCGGTAGGTATTCTACTTCTCGCAAGCTGTAGCGACGAAAAAACGCCTGTAGTACACCTGCAAGGGCAGACAATGGGCACAACCTACAATGTTAAGTACCTCGTAGCGGAGACACCGGTAGAAGGCTTACAAGCTGAAATAGATGCCCGTCTTGTTGACGTTAACAAGATGATGTCTACTTACGACCCAACGTCAGAACTATCAAGGTTCAATCAATATCGCTACACCGATAATTTTGCTGTGTCGCCCGATACTCTAACGGTGGTAAACGAGGCTTTACGCTTGGCAAATCTTAGTGGCGGCGTACTTGATGTGACCGTTGGTCCGCTGGTTAACCTATGGGGTTTTGGCCCTACTAAGCGTCCTGAAAAAGTGCCAAGCCAAGCCGACATCGACGACATTCGCGAATATGTGGGTTATAAAAAGCTATCAACTACGCCAACAGGCTTAAAGAAAAGTCATCCCATGCTGTATGTCGACCTATCAACTATTGCTAAAGGCTTTGGCGTTGATGAAGTGGCGGAGATCCTTGAAAACCACAACATTGAAAACTACCTTGTAGAAATAGGTGGTGAAATGCGTGTGAAAGGTGAACGAGGCGACGGCAGTGAGTGGCTGATTGCCATTGAAAAGCCAGTTACCACTGAACGTGCTGTTCAAAAAGTGGTGTCTATTGGTACTAACGCAGTGGCAACATCCGGTGATTATCGCAACTATTATGAAGAAGACGGTGTTCGTTATTCGCACCTAATCGACCCCACAACGGGAAAACCAATTTCCCACAACTTGGTGTCGGTTACTGTTGTTCACCCATCATCTATGACGTCAGATGGCTTGGCTACGGCGTTCAATGTGATGGGGTGGGAGCAAGCAATAGCGGTTTCAGAGCAAGAGCAACTCGCAGTATTCCTCATTCGTCGCACAGAAGACGGATTTGAAGAGTATGCGTCGCCAGAATTTGATAAACTGGTCACAGTTCATAATTAGGGGGTAGCAATGTCTACATTCATTCTTGCTTTTGGTTTCTTTCTAACAATGGTACTGGCTATGGCCGTAGGTTACCTTTTTCAGAAAAAATCAATCTCTGGAAGCTGTGGTGGCTTAGGCGCACTAGGTATTGAGAAAGCCTGTGACTGTCCAGAACCTTGCGACCGTAAAAAGTCGCGCATGGAAAAAGAAGAAGCCCGCCAGAAAAAGTTAAACGAGTGGAAACAAAATCAAATTTTGTAATGCTTAGCCTCTCGTTGGCTTAATATTTAAAAGCGCTGTTAGAGTAAATCGACAGCGCTTTTTTGTTTTTTATCACAGCCTTCAAATATAAGTGCGAGCCATTACTTCGATTTAGAAGCCATGATTAGATAGTGTAATTCAGCACTATCAATAATATACTGTCTTTTTGTACAGTTTTGCGTTTGACGCTATGTAGCAAGGGTAGGTAATGCGAAAAATTATCCACGTTGACATGGATTGTTTTTACGCCGCAGTTGAAATGCGCGACAACCCAGCCTTGCGCGATATTCCTATTGCGATAGGTGGCAGTGCCGACCGTCGTGGCGTTATCTCTACCTGTAACTATCCCGCTCGCAAATTTGGTGTACGCTCAGCCATGGCTACAGCGTATGCCCTGAAACTATGCCCAAATCTCACTTTAGTAAAAGGGCGCATGGAGGTGTACGCTGCCGAGTCGCAAAAAATACGTAAGATTTTTGCTGACTATACCGACTTAATTGAGCCTCTATCATTAGACGAAGCTTACCTAGATGTTACCAACAGTGAGTTTTGTGGTGGCAGTGCTACATTAATAGCTGAAGAGATACGTGCTCGTATACAAAACGAACTAGGTCTTACCGCTTCAGCAGGAGTGGCGCCCTGTAAGTTTGTGGCAAAAGTAGCCAGTGATGAAAACAAGCCGGACGGCATTTGCGTTATCACTCCCGACAAACTCGATGAGTTTGTGCGCGACATGCCGCTAAAGAAAATCCCAGGCGTTGGCAAAGTGACTATGCAAAAGCTGCAGCGCATGGGCTTAAATACGTGCAACGATGTTCGTGAGTATCCTTTTGAGCGCATTCAAAAAGAGCTTGGAAAATTCGGCAGTGTATTGTGGGAGCGTGCTCATGGGATTGATGAGCGTGAGCTATCCGTATCTCGTGAACGCAAGTCTATCGGCGTAGAACGCACGTTAAACGAAGATATACACACGTTCGATCAGTGCCTCGACTTTTTGCCGCACCTGTTTGAGAAGCTTCAGGAACGAATTGAAAATCATAAGAAGCGAACGGGCAAGCCTGTACGTATTCGCACCCAGGGAGTAAAGCTTAAGTTTAATGATTTCCAGCTAACCACGGTTGAACATCGCTGCGCAACTCTCAACGAAGCGTATTTTCGCACATTGATGCAGGAAGCTTTTGAACGGGCAACAGGGCGAGGTATCCGTCTTGTGGGTGTGCACATAGGGCTTGCGGCCGACCAATCGACTCAGCAATTGGTTTTGCCTTTTGAACAGATTTAGCTAAAGGTATCATGCATTTTTTAATGCTCGTGCGCTGCGGCCGCAATATAGTCGCTTGTTATACTTAGTGCGGTGAAGTTGTGGGGCATACCGCTGATGCTATCTTGCGTTGCGAAAGCACAGATTAGTGGTTTGGCAGCCAAGGCATTTTATATGCGGCACTCAAACAAAGCAGCCAACTGCTGCTATTTTATTACTCTTTTAATGAAGAACATTATGAACTCAAATCAACTCAAAACCCCCGGTCGTTATAAACACTACAAAGGCAATTTATACGATGTATACGAGGTGGCCACCCATTCGGAAGATGAAAGCAAGTTAGTGGTATATCGGCCGTGTTATGGTGAAAGGGCGTTGTGGGTTCGTCCCCTTGAGATGTTTGTAGAGTCAGTGGATAAAGACGGAGAGACACTCCCTCGTTTTGCTTATGTGGGTGATATTCCTGATGATGAAAAAATGATCTAATTGTGAAATTAGGTCATAGTGTAAGAGGTCTTATCTAAACAGACTTCTTACAAGGAAATAATAATGAAAACTGCCCCTCGTTTTAGTGCACCTATAATGGCTGCACTCATTGCTGCTAGCCCTCTATTCTATTCAACAATTAACCCTGCAAATGCACAAGATAGATTTGCCGATGTCGAAGTGAAAGCGACGGAAATTAAGGGCTCTGTGCACATGCTTACAGGAGCTGGCGGAAATATCGGCGTATCAGCTGGGGAAGACGGCGTTTTGATCATTGACGATCAATTTGCGCCACTTGCTGAAAAAATAGCGGCGCAGCTTGGCGAACTAGGCAGCGATAAACCCAAATATGTAATAAACACCCATTATCACGGTGACCACACTGGCTCTAATGCATTTTTCCACAGCCACAAAGGCGCTACCATTCTGGCCCATGAAAATGTACGTGTTCGGCTAGCTAACGATGAAAAAGTAAAACCCGAAGCCCTGCCAACTATCACTTATGAAGACGGGATTAAAATTTACTTTAATGGTGAAACCCTTCACGTAATGCATTTAGCCGTCGGCCACACCGATGGCGATAGCGTAGTGTGGTTTGAGCAACCCAACGTCATGCACACGGGTGATTTGTTCTTCAATGGTCGCTTTCCCTATATTGACCAAGGTGCAGGTGGCAATGTGGAAGGCTACATGGATTCGGTAGAGCAGTTGCTAGCGAAAATAGATGACGAGACAGTTATTATTCCGGGCCACGGCGAAATCAGCAACAAGCAAGAATACACCGCATTTTTAGCTATGATCAGCGAAACCTTTAACTATGTTAAGAAACTCAAGCAAGACGGCAAAACCCTTGATGAGGTGAAAGCGATGGGCTTAGATGAAAAGTGGGCCGACTGGAGCTGGAATTTTATCAATGAAGAGAAGTGGTTAACGACGCTCTACAACGATGCCTAAGCGCGGAATTTTTTAGCTAAAAAGCTATGCGGCTCGAAATATCCTATGGATCGAAGAGCCGCAGTCTAACTGTTTCCATCTCGAATGCTGCTTTGTCTACCTCTCCTGAGCCCATGAAGTCTACGAGAATGTCACTGAGCGGTTGATGAAAGTCCCTACTGGTAGAGCGGTCGAAAAATTGCACTACACCGTCAGCCTTTTCTATATTTGAGCTACCGCGCTGAACTAAGCTAACATCACTTATTTGGGCATCTGGGTGTGCGGGTAGGAAATTAAGCCTTTTATTTAGTAGGGCTTGTACATCATGTTTAACTAGGTACCGTAAAAAAACGTTAGCGAGAGTTTTGTTTTTGCTACTAGAGCGAAGGATAATAAAATCCATTGGGGCAATTTCAAACTGGCCGATCTTCTCATCCACAAAAGGAAAAGGAATAAATTCTAGCTTTTCAGAGACCGCATCAGGGATCTGGCTTATCGTATAATTCCCTGAAAGCACCATTCCCACTCTATCGCGATACAGTAACGGGAGAACTTGCTTTTGTGTGTACTCATCAGCATTTTTGAGAAAACATTGGTTATTAATCATTTTTTTCCACAATTGAAGTGCTGCTAACACCTTCTTATCAGTGAATTTTACATTTCCTTCCATTAACTGATTGTGAAAGGAAAGCCCGTTTACTTTGAGATTTAAATAGTCAAACAGTGCCAGAACAGGCCACTTTTCTTGTAATCCTAAACCGATAGGAACAATTTGATTTCGAGACAGTGTTCGGCATGCACTAAGCAGATCGCTAATATTTTCAAGACGATTGATTTTAAATTCTTGTAGGACGTTTCGGTTGGCAAAAAATCCCCAAAAACCCACTGACAAAGGAACGCCGTACTGCTCCCCTTCATGAGTCATCAATTCTTTCATTTTGTTTGGATATTTTTGAAGTTCTGGTTCTGCCCAAAGAGATGTTAAAGGCTCTATCAACCCTCTCTCAATGTCCTTTTTTAGCTCGACAGGCCATAACCATACCATGAGATCTAGATTAAGATTGTCACTTAACCACAGTTCGGTCATTTGCTTGTAGCCAGTATCATCTGACGATGAGTAAACAATGTTTATACCGGGGCACTGTGCTGAAAAGTTCGCTGCAATTTCTTCGAAGGCATTTCGTTGTTCAACACTGAAAACAAGCAGTGACACATTCAGTGTGCCCTTCGCTTCTTCACAATCCACAGCAGAAACAGGGAAGGTAAAGTAGAAATAAAAAAAGAGCGGTAGAAAGAAAAACTTAAGCCACGTCAGCTTACTCTTACCCCACATATCAACATCCCCTGTAGACCAGAAAGTTCTAAACTTACCCTTTATTATAAAAAAAGTGTAGTACATGGGAGGGGAGTTGCTAGTTAAAAAGTCGCAATGCTGTTGTCATAGTTAGGTACGACACTTGAACTGTTAGGGCTATTCAGACTGTTTAAACGTTTGTATGTAAAGCTGCTCTACTTTATCTCTAGCCCACTGTGTTTTCCTTAAAAATTTAAGGGATGATTTAATGGAAGGTTCGTTATTGAAGCAGTTTACTCTGATACGGTAATACAACCCATCCCAACCGTAGCGCTCATGGAGCTGCGTCACGATTTTTTCTAGCGTTAAGCCGTGTAAGGGGTTATTGGGTTGTTGGTTCATAAAATGCCACTGCTCTGTATTAATTTAAGCGGTAAGTTTATCACGAACTTAAAAGGTTAAGCGCTATTCTTCGCTGCCTTTTCCGTTGTTAATTGCTCTGAATTGAGCACAGATAAGCCCGCACTGGAAGACTCAGCCTTTAACTGCTTTGGCTTTCTCGGCGTTTTGTACAGTGGCCAAATTAGCTGTTCTTTCCAGTTGGCGTAAAACATACCCTCAATGCCGTATTGTGCAGGATACTGTCTAGTGATCTTAGCGGTTCCAAATAGTACATCCCAAAAGAACAACAAGTTCCCATAATTACCTTTGTAGTTGGTCACGCCGTCATCTGCTTTTAATCCATGATGCGCACTATGTGTAGAAGGCGTTGATATGGTGCGTTCAATTACCCAGGCCACAGGATGTAACCACCGAATACTGTAAAGTCTCTTGTCCCATTTCCACTCCGCGTGCGCGCCAGTGATAACGGTAAGTTTAACCACCAAGTAAAAGGCATAGGTCCAACCTAATCCTAGATAGATTAGCGCGCCAGAAAACCAAAGCGAAGGCATAAACAGATAATAGAAAAAGTTATTTCTGTAAATAATACGCACGCTCATGTACTTAGCGTTGTGGTGTGCTCTATGTAGGTTATAAAGGAATCGGGTGGAATGTGACAGCCTATGCCACCAATATTGCATCATGTCATCAAATATTAAAAGCAGTGCTAGGTGCAAAAGAATAGGGGATTCTGTAAGTGCTCCCTGAAATTGGGGGAATGCTAACGCCATTATTGCGGCAGAGCAAAAGAGAACCAGAGGTTGTGTTACGGTAAATAATAGTAATGTACCGATAAGCTCTACTTTTCCATCATCGCTGACTTCCGTAGCTTTTTTAAATAGCTTACCGCTCTTGGCTTCCAGCAAAGCAAACGTAACAAAAACGGCCAAAATTGCCCATTGATAGCTCATAATATTTACTCCCACACACGATTGTTGAGTGTGAATTTACATTGCGTTAATATCGCAGAATATATACTTATATAGATTTGATGAGCATGTCTTACATTCACGGTATACAGCAGACGGTTATGCCTGATGATTATCTCGATATTTGTATACCCTTTGGAAAGGTAAAAACCTATGCTGCGACCTCGACTATTCACGATAGAGGAAGCAAAAACAAAGGGTTGTCTATTGTTATGTCTGGAGAAGTTAAAATAGGTAATTATGGATTAGACGGCAGTTATCAAATTACCACCATACTGCAACGCGGAGATACGTTTGGAGAATTTACGCTATATGCTTCACTTGCCAGAACCCACCACGCACAAGCGCTAACGCAATGTAAGATACTACAGGTCCCTGAACCTGCTTTTCGTTCTCTTATAAACCAGCATCCTGTAATCTCTGACTTTATTTCTCGAACACTCGCAATAAAGCTTCACGCGGCGCTAGAAAGGCTAGATGATATTCGACGTTTACCCACTTATGTTCAGTTGGCTAAGTTGATTTACCAGTCATATTTGACGACACAAAGTGACGTTATACCCCTGCGGCAAAGCGATTATGCAGAGAGGTTGGGGGTAACAGTACTTACCGCACATAAGTCGCTAACTAAGTTGTATGACTTGCAACTTATAGAGAAACGATATGGAGGAATAGCTATCACCAATGTTGAGCGCCTTAAAAATTTTCTAAAAGACAGTTCGTCTATATTACCTTTGTAGGGGGCTTTTAGTACTCACTCAAAAATTATAACGACCTACTGCAGGTGTTACCTGAACAAAACACATTGAGTGCTCCTCCGGTTGATTAGATTTTTATCAAGGCTTTAGCCCGTCTAAAATGATGTGCTGAATGTTACTAAGCGTGCTATCAAAGAAGTTGGGCTCGCTTAAATCTTTGCCGGTGACCGCTTTAATTTGCACGCTGAAATCTGCGTAGTGCTGCGTAATAGCCCAAATGCTAAATATTAGATGTATGGGGTCGACAGGTTTTAACTTACCTGCTTTTATCCATTCGTTAATGACGGCGCTTTTCGCATCTAGCAAGGCCTTCAGAGGCGTTTCTAATTCCTTTATTAAAAGCGGTGCACCTTGCACTACTTCCATACAAAAAAGCTTAGATTCGGCAGGATTGTCCCGTGACATTTCAAGTTTTACTTTAATGTATTCATTTAAGGTGGCTATGGGTTCCTGTTCTGCAGAAAAGCTTTGTAGCGGCGTTAGCCATACATCTAATAGGTGAGTGATTACCGATAAGTAAAGGCCATCTTTGCTTTTAAAGTAATACAGTAAATTACTCTTTGATACATTCGCTAATTCCGATACTTGTTCTACGGTTGTGCCGCTTACACCGTTTTTTGAAAACAGAGAAAGGGCAGCATCCATAATGCGGGTACGCTTTTCTTGGAGCGCCTTTTCTCTTCGTTTCTGGGTAGTAGGGCTAAATGCTCTTGCTGTTTTTATATTTTCGTGACCTTCAGGTTTACTCACTTCTCATCTCTTCTTAACCGGATTCTCCGCGATTTGATAGCTAGTTTACGTGGAGTTTTCGTTGCTATAAACCCATTCGCACAAATATGCACCAATTAAGTTCAATTGCACTGGACTTGGTGTTCCAATTTGAACCAATAGGTCCAATTTAAACTGTATGATTTTTTAAGTTGCTGAATTTTATGAGTTTAATAGTTTGGCCTGCTTTATGCTGTTCACTATGTATACCGCCACTTCAATGTTTTGAATTCGGCAACCTTAAAAAAAGCGGGGTTAACCGCTTAAAACGCATACAAGCAGAGGGAACAACATGGATATAGGTGTATTTATTCCGATTGGTAACAACGGCTGGCTAATTTCTAAAAATTCGCCTCAGTTCAAACCATCATTCGATCTCAATAAAGAGATAGTAATGAAAGCAGAAAAGTACGATATGGACTTCGCGCTCTCTATGATTAAGTTGCGTGGTTTTGGCGGTGAAACCGAATTTTGGGACTACAACTTAGAGTCGTTTACGTTGATGGCAGGCCTTGCCGCTGTTACCTCAAAAATTCAGCTGTATGCCACAGCCGCAACATTAGTCTTGCCTCCAGCGATTATGGCACGCATGGCGACTACCATCGATTCTATTTCCAACGGCCGTTTTGGGGTCAACTTGGTTACTGGCTGGCAACGCCCAGAATATTCGCAAATGGGCATGTGGCCGGGCGATGAATTTTTCGGCAACCGCTACGAATATTTAGATGAATACATCAAAGTCGTAAAAGAGCTGTGGGAAACAGGGAAAAGCGATTTTAAAGGCGAGCACTTCCAAATGGATGACTGCCGCATGCTACCAAAACCACAGCGCAAAATACCGCTTATTTGCGCAGGGCAAAGTGCCGCGGGTATGGATTTCTCGGCTCGTCACGCCGACTACAATTTCTGTTTTGGTAAAGGTGTGAATACACCTACCGCATTTGCTCCAACCGCTGCCCGCTTAACCGAAGCGGCTGAAAAGCACGGTCGCAGCGTGGGCTCTGCGGTACTTATCATGGTTATTGCCGACGAAACCGACGAAGCCGCCATGGCTAAATGGGAAAGCTATAAAGACGGTAAAGATCAGTCAGCGTTAGATTGGATGGCAACGCAGGGCGCGGCCGACAAAAAGTCAGGCAAAGACACCAACATTCGCGACATGACCAACCCAACCTCAGCGGTAAATCTGAACATGGGCACGTTGGTTGGCTCTTATGAATCAGTAGCTTCTATGCTAGATGAAATTGCAACGGTTCCAGGCTGTGAAGGTGTATTGCTAACCTTTGATGACTTCCTTAAAGGTATGGATGATTTCGGCACTAAAATTCAGCCGTTAATGAAATCCCGTCAGCACTTGCTTAGCACATCGGGAGCTGCCTAATGTCTGCCGGTGACGTATTTGAAGTGTCAGGGTGCTTTCAAGCACGCCAAACAGGGCAGCCCGTACTGCCTGCTAAACCTGAACCCTTAACCTTAAACCCTGCTGAAACCGCCGTGATAGTTGTGGATTTGCAGAACGCTTATGCCAGTAAAAACGGTTACTTAGACAAAGCGGGTTTTGACGTCTCTACTACTGCGCCTGTTATTGAAAATACCGTCAAGGTGCTTGATACCGCTCGTGCTGCAGGCATGCCGGTGGTGTTCTTACAAAATGGTTGGGATGCGGATTATAAAGAGGCTGGCGGCCCAGGTTCGCCGAATTGGTATAAATCTAATGCCCTTAAAACTATGCGCAAACAGCCAGAGTTAAAGGGCAGTTTGCTAGCCAAAGGAACCTGGGACTACGCACTTGTCGACGCACTAAAGCCTCAAACAGGCGATATCGTTATCCCTAAAACCCGTTATAGCGGTTTTTACAACACCAATTTAGACAGCATGCTGCGCGCCCGCGGTATTCGCAACTTAGTGTTCACCGGTATTGCCACTAACGTGTGTGTGGAGTCTACGCTGCGCGATGGCTTTCACTTGGAATATTTTGGCGTGGTATTGGCTGATGCTGCATATCAAGCTGGTCCGCCCGATATTCACGAAGCGTCACTTTTCAATATACAAACGTTTTTCGGTTGGGTGTCTACCACCGCGCAATTTTGTGAGGTGTTTAAGTCTTCTTAGTTTCCAAAGCCCAGACGTTAGCGCGCTGCACTTGGAGCAAAAAAACATTTAGCTTCAACCCAAAGCCGCTATTCAAAAGTGGGAAAGAAAGCTTAAAAAGCGAAAAACCAATAACCGTAAAAAAAAGGGCAAGCAGTAACGCCTTAATAAAACGAATTAGCTAAAGCACTACAAAGAACACTGTGTAAAAAGTGCAAAGAAGAATAGGAATTTAATTATGCCAAAGAAAGCCATTATTCCAGCAGGTACGTCAACGCCAATCGCCCCTTTTGTTCCAGGCTCTATGGCGGACAATATTTTATATGTGTCAGGCACTTTGCCGTTTGATGAAAACAATGACGTAGTGCATGTAGGTGATGCTGAAGCACAGACTCGTCATGTTTTGGAAACCATAAAAAGCGTTATTGAAGAGGCGGGTGGCACTATGGATGACGTCACCTTTAACTCAATTTTCATTACCGATTGGGACGATTACGCCGCGGTAAACAAAGTTTACGCCGAATACTTCCCAGGTGAAAAGCCCGCACGTTATTGCATTAAGGTTGGGCTGGTTAAGCCTGAAGCCTTAATTGAAATTGCCTCCACAGCGCACATTGGGTAAGCGGTTATGTTTGGACTTCCTATTAACTGTGCCCATTGGTTTTATATAGGTGAGCTTTATGCCTTCTGATGTGCAGGCAAGCGAAGTTGATACGCACAAGGGAATGCATTACGACATGCACTACGAACTTCACGGATTGACATCGCCCGACGCGCCAACGGTTGTTTTCAGTTCAGGGCTAGGCGGGGCAGCTAAGTTTTGGCAGCCCCAACTGGCTGACTTTACTCAAGACTACAGAGTGATCACTTACGACCAGCTAGGAACCAACAAAAGTGTGGGTGACTTGCCAGCGAACTACCGTATTTCTGATATGGCAAATGAACTCGCTGCACTACTGAAAAAACTGGAAGTGCAGCAATGTCATTTTGTTGGGCATGCACTTGGTGGGCTGGTGGGCTTAGAACTAGGGTTAACTCAGCCCAACCTACTGCAAAGCCTAGTGCTAGTAAATGCATGGAGTAGCCCCAATCCGCACACTCTGCGCTGCTTTGATATACGCAAAGCCTTACTCGCTGCGGATAGAAAAGACATGTACCTACAACTGCAAGCACTGTTGCTATTTCCACCTGATTGGATAGCCGCTAATGCACAGCATTTAGACGATGAAGAGGCACATTTACTTAATCATTTTCCCGATGTAGATAACTTGCTAGCTCGTATCGGCGCGCTAAGTGCGTTCGATATCGATAACAAACTAGCGACTATCACCACACCAACATTAGCGCTGGCAAACAAAGACGACACCTTGGTGCCGTGGCAGCGCTCAAAAATATTAGCTGATGCCATGCCTAAAGCAGAGCTATCGGTAATGGAATATGGCGGTCATGCATCAAGCATTACGGTGCCTGATGCATTTAATAAATTGGTATTGGAATACTTAGCGCGCATAGCTTAATTGTTCACAAGTCCGCTCCTTAGATAAGCACCTTTGAACAAAGCGCTCAAGACAATACCTAGTCGGCTAAGACGCTGTCTAGCAATTTGAAAACTGGAAAGATATAGAAATGACGGTATCAGAAAAAACTGAATATGAAACAAAAGGCCCTATAAGCGAAAGTGGTCTAGCCCAGTTATTTAGCGGTGCACACACGCACACTACATGGCTGGATAAAAAGATAGATGAGGCAGTCTTAAAGCAGCTTTATGACTTAGTGAAAGTAGGCTCGACATCAGCAAATTGCAGCCCGGCGAGATTTGTTTTTATTGCCTCAGATGAAGGGCGAGAAAAACTCAAGCCTTGTCTTTCAAGCGGTAACGTAGAGCAAACCATGACCGCACCTTGCACGGTTATCGTAGCTTTCGACGAAGAATTCTATGAAGAATTACCTACGCTATTTCCTTATGCGGATGCGAAAAGCTGGTTTACTTCAAGCCCTGAAGCCGCCTATGAAACCGCGATGCGCAATAGCTCTATGCAGGGGGCTTATTTAATTAGCGCTGCGCGCGCACTCGGTCTTGATGCCGGTGCCATGTCTGGCTTCAACCCCAAATTACTCGACGAGACTTTCTTTTCAGATAGCACGTGGAAGGTGAATTTCTTACTGAACATTGGCTACGGCGATGGAAAGAAAGTGCACAAACGTTTGCCTCGCTTAAGTTTCGAGCAAGCTTGTCAAATATTGTAACGCCAACACAAAGGATATTTGTATGACTATTACAGCAATAAAAAACGCAGCAACAGAAGTGCTTCCTCCGGTTACGCCTGAGCAATACCGTGAAGGCATGTCTAGCTTAGCGGCAGCGGTAAACGTCGTTACAACAACTGGCCCAGAAGGGCGCGCTGGCTTTACAGCAACTGCGGTGTGCAGCGTAAGCGACAGCCCAGCAACTTTACTGGTGTGTTTAAACCGCAGTGCTTCTGTGCACAAAGTATTTAAAAACAGCACGCATCTGGTTATTAACACGCTAACTTCACAGCATCAGTCAATTTCAAACACCTTTGGTGGTAAAGCGCCTATGAATGAACGCTTTGAAATTGGTGATTGGGTGGAATCGACTACCGGCTGCCCAAGGCTTGCCGATGCTGCAGTAAGCTTTGATTGCATTATCACAGATGTAAAAAGTGTTGCTACACACGATGTGCTTTTTTGCCAGGTAGTAGACATCAAACAAGACCAAGACGCCGACGCACTTTTATATTACCAGCGCGGATATCACAGCGCGTGCAAAGACGCATAACTGAAGGATTAGATACCCAATGAAAGTAGTAGGCCACTTTATAAACGGTGAAACCTGTACCCCAAAAGGGCGTATGCAAGATGTTTATAACCCAGCAACGGGCGAAGCAGAGAAGCTGGTTTTACTGGCATCGAAGGCTACCGTAAACGAAGCCATTGTTAACGCACAGCAAGCTTTCCCACAATGGCGAAACACTCCGGTTAGCAAGCGGGCTCGCGTTATGTTCAAGTTCAAAAACTTACTTGAAGAGCACGCAGATGAAATTATCGCGTTAATTGGCTCGGAGCACGGGAAAATAAGCCACGACGCGGCGGGCGAACTGCAACGTGGTATCGAGAACGTAGAGTTTGCCTGTGGCGCGCCGCAGTTGCTCAAAGGTGAGCACAGTAAAAATGTTGGGCCAAGCATAGACTCATGGAGCGAGTTTCAGCCCCTTGGTGTGGTAGCGGGAATTACTCCATTTAACTTTCCTGCCATGGTGCCGCTTTGGATGTTTCCGCTCGCCATTGTATGCGGTAACACCTTTGTTTTAAAACCATCAGAGCGAGATCCAAGCTGCGCTATTTTCTTAGCAAAGTTACTCAAAGAAGCAGGGTTACCCGACGGCGTTTTTAACGTCATTAACGGCGACAAAGAAGCGGTTGATCAAATACTCGATGACGAGCGCATCAAAGCAGTAAGTTTTGTAGGCTCAACGCCTATTGCTGAATACATCTATTCAAAAGCCAATGCTAGTGGCAAGCGCTGCCAAGCTCTAGGCGGGGCTAAAAATCACGCCATTGTTATGCCTGACGCCGACGTTGATAACGCGGTAAATCAACTATTAGGCGCAGCCTTTGGTTCATCGGGCGAGCGCTGCATGGCGTTGTCTGTGGTGGTGGCCGTGGGCGACAAGATAGCCGATGAGATTGTAGATAAAATGCAGTCGGCCATGAAAGGTTTGAAAGTAGGGGCATTTGACGACGCGTCTAACGATTTTGGCCCACTTATTACACAGCAGCATAAAGAGAAAGTAGAAGGGTTCATAACAAGTGCAGCCGAGCAAGGCGCTAATGTTGTCGTTGATGGGCGAAGCCCCACAGTCGAGGGGTATGAAACGGGCTTTTTCCTAGGTGCCACACTTATCGATAAAGTCACACCTGAAATGACGAGTTATAAGGCCGAAATCTTTGGCCCGGTATTACAGGTAATGCGCGTTGAAAGTATGGAGCAAGCCATGCAGCTTATTGACGAGCATGAATACGGCAACGGCACCTGCATTTTCACTCGCGACGGTGAAGCTGCGCGCTATTTCTCCGACAATATTCAGGTGGGCATGGTAGGCATCAACGTACCGCTGCCTGTACCTGTTTCTTATCACAGTTTTGGTGGTTGGAAGCGCTCACTCTTTGGCGACCTTCACGCATATGGGCCAGATGGCGTGCGTTTTTATACCAAGCGCAAAACTATTACCCAACGTTGGCCCTCAAGTGGAGTTAGAGAAGGAGTCAGCTTTTCATTTCCTAGTTAACTAACAAGTTAATAAACATCTAAATACTGCCAGTGGATTAATACCTTTAGCCAAAAGAGCAAATGTTCACTGGCGGTAAATATAAAAAAGCAATGCCATTAATTATAACAATTTAAACCTGTAAACCTTTGGCAGTTCGTCTCCAGTCCTGCCTTAGGTTTGCACCCAAGTGGCAATCGATAAGCAGTTCACGTCGACAGTTACTCTTATAAAAATATCGGGACAACACCGCCGCAAGGCTTGTTAAAAAGAACTATAAACGAGAGTAAAACATGCATACGTTAAACACACACAAGCGTCTGCTGGCGTTAACCGTTGGGATGGCGTTGAGTGCGCCAGCGGCCTTTGCTGCAGAGAATGTTTGGGAAAGTATTGAAGTTACCGCGCAAAAGCGCAACGAGAATATAAGCGATGTGGGTATCGCTATTACCGCTTTTTCAGGGGAGCAGCTAGAGGCGCTTGGTCTTGAAAGCAGTACTGAGCTTATTGCCTTTACGCCAGGCGTGTCGTTAGCCGGGGACATTGGCGGCCAGCGCGCCATTTTCAATATTCGAGGCGTGGTGCAAAACGACTACGCCGATTTGGCTGAAGCGCCGGTGGCGGTCTATGTGGACGGCGGATATCTAGCAAGCACCCAAGCGCAGACCTTTGGCTTATTCGACGTAGCTCGTATAGAAATTCTAAAAGGCCCACAGGGAACATTATTTGGCAGAAACGCCACGGGCGGTCTGGTAAATACTATTACTGCAAAACCTACCGCCGACACCGAGGGCTATGCAGAGTTTACCGCAGCCCGTTTCGAACAATATCGTTTTGAAGGGGCAATATCCGGGGAAATAGCAGACGGCGTTTATGGTCGCTTTTCTGGGTTTACCAATCAGCAAGGTGAAATACTCGAAAATATTTATGAAGACGGTGCAGCACCCGATACGCGCTTGGGTTCAGTAGGTGGTGGGGAAGACGGCTACAATGACGATACGAAAGCGTTTCGTGCTCAGCTGATGTTTGATATTGGTGAGGAGGGCACCTTACTTCTAAGCGGTAACTGGTCTGATACCACCAAAAGTGAAGGCCCGTATCAGGTGGTGAACACCACAGAAGTAAAAGATGCCGCAGGCAATGTGATAGATGTAATTTTCGCAGCCGACGACCCTCTAGGATGTGACACTATTCAGGCAGGCGTGTGCGTGGACGGTAACTTTAATGGTGACCCTTTCCGCCCAGTGCAAGGTGGTGACTTTAACGGTAACTTTGACCCTGACGGTTCGGGCAATAAGGTAAATAAAGACTTTGCCTTTGACGATCAAAACAAAATTAAGTCAAAAGGCTTAGCGGCAACACTAGACTATGCTTTCGAAACCTTCGATTTCTTTTCCATGTCAGACTATAAAGAATTCAAACGTACGGTTGGTCTTGATTCTGACCAAACGGCGTCTCCTGAACTTATCTTCCAGTCAAATAGCACCATCGAACAGTTTAGCCAAGAGTTGCGCTTTTCAGGTGAAACTGCCGACTTAAAGTGGGTAGGGGGGCTTTATTACCTTTCTATCGACACAGATTACAGTCAAGGCTTGGCGGGCTCACCCACCACCTTTTTCTTAGGCGGTGAAGAAAACAATACCTTAGTGGCCCTTGAAACCGAGTCATACTCTGCATTCGGGCAAGTTGATTACAGCTTAACGGATGATTTGGTATTAGTAGGCGGGCTTCGCTACACCCGAGAGAGCAAAGATTTCATCGGTAACGTGTATCAGAATGAAAATACCGATGACCGAGTTATTGAGATTGACACCAGTACGTCTTCTTTGGAAATACTCTCGCAAAGCAACGACCAAAATTTATGGTCGGCAAAGCTTCAGTTGGAGTACAGCGTGGGGAACAGTTTGTATTATGCAGGAGTCAACCGAGGCGTAAAAGCGGGGAGTTTTAATGCGCCCTTATTCGGAGGGTTCAGTTTTTATGAGCCTGAAGAGCTAACCTCTTACGAAGCAGGCCTAAAGCACAGCTTCATGCAGGGAAGCGGCGTGTTTAATGCCAATGTTTTTTACTATGACTACAACGATTACCAGTCTTTTTCGTGGGTGAATAATGCTGGTGTAGTGACGAATGAAGAAGCCTCGTTTAGTGGTGTGGAGCTTGAAGTATTTTTAACGCCAACAGAAAGCTTGGATTTGATGGTGAATTTCTCTTATACCGATGCAGTGGTTGAAGACTTAGAAGTGGCGTCAGGTTACTTTGCCGATACTACTCCGCCATTTACCCCTGAATATCAGGCGTCTGCTATGCTCAGGTACAATTGGGATGCGTTCGAAGGAAATATGGCTGCACAGCTATCAGCAAACTATCAATCTGAAACTTTTCACAATGCGCGTAATTTTACCGCTCATGAAATTGATAGCTATGCTACGGCAGATGCACGCTTGACCTGGGTTGATGGGCAAGACAAATGGAGCCTAGCTGCTTACGTAGATAATCTATTTGATTCTGACCACGAACTCATTGGCTTTGACGTTTCAGGCTTTTACGGCACCAGCCAAATTTCTTATGCAAAACCTAGGACATATGGAGTGACTATAAGACGAAGTTTCTAGTTTGGTAAGCAAGACGTTTTAGTCACTTGGCTTAGACGTTAAATCTTACTCGAAAACGGTCTTGCTTGAAAACGCTCTAACCCGAAAACGAAAGCTATTTAGCTAACCTAGATACCGAAATTCTATGAAACGGTATCTAGGTGTTTCGTTATCGGTAAGCGAAAAGCGGCAGCATTTTTGCTTCTGTTCTTATAGACGAGCTATCGACGACTTATCGCTAAATAGCACGTTTTCTCTAGTTAAAAAGAATGCTGCATTTTTTCAAAAAATGTCACCAAAAGAATCAGCAAAATATTTGGTATTTTGTTAACAGTAACGCTTCGTAAAACCCTGTTTTTCATTATAAATAATACAAGCGCGTGCAACACCAAAACAACAAGGAAATAGATCGTGGATAACACCAACAATCAACCCATGACAAAACCTTCCCATTACGATGGCGATTTATGGAACCAAGATTTGGCGCCGACCAGTGAGGCAACAAGAACCTGGAGGTGGAAGGACTATGCTGCATTATGGGTGGCTATGGTGGTATGTGTGCCCACTTATTTGCTATCTGCTGGGCTAGTGTCTGAGGGCATGAATTGGTATCAGGCGGTGATCACCGTGTTGTTAGGTAACGTTATTGTGCTAATACCAATGATGTTAATTGGTCACGCGGGGGCTAAATACGGTTTACCTTTTCCTGTATTGCTACGTAGTGCTTTTGGTACCAAAGGCGCGAAGATTCCTGCTCTTGCTCGCGGTCTTGTAGCCTGCGGGTGGTTTGGAATCAATACATGGGTGGGTGGCAGCGCGATATACGTTATTTTAAATAGCGTGAGCGGCGACGCTTTTGTGGGGCAGGCGCTGCCATTTTTAGGTATAGATATTACCCAAACTCTGTGCTTCTTTGCTTTTTGGACAATGCATTTAGTTTTTATTAAACACGGTACTGAATCTATTCGCTGGCTTGAAACTTTTGCTGCACCATTTTTGATCTTAATGGGCTTAGCGCTTCTTGCTTGGGCATACGTCAATGCCGGTGGATTTGGCGCTATGTTATCTACGCCATCTCAATTTGTAGAAGGGGGCGCTAAAGAAGGGCAGTTTTGGTCTGCTTTTTTCGCAGGTCTTACATCTATGGTGGGCTTTTGGGCAACCATGGCATTAAATATTCCCGATTTCACCCGCTTTGCAAAATCACAGAAAGACCAAATGTTGGGCCAAGCTATAGGCTTGCCGTTACCTATGGCGTTGTTTGCCTTTATCGGTGTAGCGGTTACCTCTGCAACTGTAACCATTTACGGCGAGGCCATTTGGGACCCAGTGGCGCTTGCTGGCAGAATGGGCGGCATGGGCGTGGTCTTTGCACTGGCTGCCTTAGCGCTTGCTACTTTAACTACAAACTTAGCCGCCAACATGGTTGCTCCGGCGTATGGCTTTTCGAATATGGCACCAGCGAAAATTAGCTTTAGAATGGGCGGATACATCACCGCGGGAATAGGTGTAGCAATTTTTCCTTGGAAGCTGCTTGAAACCGCCGGTGGTTATTTATTTACCTGGCTTACGGGATATTCAGCGCTACTCGGCCCAATTGCAGGTATTCTCATTGCTGACTATTTCATTTTGAGAAAATCGACGTTAAACATTGATGCGCTGTTTCAACACTCTGGTGAATACGGTGGGAACAACGGTTGGAACATGGCGGGAGTAGCTGCACTGGTTATTGGAATTTTGCCTAATATACCCGGTTTTATGCACGCGGCAGGGTTTGTAGACAGCGTACCCGCCATTTTCGATACGCTTTACGCCTACGCGTGGTTCGTGGGGCTAATTATCGCCAGTATCGTTTACCTAACGTTGTCCAACAGAGTACCAGTTACCATGCAGGCAAAAAGCGCCTCTTAGCTATGGGGTCAGAGTACTTTTCCATGAAATGTACTCTGACCCAACTGCTTCTATTTTCGCTTCATGTTTTCAAAAAGCGACGGCTCCCAAGGCCGCATAGCCATGAGTAAACCTACATGCTGGCGCTCTTCTATCGGTAAGTCATTATCTTCGCTGCTGAGCTTAGCCGCTTCTTGCCGCAATTGTTCAAGACGACGTTGAATAATCGAAACCGAGGTCTGAGAATAGCGACCGCGCAAATAAAAGCGGAACATCCAAGGTTCGTTCTTTTTTGGATCCATGAACTTCACCATGACCTCTTGTTCCATAAACTTTTCTAGCGGCCCGCCTGGGATCCAGCGAAAGTCTTGGGCAATAAGCAGCTTATAATGGTTGTTCGGCAACAGCTCGATAAGCTTAAGCCTATCAAGGGTTGTCATTAGCTTAATGCCTTCCACTTCATCAATATCGTAATGTTCGATAAGTTCTGAAAAGCGCCAGCCGTCACGAACACACACCGCGGCAAGCAATAGCTTGGGGTTAGCGAGCAGTTCCATTTCTTGCTGTTCAGACAGCTGTGAAATCTTCTCCTGCTGTTTTTGTGAAAGGCTAAATAAATCGCTTAATGACAAACTTAAGCATTCACAAATCTGCTCTAACTTATCAAGGCTGAATGCCTGCAACGAAAAGTTACGCTTTACACTTGCTTCGCTAACATCAAGCGCTTCTGCAAGCTGCTTATAGGTGAGTCGCTGTTCCCGTAAGCATTGTTTCAAGGTGTCGTACACAAGGCTGATTTGGCTCATGGTATTACTTTTTTATACTTGTGGTGTAATTTAATACTACATTAATCATTATGGTTTACGAAATTTATTCTTAGTTCTAGTGTAGAAAGTGTTCAGACACATCTTGTCTTAACAAACTAGGAGCAAGTGATATGAAAAATACACGTTCAACATTGATGTTAACTGCACTATTAAGTAGTGCGATTCTTACCCATTCTGCAATGGCAGATGATTCTTTTGACCATAGCGGCAAAGCAAGTAAGCACAGTGCGTTAGCTGCTTCTGAAGGCTTAGCGACAACCGCTTCGGTAGCAAGTGCGGTGGTGGCAGTACCTGTGGTATTGACCGGGAGTGTGGTTGTAGCCGGAAGCGCGGTGGTAGAAAGCGCCGTGAATGAAAGTGCTCGTAACCTTCATCAGGCTAGCCATCAATCTTCAGTGGCGCACAACCAGCCTTTGGTGATAACCGAAACTATTATCACCGCCGACCCCGCTCCAAACCAAGTGGTTACTACCAAAACTAAAGTGATCACAACCACAACTAATACTCAGCGGTAGGTTGAACATGAAAGCCTACTTAACTTCAATCGGGTTCGCCTTTGTATTGTTGATGTCTAGTATTCATGACGTATACGCGGGTAGCCAGCAACACGGTAAGCCTACTTTTACGCCAGAAGCGATCGCAACTTTTTCAAAAGATGTGGAAAAGTATGCGGCAGGTGAAGGGGCCCGGGCATTTATTATTGCAAGACGTGGCAGACCTATTGAGGATATGCCAAAAGGTATTCGCTTTACCCATACCGCCGTTGCTATTTACTCAACTATTCAGCTAAGCAACGGCGATACGGCGAAAGGCTATGCCATACACAATTTATATCAAGACGCAGAAGATCAGGGCAAAAGTCACTTAATTACCGACTATCCAGTAGACTTCTTCTGGGGCGCGTATGCGCTAGAGGCGGGAATAATAATTCCTTCAGCAGAAGTGCAACAAGCGTTGGTGAAGCTATATCGCGATGACAAAGCTAAGCTGCTTCACAATGCTCGATATTCGGTAGTGGCTAACCCGTTTAATAGTGAACGTCAAAACTGCACGGAATACACCCTTGATGTTTTAAACGCTGCAATTTATTCAACCACTGATATTGCGCAGCTAAAGGTAAATGCTAAGGCCCATTTTGTGCCACAAAAAGTAAATATGAGCCGCGCGAAACTTGGCTTAGCAAGTATGTTCAGCGATGGCGTAACTTTGTCAGATCACGGTCGCAAAGTAGAAACCACCACCTTCGGAAGCCTTGCTCGCTATATGCAAAAGTACAATTTAACAAACAAGGCCGTTACGTTTACCCATACGGGGCAAATAGAGAATATTTAGGAGTTTTACTATGCAAAACATGAATAAACCCACTAAAGCATTTCGAATCGCGTCACTAGCTGCACTTATTGTAGGCGTAGGTGCTTATTTCATAGGCTTGTACAATGCACCTATGGCCCTTAACGAAAAAGGTTATTACTTCACTATTATGCTATTTGGCTTATTTTCAGTGGTAAGCTTGCAAAAAACGGTACGGGATAAAATGGAAGGTGTACCTACAACCAAAGCATACTTTTTAGCTTCAGCGGTAGCCACCGGTTCAGCCATTGTACTGTTAGTTATTGGGTTGCTAAACGCCGAACTTTTACTAAGTGAGAAAGGCTTTTTCGGAATGGCGTTTACCTTAAGCTTATTTGCTGCCATTACGGTTCAAAAGAACGTTCGTGATAGCCAAAATCAAAATGAACTTAATAGCGTTGAACCCCAATTAGAAACTAACGTTTCACAGCCTGAAACAACCCCCAAAGTAAAAGCTGCATAAAAGTAAAGGGATCAGAGTACATTTCGCCAAAGTCAGACGACCCCGTCATCAAATTAATTTACTCTGACCCCACTTTTTCGTATTGTATATCAATTGTTTAGCTTCTTAGCTGCTTCTTATCTTCAACGCGTCAGGGATGAAATATGCGTAAACCCGTCAAATACAGAATTGCTTTTTTGATTGTTGCTGCGGGGTGTTTTTATGTAGGCACATGGTTTTTACCTAGTACCTTGCCAGACATTACGCTTACCTTCGGCAATATCATATCAGAGCCAAGCTGGCGTAATACGGCGCTTGTTTCGTTGGTTTATTTCCTTGTACTGCCGCTATTGTATTACTTCTGGGTAATTCGTATTGGCGAACAAGCTCTTTGGAAGTTACTGCTAATATTTTCTTTAAGTAGTTTAATAGCCCGCTACAACTACCCGGAACAGCTAGCGCACTATTTTGCGTTTATCAGCTACCTTAAATACCCCATCATTGCCGTACTAATGATTATTGAAGTAGTGCTTTTGGTAACTATCGTGAAAGCGCTTTGGGGCGCACGTAAACTTAGCGGCGACCCACGTATACACATGCTC
Organism: Alteromonas sp. AWJ4_199; assembly: GCF_056159165.1. NCBI lineage: Bacteria > Pseudomonadati > Pseudomonadota > Gammaproteobacteria > Alteromonadales > Alteromonadaceae > Alteromonas > Alteromonas sp. AWJ4_199. The sequence continues at coordinate 2,998,625 of NZ_JBSWUR010000001.1, forward strand.
GAAAAATATGAAAAAGCTGAAGCGCCGGAAAAAGGTAGCAAAGAGGCTAAGCAACTAGAGCTTGCGTTAATGTTGGCCCATGAACCGGCAAGTTGGTATTACGCTATACCTAGATTCAGTAAAAAACATGTGAAAAGTGCAGTGAACCTTAAGTTACTCTCTGGCAAGTGGTGGCATCTGCTAGGCGTACTCATTGCTTTGAGTGTCACAACCTATGCCTCATATGTATTGCTATCGCAATTTGGTGAAACGATTGCCATGGTGGTGGCCACATTAGTGTTCTACCTAGTGATCATGTTCGTCGCCAACTACCGGGTAAGCAAAAACTATAGTTGCTTTATTTGGCAGGACAAGGTTGTGGTGAATAACTCGTGGTGGGGGATGGTAGTAATTCCAAAAGCAAATATAGAAAGTATTGAAGTTGGCGAGTGGAGTAGAAGTTTAACCAAAGAGGATTTTCACTTTGGAAGGGGCGTCGCTAACGTCAAACTTACCTTCAATAAATCCCAAGCATATTATTCTGGTATGGCTTTATTAAATGAAAGTATTTCGACCCTATATTTAAGCGTAGATAACCCTTCGATGCTACACAGGGAGCTTGAAGTCATCGATTAGCTTTTCACTGCGCAGTAGGCGGTAAAGCCTAAACCACCGCGCGCAATACGTCGCGGGCGGTGGTGGCTTGCAAAAGTTTTACTTCTTAACTGCTGAATAAAAACTGTAAGTATTAAAATACCTACGTTTATCTGGTCAGCAACAAAAAATATTGGGGTCAGAGTACATTTCCTCAAAAAGTACTCTGACCCCAATCACCGTAGAGTTGTAAGGCAAATATTGAACCTCAGGCAGAAAGTGATACTCCTATCTTATGTCGAATTGATTCAATCCAAAAGCTTGCGTATTCTTCGACGTACTTCATTTAATGACTGCAATAGGTAATAAACGCTGTGTGTGAACTTTTGGGCATGAGTGCGAACACTCCTACTGACCTATGTTTTAGCTTTACCGGGTTAACACGTCGTGGTGGTGAAACCGGGCCGCATAAAGACGGCTGGGGCGTTGCCTTTTACGAAGGTAAGGGCGTGCGTATGTTTCACGATCCTGAGCCTTGCGCCACGTCACCTATCGCCGATTTTGTTTCCAAACTTCCTATAAAAAGTAAAAACGCCATTTGTCATATTCGGCAAGCTAACGTTGGTAACATCAACTTGGCGAACACGCATCCCTTTACCCGCGAGCTTTGGGGGCGCTATTGGGTGTTTGCACATAATGGGCAATTACCCAACTTCTCACGTCGAGCAGGTATTTATGAAGCGGTAGGGGATACGGACAGCGAAGAGCTTTTCTGCGACATCATGAACAATGTTAGGCAAAACCTCCCCCGAGACGCTATGCCAGAGCAGCTAGCTGAAACGCTTGTCGAATTGGCACAAGAGTATGCACAGCAAGGTGTATTCAACTGTTTACTGAGTAATGGCGACTGGCTGTTTACGTTCTGTAGTACAAAGTTAGCTAGCATTACCCGAAGAGCGCCTTTTGGCCCGGCTTGTTTAAGTGATGTTGAAGTAGAGATTGATTTTGCAGCTGAAACCACGCCAAAGGATGTGGTAAGTATTATCGCTACCGAACCGCTAACCAATGATGAACAGTGGGATATTTACGAACGGGGCGAGTGGAAGCTTTGGCAAGAGGGTGAAGTCATTGCCTCGGGCAAAGTGGATGTACCTGAACACAAAAAAGAATCCGAAATGGTAGCGCCTGACCCTTCGCTTCACGACTAAATACGGATTGTGGGGGCAGAGTAACTTCACCGGCCCCGCACTTTAATAGTCCGCTCTCTAAAGTCTTAGCGCTTAGTTGGTAACCCAAGGTAAAAATGTACTCTGACCCCAATATTCAGGTTAGCTAGCTTGATAATGTACTCTGACCCCAAAACTCGGGTTACCCCATTATTTATCTCAATACTTGGGTGATGGTTTGTTTTACTGCTTGGTAGCGAGCGGGGAGTGCGCTGTGGGGTGTTTGAACACTGTATAAGGGCTCTGTCACCTCATTTTTGGCTTCGTAGACGGTAAGTTTGTCGGCAAATGATACAAAGTCTAACGTGCTGGTTGGCAGCACGGTGTAACCTAGCCCTTCGCTTACCGGCAGTAGAATTTGCGAAAGTTGATTGATATAGCCGGCGTGTGGCAGCTTATTTGGATTAATCTTGGCTACTTCAGGCTCTCCGCAATCGTTAAAGTAGCGCTGTAAGTAGTGCATGGCGTCAGGGTGATTTATAAGCCCTAAATGGTTGATTACGGCTTTTAGCGTAATAGCGTCATCAGTTTTACTCTTTGCTCTTTCAGATACGCTTGTTATTTTTGTACCCGTACCCGTACCCGTACCCGTACCCGAATCAGGCATAAAATTCTGTGTATTTTCAGGAAAACCAGAAAGCTGTGTCACAAGCGTATCAGGCAGGCTACGCGGTAGGATAAGCCCCAACGCTTCCTCGCCTAAGTACTCGCTATGTATATCTTCACTCTCTGGCTGGTTAGTCACAATACCAAGCTCAAGGGTATTGTTTGCTATGCCTGATAAAATTGTGCGTCGAGGCGCGACTTCAACATGAATTTTTAGCGCGTTATGCTGCTTTTGTAGTGCCAACAGGGCAGGGTAAATACGCTGCGCGATAGCGCCTGAACAGGCCACTACACATTTTCCTTCAAATGGCGCGTCAAACTTCAAGCTGGCAATAAAATCTTGCTCCTTAGCCTGCTGATTTTTAGCGTAGTGATACACCCGCTGACCCTGCTCTGTAAGCTGAATACCTTTGCCTAAACGAACCACCAATTCGCACTGACATACTTCCTCTAGCTTTTTCAGATGCTGACTTACTCCTGGCTGCGTCATAAAACGTTGCTCAGCGGTGCGAGTGAAGTTACCTGTTTCTACTAACGTAATAAAGGTGTCTAGCCAAATAGGGTTAATCATCTTGCTATAAATTAAATTTATAAAATTGAAAAGATATCATAATTTCATGTTTTCTCATTGTCTAGCTACTATGTATCCATATTCACTTAAGCGCTATTTTCGATTAGCTGTATGATTGATGTTTTGGATAACTGGTACAAGAGAACGCTATCTAACTAAACACTGATTTAAGCAATGAATTAGCCGCTTAAGCCATTTTGATAACTTGCACTACCTAGGAGTAAGTAATGACTGAAGCAGTAAAAACACCGTATCCACGTACGTTTTCCCATATCGGTATTTCGGTACCCGATTTAGAAGCCGCCGTGAAGTTTTACACCGAAGTACTTGGCTGGTACCTCATCATGAAGCCAACCGAAATTATTGAAGACGATTCGGCCATTGGCGAAATGTGTACCGACGTATTCGGTGCAGGTTGGGGGAAATTCCGCATTGCGCACCTCTCAACGGGTGATCGCGTAGGCGTTGAAATCTTTGAGTTCAGCAACCAAGAAAATCCTGAGAACAACTTCGAGTACTGGAAAACCGGTATCTTCCACTTCTGTGTTCAAGACCCAGACGTAGAAGGTTTAGCTGAGAAGATTGTTGCCGCTGGCGGTAAAAAACGTATGAAGGCGCCGCGCTACTACTACCCGGGTGAAAAGCCATATCGCATGATTTATATGGAAGACCCGTTTGGCAACATCCTTGAAATTTATAGCCACAGCTATGAGTTGCACTATGCAAGCGGCGCTTACGAGTAAGCGTTAGTTGATAACGCTTTTTAGGCATTGCGCTAAGTAAATGCATAGCAAGCTTTAAATAAGCGAAAGGCGAGGGCGAAACAAGCAAAAGCTTGTTCAACGCACCTCGCCTTTTTGTGCTTAGACATTTATTGAAAAAAATAAACTTTAACCAAACTGACCCGAAACATAAGGGTTAGTTGCCTTTTCTGTGGCTACCGTTGTCGTAGGGCCATGTCCAGGGTAAATCGTCATATCATCAGGTAACACCATAATTTTTTGCTTAATAGAGTCGATAAGCTGCTGATGATTTCCTTGCGGAAAGTCAGTTCTGCCAATAGAGCCTGCAAATATGACATCCCCCACAATAACTCGATTGCTCGAACGCTCTACCAACACCACATGTCCGGGTGTATGACCGGGGCAATGCAATACTTCCAACGTTAAATTGCCTACTGAAATGGTGTCGTTGTCATTTAACCACTCATTGGGGGCAAAAGGCTGCGCGGGTGGAAAGCCAAACATCTGGCTTTGCTGCATAAGCGCATCTAACCAAAATTTATCTCCGATGTGGGGGCCAACAACGGGCACACCGTAATGTTCAGCGATGGCGACAGTACCGCCAACGTGGTCGAGGTGACCGTGAGTCAGTATGATTTTTTCTATACTCACGCCTTTATTTGTAGCAGCTTCAATTAACGTTTCAACGTCGCCACCAGGGTCGACAAACGCGCCTTTGTTAGTTGTTGGATCCCAAATTAACGAGCAGTTTTGGGCAAAGGGCGTAACCGGTATAACTTGAATTTCCACTGTTTAACCTTTTAATGTTTTATTTCTAAAAAGCGCGAAATAAAGCAGCGCGCCAATCGCTAATTCACCTAATAAAAATAGCCATGCGTTAGTAGACGATTGTGCAATAGACCATGCGCAAACCGCTAATGCAGCAAAGGGTATCAAACGTTTTAAAGGGGTTATAGCGTTAGCGGATGAGCCTGTAGAACTCCCTTGTAAATAAGCCCTCTGCGCTTTCATTAGCACCACTACACACACGGCATACACTACAAGCCGGGCAAGCACGCTTGAAATTGCTAGCCATACAAAACTGCCGGTAAGTGCCATGGTACCGGCAAAAATCCCCAATATAGTTATGGAAACGGCTGGAGTAGCAAAGGTCGAGTGAATCTCTCCTAGCTTATGCCCTAGTCTACCTGGAATAAGCGACTGCCGCGCCATAGAAAACGTAAGCCGAGAGGTAGATATCATATTCGCCAACAAATTACCGGCAACCGACACCACGGCAGTAAATGTCATAACAAGCGCCCCGGTTTCGCCAAATATCACATTAGCAAGAGCAATAAGAGGAGCGCTATCAGGCTTTGCAGGCCCTACGGTATGCCAATAAAGCCACTGCACGCAAAAGTAGAATATGGCAATGCCTGAAACCGTAAGCATCAACGCCCGAGGGATGGTCTTTTTCGGTGAATTAGTCTCGCCGCTGGTTACCACTACCGTCTCAAAACCAATAAAGGCGTAAAGTGTAAGTAAAGCACCTGCAGATATAGTGTCGAATGCAGGTACAACGGTAGCCGAAGCGCTTGTCAGCGCAGTAGAAAAATCCAGCTGCCAATAACCCACAGCAATAAGCGCCACAAAAGGCACGAGTTTTAGCACCGATATAGTATCTAGCGAACGCATAGCGGCCTTAAGACCAACAATATTTACTACAATTAATGCTGTTGTCAGCCCTATAATAGCAAATGATTTGCCAGCGCCTGTGTTGAGCTCTGGCCACATATAGCCAGCGTATAGCAACAGAACGTGCATATTTGCGGCAATTGCCGTGGCTCGAGCCAAGTAATACACAAACCCCGTTTGAAACGCGGCTGCATTGCCAAAGCCTTTTTGAGCGTAAATTACTGGCCCGCCAGTTTCTTGATAGCGTACCGCTAACTGTCCAAAACACCAGACGATGGCCAGCATAAGTGCGCCAAAGATTAAAAAGATGTAGGGGCTGAAAGCACCAAGCTCAGCGGCCATTTTTGCGGGCAGTGCAAAAATGCCTGCCCCAATAAGACCGTTTAATACTAAAAGGGCGGCGCCAATGCCGCCAATCCCTTTGGTTAAAAGGCTTTTGTTTTCGCTATTCATTTAGAGAAAACTTCTTCTCCAGCCACATAGGTGGCGTGAACTTCGGTTTTCCAAATGTCTTTGGCGTCTATGCTGAAAATATCTTGGTCTACCAAAATGAAATCAGCCCACTTTCCTGGGGTTAACGTACCTAACGTATCTTCCATATGCCCTGCGTAGGCTGCATCTAAAGTAAACCCTTTGAAGGCTTGCTCGATAGTTAATGCTTCGTGGGCATACCAGCCTTTTACCGGTTGGTTGTTTCTGTCTTGACGCGTAACCGCAGCGTGAAGACCATAAAACGGGTTAGCAAGCTCTACAGGAAAATCTGAACCTAAGGGTAGGGCAATGCCCGAATCGAGTAGCGTTTTCCATGCATAAGCGCCTTCCATACGGTCTTTACCAAGGCGGTCTTCCGCCATGTTCTTATCGCTGGTGGCATGTGTTGGCTGCATGGAAGGAAGCACTTTTAGCGACGCAAAGCGGGCTAGGTCGTCAGGCGCTATAACTTGCGCGTGTTCTATGCGGTTGCGCAACTCGCTGCCGCCAATATTTTTAAACGTGGTTTCAAACTCGTTTAGCGCAACATGATTCGCCTTATCGCCAATAGCGTGATAGTTAAGCTGGAAGCCCGCACCAATAACCGTGGTGAAAAGTTGGGTCATATCTTCTGGTTGAGTTAACAGCAATCCATGTTGATGGGGCGCATCGGAATACGGTTCGAGTAATGCTGCCCCTCGACTACCTAGCGCACCATCGCCATAGGCTTTCACTGAACGAATATACAAAAAGTCGTCTTCATCACGAATTGTACCGTTGCTTAACATTGTTGAAAGTTCAGGGTCAGTCGCGCTCACCATTGCATAAATACGTACAGGTAAGTCACCCTCTACGGCTTCTTTTAAATAGAAGTCGTAAACGTCTCTGCCCACACCAGCATCGTGCATTGACGTAATGCCATTTGCTAGTAAGTGCTCACCTGCGGCATTCAATTGCTGCTCGTATATCGCGTTACTGGCTTTCGGTAAGTGTTCTTCAATTAACAGTGATGCGTTATCGATGAATACACCAGTAGGTTGGCCGTTAGCATCCTTAATAATTTCACCACCAACAGGGGACTGAGTGTCTTTTGTGATGCCAGCTAGCTCCATGGCTTTTGTGTTAACCCACGCCGCATGACCGTCCACTCGAGTAAGCATTACAGGTTTATCAGAAACAACTTTGTCCAAATCAGCAGCTGTTGGAAACGCTCTGTCGGACCATAATTCTTGGTTCCAGCCGCGCCCGGTAATCCAAGCTTGTTGTCCGTTTGCGAAAGCGTATTCGGCAACCATTTTAGCTGCGTCTTGGGCACTTTTACTTTCTCGTAAGTCTACTTCTAGTAAGTTTGCTCCTAAGCCGAGAAGGTGGCCATGAGCGTCGATAAGACCAGGCAGCATGACTTTACCTTCGCCGTCTATGGTGCTGTCGACAGGCGTGTTGCCTTTGTCGATATTTAATGCAACCACTTTGCCTTCATCAATGACAAGGTTTTTAAACGTAATGAGTTTGCCACTTTCATTTAACGTATAGCCTTTTACGTTCTCAACAAGCGTTGCAGCATCCACTGTAAGCGTGGTGGTCATAGCGCCTAACGTTGCCGCTGTTGCAAACGTTGTGGTTAGCAATTTTGAAAGCGAGTGCTTTTTAAATGTCAGTGCCGACAATGTAGAGTTCATAGTGAGTTTCTGCCTTTTTTATTTCTGTTTTATTCTTTGTTTTTACAGTTTTTATACCGAGCTGCTCGAGTTTCAATAGCTACGCACTAACGCAACGCTATGCCTCGACACGCTCGGTGTCTTCAAATTCGTCTTCGTCATCAAGGTCAAGAATGGGAGGCTGCAGCAAAAAATCTCTCTCCCAAATCTTAGCCATACTCGACTGGCTAATGTTGCCACCACTCAATATAACAAGAGCGGTTTGCCCAGGTGGAGTGTTGGCAGCCCAAGCCGCTACTGCAGCCATGGTCATCGCGCACGTGGGCTCAATATGAAGCTTTAGTAAATGATGTAGCCATTGGGTCCAATAAGCAATTTGTAGCTCATCCACTTCGTAGAAATCATCTATTTCTTGCATTATAGGAAACGTTACATCGCCAACAGAGGGCGTGGCTGCACCGTCTGCTAGGGTATTTGGAGCATAGTCTAAAGCAATGATCTCACCAGCTTGCAACGACATAGAGGCATCATTCGCTTCGGCGGGCTCAGCGCCAATGACCAATGCATTTGGCTGTAGTGCGCGAGTTGCCAGTAATGAGCCCGACAATAACCCTCCGCCACCACACGGCGCAAAGACAGCATCCACCTCACCAATTTCGTTAAGCGCTTCTAACGTTGCCGTGCCTTGCCCCGCCACGATATCCTCATGATTGAACGGCGGTATCCATACTGTGTCTGGTGCTTTTGATGCTTGCTCGACAGCCTCATCTGCTTCTGGACGGGTAGGAAATAGTTTTAATTCAGCACCATAGCTTTGCGTAGCAGCAGCTTTAATCGGCGAAATGGTCTCGCTCGCGAAAATAGTGGCTTTGATACCAAAGTGAGACGCTGCATAGGCTACTGCCTGAGCATGATTTCCAGAACTATTGGCGACCACATGCTTCGGTAAACGACCCTCCTCTTTCAACCGGGCTAAAAAATTCATAGCGCCGCGAATTTTGAATGCCCCGATGGTCTGTAAGCACTCCGCTTTAAACAGAATGCGGTTGCCCATCCATTTGTTGAGCAACGAAGATTCAACTATCGGCGTTTTCTTTACGTCGCCTTTTATACGTTCATAGGCTTGTTTAATGTCTTCGAAATTTGGAGAAATACTCATTAAGTAACGCTCTTTTCATTTTGGTTTTTTTGTGGGGTAGCGCCGACAAGGGCCTTTACGCACTAAAAGGAAATCGGAAGCCTTACAGTGCCAGATACTATTAGATAACGCCAGAGCCTATACCACATAAGACAATTCATATTTATTTAATAATTCTACTTTAGTATACCGGCGCTAGTTACCGGAGACAGGCACATGTTAAGCAAACACAACCATCGTATTTACGCCTTACCTACGGTTTTGTTTCTTTTTCTCACCTTTTTATTTGTTTCTGCTGGTGTTTTTATTCAAAACGATGAACGCGCAGCACGTATTTCTAAAGCGCAGTCGGTTGCCGAGCAGGTAAAAATTAGTCTTGAAGTTTTCTCAAGCGAACGTATTCAAGCGCTGCACAACCTTATGCAAAACTGGCCCACCTTCGAGCCAAACCAAGTAGACTGGTTTAACGCGCAGGCCCTGTCATTGATGGGTATGCAGCGTGGTTTTTCATCGCTAGTGTTTGTTGATGCTGATGGGAAGATAGCGTGGGTGGCAACGCCATCTTCCGGCATTAAAACCCGCATAGACAACAGCTTAGTTGGTAAGCCTATGGAAGCGTTAGGCTTGAACATATCGCGTTTTTCTGAGGACTTGGAAAGCACGCTTATGTATTCAGATACTGCTAAACACCACTTTATCATTATGGGGAGATCGATAAGCCCTCAGGAGCCTGAGCATGGCTTTCTAGTGGCGAGTTTTGATATACAAACTATTCTAGGCGTGATGTTAGGCGAGTTAGTGGGGCCGCAGTTTAATTTTCAGCTCAAAGCCGACAATCAAACCTTATTTCAAAGCGGAAAATTAGTGCAAGATGGCACTATTGTGCCGCTTGCACCGTTTACATTTCTAGAGCGGGACTTCCTTCTTACCATGCAGTCCCAGCTTAGCCCTTACAACGCAGGGCTTTTGATTATGCTAACGGGCTTATTAATGTCAGCGCTGGTTAGCTATGTACTGCACAAGCAGCTTAAAGGAGCGGTTAATCTATCCGTTAGCCATCAACGTTATCTTACCGCTAGCGAAGCATCTCTTGACGCGCTACTTATCTATCAACCAATAGATGATGACTTTTCTTTAGTTGAAGCAAACTCATATAGCCGCTATCTATTTCGCGGTGCTTGTGATGTATTACGGTCTATGAGCTTAGCCGAGCAAACACGCTATTTAGGCTTAAGTGATGAATTTAAGAATGCTAAAAACGTGTCTGAACACGGTGTACCTTATGAAGCCCACCTTGCCATTCACAGCGATAAGATTGCGCCACAATGGATAAAAGTTCAGGTGGTAAAAGCAGGTGATAATATAGCAGTCACCGTAAGAGATGTGACCGAACGTTTTCGCGCCCAGCACGATTTAAAGCGTAGCGAAGAAAAGTATCGTCGCTTAGTTGATGGCATGCACCGTCACTTTGTTTACACCAAAACTGTCGAGCATAACTTTATGTATGTGAGCGCGGGTATTGAAAAAATTTTAGGGTTTAGCGCCGAAGACTTCTGTGCGAACGAGTCGAAATACGTACGCCAAGTACCTGACGAGACCTTTGAAATACGCCAAACCATTGCCCGTGGCGAAAAGCCCGAGCCTTATGTTGTGCATTATCAAGGCAAAGTAGGGGAGCCGTTAGCGATTGAATTTTCAGATACCCCCATCGTTGACGAACAAGGATTGTTGATTGCGGTTGAAGGCATAGCACGCGATGTGACGAAAGAGCTAGCGCTACAGGAAGAAGTGTATTTTCAAGCCAATCATGACCAGTTAACCGGGTTGTTTAATCGCTACGCATTTGATGAAAAATTGCGAGAGATCCTTGATGAAACGCACAAAGAAGCTGTTCAGCACAGTAGTCGAGAGGCGTTAAACCAAGATGGTTTTGAAAACGTGGCTGACATTCATTTGCCCCGCGCTTACCACAAACAAAGCGTGATGTGCTTTATCGATATGGATAGGTTCAAATTAGTAAACGACAGCTGTGGTCACCCAGCCGGCGACAAGCTGCTTAAGGAGATTTCGACCATATTTAGGCAGTACGTTAATGGACACGACCTGCTCGCCCGAATAGGTGGCGACGAGTTCTGCATTATATTTCGCAATCAAAGTTTGGATGAGGTAACAAACCGCCTAGACAAGCTATTGGTAGCGATTTCCAATTACCGTTTTGTATATGACGACAAGTTGTTTTTTGTGGGGGCAAGCATTGGCGTTATCGAAATAAACGAGAGCACACAAAGCGCGGAAGCGTTAATTAAAGCTGCTGACAATGCGTGTTACAAAGCCAAGCACCTAGGCCGAAACCGTTACTTTGTATTCCATGATAACGACTCGCAAATGGCCATTGACGACAGCGAAAATCAGGTTCTACATGCTTTGCACTACGCGTTACAAAACGATGGTTTTGAGTTGTATAGCCAAGCTATTATGCCACTTAACGTGCCTAGCCAAGAACAGGCCGCCCAATTACAGCATTACGAAATTCTGCTGCGTCTAAACGCCAAAGACAGCGGCCTTATCAGTCCGGGATTATTTATCCCGTTAGCTGAGCGCCACGGATTAATGAACAAAGTGGATATGTGGGTGGTAGATAACACCCTTAAAACTCTTGAGAGTAATCCAGCTCATATTGATAACGTTGGCAAAGTTGCGATTAATTTATCGGGTATTACATTGGGCGATGAAATGGCGCTTCATAATATTACCAAGCGCATGCAAAGTACCTCTGTACCTGCAGAGAAAATTTGTTTTGAGATTACAGAAACAACGGCGGTAACTAATTTAAGTGCCGCTAAACACTTTATATCCACGCTGCGCGATTTAGGTTGTAGCTTTGCCTTAGATGATTTTGGTGCAGGTATGTCGTCGTTTACTTACCTTAAGCACCTTGACGTAGATTACGTGAAGATTGATGGCTCCTTTGTGCGAAACATTGTTCACGATCCAATTGATCATGCTACAGTTACTGCAATTAATAATATTGCGCACAGTATGGGTAAACAAACGGTAGCTGAGTTTGTGGTCGATAACGCGACCGCAGAGGTCTTACGAGAGCTTAAAGTCGACTATGGTCAAGGCTTTGCTTTAGATAAACCCAAGCCACTGGCGCATAGAGTTCAATGGCGAGTTAAACTTGCCTCTGCCTAAAGGAAATGATTATGGGGTTATTTGATACCATTATGGGTAATGCAAGCGAGACGAGCGCTTCAGATGTTCAAGAAGAGCTTACGCCTATACTCGCTACTAATGAGACCGTTACCTCTGCGTTTAAATTAGTGCGCGACCTAAGTGTATTCACGAACAAGCGCCTAATTCTAATTGATAAGCAAGGCCTTACCGGGCGCAAAGTGAACTATCACTCAATACCTTACAAATCTATTACCCAGTTTATCGTTGAGACAGCAGGGCATTTTGATACTGATGCAGAGCTTAAAATTTGGTTGTCGGGTAAAGCCGACCCTGTTGAAATTGAGTTGAGTGCATCGTCTGCTCAGGCGGTACAGCAAAACCTAGCAACCCAGATGTTTAGCTAGTAACAATCAAAAAGACCAAATAAAAAAGCGATGCTTTCACAAGCATCGCTTTTTGTTTATTACAACTTGCCTAGGCCCTAACCCGATTAGTCTTTCAAGTTACGGTTAAAGAAGTTAGTAATCGTTTTGTATAAGTGAATGCCCGTTTGCTTACCACGAATACTGTGCTTCTTACCTGGGTAATCCATGGTTTCAAATGGAATCGCCAAATCTTGAAGGTGCTTGTATAGCATGGTCGAGTGCGTAAACAATACGTTGTCATCTGCCATGCCGTGGTAAATCAAAAGGTCGCCTTTCAAGTCTTTTGCGTAAGGGAATACTGAAGATGCTGTGTAGGCATCATCATCTGTATTAGGGTTACCCATATAGCGCTCGGTGTAATGGGTATCGTACAAACGCCAGTCGGTTACCGGCGCACCTGACACACCCGCTGCAAAATAATCGCCTGCTTTGAACATGGTCATTAGCGTCATGTAGCCGCCATAGCTGTGGCCATGAACACCAATACGCTCAGCATCAACGAAAGGAAGTGTACGTAAGAACTCTACACCTGCAACCTGATCGTCCACTTCAATAAAGCCCATTTTTTTATAAATAGGATCTTCAAAGCTTTTACCACGATAATTAGAGCCACGGTTATCTAACGTGAATACTACGTAACCTTGGTCAACCCAGTGTTGGAACAGCAAACCACGGTTACCCGCCCAGCTGTTTGTTACCACTTGTGCGTGTGGACCGCCGTAAAGGTAAACAATAACAGGGTGCTTCTGTTTAGGGTTTTGCTTAGCGCTGTCTGGCGTGTAGATGCGATACTTAAGCGTTGCGCCATCCTTAGTGGTAATGTCACCAAACTCAGGTGCCGTCCAGCTATCCATGTAAGCGTGCAGAGGATGACCTTCTTCAACTTTGTTTTCTTCAAGCCAAGTAATTCGCTCGCCGTTTGCACTGTTTAAGCTTACCTGTGCAGGGGAATTGATAGTTGAAAAACGGTCAATAAAAATTGAAGCATCTTTGCTAAACGCAGCACTATGATACGCGCCTAACTCAGTTACGCGTGAAATCTCGCCGCCATCTAAAGGTACGCTGTAAACATGGCTTTCAAGTGGCGTATCTTTGCGGCCAGAGAAGTACAAACGGTTGTTTGCGGTATCAATAGCTTCAACACTGTCAACAACCCAATCACCTTTGGTTAATTGCTTAACTAACTTGCCGTTGTTGTCGAAAAGGTAAAGGTGTTTATATCCATCGCGCTCAGACGCCCAGATAAACTTGCCTTTTTCTTTCAAGAAATAAAGGTCGTCGTGCAGATTTACCCAGGTATTACTTGTTTCTGTAAGCAGTACGTTTTCTTTTTTACTGTTAAGGTCGAACGCGCGAAGCTCTAAGGTTTGCTGATCCCGTGTTTGCCATTGGTAAGTAAAGGTAGTGCTGTTTGGCATCCACTTACCGCGAGCAAAATAAATGTCTTTATCTTCACCTAAGTCAACCCAGGTACGGTCGCCAGAACTGATGTCTTGAATAGCAAGTTCCACCAACACGTTCGGCGTGCCTGCCTTAGGATACTTTTGTTCGATAAGTTTGATATCGTCAGCATAAATTTCAGAGCGGGTGATCACGTCTACTGGGCTTTCATCCACCTTGGTAAACGCAATCTTAGTTTCATCAGGCGACCACCAATATCCAGTCATGCGGCCCATTTCTTCTTGCGCCACAAACTCCGCCATACCAAACTTTATGTTGCCGCCGCCTTCTTTGGTAATGGCGGTTTCTTTACCTGATTCAATGTGTTTCACATATAGGTTCTGGTCGCGAATAAACGAGATGTAGTTACCTTTTGGTGATAATTTAATGTCAGTTTCAAAAGCGTCAGTATCAAGTAACTGTTTTGCGCCTTTTTCACCCAGCTTGTGATAGAAAACGTCTCCTCCTAGCGGGAATAATAATGCTTTACCATCGTCTGACCATTGGTAGCTAACGATGCCGCTACCAGATAAACGCATACGCTCTCGTCGCGCTTTTTCTTCATCAGAAAGCACTTCTTCGCCGCTTTGTAGGTCGTTTGAGTCGAACAGCATGCGAGTTTGACCGCTTTCAATATGGTATTCCCATAGATCTAGGCGTTCGTAGTCAGTTTGTTTGCCTTTAAGAAATGTAACGCGTTGACCGTCTGGGGATACTTTCAATGAACGGGGTGCATTGCCATCAAGTGAAGGAGAAGAGAAAATGCGCTCAATAGTGAGCGTTTCAGCGTTTAAAGCAGTAGAGAGCATAGCGGCTCCAATTAAAAGGGCTTTTTTCATTTTTATCTGCATATTTGACTGTCGAAGGTTTGATTGTAGTTATATCAATTTATGATACAAGGTGCGACGTATGAAATCCGCAATGGTGCTAGGAGCGACAGGTTTAGTAGGACGAACGCTTGTAAATATGCTGTTACAGGACAGACGGTACAATGAAGTAACCTGCTTAGTCAGAAAACCGCTTTCCTCTAGCATGTTTAACGACCCACACAATAGGCTTAAGCCTGTGGTTATCGACTTTGACAACCTGCAAGACTACCAAGGTTACTTCAGCGTAAACCATGTTTACTGCTGCCTAGGGACCACGCTTAAAAAAGCGGGGTCTAAACAAGCCTTTCGCCGTGTGGATTTTGAGTTTGTGCACGTCGCTGCCCAGCTTACTCGTGCTCAACGAGCTGACAGCTTTGTGTGGATATCTTCGGTTGGCGCTGATGCTAAAAGCAGTAACTTTTATTTGCGGGTGAAAGGAGAATTAGAGAACGCCATTATGCGCATGCCGCAATTACCCCACGCCTCGGCAGTTCGCCCTTCATTGTTACTTGGCGATAGGGATGAATCACGGACATTAGAAGATATAGCGCAGAAAACCGCGCCCATCTGGCAAAGCATAATGAAAGGCCCGTTAAAAAAGTACCGACCTGTTCATGCCGTGGATGTGGCCAGAAATATGATGTCGCTTCAGCGCTGGAAATAGACCCGGGGGATGAGCGTGTACAATATATGTCACCAGCTTAACGTGAAGCGCAACCGAACTTGGTATAGAATGCGCGCCTTTTAATGCACCAGGTAATATGACTTCCCCATGTTCCGCTGTAAACAATTCACCGTAGCGCAAGATAAATGCGCCATGAAAGTGAACACCGACAGCCTAATTTTAGGCAGTTGGGCGCAGCTTCGCGCAAACCTTGGCCATGCTCCACGTATTTTGGATATTGGAACCGGCAGTGGCATTTTAGCACTGATGATGGCCCAAAAAGCCGAAAGCTTTTATCCGCTAAGTTGCAGTGAACGTGAGTTAGATAGCTGCGGCGCTGATAGTTTAAGTGCGGACAGCACAGAGAAAGAGAAAGCAAAGAAAGAAAGTACAAGTAGCTTTGTTTCATCAGGGAAAAGCCTGTTAAGTCATAACTATGATGCAGCTCGAATCGATGCTATCGAAATTGATAAGGATGCAGCGGCGCAGGCAGCAATTAACTTTGAAAATTCAAAGTGGGCAGGGCAGCTACGTATCCGAAACTGCGACTTGGCGGGGTTTGAACCAGCCTATTTGTATGACACCATTATTTCCAACCCGCCGTATTTCGAATCGCCAGCGAAACTTTCTAATGCCTACAGTAAGCAAAGCCACAATCGTTCAGTAGCAAGACAAACATCTACATTAAGCCCTGATGAGCTTTTTAACGCTAGCAGTGCATTATTGATGGAAAGTGGACAAATGTACTGTGTGTACCCTACGTCGATGGCAGCTGACATTATCAAAACCGCTGCTGGTTATGGCTTATTGTTGGAAGCGATGCTTTATGTAAAGCATACATCGGACAAAGACCCATACCTTTGTGGATTTCGCTTTAACAAAGTAATTGAGAATGCTAGCGGTGAACATGCAGATTGCATTGCGTATGCAGAGCGCCAGCTTTTCATTACAAAAGTCGCAAGTGAAAATGCGCTGATTATTAGAGACCGCGAGGGTAATTACACAAATGAATACAAAGCCCTCTGTCAGCCTTATTACCTTAAATTTTAATGAGCTAATATAAATGAATATAGTTGCAGAAGGCTTTGGCGCCATAGCCGTTGTTTTAAATTTTATTGGGTATCGCCAAACCAACGTAGACAGGTATTTGCTTATTTCTGCATTTGCCTTGAGTGCACTCAGCGTTCACTTTTTTATGTTGGATGCCATGGCAGCTGGCATTGGAACACTGCTAGCCAGCGTTCGTAACTTTATTGCTATTAAACATAGAAGCAATACCATTTTATTTTTCTTTGTTGCGGTGAATGTAGGCTTTCTCGCTTATGAGTGGTTTGTATTAGATCACAGCTGGATAATTTTCATCGCCTATGCGTCGTCACTTATTTTCACAGTGGGGTCGCTGGTTATTCGAGATGTGAGAACCATTCGCAAAGTATTTATCGTCGCAGAGGGGCTGGGGCTTGTTTATGCTATTCTAGTGGGAAGCCTATTTGGTACCGTATTTAACGTGAGTAATTTGTTTAGCATATTCAGTAAAATTCGCGCGGTAAAGAATAGCAGCGTAGAATAAAAAACTTTAGACACTTTGGCGAAAAACTAAAGTTGAATAGAAAAAATTATCCGTTAAAGTATTATATTCCAAAACTAAGTATAACTTTGGCAACTTTTATTGGCCATCGGTGGTAATACAATTATTGCGCAGTGATAAGGAGTGTTAGCAATGAAGTTAGTCAAAAATTCACCTCAGTCAGAGTGCTTTTCAGATCTAGAGAAAATTTTTCAAAACGCGATAGATGCAGGTGCGCCTCTGAACGTACTTCAGCAAGCAAAGCTATTTCGTCAAAAAAAATCTACAAACGTTTCGTTAAAGTTAATTGAGAACGTTGACGTTCAATAATGATGCAATATGGATTAGACGAGTAGCCTTAAATTAAGTGTCAACGCTGTTCAGGTCATGTTACACAAAAACAAAAAAGCCACCCGAAGGTGGCTTTTTTTATGCTTTATTTTTGATTAATAGAACGTTTAACTGCTCTTTTTAACCAAAACAGATACTTTGTCGATACCAGCAATTTTAACTTGGTTCATTACTTCAACAACCGTTCCATGCTCGCTGTCTTCGTGAGCTTGGATTGCAGCTGAATCCGTGTTGTTTTCTGCAAGGTATGTTTGCGTGTTTGCAACTACACGACGAATATCAACCTCACGGCCACCCATCATGATAGTGCCATCGGCATCAATACGAATTGATAGCGCTTTAGAAGGCTTGTCGTTTTTCGCTTGATTATCCTCTGGACGGTTTACGTCTAAACCTTTCTCTTTCACGAACGAGGTCGTTACGATGAAGAAAATCAACATGATGAACACGATGTCCAACATGGGGGTCATATCAATCTGAGCCTCGTCTTCAGCCGAGGTATGCTTCTTTCTTTTCATCTCGTCTTCTTTCTTCTGTTACGTTCGAGCCATTTAGTATACTGCTTGTTACAAAAATATACAGACTTTTGTATAAAAACAGTGTGCTCATTAACACTTGTTGTTGAAAAAATACTCAGTTTCACAGTAATAAAACAACAAACTAGGTTTGTTTGCGTGAAATAGCGACACCTAATTGGTAAAAATACAACATCAATGCCTGATTGAGTGATGTACGCAAGTTACCATGAGGATAAATGCCAAGTCTAGCTTCCGTTGATTTTTTTGTGCCTTGCACCAAAAACGCATTTTTGATCTCGTGATCTTGAATGCAGGCCTCAAATGCACGGGCAGCCATCTCCTGAGGCATCGCATAATAATACATTTTTAGCGCGCGATCAGCCTCTACGGATCGCACAAAGTACTCATTTGGCCTTTTTTGATCATTTAAAAACAATAACGAAAAACAATCGCTCAATTTTTGATTCAATGGGTGGTTGTTCATAGGCGCGTTGTCAAGCCAGGCCTGTGTGGCAAAGCTACCGGCGGCAATACCGTCGAACATGCGCGGCGCTATATAATGATCGAAGGCGTGAAACCACTCGTGAGCTAACGCCCCGGCTCCTGCATTTTTTGCTAGCGCAAGCTGTCTTTTCGCACTGTTGTAGTGGGCACTGCTGTGTTTTTGACCGCCACTGCCAAATGCCAGTGACAGGGAGCCGTTTAACGATAACACCTGTTCATTGATATTTAAGATCGCCACCAGATCGTAAAGTGCATCGAAAAAGAGGTTGGCAGCGATCTGTTGTTCTTCTGCTGTTACCCATCTACCCACAGTGATCGTAGCGAAATTAAACAGTTTGCGAATATCTTGAAATGAAACATCAGCGCCGTCCCTGTGGCTTGGGCCGTTGCGATAGAACTGCTGATGAATACGACCTTTATTTTCCAACGTTGATATCCAAGTGGATTAAATATTTATGCCATTGAGACCAGTAGCTGTTCACACCAAGCTTCAATTCGAGCATCGGTTTTGTCGTATTGGTTTTCATCATCAAGAGATAAACCTACGAACTTGGTTTTATCTTCGGTCAATGCTTTAGAGGCGGTAAAGTCGTAGCCTTCGTTGGGCCAGTACCCCACAATATTACAACCTGAAGGCATTATTGCATCGTGAAGCATGCCCAACGCATCTTGGAACCATTCACCGTAACCAAGTTGATCGCCAAGGCCGAATAGTGCAATGGTTTTACCTGCTAAATCTAAGCCGTGAACCTCTTCCCAGTGAGACTCCCAATCTTCTTGCAGCTCGCCGAAATCCCAAGTGGAGATACCAAATATAATAATGTCGTATTCGGCCGTGCGCGTTAGGTTAACGTCTTTAATGTTGTGAAGGTCAACAATATCTTCGTCAAAAAGGCTATTGAGCTGCGCTTGGATTTTTTCTGCTGCCATTTCGGTATAGCAGGTTGTTGAGCCGTAAAATAATCCGATGGACAGTGCGCTATCACTCATTAGATACCTCTTTTGAACTAATCGTCTTTGGAAGCTGGGAATTCTACCTCTTTACCGTTGCTCAACAAAGCTTTGCACTGAACATCGGTGTTTTTCTGTGAAATTTTTAATACACCAATGGCACAACCGTTGAATAATTCGCCATAACCCAAACTTGGCTCTCTCGCTTTTACCGACATATTTCGGCGTCTCGTGAAAAGGTTCAGCGGCGATTTGGAGCGATAAAGCACACGGTTTAATCTATCTAGCCATTTGATTAATCCATCCGGAAAGGCGTTTTTTAATCCGCTGCAGGTGAACTGGGTGATGTGAGGGCTGTTACGCCTAAAGCGCAGGCGTACATCGTATACAAAGGAATAGTGCACATCGCCAGATAGAATGATGAAATCGGGGGGCGTTTTGTAATGCCTGAATATATTTAATATAACATTCGCTGTGCCTTTGTGGGCCATCCAGTTCTCAGCGTCAACAGTAAGCGCCTTGCCAAAAAACGTAAACACCTTTTGAATGGCTTCGATAACCTTTACACCATAAATGGGAGCGGCAGAGACAACGATGACAGACTCTTTGCCGATTATAGAATGCTGAAAATCACACAGTGCTTCCCAGTCCATTAGCCCCGAGGGCTTATTCATATTAGATTCGGAGCGCCAGCGCTGTGTGCGGGTGTCTAAAACCTCAATAGGTGGTGTGGTATCTAAACGGTAATGCCACTGATCAAAATCCAACAGATCATCAATGATTTCATCGTGCGAGTTTAAACCACTTTCTCCCATCGATTCTTGTACTTTAGCAATTAATGGCGCTACTTTTTTAGGTGCATTTCCCCAGCCTTGGCAAAGCAAATAGCCAATGAGCGCATTGCCGATCATGCGTTTTGATAAAGGGTTGCCATAGACTTCTTGCTCCCAGCCCCGGGTTAAGTTCCAGTCGTCGGTAACATCGTGATCGTCAAAGATCATATAGGTAGGAATGTGTGCCAGGGCTCTACGTACCTGCGGTAGCTGTTTTACAAAGCCATTAAGCGCCTCGTATTCTTTATCGAAAATAGCGAGGTATTTTGGGGGGAGCCCCTCTTTATCTATATTGATATCAGCCCAAAGCGTGTCCGACCACACCAGCAAATACATTGCGATGATCTCTGCACTGCCAATTAAATGGTTTTGTGCATTTACCGATGTGAATACTGGTTTTTTCTTAGCGCCAAAGAATATTGAAGATAGTACTGTGTTGGTCGCTATTTGTGGAAGAAGCTGTTCACGTTCATAAAACCCAAATTCATGGGTTGCAAGTTCACTCGTGTTGCTCACCACTGCGCCCTCAAGCGCTTCGTGATAAAGACCTAAACGCTCTATCACACAGTGAATGGCTTTAAGCATAGGGCCAGCGACATCATCTGCGTAAATTTGATCCCCTGTCATCAACAAAAGATCAGGAAAGTTCTCACCCTCTTTAAACGCATTCTCATGAAGAACGTCAACCTGCGCGAGCGCATCATCGTCGTGAAAGTGGGGTTTGCGGCAAGAGCCGTGCAAAATAGTTTCAGGCGTTTCTGTGTAGTGAAAGCTTGGCGAAGTTTGACCATCGTAGAGTATTGCGCGCTGTTCTTTTTCCCATCTGGTTTGGGAAGACGAATCGTCAAATAACAGTTTATAGCTAATTCGTGCTCTGTCTTTAAAAGTATCAGCGGCGTAAAAAGAGATAAGATGGATGAAAGCATGAGAGCCTACGCGTACAGTTTCACTCTGACATTCACCCGCTATGGTCTGGTCACAGACCGACAGTTTCAGTTGTGGTGCTTCGGCGTCACTGGTGACTACCCATATATGGCTTTCAGTAGGCGTCACTTTTCTAACTATTGGCCCTGCTATGACTTGGGGCAATTGCTGCGTAGGAATGACTTTCTCCTTCAATACTTGATTTGATAGCTAAAACTTTTCTGCCTCAATACTAAGAAGCTTTACAATCTTTATCGTGTCTTTTACAAGCCACAAACGCAGTCGCTATGTAAATAACCGTTATAACCTTACTCTTTTTTGTGCGTAAACGGTATGCTCGATATACTCCCTTACAATTTTTTCAGTTTTATCTTTTGCTCTCGATATGCCGAGTCGAGAGAGGACTTCATTTTATGCTTAAATATTTATCCGCCACCGTTTTAACCGCCATGCTGGTCACCGCATGCAGCGAGCCCAAAGATGTCATTATCAGTTCAGAACCTACCGATTTGACAGAAACAACAGTAGGAAAGTGGATCCTTGATGAATCTGGAAAAGTTATGTTTGACCCCCAAACATCAGGGCTAGTGGTGCTAGACGGACAGCTAGTAACCATTGCTGATGCAAGTGCGGATGTTACGCAGCAGTTGAAGTTGCATACTATTTCGCCTGAAACAGCAACGCTCGTTGCCTCTAGTGAGCGCTTTTCATTCTCAAGGGAAGTGCGCCGAA
Source organism: Alteromonas sp. AWJ4_199 (assembly GCF_056159165.1). NCBI lineage: Bacteria > Pseudomonadati > Pseudomonadota > Gammaproteobacteria > Alteromonadales > Alteromonadaceae > Alteromonas > Alteromonas sp. AWJ4_199. The sequence continues at coordinate 3,020,240 of NZ_JBSWUR010000001.1, forward strand.
GCTGCTTCTATAGTTACTTAAGCGAACAACCAGATTTAGAAGCGTTAGCGGTAGACCCTAGAGATGCTAATGTCATTTACACCGTCACAGAAGATGCAACCCGTACTGGTGCCTTAAGCCCTCGTTGTGAAACCAAGTACGAAGATACAGGCTCTACAGACTACCCAACCCTATTGGTCAAACTAACGCAAAAGGACAATGGTGATGTTGAAATGTCAGATGTGCGTCCACTTCAGTTTCCGAAAGGGTTCGAAGTAGGAAACTTCCCTAATGATGGTATTGAAGGCCTGACTATGGCGGAAGACGGCACTTTGTATTTGGCGCTTGAGAAAGATAAAGCTGGACAGCCAAGAATTTTTACATTGGCAGTTGATGAAGACTTTTTCTCATCGAGCGATTTTGCAACTGTGAGCGAACCAGACCTTCAGCTCCCTTCGTTTACCTCGGGTAATCACCCCTTAAATGGCTTGGCTTTATATACGCACTCAACAGGCGCATCGTATTTATTTGGCGCCGCAAGAAACGACAATGAATTGTGGGTAATTGATACCACTGGTAGCAAGCCAACAAAGCGCATTCCCATTATTTTTGATGTTGCCAGTGACCAGAATTGTAAACAGTACACAATGGATAATTCTTCAATGGAAGGGCTAGTCACTATTGATAGTACGCTATGGATCATTAACGATCCGTGGGAAAAGAATTACATGAAAAATGCGACTTGTGAGGCGCATGAAATGCGTTATGAAGATTTAGCGCCATTGTTGTTTTCGCTTAAAATCAATGACGCTTGGTTTGATTAGCGTCTATCTACTTACAATGTTCTTAAAACCGAAAAAGGGTTGCTACCAAGCAACCCTTTCGTTTTAAGCCAACCTGTAAACGTCGCTAAAAAAGCTGTCTTTACCTATGCATCGCTGCGAAGGCGAGAAGCAAAAGTCTTTTTAAATTTTGCAAGTTTAGGTGCAACTACCATAGAACAATACTGGTTCTGCGGATTATTTTTGAAATAATCCTGATGATAGTCTTCGGCGTCATAGTAGTTATTCAAGGCTACTACTTCAGTGACTACCGGGTCAGGCCAAATTTCTTCTTCTGTGATTTGTGCAATAATTTTTTCAGCTTCCGCTTTTTGTGCGTCGTCATGATAGAAGACGGCGCTGCGATACTGTGTACCCACATCATTACCCTGTCTATTTAGCTGAGTAGGGTTATGTAGCGCGAAGAAAATTTCTAATATTTCACGGTAGCTGATGTTGTCGGCATCAAAGGTTACTTGTACCACTTCTGCATGACCAGTGTTTCCCGTACATACCTCTTCATAGGTAGGATCGGCTTTTTCACCTCCAGCATAGCCAGAAATTGCTTTTTCTACACCTTCAACGCTATTAAACGCTGATTCGATACACCAAAAGCATCCGCCTGCCAACGTGGCTACTTGTAAATTTGCCATAATAAAACCTCTCATAATCTTTGCTTGTAGTGTGGGTGCGGGTAGGGCACAACACAAGTCATCCAAGCGTGTTTTTTTATCGTATAAACGAATATTAAATAAGAATAACGTGCGACGGCTTAAAACGGTTTTAAACTGGCCGCTACAAGAGTGCTGATAGTGCACGGCAAACGCGATGTATTTTTTGTTTTTCCATGTTTGCATGGGCGAGATCGTCTTTTAAGCGATAAGCGTCTTATGTAGCAGAGGTAGGTAGAAGTGATTATTTTTTACGATGGTTATTGCCCTTTGTGCATAGCCGAAATGCGTCATTTACGCAAAAGAGACAAGGATAACAAACTCACCCTGGTCGACATTCAGGCCCCTGATTTTGCAACTCGCTATCCAACCATGGATTGGCATGCGCTTAATGCCAGAATTCACGGGCTTCGCGATGATGGCACTTTAATTACTGGGCTTGATGTTACCCATGAAGCGTGGAAAGCAGTAGGTATGGGCTGGGTTTATGCTCCGCTTCGTTGGCCTGTTATCCGTTATGTGGCTGATGCTTTCTACAATGTATTCGCAAAACATAGATATACCATTTCTTACCTTTTAACAGGAAAAAAACGCCAGTGCGACCGCTGTGTACCGGGAGAGCCGAATGGAAAATAACGTACTTATAGTGGGCGCATCTGGTGGGATAGCGTCTGCGCTTATAGAGCAATATCGCAGTGCGGGCGCAAAAGTGTTTGCTGTAAGTCGTTCAGCTGCAACTGAAAGCAACAATTCAGAGAACGTCTCCTATCATCAAATTGCTGAACAGGATGATAAGCACATCAGCGAATTCGTTAAGCAACTTGCGAAGCAAGAGGTTGTGTTGGGTACAGTAGTTATAACCACCGGTTTTTTGCATAATGAAAGCGACGGTATTCACCCCGAAAAGCGCTTAGAAGATGTCAGTGAGGAAGCCCTGACTGCGTACTTCGCGACAAACAGCATTATTCCCGCTATATGGCTTAAGCATCTAGTCAACGTTATGAGTAAAGAAGGGTCCACCCTTGTTTGTCTAAGTGCGAGAGTAGGGAGCATATCAGACAACGGGCTTGGCGGATGGTATGGCTACCGTGCCTCGAAAGCCGCGCTCAATATGTTTATCAAAACAGCGTCGGTAGAGTACAAGCGCAGATTGAAAGATGTCATGCTGGTATGTTACCACCCAGGTACCGTTGATACTGGGCTGTCGAAGCCATTTCAAAAAAATGTAGCTGCTAAAAAACTCTTTACCCCGGAATTCACTGCAAAACAACTTATTCACCACCTTTCAGCGCTTAATCGGGACCAGACTTGCCATTTTATCGACTGGAATGGCGAAGTGGTAACTTGGTGATACGGCCTAACATCGTTTCAGTAAGTTCAACATCAAGACTTTTTATTTCACTGCTGTTACCATGCTATTTTGGGAATGGTGCAGCGTATTGATACGCCCATAGAGGCAGCAATACAACGCGTTGACGCCACACGTGAGTCATAACAATAAACGCCATCCTGATAATAAATAATATCAGTTCGCGCAGCTTGATATCGATGAGTATCAAGCGCAAACAAAAAGTACACATTATGAGTGCAAAAAGTATTTTCTCTATACAAGGCTTTTTGTATTTCACGATGGGTGATAAGCGAACTGTTATAACAATAACTCAACAAGAGGAAGGGATATGAGCGGGGCCAGAGAACAGTTCGGATCGCGCATAGGTTTTATATTGGCTGCTGCAGGCTCTGCAGTGGGCATTGGTAATTTGGTAGGTTTTCCAGTCGGTGCAGCTAAAAACGGCGGTGGTGCATTTCTTTTAATGTACGCTATTTTCGTTTTTGCCATTTGTTTACCGGTGATGCTGGCAGAAATGTCAGTGGGTCGCCATGCTAAAAAAGACCCGCTTGGTGCATACAGTGATATAAGCGGTAATGAAAAGAAATGGAAAGTCGCGGGGTGGCTCGCGATTGCCACGCCGTTTATGATTGCCGTTTTTTACATGGTTATTACCGTGTGGCTATTTGGTTATTTATTTGAAGCAGTAAGTGGGAATTTAGACAGACTAGCAGACCCCTCAACCTTTGGGGTGTTTATTAATTCAGAGTCTATCTTTGTCTACATGGCTGTTGTTGTTGGTGTGGTTTATCTTATCCTTCAAGGTGGTGTAAAAGAGGGGATAGAAAAAGCGGCGAAGCTGCTGATGCCCGCACTTTTTGTGATGCTCATCGGCCTTGTTGTTTTCGTATTGACCCGCGAAAATGCCATGGCAGGCGTAGAGTTTTATATTATTCCTGAATTTTCAAAAATTACAGCGGAAGTAGTGAACGGTGCGTTATCGCAAGCCTTTTTCTCATTGTCGTTAGGTATGGGTATTCTTATTACTTACGGTAGTTACATCGATAAACGTGCGGATGTACCAAGCGCTGCAAAGCTTGTTGCATTAACTGATACTGCAGTGGCGTTTACCGCAGGTTTAATGATTCTTCCTGCCATATTCTCTTTCAACCCAGATATTAACCCTGATGAGTTAAGTGAATCGTCTGTAGGTATGATTTTTACTTATCTGCCTAGTATCTTCCTAGCACTACAAGACTCTATTGGCTATATGGGCGCTTCGATTGTAGCCAGCTTGTTCTTCCTATTAGTATTCTTTGCAGCAATAACGTCTCTAGTGTCTATCTTTGAAGTACCTGTTGCGGCGCTTATGGATGAAAAAGGCGTAAGTCGTAAATGGGCTCTTGGTTCTTTGGGTAGCATTATGATTTTATTGGCTATCTTAAGTGCATTGTCGTTTGGTAAAGTTGATATGCTGACGTCATTTATGCACTATGCAGGCGCCGATAAATCGCTGTTTGACGTAATTTACGATGTATTCTACGAAACTATTTTGCCGTTAAACGGCCTGCTAATCTGCTTGTTCGTTATTTATCGCTGGAAGAGTGCTAATTTTAATGCTTCTTTGGAAGAAGGCAGCAGCGGCTATAAAGGCAGCTGGTTCGAAAAGTATGTGGATGTTTCGTTGAAGACGTTTATTCCGCTTATTCTACTTGTGATTTTTGTAAACACGGTGGCGGTAAAATACTTCGGGTTGAGCCTTTTTGGTTAATAAGGTTCACGACAAAAATTACTAAATTTATCGCACAATAGTAGTAAATTAAGATGAAAAACGGCAAGCGTGAAGCTTGCCGTTTTTGTTTTCAACGAATTTTTTTCACTCACTGTTCTTGAAAAGTTACTCGGTTAACACATTAGGTTAAACGCACTTCAACCCAAGAGAACTGTGTTAGAAAATGAGTCAATATAAGACTTAAAACATGCGGTAAGGGTCGCCATACTCTGGCGTAATGTTAAGCCTTTCCCAACTTTGTGTAGCGTCGATAACCTTGCCGCTAGGCTGAGCTTCTGTATCAGAAAAGTGTGGTGCGTCTATACCCAGAGCGTTAGCTGCATCTACATAATAAATACCGCGTTTAGGGTGAGATAAGCTACAAAGGTGTATAACGTCGTTTAGTGGCTTGTCGCAAATAATTGAGGTTAACGCAGATACAATGTCGTGCACATGGACAAGGTTTATTCGTTTATTTCCAGCATCCAACTGTCTTCCACTTAACGAACGGGCGGGATGACGGTCTGGACCTACTAAACCGGCTAGACGAATAATACTGATATCAACCTGACCTCGTTTAGACAACAAATAGTCTTCAATAGTAACGTGTGCCTTGGCCGAAGCTGTTTGCGGCTGTGTAGTGCTAACTTCGGTAACTACTTCGTTCGTGGCATCGCCATAAACTGATGTAGTACTGATAAAAACAATGTGCGCGACGCCTGCGCTTAGTGCAGCATCAATAAGTCGCACCATATTGTCAGTAAATGATTCGAGGTTGGTGTTTCTTCTACCTGGGGGAATATTTAGCAATAGGGTCGCGTTTGGTAGGTGGTTGCATAGCGCCGATGTATCATCGCCCAGTGCATATTCAATTGCGGTGATACCTTGTTCTTTTAACGCCAGGCGTTTCTGTTGGCTTCGAGTAGTGCCAATAATATTGACCTTGCCCGACAGTGCGTTGCCTACATAGCCGGCTAACCAGCCATAGCCACTAATTACTACATTCTGAGTCATCGATTAAATTCCCCTTTGTTTAGGGCTTAAGAGTACATCAATCGGAGGGCGGATGTCGTTAATACGCCTACCATTAACTGAAAAAGCAGAAATCTGAGTGAGGTGAAATATTAAAAAGTTAGATAGCGATCGATACAAAAACTAAAAACCGACTGTTTTTTCAGTCGGTTTCAAAGTAGGGGATACAGAAAGGTAAGTCGTTTGTTGTAGCGGGCTTAGTTCGCTAAATCAATCAACTACATTTTCATTTCGTCGTTGTGGCCATGGCGGTCTTGGTGATCTCTGTGATCAATATCTAGCAGGTTCAAGTCATCAAGCCCTGATATGGATGCCTGCATCTTGCCTTCGGCATAGTCGGCTTTCTTCAGTACTTTACACAAAGCATCGCCTTTTTCTTCCAGCGAAGCGGCTTGGCTTTCCAAGCGATATTCTAAATCTTCACCCCAGCGCTCCATCTTTTGTTCAAACTCAGACATATCACCACCTTCCCACAGCATTTGTGTGCCAACCGCGATAAGAATTCTGCCCATAGATTCACTGATCAAAGATTCGATTTGTGTTTCAAACTCTTGTTCCCAGCTTTCGTCAAACCAACCTGGCTCGTCAAATTTCGTAGAATCTACGCGAATATTGCCCGCGTCATCATAAAATGAGGTGTTTAGTTTGGTCTCTAGTGAGTTGAACAATTCATTGAAATCATCACCCATTTGATCGCCGCCCAACAGTTCAGTAAACACTTCAGTTACTGCTACATTGGCAATTTGTAGGCCTTCACTGGCAATAGTAAGGGTCATAGGAATAGCAATATCAATGTTGTTGTAGTATTCACTTACCCAATGCTGTTGTTCGCTATTTAGCGAAATTGACTCACCGTTGATGGTCATATTGTGTTGAGCATCAATGGTCATTACCGAACCATTGTCCATCTGAACCGTAAGGTCGCCTTGGTAATACTGAATATGGCCATCTAGCTCCATGTCGCAGCTGTTGTTCTGAAAGCTTGTGTCATGCGCGAATGCGTGTCCACTTATCAAAGCACTGGTAACGGCAACAGAAAGTAGTAGTTTGTTAGACATTGTTCATTCCTTAATTTAGGTGTGACACATCAACCTTGTTCTAAGCGCTGCGACGGGTTGTAGAGTCACTATCAAATAAACACTAGCGTTATTCGCTGGTATACCTTTAACAGAGCAATGGCCTTGCCAATATTTAAAGTTTATATTTTTCAGTAGGTTAGGTTGTAATGGTGGTTTTTTAGAGCAATTTTCAATTCACTATTTAGTGAAATTGCTAATTAATTAGTAGTTTTGACTAAGATCAATTAATACCAATAGCGATACATTTAAGCCAATCCAAGCATGGTTAAATCTTATTTATTGGTGCATAATACCGCCAATATTTTTAAGGGGTTATCACAATGGCTGATTGGATTAATGCAATTATGTTTGGTGTTGCGCTAATTGCCTTTACGCTAGGGCTAAGCAGCATCGTTATGGGCTTTATGACTGCTAAAGCAGGTGCTGAAGGTATGCAGGAAAAAATCGAGTATGGTTTTTTTGGCGTTACTGGTTTAGTACTTTGTTTACTGATGGCCTACGCACTGGCTTAAGCGATAAGTATTATGAAAAAACCGGCTATTACAGCCGGTTTTTTTTCGCCTTTAAAAAATACTGATATTACTTCTAGTGGTTGTTGTCTTTGCGGCCATGTGCGCTTTTGCCCTAAGCTTCTTTTGGCGCAATAACTTATCTTGGCGTATTAGTCATCAATACGGTGTTGCGCAGGTTCCTGTCGGGCATCTTTTCCATCAGTGCTGTTAAACACGCTATGTTCACGATGGGCTAGCAAAGATAAATGCCCGTCACGCTGATAAGCGCGTAAGTCGAACAGGTCAAGCATGGCCATAACATGGTCAAAAATATCTGCCTGCACTTTCTCGTATCTCACCCATTCTTTTTGTGCACTGAAGCAGTAAATTTCTAAAGGTAAACCAAGCTCATTAGGCGGTAGCTGCCTAACCATTAAGGTCAGTTCTTGGTTAATGTCTGGGTGTTTACGTAAGTAAGCCTCTAAATACGCCCTGAAAGTACCAATGTTAGTAAGGCGACGGTTGTTTAACAGATCCGATTCATCAATAGAATAATCTCTGTGGTAGGCACGAAGCTCGTTCTTCTTTTTCTCGACATACTCATTGATATAACGAATTTTGGAAAAGCGCTCTAGCATGTCGTTGTCGCAAAGCTTGATCGAGTGCACATCAATATAAATAGCACGCTTAATTCTACGACCACCAGACTCCTGCATGCCCCGCCAATTTTTTACCGCTTCAGTGGTAAGGCTATAGGTCGGCAACGTTGAAATAGTCTTATCCCAGTTTTGAACTTTAACGTTGGTTAGACCTATCTCGAGTATTTCACCATCTACTTCATACTTAGGCATGGCAATCCAGTCGCCTGTATTAAACATGCGGTTGGCGGCAATTTGAATACCGGCAACAAAGCCTAAAATGGTGTCTCTGAATATTAATAGCAGCACAGCTGCAATGGCGGTTAAGCCAGAAACAATAAGCAGCGGGCTTCTATCTACAATCAATGAAATACTTAACAGTATGGTGACAATAGCAAACGCTAACTTAGTAACCTGAATGAAGCCTGTTATTGGCGCGCGCCGTGAGAGCGCAGATGCATTATATACGTCCTCTACCGTGCTCAGCATGGCGTACAGGGCCAACAACCCGCTATACAGCATGTACAGTTGAGCACTTTTAATCATCATTCCGTGCATTACTGCTTCGTTATGAATAAGTACTGGGGTGGCAATATAAATAAAGAGAGCAGGGAAGAGGTGCATTAAGCGTCTGAAGAAGCCATGTTCTTGCAGCGCGTTATCCCACTTATTGTTCGACTTATATACCCAGTTGGCAATTTGGGGGCGCACTAGCAGACGCGCAACCACGTAGATTAAGATTGCTACGAATAGTATAGAGCCTAGAGCAAGCAAATTGTAAAGCGGATCTTCAGTGGTTAAATTAGGAAAAACGTCTTTAACCAAATGAATGAAATGATCGCGTACTGAAGCACTGACTTCCATTATTTACGACTCCAACAGTTTCTTAATACGGTTGTCTTTATTTTCCCACAGACCATTTAACCAGTTTTGAAAATAGAGACGAAACTCAGACTCAGTGCGTTCTGATTCCTGTTGTAACTCGGGAACGGGTGTAACATTTACGTCAATGACGATTTTTGTCATTTGACCGCTTAACATTGCCATCATTGGGTGGCGCTTGTTTTCTGGATAAAGCAACGAGATATCTAACACGTTGGTAAATAGCTCGCCCATAGCAGATAGCGTGAAGGATACGCCGCCGGCTTTTGGCGGAAGTAGATTCTCGTACGGACTTTGCTTAGACAAGTGTTTTTGTGTGGTGAAGCGAGTACCTTCAACAAAGTTAATGACAGTAGTCGGAACCGTTCTGAACTTCTCACAGTACGCTTTAGTGGTCTCTAGATCTTTGCCTTTTTTGTCTGGATGTTTTTCAAGGTACGCACGGGTGTATCTATGCATAAACGGCATATCAAGAGCCCATGCTCCAAGCCCTACAAACGGTAGCCATATCAGCTCTTTTTTAAGGAAGAACTTGGGCGCGGGAATGCGGTGTGTGGCGAACTCAATGAGCAGGATGATATCCAAATAACTAAGGTGGTTAGCGATAATCAAATACCAACTGTTCTTTGAAAGCTCACCGTGAACCGAACACTCAATATCAACCTTATTGAACAACCTAATCAATATCACGCTAATACGGCCAAAGCTAAACATAAGCGCATGCATTACTTTGTTCCATGTAGTCCGTATTTTTCCATTTGGTAACAGCAGTTTTACCAAGCCAAGTAGAATAATTAGTCCGCCCCATAGAGCGAGGTTGAGAATTTGCAGTGTGGTGTGCAAAACAAAGATAAAAGGCGCAAGTACTACACGGATCATAATGGTTTCTGAGTTGCGTTAAGTGAATTTAAAAGCTGATCTTTGGCGTGCCATTGTTCATTTAGCCATGTTTGAAAACGGGCGCGAACTTGTGGGTCGTCAAAGTAACTATCGTTGAATACGCCATTTTCCATAATGTCTTTAATAGGCATAACCTTTATATTTACGCGGATGTCGCGAACTTTACCGCTCACGAAGTCCCAAAAAGAAGGAACGCCGTTAGGGTAGTCTATGGTTACGTCAATAAGCTTATGCAAATGTTCCCCCATAGCTGATAACACAAAAGCCACTCCGCCAGCCTTGGGCTTTAGTAAGTGAGCGAACGGCGAAGCTTGTTTTTCATGCTTTGCTTGCGTAAAGCGTGTGCCCTCTACGAAGTTCATAATGCTGACGGGTTTATTGCGAAACTTCTCGCACGCTTTGCGCGTGGTTTCCATATCTTTACCCTTAAGATGTGGGTTTTTAGCCAAGAAAGATTTTGAATATCGGCGCATAAATGGAAAGTCTAGCGCCCACCAAGCAAGGCCTAGTATCGGCACATAGATCAATTCCTTTTTAAGGAAAAACTTTAGAAAAGGGATCTTTCGGTTGAATACACGTTGAAGAACTAAGATATCGACCCAAGATTGATGATTAGCAATAACGAGATACCAATCGTCTCGAGTAAGTTTTTCAAGTCCGTTTACTTGCCACTTGGTACGCCCACTAATGCGCTGATTGAGGTTATTGACACCAATCCACGCAGTGGCACATGCGTCAAGCAAATAGGAGATGAAGCGACGCCATGGGGCAAAAGGGATTAACTTAAAAATCGCGAGTATGAATATAGGCGTTGACCACAAAACTGTATTCAGGAAATAGCAGATAACCGAAATAGTGCCAACAATATGATGCAACAGGGCTTTTACCATTGTACTTACCTCAAAAATTAGGCGCTTAGTGTAAACGAACTTGATCTAAAATCCGATAGAGCCTTTACTGATTCCCCAATAAAGGTGCAAATTTATGAATTTAAGGAGCTGAAATGGAGCTTATTGGCGAAAATAAAGCATTTGGGGGACAGCATTTGCGCTATACCCACAAATCTGAAACCACACAATGCGACATGACTTTCGCAATCTTTCTTCCCCCATTTGCCTCGAAAGAGAAACCGGTTCCGGTTCTATATTGGTTGTCAGGCCTAACTTGTACCGACCAAAATTTTATGCAGAAAGCCGGTGCAATGAAACTGGCAGCGGAACTAGGCATGGCTATTGTTGCGCCTGATACATCGCCTCGTGGTGAAGGGGTGCCAGACGATGAAGAAGGGTCTTATGATTTCGGTTTAGGAGCAGGCTTTTATGTGGACGCAACACAAGCACCGTGGGATAAACACTACAATATGTATAGCTACATTGTTGATGAACTGCCGGCGCTTATCGAAAGCGAATTCCCTGTGACTAAAGAGCGGGCGATTAGCGGACATTCTATGGGCGGACACGGTGCGCTTGTTATCGGCATGCGTAACCCAAACAAATTTGTTTCAGTATCAGCATTTAGCCCTATTTCGAACCCCTCAGATTGCGCATGGGGAGAAAAAGCATTAGGCAGATACCTAGGCGAAGACAAGACAACGTGGAAGGACTACGATGCATCTTTGCTGTTAGCAAGCAAAACCCATAGCGTGCCTTTGTTGGTAGAGCAGGGCACAAAAGATGAGTTCTTGCACGAACAGCTAAAGCCTCAGTCTCTGGTACATGCTGCTCAACAATCCGATACGCAACTTACGCTGAATATGCACGAAGGTTACGACCACAGTTACTTCTTCATCGCATCGTTTATTGAAGAGCATTTAGAGTTCCATGCGGGACATATGGGCTTAATCTAAGCGTGCTCATTTAAACTCAAAAGTACATTAAAAAGCCGGAACATGTTCCGGCTTTCTGTATCATTATTGCCTAAAAGACTGTAATTACTTTAACTTTTGCGCAAGCGAGATGAATTCATCAATCGCAACGGGTCGTTGATATAAATACCCTTGACCGTAAGCGCACTGATGATTTTGTAAAAATTGCTGCTGCTGTTGAGTCTCAATGCCTTCGGCGATAATTTTGATATTTAAATTATGCGCAAGCCCGAGAATAGCCTGCACAATTGCTTGGTCATCGGTATTTTTCTCTAATTCACTTACGAAAGAGCGGTCAATCTTAAGCTCATCAATAGGCAATTTTTTCAAGTATACTAGCGAGCTAAAACCTGTACCGAAATCGTCTATCGATACAGTAATACCCATAGCCCTAAGCTCGTTAAGCAAGACAGACACAGTGTCTAAACTCTCAACAAACACGCTTTCTGTTAATTCGATAGATAAATTGGAGCCGGGAAGCTGGTGATCTTCTAATGCATTCTTAATTTGATTAAGTAACGCTAAATCTGATACTTGGCGACCGGATATATTAATAGCCAATCTAATATCTAATTTCGATGCTTTTAGCGCCTCAATAACATTACAGGCTTCATTAATAAGCCACTCACCAAAGGGGAAGATGAGTTCGCTTTTTTCTGCTAACGGAATGAATACTTCCGGTGAGATAAATTTTCCTTCAGGTGTTATCCATCTTGCTAGCGCTTCACATTTTACTATCTTCCCTGAAGAGAGGTCGACGATGGGCTGTAAGAAGAGTTTTAGCTCGCTATTTTTTATGGCACCGCGAAGCTTCGTTTCAAGCTCATTAATGGCACGATGCTGCTCGTGAAGTTCCTCGCTGTAAGCGAGGGCGATGTTCCTTCCCTGATATTTAGCGGCTTGAAGTGCAATATCTGAACATTGCAACAGCGTTTCTGATGAAAAGCTGTCCTGTGGAAAACTCGCCTCACCAATATTAACACCTAGGTTGGGCTCGTTGCCGTTAATTACGGTGTAGGGCTGAGTGAGCTTAGTTACAAGCTGTCTAGCATACTCGGTAGTGCTTACATCTTTAAAAGTATCTATTCGTTTTACGAGGGCAAACTCGTTACTGCCGATTCTTGCAGTGAATCCGCTGTTACCAACGAAGGTTTGTAGCCGTAAAGCAAATGACTTTAAAATCTCATCCCCAGATTGGTAGCTCAGCATCTCATTAATCTTTTTGAAACCGCAAATATCAATGATAAATAACTTAAAAGGGGTATCTTCCTGTACCAGCCGCCTTACCGTGCTGGTAAACGAATTGCGGTTGGCAACTTTAGTTAACGAATCCATGCCGCTGGCAGTAAGTATACTTTTTTCTTTGTTGTGTATGTGCGTGATGTCGGTAAATAGATATACCCAGTGCGTGAGCTCATCGTCTTGCAACACTGGATGAATGGTAACCTGAAGCCAGACTTTATAATCGTCAACCGGCTGCCAATATACTTCACCTTGCCATGGCGCTTTGCGCTTTACTAATGCCGGTAGAAAAGTAGATGGCGCATCGATGTCTTTTATCAGCTCGCTGATACGGATAGAACTCGGTGTGGTGCTATTACAAAGTAGAAGTCTGTGTGAAGCGTTATTATCGAGAACTAAGGCGCCTGCATTGTCTAGAATAACAACGCCCGTTTCTAGATTATGTATAGCTTGTTGTATTGGGGGGACTAGCTGTTGTAATCGGGTATTTTTGCGCAATACATTGTTCAATTTGTGCCTAATGTATTCGTGCTGCCCTACAATTTCATGGTGGCTTAACAATAGTTCACGGGCTGCTTGCAGCGTTTGTTGCTTTTCGTCAAATTGCTCTTCAACATTTTTAAGAACGAGATACCGAGAGCCTGAGCCACTATTTATAGCCAATGCTTCAAGGCGCAAAACCTGCTGATCGCATTGCTCTGTCCAAAAGCCCGAAGATAGCGTAAGCGAGGTATTACCTTTCCAAACCTCATCGGCGTCAATAAAAAAGTCATCTAAAAAGAGAGAGGAGATATACTTCTTTTGCAGTTTGTTGTTTTCGTCAAGCGAAACAACGTTAGCTAACCATGGAATTTCCGGTGTTAAACAGTCAATCTCGGTTTCAGAATTGCACTTAAACAACGCGCAGTTAGTAATGCCCAACGCATTCAGTAAATGGATATCCATGTCTTTCTCCTACCAAAATGCAATTGTATTGAATAAGTTTTCTACATTTTCACCAGTTTTCGCACTTGTTTTGGTAAGTGATGCAAACCTCTGTGCGTAATTATCCAACTCCTCCTCACTCCAATGCCAACTGGTAGGTAGATCAGTTTTATTCACCACGAAAAAGGCGGGAATGTCAGGGTAGTGCTCTCGGGCGAGCTCAAGAATTTCTATGCCCTCAAGTAAGGATTGAGAGCGAGTTTGGTCAACCACGATAATATAAGCACTGGCGCCGCGAAGGTAGCGGGGATTAAACCCACAGTATCTGTCGATACCCTCTAAGTCCCAAAGTAGAAGCTGAACACCTCGTCCTTCCTTATTGACTTGCTTTTTGTCGATTTTTACGCCAATGGTTGTCTTGTACTTTTCAGAAAAAATACCTTCAACGAATTGTTTTACTAGGCTTGTCTTGCCAACACCAGTGGGGCCTAAAATACAAACTTTTTTCTGTATCACCGCAAAGTTTCCTTACTATTGCTCACTGGATATTAAAACATTTAACATAACTGAACGCCCCATTGATGCTTTCTGCAACGGAAGCTCACCTAAACTTACAGGTATAAGGATATCACTTTCAATGCCAAGTGAAATTAATGAATTCACAACGTTCTCTGCTCTTTTTTGGCTCAAGGCGCGGTTGCGAGCGCTTGACCCTGAATTGTCACTGGCGCCCATCACAACAATACTAACAACAGTGCTTGCGTTGTCTGCAAGGGTTAATAATTGTTTTATGTCGTTTGCCAGCGCCTCTAGTTTTGCTAACTGTACTTCAGAAAGCGCTTCTTGGTTAGTAGCAAAAAGTACACTTTGTGAAGAAACCTTGTTCACTAGTCGATTTAACGCGGCTTTTTGAAGTGCTGCATCATCAACTTCATAAGCTGCTTGTACATTAAGTGTATCTGTATCAACCGCAATCGCTGAAATACCCGGGATCGCATCTATTTGCTTAGTTAGGTTGATTGCCGTGGGAGTAAACACTGTGCCCGATATCACAAAGCGATGATTATCATCTTTTTCAATTGAAATGCTTTCTGATTCGCTCAGTGGATAATCCATAACAAGACTTTCAAGTTTGCGTTCGACCACACCGGGTTTTAAAGACACAAATGGCTCTTCAATAATGGTGATCTTGTCAGCATCAATGTCACTGTCATTAAACCATTGTTCGATGTTGGTAGCTACGGGATCTCGGAGTACTTTAGCGTAAACCTTTCCATTAGAAACATATGTGTCTGTAACTATGATACCCGGCGGAGGAGTAAGCTCGTGCAAATCACTTTTTAAAATACTGAGTGACAAGCGCGTAAACGACAGTACTGCAAGTGCAGTAAAAATTACAATTAGCACTGCAGCGCCTATCATACGTTTTGACTTTTTACCTTCGCCTTCCTTTCTCTCACTGACTAAGCAATCTGCAAGAATAGTCTCACAACCCTCAAACGGGGCATTGTCGCCTTCATAATTAATTAAAGGTTGTTGGTAAAACTGATGAAATTCCTCCAAAGCCTGCTGAAGCTTACCCCGTACTTCAGGAGGAATACTTCCAGTAACTGCAGCAACCAGCAGTGCTTGCGGACCAATTTTTATCAGTAGCGTAAAATCTTCTGTTTTTATCTCACCCAGCTCGTTGTCTGATTCGGTGGCGGTGACGCCAAACGCATCTGCTACGAAGTCATTGATAGCCACTAACATCGATGAAATCAGGTCGGCATCTTTCTCTTTTTCAGGGTCTGATGAAATACTATGGAGTAGGGTGCCGGTTTCTCGATGTATGACAAGAAGTTGCTGAACTTGGTACTGATAAATTTGCGATGCAACGTATTCGGAATATTTAATTCCTGATTGCCACGCTTTAAAACGCCAGGATACACTTTTAGGGCTGAAGCTGTTTTCAATTAGCGCGTTTGTGCGCTCGACAAATTCTACAAGAAATGAAGACACTGCCTTTCTTACCAGCGTGCCGACTAATGGGTAAAGTGTGCCGACGATCTTTTCGCTATTGGCTTCTATAGAACGGTGCAGCGACTTTTCAACAAGGGGAACTAATACCTTATTTACCGAGCCATCTTTTGTTTCTCGATCAAGTAGCGCTTCGGAGACAACATTAGTCACGATGCCTTTGGCATCGCGCTGCAATTTTTCCTGAGTGAACTTGTCATCCCGTCCAATAAGCAGCTCTCTGACTTTCTCAAGAGAGTTGTCCTGCAATTCAGACGGCGGCACCTTGTCACTCATTAATTAATGGTCGGTAGCGAGGTTGGTTGCCATGGTTGAAAGTAAGTTTGCCAGTGTTTTTCTGTCAGTTTTACTTTCTGAAAGTTCGCTAGTAACCTGCTGTAGCTTTTCTAACAACTCTTGATGACGTTTGCTAAATAGGTTGTCTAGTGATTCTAGTTCTTTCACAACATGAGCTTCTAGCGCGTCGTTATCGTTTTTAGCAGCTGTTTCAGCAATCTCTAACTCGCTTTGCAGTTTGTCAGTCGTGTGCTGAAGCTGTTCTTGCACGTTACTGTTATTGTCATTAGCGCTGGCTAGCTGATTAGATAATTCCGTGATCTGGTCATCAATAAGTTTGCGTATGTCGTTAAACTGACTATCAAGGTGTGTGTTCAATTTAGCGAAGCTGTCATTTACACGCGACTCTAGAGCAGAAAGATCTGCGCGAAAAGCACGGTTCGTTTGGCCAAATAATATTTCTCTAAGTTGAGCAAGCTCATCAGCGGGTTGAGGAGCGCTTTCTGTTTTAGAAACGTCTTGCGCGTGCTGATCCTTCGGCTTCATGTCCGCCATAAAATGTCTCCGGGAGGTGCAGTACTTTTGCTTTTAATAGCGAGTATTCTGCGATCACATTTTTAATTGTGCTGATAATTACGGTTATTACCTTATACAATAGCCGCTAATTGCTCATTTTGAAATACGCTAAAAGCATAATAGTGGTAAATACCTATCTAAAAAAAGCAAATTTTTCAGAGGGTTGTTAATAATTTAATAGTGCAAGGATACTAAAAGCACTATTAAGTGAGGGTGAGGCAGCGCTTCGAATCTAAGAAAATGTTAAGGCGTTAACTAGTAGGATTTTGTAGACAGCGCTAGCTCGATATCTAAGGGGTGCGGCAACCGCAAGAATGCAATATTCGTTCATTTTTTATGTGTTCGCTTTTTGTGAACATCGGCTTTTAATGAACATGAAGGCAGCTTCAATGTAATTGAAAAAGTAATAACCCCCGACTCTTTGTTTCTTACTCTCACGCGATAGACATTGATATTTTTTCTCGTCGTCTTAGTAATGCTATATTACGCCATCTTATTTTCCGCCTAAAAATTCGGGCCCCCAAAAGGCTCTTTTTGGACCCCGATGCAGTGAAAATAAGGAATTAAAGGGATAAATACCGCATTTGGCATTTACTCTAAAAAGTTAAATATTATCTATACAAAACATGGGCTTAAATTGAATACTACTGTTCAAACTCTTGACCGAAGATTCTCTGTCGCTCCAATGCTGGATTGGGCAAGCAGCTCTTCTCTAGCCCTTTAAGTACAGGGTTTAAAGCAACGTTCCCTTAATGTAATTCCACCTATTAGTCCCCGCGTTAGTGCGAAAGTCTCGCAAACCCATGTTACTAAAACCTTCGATGAATACAACGAAATACTATTCCACTCTATAGTGTAGGCAACTAGGGGCGTAACTCTCCCGAAACAAGAAAATGATCGTAGCGGTTACGAATTTTTGATTTTAGCGAGGGGTACCTAGCAAAGTTGTTTACGATAGACTCAAAACTACACCCAGCTTTAATTAAATCCGTTTGGTAAAGTGTGAATAGGTTAGTAAGCAAAAAAGGAATAACTATTGGAAGTTGCTCTTCTGTATCAGCAAATGAATTATTTAGAATTGCTATGTCTGCTCTAAACTGATCAAGGGTAAACAATTGTCTTTTACCTATCCGCTGAAATCTTTTTTTAATAGCGTCTGTGTTTGGGTCTATTAAATCCTCTTTGCATGTAAATATTTTCGATGTATCGAGTGTTTCGTCGTGGTATTGCTTGACCAAAATATCACGATAAAATTGTGTATTAGTTATTTTATCAACTTTGTAATGCTTCTTTGCCCAATTACTCTTGACTACTTCAACCAATCTCTCGTTGCTTGAGTTAAAATATTTCCCTTTTTCCGTAAGAGACCAAGATGGAAGTAAGTGTCCCATTATAGAGTGTTCATCCGACTCATACTCCAATTCTAGAAAAAGTTCGAAACAAGCGCTCCAAAACATAATCATGTTAATTGCATATGTAACACTGAAGTTTGAATCTTTGAATACTAGGCCAGTATCATCTATATACAGCCATCGTTTAAGAAACTCTTCGGCCAATACAATATCTTTAGTAGAACGTACTAATAATACTTGCTCACGTTCCAATATGCAGTGAGCGGTAATAAAGTCCCAGAAAGTAGACAAGCGATCAGGTTTATCGCTGGCATGACTTAGCATGAAGACCGCACTCTGAACGTGGTGCCAACCTCCAATAATGTCATCGTTACTACTATTGTAGCCTGGATAGCCTGAGGGAAACTCAAAATCCAGATAAGATTGTAGTTTTTCTGGATCAAGCTTATCAGCACGAAAGTCTCTGAAAATTTGAAGGTCGTGGGTGATACTTTTATTTCGTTTCGTTTTTTGGGCAACTTTTACTAAAAAATCTGATTCTGACTTAATTGAATTAATTGCTCTTAAAGTCTTTCCCTGAAACTGGTTGAACAGTAACCCCTTATCTAGTTCTCGATTAAATAATTTCACTCAAATGTCCCTTTTTTGATGATTATATTAAAGCAGAATACACGTCGAGCAACAAATAAGGAGAAGCTCTAATGTCAAAGATCAAACCTACAGACAACTCAGCGAACATGACCAATCGCAATAAAGGTACATCTGGAACAAACAAGCAGTACGACCAAGCGATGGGCCACCGTGGAAAGCAAATTCAACAAAACAGAGGTAAAAAATAATGAGTAGAACATCGAATGACGACAGAAGCGACAGCATGAACCCAAACAACGATGCTTATTGGGATAGCTTGGACAATCATGCTGACCAATTGAATCCAAATAACGATGAATATCGGGGCGACGAGAACGAAGAGGATTAATTACAGTTCGAGGGGGGAGTACCCTCCCTCGCTGTTTAATTAGTATACATTTAAGTGTCTGTTTTATTTACATATTGTTTATTTCAAAATGGTTGAAAAATACCTTCTTCATAAGTAGCAGGAGGTATAGTCATATTATTGAGAATGGCCTTTTATTTGCATTAGTGCGCATTCGCTTTTTTGGAGCGAAAAGATAAAAATCAAGGAAGTCATAAAAATGATTAAAAAAAGCGCATTAATAGCAGCATTAAGTATAACCCCTTTCTTTAGTAACTCCGCGATTATTACGCATGGAAGTCTTTCGCTAGACACTCAAACCAACATAGTCACTGATTACTCACAAGGTCTTGAATGGCTTCAATGGGATGAGACAGTAAATATGTATCTTGCCGAAGCTCGCGATGAGTATCACTCAACTGGTTGGAGAGTTGCTCTATATGGTGAAGTAGAGTCACTTTTAAGCGGTCATTTCGGTAAATCCTTGGGAGAGGTATATCAAGATGGCGGTCACTCTTGGGCTTACGCTGAAGGAGAGGCACTATATAGTAGCTTTTCGGAATTATTTGGTGTAACAGGCACAAGTTGTTTTGAAAGTGATACTTCGTTGGACTGTGTTGGAGATTCAAATACTTGGTCTTCTGCTTGGTTTTATAAAAAAGCGCCGTCAACTAGCCTTGTGCCGTGGACGGTTACAGTCCGTTCAGCGTACCTGTTAGATAAAATTACTAATTCAAACCCACCTCGGGAATTTGGACAGTCGATTGCTTTGAACGACGAGTTCTCTCAATACTATACGCGCTCTACACAAGGAACGGCTTTAGTGCGTGCCATCTCCGAAAGAAATCAAGTTAGCGTGAGTGAGCCTTCAGCAATTTTCTTGCTACTAGGTGCTTTACCACTGATATTCCGTCGAATTAAGAAGTAGCTTAATGGATGGGTGGTGAAAAGCGGTTCACCGCCCAAATAGCAGAGGAGTTTTGTTCTCAGCTTTTGCTTTCTTTCTAAAAGCCCTGTTCCCAGTGTTCCACTCCCGTTAAGCGTCATGCTAATCTTGAGGCACATCTCCAAGAACCACTACCTCCCTTTTTTTGTAAAAGTAGTCAGCTAGATCTAACACGCTTACCAAGGGACGAGACTTGCGATTTTCTTTCTCTACTTCCATGTAGCACAGTTCTTTATAAGCTCCGCTTTTCAGCTTTGCTTCCGCCGAACCAGAGGAAATTTGAAAAAGTTGAGCAGCTTCAGCAAATGGAACAACCGCGCGATTGCCTAATTGCTGAAAGAAAAAGGTGGCTAGTTGGAGTTTCGACATTGACGCGTTAAGCGTATCCACAGACTGTTGGTGAAGACTGTTATCTTGCATGTTTTTTTGGGTACTCAGTTTGGCTGACTTGCTTGCGACTAAATCCTTAGCCACTTGCATCAACGAAATATCACAATCCAATTCCTGAGATCGTGCGAAATACTTTGCCAGATCTGTAAGAAGCTTCTTCGAAGCGGGTTTAGCTGAAAACCAGTTAGAAATATCACTTGGTTGAACATACTCTTTGTCGAATTGTTGAACCAGTAATGAAAATAAAGTGGTTACCATCGAGTACAGCCTCATTTTGTTCTGACAGTTAAAAGTGTATTTGGAAAAGCGAGAAATAAACACAACCTCATTTGCGCTTTTTTGAAAATAATCTGGGATGTGAGCGAAGACATTCTCAAAACTTACTTCTTGGTAAATGTTAGCGATTAGGCATACACAAAACGCCTTAAAATCAAAAAATTGTTTGAAAATTAAGTTTGGTGGCTATTAGTTAGGAGCTAGGATGTTGTTGTTTGAAGTTGAACTATTGAGTTTTGTCGGAATTCATCGCAGCGCTTATGAATGGAATAACGATGGGGACGAAGGCTTTGCCCTTGCCTGTTAGGTATAAATAAAGCCAGCGAAAAGCTGGCTTCAGTAGTTCAAAGTCTTTTGATGAACTTTGAAACACTACAGTTGAACAAGTAATGAAAGTGAGGCAATTGTGCACTTGTAAGTAAGTGATGTGTGACTTCTGACTCAAAACGTTTCAGAACTGAAAAGTTTGGTGTGAAATAAACGCCCGCTACTGCTCTGTACCTTTCCTCCAAAGCCATCATCAAATCCATGCTTAGCAGCAGAAACTCAGTTTGCACTGCATAATTTTTCACGTAATAGATATACGAGCCTTCGCTCTCGTATAAAGCAATGTAGTCCTCATCATCTGAGATGCAATGCTTTGGCTGTTCGACAACTGATAGATGCGTCATGTCTTATTTCCTTTCCTGATTAGTCTTATCTTTTAATTAGTCAGGAATAGGGAAATTTTTCTAATAGAGAGACTAAGTAATTATGAATAACAACAAAAAAGGAAAATTCATGACTACAAACACATACCTATGCTCCGCGATCGTATCCGAAATTTTCAACAACATGGCAAATGCATTTATGGCTTATCGAGATGAGTTCGATGGAAGTCAATACAGAAACAATCAGCACATCGAAGACGTTATTATGAATATCATTTTGCAAAATCACATTGTTTCGAATCCTGCGTACTTTCCCGTGATACGTGAACTCATCGGCGTTGTGTTGAGCGAACCTGAGCTTTATGCCGAGTGGACAGAAGACGATTTAGATTTTTTCTCAAAACAGATGAAGTTGGACTTTCATACTGAAGAAAGAGAGGAGTTTCCCATCTAGGAGCCTAGTTACTTCCAAGGACAAAACAGGAGCAACAAAGTGCAAGACAAAAAACTAACTATCATCAGGAAATATCAGCGACGCTCTAGGTCGCCATTTAAAGGAGATGACTCAACAATCCTATTATTAGCGAATGTGAATGCTGAACCACCTGGCATTGTGTTGGACTACCAGCGATACATTTATTTACATCGCGATAATGTCGGCAAATGGTTGGGGATATCAATCAGTAATTCTCTTAAGCAGGAAATAGAGGACGGAGGTGGTAAATACCGCCAAGGAAAAGAAGCGCTTTGTCTACTGCTTTCCTACCATCAAGAGATAACCGACTTTTTGAGGCATTTTTCTGATGATGTTGAAAGTATTTTCGGTATCGATTCTGAGACGTGGATGATTGCGTGTAAAGCGCGATGGCGAAAGCTTACACGCTGAATTTAATAGCCTCCTGCTAGGAGGCTTTTTTAAGTAATTGACCCATCTTAAGCATCGAAGTCTACAACCTACTAAAAATCTTCATCTAATAATCAATATCAAGAATTACCTATTCATTTTGTTGTTAAGTTTAGACATAAAGGTATTTGTAAAATACATTGAAAATCGTTAACTTAATGAGGCACTTAATTTACTCAAAGGACGAAAAATAATGCTAAGAAAAATCATGGGAACCCTCGCTGCAACAGCACTGCTTTCAGCTACTGCAACTTCAGTATCAGCTAATTCAATCGAAGAAATTAAAAAAAGAGCTGCGGAAATAAATGAACTTAAAGCACTAATTCAAAGTGCTGACCCTGCACTAAGGCTTGCTGCAATTGACACAATGCAAAACTCAGAGGACTTAGCAATGAGAGAACTTGCTTTCTCTGCCGGAGTAAATGCGTCAGACGAGTCTGTAGTAGCGTTGACTATAAGAAATAAGTTTAGTGAGATTGATAGCTTCGTAGTTTCTTTTTCCGAAACTCCAGAAAACGAAAATGCTAAAAAAGTCTACGACGATTTTGGTGGGAGGTTAATGGTTCGCATAAGTGACTATAACAAGGACAAAGGCGTTTTTAAAAACAACTCGCATAAACATTCAAGTTATAGAGTTTCTACTATATCTGGATTGAATCTTTTTTTAGAGACAATTTACTGTCAAGGCGAATTTAAATTAGGAGATAGCCTAGTGTATGAAGGAACCATAACTTGCGAAAAGCAGCAGTTCCCCGCCACGATAAGTATCTTTTAAAATATACTCGCTTCAGAAATTTTAATAAGCCCGTTTTTATTCCAGCTAGAATAGATTTTTAGTTTTAAACGGCGGGCTTTAATACTTCCCAGTTCAATAATTACTTCGCTTTGATTCGGCAGTATCGTGCTG
Organism: Alteromonas sp. AWJ4_199; assembly: GCF_056159165.1. Lineage (NCBI taxonomy): Bacteria > Pseudomonadati > Pseudomonadota > Gammaproteobacteria > Alteromonadales > Alteromonadaceae > Alteromonas > Alteromonas sp. AWJ4_199. The sequence goes on from NZ_JBSWUR010000001.1 coordinate 3,043,136, forward strand.
CTGGAAGTTGAAACCCACCCCCTTTTTCCCTTCGATTTTTTAGAGGTAAGCACTTCAACATCTTTTATTCCACTATCATTAGGAAGACTGAGTTTTAGCTCTTTAACGTTATTATAATTGGGTAACGTAAAATCAATCTCGGCGATATCTCCATTTAAACTAGTTTCATAGTAAGTCGAATTATCCCCATCATTGATGAGTTTTATAGACTTTTGGCTCATTGTTGGAGGCATATTCCAATAACTCACAATGAAATTTAAATTTGATTCTTTAGTCGGTGCAACTTCGTTAACTAGAGGAACTACGACATCAGTAGAAAAAAATGGAGAAACAGTCTCAAATAGTCGATCCATTCTAAGAACTTTGCCCAAGCCTGTTTTATTATCTATAGATTGGAGCATTCCTACAGGGACACCTCCCGAGAAGACTAAGCTTCCACTCATCCCTTTAAAAAACGTTCTTTCTTTTGCTTGTGGCTTGATATTTAAGTAGATCAAGCCTGTTTCTTGAACAGTAGCACTCATATTTGAGGGTAAGCCGTCACTATTTACTGTAGAGACAATTACAGCTTTTGCTTTCTCTATATCCGACTGTTTAACCGATATTGCGTTGTAATCTACTCCACATTGGTTAGCAAGAGAGCCTGATACATGGCCAACCGATAAATCATAGCCGAACGGCTGAAGCATCTGTCCATCTCCTAACGAGCGAAGTTCGTCGCTTCCTTTCACCGTTAGAAATACACTGTTTTCAATTACATGTAGCGGTGAAATAAAGTAACAAAGGTTAAGCCTTTTAATTAAGAAACCTTGTCCTATATCATCCCCTTCAATGTAAACTTGGGTGAAGTTATTTGCGTAACTTGGAGAAATAAAAAAAAGAAATAGAAGGGCAATGTATGAGAGTTTATTCATAGTTAATCTTTATTTTTGATTGTCTGCTTTAAAAGAAGAATGAATTCTAGAAGTAAAAACATTAATGCAAATAGTGATGTAATAGCAGCAACAACAGGATCTTTGGTTACTCGACTCCAAATTGAAGGTGTTAAAAGTAGGTCTTCGTTGCCGAATCGAGTTACTCGTACTCCATCGCCCTCTGATACAACCGAAAAGTAAAAGGCGTTTTCATCAGTAAAGCGAAGAAATCCTTTTGAAATATATTCATTGTTCAAGTCTACGATTGTTGCTCTGTCACCAGTGTCTAAGGTGTAAGTTTCGCCTTGATATCTTCCCGATGACATAAAACGGCTTTCAAGTATATTTACCTCTCCATCAAGCAAAAGAGAATCTACATCGCGCCCTACATCCTCGCCCAAAAACGCTCTACCTTCAAAAGGTAGTACAAGGTCTTTAGATAGCGTCACAAGTAGTTCGAGGTAACCTGAGAGAGGGGTGCTAGCGTCGCTACTTTCAAGAGTCCCAGAGTGTTTTGAACTCTTTGCTGAAATCAGGACTCTATGTTGCCCAGCACTATTCACAGCCGTTATGCGAAGTTCTGTATTAGATGAAAAAGTGAAATATCTTTCGCTGGAAAGAGTTATTGGCTCTAGAAAAAGATCTTCTGCTACTAGAGTACCTGAATCAAAATACCACTCATTGATATCAGAACTCGTCGTTTTAATTGATAGCGTTTGAGAGTGCCCTTTTACGCTATAAATATTCGTTCTATCACCTAGTAGAATAATGACCGCAACAATTCCAATCGTTGCAATTAGAAAATAACCAACGTTGAGTCGCTTATTTCGCAAAGAAAGTATTGCTGTAACTCGTTCTATTGAAAGTTTCATTTATTCTTCAAAAGTGTGAACTGAGTTGCAGGGAGGCTTCTTCCATTTTTTCTTCTGACTATTTGCACATTGTAGTTTTCATCAACTAGAGACAGTGCAGGGACAGAACAAATAGTATCGAATGACGTTCTTTTACCGTCTTCAATTCTAGCGCAAGTAGCCTTTACCCTAGTACCTTCGTTTGATTTTAATTGCATGAAAACCTCACTTCTTCCAGAACTAATCATAAAGAGAACGTCAGAGTTCTTCTGCGGTTCCACTCTAGATGAAAGCAAAACGTGTTGGTAGCGCTGGTCTTCGCAACTGCCAGTCGTAGCTAACGGTGCTAGCTGGTTTTGATTAAAGCTAGAGAGAATTTCTTCAAACTTTGTAGGGTACTCTAAAGATACGGTTTGAGAGTTTGGTTCAATATCTGCCTGAAGCTCGTAATCATTCTCGGATACATATGCCCCGTCTATTGAAGATACTTTAAAGCAAAAGTGACTCACTTCATGGGAAGTGTTTAGAAGAAAGCCTGTGCTGGTAAGTGCACTAGAATACATTGCGCCAACAAGAATGTTGCCTGAAACGGGAACATTGGAACTGAAGTGCTCACTAAAATCATTTGATGGAGTTGCTACTCTTTCTGCATATACAGTGCAAGAGGCAAAAAGAAAGGCAAAAAAGGTGTGTTTTATTGTTATAGCCATTTCGTCAACTTTCCTTGTTCTTGATTCTTATAACTATTACACAAAAATCGCATAAAAATAAGTCCAAACAATGATATTTACTTTTTTACTAATAGCCCCCCTTGCTGAGGCTTTTTCAAATACAAGACACTCGGAATATCGCGGTCTTTCCCGCTGTCAGCCAGTCACTTTTGGATTTTACCTCTCTATCAATACCCCTAATCGCATTAATATCCTTGTAAAAAGCCAATATCTTCGAACCGATTGTATCGGGGAGTGAAGGTTAAAGCCTGGTTGCGGGTGTTACCAAACCCACCGCCCGCTGGGGTTATGACTACATTTTTGAAATTGACCAATGACTGGTTGACAGCTTTTCAAGAGATATTGTGTCTCCCGCTTTAACCCCATATTTCTGTACAAGTGCTTTTAGGGCAGTCCTATTGAGAAAACGGTGATACGTACTGCACACATCGCTACCGAAGGTTTCGCCATCACCTATATCAAGTAGCAACATATGTCCATGCTGATCCTCACCACTTGCGCCAATATACCGACTCTCAAATTTGTCTAGGTTACCTCTTAGGTTTATGTAGCCGTTTTTGATAGCGCCTTGTGTAAGTGTAATAAGTATGTTCATTTTTAGTTCCTGCTTATGTGTTGATATTAGTATTAAAATACTCTTGCGGCGGCGTTGCTAAAAAAGGTGTAATTGGCGCTTGGACTTTAAAATCAATCGGATGGAATAAGTTGTTCTACAAAAAATCCACAAATGTAAAGATGTCCGCACTTAAACAAAAGTTAGCTTTCGTCAATGAAAGTTACGCTGTGGCAAGCGATGTCCGTAAAATTACCCAAATAGAAAACAATAAATGGATTGAAGATAGTGTTTTATCTAGCGAGGACAGAAGGGCAATTATCAAAAAACAGAGAGAAATAAAAAGGAGCTTGGGACGTCGAATAGGGCGTGTCGTACATGCTGAGTTCGAAGAATTAGAGCAAAAAATTATCGATGCAGATAGCAAGATAAGCGCTTTAAATAACATTTATAAGCGAGTAATGAATCGACCAGACTTCTCTAGACACTTAATTGCTTTATAATTATGTGTACTAAGGAGAAAAGATGTCTCAGCGATTTACAGAAGAATTTAAGATACAAGCCGTTAAACAAGTCACCGATCAAGGTTATTCGGTGGCAAGTGTGTCTGAGAGGCTGGGAGTGACTAGCAGTTCACTTTATAACTGGATAAAATCCTACGGCCCAGACAGTGAAGAACATAAGCAATCTCAAGAACAATCCGACCGAATTAAGCAGCTAGAAAAAGAGCTTAAACGCGTAACAATGGAACGCGATATCCTAAAGGAAGCCACTGTATTTTTCGCGGGCGAGTCAAAGAAAAATACGCGTTCATAAAAGCCAGGCTCAAGAATTACCCAATAAAACTCATGTGTGAAGCGCTCTCAATACAACGAAGTGGCTTTTATGCATGGGTGGATAAGCCGAAATCAAAGCGACAGTTAGAAGACGAGCGCCTGATGGGGTTAATTAAGCATTCTTGGCTAGAAAGTGACTGTGTCTATGGGTACAGAAAAGTCACGAGTGACCTTAAGGATTTAGGCGAAGCTTGCAGTAAGCACCGTGTAGCTAAATTGATGAAGCTAGAAGGTATAAAGGCACAAGTCGGTTATAAAAAACATAAAGGCCACTTCAGCGGCAAGCCTACTGTTGTTGCCGATAACGTGCTTGATAGACAATTTACGGTAGCTACACCGAACAGATACTGGGTCACTGACATTACCTACATCCGCACTCATGAGGGCTGGCTCTACCTTGCCGTAGTTTTAGGCTTATACTCTCGCGCTGTGGTTGGTTGGTCGATGAGTTCTCGCATGGAATCTGAGCTTGTTACTCAAGCGCTACTAGCTGCGGTGTGGCGACGAAAGCCCAAAAAGCAGGTACTTATACATTCAGATCAGGGAAGTCAATTCACTGGCTATGAATGGAGCGACTTCCTAACTGAGCACAACCTAAAAGCCAGCATGAGCCGTCCAGGGAACTGCCACGACAATGTCGTCGCGGAGAACTTCTTCCAACTACTTAAGCGAGGACGAATAAAGAGAAAAATTTATACAACACGTGAACATGCAAGAGCCGACATATTCGATTACATCGAAATGTTTTATAACTCTAGACGCAAGCATGGTGAAGCGAATAATATGCCTCCACTGGCTTATGAAAAGCTAGAAGAATTCAAACGAAAATCTGTCTAGTAAAGTCTGGTCGATTCAGTACTTGAGGCTAACGAAACTTGGACATTTTATGGCAATCGATTTGAATACAAGAAAAAAAACTCTGACGCTTCTCAATCAATTTAAATACTCGACAGTGTTAAAGTGTGAATTGCCAGTTGATTCGCGTGTTCTCACGATTGTAACAAGGGATTTCGGCGTCACAGAAAACCATTACATCAACCTTTATGAAACCTCAGGTGATGACTACAAAAACGTCGCAAAAGTAATATTTGGTATTATAAACAAGTTGACGCTTGATGTTCCTCAGGGTAATCAGGTTCAAGCAGCTTAGATGAACACCAGATGCAATATTAATATTGCAATTGAATACGTGTAACAGTAAGCGCGTGATGTTACCCGACTCTAATATAAGATGATTTACATGAGCAATATGCAAAAAGGTCATATCATAAGCTATGTGGCCCAAAAAAAATTTGGCTTTATTAAAGGCATCGATGGTGAAGATTATTTTTTCCACCTAAGTTTCCTTGAAGACAAATGTCATGAACGTTATATCGCAAAGGGCGCGACGGTAACGTTTGACCCGACTCCATCGCCTAAAGGATTGACTGCGAAATCGCTTTACATTCAGCCCGTAATTCGAGGAAAACAATTAACACCTTTTAAGACCTACAGGTCATTACCTAATAAATTATCGGTCGAACATACTATTGATGTGATTACGGCGTTTTCGAGAAACCCTAACGATAAGCGAGATGATTTGGAGTGCATGGCGTATGAGGTCGGCGCTAACGCTATAGTCAACGTTCAACACGAAAAGCGCACTTTTTCTCAAGGTAACTACCGCTTTTCAAAACATGCATTTTCAGCTACTTTGGCCGTCGTAACTGAAGAGGTGACATTCAGCTGCGAAGCCGAAAAAGATGCTGCACAAAATAAGCTAGATAGCGCTTTAGACGCTATATCAAGGAGCGGTGAGCAAGTAATAGCAAAAGAGCTTGGTTCACGTCAGAGCCAGTTAACCTTTGAATTTGGGAAAAGTATGGGTGGGTTACTTCTGGTCTTATTCATTATCTACTACCTCTACAGCCATACCTAACATGTAATAGCTCATATCTGGTCTAACAGTATCGATGAAAAGATCTGAACTTCATATGACTGGAAGCTATGTGCCAAAAGCTGCCGTTCAAGCAAAATATTGAGGTCTTCAATCACATAGGTTCTGCAGACTCTTTCATGTATGATATTAGAATCGTAACATTTGAAAAACAAAAATGGCCTTTATAAAAAATCCATTAAAAATTGATGAAAAAGCTGCTTTGCATCATCATGCTGCTTTTTGGTATCCATTAATTCTTTTTTTAACTTTAGGTATTTCTCTATCGATACCACTTTGGTGCTTTTGTATACCAAACCCCGTAGACTACAAGATGGTGCTTGATCAATTGGCGCTTCCAATTTTTGTTTCTTCAATAGCAATACCGTTTACGATTTCAGTCGCCCGCTTTCATTCCTCGAAACAGACGGCTCGCTCTATCTCGATAGCGATAGAAAATCAAAGCTTCAGTCAATTTATGGATCATAAAAAATATATAGAAGATTTTTTTGAATCTGAGCTACTCGACAGTATTGCGTTTCATCAATACGAGCTAAAAAGCAAACACAACCTTTATCATTTTTTCTTCCCAGAAAATGATATAAATTATGTAAATAAAGCAATGGATGATTTCGAAATTTACTGCGAGAGATTTTTTAAAATTTTTGAAGATGAAATGTTGGCTCTGTCAAAAAGTATGAAGGCCAGCGCACAAAAAAATTATAAAACAGCGCCATGGCACGCGGTGAACAATAGTTCACAATTCTTAATCAAATTTGGGATGGGGGTAAAACTTGACTCGAATTCTCAAGAAAACATGTCTCCAAATTTTAATTATTTTTATTCTTTGTTAGGCTATTCAGTAGTCAATATACTATTTGATGTATGGTTCGCCTTAAGTAAGTCTGAACTAAATAATAGAGAGATTTACGCTATTAAATCGAATCAAACAGAGAGACTGGCTGGAATTGTGGAAAGGTTCGAACTTGAAAATCTATACAACAAAACCGTTGCTGGAAAAGGCGTTCACACATCATAATAGAAACAGTCATAGCTACGTTTTGTAATGAAAAGCTTATTAAGTTTAATAGTCCGCATCTGGTACAAAGCGCTAGTCTGAATTGAGAAACCTAAATGCCCGCTTCTTATCTGAAACGGACCAACGCAGTGGTTTTAGCCAAGGTCCGCTTTACGCTCATAGCGGCCTGTCAGGTTTTGCTTCACTCAATCACTAAAAGTGTAAGGTTAGATTGTAACCAATCCAATTGAAGTAAATAAGTTAGCTTCTCCCAAATAATTATCTCAACCATTCACTTCAAAATTCTTATCTTTTTCTCACTAGAAACTTTGCTTCGATGCACGGAAAGACCTCAAACACCTGCTTAATAAAGCATTGGCGAGCTTAATTTACTTGTGTTTCATGCTTAATAGCTAGTTCTGTACCTTTTTTAGTCTTTCCATGATAGCAAATAATTTTTTTTGACAATATATCAGATAATGCGAATATATCCCCCCTTAAAAAAACAACTAACGAATAAGGGATTAGACACATGAAAATCAAACTACACCTCGCAGTAGGACTGGCAGCAGCAATTGCACTGTCGGGTTGCGCAAGCACAGAAACAGACCCATTGGTAATTACGCAGAATAATGCGCTAGCTAATGCAACACCTGCTGAGATTATTGAAAAGACACCAGAGGGCAAACAGGAACTACAGTCTGTTCGCTATATTGCACGTCATCTTATGGACTACGATGACAGAAAAGAATACCGTCAGGAGCTTTTACAACAAGCCAGCGAGTGGGAATTTGAAGCACCAGCATTTGGGTTAGTGGGCGCATCACTCATTACAGACAACCCATTTAGCGCACAAGGTCAATATGCGGCAGCAGGGTTCGATGCTGCATTTCGTGTAGTCAATTTTATCTTTGATGGGGCTTATGACAATATCGGTCAAATTTGGTTGCCCAAAGAGGTAAACGGCCAGAAGATTGAGAATGAAAATCAAGCTCGCGAAGTAGCCGTTGAAATTACAGCCGACGCAATCGAACAGACCTTTGATGAAATGGGCTATACCTTTGAACATCTTGGCAATCTAACACATGAAAACTTCAAAAATCCGTTTCTTATTTTCGAAGGCAAGCTAAAAGATGAGAGCAAGTTTGTAGAAGGCAAAACGCCGATGTATATTCAAGCTATAGTCATTTCAGAGGGCTTCAAGAAGATCGACAGCGAAGATACCATCGAGAGCTTAGCATTAGGCTTTAAGCCTAGTTTCATGTCAGAACCAAATGCTCACAGAGTTACCATTGCAGCAGGCCGATTGACTTTTGAAAACGGTGAATTTATAACGGTAGAGCTTGATAATGGGGTAGTCTTTTATCAAGGCAAGGGTGAGTGGAACACGATCATGTCCAGACAGTTTTATCGAGGCGTATCAAGGCAGATCCCTTGGGTACAAGGCAGAAACGAGTATAAAACCAAATTTGTAACGTTCAAAGGCGAAACATACGGCTTTTCTTCAAACTACAGAACACTGTTCATTGATAAGCGAATCGAGGGCTAGCATTTTGTATTAAGGGCATCCCCATATGGATGCCCTTCTGTTTTAAACCCTACAAGCATCTAATACATCGTAAACATGCAGTGTTTAAGAAATTCATAACGTTGCGAACTACTAATTGTTTCAGTCGCATTTAAGGCTTGTTGTTACTCAAAGCCATCAATAGACCAACGGTGAAACAATGGTTTGTTCAATAGGCCTTCGACCAAGTTACTTTCATCTAGAAATATTCACCGCTCGGGCAGCGTTGTAAATTTTTACGATCATATCGATGTCCCTGTGACCCGTGTAAACAGCAATTTCTAACACGCTAAAACCTTTCTCAACCATTCGTGACACGCTCTCTCGCCTCAGGTCATGATATCGTAAGTCTACTATTCCAAGTCGCTTACGAGCGCGTCGAAAACCAGCCGTCACGCTTCTAGGGTTATATGGAAATATACGCTCTTCGAACTTAGGTTGTCCAAGGATGATAGAAAGGCTTTCCCCTAAAAGCGGTAATATCGAATTGTTGTTTTGTGAACCGCTAGGACTTTTCCGGTTTCTCACTAAAATATGGCGTTGCTATACATTCAAGTCTTTCCATTTAAGCTCACAAAGTTCACCAATACGACAACACGTTAGTAAAGACATCATGAACATATCTGTGTATGGGATCTCGTTACAGTGGTGATAAGACATTTTTTGAAACTCTCTGAGAAGCACTGAATATTCATCAGCGCTGACTCGTCGGTCACGTTTATTTGACTTATCAATTAGCTTTAAATCGTGAAGAGCGGGGTATGCGTTTATCACGGCACTGTCATCAGCGGCTACGTGAAACATTGACTTTGCAACTCGCAGTACCTTTCTTAAACAGCTCACATCTATAGATATTGTCTGTGAAGCAGTCTTTTTTCTGCGCTCAAGACAAAAGTCAACGATGTCATTTGAATTCAATCTACTAGCAATTACCTTTGCGATAGGATAACGGCATAGTTGGTTTAGACTGTATCGCGCCGTTCTTCCTAAAGGCTTATCTGAGCCATCTTTGGCTTTAATATAATTTTGAATTAACTCTCCTAAAGAGATATCGATGTAGGAATACGGCTCGTCTTTTGTATTATTTTCCACCTTATGAGCGGTTTCTTTCGCCCATTTGTTAGCCGCTGACTTAGTATTGAATGTTTTACTTTTAGAAAACGTAATAATGCCACTTTTCTTCTGTCTAACCCTTGCTGTATAGGAAACTCCATTTTTTCTCGTTCCCTTAGTTATGCTAATATTAGCCATCTTATTTGACCCATTGTAGAGGGTGCGCCAAAGCGGAAAATTATTCCACCATTTGGGCACCGCGTTCCCTTAATGGGGACTAAAAACCGTGAAAAGTCCAATGCTTTTGGCATTGCTGATTATTTGAGGACTGCTGTAAGTGCCTGATATTAAAGTTTTAAATGAGAATTATGTTAGACCTGCTATCGACAGGCGCTTCTCTGTTGCCCCTATGCTGGATTGGACGGACCGCCATTGTCGCTACTTTTTACGATTAATGTCTAAGCACACGCTGCTTTACACTGAAATGGTCACTACAGGCGCGATTATTTACGGTAAAGGCGATTACCTTGGTTACAACCAAGAGGAGCATCCAGTGGCTGTTCAGCTAGGCGGAAGTGAGCCGTCTGATATGGCCAAGTGTGCCGAGTTGTCTCAAGAGCGCGGCTACGATGAAGTAAACATAAACGTAGGCTGCCCAAGCGATAGAGTAAAAAACGGTAGCTTCGGTGCCTGTTTGATGGCGCAACCTGAAGTGGTAGCTAGCTGCGTTAAGGCTATGCAAGCTGTGGTAGATATTCCCGTAACTGTAAAATGCCGTATTGGTATTGACGACATGGACGAAGATGAAGACTTTGCTCGTTTTATCGATATAGTGGCAGACGCAGGCTGTGACACCTTTATTGTTCATGCAAGAAAAGCATGGCTACAAGGTTTAAGCCCAAAAGAAAATCGAGAAATTCCGCCTTTAAATTACCCTAGGGTTCACAGACTAAAACAGGCGCGCCCTGAATTATCAATTAGCATTAACGGTGGTATTAAAACACTCGCCGAAACCCAGCAACAGCTAGAGACCGTTGACGGTGTTATGGTTGGCCGCGAGGTTTACGCAAACCCCTATATCATGTCTACCGTTGATAAAGACATATTTGGTGACGCTAAAGCACAAAGTCTGTCACGTCGTGAAATAGTACTTCAAATGCAGCAGTACATTGAGCGCCAAGAGGATCCCTATTTTAAGCCATGGCATGCAGCTCGCCACATTCTGGGCCTTTATCAAGGGCAAGCGGGTGGACGAATTTGGCGAAGATACTTAAGCCAAAATGGTACAGGCAAAAATCCAGATCCTAATTTACTTCTAAATGCCTTAGATGCCGTAGAGAGCGCGCAAAAAGAAGTTGCTGAGTACAATAGTCAAAAAGGCTAACAACTTAGTATTTTTGACCAAAGTTTAATATTTGTTCAATTGTATCCGAAGCTCGCATTTTTGCGGGCTTTTCTTTAAGTTTATATAAATCAGCTGCTTAAATTCTTTTTAAGGAGTTGGCACACCTCTCGCAATCCTCTAAGTATCGCGACGACAACGTGTTGTTGCACTGACTAAATTTAGAGGGATAACATGAAAACTTCACTAATCGCAGCAACTTTACTGACAGCAAGCATGGCAAGCGGTGTAGCAAATGCAGAAGAGTCAGTGCTTCAAACATTTTTGACGCATGTAGTTTCAAATGCAGTAACTACAACTACACAAGAAATAAAGTCTGATGTGTACCAAGCAGTGGCTAACGCTACCTATCATTTTGAGTTGAGCCCTCAAGAGGTACGTGGAAACGGGAAAGTAAGTGTTACCGACTTAGCTGTAACGGAAGCTGGTAACCAAGATACAGATAAAGACGCTGATTAACCGTCAATCAGCATCGATAAAAGCGCCTACGGGCGCTTTTTTTATGCATGTTTAGTAATGAAATAAGTTTATAAGGACACAGTGTAAATGCCGTCAAACCGGAAGTGGTCAATTTAACAATAGGGTTGGTTAAATACACTAATTTATCGTATCTAAACGTTAAGTTAAAAAGCAGTTTTAAGCTCAAAATTCAATAAAACAAATATATATCAATGATTTAAATAAGTGGCATGGTCATTGTAATACTAAAAGTGTTGAGGAGAACTCAGTCAGCGGTAACCAGCAGTGTGTGAACTTAAGAATAAATGCTGGGAACCACAACACTACTTTTAACGGAGAAAGAATCATGGGTATGTTTTCACGCATTAACGATATTGTTCAAGCAAACATCAACGCGATGTTAGATAAAGCTGAAGATCCTGAAAAAATCATTCGTTTGATTATTCAAGAAATGGAAGAAACCCTGGTTGAAGTTCGCACCGACGCGGCGCGCTTTATTGCTCAGCAAAAAACGCTAGCGCGTCATATGGAAGCAGCAAACAGACAAGTTGATAGTTGGCAGCATAAAGCGCAGATCGCAATGAACAATGACAAAGAGTCTTTGGCAAAAGCGGCGCTTATAGAAAAGCAGAAGTATGTTTCGAAACTTGACTCTCTTAAAGAGCAAGAAGCGCAACTAGCAGAAAGCATCGAAAAGATTCAAGGCGATACTGCAAGACTGAACAGTAAGTTGGCAGAAGCCAAAGCTAAGCAAAAAACCTTAATTCAACGCAAAAATTCAGCGCAAACACGCTTAAAAGTGAAGCAAGCTGATCATGAAGGAAAAATTGACGATGCAATGATGCGTTTTGAAAGCTACGAACAGCGCATTGACCATCTTGAAGCGCAAGTGGATGCATATGACTTAACGAAGTCGAGCGAAGCAACATCATTACAAGCTGAGTTCGATGCAATGGAAGCAGACGAAGCGATTGAAAAGGAGCTGGCAGAGCTTAAGAAGAAAAAGGTCGCCTAAGCGACCTTAGGCGCCGCCAACTTATATTGTAGATATCGAAAGAAACATTTTTGGAGAAGATGATGAAAGTACCATCACAGAAGCGAATTTATAGAGACCTTGATTCTGGCATTATTTCAGGTGTGTGTGCAGGTGTTGCACGTTATTTTGATATCGATGCAGTATGGGTAAGAGCGGCGGCGGTAGCGGGTTTATTTATCGCAACCCCCATCACACTAGTGGCTTACGTGGCTGCCGTTATCCTATTACCGAGATTAGTGTAATGAAAAACTTTCTAATTGCACTGGTTATTGCCATTGTACTGGTTAACTGTTTGGGTAGCCTTGTAGATAGCTGGCTAGGTATGCATCTTGTCATGTCTGACGAACTGCTTAGCCCTTGGGAAAACATGGCCGTGCTCTCGCTAATTGGGGTTGCCCTTGCTGTTGTTGGCTTTGTTGTCGCAATAAGTGTTGTTGGAACGATTCTGTTAGCGCTTGGCGCCGGCTTCCTAGCGCTACTTATTATGGGCGTTAGCGCTTTCTGGCCAATTATTCTTATCGGTATTGCACTATATGCGCTGAAAAATCGCAACTCTGCTGCTTATAAGCAGCAAAATGATACAAACATGCATCATACTTTATAATTAGCATAAATAAATTTATATTGTGTTAACGTAGTAAAAGATGGTGTTATGTCGATAACCGTCATAAAGGTTTCGCATTTTTCACATAATATTAGTTGTTTCAAATAGCTGACCATCGTCGGCTATTTGTTATTTAAAAGGAAGGTTGGTGTTTATATGAGACAATCTATTAACTCAAAACGAATAGCGATTGTCGCTGTGGTGATTTTTTTACTTTTCTGGTTAATTGGTTGGTATTGGAGTTTATCTCCAGATACATTCGATGTCAGGAAGCGCTTGGAACAGAACTCACCCGTTGAGAACCCTACAAATATAGCGGGTTACACACTAACTACCACTATGATTGATGTGTCAGAAACTTTGCTAGATAAGCCTGGTGGCTATCTTTCAAATGATGTTATCCCCCCCGGTGTCTTTTTAGATAATATGCCAGCTTGGGAATTTGGAGCATTAGAGATGGTGCGAGACCTCGCGCTTTCTATGCGTAAGGATTTCAGCCGTTCTCAATCTCAATCAATTGAAAACCCATACCTGACAAAAGCTCACCCTAAATTCAATATGGACCATAAAAGCTGGGCATTACCTTCGTCTGAATCTAGCTATGCTGAGGGTATCGAACTTCTTAAGAAGTACCGAGACGAGTTGGCAAACACACGTAATTCAGACAGCCAGTTCTATACCCGAGCAGATAACCTGCGAGAATGGTTGAAGCAGGTTGAAAAACGGTTGGGTAGCTATTCACAAAGATTAAGCGCCAGCGTAGGATCTGCTAGAGTTAATACAGATTTAGCTGGAGACGCTAACGCGAAGCAATCTACACCTAGCACCAGTCAACGCGTTGTACAGACAAGCTGGTGGAAGTTAGATGATAATTTTTATGAAGCGCGTGGCGCAACATGGGCTCTTCTACACTTTCTTAAAGCTGTAGAAATTGAGTTTAACGATGTGCTTGAAGATAAGAATGCATTAGTTAGTCTTCAGCAAATCATTCGCGAACTGGAAGCAACACAACAGTCTGTTTACAGTCCGATGATTTTAAATGGCAGTGGCTTTGGTATGTTAGCTAATCACTCTTTAGTTATGGCTAACTATATTTCTCGCGCAAACGCTGCTTTAATTGAAATATCAGAACTTCTTAATCAAGGATAATTAATGAAAAAAGGTCTTATAGCTGCCGCATTGGGATGCGCATTATTTTCAGTTTCATCTCAAGCAGACACTATCGCAGGCGTTTATGTTGGAGCTCAAGTTTGGCAAACCGACACGCAAGGCGGTTTTGCAGATAGCAACAACACTGCTGATTTCAACTTTGACGATGAAACCAATACGGCGTTATATATTGCCTTTGAACACCCAGTGCCTTTTTTACCGAATGTGAAGGTAAATCACACTACGCTAGATAATTCAGGCACTACTGCGCTTGATGCCAACTTTACATTTGATGATCAGTTGTTTACAGAAAGTACTGTGGTCAATACTGATATTGAGCTTGATGCAACGGATTTCATCTTGTACTACGAGTTATTCGATAACGACTTGGTAAGCTTTGATCTTGGTGTAAATGCTAAGTACATCGATGGTGCATTGTTTGTTGTCGATACAGCAAGTGATACCAGTGGCTCGGCTGAATTTTCGGGCATAGTGCCTATGGCATATTCGAAAGTTTCGCTAGGGCTTCCGTTCACTGGGCTATCTGCATATTTTGAAGGTAGCTATTTGTCATTCGATGACCATGAGCTGAGTGATTATCAAGCGGCAGTTCAATATTCATTTATTGAAAGTTTAGCAGTCGATATGACGCTTCAAGTTGGTTACAGAAACGTAACAGTTGATATTGAAGACCTTGATGATGTTTACGCTGACATGGAATTTGACGGTGTATTCGCAGGCTTAGAACTTCATTTTTAAGCACTAACTATCTGTATTTAAAGGCGTGCCTGCTTGTGCAGTTCACGCCTTTTTTATTTTTCGAGGGTAACGTTTAGGTGCGTTATTACTTATTCACTTAGTCATTAGCACTTTCAGTAATAAAAAAGTTTCATTTATTCTTTTCTCTTCTTGTAGAAAGCCGTTAGCCTTAGCGCCATTGATAAAAGGCTAAAAGACTATGTCACAAGATTCTAATTCGAACTCAGCGCCAGGCGCGGTATTAAACGAACAGCAGTGGAATGCCATTACGCAAGCCATTGCAGGCTTAAATCGTGATCAACTTACTTGGGTAAGTGGCTATGCAGCAGGCATGGCGGCTGCGCAAGGCGGCTCGGTTGCCCCTGCTTTACAAAGCGCGCCTGCCGTAGCGGGTGATGCGCCAACGCTAACTATACTGTATGGCTCACAAACAGGTAATGCGAAAGGTGTGGCTGCGCAGTGTCAAGCCAAAGCAGAGGAAGCAGGCTTTAACAGCAAGCTTGTTAGCATGGCTGATTACAAGCCTCGCAACTTAAAAGCAGAAACCCACGTAGCGGTATTTGTAAGTACGCACGGTGAAGGCGATGCACCTGATGATGCCATCGAACTGCACGAATTCTTAGCGGGTAAAAAAGCCCCGAAGCTTGCGAACACTAAATACGCCGTTGTGGGGTTAGGTGATAGCAGTTACGAGTTTTTCTGCCAAACAGGTAAAGACTTCGATGAGCGCTTAGGTAAGTTAGGTGGTAAGCCTATTGTTGAGCGCCTTGATTGTGATGTTGACTATGAAGCGGAAGCCGAAGCATGGTTAAACAAGCTTATTGAATCATTAAAAGATGATTTTAGTGCGGCACCACAGGCAGCGGTAGCGGCGCAAACTGGCGCAGCAGTGCAGGGTGTAGCAGCACAGACTTACACCAAAAAGGCACCGTTCAAGGCAACGTTGATTGATGCCCAGAAGATTACGGGTCGCGATTCAGTTAAAGATATCCGTCACATTGAAATAAGCCTTGAAGATAGTGGAATTACCTACAAACCAGGTGACGCGCTAGGCGTTTGGTTCAAGAACGCTGCTTCTTTGGTATCAGAGCTTATTAGTATTTTGTCGTTAGATGGCAATGCTGAAGTATCTGTAGGTGATGCGACAATGTCGTTAACTGATGCATTAACGTCCAAGCTTGAATTAACCTTAAGCTACCCTAATTTCATTAAGTCTTATCAAGAAGCGACCGGCTCTGAATCGTTAGCGACCTTGATGGAAGATAAAGCGCAGCTGCGTACTTACATGGCTGAGCGTCAAATCATTGATATCGTGCGTGACCACCCAGGTAAGCTGTCTGAACAGCAGCTTGTTGATGCATTGCGCCCATTAACACCACGCTTGTACTCAATAGCATCGAGCCAAGCTGACGTTGAAGATGAAGTACACTTAACGGTAGCTCACGTCGACTATGAAGCGTTTGGCCACCGTCATCAAGGTGGTGCGTCTGGCTTCTTGTGCGAATATTTAGAAGAAAATGGTGAGGTAGAAGTTTTCGTTGAAAACAACGATAACTTCCGTTTGCCGGAAGATCCTAATACGCCAGTGATCATGGTAGGACCGGGTACAGGTATTGCGCCGTTTAGATCTTTCATGCAAGAGCGTGATGTGCAAGGCGCTGAGGGCAAAAATTGGTTGTTCTTCGGCAACCCTAATTTTACGCAAGATTTCCTATACCAGGTAGAGTGGCAAGGTTACGTTAAAGAAGGTCTGCTAGATAAAATTACGCTTGCATTCTCTCGTGACCAAGAAGAAAAAGTATATGTTCAGCACCGCTTATTAGAAAACGGTAAAGAAGTGTACGAATGGCTAGAGCAGGGCGCACACTTTTATGTGTGTGGTGATGCAATGCACATGGCGAAAGATGTAGAAAACGCCTTAATCAATATTGTGCAGGAGCACGGCGGAAAATCTGAGGCCGATGCTAAAGCCTATATTGTAGAGTTACGAAAAGCGAAACGTTATCAGAAGGATGTCTATTAATGAGTAACGAAAAATCACCATTTATCGTTGAGGGCAAACTGGCTGACAACGAGCGTCTAAAGCGCGAGAGTAATAATTTGCGCGGTACCATCACTACCGATCTTAAAGATGATCTTACCGGTGGTTTCACAGCTGATAACTTCCAGCTTATTCGCTTCCACGGTATGTACCAGCAAGACGACCGTGACATTCGAGCAGAACGTGCAAAGCAAAAACTTGAGCCGCTTCATAATGTGATGCTTCGCGCGCGTTTACCGGGTGGTGTTATCACGCCTGACCAATGGCTAGCGATTGATAAGTTTGCAGCTGACCACACCATGTATGGCAGTATTCGTTTAACCACTCGCCAAACTTTCCAGTTTCACGGTGTGTTAAAGCCTAAGATTAAGTCTATGCATCAAATGCTAAATAAAGCTGGCATCGACTCTATTGCAACGGCGGGTGATGTAAACCGAAACGTGCTATGTACGTCTAATCCAGTTGAATCGGAGCTTCACCTTCAGGCATTTGAATGGGCTAAAAAGATAAGTGAACACTTACTTCCCAAAACTCGCGCGTATGCTGAAATTTGGTTAGATGGTGAAAAAGTTGAGACCACTGAAAAGCCTGTTGAGCCTATTTTGGGTGATAACTATCTGCCGCGTAAGTTTAAAACTACCGTGGTTATTCCTCCGCAAAACGATGTTGATGTTCACGCAAACGACCTTAACTTTGTTGCGATTGCAGAAAATGGTCAGCTAATTGGCTTTAACGTGCTTGTTGGTGGTGGTCTAGCAATGACCCACGGTGATAAGAGTACGTATCCGCGTAAAGCCTCTGACTTTGGTTTTATACCGCTGGAAAACACGCTAGACGTTGCCGCTGCGGTTGTTACCACGCAGCGTGATTGGGGTAATCGTGTTAATCGTAAGAACGCGAAAACCAAATACACCTTAGAGCGTGTTGGCGTAGACAACTTCAAAGCTGAAGTTGAGAAGCGCGCAGGCGTGACTTTCCAAGATAGCCGACCTTACGAATTTACCGACCGTGGTGACCGTTTTGGCTGGGTTGAAGGCATTGACGGCAAATACCACCTGACTGTGTTTATCGAAAATGGTCGTATTTTGGATTACCCAGGTAAAACGCTAAAAACAGGTTGCGCAGAAATTGCCAAAATACACAAAGGTGATTTCCGTTTAACCGCGAACCAGAACTTGATTATTGCTGGCGTTCCACCTCAGGACAAAGACAAAGTAGAAGCCTTAGCTCGTGAGCATGGCCTCATTGCGCCAAGTGTTTCTAATCAGCGCCTTGATTCAATGGCCTGTGTTGCATTGCCAACTTGTCCGCTAGCGATGGCAGAAGCTGAGCGTTACCTGCCAGATGCTGTTACCGAGCTAGAAGGCTTGCTTGCCAAACACGGTTTAGAAGAAGACAGCGTTATCTTCCGCGTAACTGGCTGTCCTAATGGCTGTGGTCGCGCGATGTTGTCTGAAGTTGGCTTGGTAGGTAAAGGTCCAGGCAAGTACAACTTGCACTTAGGTGGCAACCGAGAAGGTACGCGTATCCCACGTATGTATCGAGAAAACATTAGCGAACAAGAAATCATGGCAGAGTTAGATACGCTACTTGGTCAATGGGCTAAAGAGCGTGAGAGTGGCGAGGCCTTTGGTGATTATGTTGTTCGCGCTGGTGTTGTAAAACCAGTAGTAGACTCCGCACGGGATTTCTATGACGAATAATACAGCAGAAAAGCAGCAACCACTTACGCTTGATATCAGCAAGGAAGACCTTGCTGATATCAACGATATGTTGGAAAAAATGACAGCGCAAGAGCGAGTAGCTTGGGCGCTGGACAACTTGCCCGATACTCATATTGTGTCTTCGAGTTTCGGAGCGCAGTCGGCAGTTATGCTGCACATGCTGACTCAAGCACAACCGGATATCCCCGTTGTGCTCACTGATACTGGGTATTTGTTTCCAGAAACGTACAAATTTATTGATGAGCTGGTTGAAAAGCTTAATTTAAACTTGCACGTTTACAGCGCAAAAATGTCATCTGCGTGGCAAGAAGCGCGCTTTGGTAGGCTTTGGGAACAAGGCATCGAAGGTATTGAAAAATACAACAAGATGAACAAAGTTGAACCAATGCAGCGTGCGTTGGGTGAACTGAATGCGGGTACCTGGTTCGCAGGTTTGCGCAGAAGTCAATCTGATACCCGTGGCAAACTGCCTGTTCTGCAAAAAGTGGGACAGCAGTTCAAGCTATACCCAATTATCGATTGGAGCAACAAAGACCTCCACTACTACCTTAAAGATAACGGCTTGTCTTATCACCCGCTTTGGGAGCAAGGTTATGTTTCAATTGGCGATTGGCATACAACGCAGTCGCTGCAAGAAGGTATGAGTGAGCAGGATACCCGCTTCTTCGGGTTAAAGCGCGAATGTGGATTACACGAATTTGGTGACGGTATTTAACTTATGTTGAATACCTCGCCCAATACTTTTTTCAATTCTTGTAAATACCTTTCGTTAGAGGATTTAGTAACCAGTTTGTAAAGCTCACTGCCTACAGAAGTAAACTTGTAATAAACCAAAGCAGCCCCAGAAGTTTTACATGTAAGCGTTATATTCTCATTAACACATCGCCATGTGACCTGTTGCCCCTCTACATATTCTCCACTCTCGATTTCACTGGCATAAATTAACTTCATTTCCTGCAGCGACAATAGGTCTGGGTAACTAAGTCCAACAGAGGCTAAATTTAATTGTTCTGGAATGGGTTTTTTGAGAAACGAGAGCAGACCTTTACGTTTATGATACCCCACCAATATGCGCGGTACGGAATCATTACTTTTTCGACTCGCTACGTTAACTGCCTTATTAAATACTTTGGCATCTCTGTGCGTGAGCGTTTTGAGCAATTGCAGAGTGCGAAGTGAAAAACTACCGGGATGAGCGACCTCAACGGCAAAAATCTTGCCCCACAATTCTTGCATTGGTTGGCTGTAAATTTCCTCGGCCATGGTACTAAAGGCAAAAAACCAATCTGCATCAAGATTATCGCTAGTTTGTTCGTTGATTGAAACATTTAGTGCTATATTTAAAACAGACTGAAGATTGCTCGCTTTTTGGGTTTCTAGAATTTGTTTCCTTCGTTCCAGCGCATGTTTTTGCTTTTTAGGATCAGGAGACATCATAGAAGGGCTAATACCCACTCTAGCAAACCATGACAACATGCGTTGGCGGCTCGCATCCGCTTTGATAGAGCTCGCCATTTTATCAGCAGCGGGGTTGTCACTAGGCGCTTTCGCGTTACTGACTTCCGTGTTCTGAGTTTTTTTAATCTCAGGGGGCAAATGCTGAGGTGTAATCTTCATATTGATTTAAATAATTGAATGTAAATTAGCATGTAACATGAGAGCACTATTGCATTGCGTAACCCATTTATCAATGCGATTGTCTCCTTAATACAGTAAGTCGTGCATTCTTGTTTTGTATGTATCGGGGAAATGAGCGGTAATGTCGGCAATGGATTACGATAACGACGAGTTAATTTTTTTAGATGACGATGATTCAGTTACAGAGCCTGTATTATTGGGCAAAGACTGGAATATTCTTATTGTCGATGATGATGAGGAAATTCATACGGTAACACGTCTTGCGCTATCTGATCTCACCGTAAACGATCGCAAATTAAACTTCATTCACGCCTATTCTGCAAAACAGGCAAAAGAAAAACTTCACGAATTCGGTAACAGTATCGCTATCATTTTGCTAGATGTTGTGATGGAAACCGACGATGCAGGCTTTGATGTCGTTAAATATATTCGTGAAGACATGAAATTGTACGAGCCTCGTATTATTTTGCGTACAGGACAGCCAGGTTATGCACCTGAAGAGCAAGTCATAAAAATTTACGATATTAACGACTACAAAACGAAAACGGAACTTACGCGCTCCAAGCTCCTTACAACCATTATTTCTTCGCTGCGCTCTTACCAGCAAATTGTAACCATTAGTCAAAGTCGCGCTGGCTTAGAAAAGATAATTACCTCGTCGGCGAATTTGTTTGAAGAACATTCGGTTAAGGAGTTTTGTGAAGGGGTTGTTACGCAAATTAGTTCTCTTATAGGCCTCGACTCTGAAGGGCTGCTATGTGCCCGAGCCGGCTCCCTTTTAGACCAAGACGACGAACAAGTGTATGTCCTTGGTGCCGCGGGTGAATATGCGAAATTTATCAATCACCCGGTCGTAGACGTTAACAACATTGAAATTGAAGAAAATATAAGTCGTTGTTTACGGCTTAAACAGCACATATTTGAGGCAACCTGCTCTGTGCTTTATATAAGTCGCGCAGGGTTCGAAGCCGCCGTATACGTCAGGCAAACTCACGAAATCAGTGAATTGGATAAAAACCTTCTAGAAGTATTCTTATCTAGCATTTCGGTAGGTTATGAAAACGTCAATTTGTTTCATGAGTTGAGAAACGCTGCCTTTAGAGATTGGTTAACGCGTTTGCCTAACCGTAACGAATTTATCAACATGCTTGATAAACCTCATCTGTTTGCGGGAGAAAATTATACTGTTGCACTTATTGATGTAAATCATTTTTCTGATATCAATGATGGTCTTGGCCAAGAGGTTGGTAATGAGCTTTTACGAGCAATTAGCGAGCGCTTTCATTCTTCGCTAGATGTTTCTGTTCAAAAGGGCCGCATAGGTGCCGACGTGTTTGGTCTTATTGGCCCGGATGAACTAGTTTGTCCTAAATCAATCAACAATATTTTTCAGTCTTCATTTCTGGTCGGTGATCACACCCTACCTGTAAACGTTACTCTTGGACTATGTAAGCTGGATAATAAACGTCACATTGGTATCGAAATTTTAAAGCGTACTAACATCGCGCTAAATCGCGCCAAGAAAAACCTGACTGATAACTTTGAATATTATGCCAAAGATATCGAAGATCAGACAACTTGGCGCCTTGATATGATTCGCCAACTTCGCAGTGATTTTGCGGCACGTAAGTTGGAACTGTGGTTTCAACCGCAGGTGGATTTACTGAATGAAAAAGTGGTGGGTATGGAAGGCCTACTTCGCTGGCCCGATGGCGAGGGCGGTTATATCTCTCCTGCTGTCTTTGTTCCGTTGGCCGAGTATTCTGGGCTTATTGTTGATATTGGTGAATGGGTTTTGGAAGAGTCATGCCGACGCCTTCAAGCGTTAAAAGACAAGGGCTACGGGCATCTTAGAGTTGCTGTTAACATCTCTATTCCACAATTTCGCGACAGGTTATTTGTGGAGAAAGTAAAACAAGCACTTTCCAAAGCCAACTGCGACCCGAACTTATTAGAACTCGAAATAACGGAGAGTGTGGTGATGGATGAACCACAAATTGTTATTGATGCTTTGCGCTCACTAAAAGAATTCGGCGTTAAAATAGCCATTGATGACTTTGGAACAGGCTTTTCCTCCATGAGTTATCTACAGCAGCTACCGCTAGACCGGCTAAAGGTTGATCGTTCATTCGTTAAAGATATTAAGCCAGGCGCAAGTGCAGTGTTAGCTGAAACCATAGTAACGCTGGGGAACAAGCTAGGCTTACTGACTATTGCTGAAGGCGTGGAAAAAAGAGAGCAGGCGAGTTACATGATAAAGCTCGGCTGTGACGAAGCTCAGGGGTATCTATATGCGAAGCCCATGCCGTTCGACGCGCTCTTAGCGTTTCTTGAAGAGCACGACTAAACTTTCAATACAGACTCGATCGTGTGTCGCAACCTAGGGAGGATATCTAAATCAAACCAAGGATTTTTTGCGAGCCACCTGTTGTTTCTACCAGATGGGTGGGGAAGGACGAAGTGTGTTTCAGTCGGACTGCGTACAGCTTCAGTTAATGTTTTGTATTGTGGTAAGTAATACTGTTGCGAGTATCTACCTAGGTAAAGCGTTATTTTAGGTTCTAAATAAGAAAGAAATTGATTGTGCCACGTAGGCGCACATTCTTTTCTGGGAGGAGCATCAGCGCCGTTTCTATAACCTGGAAAGCAAAAGCCCATTGGCATAATAGAAACTATCCGCGGGTTGTAAAAGGTCTCTTTAGAAATCGATAGCCAATCGCGTAACCGATCTCCGCTCGGATCCGCAAAAGCCTTATCATTTTCATGCGCTTTCATCCCCGGTGCTTGTCCAATAATAAGTATCTTGGTTGGTGCGGCAGTGCTAAAAATAGGGTTGGGTGTTTGCGGTAGATAAGGGGCGCATAGCGTGCAATTCTTAGCTTTGGCAACCAATGCATCGTGCCCTTTCAAAATTTTCTCCAATTATTTCTTCTTGTCATACTTCTGTCATATTAGTGTGATCTAAATTTGACTATCTAATGTATATACAGTATGTTTAATAGTGACAGTAGTAGACTGTAGCACAGGAGAAGAAACATGCGTAAAGTAGTACTAACATTAGCTCTTTCAGCAGCCTTTGGTATTGCGCATGCGGAATCTGGTGAAAACCAGCTTTTCGATTGCATGGATGCGAAAACATTCGAAATGAATAACCAATGTATGTCTGATCAAATCGGCAATAACATTCGTTTCCGTGATGCACAAGCAAAGCTGATCGACATTGCAAGCGAGAGTCAGGGTGACTACGCCATTGCAACAATGACATTCGATCAAGAAAATATGCACATCGACATCGTAGCACATAAAGACTCGCTTAACGCGCTTGCTGCGAACCGTAACTAATTTTTAGTTAACGCATATAAGCCGGCGACAATTTCGCCGGCTTTTTTGTATCTGTTAAAAAATCCTATTTAGCCCATTGATGGCAGCAACACGATAGGCTTCCGCCATGGTTGGATAGTTAAATGTAGTGTTAACGAAGTAGTCTATGGTGTTGCCTTCACCTTTTTGCTGCATAATGGCTTGGCCGATATGAACAATCTCTGAGGCACGTTCGCCAAAGCAGTGAATTCCCAAGATCTGTTTTGTTTCACGATGAAACAAGATTTTCAAACTCCCTGTCTGCGTTGACGCAATCTGCGCTCTGGCCAAGTGCTTGAACTGGGCTCTACCCACCTCATAAGGTACCTTGGCCGCAGTAAGTTCTTGTTCTGTCTTACCTACCGAACTAATTTCCGGAATGGTGTATATACCAGACGGAATATCCTCTACCAATGCAGAGTGTGTTTTAATGCCAAGCATGGCTTCTGCAGCAAAGCGTCCTTGATTATAAGCTGCTGATGCTAAGCTTGGATAACCAATCACATCGCCAACTGCAAAGATATTGTCTACGTCAGTCTGATAATTCTCGTTTACTCTAAGCTGGCCTCTACCATCAGCTTTTAAACCAATATTTTCAAGTTTCAGGGTATCTGTGTTGCCCGTACGGCCATTAGCAAACAATAAGCAATCGGCCCGCATGCGCTTACCTGACTCTAAGTTTAAAATTACTGAATCATCGGTAGCTTCGACAGAAGAATAAGTTTCGTTGTGGCGAATAAGCACGCCGTTATTCCATAAATGGTAGCTAAGCGCATCAGATATTTCGTCATCTAAGAATGACAATAGACGGTCTCGCATATTAACCAGATCGACTTTTACTCCCAAGCCTCTAAAGATACTGGCATATTCCGACCCAATTACACCTGCACCATAAATTATGATGGACTTTGGATCGTGATCTAAAGATAAGATGGTGTCAGAGTTATAAATACGGGGGTGATTAAAATCGATATCTTTCGGGCAATAGGGGCGCGAACCTGTGGCTATCGCTATTTGTGCTGCTGTAACCGTGTCCTTCGAGCCATCTTCTCGAGTTATTTCCAAGGTGTGGGCATCGACAAAGCTGGCTTCGCCATGAAACAAGGTAACGCGGTTCCTATCATAAAAAGAAGAACGCAGGCGAGTTTGGCTTTTCACTACACCACTAGCATGGCGCATGATGTCTGAAAATGTAAGGCTCTTACTTAAGTGGTTGTCGGCAAACAGGGGAGACGTATTGTATTCAATAAGACGACTGACAGAGTGACGAAGCGCTTTAGACGGAATGGTTCCCCAATGAGTACAGCCACCGCCAACAGCTTCGTAGCGTTCTACCACTGCCACTTTTTTACCGGCCTTGGCAAGCTGCATTGCAACACCCTCTCCACCGGGGCCAGTGCCTATAACTATCGCATCGTAATGATACGACGGAGCTTTAGTTTTTTGCTTCGTTGCCATGTTATCTTCCCGTATTATTGCTTCTATGATGTGGCGTCTGAAATCACAATAACCGCCATAATTCAGTTTATGATGTAGTTTGAACATCGAACTTAGTCTATAGCTAAGCTGTTTATGCCAACCTTACAAACTCTAGTATAACTACCTTACTTGAAGTGTCATTCAAACTATAGATCAAAAAAAACCACATAAGCATAGACTTATGTGGTTTTCTACGAATACAAGAGTAAAGAAAGTATTTACGCCATTTGAAGCGACAAACTCTGCAATTGGGTCCATTTTTCTTTCTGAACAGCAAAGGCGTGCTTCATCTCTTTATATTTGTAAGCTAGCTCTAACCCTTCAATGCTGCGCTTTAA
Organism: Alteromonas sp. AWJ4_199; assembly: GCF_056159165.1. Classification (NCBI taxonomy): domain Bacteria; kingdom Pseudomonadati; phylum Pseudomonadota; class Gammaproteobacteria; order Alteromonadales; family Alteromonadaceae; genus Alteromonas; species Alteromonas sp. AWJ4_199. The sequence goes on from NZ_JBSWUR010000001.1 coordinate 3,068,563, forward strand.
CGTACGCTTCTTAACGCGCATAACGCGCTTTTTCGTTGCGTAGTACTCACTCATCCGCTGCATTAGCAGGTCGTACTCTTCTTGAATAGTGTGCATCATTTCTTCCGCATTCGGTAGTAACGATACTTTTTCACTTGCCCTTTGAAGCTGCATGGCCGCCAGAGCTTTTTCGATGCGCTCTTCAGGTACTTTGCGAAGGTTCGACGTTAAACCTACATAAGACAGCCCTTTGATAAGCCATTTAGTAGGATCAAACTGATACCAACGAATGCCATTGCGGTAGTCGTACTCAAATATGTGATGATAGTTGTGATAACCCTCACCAAAAGTGAAAAATGCTAAAACGCCATTATCACGTGCCGTATTCTTATCAGTGTAAGGCTGACTACCCCAGAAGTGAGCAAGTGAGTTAATGAAGAAGGTAACATGGTGAACTAGCACCAAGCGCAATACACCAGCTACTAATATCATGCCCAATACGTCGCCGTTCAGATACCCCAACAGACCAGTGATACCAAAGTTAGCAGCGAGTACGATAGGCAAGTAGTATTTGTGCTGCCACATTACAACGCTATCTTTTTGTAGATCTTTACAATTGCTGTAATCATCGTAACGCTTAGCTTGATACTCGCGTAACATCCAGCCGATGTGCGCAAACCAAAGCCCTTTCTTTGCAGAGTAGGGGTCTTTGTCGTTGTCATCTACATGGCGATGGTGAACGCGATGATCTGACGACCAGTGCAAAATACTATTTTGCAGGGCCATGGCACCACCAATCGCTAATACAACACGAACTACAATGTTGGCATCGTAGGTTTTATGTGACCACAAGCGATGATATCCAGCAGTTATCGACATGCCGGTGAAATAGAATAGGAATATAGCGGTACCGATTTCTGCCCAATCGATACCCTGATATGCCACCCATAGCGGCACACCTATAAATGCAATTGCGCCCGATATTATAAATACCAGCACATTCGTTAGGATAAGAGGAGGTTTTTTCATTTTATACAACTTGGCTTACAACTGTTCGCTAATTTATCTTTTTACGAGGCTTCAGGCAAGCAAAACCAAGATAAGTTCTGCTTACATGTGTGAAGTTTAATTATAGCCTAGGGTGGCAAAAACGTAGCTAAAACGTAAGAATTAACGTTTAACCCTTGTTTATAAAAGAGATGATTTTGTTTTCCTTTCCCCATCAGGGCGTGTTGCGATAAACTAGGAATGTTAGTCTTTGATGTACGAGGTTCGATTGCGTTAATGGTTATTCAGATGACGTTGACAGTAGACTCTAAAGTTAAAAAATCATCAGACCATTAAATGTTAATGAACACAGGGGGCGAACGTGAGCCGACAAGAACAGAAATTAAAAACCCGTCAAAATATCATCCATGCCGCGTTTTCACTGCTAGATGAAAACCGCAGTTTATCGGCAATCAGCTTGCGTGAAGTCGCCCGAGAGGCTGGGATTGCTCCCACGTCGTTTTATCGACACTTTAAAGATATGGACGAGTTGGGTTTAACGCTGGTGGATGAAGCGGGTTTAGCGCTTCGTCAGCTTATGCGTCAAGCTAGAAGGCGCATTGCTTCAGGTGGCGGCGTCATTCATACCTCTGTGGAAACCTTCATGGAGTTCATCGCGGCCAACACAAACGTATTCCGTTTATTATTACGCGAGCATACCGGTACATCATCTGCTTACCGATTAGCAGTATTTAGAGAAATTCAACATTTCATCGATGAACTTACTGATTACATCATCGAACAGCAAGGCGTGGAGTACGCCTGTGCCCAGTTACAAGCCGATGCCATGGTAAGACTGGTGTTCAGTGCCGGAGCTGAAGCATTAGAAGCAGACGATAAACTTCGCCGCGAAATTGGTGAAAGGGTGAAAGCGCAGCTTCGCTTTGTTCAAGTAGGCGCTACGCAGAAAGCCTAGCAAGGAGGAAAATATATAGCATCAAATGTTCTTCCAAATTATATTTCAGTGTGAGCTTTTTTCTTACTTACACGCAAACTAGCTTTTGCGTGTAAGTAGAACACCTGCCTCAATGTGATGAGTGAAAGGAAATTGATCGAATAGCGCCGATTGAGCAACGTCGTGAGTTTCACTTAAAAGCTCAAGGTTTTGCGCCAAAGTTTCAGGGTTACACGAGATATACACAATATTATCGTAATCCTGAATCATTCTTAGCGAGTCTTCATCTAATCCAGCTCTTGGAGGGTCAACCAATACAGTGGTGAAATTATAAGTGCTTAAATCAATGCCTTCTAAGCGACTAAACGTACGCTCGCCCTTCATAGCCTGTGTGAATTCTTCGGCGGCTAACCTTACAATTTTTACATTGCTCAGCTCGTTTTGCTCAATATTAAACTGAGCTGCTTGCACTGAAGGTTTAGCTATTTCGGTACCTACGACATTATCAAAGTGAAGTGCTAGCGGAAGTGAAAAGTTACCGGCACCGCAATACATTTCTAGTAAGTCTCCAGAGAGTGGTTTAACACAATCTAAAGCCCATTCAATCATGCTACAGTTCACTTCGGCATTTGGCTGAGTGAAGCTATTTTCTATATGCTTGAATGCGAATTCTCTTCCGTTTACTGGTAAACGCTCAATTACAAAATCGTTGTCGATAATAATCTTTTGCTTTCTAGCGCGACCAATGATGTTTACTTTAGGAAAGTGAGTCTCAAGTGTCGCTTTTAATTCTCTTGCTGCCACTTGCCATTCTTCATCTAATTGACGATGGTATAGAAGGCTTATAACAAGTTCACCAGACAACGCAGAAAGGTAATCGATTTGAAATAACTTTTTTCTTAGAGCCTCGTTTGGTCTAACTTCTTCAAGCAAAAGTGTCATCGCATCGTTTATTGCTTTACATGCAGGGGGAAAGCTATCTACACGATATTTTTCTTTCGTTTCCTGATTAAACATGATGTGAAATAAGTCATCGCCCTCGTGCCACACTCTAAACTCTGCGCGCATGCGGTAGTGTGTTGGCTGAGATGGGAATACAGAAAGCTCAGGGGCATTGAATGGAGAAAGCAACGCGGTGAGACGATTTACTTTTTCGTCTAACTGATCTTGGTAGCGTTGTTGTTCAGTGGTGGTCATAAAATTCTCCATTCATTGTTGAGGTCGCGAATTGTAGTCCCTTAAAAAATAACTGCAACAAGCGCTCCCGACTTCTTCATTATTAATACGCGTGATTGCCTAAGTAGCCTTTAGAAAAAAATGCTGTATTAATATTAAACAATATTGATTCTTTGCCGATAATAAGAATGAGGATAGTGAGGATCAAATTATGAACGTGGGTCAAATTAAAGCTTTTATGGGAGACCAAAAGGTTGATCAGAAAGCAGATCAAAAGGCAACGGTTCACCCAAATGAAGCGCTTAAAAAGCAGTTGCAGCAAGACGGATTGCAGCAAGCCGCTGAGTTTTCGAAGCAACAAGCGGCTTCAGTATCTGTTTCAAGTAGCCAAACGAGTATCGGCTTGCGCGTGGTAAGTAGCAATATTAATCAAGCGTTGGAAATAGATGGGCAAAAACCACAAGAAACGAAAGAGAAAAATCTTGAAGAAAAGTCGAATGATTTATTCGATTTTGAAAAAGTAGCCCGAAACGTACTTAAGTTCGTGGGTAGCGTTATTCGCGGCGCAGCCGATGGAGGTGCCAGCGACGAAAAGCTGACCGGGCTATTTAGCCAAGCAAGAGAAGGAGTAAGCCGTGGCTTCGCAATGGCTGAAAAAGATCTCGCTGGGTTTATGAATGAAGAGATTGAGCAAGGTATAACGAAAAGCCGGGATCTTATTGATACGGGTATTAATGATCTAGAAACCGATATCTTTGGACGCCAGCAGCCTAATGCTGTTCAGTTGTCTTCGTTAGAAGCTGTTGCAGCATCGGACGAAAAAAGCGGTAGTTTGATGATTCGCACTAAAGATGGTGATGAAGTGAGCTTTAGTTTTGAAAGCCTGCGTTCTTTCCAGGCTTCTCAGCAACTTAATTTTCAAGCTCAGGCATCTCAAGAGCAATCTGACGGTAGTGGTGAGCAAAGTGAAAGCAATTTCTCAGCGTCTTACACTGAGCAAACTTCTTATCAATATTTTGAGCGAAGCGGCATTAGTTTTTCATTGAAAGGAGAACTCGATGAAGATGAGTTGGAATCGATAGCTGATTTAGTTGGGCAGGTGCAGGATCTAGCTGATACCTTCTATAGTGGTGATATCGACAAGGCATTTGAAGAAGCACTGAGTTTAGGCTTTGATGATAAAGAGTTGGTTGGTTACGCACTACAGTTAAATAGGACTACGCAAACCGAAGTGCTAAAGACATACGAAAATATTCAGCACTATAACGAAGATAAAAGCGACAACGCGAAGTTTGGTAATGTGGTTAGTCCAATCGCTCAATATCTAGAGAAGATGATGGATACCTTTGCTAACGCAGAAAGTAAGTTAGAAAGTAGTGAAGACTATAATGCGTTAATAGCTGGTATTATTAACGAGATGGAAGATGTACAGGTTCCTGACCTTATATCCGCTATAAATAGATTTCGTTCTTTTAACCAAACTTTATTAGATGGCCTTCCTCAATCTGCTGAAACCAGCGAGAGCTAAAGCTTATGACAATAAAAAGCCCGGAAGCGAGAGCTTACCGGGCTTTTTTACATTACTAAAAACTACGAATAAGAGTTACGCGTGTTCGACTTTGTCTTTTGCAGGTCGAACTTTCAAAGTCCGTTCCTGGAAGATTGAGTCGTTAGTTTTATCAATAACACTACTAAGGTCGTCTGTGACAACCTCGATAAAACCGTAACCTTTTCTTTTTCCAGTTTTGCGATCCTTCATTAAACGAACCGACTGCACTTCAATAAAGCTACTGAAGTACTCCTTTACTGCGTTCTCGTTTGCTCTATAGGGTAAATTACCCACATATAAAGTTTCGACTGATCCGTTATTGGTGTGTGCTCTGGCATCTGAGGAAGATGGACTTTGAATAAGAGACGCTAGCCAAGGAGTAACGATACCGCTTATCAGCAGAGCTGCAGATACGGTAAGTGGAACATGGACGTTTAAACTAGCAGAAGAAAATAACAAATACCCTGCAATTGCAAAAATAGCGCTAATTACAGCGCATTGAATAAAGCCTACTTTCATATACCTACCTTTCTATTGTTTATTATGGTGTTGGAGGCTGTATATAGTTTACTCATTTGTAACAATTTGAACAATAAAATGTGAAAAAACTAGTCGAAAGATGCATTGAGCCAATGGAAATGATGCAGAAATGAGCGGTTAACACCAAAAGCGCCTTAAAATGCAAAAAAATCCAATTTAAGTGTTGATCTTTCTCAAGAGGTATCTATAATGCGCTCCACGTTCTGAGGGGGCTTCGAGAAAAACAAAGTCAACTTAGCAACAAATGCGAAACCAAGTTTTCAAGCAAATAAAAAGTTTAAAAACATGGTTGACATCGAAAATAAACGATGTAAAATGCGCAACTCACTCGAACAGGGTGGGTCACAAAGAAGCAGCGGCTTCTAGTGAATTGCGACAAAGTCGCAACGTTCTTTAACAATTTAGACAAGACAATCTGTGTGGGCACTCGTTAAGAGTGTCACAACGACGATTCATATTTCGATATATTTAATTGAAGAGTTTGATCATGGCTCAGATTGAACGCTGGCGGCAGGCCTAACACATGCAAGTCGAACGGTAACATTTCTAGCTTGCTAGAAGATGACGAGTGGCGGACGGGTGAGTAATGCTTGGGAACTTGCCTTTGCGAGGGGGATAACAGTTGGAAACGACTGCTAATACCGCATAATGTCTACGGACCAAACGGGGCTTCGGCTCCGGCGCAAAGAGAGGCCCAAGTGAGATTAGCTAGTTGGTAAGGTAAAGGCTTACCAAGGCGACGATCTCTAGCTGTTCTGAGAGGAAGATCAGCCACACTGGGACTGAGACACGGCCCAGACTCCTACGGGAGGCAGCAGTGGGGAATATTGCACAATGGGGGAAACCCTGATGCAGCCATGCCGCGTGTGTGAAGAAGGCCTTCGGGTTGTAAAGCACTTTCAGTTGTGAGGAAAAGTTAGTAGTTAATACCTGCTAGCCGTGACGTTAACAACAGAAGAAGCACCGGCTAACTCCGTGCCAGCAGCCGCGGTAATACGGAGGGTGCGAGCGTTAATCGGAATTACTGGGCGTAAAGCGCACGCAGGCGGTTTGTTAAGCTAGATGTGAAAGCCCCGGGCTCAACCTGGGATGGTCATTTAGAACTGGCAGACTAGAGTCTTGGAGAGGGGAGTGGAATTCCAGGTGTAGCGGTGAAATGCGTAGATATCTGGAGGAACATCAGTGGCGAAGGCGACTCCCTGGCCAAAGACTGACGCTCATGTGCGAAAGTGTGGGTAGCGAACAGGATTAGATACCCTGGTAGTCCACACCGTAAACGCTGTCTACTAGCTGTTTGTGACTTTAAGTCGTGAGTAGCGAAGCTAACGCGCTAAGTAGACCGCCTGGGGAGTACGGCCGCAAGGTTAAAACTCAAATGAATTGACGGGGGCCCGCACAAGCGGTGGAGCATGTGGTTTAATTCGATGCAACGCGAAGAACCTTACCTACACTTGACATGCAGAGAACTTTCTAGAGATAGATTGGTGCCTTCGGGAACTCTGACACAGGTGCTGCATGGCTGTCGTCAGCTCGTGTCGTGAGATGTTGGGTTAAGTCCCGCAACGAGCGCAACCCTTGTCCTTAGTTGCCAGCATTAAGTTGGGCACTCTAAGGAGACTGCCGGTGACAAACCGGAGGAAGGTGGGGACGACGTCAAGTCATCATGGCCCTTACGTGTAGGGCTACACACGTGCTACAATGGCATTTACAGAGGGAAGCGAGACAGTGATGTGGAGCGGACCCCTTAAAGAATGTCGTAGTCCGGATTGGAGTCTGCAACTCGACTCCATGAAGTCGGAATCGCTAGTAATCGCAGGTCAGAATACTGCGGTGAATACGTTCCCGGGCCTTGTACACACCGCCCGTCACACCATGGGAGTGGGATGCAAAAGAAGTAGTTAGTCTAACCTTCGGGAGGACGATTACCACTTTGTGTTTCATGACTGGGGTGAAGTCGTAACAAGGTAACCCTAGGGGAACCTGGGGTTGGATCACCTCCTTACCATTACGTCGAAAGACGCCTTGATGCAGTGCCTACACAGATAGTCTTGTTTAAAATGAAGAACGACACAAGTTTATGGGGCTATAGCTCAGCTGGGAGAGCGCCTGATTTGCATTCAGGAGGTCAGCAGTTCGATCCTGCTTAGCTCCACCATCTACTTGACACTGAGCTTGCATAAGCGAAGTTTACTGAAGGCTTGTAGCTCAGCTGGTTAGAGCGCACCCCTGATAAGGGTGAGGTCGGCAGTTCAAGTCTGCCCAAGCCTACCATTTCCTTACTTTAATAAAGGAAGGTGAAAAGATAGAAACGTGTCACGTTGGACCCGAAATCCTAATGAATATTTACTGTTTCAGTAAGCATTGATTAGGGTTTTTTACTCTAAAGATGAAAGTACTGCTTTTGCAGGAAATATCGAATGTTCTTTAACAATTTGGAAAGCTGATATTAATAGTAATCAATCAAAATTGAGTAACTGAGAAATCGAAAGATGAACTTTTTACTCTACTTGACTGAATTGCTTGTTATCAATTTATTGATAGCAAGGCAATTCTTCCGATTAGCTTGTCATGCATACGACATAACTTAGACAGAAGTCAAAAGGCTGTTTGGGGTTGTATGGTTAAGTGACGAAGCGTATACGGTGGATGCCTTGGCAGTTAGAGGCGATGAAGGACGTGTAAGTCTGCGAAAAGCTGTGGTGAGCCGACAAAATGCATTTGAGCCACAGATGTCCGAATGGGGAAACCCACCTATTTATAGGTATCGTTAACTGAATACATAGGTTAACGAGGCGAACGAGGGGAACTGAAACATCTAAGTACCCTTAGGAAAAGAAATCAATTGAGATTCCCCTAGTAGCGGCGAGCGAACGGGGAACAGCCCTTAAGCTGTATTGAATGTAGTGGAATCCTTTGGGAAGAGGAGCGATACAAGGTGATAGCCCTGTACACGACGCAATCTTTACAGTGAAATCGAGTAGGTCGGGACACGTGTTATCTTGACTGAATATGGGGGGACCATCCTCCAAGGCTAAATACTCCTAACTGACCGATAGTGAACCAGTACCGTGAGGGAAAGGCGAAAAGAACCCCTGTGAGGGGAGTGAAATAGAACCTGAAACCGTATACGTACAAGCAGTGGGAGCCCTTCGGGGTGACTGCGTACCTTTTGTATAATGGGTCAGCGACTTATATTTAGTAGCAAGGTTAAGCGAATAGCGGAGCCGTAGCGAAAGCGAGTGTTAACTGCGCGTTTAGTTGCTAGGTATAGACCCGAAACCCGGTGATCTAGCCATGAGCAGGTTGAAGGTTGAGTAACATCAACTGGAGGACCGAACCCACTAACGTTGAAAAGTTAGGGGATGACTTGTGGCTGGGGGTGAAAGGCCAATCAAACCGGGAGATAGCTGGTTCTCCCCGAAATCTATTTAGGTAGAGCCTCGGACGAATTCCATTGGGGGTAGAGCACTGTTAAGGCTAGGGGGTCATCCCGACTTACCAACCCTTTGCAAACTCCGAATACCAATGAGAACTATCCGGGAGACACACGGCGGGTGCTAACGTCCGTCGTGGAGAGGGAAACAACCCAGACCGCCAGCTAAGGTCCCAAAATATTGCTAAGTGGGAAACGATGTGGGAAGGCATAGACAGCTAGGAGGTTGGCTTAGAAGCAGCCACCCTTTAAAGAAAGCGTAATAGCTCACTAGTCGAGTCGGCCTGCGCGGAAGATGTAACGGGGCTAAGCAATATACCGAAGCTGCGGCAGCATGTTTACATGCTGGGTAGGGGAGCGTTGTGTAAGTGGATGAAGGTGAGTTGTAAAGCTTGCTGGACATATCACAAGTGCGAATGCTGACATGAGTAACGATAATGGGAGTGAAAAACTCCCACGCCGGAAGACCAAGGTTTCCTGTCCCATGCTAATCAGGGCAGGGTAAGTCGGCCCCTAAGGCGAGGCAGAAATGCGTAGTCGATGGGAAACGGGTTAATATTCCCGTACTTATATAATCAGTGATGGAGGGACGGAGAAGGCTAGGCAAGCTTGGCGTTGGTTGTCCAAGTGAAAGTGCGTAGGCTGAAGACTTAGGTAAATCCGGGTTTTCAAGGCCGAGACACGAGACGAGCTCCCAAGGGAGTGAAGTTGTTGATGCCCTGCTTCCAGGAAAAGCTTCTAAACTTATGATTATATGAACCGTACCCCAAACCGACACAGGTGGTCAGGTAGAGAATACTAAGGCGCTTGAGAGAACTCGGGTGAAGGAACTCGGCAAAATTGTACCGTAACTTCGGGAGAAGGTACGCCTCTGTTTGTGAACACTTCGCGTGGTAAGCAAATGGAGGCCGCAGTGACCAGGTGGCTGGGACTGTTTATTAAAAACACAGCACTCTGCAAACTCGTAAGAGGACGTATAGGGTGTGACACCTGCCCGGTGCCGGAAGGTTAATTGATGGGGTTAGTTTTCGGACGAAGCTCTTGATCGAAGCCCCGGTAAACGGCGGCCGTAACTATAACGGTCCTAAGGTAGCGAAATTCCTTGTCGGGTAAGTTCCGACCTGCACGAATGGTGTAACCATGGCCACGCTGTCTCCACCCGAGACTCAGTGAAATTGAAATCGCAGTGAAGATGCTGTGTACCCGCACCTAGACGGAAAGACCCCGTGAACCTTTACTACAGCTTGGCACTGAACATTGAACCTACATGTGTAGGATAGGTGGGAGGCTTTGAAGCACAGTCGCTAGATTGTGTGGAGCCGTCCTTGAAATACCACCCTTGTATGTTTGATGTTCTAACATTGGTCCCTTATCGGGATTGTGGACAGTGTCTGGTGGGTAGTTTGACTGGGGCGGTCTCCTCCCAAATAGTAACGGAGGAGCACGAAGGTTAGCTAATCACGGTCGGACATCGTGAGGTTAGTGCAATGGCATAAGCTAGCTTAACTGCGAGACAGACACGTCGAGCAGGTACGAAAGTAGGTCATAGTGATCCGGTGGTTCTGTATGGAAGGGCCATCGCTCAACGGATAAAAGGTACTCCGGGGATAACAGGCTGATACCGCCCAAGAGTTCATATCGACGGCGGTGTTTGGCACCTCGATGTCGGCTCATCACATCCTGGGGCTGAAGTCGGTCCCAAGGGTATGGCTGTTCGCCATTTAAAGTGGTACGCGAGCTGGGTTTAGAACGTCGTGAGACAGTTCGGTCCCTATCTGGTGTGGGCGTTGGATGATTGATGGGAGCTGCTCCTAGTACGAGAGGACCGGAGTGGACGAACCGCTGGTGTTCGGGTTGTGATGCCAATCGCATTGCCCGGTAGCTATGTTCGGAACGGATAACCGCTGAAAGCATCTAAGCGGGAAGCCGGCCCAAAGATGAGTCATCCCTGAACTTTAAGTTCTGGAAGGGTTGTTATAGACGATGACGTTGATAGGCAGGGTGTGGAAGCGTTGTAAGGCGTTAAGCTAACCTGTACTAATTGCCCGAGAGGCTTAACCATACAACGCCCAAGAAGCTTTAGGCTTTTGAGTGTTGTAGACAAGCTAAAGTAAGTAGAGTGAAAAGTAGTTACTCACTGATTGAATTAATATCAAACTTTCCGATTTGTTAGTTATTAAGCAACGATGATTAAACATACTCCTGAGAGTACTGTTAGTCCTCCTTGCGCAGAAGTCATGACAAAAAAAACGTCATGATTCTGCACTAAAAGTTTTTCCTGGCAGCCATAGCGATACGGTACCACCTGACTCCATTCCGAACTCAGAAGTGAAACGTATTAGCGCCGATGGTAGTGTGGGGTTTCCCCATGTGAGAGTAGGACACTGCCAGGTCCCATTAAGAAAAACCCGCCTAATGGCGGGTTTTTTGCGTTTGGAAGAAAGAAAAAATGGGGTCAGAGTACATTAATCCCCACTCCCCCCAGCAAAACCTCAAATTGGGGTCAGAGTACTTTATTACTTTAAACATCAGGACATAATTATTCCCTTATCCCCCAATGCCGTTAAATCAGAGAAATGTACTCTGACCCCATTATTAAAATGTGTTTTTCTGCGACTGCTCTTTTTACCTACTTCTAGTTACTGTGAAAGTTTTATTTATCGAATAGTTTAAGGCGCACAAACTCCGATACAGACCTTCAGTCTTTTCACTCAGGAGTAAAGGGGTCAGAGTACTTTTTGGCTCTCACTCTCGTTAAAAAAAGAAATGTACTCTGACCCCACTATTTGCTGGGATTATGCTTCGGTTTGTTGGGCTTGCTTCTTCAGTGTTTCTATCATGTATTCGCGCATTTTAAACTTCTGTAGCTTGCCTGTTACTGTCATTGGGTACTCTTTTACTACACTGATGTATTTAGGCACTTTAAAATAAGCAAGTTTTGACGTTAAGTAGTCTCGTATTTGAGCTTTATCTACATGCCTATTGTCTTTTGCTTTTATCCAAAGGCACACTTGCTCACCATACTTGTTATCGGGTATGCCGAACACAGCTGCGTCGGATACGTCGTCATGTTGGTACAGCACCTCTTCGATTTCTCGTGGATAAATATTCTCGCCCCCACGTATGATCATGTCCTTTATTCTGCCTACAATAGTGACATAGCCTTGTTCGTCCATTTCGCCAAGATCGCCAGAATGAAGCCAACCTTCGTCGTCTATGGTAGCTCTAGTTTTAGCTTCATCTCCCCAGTAACCTTTCATTACGCAATAGCCTCTTGCACAAATCTCACCCGGCTCTCCGATTGGAACAGTACTGCCTTGTGCGTCGATAATTTTTACTTCGGTATGAGGCATAGCTCGGCCGACTGTTTTAACCTGTTTCTCAAATGGGGAATCATTATCGGTAATATGATTGATAGGACTACATTCTGTTTGACCGTAACCTATAACGACTTCGGTCATATGAAATTCACTATGGACTTTACGCATGAGTTCCTCAGGACATGTACTTCCCGCCATAACGCCAGTTCTCAAGCTCGATAAATCGAAGCTTCTAAAGTTAGGAAGCTCTAGCTCGGCGATGAACATGGTAGGCACGCCGTGTAAACCTGTACATTTTTCTTCTTCTACTGTGCGAAGCGTTTGTTCGGGGTCGAAAGACTCCCCAGGAAATACTGCGCATGCGCCGGACGCTAAACAGACTAAGTTCCCCAACACCATACCAAAACAATGATAGAGCGGTACGGGAATACAAAGTTTATCTTGGTGCGTAAATCTCATTGCTTCTGATACTAATAAACCATTATTTAATATATTACGATGAGTGAGTGTTGCGCCTTTCGGGTTGCCAGTCGTACCTGAGGTGAATTGAATGTTGATGTTATCATCAGCATTTAGCGTTCTTTCGATGTCTATTAACCGCGATTTTAAAGCCTTAGTAGGCTCTACTTGGAGTTTTGAAAATGCCTGTAAGCCGTCTACAGACGTTTCACCGATAGTATATACGTGTTTAAGAGAAGGGATCTTCGAGAGCGATAGCGCCGCGTCAGTTCGACTCTGATCGTCGGAATCTAGTTCCGGGGCTAATTCTTTTAAAATGGCGATGTAGTTCGACTGTTTAAAAGACTGTGCCATCACCAAGTGCTTCACCCCGACATTGTTAATAGCAAAGGCTAATTCAGCTGGGCGGTAAGCGGGGTTAAGACATACCATGATCGCGCCAATGCGGGCCGTGGCCATTTGTACAAGTGACCACTCGATGTTATTGGGGGACCATATCCCAACTCGATCACCTGGCTCTACGCCATTGGCTAGTAAACCACAGGCCACACGTTCTACTTCACGCCAGTATTGCTGATAGGTCCAGTGAATACTTTGATGTTTTACGATGATCGCTGGGTTATCGCCATAATTGTCGACAACCTTTTTGAAGTATTGACCTATTGTGAGTGATGTCAGATCAGCATCACTAGGACCGCTAAACTGACTTTTTTGAAGTGGAAATACAGTGTTTGACTGTGTGTTTGATTCCATTATTCCTTGCCTCCATGCGCGTACGCATCTGATTTAAATGTAATTTTAGATAATCACCATCATGATTTTGAAATCGAAGTACACAATTGCGATCTTTGCGCTAGTTACAGAATGCACAATTGAGTAAACAAAATATTTAACCTTTATTAACAATATGGTTGCAAATGCGTTTTGTCGACAAGATGTTGGTCGTATACGGTGCTGTTTAACGAAAAATATTAGTATTTCGTCGCAGATCATTTATTAGGAGGGCGAACTTATGAGTGTCGTGGGGTTGGATTGTCTGAGGTAAAATAAAAAAGCCCCGCACTTTAAGCGGGGCTACATAGTTGGGAATACTATGAATTGTTTAGTTTAACTATTCTGATTCAATCTCTTCAAAATAGGTCCGGTATTCCATACGAGTTATGTACGAATCACCATCTTCATCCATTGAGTCAAAGTCGCCTTCAACGTCGGCCATTTCTAGCTCCTTCTCACTGATTTTACCATCGCTATCCATATCGATTTTAGTGAACTTAGTATTGGCTGTAGCAGACATCTCAGTGCGCAACTCTTTATTCTTTTCTGAAATCATTTCGTTATCAGCTTTAGAAAAAAGTGCCGGATTACCTTCTTCAGTGAGTACAGCATCTGTTGTACCTTCAGCTTTAACCTGCGTGATAACCTCGTCACTGAACATAGATGGTTTTTCATCAACAAATGAATTAAATTCTGCGCGGCTAACCATACTGTCGCCGTCCGTATCCATTTTAGATACTAATTTGCTGTCGATTGTACCTGACGATTCTGAACCGACTATGTAGCCATTACCGTCTTGATCGAGCGCGTTAAAGCTCTTAGAAATCTTTTCTTCATGATGGCCTGCGAATGCTGACGCAGATAGTGTAGCTGCAACAACAGCACTAGTAATCGTACTTAACTTTGTGATCTTCATAATCAAATTCCTTCTGTTTCTCTTTGCGAACACGGGCTATCAATTGCCCTAATCACTAAATTGAACGCATGTTGATTGAAGTTAATTCCTCAAACAAACCTATTTAGCTACTCACAAATATCTTATTCACTTGTCGTGCCAACGAGCTAAGTTATTGAAAATGAAGATAATAGCTAAAGATAAAAACAGATTCAAAGTGTAATGCTTTTGTTAACTTGTCACGAAGCCTGAAAGATCTTCATACAGATAAACATAATTAAAATAGGGAAAGCTGAGCGTTAGCTATGCGCTCAAAACTAAGGGATATCATTGGCAATATACTATCTGCAATAGGCTTTATCTGTTTCTCTATATAGTGGTCATAGTCAAGCGGCGCAGAGATTGTTTCTACTGTTTGCGGCCCTTGAACGGTAATGACATAGGCTATGGATGTATTAGATTGGTAGCGAAGTGGTAGGCCCTGTTCTTCAAATAACTTGTCGGCCCTTCTTGCCGCTTTTACGTGTGGGGGAAGAGATTTAACATACGAAGAAAGTGGTTTTCTGAGTCGCTTTTTATACACCAACTCGTCATCCATTTTTCCCGCCTTTACTGCGTTTAGCGTTTTATTGATGTACTGTTTTACAGGTTCATTGTTAAAGACTCTTTTGTATAGCTCGTATTGAAACACTTTAGCAAGCACTGTCCAATCCGAACGCACGTTCTCTAGGCCTTTAAAGATAAGCTCACCGTCTTTCATCCCTGCGTAGCGCTTTTTACTCCCTTCAGAAGAGCCACGAATTGTTGGCATAAAGAAGGTAGAAAAGTGAGATTCGAACTCAATCTCTAAATGGCAATCAATGTCGAACTGACGCTTAAGTAACTCAGTCCACTTCTGGTTAACAATTTTGGCAAGCTCACGACCTGTTTCAGAAGGTGTACCCAGTGCAGTAATTCCTTCAACATGCACAAAGGTTGAATCGGTATCACCGTAAATAACCGTATAGCCCAGTTCTTCAATCCAACTCGCGGTGGTTTGCATAATCTCATGCCCCCGCAATGTAATTGAACTTGCAAGACGAGGATCGTAGAAAGGGCAGCCTCCGCTACCAAGTACTCCGTAAAAGGAGTTCATTAATATCTTAATCGCTTGCGAACGTGGTGCGTCTTTTTGTTTTTTGGCTTCGTCGCGCTGCAGCCATAGGTTTTCGATAATTGAAGGTAGAAAATGTGAGTTACGGCTAAATACTGCGCCTTTAAACCCCTCTATCGCCGTATTAGGAGACTTAAGTCCTTCTGCAAGCCCTAACGGGTCTATTTTGAACGTTCGAATTATAGAAGGGTATAGGCTTTTAAAGTCGAGTACTAAAACATCTTTGTACAGGCCAGGTTGGGAGCGCATGACATAACCGCCAGGACTAGCTAAACCGCCATTTTCAGGTCTTACTCCGGCGACATAAGACTTGCGATGTAGCTTAGGTAAATAAACGTTTAAAAACGCCGCTACCGAGCCTCCCGGGCGGCTCATATCTAAGCCGGTAAGAATACTGCGCAGCGCCAGAAAGTCGATAAATTGAGTTTTATCCTGAATGCGGTTGACCAGTTCCGTGTCTTTAAAGTTATAGTTAGCGAGTGCAACAGGGTCGCTATGATAAAGATGTTTTATCGCTTCAAGTTTGTCGGCAGCTTGAATAAGCTTATTTTCACCAAGCAGTTCTTCGGAAACATGGTCAAGAGAGAAGGACTCAAACTGATAGGTCATGGTTTTAAGTGCTTCAATACCATCAATCACGCATCGGCCAGGTACATCAACAAGTGTTTGGTCTTCCCACTGTCTTATTGAAGCCTCTCGGCCATGACGGCCAATAGCATACTTGAGCGAATTTGCCTTAGCACGGCGGCCCAGCACAGCCATATCAAACTGCTTAACGTTCCAACCCAAAATAATGTCTGGGTCGTGGGAGGTAAGGTGTGAAAAAAAAGCTTCTAGCAGTTCTTTTTCAGACTCGACCGTAACAAGTGTGTATGGACTGTCTTCTTGCTCCTGTAATGTCTGACCAATAAAACTCGGTGGACAAACAAGCAGCACTACACTTTTTCCTTCGCCTGCCAGTGCAATGCTGAACAGCTCTTCGTGTTCATTACACTCAATATCTATACTTAATGACGTAAAAGTAGTTCTGAAATGGCAGGGCCTGATCTGCGCATTTTCTATAACAAGTTGTGACGTATCATCGACAACTTGTGGGGTAACGAATTCCACTGCGCCATATACAAAGCGCTCCATTAGATAGCGATCGGCCACGCGAATATCGGCTTCATATAATACAATACTTTGCTCTTGCGCGCGTTGACGAAGCTGGTGCATATGCGATTCGGTGGCGGTCTTGACCGTAGCCACAGGAACTTGTTCCAGCGTGTGAAAACCATCTTCTGAAATTATAATCTTAACTGGCATACGAGCAGCAATGTCGCGCAATGCAGCACATTGTTCAAGTGACACAAAGCAAGTGGGCTTTTGAGGTGACGATATTAATCTAGCGGTGTTATTGGCGGTTTTAACCCACAGTTCAACATATACTTTACCTCGCTGAGTAAACGTACTTTTGTTGAGTATAAACCCTTGCTGTATTACTGAGGCTGGCATGAATTTGTTTTTATTAACCGCTTCTTTAAAGGTGCCAATTTATTAGGAAAGCCCTAAGTGCGTGGACGCGCCTTGAATTCTTATAACCATTATTTTACGCATTCAGTACAAAGCGCAAAAGGTACAAAAGACGTGGGCTATCAACATCAACAACCACAGTATACCGTTTGTTATCATCGACTCCTATAGATCTCTATTCGACAGATATGTTTGTTTTTATTAGCAGAGCGAGTTAGAACGAGACTTGTACTAATTATCTTGCATGAAAACGAAGGTATCAGACCAATAAGATTATGCTGCGTTTACACACTAGCATTATCGACTTACGGTTTTATCAAAAAAGGCGGTCGTACCTACGCTACTTTAGCAGCCATTGGAAACAGTGGAACGACTCAGTGAATTTTAAAAGATGCAGGCTAGAAAAGGTGAGGGCGATATGGAGTATCTATTTGACAAGCAGGTAGAGCCGGGCGAGCTAATAGAAGTGACCGATGACGTACTTTGGTTGACTATGCCCCTTCCGTTTGAACTTGACCACATAAATTTGTATTTGATCCGCGGTGAAGGCGGCTGGGTTGTGATTGATACTGGCATTGGAACATCTACTACAAAATCGCTCTGGAAGCGTATATTTGAACAATTAGATGCACCAATTGTAGGTGTCATTGTTACGCATTTACATCCTGATCACGTGGGCTTAGCAGGTTGGATAGCTGATACATATAACGTACCTTTTTATATGACCCAAACCGAGTATTTCACTGCGCGAGCCTTCGCAGCAGGCAGAAACGGGGCCACTAACGCAAGAGATGTACAGTATTACCAACGGGCAGGGCTTGATGAAACAATGATTACAAAGCTGACCTCTGGTGATGGTAACGGTTACAGCAGTGTTGTGTCGCCACTTCCCATAAGCTATACCCGTTTAACGCATGGCATGACATTATCGCTTGGCGATAATGAATGGGTGATTATGATTGGGCGCGGCCATTCTCCTGAACACGCTTGCCTTTACAATGAAAAGAAAAATATTCTTATCTCTGGCGATCACATTCTACCTATTATCACACCCAATATCGGCGCCTATTCAACAGAGCCTGACGCCAACACATTAGCTGACTACCTGAACACCTTGCCCCAGTTTAAAAGCTTGCCGAAAAATACAACCGTGTTACCCGCACACAAACTTCCCTTTATTGGTCTTCACGAGCGTGTAGACTCGCTCATTGCACATCACCACGAGCACCTTAAAGCTTTGTTAAACGCTTGTGAGAAACCTCAAACGGTAGTCGAGCTGTTACCCGTTATGTTTAAGCGCAAGCTTTCAAGCCGTAACATGGTGTTCGCTGTGGCGGAGTGCTTGTCTCACCTTAATTACTTAATAAATGAAGGGGATATTTCCCGTACACTAAATGAGGATGGTGTGTATATATTTAAGGTGTGCGAAGCGAGTAAACTTGCAGGCTAAAGAGGATTAATAACTTAATGACTCAAGGTGTTGATAGGTATTTTTATCATTGCATAACAATGAGTATCTAAACTGTCTGAGAGTCTTCCGTTTCACTTTCCTCGCTTGACGGCGGTGGCGCTGCTGGGGCTTTAGGTATCGTAATCTCTACAACAGTTCCTTTTGCTTCTTTACTGCTAATGGATATTTTACCCTGGTGTTGTTCTATGGCGGTGTAAGCCACAGAAAGGCCCAACCCTTGACCTTGACCTTCAGGTTTGGTGGTAAAAAAAGGTTCGAACACGCGTTTTAAGTGTTTTGTTGGAATGCCACAGCCTGAGTCCAGTATTTTAATTGTTACTGAATCAGCGGCATCAATGACGGTGAGTTTTATGAAGCCTTTATCATCTATCGCTTGCGCAGCGTTTATCACTATGTTCATTAGGGCTTGTTTCAAGGGCCCTGGATTTCCCATAACCTCCACCTTTTCTTGCTCACATTCAATTTTATATTGGGGGGCGCTGTATTGAGCGGAAATGAGCGTGATGAGCTGATTACATATGGCGCATATATCTACTGTTTGCATCCCTTCGGCAGTTTCTAATGAGAAGTTTTTAAGGTTCTCAACAATGTCTTTTACCCGTGTAAGCCCTTCAGTAGACTCTGCAATTAGCTCGGTGATATCGTCTTTCAGTAGGTCATAGTGATTCGATTCATACAAGGCATCGATTTGTTCTCTTAGCTCGTCGGTGAAGTGTTCAAGTTGGCCTTTAATACCGTCACATATTGCAAGAAGGTGAGAAGCGTATTGGCCTAGTGTATTGAGGTTAGCATTTACAAAGCCAATTGGATTGTTAATTTCATGAGCTATACCTGCTGCAAGTTGCCCCGTAGAGGCCATCTTTTCGGCTTGGATTAGCTGGCTTTGGGCAGTATCGAGTTTGCGAATGAGCTTTCGCTGCGCCTCGTGTTCTTTTTTTAGAGCTTCGGAAAGTTTTTGTTGGGCTCTGAAATAACTTGCTTGGGCGGTTACATCTTGCAGAAATATGCAGGCCAAACGTTGCCCGGTTTTTTTATCTTTAATGGGCAAAATTTCCATATTTTGGTACATCTGCGTTTCTTCGCCCGTTATAGGCCGAGAGCTTTTAAATGGAAATATATGAGGCCTTTGCTCCCAATAGCTAAAGCTTGGATGCTGCAATACAAATACTGATTTTAGTCTTCGCTTGAGGAACTTACCTTGCCCTTGAAACAATTCAACCACGGGCGTGTCTTTATAACACTCGCGCATTTTGTGGGGGAGTCTGTCTAAAAAAAAGTCGTTCAGATAAACGACGTTAAAGCTTTCATCGACCACACCAATTCCGACAGGTAACTTACCTACCAGTTGTTCAAACATTATGCGAGTAACTCATCCAATGTGTCTTTCATGCGAGCAAGAGACTCATCGTCTAAACAAAATACAACACGCATGCTAAAAGAGGAAATTGCAATAACAAACTGAACTTCCATTACCAAGCTATGCTGCCACTGGAGCTCATCGAAGTTTGCTTTGTCGGGTAAAAACAATGTTGGCATATTTAAGTTGGTAGTGAGTTCTAATTGATCGGAAAGACCCGCTAAACATGCGCCAGCTAAGATATTGCAAAGCTCCAAAATGATTTCTTGAATATCTTCCTTACTTAACGGTTCGTCGTAATCCATCAAAGTAGCAACTTCACTCAAACCTGCTTGTGACAGCACGGACATGACTTCACCGTGCACATCGCCTAAGAAAGACTGACGGGTATAAAAGGCATCTTCGGTTTCAAATAAGAGGCTGTAGAGCTGAGTGGGCGTAACGGCTGAAATTTTAGGTATAGAAATGTCGATTTTCGTTTCAATAAGTTGAGCGAG
Source organism: Alteromonas sp. AWJ4_199 (assembly GCF_056159165.1). Lineage (NCBI taxonomy): Bacteria > Pseudomonadati > Pseudomonadota > Gammaproteobacteria > Alteromonadales > Alteromonadaceae > Alteromonas > Alteromonas sp. AWJ4_199. The sequence goes on from NZ_JBSWUR010000001.1 coordinate 3,088,620, forward strand.
CGAGTTCGCGGCTTGCCCCATCGAAATATTTAGCAGTTCTTGAAGGGCATCTCTTTGCTCTTCATCCAGTGGTAGTACGATACTCATAGATACCCCAGCTCAAACAGTGCCATGGCCAATTCTTCTTTATCTAAAGGTTTGCGAAGAAAACGCTTTGCGCCTAAAGACATCACAATTTTTTGTTTTTCAGGCTGAAAATCAGCGCTTATCACAATTACGTTTGGCATATTGGATCTTGCATGTAAAAACTCCAGCACGCCGACGCCATCCACTTCTGGCATGGTAAGGTCTAAGAGAACGAGTGCAAAATCGCTCTCAGAAAGTGCATTAATCGCCTCTTGCCCGTTTGTTGCCTCGGTTATGTCGTACTCCAAGTCTTGGGGGAGGGAGCGTATAACACTGCGCCTCGACAACTTGGAGTCATCAGCAACTAGTACAGAAAGTGACATTTACAGCCTCCTTGAGCGGCATGTGAAGTGATGCCTTTTTAGTAAAGTATGTGCAACTTTTGCGTTACTGCAACAATACCTTTAAAAATTATTGTTGTAGTCATGCTCTGCCTGCTTATTAATAGTTTAGAGTATATGACAAAGGTGACTTTTGTGCGTATTAGACTTTTAGTTGAATTGATAATGTGCGGGAAACGAATAAGGTAAGAAACGAAAGGGGGCATGTACTGATACAAATACATGCCCTATGTATTTAGCCTTTTTGCATTGCTTGCATTTTTTCTAACGCGGCTGGCATGGCATCAACATAACGTTTGACGTCAGCTATTTTACCCATACTCACTCGAGACCAATTGTTATAGGTGCGATAAATGCCACGAATAAGTACGTCTTTTTCAGCCATAGCTTGTCGAAAATATTCGGCATTACCATCGCCAAGATTAACAAAAATAAAGTTAGTACTAGACGGAAGAGCTGTCAAACCGTTAGCCTTAACGGCGTCCATAACCATAGATTTACCTTCATAAATTTTTTCTTTAGAAAACGTTAAAAAGGCATCGTCATTGTAGCTGGCGATAGCAGCGGCAAGGCCTGCTTGGTTCAATGTGTAGCCGCCCATACCGTAGCGGTTAATCCACTCAGTGTTTTCCTCAGAAGCTATCAGATAACCTACGCGCATACCTGCTAAGCCATAAATCTTTGAAAAGGTTCTCGCTACAATGATATTGTGTCCTGCTTTAACGAGGGGAATCATTGAGTGTTTTGGTGGCTCATCGATGAGTTCGTTATAGGCCTCATCAACTAAAACAAGTGTCTTTTTAGAGGCTTTAATACAAAATTCGCGAAGCTTATCTGGGTCAAGCACTTTACCTGTAGGGTTGTTAGGGTTACAGATATGCACCATACCGATCGAGTCATTGATAGCGGCGTATAGAGCGTCAAGGTCGATATCGAGATCTGCTGTATTAGCAATTCTTACTATTTCAGGCGCACCTTGTTTCTCAGGAGCTTTTGACGTGGTGTCCCAAAAAAGATCTGGCCCAAGAATTTGACCATTTTTACTGGCAGCCACGGCAGCGTAGGAAAGAATTGGGCTAGACCCTGCGCTTAGTGAAATGTTCTTACGGGTAATGCCATGACGCTCGGCTATCATATCTAACAGGGTCATAGCTGCGGGATAAGCGTAATAAGCACCGCCTTGAGCGGAGGCTTGAGCAATGGCGTCCAACGCTTTGGGGCTAGGGCCAAATGGGTTTTCGTTAGCGTTTAGTTTTGCTACACCAGGTTTCGGGCCATAAATGACTGATGCAGCTTCAGTCATTGCAGCACTTGTAGATTGAGCGCTAACCAAGTTGCTAAAACCTGTTGCTCCTATGGCTGATGCTGCTACCGAGCCACCTAAAAATAAACGTCTTGAACGGTTATAACTCATAGATATTCTCCTTTTTATTTTAAATGGCTTTATAGAACATTGCGCTTGAAACAATGACGAGATAAATGCCAAACAATCGCTTTAGCTTTTTTTCACTAAAGTTATGCGCCATCTTCGCTCCGATAGGTGCAGTAAAAATTGCGCCTATGCTGATAGCGATGAGCGCTGGAATATTGATGTAGCCAATAGTGCCAACAGGAAGAGAGGCTGTTTCTGGGTGCTTCATAAAAAGAAAGCCGATGGCGCCAGGAAGGCCTATCAGGAAGCCTACGCCGGCAGCGGTAGCAACAGCTTGCTGAATAGTACGTTGGCACATCACCATTGTTATGACGGTTGGCGTGCCGCCTCCTATACCAAGTAGTGCAGAGAAGCCGCCCAATACAAATGCTAGTACCGCTTTGCCTATGCCTTTAGGCATATCGAAAACAAGGCCGGGACGTACAACAAATTCAGGGAAAAGAAAATATACAGAGTACAGCAGTACACCTGCAGCGAATACTACGGTTAAGCCATTCGCACTAGAGTTATTAGCTATTAATAGCCCTCCGCCAACACCAAGGATAAGCCAAATACTCCAAGACTTAAGGATGTCAAAATCTACGGCACCTTTGGCTCGATGCGCCATAACAGAACGCGCGCTAGATACGACAATTGATGCCAATGACGTGCCTATTGCAACTTTGACTAGTGATTCAGAAGGGGGAGTAAAGAAAGGGAAAACAGCGAGTAGGGCAGGAACAACAACAAAGCCTCCACCATTGCCGAATAGACCTGCGGTAATACCAGCAATGGCACCGGTTATACACAAGGTAACTACAAACCACAGTAGTTCTATTTCCATCAGTTTTCTACCCCACACAATACAGCTTTAAACATTGAATGACCTTTTAAGTTTTACTTATATACAGTTATTTAAAAACGCAAACACCGGCTTGCGCCGGTGTTTGTTAACCCGGGTTAGAAACGAGCAGCTAACCGTGTGTAATAGTACCCACCCTGCCAGTCGACTATCGATCCAGAGTCATACAGCTCGCCACAACAAGCGTCACCGTTAGTACTCAGATCTGGGTAGTTATCAAATAGATTTCTGACACCCACTGAAAGCGTAAGGTTTTCGCTAATTAGGTAAGAGCCTTCGATATCAAACATAAATTCGTCACCGAAGGTTTGAATATTTGTTGGGTCCACACCATCATCGCTCCCCGCGTTTTCGTATTCGCCGTAATAGCTTAGACGAGCTACCGCAGACCATACGTCGTAACTGTGAGTGACTGAGAATACACCGCGCATTTCAGGTCGACTATTTTCAAAATCGAACTGATCTTCTGCATCCAGATATTCGCTGGGGTCAGAGTCAAACTCAGTTTTATTATAGTTAACCGAGCCGGTTAAAACGGTTGAGCCATACTTGGATTCCATTTTGTAGGTAGCTACGACATCCAAGCCTTCTGTTACTGTATCGAATGCGTTTTGGAAGAAGAAAACACCACCGATTGACTCAGCGCCTGACACGTTTGCTCCAGCAAGGGCTAAGTAATTTTGGTAAGCATCATAACCATCAGCATCTGGGTCGGTGACCACCGTTGTTGAGACATCACGTGTGGAAACAGAGTAAAGGCGGTCCTCTAATTTGATATTGTAATAGTCTACGGTAAGGGTTAAGTCACCATAATTAGCCGTCATACCTAACGTGAAGTTGGTCGACTTTTCAGGTGAAAGCTCTTCTGCACCAAGTGCCTGCGCAACTTCGCCGCCAGCAGGGAATAAGCCCGTAGCTACAGGGAAACCATCAGGTAAGCGAGTCGATACGTTAGTTGTACCCTGCTGACCTGGGGTTGGCGCTCTGAAGCCTGTACCAAATGAAGATCTAAAGCCTACATCGTCGTTTAATTGATAAAATGCCGCTACTTTGTAAACTACCTCAGAGCCAAAATCTGAATAGTCTTCATAGCGCAATGCTGCTTGGGCAAATAGCTCGTCAGTAATGTCTCCTGAAATATCTGTGTACACTGCATAAGAGTCGCGTTCGTATGAACCTGAATAGTCAGGTGAGTAACCTGGGAATCCGTTAGAGCCAACGCCAACGACTGTATAAACAGCATCATCTGGGTCAGCACAATTTAATGTCGAGCCGTTTGCGATAACAGCTAGCCCTTCGGCGGTAGCGGTAGCTCCGTCACAGAAACCATACGGGTCAGAGGTAGCGTAAGGGCCTGCAAAATAAGAGCTTTCCTCTCCTTCAGATATTTCATAAGACTCATCTAGGTAGCTAGCGCCAAAAGCGAGTACGTACTCACTCAGGTCGTAGGTAAAGTCAGCTTGGATTTGAGTTTCTTCGTTAGTTAGGTCGCCTGGCTCAAATGACGTAGGCGACTCATTGCCCAGAGAAGGGTTAATGGTATTTGCTAGCGTGTAAGAAATTTCGTTGTTACCATAACGTCCACTGATATCGTAGGTAAGGTCGCCAGACATGCCTTTTATGCCACCCACCATTGAATAATCAGTAACATCACCAAAGAAACGCGGTGTAAACCCGCCAGGGAAAAACTCTGTAGGGTTCCAAATAGAACCGTCTTCAAGGCGGATATCTTCAATAGTCCCGTTGCCTGGATAGCGATAGTAAAAAGACCCGTCGCCTTCACTTTCAGAATAGTTACCAAAAGCGTAAAGCTCAGCTTCAGCGCTTAGTGCGTACCCCGCGTTGAAAAAGACGCGTTTACCGCTGGTATTAGGTTGCCCCCAAGGTTGTACTACGTCAGAACCATGCACACTGTTGGCCATAGCGGTAGCATCAGCGATATACTCGGCTGATTGCTCGTCTACGCAAAACCATGGTTCACAATATTGTTCGCCTCTATAGGTCGCTTCACTATCTGAATATTCAGCTGAAATGCTGAAAAAGCCATCGTCACCAAGGGCGAAACCTTTGTTTCCTGTAACGGTAATCTGGTCGCCATCACCTTCATAGTAGCTACCGTAATCGATGGTGAAAGAGCCGCCCTCAGTATTGTTTTTAAGTTGGAAGTTAATTACCCCCGCGATGGCATCCGAGCCATACTGGGCTGCCGCACCGTCTCGCAATACCTCAACACTTTGTATTGCTGCTGTAGGAATGGTTGCGATATCTGGGCCTTGGGTACCAGAGCCACCGATTGAAACAAGAGCAGCTCTGTGACGGCGTTTAGAGTTCACCAAAACCAAGGTTTTGTCTGTGGGCATGCCTCGAAGCGTAGCTGGACGAATAAAGGTGCCGCCGTCTGAAATAGGCTGTCTGCCAACAGAGTAGGAAGGTACAAGGGTCATTAGAACGTTGTTCATGTCGGTAAACGCAACGGCTTCAACGTCTTCTGCGGTTAACACATCAACGGGAACGGGCGAACTTGTAATTGAGCGCGGCGCACCACGAGCGCCTACAACGGCTATACGCTCTAAATCTTTAGCTTCTGTAGTTTCCTCGCTGGCTTCTTGCGCCTGTACGAGCATTGAGGTAGTGAAAAGGGTTAATCCGGTAAGTGCGTAACGTACTGCAGTGTGGAGTTTCTTTTGATTCATTAGTGTTCCCAATCGTGCTTATTGCTACTTAATTTATGAATGCGGATTAATTGGATCTGCACTCTTTCTAGGCACGCACGAGCACCACATTGATGCATATACATCTTGTAATTGTTATTGTGTAACTCGTGTACAGGGACTAGGCTAAAAACTCTTTGCCGCTGGTGGAAGAAAGAAGAATATTCAGGGGTATAAGAAAAACATTGACCCCTCTGGAAACTTACGGTTTTCTTGATATTAGACTTAAGTAGCATCTAATGTGAGATTTTTTTAACCCTTTAGTGAGCGCTTTTATTTACATTTTCGCTTCATATAACCTATTGGAATGGCATATACCTTGCTGACTTCAAATGCAGTTACGCCAGGCTATTCTCTATTGCCTTCCAAAAGGGGGTTAAGTGCACTCTAAACAGCTACATTACTTTATAACCACAGTACAGCGAGGCAGTATTGCTGCAGCGGCAAGAGCCTTAGATATTGCTCAGCCTGCTATTAGTCAGCAACTTGCAAGCTTGGAGCGAGAAGTCAAAGCAACGCTGCTAGAACGAAGTTTTTCGGGTATAAGCTTAACGCCCGCTGGAGAAGTATTTTACAAACACGCAGAGAAAATAATGGGGGAGATTGACAACGTGAAATCAGCGTTGCAAGCATTTCAGGGAGAACAGCAAAAAGTAATAAAAATAGGAATGCTTCCGTCAATTGGCAACGTACTTTCCCTGCCGTTATTAACTGAAATAACGAGTAACCATAAAGCGTTGAAAGTAGAGATCAGCACTGGGCCTTCATACACCATCAACGATTGGCTCGAATCAAAACAGGTAGATATTGCTTTAACTTACCAGCAGGCGATAGAACCTAAATTTATGAGCGTGACCCCTCTTATTCAAGAAGAGCTACATCTCGTTTTTACTGGTTCCTCAGCTTATCCCGAGTACGCCAAGCTTAAAGATAAATCAATGATAAAATTCTGGGAAATAAGTGAACTACCTCTATTATCGCCTGGAAATAAAGATGCACTTGGTCAGCTTATTGCTGATTACGAGAAAGCTACAGGAGTGAGCCTTAAACATGATCTTGTATATTCTGGGCAGTTGATGACAGGGTTAAGGCAAGTCATGCAAGGGGAAGGGGTAATGATATTGCCTACTTCGGCTATTTTTCACTTAAGAGAATCAGGGCTGGTTTCTACCCTAAAAATTACCCAGCCTGAAATGCATCGAACTGTGCTAGCTGCTACAAACAAACAGAGAAAAGCTACGCACGAATATCAGCAAATTATCGATATCATTCGAAAAGTGGTTGCAAAGGAGAATGCGCTCAAACATTGGTGCGGTACCTTAGAGTTTGCAGCATCATCCTTTGTAGCGAAATCAGCGTAATCGAGCAAATCAGAGTTTTCATTTAATGAAAATAGCATTTTCGCTTACGCTTCAGGTAGAACGATATCTACCAATACGGGTAAATGATCGGATAACACCTTAGTTTTTTCGTTCTTAATTTTCCTGCACGACCTTACTTTAATATCTTCAGTCACCCAAACGCGATCGAGGGAGAATATGGGAAAGTTGCTAGGAAACGTGGCGCCAATTTTCTGTTGCAATAGCAAATCATTTAATGCCTTAAAGGCCTTTGAAAAAAACTGCCATTCATTAAAATCACCCGCTAGAAATAGCGGGGTTTGTTTTTCTTTTAAACGCCGCGACAAATGTTCGTGGAGCAGAGAAAACTGCGAACGACGCTCAAACTTCTTGAGCCCTTTGTGAGTATTCACCACCGTCAAAGGCGTTTTCTCAGTCTTTAATTCAACAATCTGAACGTTTCTTGGCTGTCGACCTATTTGACTCACATCTATGGTGTCGTGTTCCAATACATTAAAACGGGTTAAAATTGCATTACCATACCACCCTTCAGATTCTCTAATTGCCGGGGAGGGAATCAATTTAAACGTATTACCAGCGCAGATGTCTTTTACATCCTGCGCTGTATCTCGTTCAGGCGGGCGCGTATCCATCTCTTGAAGCAAAACTACGTCAGCACCGCTGTTTGCAAGAAACTGTCCAATACGTTTGTAGTCATGCTTCTTATCCCTGCCAACTCCACTATGGATATTATAGGTTATTATGCGGCACATTTTTCAGCCTCATCCTTACTACTGTTACTGTCTTCTTCCGTATCAGTATTGGCCTCTTTTCGAGCTTGGTAATAGCGCGCAAATTTTTGCGACCCCCAAATCATTAAGCCCCATAAAATAATGCCTCCCACTAGGTAGCTAATAGTTTTAACAGATGGATTCTGCCAAATTTGAGCAATCGAGTCGCCAACAAGGCCTTTAGCAATCATAGGCGGAAACATGCCCAAAAATGTACCGACTAAAAACTGTAAAATGCCAATAGATGAAATGCCCGCAACTAAATTCACCAGACTAAAGGGCGCAATAGGCAACATGCGAATTGCCGCTACGCCAACTATGCCACTGCGTTTCAATTTTTCATCAACGGCTGCAACCTTTGGTCCACCTATTTTTCGAAGGCCGGCATTACCCGATAGCTTTCCAACACCAAACATAATCGCAGAGCTCATTAGTGCGCCCATCATGCCGTAAATAGGCCCCCATATAGGGCCGAAAATAGCGGCTACAGCCAGAGAAAGTACAGTAACCGGGAAGAATAGGACGCCGCCAACTACATAGACGAGCAAAACTGTGGGAAGAGCAAAATAAGTGCCCCTGCTTTTCTCCAAAAAGGCATTGATACTGTCTGAGCTTAACCATGGGATTGATTGGCTAGCCCAAAACATCAACCCGCCAAGTACCGCAATGATAGCAACTCCAATTAAAATCATTATGCTGCGGCGCTTAGGGTTACGCGCGGGTAGCGCGTCACCGTCAAGTGTGGGTACTGAAATAAGTGGTTCTTCCGGGTCTGATAAAGCGCGAAATACATTTTTCACCGAATGTTCTGTGAATACCTCATCACGAACTTCGGTAAGCACATAGCCGTGTGCGATCTGACCCTGCATCAATGCTTCAACAGGATATTGGCTGTTAAATATCTCCGGCATTACATCTATATCACGACCTGTATGCTCAGCAAGTAAGTCATTTCTTACTTGTTCTATACACGCTTGGTTGTCTTTGCTATTGCCGAACAAAACCGTATCAATTTCAGTGTCGAGGGTCATTGAACGGTTACTTAAGTTTGAAGACCCAATAACAAGGTACTTGTTATCAATGGTCATAACCTTAGAGTGAATGCGTTTGTACGCTTTTCGCCCCTGCATGTCTTCTATTGAAGAGTAGGTCAGTTTTACTCGTTTGGGGTCTATGCCTTTTTCCAAAATCGCTTTGAACTCAATACGGCTAGCCCAAAAAGCCTCACATTCAAACTTACCTTTGGGTTCGTAAGAACTAACAATAACAACGGAAAGATTTGGCTTTAATTTAAGTTGCTTGTTAAGCGCTTCAGCGATTTCTTGACGGGTCGTGAATTGGTTTTCGATATAAATGACCGATTCAGCCTCACCTATAAGGTCAAGCAGCATATGGCGAACTTCTTGCGCCGGCTCTACTTCATCCATAAACGGGATGGTGCGGGCAAGGGCGCACTCTACGTTTTCAAAAAGAGGGGGGAAGTCTTCAGGCCATGCGTCCGGCAGCGGTGCATCTTCGTCAATACGTGCCTCTTCACGCATGTCGATAGGAGATTCATCAGCCACGCGCTGCCACCTCCATCTAACAAGCTGCGCAAAATCGGCAACGACGGGACCGCTCGAAACCATTTGTACATCGTGTAACGGGCCATACTCACCGTCAGGACCATCTCTTTCTTCAGAAACCACGGGGTGGTCTCGGGTATCCCAACGATTGGTCGACACATCCATGCCGCCTGAAAAAACAAGTTCGTCGTCAACAACCACGATTTTTTGATGCTGGCTTCCGCCCATGGGAATAGTATCGTCGAGCTCTGTTTGAACATTATCTGGCGTTTTCTCTTCCCATACTTCTTTAGCCCACATCTCACGTTGCGCAAAAAAGGCTAACGACGAGTCCCATCGCAATAGGTAAATTTTAATATTGGGGTTTTGCTCAGCTTTCCATTTAAGCAAGTCGCTAATAACACTAGGCGCTTCGCTAGAGGCTTCATCGTCACCTCGTAACAAGCGGATTCGACTATCAATATCCCAACCCACAATAGAAATACTGTGCTTCGCTTTGACTATCGAGCTGTGTAGGGCTTTGTAATAGTTCCCGCAATCTACTAGAGGCGTGGAAAACCGCGCTTTGCTCTCTACCCAACAGTTTTGACCTGGTTGAAAAACACTCTTACCTGATTGCATGGTTCATTACCTATTTTTATCGATCTACATATCTATTTATCTATGAGTCACTGCAGAATTCATACCTTATTAACCCGTGGGTGCTGGAGTGTTAAGTATCTGATTTGATTTGTTTATTTGGCTTTTATCAATTCTTTTGAAGGCGAGTTTCAGTTAATTCTGTGTAATTTTTTCACATCAAGGCGAGATTAATGCTCAGAACTGGAAAAAGGTTTGAATATCTTCTATATAGCTTTAGGGCTATACAAAAGGATAGGATTAATGAGGTTTTTTTCCAAAGAAGATGCATCGAAGCAGGCACTAGAGCAGTCGATACTTGCTGTCGTGACAATTGATGAGAAAAATAACATCACGTTTTATAACAGCGCTGCTCAAAAGTTATGGGGTTACACGCCTAGCGAGGTATTGGGAAAAAATATAAAAATATTGGTGCCTCAAGAGCATAAAGCCAATCACGATAGCTATGTTAATTCACACAGACAAACCAATATTAATAAGATTGTTGGAAGCTCAAGAGAAGTTGAACTAGAAACAAAAAACGGTGAGCGTATCTGGGTGCAGCTGGCCTTGTCACAAGTTATTGTACAAGGCAAAAAGCATTACACGGCGTTTGTTCGTGATGTTACAGAAGAGCGTGAATCTAGAGAAATTGTTGAGCAAACCCTAGAGCAAGCACTTGATGCGGTGGTGTGTATAGATGAGAACAACAATATCACCTTGTTCAATGCATCTGCTGAAAAATTGTGGGGGTACGCGCGAGACGAAGTTATCGGACAAAATGTGAAGATGCTTGTTCCCCAAGAGATTCAGGCAAACCACGATAATTACGTGAACGCCAATAGAGAAACGGGTCAAGATAAGATTGTCGGCACGAGCCGCGAAGTAAAAGTCGAGAGAAAAGACGGAAAAAGCTTGTGGGGAAGGCTCTCGCTATCGAAAGTAAGACTCGCTGATAGAACGCTTTATACGGCCTTTATAAAAGATGTTACCGAAGAGGTCGAACAGCGAGAGATGCAGAGAATGCTTTCTCTTGTTGCTAACGAAACGGATAACGCGGTGATTATCTCCGACGCCAACGGATTAATAGAATATGTGAATAATGGATTTTACCGGCTAACGGGCTGGCAGCTTGAAGAAGTTAAAGGTAAAAAGCCGGGCTCATTCTTACAAGGCGAAGAGACGGATCAGCGGACCGTTAGTGTTATCCGACAGAAAATCAAAAACTGCGAAGCGTTTTATGACGAAATCCTCAACTACCGCAAAGATGGTTCTCCCTATTGGACTTCACTTTCAATAAACCCTGTTTTCAAAGATGGCAACTTAGTTAACTTTATCGCAGTTCAGGCTGATATTACCCGTGTTAAGCAAATGGCACTCGATTTTACTAACAAGTTGAAGGCCATCGGCAGTGCACTAGTGCTGCTTGAAATGGAGCCTAATGGAAAAATCATTGAGGCTAACAAACTACTTCGTGAAACGTTAAATGGCGTGATGAGTACGGAAACATTTGCTAGCGAAGTTATGGGAAGTCTCACTACAGAGGATAAATCAACATTAGAGAAATCTGGGTTCGTTTCAAAAATTGCTGAGTTTGATATTGGGGATAATTACTTGGCGTTTGACGCTCGAATAAGTGCACTCAAAAACTTCAATGGGCAAGTAACGCGGTATGTATTCTTTGCTGTCAACGTTACGTCGAGAAAGCAAGCGGTGAATGATACACAAGATGCCATGAAAGAACTCTTAGTGACCAGTCAAACTATTAGTAACATTGTTGGCACAATTAACTCAATTTCAGAACAGACTAATTTATTAGCGCTGAACGCTGCCATTGAAGCGGCCAGAGCGGGAGAAATGGGGCGAGGGTTCGCTGTCGTTGCTGATGAAGTAAGGACACTGGCAGGTAACTCACAATCATCGTCAAATGAAATTGATAACCTTGTTAAAACAACGGTATCAAAAATAGAAGAGTTAGCCCAACTTATTCAGCGTATAGATGGTTAACACAAAAAAGCCTTCGTTAAGCTACGAAGGCTTTCATAAATTATCCGTTTAAAATTCAAAACGGTTGCATCGTGTTCAATTAAAAGCGGTACTCTACACCGATGCTTGCTTGTTTAAGATCAGTTTCAAAGTCAGTGTCGTCGATATCATCAAATGCTTCATCTGCATCCAGCTCCGTGTCATATACCGTGTATTCAGCGTTTACTAGGAAGTTGCTGGTAACGGCATAGCTCAGACCTGCACCGACGAAAAGGCTCTCGTCGTCGTTATCACGTGAAATACCTGCAAAGTTGTATTCTGTCTCTGACCAAAGTTGGCCTGCTTTCGCGTACAGCGAGAAACGCTCGGTTAGTGGTAGAATGCCTTTAATGGCTGCAGTGTAGCCGTCGGTTTCAGCCCCTGCGATGTCGTTGCCGTAGTCACCAAAATCGATGTACCCGCCTTCAATCGCAATCCACTCGTTAAACTTATAGCCCACGAGACCTTGCCAAACGTCTTTGTCGTCGTCAAAGTCATCTTCACCTTCAACACGTAGATAACCGTAATTACCACCTACATAGAAACCACTGTCTTTTGCTTCAATTTGATTTGATTGAGCATGGGCACCGAAAGATGTCATGGCGCTTAAAGAGGCAACCGCGGCAATTCCAGTAAGTGTTTTAAGTGTGTTTTTCATAAGTTCATCCTCATTACTTCTTAACATTCCATCGACTTCTTTTATGAAGCTAATGCGTCTTGATTACACACTTTGAGTATCAATTGCTGTGCCATGGTAGAAATTTCAAATTTAGTTTCAATTGAGAGCAAACTTTACATAATGCACTACGTATCTGTTTGTTTATTAATCGCTTTTGGAAGGGGAACCTATTTTTTAAAAATTAAAAGCGAAAAATTTTCATAACCATTGAAAGAGATTCACAGGTGTTTAATAGGTTGGCAAGGATCACAAGCTTTTCTTGGTTCAACCATTTTTTTATATTGTTGTTTTAATGTAACTGTCTGAATTTATGATGCTTTTTATTTGATTGGATTTTCTAATCAGTTGAATTCATTTTATCAACTGTAAATGTAGAGTAAGTATGTCTATCTTTTAAATGCTTATGAGGTAAACAAAATGTTAATGAGTGAGTGGTTTACAGGTAACCCTCAATGATTAACGACAACAAACTCAGATGGGAAAAGACCATGACATTAAATAGGTTCAGAAAGACCACGCTGTCAGCGCTAGTTGCGCTTTCGTTGGGAGCGACAGGTGCCATAGCCAACGACCAAATCAGTAAACCCGCTGGTGCTAAAGGCACGGGCATGTCTAAAGCGTTCCAAGCGAAAACAAACCAGTTTTGGTGGCCCGATCAACTTGATCTGTCACCGCTTCGAGATCATGACAACCGTTCAAATCCACTTGGTGAAAATTTTAGTTACGCCAAAGCGTTTGCAAAACTTGATCTCGATGAAGTGAAAAAAGACGTAAACGAACTGCTTACAACATCTCAAGACTGGTGGCCTGCTGACTTTGGTAACTACGGTCCTTTCTTTATTCGTCTTTCATGGCACAGCGCCGGTACCTACCGTACATTAGATGGTCGCGGTGGCGGTGATGGCGGCCAAATGCGTTTTGACCCATTAAACAGCTGGCCGGACAATGGCAACCTAGACAAAGCCCGTCGCCTACTTTGGCCAATTAAGCAAAAGTACGGTGAAAGTTTATCTTGGGGCGACTTGATGATCCTCGCCGGTACCGTAGGCATGGAAAATATGGGCTTTGACACCTATGGTTTTGCAGGTGGTCGTACCGACGATTGGGAACCTGATATGGTGTATTGGGGTCCTGAAGTAGAAATGCTTGCTAGTGACCGTGAGGAGCGCGGTGGCAAACTTCAGCGTCCATTGGGTGCTACGCACATGGGCTTGATATACGTTAATCCTGAAGGACCGAAAGGTGTTCCCGATCCGATGGGTTCAGCTAAAAATATTCGCACGGCGTTTGGCCGCATGGCGATGAATGACGAGGAAACCGTAGCGCTAATTGCTGGTGGTCATACATTCGGAAAAATGCATGGTGCGCACAAACCTGCTGATTGTTTAGAAGCTGAGCCTGGCGGCGCAGGCTTAGAAGAGCAGGGGCTTGGTTGGAAAAACAACTGTGGTAAAGGCAATGCAGAAGACACAGTAACGAGCGGTTTGGAAGGTGCGTGGACACAACTACCGACTAAATGGACAAGTTTATACCTTCAAAACCTACTAGGCTTTGAATGGAAGCAAACTCGCAGTCCTGCTGGCGCTATCCAGTGGATACCTACCGATGAATCGCTTCATAAATCAGTACCAGATGCGCACGTAGAAGGTAAGAAAAATCCTCCTGTGATGACCACAGCTGACTTGGCGCTTAAGTACGACCCAGAGTATCGTAAAATTGCCGAGCGCTTCTTGGCAGATCCTAAAGAGTACCAAACAGCGTTTGCTAAAGCGTGGTTCAAGCTGACTCACCGTGATATGGGGCCAAAAGCACGCTACTTGGGCAATGATATTCCAGAGGAAAACTTCATCTGGCAAGATCCTGTGCCTAAAGCTGATTACAAAACGATCTCTGATAAAGATGTTAAGAAACTTAAAGCTGACATCTTAGACAGTGGCTTAACTGTTCAGCAGCTTGTGAAAACGGCCTGGGCAGCGGCAGCAAGTTTCCGAGCATCTGATTTACGCGGTGGTGCGAATGGTGCACGTATCGCGCTAGAGCCACAAATGAGCTGGGAAGCTAACGAACCTGAAACGATAAAAGCTGTTGTTTCAAAACTTAAAGAGTTGCAGGAAGACTATAACTCGCGCATGTTCTCTAAGAAGAAAGTATCTCTTGCTGACCTCATTGTGATTGGCGGCGCGGCAGCCATTGAAAAAGCAGCGGCAGATGCTGGTGTTGAAGTGACCGTACCTGTAGTACCAGGTCGTACAGATGCAACTCAAGAACAGACTGACGTGAACTCTTTCTCACTGCTAGAGCCAACAGCTGACGCATTTAGAAATTACTATAATGCAGAAGCCAGTTATCGTTCACCAACAGCTATGTTGGTAGATAAGGCTGACCAGCTTAACCTAACGGTTCCAGAGATGACGGTTCTACTTGGTGGTTTACGTTCGTTAGGAGCTAACACAGGTGGCACTAGCCACGGCGTATTTACCGACAAGGTTGGCACGCTTAACAACGATTTCTTCGTAACCCTACTTGATATGGGCGTTAAGTGGAGAAAAACCGATAACCCATCTGTATACGAAGGGGTAAACAGAAGCACGGGTGAAGTAATGTACACAGGTACTCCTGTTGATCTAGTTTTTGGTTCAAACAGTGAGCTACGTGCTGTGGCTGAAGTTTATGCCTACGACAACGCCAAAAAACGTTTCGTTGAAGACTTTGTCGACGCATGGACCAAAGTGATGACGCTAGACCGTTTTGATTTACGTCACGATCTAAGCGCCAGCTTGGGTAAATAGATGAGGTATAACTGCTATCGCGAATTAGCTTAACCACTAATTCTCAATAGACATAAAAACTAAAAGGGCGCTTCGGCGCCCTTTTTAATTGATTTTTATACGTTGTGTTATGAATTCTTAATGTGATTAAAACGACCGCGAGACCATCGCAAACCCATCTTTAATTCGATACACTGAATCTTTATTTTTCGCTTCTACAGACAATTACCACAATGGCTAGTCTTCAACGAACGTTGGTCAATTTAGAAATGCTAAGCGACGATATTAATGCACTTCACGTCGACGCACTTAATACGCACGCCCACATTAAGCTTTTACACAATGTGTTGAATGAGCTAAAGAACGCCGAGCAATTTGTTGCCTTAGAAACAGAGGCCAGTTTCCAAAAGTCATTATCCGGTTCACTGTTTGAGAGCATATTTGAGCGAAAGCGCATGGTGGGTGTTTACATAAAGCTGGTGGGCTATGTTATTACAGCGTGGGAAGCGACCAATAAAGCTAATGCAATCATCAGTGAAAACTTCGATTCAAGTGCAGATAAGCGATTGGAGTTACTGCAGGTAAAAGCAATAAAAGCCAAGTCTCAATTAAAAACCGTAGCGTCAGCGATGGGCAAAGAAGGCTATGCAAAGTTTGTCCAGACGTTAGGTCTGTCTGCCCAAGAGTGGCAATGGGATACACTTCGCGCTAGGTTTTAGCCAGCGCGAAGGTATAACTGAAAGCGCTCATGTCATGAGCGAGTAAAGCTATGGCGTAGTATTTCGAATACCAATTCCCTGTTCGTTGATAACTCTTACTTCACGTTGAGGGAAAGGTATTTCAATGTTGTGCTCGCGTAATGTTTCAAACACAGTAAGCAGCAAATCGCCACCCACGCGGTTTTTACCATCGTCCACCCCTTCCATCCAAAACTCGACGAACATGTTAACGCCAGAGTCGCCAAAGCTATCTATTTCACAGTCAGGCAGCTCTTCAAATGGAACATCATCGCCACTGATCACCTGCGGGTGTTCCGATACCGCCTCTTTAATAATCTCTACCATCGCGCGGATATCAGTTTTATAGGCGACAGAAAAGTCGATGCGGTAACGTTGTTTTTGGTTTTTGTGTGTCCAGTTTATTAGCAAGGAGCTGATGAATTTTTCGTTAGGCACCAGTACATCTTTACCGTCATAAGTTTCTAACACGGCATAGCGCATTTTAAATTCTCTGACGATACCTTTCTGCCCGTCTTCTAATTCAACGTAATCGCCTACGGTCAACGATTTATCCAATAGAATAATGATGCCCGAAATGAAGTTTGATGCGATGGACTGCAGACCTAAGCCTAAACCCACACCTACTGCACCACCAAACACGGCTAGTGCGGTAAGGTTAATTCCCATGACGTTAAGCAATAAAAGAAACACCACACAGAACAGGGCAACTTCAAACAGCTTTGCGAACACTTCTTTGGTAGAAACGTCGAGCGACTTATGGTTTCGAATAATATCTTGACCAATGGCGTTCGAGCTGCGGCCTAACCAGAACAGCAAGCCACCAAACAATAGCACTCTTGTTACGCCATACGCTGAAATTTCAACATTGCCGACTGATATTGCCATTGACTCCAATGCTGAAGTTATCAATGGAAGCACGCCAACTAAGTGTAAGAATAGGATAGGTAAACCCGCCCATCGCATAAACGCTGCAACGGTGTTGTTTTCGACAAAGCCGGTAATCAAGGAATTAACAAATAGCATAAGGGCTACAACAACGGCTATTTCCAATAACCATGCATCAAACTGAAATTGCATACCCAAAACGGTAGTGAGCTTTAGCATGCTTATGGTGATTAGCGGAAATAGTGCCTCACCGAGGTTGTAAAAAAAGCCGTGCATAGTATGTGCGCCTTGCTGTGGCTTTTCTCGGGTAAACTTAAATGGTCTTTTTACTTGTCGTGCAAGCACAAACGCTACGCAATAAATAATTGCAATTATTGTAAGCTGGATAATAAAGCTATCAGACATCACTGATGCTTTAACTAAAGCCAACTTTTCCTCAAAGTGCTGGACTAAACTATCAACATTCATGTTTTCTACTTCACTTGTTTACCACACTGTGGCAGCGTGGATGTAATTTGAGCGTGGAATAACTGCGCGCTTTTTATCTGTTATAACAAATATGGTAAAGCTTTTTTTATCCATCCAATAAAAATTGACCAATAATTGAAAGCTGGATATACCATTTTTAGTGTTAATTCCTAGCGAAATAGATGCAAAATACTGATGTTATCGAGTTTTGTATGTTATTTGAATTAAGCGTCTGTTGCTCGTATGTGTTTGTGTCTTAATTTGTTTTTTTATTTAAAGGTTAGAGGGCTTCACAATAATCTCTTTTCTTCATTCATAAAAATATTTGTCGTTTAGATAGAAAAAATGCTGCGCTTTTCAAAATGATACTGGAATAAGTAACACACTGCGATTACAAAAGGTTTGATGCATCGCGCGTCTAGCTCCTGCAGGGGCTTTGTTAGCAAAGGTGTCAATAAAGTACTTTGGGGTCTTTAAAAACGATGCTTTCTTTCCTAATTAGTGGTGCGATTAGTTGTTATTTTTCAAAAGAGGATTGGCATTTAGTGTCCAGATTTCATTTGAAATTTATGGGGAGGCGCAACTCGACACTTAACTAATTTAAAACGCTGGTGGTCGAGTCAGCGTTTTGATTCTTCGTTGTTTTGATTGGAGTTATCTTCCTACCAAGCTATCATTAATGTAGTTGCTCAGTAGAGGCGATACAAACAGTACTAAGCCTTAAACACTTTTAAATGTAAATTGACTATGACCAAATTGATGTTGCTGCCTGTTATTATCGCTATCGGCATACTTTTTTTTGCTCCCGTAGGGCGCTCGGAAGGCCTCGAGTTTTCCGGTTTTGCAAGGGCGGTTGCTGGCAAAATAGATACTGAAAAAGCTACCTATGAAGGTTATGACAACAGCATAAGCTTTTCTGAAAAGTCGCTCATAGCACTTCAAGCTGACTATAATTTTTCGTCCTCATTCTCCGTATCAAGTCAATTTCTTCTTCACACCGACGACGATAGAGAGTCAGGGATAGAGTGGCTGTATCTAACCTATGCTCCTAGTGAAAGTTTTCAAATTAACGCTGGCCGGCTTCGTACCCCTTTTTTGAAGTACTCTGATGTTATTGATGTTGGGTTTGCTTACCCGTGGATAAATGCACCGCAGCAACTCTATAGCAGCTACTTATTCTCTCAGTATGAAGGTGGTAATGCTAGGTTGAGAAGGTCTTTTGGCGATGTTGTAGTTGATATTGAGGCTTACTATGGAAAGTATGAGGATGAGCTGGTCTCAAGCGGTATCAACGTAGATGTTGAAGTGGATAACTTGTTCGGCGGCGTTATTGAAGTCAACTATGGTGGTTTGCAGTTAAGAGCAGCCACTGTTAATGCGCCTAAAGTTGAAACAACTATCGATGAAATAGCGCCTCTTGTTCAGGGGCTTAGAGCTGCTGGGTTTGACAACATAGCGGAACAGTTTGCTATCAACGATCGTGCAGGTGCTTTTTTACTGGGTGCCAGCTATGACGCGCTTAACTGGTATGTTAGCGGCGAATGGATGAAAGTTTCGTCTGATATCGATGTGCTCGCCAACCTAGAAAGTTTTTATGTCTCGTATGGCTATTATCTTGATGAAGTCCTTTTACACCTGACCTATGCTTCATCTAGGCAATCACTCAATACCATCGAAAACACTATTCCATTGGGTGCGTCACCCGAGTTAGATCAACTTTATTTCGCTGTTGAGCAACTAAATAGCTTCTTTCCTACAGATGACCTTGATACCTGGACACTAGGCGCTAGGTGGGATGTGAAAACTAACATTGCACTTAAAACTGAAATATCAATTCTTGACGGTAAAGAGGGAAAATCATCGTTTTACGACATTAAAGAGAATAGTTTCGATAGAAATGCGACCTTGTATCAAGTGGCAGTAGAGTGGGTATTTTAATGCGAAGATATACGGTCTTTTTTCTCTTTTTCCTAAGCATTCGAATAGCCGCTGCAACCGAAGGTGTGTGGATCGTTGCTAACGTTGAAAACCAAGCCTTTTCGCTCACAAAAGCTGAAATACGCAATCTCTACATGAAAAGTGGAACGACTACTTATGAGTTAGAGCCTGTTGCTATGAGCCCAGGCAACATAGTACGTTCTATTTTCAACGCAAAGATTATCGCTTTACCCGAATCTCGCATTCAATCTTATTGGGCGCAAATGCGCTTCAGTGGACGTCAAGCTCCGCCAGTTGAATACGATAGTCTAGAGGAAGTGATAAATTACATAAATAACCATGAAGGTGCAGTTGGTTATGTCCCAGCAAACACAGTATTACCCGAAAACGTAAGTGTGGTTTATCGAAGCTTCTAAGCAGTCAGTAAGCTTGGGTTTGTTAAGAATGCACCTAAACGCTATCGACTAATTCTTTTAGTGGAAGTGGCTTATAATAAAGAAATCCTTGTTGCATACTGCATCCATGATTAATTAAAAAATGCGCCTGCTCATCAGTTTCTACACCTTCGGCGCAAACAGCAAAGTTCAAGCTCTTCGCCATTTCAATAATGGTCTTGGTAATCATTTCTGATTGCTTAGAATCACCTATTTTACTTACAAAACTTTTATCTATTTTTAGGGTGTCTATATCAAACTGTGTTAAATAGCTTAGTGATGAGTAACCTGTACCAAAGTCATCAAGCGCAAGCTTGCAGCCAAGCTTTTTAAGCGACGCAAAAAACGGGTTGACCACATTGAAATTGTTCATGTAAGCCGATTCAGTAATTTCAAACTCTAAGTTTGATGCTGGCAGCCGTCCGGCATTTAACTCATTAAGTAGAAAGTCGATAACATTGTGATTATTCAAATCGTGTGTGCTTAAGTTAACTGATAGCGTTATATTGCTGCCAAAGGCTCTAAGAAGCATGGAAGATTCATGACTAAGCTGCTTTAATACCCAAAGGGTTATTATTGATATCTTATCTGTTTGTTCGGCAATAGGGATGAACTCAGCGGGTGATACTTGACCTAACACCTCATCTTGCCAGCGAAGTAGAGCCTCGAAGCCAATGATATTTTTGTCTGTATCTACCTTAGCTTGATAGCATAAATAGAAAGCATCGTTTTCAAGTGCATCAGTAATCCGGGAGGAAATGAGCACTTTGCGTTTAGTATGCGCTAACATTTCATTAGTAAACCACAAATATCTTGCTTTACCGCTGTATTTAGCCTTGTACATTGCAACATCTGCGTTAGTAATTAGGTTGGTCGCAGAGTAATTACAATCACGCGCTAGCGCTAGCCCTATACTCACACTTGAATCTAGCCGTAGTTGGTTGACAGTGTGGGACTTCGATACCGTATTCACAATTTTTCGGGCCGTATCTTCAAGGTATGTATGTGAAGCAAGGTCGGGAACGATAACGACAAACTCATCGCCACCTAAACGCCCAAGAGTGGAGCTTTTACTGAGTGCGTTTTCCATTAGTGAACTAATATATAGAAGAAACCTATCCCCTGTATCGTGACCAAAAGAATCGTTAATAGATTTAAAACCATCTAAATCAATGAACAGTAAACCAAGTTCACAATTATTTTTCTGCGCTTTGGTAAGCTCATTTGATAAAAGCTTCATTAAGCACTGACGATTAGGCAGTCCTGTTAAGGCGTCGAAATTAGCAAGTCGCTCCATCTGGGACTGTTGCTTTTGTAGCATTTTAGTTTTATGCCGATTCGCTTCAGACTGTTTTTTTATGTTCTCCATCATATTGTTGAATGCTCGAGACAAAGCAAGCATTTCCTCTTTGTCTACTTCCTCAACCTTGACATTGTAAGCGTTGTCATCCACAACACTGTCCATTGTTTTAATTAAGGTGTTTAGCGGACGCATTGCTCTGCGCTGTGCTCGTGATGATATGAACAACGAGATGATAATGAGAAACGCAACGGAAGGCGTGACCAAAATAATGTACCTGTGCCGGCTCGCTTTTAGTGCTTCTTCAAGATTGAAAATCAGCGCAAGTTTCCCTAAAGGAAAAACGTCTTCGCCCACTGTTTTTACTGCTATTACTTTACTAGAGGTGCGATGTAAGCCAATGGGGAGCGTCGCGGTATTACGCTCAATGTTTGTTCCACTGTGCTGTGGAGACATTTGTTCTTGCGTTTTAGTGAGCCTCCCTTTTAAGCCGGCAGGGCCCACATAAGAATTCAACAGAGTACCGTTATTATTGAAAATATAAGCTGCTTCAGCATATTCATATTCGTCTAAGCGAAGCAAAATTTCCGTTTGATTGAAACTGCCGGCGGGTTCTTCTATGTAGTCAATTAGGTCGACAGCCATGTTTACGCTTAATGCGTCGACCTCTTCTGAGACAAATTCAATATAAAGCTTTTCATAAACATAAATAGACAGGCCGATAATAAGGGCACTGACTATTGAGACAGACGCAAGTGTATTGAAAGAAATTTCTGACCTGAGACTTTTCAAAAAACGCTCTTTTAAGTTGTATGGACTGGCAATAACGACTTTGAACAATATGCAGGAAGGGGTCGTCACTTATTCACCTTTACAGTATAGACGGTTTGCGTCATTTCTTAATTAGTAATTAGATTGAAATTGTACGAATGGGTAGTGCCATGCTTTATTTAGATGTCTTTTGAACAAAAAATGCGCTGGTGGACTTTAGTTTTTAGTGATAGACTCCGCGCGCAATTTGTAAGAGTAAACACCTACGTTTTTTCTTGATGTCAAACACCAATAAGCCAAGTTGGCAATGGCGTATCTCTTTAGGTTTTCCCAGTAATCTATAACCCCCCACGGTTAGCAATAAAGCACTAGCGCTTATACCTTTGCGGTATGCAATTTTATTATAAATACCTATGACAGGAGTTTATTAATGTCATTTACCCAATTAGGGCTCGCTGAACCCTTGTTAAAAGCTATTGAAAAACGAGGATTTAGTACACCATCACCAATCCAGGAAAAGGCAATACCAGAAGTATTGCAAGGAAAGGATGTGTTGGCAGCTGCGCAAACGGGAACAGGGAAAACTGCAGGATTTGGACTTCCTATTTTACAGAGATTGATGGAAGGACAACCTGTATCTGGCAACAATGTTCGAGCACTTATCTTAACACCCACGCGTGAACTTGCTGCTCAGGTAGAAGAGAGTATCAGAGCGTTCAGTGAGTTTTTGCCATTAAAAACTGCCGTGGTATTTGGTGGTGTAGGTATTAATCCTCAAATGATGAAGCTGCGTAAAGGTGTGGATGTGTTAATTGCTACGCCTGGGCGACTGCTTGACCTCTACCAGCAAAACGCTGTTAAGTTTTCTCAGCTTGAAGTGTTGGTGTTAGATGAAGCCGACAGAATGCTTGATATGGGCTTTATTCACGACATTAAGAGAGTACTGAAGCTATTGCCACAAGAGCGTCAAAGCTTACTGTTTTCAGCCACGTTTTCTGATGAAATCACTGCGCTGGCGAAAACAATAACACGCAACCCTGTGAGTATTTCAACCGCACCAGCCAATACCACGGTAGAAGCGGTTCAGCAGCACTTAGTGACCATTGATAAATCCAAAAAGACGACCGCGCTTATTTGTCTGATCAAACAGCAGAAGTGGGAGCAGGTGTTAGTATTTAGCCGCACAAAACACGGTGCTAACCGTATTGCAGAAAAGCTAACTCGGTCAAAAATTCCAAGTGCCGCTATTCACGGTAATAAAAGCCAAGGCGCACGAACTAAAGCGCTTGCTGACTTTAAAAATGGCGCAATTAAAGTGCTGGTAGCCACCGATATCGCAGCACGCGGCATCGACATTAGTGAATTGCCTATCGTTGTAAACCTAGACTTACCCAATACGGCAGCTGATTATGTTCACCGAATTGGTCGTACAGGGCGCGCAGGCGCTAGTGGTCAGGCGTGGTCATTTGTATGTGCCGAAGAACTGCAAAACCTGAAAGATATTGAGACGCTGATTCAAAAGCTGCTTCCTCGTGAAACATTGGAAGGTTTCGAGCCTCAGCAAGCCGTGCCTGTTACCACGCTGTCTAAGCCTAAAAAGCCCAAGAAGCCGAAAAAGCCGAAAGCACCACAAGGTGAAAGCGGCAGCGAAGGTAAACGAAGTGGCGAGAATAAAAAGACGGGTCAACGCCAAGGCAACCGTAGCGGAAATGGTAATCCGCGCGCAGGTAAACCGGATTCGCGCAACAATAGCGGTGGAAAGCCTGCAGGTCGAAGACGCTCAGGAAGTGAAGGAAGTGCCGCTAAACGACCAGCTAAGCGTAGAAGTCATGCATCAAATGGGTCGAACAGCGCAAAAGCATAAATAGCTGAATATCCCCCTGATAAAATGCGGATAAACTAAAAAAGGGCGCTTCACTACGTGTGAAGGGCCCTTTTTTGTCGTTTTACCTTGATGTGGAACCAACATATCTGCGGTAACACGCGGCGATTACGAACATTTTAACTCTCGCTGAGTGGCTAATGATCTACGTGGACTGGTATTAATTCTGTTCCCAAGAAAACGGATTGTAGTGTCGCAATGCTGGCGTGGTGTTGACTCCGTTGCCATTCTCAGAATCTAACGTAAGTTCGGCGCGCTTTATCAGCGTTTTTTGCAGTTCAGTGCGAAACCCTTTGGTCTCTCTCCATAGCTGGTTAAGTTCTTCTGGGGTATCACCTTGTAAATCTTGAGCAAGCAGAGGACTAAGTTTGTCGTAAGCGCTTTGTAATCTCAGTGCTTGCTCTTTGTTGTAGGCTTTTTCTTCGTCAGTCGCTTGCCAATTAATAAACGGGGCTTTTTGGGCAGCTGTCATTGCAGGAAAGCGAGAGAAATATTGAATGTACTCCGACAAAGGAATGCTATCGGCGCGCCCCCAGATATCCATGGTCGTTCTGTTTAGCAAAGCACTGGTTTTAGGCTCAACAACCATCACAGTTGGCGTTGCATAGTAAATCGGGTAGTCAAATCGCTCGGTTATATTTCTTCTGTCTTCAAGTGTTCCCACATCAACAAATACGGTTTCATAATGAGCGCGTAGAATAAGGTCCATTTCCTTTGTCGCAAAACGCTCAGCTAAGCCAGTACTGTCGTGGCACCACTGAGCACCCAGTACAACCAAAAGTAATTTGCTTTGTTCCACAGCTCGCTGCTGTGCACTAACCACATCTTGATAGGGTGATGCAGACGGAGCGTAAGTGTAAGGACTTTCACTTTGAGTACTTACACAGCCATTTAACGTGGTGAAAGTGGCAATTAGGACAGCAATGTTCAGGCACTGTCTAAAAAAGCGGGCTCGGCGAGTAGTGAAGTTTTTTTGCATACGGTTATCAAAATAGTAGTTAAATCAACATCAATGTAGCACAAAAAGCAAAATGAAAAGCTGTTATTGGATATTGTTAGTGGGAATAGAAAGGCGTACTACAGTTCCCAGCGGGTAATCGCGGCTTATATTGAGGGTTCCATCTATCAACTTAGCGCGCTCTTTCATGGAAAGCAGGCCGAGTGTGGGCTTAGCGTTAACTGAACCTTCAATGGTGTCGGGTATACCCGCACCATCATCTGCTACAGTGAAGATAACACTTTGCGACTCATAGGAAATATCAATAGAAAGTGTCTTCGCTTCAGCATATTTGATGCTATTTGTTACCGCTTCCTGAACTATCCGATAGATGTGTATTTTCTGCTCGGGCTTAAAATTAATAGGCGCGCCGCTAAGATTGAAAGAAAAATCTATTTTTGCGCGCTTAAGCGTAGTTATGATGTCAGAGCGTTCGATCACGCTCTCGATGGGAAGAGTGTCGATACCAGAGGGACGTAAACCGCCTAGGCTCTTTTTCATTGCCTGGTACAAAGCATCTATTTTGCTGATTAATATCTCGTGGTCTTTGGTTGTGTCAATCAATGATAACTGAAGTTTTAAATCGACGATGCGGTGACCAAAATCGTCGTGCAGATCGCGAGATAAACGCTTTCTTTCATCCTCTTGTACTGCTACTAGCTTGGCAGCGAGGGCTTGTGCGTTTTGCACTGCAATTTCAAGGTCCTCGTTGTTTTGGGCCAGTTTGTTATTCAATTTACTCGACTGGTTGATAGAAGACCCTAGGATGAGACAACTTACGCATAGCGCTAAAATATAAAATTGATGCTCTATGGGAGGTAATGCGCTCTGACTGGCTACCACAAACGCTGTAATACCAATAAAAAAACAAGATAGCGCACTACCAAACACAGCATAGCGATACGATAAGAAGAGGGCAGGAAATACCGCCAGGTATTTAATTTGATAGCTGATATTAATATTTTTAGAGTAAAGATAACTACTGAAAACTAAAGTAAGTAACCATGTCCCCGCGGTTATAAACAGTGTTGATTCACTTTTATTAATATACTGGCGAGTGTAAAGCGCAAATAGAAGGGGGCAAAGAACAATAATTCCTACAAAGTCACCAAGAGAAAAATCGAACAAAATCGAAAGAAAAACCGCTACGTCAGTTTGTACTTCAATAGCCCTTCTGCCTAGAAACACTGCCCCTAGCGCTACGCTTATCAGCACGCCGAATGCCAAGGTGGCAAGGGTACTGCGGACATTATCGAAATAAGGTGCTGCAAAACGGCGTCTAAAGACATAAACACATCCGCAAACTACCGCGGGTGATATGAACAAGTGCACTACATACCAGCCGACACTTCCGCTTAAAAAGGCGGTGTTATCAAGAACGCCCCCTGGATGGAATAAAATGAAGTGGGTTAATTTTTCTGAAAAAAGTAACAACGGCCAGCTTGCTAACGGCAATAACAAAAAGGCGGCTAAGCGAACGCCAGCAGGTAAATACCAACTCACAGTCCCTGATATAATTTCAAACTGGGTGCTAAATAGCCATACGCTATGAAATAGACCGGTATATATCAAACCCATCATCAAATAGGTAGTGTTGATATACCGCCTGATATTCATTAATCCGCTTTGACTAAGGTGTCGTCATAGATGACGTCAGATACATCTAAGTATCCGGTTTCTAATGCTATACGAAGCAAGCCAAATTGAGACGTAACATTCAGTTTTTTGTAAATGTTAGTTCTGTGAACCATCACTGTTTTTGGCGCTGTATCTATGTGATAGGCAATTTGCTTGGGTTGGAAACCTTTAGCTAGTAGTAAAAAAACTTCCTTTTCTCTTTCTGTAAGAATGGAAGTCAGACGCTTATCGCCAAACGCTAATTTCTTACTGATATCTGAACTTAGGTAGTTTTCATCTTTTTCTAGTGACTCAAGTGCGTCCATCAACTCTTTTGTAGCGGCACTTTTTGTAACGTAGCCATCGGCGCCAAGCTCAAGCGCTTTACTAATATAACCCACGTGATCGTACATGCTTAGCATCAAGCATTTAACAAAAGGTGCCTCTTTCTTAATTTTGATAAGCGTGTCAAAACCATTTTCTTGAGCTAAGGAAATGTCCAAAACTGCTACATCTATGTCATCTAGAGATGCGAAGGCGGGGAGTGCGCTCAATGAACTTACAGCGTAAGCGACGTGCCAGCCATACTCTTGCTCGATGAGAGTCTTAATGCCGTCCCTTACAATTTCATGATCATCAATGAGGAGTATGTGCATGAAAAAATCAATCTATTTTTTAATGCATCAAGTGTACGTTGTATTTTTCTTATAGGGAATAAGCCGATGGCTTAGATTGATGATGCATTCTATTTCTCGCATAAAAATGCCGGCCTATCCATGGCCGGCAGTTACTTTAGCTTTAGTGTTTAGCAGTGTAAGTGCTAATAATCACTTTGCGTGTAATAGCAATACCATACGCGGTATTAAAGGTTTACCGTCACTGGCGCTGAACAAGCAGACGTTTCATCACACACCATATAGGTATATTCACCAGGCTGAACGCCACGACTTCTATCGCGATAACGACCAGTATTGCTTACTTCTTCAAGTAGTTCACCATTACGATAAATCATCACAGTATCAGCCATTGAGCCGCTATAAGATAAATCTACACGTAGTGAACCGAAGCGAGAAAGCATAGCGCGGTCAATCTCGGCAACAATATTGCTGTCTGAAACCGACACTGTCTCTGTCGAAACGCCAGTTTGGCCTTCAGAGTCAGTAACCGTAAGGGTTACATCATAGGCACCTGTACTTGCGTAAACATGAGTTGGGTTCTCTTCTGTTGAAGTCGCACCATCACCGAAGTCCCAGCTGTAGCTAACAATGTCATCATTAACGTCGTTGCTATTGTTAGTAA
The DNA here is from genome assembly GCF_056159165.1 of Alteromonas sp. AWJ4_199. NCBI lineage: Bacteria > Pseudomonadati > Pseudomonadota > Gammaproteobacteria > Alteromonadales > Alteromonadaceae > Alteromonas > Alteromonas sp. AWJ4_199. The sequence goes on from NZ_JBSWUR010000001.1 coordinate 3,116,188, forward strand.
AGCTTACTGATAGACCTGAAGCGTCGTACGTAAACGCGGAGTTTGGCGGTGTTGGTCCTACTTCACCAATACCGGTAACGACTAGGCTCCATGTGTTAACGGTACCGTTATCACCGTTGAAGGTATCAAGCACGTTCAAGGTCCAATCGCCTGTTGCCACTTCGCCGTTAAAGGCATCAGTGTTATAGCTCTCAACGATATCATCTGTACCGCCACCTTGGTTTTGACGCAGAACGGTAGTTGTCCCTTGAGGGGAGGTAAGTGATAGTACTAGGTCACCACTATATGTATGCGTGATGTCTACCGACGCTTGCATACCAAATACCGTTAAGTCATCCGGTACGTTTATCACTAGGTCAACGCCTACATCATCTGGATCTTCTTCATTCGGTAACGTAGGTACAGCATCGCCTGAATATGCGTAAGGGAATTCGTTTAGCCCTTGCGGGTAAACGTAAAGGTTGGCAGATTTAGACTTCTCAATATCACCGCTTACACCATTAACAGTAAAGCTATAAGCGCCCCAAGGGGTATCTTCAGAGGTTTCTACTGTTAGCGAAACAGTGTCGCCAGGCATTGCGGTGCTAGCACTTAAATAGGCAATGTCACTTTCTTCGGCAAGAGAAAGCTGCACTTCTTCATCGTAGCCCGCGATAGAGCCTACTTCAATAGTGAAGGTATAAGCTTCACCCGCCTCAATTTCCGCTGAGCCTGGTGTGATGCCTAGTTTAAAGCCAGGTGTTGGGTCGGCTTCTTCTAATGCATTCAGCACATTAAGACGGTTGCCTGAAACTGTGCGACCGTCAGCCCAAAGGCTCGTTTCACCGGTAGTCATTAACAGCTCTTTCATTTCTGACGGCGTAAGCTCTGGGTTTAACGACCATACAAGGGCTGCTGCACCGGCAACATGTGGCGTAGCCATTGATGTACCAGAGTATGCGGCGTAGCCGTCGCCCGGTATAGTAGATAAAATAGCTGTACCTGGCGCTGCAATATCCACCGTTTCCAGACCGTATGAATAGCCGCTATCGCCGTCAGTTCTAGTGTGGCTTGCAACTGCCAATAAACTGTTTGTTGTAGTGACATAGTTAGACGGATAGTTGTCGACGTTGTCATTGTCTGAACCAGAGTTACCTGCTGCAGCAACAAACAAAATTCCAGCTTGGCCTGCCACTTCAATAGCGGTCTCTAGCGCTTCACTGTAGCCGCCACCGCCCCAGCTGTTGTTCGTAGCTTTTACGTTGACGCCACGGTTTTCTTTCAGGTCGGTGAAGTAATCAATACATTCGATAGCGCCAGCGGTTGACCCCGTTCCATCTGCACCGAGGAATTTACAGGCAGCGATAGACACATCGTGGTTTACGCCCACTACACCTACACCGTTTCCGCCCACAGCGCCAATAGTCCCAGCTACGTGCGTACCATGAGAATCATCGTCCATAGGGTCGGTATCACCGTTTGCTGTATCAATTCCGTAAACGTCATCAATGTAGCCGTTGCCATCATCATCAATACCGTTGCCGGCGATTTCACCTGGGTTTACCCATGCATTATCTGCAAGGTCTTCATGGTTGTAGTCAACGCCGGTATCGATAACACCTATCACTACATCGCTATCACCTGTTGTAATATCCCATGCTTCTGGTGCATCGATATCTACATCTGCAGTGCCTCCTGCTTGCCCGGTATTATCCAAGCCCCAAAGATCACCGTAAGACGGGTCGTCAGGAATCAATGCTTTGCGATATAAAAAGTTTGGCTCGGCAATTTTAACCGCCGGGTTTTTCTTCAACGTTTCAATGGCGTCTTTAACCGATTTTCCACGAAGTTGAAGTTTGGCAATGCGGCCATTTAGAAGGTTGGCGAAGCGATCATCAACCTCATCTCGATTAGCGTCGCTAATTCTTGCGCCCACTGATGAACGAGCGCGCATTTTTTCCGCTTTGCTCACATTTTCTTTGTATACAACAATAACGCTGTCATCGAAAATTTCGGCTTTCGCGGCATGTGCGTGGCTAGAAGCCATTAGCGGAAGTAGGGCTAATGACAGTGCTGAAAGGCCTGTTTTAAAAGGCGTTGTTTTCATAGTTAGATTCCATAATTAGCAAGAATGCTTTAATCACAGAACCTTCTCGTTCGGTCTGATATAACTAACGGTTAAAACTTATAACGCAAATTTAAAAACCTGCCACCCCTAACCTTAAATTTTGTTCAAAAATAATACTTAACCATTAGGGAATACGTCGAGGTATGACGTGAAGTGGTACTTATTTATTAGAAATTAGAGTGAATGCAAAGCGTTGGACCGCAAAGCAAATATGTGGTCTAACCAATGTATTTTTCCTGTTCATTTTTAGTCAAATCTAGCACTAAAGTATGAGTGTTTTTCGCTAGCCCGCAGGTTTCAGGGCAGCAGACGTTATTTTGCCGTTATAAATACAACTTAATAGTGATGGTTTCTTGTGCTTTTAAAGCGTTTTATAAAAGGGTCACCTTTGTTGTTAATTAAGGAAGTAGTCGTTCTCATGGACAAGAAACTAAAGGTTAAAAAATACCAATGCACTAAACACCTAGGTGCAATAAAAGCTACTGTGTTTTCAGCTTTAACGGTATGTAGTCTTTTAACCGTCAATTCCCCTGTCCATGCCCAACAGTCCGATTTGTCAACAAGTTCCGACATGGTGGAATCTTCTCTTTCAATGAGTCTGAATGCTCAAGCTATTACGATAGACGATGAAACGGTCTTCATTGCTGTCAGTCAGTTTGGGCTAAATAACATAACTAACATTATCCAAAGCGGCAACGGCGCCAACCTATCTAACGTTGTTCAAAACGGCAGTAATAACGAAGCTATCATCACTCAACTAGGTGAAGGTAACGTTGTTAACTTGCTGCAGCAAAACAACAACAATTATTTCGAAATTATTCAAGATGGGTTCGACAATGTTGCCAATGTTAATCAATTGGGTGAACAGTCTTTCACTGTTTATCAGATAGGGAACGAAATGGTGATTAACATCACACAATATCAAGAATGATGTGATTGCCATAGGGAGACAAATGTGAAAATGAAAAAAACAAAAATAGCGAGTGCATTGCTTTTAGTAGCAGCGTCAGGATGGGCGTCAGCTCAGGAAGTTCCTGCGACTAAAACTGTCGACTTTAACGCCACAGCAGATTTTGTAGCTGCGGCAGAAGGCAATGAAATTACGCTAACCCAAACGGCACCAGAGGGAAACGAAGTAGGTAATGAATCAGTTTTAAGCCAGGAGGGCGACCTAAACGCCATATTTGTTGAGGTAACGGGTGACGCAAACGAAGTTCTTGCTTCGCAAATGCAATCAGGCAACACCTTCTACGCGAGCGTTACTGGAAATGGCAACTTCTTGGAATCTGAGCAAGACAGTTTAAACAGTACCGCAGATTTTGTAGTTGAAGGCGACGACAACATGGTCTCACTGGTTCAGTTAGGTGACGGCGGTCCGTTTGGTTTTATTTTCAGCCGTTCAATAAATAGCATTTCGGGCAGTGGAAATACCTTGTCAGTTTATCAGGGCGATGGTGGCAATTGGGCTAATAACGCGATTTCTGGTAACGACAATACGGTCTTTGTTGACCAAAGTGGCGATTGGCACGAATCCTATGTTCGTGAACTTAGCGGCGATGCTAACGTAATTGACGTTATTCAAGATGGTTACTACAACATTTCAGATTTAACCGTAATCGGGTCTGACAATGAAGTTGAAATTGACCAAGATGGCGACCAGAACGTTATCGGTTGGACCATGATTGGCGACGGTAATGTGCTTGAGTTCGAACAAGACGGCGATGGCAATGAAATTGCTACGGGTGCGTTCGAAGGTTCGGATAACGAAGTGAACATCGATCAAATTGGGGATGTAAACTTAGCGACGGTTGAAACAATCGGCGGTGGAGCCAATACCTTTGAAATAAACCAAGTGGGTGAGGGAAACACCGCTTATGCAGGGGTAATCGGTCTTTTCAACGAGTTCGATTTAACTCAAGTAGGTGATGCTAATGAAATTAGCACAGTGAACTTCGACGGTTGGTTCAACACAGTTGAAATAGAACAAGATGGTGACTTTAACCTCGCGCTAGCTCAAGCGGGTATCGGTGATTCGACATATATCGCAGATGCAAACCTAATCGAAATGTCTCAAGAAGGTAATGAGAATACAGCATCGGTGGAATTGGCACGTGATATTTCATCGAACGGCAACGAAATTATGGTTGCTCAAACCGGGGAACTCAACCTGCTAGATCTGCTTGTTAACGGTAACGACAACATAGTAAGCGTTATGCAAGAAGGCGCAGGCAACTGGGTAACCGCTGATGCGGGGGGGCAGTTTGTTATTTCTGGTGATATGAATACGTTTGAAGTTACGCAAATGGGTAACGACAACTTAGTTACAGGTAGCATCACTGGCAATGGCGGCACGGTAAGTGTTACACAAGTTGGTGACTACAACGTAGCTACCGTTGTTCAGATGTAAATGTACTAACGTACAAAGTGAATAGCCGGGCGAGTGCCCGGCTCAGTTCAATAAAATGAAGTATCTGTATCGATTCTCCTTTCTCACACTAGTTTTAGGTGTGCTCTTTTCTCCGATTCACGCGGAAGAAATTCGCTTAGGCGGGTTACTGCTCGATAACAGTATAAGTCGCCAAGGGCACGAATTCGCTTCTCGAATTAGTCAATATTGGCGGGAGGTTCCCGACAGCTCAGGTAAAAACCTGGTAGTCAAAGAAATCATAGTGCCTCAAGCAGGTACCTTGCTATCAGTAATCTACGACAACAAAGTGGTTTACCAAACTTATATGGGGCGTAGGCAAGTTCCGATAGATGAGAAAGTGCAGCAAGCAATCATGTTGGTATTAGACGCAGTAGCAAATGCGAGTATAGACAGTAGAAGCCCAGATTTAGCAGGGGACGAATGGTAATGAAGAAAAAAATTGTAATTGCAGCGCTTGCAGTGGCGACGGTAGTAGCGCCTGCAATAACGCAGGCAACTGAATTAGTTTATGAGCCAATAAACCCGTCTTTTGGTGGCAACCCACTTAACGGCTCATTTTTATTAAGTAAAGCAAATTCGCAAAATGCGCACAGCGCTCCACTAAGCGAACGCTCATACGATGAGCGACTTCAAGACTCACTAGAACGTGCCTACATTAACCGTATCGTTCGAGAAATTACGGATATTGCATTTGGTGAACAAGAATATGATGAAGACGGCAACCCGATAGACAGCATATTCAATCAGGATAGTATTTTTGTTAGTGGTGACTTTCAGGTAGAGCTTATAACAAGCAATCCTGACAGCATTGTTGTGAACATTACTAACTTACTGACAGGTGAGGTTACTGTCGTTGAAATTCCACGGTTTGGGTAAGGAAACACATGAGAAGTACCGTTTTTTTAATAATGGCAATGGCGCTTACAGGATGTCAGTCTATCACCAATACACTACCGCCTGATACAACGGTCGCTGATGTAGTTAAAGACAGTGCCACATTATCTGAAGTAAAAAGCTTGCCCGCGCCTATGGGGCAAATTCCCGTTTCCGTGTATGCGTTTAGAGATCAGACCGGGCAATACAAGCCGAGCTCTGGGGCAAGTTCGTTTTCTACTGCGGTGACTCAGGGCGCAACCTCTATTCTTGTTCAGACTTTAAGTGAAACATCGTGGTTTTTGCCCGTTGAGCGCGAAGGACTGCAAAACATTCTTACCGAGCGAAAAATTATTCGAGCTGACGAAAGCAATGGTGGTGAGTTGCCGCCACTCACTACAGCTAGAATTATTATAGAAGGCGGCATAATCAGCTACGACACAAACATTCGTACTGGCGGAGCTGGCGTTGAATACTTCGGTGTAGGCGCAAGTGAGTTGTTCAGAGAAGATCAAATTTCTATCTATATGCGCGCGGTTGATGTGAGAACGGGTCAGGTATTGGTATCGGTTTCAACATCTAAGAAAGTGCTAAGCCAAGAGGTGAGAGCGGGATTGTTTCGGTATGTCTCGCTAAAGCGTTTGCTTGAAGCCGAAACGGGTTACACCACCAACGAACCCATGTTTGAATGCGTTAAGCAAAGCATAGAGAAAGCGGTAAGTGAATTAGTATTACAAGGTATGGAGAAAGGGGTATGGCGCGCTAAAGCATAAGCGCCATACATCATTCATACTTCAATTGATTGTCGGTTTAGTAACTCACCTGTTGGGGCTGACTAAACTGATGATCGAACCATTTGATGAGTTCAACCCTATTTCTGCATTCTGTTTTCCTAAATATGCTGTATACGTGTGTTTTCACTGTATTCACACTGATATGCAAGCAGTCTGCAATTTCTTGGTTCTGCGCACCATCGGCAATTTTACGTGTGATGGCAAGTTCCCGTTTAGTTAACACTGTGGTTGACGACTGAAGCGCAGCAACGGGCTTAGTTTTTGGCACTAGGTTGGCATCAATATAACGGCTCATAATTTCGCGACTAAACCATTTGTTGCCTGCCTGAACTTGCTGAACACCTCTAACTAACAACTCCAAACTATCTTCGATATGAAACACCCCATTGATACCGTGTTGAAGTGCCGCGTAATGAAAGTCTATGTTACTTTCTGGCACGTTGAAAATCACCTTGTTTAATTCAGGGTAATCGTTAACGACCGGCAAGCTGAACATAGCGGCAAGGTCACAATACTGAGCATCAATGAAGAAGGTATAAGTGTTATTAAGTACGCTTCTAGGCGGATGGATAGCGCCAGTCGTAACGTTAAATCCACACGAGGGCAAAATACTAAGGAATCGTTCGTAAGCCCCATCCTTTTTAGTATTCTCCGAGAAACTACTTTTTGTTAAAACGAACGCTTGGTGTGACATGAAAGCTCCTTTTCGTGTATATCAACCTTACGAACTATACAATAGCTTTACAATACTCTTGTGGTCTTACTTGCAGCGCCAAAGCGTAACAAAATGTAACAGTGAAAAGTCATTTTAATTTCGCTGAAAAAATAGCCGTTTTTTAGTGGTGGGTGAATTAAATATAAGTAAATTATATCTATAAAAAACGTCTTCCCCCTTTGTTAAAAATGGCGTTAGTGTATAGTTCATCACCAAGTTCATCCTTCCAACACTTCAACACAGAGAGAATCATGACCGTAAACGTTGACACTCAGTCTTTGATTGCATCTATGCGCGATGTAGTAGGGCAAGCCTATTTGTTAACAGATAAAGCGAAAAAGCAGCCATATACAAAAGGATTTCGCTTTGGCGCAGGTGAGGCGCTCGCGGTAGTAAGACCGGGAACATTGGTGGAAATTTGGCGTGTGTTGAAGCTGTGTGTTGATGCCGATGTTGCGGTCATTATGCAGGCGGCAAATACAGGGTTAACGGGGGGGTCTACGCCAGACGGGAAAGATTACGATAGAGCTCTTGTTATTATAAGCACTATGCGAATTGATGAAATTCAGCTGGTAGATAATGGTAAACAAATTGTAGGTTTAGCCGGCAGTACCCTATTTGGATTGGAAGAGAAGCTTGCGCCTTACGGCCGTGAACCTCACTCAGTGATTGGGTCTTCATGTATTGGCGCATCCATCGTGGGTGGAATCTGCAACAATTCAGGTGGCGCTTTGGTTAAACGAGGTCCTGCCTATACCGAGCTTGCTCTTTTTGCGCAAATTGATGCCAGCGGCAAGTTATCTTTGGTAAACAACCTTGGCATTAACCTGGGGAGCGAACCAGAAGAGATTTTAAATAACCTTGAAAACAAGCGTTATAAAGAGACTGATGTTCAGCACCCCGACGCTCGCGCCTCAGATAACGAATATGATGAGCGTGTACGAGATGTAGACTCTGACACACCATCGCGTTTCAATAACGACGGCAGGCGACTTCACGACGCTTCAGGCTGTGCAGGCAAACTAGCTGTGTTTGCAGTAAGGCTAGACACGTTTCCTATTCCTGAGAAAAAGCAGGTATTTTATGTGGGGTCTAACGACGCCACAGTGTTTACCAAAGTGCGCCGCGACATACTTTCTACTTTCAAGAACTTGCCAGACTCGGGTGAGTACCTTCACCGTGACTGCTACGACGTATCAAAGAAATACGGTAAAGATATGTTTATCGTTATCAGCAAGCTTGGCGCCAAATTCATTCCTAAGCTGTTTGCATTTAAGCGCAAATTTGACGCATTTACCGACAAGTTAGGTTTTTTACCCAACAAAATGTCAGACCGCGTCATGCAGTACATGAGCTATATTTTTCCTAATCACTTACCCAAGCGCATGGAAGCGTTTAGGGATAAATATCAGCATCACTGGATTTTGGAAATGAGCAACGACGGGGTAGATGAAGCTAAAGCCTATCTAAATGAGTTCTTTAAAACCAATGAAGGTGGCTACTTCGAGTGTACGGAAGAAGAAGCTGATAAAGCGATTTTACACCGCTTTGTTGCCGGTGGAGCAATAGGTCGCTACCACGTAATGCACAGTAAAGACGTGGGCGCTATGATGACCATAGACGTTGCACTTCGCCGTAACGACCCTGATTGGTTTGAAGTATTGCCTAAAGAAATAGACGACCAGATAGATACCAAACTCTATTATGGTCATTTGTTTTGTCACGTTATGCACCAAAACTATGTATTGAAGAAAGGCGCCGACGCGAAAGTGTTGAAAGGCAAAATTCTAGAAACCTTTGATGCAAGAAGTGCTGAATACCCCGCAGAGCATAATGTGGGTCATGAATATTTTGCTAAAGATGCACTTAAAAATTTCTACCGCGAACTCGACCCAACTAACAGCTTTAATCCAGGTATAGGCAAAACCACCAAGCTTAAAAACTGGGCTGAGCATGAAGGCGGATGTTGTGGTGGGCATCATTAATAGCCTGGTGAATTAAAACACCTCATAAGGTTCTGCTTGTCGTTTTCTAAACTGAAGCCATGCAGAACCCTTATTCTTTCCAACTTACCTTTTGCAGTTAGGTTTTCAAACAAGTCCTGAGATCACCACCACCTTGTCTAATCTGGCCTGACCTGAACCAAACTCGATCCCCGCTAGTAACAAAAGGAAGTGTTTAAACTTTCACAGGTTATTAGCTTACCTGTAAGTGAAAAGGGATTTGCTATGAAAGGCCAAGTAAATAACTCCACCATTCTTCTTCCTGTGTTTATTCCCGCCGTTGCTATTATTTTGCTATTGGTTATCGGAACAATTAGTAACCCCGAACTTGCCGGAAAGGCCTTCGACAGTACGTTGGCATGGATAACCCAAACGTTTGGCTGGTTCTATATGCTATCGGTAGCCATCTTCTTGGTGTTCATCGTGTCGGTGGCGTCTTCAAGTTGGGGAAATATAAGATTAGGGCCAGACCATGCTGAGCCTCAATACGCCTTTCCCGAGTGGTTTTCCATGTTATTTTCGGCAGGATACGGTGTGGCACTGCTCTATTTCGGTGTGGCTGAACCCGTTCTCCACTATTCATCGCCGCCTGCAGGAGCAGCTGAAACTGTTGATGCGGCGAAACAAGCCATGCAAATCGCATTTTTTCATTGGGGTTTTCACATCTGGGCGATCTACGGGCTAGTCGGTTTGGTTCTTGCCTATTTTGCTTTTCGACATGGCTTGCCCTTGTCTATCCGTTCGGCTTTGTATCCGCTGATAGGGGATAAAATTTATGGCCCTATAGGTCATGCGGTAGATGTATTCGCCATTCTCGGTACATTATTTGGTATCGCCACTACACTCGGACTATCCGTTACACAGATCAATGCGGGGCTTAACTATCTTTCTGGCGATATCCCCATTGATATCATGGTGCAGGTAGGCACCATTGCTATCGTAACCATTGCCGCAACAATATCGGTTATCGCGGGCATGGATAAAGGCATTAAGAGGCTGTCAATTCTCAATATGGTGCTGGCTGTATCGCTTATGAGCACAGTCTTTATCTTCGGAGAAACGGTTCATATTTTAGAAACCTTTTTACAGAACACAGGAAGTTATATCAACGGCATCATTGAGCGTACCTTTAATCTTCAGGCCTACAGTCGCAGCGATTGGATTGGCAACTGGACGCTGTTTATTTTTGGCTGGACCATCGCTTGGGCGCCTTTTGTAGGCATGTTTATCGCCAAAATAAGTCGAGGCAGAACCATTAGGCAGTTTGTTTTTGGTGTAATGCTTGTGCCTACCATGTTCACTTTCCTTTGGTTTTCCGTGTTTGGCGACACCGCGCTAAATGCCATTATGAACCAAGGTGTTACTACACTCATTAGCGATGTGCAGGAAAACGAAGCGGTGGCCTTATTTAAGCTCTATGACTTGCTACCTGGCGCGTCAATCATGTCAGGCTTGACCGTGTTATTGATCATTACGTTCTTTGTGACTTCATCAGATTCTGGGTCGCTGGTTATCGATTCTCTTGCTTCTGGTGGTAAAGAAGAAAGCCCGGTTTGGCAGCGTATCTTCTGGGCGTGTTTGGAAGGAACCGTTGCAGCAGTGTTGCTTTTGGCTGGCGGGCTGAATGCTCTGCAAACGATGACCATTGCGAGCGCATTACCATTCGCCTTCATTATGCTAGCGTCTGCAGCAGGTTTATGGCGTGCGCTTGTCATTGAAGGCTATCGAAATAACAGTTTGAAGGCGAATACGCTAAATAGAAACCACGGTCGCTCGACTAGCCTAAAAGGCCGACTCGCAGCAATGGTCGATTACCCAAGCCGAAATGAGGTGCATGAGTTTATTGATAAAACTGTGATTGCAGCAATGAAAGACGTACAAGCTGCTTTGAAAGCGCGAGAGTGGGAGGCGTTTGTTAAGCTTGATGAGGAAACGGGAAGGGCCACCTTTACCGTAGAGCGTCACGATCACATGGATTTTATCTACGATATCCGTATGACTGAATATTTAGTGCCTGGGTTTAGCTACGCAGAGCTGCGTTCAGAAGAAGACGAGTCGGAAAAATATTTTCGCGCTGAAGTGTTCCTTCGCCGCGGAGGGCAAGCTTACGATATTTACGGATATGATAAAGAAAGTATTACTAAGGACATTTTAGATCAGTTCGAAAGTTACTTGCACTTCCTCGATACCAGCCCAGGCGAACTGCCTTGGGAAATGGATGCGTATGATGACATGTTGACGCAGCCTAAAGAGTAAACAATCTGCAGGGGCTTAGGTTGAAGGGAAAGCAAGGCTGCTTTCCCTTATTTATCCCCTAATTAATTACTTACTTAGAAGTAGTTAGCAATTTGGTTAATAACCGCATTTACTGCGCGGTAGGCATTAGATTCGTTTTCAACGCCACAGGCTTGGCCATTACAGCCTGACCAGTAAGGGTCAGAGAAATAGTCTAGCTGGGTGGCACTACCGAACGCCTGAGGATAGGCCATGATAGTTGAGAAGTTATTATCAACGCCGTGACCGATACCATCATTATATACACCGCCTACTGAACCTTGGCGAACAGAGTGGCCTAAGCCCATATTGTGACCGAGTTCATGAACAAATGTAGACAGGCCGCAGTCAACGGCGCTGATGCTGTACATGCGGCTTTGCGAACTAGAGTACAATGTACCGTTGTTGCCTTGGCCTACCCAGCCAATGCCGCACACGTAACCCGCTAGCTGACCGCCTTCATAAATGTTTTCACGATTACCTAAAAGCACAACCATGTCTGCGCCGTTTGAAGATCGTGCGTTTTGCACACCACTGCTATCAGTTAACAGGTCTAGCGCACTTTCTGTAGGTTGAAGGTCGCTAGATGTAGCAGCAGAAGACTGAGCGCCCACTAAACGCAACTGTAAATCTATCGCATTATTTTGATAAACACGGTTGGCGTGTGAGATGTATTGGTTAATTTTAGTGTCGATATTAGACACATTGTTAGCAGCCGGTTGGGTGTAAAGCACCATTACATCGATGGTGGCTGCTGTTACTGATGTTACACAAAGCAGTGAAACTGCCATTGCCGTTAAACACTTAAATGTGTGTTTCATTTTTATTTCCTTCTTGTTGTTTTATTTGAGCTTGTTGAATTTCCTGTGAAGCTCAACAGGCACTAGGGGATTAGTTTTGACCGAGATCGAAGACTTCTTCGGCGTTGTCGTCGCTAAGCGGGCGTTCGCTGTCGGGTTCACGTTCGATGTGGTTTTGCATCATTGAAGACTTTGGTGCGATCCACGCGTATTTATCATTGCCTTCAAGCACAAACACGTCGCGAGGCGTGGCTAAGTTTCCGTAGGTGGCGTTTTCGCCAAGCGTTATAACGGCGGCGTAGAGAGAGCCCGCACCTGGGATGTGGGCCTCTACGGTACGATCGCCGTTTGGATGAGTGACAACGTGGTCAACTTCACCGGTGTAACTGCCACCGAATTGTGGGATGTATAAATCGAGATACTCGCCAACTTCTACCGTCATTAATTCTTCACGATCAAGCTCAATGTAAGCTTCATCGGTTACGTCAGCGGGAATATAGCCTTCTGCTTCAAGTACCTTTTTGCCATCTTCTGATGTTGTCCAGACTATGGTGTCTTTCTCTGATCTACCGTTAGTAGTAGTTGTAGCCTGAGCTTTTAGCTCGGCTTCATTTTTTGGTTTGAAGTTATCGACACCGGTCGATAACACTTTGCCGTTTCGTTGCCTTTCAACAGCGCTTTCTTTACCAACAGATTTGGTCTCAGCATTTGCCGCTGCTACCTCTTTTTTGCCCGAGGGGGTTGTATCGATAAAGGCGAAAATACAACCAATAGCTACAATTGCCGTCGAAGCGGCAACAATACGCTTTTTCATAGTGTGTTCCTTTTATTTTTACTTACTGAATTTAGGAAATTGAACGTTAGAAATTAGCGACACTCTGCTTCTCAAAGCGCGCTCTAAGTGAGCGATATAGAGAACCAATGTGTTTAGTGAAATTGCTTGGTGAGTTAAGTAAGTCATTAAAAAGTATAGTATTTTCACGGTTGTAAAAGTATCGCTTTGCATAAGGGGGTATAAAATTTAGCCCTTTAATGCAGTGTAAATTTCTTAGGCTAAATACGGGATTGCAAGATGTAGACCGAACGCAGAATTGGCTTGTTTTAACCATGTGAGTGAGAACGAATAAGTCACCTGAAAATGGCTTCTGGATGATGAAAAGAGAACACTAAAAATAACGAAGGAATAATTCCACTTGATAAGAGAGATAGCGAGGTAACAAGAGCGCAAAAAAAAAGCGGGACAGGTAGGGAAAATATAAAAAAAGAGCGAGTAAAATCCTTTACTCGCTAAGCAAGAAGGCCACCTCTTCTGAGGGAAAGTGACCGACGGAGAAAAAGTGGCTTTCTTACGCTAATCGCCTAATTATTGATGAAAAATCCATACCTGCATTGCCTTCTTCGCAATGCATTTCAAACCATTTTGCAGCAAGCTCACCCATAGGTACTTGCGCGTTGACGCCCTTCGCGCCCTGCATGGCCAGCCCCAAATCTTTGAGCATAAGCGCAGCGGCGAAACCGCCTGCAAAATCGTTATCAGCTGGGCTTTGAGGCCCTACACCTTTCACAGGACAGTAAGTGGTCATTGACCATGTCTGTCCCGAGGCATTTGACGCGATATCGAAGAACACTTGCGCATCTAAGCCTAGTTTTTGTGCAAGCTGGAAGCTTTCACACGTCGCAATCATGGTCGCGCCGAGCAACATGTTATTGCAAATCTTCGCAGCTTGCCCCGCACCATGACCGCCCGCATGAACAATTTTTTTGCCCATAGCGCCGAGTACGCCTTGGGCCTTTTCAAACGCGTCAGCGTCGCCACCCACCATAAAGGTAAGTGTGCCGCCCGCAGCAGCTGCAACACCACCAGAGACCGGTGCATCGAGCATTTTAAGGCCTTTTTTCTCAGCCAGTTCTGATACATTTTTCGCTGTTTCAACGTCAATAGTAGAGCAGTCAATAAGCAAGGTGCCTTCGTGTACAGAAGTCAGGATCTGATTTGAGTAGATATCCAGCACGTGCTTGCCCGCTGGCAGCATAGTAATAACGATGTCAGCTTCAGCGGCAGCTTGCTCGGTACTTTGCGCAATAGTGCAGCCTGCTTCTTTGGCTTTGGCCAGTGCCGCTTCGCTTAAGTCAAAAGCCAATACGTTGTAATCGTTCTTAACCAGATTATCTGCCATCCCTGAGCCCATATTGCCCAGGCCGATAAATGCCACAGTGGTCATAAAAATCTCCTTGCTTAGCCCATGGTTGGAATAACAAAGGCGTTGTCGTTGGTATCTGAACCATCAGGCCAGCGTTGCGTAATGGTTTTAACCTTGGTCCAGAACTTTACTCCTTCCATACCATGTTGATTGGTATCGCCAAATGCAGAGCGCTTCCAGCCCCCAAAAGTATGGTAGGCAACAGGTACAGGAATAGGTACGTTAATCCCAACCATGCCCACGTTTACACGTTGCGCAAATTCACGCGCCGCATGGCCGTTACGGGTGTACATAGCAACACCATTACCGTATTGATGATCACTTGCTAAGTTGACCGCTTCGTTGAAATCTTTAGCGCGAACCATTTGCAGCACTGGCCCAAAAATTTCTTCTTGGTATGAGCGCATGTCTTTGGTTACGTGGTCGAAGAACGTTGGGCCGATGAAGTAGCCTTGACTGTCGTCTGGGATCTGACTGGTTCTGCCATCGTAAACAAGTTCAGCACCTTCTTCTATGCAAAGGTCGATATAGCCTTCAACGCGCTCTTTGTGCGCAGCAGTAACCACAGGGCCATAATGAGCGTTAGGATCTTCACTATGACTTACCATAATGTCTTTAATCGCCGGAATAAGCTTGGCTTTCAGTTTCTCAGCGGTTTCATCGCCCACTGGAACGACCACCGGCAGCGCCATACAGCGTTCACCAGCACTGCCGTATGCAGCACCTACCAGATCTGTTACCACCTGATCTAAATCAGCATCAGGCATCACGATGCCATGGTTTTTAGCGCCGCCCATAGCTTGAACGCGCTTACCAGCACGCGCGCCACGCTCATATACATAGTTGGCTATATCAGAAGAGCCTACAAAGCTCACCGCCTTGATAGTTTGATGATCCAAAATACCATCAACCACTTCTTTGTTACCGTGAACAACGTTAAGCACACCTGCAGGAAGGCCCGCTTCAATCATAAGCTTTGCCAATTCAACAGGTACAGACGGATCGCGCTCCGATGGTTTCAGAATAAACGCGTTACCACAGGCAATTGCCACACCGAACATCCACATAGGGATCATGGCCGGGAAGTTAAATGGCGTAATACCTGCCACTACACCCAGTGCTTGGCGCATGGAATATACATCGATACCTGGGCCTGCGCCTTCGGTATACTCACCTTTTTGCGCATGAGGGATACCGCAGGCAAACTCGATAACTTCAAGACCACGCTGAATGTCGCCCTGTGCATCAACCAACACTTTTCCGTGCTCGCTAGATAATAGTGCCGCTAAGCGGTCGCGGTTTGCTTCAACTAGCTCTTTAAACTTGAACATAACACGAGCGCGCCGTTGAGGGTTTGTCGCTGCCCACTCAACCTGTGCAGCTTGGGCTGTTTCAATCGCATAGGCTAACGTTGAAGTGTTAGCTAAGCTTACTTCAGCCTGCACTTCGCCGGTGTTAGGCGCAAATACCGACGCGGTATTTTCACTACTATCCTCAAAATCTTTACCTGCAATAAAGTGAACAATCTTTCTCATGACATAGCTCCTGTAATTTTTAACAATATTGAAACCTTGTGTTTGCAAAGGCAATACATATACTTGCAGTATGGTGCTGTAAAAATGCAGGTGTTTAAGTGAATTGGGATGACATGCGTTTATTTCTTGGTTTAGCAAGAAATGGTCGTGTAGCTATTGCAGCTAAAGGCTTAAAGGTAGACCCTACGACATTAATTCGTCGTGTAAAAAAGCTGGAAGACTCATTAAATTGCAAGTTGTTCGAGCTAACTAAAAAGGGATATGTGCTAACCACACATGGTAGTGAGCTAGTTACGTATATTGAAAAAGCAGAGCATTACTTTCTAGAGGCCCAAAATGAATTAGGTGATGAACGTTCGCATTTGGCAGGTACGATAAGGGTGAGTGTTTCGGAAGGTTTCGGCAGTTGGTTTTTGGCGCCATTGCTTCCCAATTTTAAAAAACAGTATCCGGGGATCAGTATTGAGCTTGTGGCAACCAGCGGCTTTTTAAACCTGAACAAACGAGAAGCCGATATGGCTATCTTGCTCGAAAAGCCCAGCAAAGGTTTGCTAGTTACACAAAAATTGACTGATTATCACCTTTATCTTTATACCCATCATTCCCTTATCAGCGACAATAAGCCACAAACATTAAAAGACCTTTCCGCGTTCAATTTAGTGAGCTACGTTCCCGATTTGGTTTACGCCCCCCAATTGAAATTCATTGAAGAAACCGCACTGTCACAGTTAAGTGCCCTTCGCAGTACCAGTATAAATGCGCAGTATCAAATGCTTGTCAATGGCGCAGGGGTAGGTATTTTGCCTAAATTCATGGCTGAGAAACAACCAGGCTTGGTTCGCCTCATTGAAAATGAGATCCACATTAAGCGCACGTTTTGGTTGGCGACGCATAAAGAAACCCACTCTCAAGCTCGCTTCCAAGTGTTCACGCAATGGCTTCAAGAAAATGTCGAGCGGTACCAGTCTCGATTTATCGATTAACCCATCGTAGCGATAACATTACGTGGGGCCTTTACCTTACCTGTCTTGTTAAGAAAATTAAGTTCTCGCCCCTAGAACACGTCTAAGTTTGCGAAAGAAGCAGCCAGAGCTGGGGGAGAAAGAGGGGCGCTGTTGTAGCCGATGAATACCACCAGATAGCATCACGCACCTTTAAATCGACCACATTTACTAACACTTAGCCAGTACCTGTACAGTCGTGAAACGGCGTTGACTTTATCCTACCTTGGTAGGATGAATTCGCCCCTATTGCAGGATGTGCTTTTGAGCGCATGCTGTATAGCATAAGCCTGTAATAAAAGGCTTGCAGGGGCGCATATGTCGGGTTTTACAAAAATATCTACAGCTATAGTGGCCGTATTCATTGGCTGCTTTTTGATGTTTAGCTATCTGGTTTACTTCCACATTCAAGACAATATTGAGGAAGAGATGACGGGCGCGCTCAATCAAGTGCGAGAAATGGTAATCCGCAATATCCCTGTCGCTGATATCGAAGCAATTGTAGAGCCTAGCCCTCACTTATCCGCCCATTATTTCACGGGCCGTCTTCAGGCAGAACAGCCTTCAGTAATGTCGACGACTGAACGCAATGCACTGGCACCCGTTATCATCCCAATTCAGGAAAATCAGTATCTTATCGTTACGCCTTTCGATACTACTGAACTCACCCAGAATCTTACTTTTTTTGCCTTAGTAGCGGGGCTGTTTTTTGCGACCTTTGTTCTGCTTCTATTCACATTAAATGTAGCGGTTAAACAAAGGTTAGTGCCACTTAATCAGCTTGCAGAAGCATTGTCTGAGTTAAGAGAGGGAAAAGACTCTCAGCCCTTGCCACACTCTGATATCACCGAAATGAATAGGGTGATAGACCAATTTAAGCACCTGCAAAATGCGCTTAAATCAAAAGAAAAGCAGCTCATTAAAATAGATAAGCAGTTAGCGCTTCTTCAAGAGCAAGAGCGTAATTATCTTGCCAGAGAACTTCACGATAACGTGGGGCAGTTGCTGACCACGATAAAAGCCCACGCCTATATTTTGGTTAATGCAAAAGAGCGATCTGTTGTTGAACTGTCGGCGCAGAAGGTTCAAGTGATGTCACATCAAATAAGCGATGCAATTAGAAAGCTAACTGCTCACCTTCACCCCCTGATATTGGACAAAGTACCTTTACAGTCGTCGCTAGAACGTCTGGTTTACGAACAAGAAATAGCACAGCCTGATACGCAATGGGACGTGTCAATTAATCTAAAGCGCTATGAAGAAGACCGTGAACGAGATATTCACCTTTATCGTTTTGCACAAGAAGCCATTAACAACGTGATTAAGCATGCGAAGGCCACCAAGGTTAGCATTCAAATTTATGGCGATACTCACCGTGTTTCTGTGATGGTCAAAGACAACGGTCGGGGATTAGGGAACCACATTGTAGAAAATATTGGCATGTCTTCAATGCGCAGCCGAGCACGTTGTATAGGAGCAAATTGCAGTGTGACGTCACCCGATGATGGCGGCGTTACCGTATCCTTGCAACTGTCGCTTACGCAGTCATCGCCAGAGTTAGGAATAAATGCAGCATGAATATTCTTATCGTTGACGACCACGCTGTGGTGCGTGAAGGTTACAAAGCATTACTCAATGCTATGATGCCAGACTGCCGTATTTTTGATGCTGAAAACGGTGCGCAAACCCATCGCTTACTGGCAAACAGTGACATTAATATCCTAATCCTCGACATAAATCTCTCAAATGAAAGTGGCCTCGTTCTGGCTAAGATATTTTTAAAGCACCATCCAGATTTAAAAATTATCTTTTTTAGTATGTTCGAAGACAGCGTGATATTGCACCGTGCTATGCAAACCGGTGCTATGGGTTACATCAGTAAAAGTAGTTCGCCTGAAATATTGATCTCGGCAATTAAGGTCGTCGCAAAAGGGCAAAAGTATATTGAGCGAGGCCTGGCGGTAAATTTAGCCAATCAACTTCTCGATACCAATGTGGACATTGCTGCCAAATTAACAAAACGTGAGTTCGAAATATTTATTGCGATAGCAATGAATAAATCCCGCTTCGATATTGCTGATGAGTTGGGCCTATCGGCTAAGACTGTCTCTAACGCACTTACCGTCATTAAGCGAAAGCTCGACGCGGTGCCCTCCCAGTTTTCAGCCATTGCGGCTAAACACGGTTACATCGGCGATGCAGAACTTTCAGCGTCTCAATCGGTGTCTTTTGTCGAGAAGAGTGAGAAGTAGCCATAGGTTTCCCCTCCTAAAGTAGGAGTCAAATCGGTCTATCGCATCATGGTAGGTACAGCGTAAAAGTACCATTATCAAACTACACAACAAACCAAGTTAGTGCGCGTGGTACGCGCAACGTTATCAAAAGGTACTTCTTATGATTTATGCAAAGCCAGGTAGTGAAGGTTCGGTCGTAAGCTTCAAAGAAAGCTACGGTAATTTTATCAATGGCGAATGGGTAGCACCGGTTAAAGGTGAGTACTTCACCGCAACATCTCCAGTAGACGGCAGCGACATCGCACAAATCCCACGCTCAACATCTGAAGACATTGAGCTTGCGTTAGATGCCGCTCACGCTGCGAAAAAGGGCTGGGCAGATACGTCAGTCGCTGAGCGTTCTAACATTCTTCTGAAAATTGCCGATCGCATTGAAGAAAACCTAGAGCTACTTGCCGTTGCGGAAACATGGGACAATGGTAAAGCCGTTCGCGAAACGCTTAATGCAGACAT
Organism: Alteromonas sp. AWJ4_199; assembly: GCF_056159165.1. Taxonomy (NCBI): domain Bacteria; kingdom Pseudomonadati; phylum Pseudomonadota; class Gammaproteobacteria; order Alteromonadales; family Alteromonadaceae; genus Alteromonas; species Alteromonas sp. AWJ4_199. The sequence goes on from NZ_JBSWUR010000001.1 coordinate 3,135,666, forward strand.
TCCGCTGTGCGCAGACCACTTCCGTTATTACGCAGGCTGTATTCGAAGCCAAGAAGGCACCATCGGTGAAATTGATAAAAACACGGTGGCGTATCACTTCCACGAACCTTATGGTGTTGTTGGGCAAATCATTCCATGGAACTTCCCGCTACTTATGGCTGCATGGAAACTTGCGCCAGCACTTGTTACCGGTAACGTAGTGGTGCTAAAGCCAGCAGAACAAACGCCAGTATCTATCTTATTGTTCGCCGAACTAATCCAAGACCTACTACCACCGGGTGTACTAAACATCGTTAACGGGTTCGGTGCAGAGGCTGGACAGGCCCTTGCAACAAGCACAAGAATCGCAAAAATTGCATTTACTGGCTCTACGCCTGTTGGCGGGCATATCCTTCGCTGTGCTGCTGAAAACCTTATTCCATCTACCGTTGAGCTTGGTGGTAAGTCACCAAACTTATTCTTCGCAGACATTATGGATCACGAGCCAGAGTTTATTGATAAGTGTGCCGAAGGTTTAGTGCTTGGTTACTTCAATCAAGGTGAAGTATGTACTTGTCCCTCACGTGCGATCATCCAAGAAGACATTTACGATGCCTTCATGGAAAAGGTCTTGGAAAAAATTCAGAAGATCAAACGCGGTAACCCACTAGACACAGACACCATGGTAGGTGCGCAGGCATCTAGCGAGCAGTTCGAAAAGATCCTTAAATACATCGATATCGGTAAGTCAGAAGGGGCTCAGGTCGTCACTGGTGGTGAGAAAGAGCAGCTACCAGGCTTTGATGAAGGTTACTACATTCAGCCGACTATCTTGAAGGGTGAAAACCACATGCGTGTGTTCCAAGAAGAGATTTTTGGTCCGGTAATCGCTGTTCAAACCTTCAAAACTGAAGAAGAGGCGATTGAGATTGCCAATAATACAAGCTTCGGACTTGGCGCTGGTGTATGGAGCCGCGATGCGAATGTAGCATTCCGCGTAGGCCGAGCGATTGAAGCAGGTCGCGTATGGACGAACTGTTATCACTTGTATCCAGCTCACGCTGCGTTTGGCGGTTACAAGAAATCGGGCATTGGCCGCGAAACCCACAAGATGATGCTAGATCACTACCAGCAGACAAAAAATCTATTGGTAAGCTACGACATCAACCCACTTGGTTTCTTCTAAGTAAACCTGAGGGCGGCGCCTACCGCCGCCCGCTACTTTTATGCGCATCGCATTTTCCTCAATCATTTTCTTGCTGTTTCTCAGCTCCAATGTGTTGGCGCAGTCTGATGCGACAGACATTCCACAAGACATTTACAAAATATTTCCTAACGCTACACGCGTGGGGGAGATGCACACTGACATCAAGGTAACCCCGGTCTATCAGCTTCAGCAACTACTCGGATATGTTTTTGAGTCGAATGACTTTGTCGACTTCATAGGCTTTTCAGGCAAACCGGTTAATGTAGTGATTGGGCTAGACACACAAGGCAATGTGGTCGATCTTTTCGTTAAGCAGCATAGCGAGCCGATTTTTTTGCACGGGCTTGGCGAGAAATCCATGTTTGATTTCGTTGCTCAATATCAAGGGCACAGTGTCAAAGAACGTTTTATCATTGGTGGTAAAAGCAATGTAGGCAAAGACGCTACCTACTTTGATGGGGTTACGAAAGCCACCGTATCAGTGCTGGTTATCAACGATACCATCGTGACATCTGCATTAGCTGTTGCCAGAGCTAAGCTCGATGGCTTTGTTGCGCCTAGCAATAATATTATCAATCCAGACTTTTACGAACCTCTTACTTTTAGCGAATTGGTGGACAAGGGCTACATTCAAAAACACCAGATTACTCAGCAAAATACCGAAGGCCTCTCGAGAGAAGTGGTTCGGGCGGTTGAGGATATTCAAAGCGAGTTTGCTCTTGATGGTGACATCATTGCCGAACACTACTATGCGTTTTTAAGTCTTCCTATTGTGGGGAAAAACCTGCTGGATGAAGAGGAGTTTGCTCGGTTACAGGAAAATCTAAATCCGGGTGAAATGGCACTGATGGTGCTGAATACGAAAGGTTTCAGTTTTATCAGCGATGAGTTTATTCCCCAAACCACACCTGAGCATTTACGGGTGTCTCAAGGCGGCTTTCCCATAGCTATCCGCGATATCGATTTTTATAGCTTCTATGACCCCGCATTTTCACAAGCATTGCCCGACTACAACGAGATCAAAGTACTTCGCGTAAAATCGAAAGGTGGGCTGTCACTTGACCAAGAAATGGAAATAGCGATTAGTGTGCCGTTTAAGCCAAGTTTCTTCGAGCAAGATGAGCATCTGTTCCCTTTGAAAGTGACACTGCCTAGTGAACTATTTATGGAAAATCCTGAGGCTCAGTTAGCGAAGCCCATTCCTTTGTGGCAGAAAATTTGGAGGGACAGAACCTTAGCGATAAGCATCACCGTTGTTTATCTTGTGGCGCTGTCGTTGTTTTTTGCATTTCAGCAAAGGCTCACGCCTTACACCAAGTTTGTGCACACAGTACGAGCATTATCCCTTGTGTTCGTGCTGTTTTTTATTGGTTTTTACGCCCAAGGGCAACTGTCGGTTGTCAACATATACACGCTGCTATTGGATATTGTCGATGGGTTCTCGTTAGAAGTATATCTTCTCGACCCGGTTATTTTTATTTTGTGGAGCTTTGTATTTGTCTCGCTGTTTATCGTTGGGCGGGGACTATTTTGCGGCTGGCTTTGCCCCTTCGGAGCACTTCAGGAAATGATGGGAATACTGGCTGAAAAGCTCAGGATAAAACAAATCAGAATTAAGCCTCAGCACCACAAACGGGCACAAAAAATTAAATATGTGTTGCTTATAGGACTAGTCGCGTGCTCATTCTATTCACTAAACCTTGCAGAGAAGCTCGCTGAGATAGAGCCGTTTAAAACGTCCATAACCCTACACTTTGTTCGATATTGGCCCTTTGTGCTGTATTCGGTTTTATTGCTGCTACTTAGCTTAAAAGTTCATAAAGTGTACTGCCGCTATTTATGTCCTTTGGGAGCGGGGCTTGCCATTCTGGGCCGTTTCCCTGTAGTTAAGTTGCTCACACGTAAAGACGCCTGTGGTAATCCGTGTCAGCTGTGCAAACAAAAGAAATGTGGTATTGATGCTATAGAACAAGACGGCAGCATTGACTATGCTGAGTGTATTCAGTGCCTTGAGTGTGTGGTTACGTTAGATAACCCTAACTTGTGCAAAATCGATAAATATAAAAAGAAAAAGGTACCAACGCGTGTCAAAAACCTCAATCCTGTCCGCACTTAGTCAACCTGCAAATAGCAAGGTTATCAATGACAACCAAGCTTGTTTATACGGTGCAAAAGAAGCCTGCCGCGATGTGGCCAACGAGATTTTAGCCAACGTTAAGTGTGATGAAATAGAGCTATTACTCTTTCATACCAGCACGCTGTTTGACTTAGATACCGTAGCACAGGAAATCACCGCACGTTTTCCACACGTGAACATTGTTGGCTGCACCAGTGCTGGAGAATTTAATAAGAATGGGTACGGAACAGAAAAACTCTTGGCCGTCGCGTTTTTGAAAAACGAATTTTCTATTGCCACAGCATTGGTGCCTAATTTAGGCGAAGTAAACTTTGATGAAGCCCACGATATTGCCAGTGGTTTGCGCCGAGCCTTACAGGGGAGGGAGCGTCGTTACGATACAGAGCAGCACTTCGTTATTTCTGTGCTCGATGGACTTACCCGCCATGAGGAACATTTTCTAGAAACCTTTGCGACTGCATTTGGCAATATTCCACACTTAGGCGGTAGCGCTGGCGACGATCTAAAACTTGAAGCCACCTATGTGTTTTACAACGGTGAATTTCATCGAGACGCAGCAGTACTGCTGCTTGTTGGTACGGGGAAGCCCTTTACCGTGTTCTCCATTGATCACATTAACTCTCCCGTTTCAAAGCTGGTGGTCACCCACGCCGATCCAGAATCGCGAACCGTGTATGAGATTAACGGTGAACCCGCAGCGCAGTATTACGCCAGTTTATTGGGAATGAAAGCTGAAGACTTAACGCCGGATGTGTTTTCTCTTTTCCCTTTGGCAGTATTGGTGGGTGGAAAATACTTTATTCGCTCAATCCAGAAAGTAGATCTGGCGACTAACGCTATTACGTTCTATTGCGCGGTTGATATTGGCATTATTCTTACGTTCATTCAGCTAGGCGATTGTATTGAAGCACTAGAAGACAAGTTGGATAAATTGCAAACCGAGCTTGGCGAGCCCGAGTTCGTTTATGCCTGTGACTGTTTCTTACGAAGGCTTGAAATTCAGCAAGGTAAAAATGACCACGAGATAAAACGCTTACAGCAAAAATACAAAGTTGCGGGCTTCAATGCCTATGGCGAGCATATCCACTCGGTTCACTTGAACCAAACGTTTACGGGGGTGTACTTTGCAGCCCAGTAATCGCTTTACCGATGTAGAGGCGCTCCAAGAAGCCCTGCATGAACAAAAACGTGAAAACGAAAAGCTTGAAAAAATAAACGCAGCGCTGATGTATCGGATGGAAGAGGGCGGTTTTAATCATCACAGTTATCGCGCCTTCGAGCACTCGGTTCAACTCTCTGAAAAAGTGAGCCAGAAAACAGAAGAACTTCAATCTGTATTGCAAAAGCTGGAACAGTCAAACGCCGAACTGGTGCGTGCTCACGAAGAAACCCATCAGGTAAAACAGCGTTTACACGATGCCATTGAAAGTACCAATCAGGCGATGGTGTTGCTAGATAGGCTGGGCGGGATCATCTTCTTTAATCGGCACTTTGAAACTGTGTGGGATGACCTTTCCATTACCCCTAAAATTGGCGACAACTATTACGATATCACTCAAGCTGCCAAACATTCCGGGGTTATTCGCCGTGCTCTGCCCGCTGATATTGAGGGCAGGATGATTTACCAGTTGTCGAACAAACGATGGTATCAGCTTACCAACCGACCCACTCAAGAAGGCGGGAACGTTATTCTGTTTAACGATATCACTGAAGTAAAACTGCTTGAGTCGAATCGCTATGAGCAAGTCATTAAAGAGAAAAACAAGCTGCTGCAAAGCCTTATCGATAATATTGACGTTGGAATATTGCTCATTGATAAAGAGGGCGGCATCGCGTTTTGGAATAACACGTTTTTGACCCAATCAAACGTGCCTCAGCACGTACTGGTAAACAGTAAGAATATCTATGCCCTTCAAAATAACCGTCACTGGAGCGGGCTCAATTTAAACCCGGTGGGGCCAAGTACCCAGATTATACACGAGCAATTGGTGGTTGAACGCAACATCACTACACTGCCCGACGGCAACACGCTGTGCACGTTTACCAATGTTACATCGCAGCATCACTACGCGGAAACGCTAAAACAAAACGAAAGCTGGATCCGCATGATAACCGATAATGTACCGGCGCTTATTGCTTACATTGGTACCGATAAAAAGTTTCAATACACCAATAAAGGTTATCGTGATTGGTATGGCGTTAGTGAGCAAGACATTAATGATATGCCTATGGATCGAAGCCATCTGAAAGAGGTTTACCCCCATCTTATTCAGTACTTGCACCGTGTTAACCAGGGCGAAGTGGTGAGCTTTCAAAGCAAAGAAAAAAATGCCCATGGCGACGTTGGCTTTTTACAGAAAGTTTATTTGCCTCATTTCAATGAGTCTGGCGATATTGCAGGGCATTTTGTGTTGGCAACAGACGTGTCGAAGCAGGTAGAAAGCCAACTCCAGCTTAAAGCGGCTAAAGATCAATTAGAATCGAATGTAGAAAAGCGTACCCGTGAACTCAATCACGCCAATATTGCCCTTCAAGAAGCCATTGATTCAAAGAGCAAGTTTTTGGCTGCTATTAGCCACGATCTTATGCAGCCCCTTAGCGCTGCCATCTTGTTCAACGAAACATTGAAAGATCAAGTGGATAGTTCATCCAGCACCATTGTTGCCGCCCTCGATAATTCACTGTCTGATTTACATGGCCTTATTCGCACGCTTATTGAAACATCCAAACTGGACGCTGGGGTGTTACAGCCCGATAAGCAGCAAGAAAATATATTGCCTTTACTTATGCAGCTAGCCGAAGAGTTTACGCATATCAGTAAAGACTACAGTGTAGATTTTCGCTATCGATTGAAAGAAGCCTTCGTGGTGACAGACGTGAACTTACTTTCTCGAATATTGCGAAATTTATTAATAAATGCAATGAAATACGGTGCCAACGGCAAGGTGTTACTGGCAGCACGAAAAGTGAATGAGAACCTGGAAATTAGCATTTATGATCAAGGTGTGGGTATAAGCGAAGACGATCAGAAAGTTATTTTTAAAGAGTTTTCCAGATTAGAAAACGATTTTAACTACTCTTACAGTTTGGGTCTGGGATTATACATTGTAGATAAAATGAGTAAGTTGCTAGATCACGATATTCGAGTGCGCTCGAAAGAGGGCGTAGGCGCATGCTTCACGGTGACCATTCCTATTACCGAAGTGTGTGATACGAGCCAGGAACAAGACTATCTTTATACTTTGGAGCCATCGTTACCAGATTACGTTTTGGATAAGCATATATGGCATATTGATAACGATGCCAATATGCGTATAGCCATGCAAACCTTGTTCGCAAACTGGGATATGGAGGTAGACACTTTTTCTGGTTTCGATCAGTGCAGTGCCGTTAACAATGGCAGCTTTGATGAGTGCGATATGCTTATTGTCGATTACCACCTAGACGAAGAAGAAACCGGTTTAGACATTGCGAAACGCGTAAGAAAAATCGCGCCTTCAATGCCCATTATGATTTGCACTGCTAATCACTCAAAAGCGTTAGCGAATGAACTTGAAGGCACCGACATTCAGCTGCTGCACAAACCTGTTAACTCCGCGGCGCTGAAGGCGGCGCTAGTCTCAAGCTTGAATGGCTAAAAGTATAGGAACATGGGGCCTGTTAATCTTCGGTGCACAGCAAAGATCAACAGGTCTTAATTAAATACGTATTGGTTAAAGTCGATATTCGCGGCACTGGCCACAACCTTTACTCGGTTGCTGGCGCCTAATTTTTTGAGAATAGATGAGACGTGAGACTTAACCGTGGTTTCAGAAATATTAAGCTCGTAGGCAATCACTTTATTGGCTAACCCTTGAGTTAGATATTTCAGTACAGTCAGCTCTTTTCGTGTTAATGAACGAATTTGCTCCGGCGAAATACCGTTGTCATTGGTCATGCGTGTTCTGGTAGACGGCGTTCTCAATATCTCTGATGGTAAACACACGTTCCCTTCAAAAATACTCTCGATAGATGTGGCTATTTCTTCAATCTTGCTGCTTTTTGAAATAAAGCCAACGGCACCATAAGAAATGGTTTGCAGTATATTTTGCTTTTCCGTTTCAGCGGAAATAATCACTACAGGTACGTTAGGGTGTTGGTTTCGAATTTCCAAAAGTCCGTTTAGGCCACAGGTTTCCGGCATATTTAAATCAAGCATGATTAAGTCGAACTTCGCGTCTTGCTCTAGTAACGTTAACGCTTCAGAAATTGAATTGGCTTCGAGGGTTTCTGAGTCGGGAAACTTTTTCCCTAAGATAGTAATCATTGCGTGACGAAAAATAGGGTGGTCGTCAATTATCAGGATACGGTGCATGGTCTTTCCCTCAGCTAAAAAAGCGACATTTGCCGCTGGCCTTGTGACTTATTTGGGCTAGCGTTTTATTCACACATAAGCCTTTTAGTAAGACAAAATTATGGCGTAAATGAAACGCTTCAAAGTGATCAAATTCCCCGAAATATTAAAAGCTAATCAGTCACTTTATATGTTCACGATGTTAACATAAATATAACATTAAACTAGGCCTAATAAGACCAATGGCTTATAACAAAAAAGCACGTAAAGCCAGTACTGACGGAACTTTCGTTCTATAACTCGTCAAGTAACTGCCTTCTTTTTTCGGCGTATTCTGTTTCGCTAATTAGGTTTGCCCTTTTTAGTGCGTCTAACCGTTTAAAACGAGCAACGATATCGTTTTCTGCTGGTAAGGGGGCTGAGCCAGCTACGTCTTTCTTACTGGGTGTGTTTTCCCTATTTGCTGGGGAAAGTGTTTCCTTTTCTACAGGTGATTCAAATGCCAGCTGAGTCGGTGCGACCACCCAATCGAAGCGATTTTTCATTTTCAGTTCTATACCAGGTGCGGAAAAAGAGAGTGGGGAATCGAATGAGAACTTTGCTTGTTTCCGATTACCAAAATTAAAGTCGTATTTTACCAAGCCCTGAGAAGTAGGATCATAAGCCATTTCGTAGGCTTTATTGGCTACTTTATCGAACTCGCCAATAAGAATATTGAGCTGGTCGTCTGCAACGAAAATACTGCCTGCAACGTAATACGTTTGGGTTTTAAGGCCTGCCAAATAGCGCTTCTCTTTACTCAGGGCAAAAATTACGTCTTGCTGGGCAGTCGCTGTTCGCAGCGCCTCAGGCAGATAGGCGGCAAGTAACGCAACCTGTTCGTTGGAAAAAAGCGGTGTTGACGTATTTTTGTTTTTAACCACATCAATAGCGCTAAGTATGGCGGATACATCCTGCTCTTGCAGCGTAAAGGGGTGCTGGTTGGCACGCACGTCACTGTCTGTTTCGTTTTGCTTTTCAACAAGGCGAATGAAATTGTTTTTGTCCTCCTGAAATATGACCTGTGCGTCTGCGATATGTACTGTCGTTATGAAGAGTAGGGCTAACAGAATGGGTTGAGCTGAACGTAATGAAAATAGAGATATATTTTTCATGATCTTTCCTTTTTCAATAGGAAAAGCGAGAGTGAATCTCGCTTTTTTATGTCATATCTTTTAGCTTAATTTTAATTTCTGATTTAAGTTTAAAATTGATCAGTTTTTTATCATTAATTAAATGAAAGTAAATGAATCGCGTAATTTTTAAATTTCAGAGTAATTAGATATAAGTTCAATGTTAAAATATGACTGATTTTTAATTCTCAATTAAAAGAACACAGTGCCACCTAGTTGAATTAGGGTTAAGTCTTCTGCGCTGTTATAAATTCCTTGCGCAGATTCAGAACCATCAATATCTAAACTTAGATTTTCGTATTTCGCGTACACCAAGAAGCGCGAGCCAAAATACTGTTCCGCTGCAACACCCCACTGACTAAGCTCTGAGCCGGTAACGCCATCTAAATGAGCCATGCCGTATTGGTCGTTATAACTGGCATATTCAGCGTAGAAGGCAGAATCACCAAAGCGATTAAACTGTTTTCTTATGCCTGCTTTAAAGTAATAGGCATCCGTATCGTCACCCGAGCCAACAATCGCGTCGTCAGCTTCTTCCATCTGATAAGTGGCTACCCCAAATACTCCTGACTCAATATGCATGAGCCCTGCTTGCAGTTGTAGCGTAGTTGAACTGTTGCCACCCACATTGCTACCGCCATCTTTATTCACTGAGTAACCTGCATGAAGGTTAGTTTTGAAGCCTTCGTGCTCAGCCGCATACTTGACCGCAATATCGTAAATTTCGTCGTTTGCATAACCAACTGCAATACTCACATTGCCCATTTGGGGAAGATCGTAGCGTACGCCATTACGGTAAATCCCATTACAATCTAGCCCTATACCCAACCCAGGCGTTGCAAGGCACTGAGCAAATTGACCCCACGCGACATTGGTTGAACCTTCTTCTACGCCTCGAATAAAGAAACCATTAGCTCTAAATAATGGTGAAATGCCTGACCAAATAGTGCCAGACGGATCGGCAAGAACCGCTATATTATCGGTGGGAAGGCTTTGTAAACCAACGGTGATTTTACCCCAGTCGCCACCAAAGTAGAGGCTACTGCCCAACAGGCCTATGTCGCCGCCGTTGAAGGTGTCTAAGTTATCCTGATTGGCAAATAAAAGTGGCGTTTGATGGCCACCACCGGCGTAGTTGGGTGCGCCTGAAAGAGGCTCAATAATGACTTCAAAGCCCACGTCCATGCCTTGTTCCTCCAGCTTATAATTCCCTGAAAGCGTAATACGGCTGCCTAGCGTTGTACCGTTGTCTGAAAGTTGTGCCACATCACTACCCACACCGTCGTCGTAATAGGTTACGCCTTCGTTTATCCACCCAGAGATATTCCATGAATAGGGCTCGTCTTGGGCAAAACTATGGCTATTGACTGTGCTTAAAATAGCAATAGATAAACAGGTTTTTGTAAATGCGTTCTTTTTCATTTTACTGTCCCATTATTGGTAGTGTTGATTAATTACAGTGGCTTTTTATTTTTATTTTTGACTGGTTTAATGCTTTCGGTATCCAGTAAATTGATAATAGGTTTTATTGAATTTTGAACCATTGGCCGTAAGGCGTGTTAATCTCCTTCTTTAGTAGCGGGAAAATTAAATGTATAAATGATAAAAAACGCGACTACTGTGAAAAAGTAAGTCGCGTTTTTTGATTTTTTTTGCAGCTTTTGTGTGGATAAAAGCGCGTGTGGTAACAACTGCGATCTGATTAAAATCTCGCTTTTAAATTCATACTGACCATTCGCGGTTGTGCGGGGCCTACGAACTCTGCGCCTTCTACGTCGGGATAAATGTCTTCTAACACCTCATCCGCCTCGCCATAAGTGCCGAAGGTTTCATAGTCTTTGTCAAACAGGTTGTTCACACGTAGCGATGCGGTAAATGTGTCGTTGAAACGGTACGATGCAAAAATGTTTGCAATAACGTATCCGTCAATTTTTTCATTTTCGTTCGCCTCATCGCCCCTAAAGTACTGACTCGATGCTGAAATAACTTCTGCCCCTAAACGCGTTTTATCCGTCAAGGTGTAATCTGCATAGAGTTTGACTAAATGCTCTGGTTGGCCTGGAATCTTGTCACCTGGCGTTACGACCCGGTCCGGACCCTGAGGATTAAAGGGGCTAAATGAGGTGAATGATGATTCATAGGTTGCGTTAAGATAGTTGTAGTTTAACCGGTAGGTGAGTTTTTCCCATGTTGAGCCTACGCTGAATTCAACGCCCTGACGCTGGGTTTCATCAACGTTAATAAAGTATCCGCGAGAGGCAACAGAGCCTGCTTGTTGGAAGATAATATCGTCCTTACTTCTACTGTGAAAAACATTTAGCATCAGGTCGATGTTATCAATGCGTGTGGTGTAGTTCGCTTCAATAGTTTGAGTAACTACCTGATCAAGAGGAGGATCGGCCACAAATCCATTCGGTAATCGACACGGGTCGTCTTCATCTGCACAGCTTAACTCTGCTGGGCTTGGCGTTCTTGAAGACTGGCTGATTGCAAGATTCAACTGGCTTTGCTCATCAATAGTAATGTCTACCCCTACCGCTGGGTTAAATTGGGTAAAGCGGTGATTACCGTCCAATGAACCTTCACCGTCATCAATCAGGTCTTCCATAACAATATGGTCTCTGTTAAAACGTCCACCAAGATTGAGTGATACGGCTGAAGAGAGCTGTGTACTATTCATGAAAAAAAGCGACCATGCGGTGGTGTCTACATCTAATCTAACTCTTGCTTCTTGTGCCATGAGCCCGTCGATGGGTAAAACGGTGCGTGAGTCTTGCGCAGATTCGTTTTCCAAAATACCAAATGTAGTATCAGCGGCGTAGTTAACATCTCCTTCGGTGTAGCTGGCACCAACAATTAACTCTGAACTGAAGCCGCTTAAGGCATATTGTTTTGCTAGCTGAAAAGATAACCCAGTCGCTTTGGCGTCTGTGCGGCCCGTATTGTATGTTCCATCAAGTTCATCTGCGTCCACATCTGATATGTCGGCAAGCGCGGTATCGTCATCAAAGCCAATAAATTCAACCGCTTCTATATCGTCACCTTCTCCTACAACAGGCAAATCATCTTCATCGTCATCGTCATCGTCGTCGCCATCATCATCATTATCAAGCGGATCATCATCTTCATCGTCATCGTCGTCATCATCTTCAAATTCACACAGTGTTACGCGTCCATCAGCGAACTGGCAGGCACCAAAATCACTGTCATCGCCGTTGATTGATTGAGTTTGTGTATCGCGATAAAACATATTGGCGGTTAAAGATAAGGTGTCAGTTAAAACGAAATCACCGGTTATATTAACGTGCGTAAGTTCGTTGTTGGTCTGATCGGGGTGGGTGTAGACCGCTTCTCTTCCTTCAATATCCAGCAGTTCTATAGGTGACGCACCATTTCCGAGTAACTCGTTATCGGCCATAAACAGGTTCATGTCGAGATGCATTTTGTCACTTTTATAGGCAAGGGACGTAAATACTTGCTGCACTTCAGATGGTGAATAGTCGCGCCAGCCATCTTCTTCATAGTGATTCAGGTTCACATAATACGCCCATTGATCGTTATGACCACCTGATTCCACAGACGCGGCTTTCTGGCCGAATTGTCCAGCCTGTAAATCTATTTCATTGGCGTTGAAGCTAAACCCTGTTTTCGTTCTTAGCGCAAGGGCGCCGCCTAGCGTGTTTTGGCCAAACAGAGGGTTTGAACCAGAGTACAAAGAAACGGTATCTATGGCATCTAGCGGCATTAGGTCCCAATGCACAGTATCGCCAAACGCTTCATTAACCCGACCGCCGTTCAAGTACACCGAAATGCCCTGAGGTAGGCCAAGCAGCGGAGAGGCAGTAAACCCGCGGTATTGTAGATCGGGTTGGAACGGATTGTTTTGAACATCGTTTAGGTTCACGCTTGTAAGCTGAGTTTTGAGTAGCTCCGGCAATGAACGGTTAACGCTCCCTTCAATGTCATCTTGAGTGAGTGTCTGAACGTTGCCAAATACGGCAGAGTTATTGCTGTTGGCGCTAAGCGGCGTCGCTCCCTGTACCTCTATAACCTCGTAGTGGTCCATTGCGTCGTTAGCTTCTGCAGCAGAGCTAAATGCATAGGTTACAGCGCTTGCAATAATCGCAAGAGCAAATGGTGAACGGGCAATTTGATGTGTTGGAAATTGTGCAACGTTTTGGCTAGAGCTTTTTGTAGAAATTCGCGTAGGCATGGTCTTGACTGCTTCGTTATTAATTATAGCTTTAGTATTGCCTTAAGCATTCCCTAAAAATACCCTCCTTAAGAGGGAGGAAGTATCATAAATTGGTAGCAGTGTTTTTTCCCGAGTTTCCCCATATGGGCATCGACAAAATCGTATTGCACCAGTTTTCACGCTCTTTGATATTTGTATCGCTTGCACCAAACAAATACAGATTATTTTCATAAGTCGCAGCGCCCAGTGCATAGCATTCCCCCAAGGTCCTTGGTTGCCAAAAAAGCTGGTCAGCCAATACCTCGTGTAGTCTTGCTTGTTGATAAAAAGCAATGCGATACACCCAGTGCGAGGCTGAATTTAGAGGCACTGACTCTAATGTGTGGGGAGAGAGTGGGTTTAAAAATGGTGCTAAATGCGAAGCAATTTGCTCCGCGTTAAATCGCGCTAAAACAGTGGTGCTTCTAGCGAGGGGGTGTAACAACCGTGGGAGCGGAGGCAAGTTCTCTAAAGTAATAAAATGTTGGTACTTGGAGACAAGTCGCGGTATTAAAAGTGACTGCTCGCTATTGGAAGCGCTGGCTTGCGCGGAAAAGTCTTTGCGTGCCTTTCTAATCCGCTCGAGAGCTATTGACTTTTCCGGTGAAGGTAGAGCCCCTAAATAGGAGTGCGATACCTTATTGGCACTCGCTAGATAAGCTTTTTTGGTGGTACTATCTTTGGCGGCACGCTCGTTCCAAGACAACCCATTCGTTAATTGCGCAAAATAACGAATGGCTACACCTACACCTTCTGCGTGTTTACCAGTGCTTGGCATCGGGTTTGAAGGCGCGATATCTAATGAGGCGAGACACGTGGATACGATATCTTTTAGTCGTTCCAACTCTTGATTATTACTACCCTTTATCTGCTTGTGTGTCAGTTTTTTTGAAAGCCTTGGTGCAGCTTCTCTTGAAAACTCTCTTGCTTCTTCTTTAATCGCTTCTTTTGTGACGAGGCGAATTGCAAAATTGCCTTGTTGATTAATTTCAGGGTCAATAAATAAGGTGTTTTCAGGGCCTGCTACAGTGTTAAGCCTTGCTTCTTGCTGCTGTAAACCCTTTAGAAAGCACTGAGGAAACCACCAGGTTAAGACATGGCTTATTGATTCGTTTTTGCCATTTATTGTTTGTGAATCAAGGGAGGCTACTTTGTCTAAATGTGAGTGCTCGCGTTGTGATGCGTGCTGACTCAGGGGGGCGTTACTGTTCAGTGTTGATTCTTCGCTCAAAGCTGCTTTCTCGCTCAAGGCTGTTTTTTCGCTCAGGGCTGTTTCAGCGCTCAAGGTTTTTTCAGCGCTCAGGGCTGCTTCCACGCTCAGGGCTGCTTCCACGCTCAGGGCTGTAACAACCTCTTTGCATTGTTCAAATAGTAGGGTTGAATCGCTGTAAACCAGCGTAGTGATATTGCTTGGCTGATACCACTGGCGTTTGTAGTCTTGAAGCGCTTGAATACTGTTGCTGCCTATGGTTTGTGTAAACCCCCCCGCGTGTTGATAGGCATTTTTATTTGTGTCGGCCAATCGAATAGCGGCGTTTAATGCATAGTCGCTGTTTGCCTCTAGCATGGCGAGCTCGTTAAAAATAACCCCGTCACGCTCTAAGGTAACTTCATCGGTACCGTAATCCCGGTTAAGCAGGCCAGAGTACAGGTAATGTACAGCATCAAGCAGTACATTCGCTTTTTCAGATGAAGCGAAAAAGAAGGTGTACTCGGCGAGTGTGGTAGCGTTAATAGTGACGGGCAGAAGTGTATTGGCCGTAAAAAGCTCGTGGGCAGCGGGGTATTGGTGAGAGCGTCGAAAGCTCATATGCTCAGCTAAATGAGACAACCCAGTGTGGCCTGCTGCAGGGGTTTTTAGCGCGAAAACAACGCTATGCACTTTTGATCCAGAGTCGGCATTAATGAAATGAAATTCAGACATACACTTTTGTCATTATGGGTTAACAGTCTCTCTTACCACTCAGCGCTCACCATTTCGTACTCGTCACATAGTATTTATCCCAAACACTTAGCTTGATGTATTTACTTCTAGAATGGGAATCGGCTTTTCCACCTTCCGATACTGAAGTGCCCTCGACGGTGCAGTACCTGCTTTATCGGTAATGCCTTTCATCAAGTGGTGATCGGGCGACTTGCTGCAAACCGGATCTGTCTTATACATATCACCTGTTAGTAGGTAGGCCTGACATCGGCAGCCGCCAAAGTCTTTATCTTTTTCATCGCAGTCCCTACAGGGCGAAGGCATCCAACTATCGCCACGGAAATGGTTAAAGCTAAAGTCTTGGTGCCAAATATCGTGCAACGAGCGTTCTTTCACATTAGGAAAATTAAGGGGCAATATCTTTGCACTGTGACACGGAAGGGCACTGCCATCTGGCGTTACGGTTAAAAACGTTGTGCCCCAGCCATTCATGCACGCCTTAGGGCGAGATTCGTAGTAGTCGGGCGACACAAATATGAAGGTTGGGCCTTTACCGTTTTGCTGCGCGCGGTAGCGGTTCACTGCGGCCTCAGCTTCCTGTAGCTGCTGTGAAGTAGGCAGCAAATGGTCTCTATTTTCATAGGCCCAGCCGTAATATTGTACGGTAGCTAGCTCGACAAAATCAGCGTTCAGCTGCTCGCTGAGCGCCATCACGTCTTCTATTTCGTGAATGTTTTGCGCGGTAATACAGAAGTTAAGCACCATAGGGTAGTTGTATTGTTTTACCAGCTTCGCAATTTTAAGTTTTTGTTCAAATGAGTGACGCTTGTTGCCTATTAAGTCGTTTACTTCAGCATTGGCTGACTGAAAGCTCAGCTGAATGTGGTCAAGGCCGGCTTCTTTGAGCTTGGCAATACGTTTTTCTGTCATGCCAATGCCAGAGGTGATCAAGTTGGTGTAAAAACCCAAAGTCCGCGCATAAGCGACCAAGTGCTCCAAGTCTTTTCGAAGCAATGGCTCTCCGCCAGAAAAGCCTAATTGCACGGCGCCCATTTCCCGCGCTTCACGCAGCACACGCTCCCAATGCTCAGTAGAGAGCTCATTAAATGTTTCTTCCATGTTTACTGGGTTTGAGCAATATGGGCAATGCAATGGGCACTGATAGGTAATTTCGGCTAGGAGCCACAGCGGAGGCGTTATGCTATTTGGTACGTCGGTTTGTAAATCAACGTCTGTATTATTCGTCATAGCGGATCCACTTCTTTTGCTCGGCATGGACCAGAAATGCATGAACATCTTCTTCTAAATCATCGGGTGCATCTCGAAACGCTTGGCGAAGTTCAGCACAAATGGCATTTTCCGTATTGCTTCCATCTACTCGCTTAAGAATTTCTGCCGCAGAAGGGTTAAGTTTGATCATTCCTTCGGGGAACAACAAAACATAACAACCCTGAGCTTTCTCGTACTGCATACGAAAAAGCGGGTTTAAAGAAGCTATTTTGTCTCTTGTGCGGCCGCCCTCGTTTCTGTGATTGCTGCTATTTTCAATGTTGTCTTCCGGGTTATTTGAACCAATGTCATCAGCACCGACGCTATCAGCATCTAAGTGGTGTTCGGTTTGCGATTGTAAATTCGACATCATTAAAACCTCCCTTTATGGCACACCCGCTGGTCGGCAATACCATCAAACGGCTTTCTCTTATATTCATAGGCAAAGCAAATGGCATCAGCAATGCTCCACAAAATATCAATTTTGAACTGCAGTATATTGAGTGCATGTTCTTGCTGTTGTCGGGTAATAAAGTGGTCAAGGGTAATCTGCAGGCCATGCTCTACATCACGGCGCGCCTGACTTAACCGCATTTGAAAGTAGGTAAAGCCTTCACTATCAATCCATGTATAGTGCCTAGGCCAGGTATCTAATCGGCTTTGATGTATTTCAGGGGCAAACATTTCAGTTAATGATGAGCAGGCAGCCTCTTCCCACGACGCACGGCGGGCAAAATTCACATAGGCATTTACTGCAAACTTAACCGCTGGCAACAGGTGGGTTTCATCAAGTAACTCACTGCGGTTCAAGCCTACTGCTTCGCCCAACCGCAACCAGGCTTCTATGCCGCCCAGTCCGTCTTCACCTTCCCGTCCATCGTGATCAATAATTCGTTGGATCCAGGTTCTGCGTACCGATTGGTCTTCGCAATTCGCTAAAATTGCCGCGTCTTTAACCGGTATCGCCATTTGATAATACAGTCGGTTGGCCACCCAGCCCTGAATTTCATCAACACTGCAGTGTCCTTCATTCATACGTTTATGAAAGGGGTGATGAATATGATAGTAAGCGCCTTTTTCTCTTAGTTTTTGTTCGAATTCTTGTCTAGACCATGCGTGTTCTGTCATTACTACACCTCAATTTCCATACCGTCGTAAGCCAATTCAATACCTTGCTCACACAGGCTGTGATAGGCACTGGAGTCTTCGTCAAGCACGCGATTTGTGTTGTTGATATGAATAAGCACTTTACGCTTAACGTTAAATTCATTTAAAAGCGCTATCGCTCCGCCTTTTCCATTAACCGGCATGTGGCCCATATCCGTGCCCAGCTTGTTGCTGAAACCGTGATCTATCATTTCTTCATTGGCCCACAGCGTACCGTCAAATAGCACGCAATGAGATTCGCGCATCACCTGTTTTACTGTGTCGTTTGCCTGCATACATCCCGGCGCGTAAAAAAGCACATTGCCCGTGGTGTCGTCAGTTATCTTCAAGCCAATATTGTTGCCCGGAACAATGTTGTCGCGATACGTCGAATAAGGAGGGGCATTAGACTCCAATACCACCGGTTGGAAAGTCAGGCCTTCTGCCCCTTTTGGTACAAAGTGTTGATGATAATCGGTATTAATTGAATGCTGCTGTAGTCCGCCGTGCCAGTGTTTTAATACGGTAAAAAGGGGGAAGCTGGTGGTTAGGTCTTCGGCCACAACATCGGTACAATAAACGGGAAGGGGTAAGCCTTCGCGCAATGTTAGCAGGCCTGTCGTATGGTCTATTTGACTGTCGGTAAGCACAATTGCGCTTATACGTGTGCCGCGAGACACATGGTCCTCGGGCCACAGCTGCGGATGGCTATTTATCTGCTCCCTTAAATCGGGAGAGGCATTAATGAGAACCCAATTTTTACCATCGCTACTGACAGCAATACTCGACTGTGTTCTGCCTTTCGCCTTTATTTTACCTTCGCGTAAACCCTTACAATTTGGGCAGTGACAATTCCATTGCGGAAATCCACCCCCGGCGGCAGCACCAAGAATCAATACGTGCATAACAACTCCATACTACAAGTAAAAAAAGGCTGCATCGGCAGCCTTTTTGTTCATCATCCCAGAGGGCGTTGCCTAGCGGTTATTGATGTAAAGAGTTACTTCAAAACCAAGGCGCATTTCTGTGTATTGGGGTTTAGTCCACATAATTGTTCCTCTTCTTTATGATTAAACGCATGACTGAGTATATGTTGAATATGTGTTAACAGATATCCTCCTAAGGGAGGATATCTGTCATGAATTTTGATGATTTATTGATTATTTTTGATAGCGCAGCGGCTTAAGTAAGATAACAGCAAAGGGATAGGGCGGCCGGTCGCCGATAATGATTTGGTGTAGGTAAAAGCGGTTCCTGCCACATCGAGGTGAGCCCACGGCGTGCCCTCAGCAAAACGAGACAGAAAGCAGCCTGCCGAAATAGCTCCGGGAGAGTTTATGCCCGTATTCATCATATCCGCGTGCTGAGAGGTAATGGCGTCTTGATATTCTGGCCAAAGCGGAAAAGGCCAGCACCTGTCATTAGCCTGTTCCCCCGCTTCTATTAACGCATTTTCAAGCGCTGATGAGTTGCTAAAAAGCGCAGTGGCTTTTTGCCCCGTTGCGCTAATGGCCGCGCCGGTTAGGGTTGCAATATCAATAATAACCGAGGGGGAGAGCTGTTTCGCGTAGCTGATTGCATCGGCCATAAGCATACGCCCTTCTGCATCGGTGCTCATGACTTCCACGGTTTTTCCTGAGTGCATAGTAATGATGTCACCCGGGCGATAGGCTTTGCCATCAATTGCATTATCGGCACTCGCCACAATACCAATAATAGTTATATTTAACCCCAGCGTGGCAACCGCCTGAATGACGCCCAATACACAGCCAGCGCCTGCCATGTCGTAAATCATATGGCGCATGTCAGGGCTGCGTTTTAACGTTATGCCGCCGCTGTCAAACGTAACGCCTTTGCCAATTAACACTACCGGCGGTGAATTCTCTAAACCTTTGGCTGTGTAGCGAAGAATAGGCATGGTGGCAGCAAACTGTGAACCTGCATTTACCGCTAAATAACCGTTCATACCTAGCTGCTTCAGCGTGCTTTCATTGAGGATATCGCAAGAAACCGTGCTAAAGGTTTGCGCCAGATGCTGAGCTTGTTCGGCCAGATAATTTGGCGTACACAAGTTGGCTGGCATGTGGGCGAGATCTTTAGCCCAGGTCATCGCGGCATTAAGGGCTGATTCATAGCGGATAGTGTGTGAAACGAGACGCTTTTGCGCGTTAGTAAAGTGCTTGGCATCTAATGCAAGAGACAGCGAGCCCTTGTTTTTAATGACTTGATTAATTGCTTCATTATTTGCGTCGTTTTTTTCAACACTATTTGCGTTGTTGTTGTCACTGAGAGGCTGACTGTTGGAAACCGAACGATTATTCGTCTTATAGCCTTTAAAGTGATAGCCGTGCTTGAAATAGCTTCTAAGTAGCGCACTCAGAAATGGTGAGTGGCTCGCAATAACGTTAACGGGGTCACTGCTTGCTGTTTCAGTGGTAGAAAGCGCCATTAACGACAGCGTTTCCAAGGTTACCGACACGTTTTTAAGTTTTTTAAACAATGCATCAAACTGCTGTTCTACGTAGCGAAAAGCTGGCGCGTTAGTTTGGTTCAAGTCACTGCTGCTTTTTGAATTAAACGAAGAATTTGAATCGCTAGCGTAGCTTGAGCGGTTGACATTGGAAGGGTTCTTCATTCTAGATAAAGTCTTGGCATTAGATAAAATCTGGGTACGGCTAGAGGAGCTGAGGGCATTTGATGCTTCAAGAAACGGAAGGTCGACACCATAAAACAGCACCCGTTTTACTTCAGCTAATTGTTGGATAATTTTGTTTTTTCCGCTGTTTTCGGTATCAGAGATGTAACTTGTTTTAAACGCCTTAAGGCCTTGTACTAATACACATTGGCCTTTATTTCCTGCAAAACCTTCATCGTCAAAAACCTGCTCAATGTATGTCTTAGCGGGTGTTGAAAAGTGAAAGAGTTGGCTCGCTAATAACTCGGGCGTAGTTAAAATAAGTAAGCAGTCACTATCGCCTAATATTTCAACTTTGTTGCTTTCATTAGCCCATATTAGGTTTGCTTTTATCACGAGAAGCGCCCTTTTGAGGCTTTGGGGCGAAAGCTTCTCACAGCGAAAATAAACGT
Source organism: Alteromonas sp. AWJ4_199 (assembly GCF_056159165.1). Taxonomy (NCBI): domain Bacteria; kingdom Pseudomonadati; phylum Pseudomonadota; class Gammaproteobacteria; order Alteromonadales; family Alteromonadaceae; genus Alteromonas; species Alteromonas sp. AWJ4_199. The sequence continues at coordinate 3,156,154 of NZ_JBSWUR010000001.1, forward strand.
GATGGCTGTAAGGCAAAGTACAACGGCAAGCGCGTTGTGTTCGAGTTTTTCATAGAGCGCAAATCGCAGTAATTCTACGCCGCTACTAAAGGGGTTAAAGGCACAAATCTGATACAGCCATTCGCTGGCCTCACGCATTTTCCAAAGCGGGTATAAGGCGCTTGATAGAAAGAACAATGGGAAAATGACAAAGTTCATGACCCCGGCAAAGTTCTCTAGCTGCTTAATATAGTTTGCCAGTAATAATCCTAACGAACCTAAAAACAATGACAGTAGTGCAATAACAGGCAACGCATAAACGTATCCCAACGCAGATAGGCGTACATCTAGTAAAAGCGCAAAGGCAAAGAAGATGTACACCTGAATAGCGCTTACCAAGGTGTTGGCTATAAGCTTGCTGCCTAGCAGAAAAGGGCGGGGAACCGGGCTTAACAGCAGTACTTTCATGCTGCCCATTTCTCTGTCGTACACCATGGACAATGAACTTTGCATACTATTAAAAAGCACAATCATGGCGGCAAGCCCGGGTACAATGTACTCTTCGTACAAAATGTAACTCTCGTACGGCTCGGTCATTGAAAGACCCAGGGCTGAACGAAACCCTGCGGCAAAAACAAATAGCCAAAGCAGCGGGCGCACCAATGCACTTAACAGGCGTGTACGTTGCTGCCAGAACTTCAGCATCTCTCGGGTAAGTACGCCAACAAAACAGCGCCAATACATCAGGAGCCTTCCTGCATCAAATGCTGCCAAAGGTGCTCAATATCTTGTTGATGATACTTGGCTAACAAGGCTTCACATTTATCGTGGGCTAACACTCGTCCTTTTGATAGGACTATCAAGTTGTTGTTGTGCTTCACTTCTTCAAATAAATGCGTGGCCCACAGTACACTTACGTTTTGGGAATGAGCGAGTGCTTGTACTACCCGCAAAATAAGATGACGGGATTCTATATCTAAGCCAACGGTAGGCTCGTCTAGTAGCAGCAAGGATGGCTTGTGAATAAGGCAGCGAGCTAACTCGACCCGACGTCTGTGCCCGCCATTTAAGTTGCGAATTTTTGTGTTGAGCTTACTCGTAAGATCGAGCTCGTCGAGCAGGTCTTGAATATGAGATAGCGCGCTAGTAGTACTTATGCCGTGGAGCGAAGCAAAGTAGGACAAATTTTGTTTTACTGATAAGTCGATATCTAAGGTACTTTGCTGAAATACCACGCCCATTTTCGCCATAATACTTGTGCGAGATTGAGACAGGGTAGCACCATCAAAGGTAATGCTGCCTTGCGTGAGTTTTTGAAGGCCCGTAATAAGCGCAAATAAGGTACTTTTGCCTGCGCCATTTGGCCCAAGCAGCATGGTTAAGCCTGGTTTTAGGCAAAGGCTTATATTGTCCAGCGCGTGATGGCCGCCGTACTGATGTGAAACCGCCTGAACCGCTATTTCCATTTAACCGCCACGCCCCAAGGGTATCGCCCCACTTTTACCGTATGCTCTACGTTTAACGTGTGGGTATTGATGACAGAAACATCACCGCTTACACCGTTAGTGGTCAGCAATAAAGACTGATCTTGATTAAACGCTAATTGCCACACTCGTCGCCCAACCAAAATGTAGTCTTCCACTTCGAAGGTATCGGTATTGATGACCGCTATGCGATTCGCTGGGCCAAGCGCCACGAAGGCGTAGGGCTTATCTTTCATAAGCACAATACCCACTGGCTGAACCTTGTCGCGATAAACGCCTTTAATGGCAAAGGAAAGGGTCTTCACTTTTTGCTTAGTGGCAGTATCGAAAATACTAACGGTGCCACCTATTTCCGAGCTTACCCAAAGGTACTTGTCATCTTTGGTAAAGTGAGCATCTCTGGGTCTTGCATCAACTAAGCTATTTGCAATATTTTCATGAGTATTGGTATCTATCCAGTGCACCATGTTAGTGGTTTCTGATGTGACGACCATCATGCTGCCGTCGTGACTCACCGCCAGCCCCTCAGGCTCTACGCCTACATCTATCTGAGAAATGACCTGAGCCGTTGGAATGTCGATAACAGTAAGAAGGGCATCGTCTTCATTAGCTGTGTAAATAGTGGTGCCGTTAGGATGTAATGCTATGGTTTCAGGATCTGCACCTGAGGGAAGATCGCCCACTATGGAATGGGTAGACAAATCCATAATTTGAATGCGATCAGCATCAGAGGCACAGATATACGCGTGGGACTGGTCTGCACTTAAAATAAACCCTCGGGGTCGCTCTCCAACCTCGATAGTTTCAACCACATCAAATGTCGTCATATCAATGACAGATAGCGTGTTGTCTTTTTCGTTAGTGACATACGCTTGAGGAAATGCAAAGGCTTGAGGAAGTGCTAAGGCAAAGGCTGCCATTAAACTGCCAAGCAAGAGTGCAAAGCGATAGCTCATAACTTGTCCTTACAGGTAGTGGGTGTTGCGCCTAATGTGTCCAGTTCGTTGGTTTGGTGCAAAAAGCCTTCAAGGGGCGCATGAGTCACCAGTGCGTCTTCGTGGGCCAGCGCAATAGGCTGACGAAATTGGTGGGTGTAGGGGCGAATAGAAAGAGGGCGACCTTTATAGGCACCCAGCGTGAAGAGGTCGCTAAGCAAGGTGTTAAGTATTCCCTGCTGCTTTAAATCGCTTCCTTGCTGCGCAGCATTTGCCACCGCCGTTACCGCAAGATACGCGGCGAAGTCGACTTCATTCATGTGTCTGTTAAACCCTTCATTAAAGCGGCTTTGAAGCTGACGGGCGCCCCATTGTTCGTGGGTAAAATGCCATCCTAGTGCTTTTAGGCCGGCGGCGCCTACTACAGGTACGGGATAATAGGTGTTAAAGGGTAGGCTATACGCGAATTGCGCCGCGCTATCGGCGGTAAAAACAGCCTGATAGGTTTCTGTTGTTCGCGTAAATTGAGGAATTTCAGCAAAGGCAGCCCTGCGTAAATCGAAGCTATCCTGCCACTGTTTAGTTTCAACAAGTGAAAGTTTGAATTTTTTAGCGCTGCGTTTGAACGCGGCTAGGTATGCAGCATCGTCAGCGGTTTTTCCGTAAACTGCAAATATCTCGTCAATACGCTTAGTGCGAAACCACTGGGCTAGCGCGTCGGCTTTCATCTGATAACTGGGGATTGTATGAAACAAGGGCAGGCGACATGAATTTTGTCTCAGCAAATCATCGCTATTAGCTACGTTAAAAAATACGGCATTAGGAAGCGTGCTTTGAATATTGGCAATCAACTGCTCAATTGAGGCAGCCTTTACCTTATCACTGCTTCGCATGTCCAGTAGTACAACGGGTGCAATGTTGCCTTGCTGATTGCTGCTTATTTCTTTGTGATTTGTGTTAGCACTTGAAGCAGAGTGCTTACGTGTTTTAGCTAAAGAAGCTTGCAGTTCGCCGATAGAAGGCACACTGATTTCAGTTAACTCAAACTGATAACCAAGAAATTTTCCCGTGATGTTGGCATCCTTTATCGCCACACTTGCGCCAGCCAGCCCCTGATTGCTTGGGGATTTTAAATAGTCTGGTGTGCCTGGTGGAGATGTGCCCGCAACTTTTATGTAAATGACCGAAATAGTGGCGGAAGAAGCCTGTGGTGCAGCTTGTTGAGCCTCTATGGGTTGCGCTTCATTAAACGCGAGCGCGCTGTTTAAAAACGACAACAGAACGCAGCAAAAAATTGACGCTACACACTTTTGATAGCGCTTACCGGTTAATCGTCTTTCAACCGTGCTTTTTACACCCTTTGCCATATATCACCCCGAGCTCAGCTGCATGCTTTTGCTGATATCTGTTTGTCTGACATAAGGGTATATGGCAATTTTCCCGAAGAACATCCTCCTAAAGGAGGAATGCTATGGCGCTAAAGTAGCATTAGTAAAATCACGCTAACCCCTTAGTATGCTTAAGAAGTTCGATTAAATGAGTGGGCAAGCTGTGCAGTTAGTTAAACCTTTTCGAGTTATTTTCATTTTACTCTGCCTGATAACGGGTTCTGCGTTTTCTGCGTTCGGGGAAGCAAGATCGTTAGACGATATTAAAGACAGCGGTTTAATTAGAATTGCGGTGTACACCGACTATCCTCCATTTTCATTTATTGAAAACGACAGCCCCACAGGTATTGATATTGATATCGCCCGTGAAATCGCGAGCGCCCTTGGTGTTGAGCTAGAACTGATATGGATGACACCAGGTGAAACGACAGAAGACGATTTCAGAAATTACCTATGGAAGGGCCATATAATTCATCGCATTAAGGCTGATGTGATGATGCGCGCGCCTTACGACCCAAGCTTTTCTCAAAAACGTGACGACGTGGGCTTGTTGGTTAATGAGCTTGTTCATATGTTTGCCCCCTATCAGCGTGAAAGCTGGCAAATCATTCACAACACGCAAACCTTGCCCGAAGTGGAAACCATGGGCATGTTTCAGTATCACACGATTGGTGCGGAAATAGACAGCATTCCCCACTTTTACTTAACGTCAGCGTTTGGCGGCCGATTGCGAGAAAAAACATCGCACTATGGCTCAAACGCAGAAGCGTTTGACGCGATGAAAGCGGGAACCGTCGAAGCGGTAATGGGATTGCGCTCGCAAATATCCTACCTCAGTCAGTTTGTTGATAATGAGCAATATCGCCTTGCAAGCAACGCGTTTCCGCTTATTGGAAAGCAAAAGTGGGACATAGGACTTGCTGTTCATACTAATTATCGCGCGCTTGGCTATGAAATTGGTGATGTAATTACGCGAATGGTAGTAGAGGGCGATATGCAACGGTTATTTGAGAAATACAAAACCATTTATGAGATGCCGCCCTATTTTTCAGGGAATGAAAGTTCAGAATAAGATAATTCAGTATAAAAGCATGTGACCAATAGCGTTCAGAGCGATAGTACTTTAGGCAATAACTCAATGGCCAATTGCCTTCTTACCTCTAGCGCCGTTATCAGTCACGCATTACTTTAAAAAGACGTGAAAGCGTAAAGGCGTTAAACAAAAGGGAAAATAGCCCTTCATTCCTCCTCCTAAAGGAGGAGTCAAATCACTCCGCTGTTGCATAGGCATCGACATCCCCCCTAGCTATGCTAATCCTAACGAATAGTCTGAAACAGACCATTTATGGCCTACATGCAACTAGGAACCGTTATGAATAATAATATGCCAATTAAAAAACTTGCCCTATCTATGCTGGTTTGTGCAAGTGCGTTAACTCCTGTCCATGCTGTTGTCACCGACAAAGATATTCAAAATGACCACGTTACCACTGATGACGTAGTGACGTATGGAATGGGTTTGAAAGCTCAGCGCTATAGTCCGCTAACCGCTATCAACCGCGATACAGTAGAAGAAGTGCGTCCCGTGTGGGCGTTCTCATTAGGTGGTGAAAAGCAACGAGGGCAAGAATCGCAGCCTCTGGTAAAAGATGGTGTGATGTATGTAACCGGATCTTACTCTCGTGTGTGGGCCATCGATGCGAGAACGGGTGAAGAATTATGGCAATATGAGGCGCGTTTGCCAGACGGCATTATGCCTTGCTGTGACGTAATAAACCGTGGCGTAGCGCTTTACGATAATCTGGTCATATTTGGCACACTTGATGCCAAGCTAGTAGCACTGGATAAAGACACGGGTAAAACCGTTTGGAAGAAAAAAGTTGAAGACTACCGAGCGGGCTACGCCATTACTGCGGCGCCTATTGTTGTTGACGGAAAAGTCATTACAGGCATCTCTGGTGGTGAGTTCGGTATCGTCGGTAAAGTGTATGCTTACGACGCGAAGTCTGGCAAACAGCTATGGGTTAGACCTACCGTTGAAGGGCACATGGGGTATCTGTGGAAAGATGGTAAGAAAACCGAGAATGGTATTTCAGGCGGTGCGCCAGGTAAAACATGGCCTGCTGATTTATGGAAAACCGGTGGCGCAGCAACGTGGCTAGGCGGTACTTATGACTCAGATACAGGCTTGCTATTTTTCGGTACGGGTAACCCTGCACCGTGGAACTCTCACCTACGTCCGGGCGATAACTACTTCTCGTCGTCGCGCTTAGCTATCGATCCTAATACAGGCAAAATTGTGTGGCACTTCCAAACCACACCGCACGATGGCTGGGACTTCGATGGCGTAAACGAGCTTATCTCGTTTGACTACCAGGAAAACGGCAAGACAGTGAAAGCGGCGGCAACCGCCGACAGAAACGGCTTTTTCTACGTCCTCAATCGCGAGAACGGTGACTTTATTCGCGGCTTCCCGTTTGTTGATAAATTGAACTGGGCAAAGGGACTGGATGAAAAAGGTCGACCTATCTACATTGAAGAAAATCGCCCAGGAAGCCCAGCGCAATCAGCTGATGGTAAACAAGGTGCACAGGTTGTTGCTCGTCCTGCTTTCTTAGGTGGCAAAAACTGGATGCCAATGGCCTATTCAAAGGATACTGAACTCTTCTACGTGCCTTCAAACGAATGGGAAATGGATATCTGGAACGAGCCTACCTCTTACAAGAAAGGTGCAGCGTACCTAGGTGCTGGTTTCACCATCAAATCAGTGAATGAAGACTTTATCGGCGTACTTAAAGCGATTGACCCTAAAACAGGTAAAACCGTTTGGCGCTATAACAACTTCTCTCCACTTTGGGGCGGCGTGTTAACTACAGGTGGTGGTTTGGTTTGGACAGGTAACCCTGAAGGTTATCTTATGGCCTTTGACGACAAAACTGGCGAAATGGTTTACAAGTTCCAAACTGGCTCAGGTATTGTTGGCTCTCCAGTGACATGGGAAATGGATGGTGAGCAGTACATCTCTGTACTATCTGGATGGGGCGGCGCAGTGCCATTATGGGGCGGTGAAGTTGCTAAACGTGTGAAGCACTTCAACCAAGGCGGCACCGTGTGGACGTTTAAATTACCCAAGCGCTATCAGCAGGTGGCAAAAAACTAACCTTAGCTGAGCAGTAAATAGTGATTAATATATGGCCAGCGCCTGTGTGCGCTGGCCTTTTTTTAGTCACTTATTCATTCACCTGTTGGCAAGGTAAGTCTTCATCATTCTTATGGGCGTTATTTCGACTCTGACTTTAGCACTAACGTTGAAGCAGCAAGTGTAAGACTAGCGCTTTCAGTGGCTATCATTGTAGCCTCCTACCAAAGGAGGAGCCTTTCAAAACCAAAGTAGAGTTACCCCTTATTTCCTCGTACGTATACTTAATTCATAGTCTTTTGAGGATGTATGAATTATGGAAAAAAAAATATCGATGTTGTTTGCTGCACTCGTGGTAACTGGCTTGTCTGGTCACGTGCTTGCACATGGAAATGTTATCCCTCAAGGTGCAGATAGTTCAGAAATGCCGCCAATTACTAATGGCGATGAGTCTGAAAATGGCTGGGTGTTTGAAAACCCCTATCGAAGCCTTGATGAAGAAACCAAAACGAAGGTCATCAAGTTCGGTGAGTCAGCTTATGCAAATAACTGTGCAGGTTGTCACGGCTTGCACGCGCAGTCTGGCGGAATAAATCCAGACCTTCGCGAACTGGATCCAGAAAACTTTGAAGACGACGAATGGTTCGTTGAGCGCTTGCGCTTTGGTTCGGCGAAAGGAATGCCTGCACTTGGCGGTATTCCTGAAGGTCAAACCGATCCTATCTTAGATCAAGAGACACTTTGGGCGATAAAAACCTATGTGGAAGCGCGTCGCGTTGTCGCTATTGAAGAGGGTGAGATAGAAGCAGATTAAGGTGACTGCTACACCTTTTTCGCCGGGTTAACGTCGAGTTGCCCGGCATTTTTCTTTTCTAGCACGAAATTTATACAGGTTGACGTTTTTAATTGCAATTACCTTTGTTGCTTTGCAGCATGATGCTTATGTTTACCGTTCGGCATTCCTGCCCTATTTGGAAACCTTATGACCAAGATATTTGCATCTTCAATTTGTGCTATAGCGCTAACCGCTGCATCCGCTTTTAGCAATTTATATGGCTACACAGTATTGATACCGATAGCGAAGGAAACTTGTACACCACCGAAGTCAACACGGGTAGAAGAGTTCAAAATCTGGTATTTCAGGGTGTTAAATAACGCCCTTTTATAACAGTATTGAACCGTTTTCGGATTTGGGCGCAAAGGCAAAGAAAAATACCTTAATACGCCCCAGAAATTTACCATCGGTTTTTTAGAAAGTAATAACGACGCAGAGGTTAGTCATGTAATGCGTCTAAAAATGGCTCCTTAAATCGCTCAAAAGCTTCAATGTGGGGCAGGTGCCCGAGCCCTTCTAATTCAACAACATGGATGTTTGAATTGCGTGATTTTACTTCCTTGCCTAATCTGTCGTAACGACCTAATTCTCTACTTACGTTGTCATGTTTGTTAGCACGACCAGGCGCTGTGCGATCACGGGTACCTAATAATAGTGTGGTTGGCAGGGTCAAACTATCAAACTCTTCAATAACCGGTTGTGTAAATATCATATCGTAGGTCAGTGCATTAACCCGTGCTAGCGTTTCCCAGTCTGGGCCGTTTATCCACCCTTGTAAAAACTCGGCATGCTCGGCATATGTGTTGTTCCACGCACCGTCGTAATAGTTTTTTGTTTGATAATTAACGATCATCTCTGGCGTTTTCTTAAGCTCGTTTTGATACACCTTTTCTATATCGGTGTAACTTTCATATAGAAGATAATTTTCTAGACCAATTGGGTTTATTAATATCAGCTCTTCGCTTTTGTCAGGGGAAAGCAATGCAAATCGCGTAGCCAACATACCGCCCATGGAGTGCCCAACGATAATACTTTTTTCGACATTTAAAGACTGCATTAGTTGTCGCGTATTGTTCGCAAGCGTGGCAAAACTGTATTGATATTGTGTAGGTTTAGACGATTTTCCAAAGCCTATTTGGTCGGGAATAAGAACGCCGTAGCCCTGATTTTGCAGAAGACGAGCCGTACTTTCCCAGTAAGCTCCGTTAAAATTTTTCCCATGAAAAAGCGTTACCACAGGCTTTTCTTCTTTGGGAGGCAAAAACATATAGGCCATTTCTAGGTCGTTTCCCTGCGATGAGAAACTAAACATTTTTACTTCGAACGGATACTCCACCGTGCTCAAGCGTTTATCAAATGCGGGGCGGTCTAGGGAATTGGCGTCGGTTCCCAGTGCAAGAGAGACGTGTGAAAAGAGTAGCAATGACAGCATGCCATGAATTAGCAATACCTTTACATTTTTGAGCATAAATCACCTTCTGGCCAGATCAAGAGCGGATCGAGCCCAGTATGGCATACCCGTTTTTATCTACCCACTCATCCTCGCCTAGATACGACAACAGCACAAAATCTAGCGATGCTTCCCGATAATCTCAATAAGGCGCAAATGCTCTTGCTGTGTTCTTTTGATTATCCTTGCTTTGTTTGTTCATTGTTTGTAATCAAAAATGACCCTTTTGATAGCCTTTAAAGGTAAGGGTGTGTAAAAAGTGATTTTACTTTTTATTAAGTTTTGAAAATTTACAATTAAAGTTAACAATTTAAAGCTATTTAATATCAATCGCTTGTGATGTTTGTGCTATGCATTGATAAAAACTTGTTAATTTTTTGGTTGACGGGGATAACAAATGGTGGTCATATTCTCACATGTTGAGCATTTGATCTTTGTGTGAGCATTTGGGTTCTGGTGATGTTTTTCCCGATTTCTCCAAGATACGAAGACTCTTCAAAAATTACACTCCACACAATTACGAAAGAATAATAGAGGGTTCACAATGGGACTAGATACAACGAAACACGTGACGCAATCAACTAAGTTCGCTAAACGCGCATCTTTAAGTCTGATCGCTGCCGCTGTATTGGCGGCCACCGTGCCAACGTTAGGTATGGCGCAAGAGCTAAGCCAAGAAAAGCCGATGTACGTACCACCTAGTGAACCCAATGAATTTCTTGATGGACGAGTGCAAGTTAACTTCTTAGCTATGCAGAACTACCAAGCTATCCAAGCCAAAGATGGTGCGTTCCGCCCAGAAGATGAAACTCAGTCAGATGGCTTTGGGCGTCTTCGCGTTAACTTAATGTTCAAGTTCAAAATTACTGAAAACATAACTGCCGATATTGATATCGCTGAAGAGCCTAATGACTTTGGTAATAATGGCGACAGAGACTTCTCATTCCACCAAGATTTTGCCGGCGTTGAGTTTGATATGTTTGGACTGACTGGCTATGAAAAAGAGAACGCTAGCCTTATTCTGCGTGTGGGCAACATAGGTGCCTCTCCTTTCCAGTTTAAAGGTTTCCAAGACGGTGCGGACAACCAAGGTAACGCACTTATCGGTAACGGCATTAACGACTACGCCACTGCCGAAAACGGTATTCAGCTAAGCTACACCGAAACCTTCGATAGCGGCATTCTTCGTTCATACAATGTTGCGGGTCACATGACTACGTCAAGCTTTGGTGAAGCTTTTCAGGAAGATCGCGGCTACAACTACCGCTTGCAAGGTACCTTGGAATTTGAAGGTGGTTTTAAAGCTGGTCTTAACTTCTTCAATGCTAATCAAGGCGATCAACTTGTATTCGAAAACGGCCTTGCCAGCTTAGAAGGCGTTACCACGACCAACTATCGTTTTGGTGATGGTGAAAACTATAACTTTTCTGCGTCTGCCTCTAGCGAACGTGATACCCACGTAGGCGCATTGCCTGGCTTGAACCAGTCTATTATGCAGCTTAATTTGGCGTATCAGCCAAGTGACCAAACCAGCGTTATCTTAATGCTAGGTAAAGCAACTGACGACTACACCTTTGCAGATGTTAACGGTAATGCTGTTGCAGGTATCACTTACTTCGGTAATGAAGGCGTGTTAGACCCAACAGGTACTACGTTCGATTCTAACCAAGTCATTGAGGCTGATTCGTCAGTTGAATACTGGGTAGTAGAAGCGCAGCAGTACATTATTCCAGAGAAGCTCTATGTTGCTGCACGTTATGCAGAATCTGAAAATACGTCAGACCTTATTGAGCAAACCGATAATGAAGTTACTCGTCTACAGGTATCAGCGGGTTATTGGATCAACGACCGTACCCTTTGGAAAGTTGAATACGTAGACCAAGACGAGGGCGTTAATTCTGGCGGTCAAATTGGTGCAGGTTTCGACGGTTTGACCTCTGAAATTTCAGTTAAGTTTTAAGTCCGAGCCGAGTTTTAACACAAAAGGTTAGGCACTGAGTTGCTTCGCTGCCTAACCACCTAACTTACTTTAATACCTCTGATTTTTTTATCCCCGCTTTAACCAAATTTGGGCGGGGAGGGGAAAGTCATATCTGATAAGAGTACAAAGGGGAGAGACCCGATGTTAAAAAAACTATCTTTAATTGTAGCCAGCGCACTAACCATTAATGCGGCGGCGCAAGCAGAAACTATCACTATCGCTACCGTTAACAATGGCGACATGATCACCATGAAGTCGCTTAGCAGCGAGTTTGAAAAGCAGCACCCTGATATCGACCTCAAATGGGTAACGTTAGAAGAAAACATTCTTCGTCAGCGCGTTACTACCGACGTTGCTACTAGCGGTGGGCAGTACGATGTAATGACAATTGGCACTTATGAAGTACCAATTTGGGGCAAGCAAGGCTGGCTTACCGAACTTAACGGGCTAGGTGACGATTACGATATTGACGACTTGTTACCTGCCATTCGCAGTGGCCTTTCCGTAAACGACAAGCTTTATGCTGCACCGTTTTATGGTGAAAGTTCAATGGTGATGTACCGCACTGACCTAATGGAAAAAGCGGGCTTAGAAATGCCGAAAGCACCTACATGGAGCTTTATCAAAGAAGCTGCTGCAGCAATGACCGATAAAGACGCCGGGGTATACGGCATTTGTCTTCGCGGTAAAGCTGGGTGGGGCGAAAACATTGCGCTATTAACGTCAATGTCTAACTCTTTTGGTGCTCGCTGGTTCGACGAAAATTGGAAGCCGCAGTTCGACTCTAAAGCGTGGAAAGACACCTTAGAGTACTACGTAGATGTGATGGAAAAATACGGTCCTCCAGGTTCTTCAGCCAATGGTTTTAACGAAAACTTAGCACTGTTCCAAACCGGTAAATGCGGCATGTGGATTGACGCTACAGTAGCGGGTGGCTTTGTTACTAATGAAAAAGACTCTGAAGTTGCCGACAAAGTAGGTTTCGCGCTTGCTCCTGATAACGGTCTAGGTAAACGTGGTAATTGGCTTTGGGCTTGGACTTTAGCTATTCCATCAAGCAGTAAGAAAACCGATGCGGCGATGAAGTTCATCAGCTGGGCAACATCAAAGGGCTATTCAAACTTAGTTGCAGATAAAAAAGGTTGGGCGAATGTCCCTCCGGGCACACGTACCTCATTGTATGAGAACGACGCTTATTTAGAAGCCGCGCCATTTGCACAAATTACCCTAGATTCGATTAATTCTGCAGACCCGAAAAACCCAACAGTAGAGCCTGTGCCCTACGTAGGTATTCAGTTTGTGGCAATTCCTGAGTTCCAAGGTATTGGTACCGCAGTAGGTCAGCAGTTTAGCGCCGCGTTAACCGGCCGAATGACGGTAGACCAAGCATTGCAAAGCTCACAGCGTTTAGTTGAACGCGCTATGCGCAAAGCGCGCTACCCAAAATAAACAGCGTTAACCACAGGGAAAGTGCTTTATTGCACTTTCCCATTTAATAATTATAAGAGGGCTAGTCATGGCGACCACACAATCTCGTACTTTAGCCAAAATCATGCTTTTTCCTTCGGTCTCTTTACTTTTAGCATGGATGATCGTGCCTTTATGCATGACCCTTTATTTCTCGGTATTAGACTATAACTTGCTGATGCCGGGCGATAACGAATTCATCGGCTTTCTCAACTACGAGTTCTTTTTAACTGACCCCGCATTCATCGAGTCATTTTTTAACACCTTGCTGCTAGTAGGCGGTGTCTTGTTTATCACCATTTGTGGAGGAATTGGCTTAGCGGTTCTATTAGACCAGGCAATATGGGGGCGAAACTACGTACGCATTATGGTACTTGCGCCATTTTTCGTTATGCCTACGGTATCGGCGCTGGTATGGAAAAACATGTTTATGAACCCAGTGAATGGTCTGTTTGCCCACTTTGCTGAGTTTATTGGCGTAACGCCTATCGACTTTTTTGCGGAACTGCCTTTACTGTCAATCATCATCATTGTGTCGTGGCAGTGGCTACCGTTTGCAGCACTGATTTTGCTTACGGCTATTCAATCGCTTGACCGCGAACAGCTAGAAGCGGCAGATCTTGATGGTGCAGGCCCGTGGAGCAAGTTCGTTTATATTGTATTGCCTCACCTATCTCGTGCGGTCACGGCAGTAATTCTGATTGAGACGATTTTCTTATTATCGATTTTCGCTGAAATTCTTGTGACGACTAGCGGTGGCCCTGGATATTCATCGACCAACATTACTTACCTTATTTATACCCAATCGCTTTTGCAGTTTGATGTAGGCGGTGGTTCGGCAGGCGGCATCGTGGCAGTGGTTATTGCCAACATAGTCGCTATTTTCCTAATGCGCCTTATTGGCAAGAACTTAGAGGGATAAGTAATGGCGATTAAAGATACGAATAAATCAAAACTTATCTACACCCTTGCGGCGTGGACAGTAAGCGGGATGATTTTCTTCCCCATTCTTTGGACCATTATTACTAGCTTCAAAACAGAGTCAGAGGCCATTTCTGCTTCGCCTAGTTTGTTTATGTTCGATTGGACCTTAGAGAACTATGCAGAGGTGCTTTCTCGCTCTCCTTATTTCGACCATTTTATGAACTCAGTTGTGATTTCGCTTGGGGCTAGCCTCCTTGGGTTGCTAATTGCTATTCCAGCAGCTTGGTCGATGGCGTTTGTGCAAACTAAGCGCACAAAGAACCTTCTTATGTGGATGCTCTCTACCAAGATGCTTCCACCGGTAGGCGTGTTAATTCCTATTTACCTGCTATTTCGCGATTTTGGATTATTAGATACGCGTATTGGTTTGGTCATTGTAATGACGCTTATTAACCTGCCTATCATGGTGTGGATGCTTTATACCTACTTTAGAGAAATCCCGAACGAAATCTTGGAAGCGGCACGTATGGATGGCGCAGGAATAAAGCAAGAGATCTTTCAGGTGCTGCTGCCGATAGCGCTGCCAGGCATTGCCTCAACATTACTACTAAACGTTATTTTGGCGTGGAATGAGGCATTTTGGACACTCATTCTTACCGCTGCTAACGCTGCGCCTTTAACCGCATTTATTGCCAGTTACTCAAGCCCAGAGGGATTATTTTACGCAAAATTATCAGCCGCCTCAGTCATGGCCGTAGTGCCCATTCTTATTCTTGGTTGGTTTAGTCAGAAACAGTTAGTGCGCGGCTTAAGCTTCGGCGCAGTTAAATAGGAGAGCTTCAAAATGGGAAGTATTACCTTAAAACAAGTAACAAAGACCTTCGGCGACGTTAACGTGATTAAGCCGCTGGATTTAGAAATTCGAGATGGTGAATTCATCGTGTTTGTTGGGCCGTCGGGTTGCGGCAAGTCAACGTTACTGCGTATGATTGCCGGCCTTGAAGATACCACAAGTGGTACTATCGAAATCGATAATCAAGACGCGACAGACATGCCACCCGCCCAGCGTGGTTTAGCAATGGTGTTTCAGTCTTACGCCCTTTACCCTCATATGTCGGTAAGAAACAACATAGCGTTTCCGCTAAAACAAGCGAAAGTAGAGCCTGCAATTATTGAACAGAAAATTGAAAAAGCGGCGAAAATGCTAAACCTTACTGATTACCTTGACCGAAAACCAGGTCAGCTTTCGGGCGGTCAGCGTCAGCGCGTTGCTATCGGACGTGCTATAGTACGCCAGCCTTCAGCATTTTTGTTTGATGAACCACTGTCGAACTTAGATGCATCACTTCGTGTGAACATGCGCCTTGAAATATCTGAGCTACATAAGAGTTTAGATACCACCATGATTTATGTTACCCACGACCAAGTTGAAGCCATGACAATGGCCGACCGTATTGCGGTATTTAATGGCGGTATTATCGAACAGGTAGGCACACCTTTGGAGCTTTACCAAAAGCCAGTAAATCAATTCGTGGCAGGCTTTATCGGTTCGCCAAAAATGAACTTTATAAGCGTTGATGCAAAAGCGGGCGACCCAACGTGCAGCTTGGGCGTGCGCCCAGAGCATTTTAGAATTACTGAAGAAAAAGGGCTGTGGACTGGTAGAGTTGGCGTGATTGAGCACTTAGGGTCTGAAACCTTTTTGCATGTTCATGTTGACGGTGTCGGTACATTAACAGTGAAAGCCGATGGTGATTGTAAAGTGGCCTATGGCGACATAATTAACTTAACGGCAGCGCAAGAGAAAATCATGCACTTCGACAAAGATGGCGTAACCATCCCCGAGTTGTCTTGGGGAGAAAAAACGTCGTCTTCTGCGGCTTAGTTGCATTGTTGACGCGTTGAACACAAGGTATCAATGAGCGCATAGCAAGTACACTATTAGGTTCTCAACATTAGTTAATAGTGTACTTCTTTGCCGTTAGGACATTAGCGCTCACCGGAAAGACAGAACATAGATAGCATGTTTTAAACCAAGATTTAGTCAGTAACCGTATGAAGGTATGGAAGGCATATCTGGCAAACAACGGGCAAAATAAGCAAGGAATTATTATGGAGCAGAAAAAGCCAACAGCACTTAACACCGATATCGAGTTGGTTATTTTCGACTGTGATGGCGTACTTATTGACAGTGAAATTTTGTGTAAACGCGTGCTTATTTCTATGCTTTACGACCTTGGCGTTAGAATAGATGGTGATTACTTTGATAGGCACTTTTTAGGCAAGAGTTATGAGTCTGCAAAAGCGCAGATAGCCGAAGACTTTAACATCAACCTACCCGTGGCGTTTAGGGATGATTATTTAACAGCGCTTCTGGCTGTGTTCGCGGAAGAGCTTACCCCAACACCTGGCTTAGAGGCTATTTTACAGCGTCTTTTGGTTAGAAAATGTATTGCGACGAGTAGTCATCCTGAACGAGTCACCTTTTCTTTAAAAACAACGGCATTAGACAGTATTTTTAATGGCGATGTAACCACAAGTACTGAAGTTACAAGAGGGAAACCTGCGCCTGATATTTTTCTGTTGGCGGCAGAAAAGATGGGCGTATTACCTGAAAAATGCCTAGTTATAGAAGACTCTGATGCAGGCATTAAGGGTGCGTTAAGTGCTGGAATGTCAGTAGTTAAATACACGGGCGCAAGTCACTTAGAAAGAGGGGAAAAAAGTGCATTTGAAGGCGTTCCGGTGATAGAGCACTGGCACGAGCTCCCTGATCTTTATCCAACGCTGTTTGAATCATCTAACTAAGCTCAATATTAATACCTCACAATATTGAAGATACTTCTTAAGCTTATTCCCACTCTTCCCTTGTCTCCCATTGCTCCACCCAAGCAGGTAGGGCTTGGGGGGGCATAGGGCGTGCTATGCCGAAACCCTGCGCGAGTTCACAACTTTTACTAGCAATGTATTTAATACCTTCGCCAATGACAGAAAATTAAGTGCTAAAACGAACAAAGCCTCTGGTGAGGCTTTGCTTTGCGTAACAACGCTATAAGAGTGACGTGCTTTTCACCTCTAAGCTTTTACATATAAAAATAAGGGCCAACCCAACTGTAGCTTTCACCGTTTATCTCAACTTTGTGTTTTGCGCTTTTATTATTATCGCTATTAGCAATGATTAATAGCTGTGTACCGCCTTTTACGTCGGTAATACGCACGCCTGTGTACGCGTCGTTTTCTAAAACCACCTCAAGGTTTTTGATACTACTTCTTGAGTTAATCGACGATTCACTTACTGGGCTGTATGAACCATGGGGTTCTACCACAGAAACAAACAAAGTGTCTTGGGTGTCATTTCGTCTAAGCGTAAAAGCTGCATCACGGCGCAAGTTGAAGTCTGGATCGTTTGCGCCAATGCGAGTCAAATACACCTCGTCTTTAGCCTTGGTAACCGTAGTCAGCGTGTAATACTTGCCATGCTGGAGCCATTGGAACTTGGTGTTGCCGTCACTTGCGTTACCTTTGCCCTCTACAAATAAATGTTGATAGCCATTTTCATCACCAAATGGTGATAACGTGGTAGGTGACTCGTGAGTAAAGCTCTTATCAATTATCTGACCCATGTAATAGAAGGGGAGGTCGTATTGATTTTTCTTGTCAGAATCAACGCGTAAAATGTCTAGTACAAACGGCTTTTCAAAGTTTTTGTCTTTGATAACGGCCATTGTGCGGTGCATTAACGTACCCGGGTAGGCATTTTCTTCTGTTGCACTAACCACTTTTACATTGTCATCTTCTGCGTTAAAAGTGAAAAGTTCTGAGTGATGTTGGCTGGCAATCTCGTACTTCCCATCAAAATGCTTTTTGCCATTTATTGATAGGGTATTATGCGCAATAGTTGTTTTAGCCCATGTGGTGTTTTCTTTTAGATAGTTACCACCGCCTTTTTGACCTATATTCACAAAGCGAGCTAGCCCATAATCTTGCAGGACTTCCTCACCTTTTTCATATAAAGAGAAAGACAACTTATCGTAGTGACCGTGACTTAAACCCTGAGCGGCATATTTAAAAACCAGGGTTAGGTCTTCATTACCATAACGCAAAATGCCTACACCCCCTTGGTCACCGTTAGGGCCATCACTTAAATTCACGGAGGACTTTACAAAAGGTACCGCTTTGCCATCTCGAATATCAATAGCAGCTTCAAGCCCCGACTCTTGTAGAAGTACTTGTCCTTGCTTCTCTACCACGCTCAGCAAGCGAGGATCTTTCTCTCCATAAAAATACGCGAGATCCACTGCGGTTACCAAAGAGGCTTTCTTGTAAGACATGCCCTTTTGGGCATCGTTTAGTGGGAAGAATTCGCCATCTGCGTCAGACAAATTAAGAAGCGCATCGATACCTTTTAACAACACATTGTCTTTGTGCTGTAGCACTTTTAAGTCTGGACGATTGTTTTCCATAGCCAGTGCAAGTATAAGGAAAGGATACATTGCATAGCGCTGATAGTAAGGGCCTTCGGTATAGTAGCCATCAGGAGAAAAAGGCTCTTCTAAGTTAGCGAAAAAGCCCTTGCGTTGACCTTCTACTTTAATTGTACCGCCATCGTTGTCTTTACCGCCCACTTCTAAGCCATCGTCTTCGATACCATAAAGCGCCCTTTGAATAAGCTCTTCATCGTTCATAACAAGGCCAATCATGCCAACGGCAGCAATGCCCCAGGTACTGTGGTTATGTACGCGGTTAAAAAATTGAGGGTTTTCTAATGAAATGAAATCGGCAAACGGACGGAATAAATTGTCCTCCAGTGTTTTGCGTTCATCTACAGATAAGTAGTCGTAAATAGCATCATAAGCTTGGCTCATGTAAACCAGCCAATTGCTGTCGTTTAGGCATTGCCAGAATAATTTACCCCGCGAATATGAGCGCTCTTGCGGGTGCAGAGGTAAGTCTTTGTACATGGCTTCATACTGAAACAACATGTCACGAATGTATTTGGCGTACTTTTCATCTTCTAACACTTGATAGAGTACGCCTGCTTTTTGCGCAATGAAGAAGTTTTGTTTATGGCGCTGGTGGGTGTAACCACCGGAGAAATCCTTAGGAATGGGCGTATCAATACCCATTGCAATTTCGGCGTCTACTTCTTTCTTAACGATTGCCAAGCTTTTATCAAATAGAGGAACTTCACCCAAGTTGTCTCTCATTCTTTCTACGCCAGGCTCGGTAAGAATAAGGTTAGGGTGACCTTTTGCTTCACTAGCAAAAGACGATAGGCTGATACCAACAGCTAGCATGGTAAGGCTAAATTTCTTGATGTTCATTGTATTTATTTCCTTGTTATCAAATAGCCATTGATGAAAACAGGTAACAACGGATGTAGGGTAAAAATGTTGTTATTTAAAAATGACAATTTGTAATAAACACAATAACAGAATAGAAGATGTGATGGATAGGCCAATTTTAACCTTTGGTAAAAAATAAAGTTTAAATTGGTAATGCCAGTTGGCTGGGTATTACTATGCTGTGAGAGCTTTTTTTAATCAAGTGGAACGCTGTGAACGAGAAAATTGCGAAATAGCTCTATGCAAATAGGAGTAACCTTGATGCCTTACACAAGGTGCAATTTGCTTAGTATTCCAAAAGCCAGAGCAGTAATAGGTAAAGACGCTAATGTGCTGACTGCGATAATACTTGCTGCTAAGCGATAGTCACCTCCTAAATTTCTCACCATGACATAGCTTGCTGCAGCGGTTGGTGAGATGGCTAATAAAAGAACAATACCCAGCTCCATCCCTTTAAAACCAAAAGCATAGGCAAGGGCAACCAATACAAAGGGGTAAACCACACATTTGCTGGTTGTGCTAAGCACGATATTAAACCAGTCACTGGAGAAAGAGCGGAACTGTAAGGACGCTCCGGTGCATATAAGTGCAAGTGGCAAGGTAAGTTGAGCGAAATACTCCCCTGTTTTCACCACGGTATCTGGAAGCTGCCATTCGAAGTATGAAAAAGGCAGGGCTGCGGCAATCGATAAGATCAACGGGTTTTTCGCCATGCCGGTAACTTGGCCCATTAATGAGCGTGACGTACCTTGGTAAAAGTTAAGAACAAATACAGACAGCACGTTAAACAATATGGTGATACAGCCCATATAGACCGAGGCTACAGCAAGCCCTTCTTGCCCATAGGTATTGGCACAGTAAGCTAAGCCGATAATGCCCATGTTGGCTCTAAAGCCGCCTTGAACTACCACTCCTCTAGCTTTATATGGCTGAACGGTAAAGTGAGCGCAAATCATTAAGGCGAGGAATACCGCAAAGGTTCCTGTAATTCCTACCATGACAAGGGTGGGGTTAGCGGCTTTAGAAAAGTCTGCTCGCGCTATCGATAAAAATAACAAGGCAGGGAGTGCCACGTTAAACACCAGTTTTGAGCCTGCTTCAATAAATCCCTCATTTAGCCATTTAATTCGGAAAAATAGCCACCCCATGAATAAAAGAATAAGAACGGGAATGAGCGTGCTGGTAATAAAGCTAAGCATAAAAAGAAAGAGACCTTTATATCTATTAAGAAGAGCGAGCGAAGCTGAGCTGATTGCAAGTGCTCAAGGCATAGTATGCCAAGGTTTTTCATGTGCGCATAAGACAAATTTCAAATCTGCTATAAGACAAAAGATTAGATGCGGCTATTAGTGACTTAAATCTATTCACAAACCATTTAAATAAGCGTAACTTAATATCTTACTGGCTGGCGTTGGTTGTTATTGAGATTGAGGTACGGCCTGCATTTAAATTTTTAGAACAAATAAAAGAGAATAAAGAATAGAAATATGAATGGTTTTCTTTTCTTCGTCAGTTTAATTCTCATCGTTAGCTTGTCGATAGGGCCCGCTTTTGGTGTCTCTAAAAATACAGCGCCTGCACCAACAATGTTACTGGTTAACAAACATTTACAAATTTTTGAGGAAGACGGGAGTATCCTTACTGCAGAGGATGTCGTCGATAAATATCAACAAAACACACTGAGCGCTAACGGTAGCGGCAAAGTAAGCTGGGGTTTTACTGATAAAACAATATGGGCTGTACTCCCTACCGAGCCCTATGCCTATGAACTTAACATTTCAAATAATGAAGTAGAAAATGCACCAGATAGTGCATTTATCCCCCTAAAAATCAAAATTGATAATGCATGGCTTGATCAGATTGACGTGTTCTTTTTCGAAGGTGGTCAAAGAAAGCTTCACATAAGTCTTGGTGATGACAACGTCCATAGCAGTCGAGCTGAAAACACCAGAATGCCCTCTACGTTTTACCGTCTCACAACGCCCGAAACTTTAGTTGTGTTCCGGTTTGCGTCTGAAGACCCCATGACAATTCCTATTTACCTAGGTACGCCAAGGGATGCACAAAGCCAATCTACCGAAAATGCCTATTTTTATGGCGCGTTATACGGTTCACTTATTATTTTACTCGTTTATAACCTGGTTCTATATTCCTATCTAAAAGAACGCAGATACCTGCTTTATTCATTATATCTACTGTCGTTTTTGGTATTTAATTTCACATATACAGGGCATGGCTTTTGGTTGTTATGGTCAGAATCTGTGTTCCTTCAGCAATGGCTAATGCCCACACTGATGTTTTTCTATCTATTTAGTGCGGTAAGGTTCACCATCGAATTTTTAGATACCCAGCTTTACTTACCGAAGCTCTATCGTTTTAGAAAGTATATCTACGGCGTTCTGCTTATGTTAGCCGTGATAATTATCGCCGTTGGCAGTCGCTCATTTGCCGTGATGTCGCAGCTTGTTGTATTGACAACGATAGCGTTTTGGATGCTGTGCATCGGCATTTTTGCCTATAGGAATGGTGATGCGTTAGCCAAGTTTTTCTTGCCCGCTATTTTGTGTGGAACGGGGGGGGCGACCGTTTCAAGCCTAGCGACATGGGGGCTTATTCCCTACTCCAAATGGGCGTTTAGAGGCATTGAGATAGGCATGGTGCTGGAAATGTCACTGTTATCTATTTCGTTAGCATTCAATTACAAGCAAGTGCAAGAAGCTCGAAAAAATGCAGAGCGGGATGCGCGACTGGACCCGTTGACGTTACTCTATAATCGCCGTGCTTTTGAAGATCTCGTTTATCCAATTTGGGAACTGGGAAAGCGCAGCAATAAATTTATGTCGGTAATGCTTATCGACCTAGACTGGTTCAAGAGAGTTAACGATACCTTCGGGCACGACGTGGGAGATAAAGTACTCCAAAAGGTAGCAGAAGAGATTAAGGGGCAAGTGCGCGGCTCAGATATTACCTTTCGCTGGGGGGGCGAAGAGTTTTTGGTATTTTTGCCCTACACTCGCACCGAATACGCCAAACAAATTGCTGAAAACTTACGTGTTCACCTATCAATGCATGATATCAATAAACTGGTTAGAATCACGGTGAGTATTGGCGTAGCGGGCTCTTCTCCAGGAGATGCAGACGTTATGATGCTCATTAAAGAGGCCGACCAAGCGCTCTACTTAGCCAAATCTAGGGGAAGAAATAGGGTGGTGTTGTGGAATGAGGCTGAAATCGAACGCTAATTTGTAAATCCACGTTTCTCACGTATTATTCTGTTTTCGTTTCTTCAGAGTATGCTTTTCATGTACCAAGATTTTCAAGCAGAGTTGGCGTGGGCCAGCCTGCATATGCCACGCACTCGCAAAGCCATTGCATCACTTCCTGACCTGTCTAATGTTAAGCTTGCCTGCAACATGCATTTAGATTTAAAAATGGCACCGTTGGTAGAGGGGCTGCTTTCTCGTGGTTGCGACATTTTTCTTACCACGTGCAATCCTACTACAGTGCAAGATGACGTGGTGTCATATCTTGTAGATAGAGGCGCAACAGCCCATGCGTGGCGAGATATGAGCGACGCTGACTGGTCTGAGTCATTCGACAAAGCGCTGGCGTGGCAGCCTACCCATTTGTGTGAAATGGGCGCGGACCTCACAACTCGACTGCATGAAAATATCAAAGCCAATAAACCAGTACCAGGCATCGTTTCGGGCTTGGAGGCAACGGGCTCTGGTATTAATCGCTTAAACGGAATGGCGCCAAACTATCCTATTTTTAACTGGGATGACTTGCCAGTAAAAGAAGGGCTTCACAACAGGCACATGGTGGGTTTAAGTGCATGGCAAACCTTCTTCCAAACCACCCATTTAACCCTGCACGAAAAAGTTGTGGTTGTTATTGGTTATGGTTTAGTGGGGCAGGGCGTGGCCGCGTCGGCAAAAGCGTTTGGCGCACAGGTTCAAGTTGCAGAACTTGAACCAGCAAGAGCACTTCAGGCGAAATACGACGGCTGGCCAGTGGTTGATTTAAACGAAGCCGCTAGCCAAGCTGACGTTATTGCCACTGCAACTGGTGCCTATGGCGTAGTGAACTCAAAACATTTAGACAGCATGAAAGACGGGGCATTTATTCTAAATGTAGGCCATGTAGCCCAAGAAATTGATGTACCGTATCTTAAAAATAATTCTACACACAGTGAGCCAATGCCTTATGTAAATGCTTATAAACTGGGCGATAAAACACTGTATCTTTTGGCTGATGGCTCTATGTTTAATTTAACCGCGGGCTATGGAGACAGCATTAATGCGTTTGACGTGACGTTAGCGGTTATGGCTGCGGGCATTGGCTATATTGTGAATGAAGGTGCAACAAGCGAGAAAGGTTTGTACTTACTTCCAGAAGCTGCATGGAAAAGTGCGCTATAGCTAAACTGAAGCTGCTCTTTGTTACGAAGAGCAGCTGTAGTGCGCGACTCCGCCAGTACTGAAAAATTCAAGTGGGCGCAGTTGATAATACTTATTCTCTACCTCTTCTGTCTGCTCATCATAAGGCGCGGTAAGTATATTCTTTAGTTCGTGAATTTGGGTAAAGTCACCTTTCTCTGCGGCTTTGTAGGCAGGCACAATAAGCCATTCACGCCATGTGAATTTAGGGTTAGCTTGGCGCATGTTCTCTGCGGTAGCAGCAATAGCGTTTGCTGCATCAACTTGTGCTTCAGCGTCCTTTTCAATACGCTCACGCCATGTTTGTAACCAGGCTTCCCATTCTGTAATGACCTCTGCTTTAGGCGGGTAGTAAAAGCTCTTCGTCAAACTCGCCATATCTTCAGGTATCGATGATAGCTCTCTGAAAAACATATTGTAGTCAACGCCAGTGCGAAGCATTAATTTCAGCAGCTTGATAAGCAAGTCGTGGTCGTAGCTGGCAGTGCCCATCTTTGTCGCCCACATGCCCTCCATGGCGCGTTCCATAACGTCAGAAAAACTGTCGTTAATATCGTTAAGCTTAGCGAGTTGTTCACTGTTGCCTTCAAGTAACGTCATCAGTGAGCGACAGAACATATCAAAGTTTTTCTGTGCAGCAATGGGCTGGTTTAAAAACGAGAAGTGACGACCGCCACCTGTCCAAGGTTGGTAGTCTGCTTCAAAAAACTCACAAAAGCCGAATGGCCCGTAATCCAGCGTAAAGCCGCCGGCGGCGCAGTTATCGTTATTAAAATTGCCTTGGCAATAACCTACGCGAACCCAATTAGAAACGAGACGAGTTAACCGGCCTCTAAAAAGCTTAGCTAATGTTACCACTTGCTCTTCAAATGGTGCTGCTGCGTCTATTTCACTTGCGTACTCTCGCTCAATAAGGTGTTTAACAATGGCTTCTAGCTCGTTTAATGCTTCGCTGTGTTCGTTACAGCGTGCGCGCCTAGCGAAAAGCTCTATTTGTCCTACGCGCAAAAACGATGGGGCGACGCGGGTGGATATCGCCGTTATATTTTCTACCATCACTTCAGGCTCATAGGAATGAGAGCCTTCGCGATACCAAGGCCTGTCTACGGTGTCAGATTCAGACATAAACAAGCTAAGTGAGCGTGATGTTGGGATGCCAAGCGCATGCATGTGCTCTTGCACTAAAAATTCGCGCACGCTAGAGCGCAATACCGCTCGACCATCTGCGCCGCGACAATAAGGCGTGCGCCCCGCGCCTTTTAACTGCATTTCCCAACGCTTGCCGTTTAATACTGCTTCAACGATAGAGATTGCTCTGCCGTCACCGTAGCCGTTGCCCGTTCTAAACGGGCATTGCTGCGTGTATTCAGTACCATAAATTGAAAGCGCATAGCCGGTTGCCCAGCCGAAAGGCTGCATAGGTTCGGGCACTGATGACATGTCGCCCGAAAACAGCTGGGTGAAATCTTTAGATGTTGCCAGACTGTCGTCTAAGCCCATTTCAGCAAATAGCGTTTCGCTGTGAGCAATGTATTTGGGTGAACGCAATGGGGTCGGAGTAACCGGCACATAGTGACCTGAGAAGACTTGGCGCGGATCATGGTCGTCACCATCGCACGTCGACTGCGGGTCTGGGGTAAGGGTATTCAGCAAAGAGTAATCTACGTGCTTTGCGAATTCATCTAGTGTTTTGATACGTTCTGTCACTATGCCTGCCTATTTCACTGAATGGGAAAATCTGTTTGCGAGCATCGAGGCTCAGGTTACTTTAGTACCTTTAACCACAAATAATCTCGACACTGCTTACGTTTTTTCAATGATTATTGTTTAGGTCGAAGTGCAAGCTGCCCTTGCTCTACAGTTAGCTGTAAAGGTACCGTTGAAAGCATGCTTACTGCTTTGTTCGTCGGGTCTAAGCGATAAACCGGGTTCGATGCTAAATAACCGTTGATAAGCTGCATAAATTCGCCACTTACAGGGGCTAAATTACCCTTAAAGCCGCCAGCATCAATTGTGCTATCAAGTAGAGATAATGAGCGCACAAAAATCGCTTTTTCTTCACTGTCGTAATAAGGCGTGCCTTCTAAAGCAAGACTCACTTTTGCAGGGTAGTTCAATCCAAATGCACTAATACGCGCCGTGGCAATAGCGCCTAGCTGAACCACGTCTCTGCCATCTGGGCCTATGGTTGCTGTCATATCTTCCACATCTAGATAAAGCGGAATGCCAGCAAGTGAGGTCTTCTTTTGTAGCTTACTCACTTGGCTATCGAGTACTTGCTCTAATTCGGCGTTAGAAACCGTGTAAACCGCTAACTGAGAAAGGGATGCACAGCCAGCAAGCGTAATAGCGAAAGCTATAGAAAGTAGAAATCTCATAAAAAAAGTCTCTTTAGTAATTAGGTGTCGAATTACACAGCGTGAGCTACTAATGCTATCGCTGTAACAACAGAATGCATTCATTGTAAGGGCTGAGGCAACAGATGAACAACGAAATCGTTAAAGTACTACTGCGAAATGCATACGAGCATCATTAACAAAAACTTTTGCCATAACGCCTTCAACAAAGCAGTATAAGAAGTTCTTCTTTTTAAAAATAAAAACACGACAAGGCACTATCTATGGTTTCACAGAGACTGGTTTCTCGGAAAATGGTGGCCGCTTTTGCTATTTGCGTAAGCGCACTTTCTAGTTTCTCGCATTCTGCATTCGCACTTGAAGATACGGTTAACCCCGAACTTTTCGATAAAATGGAGTATCGCTTTATTGGGCCTTATCGCGGTGGGCGCTCTGTGGCGGTTACTGGGGTTGAAGGTAATACCAATCTTTATTTTATGGGCACCGCAGGTGGCGGTGTTTGGAAAACCGAAAACGCGGGTTTATCCTGGAAAGCCATATCCGATAAAACATTTAAGGTAGGCAGCATAGGTTCTATCGCCGTTGCGCCTTCAGATCCAAACGTTATTTATGTAGGTACGGGTGAAGGCCCTATTCGAGGGGTAACTACCAGTCACGGAAAAGGTGTTTATAAATCTACAGACGGCGGTGAAACCTGGAAGCTGGTGGGTTTAGATAAACGCGGTCAAATCCCCAAAATTCGCATACACCCCACTAACCCTGATATAGCTTGGGCAGCGGTACAAGGTAATATTTGGGGGTCTAATGAAGAACGCGGTATATTCAAAACGATAGACGGCGGCGAAACATGGCAGCATGTATTGAAAGTTAATGCTGATACGGGCGCTGCCGACTTAGCTATCGACCCTACTAACCCGAGAATTCTCTATGCCAGCATGTGGCATCACGGCAGAACGCCTTGGTTTATTAAATCGGGCGGTGAGGGCGGTGGCCTTTATAAGTCAACAGATGGCGGCGAAAGCTGGGACAAGCTAGAAAAAGGCCTGCCTAAGCTTATCGGTAAAGTAGGTGTGGATATTGCCGCATCTAACCCGAAGCGCCTTTATGCCATTATCGAGGCTGATGAAGGCGGCCTTTATCGCAGTGACGATGCGGGTAAGTCTTGGTCGTTAATGAACGGCGATAATATTCTTAAAGCCCGCGCGTGGTACTACAACCACATCAAGGTAGACCCTAACGACGAAAATACCCTTTATGTGATGAATGTGCAGCTGCATAAATCCATTGATGGCGGTAAAACCTTCGAAATTAAATCTTTGCCCCACGGTGATACCCACGATATGTGGATAAACCCGGAAAACAGCTTAAATATGATTAACGCTAACGACGGTGGTGCAACCGTTACCTTCGACGGCGGTGAATCTTGGTCAAGCATTTACAATCAGCCAACGGCGCAGTTTTACCGCGTTATTACTGACAACTTAAATCCTTACTACGTTTATGGCGGGCAGCAAGATAACACTACCATGGCAACCCCGTCTGAAACCTGGGGTGACGGTGTAGGAATTGAAGATCAATTTGCCGTGGGCGGTGGTGAAAGTGCGCATATTGCCTTTAACCCTGACGATCCAACACTGATTTACGCCACTACCATCAATGGAACGTTAACCGAATACAACCGCGATACTGGGCTAACGCGGCCCATTATGCCTTACCCTGAATATGTGTTTGGCAGAAACGCACGGGATCAAAAGTACCGCACCAACTGGAATGCCCCAGTAATAGTGTCAAAACACGATCCTGACACCGTATACTATGGCACGCAGATGATCTTAAAAACGACCGACCGAGGTGTGAACTGGCAAGAAATTAGCCCAGACTTGACCCGTAACGAGCCTGAAAAGCAAGGCTTGAACGGTGGACCCATTACCAATGAGCAAGCTGGGGCTGAATACTACAATACGGTTTTCTATATTGCCGAATCAGCAGTTAACAAAGGCGAACTTTGGGTGGGAGCCGATGACGGTAAGCTGCATATAACCCGTGATGAGGGCAAAAACTGGAAAGATATCACCCCTCACAAAAAAGAAGCGCAGGTCAATGCCATAGAACTTAGCCCTCACGCACAAGGCAGAGCTTACGTTGCGGTAGCAGGCTATAAATTAAATGATTACACGCCTTACATTTATAAAACCGACAACTACGGCAAGCGCTGGAAGCGTATTGACGAAGGCCTACCAGAGGACGCCTTTGTTCGCGTAGTGCGTGAAGATACAGAGCGCGAAGGTATGCTGTTCGCGGGTACAGAAAGCGGTATGTTTATTAGTTTCGACGACGGTAAACACTGGCAAGAATTAGACTTAAACCTTCCGCCTGTGGCGATTACCGATATGCAGGTTAAAGGTGATGATTTGGTCATTGCAACCCAAGGGCGAGGCTTTTGGATATTAGACGACATGAGCCCGCTACGTGAAGTGCACAAGTCGCTAGATGGCGAAGCGCTATTTCAGTTTGAACCCGTAGATGGCATTCGCTTGCTATCTGGCGGTGGCATGACTGACCAGCCTCAAGCGAAAAACCCGTCACGTGGTGCTACCTTCCGTTATTACCTGAAAGACGTATTAGAAGAAGAGCAAACGCTGCGTATCGATATATTTAATGCCGATAACGAGCTGGTTCGCACACTGTCATCGGCACCTAGTGCATTTGAAAAATGCGCAAAGGGTAATGAAGACGTTCGTAGCCCCATCAAATTTAAACACCCAGCAGCAAAAGCGGGTTACAACGAATTTGTATGGGATCTTCGACGTGAGCCGTTGAACTGCATCGAGAATGTAAAGCTGTTTGGTGGTTGGAAAGGCGCCCGTGTTATGCCTGGAGACTACAAAGCGAAAATCACTGTCGGTGAACAGGCACAAACTCGCGCGTTTAAAGTACTTCCAGACCCAAGAGAAGAAGCAGATAAAGCGCAACTGCAAGTGGTTGAAAAGAGCATTCAGGCTACAGAAACCTTACTGAATGATTTGTTTGCTCACCTGCAAAAAGCCCGTGATGTGCGAGCACAATTAAACGGTGTGTCTGAAGATAACGTAATGCTGGCAAGCGATGTGTCGGCTTCAATCGAGCGCATTGTTAGTGCAATCGACGACTGGGAAGCGTTGGTTATTCAGCCCAAACATCAAACCTTTGAAGACGACATTAACTGGCCGAATATGCTCGACAGACAAGTACGTTTCTTGATGGATAACTTCGACAGAACGGGCGCGCCTGCACAAGCTGGTGCACTAAAACGGTTGAAAGACTTAGAGTCAAAGTGGCAGCAGTACAAAGTGCAGCTAGAAACCTTGTTTGGTGAAGAAGTGAAGCCATTGAACGAAAAGCTCTCAAAGCAAGGCGCGTTTGATTTAGAGAGTTTGTAGCAAGGAAAACAAGCCTTACATTTGTTGGAATTATAAAATTGAAAAGCCGGAAGCGTGAAAACGCTTCCGGCTTTTATTTTCAGTTTTAAACGTGCCTCTTGCGCAGTTTAAAAGAAATTACTGAAACACAGGCTTTCGAAACTTATTACTAGAACTGGTACTTAAGGCTCACCGTATAGTTAGTTGGTGAACCCGGCATGGTCCAAAGCTGATGGTATGAGTTCTCAAAATAATCTCTATCGAACAGATTATTTACGTCAAACCTCATAGAAAGTGCATCGCTGATATTCACTGACCCTGCTAAGTTCACAAGGGTATAAGACGGCAAAATGAATGTTGGATCGGTGGTTTGCCCTAAGCGATCGCCCACGTAACGCATGGTCACACCAATGAACGCTTCTTTTTCAAATACGCTTGTGAAATGGTTAAGCGAGATATACCCCGAATGCTTGGCAATATTGATTAAGCGCGACCCTTTAGGAATAGGCACGCCCCAATCCAAGTTATTGACTTCGTTCGCGGTTTTAGCATCTACGTATGCGTAGGCCATATCAAGGCGAATGTCTGAAGTAAGGTCAGTCGTTAATTGAAACTCAACCCCTTTGCTTTCAACTTCACCGAGCGTAGCTGAAAAGCCAGTGTTAGGTTCAGCGGTAAGCATGTTGGTCTTTTCAGCATCAAAAATAGCGACGCTACCAGAAAACATATCAGCAATGTTTTCCCACTTAGCTCCTACCTCAAAAGAGGTGGTCTCTTCAGGGTCAAACGCATTGCGGTCAGAGTCAAGTCCGGGGTTGGGTCTGAAACCTTCTGCATAGCTAGTGTAAAGGCTAACAGAATCATTGATTTCATACACGAAGCCAAAGCGCGGCGTCACTTCCGTTTGGTCTTGTTCTTGCCCTTCATTGCTTAACTTATTAAGAATGTCTTGCTCGAATTTGTCCACGCGAAAGCCAACTAAAAGCTTGGTTGCTTCGCTAAGTTCTATAACATCTTGTGCGTAGAAACCTAACCCTTTTTGCTTTTCAGCCGTGAGTGTAGTGGGCGTAACGTCAGGTCTGAAAATAGTGTAGTCTGGATTTTCAGGGTTGATGCTGTAAGTGGTATCACCAGCACCCCACGCAGTGCGCCAACGACGATAGTCTGTGTCGATGTGGTAGTTGTAATAGTCCAAACCAAACAAGACGTTATTTACGAAGCCTGCCACGTCTACCACGCCACTTAATTCAAAGCGTAGTGATAAGTCTTGCGCTTGATAGTCACGGGTTCTACGTTGCCTTGAAAGTATAGATGGGTCGGTATACAAAAGCTGACGGCCTTCTGACAGTTCAGTATCTGAAGACTGCCCTTCAAACGACGAGTCTCTATATGCAAAGCCACTGAGTAAATGCCAGTTGTGATTCAACTCGTGATTTAACACTAGCTGATGTCCAAAGGCTTTAACTTCATGGGCACCGTCTCTTACATCACCATAGAAGTCTTCGGCATCTACAGCGTCAAAGTCGTTATTCAATATGAACACACCGCGGTCAAGCGGCTTTTCCTGATCCAATATTTCCATCTGATAGCTTAAGCTGGTGTGATCAGAAATGTTCCAAATAAATGAAGGGTTAAGGTTCAAATTCTTGAAAAACACGTTATCGCGATAAGTATCAGAGTCTTCGTATGAACCGTTAACGCGATACGCCATGTCTGAATTAATGCCGTTCGTGTAATCGAACTCTACTTGTTTTTTATCAAAATTACCTACGGTACCCTGGATGTAGCCTTGCTCTTCGAACTGAGGTTTTTTGGTAATAACGTTAATGGTGCCGCCAGGTTCACCTTGACCATATAAGGCTGAGCCCGGACCCTTCATTACTTCTATGGTTTGAACGTTAACCGTGCTTCTATTACCGCTATAGCCACGCACGTTGAAGCCGTTTATTAAATAACCCGATGGGTTATTTTCATCGCCAGAAAAACCTCGGATCGCAAAGCTATCGAACATGCCGCCAGAGTTGTTTTGTCTAACAATGGTGGGCGCAAAATCTAGCGCATCGATGAAGCGCGTGATCCCTTCATTCGCTAAGGTATCAGCAGTAATTCGGTCGATTGCTTGTGGGGTGTCGATTAGCGGTACATTACCACGGTATGGCTGAAAGTGTCTTTTTACCTCAATGTGTTCAAGTTCATCATGAGCGCTTTGAAGGGAACTTTCATCACTTTGCGCAGCGGCATTTACCGATAGTGCAGCTAGCGAAAATAAAAACGGTAATTTAATGTTAAGCATAAGCAAGGTTTTACGTGTCTTCAGCAGGTTATAAAAAAGGCGGTAGATGTTATGTTATCTCGTTTCATTCCGCAAGAGGGCTTAGGAACCAAAAGGTGAGATTAATGATTCTTGAAGACTAATTGCATATCGGGCGCTTCATTCGGAAGGTGAAAACGCGCAAAGCGTTATTACAAAGCGTTGTTGCAAAGTGAATATACTGGTCCAAACTCAACTGTCTGGCGTTTTCCTCTGCCTGCCAATGCTATACACTTCGCGTTTTTGTCACGCCTTCTTGCTGGCTACCCGTAAATTTGAACTAGGACCCTAAATGCGTCATACAACCCTCTCATTACTCTTTTGTACTCTACCTTTTTCTGCCATGGCCGCTGAAAGTGTTGTTTCATCAAACGCTAACTCTGGCGTGAACAGCAACGAAAAAGGCGTGGAGAAAATTACGATTGAAGGGGCGGCGACGGCGAACAACAAGCCGGTAGGGACATTTAATTCACCTATATCTAACTTAGAGTACGATCCGCGAGTCGATTTGCAGTCGAGGAACATGGCAGAAGCGCAGGCTGACGTCACTATTCGCGGCGGTATATTCGAAAACACGGGGTTTCGCATAGGAAGCGCAACGCTTATCGACCCGCAAACGGGGCACTATTTCGCTGAAACTCCGATTGCGCCAGAAATGTTGACGAAGCCGAGTATTTTCACAGGGGTCGATAACGCGCTTTACGGTGTAAATAGCTCTGTAGGTACGGTGTCTTACGGCTGGCGTCCCATCCAAACAGCAGGCAGTGTGTCAGTGGGAGTAGGTAATAACAACTTCAATTTGCAGCGTGTACACGGTGCAGTAAAGTACGCGCTTAGTGATTTACCCGGTTGGTCTGTCGGGGTTGAAGGGGAGTATTCTCGCTCTGAAAGTGATGGCACTATTGCTAATGGCGATCATAATTTCGAACGCGCGTCAGGGCGTATTCAGCTGGCAAGTAATGACTCACAAACCGACGTGTTTTATGGCTTTCAGCAAAAGTTTTTTGGCTGGCCTAACTTGTACACGCCTTTCAACGTAAACGAGACAGAAGACATTCAAACCCGTTTGGTCATGCTAAATCATAAACAGGGCTACGGCGAAAAGAGCATGAAAAATACCTTTGAGGTTTCTGCTTACTACAGAGAGAATGACGACCATTACGTATTCTCACGTGAAAATCCTGAATCTTTTCAGGCGTTTCACGAAACCAAAGTTAAGTCATTGGCGTTTTCCGGTACTCATAATGTTTCGCAAGAATTTGGTATCAACTACGCAGCACAGCTTACTGTAGACGAAATCACCTCAACCACGCTAGAGAACAATTTCACCTCTCGCGACTACTACAAAATAAGCCTAGTGCCAGAATATAGAACGCAGTTGAACAGCAATGAGTCGCTTACCGTTCGTTTAGGTGGGGCGTTTGACGATACAAATCGCGACGACGACCGACTGTCTTTTGTGGGCGATATTAGCTGGCTTACCCAAACGGACAGCAATGCCTCGCGTACGCTCTATCTTTCGTATGCAGAAGCGACGCAGGTGGCTGGCTACACGGCTGTAGGGGGCAGCATCACAAGCGGTCTGTTTAGAAGTAACAACCAGTTACAGCGGGAAGTCAGCAAAAACCTAGAGTTTGGGGCATCGTTTGATCATTCCTCTTTCAAAGTTGATACCGCCGTATTCTATCGCTGGGATAACGAGCTGACAGATTGGACGTATAGCTTCGACGCTACTTCAGCACGCAGTGCAAACCCGGTTGATATTGAAACCCTGGGTATTGAGTTGATTGCAGTTAAGCGCTTTGAGAGCGCAGATGTGGTGGCAAGCTATACCTACTTAGACAAGTCTGAAGACTATCGAATTGATGAGGTAGACGCGAGCTTTTACGCGCTTAACTATCCGCCGCATCGCGCAAC
The DNA here is from genome assembly GCF_056159165.1 of Alteromonas sp. AWJ4_199. NCBI lineage: Bacteria > Pseudomonadati > Pseudomonadota > Gammaproteobacteria > Alteromonadales > Alteromonadaceae > Alteromonas > Alteromonas sp. AWJ4_199. Next base: position 3,189,503 of record NZ_JBSWUR010000001.1, read on the forward strand.
CCTTGGGTTGGTGTGGTTTGCAACCGATACACTTGAAGTTCGCGTTGACAACGAGTGGCGAAAACAAGAAACCAACGCGCTTAGAAACGGCAGCGACTCAGCATTCTTCTCGCATGTTGCCCTTACGTATTCACCGGCTCAAATTGAAGGGTTAAACCTAGTATTGGCCGTAGATAACTTGTGGGACGAGCGTTTTGAAGAAATCCCAGGAACGCCGGGGCGCGGCGACCAATATTCAGCCACTGTAACCTATTTTTGGTAAGGGAGAGCAATGATAGAGAATCATCCTCATTCCTTAGACGATTTTGCTGGACAATGGACGCTAACGCGCAAAATCATCCAGCGAAATGGCGATGTATTTACCTTTTCTGGCCAAGCTGAATTTAGCTGGCTAGAAGGTAAAAGCTACATAAGTGAAGACTACCTAGATAACGGCCACATCGGCAAAGACGACATAGTCAAAAAACACAAAGGCAAAGAAGACCAAAATAATGGCAGCGCACATAAAGAGAGTTGCACCTTAGGGTATTACGAAAAAGGCGAGGTAACTGCGCCCAACAAAAGCGTAATGCCTGCAGAACGTCGGTATTTCTGGCAGCAGCCTCAAACGGGTTTGTTTGAAGTGTTGTTCGACGATAAGCGCTATTTCCATACATTTAGTGTGAGCAACCCGAACGCCGAACACTTATGTGGCGATGATAATTACGTGGTGCGCTATGACTTCACAGCGTGGCCAGTGTGGCGCTCAACATGGCAGGTCAAAGGCCCGCGCAAAGACTACACTATGGTAAGTGAGTATAGCCCTATGTAGAGTTGGCTTTGGTAAGGCTTAGATCTGCTTCTGTTTATTGTTGTATTGATGAGACACCCAAAGCGCAATAGCGATGATAGCACCGCCAAGAAACAGACGTGTAAAGTCGGTGTCTTTTTGCCAAAGCAGTAAGTTAACCACAAGCCCTGCCGGAATCAGCGCGTTATTCATTATGGCTAAGGTACCACCAGAAACGGCTAGCGCCCCTTGGTTCCAGAAGTAATATCCAAGCCCCGATGCTACAATCCCTAACCACAATAGCACTCCCCATTGCTCGGTATTCTGCGGTAGTTGGCTTGTGTTGCCGAATAGGAAAAACGCGGGCAAGGCTACAACTAACGCGCCTAAATAAAACCACCCGAATACGTTGTGATAGGGAACTTGGACTGTAAAAGTCGAGGTCAGCTTTTTATAGCCTACTTGCCCTAGCGCAAAGGAAAGATTAGCACCCTGAACAATAGCAAAACCAAACCAGTAATTATCAGTCACGCCATCAAAACGAATTATGGCTGCCCCGGCGGTGGCGATAAGCGCACACAGCAAATGAAACGGAGTAAATCGCTTAAACAGAGCATCGTTTAACATAACGACATAAAGCGGTGTGAAAATGGTGAATAGCAGCACTTCAGGCACGGTTAAATACAAAAACGCGTGGTAGAAGAAAATGTACATTAATCCTAACTGCACTGCACCTAAAGCCGACAACACCGCTTTTTGCTTGGCGCTTAGCAGTGATACTTTGAGAAACGGAAGGAACACCGCTGCAGCAAGAATTATGCGGGTTAATACGGCAAAGTAGCTATCTACTGAGCCGGCCAAGAATTCACCGATAAGCGAAAAGGAAAATGCCCATAGGACTGTAACTGCAACAAGGTATAGCACGCGTTTCTCTTTTTCTAAGTAGGACGCGCGCTAAAGTATTGCAATGGGCAGTATTTATCAACTAATAGCTTGTTTGGACATTGCTGATAACATTTAGTGAACAACGCTAGAAAGTACAGGCACTGGCGCTGACTCAACTTTTTTGTTGCCCTTATTACTTTCCTTAAATTCGCCAGCTTCCTCAACCAGCGCCGTCATAGCGTCAATAATATCTAAAAAGCTTGATAACTGCTCTGGCGTTAGGCCATTAGACAAATTTTCGATTTTATTGATAAGTTGTTTAGTAGGTAGGCGCATAGTGTCAAAATCTCGTTGTTAAAACCTTAATTTCTACCTTGTGAATCAATTATCTTGCCAAGTTTAACGGACAATTGATTTTTATTCTTTCTATAGACATGCTTGGACAAATTGAGCTTCATTATTGGTTATATAGCGATAGTAAGATTGTTCGACATTCTTAAATAACTTACCCTTCAACGAGCGATTTTTTAGCCATTAATGCATCGGTTAAAAACTGCATCAGCAATTTCACTTTAGGCTTTTCATACAGATCAGGGTGGGTGAGCAGCCAAATATCGTATTTCAAAACGGGCGCGCTCCCTGGTAGTCGCACTAGGTCGGGGTGTGGGTCGCCCATGAAACATGCAGCTCTTCCCATACCCACGCCGTTTAAAATAGCGTGATATCGAGAGATGATGTCGTCTATTGTTATTCCAATAGGCACCTCTGGGTAAGGCGATTGTGCTAGCCATTGCGGCCAAACTTCATTCTCTAACGGCGCAATCCATCGCCAGTCTTTACGGGGTGTATTTTCACAGTAATCTTTGTGTGCATAAAAGCACAAGCCTAGCTTGTAAAGTCGCCTTCCAATTAAATGTTCGGGTAATTTAGGTGCCCCGCGTATAACGACATCCGCTTCGCCTTTGTCTAAGTCGGCGAATTTTGTAGAGCTTTTCACTTTTAATTGAATAGACGGATAAAGCCGAGCGAACTCACCGAGTTCTTTGACCAACAAAAACTGCGACATGGGCTCGCCCAGTGAGAGCGTTATTGGGCCTGCGAGTTTTTCATTACTTGCGCAGTAAAGCTGTTCTGAATCGCGAATAACACTTTCAACCTGCATAGCGGTGGCGACAAGCTGCTCGCCAAACGGGGTAGCGCGGTACCCGCCGGGAATACGCTCGAAAATACTGGCGTTATATTGCTTTTCCAATAACGCCAAGCGTCTTGCTACCGTGGTATGAGTGGTTCCCAAAGCTACTGCGGCCGCTCTTAAGGTTATCGACCTGTGAAGGGCAAGAATTAATGCGTAATCATTCCAATCTTTCATGGAACGATAATGCACCATTGTGGACAAAAAACAAACCGTGTTTTTGGGTGATTCACTTGTTAATGTATTCGCATAACTACAAAGTTAACTATTAAAGAGAGAGTTGAAATGTCACTTAGTTTATTAAAATTCAAAGTTTTAGGGTTCGGGTTGTTAAGTTTTTTGTTTACCTCTCCCGTAATTGCTGACGAAAAAGAGAAAGTGTTGTCGGTGCATTTTAATCCAGGAGCGGTGATGCAGCTTATTGCACCTGTAACTGAAGCGGAAAAGCGTCCGCTGCGAGACAAGTATTTTGAATTGGGAGCATCAACAGCACGCGAATACGGGTATACCCAAAATGGGGTACTTGTTGTTGAGAAGACACTGATAGGAACCTTTAGTCCTAATGTTTTTGTGGTAAGCCAGTGGCCTTCACTTACTGCACAAAAATCATTTCAATCGCTACCACTGTTTAGCGATATAAAGGCATTAAGAAAAGAGGCATGGGAGGCATTAAAGCTTTATGACTATGAGGTAAGTAAACCCACCACACTTTCATTTTCAACTAACAAGATATATTCAGTTTCATTGGCCTGGGTGAACCCCAAAGCACCTAACAACTATTATGCTTTTATCGACAGCTTTGCAAAAAAAGCGCAAGCGTTGGGCGGTAAAGTAGTATCCAAAACTCAGGATATATCACTAAGCGACCATAACCCCTACGCTGTAGCGCCACAGCAAATTGTGATTATAGAGTGGAATAGTACAAATGATATTGAGGCGCTTCTTGCATCATCAGAATATGCAGCGCAGCTCGAAAAGCTTAAAAACGGCACGGTAGATTTTGAACTGCATGCAGTGCGCCCAAGGATTTAGGGGTAAAGGCGTAAGCGTATTGCTAAAGCGTTGCGTGTGTAAACAAGCGGTAATCAGTTAACTATTTTGACTCGATAAGCCGAATCCAATGATTAAAAACGCCTACGTTTTCCAAGATGATTTTCACACACATCAGAATTGGTACTGCTAATAGGACTCCTATCACGCCCCATAGCCAGCCTGTAATGGCTATCCAAATTATGATTATCAGCGGATTGAGCTGCATACTGCGCCCAAGTACGGCGGGTGTAATCAACTGAGACTCGACAATGTTTAATGTTAAAAATACACCGGCGGGTAAAAATGCGCTGCCGGTAAGCCCAAATTGAACTAGACCCACAACGAGCAACACGAGACAACTAGCGATACCGCCTAAATAGGGTACAAAGTTCATCAAAGCAACCAGCGCTCCCCACAATAATGCATCTTCAATTCCGAAGAAATGAAAGGCGCTAGCCGTAGCCAGCCCTAAACAGGTGTTTATGATACTTATCGTTACTATGTATGAAGAAAGCTCTCGTTGAATTTGATCGACCAACACTAATGCTCGTCTTTTATCCGTGACCACTGGAAAATCTCTAATGAAAACGTGGAAGAGGTTTGGACCGAAGACTAATAAGAAAAAGATCAATACTACGCAGCCAAGCACTTGCGCTAGTAAGAAAGGCGCACTGCTGAAGAGGTTCAAACCCATATCAATGCCACTTTGCTTGATCTTGTCGGTCACTGAATTTGAAGTATCTGGCGGAGTAAGTACCTGTTTATTAGAGTCATCGTCGCCAAACCAGTCAAAAATAGAGGGCCCCTTTTCTACGGGAGCGGCCTCAGGCGGTGACGTATAGGCATCAATGCTACTGCTAATTTCTTCTATCTCTTCTGTTATCTCGGCAGCTATTTTAGGCAGTGAATGCATCCAGCGTTCGGCGGGTTCAGCAAGCTCTAAAATAAGCAACGTGAAAGGGGCTATCAATAGAGCAATCAATACACCTGCTGACATTGTCCGTGGTACATATACTTTCCTAGCAATGGCGACAAGTGGGCTTAACAGTAAGGCTATAAACGCAGAGAAAAACAGCGGGATGAGAAGTGACTTCGCCAAATACAACGTGTAAATAAAGGCAAAGATTACTAAGGTATTAAGCAGCTTTGTTTGCTTGGCAATCTTCGGGTACGCACCAGTTAAATGCTTTTTTTGTTTGTCGTTAAGAGAGCCAGCGTTATCCATGTCTTAGCCTTTGATAAGAAGCGAGTTTTGCGCGAGTTATGTACAAGTGTCACTCGGATTTAAATATTACGAAAAATTCATGTTGAAAGTTCAATACTTAAATACAAGTGATCTATGAGTACGTCAAAGACACTACTAAAAGCATACATGGATTATTGTCTTATGGAGAGGGCTAATGCCTCGTATTACTCGTCGTCACTTCCTTCAAATAGCGGGTTCAGGTCTACTCCTTGCCCACAGCCCTTGTTTGTTAGCTCAGCCACCTAAAAAGAAATTAGGCGTAGCTTTGCTTGGCTTAGGCAACTACAGCACAAATTTATTAGCACCTGCGCTACAGCACACCCAGCACTGTGAGCTGCGAGGCATCATCACAGGTAGCGAAGAAAAAATTCCCAAGTGGCAAAGAAAGTACGGTATTAAAGACGCCAACGTATATACATACGGTTCTATGGCAAAAATAGCCAATAACAAAGATATCGACGTTATCTATGTCGTTACCCCCACAGGTACGCACAAAGACTTTGCAGTAAAGGCTGCCAATACAGGAAAGCACGTGTGGTGTGAAAAACCAATGGCCATGGATAGTGAGGAGTGCCAGGCAATCATTGATGCTTGCCATCGAAATAACGTCACTCTATCCATTGGCTATCGCATGCAGCACGAACCTAATACACGCACTTTTTATCAATATCTTGAAACGAAACCCTATGGATATATATCCGCAGTATCGAGCTTCGCCGGTTATGCGGGGCAAGGTAGGGCGGCAGACAACTGGCGCATGAAAAAGCATATGGGAGGCGGTGCCCTTTATGACATGGGCGTTTATGCAATAAACAGCGCGCGCTTTTTAACGGGGCGAGAGCCTTTGTCTGTAACTGGCAGCCACCCTCCACAACGTTTCCCAGAAAAATTCACTGAAGTTGATGAAACTACCTTATTCACCATGGACTTTGGTGACGGGCTGGTGGCAGATTGCGGCACTAGCGTAGTTGAAGGGTTTAATCATTTTAAAGCTGACTGTGAAGACGGTTGGTATCAGCTAAAACCAATGCAGAGCTATAACGGTGTAACGGGTACAACGTCTGACGGGAAAACGCTGCCACCTATTAACGGGATGCAGCAAACGCTTCAAATGGATAATGACGCTTTAGCCATATTAACTGGGCGCCAGCCAATGGTACCTGGTAGTGAAGGGCTTGCTGATATTAAGATTGTTAACGCCATATCTGAAGCGGCGAAAACGGGTCAAACAGTTAGGCTGTAAGGTTTTGTCACAACGTTAACTAGGGTGAAGCGAATATCGTTAATTAGTAGCTTACAAAGCGTTAAGTTAGGCATTTGCTTCGCCTTGAAAGGGCACAGCTTTAAACTACAATACTTCCGTATTCTAATTATTCCTCGGCTAGAGAATCGATTAGCGAGTTTAGCTTTTTCGCATCAGTTAATTCACTAAACCATGGGGTTATCTCTGCTCCGTGCGTTAAACCTAGTATTGCCCCTAAAACAAAACCGCGATGCACGTTGTCACCGCCCACGTTAGTGTTTGCCATCAGTGCTTTTTTCGGATTATCAGCATAGCGATAAGCGAAGTATAAAACAGCGGGCCATGCGTCTGAGATATAACACGCTGGCGAATACATGCGCCCTACAACTTCAATATCACTTTTGTTCTTTGCCGTAAGGGACGGCAAGTTCAACCCTGCTGAGTTACGCGCAACTTCATCTAAAATGTCTTTGGGTGATTCATCATGGCGGTGAACCAATTTGTATATCAGCTCAACATAGTAATCACAGACTGAGGCTAACGACTCATCGGGATGAGTTAAATACAAGTGCTTACGACACAGGTATTTGATGTCGTTAAGTGCAGTATTTTTAGCAGCTTCTACTAGTGCTAAAGGTGTCACCGATACGAAAGCGCCTATCGAAGCCGTATCGTGGGTAACTGCCCCACATTTTTCTGCCGGAATGCCTTGTACGAGATTTGCGAAAAAACCTCTGTGATAAGACTCGGCATATGTGTCAGGGTGTTTAGGCACATCAGCGCGCATAAAGCTAATGTACTGGTTTAAAAACTCATTTTCATCATAACCTTTAAGTGCGCAGGTCAAAACAATACGGGCGCAGTGGGCATTCAGGGTGTTTTCACCAGCTTTCATTCCCTGGTGATAATGAACGTTATCTTTACCCCAGTACTGCCTTTTTCCTTTTAGAATAACCTCACCCACTATCTCTTTTTGGCTAGCTGATGCTTTGTTTGCACGACCACCTTGTTGTGTGGAATGCAGCGACATTATAGAAGAAGGGTGGAACGTAGGAGCTTCTTCAAATTGTTCGATACCTAGTGGAAAGGCTTTATAGATATCAGCAGGGTTGTAAAACCAGTGTACCGGCATTGCGAGTGCGTCGCCGATGAATGCGTTTTTGAGTGCCGCTTTCGCTCGCTCGATCTTTATTGAAGCCATATATTCTTTCTCCTGCCAACAAAGCAGTATAGGTGGGTATGTGTGTAGTAAACTGTTTTAAATTACGCACAAATGGCTAAAAATGATCGCTTTCAATGCTCGTCAAAAAGCGACTTATTGCGAATATATTTCCGCATGTAGTGGTAGGTAATAGGGCGCAACAACCAGCTTTTAAGAGACATTAAAAATCGCCTGTGAGTAGGCGTGTTTTCATAAATTTTATCATCATGCAGCCAAAGCATTTTACCCACATGCCAGAAGTAAAAAGGGAAGGGAGGCATAAAGGTGATTACGTCTAGGTCGCAGCAAATACGGTAGGTTCTGTGGTGTAGCGTGTAATGCTTGTACCAAGAGCGGGTGCCCACTGCAGGCTGCCCAAAAGTAACGACTCTTTTTACCGACTTTGGGAAGCGCCTTTCAAAATAATCGGCCATTAACACAGCGACCGCACCACCAGATGAATGACCGATAAATGAAAACCGCTTACCTTGTGCGCGAAGTGGCTCTAGCACTTTTACGAGTAATTCTCGTAGCGGTAATGCGTCATCGGACGTTTTTGTACTTGAGTACATTGGCTGCGCAAGTAATCTCGCAAAGCCCCAGTGGACAAAGAAACTTCGATTCAGCTGACGCAATCGATAGGGTATGAAAAACAAGTTTGCGAACCAGTCTTTAAAGCCTAACGAACCGCGAAAAACGATGATGACTTCTTTTTTGTTCTCAACCCACAATATCCTTACGCTCATTCTACCGTATTTATCGACAAGATGACGTTCATGAAAAGGATCTAGTATTTTTTCGTATTGCGCGTCGGCGTCGGGGTAGGCGAGTTGACAGAGGATGGCATATCGTTCGTATTGATAGCGTTTCAATTTTTTCATGAAAACTCATATCGGAGCAATTTGCGTGTTTGAGGGTAAGCCTTCGCAGGCTCCATTGGCGAATATTTTACGTTACAGGTATTTTATTTCAGTGATGTGACGGGGAAGCCTTATTTTACAAAGAGGCCATAAGGCTCTGAAAAGAAGGTGCAGAGCCGATATGTTAATTAGTAATGTTGCTTGATCAATTAATAATTTCAGCTGCTACTACCGAGATTTCCACGAGCAGTGCTTCGCGGGCCATATCGGCAGTAACGCATGCCCTTGCTGGCGCGTAACCATCTGGAACCCAGTTATCCCATACCTCATTCATTTTCGCAAAATCATCCATGGATTTAAGGTAAATGGTCGCTGAAAGCATATGCTTTCTATCGCTGCCTGCCTGTATAAGTAGACTGTCGACTTTATCTAACATGGTTTGAGTTTGGTGGGTGATATCTTGCGTGGCATCTGCGCATACTTGCCCGCATAAGTAGATAACGCCATTGTGTTTCACAATACGACTCATGCGCTGCTTGGTTTCCATTCGTTCAATGTTCATTAATTAAAGCCTTTCAGAAAGTGATAAAAGTTTGTGCTGAGCGACTTTAATTGGTTTGTTGGGGGACTTCAATTGTTACTCCATACTAGACAACGTTATCCTAGGGCACTTGGCTCCTAGGTACCGCAAGTCAATATATAACGCGATAACTTTAAAACCATATTGGCTTCAAGGAAAGAGTCACAAGACTATTGTTTCCAGCATGGGCTGCTATCGGGAAAGGCAGGTATAACAATGAGTATGCGCATAGGTGTTTAAGTTAGTGCCAAGTAGCCCTGACACTAACTTTAAACGCGTTCCTATCACTTACTATAATCGAAGGCTTGGTTATTTAGCTTCCACAATTATTGCAGTAATCGTTGAGTCACCAATATTTTTAACTTGGTGCTCCCATTCGTCATGCCACATGACATAACCATCAGGGATTTCTAAGGTCATTGCTTTGTCAGCTGTTTTGATGATGGCTTTTCCGCCATCTTCAAAATAAACGGTTTCAGCATTGTGTTGGTGCCAAGTGTCTTCCTCGCCGGGCTGAAGCGTCATTTTTAAAACGAGCACGTTTTCGTTTTCTAAAAGAAGAGTGTAGTGCTTTGGCGATACAATATGAGCGTGTCCTGTATTGTCATCGTTCGCCATAGCACACCCAGATAACATAGTACCCGTTGCCAAAAGGGCTGCTACGAAATTAGCCACTTTTTTCATAGAAGCTCCTATTTGTGCATACCGCGAATAGGGTAGTTGTTATCAGGGTTACGAATCCAGCCCAAACCACTTACTAATGTCTCTAACTCAGGTCTAACAAATGGGTTGTTAGAAATATCAGCGACGTGCACGTTACCTTCATTGTTCACAACAAACAGCGCGGGTTCAGAAAACGGGTGATCAGTTTCCTGAGGCGACCTTGGATCAGAGATATAAACGCCTAATTCTTCCATTTGCTCCACCGTTAAGCCGTACGCAATTGGAAAGTTAATGTCCAACCTAGGAAGGTGACTTTCAAGCTGCGCTTTACTGTCGCCAGACACTGCAATAAGGTCTACGCCAGTTTCGGCAAGATAACCTCTAACACTCTCAAGTTGATTGAGGTATCGAGTGCAAAGTGGGCAATGTTGCCCTCGGTAAACCACTATCATTTTCCAATCAAGACCGTTCTCAGGTGTCGCTAACTTTATAATGTCGCCATTTAACAGCTTTGCTGAAATATCTGGAAAAGCAGAACCTGCATGTAACTTATTGGTGTATTCAGTACTCATGATAAATCCTTAAAAATGCTTGTTGATGTGGGCTTCAAAACGTTTGAAATCGTTTTCTACATCGGCGTTTTTCATTACGTCAAAGCTAGCGAAAGTTTCCATTGGCTTCATGCCAAAGAACTTGAAGTTCATATGCATTGGAAACAGTAAATCGTCTACAGATTTACCTTCAAAAAACTCTTCGCTGTCGTTAAATGACTCTTCTGGAGCATTGAAGGTTAAAGACATCATATATTTAACGTCGGTAAGGGTACCGCCTGTGCCGTAGTTTTTCTTCGGCGCTTCTTCAACGCGACCATCGCCGGCACATAGGGCTCCACCCATACCTGCAGTGTAAATTTCATCCATATACTTCTTGAAAGACCATGGCACACCCATCCAGTTAATTGGTGCCTGTAGAAGGACAATGTCAGCCCACTGATGATGGGCCAACTGTTCTTCAACGTTGTGTTCTTCAGTCATTGTCACTACGCGAGTGTTGTAGCCTTTAGCTTCAAGTAGCGTTACTGCTTTATCGACGAAAGATGCGTTTAGCTTGCCTTCCGAGAAAGGGTAATACTGGTGTGCATTAATAATTAGTACATTGCCTGCTTTTGTAGTGGTCATCTCAAAACTCCCAAAAATTGAAATAAATCTCGTTGTCTCTAGGTGGTTTATTTTAGTAACCTTTTAACTGTTTTCAACTAGTGGTGTTTTGGTAACTATGTAAGCGACTGGCAGAGTATTATGTAAATATAATTAGAATCAATTGGTTAAGTGAGTTAAAAATGGGTTGCCGTATTAGTAGTACTGCTTTAAATCGTAAAAGGTCGTTCGTTTAGGGAGATCGAGAGTTTTGAGGAGCTTCAATATATGGCTATGTCTTGGACCGACACGCTTGCGTGGCGATTTGCTGAATTTCAGACACAAAAAAACAGACTCAAAGGTCGGTTTCAGTATCTTCTTCTTTAGAAGAAGATGGTACCAGTGGGCGGACTTGAACCGCCACGCTATCGCTAGCAACGGATTTTGAAAAGATTGTGGCTATTTTGACCCAGTCATGGCGGTGGCTAGCCGTCAGCGCCTCACGCTTTGCAAAAACTTTGCAAAGCATCGCGTTTTTTCTTTATTGATAAAAATAAATTTGGAAGCAGCTCGACACCGGACTGCTTAAGCAAAATCGTCCATGCATAGGACCGAATAATGCGCTTCGCGGGTGTGTGGGACTGCCTACAGTCATTAGCGGTTGGCGCGATGCGAAGTGCGATTAATATACTTCGTCACTTTGTTTGGAGTCAAGTTCATCTGCAAAGCTGAAATTGACCCATTTGGTAAACCAATTTTGTCTCAGATTAATAATCTCGTCTCGAAGCTTCTTTTTAGATATGCCAAAGTGTTTAAGCAGGTCTTGCTTGAATCCATTCTCTAAGTAGGGGCAGCTGATACAATCTATTAAAAGGAAGAATAACTCTGAGTCTTTCTTCAGCGAAGCTTCAGGGGATTTTAGCTTTTCTTTTATAGTTTTCTTGATGGCCTTTCTCGCCCTGCCATAACGTAACTTATCACGCATATAAAAAAGAATTACTGTTATCGAAAAGTAGTTCAAACTGCTATCAAAAGAAACGGTTTTCTTACCTCTATTATATGTTCCTCCGAAGTACTTAACTAAAGATGGCTCAGGCAACCAGTAATCTTTACCTAGTTCTGACAAAACTGTCAGCAAATAAAGCGTCTCAACCTGTGTATAGTTTTTTGTCTCATACTTCTCTATTACAAACGAAATATTGTCTGAGATACACTTGAAGATGTGGTGCATTTCATCGATTTCGATGGGTTTTTTCTTACAGAATTCGATTATTTCTTTTAAGACTCGACTTAGCTTTATAGTTGTATTGGCTCTCGGAGCGACGTTGTAAATAAAGAACGCGAACTCAATACAAGCGTCTATAGAATCCAATAGGTCTCTGTGAGTTTTGTAGTCGTACTGAACTTGCGAATATTTCTTAAAAATAGATTTGAGTTTTGATTCTACTATTGTGAGCGTGTAGTTAATCACGCTTTTGTATTCTGCCCCACTCTCAGAAAGTATTGATTTATATGTTGTGATCAATGTTTTGGCGTGAATAAAAATGTTTCCGTACTTTAATGGTTCTCCTTCTTCATCTACTTTTTCTTCGTCCTCATCAATATCTATTTTTATCTTATCGTTCAGTAGCTCAGATATTTTTCTCTTTGCTATGGTTATTTCAGTGATTATAGGTTTTTTATAAACGATTTCTTTTTCTGTGTTTAAGCCGAGTTTATATTCTGATAAGTGCTCGAGAAGCGTATCAACTATCACTTTGTATATTTTTTCTTCATTAAAGAAGACGAAATAATCATCTACGTATCTAAAAATAGAATAATCTTTATCACGATAAATTGATGATTTAGCAAGCCTCGACTCAAGGTTGAAGTCAACTTTTTGTAGGATTAATTCGGCAAATATTCGAGATAACTCAGGCCCGATCAGAATACCGTTTGTTTCATTGTAGTTTTGCTTTTGCATCAATGAGTCAAAGTCATCTGCGAATGAGCCAGCTAATGTTTTGTTGCCTACATTAGCAAGCTCTGTCTTAACGGGGCCTTTACCTAGTAGTGCCCACGCAATGGAATGAGTGTAAATTGAATCGAAGCACTTTGAGATATCGAGCTGAGCCATTACGTTGTATTTCTTCTCGCATTGATGGTATGCCTTTGACTCAAAGAACTCATGTATATTTCTAATTTTTTGGTATCCAAAAAAGGATTTTAGATGCTTATTGCGGTAGGAAAGATTTTTATCAAACTGGTTGGTAAGTACTACTGAAGCACTTTTTCTTTCATCGTCAAAGAGTCTAGTGTCGGCAATTTTATGCGGGTGGCGAAGGCTGAATTTTGACCTCTTAGAATAATAGAGAATCAATTCTTTGTACTTCTCATAGAAGTTGGCTATCTGAAGTTGATTTCTAGGATGAGGTACGGAGAGCTTTCTATAACTATCCTCTTTGTGGCTAACCCCATATTGAAAAGGCACAGTAATAAAGGTGCCATTTTTAATGACGATGGTTCTCTTGGCACCATTTTTTTCTACTTCATTTTCACTTATGCCAAAAAGCAACCTCATCACAGCATCATTGGCTTCATTTAAGCTGTTCCATATAATCTTGTCACCTTCAACTTCAAGAGAGTTCTCAATAATGAATTCGTAGAAAAACCTATTGGAAAAAGTAATCGGGGTTTCATATGGAAGAGTATCAGACAGGATAGCTCGTTCTTTTTTTAGTTTTATTCTTATGGTTTTTTTCACTTTGACCATGCCCTAGTTATTATTGAGAACTCTTGAGCAGTGAAATTTGCAAATAGTCTTCTATCAAAGCCTTCTTTGAATGAGTATTTTGATATTCGATTTCTTAACCCTGCGTTATTTATCGCGTTAGCTAAACCTTGGAGTTTATGATCAAGATTCTGGAGGCAATCAGAGCTTGTTATCCATCGGTTTGAGTTGTAAATCCCTACGACCGCGTTTCCTTTATTATTGGAAAGTTTTGTGTTGTAGGTCAGAAATTTAAGTCGCAATAAAAGTTCTCGTCTTGCTTTTTGGGGTTGTCGCTTTGAGTGTTTGTTGTAGGCGTTAATAGCGTCACTTATTCGTTTGTGATACTTGGATTTCTTCTTATCTGCCAACTCAAGTTTTACGCTACCACTGGCGCATTTAAATTTATAACCAAGATAATCAAACTGAAAGTTACAATTTGCTGTGCTGAAATCAATAGTTTTTGTTTTGTCGCCGGTAAGGTTTAAGCTTAACTGCTCTTCGCGAAGCCTTGACTCGATAAAATCAAGGTGGTGTTGGGAGTCTTTCCCCGGTGTGTGTGAAAGTACTATGACGATATCGTCAACATAACGTGCGTAATATATAAGACTTGGTAACTTTTCTACTTCCGCATCGAAATCCTTCATATAAAGCTCTGCTAAGTAGGCACTGACACCGACACCTCTGGGAATGCCCAAGCTCGCGCCAGACTGTTCTTCGTATGATTCAAGTAGTCTTGCAATGATTTTTCGAGTGGTGAGGCTGAGGATTGGACTCCTATTTAGCTTCTTCAGTAAAAGTTCTCTATCGATAGTCTCGTAGAAAGACTTTATGTCAGTTTTGATAATAATCTTGGGAAACTTGTTAGCCAAAACGGAGCGAAGTTGTGGAACGATTAGGTCTCTATCAGCTTGTTTCACACCATAGGTATATTTTATATTTTTTTGTATTTGTTTTTCGGCAAAGAAAGAGTCGACCGAACTGCCAGTAATAAAAACATCTTTGTCGTTTACTTTTTCGTCTAGCTTGGTTAGTGAGAATTTAAATTTCCTCTCGGAAATTTTATTTGAGATGATTTTTAGGTGACTTCTGACTACTTCATTTTTTTTGTTTTTTACTTCGCGAAGCAATCTATACAGGAGAAGAACTCGTTTCTCAAATACGGCTGGCGAATAGTAACGACGTCGAGAATAAATCTTACTGATTAACTTTCTTGCACGTTTGACCTTCGTGTACTCTTCGCTTACATCTTCGAAGAAGCGTTCAGCAAGATTATTTCCTTTCTTGTTCTCATGAACGTATATTTTGAATAAGTTTTGATGTGAGAACGACTGGTCAAACATATTAGTCCTTTAAGTTACTTCTCCATTTTTAGAAGCTCATCCAAGATGTATCATTTTGGCTCTTTTTTCAAGACGTAGTGGGGAATGGTTGGCCATTATATGCACCCCCGAAGTTGATAATTAGCTTCCCATTCTTTAGCTCTCTTAGTGTAAGACGCAACGGCTCTTTCAGTGACAGTACGATTCTGTCTTTGTCCTGTTTGATCTCATCCATTTCAATACCTAAAAGCTGATTGCCAAATATCTTTGGGAGCACGTGACTGTAATGCTGTTCAATCATTGATATTGATATACCGCACTGCTTAGCGAGTGGTAAATCTGACAGTCACTTTAGTCTATCTACTTTTGCTGGGATAAAGCTTTATTTTAATCCCTTAACTGAAAACAACATAGTGAGAGTCTGTTCTCCATATGCATTTTTGCGCCTGTAGAGAAAAGGCGTTTATGATCATTTGTCTGTAGTGCTTACTTCTTACAATTTTTCTATCGGCGAACATGCTAAAAGTGTTATTTTTCTTATCAAATAAAATTCTCCCGCGAGGTAGCGCTTGATATTCAGAGTCAAAAAGCGTTGGACATTCAGGAAGGTAAACTTTTTCTGATTCCCAAACATCAATGTGGCTGAAGTTGCTGTCGGCAATTCCTACACTGCTATATGAGGCTTGAGATAATAGTATAGATTTTGATATGAGTTTATGTTGGTAAACCCAAAAGATACCAATACGAGGATAAGATGAGGCCATTTAAATCGTCTTTATACAGTTTTTACCTCACTAACGTTTTTTTCTTTTAGAACCCTTCTACTTACAATTTATTTGCTTAAACCTTTACACATGCCTGTCTAGATTAAGTGCATAGTTTCGAATGTATGGGGTTTTAATCTCAAGTAGAAGAAGGTAAAACAGTAGATGTCTTTCAAAAAAAGGCATATGAGCGCTTCTAAGCTCGGAAATTGAGATTGTTTAAATGTATGAAGTAGTGATGAAATTAACAGTACTAACCTGATTCGCGTTGTGTTTAGGCGCTAATTTCGATGTACTTTGGGGAATTTGTGCAGAAAAGTATTAATGATAAGGCATATTCAGATATGGCTTTTCTTTTTCAGGAGTATCAAGATTACCGGGCGAAACAGAAGCGTAGAGGATTGAATGATTTTAATCTTTTCACGACGCTCTTGAACAAAGGGGATGAAGTCCGCCTTCATTCAAGGTTTATTGCGTCGTTGTTAAATCCCAAAGGCTTGCATTACCAAGACTCCTTATTTTTGGAAATATTTTTATCACTCTACAAGCCAAGTCGTTTTAGTTTTGATTTGGCCTCAGCAAGTGTCCACAGAGAACATGAAAACATTGATATATACCTCACAGATGGGGCGAATCATATCATTGTAGAAAATAAGATTTATGCTGGTGATCAGCCCAATCAGATTGCTCGATACATTAGTTATGTGAATGAGCAAAATAGCGATGTTGAAGAAATAAATATCTGGGTGATTTATTTGACGATAGATCGCCCTGAACCAAGCGAATATAGCTTGGGCAATTATCGTCTAAATGCCGAAAAGACAGAATTGACAAATAGTGCTGACACAGTCTTTTACTCAAATTTGTATTACTCAAGTGTTCAACATCCCTCAATAATACAATGGCTGGAGAAAAGCCTCAATGAGGTTGGGAATCTCCAAAATTTATCCTTTCCAATTAAACAATACATGGAAGTGGTTCATAAGCTAACAGGTACTTATCGGAGTAAAGTGATGACGTTAAAGGAATACTTAGACAGCGTCTCTGTTGAAGAAAAACAACGCTTTTTAACTACGGCATTAAAAGTGTCTAGAGAACTTCCAGATTTAAAAAGTCAACAAATGGAGTCTTTTTTTGATCAGCTTCAAAAAAGAGTTTCAATATTTTTACCTGATGGATGGGAGGTTAGCTACGATTTTGGTAAGTTGAGTAAAAAGTGGGGGTATCCATTCAGAATTTATAATAAGTCAAACGCATTATCTATTGCTCTTGAATTTAATGCCTCAGATTTTAACCCACCAGTAACAATAGGTGTTGTTCGTAGGAATGAAAGCGTAAATCTTGGTCAAGTGGTAGCTGAAGCCCAGATTCAGCAAAAGTTACGGCAACTTGGAGTGTCAGGTGGATACAGCCGTTTTCCACAAAGCAAATGGTGGCTTACCTATGAATATCTAAAGTTCGATTTATGGACAGAGATTGTTAATAGAGGTGAGACAGTTATGCTGGATACTTTTACCAATAAATTCATGAAGTTGGTAAATGATTTTTCTGAGGTATGCGATGCTAGTCACGGCTACTGGAGTTCAGTTGATGAAGGTAGCTGAGTGGCTTTGGTAGCTTGGTAAATCTGACAGTCACTTTAGTCTGTCCTGCTACAACCGTGAAAAATTTGTGATTTAATTATTGAATTAATTCAAGAAACAAAAAAACCGACTTAAAGGTCGGTTTTAGTATCTACTTCAAAAAGAAGAGATGGTACCAGTGGGCGGACTTGAACCGCCACGCTATCGCTAGCAGCGGATTTTGAATCCGCCATGTCTACCAATTCCATCACACTGGCATTGTGTATAGATATCAACGTGGTGTTGATGCTTGGCATTATAGCGATGCGGCGCGCCTATACAACAACTTTTTGTGCTTTTTATGGCTAAGTGCCGAAAGATTGTCCAAAGGCGCGCGCCGCTTTAGTCATTTCTTATTTTTTGTCACTCAGTATAAGCTTACTCTTATCTCTCAATTAATAACTAGGTGTGCCGCTGCTACCATCTCTGCAACGTCCAGTTAATCGCTATAACCGCAATAATTGATGATGCAATTGGCATAATGGCTTTCGAATATAACCTGACGTTTCTAAGTAGGATAAGTATGGGAAGTAGCAGTGCAACTATGGCAAGTTGACCTATTTCTACACCTAAATTAAATGCAAGCACGTTCATCACTAAGCTGCCAGATTGGGCATTCAGGTCGCCAAACACACTCGCGAATCCCATCCCGTGAAGTAGGCCGAATCCAAAAGTAACAAATCCCAAGCGCATGATAACGGGGTACACGTTATTTAGTGCAGTAATGGCCACCGAAATCGCAATGCCTAGTTCAACAATACGACTATTAAGCGTTATTAAATCAAGAGCTGTAAGGGTCAACGTAATTGAGTGCGCTAAAGTAAAAGTGCTTACCAAAATCACAGTGCTTTTTACGATCCGTTTGATACTTTTTTCTTTTACCCAACGTTTACTTTTTCTAAGTAAGTTAACGGTCAGCAATGTGGCGACTAAAAATAGTATGTGATCTAACCCAATAAAAATGTGCCAAATACCCTGATAAACCATTTCGCTAAACTGCGAAATCCAATGACTACTTTTAGGGGATACAGATACGAAAGTTTGCTCACTATCTAGTACATGCACACTTGTTTGTTCATTAAGGGTGATGGAAGTAAGCAGTTTATGTGTAGGAAAATCGCTCACTATACCTGTGTAACGTACAGACACTTCGTTTAAAAAAGCGCAATTCACCGAAAGTGGATATACCAATAATGACTCCGCAGATATGTCACGTACGGAAGGTGATGCAAGACTTACTGTACACCGTGTCTCG
The DNA here is from genome assembly GCF_056159165.1 of Alteromonas sp. AWJ4_199. Taxonomy (NCBI): domain Bacteria; kingdom Pseudomonadati; phylum Pseudomonadota; class Gammaproteobacteria; order Alteromonadales; family Alteromonadaceae; genus Alteromonas; species Alteromonas sp. AWJ4_199. The sequence continues at coordinate 3,208,022 of NZ_JBSWUR010000001.1, forward strand.
CTACCACGAATTATTAGGTGATTTTGAATGTAATCATTCGCTAGATTGTGGTTTCTTTTAACTTCACCCCATGTCAGATTGCCGTCATTATTGGTATCGAGTCCGGCAGCTTGCCCTATGTCTTTGGGTTTTAGCAAAAGCTCGCCTGAAAGTGTCTCGCCAGAATCATTTTTAAGGGTTAAATAACCGTTGCTTAGCTCGTGAGAAAGGGCTGGAAAACTAAAAGTTGCTACTAAAAAAAATACAACAAGTCTCATCATGGTTCGTTCGCTGAAATGGTTGGAAGACCTAAGCATTGGTTGATTCACCATTAGCTTTGCGGGCACGCTCTAAAAGCTTTTTGTCACTTAATGCTTGGGCGTACTGCCAATTGATTTCAGCAAACTTGAGGGCCTGCGGGTAATTTTTCTCTATCTCTAAAAAGTAGGTGGCAACTTGTGCCGCGTGCGAGCTATCCTCTCTCCACACTCTAATTTCCATATTTTTTGACAGTTGAGATTGCACCGTTGAGGACGTGATACCCTGGGCACGTTCTGCGATAGCCCATTTCAAAAGCAAGCCGTCATCTGCTTTTTTGATATCGGGTACATTGCGGGCGAGCGTGGAGGTAACAGCCTCATAATTTCTTAATTGAAAACTAGCGTCTGCCCATACTAACAGGGCACTTATAGGAAGCTTTTCAAACTCTGTTTGTGATAGATACTCAAGCGCTGCTTCAGGGTAACCAAGCTGCAGTGACATATCCGCAAGTACTTCATAAAACCACTGGCGTTCAGAAGGCCGAGCATTACTGGTATAAGTTTCAAAGGCCTTCAGTTTTTGAAGCAGCCTCGCTTGAGCGTTCTGGGAAAACTCTGCGTTTACCATGCAAGTAAATGCAATGAGAAAACTCGTCTTCCCTACCAGTCTTTCACAGTTTTCTTTTGCTTTTTTAACATCACCTTGTTGCGTGGCAATATCAGCCATAAGTAAGTAAGCGGCCGGCGAGCGAAAGTAGGCAATTTGTTTTAAATGTTGCTTGGCTTCTTCGAACCTATGAGTGCCTTGTAACAAGCGAGCCTCTAAGATTACTAGGCGTTCTTGTTGCCCAGCATTTAACGATGTGAAGTTTGCTCGCATAGAGTTGGCGAAGCGAGCCACCCGCTCTCTTTCGTTTCCTTTTGCGGAAATATAACGACTTGATGACAGCACTTTTTCTGCTTCATTCAAGCTTGTTACTGATAACTGTTCAGGCTCCCAGCTTGCTATGACAGCATTGATATCAGGGATTTGTTGTTGAGCGTATATTGAAAAAGTCGAAAGGGTTAGTGATGTACTCGCCAAAATGAACTTCAGAGCAGAGTACTTTATAAACGTCATTGCTACTTCCTTAAAAAAAGCCGTCCTTGGCTTTACGGTTGACACTGGTTATGTGCTAACAAACTCCTGTTATTTGATGCGTGTTATTGGTCTATCAACAAGTCATCAAATGTAGAGTCGTCAGCATCTTGGATGAACTCCCTTCCATTTATTGGTAATGGATCATCCGTTGGCGCTTGATTGAAGGCGTCGCGGGTATAGCTAGAAAGCGATACCTGCTGTGCCTCAATCGTAACGCTAATGGTGGCCGTAACCTCTGGGTTAACACCGTCAGAAACAGTAAATGTAAAGCTATCGCTTCCTGTTACCTGAGCGTTAGGTGTGTAGGTAAAGCTGCCATCAGCATTAACTTCTGCATTACCTAACGTACCGTTTTCACCAAGCCCGAACGTAAGCGCATCACCATCGGCATCGGTAGCTGACAAGGTGCCATCAATCGCAATATCCGCTTGTGTCGTCAACATTTCATCAACGGCTACCGGCGCAGCATTTTCTTCTGGGGCTTGATAGTCGTTATCGTCGTCACTATCGAAACAACCTGAAAGTGCTAATACCAACCCTGAAGCAATCCACATACGGTGTTGTTGACGTTTACCTGACGTTTGCTTTTTAGGCGCAGTTGCACCACTGCGCTCATTAAATAACCTAATCTTCGTAGACATGATGGATCTCCTTATTCAGAGCCAGCAAGTGGTGTTTTTAGGTATGGAAATGACGTATCAATCATACTTGCATCTACAGGCGCGCCATCAGTGAATGGTACATTACCTACACTCGCGTCTTCAGGTGCACAAAGACCAAGGTCTGTGTCTTCGCCTGCAACTGGAATGGGGTAGCATAAACGACCCATTACAACGCGAAGGGCAATATCAACCACATCATCACCTGGGCGGCGGCCGTTCGGGAAGCCTGCTAAGTCATCGCCTGCTACACCGAAGGTAGACTGTGATTCCGCTGGAGTTGCTGGGATCCCTGTATTTAGGCGCAGCATTTCAGACGCTGTAACCGTTGCTTGCTGGTTAACACCTGGGAAGCCAGTAAGGAAGGCTGTCACCAAGTCCATACGCGGGAAGTTAGTAGGTGCAAGGGTCTCAATATCCGTACCCAGTGTAGTATTCACTGCATCTTTAAACAGAATGTTGAGCAACTCTGGCAGCGATGGGTGAGTGACATAATCTGCAAACTGACCATCTGCACTTGGATGAGAGCTAGAAAATTTGTCTTTATCGCCAATACCAATAACAAGCTCGTTGACTAGCGGGCTACCTAAACGAGACACTTGAGTCATCGCACCACCATTAGTTTCAGGTTTAGCAAAGGTGGCATCTGGGTTCAAAATACGCGCTTGCGGCAAACTTGCCGTCGTCCAGCTACCAATTACGCCATTGCCTTCACCCGTAACGCAAGCCTTTGGCACTTCAATAGATAGGGCTGTTACGTTTTTGTCTACTAAGTCATCATTCATCGCGCTTTGCGTAATGCCGCCAGGGAAGCCCTCGCCATCCCCTGCACCCGGTGCACTGTCGCCTTCAACAGGTACATAGTTTACTAGGTCAAATGTTTTGCCTAGGTTAACAACGAAGGGGTCTTTGCGCTGGCCAACAAATACTTTGGCCATGTCGTCACAGCCAGGAATGTTGAATGAGTAGATGAAGCTTTCAGCATAGCGCGCGTATTCTGCTTCGCTGGTAAAGGTTTTATTACCGATGTAATCAAGGGGCTTTTTAAACATATCACCCATGGCTGGTGTTAGCGTTGTGCGCGTACCTGTTTGCATGTCACCGCTTACCATCGTAAGGCTATACATTTCTGAGAAATTCGCTGCGCTTGAATCATCTGCGCTTATCCCACCTACATTTTTAAGCGGCACTTTCACCATCTTTTGATCGCCTTCAGGGCCTATTGGCAGGGCAATACCTTCGTTGTCTGCAGCGAGCATATTGTTAAATTGGAAAACAAAGCTTAAATCTTCGACTGCGTCTCCGTCGCTATCAATATGGATGGCATAGTGCGCGTTCGGATCCATCGCAAAATAATTAGGGCCGCCGTAGGCATCTTGTAGTGGAATATAGTTGGCGATGAAAGTCACATAGTCTTCACGGCCTTGTTCATAGCTGTTGAAGGCGTAAAAATCTGTGCTATCAAGCGCTGGGTGACGGGTAATGTTCGGTGCTTCTCGGTGGCTTGACGCGACTGCGCCCGCTGTTATGGCTGTACACGTTACGGCAACGGCCAAAGACAAGGTTTTGCGTTTAAATTGGATCATGTCGAGTCTCTCTGTTTTTATGAGTTCAAAAGTTAAACGACTGAGCCTTCGCTTTAGATGCAAAATAATTTAAAAAATTGAAAAAAAGTTTTTATAGAAAGTTTAAATGTAAAGAAGGCCACATGAATAGTGGCCTTGAGATGTGTCGTTTTTTGCTAGAAAATTTAAACTGACACTATAGGCGCTATGTAAAGTACTTCGGTTGGTGCACCCGTCACCGAGCCGCCTGGCGCTTCTAAACTAACAGCCAGGGCTGCGATGCTTTGATCTAGCAGTATATCTGGTGTTGCTCTTGTATCTCCATTTGCTTCAGGCATTAGACCAAGGGAAATTGGCGCTTCACCGTTTGCCGGTACCATCCACAGCTCGTAGTCTTTGTCTGCTAGAGCCACGAAAGCATCGGTAACCTTAACATTCATGGTCGTGTCAGATACCTCTATCACCCACAGTGGCGTGTTATCAGCGTTGTTGACTACGGCGATATGGGAAACCTCTGGTGCAGGCACAGGTTTCATAACAAAAAGCAGTACGGCTAACACCATTGCAGCAGCCGTAGATATGAACGATAAATTTTTCCAGCGTTTCTGCTTTTCTTTCTCAAAGTCGATAACCTCGCCAGACTTGCTGGAAGATTGTGTATCGCTAGCCATGTTTGCGTCGTTAGCGGCTTTATGTCCAAGTTTTACTTGGATGTTTTCCCACACGTTGTCTGGCGGCGTCACAGGCGGGAGCGTCTCCGCAAAGCCGGTTAGATATTGTTCCCATTGGGCCGTTGCATCGCTCACCGCTTGATATTGCATCATTAACTTTTGATAGCGTGTGCGCGCTTTACCTCTGAGGGTACCAACAACGTATTCCGCTGCCAGTGCATTAAGTCGTTCTTCTTTCAAATAATTCATAGTGACAGGCACCTCTGCAAGCTCTGCAAGCCTCGTCTTATCCAGCTTTTAATTGTACCAAGGGGCGAGGCCAAGTGACTCACCACTTCCTGGTGAGACATGCCGTTAACGTAAGCTAAGTGAATGGCTTGGCGCTGAGGGCCGTCTAATTCATCCAAGCACGCGGCTAGTCTAGCTTGCTCTGCACCCAATTTAATATTTTGCGAGCTTTCTACTCCCGATGGTGCATCATCGTTTAGCTCAACTTCGTTTCTTACATTGTGATAGCGAATTAAGTCCAGTGCCCGATAGCGCGCAATGCTTACCATCCAAGTCAACACCGTGCCTTTGCCCCGCTGGTAATTGCCTGCGTTATGCCATATTTTAATGTAAGCATCTTGTGTGGCTTCATCGGCAAGTTCTGGCCGCTTTAGTAGCTTTAACGCAACTGCATAAAGCTGTGGGCTGGTTATTTTATAAAGCTCTGCGAAGGCTTTTTTGTCACCGTCTGCTGTTTTACACAGCAAAGGGAACAAAGTTTCATGTTCCATCGTTGCTCCTACCTTTTATTGTTATGGCACCATTTTCACAATGAGACTTACTATTGAAAAATGCTGCTTCTAAGTATTTAAACTAGCACGCTTTTTAAACATTCACATAAAATATTGCGGCGCCAAAAGGGCCAGCGCCGCTATTACCATTAAAAGCTTCTGCGCGGTTAATATTTCAAGGAAACAGTAAGACGAACGTTTCTTGGTTCAACCGGGTGATAGTGCAAATCCTCTATGCCCTCTTCAGGCTCGCCAGGAAGGCTCGACGCATAAAAATAGTCGATATCATGATCATCACTATCAAGTGCGTTCAACACTTCTAAAGTAACGTCCCACATTGGCTGACGATAAGCGACCTGTGCATTCATTAAAAACGTTGATGGCGGAGAAACTTCATCGAAGCTTTCTACCGTGCGAGAACTTAAATAACGACCTCGCAGCGTATAACTAAATCCAAGCTGGTTGCTGTTTTGAAAATACGTCAGTCCCGCGCTCACAATGCCCGGAACTGTACCGTCAATATGGCGGCCTTCGCCTTCTACACTGTCGCTAAATCTTGCTTTTGTCCAAGCAGCTTCAATGTCAGTTGTTACATGATGATTAACCCAGTAGTAGGCGCTTACTTCTATACCGTGTCTTTCTGATGGTCGGCTCGCTTCGGTGAAGCCTGCGTCGCCGACATAAACCAGTTCACTGTCTAGTTCTAGTCGCCATAATGCAGCTGAAACATTATAGGTTCTGTTATCGGTAAAATTAACCCCGGCTTCATAACCAAGAGACTTCACTAAGAGCGGTGAAGTTTCGGTTGTATCCCCACTTACCGGATCTACAGTAATAGTTGCACCCCGTGCGTCGTTTGAGTGATACCCTTGACCGATATTGGCAAATGCGGTGAGCTGTTCAGACAGCAAATATTTAAGGCCTGCTTTTAACGTAAAAATACCATCGTCAGCACTACCGCTGTTGGCGTCTAAATCGCTATCTACGTCAACATCTAAATAATCATAACGACCGCCTAACGACAGGCTTAATCTATCGTTTAGAAAAATATTGGACTGAGCAAAAAGTGCATAGCTGTTACTTTCTATCGCATCTTCTCTAACGGTGCCAAACCGGGTTAAATTTTGAGTGCGATACAAGCCCACATTGTCAATATCGTCAAAGCGCCACTGGCCGCCCAAGGTAACACTGCTCCCTTCTGTAATAGCAAGGGGGAGGGTAGTGAATATTTCACCGCCATAGATTTTTCTATCATCAGCTTGTTCGAACTGATCGCCTCGCTCAGGGTTATCGAGGAAGTAAGTAAAGTTAGAAAATAAACTTAGCTCAGTGTCTATGGCATAAACAGAGGCGTTCCATGTGTCGCTAGCGTAGTTTGCAGATAGGCTATAGCGAGAAGACTCCCCCCCAACTTGAGTATCGATAGAGCCTAGGCGGTCTATTAAGCCGCTTTGAATAGCACGCTCTGGCACCTGATCAGCGCCGTTCCAGCTATTGTCATAAGCCATGCCTGTTATGGTAAGTTGGCCATCTAACATTGGCGTAATATATCGAATATGAGCGTTTTTCTTTTTTACGTCTTCGTCAACATCAGTCCATGGGCCGTCATAGGTTTGGTATTCTAAAGCCGTAACAACGCGGCTTTCTCCGGCTTCAAACTGGTTTAGTGAAACGGCGCGCTTAAAACCATATTCGCCCAAACCTAAGAATACCTGGTTGTTTTCAAGAGAATCTCTCAAATTAAAAATCGCGCCGCCTGCACTAGAAAAATCGCCAATGTTGGCATAGTAGGTACCTTTGAAGTAGCTAAGGTTGTCGATAAATTCAGGAATGATGAAGTTCAGGTCACTGTAGCCTTGACCGTGTCCATGGCTTCGCATATTCACTGGCATACTGTCTACACTCACCGTGAAATCGGTGCCATGGTCGAGGTTAAATCCGCGCAAAAAGTACTGGTTGGCTTTTCCTGAACCGCTATGTTGCGTCACCATCATACCCGGAATAAACTCCAATATTTCACCAGCGCGTAACATGGGGCGGTCAATCATAGTGTCACCCGACACCCAGCCCTGAGAAGCAGAAATAAACTCCCCGTCTTTTACTGATGAGTCACCGCGTACTCGAATATGCTCGATATCGCCTTCGGGGTCGTCGTAAGACCACGCTAGTGGATGTATAAAGCAAAGTGTACTAAGAGTAGAAAACGTTATTAATTTTGTATTGGTCACACTCGATGTCCATTATGTGGTGTTTAACCATATAACGATTCATCGAGTGAATTGGATGCAAAAAAAGTGAAACCAAAGTTTCACTTCAATGAATATTTATTAGAACCCTGTTCAAAATGCAGCAAGAATGACGTAGCTATCCATGCTTGGTGACGTAGGCGCTCTGAGGAGACTTTGGGACGACACTTCTCTTTCGCTGACTTTTTATTCGAAACAGACATGTACTATTCCTCTTAAAGTCGATTTGGTTTTTTGTATGTTCGAACACTTAAATTCGATCACTTTTAACCGCAACTGCAAAACTTTAAAATGGCGTTAAGGATACCTGCGCCTGTTTAAGCAATCACGCACATATGCCAAAATATAGACTGTCTAGAAAATATTGAAGAGAAACGCGTGGCAAAACACGACACAAAAGCGAAACGAAGAGCTGAATCTACTTATCACTCTAAAAATATCGGCAGAGATAGTGCTAAAAAAAACGATGCCGAAAACAACCCAGTGCAAAGAGCAGGCTTCGTTAGACGTTTATTGGCCATGATTTACGATACATTAGTAGCCACTGCTGTAGGTATGTGTGCGGCCATGGTGATGATAGTAACGCTGGTGGTTATGCTGAAAAACGGTGCCCTTGACCTGCAAGGCTATGCTGAACCTGCCGACCTTATCCAGGCATCTTTTGGCTATAAACTGCTTATTCAAACCTGGGTAGGCTTATGGATTGCGGGCTTCTTTTTGTGGTTTTGGCGTAGAGGCGGGCAAACGCTTGGCATGCGTGCTTGGCGGTTACGAATCTACAGCACAGTTGAAGAGCCTATGACATGGCCGCGTTTGTTAATTCGCCTTGTCGCATCATTGGGTGGTTTAGGGACATTACTTGTTTTGTTTGATTTTAAAAATAAACAATCTCTGCAAGACCGACTGGCAAAGACCGAAGTGTTGAAGCTGACCAAAGAAGCGAACGACCACAAAAGTTGGTAGTACACAGCTTGTAGGGCGCTAAAAAAGTATCAAAAAAAGAGGCTGCAACGAGCCTCTTTTTTGTATGCGTTGAGCGTTTAATTTGCCTATCGTTGATAGCTTTATCAACGTTTTAGCATAACACCTGCGATAGCAGCAAACAGTAAACTGGGCAGTAAAGCGCCCAAAAACGGCGGCAGCTGATATACCAAACTGACTGGCCCAAACACTTCATTAAGAATAAAGAAACCGAAGCCTGTTAGTACGCCCATAATCACTCTTGCGCCCATAGTCACGCTACGTAACGGACCGAAGATGAACGACAGTGCCATCAATAGCATCACACCTACCGATATAGGCTGAAAGATTTTCCGCCATAGCGCTAACTCATAGCGTGATGGATCTTGATCGTTATTATCTAGATAGTTCACGTAATCAAGCAGACCAGTAATAGACAATGCTTCGGGCTTAACCGCCACAATCCCCAATTTATCGGGAGTAAGGGTCGAGTTCCAGCGCACGCGATCGCTTTCATCTAACGTGACATTGGTTTCTGTAAACTGGGTTACTTCAACATCGCTTAACCACCAGCCGTCGCCATCGAAAGCGCTATTTTTCGCGTAGGTAATACTTTCAAGAGACAAGTCAGGATTAAAGCTAAAAATGCTTACGTCTTTGAGTGAGTCTTGGCTAAGTACTTGGCCAATACTCACAAATCGGTCGCCATCTTTTGCCCACACCAGCTTATCGGAAGAAAATAGACTACCGCCTGAAATGGCTTCGGTTCTTATCTGTTTTGCCTTGGTTTCGCTGTATGGAGTAACCCATTCACCAACGGCCATCACCAGTAAAATCATAACAAGGGTAGATTTCATGGCCGAGTTTATGATGTTCCAGCGGCTCATACCCGCGGCCTGCATTACTACCAGTTCGCTGTTGCTGGCCAACACGCCCATACCGATAAGACCGCCAAGTAACGTGGCCATAGGGAAGAATTGCTCTAGGTCGCGAGGTAAGCTCAGTAAAACGTAGATAAAAGCGACCAGCATGTCATAGTCGCCTTCGCCAATTTTACGTAGTTGTTCTACAAATTTAATGAGCGCGCTTAAGCCGATAAGTACGCTAAGCGTAACGGTGATAGTACCTAACAGCGTACGGGCAATATATAAATCGAGGATCTTAAACATCTACTTTTTCCCCAATATCCAAGCGCGAAGCTCTGTGCCAGTTTTTCTGTCCCGCACGATTAACATGACACCAATGATCAACATGATGGTATGTACCCACCATAAGCCAAGCTGTGGCGGCATTTTTCCATCTTCTAGTACGCGTCTACTTGCAAGCAGCAGCAAGAAGTAGCCTAGGTAAAGCAAAATGGCCGGGAACATTTTACCGAAGCGGCCCTGACGCGGGTCTACAGCGCTCAGCGGTACAGCAATCAACACTAAAAATGGAATAGAAAGCGGTATGGCAATACGCCACTGAAGCTCGGCTCTGGCCTCGATACTGTCGTCTTCCCAAAGCTCGCTGGTGGGCAATACGCTCACCTTACGACGGGTTTCGTCGGCGGGTTTATCGGCAATCTGAATTTGGTATTCGTCAAATTCTACTTTGCGGTAAGCCTTTTCAGATTGTTTGCCTTCGTACTGCACACCTTCTTTTAATACGAGGTTTCGTGTACCGTCGGGGTTGTTTGCGACTTCACCGGTTTGCGCATATACAACGCGTACATCACCTTCGCTATCATCTGTTTGATTTTGCGATAAAAACACGCGTTGTAGCTTGTCATTTTTATCCACGTCGTGCACAAAAATAACCGCTTTTTCGTTACCCGTTTGCTGGAATCTACCTGGCATTAGTGCCGAGATACCGGCCTCGTTTCTGGCTTTTTCCCGCAGTTGATATTCGTTTTCAGCTGCTAATGGCGCGAAATAAAGGGTAATTGCGCCTGTGACTATCATGATAAGTACTGATAAAAATAGCATTACCCTAGTGACATACCATTCACTGATACCACAAGCCCGCATAACGGTCATTTCACTGTCTACATACAGCCTGCCGTGGGCTAGCATAATACCCAGATAAGCACTGATGGGCAGCACCAATGAAGAGAGGATAGGGGCATATAAACCTAAGAAGCCAAGCACAAGCCCAGCAGGGATATCACCGTCTGATGCGTCGCCCAATACGCGCACAAATCTTAGGGTGACAAAAATTGCCATTAGGATAAAGAAAATCGCTAACTGAGATTTCAGCGTTTCCTTAAGTAAATAGCGGAATATCAGCATCTCAGCCCTTCCGGAAAATTAGGAATTTTAGTGAAAGAAAGCACAATTTTGTTTAAACTTACCGTTTTTACAAGTTTTGCCTGCAATCATAAACCGTTTGCATGGTGTTTTGACGCAAATTTAACCTATATTCAATAGGTCTGTAAGCGTGAATTGCAGCGAACTAAAAAGTTATGCTGCGTATTAAAACATAAAGCAGCGCGAAACGTTACGTGATTTTAGTCATCGTGCAAACCATAAACGACGAAAAGCGAGGTGATATCGTGGAGTTTAGTGTAAAAAGTGGCAGTCCTGAAAAACAACGCAGCGCATGTATTGTTGTGGGTGTCTTCGAGCCGCGCCGCCTAACGGCAGTGGCTGAACAACTAGACGAAATCAGTGAAGGTTATATCAGCAACTTGTTACGCCGTGGCGACCTTGAAGGTAAAGCGGGGCAAATGTTGTTGCTACACAACGTGCCAAACGTACTAAGTGAGCGCGTGCTTCTTGTCGGTTGTGGTAAAGAGCGCGAATTAGACGAGCGCCAGTACAAAAACATAATCGCCAAAACCATTCAAACATTGAATGAAACAGGCTCAATGGAAGCGGTATGTTTCCTTACAGAACTTCACGTTAAAGGTCGCGATACTTACTGGAAAGTGCGCCAAGCGGTAGAAGCAACTGAAGATACGCTTTACACCTTTATGCAGCTTAAAACCAAAAAAGGCGAGCCACGTCGTCCGCTGCGTAAAATTGTATTCAACGTACCTACACGCCGTGAATTAACGGTTGGCGAACGTGCAGTTGAGCACGGTTTAGCCGTAGCTCGTGGTTCAAAAGTAACCAAAGACGTAGCTAACATGCCGCCAAACATCTGTAACCCAGCGTATCTTTGGCAGCAGGCGCAAGAATTGGCGAGTCAGTACGACAGCGTTACCGCAGAAGTGGTAGATGAAACACAAATGGCAGAGCTGGGTATGCAGTCTTACCTTGCCGTTGGTCGTGGTTCTGCAAATGAAAGCATGATGAGTATTATGCATCACCGCGGTGGCCCAGCTGATCAAGCGCCAATTGTGCTTGTAGGTAAAGGCCTTACTTTCGATTCAGGCGGTATTTCAATTAAGCCAGGCGAAGCCATGGATGAAATGAAGTACGACATGGGTGGTGCTGCAGGCGTACTGGGTACAATGCACACTATCGCGGCGCTAAATCTTCCGATTAACGTAATCGGCATACTAGCTGGCTGTGAAAATATGCCAGATGGCAAAGCGTACCGTCCAGGTGACATTCTAACGACTATGTCGGGTCAAACTGTTGAAGTACTAAATACTGATGCGGAAGGCCGTTTGGTATTGTGCGACGCGCTAACCTACGTTGAGCGTTACGAGCCAGAACTCGTTATCGACGTTGCTACGCTGACAGGTGCCGCTATTATCGCGCTAGGCCATCACGCAACAGCAGTAATGAGCACGCACAACCCGCTTGCTCACGAACTACTTAATGCGTCAGAGCAAAGTTCAGATCGCGCATGGCGCTTACCGCTATGGGACGATTACCAAGAGCAGCTTGAAAGCCCGTTTGCAGATATGACGAACCTTGGTGGTCGCCCAGCAGGGTCAATTACGGCGGGTTGTTTCTTGTCGCGCTTCACTAAGAAGTACAACTGGGCTCACCTTGATATCGCCGGTACGGCATGGCGCAGTGGTAAGAACAAAGGCGCAACAGGCCGTCCAGTGCCTATGCTGTCTCAGTTCTTAATGAACCGCGCTGATATCAAGTTAGAGGACTAATCATTTATGCCACAAGTGATTTTTTATCAACTTACCAGCGGTGACAATGGTGTGGCAGGCCGCGCCAGTGAAGTCATTGCCTCAGCGTTTGCTAATAAGCAAAAAATTAGCGTGCTGTGTGATACACAGGCGCAAGCTGAAGAAGTTGATGAATTGTTATGGCAACTGCCGGCAGACCGCTTTGTGCCCCATAACCTTTTTGGTGAAGGGCCGCAGTCGGGAACGCCGGTGGAAATTTGTTGGCGGCCAGAGCAGGTAGCCAGACGACAAATGGTGGTGAACGTGGGTTCCGGTATGGTGCCTTCACCCAACCAGCATCGTCAAATCATCGATTTTGTACCCGTGGACGAGAATGCCAAACAGGCCGCGCGGGTAAGATACAAAAACTATCAGCAAGCTGGATGCAACATGCAGTTCAAATCTGCATAAGTCATTCGCGTTTAGCTTCAATTTGAGAGTGTGTAATGGATAAAACCTTCGAACCGCAGTCCATCGAGCAGCAATGCTACAAGTCATGGGAAGAGGCGGGTTTATTTAAAGCTTCAGGTAGCGGCGACCCTTATTGTATTTTGCTTCCGCCACCAAACGTTACCGGTAGCCTTCACATGGGCCATGGTTTCCAGCAGACCATCATGGACGCCTTAACCCGTTATCACCGCATGAAGGGCGACAATACGCTATGGCAAGTGGGTACTGACCACGCAGGTATTGCTACCCAAATGGTGGTAGAGCGCCAACTTAACGCTGAAGGTAAGACGCGCCACGATTTAGGTCGCGAAGACTTCATTAAAAAAGTGTGGGAATGGAAAGAGCACAGCGGCGGTACTATTACTGGCCAAATGCGCCGTCTAGGTACGTCACCTGACTGGTCTCGTGAAGTATTCACCATGGACGAAGACCTGTCTAAAGCCGTAACTGAAGTATTCGTGAAACTACACGAAGAAGGTCTTATCTACCGTGGTAAGCGTTTGGTTAACTGGGATCCAGTGCTTCACACGGCAGTGTCGGACCTAGAAGTACTGAACGAAGAAGAAGACGGCCACATGTGGCACATGCTCTATCCGCTAGCGGATGGCAGCGGTGAGCTAGTGGTTGCAACAACGCGCCCTGAAACCATGCTCGGTGACACAGCGGTTGCAGTACACCCAGATGACGAGCGTTATCAAGATTTTATCGGCAAAGAAATTAAGCTGCCTATTACGGGTCGTTTAATTCCAGTTATTGCCGATGACTATGTAGATCAAGAATTCGGTACAGGCTGCGTTAAAATTACGCCTGCTCACGATTTTAACGACTACGACATGGGTAAGCGTCACAATCTACCTATGATCAACATTCTTACCGACGATGCGAAAATTAACGACGATGCGCCAGAAGCGTACCGCGGTTTAGATCGCTTCGATGCGCGTAAGCAAATTGTTGCTGACCTAGAAGCCCAAGGCTCTTTGGTTAAGATTGAGCCGCACAAGCTTAAAGTGCCACGTGGCGACAGAACGGGCGCAGTTATCGAACCATACCTAACTGACCAGTGGTATGTAGCGGTTGAGTCTCTTGCTAAGCCAGCTATTGAAGCAGTGGAAAGCGGTGAAATTCGTTTTGTGCCAGAGAACTGGAACAAAACTTATTACCAGTGGATGCACAACATTCAAGACTGGTGTATTTCACGTCAGCTGTGGTGGGGACACCGCATTCCGGCGTGGTACGACGAAAACGGCAACGTTTTTGTTGGCCGCACCGAAGAAGAAGTGCGTGAGAAACATGGCCTTGGCAGTGACGTAACCCTTTCACAAGATGACGATGTTCTTGATACCTGGTTCTCAAGTGCGCTATGGCCGTTCGCGACCATGGGCTGGCCAGAAGAAACGCCAGATCTAGAAACCTTTGTACCGTCTTCAGTGCTAGTCACCGGCTTTGATATCATCTTCTTCTGGGTTGCCAGAATGATCATGATGACCAAGAAGTTCACTGGCAAGATTCCGTTTAAAGATATTTATATTACCGGCCTTATCCGCGATGAGAACGGCGATAAAATGTCAAAGTCGAAGGGCAACGTGCTTGACCCTATTGATTTGATTGACGGTATTGATATTGAGTCGCTAGTCACTAAACGTACCGCGGGCATGATGCAACCTCAGCTGGCTGAGAAGATTGCTAAGCGTACCCGCAAGCAATTCCCTGATGGTATTCAGGCCTATGGTACAGATGCACTACGCTTTACGTTTGCAGCTATGGCGTCAACCAGCCGCGATATCAACTTTGATATGGCCCGTGTTGAAGGCTACCGCAACTTCTGTAATAAAATTTGGAATGCATCGCGTTTCGTATTGATGAACACAGAAGAGCACGATACAGGTCGTGACGGTGGCGAAATGGTGCTTAGTATGGCCGATCGCTGGATTTGGGCTAAGTTCCAACAAACGCTAGTTGAGTTTGAAAAAGCGCTTGAAGACTACCGTTTCGACATTGCAGCGCAAACCGTTTACGAGTTTACCTGGAACCAGTTCTGTGACTGGTATCTAGAGCTTACTAAGCCAGTGCTTAACAATGACGCCAGCACCGAAGCTGAAAAGCGCGGTACGCGTCACACGCTTATCAATGTACTTGAAAGCCTGCTGCGCTTATTGCACCCGCTAATGCCATTTATCACCGACACTATTTGGCAGCGTGTGGTGCCACTAAGTGCGCTTAAGGTGGAAGAGGGCGCTAGCATTATGGTTCAGGCATTCCCTGAAGTTGATGCGGCGAAACAAGACGACAAAGTACTTGCTGATATCGAGTGGGTGAAGAAGTTTATCGTGGGTATTCGTAATATCCGTGGTGAAATGGATATCTCGCCAAACAAACCGCTTAATGCGCTACTTAAAAACGTAAGCGATGAAGACGCGCGTCGTCTTGATGCGGCTAAGGCATTCCTAGATAAGCTTTCTAAGCTTGAAACCGTAACTATATTAAAAGACGGTGAAGAAGCACCAGCCAGCGCCACAGCGCTTGTGGGCGAGATGGAAATTCTTATCCCAATGGCAGGGCTTATCGACAAAGATGCAGAGCTTGCGCGTATTACTAAAGCCATGGAGAAAATCGAGAAAGATGTATCTCGTACACGTGGCAAGTTGGGTAATGAGAAGTTCGTAAGCAATGCGCCAGAAGCGGTAATTGAAAAAGAACGTGCTAAGTTGGAAGAGGGTGAAAAAGCCCTAGCCAAACTTAAAGAGCAGTTCGAGACTATCAAAGCACTATAGCTAGATAGGCTTCATCATAATGACTAAAAACTAAAACGCTGCCATTTGGCAGCGTTTTTTTATGAATATTTTAGTCGCTATACCAACGTTGTTTCTGCTATGACCTCTGGCGACACCCTGTTTCGCCCTGTTTTTTTTGCGTTATACAGTTCTTTATCTGCCCGATTAAACAGTGTATTCCACGTATCTTCGACGTTGCTTGAAGAAGACATACCTACGCTAATGGTTACTTTAATTTCTTCAGAGCCACTGAATATAACAAGCGAAGACACCGATTCTCTCAATCTATCGGCAACGGTAAAAGGGGGCTCAGAATGTCGATGAGAGATAATAACGCCGAACTCTTCTCCGCCTAAGCGACCCACTATGTCACCTTTGCGTAACTGTGCTTGTAGACACTGTGCCACATTTTTTAGCACTCTATCGCCTTCAGGATGACCATAGCTGTCGTTAATGGTTTTAAAAAAATCGATGTCAATTACTAGTAAAGTGAAAGGCCTTTTGCTTTTGGACTTCAACTTTTTCAATACCGTGCGAATAAACGCGCGACGTCCTAACACGCCGGTTAACTCGTCGAAGTTTGCCATTGCTTCCCATTCGCCTTTTTCTTTTGACAGAATAATAAATGGGAGAAGTGCTGAGGTGGCAAGGCAAAGTAGTACGTGGAGCCCTACAGTAACCGTTATAAAAACTTGCAAGTTAGATACTAAGCCATAATAGGTAACACCAGTGGTAAGCCCCGCCCGTATCACCATTATGATAAAGTGAATGAACAGTATGCTTCGTATCAGAACAGAAATACCTTCAATGGTTTTCCATTGCTGTGATTGAAAGCTCTGAAAACAAAATAGAAACATTAAAGCAATAAAAAAGGACGTTGTTGGCTCGACTAATTCAGGGTACCAAGACGCTCCAATCAAAGAGAGAATAGCTATTACAAAAACACGGTTACCTGTGCGTTTGACGGTAGAGTGCACACATTGAATGTTGAAACTTAAAAAGCCATGAAGTAGCAAATAGCTGGCCGTTAAATAAAGAAGCCCAGTGAGTGTGCTGAGCACGTTTATACTTGGCGCGAACATAGTGAGCGCGCTGCCGACTAGCCCTAAGCAATACACCAAGCACGATGCGGCCCAAAAGTTGAATGCGACAGGTTCGTATTGGTTTTTCGCCAAGATGCGAAAATATCCACCTACCGCAGCATTTATAGCGAGCGACAGGAGCAACACAATTAAAACGGAACTTGTCATTTTTTCGCCGACAAAATTAGACAAAAGTATTATTAATAATGGCGTTGAATTAAAAATTTACGTAACGGTAAAGGTATGGTGGTGGATAAATAAGTATTTTTTTATATACCTTTGAGGCAAAAGTCTTTTTGAAAAAGAGGTGCTAAGCTTATGCAATATAAGAATTTGTTAATTTATTTAGGGCTCGCTGTTTGTGAACGTCAACTTAAAAAGTTTTTTACCACTGCAATAAGCGACTTCTGCTTTATAGGCTTGGTTAAATAATCATTCATTCCCGATTGAAGCGCGTTTTGTTTATCTTCTTTCATCGCATTGGCTGACAGGCCAATGATAGGTACGGCTGTAAAGCCTTTTTCGCGAAGCAGTTTAGTGGCTTCATATCCATCCATAACGGGCATTTGTACGTCCATTAAGATAAGGTCGTATTGAGGGGCGTTTTCTACTTTTTGTACTGCTTGCTTACCATCTTCAGCGATATCAAACGTAAGTCCCAGGTTTGTTAGAATTTCACCGGTAACGAGTTGGTTTATATTATTGTCCTCTACAAGCAATATGTGCCCTTCAAGTTTTAAGCTATCGGGTTCCTCGTTATATTCTTTACTTTGATAATTAGCATCTTTTGAGATTATTTGGTGTACAAAACGTTCAAATTGGGCGGGGGTGAAAGGATGCATAATTAAAGGGCCTTTCCACAGCGAATCATATTTAGACTGCAGGGCACTACCAGCGCTCTCCATCACTAAGCCTACAGACTTTCCGCTTTCTAAAAGACTGTTCAGCCAGCTAATATTTTTCCTAAACGAGCTAAATTCATGAACGTCGACAACAATATGATCAGGGAGAGTAGCAGCATTTTTAGCATTTTCAATTGACATGCTTGATGCTGTCGACAGCTGAATTTGAGAGCAATAGGCTTTTGGGAGTAACGGCGATTCAGTTACGTAAAGGCTATTAGTAGGCAACTGTGGAGAGTTTTGTAATACCCCTGGCTGATTCTTAAATGCTTTAAGAGGAAGTTCAACCTCGAATCTACTGCCTTTCCCCATAGTCGAGGTTGCATCAAGGCGTCCATTCATAAGTTCAGTAAGCTGGCTGACAATGGCAAGGCCCAGTCCAGTACCGCCGTATTTGCGGTTAGTTGAGCCATCAGCCTGTGTAAAAGGCTTAAATATTTTATCGAGCTGTGCTGGGCTCATGCCTATACCTGAGTCGGCAATTCGCATGATGAGGTTTAGTAGGTTACCTTTTTCATTCAAGTTACCGTCAAACTCTATATCTATACGCCCTTGTTCGGTAAATTTCACGGCGTTGTTGCCAATGTTCATAATAATTTGAGCAATACGCAACGGGTCGCCTATAACCTGAGGTGGTATTCTAGGGTTAACCGTAAAATGAACAGATAGATTCTTCTCTTTTGCTCGCAGCGCTATTACGGCGATGAGGTTGTCAAATAGCGAGTGCAGTGAAAAGCTAACCTCTTCTATCTTTAATTCACCTGCTTCAATCTTGGAAAAGTCCAGAATGTCGTTAATTACGCTCAGTAATATTTGCCCAGAGTATGAAGCTTTATCAAGATAGCCTCGTACTATTGGTGATAGTTCTTGCTGTTGTGCTAGTTCTATCAGGCCAATGATACCATTCATGGGGGTACGAATTTCATGGCTCATGTTCGCTAAAAACATGCTTTTAGATGCGGTAGCCTGCTCGGCTTTTACTTTAGATTCGGTGATGACCTTGTTCAAGCTTTCTAGCTGAGAGTTCATCGATCTTGCTTCATTTAATAGCTTTTCCGTTTCACGGTTTTTATCACTAAATACAAGAGCGGCTCTTGCTAGCTTTCCAATTTCGTCTTTTCGACTGCTGCCCGGAATATTGGAGATTTGTACGCCTTCAGCGAGCTTATTGAAAACTTCGGTAATAGAGCGGATTGGGCCAAGGATACGAAATATTGAAAACAGCGCAGCTGCTAAAGCAAGCAAAATCGCAAATAAAGAAAAAAGCTCTCCATTACGCTGTGTATTCTCAGCTATTTGGTAAGTGCGCTGTGTAATAACCTCTGAGTGAGTACTAACTTTTTTTGCTAATTCACCACTTAAATAGAGAAACTCATTAGCAGAGCCTGCCATTACTACATTAACCAGAAAAAGATTGCCTTGCGTTATTTGAGTAAGCTTAAAAAAGTCGTTTTTTATTCTGTCTATAATTCGTTTCACACGCTGCTGCAACTCAGGATTGGCTGAGAAGGGCATGCGCGTTAAAGTGTCAACAGAGTCATTGAATGTCTTGATGAATTTCATATCAGGCTTCATCAAGTATTTTAACATCGCATTTTCTGTTTGAATTAGAATGACCTTCGCGTCTTCTACAAAAGTCGCTGAAACATCTCCTTTCGCTAGTGCCTTGTCGAGTTCACTTTCAAGTAAGGTGATATCAGACATAGTCCCTTGATCGACGAGGTTGTCTCTTTCTGAGCGTGCTTCAACAACCTGAGAGAAGTTCTCTTGATAAGCGTTTAGGTGCTCTCTCATTCTACTGAGAATTTGATTGCTGTCGCCTTTTTGACTGGAATGCTCGTTAACCTCTGCAAGTTTATCGAGCTTACTGTTAATGGTAACCATCAGGCGGCTAAAACGCGTAATGGCCGACTTACTTGCATTTTCTTTAAAAATTAAAACATTGCGCTGAAGGTCGACAACGTCCCGTTCAAGCTCTTTTACAATGCCTACATCAATGACGGCTTTAGCAGCAGATGCCACGCCTTTATTTAAAACCTCTTGGTTTTTTCGCGCCACAAAGCCTTGAGCAAGTATTAGTGCAATTAACGCAACTAAAACTGTTATAAGCTGTACTCGGATTGACGATAACATATAAGCTGAAGGAACCTTATTCCATTTAAGAAGCGGTACTACACTGTGTCATGCAGTGATAAATTCGTACCATTTTTGTAAGCTATATTCATAGCTTGGCATAACTGTGTTCCAAACTGCAACATTACTAAATCGTTCTTCGTAACTGCCACCAGTCCGTTGTGCGCCTTTTTGTACACTCACTTTGCCATCAGTGCCTTTTAGTGGTTCAGAAGCAACTTTACCCTTATACCAGTAGTCCCATTCAGCCTTCGATAAATATTCGGCAGAACGTTGGGGGTTCGAAATGTAATACCCCTGTCTTGCTATGAATGCACCCGGCCAACCCGACAGCCACCAGTTCATATATTCATAGGCTACATCTTTCATTCTGCCTTGGGTAGCAGAAGAAAGGCACATTACCCCGTGCCATCCTCGGTATCCTTCTTTTGGAGCAGCGAAAGTGACGGGTATATTTTGACCATTGAGTGCGGAGACCGCTGGCGAGAACATGCTTTCAACAGCCACACGACCACTTTTCATAAATTCAACGGATTCAGGAACCGATGTCCAAAAACCGCTAAAGTGATTCAACTGATTTAACTCTATAAGCAGGTTAAACAGGTCGTCTAGCTCGTATTCGGTGATAGCACCAATATCTTTGAAAGTGATGAAACCTTTCGCTTGCGCGGCTAACGCTAAATCGAATAATCCGATGGTAGGGTCATTTACGATGCCGACTTTTCCAGAAAAGTGACGATCTAGCAGCCAGCCCCAACTTTCTTCTTGTCCCTGCAGTTCAGTCGGTAGCTTAGACCTGTCATAACCAAATGAATCCACGTTATGTACGTAGGGTAAAAAGCTGATGGCATCAGTGTGCTTTTCACCTAAAGAGGCGTCTTCTTGCACATTAAGAATTTTGTGTGGCGCGTCGCCGGCACCCATACGCGCACTTTCAGTAAGCTTACCGGTTTTGCTTAAGTTATTTATCTCTTCCCAATAGTGAAGACGCTTTTTCTGTATAGGCTGAATAGCCTTTGCGCGCCACAGTACGTTTATGCTGTTTGACCACTGCTCGTATAAATCGAACGACTGAGGGTTCATGGATGCTTTTTGCAGCACAGTGGCACTGCCGCCAGGTTCAAACGCTATGTTGATACCTAAGTCTTCGATAGCGCGCTGTCGGATAGCTTCCTGCAATGTTACGTGAGTACCCATAACACGCAGCGTGGGCTTTGCTTTACCGATAGCGAAAGGAGTAATGCCTGCTGTCAACCCAAATGCTAGCCCGCCTTTGAGTAAGGTGCGACGTGCCTCAGAAGAATTTTTGGTCTTACAAGGTTTAGTAGGCATTATGAAAGTCCGTATAAGAAATTTCCTTGATAACATTCTGGCACCTATTTCATAGACTTACCAAGAAATGTTTTAAAATTGTTTAATGCAACAGTGGTTTTGACATATCTGGTAACACTTCATCGGTGGCAAAAAATGGCTTTGCTTTTATTATTAAGATATCAAAATGATATCAAAGGTGATCGAAATGCAAGAAAAGAAGGGTTTCTCAGTCAACGGATATTTGATGATCTGTGTTTTATTGGTTGCACAGGCTGCGGCATTCTTCTATGCCGTTGGGGGGAGCCCCGAAGGCGGAATCATTTTAAGTCTTCTGGTTGGTGCACTCTGGATGGGATATTTTATGGTGCAGCCGAATCAAGCTAAGGTGATGACTTTTTTTGGTAGCTATGTTGGTACCGTTTCTAATGTAGGTTTGCGCTGGACCATTCCATTGTTTCGCCGAACCAATATATCACTTCGCATAAGAAATTTTGAAAGCGCCAAAATTAAAGTGAATGACAACCAAGGGAACCCGATTGAAATTGCGTCAATTGTGGTGTGGAAAGTCACAGATACTGCAGAAGCCGTATTTGACGTAGACGATTATGAAAGCTTTGTTCGCATTCAAAGTGAATCTGCTATTCGTAATATGGCAAGTAGTTTTCCTTACGACCCTCGCGATGACGAACAAGCTGAAGTGGCCCTTCGTAGCCACCCAATAGAGATATCAGAGCGGTTACAAGAAGAAATACAAGCCCGTTTAGCAAAAGCAGGGATCACCATATTAGAGTCTCGTATTAGCCACCTTGCTTACGCCCAAGAAATTGCCAGTGCGATGCTACAGCGTCAACAAGCCTCAGCTATTGTTGCGGCGCGTAAGCAAATTGTTGATGGTGCTGTAGGAACCGTTGAAATGGCCCTTCAACGACTAAACGAAAAAGGGGTTGTTGAGCTAGATGAAGAGCGCAAAGCGACCATGATCAGTAACCTACTAGTCGTGCTGTGCGGTGATAAATCAACGCAGCCTGTTATTAATACAGGTACAATTTATTAGTAAAGTTTTGAGTTTCTAATTTTGGTGCCGCAGAGGCGCTCTGTGGCACATAAGGTTTATATTTTGGCAAAGAAAAAAGCGTATCCACTTCGGATTAATGAAAATGTACTTGCCGCTATGGAAAGGTGGGCCGCTGATGATTTGCGTAGTGTTAATGCACAAATTGAGTATGTATTAAGACAAGCGCTTGTGAAGCAAGGCAGAGTCAAGCTTGTAGAAAAGGTAGTGGTGGAAGTTGAAGAAATTCAGCCGTCGAAGGGTGGTGGTTTATAAGGGGCACTAAAACGCCTAGTATTTAGCAGCGCGAGCATTTTTAAAGTGAGCGGAATGCGCTTTTTTTGATGTAGTTTAAAGCGCCTACCGTGACTAATCGTCTAAAGGCTCTGGCGCTGAAATTGGTGAAATTTTCGCTCCCTCCTGAATGCACTCCACCGTATTTCGGCCATTGTTTTTGGCTTTATAGAGCGCCTTATCGGCATAGGCGAGAAGTTGTTTGGGGCTTTTGTGCTGGAGTTCTCTTGTTTGCACTGCACCAATGCTCACCGTGATTTTATGGCCTTTTAAAAGCGGCTGTGTTTCGTGTAATTTACTTATTTTCTGTCTTAGTCTATCTAATATTTGGTGGGGTGAAACTTGGCTTAGAAGCACAATACAAAATGCAAATTCTTCACCTCCAATTCTGCCTATTGCGTCTTCGGCGCGAAAGAATCTCTGCATTGTTTGGGCAACGATAGTTAGGACTTCATCACCAAACCCATGGCCAAGGTTGTCGTTTATTGATTTAAAGTGATCAACATCTGCAATTCCTACCAGTACTTCATGATTGTTGCGCTTGGCAAACATTAAAGATTTAGAGAACGCATCCATAAAGGCTCGCCTGTTGGGAATATTGGTTAAGGCGTCAAAATATGCCAGCTTTTCTAATTTCAGGTTTGCATCTCGCAGCTCACTTGTTCGTTCGTGAACCAAGTTTTCTAAATCTTGTTTTATTCTTTTTAGCTCTGAATTTCTTTTATCCAGCTGTTCAGACTGAAACTTCATCTCGCTTACATTGCGCTGCACCGCAGCAAAATGCGTAACTTCACCAAAATCGTTGGTTAGAGGGAATATATTCATTTGTACCCAGAACGGTTTACCGGTTTTCGTATAGTTCAGCAGTGTCTCAGTACAGGGAATTTGTTTAACAAGGGCTTGGCGAATGCGATCAGTGGAGGCTTTGTCTGTTAGGGTTCCTTGAAAAATTCTGGGTGTTTCGCCAATTAGCTCTTCGAGGTCATACTCAGTATGTTTACAGAGGGCTTCGTTGGCGTAAATTATTTTAGGTGAGAGTGGGGCATTGATGATTTTCGCTTCTGTCACCAAGATCATGTCTTGCGAATTTTGCACAATATCTTTATAGGAAAAGTCATTTATTTTCTTGGTGATGTTCGTAAAGTAAACGACTACAAAGGGCGGTGTAATTCCATTCCCGCTATGTTTCTCTGGGTAGGCATTGACACTAAACCAAGCGTTTTTTTCTGTTGTTTTGTCAATAATGCCTAATATTTGATTGTCTACAGGTTTGCCCGTCGATAGTACACGAACGACAGGTAATTCATCATAGGAAATCCTTCGGTTTTGCCTATCAATGAACTCCCACGTCTCAGCATCCATACTTTTGTTTTTTAGCGCCTCAAGACTTAAGTTAAGCATTATCGACGCAGCAGGGTTGGCATACTCCACAGCGCCAGACGCGTTGTGAATGACGACACCAATTTGCGTGTTTTCTAATAGATTGAACAAGTTAACATTGTTGAAGCTCATTGCACTACACCACTTGAAAGCGTCAGTATGTACTGTTTTTCCTTGTACATTGGCGAATCAACGTTAATTAGAAAGAAGAGTTAACCTATATATTAGACTTTAGTTTAAAAAATAGCCAAAAGCTGTGTTTAAAACAGCTTTTGGCAAGAAAAAATGTGGCTGGGGAAATTAAAGGCGAGAGCTACTGTTGAGGCGTCTTGTAATTACAATGCCACCTAGTAAAAACAATGGAAGTAGCGACCAGGCTCCGCCGTGTTCTTCTACTATTACCACCGTATCTTCCACAACGTACTCGTTGTTTTCACTTTCAAGAGGAAGATAGGCAAGTGCGCTGTCGTCATAAGCATCGGTAAAAGCCACTAGTTCTTCAGTGTCGGCATCGTAAAGCTCCAACAAAATGTCGTATTCGCCAGGGGGAAAACCCGATACCAATGAACTTTCGATGGTAAAGGTATCTGTTGAATCTTCTGAATAAATATAAAATTCAGACGATACGTGAATGGCATCGTAAACACCCTCTTTACCTAAATACAAAACAGCGTATACCGGTGCCCGAGTAAAAATTGTGTCGGCGTCAAACTCGATTGAAAATGTAGAGTGATAACCGTCGTAGTCGATATCTTGCTCAAGCGTTACCCAACTTTCATAAATCCAAAATTCGTTAACGCTGCTTACCACAATATCGCTTGATGATTTGTTTACACCAAGATGTTGCTGATGTTTGTTCGTTTCACTAACTGTATTTTGTTGTGCGACAGTGCTATCGGCAGACTGTTCAACCAGGCTGTCACTTGGCAACTCGCCTGTTGTTTTAGATAAAAGTGATTCAGAAGCTACGAAGGGTTTGTCGTAACGGAATTCGTTTGAGGTAACCTGTTTATCTTCTGATTTACTATCAGAATTTGCATGTGCAGGTGATAAAAGAGCAAGCTGTAATGTGGCGATAGCAGAGTATGCAGTAAGTGCTAGTACTAAGTTTTTCATCTGTCCATCCTTTTCCAATCGATAATGACAGGGTCATTGTTAATCAAAAAAGATGAACAAAAGCTGAAGAGTAACTTAATGGCTCCTCAGCTTGTGAAATAGACAATAAGGCTTAGTCGTCGAAGTGATAGTCCTCTTCTTCGTATTCACCTTCCTCGCGCGGTTCGAAGTACGTACCCCATCCATCGTAGGTTACATCGTGTTTGTCGGCAATTTTCAGCAAAGTGTCTGAATCAGCATTAAGCTTTTCAATATCTAACTTTCTTTCTACCACGGCGTCGAAGCAAAAAATGGTTTCGCCGTCGTCAAGGATTAACTCTTCGGCGTCAGTCACTTCAAAACCAGCTTTAAATGCATCAACAGCCGCCTTTTCTAGCACGTCGAAGTCAGTGCTGGCGAAGTGGTGCTCAATGGTGTAGTCGGCATCGGCTTGACTGCCATCTTCTAGAAGGGCATCAATAGTTTCTTGGTTAAACTCGTACCACTCTTCTCTTTCATCGAACTGGGTCATAATAAACACTCATTAGCAATTTAGGCGCAAGTTTACCTGCTTTTTTCCAGTTCATCGACCTGTGTATTAAGCGCATCAAACTTTTGTTTCATTTCATCGTTAAAATGCGCCATCCACTCTTTGATTGACTGCTCCTCTGTTAACGGCTCAGGCGCAGAAATATCAATAAGCACAATCCCGTTGTCCCAACGATTCCACTTTACTTTGTTGTGTAGGTTACTGGCCGTTACCATAACAATCGGCTCATTGGTGGTTTTGGCTAACCGAAATGCGCCTTGCTTAAAAGGTAGTATTCCTCTGCCGTAACTTCTGGTGCCTTCAGGAAATAGCCAAACAGATGTTTTTTTCTTAGCGATACGGTTGGCGGCGATATCCAAGGTGTTTCGCGCTTTTCCTGAATTTTTTCTATCAATCATGATATTCCCAGATAGCCAATAAATTTGGCCAAAAATAGGGATCCACTTCAAACTCTTTTTACCAATAGTAACCACGCCAGGAAGGGCAGCTTTACAAATTGTAATGACGTCAAAGCTGTTTTGGTGATTTGCAATGAAAACATAGGGCTCGTTCGTTTTTACAGCGGGGTCTCTTTGTATGACAATTTTGAGGCCCACTATTTTAGCCATAAGAGAATACAAACTACCGGCAGCATGCACGTTATCCTTGTGAAAAGGGCGCACGATACAAATGATCAGCAAAATAATATTGATTAATAAAAAGGCGATAAACAGTGCCGGTATGCGAAATAAAGCGATCAAAACAACTCCTAGAAACAATTGACGCGCGCAGTATAGATGAAGTTTCAGCGTACACTTGTCCGATGAGTTTTTACAGCACTAAGACTTACACAGTGCATTACTCGTGTGAGTTTCAGGTTCATGGAGCTTTTGTCCAGATGCGTGAACCTCTTACTGTAAGTGGCTTAGAGAAAGATTCTAACTACTAAGTAATTACTTCCTGAATCCATAAGTTGGACTTTAAGTATCGCTCTCGATAGCTATGCAGCGCAGCGTATACTTGGAAGAAAAGATTTATTGTTAATCGTAGTTACTAGTCTGCTAAAGACAAACAGCAGACGTTCAGGGCTCTCTGCTCTTGATTCCGATATTTACCATAAGCGGAAGTTAATATGCTTTATTCTGACTGACTCTTCAGTGGCATAAAGCAGTTATTCAGACCACAATAGTCCACAGGATGCGCCTCCAAAAGCCGAATGTTGAATATTACAATTGATAACCAACCCTACAACTCCAAATTTTTATTACAAAGCGATTTACGAGCCACCTCCCCATTTTGTCAAAAGAAGTCGAATGATCGTCATGGGGGTAAGTAAATCCGGGGCATTGATTTATAAACCCAAATGCCCCAGTGCTGCTAATTCACCTTATAGTGAACGAGTCTATAGAGTACAGGTAGTACAACCAGAGTTAACAAGGTAGAGGATATGATCCCACCAATGACCACCGTTGCCAGAGGTCGCTGCACCTCTGCGCCAGTACCTACGTTAAGCGCCATGGGCACGAAACCAAGACTCGCCACTAACGCTGTCATCAGCACTGGCCGCAAGCGAGTCATTGCACCATCAATAATCGAGTTTACCAACTCGCCAGTCTCTTCCATCCTCTGCCTGATAAAAGACAGCATTACCAGACCATTCAATACAGCAATACCAGAGAGCGCGATAAAACCAATCCCTGCCGATATTGAAAGAGGCATATCTCTGATCCAAAGAGCAAAGATGCCGCCAGTTAATGCCAAAGGGACGCCTGTGAAAATTATCAAGGCGTCTTTGACTGAGCCAAATGCAATCACAAGTAATGCAAGGATCAGGAAAAGCGTTGCGGGCACAACCAAGCTCAGTCGTTGACTTGCACTTTCCAATTGCTCAAACGTTCCACCATAACTTATCCAATAACCACTCGGCAGTGCCACATTGGCTGCGATTTGCTCTTTAGCATCATTGACAAAAGAGCCTAAATCACGATCTCTCACATTTGCTGTGACGACGATACGGCGTTTTGCGTTTTCTCGACTTATTTGACTGGGTATATTGGTATATTCAAGCTCAGCCACCTCGGCGATTGGCACATACTCACCATCATTGGTCATGATGGGTATATTTCCCAGCGCTTCTAAATCATTGCGAATCTCTTCAGGATAACGAACAACAATCTCAAAGCGTCTGTCGCCTTCAAATACCAAACCAGCTTCTTTGCCGCCAACTGATGCACTTAACCACGTTTGCAAGTCAGTTACGTCTAAGTTGTAACGCGCCAGCGCATAAGGCTTCGGGTTCACCGTGAAGATGGGGATCTCATCTACTTGTTCTACTCGTGCATCAGCAGCGCCCGGAATATCTTGTAATACGGATAAAACATCACCAGCTGAATCCCGCAGCTTATCCAGATCATCACCATATATCTTGATCCCTAAATCTGCCCTAACGCCACTAATTAATTCGTTAAAGCGCATCTGTATAGGTTGCGTAAACTCATAGTTATTGCCGGGTACATTTTGAAGATCCCTCTCCAATTGCTCGACAAATTCCGTTTTCGATAATGCAGGGTTTGGCCATTCATCAATTGGTTTTAGCATTACAAAAGTGTCAGTGACGTTGGGTGGCATAGCATCAGTAGCCACCTCAGCAGTACCCGTTTTAGCAAATACGGTGTTTACCTGTGGGTATTGCATAATGACCTGTTCAAGCCGTTTTTGCATATCGACAGCTTGTTCAATTCCTGTGCCGGGCACTCTCATTGCATGAAGGGCTATGTCACCCTCATCTAGTTGCGGCACAAATTCAGAACCTAGGCGCATCCCAAACCAAACACTGATAACTACGAGTAATGTTGCTGCACCTACTACCAACCATCGTAATTTTAATGCCCACTCCAGTACAGGGCGGTAAACTGATTTAGCCCCAGTGATTATTGGACTCGCTTTTTCACTGACTTTGCCTGACATAAACATAGCAACAGCTGCGGGCACAATGGTGATTGAAAATACCATTGCCGCTAGCAATGCCAATATTACGGTAGCCGCCATTGGGTGAAACATCTTCCCTTCGACACCTGTTAAGCTAAAGATAGGAATGTACACAATCGTGATTATCATCACGCCAAATAGACTTGGGCGTATCACCTCATTCGTTGCCTCAAATACGACTTCCAGCCGTTCTTTAAGAGGCAGTATTGCACCCGTTCGCCGCTGCGATTCACTTAATCGCCTAATACAGTTCTCGACGATAATAACCGCTCCGTCAACAATCAGTCCAAAGTCTAACGCACCTAAGCTCATTAGGTTCGCGCTAACGCCCGTTTGTACCATGCCTATTATTGTGGCAAGCATGGCAAGTGGGATGACAGCGGCGGTGATAATTGCTGCCCGTATATTGCCCAGCAATAAAAATAAGACAACAATAACGAGTAGTGCGCCTTCAACAAGGTTTTTTTGTACTGTATTGATGGCTTTATCCACGAGCGTAGTGCGATCGTATACACTTTGGATAATTACGCCCTCTGGCAGGCTTGCTTGGATTTCATCCACTTTATCAGCCACGTCTAGCGCAACAGCTCGGCTATTTTCGCCTATTAGCATCATAGCTGTGCCCAACACCGTCTCTTGACCTTCTCGTGTTGCAGCGCCCGTTCTAAGCTCCTTACCGATGGCGACCTCTGCAATGTCACTTACCGTGACGGGAGATCGGTTTGTAAGCGTTACCACCACATTACCGATGTCCTCAACGCTCGAAAGTCTCGCTTGTGAACGTACTAGTATTTGCTGGCCGTTGCGTTCAATGTACCCAGCGCCCTGATTAGCGTTATTTCGATTTAATGCCCGCAATAAATCGTCAGTACTAACGCCGTAATTAAGCATAAGTTGAGGATTAGGCTTCACATGATACTGTTTGGTAAACCCCCCAATAGCATTAACCTCTGTTACCCCTTTCACCAAGGCCAGTTGAGGTTTCACCACCCAATCGTGTAACTCTCGAAGCGCCATTGCATCAAATTTTCTGCCATCGACAGTTACTGTGCCGGGCTTCGCGCTAAGCGTGTACATGTAAATTTCACCCAAACCTGTGGCAATCGGCCCCATCTTAGGCTCAATACCATCGGGCAATTGGCTTTTGATAATGCCTAGCCGTTCGTTTATGAGGTTTCTGGCAAAATAGAGATCCGTGCCTTCTTCAAAAACGGCCGTCACTTGTGATAAGCCATAGCGCGATAGTGAACGTGTGTAGTCCAAGTTTGGTAATCCTGCCAAAGCGTTTTCTACCAAAAAGGTGATACGTTGTTCAGTTTCAAGCGGTGAATAACCTTCTGCTTGTGTGTTGATTTGTACCTGAACGTTGGTGATATCGGGTACGGCATCAATAGGCAGCTTTTGATAACTGAATAGGCCTAATCCAATCACCAAAAAGGAAAGCATCAGAAAAATACCGCGCTTTTCGATTGCGGTACGAATAATGGAAACTAGCATCTTAAACCTCCCTTAGAACTACACGCCATTTGACAGGGAAATATCAGTTGTAGTGAGGCATTAATGATCATGGCCTGCCTCCGATTTTTCCAAATCTGCTTTAATTATGTAGCTATTGGCAGCCACGACGCGTTCGCCTGCTTCAAGGCCACTGATAACCTCGATATAGTGACCATCTGAGACACCAAGCTCTACCGCTCTGGGCGCATACTCATCACCCTCAACCACAAAAACAACTTGTTTGGCTTCATACTCTTGCACAGAAGATAGAGGAACCGAATGACTTACTGACTTAGTTGACGTCGTAACTTGTGCTTTGACCAGCGTACCGAGTGGCCAATATCCAGTACTATTATCGACAGCTACATTGGCAAGAGAGTGTGGATTGCCATCAGCTGAAGGCGTAATATATGCAATCTTGGAGGTTTGGTTGAAACCTGCGTGGCTTAGTTCAACTGACTGTCCAACCTTGATGCTGCTAAGCATTTGTGAAAAAACGGTCAGCTGTGCCCATACGTTTTTATAGTTAGCTAACGAAAAAAGTACTTGCCCGTTTGATAACTCACCATTATTCGCATGTCGCGCAATCACATTGCCATCAAAAGGTGACGTGATGGAATAACTTTTTAAACTCTCATTGGACTCAACAACCGCTAAAATATCACCTTTCTTAACGGAATCGCCAATGTTGACTTTTACATCTTTAATAACACCGTCAAACCGTGCTCTTATATGACTTAATGAGGCGGGGTCTGCACTAATTCTCCCATAAAGCGTACTCGTTAACGCAATATCGCGTGCGAGCACGGGAGTTGCAGAAATACCATTCTGAATTGCTGTTTCATTGCTCATTCTTACGACTTCACCTGCGTGATTGTCTTGATCGCTGGAACTTACATCACTGTGTTTACCTCCTGCGATTGCGGTTAGGCTATAAAGGCTAAGGGTGAAGATAGAAATAAGTACTTTTTGTATTGTGAATTTATTCATAATCATGACTTCTTATCGAAATGTTAGATGACTGCTGCCAATTGCTTTTGTGACTTGGGTGAAATGAGTCATCATTGTGCTCATTCGTCAGCGCGAGACCTGTGAGTGTTTCAATTTCTGTTTTGCTTAAGTGAACTTGAGACGCTGCCTCTATTAATGTCAGCCGGGTTGTCAGAAATTCTTGTCGAGTAGTTACCCATTCCAAGTAGCTGAAACGGCCCTCCAAATAGGCGTTCTCGACTAAATCTAACGCGCCCTTTAACGGAGGAATCACCTTGCGCTGAAGTGTGTCAATCTCTAGCAATGCTCGTGTATGTTCGCCTAACGCTTGATTAACTGAATGTAATAGGCTTCGAACGTTGCTTTGTCTTTGCTGCTCTATTGCGTCAAGACGTGCCCTGTTTGCTTCATATTCACCAAGGTTTCGTTCTTTTTGAAACAATGGAACGCTTA
The DNA here is from genome assembly GCF_056159165.1 of Alteromonas sp. AWJ4_199. Classification (NCBI taxonomy): domain Bacteria; kingdom Pseudomonadati; phylum Pseudomonadota; class Gammaproteobacteria; order Alteromonadales; family Alteromonadaceae; genus Alteromonas; species Alteromonas sp. AWJ4_199. Next base: position 3,239,268 of record NZ_JBSWUR010000001.1, read on the forward strand.
CTCCGGCAACCAGTGCTGTTTCATCAATACCTTGCATTCTGCGAAGCCCCGCTGACCACTCAATATCAGCGCGGTTATTCGCTTGCACTAAACGAAGCTGCGCCGCTTGCACACGGCTTTGTTTAGCGTATAGGTCAATGTGAGGGCTATTTTGGATTGCGACTGCCAGCGCATCAAACGACTCAATCTTATTAAAAGCAAAAAGATCGCCTTCCACACGCTTAAAGCTCGGTACCTGCTCCCCCCACATGATGGATAAACTGCGCAAGGCAAACGTTAGGTCCTGTTGAGCTAGATTAACATCGAGCTTTGCTTGGGCCAGCGCAGCTTGGGCACGTTTTTGTTCTAACAAGGGGGACGCGCCTGCTTCAACGCGTTTCGTTACGGCATTCAATGTATAAAGTGCAAGTGCCTCTGCATCTTTTATGACGTCTAAGTTCGCCTGCAATACGAGTACTTTGATGTAACGACGATTAAGCTCACCGAGGATATCTAAGGTGAGTATTCGCTTTTCAACATCTTGCTGTATTCTTCGTTCAGAGAGTACATTCAACCTTGCTGCTGGCTTATCATTGAGCTGTAACACTGATGATAATGTCAAGGTAACTTCAAGCTCTTTGAGACCTGATACCTCGCCAGTTCCCAAAAAGTTCTCTAATTCAACCCCTGCATTCAATGCGGGTTTAAGCGCCGCCGTTTTTGACTCTCCGTCTATAACACGTTGTTTAAATTTAAACTCATACAGACTTGGATTATTGGCAAGTGTTAGTCTAATAGCGTCCTCAAGAGTCAGCGTTTCTCGTATGGGCGCTTGGACACTTTTGTCTACAAATCTGTTGGTTTTCGCCGCATGAGCGGTCGGTGGACTGAGTAATAAGCCCAGTATGCAACTGCACACAATGGCAGATGCATGCCCGAAAATAGGAAACATTTTCATTGGAATATCCTAATAATTTATCAATATTTAGCATCGCGAGTGTTATCAGCGCGGTGCTATCGAAAAAACGTACTAGGAAGTAATTTTGGGGGGGCGAAGTAAGCGGTTAATAGGTGCGTCAATTACCGCATCTAAATAGTTGAAATTGTGGACTGAAACCACTGTTTTCAGACTGTTGATATGACTCTGACTGACCCATTGTGCATGTGTGCCATGGCAGTGGCCGCAATGGTGACAATCAGCAGGATTGTGGTGCTCTGTACTTACTTTATCACTGGTTTCATTGGCAGACAGCTCAGACTGCACTTGCTCGTGCTCAGAATGCTTATGCTCGTGTTGCAAGTGCTGAATGTCTATTGCATGAAAATCTAACGAATTCGCCACAGCAGAAAACGACTGAAAGAGTATCAGCGAGATCACGATGTAACTTATGCGTTTTAGATTTTTCATGTATGAAAGGTTACCAAGCCTAATTCACTTCGTCACGACATTGTTCATTAGCAAACTCCAGCTCAACTGTCGTATGTTCAAATTTATACTTTTCTAACGAACTGTGTATGTTTTCTTTGAGTGATTGGAGGTGCTCAAGACTGACATCTTCATCAAGAACAAGATGGACCGTCATTACGTTACGCTCACCGTCTAGAGACCAAATATGAAAATGATGAAGATCACTTACCTTATCGTTTGCCAGTAAATCGCTTCGAATCTTTGAAAGCTGTTCTTCATCGGGCGTTGCTTGCAAAAACAGCATTAGGGTTTCTTTGAGATTGCGGAACACATTGAAAAGGATGAACAAAGTAAAGCCAATGGATAAGATTGGATCTAAAATAGGCCAAGGCTTAAACATTAAGACGATGGACACGATAAATACTGCTACCCAACCAAGCACATCTTCCAGCAAATGCCAGTTGAGGACTCGCTCATTTAATGAGTCTCCCTCACTCAGTTTATAAGCCGCAAAGCCGTTTACTGCCATCCCAAAGATAGACAATAAAACCATCCCTTCAACTTGGGGCATTTCAGGCTCAGCCAAACGAGGTATCGCTTCAAGCAATATCCAAATGGAGCCTACCGTCAGCACAATACCGTTAATCAATGCACCGAGTAAGGAAAATCTTTTGTAGCCGTATGAGAATGTTTGATTAGAATCTTTATCGCTAAGCTTGTTTAATCCCCACGCTGTACCAATGGAAAGACTATCACCCAAATCGTGCACTGCGTCAGCCATAATAGCGGTGCTGTTGGTAAGCCATCCACCAATGAATTCAATAACAGTGAACACCACATTTAAGAAAAACGCCCATCCAATACGTTTAGACGCGTCGGTTGAATTCTCTTGCGAGTGTGAATGGTTATGACTGTGCATTTCTAATTTTTTCCAATATGGCTTTGTTTTCGGGTGAAATAGACATTGACTTGAATGGACTCACGTTTGCCCCACCAGTATTGCCCTCAGGCAATAAGCCAATTGGAGTTTTAGTCAGCGCACCTAGCATTCTAAAAATTTGTCCAAATATCTCTTTAAGGTCGCGGCGTTCTATTCCAAATTTAAGCATTTCATAATGCACTCGTGTGTGGTGGTATGTTGAGTGCTGACCGATGACATGAGCATCCTCTAAGGCCTTAAATCCTGCTTTATTGTCATTGTTCGAAAGGGATTGATGCGCGGCGCTCAGTTTTTGAAGTATGTAAGGTTTTGCTGCTTGAGTGAAATTCATACGATCTCTCCATTCGTCGAGCTGTTTTCACGGAATTCCTGTCTGGCGTCTTTTAGAATTAAGACTGCGCCTCGTAACACAACGATAGACACAATAAAACCTATGACCAAATCAGGCCAACGAGTATCGAATAGATAAACCATCACACCCGCCAATATCACTCCTATGTTTGCAATGACGTCGTTTGCCGAGAATATCCAACTTGCTCGCATATGCACCTCGCCATTTTTTTGTTTTCTGATTATCGCCAAACATATAACGTTAGCGATAAGTGCAACACCGCCCATGCCCATCATAAGCATAGATTCAGGCCCACTTCCAAAGGTTGCGCGACGAGCTATGTCAAACAAAATTAATAGGCCTAATGCCAATTGAAAATATCCACTTACCTTTGCAGCATTGGCTTTGTGAACAATTGTTTTCCCTACTGCATATATACCAACACCGTAAACGACTGCGTCAGCCAACATATCAAGGGAGTCTGCAATAAGTGCTGTTGAGTCAGCGAGTAACCCTACACTCATTTCAATGATAAACATCACAGCATTGATGCCCAATAGCCAGTAGAGAACTGCCTTTTGTTCTTGGTCTTTTATCTCAATTTCGCACCCACAACCACTCATAAAAACACTCGCTTTACTCACCTATAACGCGAGTGTAAACTCTATACTTGGTATAGAGTCAAGCTTTAGGCAAGTTAAAATGAAAATTGGGCTTCTGGCAGCTAAGACAGGGTTAAGTATTCAGACAATTCGTTTTTATGAGCGTAAATCACTATTGGCTGCACCTGAGCGAACGGCATCGAATTATCGAAGCTACTCTGAAGATGCACTGAAGCAGTTATTGTTTATAAAGCAATGTCGCGCATTAGATATGACAATCGAGGAAATTAAATTAGTACTGGAAACCCGAGCAAACCCAGAGAATAGCTGCGAAAACGTTAATACTACAATAGATAAGCATGTTGACGATATCGAACATCGGATAGCTGAATTAAAAGTACTACAAGAAACACTGATTTCAATTCGTTCTGCTTGCGATCATGATAAGAAGGTTAAAGAGTGCGGGGTATTGCATCAATTAGATAGCATTGCAGAAGTGTGTTCTTCTAGTACGGAGAATTAGTCTCGAATTATCAGTTTTATGTTGGAGCTTTGTCATAGGTATTCGGCTAAAGCAGCCATTCAATTTTTATTAGTAGCATGACCGTTGATTACCTCATTCGTGTCATTAAAATCTTAATGAGCCAAGGTCTGCTTCACGTACATAGCTGTCTGTCAGATGAAGTCTAAACCTATTCATCGAAACTGTAAGAGCAGATATGAGCTACTACACTTAACTGTGATTCAAGTTAAACCTTAATACTTCGGTTTCCTTTTCATTTCGTGGGCCCAATTTGGCGTCGGCATCGAGTATTTTGAGAGATTGATAATACTCATCTGCGCTAGGAATTCGTGAAATTAGCGCATCAATTTCCATCTTGTCCAACTCTTTTTCGATATCGTCAATTGATACCCTGAAAAACTCTTTTCGTCGGTTTACACGATTTAATCGCTTTGAATCAAAGGCTCGATGTAATGTAGATTCGAGATATGGTGCGTCATCGGATTCAATAAGTGCATGCACGTCAAAAGTGAAGGGGACAGAAGCATCGCCAAGTTCTCTTACTCTGTCCATGGGCTCTAGACGCCGTGTCATGCCAATTTTTAGAACATCTTTACCGAAACTACCTATATTTGAGATAATATAAACGTGGCCTTGTTTAGTTTCCTGTGCGCGGCTTTTTGCTCGCTCCATTTTTTCATGAGCTAATGCTAATTCAGATTTGAGAGCATCAAGTTGCTCTTGGTATGCCAGTCTTTCCTGTTCTGACTTTTCAGCGAGCTCAGCTTCAAGTTTAGCAATGGCTGCTGCCTTAATTGCTTCCTCTTTTTCAGCCTCTTTTTGGGCTTTAATCGCTTCTTCACGTGCTTTTTTCTCTTCCCGTTGTTGCTCCCTTAATTCACGTTGTTCTTCTTTCGCAATCTGCTTCGCTTTCTTATAGTTTATTTCAATCTCTAGCCGTTTCATTAACAGCTTTTTCATTTCCGTATTGATTTCTGCGCGACTATCTATTGCTTTGACCAATGTTTCAGTTGCTATGATTGTTTCTGCCAGCTTTTCAGCAGCAAGGTGCCCACTCGACGCTGTTACCTTAGAACAGAGCATTTCTACAACGCTAAGAAGTAGAGCGCCAGCCATGTCCGCTTTTGCAGAAATGGCCACAAATTTACCAACGTTAACATCTGCATTGTGACCTCGAACATTATCTATAGCATCGGTAGCAAGTTTCTTCAGCCTTGCTTTGACTGCTTTTCTGTCATCGACGTAATTTTTACTTGATTGAAGGTCGTCTTCTGTTAAAAGCTCTATATCGGCGGCATGCTGGCAACTACGATCAGTTATATCATCTATAAGTGCTCTTGACTCTTTTAAGCGTGCACGAATCTCTTTATCTGCTTCTTTCAATCTTTCAATACGTGCTTCTGCGGCAGCCTCACGTGCATTTATGTCCTCAATGCGCTGGTTAATAACGGCGTCAGTTTCGGCTTTCTTTGCTTTTGCTTCCCTTAGTATTTTCGTACTTCGAGATTTTGCATTGCTAATGAGCTTGTTGAAGAGTCTTTGTTTTGTGGTGTATCGGTGTACCGTCATCAATACAATGACGATAAAAAAGAGGAAAGCTAAAAGAGCATAGCTATAGTCCATGGATATTCCCTTATCATTAACTAGTTGAGTTAGAGTCTCATTATTGTGGGATCTTGCCAATTGATTTCTTAAACAAAGGAAAAACAGGGCGTTTTAGAATCTATCAATCTTTTTAATCAAAGGGAGGGGATTCTTTGACAAAACATGCGAGCGGCTTTAGAACCACTGATTAAATAAAGAGCAGGAACGGCCGCTTCTGGATACTTCTGAGTAGTAGAAAAATCAAAAGTACCTATGCTAGCAATTTGCTAGCCCAGAAAATCTAATCTCCGATTAATAAGTGGAGATTCAAATGAAGTTAATATCCATAGGGCACTGCCCAGAGCGAATATTCTTAAAGGCCAAAGAACGACTAGCTGTGCCTTTTACCAAGCATCACTGGAAAAACATCAAGTCATTAAATAAAGTCAAAAGTTGCAAGCTATCGAGAGGCTTTAGATTGTTGTATAGCGGCGGTGGAACTGCCGTGATTTTGAGTCATGCTAATTACATAAAGAAAATCGAAAATTATAAGGAAGTAAAATGAAAGTTAGTGAAGGTATTCCAACAGCGACTCTTTTGAAGAGAATGGGTTTTAACAATGAGAAAGCACTAGCTAAATCCGTAAACACAGTGCTTACAAGTAAAGACGACTTTAAAAAATACATTGTTGGCGAAATCAACGATTTTAATAAGCGACCTGAAAAGCTTCTAGTTAAGCCTGAAGCTAAGACAATTGTACAGAACATAGCATTACTTCAGCCTTACTCTGCTCTTTTTGGCAGGAGTAAAGACGCTTCGATATTTGCACCAAAAGTAAAGCTCCAATCTAAAAAAAGTGGTGAGCATTTACGTAAGGCGGCTATTGGGATAAAGGAGCGCTTAAGCGATGATATTCTTCGTTCACAACAAACGTTAGAATGTTTGGGCTCTGTAACTTCAGCAATAATTAATAACCTTCCCATTGATATCGAAAAAGACTCTATTGAAGATATGATTCAAAAGGCAGAGCCCATCAGCCTATCTGACTTTTCCAATAGTTATCTGACTGGGCAATGGAATGACATTGTTGAATTGCGTCATAGAATTAGTGGAGGCGAACATAGCAGCCATGTATACCGTCTATTAGGAGAAAAACTATTGTTGATGGGCGATATAGATAGCGCAAAAGATGTTTTACACACTGCATTAGAGGTTGAACACGATAACGGTGTGGCTAATGCCTTGTTAGCGTTGATTTATAATCGAGAGTTACTTGAAAACAGAAGGGAGCAGTATCAGCTTTCTGCAAGGACTGAATTTTCTGGAACTCTAGAAAGCCCCGTAACGAGTGAAGAACATTGGATAAATGATAATTTAGAATATGCTAGCAGCGTGGGCGAGGAGTTAAAAAAAGAGTTTATTCATTATGCCATTTTAGCTTTGGAGCATTGGCCTGAGCATGAGTACCGCCGCGAAGGACAGAAAAACTTCTTGCTGAATCTTTCCCATAGTCATGATTGCAACGTTTCACTATCAAGGTGGGAGCTGTTTATTCAGCTAATCAAGTATATTGGTAAAAACGAATGGGATGAAAATAGAGAGGCGCTCAGCCGAATAGTCCCGGTATTCGTTGTATTTAGCGATTGTGGCTTCCATGCCAAATTAGGCCCAACTCTAAGCACCGATGAAAAAGTTAGGCTTCTCAACGTGGTTCATTTTTATTCACCAAGCTCGGCAAAAATTCATCTAGAAGCAATGTCTAAAGTTGTAGACAGTGAGCTCTCGCTCGTTCCAGACTCCGATTATGAATATTTTGAAAACATTTTTACCAAAGCCTTATTTATCGAATACTTTGGGGATGATGCTTATGACAGGCTTATCTCACGTTTATTGGATGCTAAACACGAGCATGAACGACTTGCGTTATTTTCCTCTCGTGCATCGCGAAAATTTGAAAAACTAAGATTGTCACTTTCATCGATAGAAAAAATCGGTTACGACATATCGAAGCCACTTAACTTTGAGCAGTTTTTTCTAAGTGAATCAGAAGATTTACAGGACGAAGAGGGCATACGTGAATTAAAACGACAACTTCCAATCATGCTGGCACATGTCAGAGGCTGGAAAGAACTCGCCAATGACGAGTTGTGGATGAAATTTAAGGGGACATCGTGGGAAAGTTATGGAACGCGAACTCTTATATTATCGGCCTGCTTAATTGAACTGGCGTCAGGTGAAAATGCTCGCGAAAATTCAGAACGTTTGAATGAATTATTGCAAGAACCTCAGACAAAAAGTTCGATAACGTCTATACCTGAGAGGTTTCTCGTTGCTGTCTCTTCATTCATAACGAATACGATGAACGAGAATAACGAGCTTTTAGCGATAATGAGAACATTGCGCTCTCTCACTGAAGAAGCCTACAGTGACCATGACGCATTGTTATAGACAGGCATAGGCAATAGGTGGGTAGTTCTGTTTTCAAAGCAAGAGTGCAGTATGGTTTATATTGAAATAGAAAAAGCGGGTTACCTTTTTCAGTGGTCGAGCTAATGCACGTAGTCGAAAAAACCTTCTCTTTTTTGAAGGAAATTTAAGCTATACTGTAAGTGAGGTTGTGTATTATCGCAATACATAGTGGGAGAAGGCGCTACCTACGCCTCTCCCTCGTTCAATCTATAGGTGGCTCGTAAATCCCGGAGATGACATGGATACATTAGATGTTTTCAAGCTAGCAAAGCAAGTGAATGAAGATTCTTTGTCGGGTTCGATATCAGAAGAGCTTCTACTAAAAGAAAACGTTTTATACGGGGCATCTGAAACGATAGGTCGGTTCACTAGACTCAAACCCAACGGCGAATTCACAGAGGGTTGTTTTCAGAACGGTAAGTTTATAGTTAAGAAGAGCTTATCTTCACCATCATCCCTGTGAAGCAAGTCATCAGGTAAGTGCTCTTCACTTAAATCACTTTCAATATTGACGCTGCGTTATTATTCATCGCACTCAATACACTTTCTACAGCCAAACTACGCTAGTTTTTCCGTAGTACGTCACTGAAATACAGTGCCTTAGATATCGATGCATGTTGCATTTGCTTAAGTTTAGTTATTTTACAGGGAGGTAAAATTGAGCTTTTCATCGGACAACTTAATACCCTTTGGAGAACAAACCGCAACAGGCGATCTTGTTGATGTCGGTGAGGTTGAAAAAGGAGAGCGTTGCAACTGTATTTGTCCATCATGTAAAACACCACTTATAGCTCGTAAGGGCGACATAAAAGAGTGGCACTTCGCACATAAATCACACGCAAGACGAATTAAAAAAGAAACAGAAAAGCCATGTGATATGTCGTTCGCTGTCTCTGTAAGGTTAATGGCAAAACAGCTATTTGAGTGCGGTGCTCATATGCTACTTCCCAAATATGAGAAGGTATTTAGCTTGCCAATTCCCAGCTTTTTGCCATTAAGGAAAGATGAAGAAACGAAGACCTATACTATTTGTGATGAAAACATGATGGGTTTCAGCTCAGTAGAAATAGAGCAGCGAAGAATGGGTTCGGTCTTCGACTTAATACTGAATGTAGATGGGTGGGAAATTCTTGTTTATATAACTTATCAGGGAAGATCATTTCCCAAAGTAGACATTCAGGCTGGTAGTCGGGTGGGCTTGATTGAAATTAATGCAATGGAAATCAAAAGTGCATTTAAAAGTATCGCATCAGGGCAATATAAAAAGGCACTGTCGGATTTCTTGGCGCAATCATATGTGGGTAAAAAATGGCATTATCACCCGAGAGAGCAAAGGGCTGAGGAAGACTTCAATAAATATGCGAGTCAGCGGCTAAATATACTCAAGAATGAAGGGAAGTACAATGAGCGCACTATTGGTGCTGCTTCTTTGATTCATCCTACTCACCCTAGCAATCAGTCAGGGCAAGCACATGCTACGGCAGCGTCGAGACCGCCCAAAAGTAAAGAAGAAATAGAACAACTAAAAAAAGCTGCTTTAGATGGAGCGATCAACGGGTACATTGTAATACTCGGGAGTGACAAAGCATCAGAGGGGGCTAAGCATGTAAGTAGAGAACGTATCATGGGAGGCTTTAATAATTTCAGTGAAAACTCACTCCACAAATGCCTATCATGCGAATTTGAGTGGAGCGGAAAGACAAATACTTGTCAGCAATGTGGTAGCTACACACATAGTCGCTCAGTAATTTAAATGGCAAACACGAGATTTCTGTGAGGCCACTATTGAAATAAATTACACGCTCCAGCGACATAGATAAATTCTAATGTGAATGTAGGGATAACAAACTTTATCTAATACCTCATAATAGGGCTGTTAAATAAACTAAGTAAGCTAACAATTTATGAAGCGCAATATACCAATACTCTTTCTTTTGAGTATCTTCACTTTCTCATGTTCGTTACCGGATGACACTAATGCCCAAGTAAAAAAAAGCCAGTCCGGCATATGTCATGATGTATCTAGCAAATCTTACCATCGAACCAAAAACTTCGAGGCTTTTAGCACAGTAGATGCGTGCTTAGATAGTGGTGGCCGTTTGCCTAAAACGAATTCATCGTATGAGCAAGCTGAGGAAGAGGCGTTAATCGAGGGAAGGAGCTATACATCAATCTATGATAGGGCCGATTGGCCACATTGGATTGATAGTGATAGCGATTGTCAAAATACCCGTCATGAATTATTGATTCAAACATCAAACCTTCCTGTTGTTTTTAAGACCGATAAAGAATGTCTTGTCGCTGTAGGTGAATGGTATGACCCATATTCAGATGGTACATTTACCGATTCTACCGCACTAGACCTCGACCACATTGTACCGCTGAAATTTGCGCATGGGCATGGAGGCGATAAATGGTCGAGAGAGAGGCGTCAACAGTTTGCAAATGATCCTGACAACCTTTTACTAGTAAAAGCGTCACTCAATCGTCAGAAAGGAGCTAAGGGGGTAGATGAGTGGTTACCTCCGAATCATGCCTATCGGTGTCAGTACATAGATAGGTTTATGACTGTCATCAATAAGTATCAGCTGACGCTTATCTCCAGTGAGAAAAGAACCATCGGCAAGATGCAAGCGGCTTGCAATAAACATAAAAATTGAGGTGTGCCTAAGTCAAGGCTAACTCCATATTTTTGAAGAACTGTTCGAGTGTTCAGTTACCAATTTAAACTAAATTCGATAGGTTAATCTGGACGACTGTTGAGAACAGGATTTTTTATATGGAGTGCTCATTTATTAACGGTGTTAGAGCTGTTGTCGCGGACACATACCTTGCCTATACCTCTGATATGGATGGGGCAGAGGCATTTATCCGCTTTGTGAATAAAGAAAACTCGCTTCTCGATGTTAGAAAAGACCCCAAGTTTAGCGCCTTTTCCGACGATGAGTTAATCGATGAGATGTTTCTATTGGAGCAGGACATCATTCGTTTGCTCAATGAAAACTTCTAAACTAGTCAATATTTATGTCCCTATTCCAATCTTTCCGCGCGGATAACTTTTTTAACCTTCAACTAATAGCTCCTAAAAACGAGGCTCTGATTCAAACTGGAAAACAGGACAAAGTTGTCTGTCTAAAACTCTCAACAAAATAGTAACTACACAAATGTGTTCTTTTTTTAGTGCATTAAGTTTTTTCTTGGTTTAGTATAAAAATTAATCAATCCGCGAGCAAGGATGTACGCGTTTACCTCTGTAAGGAAACGTATATGAAAAAAATAATTTTACTCAGCACTTTACTCTCCCTTTATTTCACTTCGTTAAGCATACAAGCACAAATGAGCGTAACGAGTGACACTGTTAACCAAGAAATATATGGACGTTACACGGGAACTCCCATAATTAAACTTTCATCATCGTACATGTGCCACGATAAGAACTCTCCTTACTACTCGCGCACTCTTAACGGCTACAGAAACAATTTTTCTACTATTCAAGAATGCGTTAATGCGGGGTTTGGCCTACCTAATGTTTCTGAATATAGAGAGGAGCCTGAATTTTACGCAAAAGGAGCTGCGAACATCAAAGCTTTACAAGAAGCTAGATTGCTAACTAAAGATGACCCTGCTAAGGCAATATTGGATGGCTTGGGTTCCACCGCCAACCAAACTCCAAATTCTGTGCCTGCAACGGAGAGCCAAATTGAAACTGCGAAAGAAGAGGTAGAAAAAGCCAACAAAGAAAAAGAAGCTAGTTTTGAATTTGGCGGATTCAACTGGAATCCTGCGCTCGTTTATCTTTCATACAACGGCCATGATTATATTGAAGATGTAAGAATAGAGTCAGGGGAAGAAGGGGAACCAAGTAGTATCTTCGTCGGCAAGCAAATAAGTGGACAACTATCGCTCATGCTGGAAGCTCATTATTACTGGGACTGGATGCGAGGGAAGTACCAATACGGCACAGGACCTTTTGTTTCAGTAAGTTTAGCAACACAAGAAGGCAATAGCCTAGGCTCTGTTATGGGAGTTGGTTGGATGTTTGGTCTACGCCAGCAGGAAGGGATTTCCATGAATATCGGGCTAGGTTACTTTCGCGACACGGACTTTGTGACATTAAGAGACGGTTTGAAAGATGGCGATGAAACGACATTCACCGATAGTAATGATTTGCTTCAAAAGAGGGACAATGGCGGTCTTATGTTAGTACTTAGTTCCACATTCTAGATGAAATTATCGATGCTATATATTCGGATGGACTTTGAGACATCGTCAATAAGTCCTCTTTGCGAAAATACTAGGTTCGCTGTTTTTCTGAGGGATTTTAAAAGACGTAGTTTGTCTTGAACATTAAAAGGAAAAAATGTTTATGCGAAGCGGTCTACTTTCGATTTTGAATGCAATCCATAGCGATATCTTAGAAACTATGGATTCTGCTCGCAATTACTACGTTAAACAAGCGGTTATATTCAGGTTTTTATCTAGTGTCACTAGGCTGATAGCCTTTTCTTTGACCGTCGCAGCTATCTGGCTCACATTCTCAACAAAAGAATATGCCTTAGTGAAAGAGCTTTTCGGAAATTCTGCAAATGGTTCATTATTCTTTATTGCAGCAACAGGAAGCTTAATAGTGATGGATAAACTATATATTATTTCTAGTAATTGGAAGCGTTTTACTATTGCTAAGCTGGAGATTGATGAGCTTCGCCAACTTACTCTTCTCAATCGGAAACGCCTTGAAGTTAGCTTCACTGAAGCGGGGATGAACTTTGAAGCTTTCATATCTGCATGTGAATTTTATGAACGCCAAATTGTTAAGCTATTTAAACTTCAAAAAGAAGAAACAAAAGAATGGGGTAAAGATCTATCAAGCGCGATGGACTCTTTAAAAGAGATTCTCGACGAAACTAAAAAAGAAGCCGAGAAAGAGGCTAAAAAGAAGGCTAAGCCACAGGATACCAAAGATACTTGTGTTGTTAAGGTATCCATTGAGAATCATTCCGTAATTAAAGGTGAAATATTAATTATCCTAGGTCATATCGAATACTCTCGAACTCCAAGTAAAGTGTTAGTTTTTCCAAATGTACAAATTAAAAATAACCACGTTCACGCAAAACTTATTTGGACAACTGGTGACGAGAGTGAGCATTTCGCTGAAGATGTTGTTTCCGCAAAAGCTGGTGGATTAGCTGAGATAGAATTTAAAATTACCTCATAAAAAAACACTAGAAATTAGGGTATAGGATTGCGAAGGAATTCACGGCAGTAGTCAAAAATCGCCAGTAGAATCTAGCCACCCTTTTTAATGGATAAAAAAATGAGAAAAGAATCAATATCAATACCTATTTCATTAGCATTGACTAACGAACGGTCATGGGAAAAGCTTGATCGAAAAGGCACGTCGTTCTTTATTGTTCGATTTCATTTCCAAATCAACGAACGGTTGTTGAATGAAAAACACAAAATCGGGGATTGGATCGGTCTCTATCAATCTACCAAAGGAATGAGTGCTCAGCATGTAGAATCTGAAACGACATCCATGGAACAAATTCAGTCCTTGAGATCGATTGAGAATCATTTATTAGAGAGTGAATTACTAGATGAGGTTGCCTTTTACCTAGTTAAAAACCTAGAGCTACCCAAGCTATTAAAAATCGGAGCATCTATTAAAGGAAAAGTTAGTTCAAGGTTAAAGAAGTCATACGCGACAAGACAAGAAATATCAGATTCCCAAAAAGTCACTCATACACATTCTTTCGAGATAACAAATCATTACCCTTCTGAGGAAACAGATGCGATTGTATCTGTTCCTGTTTATAGACGAAGAGCTTCAGACATTTTGTTGTCCTATATCGATTATCTGAAGGTAGACTATAAGCGTTCGCCTTTAGGATTAAGAAAAAAAGCTAAGAATAGCCCATCAGTAGAGCACCCTCGTAAACACACGAATAGATATAAAATTGGTCTGCCTATAGCGACAGCTTATTACTGGGAATTACAAAAAAATTCTTCGAAATTTATGTATGAAAGAGACCACAAAACTGAAGTTATAGACCCATCTCAAATAGTAATTTGTGAGCCAGTATGCGATAGAGAAAAAGTTGTAGAGTTCCCAAATGTCCCTACCTTGTATCAAATATCAAAAGCTGCTTTTCCGCGTAAATGGATTTGGAGAAAGAGTGAAGAGCGAGAGTGGACCGAAGAAGATTTAAAAAATATTGAACTAGATGAAGTAAAAAATAAAAAGTACGGGTGGTACAGCTTTTACGGAAATAAAAAAACGTAACAGTCAAATAGTTAGAAGTAGCTTTGTTGGGGTTTTGAATAGTAACCCTGTTCAGTTGAGTCTGGTCGATTCAAGGTGATATAGAAACAGAATAGGTAAAGGGGCTTTTAATCGTGGTATGGAATATCATTCTCAGCATCATATTCATATGGGGGATGATAGGATTCATAGATTTAAGCGGGTTTCAAGAAAATGAAAAGGGCCAAATTATAAAAGTCACCAGCACAGAGCAAGAATCATTTTTCATAAGAGTCTTTATCTGTAGCATCCCCGGTATTCTCATGATCTTCGGTCAGATTGAAATAAACAGTTGGATTGTATATTTCGCACTTACTCTAATGGTTGGCTATTTTTCTTACCCAAACTTCCCAACCCCTAAAAACAGTACTACCAGTATTTTTCGGTATTTTTGGTTCTGGTTAACCGAATCCGGATTTGCGCTTCTTAGAGGTATACTTCCATTTCTCATAGCCTCATTAGTTTTTGGGTTTGCTGGAGCAAATTCTCCTGCAACCCCTCTTTATGAATATTTTGTATTAGTTAAATCAACAAAAGCACATTTTTTCATTCCATGGGCTTTTGTAATAGGAGCCTTGGCACTACTTACATTTAGATGTCAGTGGATTGTAAAAGCGATGTGCACTCCAGATGGGATGGGCCCACTAAGGTTATATTTGATTACATTTGCTGTAATGCTTGTGTACTTAGTAAATCTGACCGTATTGATACCGGCAGAGTTGGATAATTGGGGCAGTCCAGTTAAAGGAGTATTGGGTGGTATTGCGATTAACTTTGCATTTTCTTACTGGCTGGAAATACTTGATAGCAAGAAAGATGACGCTATTGGAGAGTAATGATGATTCATACCAGATTGGTTTATATCAAGCAGTTTACGCTCCACGCAATATTTGTTTCGTCGGATTGCTAACTTCGGTTTTACTTACATGCTTATCGTTCACCATCTCTTCTCCCCTCTGCCTCTGTAGAAACAGAACGAACGACCATAAATCAGATACATAATTAATCAGAAACATCTCGGTAAAATTAGTACCCATTGAAAGCAAGACTGAAAAAATTCCTTAATAATAAAAAAATTGCTTTAAAAATATACAATACTTACTAAGATAAAAAGAAAACAGGGAATATGTTTATGTTAGAAGCTCCAATTATTGGTCCAATCGTAGGACACCTCACTTCTACATCTTTACGTCTGATGGCAGGATGCAAGCCAACTTCAAAAGACAAATCTAACATTGGTCGTGTCCGAATTAAGAAATCGAGTAATGATACATGGGAAGTTACTAAAACGTTTCGGTTTAACCGCACTTTTTATTATACAGGTGTTATCGAGCTTACAGAGTTAGAAGCAAGCACAAAGTATGACTATCAAATGGCAATAGTGTCAGATGAAAATGAAGCGAGCATGCCTAACGAAGCTGATTGGAATTCAATAGAGGTCAATTGCTTTACTAGCCGTTCGACTGCGTCAAACCAACCAGTCGCCTTTTGTTTTGGCTCATGCCTGCGTAACTGTGATGACGGGCGGTGGGGCAAAACGTTAAAAAACGTCATCACACAAAATAGCAATAAGCCAATTGATTTCATGCTCTGGCTGGGCGATCAAATTTATAACGATGAGTACATGTGGTTGACACCTAGTAATACCTCTAAGCAAGATTTTGCACAGCGCTATGAAGCTTTTTATAACAATGAGTATGTGAAGGGAGTTATTAGACAGTTTTCAAACTACATGATCATTGATGACCATGAAATTGAAAACAGTTTTACGGATGGCGCTAAAGAATATGAAGACGCGGGAATTCCTTGGTTCTCAAGAAACAAGGAACGACTAATCAATGGAATTGGGGCCATTTATTCATATCAATTGTCACATGGGCCAATATTTACTACCGAGAGAGATGAAACACAGGCGAACGTAAGGTTTGTAAAAGGACAAAATAATCATCAAACCCCAGCAAGACACTACGAAAGCGTAAAAATTACAGACGAGGTTGGGTTATTTCTGACAGATACTCGCAAAGAAAGAACGAAGAAAAAAATGATGTCCAGAGAGCAAGAAGATAAATTATTGGAGTTTCTCAGTGACACAGCAACGAAAGTTAAGCTTATTGCCACTTCTGTTACCTTTTTAGGAGATACAGCCAAAAAGCCTAAAAAAGCGGATAATTGGATGAAAGGATACAAGCAACGAGCACGTATCTTAAAATATATTGTAAACAAAAAAATTGAAAATGTAGTCTTTTTGTCAGGCGACATACATTCACATTATGCAACTCAGTTAACCGTCGATGGCCTAAAATACAAAGTTTACCAGTTAGTTTCAGGATCTTTATTCTGGCCAACAGGCTTCATTATAAACAAGATACGTTGGGGGAAAGAAGATGTGAACTGGGATTATATTTATGGGGCCCCCTCTAACTATGGGATAACCAAACCATTATCTGACACTTCCAAAGATTTCTTTGAAGGAAATGGCATTGGACATGTGCTTATTGAAGATAATAGCTTTCAATTTACTGTACATAATCACGACGAAAAAAGAGTGATAAGAGTAGATTTGCCACTATAAACAAATGGTTTTGAAAGTTATTAGGCCTACTGTATATTTACAGTTAACTTTCGTTTTGAGGTAGGTGTTGGCTAATTTGCTTAAAAAATGCAGTGCAAAAAAATAGAGGCACTTCAATACCTGAACACGACGCTGGGAAGAGATCGATTGGTATATAGTACTCGCATGAAAGTATTAAAAAGTTAATTAGCTTGAAAGTCTGAATTAGACAAAGAGCCGACGTTAAGGCGTTAACTTTTAGACCACCGATTTGTACCAAACGCGGTCGTTAGCAAGCTTTACTTTTAACGAATCGAGATAGCAGCAAGCGGACAGTCAGTAATCAGAAAACATCGACCTAAAATTGCCCCATTTTGTTGGCTATAGTACGTTTTCTAATATCGTTATGAAGGCGTTTCCTTTCCTCTGAAAGCTTTTTTCCTACTTGCGATAGCTTGTTAACTGAATTGATTATCTGTTTATGACGAGCACGTTCAGATTCATAAATTAGCTTTGTACTTTCAATTGAGGTCGCGGTTTTCAGGGACAAACTGCGAACTTGATCCGCTACGATTGCAAAAGCTCTACCAGATTCTCCAGCCCTTGCTGCTTCAATTGCTGCATTTAATGCGAGCAGATTGGTTTGGTCAGCTATGACAGAAATCGCATTAAACACATCGCTTAACTGCTCCATATTGTCGGATAATGAATCAGTTAAGGAATCTAATTCTGAGACCAAAACTTCATTCTCAACAATCCTTTTTTCAAGCTTTTGATAGTCGGCAAAAATCGAATCTAAAGGCATCTCACTGGAACCAGAACCTTTTGTACTATCACTTTCCTCTATGCTCTGATTACGCTCGCTTGAATCTTCGTTTTCATTGGACGAAGAAAAAAAACGCGCTAGTTCTAAATAATGACGCTTTGCGTAATAAATGAAAACTAAAAATAAAACAACGGTAGCTATTACTAGAATTATTTTAATGCCAATCATTTATATTTCCCAAACGCTCCAACTAACGCTGCTATCGATGCCAACACAGCAACAACCATTGAGAACATCATTTGAAGGTATCCCTCTATTGAAATTGTTATGCAGAGGCTATCTTTTACATCAACCATTCCGTCGTAGGGACATGTTAATAATGCGTCCTTGAAGCCGGAGTAAAAAAATTCAGGTATAAACCCAACTATAATTCCCAAAAAAATAGATTCAAAAAAGAGGATTTTAAATTTACTAGTAACAGAGTCACTCACAACTTAACTCCTTTTAAGCTTAAAGATTAGACACTGCTTAATAATGTACAATATTTAGACTGGTTTCAATAAATTGGTTTACGATAATATAAGTATGATGTATAACACATAAAATTTACTGCATTGAACATTGCTGTTGCGATCGCCAGAGTGCAAGTAATCTACCGAAAATACCGAATCGAGCGCACACTAAACAATATCATAAAAGACACATAATTATCATTCGTTCCAAATAGATTGACTGTCCTTTAACTCGTTGACCCAATAATGAAAGTAGTTGTTGCTGACTGTCTTTTTAACACTCATAGCAACTATTAAAGTTGCTATGAGCCAACGACTGCTTCACGTACATTTCAGGGGCACCTTCAGACAAGCGGACGTCCCCCCGCAGCACACACGAATATAGAGAATCGAGGTCGATAGGCCGTTGAGACTGCATTTAATAGCCATCTGTTCTATTGGTTCAAGATTGATGTGGCCTATATCTATATTGTGTAATTCTAGGGGAAAAACGATGACGATATTGTATGTCATTACCTTCGGACTCCCAAAGACGACCCACCCCTTCCAAATATACAAAATCACCTTCTCGAGTGTCTTGTAGAAAGCTCCTTGTTGCTTCGCAATCACATAACTGAATGACCAATCTATCGTCAAAGTCTTTTGGGCATGAATTCTTTTCACATACTGATTCGATGGGGCTAAATAAAACATAAATCGCCTTAGGATCATTAAGGACATATATTTTTTCTATTCGCAAAGCCCATCTAATTTCACGATCTATAAGAGAATCAACAACTAGATTACCCATTTTTGCCCTATTGTTTATACCGTAATAGGACTCAAGAAATACACCGTAATTATTTTCGGGACTATTACCCTCAAGATAGGCAAAGGTTGTACGCTCTTGATTTTGTTCTTTGAGACTATTTTTGTATTCGTCACTCAAGTCTCGATAGCTTTTTTCCCACATTTTAGAATACTGATTTATTGAATCTAATATGGGTTCTATATCGTTGCTAACATCTATCTCTGTAATTAGATTATTCGTTTCGCTTGAAGTGCGTTTAGAGTTCTCGACCGTCTCATTGCCATGACTATTTCTGTATTTTGCATACTCGAAAGAAATAACATCTTTTATGAATGGGAGAAAAACAATTGTGACGATAGCAATCACCCCGGCAACAGACTTTTTCTTATTCTCTTCAAACCACTTTGTTATTGATTCCATTATATATTCTAACTTCCCTCTTCCGAAGAGAATGCCTAACAGCTGATTACTGAGACTTAATGGTAACATCAGTTTCCCATGAAAAACTACATTCTGTCTTTACATGGGAAAGAATACGAAATGTCCTCTTCATGTACGCTTCAGCCCCTAGTTGCTAACGACACCTTGAGACATTCAGCTGACGTTCACTGATTTCCGTTTAGAAGTCAAAAACGCGTGGGCAAACTGGTGAGTCGCCCAAGTATTAGAGTCTTAGTTTGTGCGAGCACACGCCTTGTAATCTTTTGTTAAGCTCCACTGCTTTCGACGTTATCGGCATTTTCTTTAAAAGCCTCCAAACGGCCAATATTACTATTTGAAAACTTTTTTATGCTTTCTAAAGGAACTAATTCGTAAGTGTTCAGAACTATGCCGTTATCTTTATCAATTTTTACAGCTAACCAGTTCTCATTATACGTCCTAATTAATACATAGTTGGGCTTCTCATCACTTATGAAAAAACTGGTTTGTTTGTTAGCACTGTAGCCACCAGCTAAATATGAAAACACAGATAGCAAGTAGACAAATACTAATGCCAGTATTGGAGCAGCTCCTATCTTTTGTGAAACTTTATCTAGTGCAGAGTCAAATTCGAAATCTTTGGCTTTTGCCGCAGCCACTTTATTCCCAAGTCCTTTGAGGTGCCTATATTTCCACATAGGCCAAAGAATTTCTCTACATATTATCGGTAACGCAAAAATCAAAAGAAGAATTTGTATTTCTTTATTAGAGCGATTGAAAACGAGTCCAAACCCGTAAACAAAGAAATAGGCAAAAAGTAGTTTGTAGAGTGTGAACTTCAAAGCCTCCGTAACACCAGACATTGCTCGGCGAAGAAAGTCTGTGATGATAAGGAACCCTCCCAGTCCAGAAACTACTGAGAGTGAGTTAAGCAGAATAGAGTTTAATGCTACTTCTATGAAGGTAGCTGGAATTTCAAAATAACTAAAATATCCAAGTTCATGTACGAATGCTACCCAGTAGCCTAATGCAGGGATTGCTGCGAGTAAGGTAGACTCCGTAAAAATTCTTAATTCTTTTTTCATATCAAACTCAATTTTTCCTTTAATAGTGTCCTCCGCATTATCCATGGGGTACGACTGCTCGACTAAAATTAGCGACGAAGGCTCACATACCAAACGTTTTCGGCATTTTGAGTAACTTTTCAGGTGAATTTAACCAGCTAACCACAAACTTAACATCAACGATAGCCACGTGAGTATGTACAGGATTATGCTTGGGTTTTTAGATTTTATATTTAAATGAATAAATAAAAGTGTAAACGCTACGCCAACAAGACCTGATAACATGCTACTGGCTGTTGACTGCTCAGCGCTTCCGAAAACTTTGATAGGTAAGAAAATAAGTAATGCTAAAACAGCCAAGTATATAGACCACTTAACAATAGTCTCTCTGAGCAATTCGTCGGGATCAACAATTTCGTTTTTTTTATTGCGAAACAACTCCTTGAGTATATCTAAAATCTCCTTGTCAGCTTCAGTCATACTTCCTTTGCACCTAACAGCTTATTACTTAGACTTTATAGTATCACCCGTTTAGACTGAAAACTCATTTTCTGGATTTTCAGAAGAAGAGTATTAGAGGTCCGCTTTACGTACACTTCTGCCGTTACAAATGTTTGTAACGACAGCCTCTGGCACAGAGTTGCCTGACAGAAAGCATCTATAGGTAACAATAGACAAAAAGCCACCGTTCATGCTTTACCTATGGGCATATCAATGCTTGGTTAAAATAGGTAAAAAGAAATAGAAACTGAACGACTAGCATTTTTTGGACTAGCTCACGAGTTGCCCGATACACTTTCAATCCAGCCTCGGTAACTTGACACCCTAACTTGATAAGCAGTAGTACCATATAAACCGCCTTTAAAATTAGCAAGATCCCCACGCCAAACTTGCCAACTCGATAAACCAACCAAATAAGCCTTACCGTTTTCAATTATTACTGAAGCTCCGCCACTATCACCAGAACCGTGTATTCCTTCAAGGGGCAATGCGTCAGGTGGCTTATTAAATTTATACGTGAGCCAGTTTCCTTTTGAAGATTCAATAATGTTTCTAAAATGGTTTAATTCTCGCAATGATTTAGTTTCGAGGTTTTCACCAATTTCTCCGTTACCCGTTGCTCCACGACCAAATACTGTGATCTCTTTACCCGCTTGATCAATGTTTGGGTAGATATCAATTGGTTCTCTCGTTGTAACAGGGGAAGATAGTTTTATTAAAGCAATATCACTTCTAGATTCTAGAAACTTCATTAAGGGAGCTGCATCACCTTTAAAGAGAACCTCATCTGGTTCAATATAAAGTGGGTGTATGTAAACCTCTTCTATTTCAAAGACTTTATCGCCAACGCGTAATTTTTTACCTATGTAATCATAAAAAATGGTATGAGCGACTGTCACAACCCATTGAGGTTTTATCAATACCCCATGGCCCTCATGAGGTAGATCAATTAAGTATTCGGGTACTTTTTCTAAGACATAATTACGGGAAGGGATATCGTGCCGTTTCACCACAGCATTACTACTAGTTGCAATGAAAACAGCGAAAAAGAAAACCAAAACTTTCATATTACATCCATGTAGATTTAGGGCTAACTAAAAGCTGCTT
The DNA here is from genome assembly GCF_056159165.1 of Alteromonas sp. AWJ4_199. Taxonomy (NCBI): domain Bacteria; kingdom Pseudomonadati; phylum Pseudomonadota; class Gammaproteobacteria; order Alteromonadales; family Alteromonadaceae; genus Alteromonas; species Alteromonas sp. AWJ4_199. The sequence continues at coordinate 3,261,116 of NZ_JBSWUR010000001.1, forward strand.
ACAAAGACTCCATACTAACACCTGTTTTGCCTGAAAAACCATCTAATATTTGTTCATGGAAAGGGTATTTAACGTCCGCTTCACGTACACAAGGGACTGTCCCGCTTAGTTCGCTCTATCGCTGAAAGTGTCAGGTTGGACCGCGACCAGACCGAGTGGTTTACAGTAAATCTTTTAAATTTAGCAGCTTGTAAAAACTAAACTTTACAGTAATTACAAACGACATATTTATTAACATTGACGTTAAAAAGTCGCTTTGAACCACCACATATACAATCTGAAGGATTATCTTGAAGGTGCTTTTCCCACTTTTTAGTCTCTCGGTTTGCTTGCAGTTTTTCCTGCCGGAGCTGCTCTTGCATTTCATCTTTCTTCATTTGCTTTTTTTTGCAAGTGTCGCTACAACTTGCGCATTTTCTGCACTTGGGCTTTTTACATACTTTGCAATTACTGTAGCTAAGCAGGCTGTGATCTTTCCCACAGGCGTAGCACATCGAATCCACGCCTGTAGTAAATCCGATATTACCTATGTATTCATCATTTTTGACGGAGGGGGGTTCTGGTCTTAGGTGAGACTCTGAGCTTAAATTTGTCTTGTGTCTTTTTATAAGCCTCTTCGTTTTATCATCTTCTTTCTTTACAGCTAAGTAAACAATATACCAAATGGGCCCTACAAGAAGACCGAAAGGAATAAGCATAACCAAAAATTTTAGCGACTTATTAAGGTTATGTTCTCGAAGTCCTTCCATTTGTCGATAGTAAGCACCTTCCTCTCGCTCTTCATGGCAATGATATTCGCCAGCTTTACGATCATAGTGACATCCGTTTGCATTCGTTCCTCCACTATGACTTTGAGCAGCATTAGGAGTTAAACAGAATAGTATTACTATAGATCTGATAATAGTTTTAAGCATATTTTGTAATGAAGTCCCTTTTAGCTTTGCTTGAAAAAAACTAGCCCATGAAGTCAGATAATATGTGAATTGCCTTTGGCAACAAAGAGGAGAAAACCATTGTAAATTAAAAATATTTAGTTACTGGTACAAAAGCGAGTAACTATCGACAGTTATAGACTATTTCAAATAGTCTCCAGTGAGCTTGCGTAACTGTAACTCATCGACTTGAGTCTGTCGTACGTCGAGCTTCGTTCATAGGCTCGCCCTTGTGTCGGTTCAGACATTTACTCTTAAATTGCGGTCAAGTTTAAGCTTTTTTCGAGAACGCTCTGCTTAGACTTTTTCAGCGCCAAGGGTAAAGCTTGCATAAATAGCCCTCTTCGATTTAAGAGGGCTTTACGAGTGCAGGTACTCTGATTTTAAAGCGGTTTTATAAAGTACATTGCTTTTCCTTGTGGACTTTGAATATAGGGGTATGCAGTGTCCTTTGCTTTTCCTATGTTTGCTCCATTAGTAGTGTAATAGAGATAAAGATGTTCTGAAGGGATAGGTTTTGAAGCAATTAAGTTGTAAGAAATATTACTTCCAAAGCTTGCGGTGACGACAAGGTACTCCCTACCTTTAGTTAACCAAGGAAGCTTTTCCGTCGTTACGACCCCTTCGATTTTTAGACCCCAAAGAGCAAAAGCACATGAGCCATTATGACGAGTGTCTTGCCATTCCATTGCTTTTGCTATATCCACTTCTTGACCGTAGGCTTGAAGATCTTTGAGGTTTTCAACTCTCATTGAAAAACATTGTTCTTTAGTGGTTTCATCGGTGCTAACGAAAGCATATTTTCCGTTATCGTTAAATAGACCTTTTTCAAGGTCGGAAATACCCCACCATAGTTTTGACGAGTAGCTTGCATCTGGTCTGTCAATAATAGATAACAGAGTATCGCCGAGCTTATTTAAAAGCTGCTTTTTTCCATATGCATCAATGTCAGTAGCAGGTGTTACGTCAGTGATGTCAATCAGCCCGATAACCTGATTATATTGTGCATCTGAATCAGGGGTCAGTAGACCTCCTGCCAATCCCGATAATCCCGCAGTTAAGAGACTGCCCCCGGTTAACATCGAATTCATGAAACCATAGGAAGCATTATTGCCTGCCAAATCTATTAGCGCGTCACCGTCTTTTAGTTTAACGTCTTTCGCGCCGTTCAACCTTGCAGCTTCCATGAGGTTCAGCGCAGCAGAGTGCTTTTCATTGTATGAACCATTGTAGTAATTAGCCTCTGACTTTTTTGTCGGTTGCGGTGTTATGTTACATCCTGCAATTATGACAGTTGCGGTTATCACTAGAGCTATTCGAGGGAAATTAAACATGTGGCCTCCTTGTTCATGTCGATAGTATTTAAAATTAAATATCGTTAGTATTAAACTCGAAATTGATTGTTTTAGTTGGTAAGACCTTTGTAAATAAACAAGAATTTTTGCGCTCGACTCAGTTACTTCAACTAAGTAGGGAATCGTGCATAAATACGCTAACTTCAACTTCGGATATGTGTTTGCTTTTATAGCTAGCGGTCAAAGTTATCCTAACTGTTCAAATCAACAGACTCAGAGATTAGTTTTTTAGCTCTGTTCATTTTCATTCTTACAGCATCTTTTGACAGGCCTAATTCTTGCCCGATATCTTCATAATTCGCATTGCTGCATCTCATCATCACGATAGTAATGATGTCTTGAGGAAGAGCAGCTGCCTGCAAAATTGCGATTATTTGGTCATCCGTATCAGATAAATCAGTTTCATCTCTCAAGTGAGTTGCCTTACCAACTAACCAATTCTCAAAGTCGTACTCGTTTTCACTATCACCATATCCATTAGGAAAAACTTCCCTAGCTCTTGCCCCACCTTCACCTTTATCTGAAACATCAGACCAACGTTTTGAGCGGGTGCGAGCATAGTTGGCGACGCCTTTATACATGTAAGGGGTTATCAAACAATTTGGTGTACCAAAGGTTGCGAGACCATCTGTAAACCATGGAGATTCGACGGGCAGGGTAGCGGCCTTCTCTAACATTTTTGTCGAGACCTCACTGATAGCGTCTTCGGTTATCTGCTTATATTCGGTGGAGCCTTCGTTTATATGGTCCTTGAGAACATCTTTAATAAGTCGGTTCGACTTTTTCTTAAAAGAGTTCGATACAGCAACAAGACTGACTGCTTCCTCAATTGATTTGGGCTTTTTTAAAAGTTCCTGCTCCATGACTTCTTTCTCCTTGTGTGCAGAGTTCCTTAATAATTCTTATCACTTCTTTTGTTCGCTTTTTCACAGCTATTTAGTGGGCCTTAGTAGGAGCGCAAAAGGCGTAATTTCAGAGTAACGAATACAAAAATGAAAATAATTGTTCGCTTTTGCTCTGTAACTTCATGGGCCATAAAGAGAGGGGAAAAGCTTGTAATAAAAAAATCTAAAAATTCGGAAATTATAACTTTTGAGTCTTTAAGCTCAATTATGCATTTAGCGGATGTTTTTTTAAATTTGTATTCAGATACATAGGTATTATTTAAATAACATGATTTATAAAAGTGTAAACATATCAGATATTTATATGAAGTATTTTAATAAAAAATATATTTGACGTGAGGTTTTTTTGAACAATATTTAAGCGCCTAAGCATGAGCAAATCGAACAAAAAAAGCGAAATGGCAAGCGGAGAACAAAATGAAGCAAAGATACATCAAGGGAGCAAATCTATTTCACCCTAGGATTTATCACCCGTCCTTTATTAATCGGAAGACATTGCAATGTGACAGTTCGTTAGAAAGAGATTTTCTTATTGAGTGTGAATTTGACCCTTCAATAAAGCGGTTTATGACGCAGCCGAACAGCTTTCATTATAGATATGAAGGTAGAAAGCGACGTTACACAAGCGACGTAAGAATTGAGTTTAAGGATGGGCGCTTTCTCGACGTGGAAGTTAAAGATGTAGAGCAAACAAAAGGGATAAAGGGTGAAAAACTGAAAAAGAAAATAGCCCTTATATCAGAGCTTTTGCAGACATATCAAAATTCTAGCCTTGCTCTAATAACGTCTGATGATATCGCTCTTAAACCGGGCTATGAAATTAGGAAAACGCTATACAGATTTTTGTTCGTTCAGGTCGAACGCTCGTTAATGAAAAAGGGGCGAGAGCTGCTTGCACATTCTGACTTGGTCGTCAGTAAGTTGGAAAATTGTTTTGAACAATGGGGAGCTGACCGAAGCCATGCGTGGGCTTTTATCGCCCAAAATTACTCAAGTATTAATTTTTGCGATGAGCCAGCAATTACCACTAACACACTTTTGAAATGGAGCTAAGCACCATGACTCTTTTAGCATTACCTACAAACTCAAAGTTCGACTTCAATGGCCGGAAGGGCGTTATCGAAGCAGTAAACTCAAAGTATGTTGTATTAGACTTTGAAGACTGCGGCCCGAAGGTCGTCCTGCCGCATGAGTTACAAGATGCGTATATAAAAGGCGAATTTACGCTTGAAAAGCCTAAGACAGAATTTGTTCTTGAAGCGGTGACTGACCCATCTTACGAACAAAAATACGCATACGTTAATGAGGTAGTGCAAACGATGCGAGCTTCAAAAACCCCACAAGCTAAAGCTGTATTAGAGCGAGCGGCTGCCAACGCGACTAAAAAATATGGTCTTTTCAATGGAAAAATACCAAGTAATGCAACCTTTAAGCGTTGGTATAAAAGGTGGGAGGAGAATGAATTTAGCGTCGCTTATGTTCTAGGAAAAACGAAAGAAAAGCGCCGCTCTCAGTTTAACCAGCGTGTTAAGGACCTCGCAGACGAGGTTATTCATAGAGAGTATCTTAAATTTCAAGGAGACTCCCGCAATGGCACATACTACAAATTTATTGAGGAATACTCAGAGAGGGTAGGCATCTGGGAAAAAGAAAATAGACAAGATACATACAAAACGGAAGAAGAGATAGCACTCAAACCGATGAGCCGCTCCACGTTTTTTGAGTACCTCGCAAAGTTAGACCCTTATGAAGTTGATAAAGCGAGGTTAGGGGTAAAAGCTGCAAGAAAAATCCATCGCAGTGTTAAAAGCAGCTTCGTCACGAATCGTCCTCTTGAGCTAGTGGAAGTCGACGCAGTACATCCGAATATTGCGGTTATCAACATAGATGAAAAAGGAAATGAGTTATTACTTCGTCCAATTCTATATATCGCAATAGACGTTCATACACGCCTTATCGTCGGTTTGACAATTAGTTATGGGGATAAGAACTCTAGTGAATCTTCATCTGCGGTCATCCAGCTAATTAAAGAAATCTGTAATCCGGTAAAGGTTGGGCGACACACTTCAGACGAATTTCCGTTGGGCGGAATTCCAGAAAGTATTGTCTCCGACTCAGGGCCAGCTTTTACTGCTTCACAGGTCAAGGCAATGTTGTCTTCTATTGGTATTTCCGCCGTTGTCACAGAAAAAGCATCGCCGTGGAAAAAGCCTTTTGTAGAAAGGTTCATGCGAACGCTGAAAACGCAGTGCATGGCTAATATTGATGGATATGCCGGCGTTCGACAGCGAGGCGCTGAACTCGACCGTACAATTGAGGAAATGGCGCATTTGACTTGTGAGGAGTTCGAGGCGGCAATCGAGAAATATATTCTGTCTATTTATCACCGGAACCCACATCGAGGGCTTGATAATAAAACGCCAATTGAAGCTTGGGAGGAAGTAGCAAATTTCTGTGCGCCAAGAATTGCGGCAGACTTTTCGATGATAGATGCGTTTGGTGGCTTGCGTACAGAGCGCACAATTTCGATACCAAAGGGGATTGTGGTTAACCGTATTTATTACAACAACGACGAGCTACAAAAACTTGGACACCAACTTGAAAGCCAGCTCAAAAACAGACACGTTGAGCTGATGCATGACGATTTAGATATTGGGGAAATAACGGTAATAAACCCTCTCACACAGGAAATTCTCATTGTTCCAGCAACTACACCTAAAGTGTTTAAGGGTCTATCGCTTGCTGAGTTTAAAACACAAAGCACTACAGACAAAACGCGCAATCGGTTAACGATGCCACGGATAGTAGCGGGCTCAGGGCCAAAGCCCAAAAGGAAAAAACGTCGTCAAGACACGCACGATATCACAAAAGCGCTTACGCATGATGAGGTAGAAAAAGTAATGCGTAGTGGAATTGGTAAGCATTCGGATAATCCGACGCCAAGTTATGAGGAATCTAGCGTGGTTAGTGTTAAAGCGTCTAGTGCCCCAGTTTTTAAACCTAAGCCGTCTGAGCGCCTTTAGTTCTTAATTCTATCAGCAACAACTCGTTTAACAAAGGAGACATTATGTCACACCACGATACAACGCAACTACCGGTTTCAACTACATCTAACCTTGTAGGAGCGAAGAATATTTCATCATTGGCACTATGGAATCAGAAATACAGGGAAGTAGATGAATTAGTAAATCGCCTGATGCGGTTTAATGGAGTCAAACCAATGGGGGCGTCGCTCATTGGTAAGGTCAGGACGGGTAAATCTCACTACGTCTATAAAAAGAGAGAGACGCTCTCCAGCTTTTCGATTGATTATGGTGACTATAAAACGGTGCCAGTACTTATTGTTACTGCACCCACGCAGTTTAAACCTAAGCCGATCATTCTAGACATGCTTCGTAAACTTGGAGACCTATCACCACAGGGCTCAGTAAGCGAGTTAATGACGCGTTTAATTCGGTTGCTCAAAAAGCTTGAAGTAAAACTTATCGTTATTGATGAGGTACATAACTTGTTACCTAAATCAGGAAGAGGACGGCCGTCAGAAGCATTATCGTGGATAACAGGGTTCATGGATGAAACGTGTATTCCATTTCTTTTTGTGGGAACCGAAAGAGCGAAGCTACTACACAGCATTGATAAGGAATTGGCATCACGAATTCCGTACTCAGCAAGTCTTAGCAGTCTTTGATATGAGCACCAATAGTTTCGTATTTAGTTTTAAATTACAACAGCAGCAACTCGTTCAATAGAGGAAACATTATGCCACAACACGATACAACGCAACTTCCCGTTCCAATCACATCTAACCTTGTAGGTGCGAAGAACATTTCATCATTGGCACTATGGAATCAGCAATACAGGGAAGTAGATAAATTAGTAAATCGCTTGATGCGTTTTGATGGAGTTAAATCAATGGGGATGACTCTTATTGGTGAGTCTGGGGCTGGAAAGTCTCATTACGTCAAAAAAAAGAGAGAGACGCTCTCCAGCTATTCGATTGATTATGGTGACTATAAAACGGTGCCAGTACTTATTGTTACTGCACCTAAGCAGTCTACAGCAAAGCAGATTATTCAAAGTATGCTTTATGAACTTGGAGACTTTTCGCTAAATGGAACAGTAAATGAGTTGAAGCCGCGTTTAATCTGGTTGCTTAAAAAGCTTGAGGTAAAACTTATCGTTATTGATGAGATTCATGACTTTTTGCCCAAAACAGAAAGAGGAAAGCCGAAAGAAGCTTTAGCGTGGATAAAAGGGTTTATGGATGATACGTGTATTCCATTTCTTTTTGTGGGAACAGAAAGAGCGAGGCTACTACACGAACTTGATAGGGAACTGGCTTCACGAATTATCTACTCAGCGAGTCTTAGCAGTCTTTCATATGGAAACGAAGAGTTTCGTAAATTTGATTTCGCTGAGATGGCAACAGCTTACGGCGAACACCTCCCTTGCAAAACAAAAAAACTACAATTTGTTCGGTTTGAGAATGAAGAACCCGTTTTCTCTAACTTACCTCTGTTAGACAGCCTATTTGTGGCAACTAAAGGACTCCCCCGAGCTTTGAGAGACGTCTTTTTGGAAATCAATGTCGAGATGGAGGACGATAAAACCTTTAACCCGGATAAGTCGTCGCTTTCTGAAATTTGCTTTCGCCTTCAGTCGTTAAATAAAAATATTGATTTTAACCCCTTCACTAACAGAAAGGCTGTTCAACGTTTTATTGAAAATTATCGCGGAGGTATTACCAATGACGCAGCTTAATAAACAGTTACCTTTTCACCCTGTGCCAATTAATGGTGAGCTTTTTAAAGGTTTTATACTTCGGTTAGCATTTCGTAATGGGCGGGATAAGCTAACTGACTTTATGAAATCGATTCAAATGCCAGCTAAAGCGCAAAAACCTTTTGTGGTCGGCACTCTTGAATATGAAGGCTTTATAGATAAGTTAGCTTTGTTGCTTGGTTGTGATAAAACGAAACTATCTGAATGTTTTGAAGATGAAAAAGCCATTCATTTATTTAATTGGATGTCCTCTGCGCGTCATATAGTTGTTAATGACCCAATTATTTGTCCGTGCTGTGTATTGAGCGAAAAATATCTTAAATCGCAATGGCATTTCTATTACTCAACGCACTGCATCGAGCATGAATGCAAGCTATGGCGTCGCTGCCCACAATGTAACAGCAAATTTAAGTGGCACACTAGCTTGTTTGAAGGTTGCATTGAGTGTGGGCTTAAGTGGAAGAACGTGAGCCCTATTAAAGTCGAGCTCCCGCTATCGCAAATTGCGATAGCGGGGGCCGAGAAAAAAGCTAAATTCGATCTGATTGAAAGGATATTCAAAAAAATGAATGTGGGACTCAGGCCATTTGATGCATCTTTTGTGAACCCAAGAGATGTGGAGCAGAACGTACCATGTATATCTGACCATTTTGAGAATGCATTTTTAATTGCTCACTCTAAAGAAGTTGTGGCAAAGCTTAAAGAAGAGAGGATAAACCAATGGCAGAAAATGGTTGGAAGGCCGCATCAGAAAAGGTTGTTTCAGAAAATAGATGCTGCTAATGATGACGTTTTTAAGGACGTATTCGATCAAGAGAGATTAATAGATAACCGTGTTCCGAAATTTAAAGAAGCTACTTTTAGAGTGCTGACATCACATAGAAGATTGAATACAACTAAAGACAAAGCGAGGTTGGAAACAAAATGGCCCCATTTGGAAAATGTTCTTTTACTGAAAGAGAATGAGATAAAAAGTCTGATCAAGGAAAAAATATTACCGGGAAGAGTTCATACAAACTCTCCATCCAAAGTATCTCCAAGTCGTGTTGATGATGTAGTAACGTTTTTCAGAACGTTAAAAAGGCAGGCCTTATCCATGGAAAGGTGTAGTTTAGAAGGTGTAAATGATAATTTCATAGCATGGGGGGACGATAAACAACTAAGACGCTACAGAGTGAAAACTCACCAGCTGTTAAGACATCTTAACTCTAAGTCTATAAATGTATACGCACCCGAACATCATGACCATGGTTTTGAAGAGTTTTACTTTTGTCGGAAAGAGTTAGATAACCTGTTCGAGTTACAGCCACCAAAAATATCTAGTCATAGATGTTACAAAAAGACAGCTTAAAATAATTACTCCTCGAAAAGCCGCTTTCCAGCGGCTTTTTTTTCGTCTATCTTTCACTTAGGTATCACGCAAAGCTAGCTTTTCTTAGGCTCATATTGACCGGACAAAAAGCACGCAGGCTCACCATTAGCCGGATAAACCGGGTTTTCTTAATTGGACGTTTTATTTAAGTATCTGAAAAATAAGGAGATGAAAAGTATGGTGGGTTCAAACTAAATAAACCTCACACTCGTGAAAGTTCCTCTTTTATCACCTTTAGTATGAGGAAATTTTGCCGATACCGAATTACAATAATAGAAAGCTTAATAGAACCTAACTCGGTATTCATTACATGCAGACATTTACTCCAGACGACCTAGAAGAAGATATTCTTGCTGACCTTATGGAGGAAATTAACGAACTCTATGAATCAAGTGAGCAAACTTTGATTGAATTAGAGCTTCGGCCGGAAGATAACGAGTTGCAACGGGCCCTGTTTCGTTCAATCCACACCATTAAGGGCGATTTAGGTTTAGTTAATTTCTCTCCTATGATCCCCCTTTTGCAGCATGTTGAAGATTTACTCGATTATTTGCGCAAAGGGCAGGTGGCATATACCAGCACTATGAGTGATTTGGTGCTTCTTACCATGGACAGGGTAAAAGCCTTTGTCGAAGCTGTTATGGCTGACGGTAAGGCCGAGTACGATGACAACCTTCACAACCAGCTAGTATTGGCTATTGGTCGTGTTACGCCTGACAATTCTGCTGAACATGAAAAGCGTCTTACCGAAGCGGTGTTGTTACTTAATCCTGCGTTAGACATTGTCGCTGACGGCGACGACCCCGAAAACGTGCAAATAAAGCCGCCCACATTAGCCGCGACAGGTATACCTAAAGACATTAGCAGTGAGAAGAAACAAGACATTTTGTTTTTCCGCGATCTTATGCAAACCATTGAGCGGCGTTCTAACTATTGGGTTGGAAGAGGTGATCGCATTGCTAAATTGGCTATGTATATTAACGATGTTGCTGAAAATCCAATTGACGAAGACCAGCTGGCGGTAGCCAGTTACGTTCATGATTTTGGCATGGCGTTTATGCCGTTAAAGCTGCTGCATAAAGGCGATGAATTAAGTGATATTGAGTTCAACCTAATGCGTTCTCATGTTTATAAAAGTGCTCGTTTGTTAGAGCACCTGGACCAATGGGATATGGCCCGTAAAATAGTGATGCAGCATCACGAACGCACCGATGGAACTGGATATCCTTTAGGGATTAAAGAAGAGGATATTTGTGAAGGGGCAAAGCTTTTAGCCATAGTCGATACATACGATGCGATGACGCATCCTAGAGCGCACAATGAAGATAATGTGCTTTCCAAAAAAGAAGCAGTAATTGAGATTAATCGCAGTGCCAAAGGGCAGTTCAGTATGAAATGGGTACGACTGTTTAATCAGGCTATGACAGCGCTTTTAACTAAAGGGCAGTAATTAATCACTGGAACTATCACATCATGGCTGCGGGCTTGAAATTACAGGGGGCTATGAGATAGCAGAAGGTTCCCTCTGCTATCTGAAAAGCGTTAAGGTCTAGTTAACCCCTAGTTCTTTCAGCTTGCGAGTAAGCGTATTTCGCCCCCAGCCTAAACGCTTAGCCGCATCTTGCTTATGACCATGCGTGTGTTGAAGCGCACGCTCGAGCATAACACGTTCGAAAGTCAGCATAGCGTCGTTGAGTATATTATGATGGCCATCGCGTAGTTGTTTGTCAGTCCAGCTCGCGAGTAGATCTGGCCAATCACCCGATTCGGCACTGGGTTTTTCAATACTACTATCGCTATGAATTTCCGGTGGCAGATCGCTGGGTAAGACTTCTTGCCCACTTGCCATAACGGTTAACCATCTGCATACGTTTTCAAGTTGTCTAACGTTACCAGGCCAGGACAGTTGAGACATAACGCGCTCAGCTTCTTTAGAAATGCTTTTAGCTTCTACATCAAGCTCTTTGGCAGCTCGGCGAAGGAAGTGACGCGTTAACAATGGAATATCTTCACGACGCTCGTTCAGCGATGGAAGATGCACGCGAATAACGTTCAGTCGATGAAATAAATCTTCCCTAAATTTACCTTCAGCAACGCGCTGTTCTAGGTTTTGGTGGGTTGCTGCAATAATGCGTACATCAACGCTTACCGACTGATGTCCACCTACTCGATAAAACTGGCCATCGGCCAGCACGCGTAGAAGGCGGGTTTGCACATCTAACGGCATATCGCCTATTTCATCTAAGAAAAGTGTACCGCCGTCAGCTTGTTCAAAACGCCCTTGGCGTGCTGCTTGTGCACCGGTAAAGGCGCCTTTTTCATGACCAAACAGTTCAGATTCTACAAGATCCGCCGGGATAGCCGCCATGTTAAGCGCGATGAAAGGTTTGCTCGCTCTGGGGCTGTGTCTGTGAAGCGCGTGCGCCACCAGTTCTTTACCCGTACCCGATTGCCCGTTAATAAGCACGCTAATTGAAGAACGTGAAAGTCTACCTATGGCACGGAAAACTTCCTGCATAGCAGGCGCTTCACCAATAATTTCTGTTACTACGTCTTCAACCTGCGATTTTGACACGGTTGATTGCTCCCTGGCGTGAGCAAGCGCACGCTGGGTTAAGGTAACCGCTTCGTCAATATCAAAAGGTTTTGGCAAGTATTCAAATGCCCCTTTTTGATAAGCATTAACTGCACTGTCCAAATCCGAATGCGCTGTCATAATTATGACGGGAAGCAGTGGGTGCGATGCATGTACTTCGTTCAGTAATGTCATGCCGTCCATTTGTGGCATTCTGATATCTGAAATGATGACTTCAGGGGCTTGACCGCTTTGAAGTTGAAGCAATAAATCTTCAGGGTTTTCAAAACTCAAACAGCTGATATCGGCTGCTTGTAAGGCCTTTTGCAGCACCCAACGAATAGAACTGTCATCATCGACAATCCACACAGACTCATTCGTCATCGTCTGTCTCCTTACGATCTATTGGTATGTAAATTACGAACTCAGTGTGACCAGGGTAGCTGTCTACATCTATTTTGCCGCCGTGGTGGTTTATTAGGGTTTGTGATATAGACAAACCCAGCCCAGAGCCATTTTGCTTACTCGTGACCATGGGATAGAAAAGTGTGTCTTTAATCTCAGGTGGAATGCCTGGGCCGTTATCGATAATTTTAATTTTTGCTACCAGGGCATGACGCTTTGTCTGAATTGTCATTTGACGCTCAATTCGCGTTACCAGCCTAATTTCGGGGTTAGGTGTCTGACTTTCGGTTAGTGCCTGAACGCTATTGCGCACAATATTGAGTACCGCTTGCTGGATCATGTCAGGATCCAACATAAGCGGAGGAATACTGGGGTCATAGTCGCGAATAATAGTTATGGGGTTATCCGAATCAAAGCGCATTAAACTGCGTATCTTTTCAAGTGCCTGATGCACGTTACTTTCTTCGAATCTAGGCAGTGAATTTGGACCTAGCAAGCGGTCAACTAGGTTTCGCAGGCGATCAGATTGCTCAATGATCATGCGTGTAAACTCTTTATGCTCTTCCGTCAGCTCTTTTTCCAATAGCTGTGCTGCGCCCCTAATACCGCCTAGCGGGTTTTTTATCTCGTGAGCTAGACCTCTTACTAACTCTCGTGCCGCATAGTGCTGAGCGTTTTGTAAATTCTCTCGGGAAATACGCTTTTGCTGGTCAATTTTTTTAACTTCGAACAATAGCCGTGGGCCATCTTCAAAATGCAAATTTGTAACGGTTAAGTCGGCTGATACATAGCGGTTATCTCTAAATGCTAACTTAATTTCGTTTTCGGTAAAATCCTCCCCTTTTCTAATGGCGGCTTTTAGGCGGGTGGTTTCTATTGTGCCTGGCAAGAAAAAGTCTTGAAGTGAGTGTCCGACAAGTTGTTTTAATCCGGTTTCAAATAAAGCCTCGCCTGCATGGTTGGCATAAACAATAGAAAGTTTATTGTCTACCATCACCAATGCAGTATTGAGGCTATTGATAAGCTGTAGTGTCTCTAACTCGGTGGAATGCATCCGAGCCCGTCTCCTTTGCACTATTATTGTGCATTGTAGCTTGCAATGATGCGATGCGCGAATAAAGGGCTCAGGATAAAATGTCTACTGAACCTCTCTGGTGCGCTTACTTAACAATAGTTGCACGCTATTAGTTATTAATTAACGCCGATGCCTGATGAAGGTAAAGGGTTTGTACTGGAGAGGATGCAAGAGTCTTGCCCGTATTGTTAGTTAGTTCAACTTTATAAGTATGGGCTCCACGATGAATGCCTGATAGCTTAAAAACGCCTGAAGTATTGCTAGCTAGTGGGGCGTCATCAAATATTAATCGATACATTGGCGCTTTAGGCGCACCAGTTTGTGACGCTGCAATAGTAAACTCACCCAAGTTATTACGAATTGTCGCTTCTGGAGCTGGAGATTTAATTACTACGCGATAATTAGGTTTTGAAGCCTTAGGTTTAGGCGGTGAAGGAGGTGTTACCTTAGCTGCAGTAACTACGTTTTGGGTTTTACCATCGAACGCTAGTGGTTCTGCATTTTGCTGAGGCTTATCAGTGTAAGTAACAGCACCATCCTTTCCAATTACTTTATAGATTGTCATTGGGGAAGAATTGGCCGCGTTAGGTGTGCTGGAGTCTTGTGCTGCTTCATTCACCTGTGTTTTCTGCTGCGTATTTTGTGGCTCATTATCTTGACTAAGCGCAGCGGCTTCTAAAGGTAGAATTCCATAGCTACCTATAGACAGCAGTGAAATTAAGCAGATGTTTCGCGTCATGTTTTGCACGTGTTGTCACCTAATCAATGTATTATTTGATTGCTAATTATTAAGATCGATCTAGTACTAAATTCAATTGGCAGCTTATACACAGAGTAAAGAGCAAATTGCTCCGAGAACGTATTCTTTATCACTCTATTTACAAGAACATAGTAGATAATTTATACGCATAAAAAAAGCCCGCATAGCGGGCTTTTGTGAAAATTGCTATACAGTGTGTTATTACACGCTGTAGTACATGTCGAACTCAACTGGGTGAGTTGTCATGTTAAGCTTAGTCACTTCTTCAGACTTAAGGTCGATGTAAGCATCAATCATGTCGTCAGTCATTACGCCACCGGCTTTAAGGAAATCACGGTCGTTATCAAGTGCTTCAAGTGCCATTTCAAGCGAGCTTGCAACAGTTGGAATTTCAGCCGCTTCTTCTGCAGGTAGATCGTACAAGTCTTTATCCATAGCATCGCCAGGGTGGATCTTGTTTTTGATACCGTCAAGGCCAGCCATTAGCATTGCAGAGAATGCAAGGTAAGGGTTAGCTGTTGGGTCAGGGAAACGTACTTCAATACGACGCGCTTTATCGCTAGTTACGTGTGGAATACGAATTGATGCAGAACGGTTACGCGCAGAGTATGCAAGCATTACCGGCGCTTCGAAGCCAGGAACTAGACGCTTGTAAGAGTTTGTAGAAGCGTTGGCGAAGGCGTTGATTGCACGCGCGTGCTTAATGATACCACCGATGTAGTAAAGTGCTTCTTCAGAAAGACCAGCGTATTTGTCACCTGCGAAGATGTTCACGCCGTCTTTAGAGATAGACTGGTGACAATGCATACCAGAACCGTTATCGCCAACAAGTGGCTTAGGCATAAAGGTAGCAGTTTGGCCGTATGCGTGTGCAACGTTGTGTACCACATACTTGTAAACTTGAATTTCGTCAGCTTTCTTAACTAATGTGTTGAATTCACAAGCGATCTCGTTTTGACCCGCTGTCGCTACTTCGTGGTGGTGAGCCTCAATGACAAGACCCATTTCTTCCATAACCATACACATAGCAGCACGAATGTCGTGAGCAGAATCTACCGGAGGTACTGGGAAGTAGCCGCCTTTAACGCCTGGGCGGTGACCCATGTTGCCACCTTCAAATTCTTCACCTGAGTTCCACTTTGCTTCTGAAGAGTCGATCTTGTAGAACGAGCCTGCCATATCTGTGTGGAAACGCACATCGTCAAAAAGGAAGAACTCTGGTTCTGGACCGAAGAAGCATGTGTCGCCGATACCTGTAGATTTCAAGTACTCTTCTGCGCGACGTGCAACAGAACGTGGGTCACGCTCGTAACCTTCCATTGTTGAAGGCTCAACAATGTCACAGCGGATGTTTACTTGTGTTTCTTCTGCGAAAGGGTCTACAACGCAGCTGTCTGCGTCTGGAAGAAGAACCATATCTGATTCGTTGATGCCTTTCCAACCAGCAATTGAAGAACCGTCGAACATTTTACCTTCTTCGAAGAATTCTTCATCAACAACACTTGCAGGAATTGATACGTGTTGTTCTTTACCTTTAGTGTCGGTAAAACGTAAATCTACAAACTTCGCTTCACTTTCTTTAATCAGTTCTAATGCCTTATCTACTGACATCGTGTCCTCCAGGTTTAATGTAAAAATGCGGAATGATCAGCTTCACTCCAACAGTGGCAAAAGTGAAAGCGATTATCATGCCATTTACAAGCAAGCCGAATTTTGCGGCATGGACAGGCATCTATCACTTCCATTTGAATAGCATTGCACTAATAAAGTGCACTGGCGCTCCATAGTGGTGCTTAATTGTTACTTTTATGTCATTTAGCCTAGATCACTTTCTATCACACCACCACCGTCTCTGCTCAATTCGGTGCAATTAATATGTTTATTTTTTAAACTGAAGAGTTAATTCCAATAAAAGTGACATAGGATCAAAAAAAGGTGCGCAAACGTCGAGGTTTTTCTGTACAATCCGCGCAAATTTCTCTATCTGCATTTTTTTGCAACAAATCTAATGCAGACTTATTCGATTCCCGAATTAAGTTGGCATCGATTTACACAGGCTCTATATAAGCATGAATACCACTGATATTAGTAAATTGCGTAACATCGCAATCATCGCCCACGTTGACCACGGTAAAACCACCCTGGTAGACAAACTGTTACAGCAGTCTGGCACCCTTGAATCTCGAGGCGAGCAAGAAGAGCGCGTAATGGACTCGAACGACATCGAGAAAGAACGTGGCATTACCATCCTAGCTAAGAACACAGCGATTAACTGGAACGACTACCGAATCAACATCGTAGATACTCCTGGACACGCTGACTTCGGTGGTGAAGTAGAACGTGTAATGTCAATGGCTGACTCTGTACTTCTACTTGTAGATGCACAAGAAGGCCCAATGCCACAAACGCGTTTCGTTACGCAAAAAGCATTTGCCCAAGGCCTTAAGCCAATTGTTGTTATCAATAAAATCGACAAGCCTGGCGCACGCCCTGATTGGGTAATGGATCAAGTATTCGACCTTTTCGATAACTTAGGCGCAACTGACGAGCAGCTTGACTTCCAAGTAGTTTACGCTTCTGCACTAAATGGCTGGGCATCACACGATGCAGACGCGCCTCAAGAAGACATGACTGCGCTATTTGAAACTATCGTTGAGCAAGTATCTGCGCCAGATGCTGACATCGACGGTCCTTTCCAAATGCAGATTTCTCAGCTTGATTACAACTCATACGTGGGTGTAATCGGTGTAGGTCGCGTTAAGCGCGGTTCAGTTAAGCCAAATCAACAAGTAACTGTTGTTACAGCTGATGGCGAAAAGCGCAACGGTAAAGTTGGCTTAGTTTACGGCTATCTTGGTCTTGCACGTCACGAAGTTGAATCAGCGCATGCTGGCGACATCATTGCTATCACAGGTCTTGGCGAACTTAAGATCTCTGACACAATTTGTGACCAAAATACAGTTGAAGCGCTTCCTCCGCTTACGGTTGATGAGCCTACTGTAACCATGACCTTCCAGGTAAACACGTCTCCGTTTGCGGGTAAAGAAGGTAAATATGTAACGTCACGCAACATTCTTGAGCGTCTTAACGACGAACTAGTACACAACGTTGCGCTTCGCGTTGAAGAAACTCAAGACCCTGATAAGTTCCGCGTATCAGGTCGTGGTGAACTTCACTTGGGTATTCTTATTGAAAACATGCGTCGTGAAGGTTACGAGCTTGCTGTATCTCGTCCAGAAGTAATTCTTAAAGAAGTTGACGGCGAAACACAAGAACCTTACGAAACACTAACGATTGACTGTCAAGAAGAGCACCAAGGCTCAATCATGGAACAGCTTGGTCTTCGTAAAGCCGAAATGACCGATATGTCTCCAGATGGCAAAGGCCGTGTTCGTATCGACTTTATTATTCCAAGTCGTGGCCTAATTGGTTTCCAAACAGACTTTATGACAATGACATCTGGTTCGGGTTTGCTTTACCACACGTTCGATCACTACGGTCCATATAAGGGCGGCATTATCGGTAAGCGTAAAAACGGTGTGCTGATCGCTAACGCTAACGGTAAAGCATTAACTAACGCCCTGTTTAACTTGCAAGAGCGTGGTCGCCTATTTATCGGTCACGGTGTTGAAGTGTACGAAGGTATGGTTATTGGTATTCACAGCCGTGACAATGACCTAACTGTAAACGCACTTAAAGGTAAGCAGCTTACTAACGTTCGTGCCTCTGGTACCGACGAAGCGCAAACGCTAGTTCCACCAATCAAGATGTCACTAGAGCAAGCGCTTGAGTTCATCGATGACGACGAACTAGTAGAAGTAACACCTGAATCTATCCGTATTCGTAAGAAGCTTCTTACAGAAAACGAACGTAAGCGCGCATCTCGCGCACCTAAGTCTTAATAGCTTCTAAGACTACATCAGTTTAAAAATGCCAGCTTTTGCTGGCATTTTTTATTTTCTCAATTGATATTTTCAAGCCTCCTTTTTTCACCAACTCACACTTACGTTCTTGTGTGAAAAATTAGTTGTTTCATACAAACAGTATTATGTTGAAAAAAGCGTAAATATCGACCAAAGGTTAGTGGTCAAATGGGTTTTGAGATTCTATGCTTGTAGACAAGTGGGCTTACGCTTTAATTCGTAAGCTAAGTCGTTGTAATAACAGCGGCTAATGAACTTATGAAAGGGGAAGGGTAGTGTTTTCTGTAGCCGTAGTTGAAGATGATCCCATCACGTTAGACCTAATTACTGACGCGTTAGAAACGCAGTTAGACGCTACTGTTTTTCCGTTTACGCGTAGTAAATTTGCGAGAGATTTCTTGCTACAACAAACTTCCGACACCATAAGCTTGATCATAAGTGACCAAGTAATGCCGGATTATGACGGGCTTAGCCTTTTAAAAACTTGTCAGTCATCTGGTTTAGACGTCCCTTTTTTACTTATTACTGCCGACCCTAACAAAGAGCTCGTTATTGAAGCGCGTAAGCTTCAAGTATCAGGCTTTTTAGCTAAACCCCTGAATATGGAAGAGCTGGTTCAAAAGTCGAAAGAAGCAGTCACACAAGCAAGTTAGCCTTAAAGCTTGTCTTACATGTTACGATTTCTCTGACGCCGTCACTTAAAAATGAAAACCTAATAACGAAAGTAAGCAGGCTTTCACCGCACTAAGGTACAAAATGGAAAAGTTCACTTTGCCATGTTTGTTTAACGCCTTAACTTTACCTCTATAAAAGTATATTTCGATATAGCAAAACTGAGTTAATTCATCTTAAGCCCCTAGTTTATGAGGCGCTAAAATTCTACACTGATGCTATAAGTTTTTGAGCAACAGGATGTAATGTGAGCGCTTTATTCGATAATACCCCTTCTAGAAAAGATACGTTTTCGTTCAAATGGCAAAAGTACAAAGGAAAAGACATCATTCCTGCCTGGGTGGCTGATACCGAGTTTCGTTGTGCTCAGCCAATCTTAGATGCCATCTCTGGTCAAGTTGAGCATGGCAACATGGGTTACATACTGCCAGCACATCACGAAGGCGCCATTCAGGCTGTAGTGAGATGGCTTAAAGATAAGCACAATTGGGAAATCCAGCCCGAGTGGCTGGTGTGGACACCAGGTGTTGTACCTGCGTTCAACGTAGCGTGCAAAGCGTATTGTGAACCCGGCGATAAAGTGCTTATTCAAACGCCTAATTACCCGCCATTACTGGCAGCGCCAAAGCTAAACGGCCTAGAGCGAGTAGATATAGGTACGGTTGTAGAAAGCGTTAACGGTGAACGTTTAGATAGTATCAGTGAAGTCGAAGGAGCGCGCTATACACTTGATTTTGACGCGTTAGAAAAAGAAGCTGCGGATCCTAAGTGCAAGCTGTTTATTCTTTGTAACCCAATGAACCCTGTAGGTTCGGTACTTTCAAAAGCGGAGCTAGACCGCATTGCCGAAATCTGTAGTGCGAACAATGTTAAGCTTTGCTCTGATGAAATACACTGTGACCTTATTTTAGAAGACGGGAAGCAGCATATCCCGGCAGGCCGCGAGGCTAATCTTGCTGAAAATAGCGTAACGCTTATGGCTGCCAGCAAAACATTTAATATTGCGGGTTTAGGTACGTCTTTTGCCATTATTCCCAATCGCCAACTGCGTCAGGCGTTTACTAATGCCGCAGCAGGCATAGTGCCGTGGGTAACCGTATTAGGCTTAGCGGCAACAGAAGCGGCATTTACTCAGTGTGACGATTGGCACCAGCAGCAGCTTAGCTACTTACGTGAAAACAGAGACATGGTGTTTAACACCATCAACAGTATTGACGGGCTTAAAATGCTAAAAGCCGATGCGACGTTTCTTGCGTGGGTAGATGCCAGTGGGCTAGGCGTAGAAAACGTTCAACAGTGGGCGGAAGAGAAGGGCGTTGGCCCATCTCCGGGTATTGATTTCCATAAAGCGGATCATTTCAGAATCAACTTTGGCTGCAGCAAAGCAATGCTCCAAGACATTCTACAACGCCTCGCCAGCTAAAAAACTGTGGGGTCAGAGTACTTTTTGTAACTACGCTCTCTATAAAAAAGGGCCAAAGTATTACTTTGGCCCTTATCATATAGTTTTTTGGTTACGTAATTTCTTTGCTATCTGCGAGTACACCTACAACGGCATACAAAAAGAACAATTTACTCTGCCTCTGTTTTTGCAGTTAGCTAAATACGCCGATTAGTTTATACAAACCCAGTCCAATTACAGTACCTACTACTAGAAAGCCTGCCAGGTTACTTTTCCACGTATTTCTAAACTCACCCAGCGCTGTGCTTTTATTCATAACGACCAGCAAAAATATTGCGATAATAGGTAGCAGCAAGGCATTTGTTGCCTGGGCAAACAAAATAGCAGGTAGGGGCTTAAAGCCAAGTGCTGCAACACTTACACCTACAACAATGATAATGAACCAAACAGCTTTAAAGCTTTTACTTTGCATCTCATCAGATAGTCCAAGGGCGCCGGTTACAGCATAAGCAGCGGCTAGCGGGGCGGTAATGGCACTGGTCAAACCGGCTGCGAACAACCCTAATGCAAAGAACCACTGCGCCTTATCACCTAACACCGGTTTAAGCTGCTCGCCCATATTAGACGCGTCCATGGTGGCTGCTTGGTTGAAAAACGCCATCATAGCTGTAGCCATAACAATTAGCGTAATAAGCCCCCCCATACTGATTGCTTTAGCCGACTGGTTTCGACAGGCTATTACAGCGTTATGTTTATCCTGTCCTTTTGACGATTTGGCAACTAGGCTTGCGTGAAGGAATAAATTGTATGGCACAATGGTTGTACCTATAAGGGCTAGCACGGTGGTAATAGCATCTGCGTCTAGTCGCGGTGAAGTAAGCTGGCTAAACATAGCAGCAATATCAGGCTTGGCTACAAGCAGCGTCACTAAAAATACCCCGGCCATGATAAAGACAAGGTAAACCAATACTGTCTCTATCCACTTGTAGCTCCCTGACCATAGCAACACAATTGCGATAGTGCCTAGTATGCTGGCCCACGGGCCAATGCCTATATTGATGAACGCGTCTAGGCCAATCGCAGCACCGGTTAAGTTGCCCGATTCATAGGCTGCGTTACCAATCCCTATAGCGCTAACAATGAGTACAATAAATGCGTTTTTAAGCCATGGCTTATAAGCCATATTTTTCATTGCGCTTGCCAGGCCTTGGCCACTTGCTACACCAAGACGTGCCGCCATGTCTTGCAATACTATGGTTGCAAATACGGAAAAAAGTAGCGCCCATACCAAGTGAAAACCAAAGTTTGCACCCGCCAAGCTTGCTGTAGTTACTGTTCCCGGGCCAATGAAGGCGGCCGCGATGATATATCCTGATTTATCTTTTGCCATTGCAACGACTCTTAGTTAAGTTTTGCTATCATGACAATAGGTGGGCGAGCACGCAACAGTACCGCTAAACCAATACAGTAACAGATTGGTTTTAAACCTATTGTCGCGTACCCAGTGCAAAGGACTTATTTTTTCTGCGTGCCTAACCCCAACTATGTGGGAGAAGTATAAGGTCAGAAAACATGCCCTCTGCAAAGTGGCCGCGCAGACTACCGTTTCGAGAAAGAGAACGCAAATTAAAAAGGAAGGTAATGATGAAAGGCGGGTTTCCAGTACACATCATCAGCGAAATTGTTTCGCATCCCAATTTCAAAAATGTACTTCCGAATGCTTATCAGGTTGATGGGATGATCTTTGCGGTTGCCGCCGCACCAGAAATCCCCATGCCCGAGCAATGGATGCCTTGGCTCATTCAATCTAGTGATAGCAAGCTAGTAGATAAAGATGTCGATAAGCTTGCAGATACCTTGATGAACGGCTTGCGCGCCCATTTAGATTTAATGCGCCAGAGTAAATCACCTTTATCTAGTGAACTCACCGAAGCGATAGAAGTGAAAGGAGTGATGAGGCCTTCAAAGGAATTAGAAAGCTGGCTGAACGGGCTTTTGCAAGTACATAAGCAATTAGAGCCAGTGTGGCAAAATGCTTGGAATAATCTTGATAAGCACTCTACAGAGGATACAAGTGACGACAAGGATAAACTAGCGGAGGATAAAATAGCTGAACCTGCGGAGGCGAGGTTGTCCCGTTGTTTAAAACTTTTTTCAACGCTTGCCAACATAGAATTGGCTTTGTCCTACAGAAACGAAACGCAAGTTGCCCAGCTGGAAAGTAATATACACATGCTTGTTAAGCAGTTGCCATCGGTACTTGCAGATTACACAAAGTTATCCGGAGAGCTGGCGCAAGCATTACCCAATCAATTCGAAACCTTTAACAAAGTTACTTAGGGGTTTATTTAATTGACTTCACTGTATTTGGTTAACGCTGCCGCTGCTGTTGGTGACGTTGGTTTAACGTGTGTTTAAGCGAAGCTGTGTAGCTATCTAACTCGAGCTTCGCTTTCTCATACTGCTCATTTAGAAGCCTTGAAGCAGGTTCCCTCATCAGCGCCTTAAACGCAATATCCGTCTGCTTTAGTAGGTATTTGAGGTGTTGATTACTGTCATCCATGGTAAACATTCCGATAAAAACAATTCAATAAACCCGATACATGGTGAGTGTCGGGCGGCTATGTGTGATGTCTACAACACGCTCTACTTTAAGTTTAAAAAACTTCTTACATCACACTGTAGTACTGGTTCCTTGAGTACTGACTTCCTTACTGTCTATAAAGGCCTACGCGTGTAGTTAAACCTAAAAGGGTTTAACTACAGCTAAGCAAACAATTGCGAGAATAATTAACACAGGCGCTTCATTCAAAAAGCGATAGAAGCGGGGGGAGTGTCTATTTTCATCGCGTGCGAACTGCTTCATCAACTTAAACAAATAGAAGTGATAGCCATAAATAGCAAGCAGCAACAATAATTTTATATGGAGCCACCCGGACATTTTAAACCAGGTGCCACCATAGCTGACAATAAGCGCAACGCCGAATGCCAGAGTTAATAAGGCGAATGGAGTAACGAACAACCACAATCGGCGCTCCATGACTTTAAATTCATCTTTAACTATTTGAGACTTAGTCGTGGCGTGATAAACGAAAAGTCGTGGTAAATAGAAAAGCCCTGCCATCCACGCCAGCATGAAAAAGATGTGCAGTGCCTTAAACCATAAAATGTACATATTAGTAATGTGCCTTTTGTAAGAAGCTTTGCAAGATATTCCAGGTTACTACGCCAATGATATCGTTAAGCTCCTGATCGTAAATATAAACTGCGCCAGAGCGCGAATTTTTAAGATGTTCGTATACTTCGTGCAGCGTAGACTGCGCGCTGATGCCTTCCATTTCGTAATAGTTTAATGCTGCTGCATCGTGTTCCAAACTTACATTGTATTGGACCAGTTTATACTGCACATCTATTTCAAATTTTGATTTCTGAATGACAATTTTTGTCGGATCGCCTTCTAAATAGTTAATTAGCGCTTGTTCTGGGGCATCGTGAAAAAGCTTATAATCTCTATTCATTGCCGCTAGTACCCCCGTCTTTTCAAGGGCCTCTCGGATAGATGAAATGGCGTATGGTAGATTCTGATAGTCAAGCTGACGTATAAAAATAGAGCGGTTGCCGAAAAACTGCGTTGAAGTTACGTAAGCAGGTACTATCACCAGCATGGCTGGCAGAATTATTTGAGGGCTATAGGAAAGCTCCATAACCGCAGAAAGTGCAGCAAGAGGCGCGTGTAATACCGCCGTCAGCATACCCGCAATACCCAGCAATGCAAAGCTGTTAGTGAATTCAGGCACGTTGACAAAGTAGGATAGCGGCAATAAAAGCACAGCACCGGCAAGCATACCGATAACCATTACCGGGCCTATGATCCCCCCAGGGATACCAAGGCCGATAGCAAATACCGCTAAGATTACCTTAAATACAAGGGTAGATACCAACAATAGCGCACCAGGGGAGCTATCGAATAAGTGCTCAACGTCAATAAAATTCGCCCCAAGTGCCTCAGGTATAAACATACCTATAGTACCGGTAATTAGCGCTGCAAGTATTAAACGCCACACCATAGAAACCGGTCGGAACCAGGTCATAACACGCATAAGTTGGCTATTAAAAAGCACAGCCAACATACCCAGTAAAATGCCTAACAGTACTAAATAGAAATACATCCACTGGCTAAAGGCATTGAAAGATAAGAACGAAAGTTCGTTGACCTCTCCAAATACAATACGGGTAAGCACAGAGCCACAGGCTGCGGCCAGCATGATAGGTACAAATATGTGGATTTTGTATTCTCGAAGCACGACTTCCATTACAAAGATAACGGCAGCGAAAGGGGTATTAAACGATGCAGAAATGCCCGCAGCAATGCCACAGCCTGCAAGAATTCTAATACTGTTATAGGGCAGACGAAGCCATTGCCCAAGAAAACTACTGCCCGATGCTCCCATATGAACAGAAGGACCTTCTCTTCCTACGACGAAGCCTCCAGCAAGCGCTAGCATACCGCCAAAGAACTGATTGATGGTCGTTCGAAACGGAATATGACCGTAATAGTATTTTACCCGGTGAATAACGAAAGGAATCCCCAAGCGGTAGTGTTTGAAGCCAGTGAGAAAAGCAATGAATAGTATTAAGCCAACACTAATAAGCGGCATGATAAGCCAAACTAACCAGTCGTAAGCAAGAACTGACTTAAGCGACGATACCCCTGTTTCTTGAAGCCATTCAACGCATAGTCGAAACAGTATGATAATAAGCGCCGCGCAGGTTCCCCCTACAATGCCCAGCATGCACAACTGAATAGTAGTGCGTGGATGAGCTAACTCCTCTCTTAAAGCCTGCAAGCGCATGTTGTGGTACAGTAGATTAACGTAGCTAGCAGCTTACCATAAACACTTAAAATTCATAATATTTAGAACGCGTTAGCGTTTTTGTAGTTTTTTATTGAAGAAATTATGACGACAGACCAACTAAAAGAATTATTAGGCAACTATAAATGGACCTTGATGGTCGCGCTTATCATGTTCGTCATGATTGGATTCGGTTACAAGCTGGCGCGAATTATTGACGAAGGCGACAGCAAGAAAGTGCAGGCTCAAAAGGAAACTATTGCTATTTTGTCTGAAGAGAATAATGCGCTAACGACGAAAGTAAACCAGCTTGAAGTAGCCGTGGAACTTGCCTCACTCGAGTCAGAAAATATCGCAAAAACGTTAAGTGAACAGAAGAAAGAGCTAGAAGCACAACAAGAGCTGTTAAGCTTCTACGAGCGTGTTATGGCGCCCGAGAAAACCGATGACGGCTTTGCTATTGAAGGGGTAGAGGTCTTTAAATTAAGTGATACATCATATCAACTCAGGTTAGTTTTACTGCAATCTAAACAAAGAAAGGCAGTGATAAATGGCAACTTAGACATTGCTATTGTGGGCAAAAGAGATGGAAAGCCTGTTAGGCTAGAATCTGGCAGTTCAAGCCTACTTGCTGAAGACGTTAAGTATCGTTTTCGTTTTTTCCAAGCGGTTAACGTAACGCTTAATATCGAAGAAGCTATAAACGTAGAATCTATTGTTTTCACTACTCGGGTTTATCAGTATAAAACTCGCAAAGGCAACTATGAGGTAAGTGTGCCGTGGAGCGAAGCACTTTCAGTTGACCTAGAGTAAGTCTCTAACAACCATAGTTTAGCTAAGCACATAGCTAGGTATACTTAGGTTTTCCACACATATGATTTATTCACGCTCATGGTTTTGGTAAGTAAAAGCTTAGTAATTTCTAGGGCATGATCTTGTTAATATTCAAAGAGATACCAATAGCCATAGCCCACAAGAAAAGCTGGAATGGCAGAATACACAGTAGCGATAAGGGCTGCTTTTGGTGAAAGTGCGATAGCGGGAAACAAGGCATCGCCATCGTTACTAATCGCGTTGCCTAACTGAGCTGAAAAAGGGACTGCACCATTTAAATACAAACTGGTGACCAATATTTGAGGGCCGCAGCCGGGTAGAAAACCGATAACAATAGCCAAGCCGACCAAGCCAGATCCCATAGTTTCAAGCATTCCCGCTATGTCTAGTCCAAACCAGACAACAGAAAGCTCGAAAATCAAAAATGCGAGTATCACCCATGCCAATACAAATTGCGTATCTAACGCGGCTTTTTCCTGCCACTTAGGAGGGGGCGGAATGACGTCTTCTTTGGCAATAGAGGCGTATCCGCTTCCAGAACCACATAATGACCAAAGCACCAAACTTGCTATACATAAAGAAGCGCCAATTAGTGTTAGCGTATTCTCACTGATAGCCAAGTAACTGTGAACGGGGAGTTGAAACGCCAGAGCCAAGGCGACTACTAGCGACGGTAAGCTCACAATCATCCAGAATGCTGTAGATAGTGAAGCGGCTTTATGGCTTAGTGCTTTCGGTTTATCTGTGTTCAGGGGCTCTTGGTTGGAATCAACAGTTTCAGGTG
This sequence comes from Alteromonas sp. AWJ4_199, assembly GCF_056159165.1. Lineage (NCBI taxonomy): Bacteria > Pseudomonadati > Pseudomonadota > Gammaproteobacteria > Alteromonadales > Alteromonadaceae > Alteromonas > Alteromonas sp. AWJ4_199. The sequence continues at coordinate 3,287,745 of NZ_JBSWUR010000001.1, forward strand.
CTCGATAATTATGGAATTTATTAACCACTAATCCCGTTGCAGCGCCTACGGTGACACTTACTGCCATTACCGTTAACGCATCTAATGGTGCTTGAGCGAGTAACAAAAACGCCGCATCTCCCATGGTGCTGGTTAATACCGCTACCACCGCGCCAAAGCTGGTAACACCTCGTGTGTACTGAGTCACCACAATAATTGCACCACCGCAGCCGGGTAAAGCACCAAGCAGTGCCGAAAGGCCTACCTCGTGGACTGGGTGGGTTTTCATGTAATTGCCAATAGCGTCAGCTGAGATCCGCAATGTGGCCAAGTAATAAAGTGCAAGCGATGCATAAACAAATGCTGCTACTTGGAAGTATGCGTCTGATAAAACTGAAAGCGTTACAGAATGGGTACTGCTTTGAGTAAGTAGGATTAAAACTAAAAGCGGCATCAACAGTCGCTTATTAGATAACAGCGGGTAAAGAGTGCTTTTAATGAAAGCTTGAGTAAAGACACTTAGAAGATGTGGTCGAGACTTATCGCGCTCCAACGCTCTTGAACTTTTCGATGTTTGGGGCGCTGTATCCATTACCACTTCACTCTTAAATTACTGAACACTATTTTGAAGGCGCACAATTGAAAGTGCGCCTTCCGTTTGCCTATCGACAAATCGCATACGCTTAGCTAGAAAGGGTAACCGTGCCTTGCATAATTCCGATATGACCGGGGAATGAGCAGAAGAACATGTATTCTTCGTCTTTACTTAGACCTTCAACAGAAAACGTAGTAGAAGTTTGTTCACCACCACCAATAATCTCTGTAGCGCCAATTACACGTTCGTCACCAGGCTTAATGTAGTCATTATCGAGTCCAGCACTCATGCCATCTGTTGCTACCGCTTGCCCATTGGCCTTGGTGGTCATTACCCAGTTATGACCCATAGATTGCTTCGGGAGTTGACCAGTATGCTTAAGCGTTACGGTAAATTCGCTGCAGCTTGCAGGGATCGTTACGTTTTTTGTATTGAACTGCATCGCGTCATTTGATTCCACAGTAGTCTCACATTCGTTAGCAAATGCACTGGAAGCTAAAAGGAAAAGGGCTGTGCCGCCAAGTAGTTTCTTCATCATGAATAATATCCTTTGAATATAGATTAACCGCACCTTTCGGTGGAATTAGAAGATTCCATTTTCAATACGAAAAAGCATAGCACTGGATCATGTTAAATGCTAATAATTATCATTTGAGTTTTTGTGGTGAGTTTGCTATCAATAGTTCTTGCCTATTCATCGCGTTATTTTTTGATGCACTCTTGATAAACGATAAAGCTAATGTCATCGATACGAAATGCACGTAAACAAATTCGTTTTGGACACAACGGTGGTGAACTGAATGTATTGGTTAACTATCTAGACAGTGTGGCCTGCATCGCAAATTTATTACCACAGAAAAGCGACAAATTTACGATTTATAAAAATGCAGTCGAATTGCTGTATGAAGTCATTTGTGACCCGCTAGTTTGTAAACAATGGCGCTATGCCTGTTTAGACAACTTATACAGGCCTTTACTTAACGCTGAGCGTTACGCCTGTACCGAGAGTGATCGAATTACGCTTGCAAGATTAAAAATAGATATGCATGTGCTAGTCCCACATTTTTTATGAGCGGCTAACGAGGGAGATACCTACTGAGTACTCTTAGTTTGCACTTAGTAGCCCGAGTAGACCTTTGATGACAGCGTGATAAACACGCCAAAAATTCAGTTACATCAACACAAGGATACGAGTTATGACAGCAACACGCACAGAACGCGACAGCATGGGCGAGCTACAAGTGCCTGAAGATGCACTTTACGGCGCACAAACTCAACGTGCTATTCAAAACTTTCCGGTCAGTGGACAACGCATGCCTGAAGCTTTTATACGGGCGTTGCTCACTGTGAAAAAAGCCGCAGCACAAGCAAATATGAAGCTCAAAGCACTCGATAGCGATCGCGGTTTGGCGATAGTTAAAGCCTGCGATGAACTGCTAGCCCTTGACGATGTTATGCAACACTTTCCGGTAGACGTCTTTCAGACGGGATCCGGTACCAGCACTAACATGAATGCCAACGAAGTAGTAGCCCGTTTGGCATCTGGTTATTCAAGTGAAGAGGTTCACCCGAACGACCATGTAAATTTCGGTCAAAGTTCAAATGATGTGATACCAACAACCATTCACGTAAGCGCGTCTATTGCCTTGTCAAACGAGCTTATACCGGCCGTTGAAAGTTTAGTTCGTACTATCGAAGTCAAAGCAAAGTCGGTAGCGCAATACTGCAAGACCGGACGCACACACCTCATGGATGCGATGCCTGTGGGCATGGACCAAAGCTTACTGGCTTGGGCATCTCAGCTTAAGCAGCAGGTGAAAACTCTGCGCGCTGTGCAGCCAGCTATTCAAACCCTTGCCCAAGGAGGCACTGCCGTGGGAACAGGTGTAAACGCCCATGCGGATTTTGCTACGACATTTTCAGATGCGCTAGGGGAACTGACCGATATCGCGTTTAAACCAGCAGATAATTTCTTTGCGCTTATTGGCTCTCAAGACACGGCAGTGACGCTTTCTGGTGCGACAAAAAGTTTGGCTGTCACCCTTATGAAAATTGCTAACGACCTACGTTGGATGAATTCCGGCCCGCTAGCTGGTTTGGGCGAAATAGCATTGCCTGCATTGCAGCCAGGCTCATCGATAATGCCAGGCAAGGTAAACCCGGTTATTCCAGAAGCCGTGGCAATGGCTTCAGCACAGGTAATAGGCAACGACGCTGCAATTACTGTAGGCGGGCAGTCTGGGAATTTTGAGTTAAATGTAATGCTACCCATGATTGCCTGCAACTTGCTTTCAAGTCTGTCGCTAATGACCAACAGTGCAAAGCTAATCGGCGAGCAAGCGATCGAGGGCTTTACTGTAAATCAAGAGAACATTGAAGCTGCGCTTTACAGAAACCCTGTGCTCGTCACGGCGCTCAATCCAGTGATTGGCTATGCTAAAGCTGCGGAAATAGCAAAAACAGCCTATAAAGAAAACAAGCCTGTTATTGATGTAGCTGAAGCAATGACAGATATCCCCAGAGACGAGCTGGAATCACTACTAGACCCGAAAAAACTTACCACACCTTGAGCGCTGTGAGAAAACGAAGACGATAGAAAGTGCGATCTACGATCGCATTTTTTTGTGGTGAAAGAGGCGTTTGTATACAAACAGGGCGTACTAACAACTTGCATAAGTTACGCTTGATCAAAAACTGCTCAGTGATTGGCACGTTCTTGGCTTATTCAAAGGACGTTATCAGGTTTAAAACGTGTTTTAAACGGTATACAGTTGCTGTATGCGAACGGGATTTTTGATACAGTAACACTATAAATAATTTGTATAGCTGCGTAAGACAGCGACAGACATTAGCGCTAATGGGTTTTACTTATTTTGATGGCGAATTGCTAGGAAAAAAGTAACGCCTTTTCGGGATGAAAAAATGACAGAAACTTGCTTTCGCATGAAGGGCACTACGCTCACCAGTATTGTGTTAGAAGTAATAGATTTTGAGCCAGATAACTTCGAAGCTCAGCTATCTAAGAAAGTTGCGAGCGCGCCGCAGTTCTTTACCCGTTCCTCACTGATTTTGCATTTGATAAAGCCTTTGTCTGCTACCGAGTTTGAACTGCTGGTGGCCCTTTGCCGTCGTTTGCAATTGCAGCCTATGGCGGTGAAAGGTGAAGTGGCAGAGCTGAAACCGACCATTAATGATTTGGGATTAGCTGATGTAAGCCAAAGTAAATTTACAGATAGCGCGCTTCGTTCACAAAAAGAGAGCGCTAATAACGGCACTGAAAGCGGCAGCAACAAAACCCATAGCGACGAGCGCGCGCCTCAGGCTCAACAGCAAGCGGCTGCAGAGCCATCTAGAAGCGAGCCTGCGCCTACAGCAGCTCCCGCACTTAAGCCTGCTAAAGTTGTCAATCGTCCTGTACGTTCTGGTCAGCAAGTTTATGCTGAAGGCAGTGACTTAGTAGTAACTGCGTCAGTGAGCGAAGGTGCTGAGCTTTTGGCTGATGGCAACATTCATGTTTACGGTACGTTGCGCGGACGCGCGTTAGCTGGCGTTAAAGGTAACACGGGGGCTCGTGTATTTTGTCAGTCATTAGACGCAGAACTCATTTCAATTGCTGGGCAATTCATTATGCATGACACCGTAAAGGGTGAGTGCTGGAAGAAGCCTGCACAAGTGTATTTAGAAGAAGAAACATTACGTATAGAGCCGTTAGCTTAATGCTTTGTACGCACTAATAGGAAAGAATAGATGGCAAAGATTATCGTAGTAACCTCAGGAAAAGGTGGTGTAGGTAAAACTACATCGAGTGCAGCAATAAGTACGGGGCTTGCGTTAGCAGGTCATAAAACGGTAGTGATAGATTTCGATGTAGGCTTGCGAAACCTTGACCTTATCATGGGTTGTGAGCGACGCGTTGTTTACGATTTTGTTAACGTTATCAACAAAGAAGCGTCACTAAAACAAGCGCTAATTAAAGATAAAAGAACAGAAAATCTTTTCATCCTTCCAGCTTCTCAAACTCGCGATAAAGATGCACTCACTGTAGAGGGTGTACAAGCAGTATTAGATGAGCTTAAGAAAGACTTCGAGTACATCATTTGTGATTCGCCAGCAGGTATCGAACAAGGTGCTCAAATGGCGCTTTATTTTGCTGATGAAGCCATTGTAGTAACCAATCCGGAAGTATCGTCGGTACGTGACTCAGATCGTATTTTAGGTATTTTACAAAGCAAATCGATGCGCGCAGAAAAGGGCGAACCGGTTAAAGAGCATCTGCTTCTTACTCGCTACAACCCAATGCGTGTAGAAAGTGCGGAAATGTTAAGCGTTGCCGATGTGGAAGAAATTTTGGCTATTCCACTTTTAGGTGTCATTCCAGAATCAGAGTCAGTGCTTAAAGCGTCAAACCAAGGGCAGCCGGTTATTCTTGACGAAGAGGCGAATGCAGGACAAGCTTATGCTGATGCTGTCAAACGTCTGCTAGGCGAAACTGTTCCACATCGTTTCCTTGAAGCAGAAAAGAAAGGGTTCTTTAAGCGTCTTCTAGGAGGGAAGTAATGGGAATTTTCGACCTGCTCAAAAAGAAGCAAAAGCCGAGTACTGCCGCTGTAGCTAAAGAGCGGTTACAAATTATCGTCGCACATGAACGTAAAAAGCGTACCGAACCTGATTACTTGCCCATGATGCAGCAAGAAATTATCCAAGTGATTAGAAAATACGTTTCTATCGCGGATGATCAGGTATCAGTTCAGCTTGATAATAATGACGAATGCAGCGTACTAGAGCTAAACGTAACGCTTCCGGAAAACTAGTTGGTAATAACCGATAGAAAATAGTAATAGATTATTCTTTATCGGTGCTTCTTAGCTTTTCCTCATTAACCTCTAGTTGTTTTGAAGCCATAGCAATGAGCTTCTCATCTAAAGGGGGAGGGGTAATATCTACCCCTTCACTTAATGCTTGAACAAGGGTCTCAAGTACGTCAACTCTCGCCTGCCACTTGTACTCTCCATTTATAATATGCCATGGGGCATAATCGGTATGAGTCTTCTCGAACATATCGTTGATAGCTTCAACGTAATGTTCGCGCATGCGACGATTGTGTAAGTCCTCTTCAGTGAGCTTCCAACGCTTAAAAGGGTTGTGTAAGCGCTCTTCAAACCTTTCGCGCTGCTCGTCGGCAGAGATATGCATAAACAACTTTATGATGCGAACGCCATTATCGCTAAGCGTTTTTTCAAATTCGTTTATCTCTTTATAACTACGCTGCCAGTCTGTGGCCGGGGTTAGCCCGTCAACCCGCTCAACCAGCACTCGTCCATAGTGGGAACGGTCAAAAATTGTGAGCTTACCAGGTGAAGGGATCTGTTTCCAAAAGCGATAAAGAAAGTGTTTTTCACGTTCTTCTTTTGTCGGCGCAGCTACCGGAAACACGTTCACAGAGCGGGGATCTAACTTCTCTGTGATACGTCGTATGGCTCCACCTTTGCCTGATGCGTCCCAACCTTCAAAAACGATAAGCGCGCGTCTTTTTTGGTGATAGTAGGACTGCTGAACATGAAAAAGAGATTCTTGGCATGCACTTAACTGATTTTTGTATTCTTCTTTCTCACTAAATCGAGAGCGACCGAAATCGTCAAACAAGGTAGCGGAAGTTTTTGAATGAGAAGAGCCCATATAAATAACCTATATTTCAGATAGATATCAGAGTTTTTACCACGAATTATTAATTTTTAAGAAATCTCATGCAGAATTAAAAAGAGCGTCTACACTTACCTGTCAAATTACGCTAACAGGATTTAAGTATGCAGTTCAACGTTTCTTCGTTGGTTCTTTTGACGGCAATTTTTCTTTTTTCTCTTAATACCCATAGTGCAACATGGAGTGAAAACGAGCTTCATATCCAGCACGGGAAGCTCAATCAGCCTTTTGCCGAGGCCTCGGGTACCGAACTTACTACAACAATTTTTACGTTCCAGCATGCCAGCGGGTGGGAGTATGGCGGAAACTTCTTTTTTGCTGACTATTCAAGCACGTCCGCCGGTGATGAACTATACGCAGAGTGGTACCCCACTTTCAGCTCTAAAGCTCTATTTAATGCTAATTACAGTGGCGTGCTTAGCGATATCAGTTTTGTCATGGGCGTAAATATGGCGCCAGAGTCAGACGTTTTAAAATATCTGCCAGGCATTCAACTTCATCTCGACGTAGAAGGCTTCCAGTTTTTGAATGTGCTTGTCACCGCATATTTAGATGATAGCGAGGGACTCAGTGCTGGTGGAGCACCTAAAGAAGACGACAGCTGGATGGTTGATATTGCTTGGCGATACCCCCTAAGTCTTTATTCACAGCAATTTTATATTGAAGGACATGCAGAGTACATCGATGAAAGAACATCTGAAATACCTGGCGCTGTAGTCGAGTCGTGGGTATTGGCTCAAATCCAAGCGCGATGGGACGCTGGTCAGGCTTTCTTCAATGTGAAGGACAGGCTGTTCCTTGGGGTGGAGTATCAGTATTGGAACAACAAGCTAGGAACGCAAGAAGAAGACAGCGTTGTTCAAGCGCTGGCAGTATGGCGTTTTTAAGCCAAACTTAGCGTTGATAGTTATTTAATTTTATTTGGAGTAAATCAATATGCAATTAAAGCGTTTGCTTTTCATTGCGTTAATTTCCGCGCTTATTGTACCTGTGGTGATTACCACGGCCGTATTTGCAACGTCTATTTTAACTTTTCTTACTAATAAGGTAGAGACATCAGACCTACCTACCGCCCTTGAAGAGGTCAAGAATGCTGTTGAATTAGATTTGCAGAGTACAATACTCCCAAGCCGTTCATTGGCTAACAATATGTACATAAAACGTTGGATGCAAAATGGTGAGCCTTCAGAAGGCGTTGACGTACTCACCAGCCACCTTGCAGAAATAAAGCGAGAAAGTAATGCCATTAGTGCTTATGTTGTGTCGGGAAACTCTAATAATTACTATACCCATGATGGTATAGATCGCCAGATCACACCTCAAAGCGACGCTTGGTTTCAAACCTTTATTAATAGTAGCCAGCCTTTTGAAATAGCTATTGATATCGACAAATCGAACGGTGTTGCTTCGGCGTTTATTAACTATGCGATAAAAATTGAAGGTGAGCGCGTAGCGCTGGCAGGCGTGGGTTTATCGTTAGATGCCATGTCTAAGCTGATAGCTTCTTATAAAGTTGCTGAGAGTGGCATTGTTTACCTAGTTGACGACGCCGGTAGTATTGCTTTGCACCCAAACATGTTAAAGCGTGGCGAAAAGTTGAATGCAAGTGCATTTGTGAACAATCCCAGTGAACTAGAAGTGTCTGGCAATGATGTAACACGTCTTGCAGTAAAACTGAATTCCTTGGATTGGTATTTAGTTACAGAAGTTCCAACCGATGAGCTTTACGGAGCCATTAACACGGCTGTTTTAACTAACATACTCATTGCGCTTGTTATCATAGCGCTAGGTTTGGTGGGAATGAGATTCTTGTCGAACAAGATTTTTGCGCCTATTGATACTATTACCGCCGCTGTTACTTCGTTAAACGAACGGGATGGCGACCTTACTGCTCGCTTGAATATCAGTGAAGATAACGAGGTTGGCGCTTTATCCGCTCAAATAGATTTATTTTTGGAAAAGCTCCATGCCATGTTCCTCCAGGTTTCGGAAAGTGCACAGCACGTTAAGGGCATAGCTGCCCAAGTTTACGAACAAATAGAGCTTTCCCAAAGTTACTCTTCAAGACAAACCGACAGCACCAACTCGGTAGCTGCAGCAATTGAAGAAATGGACTTGACCGTACGTGAAATATCAAACAGTGCCCAGGGCGCATCTGAAGTCGCTAATACTACCGAAGAAAACGTCAGCGCTAGTGCCAATACAATAGACAAGGCTATGCAAAACATGAGTGAGCTTAGCGGTGTCATGACAAAGTCGGTCAACTCAGTTAACGAGCTCTCTAGCAGTATTAATTCTATTTCTTCTATTTTGGATGAGATCAGAGGCATTTCTGAGCAGACTAATCTACTTGCGTTAAATGCAGCTATTGAAGCGGCTAGAGCTGGGGAACAGGGCAGAGGTTTTGCAGTGGTGGCAGACGAGGTTAGAAACCTTGCGAAAAGAACAAACGAGTCTACGACAGAAATTAGCCAGCTTATGGATGAATTAAACAAGCGCACGTCGGACACAGTAGCGGATATTCTGCGAGGTAACGAAAGTACACAAGCCACGTCTGAGTTCTTATCAACGTGTGTGCAGGCTCTCTCAAACATATCGGCTGAGGTAAGCAAGTTAACCGAAGCCAATACCCATGTGGCTTCAGCAACACGGGAGCAATCTGCGGCTACCGGTGAGATCAGCGAAAATATTTCTGTCATTTCGCAAACCGCAGAGGAAACATCTCGCAGTATGGAAAGAAGCTATAGTTTGGTCAATGAGCTTGATGAAGAGGCGAAAGCGTTGGATAACACTATCAGTAAATTTACGCTTTAATGCAGGTTAGCCACAGTCGTAGTTTGGATAGTTCGAGAGCTACTAGAGTTAATTCAGGTGCTACTAGTTGGTTCATGTGCTATTACATGGCTTAATTTTTATCTCATGGTTTGATTGTTAACTCATGGCTGAGGTTGATTCGTTAACTTTTGCCCCAATAATTGCTAACTATCCGCAAGTATTAGATAATTGCGGTTAAGCAGAAAGTGCGTTAGCACGAGATTATTGTAGAGGTGGGTATGTCTGTAGAAACGGCGTTGCCAATTGAGTTTTCAGACGCTGCAGCAGCGAAAGTGAAAGCCCTTGTTTCAGAAGAAGAAAATCCTGATTTGAAATTACGTGTATACGTAACAGGTGGTGGTTGTTCGGGCTTTCAATATGGCTTCACATTCGATGAGAAGGTGAACGAAGGCGATATGACCGTTGAAAAAGACAGCGTAACTATGGTTGTCGACCCGATGAGCTTACAATACTTGGTCGGTGGCATTGTCGATTATGTAGATGGTCTGGAAGGTTCACGGTTTTTAGTTCAAAACCCAAATGCCACCACTACCTGTGGCTGTGGCGCAAGCTTTAGCGTTTAAGTGAATTCTTTTAGGGGCAGCACACGCTGTGCGCTTTAAACGCGAAACCCTTCATCTGTAATTATTTATAGTTAAAGCGATAGGCATACATCGCATTCTTTTGTATGCCTGTCGGTTGTTTTTTCACAACACCTCCTTTTCTTTTCAAATTCTGGCTACACTGATTTCACTAAACGACCATAGTTAAGGACAGCGTTTATGAAATTATATGGCTCAACCACTTCTCCCTATGTACGCCGTATTCGCATCGTATTAGCGTCTACAGAACACGAGTTTTTAAATCTTCAGATCTTTTCAGGTGAAGATCGCGAACTACTTGCTTCTCGTAACCCAACATTAAAAGTACCTTGCCTTGAAGACGAGGGACAAATGGTTTTCGATTCTCGCATTATTTATAACTACCTTGCCGACAAGCTTGATCACGATGGCTTAAGCTGGGAAGAAGAGAACCAGCTAACGTTAATTGACGCAGCCAATGATTCATTTGTTCAGCTTATGCTTCTAAAGCGTTCAGATTTTGATATCAGCGAAGATAAAATGTATTACCGACTTCAAAATGAGCGGATTGAAGCAGTATTGGGGACGTTGTCAGAGCAGCTTGATGCGGGTGGCTTTAGTGGATGGACTTACCCAGAAATATGTTTGTATAGTATGATCGATTGGGTACTTTTCCGCGAATTACACAGCATGAAAGGCTACCCACAATTGTTAGCGTTTCACGAAAAACACCATGACAGAATTGAAGTAACCGCAACTGACCCGCGTAGTTAGATTTAGTCAAAATTCATAGCCAAGTAAATGTAGTTAAATTAGGTATAAATAGGTAATGTTGTCCTAACTTACAATCACCACTCTATAGTTACGCTTAACCAAGTTTCCGACTTTGCTACAGAAAGGGCTGCTTTAGAAAGGGCTGCTAAAATAAGGGCTGTTAAACAATTAATAGCCCTTATCAAAATCAAACTGGTAATTAAGCGACTCGCCCTTTATGTAGCGCAGCGCATTGTCTAAAAACACATCTGCTAGATCGCTTGGTTGAGATTCGGCGGCCGTGTGAGCAGTCACTGAAATATTAGGATGCTGCCAAAATGGGTGAGCGGGGTCGAGGGGCTCGTTGCGAAATACATCTAAAACCGCATGAGCCAATGCACCGCTGTTTAAAGCTAGTATAAGAGCATCATCGTCAACGGCACTACCTCGTCCAGCGTTAATGAACACACTATGAGGTTTAAGTGCGTTGAAAAAGCCGTGAGATAGCATGTTTTGTGTTGTGGGCGTGTCTGGCATTAAATTCACTACGTGGTCACATGCACTGGCAAACCCCTCGATGTCGTCAGGAGTGTAAACAGCATTAGCGCCTTCCACTTCTTTCCCGCTTCTCGTTAGACCTACAACCTGCATACCGAAGGCGTGAGCAACCGGAATAAGTGCTTGCCCGATACTGCCAAGTCCGACTATACCCAGCGTTTGCCCATTTAAGGGTATCCGTTTTAAGGCCTCCCACTTTGGACGGGCGGCTCGCTGATTTTGTTCAAACGCTTTTGTATTTCTGGCATGCTCCAGTAAGTAGGCAAAAACGTATTCCCGCATTAACTTACCGAAAATTCCTTTTAGCCCAGTAAGCGTGTAGTCTTTTTTATTCGCATTCAGCAGCGGGGCATTGCCCGCCCACGTTGATTGACACCAGGTAAGCGCAGCACAGCTGTGAATGATATTAGAAGCGAGATCAGGGTCTGCGAGCATTACTCTGACGTCTTTGGTATCTACATCTTCTGAACGCGTAGTGATTTGTTTAAGCGTTATAAGTGGGCGGCCATCGGCCCCGATAAAGCTATCGTTATCTGCTATTTTTTCTCGAAGAGCATCTGCAATATCGTTAGCCTCATTGCTTAAAACGGTAAGTTCAATCACCTTCGAACTCCTTGCTGTCATTGGTCTAACACTCCTAAAGTAAACTTTTCTTTCCTCTGCCTGAATGCATTATCGTTAACCTGGTTGTTCTAAAAATGTGATTTAAGTTTTACATTTTTGTAAACGGTGTTGGTGTTATGTATTTGCACCTGAAGTTAAATTGCAACGGAATCGCTATGCAGTCAGAAAACAAATTCCAAAATTCAATAGATGTTGATGTAACGCACGCAAAAGTACTATCACCTAAGCGTAACACAACCCAAGCCGAAACGTCGCAGGCGTTAGTTGAAGAGCAACTTTCACATTTCGGCATAAGCGCCGAAAGCGACTATGGCAAGGCACTCGCCAATACGGCTCATCACTTGTACGGTGCTCAGGCCAGCGTTATGCAGCTTTGGGATATTACTAGCAACACGTTGCAAGAACTTGATAAAGAAGACAGACTTGCCTACTTCAATGCCAAAAAGTTTTTGTCTTTTCAAATTGCTAAGATATTAGATACGCTGCAAAACCCGTTTAGAGCCACATACCAAAGCTTGTCGAGCGGAAATGGTTCGCAAGGGCACTATCCGCTGTTCGACAATGTCACAGCACTTTTTTCAGCTACACCCGTGGTGGTAAGAACAGCAACCTATGTGTATGCCTGTACTGAATGGGTAGACGATGCTTTTCAAGGAAAAGAGTTTACCCATCAAATTTATTCGCGATTATTAAACCCTACCAACATCTCCCTTGCCAACGCAATTGTAGATATGGAAGCGGGCCCTTACGCCGCTGAATACTTGGCGTGGAATTTTAATTCGGGCATGGCGGCAATTGATGCCTGTTTATCGAACGTGCTGAGTCATGGCGATGTGCTCATTGTTTCTAGAAACGTATATGGTGGGGTGTATCAGCTGCTTCATGACTATTTCGCTCGCAGCAATCGCATGGATATTCAAATTGCATGGTTTGATGGTTACGACGCGCAAAGCTTTGCCGCATTTATGCAGCAAACTAGGGCAGAACATGCCTCACGCTTAAGCAATGGAGCAAAAATGCATGTGTATTTAGAGTCGCCATGCAACCCACATGGTTACGTACTGGACGTACCCGGAATATGTGAGTTAGCACACGCACAAAATGCGTTAGTTATGTTGGACTCTACGCTGGCTACGCCTGTGTTGCACCAACCGCTGCAGCATAAAAACAAAGCCTCGCGTCCCGATTATGTCATCCACAGCTACACCAAAGATCTGTGTGGTAGTGGCGCAACCACAGCGGGCGTTGTGATAGGCGAGGGGCATCGCATGTTCCAGCCCAAAGGCAGTTCAGCAAACGGGGTAGACTGGTCCGAAACCATGTTCTGGGATGTGTACTACATTAAAGGTGCATTCCTAGATTCTGAAAAAGCCTTTGATGTACTAAACGGTATGAAGACCTTGGAACAGCGTATGATGACCAAGGTAATCAACACCCAAGTCTTTACCTCGTTTCTCAACGCCCACGACCAAATTCGCGTTAACTGTCATGCGTTGCCTGAACACAGCAATGCAGGTTTGCGCGAGAAACAGCATACCCACGGCTGGCCTTGTACTTTATTCACCGTAGACATGGCACCGGCAAACTTACCTCGCGATGTGTTTGTGCGCTTTTTCGATGCGCTAGAGCCGGCCTTTAGCCACCAAGTAAGCATAGGTCAAAACAATACGATTGTTTTGTGCCCCGCGTTAACGTCCCATTCAGAACTCAGTGGCGACGAACAGAAAAAAGCCGGAATAGAATTGACGACTATGCGCATTGCAATGGGTACAGACAACGTTAAGCAGCTTATTGCTCACTTTATGCTGGCCGCCAAGCATTTTATAGAGCCTCATGCGCCTGGTTTTTGCGAGAAGTTTATGGCAAACGCCGACATAGATGATTTGTATTTATCAGTTAGTGAGAGAGTAAGCTCACAGCATTTTGGCAGCAAGGCCAGTATGGACTCACTGATGAAAGGGGCATAGGTACACTTTTAGTTCAAGAAATTGTCTTGAACTGTCGATAAAACAAATTGAGGATGTTCTCCTTCTCCCGGGCCTTTCCTTACGCGGGCTCGGGATTTTTTATTTTTGGCACAGCTTATTAGCGATGATGAGCGATTTTCTTTGCTATAAAGTAAAAAAGACACTAAAACCCTTACCTAAATTGAATAACTAAGGCGGCTTTATGCACGAGTTTAAAATTGATGTAACGCTAGATGCATCATTGCCCTTTATCTTTACAGCATTTCACGAACCTGAGTATCTTTCAGAGTGGTTTGCACCAGGCGATTGTTCAGTTACACAAATTATGAGTGATTTTAAAGAGGGGGGGCGTTATCGCATCAAAATGATGGATCCCAGCGGTATAGAAATGTCATTAACCGGAGAATATGTGACCATTTTAGCGAATGAGCAGCTGTCGTTTTCCTGGGCGTGGGAAGATGACATGGAAGAGTCGATAATGACATCGGTGGACATTCACTTCGAAAAGACCGAGGAAGACAACGTAAGGCTAGTTCTTATTCAACAGGGCTTTTTAAACAAGCAAGAGTGCGATCAGCACAACTTCGCGTGGATGTCGTGCTTGGAAAAACTTGCCGTGTTAGCAGCTAGGAAAAAATCGTTTAATTAACCATTCTTCTGAAGTCACCAGCTTTCTGCAAGTTAGGCATAGTTTAGGCCTGGTTTGGGAATAGTACCGAGAGCGACGCGTATACATGGGGCACAGTGTTTGATACACACTGTTTGATAAGAATTCAGCGGGCGCCAGACAAGGGCAGAGCGGTTTTCTCTGCCCAGAGCTAGTTTAGGTCAGCGATGTCATCGCGTCTTTTCCGCTTTTTTCTCGGTAAGTATCAAAGTCGTTATAGCCTTCTTCGCCTCCTCCGTACCAAGCAGACGGATCGTCAAATGACGTTAGTGGGTAGTTATGTTTAAAGCGAGTAGGTAGATCTGGGTTTGTGATCCAAGGTCTTCCAAAAGCAATCATGTCACCATCACCGTCAGATAAGCGCTGTTCAGCTTCTTCTTTCGTATAGCCGCAGTTACCCATTAGCATACCGTCAAAAAGAGCCCTGAATTCTGCTAATGTCATGGCTTCACCACGCTCATGAAAACCAAATGCTAAGCCATCCATTATGTGTAAATAGCCTATCTCTAGTTTATTTAGCTGTTGGGCTACATAGGTAAAGGTTTCTCGAAAATCGTCGGCACCCATGTCGTTAAATGCGCCATTTGGCGATAACCTTACACCGACATGCTCTTTTTCCCATACGCTCAATACTGTGTCCATCACCTCGCTTAAGAAGCGATATCGGTTGTCTAGACTGCCTCCGTAATTATCGTCGCGTTGGTTGCTACGGCTATCTAAGAATTGGTTAATAAGGTACCCATTTGCCGCATGCACTTCCACGCCATCAAACCCTGCAGCTTTGGCGTTAATAGCTGCCTTTTTGTAGTCTTCTACAGTGCGCTTTATATCATCAAATGTCATGGCTTTCGGCACCTCGTAGGGCTTTTTGCCCTTAGGCGTGTGAATCTCATCGCCTTCAATTTTGATAGCAGATGCTGAAAGAGGTAAATTACCGTTGTGAAAGTCGCTGTGAGATGCGCGCCCGGTGTGCCAGAGTTGAAGTACAATCTTTCCACCCGCTTCATGAACGCGGTTCACGATTGAGCGCCAGCCTTCAACCATCTCGTCAGTGTAAATTCCAGGGGTATCAACCCAACCAATGCCTTCTTCTGATATGGTCGTTGCTTCAGTGATAATAAGCCCTGCATCTGCACGCTCAACATAGTGATCGCCCATGATTTTATTGGGTATGCGATCGGCGCCCGCTCTACCTCTTGTCATTGGTGCTAATACCATGCGGTTTTGCAATGTGTTACCTGCCCAATCGAACGAGCTGAAAAGTACTGAGTCTGTCATTCGTATTCCTTATTCAACGAAGAAGAGTTTGTTGATGAAGCGTTACGCTTGTTAGCGCTATAAACGCCGCAAGATAAGTATTGAATACAGGAATAGCGGGGAGTTGGATTTGTAAAAAAGCGCCCGAAGGCGCTATTGAGTGTATTGCAGGAAGAAAACTTTACAGTAAAGCTGCTAGGTTGACGTCGAACCTTAGGCCTAGAACAATAGCATCATCAAGTGCCATTACTCTGTCGCGCTCTGCGAATTGGTCGGGATTGATGATGTAGTGAACGTTTGGTTGAATTCTTACGTGGTCGTTGAGTTGATAGCCATAACTCAGTTCTAACATGGTTTGGCTACTTGCTGGAGTACCAACCCCGCCGTTTACGGCTCTTAATATACGCTGATCCTCTAGCGCTTCATCACTGTATTGCTGACGGGTAAACACGAAGCCCAGAGTATCGTCAGGACGTGACGCCATGGTACCTCTTAGTACAAAGCCTGCTTTGACATAATAGTCTTCAATCAATTCGCCAGATGTACCGGTTAGCACGG
Source organism: Alteromonas sp. AWJ4_199 (assembly GCF_056159165.1). Taxonomy (NCBI): domain Bacteria; kingdom Pseudomonadati; phylum Pseudomonadota; class Gammaproteobacteria; order Alteromonadales; family Alteromonadaceae; genus Alteromonas; species Alteromonas sp. AWJ4_199. Next base: position 3,303,798 of record NZ_JBSWUR010000001.1, read on the forward strand.
CGCCGAAAAGCGTTAACCCTTCTTTCGTGAGTGGGTTAGGGCGAGTAACAGTTTGTTCAAATCGAGCAAATATACCCGAGCGACCGTTTCTAACAGCGTAATCATTACCTGTTTGCGCCGCATAGTTGCCTTCATCATCAAAGACAGGATCGGTGTAGTCTGCGCCATCATACCAACCGCCAATTTCATATCTTCTTGGTAGTTCGTCATTATCCCAAGTAGTTTGATACCCTAGAGTGAACGGAACAACAACGCCAGTAGCTTCATTAGTCGCCCAATCGAAGCCGTGATCGCCTAAGTCCTGATGACTGGTATTATCTTCGTACACGCCGGTATGAAGGTATGTTTTTGGTGAAAGCCAGTATTTAGCATGGCCACCCCAACTCGAAACCGGCCACCAAGTAAAATTACTGGTTCTAAATACAAAAGTTGGGTTCCCACAGGCAGCATTGGTTTGAAAGTACTGGCAAAGTTCAGAGCCTAAAAAGCTGATATTCGCTACAGTACGGCCACCTTCTAGTTCTAAATCGCCATCTAGAAATGTGGAAGAAATCGTAAACCGTGCAAGACGGGTATTTTGACCGCCAAAGATCTCTTGTACAGATGTGCTGTTTCCGATGTAGTGCTCGGCTAAGTTTTTACCGTGTCGATTTGTCATGGCAATATGAATTTTAGTGTCATCCCAACCTGCTAACGTATTTAAGTCGAGTTCTCCACCTACAAAAAGCTGACCAGCATAGGCACTACCTCTGCGCTCACCACCGTTAATGTTGGTTGCTGACTCGCCTGTGTAACTTGCTTGAAAGTCAAACGCTTCTTGAAACTTACTTTGTGATGCTGACGCGGTGGCAGCAAAAAGAACGGTAGCAGCGAGTATTGTGGTGTATGACCCTCTCTTATATCTAGAAAGGCGACGTGTAGCTATAGTTGTTTTCATCGTTATTCTCTCAATTAAAAATGTTTATCAGCCGTAGCTTGTTACGAGCGTGTGACTGATGGCATCTACACATTCTTTGCTAACTCTTTGTTGACGTTAGATAAATCGGACGTGATTGACGTTACACCGCGTTAACATATATTTCTTTTGAACGAAATTTAACTAACTTACTCAATTAAATCAACCATGTTTATTTATAGGTTTTTCAAAATTTGTGTGTTTTTTGTAAATGAGGGGGGAGGGAAATTGCAGTATTTTATAGCGTGCAGAAATATTTCTTTATGGCATTTCTATATTATTAAAATTCTGATTTTTAAATGTTTTTTATCTTTTGTTTGATCGGTTTAAAAAAAGTCTTGCAGTGGTTGTTAATGATCTTCTACATATAAAGTCTAATTTTTGACGAAATTTGATATAAATAAATTAAATTGATTTATTGACAGGGGTAAAGGGTGATGCTTAAATTGATTAACTAATTTTTTACAAGCGAAAGGCCGTTATTATGAAGAACAACGCCCCTTTGGTTTCCAAAGACACATTGATTCCCTTTGTATTGTTAACGATTTGCTTTGCTGCATGGGGTGTGGCTGCGAACATGACAGACCCTTTGGTAAAGGTATTTAGTAAAATATTTACCATGTCGTCTTTGCAATCGGCATTGGTTCAATTTGCCTATTATGGCGCGTATTTTTGTTTAGCCATTCCTGCTGCTTTTATCAACAAGCGCTTTTCTTATAAAACAGGTGTATTGACCGGGCTGGGCTGCGCGGCCGCGGGGGCATTTCTGTTCTATCCAGCCAGTCAAACTATGACTTACGGCTTTTTCCTTGCTGCGCTTTTTGTATTGGCTGGTGGCTTATCTATTCTTGAAACGTCAGCCAACCCTTACGTTATGGCGATGGGAAATCAAAAAAGCGCGACACGCCGTTTAAATTTAGCTCAAGCGTTTAATCCCGTTGGCACTAATTTAGGTGTGTTTTTGGCTGCAACGCTTATATTGCCAAACCTGAATCAGGCATCTGCACAAGAGCGTGCCGCCATGTCGGCAAGCGAGCTTAAAAACGTGATAGGGGCGGAGCTTGATGCAGTAATGCTTCCATACGTAGGTATGGCATGTGTGCTAGTTTTAGTTTGGGTTGCTATCTTCCTAATAAAAGCGCCAATTCAGGAATCGGTTGAGTCAAGTGTGGAAGACGTTAAGTTGGGCGCATCGCTTAAGCGCTTAGTTGCTAACAGGCATTACCGTTTTGGTGTATTGGCTCAGTTTTTCAATGTCGGAGCGCAAACTTGCGTGTGGACCTTCACTATCCAGTATGCAATGAAAGCGACGGGTGGCAACGAAGTGAGTGGTGGCGAAATCTTACAATACAGCATGATTGTATTTCTAATTTCTCGCTTTGTGATGACGTGGGTAATGCAATACCTCTACCCAGCTAGACTATTAATGATCATGTCACTGGTTGCCATGGCGCTATGTATCTTCATGACACAGTCTCCCAATTTAGCAGGCGTAATCGCATTGGTATCTATCTCTGCTTGTTTGTCACTAATGTTTCCAACGATTTACGGCATTGCACTTGAAGGTCTTGGTGAAGACACCAAACTAGGCGCAGCTGGCCTTGTAATGGCGATTCTCGGCGGCGCTATCATGCCGCTCTTCCAAGCCGCCATTATTGATAGCGCGGGTGTTGTTGTGTCATATATTGTTCCAGCTATATGCTTTTTGCTTGTAGGTGGCTATGGCTACTTCGATATGCGCGCTAAAAAGAGCTGCGCTAAGCCTCAGTCCGATATAGACGCAGATGCCCTTAAAAAGATGCAAATGGGAATAGCTAAATAGTATTTTTGAAGTAACGTATTCGGGGCTAGTGATTTTATCGTTGGCCCATTTTTACGCTTTTTTATACAAGGCTCCAAGTACCGTGGCTTTAGAAGCCCCCGTAACTGCAGGTACGTTTCCTAGAATATCATTCATATATGCATATGCAAACCAGGCAAAAGCCGCACCTTCAACGTGCTGTGGATGAATGCCCAGAGCATGGCTGTCTGTTACTACATAATCGCATAACGCATCGCTTAGATAGTCCATGAGCGTCTTATTAAATGCGCCACCGCCGCATACTACAACTTCGCTTTTTGCACCTTCATGATTGGTTTTAGGTAAATGCTTTACAATTTCCTGAGCGATAGTAGTACCTGTTAGCGAAAGTAGGGTTGCTTGCACGTCTTTAGGGGCTAAATTATTGTTCTTTTCTTCGCTTTGTAGCTCTGCACTAGAAGGGAAGTAATCGGCAAGCGCATTGCTTAACCAATTAATATTGAAATACTCTCTGCCAGTACTTTTAGGCGCAGGCAAAGCGAAGTAATCATCCAATAAGAGCCTGTTTAACAGGCCTGAGTGACAATGCCCTGACGCAGCCCATGCTCCGTCTTCATCAAAGCTTTTATTTAAATGAAGGCTTATCCACTGATCCATCAAGGTGTTACCGGGTCCGGTATCAAACCCTTTAGGTGGCGAAGCATCTTGTTTTGGCGCAAGCAGTGAAACGTTAGCTATGCCGCCAATGTTAACGAGTGCTCGGTGTTTATCATCACTGGCAAATACTGCATTGTGAAAAGCGGGCACTAAGGGAGCACCCTGACCACCAAGGGCTATATCTTTGCGCCTAAAGTCGGCAATAACATCAATGCCGGTAAGAACAGCGATGGTATTAGGATCGCCTATCTGACAGGTGAAGCCGCGTATGGATGATTCTGCAAAGTGTGCTGACAATACATCGGAATTCGGGTGGTGACGTATGGTTTGGCCGTGGGAGCCAATAGCTGTAATATCCGAAGGATGTAGGTTGTTTTTCTCAAGCAGCGCTAAGGTGACCTTTGCAAAGGTTTCAGCAACCAGTCTATCAGCGATGGCCAAACTATTAAGTTCATCAGGACCTTCACTACAAAGTGCATTGAGTGCAGTAAGTAGTTCGGCAGAATAAGGAATTGAATGGGCGGCGAGGGTGGTGCAAGACGTTTGCGAGATGTCGCACAGGACGGCGTCCACGCCGTCCATGCTAGTACCTGACATCAGGCCAATATATTTTGCCATTTAGTCGTCGCTATTTCATTGCAAGCATAATGCGCTTGTTATTATCTAGCTGCTCTTGGCGTATTGCGGCAATTTCCATAAACCTTTCTTTCTCTTCCTTAGCAATAGGAAGCGCCTTCGGTAGCTCAACCGTACGAGGATTTCGGTGAACACCATCTACTAAGAACTCATAGTGAAGATGGGCGCCAGTAACCATTCCTGAACTACCTAAATAGCCCACGGTTTGGCCTTGCTTAACCGTATCTCCTACCTTCACTGCACGCTTTTTAAAGTGAAGATATTTGGTTGTGTATTTCTCGCCATGCTGAATGAATACATGGTGACCGTTATATTTATCGTATCCGGCTTTAATTACCTTACCGTCACCCGCAGCCATAATTGGCGTACCAATCGCAGCAACATAATCTGTACCTCGGTGCGCTTTCCAGCGTTTTTGTACTGGGTGGAAACGTGCCTTCGTGAAGTTAGAGCTGACATATCTGAAATTAACCGGCGCACGTAAAAAGCTTTTACGCATGCTACGCCCTTCCGGGGTGTAGTAAGTACCGTCCTCGTGAAGGATCGCACTAAACTGTTCGCCTTGGTTAGTAAACTCCGCTGCTACTATATCGCCGTAGCCCACGAACTCTCCATCAATGTATTGCTCTTCAAAAACAACGTTGAACGTATCGCCAGAGCGTATTTCCATTGCGAAATCTATGTCCCAGCCGAAAATACCTGCCAAATTCATAATTTGGTTGCTGGTAAGCCCAGCATCTCTCGCGGCATTCCAAAAGCTTGAGTGAATTTCACCTTGCGCAAAGTTATAGCGAATATCTACATCGCGTTTTTCTAATTCAGCGACAAGACTGCTGTTCTCGTCAGTCGAATCCGGACGAACGAAAAGAGTTTCCGTTGAAGATAGCTTGTACTTTAACTCGCCAAAGCTACCGTCTTTGTTCGCTTTAAACGATAATTCGTCACCAGGCAATAAAGTAACAAGTGTTTTTGTTAGTTCACCAGCCTGAGTCACATTGTAAACATCGCGGGATGTGAACCCTGCACGCTTAAACAGCTTTGCTAGGGTATCGCCACTTCGCACTTTATACGTTTGCCAAGTAGACTCTTCTTCATTCGAAAAAACGTCGGTTGACGGTGTAATGTTAAGATCTACAGGGTAGCGGACACCTGCGTCTAAAATATGTGCCTCTTGATGACGGCTAGCCTCTACAGACTCCGACGGCAAAAGGATAAGCCCGCCAAGAAATAAGCTTGCGATAGCAATGCCGGTTCTATGTTGCTTAGGTAAATTTTTATATAAATGTAGCGCTTTAGAAGCGTCTAATTTCTTTCTCATACTACAGCCCACCTGAGAAATGTTATGTGCACAACACTATTTCACATACGTTGCTTAAAAATGCAACTTTTCTCATTTTTTTGTTAGCGCAAATTGTTACACCCAATAGCTCTTAAACTCGCAATTACATAATGCGCTATCTAAATATCTCTGAATGCGAGGTGGAGGGCTGGAGCAAACCCTCCACCGCAAGGAAGCGGTGGCGGAGCGCCCATGGATGGGTTTACCGCGTGTTTGCGAAAGCCCTCTCCCCTCACATTCAGTTCAGCTTTATTCAATACACTAATTTCGCGTTCAAAGCTGTTGGGTTTAACAACATGACTGTTTGTAATCCGTTTTTTGACGCGCAAAGCTTTTAATGGTTCCGTTGTACGCGTAAAATGCCCGCCAATATTGAATGTACAGTTATGTAGAGTGTGATTAACAAATGAAAGATTGGCAAACAGCGCTAGCTGAGATTAAACGGGGCGTCGATGAAATACTCCCCGAAGAGGATTTAATTGAAAAACTAAAATCCGGCAAAACCCTAACCATTAAAGCGGGTTTTGATCCAACTGCGCCTGATCTACATCTTGGTCATACTGTGTTGATCAACAAGTTGCGTACATTCCAGCAACTAGGCCATAAAGTTGTTTTTCTTATTGGTGATTTTACTGGCCTAATTGGCGATCCTACAGGTAAAAATGTCACACGCAAGCCTTTAAGTAAAGAACAGGTATTAGAAAACGCTAAAACGTATCAAGAACAAGTGTTCAAGATCCTAGATGAAGATAAAACAGAAATTCGTTTTAACTCAGAATGGATGGACGGTCTTGGTGCGGCAGGTATGATCAAACTTGCGGCAAGCCAAACCGTGGCGCGTATGCTAGAGCGCGATGATTTTAAGAAGCGCTACAACAACGGCCAGCCTATTGCTATCCACGAATTCTTATACCCATTGGTGCAAGGTTGGGACTCGGTAGCCCTTGAATCAGACGTTGAATTGGGCGGTACTGACCAGCGTTTCAACTTGCTGATGGGTCGTGAGCTTCAAAAAGAGCAAGGCCAAAAGCAGCAGTCAATTGTGATGGTTCCGCTACTTGAAGGCCTAGACGGTGTTCAAAAGATGTCGAAGTCATTGAACAACTACATTGGTATCACAGACGCGCCAAACGACATGTTTGGTAAAGTGATGTCTATTTCTGACGATTTGATGTGGCGTTACTATGATCTTATCAGCTTCCGTCCGTTAGAAGAGATAGCCGAGCTTAAATCTCGTGTTGCTAACGGCGAAAACCCACGTGATATCAAAATCATGCTAGCGAAAGAAATTATTGCACGCTTCCATGACGACGCAGCGGCAGAAGGCGCGCATCAAGACTTTATTCAACGCTTTCAGAAAAATGCTATTCCTGATGACATGCCAGAGCTTGAAGTAGCGCTAGGTGAAGAAGGCATCGCTATCGGCAATTTATTAAAAGAAGCGAAACTTGTTGGTTCAACGTCAGATGCCATGCGCATGATCAAACAGGGCGCAGTTAAAATAAACGGCGACAAAGTAGAAGACACCCGTTTAGTGCTCACTGAAAAAGGTGAAAACGTTTATCAGGTAGGTAAGCGCAAGTTTGCGCGCATTACATTAGCCTAATGTTTTTTTGAAATGTTTTGAAAGCCCGCTTAGTTAAGCGGGCTTTTTTTTGCTTGAAATATAAGTACTAGAGGAAAGTAGAGCGGTTATTTTTTTAGAAGGCCCCAATTACTCATACAAAGTTAAACTGCAAGCCAAATTTAAAAGTGGGGATATTGGCTTTAACGTTTATAAGTCATTGTCGCTTTGAGTTTTTTTATTTTTCTTACTTTTTTTTGAAAAAGTTTGTCAGGTTTTTGCAATCGCTATCGTCTATAGGGGAAAAATCAATCAATGAACCCAACTTTACGATAAGCAGTTAACGCGTAGCAGGCTGGGATGAAACAACAGTGAAACTAAATACTAACGCTTACGCAATGCAAAGGACAAAAACATGACAACGGTAACTTCGACTCGTGCAACATACCACCAAGCTAACAAGAGTCTTCCTGCGAAGGAAGCGTTCACATGGCTGAAAGAGGGGTGGCAGCTTTTTGTAAAAGCGCCTTTTAAATTATTGGGGCTTTCTTTTGTTACCTTATTTGCCGCGGGGCTCATTCAAGCGCTAGCAGGGCCAATTGGCTTAGGTATATCTAAATGGGTAGGTCCGCTTCTGGCTACCGTAATGTGGCTGGCCATTGCCAACTTAGCAGAAAATAACAAGCTGAGATTGTCGGGAGGTACCCTGCGTTCATGGACAAATGTCGCTTTGTGGAGTTTGACTGGGCCAGTGATCGCGTGGATCCAATTTCAAATTGGCGCTATGTTAATGGGCGCAGATTCCGTGGAGGCGTTAGCAAATGGTGTGGTAGTAGATGTACCCGCTTGGAAAGTTGGGCTAATGATGGGTTCGGCAACTCCAATAAATGTATTGCTTTTATTTGTACCTATGTTGCTTATTTTAAAACATCGCTCAATCCCAGCATCTTTTACAAATAGTATTGTTGCAGTAGTTGGCGCTTATAAGCCGATGTTGATAATAGGTGTCATGATTTTCTTAACAGTAGCACTTGCGCCCTATACTTTCGCATTGTCGGGATTAGTGTTTGGCCCTATTGTTTCATGTATGTGCTTTGTTGCTTACCAGCGCTTATTTCGCTAATCAGCTACGAAGAGTAATTCAACTGCTCACTTAAAGCGCGGAATTAAAAATAATAAAAATGGAAATGCAGTGAAAGAAACCATTCAAATAGAAAAACTGCTTAGTGAATATGCGCCGCTCATGGCGCGTATTGCAGCAACGTTTGAAGCCAATAAATCCCTTCAAGACGAACTGATACAAGAAATGTCACTGGCGGTTTGGCGTGCTTTTGAAGGAACTTCAAAAGAGGAGGCTAGTGGCTTTCGTGGAGAGGCAAGTGTGAAAACGTTTGTGGCCAAAGTAGCGCATAACAAGGCAGTTGACCACGTGATTAAAGAGCAGCGGCGTCAAGAATTCACTCACGAGGGAGAATTTGATTCTTCTTACACAACCAGCGCTATTTCATCTCGTGATGCGACGTTACAAGAGAATGCGATGGACCTCATGACAAGCTTACGTCAGCTAGAAATTAAATACAGACAGGTATTGGCTTTGCTTTTAGAAGGTTTCAGTCAGCTGGAAATAGCCAATATGTTAGGTATTAAAGAGAGTGCCGTCGCTAAACGTGTCAGTCGCGCCCGTCAACAGTTAACACAGATTATGGGACAACAGCCATGAGCGAGGATAAAAAGCCATGAGCGAGGATAAATAAGCCATGAGCGATCATGCAAAAGCTATGAGTGAAGAAGGATCAAATGTGAGTATTAACCGTTCGAGCATGAGTGAATTAGATAAGCAGCTCGCACAGTGGCAAAGTGCGTATAAAGAGGCAACGCCATCAGTGGATACAAATGCACTGATAAAAGAAACCAAGAAGGCTAGGTTTAAACTTAAAGCCAAAGGGATTCTCGACCTAGTTCTCGGACTAGCGGTGTCAGTGTGGTGCTTAACATTAGTGCTGTTTGAGCCATTGACTACCTATCAATTTGTACTTTTTTCAGTACTTACTCCTATTCCTGCTGCTTTTGGAATATGGGGATATTGGGTAAGACAAAAGCAGTGGAAAACCGAAACATTAGATGTGCAGTCGATGCTGTCTTTTAAACAAACTCAATTGAAACAGCAATTACACTATTGGAAAGTCAGTTTGTATGGATGCACGATACTCTGGTGTGGATTGCTGGCACTCGCCGTCTTTAATGTACTGATGTTTAATGCCTTCACGCTGTGGGGAACACAGCTTTTGATAAACAGCGTGGTCGTTTTTATCGTATACCGCAGGTACAAAAAGTTAAACGCCGATTTGCCGTCGGCGTTGGCGAAAATAGACGATATGAAATAGCTAAGAGCTGTACCTTTATAATTCAAGAATAGGAGCGAAGCCCCCATAAATAAGGCGTTTACCGTCAAAAGGCATGGGGTTTTCGGTTTCCTGCATTCTGGGATCTTCCATCACTTTTTGCCATGCGGTGTCACGCACTTCTTTTGATGGCCAAAACGCAATGGAAAACACCACAGTTTCATTTTCTTTGGCTTTTACCGCTAAAGGAAAAGACGTTATTTCACCATCGGGTACATCGTCACCCCAAGCTTCAAGAATTTTAATGGCACCATACTCTTTAAAAATATCACCAGCGAGTTTGGCGTGTTCAATGTATAACGCTCTATTTTCAGTGGGAACGGCTACAGCAAAGGCATCGATGTATGACATGAGGTGGCTCCGTCAGTGATTAGAATACTAACATAGCCTAAATAATAAACAGTGTGCAATGGTCAAAACGGCAGACTTCCGCAAAACTCTCTAAGACTAACGCTCTGCAATTTTAGCCCACTGATATAAACCGTGCAGCGCTAGTCTTCTTGCCTTGGGAAACGGGTATGTTTTAAGCGGCGATTGATAAATAGGAAGAGATAAATCGACGTCGCTTGTGCCCATCATTCGTTGAGCGAGGCGCTGTCCGGCAAAAGCGGCAAAGGAAACCCCTGAACCACAATATCCCATAGCATAACCGATAGAATAAGCAGAACGGTTTGCGTTATTACTGCTCGCTTCACTGTCTACGAAAATACGTGGCATGCTATCTATTGACACGCTCACCCAACCACTCCAAAAATAGTCCATGGCGATACCTTTAAGTGCTGGAAAGCTTTTTACCATGGCGTTATAGAGTCGCTGCTTCTCTCTAGCGTTATTCGCATCTTTACCTTTTACGGCACCACGACCGCCAAATAACAATCGACCATCTGGTAATACGCGATAGTAGTATTTCATCATCCGCGTATCCATAAAACTCATGGGGGTGGTCAACCCTGTCGAAGCACGTTGCTCATTGCTCAAAGGAGCGGTAACAAAGATACTCGACTGTACGGGGAATTGCTTATTGTCTACGCTCTCGTGAAAGCGTTTTGGAGTATAGGCGTTAGTAGCAATGAGTATATGCTTAGCTGATACTGAGCCGCTTGGCGTGGTGGCAAGGAACCCTGTTTTTTGCTTTTCAATACGAATGGCAGGTGAGTCGTAGAAAAGCGTGGCACCAAGTTCTTTAGCGACTCTTGCATATTCACTTGCTAGTTTTAAAGGGTGTAAACACGCGCCTTCAAGTTCGACGCCACTGTAAGCCCCTTCTATACCAAAACGGGCTGTTAGGTCTTTTGAAGAGAGGGTAGTGCTTGGTACATTGAAGTTAGATGCAAGATGATTAGCACTGGCGCATAGTTGCTCTGCTTGCTTAACGTTATGGGCCAATTTTAAATAAGGCCCTTCTACTAAATCGACCTGCATATCAAAGTCTGCAATACGCTTTTTAAGCAAATCTACGGCACCGTTAAACTCGTCCTTCATGCCCATGGCGACTGTATGACCCCATTTATCTTCTATAGCGCTTAATGACAGTCTACCGCTTCCAGAAAGGATAAAACCGCCATTGCGGCCTGCACAGCCAAATCCAAGTGAGTTTGCATCAAGTAGCGTAACGTCCTGCTTAGCTTGAGCAAGCGTAATTGCAGCAGACAAGCCGGTATAGCCACCTCCAATAACAAGGTATTCTGTATTTACCTTCTTGTTTAAAGGCGGCAGTGCTGACACCTTATGCGTGGCATGCCAGTAGCTTTTGGGCGCGGGAAGCATTGATGAAACGCCGCGGGAAATAAGAGGGTCGTAGGTCATAAAATAAGATGGCTGTGAGCGTTTACGTCATGTTGGGCATTAGAATTGTAGTAGCATTTCCGCACCTTCACATTCACAGTAGCCCTCACAGACTGGGCAATCATAGCCCTCGTGAATAGATGCGTAGCGCCATTTGTTGGCGTGTTTTTTTATCAATTGGCCGCCATTTTTGGTGAAGTATTTAAATGCACTATTGCCCGGGCTTGCCAACCAAATATGCGCTAAACCCGCTTCTGCACCTTGCGCTTTCGCACATTCTATAGACTTGCTTAATAGCATACTGCCAATTCCACAGCCCTGCATAGCGGGGTCTACAGTATTGCATTTGAAATAGCACACCGTATTTGAATCTACCGGCCAAAGGGAAGAGCTGCACCATTCATCTATTTTCCATTGAGTATGTGCGAAGGTCAGTCTGAAACCCACTACCTTATTTTTGTATAGCGCTACCCAACTAGCATTAATGTCGCCAACAAAGCTTTTAGCATAGTAGTCAGCTAGTAACTCGCTAGTGAGGTAGTTGTCACCATGTACGTAATTACCAAGAGAAATCACGCCTGCAAAAAACTCAGGCGCTAACTGCTCGTAAGTTATATTGCTTTGAACTAAATGATCCGTTTGAGTGGCTGGCGTCATGTTTTTTCTTTATAAGGGGCGTTTTTCATCCCATCAAGGTGAACATCTAACGCTTCTACAGAAATCAAAATTTCTCTTACCGACATCCACAATGAATATAGTAGTGACACTAAACTTGCCGCGAAAACCCAGTTTCCCACTTGTTGATAGGTGAGATAAATGGCCAACATTGAGACCACACAAAGAAAAAAGCTGCCCACCCCCGCTATTTGCATACGCTTAATAAGTTGAATGCGCAACCGAAGGTTTTTTATTTGCGCTTGAGTGTTGTCATCTTTCTCTTCTTTTGAAAAGTTTCGGATGATGGTCGCGAGGGTTAAAAAGCGATTGGTATAGGCTAGAAGCAATAAAGAAATCGCCGGAAATAACATAGCCGGAGTAGCAATATCTATTTTCATAGGTGTTTCATGCAATCGTCGAATAAAACGAGTGTATCACAGGGGATGCGTTACACACAGTCATCAGCTAAGAGCTTGGTTTATAGAGCATTGCGTGGTTTTCAGGGAAAAGCAACTAGACTACATCCTGTCCACTGTCATGCCTGCCGCGCTCCAGCCTAACATGTCGCCTTCTAAATGCATAACTTCAGAAAAATCGAGTTCTTCCAGCACTTTCATGGCGAGTTTAGCTCTTCTGCCAGAACGGCAATAGATAATGATAGGTTTGTTTTTGTGGTCTTCCAACTCACTAAGATATTCATTGATATTCTCGTGGGGCATATTTACCGCGCCAGGAATGTGACCATCGGCAAACTCTTTAGGTGAGCGAACATCAATAAGCAGCCAGTCGTTGTTAGCGACCCGTTCAATAAGATAAGGAGAAGCGGCAACAGAAGCTTGTGCCGTCGCTTTCGCGGTGCACTGAAGCGACACAAATAATGAAACGCAAACAACAACTAGAAAACCCGCAACGACAATCCGCATGAAATGATGCTCTTACCTTCTTACTGATATTTTAGACTTAAGTATAACGCTTATGCGTTTTATTTAATACCTTCGCATAATGATTTTAGTTCACTTATTAATCGTAGTGAAAAGCGGCTAGTGACATCCGGGTCGACCACAATAAGCGGTGCATCAAGGAACCGGCGATGAGCGCGCCAAAATACTTCTAGGTCTTTGTGTGAACTCTTTGAGGCGGCAATGAGTGCATGGGGTTGGCGAACTAGCACGTCTTTAACCGCTACTTGAGGGTAATCTATCGGGCTATCGTGAAATAGCGTTTGCGCCCCACAAACATTTAATAGTTTATTTCCCCATGCATTGGGGCCAATAGTCATAAGTGGCGCTGTCCACGAATAGTAAAACACCGGTGTACGTGGCTCGATATCGTATTTTTGTCGTAGGTTTTTTAACTCGCTGAGAAAGTCATTGGTGAGCTGGGTGGCTTTTTTTTGCGTGTTAGTAAGTGCGCCAAGCCTTTTTATTTCACCAGCAATATCTGTGATTTTTCCAACCTTGCTGGTAAATACATCAAGCCCCATTGAAGAGAGTTTATGGATATCTTGAGGCTTGTTTCCTCCATCCCAAGCCAGTATTAAATCCGGTTCTAATGCCACTATGGCGGCAATATCAGCGCCTTGAAAATCGGCTACCCGTTGAATTTTTTTTGCTGCTTCTGGATAGTCACTGTAGTCGCTTACACCTACAAGGTTTGAACCTAAACCTAAACTAAATACCCATTCTGTAAGATGTGGTGCTAGGCTAATTATTTTTAAGTCGGAAGGTTCCGCATCCAATTGTTTAGTCAAACCGCCGAAAGGAAGCTGCTCTTCGTTGGTAATTTTTCTTGTCCCAACGGTAGGCTCTGTTGCTTTGTTAGCATGCGCGCAAATAGGCATTGAGCACAGCAGAAAAAAAGAAAAAGCACCTAGTGCACGCAACATTTTCATAGCGCAACGGTCATGGCGAACAGGGTTAAAGAAGCAAATGCACTAATTACTATCATTGCCAAAGTAACCATGTTTTTAGCTTTTAACATGTGAGAATACTTAACGTCATTTGTGCCTCCTACGCGGGCATATCGGATTTTCTTATTGGCATAAAATGCTGGGCCACCCAATTTTACATCTAACACACCACCTATAAGCGCCAAAAGTAGAGACGTTTTATCTTTTTCAGGTGAACGTTTCATTGCACGAAGCGCTTTTATAGGATGGCTAATTAGCAAAGTTATGAGGCCGCCAACAGCAGCGGGTGGAAGGGTAAGTAAATAAACCAGTTTGCGCACTGGTTTGGCAAAGAGTTCCATACCAGGCGTGCGGTAGTGCCATTGCCACGACGTAAGCAGAAGTAATCTATAGATCAATGCGCCTATTGGCCCTGCAACCACAAAGTAAAAAATAACGCCGCAATACAGGTAAAGAAATTTAAGCCAAAGCGACTCAATCGCTGCTTTAGCAATACCGATATCTGTTAAAGAGTTACATTGTCGTGCGGTAATGGTTTGGACCATTTCTCGGGCAAGCGATTTTTTGTTTCTACCTACACTTGCCAGTACTTTTTTATACTGCTGGCGCTGGTAGCCAAAATCGAGCAGTGCGACAAGAACAATTGCTTCAAAGAAAACGGGGTATTGCGCCATATAAACGAAGATAGCGACACAAATTACCAAAGGCGCAAGTAGGACCAACGCAGCTAACGAACCCGAAATGTAGTGCTGTGATGGACCGAAATCGCGAGATGGCACTACTTTACGCCCCATTTGCAAAACAAGGTAGCGCATAAGTGTTAGGGGGTGAGTACTTTGGGGCCAGCACCACAAGGCATCTACGGCAATAGCCAGCCAAAGTACTAATAGCGACTGATATTGCGGGTCGCTAATTACCTCTAACATCTTATTTTGCGAGGGCCTGGATCATTGCCATAACGAGCTGTGCAGAATGCTTAGCAGCAGTATCTAAATATTCTTTAAAGCTCACTGATGATGTTTTACCAGCTATATCTGATAATGAGCGAATCACAAGAAACGGTGTGTCGAGCATATGGCAGGTTTGACCAATAGCCGCACCTTCCATTTCTACTGCCTTCATATCAGGGAAGTTTTCACGCAACTCTGCTACCGCTTCATCGCTACCGATAAATGCGTCACCGGTGCAAATCAAGCCTGTCGTCGATTGCAATGAGGTAATCTCTGCAGCTGCGCTACGTGCTGTTTCCATCAATGCGGTATCACAGCGAAAATCTTCAGGCATCCCCGCACATTGGCCAAGCTTGTAACCAAAATGAGTTAAATCGGCGTCGTGGTGAATAACGTGACTTGCTATCACTAAATCACCAATATTCAGGTCTTTATCGAAACCACCGGCAGAACCTGTATTAACCACTGCATCAGGAGCGTACTGCTCAATCAATACAGTGGTAGCGATAGCCGCTGCTACTTTACCAATGCCGCATTTAACCAACACCACTTCAATGTCGTTGAGTGTGCCTTCATAGAATGTAAGGTGTTTCCACTGTGTTTCTTTTACGTTCCAAAGCGATGCTTTAAGTAGCGCAACTTCTTCATCCATTGCACCTAAAATACCAATTTTTTTCATAACATTACCGAGGGTGTTAAGAGAGTTAAAAGCGTGAACACGCTATTGAATGCACTAATTGTATAAGGAAAATAGAGAAACTGACAGAAAAATGCCTTTGTTACCGCTATTTGAGAGTAAGAAAACAGGAAAGTAACAAAGGCTAGGGGAAGTTCGAATTAATCGTATTAGGCAGCCGCTGGTCTGCTTGAGCGAACCGGGCGAGTAGGACGCTTAGGTGGCTCCGGGTTATGCGTTGGCAATTGAGCCATCTTGTTCTGTAAGCGGCGATACGGAATAAGTTTGTTTTCCAAACATTCCCTAATGTCATCGACGGTGTAGCCAGATTTTACTTTAATTCGCGCGTGAGGAACGCCGGCTGCATCTAATGCACCGGTTACAAACCAATCCTTTTGCGCTTTGTAACCTTCTTTCCCTTGGCTATGAACCAAATCGATAGCCATTACAGGGCTCATATCTTGTTTGTCGACCAGTACAAAGTCGAGTTGTCTGCTGGATGCTCTGCTAAGCGCTTGGCTTGCTGTCTTCTTGTTGGCTGTTTGACGTACTGAAACCAGATCATTAAGACGTACGCGGCACACTATCCTAAACTCTCGACCCATGGCCTGTTCAATAAGGTTTAAAAAAGTATGCTCTACCGGAGTGAATAATTGTGCTTTCCGCCTAAATGGAAAAGCGACTCCACCGTCTGACAACTTTATGGCACCTAGTGCAACGACAATAAGTAACATCATTAAAATAATTGCCAATTCCATCGTAACCCTCACAAATATCAATAGAAAAAGTCATAACAGAAGTAGCCCAAAGCCAGCTGCGTCTAATAAATATGACTTAGCAGCGTGACCTTTGTTTACGGCATAGGCGTCATAAAAATGACGCTTATTGCTGTCATGAAGTAGTTATTGATGAAATTGCAAAGCGGGTGCCAACAATGGATATTGCTGGCAAATTTTTACGAAGTATTTATTGGTTTTTTGAGGTGACCAGAATATCAACCTGAGAGCCAGAATTATCAGGACTTATAACAACCCTAACTGCCTTATCTTCAGAAGAGAGAAGTGTGCGACCTTTGATAGGAGAATGAGTCTTTAACGATGGGTGTGCAGTTTGATATACGGTAAGCATTTCACTGGGGGCACTTGGAGAGTGATAGACCATTACCGATGTAACATTTTTCTCAAACGCTTGGCATTGCCTTGCATCATCGGAAATTTTTACCTGTTGAAACTCTGCAGGGCAAGACACAATACGCTGTTTGCTCGAAGTATCTACTGCAATGGTGTCGGCAAAGCAAGTATTGCTTGCCGCCGAGGCTAACGCTAAACAAAATACAAGTTTTTTGGTGTTTAATTGCTTCATAGGTAGATCCTTTATCCGATGTGCGATCTTATTTTAAATTATTTTGATAATCATATAGGCGTAATCTTTTAGCTTCAACTAAACCTTGGGGTATTAGCGGTGTCTTCGCTAATTTCTTGGCGTTAACAATCAAAAAAAGCTCGATAGCAGTACCATCGAGCTTTTCTTAAAAGGACAACAGGCCTTAGTTAGCTAAGGTTAAACGCCAATATAATCCATGATACCTTCGGCGGCTTTGCGGCCTTCGTCGATAGCAGTAACTACCAAGTCACTACCACGTACCATATCACCACCGGCAAATACTTGCGGGTGAGAGGTCTGGAAAGCAAACTTACCTGCAGAAGGTGCGCGTACGCGACCTTTTTCATCAAGCATAATGCCGAAGTCAGCGAACCATGGCGCAGGGCTTGGCTGGAAGCCGAAAGCGATAATTACCGCGTCAGCTTCTAGTACGTGCTCTGAACCCTCTACTTCAACAGGGCGGCGGCGACCATTTACATCTGGCGGCCCCATTTCAGTTTTCACGAACTTAACGCCACAGGCTTTTCCGTTTTCATCAACGGCTATATCAAGAGGCTGTAGGTTGAATTTAAACTCAACGCCTTCTTCTTTCGCATTAACAACTTCGCGGCGTGAACCAGGCATACTTTCTTCGTCACGACGATATGCACAGGTTACTTGCGCAGCGTCTTGACGAATTGAGGTGCGTACACAGTCCATGGTGGTATCACCACCACCTAGCACAACCACACGCTTGCCTTTCATATCAACAAAATCAGCAGGATCTTTTTCAAGGCCCATTACGCGGTTGGTGTTGGCTATAAGGAAAGGAAGTGCATCATATACGCCTTCAACGTGTTCGTTATCGAAACCACCTTGCATCGACTTGTACGTACCCATGCCCAGAAATACTGCATCGTATTTATCAAGCAAATCCTGGAACTGGATGTCTTTACCAATTTCAGTGTTAAGTACGAACTCAACACCCATCTCGGTAAAGATTTGGCGGCGTAGCTTGATTACATCTTTCTCTAATTTAAAAGACGGAATACCGAATGTAAGTAGGCCACCAATTTCTTCGTATTTGTCGTAAACAACAGGTTTGACGCCGTTACGAACCAGAATATCAGCACATGCAAGACCAGCAGGGCCTGCACCTACGATTGCCACTTTCTTGTCGGTCCATACCACGTCAGACATATCTGGGCGCCAGCCCATTTTGAATGCGGTATCTGTAATGTATTTTTCAATACTACCAATAGTAACAGCGCCAAAATCGTCATTCAGTGTACACGCACCTTCACACAGTCTGTCCTGTGGACATACGCGACCACATACCTCCGGCAAGCTGTTGGTTTTATGAGAAAGTTCCGCTGCTTCTAGAATACGGCCCTCATTTGCCAAGCTTAACCACTGAGGAATGTAGTTGTGCACGGGGCACTTCCATTCACAATACGGGTTACCGCAGTCCAAGCAGCGATCTGCTTGGCCTTCGGTTTGAGATTGGCTTAGCGGCTGATAAATTTCCGCAAACTCTTGTTTACGTACCATGATCGGCTTTTTAGGCGGATCGATACGTTCAACATCGACAAATTGATATACGTTCTTTGCCATAAACTAAATCCTCCTACTGAGCCTGAATGCGTAATTCAGCACTTGAACGACTGATGTGACCAAGCAAGTTTTTCACATCACTGGTTTTTGGCTTAATAAGCTTAAAGCGTTTCAGCGTTGCGGCGAAATCAGTAAGCAGCGACAACGAGTGCTCACTTCCTGTTTCTTCGTAATGCTGATTGATTAAGCCACGTAAGTGCTCAGCAAGAATCGCTTTGTCTTCAATAGGCATAACATCAACAAGCTCGGCATTAACACGGTTATCAAGGTCGTCGCCATCATCCATAAGATAAGCGAAACCACCTGTCATACCGGCACCGAAATTCACACCTACCGGACCAAGAACTGCCACGATACCGCCTGTCATATATTCACAGCCGTTATCGCCAATACCTTCCACTACTGCAATAGCACCTGAATTACGTACGCCAAAGCGCTCACCAGCACGACCAGCTGCAAACAGCTTACCGCCTGTCGCACCGTAAAGGCAGGTGTTGCCCATAATGGCGCTGTCGTGGGCGTCATACGAAATATCACGCGGCGGGTGAATAACAAGCTTACCGCCAGTCATACCTTTACCCACGTAATCGTTTGCATCGCCTTCAAGGTGCATATGCAGACCGCCAGCGTTCCACACGCCGAAGCTCTGACCTGCAGTACCGGTAAGCTCTACTTTAATTGGTGTATCTTCAAAGTCGTGATTACCGTGATGCTTGGCAATTTCACCTGATAGCAATGCACCGACAGAACGGTCCGTATTGCGAATAGGGTACTTAAGGGTAATAGATTTACCTTCAACAACCGCTTGCTGGCCGTCTTTAAGCATCTGCGCGTTCAACTCGCCTTTATCGATAGGCGCGTTGGTCGTTTGTGAGCAGAATAAGCGCGTATGGTCGCCAGCTTTAGGCTGTGCTAGTAACGGAGACAAATCTAAGCGGTTTTGCTTAGCGGTAATGCCATCTAACACTTTTAGTAGCTCTGTGCGACCAACAAGGTCGTCGAACTTAGCAATACCCATAGATGCCATGATTTCACGCACTTCTTGGGCAATAAACTTAAAGTAGTTCATTACCATATCAGGTAAGCCAATGAAGTGGTCGTCACGCAGTTTTTGATCCTGCGTAGCAACGCCGGTTGCACAGTTGTTCAAGTGGCAAATACGCAGGTATTTACAACCAAGCGCTACCATCGGGCCTGTACCGAAACCAAAGCTCTCAGCACCTAAAATACCTGCCTTAACTACGTCAAGACCGGTCTTCAAACCACCGTCGGTTTGAACCCGTACTTTATGACGCAAGCCGTTTTCAATTAGGGCTTGTTGCGTTTCAGATAAGCCTAGTTCGAACGGACTACCGGCGTACTTAACAGACGTTAATGGGCTTGCCCCTGTGCCACCGTCGTAACCTGAAACAGTGATAAGGTCGGCATAGGCTTTCGCCACACCCGTTGCAATGGTGCCAACACCCGGCTCAGATACTAGCTTAACCGAGATAAGCGCCGTTGGATTAACCTGTTTCAAATCGAAAATTAGCTGAGCCAAATCTTCAATTGAGTAAATATCGTGGTGCGGAGGTGGTGAAATAAGGGTTACACCCGGCACAGAGAAACGTAGCTGTGCGATGTATTTATTTACTTTATCACCAGGAAGCTGACCACCTTCACCCGGTTTAGCACCTTGCGCCACTTTAATTTGGATAACATTAGCGTTAACCAAATAGTGAGGTGTTACACCGAAGCGACCTGACGCTACCTGCTTAATTTTTGAATTCTTTTCAGTACCAAAACGAGAAGGGTGTTCGCCGCCTTCACCCGAGTTAGACTGACCGCCCAAGCGGTTCATGGCAATCGCTAGCGCTTCGTGCGCTTCAGGGCTTAGTGCACCGATTGACATAGCTGCAGTATCGAAGCGTGGGAATAAATTCTCAGGCCCTTCAACATCGTCAATATCAATAGGATCGCAATCTGGGTTAAGCGCCAGTAAATCTCGAATGTGTGCAGGCGCACGCTCGTTAACAAGCTTGGCATACTGCTGATAGTCATCGTAGTTACCTGACACCACAGCCTTTTGAAGTGTGCTTACTACGTCTGGGTTATAGGCGTGATATTCGCCACCGTGAACGTATTTAAGCAAGCCGCCATGGTCTACAGATTTGCGTTTAAGCCATGCAATTCGGTTAAGGTTCACAAGGTCTTGATGGAAATCATCAAAGCCCGCACCCTGAATGCGTGAAGTTACACCTTTAAAGCAAAGGTTCATTACTTCGTTGTTTACGCCCACGGCTTCAAACAGCTTAGAGCTACGGTAGCTAGCAACGGTGCTAATACCCATCTTAGACATAATCTTATACAAGCCTTTGTTGATACCCTTACGGTAGTTCAACGTGGCCTGCATAGGAGAAATATCCAGCTCACCTTTTTCACAAAGCTGTTCGATAGTTTCGTAGGCAAGGAATGGGTAAACCGCAGTGGCACCTAAGCCGATAAGGACCGCAAAGTGATGCGGGTCGCGGGCACTAGCTGTTTCAACAACAACGTTCGCGTCACAGCGCAATGACTTTTCAACAAGACGGCGCTGTACCGCACCCACTGCCATTGCTGCTGGGATAACCAAACGGTTTTGTTTGATGTTTCTGTCAGACAGAATAACAAACGCAGCACGTTTATTCTTAACTAGCATTTCCACTTCGTTGCACACGCGTTCAATGGCTTTCTTCAAGCCTTCTTGCGGTGCGTATTGAAGCTCTACAACCTCTGAATAATAGTTGTCAGGGTTAAATTCACGTAGCTGCTTAAGATCGGTATACATTAATATAGGCGAGTCGAACAACACGCGGTCAGCGTAACCTGAAGTTTCGCTAAAGACGTTCTGCTCGCGGCCAATACAGGTTGCTAACGACATAACGTGGTTTTCACGTAGCGGGTCGATAGGCGGGTTAGTAACCTGCGCAAACTGCTGACGGAAGTAATCGTAAACGGTACGCTGGCGCGAAGACATAACCGCCATTGGCGTGTCGTCACCCATTGAGCCAACGGCTTCTTGACCGTCTTTTGCAAGCACTTTAACCACTTGCTGAATTTCTTCGTAGCTGTAGGCGTGTAGCTTGTGATATACCGCCATGGCATCATCGTCAAACACGCGTTTGCCAATTAGCGAGGCATCAAGCTGCTCGATAGGGGTCAAACGACGAATGTGTTTTTCTAGCCACTCTTTATATGGATGACGCGCTTTCAAGTCGTCATCAATTTCCGTAGAACGCCAGATTTTGCCCGTGTAAGTATCTACAGCAAGCATTTCACCTGGACCTACACGGCCTTTTTCAATAACGTCAGCTTGCTCGTAATCCCAAATACCCACTTCTGAGGCAAGAGTTATAAACCCATTTTTGGTGATAACGTAACGTGCGGGACGTAGGCCATTTCTATCTAGGTTACAGGCAACATGACGGCCATTCGTTAATACGATGCCGGCAGGGCCATCCCATGGTTCCATGTGCATCGAGTTAAACTCGTAGAATGCACGAAGGTCATCATCCATGGTTTTGTTATTTTGATATGCAGGTGGAACAAGCAAGCGCATGGCGCGGAATAAATCCATACCACCGGCGAGGAATAGCTCCAGCATGTTATCCAGTGACGATGAGTCTGAGCCTTCAGTATTTACAAAAGGTGCAGCATCTTTAAGGTCGGGGATAAGCGGCGTTGAAAACTTAGCGGCACGTGCCATTGCCCAGTCGCGGTTACCTTTAATAGTGTTAATTTCACCATTATGCGCAAGGAAACGGAAAGGTTGGGCTAGCGGCCAGCGTGGTAGTGTATTCGTTGAAAAGCGTTGGTGGAAAACGCAGATTGCGCTTTGCATACGCTCATCGGCAAGATCGTGATAAAAGGCAGGTAAATCTTTAGGCATTACCAAGCCTTTATAGATAGTTACTAAGCCTGACAAGCATGCTACGTAAAAATCTGGATCTGCTTCTAGTCGCTTTTCAGCGCGGCGTCGGATCATATACAAACGACGCTCTAGGTCGCGTTTTCTCCAGCCTGCTGGAGCGTTAACAAAAACCTGCTCGATTTGTGGAACGCCTGTAAGCGCTAATTCACCCAGTACTGAGCGGTCGACAGGCACTTCGCGCCAACCCACTACTGAAAGTGTTTCTTTTTCTAGTTCTTCATTAAGTACTTCACGCGCAGTTTGCGCAAGTACCGGGTCCTGACTTAAGAAAATCATGCCCACGCCGTATTTTTTGCTGAGTTTCCAGCCATTTTCTTCGGCGATTGCATGGAAGAACGCATCCGGTTTCTGTAGTAATAAACCACATCCGTCACCGGTTTTCCCGTCGGCGGCGATACCGCCACGATGCTGCATACGGTCAAGACCGTGTATAGCAGTAGTTACCAATTCGTGACTGGCTTCCCCATGAGTGTGAGCAATTAAGCCAAACCCACAGTTGTCCCGGGAATCATTGGGATTATATAAACTCATCTCTTAACTCCTTCAACCTTTTGACTGGGCAAGGTATGCGTTGCGTGTAGATGCGCCTAGGTTTGCGTATCACAACATTATTAGACGTCTTTTGAACCTGCGAGCGGTATTGCTCGCGGCATGCGCCTTTCTTGTCGTTATTTATTATTAGAGGATTCCAGTCGTTTCCGCATTTTTATGCATTATTGCTGTGCGGGCCGTACAAAATACCCACATTGAAAAATAAAATCAAACGCTAAAAATGTCAGGTTTATAGAGAATTAGTATAATATTAATTAAATCTTTTAAAATCATTGATTTGAATGGCGTATTTTAAGTTTGTAACAAAAATGTTATCAGTTAATAAAAGTGAATAATTTTCTATCATTAAATGATATTGGTTCTCATTTATATTTCAAAGGTGAATAATTATGCTTTAAGTTTGTGGATTTATGTTGTCAATGGCTGTTTGTTTGTATTTTTATGAAAATGTAAAGCTACGGTTCCACTCATATAAGTAGTTTGCTATATTGGTTAAAAATCACCCGGATGTAAGGTTGGAGCTTAAAGCTGTGATACTTGATAGTACATTCATGTAATTTTCACGAGTGCGTATGCACATGTATGAGAATAAAAATTCACGGAAAGCACATGTTGCCAAGCCGGAGAGGATTATCGAATGTCAGCATTACAGGCTAGCCCCAACGGCACCTTTGTTATTAAAGAGCATTTAGTAACAGGTGAAGACGTAAGTTTTAAGCCATCTCCCAATACCTCAGGGCTCTTTGAAGAGGGTTGTCCTGATACTATCGTTATCCATTTCACCGCTGGTAGTAGCCTAGCGTCATCAGTAAACGTGTTGACCAACCCAAATAGCGGTGTGTCTGCTCACTTCGTCGTGGGACGTAACGGTAACATCGTACAAATGCTGCCAACGAATAAGATTGCATGGCATGCAGGCGCAAGTCACTTTGAGGGGCGTAGTGGTTTAAACAAATACTCTATAGGCATTGAACTAGATAATGCAGGCCAGCTAAAGGAAAAAAGTGATGGCACCTATGAGAGTTGGTTCGGCAAAGTGTATGAACAGAGCGAAGTATTCGAGGCTAGGAACAGTAGCCAGCGTGCCGTTGGCTATTGGCACAAGTACACGGACATTCAAATCTCACGAACTCTCGACCTATGTATAACACTATGCGAGCGCTACCAGATCTCTACGGTTGTTGGACATGAGGAGATCGCGCCCTCGCGCAAAGTAGATCCTGGTCCTGCCTTTCCATTACAAAAGTTTAAAGAACTCCCATTGCATCTCGAAAGTAGGGCGGGGCTAACCGAATCGAAAGGAACAGGTCTACAGCGAGATGTATACGATGGGGTTCAGCATAATTTGGCTAGACCCGCAAAGAGAGTGGCTAATGTAAGTGCTAATGTACTTAATGTTAGAAAAGGGCCTGGTACTTCATTTGCCACTATCGACAATGGTTTAAATAAAGGAGAAATATTAAAAGTACTAGAGAAAGAGGGGGAGTGGGCGAAAGTATCGTTTACAAAAGTTGGATGGGTTAATACCGCTCATATCCACGAAATTACGGAAAAGTTACCGTTTAAATCGTAACCGTGTAGTTGTGTCATCGCCTCGCTCCCACAAACCGCATTCACGAAGTGGTTAAAGCCTGATAGGATACAGGCAAGATAAGATTAAATAAGACGTACATGCATTCAGATTCACCAAACGATTCTTGGGCAATCCGCTTTGCTCAATTTGTTCAGCGTTTTGGCACTCTAAAGCTCAGCATTTTGTTTGTTGTTCTTTCGCTGGTGTTCACGCTAGGCGGTTCCTACGTGATACGCGTAAGTATGGGAAGCCAAGTCCAACCCGACGATTTCATTAGTGCAGTCATTCTCACTATGCTATCTGCGCCTTGGGTACTCTACTTTTTCAGTGAACTAATAAAGCAGCTAGAGAATTCACGTACCAACTTGAAAGAGGTAGTTAGCCAACTTGAAAGCTTAAGAGAAGAAGATGTTTTTCTTAATCGAGAGCTTCAAAGCAACATAAGGCAGCTAAACCATGAAATAGAGCAGCGTAAGCAAGCGCAAGAAGAGCGAGAAGCGCTGTTTAAAGATTTAGAGAAGGAAATTCAGGATAAATCTGAGCAAGAAGCCCAAGCGCGACGTCTGTCCACACTCTTGCGCTCCATTATCGATGCCTCCCCAGACTTGATTTATTACCGTAATGAAGAAGGCAGATTTGCAGGCTGTAACCGCATTGCCGAGTTAATGACCGGAAAAACCGAGCAAGAGTTGCTAGGGTTAACGCCAGAAGATGTATACGAAGAAGAACTAGCCCGCCAAATCGTGGCAAGCGACCACGAAGTATTGGAAACCAACGCAAGTATTACAGAGGAACTGTGGCTTCGCTTTGCTGACGGCCGACGTCGCTACTTTGAAATGAAGCGCGTACCTTTCTTTGACAAAGAAGGTAATCGTTTAGGTCTGTTGTCATTCGGTCGTGATATGACAGAGCGTAAACAAGCGGAAAATGCTGCGGCGAAAGCAAGTACCGATAAGACGCGATTTATCGCGACCATCAGTCATGAGCTTCGTACACCATTAAACGGCATTGTAGGCTTAAGCCGCATGTTGCGCGATACCGAGTTAAGCGACGAGCAATTTAGCTGGGTTAGTACAATTTACGCAAGTGCCATTACGCTAGGTAATATCTTTAACGACATTATTGACCTAGATAAATTGGATAGAGACAAGCTTGAGCTAAGTCTTAAAACGATCTCGTTAAAAGATTTCACAGAAGAATTAAGCAGTATTATCCGACTGCTTGCAGCAGATAAACAGCTTGAACTAAAAACGACGATTAACGAGCCATTACCCCGTTTAGTGGAAATTGACGGTACTCGTCTTCGCCAAATTTTGTGGAATATTTTGTTTAACGCAGTGAAGTTCACACAAAAGGGGCACGTGAGTTTATCAGTGTCATCAACTAAACCTGATGGTGATAAAGCTTACGTCACCTTTATTATTGAAGACACCGGTGTGGGTATTCCTGAAAGCGAAATCGATAAAATTTTTGCTATGTATTACCAGGTCGATCACCCCGATCATCAGTCAGCAACAGGCACAGGTATCGGCTTGGCTATTTGTAAGCAAATGGTCGATTTAATGAAAGGTGAAATTCACGTTTCTAGTAGCGTGGGTAAAGGCACCCGTTTTGAGATTGTACTGCCAGTGCAAATCTCTAACAGCCCAATGAAGGTCGCACAGCTTCAAGTGACGGGGCTTAATATTTTGTTAGTAGAAGATATTGAGCTAAACGTTATGGTTGCCAAAGCCTTGCTTGAAAAGCTTGGACAGAAAGTCGATGTGGCGATGACAGGGCAAGAAGCTATCGATAAAGTTAGGGAAAACCAATACGACCTAATTTTGTTAGATATTCAGTTGCCTGATATGACCGGATTCGATGTAGCAAGCACGATTATCGAAGAAGACCTAGTCATGCAAACGCCTATTGTGGCGCTAACGGCAAACGTCATTAAAAAGCGCGATGAATACTTAGAAAACGGTATGGACGATGTGATTGCAAAGCCAATCAAGAAGTCTCGGGTTATTGAAGTGTTCAACGAGCTGTTCCACGCACCTCCAGCTCCGCTAGAAGTAGACGGTGAAGTAGAGCGCCCTGAACCAACTAAAACATTAAGTAACATTTTAGATATGGACTTATTGCAGATGTTGGTAGATACCATAGGGGATGAAATGGTACGTGCTAGCGTTAAAGTATTCCAAGAAAAAATGCCTGAATACATGGAAATACTGCAGCTTAGCTTAAGTGCTGATGAAAAGTCCGAAGTGTGTTCACAGGCTCACAAAATTAAAGGTGCAGCTGGCTCTGTTGGTTTAGCTCGCGTACAACGTATCGCTAATCAAATCCAACAAGGTGATCATCCTACATGGTGGGAGAACGTGCACGATTGGGTTGAAGAGCTTCAAATGGCGGTTCAACACGACATGAAGGCGCTGCATGATTGGTTAAACGAACAACAGGTTGACGACTAGTCAGGCCAACGCGCTCTTTGATTTGTAATGTTAAAAAGAGGGCTTGCCCTCTTTTTTGTTATAAAAATAGCGGTAGAGTAGACGTTAAGAACAGCGTTGTTACTTAGCTAGATGGCTCTCAAAAAGGCGGAGGGCTTTTTATATCTATTCAGTGGTAAAAGGAATTAATGTGATGACAATAAGCGCACAACAAGAGACCGTATTTTCAAATAACCAACTTAGTATTCAGGAAATTCCCTCACTTCAAACGCTCGCATTACTGCCTATATCCAAAAAGTACCGGACACTAAATATTCTCTCCATTGGATTGATAGCCTCAGTGCTAATAGGTATTGCTTCTGCGTTGCGTTTCCAAAGCTTTTGGTCATTGCCAGAAGGACTGCTGCGAGCCTACCCGTATGTTGTTGCTGGTATCGTCGCTGTAGGCTCTCTATGGACGCTGTACCACTTTTTTGCTGATGTACGCATATTTTATGCGATTCGAGAGCAAGATATCAGTAAGCAGTCAGGGCTAATTTTTAGAAAGCTTTCGTGTCAGCCTATATTGCGTGTTCAGCACGTTGAAGTTAACCGCGGGCCGTTCGATAGATGGGCGGGTCTTGCTTCCCTTCAAGTATTTTCGGCTGGTGGTGAAATGCATACCTTTGAAATACCTGGGCTAAGTATTGAAAGAGCTGAGCAGTTACGTGAGTTTATTCTTGCTCACAAAGATATTGGTGCTCGCTAATGACTGCGCCTGAATCGTTTTCAAATCAGACGCCTGAAGTCGCCAGGGCAGGTGACTTCGAGGTCAATGAAGATGTCGATGTGTCGCCTCACCCTCAAACTCAGGGCACGGGGATTGCAGAACCACAGCTTAAAGTAGAAACGGGTGATGCGTGGCAGCGTCTCTCTCTTATTTCTATTTTGTACTTTACCATTCGCAACTTTTCCGCCTCGGCACAAGTACTTATCTACACCATTCCCGCCTTAGCCATATCGTTTAATATTTGGGATAATCTGCTGTCGCCTGAAGTGTTAATCGGTGCCGGGATCTTATTTTTAACTACCAGTAGTAGCGGCGTAATAAGCTTTTTAATGTACAAGTTTCGCGTGCACAACCAGCACGTTGAGATTCACCATGGTGTGTTTCAGCGCCGCTATACCAACTTGCCTCTGTGGCGTATTCAAAACGTTAAGATAGAGCGCCCTTTTTATTATCGTCCTTTTGGGTACGCGTTAGTGGTGCTTGATACCGCGGGCAGCGGTAAAGAAGAAGCGAAAATAGTGGCGGTGCCAGAAGACTATGCTGAAGCGCTGAAAAAGCAGGTGTTGTATGAAAAAGCGCATCACGATGAAGGTGACCTGGATTGTTTGCCAGACGAAGATTTATCCGACGAGCAGAGTTCGTCTTTTTCCACGCCACGAACGCGCGATAAAGCGGTAGGTTCCTCCCATTCAAATGAAGAGGTATTAAATCGCCGATCTGTGAAAGACATCATTATTCATGGTATCACCAATAATCGCGTGTGGATCATATTAGGGGCCGCCGCGCCTTTTTATGACGATGTGTTTGGGTTAGTGTCAGAGTGGTTAGCCGACAAGGGCTTGCAGCTTAATCAGCTGGTCGGTGAACAAACGGTAGCTTGGTGGCAATTTGGACTGTATGCCTTCGTTATCCTAATGATGCTTATGGCGTTAGTGGCGCTACTTAGCGTAGGCGGCGCTCTTTTCACGTTCTATGGCTATACGCTTTCACGATCGGGAGACAGATATATCCGTCGCAGCGGCTTGCTCAATAAGCTGGAAGTAAGCATGCGTGCTTCACGCATCCAAATGATTACGGCGAAGCAAGATTGGCTCGATAAAATACTAAAGCGGGTCAATTTGTATTTTGAGCAAAACTCTACGGCTGGGCAGCAAATGCAAGAACTGATGTCGCCAAATAAGCTTATTGTGCCATCGGTAACCGAAAACGAAGCCTTTGAACTTAGCCAAGAGGTTATGCCTGGTTGCGATTTGCGTGGTCAGCCTTATCAGGTTATCAGCAAACGCTTTATAAGCTTTTGGTTGCTTGCAGCATGGGCAGTGCCATTTGCCATCTTATTCACCATTGGCGCCGTCTCGTCCCACCTAGACATTATGGTTGGTGCATTCGCCGCTTTTAGTGCAATAGCACTTATACTTACACTCAGGTGGTGGCGATGGGGGATAGCCTACGATAATAAGTACGTTTACATAAGAAAAGGTCGAATAGGCGTCGACTATCAGTGTTTCGAACCTTATAAAGTACAGCAAGTAATTATTAAGCAAAGCGTGTTTATGAAGCGTAATCAGCTTGCCACGATAAAATTTGTGCTGGCCTCAGGCGCGGTGACAGTACCGTTTTTACCAGAGGAATACGTCGATAAACTAGCAGACAGCGTGTTATTTGAGGTGGAGTCGACGAGAAAGTCTTGGATGTAATGTAAGGCACTTTTATAGCGCTATTTTCTATTCACTGTTTTAAGTACTGTTTTTATACACTGTTTTTTTATGCAAACAGCGCGAGTTTGTGTAAAGGTAGGTATTAAGTTACACAACCCTGCGTTTATATGGATATTCTTGATTACAGTGTTATTGCGATCTACCTCATTACTTTACTTATCATTGGTTTTAGTCTGCGAGGACAGCAGTCGAAGAAAGACTACTTTTTAGCTGGCAGAAGCTTAAGTTGGAAGCCGCTATTGCTATCCATCATGGCGACTCAACTTTCGGCGGTTAGTTTTATTTCGGCTCCGGCGTTTGTTGGGTTTCGCGAGGGTGGCGGGCTAATTTGGCTTTCTTACGAACTTGCTGTGCCTTTGGCCATGTTGTTACTCGCTACCCTTGTATTACCAACCCTGTACCGAAGTGGTGTAGTGAGTATATACGACTACCTTGAACGTCGTTTCTCTATCTCTACCCGTATTTGTATCACTGTTGTATTTCAATTCAGTAGAGCCTTTGCTACCGGCATAATGGTTTACGCGCTATCCATTATATTGCAAGGAACCATGCAGGTTTCATCCACGCAGGCAATCTTACTCATTGGTGTTATTACCATTTTGTATTCCTTGCAGGGCGGCATGAGAGCCGTTGTATACGGTGACGCTGTTCAAATGGTGATTATTGTAATGGGCACTGCAATTTGTATTGCGTTTGGTCTTAACGCATTGGGCGGTTGGGCATCCTTTCTACAATTACTTCCTAGCGAACGAGTTTCTACCCTTAATCTCTCTTCTCTAGGTTTTAATGGAGACGGCTTCGGCTTTTTACCTATGGTATTAGGAGGCGTTATCCTTTATGCCTCTTACTATGGGTGCGATCAATCTGAAGCGCAACGAGCACTGTCAGCTAGATCAGAAAGCGATCTAAAAAAGATAATGCTAGCCAACGGCATTTTCAGGTTTCCAATAACACTTCTATATTGTTTAGCGGGCTTGGTGATAGGCACGTTAGCGTTCAACGACGCTAACTTGCTATCTCAAATTCCTAAAGATAATCCAGACTGGCTTATGCCGGTATTTATTCTTAACTATTTACCTCATGGGCTTATCGGCTTGCTTGTGGTCGCTATTCTTGCTGCAGCTATGTCATCACTGAGTTCTGCTATCAACTCCCTTGCAGCTGTGTCACTGGAAGATTATTTCAAGTTGAAGGGAAAACAAGCCAAATCTGAACGCTATCTTCGCAACGCCAAACTAGCGGGGCTGATATGGGGGGTGATTATTTTGCTGCTTTCACTCAATGCTGGCGATATTGCGCCTACCGTAATAGAAGCGGTGAACAAGGTGGGCTCTGTCTTTTTTGGCCCTGTTTTAGCTGTTTTTTTACTTGGAATTTTAACGAAAAATGTAGGCGCTAAGCACGTCAACCTTGGCCTTTTGTGTGGCGTTTCAACCAACCTAACCTTCGCATTTTTTGTCGATGACGTATTTTGGTTTTGGTGGAACGTAACAGGTTTTATTGGAACAGTGTTACCTGCGATTATTCTTTCGATACTTGTTCCAAGCGGCGAGGCAAATACTATTGCCTCCAACCGAGAAGGTGCTGTTAGTGTACTTACAGGCAGGACTATTGCCGTGCTGTTGGTAAGTTACTTTTGCATGTTAGTGGTATTTTGCTATTTGTTACCTGGTTGGCTGCAATAGCATCAGAGTTTTAAGCTTCTCCCTTGCGTAAAACTGAGTCCCTCAGAATAATCTGATCTTTGCCAGCATGTTTAGCTTCATATAAGCGCGCGTCGGCTTTTTCTAGCTGCGACTCTAAACATTTGTGCTCTTCGGTACTTACGCCGATACTGCACGTAATGTTAAATTTGTGGCCGGTAAACAGCGTAGTGCGAACTGCATCCATAAATGCAGAAAGCGCTGATAGATACACTTTGGGCGGCCTTACCGATACTACGGTAAATTCTTCGCCGCCGTAGCGCACAATTAGGTCGTCAGGAAAGTAATCTTTCAGTAACGCGGCGAACTCCTGCAATAACATGTCACCGGTTTTGTGGCCATACGTATCGTTCACGCTTTTGAAGTTGTCAGCATCAATCATAGATACAATCACGTCTTTTCTAGACGTACTGTTGGCAAATAACTCTTCGGCTTTTTCATGTAGAAAACGTCGATTATACACTTTCGTCAACGCGTCTAAGTTCGCCGAATCTCGAATGGTTTGAATCATTTCCTGTGACTCAAGGTTTTGCATTACGCGGCAGTAAAATTCCTCGTGATAAAACGGCTTAGACAAAAAGTCATTAGCGCCGCTTTTAATAAATTTAGAGGTAAGCACGCTGTCACCAGTGGCAGAAAGCCCAATAAAGACTAAATCTTGCATCCGCCTTTCGTGGCGAATCGTTTTAACGAGCTCATAGCCATCCATATTGGGCATTCTATGATCTGCTATCACCATTTTTATATCGCGATGCTTTTCAAGTAAATCAAGTGCTTCTAAACCGTCGGTGGCCTCATGTACTTGAAACTGAAACTTGCGAAGTAACGAGCAAATATGATTTCGACTGGTTTTAGAGTCTTCTACAACAAGTACTTTTGTGGTTAGGTTTTTTCTTAAGCGGTCGACTAATTTAGAAACTTGTAGGTAGGAGTAACGAGACTCTTTCGTAATGTAATCGAGTACACCTTGGTCGAGTAATTGGGCACGAGTGAATTCGTCAAAATTGCCGGTTAGCACTATGGTTGGAACGTTATGGGAGAGCGCAAGCTCAACACTTTCACCATTGGGGGCGTCAGGAAGATTTAGATCGACAATGGCAGCAAGGTATTCTGTTTCGCTTTCAAGTGCGCTTTTGGCCTCAGCGAGGTCTTCACATAGATCACAAGTAAAATGAGGGTTATCCTCAATAAGCTTATTAACGATCTTACGGACAGTTAAGCTGTCTTCTACTACAAGAACTTTATACATGTGATTTACTCAAGGCATTTGACTCTTGATAATAACCAATAAAACGTAAAAAAGCCCTCAATGAGAGGGCGTTTCATACTTATGTCTAAATAAGGATTATCTAATGTTTTATTGTTTAGACAGGCGCTACTAACTTTGCTCGACGGGCACGCGCACTGCACCTTCCATCAAAACACGGGCGCTTCTGCTCATTACAGCTTGCTCAATTTGCCATTTGTCATTTTCAAAAGTGGCTTTCGCGCCTACTCGAAGTGTTCCTGATGGATGCCCAAAAGTCACCGATTCTCTGTCTTCGCCACCTGCGGCAATATTCACCAAGGTTCCTGGAATGGCAGCAGCGGCGGCAATAGCTACTGCTGCTGTGCCCATCATGGCGTGGTGAAGTTTCCCCATAGAAAGCGCGCGTACTAGTGCGTCTATGTCGGAACCTAATATATCTTTGCCGCTTGACGCTTTATAACCTCTCGGAGAGGCGACAAACGCAACCTTAGGTGTATGCTGCCTGTTTGCAGCTTCACCGACATCTTTGATTAGCCCCATTTGAACCGCGCCGTATGCACGAATGGCTTCGAACTTCGAAAGCGCCTCTGCATCACTGTTAATGTCGTCTTGCAGCTCAGTGCCTGTGTAGCCAAGATCTTCCGCATTAATAAAAATAGTCGGAATACCCGCGTTTATCATAGTCGCCTGAAGTGAACCTACGCCTGGGACTTCCAGTGTGTCGACTAAGCGTCCAGTAGGGAAAATAGCGCCTTCACCGTCGGCTGGGTCAACAAAGGCCACTTCTACTTCTGCGGCTGGGAAAGTAACGCCGTCTAGCTCAAAATCACCGGTTTCTTGTACTTCACCATTAGTCATTGGTACTTTTGCAATAATGGCTTTGTTGATATTCGCCTGCCAAATGTTGACGGTGGCAATGCCGTTTTCCGGAATCTTACTTTCATCAACTAAACCATTGCTAATAGCAAAAGCACCAACCGCTGCGGTAAGATTTCCGCAGTTTCCGCTCCAGTCTACAAAAGGTTTGTCGATAGCCACTTGTCCAAACAGGTAGTCGACATCGTAACCTTCACGCTCACTTTTACTCAAAATCACGGTTTTACTGGTGCTTGAAGTAGCACCGCCCATACCATCGGTTTGTTTACCGTATGGATCTGGGCTTCCGATGATACGAAGAAGCAGGGCATCGCGCGCCGGACCCGGCTTTTGTGCTGCCTCTGGCAAGTCAGATAAATTAAAAAACACACCTTTACTGGTACCGCCACGCATATAGGTAGCCGGTACTCGAAGTTGTGGCGCATACTTTGTCATGTTTTTTCCCTCAGCTAGCTTCAGCTTCCAAGAAGTCTTTTGCGAAGCGCTGCAATACACCGCCTGCGCTGTAAATAGAGACTTCTTCACCTGTATCTAAGCGACAGGTTACGGGCACTTCTAGCTGCTCGCCGTTTTGACGGTTCACTACCAGTGTTAGCGTTGCACCTGGTGACGGTTCGCCGCTTACATCGTAAGTTTCTGTACCATCTAGTTCTAACGTTTTACGGGTTGTGCCCGGTTTAAACTCAAGCGGTAACACGCCCATTCCAATTAGGTTGGTACGGTGAATACGCTCAAAGCCTTCTGCCACAATTACTTCAACGCCTGCTAGACGTACACCTTTAGCTGCCCAGTCACGCGATGAACCCTGACCATAATCAGCACCTGCAACAATGATCAGTGGCTGCCTGCGGTTCATGTAGGTTTCAATAGCTTCCCACATGCGCATAACTTGTCCTTCTGGCTCAACGCGCGCCAGTGAACCTTGCTTCACTTCACCATTTTCCAGCACCATCTCGTTGAACACTTTGGGGTTCGCTAGGGTAGCGCGCTGTGCGGTTAAGTGGTCACCACGGTGCGTGGCGTACGAGTTAAAGTCTTCTTCCGGTAAGCCCATTTTGTGGAGGTATTCACCTGCCGCGCTGCTGGCTAAAATAGCGTTTGAAGGCGACAAGTGATCGGTGGTGATGTTATCTCCCAAAATAGCCAGTGGACGCATACCTTTCATGGTGCGCTCAGCATCCATCGCGCCTTCCCAGTAAGGCGGGCGACGAATGTAGGTGCTCATTTCACGCCAGTCATAAAGCGGGTTAATGTCTTTTCCGTAGTCAACGCTAAGGTCGAACATTGGCTCGTACACTTTTCTGAAGTGCTCTGGCTTCACCGATTTCGCTACAATAGCGTCAATTTCTTCGTCGCTTGGCCAAATGTCTTTAAGCGTTACTGGGTTGCCTTCTTTGTCGGTGCCCAATACGTCTTTTTCAATATCAAAGCGAATTGTACCGGCAATGGCGTAGGCCACAACTAATGGCGGTGATGCCAAGAACGCTTGCTTTGCGTAAGGGTGAATACGGCCGTCGAAGTTACGGTTACCCGACAATACTGCTGTTGAGTAAAGATCACGGTCGATGATCTCTTGCTGAATTTTTGGGTCTAGCGCGCCGCTCATACCGTTACAGGTAGTACAGGCAAATGCTACAACGCCAAAGCCTAAATCTTCCAACTCGCTCATTAAGTTAGCTTCTTCAAGGTAAAGCTTAACGGCTTTAGAGCCGGGTGCTAGTGAGCTTTTTACCCACGGCTTACGGGTTAAACCGCGCTGGTTAGCATTTCTTGCCAGTAGACCTGCGGCAATAACATTGCGCGGGTTTGAGGTATTAGTACAGCTGGTGATAGCTGCGATAATAACTGCGCCATCAGGCATTTTGCCTTCTTCTTCAGTCCATTTAGCCGCGATACCACGACTTTCTAAGTCGCTAGTAGGTAAGCGTGCGTGAGGATTAGATGGGCCAGCCATATTGCGGCCTACTGAAGAAAGGTCGAACGTAAGTACCCGCTCATATTCCGCAGTTTCTAAGTCATCTGCCCATAAACCTGTGTGTTTAGCGTACTGCTCAACCAATGCAATTTGCTTTTCCTCACGTCCTGTTAGGCGCAAGTAATCAATAGTTTGCTGGTCAATATAGAACATGGCGGCTGTGGCGCCGTATTCCGGTGTCATGTTCGAAATGGTAGCACGGTCGCCCAGCGTAAGATGCGATGCACCTTCGCCGTAAAATTCCAAATACGCAGATACCACGCGCTCTTTGCGCAAGAATTCAGTTAACGCTAATACAATGTCGGTTGCTGTAATGCCAGGCTGTGGTTTGCCGGTAAGTTCAACACCTACAATGTCAGGCAAACGCATGTAAGACGCACGGCCTAGCATTACGCTTTCCGCTTCAAGGCCGCCAACGCCAACTGCGATAACGCCAAGTGCATCAACGTGCGGCGTGTGGCTGTCGGTACCTACTAGCGTGTCAGGGAAGGCCACACCATCGCGAGCCTGTATAACGGGTGACATACGCTCCAAGTTGATTTGGTGCATAATGCCGTTACCCGGAGGGATAACATCCACGTTTTTAAATGCGGTTTTTGTCCAGTTAATAAAGTGGAAACGGTCGTCGTTGCGTCTGTCTTCGATAGCACGGTTTTTCTCAAACGCGTCTTTTTCAAAACCAGCGTGCTCTACAGCTAGTGAGTGATCAACTATCAGCTGCGTTGGCACAACTGGGTTTACTTTAGCCGGATCGCCGCCTTTTGCTGCAATAGCATCACGAAGCCCAGCTAAGTCTACCAGTGCCGTTTGGCCCAAGATATCGTGGCACACTACGCGAGCAGGAAACCACGGAAAGTCCAAGTCGCGCTTGCGATAAATAAGCTGTTTGAGTGAGTCGGTTAGCATCTCAGGTGCGCATTTGCGCACTAAGTTTTCAGCCAGTACACGCGACGTATAAGGCAGCTTGGCATAGGCGCCTGGTTCAATGGCATCTACCGCTTCACGGGTATCGAAAAAATCGATACCCGCGTTTGGAAGCGGTTTACGGTAATCAATATTCATAAAACTAAACCTCAGCGTTACGCACGTTCGCTAATAGCTGGCACTGGGCGAAGTTCTTCGCCTGTGTATTCTGCTGACGGACGGATAATGCGGTTGTCAGCGCGCTGTTCCATAACATGTGCTGCCCAGCCTGTTAGGCGAGACATTACAAAGATTGGCGTAAATAGCGGCGTAGGAATACCCATGAAGTTGTACGCAGAGGCATGGAAGAAATCAGCGTTACAGAAAAGCTTCTTCTCGCGCCACATCACTTCTTCACAGCGAACTGACACAGGATAAAGCACGTCGTCGCCCACATCGGCAGCTAGCTTTTCAGACCATTGCTTGATAATTTCGTTACGAGGGTCAGACTCTGAGTAAATCGCGTGACCAAAGCCCATGATCTTCTCTTTGCGCTCAAGCATGCCCATCATTTTTTCTTCAGCATCATCGGCAGACGTAAAGCCTTCAATCATTTCCATAGCGGCTTCGTTAGCACCACCGTGAAGTGGACCACGCAGAGAACCGATAGCACCCGTTACACAAGAATGCATATCAGATAAGGTTGAAGCACAAACACGTGCAGTGAAGGTAGACGCGTTAAA
Source organism: Alteromonas sp. AWJ4_199 (assembly GCF_056159165.1). Classification (NCBI taxonomy): domain Bacteria; kingdom Pseudomonadati; phylum Pseudomonadota; class Gammaproteobacteria; order Alteromonadales; family Alteromonadaceae; genus Alteromonas; species Alteromonas sp. AWJ4_199. Next base: position 3,340,547 of record NZ_JBSWUR010000001.1, read on the forward strand.
TTCATGCTCTGCATAAAGAATGAGTGATACATGCATGACTTGTTCATGAAGTTCACGTGGCTTTTCACCGTGAAGCATGTGAAGGAAGTGCCCACCAATTGAATCGTCATCGGTTTCAACATCTACGCGCACACCATCGTGCGAGAAGCGGTACCAGTAGCAGATAATACTTGGGAAACATGCCAACATACGGTCTGTCACGTCTTGCTGCTGGTCAAAGCTCGTTTCCATTTCAAGGTTACCTAGCATTGAACAACCCGTGCGAAGTACATCCATTGGGTGAGCATTTTTGGGGATGCGCTCTAGCACTTCTTTAATTGCTGTTGGAAGGCCGCGCATGCCGCGAAGCTTAGTTTTATAAGCGTCTAGCTCAGACTGGTTAGGTAGCTTGCCCTTGAGAATAAGGTACGCTACTTCTTCAAATTGACAGTTTTGCGCTAAGTCTTTTACGTCGTAACCACGATACGTTAAACCAGAACCTGATTTACCTACGGTTGATAATGCTGTTTTGCCTGCAACTTGGCCGCGTAAACCCGCGCCACTTAACTGTTTAGCCATCTTGTTGTCTCCGGTCTTGTATTATTTGTAAGGTACTTTTAATTGAAAATAGTAAGTAATTTGGACGCTTGAAGTTGGCGGGCACATTGGCTGCAGGGGCAAAGCACAGCCCCCTGCCACGCCGTGAACCCATCCATGGGGGCTCCGCCTCGGCATCCATGCCTCGGAGGGGCAGGGAACTGTACTTCCCCCCTACATCTTCGCGCCCGCCAACTTCAATCTGAATTTATCTATTTACTAATTTTTGCCTTCTGCGAATAGCGCATCTAGTTTTTGCTCGTACTCGTGGTAGCCAAGATAATCGTACAGTTCCATGCGTGTCTGCATACTGTCGACAACGGCTTTTTGGTCGCCGTTTTCAAGTATAGATTTGTACACCATTTCTGCTGCTTTATTCATGGCACGGAATGCACTTAATGGGTAAAGCACCATTGCTGCTCCCCATTCGCCAAGCTCTTCTTTATTCCATAGTTCGGTTTTGCCGAACTCAGTGATATTGGCAAGGATCGGAACGTCTAGCGCTTCAGCAAATGCACGGTAATGTTCTTCGGTTTGCACTGCTTCGGCGAATATGCCGTCAGCACCCGCTGCAACATAGGCTTTTGCACGTTCAATGGCTTTGTCTAAACCTTCTTGTGCGAACGCGTCGGTGCGCGCCATAATAAAAAAGTCTGGGTCAGTTCTGGCGTCAGCTGCAGCTTTTATGCGGTCTACCATTTCTTCTGTGCTAACAATTTCTTTGTTAGGGCGGTGACCACAGCGCTTTTGCGCAACCTGGTCTTCCATATGAACTGCCGCCGCGCCTGCTTTTTCCATGTCGCGAATAGTTTTGGCAATGTTAAATGCTCCACCCCAACCGGTGTCGATGTCTACCATTAGCGGAAGATCGCACGCGCTGGTAATGCGCTGAACGTCTGCAATCACATCATTAAGTGACGTCATGCCTAAGTCCGGTAGGCCGTAAGACGCATTCGCTACGCCGCCACCTGAAAGATAAATTGCTTGGTGCCCAATGGCCTTTGCCATCATGGCAGTATAGGCGTTAATAGTGCCGACAATTTGTAGCGGTTTGTTGTTCTCTAATGCGGTTCTGAATTTCTTTCCTGCACTCATGATAATCACTCGCTTATTTGAAAGTAGGGTAGAGGTGAATTAGGTATGAAGAAGACTGAGTGGTGTTAACCATGATTAAGCTTCTTCTCAATATTATTTTTTGAATAAAGAATATGGCGACGCATTAGCATTTCAGCCAGTTCCTCGTCGCGATTGGCAATAGCGTTAACGATGTGTCTGTGTTCATCAAACGCAGTGCTTACGCGAGGGCCAGCCATACCGAGCTGTACGCGATACATACGAACAAGATGGTAAAGCCCGTCTACAAGCACACTGATTAAATGATCATTTTTACTGCCAGTTACAATTCGGTAGTGAAAGTCTACATCACCCGCTTCTTGATAATAGCTTTGACCGCCTTTTACTTTATCAAAGTGGCTATCTAGCAATGCCTGCATATCAGCAATCTCTTCATCGCTCATATAGCGTGCGGCCAAGCGTGCTGCCATACCCTCTAGCGCTTCGCGTACTTGGTATAGCTGAATAAGGCCTTCGGGTGACAATGCAACCACGCGGGCACCTACGTTAGCTTTACGTTCCACCAAATGACATGTGGAAAGGCGGTTTATGGCTTCACGAATAACGGCTCGACTGACTTCATACTTTGTCGACAATTCCATTTCACTCAGCTTACTGCCTGCTGGAATGATGCCCTCAACAATATCTTTCCTCAATTGAAAGAAAGTGCGGTCGGCATTGGTGATGGCTTGTTCGCTTTTTACTAACACTTTACATCGTCTTTAATTAACCAATGTCGACAATATATGTATTTTAGAGGGGGTTTTCAACCTTTATGAGCCTAAATTGTCGACAACAAGCGTAAGCTGTTGGTCTTATAGCGGTGTTTAAAAATATTGCTTAAACAGGTGTAGTAAGTTTGGATTCTATCCGAATATAAACGACAAACTAGTTGTCAAAACTCGCATTTGCACGCTATCGGAGCAGGGTTGAAAGTTGGGGGCGGGTTTTGATTGGAATTATGTATGGTAACCAGCGTCACAACAGAAATATCTACAGTGAGTAAGTTGATTAAAATTTGTCCGTTTGGTCTAGGCGTTGATTGCTCATTTTAAACGGGCTTTATCAGGCCATGAGTTTATTTATTTTTTTGATATTTAAGCTTTTTTGTAAATTTTTAAGAAGTTGTAAGCTTGCTGTTTAACCTAACCAATTAGTCTAATTTTAAAGTTTTATTTTAGTAAAAGTGTAATATTTTACTTTGCAAGATCACAATCTAACGGTAACATATCGTTCCAGTCTTCAAGCCTAAATTCTTCTACTGAGTTTTAGGGGACTGGGAAAGTATTCACTACTTTTAAAGCAGAGTTTTATTGAAAGTAAGTTTGTAATGTTTTATTACGACTTACTTTTTTAATGCCTGTAATCCAGTATTAGCACAAGGTTATGTGCGCCTCTTAATTCAGTGAGTTTAGCCTTTCAAAGTTCCAAAGAAGAACTTGAAGCAGCCTATAACAACAAAATTATACCTAACACTCACGCAAAAAGGGGTTACACCATGAAAACCAATACTGACGTGTCTAAGACACTCGCCAGTAAGCTTTCACCTGTCGCACTAGCAGTAGCGATGACCGTTCCAGCTCTTTCAAACATTGCCGTTGCTCAAGAGGCTGAAGCAACCGAAGAACAACAGTTTGAAGCCATTACCGTTACCGCGACAAAACGCCCTCAAGTTATTTACGAAGTGCCAATTGCTATTAGTGCTTTTGACGGCGATAAGTTAGCTTCTCAAGGTATTACTGACCTGACCGACGTTGGTAAGTTTGTACCAAACCTAAATGTTACTGGTTTTTCTGCTGGTCACACGTCTTCAGTGAACCCGTTTATTCGCGGTATTGGTCTTCAAGATCACCTTATCACCACCGACCCAGGTGTTAGTGTTTATGTTGATGGTGTTTACCTAGGCCGCCAAGTTGGTCAAAACTGGAGCCTTAACAACATTGAGCGTATCGAGGTACTTCGCGGCCCTCAAGGTACTCTATATGGTCGTAACTCTATTGGTGGTGCGATTAACATCATCACTAAAGAGCCAGACCAAGGCGATGTGACTAAAATCAATACTGAGTTTGGTACTCGCGGTCGCGTAAAAGCAGACCTTTTTGTTAACCACGCTCTATCAGAAACTGTTGCGTTCAATATGAATTTAGCTTTCAACAAACGCGACGGGCTTGGCGAATTCATCAACGTGCCAAATGCTGAATACGACGTAGGTGAAACTGAAGATATTTCAGGTCGTGTTTCACTTAAGTGGGAGCCTTCAAATGACTTCCGTATGGTGTTAACCGCAGACGCGAACAACGGCGACGGCGGCCTTCGTCCTTACACTGTTTTAATTGATGAAGTGGGCTCTGCACGTTACTTCGGTGGCGGTAATGGCCTTGGTGTAGAGCTTCGTAATACAGATGTTACGCCTGAAGGTGCTGATATCTACGACAACGCAACGGGTACTGAAGCGGTAACTGGCGTATCGAACGAAGCGCGCGGTATTTCATTGACTACAGAATGGGACATCAACGACGACTACACAGCTAAAGTGGTAGCAAGCCAACGTACATCAAAGTACAAGGCTGGTCTTGACGACGATGGTACTGTTTTCTCGCTAGACCAATTCCCTGAGCGCGGTGAAGCAGATCAAACATCGATTGAACTTCAGCTTAACGGCTATATCAACGAATATACTGACTTCGTAGCCGGTCTTTACTACTTCAACGAAGAAGGTAGCAACCGCCAAGGTGACGACTCTAACTTCGATGGTGGTCCAAACCTACTCGCGCTTGACCAAGAAACAACATCAAAAGCCGCTTACGTAAACGTGCGTCATGACTTAACAGACGAGCTGAGTGTGTCTGGTGGTCTTCGTTACACCAAAGACGAAAAAGAAGCGTCTGCGAACGTATTCTCTGCACTTGGTACTATTTATGATTCAAATGATTGGGACGAAGTAACCTGGGAACTTGCTACAAACTATACGTTTGAAAATGGCATGACAGGTTATGCGACTATTCAGTCTGGTTATCAGTCTGGTCAATTCCCAGCGCGCCCTTACTGCCTAATCGGCCAGTTCTTCGGTGCTGGTGGCTTCGATGATATCGAAGGTGCACAAGCAGCAGTTCGTGCAAACAACTGTTTCACAGCTTCAGACAATATTACCGCTACTAACTACGAAGTGGGTATCAAAGGTCGTGTGAATGACTACTTCGATATCAGTGTTGCCGTATTTAACACCGAGTTTGAAGATCTTCCTTACCAAGTTAGCCGTGTAAGCGAAGGTGGTTTTGATACAGCAAACCTTGTTGTTGAACAAACTTCTCGTGGCGTTGAAGCAGACGCAACATTTAGTTACGGCAACTTTAGCATGATGACCAGCATTGGTTATATGGACGTTGATGTTGAAGAGCAAGACGGTTTCAACCCTGTTGCACCGCTTACGCCTGACCTAACGTTAGCAATTGGCCCGCAATATACCTTCGAGCTTGATGGTGGCGATTCAATTCGCGTGCGTGCTGATTACTCATACCGCGCTGAAATGTATGGCGAGCCGACGTCTGCACCTGAGCGTATGACTGAGCTAGATAGCCGTGAGCTAGTAAACTTCGACATTGCTTACACGCCAGCGAATGATGCGTACACCGTAGCCCTTTATGGTCGCAATATTTTCGATGAGCGTTACGACAATGCGCGCCTGAACACGGGTGACTACATCCTTCAAATTCTAAGCAACGATGCAAGCGAGTTTGGCGTTAGATTCTCGACTGAATTCTAATAGCTACAACAAGTTATAATTGAAAAGCCAGTCTTCAGACTGGCTTTTTTTTGCTCATTTCTTCTTGTTTTATGTTCATTATTGGCATAGCTTTAGAGTTACTCTAAACATGCGCAGTAATTCTTTATGAAAGTAAAAACACTCTGTGGTATCAGTCTGCTTTTAGTTTCCACGCTACTATTAGGGTGTACTTATACCGTCTATTTACCCGATGAAGAAGGCGGTAACCAAAATCAAAACGGTAAAGTTGCTGTTAATAAACCTGAGTTCGGTAATCTGTGCCGCTACGGCGGTAATGGCGAGTATGGCATATGCCCCACGTCAAACGGTGAAATGGTTGGGACGTCTTGTTCTTGCCCAACCCCTTCGGGGCAAGTTATGGGAACGGTGTCGAAATATTAGAAACGCTTTCGCTGAACGCAAAGCTTTTCAATCATACGGAGATGGAACGTGGGATTGTTTACTAATTTTAAAAAATCGCGGTTAGAAAAAAAGTTTAAGAAAAACGAATGGGTAATCATTCAGCCTGTTCCGTTTGCTCAATTCGAACAAGTCATCGTAGAGCATGTTGAAGCAGGTTGGGAAATTGAAGAGGATTACGAACGGTTAGCGGAAACAACCGCGAAGTGGCAGTGTGAATTGCGCAAAGGTACAAGTATAGTAACTTGTGTATGGACTGAAAAACATCAGGGTATTATTTACGGGCCAGAACGCGTGCTGACTGGTTTGTCTGAAAAGTTGACAATACCCATGTCTACAACAATCGCTACCACGTGGTTTTAAGCCTCTATCAAAGCCACCCCTTTTGCTTTGCAATACGTGCAGCATCTACGCGGTTGGTCGCGTCTAGTTTTGAAATAGCTTCCGATAAATAATTCCGTACCGTTCCTTCTGAAAGAAATAGCTGCTGTGCAATAGCCTGTGTTTTTAGGCCGTCAGAGGCAAGCTTCAGTGCCGACATTTCTTTCTGCGACAATGGATTATTATCATCAAGTGCCATAATCGCTAGTTCAGGTGAAATTACCTTGTCTCCTGCAGAAACTTTGTGAATAGCATCAATTAAATAATCACTGTCAGACTCTTTTAAAATAAATCCTGTGACCCCGACACTCAAAGCGCGCTTAATATAGCCTGGTTTTGAAAACGTAGTCATCAATATCACCTTGGTACTGAGGCTTTGATTGGTTGCGTAAGCAGCTAAATCTAGCCCTGAAACCAGAGGCATTTCTATATCACTAAGAATAATGTGTGGCGTAGGGTTATCATTCAAATAATTAATTGCTTCCTGTCCGTTGTTGCATTTGGCGACAATAGTTAGGTCGTCTTCCAACGACAGCAGCATGGCGATGGCATCGCGGACCAAAGACTGATCTTCTACAATTAAAATGGTAGTGGTAGATTCTAGATTCATTAATCAGTTCCTATCGACGACGTATGCTCAATATTAAGCTGTACAGTAAAAACAGGGGTGGGGCTGAAGGAGATGTCCACGTCTGCACGTAATGACGCGGCACGCTCTCTAATTCCCATTAACCCGTTTCCTTCTCTTAATGGTGCAGAGTTCTCAATAACGCCGTTGTCCTTATAGGTCATTTTTATCACATGTCCGATAACTTCAAGGCCAAGCGATACTGCGTTTCCTTTTGAATAGCGCAATGTATTAGTGGTTAGTTCTTTCACTATGAGCGCAAGCTGGCTTTCTTGTTTTGAAGTCAGCTGCATCAAAGCGCTGTCATCAATAGTGGTTGCAACGTTAAAACCGTTTTCTTCTAACAGTGATTTGTCTTTTGCTATTTCATCGCTAAGTGAGAGCTGCTTAATATCAGACACCGCCTGGCGAATATCGCTTAGCAGCGCTTGCGAAAGCTGCGCCAGCGCTTTTACCTCTCGATGCGCATCTGCAACCTTGTCTTTACTTAAAAGTTTATCGGCCAGCTGTGCTTTTAATGAAATAGAGCTTAGCGCGTGACCTGCAACATCGTGTAAATCCCTGCCAATTCGTTCACGTTCAGCAATCGCAGACAATACGCGTAATGCTTCAGCTTGCTGGCTTTCTTTTAGGCCATGAAGGGTTTCCTTGCGCTCCATAACACCAAAACCGAACAGCACTAAGCTGTTGATTAAAGATGCGACTAAAAGAAAATGGGCATCTTCAAACATGGAAATGTGAAGCGTGATAAGCACGGTCATCATTACGCTTATGCTCATTAACCCTGTTTTCAACGAGTTGTAATAACCGATGATAAAAGCGATAAAACCGATAATGGTTGCGCCACCAGGATTTTGAAAACTACATGCTACTGAAAGCATAAACATGAGTAGCAGATAAGTGGGCAGTGTGCTGATAGGCTGTTTTATGGATTTGATGTAAAGAATGACAAAGCTAAGGTATCCGAGGGTTTGGAACGCCCACATTTCCATGGGAAGAGGCCGGGAAATAATGAGGGGGACAAAGAAGAACAGCGAAAAAAACAAGCTTCCGTGAGACCAGCGCCTCTTCCGTCCACTTCCCAAAAGCGGTAGTTCAGGCGCCACGTCGCTTTTGTCTACATGATTTATTGAGCCACCTATTGTCGCAGTGCCTTCATTTAAATGAGCTGTAGGCACTGCGTCGTCGTTATTTTGCATGCTGTTATGGCTGCGCATTGTGAGTACTTCGTCCCTATTGAAATACAACGGCTGACTTGCTGGTGATAAGCAAAGTGCCAGAGATAATTAACATAATACCCAGCACGGCATAAATGTCGAAAGTTTGTTTCCAAAATACCACCGAAGCAGCGGTGATAAGCGCAATACCCATGCCTGACCAAATGGCATAGGCGACGCCAATTCCCATGTTTTTTAAGACCATGGCAAACAACATACCTGACACGGTATAGAAAAATATAGCGCCGTAGCCAAAGGCCCATTTCTCCCATCCGTTCGACATTTTAAGCAACATGGTAGCCGTAACCTCAGTGATAATTGCAACCGCTAAAAGTAAGTAAGTCATCGTATATTCCTTCTTGTTAAAGTGAAATTAGTTAGATTTGATTGCTTGAAAACGGCGTTCAAGAGTGATGAGCGACACAATGTAGACAGCGACAATTACCGCCGAAATTACTTCTACTCGTGCTTCCGGAAACAGGTACCAAGCTACAACAATGCCGAAGGTTCTTGCGATAGTGTGAAAATAGCCAACCCAATGCTCTATCGCCCAGGATAAAGGCATCCACATTAGTCCTGCGAGAATACCGATACTCAGCGGCACGGTTGTGTGGTCAATAGCGGCAACCGGAAGGGCGATGGCAAAAACCAGTAGGCTCATAAGCATACCAACAAAGAAAAGGCGGTCGAAGCTGTTCTTTACTGCGCTTTTCGCAAAGAATCTTTCACCGGTAAGGTAAGACAAGCCTGCGCCTAGATAGAAAATTGCCCCTGTGCCGATATAAAGCATCCAGGTTATGGTGAACTCAGATACAAAGGGAGCACTTATACCAAGGAACGCCCAAACAATTGTGCCAGCAAGCGGCATAGCAATGAATCTATTGTTTTTGAAGTCTTCACGCTGTTCTTCCAATGAAAGAGGGGAGTTCTGAATACTGGTTGTAGAAGCGTGGTCTAATATATCTTCCATTTGCTTTACCTAGTGTTGTAATGTCGATAGGTAAAGTATGCAAAAGTGTCTTAGATAGCGTTAGTCACAAACGTCACCAATCGCATGTGACATTTGTCACAAGATTTACAAGCATGGGCTTGGTCTAGCTTTGTCGCGCTCTTTTTGCCTTGCGCTTGTTTAACACAGAGTCACCATCTTCTTTCGAAAGCATTAAGCTGTCGTAAATACTCACTAGCGCCACAGCGCCCATAAACATCATAGATAGGGTGAAGGTCTGTAGGTTTGGCGTGTCGGGGCTTTGTCCAAGAATGAAGGCTGCAGCAGCGATTGCAAGCGCTGATAAGGTAATTCCAAGGCCGCGATTCATTTGCATTAGAATAGCGCCTAAGGTATTCGCATCTCGCATTTTATTGGGTGGTACGTCGGCAAAAGCAATAGTATTTATTAACGTTAAGTGCATTGAGCGAGTCACGCCGTTAGCAAACAAGATAGCGGCAATGGTAAAGGACGACGTAGCGTGATTTATCATAGCTAGCGCGACAAAACCAAGAGCGATTAGCACTCCGTTCACTACAAGCACACGTTTGAAACCAAACGTGTTCATGATCCACGTTGTTGCGGGCTTTATCGCCAAGTTTCCTACAAAAAGCCACAGCAATAGTGAACCAGCCTCGACAGGAGAATAGCCTAGACCAAGCTGCAGCATAAGCGGTACAAGAAACGGTGCACTACCAAGCGCAACTCGTACCACAGAACCACCGTAAACAGAAAGTCTGAAGGTTTTATGCTGCATGGCATCAAATGAAAATAGGGGATTCTTGGCGTTTTTAACATGCCTTATTGCGAGAATCATGAGTGTTAAACCAACGGCAATGACGCCAAGAGACTGAAGAAGTTTGTCGCTGGTACTGGCAAGAAACTCGATACCAGCCATAAAAAGCGCAAAGCCTACGCCGGTAAGCAAAAAGCCTTTAATATCAAATTTTCCTACATCACCTTTGGTGTTTCGCAAAAGGTAAAGAGAGGCGACTATTGCGATGATACCCAGCGGGATATTCATATAAAATATCCACTGCCAGCTAAAATGTGTAGCTATGTAGCCGCCAAGCACTGGGCCTAACAGCGGTGCACTCAAAGCGGGCCATGTAATAATAGCTACGGTTTTTACTAGTTTTTCTTTGGGCAAATCCCGCAATACTACTAATCTTCCAACCGGCACCATCATAGCACCGCCTAACCCTTGAAGAATGCGAGATAACGTAAATTCAAATAGGCTGGTACTTAAGCCACAAAGAACCGAAGCAAAAGTAAAAACGGCAATCGCCGCTATAAATATTGTGCGAGCCCCAAATTTGTCAGCAGCGTAGCCGCTTAAAGGGATAAAGAGCGTAACGGCTACCAAATAAGCCGACACGCCGATAGAAAGGTGGGCTGCCGGCACATTGAAGTCGGCAGCAATAACAGGGAGCGCCGTGGTAATTACCGTGGCGTCCAAAATTTCCATAAAGAGTGCCCCTGCTACCAAAAGGGCAGTGGCGAACTCTCTATTGAACAATTTCAAAGGCTCTAACGACGCGAGCTACACCCGTAATATTACGCGCAATATCGACCGCAGCTGTAGCTTCAAGGTTAGTTAATCGACCCATTAAAAATACCTCTGAGTCTTGCACTACCACTTTAATCTGAAGAGCCGGTACGCGCTCATCTGCGACTATCTTGGTGCGTACTTTTGACGCGAGCCACAGGTCGTTGGCTTGTGTACCTGCACCTATTGGTTCGCCAATGCGTATTTGGTTGTGAATTTTCTTAATGTAGCTGACTTCCTGAGCACGGCTAACTGCCTCGTCTATAAGCCCTTGATTAGGGGCTTGACCGGTAAGTAAGGCAACACCGTTATAAACATCAACCTGAAGGTTAGTCTGCTCTTTAAGCGCGTCACTTTTCGACCATTGGTAAGACACCGCCGCATCGGCATTTTGATCGTCAAGTTGTGTACCTACCGTACGTCTATCGTTAGCCACTTTTGCTGCCATGGCGCCGGCAGCACCGACTGCCACCACGCAACCTTGTAATGTTAAAATTAGGGCTAATACAGTGCCAAGCAGGCTTAAGTTTTTTATTTGTCTACTCATAGTTAGTTTGATCAGTCGTCGCCATGATCAGCAGGAAATAAGCTGTCGTCAATGCATTCACATAGGTTGTGAATAACTAGAAGGTGCACTTCTTGAATACGTGCGGTACGGTTAGAAGGAACGCGAATTTCTACGTCATGCTCACTCAAAAAACCAGCCATTTCGCCGCCGTCTTTGCCGGTAAGGGCCACAATAGTCATATCGCGAGACAATGCCGCTTCCATTGCTGCGATAACATTACGAGAATTACCGCTAGTGGAGATAGCCAAAAGAATATCTCCAGGCTGGCCTAACGCACGTACCTGCTTGGCAAATATTTCGTCGTAACTGTAGTCATTAGCGATAGACGTGATGGTCGAGGTGTCTGTGCTTAACGCAATAGCAGGTAGGCTAGGACGGTCACGTTCATAGCGGTTTAACATTTCTGATGAAAAGTGCTGTGCGTCGCCAGCAGAACCACCATTACCACAGCTCAGTACTTTATTGCCTCTTATCAAGGCTTCAACCATCATGTACGCCGCTTTTTCAATATATTCTGGCAATATTTCCGATGCTGCAATTTTTGTCTGAATGCTCTCGGTAAAGTTCGCTTTTATTTGTTCAATCATCTGTTATCTCTTTGTTCTCAACAGCCTACTGATCTTTTTAAGTGGTTGTAGCACTAAGTTACAACGCACGGCTAAACATAATGATCAGTATCTGAAAAAAATTTGCTTATGCTTTGCATTATTAATATCAAATAACACGCGGCATGGCTTTTATTTCATTGCCAAGGCGTTGTTTACTGAAGTGAGCGAAAAAACTCAACTAAGTTCTTTGCTTCATCTTCAACCTTAAAGTTTTTTACAACGTGCTCACGACCGGCTTTGCCCATTTCTGCAAGTTTATTCATATCCGAAAGAAGTAAATCCATATGTTCAGTTACAGATTGCTGGTCTTTAGTAGGTACTATATACCCGTCAACTCCTGGCCTCACGATATCTTCCCATGCACCCGCCTGTGTTGCTAGTACAGCAGCGCCAGCACTCATCGCTTCAGGTACCGTTAAACCAAAGCCTTCGTTGTCGCTCAGTGCACTTACTAGAGACAATGCACTGAAGATTTTTGGAATCTGTTCAAACGGCAACTCACCTGTGAAAATAATGCGATCAGCTAGACCTGCTTCGGTCACTTTATCTTTAAGCTGATTCACAAACGTTTGGTTGCTTGAGGAAATAGCGCCCACCACCACAGCATTCACATCAGGGTATTTGGGAAATACTTTGATGCAAGCCTCCACAAAAAGATGAACGCCTTTTTGCTCTCTTACTCTACCTAAAATACCTATACCGTATTTTCCACCGTAACCTAGTGACTGCCAAGCTTCTTGTTTGTTTTCTGCTGGCGTATACTTGTCAATCTGCACACCGTGTAGATTGATTTTGGCAGGTGGTTTGTCTAAGTGCTTTGCGGAACGGTTACTCATCGCAATAACCGCATCCATCTTATCGCTTAACCACACCGTTGATGCTGAACGCTTTCGCTGGGCGGCCGAGCTAAATACAAGTTTTATTTTTCCGCGAAACACGTATTTGAGGATTATTCCCTGAATCATTTCATCAACGCGACGTGCGTGAAAAATACGCCACTTACCATTGCTAAGCGGTCTTCGACACATTTTAACGACTTCCCAGAATGTTATCGTCATCGAGGGATCCGGGACAAAATGTTTACCCATTATCCGCAAGTTGATCATGCGCTGTTGTATCGATGTCACTTGCAGCATAGTAGACGTTACGCCAGAAAAGCTGGCACTAGAGTTACCAACTATTAATTCTATTTCTTGGTTCTCAAGGTTACAGTTCGACATCTTGTTGTTGGGGGGACTCATTATTTGTAGGAACCTAAGGCACTTTCGTCAAATGGAAGAAAGCTTGTAAAACTAAGATAAAACAAATGGAATACCTTTTACTTTAAGACCTTGCCATTTATTCTTAAACGCGTTTACATCCAACACTTATATTCTTCCTTTTTCAGGGAGCATAAACCATATAGCTATATGTTGTGAGCCTCTATCCGACGTTCTTCAGCCACTGAAGGTTGCTTCCGTCTATGGCAATAACGTCTATCCGTAAGGGCGTAGATGTTGGATTCAGGTTATTATCTAACAAATAGAAACCAAACGCAGCATGAATTCGATTTAGCTTTTTAGCCGTTACAAATTCTATTGCACTGCCAAAATGATTCCGTTTCCGATATTTGACTTCAATACACACAATAGTATTGCCGTCTTGCATTACAATATCTAACTCACCACGTCGCGTACGGTAGTTTCGACACAGAAGGGTAAGCCCTTGTTCCTCAAGATAATGACAGGCTTTGTCTTCTGCTGCATTCCCTTGCAGTTTTGACATATTTTACTCCGACAGCATCTGTACTTTTTCGTTACGGATCATAGCTTGAGGCTGCTGGCGAATGACTTCGCCTTTCTCATTAAGCGAAAGGGTTCCGGTCAAGCCTTCATGTGAAAGGTATTTAAGCGTGTTTAGCATGCCTAGCTGGGGAAGCAGCTGGTAGGCATCGAAGCCAAACGCAAACAAACGTTTTTGCATGGTATTTTGATTTTGCCAAGCCTGCTCGACCTCTTGCTGAAGAGGTTGCCAACTGTGTGAAGGCATTAACCAAGGCATATCGATAAAGTGCACATTTTGTAAATCACGCCATTGGTTTTTTCCGCTATCGTAATCCATTGAACGAGATGTGGCATATACAGGAACTTGCTTTCCGTCGTAAGGGTTTAAGCTTGCTTCAATTATTGGGTTTAGCAGCTCTGTGTCTTGCGGAGACGCAAACGCAACTATAGCGTCAATATCGCGTCTGCTGCGAGGCATGTTGTACACTTCATTATTGGTCATGTACTCAATTTGATTAATGCGATCATTGCTTTGGGCAACGTCGAGCGCTTGAGTTATACCCTCGCGAAGCGAGTTGCTGTCGTTAAACGTAACCGAGGTTATGTTAGTGCGGCGTTTGTTCTCTTTATTATTAAGTGCCTTCCAATGCACTTTAAATGTGGTGTCCATTCGCTGATACAGACTGCTTTGAGCCGCAATAACGATAGGTGCACGATAGCCTTTATTAAAAATAAATTCGGCAAGTTGCTTGGCTTCATCTTCCGGGGCAAGGCCGAAAAAATTCAAAGAGGTTGCTAAATCCAGTTTATCTAGCTCTCCTTGGGTTTCTGTATCTGTCAGCATGCTTCCTGCCGAATCAGTGACATTATTTAACGCAGAATTTGATGATGTCGTTAATCTACTCTTGGCCGGCGTTCCGTTTGCATTTGCTTGGTTTATTAGTTCTTCTGGACGATTCAATGCCAGTACGTTCACCCCAACAGGCAAATTGGGGATTAAATTTTCTACAGTATCTTTAAGTAGCGGTCCGACAATAAATTTAGTGTCGCCGATTTCATTAAGTAGGTGCTGCGCATCAACGCCGTTTGTATCAATAAAACGTAGGCGTGGCAGAAGGTGCTCATCTTGGCGTTTTTCAACATCGGTGTAATAGGCCGACATTATACCATTTTTTACTGTTTGCCCCGTACGTGCAAAACGGCCGGAAAGTGGAAGTAGTACTACAATATCATTGGCGCCAGCGTCGGTAAGTTGCGTTGCTTTAAGTATATTGTCAGGCAAAGTCGTTTCTAAAATATGGCCGCGATAAACTTGCTGAAAATTTTGAAGCTCTCTTGCCAATGTTGCGGGCGATGAAGCATTGGCTTCAGTCAACTCGCGAAGCGTGATGAAAGGTGATAGAGCGGGATACGCCTTTCCTACTTTTGAAAGCGTTTCTGTCGGTATGGAAGTGAGCCACTGCCATACCTGCTTTACTTTATCTTCGTCTGGCAAGTTGGTGTTTAGCACGCTATTGGCTGCTGCTGCAAAATTACCTTGCTGTGAGTACAACTGAGTTTGAAGTTCTGCTTTTTGAAATGCAGTTTCACCTGTACCCATTACACCATCGAGCATTGCCAGCAATTCGTCTGCTGACGCATCAGGCATTCCCGCATAGGCTTTGGTAACTAAAAGAGAATAGTACGAGTAGTTACGTTCTGACACACCATCTTCTTTAACTTCATACAACACCTGCTGCGCCAATACAGGTTGTTGGTTTTGAAGGTATAAATCAGCGGCTTGCAGCAAAAGTGCATCGCGCCGTTCTTTATCGCGGGTACGTTCCCATACCTTCTTAGCTTCTAGGAGTTTGTGCGAAGGTGTGACGTTCTCTTCAACCTGGGTGGTTTCAATTGGAGTCGGTTCCACTACCACAGGTTTCGACTGAGTTTGTGGAGTACTCCCACAACCCGATAGTACCAATACCGTAGCAATGGCTGACAGCGTAAAAATTTTTCCAGATTGTCCGATATGACGCACAGTTTCATTCCTTTTACATCGTTATAGGTCAAGTTTATCTTAACCAGTGTGAAAATCTACGCTTGCCAGCATAATCTGGACTAATGGCGTGATACACTTATCGCATAACCTTTCAATTTAACGTAAGACTTAACCACTGTTATGACAGACACCGCCACTCTTTATATTGTTCCTACGCCTATTGGCAACTTAGATGACATCAGTGCTAGAGCAATTCGCGTATTAAGTGAAGTTAACTGGATTGCTGCCGAGGACACCCGTCATAGCGCGCGACTTCTACAGCACTTTAGTATTGGAACTAAGACCCTTTCACTTCACGAGCATAATGAAGATAAGCGTACAGCTATGCTTTGTGAACGTTTGAAAGGTGGTGAATCTGTTGCTTTGATAAGTGATGCGGGCACGCCACTTATCAGCGACCCTGGTTTTGTTTTAGTGCGTAAATGCCGTGAGCAAGGCATTCCAGTTAGTGCTTTGCCCGGACCATGCGCCGCAATTACTGCATTAAGCGCGTCAGGACTGCCTACAGATAAATTTACATTTGAAGGCTTTTTGCCAGTTAAAACCCAAGCGCGTGAAGGTGTATTATCAGCGCTATTAGATCGAACTTTCACCACGGTTTACTATGAAGCGCCTCGTCGAATTCTAGATACGGTTACCGACATTCAGCGTGTATTAGGCGAACGCCACATTGTTGTGGCTAAAGAGTTGACTAAAACCTTTGAAACCTATGTAAGTGGTAACGCACAAGATGTGATTGATTATCTTAATGCCGATGCTTCACACCAAAAAGGTGAGTTCGTTGTGATGATTGGTCCCGCTAAGGTAAGTGACCAAGCAATACCCAGTGAAGCAATGTCACTCCTAAATACCTTGTGCGAGCACATGCCCTTGAAAAAAGCAGCGGCTGTGGTAGCAAGTCATTATGACTTGAAAAAGAATGCGCTGTATCAAGCAGGGCTAGATGCAAAAGCGTAATTTGCTCTAAGAAAGATTGATCTTAAGCGTCATAGGCGAAATACAAAGTAGTACATTGTATGACAGTCCAAGATGAATGGGCTGATTATTAAAGGAGGCGCAGATGACAAAGACTCTTAAAATCACCATGTCTGATGGCAAATGGCTGGTAGATATATTCTCTCAAACGAATGACTCTGGCGTTTACGATTTAATCCATCCAAATGATGTGACAGAAGTCTCATTGAACGAAGGTGAGATGTACGGCTTTCGCTACAGTTTGCAGGGGAAGCCTGGCACAACCTTTAAAATAGAATTAGGTAATGATGTCCTTGCTGAAGGAGAGATTGACAAATCTGAAGCTGCTTCGGGTAGTGGTGTGGTATAGCTATAACGTGTTACTACTATCAAAAGTATTGAGAGCCGAAGCCGCAATTTGCGGCTTCGGGTTCAATGTTCTAATAGCTAAATACCCTCTGGGAACAAGCTTTCTTTTGTTACTACCTGTATGCTTTCAATAACTTGACGCACTTCGTCGTCGAGTTTTTCATTTCGAAGCGCTAATGTCCGGTTTCGCTCAAACAGTTCGGTGTGGCTTTCCAACCTTCTTCCCATTTTTCTCCATGCTTGCACCCTAGCTTCATATGGCCATGCTTCAAGTTCAATACGGTGAGAATCTAACTGAGTTAGAAGCATGGTCGCGGCTGCCGCCATAGACATTCCGCCTGGCCAGTTAGGATTGTTATTTTCGGGGTCGAAGGAGACGAACGCAGTCATTAATGGGCCATAGTTTTTCAGCCAGTCATAGTACCTATTAAAGGCTTTTTCATCGTATTCATCGACGTCAAAATTGTAAGACCTGCGGTCTGAAACGGTGACCCTAGAAGGCGTGTTGTCGACATAGACGGCAGTGGTTGTTGTTGAGGTAGTTATCGCTGGCGCATCGGTAGCATCTGGCATGGCATCATCAGCGCCCCCCACTGTTAACCTTCCTCCTTTTCCTAGCCCCCCTTCAACTTCTTGCGCTTTGTAAGAGCGAAGTGCGACCACCATCTGGTTAAAAGAATCGGCAAAAGCAGTGACCAGCATTTTACCTTCAGGTGTTTTTGAGAAGCCGCCAGCGCCACCTGCTGCTGCGCCAGCAAACATGCCGCCAAACAAGCTAAAGTCGTGATTCGCAGCACTACCTGTTGCAGCAGAAACCTGAACACCGGAGCGGTTATCTATAAGCAGTAACGAGGTAGCCGCTTCATTCTTGCTAAAACCTCCGCCAACGATAGAGCCTAATGTGCCAAACAGTGCACCGGCTATGGCTTTACCACCCTGGGTTTTTTCGGCAAAAAGTACAGATGGGCTGAGCGTGTAATCAGCTGCTACCATTTGGCCGCCCCCAATATTTGAACCAGAGCGAAGTTGCCCAGACTGCATTAGCTGACGCTCGGTGTTCATTGCATTCATAGCGCGGCCACGCTCAACAATGACAAAACAGTTAGACTGTTGAATCATTAACCTGATAACAGGAATGGTGCTGCCGAGTTTTGGGTAAGTTCTGCGGTACTCTGACCACCAGGGCAAACTTGTATCTTCAAAAACACTTAATGTACCGAGTGTTTCGTCACAATTCTCTAATTGCGCATTATTGTTTGAAGCCGTAGCGCCGCCGGCGCCACCACTTACTGCGCCTGAACTTCCACCTCCCATAGAAGGAGTTGTCGACATACAGGCCGTAGTTAAAAGTAGCGCACTAAGCGCAGATACAATAGGTTTGGCAAATGTGTGTACTTGAGTTGCACAGTTTGAGCCTAGATTATTCCTTCTCACGATCAATTCCTCTGATAAAGATAAGATATAACCGAGACAGGCAATTATTGATGGTTTGATACAACACCTGAATTCGGTGTTGAACAAAAGACGACGGAGATTAGAGACTCACCTTGAATAGGGCGGTAGGTCGAAATTCCCTTTTGACGACTCAACACCCACAAAATAGCACTAGAGCAGATTGGGAACAAGCTAATTGATCAAATAATGATCAATTAGCATTTGGTATACTTTTTAATGAAGGGTTAAGTTTAAGACAAACGGCCTTTAAAGTCTTCGTAACTGAACTCACGAACTAATTCGAAGTCGCCATTAGTTCGTAAAATACCAATAGCAGGGTGCTCTACACCGTTAAAGAATGTGGTTTTTACCATGGTGTAATGCATCATATCTTCGAACTGTAAACGATCGCCAGCTTTTAATGGTGCGTCAAATGAATAGACATCAATAACATCGCCAGCAAGACATGAATTTCCGCCTAGCTTCACGTTATATGCTTTTTCATCTGGCATACCTGCACCTAAAATGGCAGGGCGGTAAGGCATTTCCAAAACGTCCGGCATGTGAGCAGTGGCTGAAATATCTAAAATAGCGATATCCCCGTCATTTTCCACCATATCAACCACTTCACAAATTAGTGGGCCTGTTTGCCACGCAACCGCAGAGCCTGGCTCTAAGATAACGTCTAAGTGCGGGTAACGCGCTTTAAAGTCTTTTAGTGTTTTTATTAGGTGCTCTACATCATAACCGTCTCGAGTCATAAGATGACCGCCGCCTAGGTTCAACCATTTCAATTGACCAAGCCATTTACCAAAGCGCTTTTCGATAGCTTCAAGGGTGCGTGCAGTAGCAAAAGAATCACACTCACAAAGGTTGTGGCAGTGAAAACCCTCGATACCCGCCAGATCCACGCCTTCTAGTTCACTGGCGCGTATGCCTAAGCGCGAACCCGGTGCTGCTGGATCGTACAGTGGCGTATCCGCCTCTTGATGCTCAGGGTTTATGCGAAGGCCTAACGAAACGTTCGATAAGGTTTCTTTATGCGTATTCCACTGAGACAAACTATTGAAAGACAGATGGTTAACAAGGCTCGCTAGTTCCTTAGCGTCATTAACTTTGTACGCTGGAGAATAAGCATGTACTTCTTTACCCATCTCTGCCGCGAGTTTAGCTTCCCAAACCGAGCTTGCTGTTGCGCCGTGTAAATACTGTTTAATAATGTCGAAGCATGACCACATTGAAAAGCCTTTCAGCGCCAAAATGATGCGGGCACCTGATTCGTCTTGAACCCGTTTCATGAGCTCAAGGTTTTTAATTAACTTTTCTTCTTCCAGCACATAGCAAGGAGAAGGAATATCAGTGCGTTGAGTTAAATCGGTCAATGGGTAAAGCTCCAAAAAATAAAACTGCTTACAGCATTAATGAGGTGTCTAATGTATTACATAACCAGTCTTAGCTCAAAAAACGGCTGACTGGTACAGTTTAACAACCTGGGATGGTTTGAATTATTTCAATTGCAGTTATTGCGGTAACAAAAAAGGGCGCTTGAATTAAGCGCCCGGGTATCTACTATTTGGTGAAAGGGCTGCTTTCACATTCAAGAACGTGCCATGGTAGGCCGTGCTCGTTAAGCATATCCATGAATGGGTCTGGGTCGAATTGTTCCATGTTCCAAACGCCCGACTCTTTCCATGTACCATTAAGCATAAGTGCCGCGCCAATCATCGCCGGAACACCTGTGGTGTAAGATACGGCTTGCGCGCCTACTTCTTCATTACATTTTGCATGGTCACAGTTATTGTAGATAAAGATAGTCTTTTCTTTACCATCTTTAATACCTGTGATGTAGGTGCCAATACAGGTCATGCCGCTGTAGCCTTCAGCAAGTGAACCTGGGTTAGGCAGAACTGCTTTTAAGAACTCCAAAGGCACAATCTTTTGGCCTTGGAACTCAACTGGCTCAATGCTAGTCATACCAATGCCTTCAAGTACGCGCAGGTGGTTAAGGTAAGCATCACCAAAGGTCATCCAGAAGCGTGCACGCTTCAGAGTAGGGAAGTGCTTAACAATAGACTCTAGCTCTTCGTGGAACATCAGATAAGACGCACGAACCCCAATGTTTTGGTAATCTAGGTCTTCACGTACGCTTAGCGGATCGGTTTCTTTCCACTCGCCGTTTTCCCAAAAACGACCGCGTTGAGTAATTTCACGTATATTGATTTCAGGGTTGAAGTTAGTGGCGAAAGCTTGACCGTGATCGCCGCCGTTACAATCCACGATATCAAGATAGTGAATTTCGTCGAAATAATGCTTTGCCGCGTAAGCCGTGTAAACGTTTGTTACACCTGGATCGAACCCACTGCCAAGAAGCGCCATAATGCCCGCGTCTTTAAACTTGTCTTGGTAAGCCCACTGCCAAGAGTATTCGAATTTCGCTTCGTCTTTAGGCTCATAGTTGGCGGTGTCTAGGTAATCCGTGTTAGTGGCAAGACACGCATCCATAATAGGCAGGTCTTGGTATGGCAACGCTAGGTTGATTACTAGGTCTGGTTTTACTTCATTAATAAGTGCTTCAACTTCTTTTGCATTGTCGGCATCAACAGCGAAAACACCCTTAACGCGATCTGCACCTACTTCTTGTTGTAGTGCTTCACATTTAGAAACCGTGCGGCTTGCTAAGTAAATTTCGTCGAAATGTTGCGGTAAACGTGCACATTTTTTCACAGTTACCGACGCAACACCGCCAGCACCAATAATTAAAACGCGAGACATAATAACTAATCCCTAATTTTGCTAATGAATTTTGGGCTGAATGCTAGCAGACCAATGGGATTTGGCAAGCAAAGACAGCCTATGAAAGGACAAAAAATTTTAATCGTAACAACTCATGTAAAAGGTAGTGCACACATTGGGCGGCACTACCTCAAAAGACTACTGTAATAACTGATATAGGTCTCTACTAGCTCATTTGAAAAACAACATTTCCCTATCGCTGTTGCACTAGCGGGTTACCGTATCAATAGGGGGGGAAATTACTACTTTGTTACCTACTTTATAGTAAGGGTAAAGAATAAGTCGTTCTTCATGATTCGGTGTTGCAGTCGCAATGGCAATAGCATCAACCGTTTTACTGTCTTGAGTGTTAACTGCAGCTGCATACACTAAAACACTGTAACTGTTTGTATCTGTAGTGGTATCGATTATTCGCCACTGAAGCTGTTCAATAAGCTGTGACTCGTGTTTTTTAGTTCCAGTCTCGTCAGCAAAAATACAACCGATGCGACCATTTTCGTATATAGCGGCAAAAGGATAAAACACATCACACACGGGTAACATAAGCTCACATAGATTTAGTGACTTTGACACGAGTGCATTTAACTGCGTTGGCAATGTAACTGGACGGTCGATCATAGCGTATCTCCTGTGAGTTAGCGTTGCTGTACACCTGATAATACCTACGTGTTCCTGGTCACATTAGTTTAATAATCATAATTTAGATAGTAAAAAATTGCCTATTCAGACTAAAGATTATAAGTCACATCACCTTTCTCGAACCGCAATAGCGCATGCGGCAAGGTTAATAACGAGACATGGCTACTCTTTTGATAGTAGCTGTTTTTGATATTTAAGCGGTGTGGTGGAAAACCACTTTTTAAACGCATGGGTAAATGAAGATTGTTCTTGAAACCCTAATAAATCTGCGGTGTCGGCAATAGAGTATTGTTTAAGAAGGTCGTCTAAACGAGATTTGCGCTCACTATCAAGAATTTGCTGAAAGCTGGTTTTACTTTGCTTCAACTTTCGCTGCAGTGTGCGCGGGCTTATGAATAGCGCTTCGGCCACACGCTTTTGATTACAGCCCTTTAGCGTAGGGTTAGCGTTTAAAAGCGAAACGACTTTGTGGGCAATATCTTCGTGTGGATTAGGGTAAAAAAGGCGCTTGTTTGTTTGAGCAAGCCGTTCCTCTTTGCATTCGTTCATCTCTCTTTCTGTCACTTCTATAAGCGCGCTGAACATAGCCTTATTTTCACTTGTAAACGGCACATGCAGTAAGTGTAAGGGGAAGGTAATTGCGTTGGCGCGTGCACAATCAACTACCTTGCAGTTAAACCACTGGGCTAACGTATCTTTTTCCAGCGTGCTCAAGGGAAACGTAAAAGAAATAGCGTTTAATTGGCAGGCTGAACCCAATATTTTATAAACGGTTGCTACCCAAGCAGTGGTATTGCGCAACACCATTTGTTTGTTATCTGGGCTTTTAGGTACCCACTCAACTCGGGCCTTATCAGACTCAACAAATACGCTTGTTGTACCGATATCAGCGACTAACGCATCAAACCGGGTGAGCGCCCCTATGGCTTGAGCTAAATTTTCGCAACTTTCAACGAGGTAACCCAACACCCCGTAATCTTTTGCCTGAATATGTTTGCCTAACTCAAACCCAAATAATGAATTATTAGTAAGCGATACGCCTTGGTTTAACAGCTCGACATAGTCTTCCATGGAAACACGGGAAGAGCCTGAAAGTGAGCTATGCTTTTGCGTGATTCGCAACAGTTTATCTGTACTAACCTCTAAGCTAGTTAAATAGCTTTCGATACTTTGAATATAGGCAAAAGAAACCGATGGCATGTGCATGTCGTAATATAACAAAAATTCTGACGTATTAACGCAAGATCAAATACGAATGTCAATTTATGCTAATAACCATAAGAAAAGGACATGTCGTAAATGGTTAACGTTCATTACCAAAAAAATATCAATGCAAAGCCACAGGTGCTTCGCGATACGCTGCTTAACCACCAGAGTTTAAGTGACTTCTTTAATGCAACATTTAAGGTATTAAAAGTAGAAAATGATGGTGAAGTAAGCGGCGGAGTGGGCTGCGTTAGAGAGGTTAATATTTTAGGTGTTCGCTTTAAAGAAGAGATCGTTCACGCAGATACGAACGGCATTGAGTACAGAGTCGTTGATGACTTCCCAGTGAAGGCGCATAGGGGCGTTATCGCGTTCACGCGACAAGAAAACGCAACAAACGTTTCCTATCGTATAACCTGTCGGGCGCCTTGGTATATGCCGAGTTGGTTACTAACGCGCCTTTTACAAAACGACATCGAGCAATGTTTGAATAAGTTAGGAGCGCGTTTTGATCCCCGTTGAACTTATTTTACTTGGCTTAAGCCCGGTTTTTTTACTGTGTGTTTTTGTGGAGTTCAAGAAGGCACGGCAGTTTTATAATGTAAAAGACAGTGTGAACAATGCATTGCTTGCACTGCTTCACCAGGGCTCTGATGCTTTGGTGTTGCTACTGTTGATGCCTTTTTTTCATTGGTTACACCAGTTTTCGTTATTTAATATAGAGCTAACGGCATTGTCGCTCTTTGCAGGTTTTATCCTGCAAGACTTTTTGTACTACTGGTTTCACCGAGCTTCACACAACATACACTGGTTTTGGTTGGCCCATGTGGTGCATCACAGCTCAACAAAAATGAATTTCACCACAGCGTTTAGACAAAGTATTTTGTACCCATTTGTGGGCATGTGGCTTTTTTGGGTGCCAATGATACTCATTGGTTTTTCACCCAGTTTGGTATTTGCCATAGTCGCGATAAATCTGGCTTATCAGTTTTTTGTACATACGCAAACGATTGGTCATTTAGGCTGGGCAGAGCGTATCTTCAACACCCCTACTCATCACCGCATTCACCACGCAACCAATAAGCCTTATATTGATAAGAACTATGGTGGCGTACTTATTATATGGGATAAGTTATTCGGCACTTTCGCTGAAGAAGATAAAACAATCAGTATAAAGTACGGCATCGTTGGAAAGATGCCTGAGGATAATCCTCTAAGCGCCAACTTCAGTCAAATAGGTGTGCTGCGTGAACAGCTTCAGCAGGCAAAAGGAATAAGGGCAAAGTTAAAGAGACTGGTTGGCTATCCTGTTGCAGATTGATGAAATCATCTAGCACCTTGCAAACCTCCTGTATGCAATACAACAATGCGTGAACCTTCCTCAAACTTGCCTTTAGCCAGCATATCTTTAACGGCCCAGAAGGCTTTGCCTGAGTAAACTGGCTCTATTTCAAATTCCATGGTGTTATTGAATTCGTTGCAAAAGGTTTGAAGTTCACTTGGCGCTTTGGCGTAGCCACCAAAATGGTAGCTATGATCAATATGCCAATGTGTCTGGTTAGCTGTTGGAAGAAATGGCTCAACCAACCCCTCTAGATAGCCTTCACCTTTTAGTACACCTATGCCAATGGCTTTGTTGCGAGAACGAAAGTCAGTAGCCGTTGTACTATTACGTTTATTTAATGCATTTACAATTCCCGCCAATGTCGCGCCGCTTGCGACGGGCGTAACGATAAAATCAAAGTCTACCTCGATTTCATCGACCATATCTTTTATCCCCTGAAGCGCCAGGGCCTGGCTTCCACCTTCAGGAATGATGATCGCATTGGGGAACTGCAGCTTTAGTTCATCTAAATAGGCGCTATCGTTACGCTTTTTGTAGGTAACTCTATTTACATATTCAATGCGAACATCCCACCGCATCAAATCCTTAATCATTGGCGATGGTGCAGCACTGTAGTCGCCCCGAATAATGGCAGTAAAAGGAACTCCAAGTTTATAACAAGCAAACCCCAATGCATGGAGGTGATTAGAAAAGCCGCCACCGAAACTGATTATAGCTTTTGGTAAAGGGCCCGTTAGTGCATGGCTTAGCTTTCGCCATTTGTTTCCTGACATCACAGGGTGAATTGCATCGTCACGCTTAACATAAAGCGATACCTTGCTTGCACCCTCCCAGTTCGGTTTGAAAGGGATAAGAGGCGAAGGAAGAGTGAGTGACGTTTTAAATTCATCAAGGGAAAGCACGATGAGAGCCTAGGGACAGTTGATCAATTGGACATTGGCAAGAGTATAACCAGATAGAAATTCAATAAAAGACCTGTAATTTTTATTACGCTTTATAAGAGCATTTTTATGGTTACTAATAAAAACTGTATTTTACGAAAACCTGTGATTTATACCCCATTATGGTTTTTTCATTATGTAAAAAACGCTTGGGCTATTTGTATGTCTTGCGCCAATAAAATAGCCGCTGCATCTGCCTTAATTATATTTTTTTCCATATCTGTGAGCGGACTAACCATGTCAAACAACGCCTATGCGCAAGAGTCTGATTTAGAACACATCAATGAGTATGTTCCCAATGCGAAACTGGTGGGGAAAGGCATGTTTTCTTACTACTTTTGGGACGTATATACCGGTGAACTTTTTGCTTCTGAAGGCAAGTACGCAAAGCAGCCTCCTTTTGCCCTTCGTTTGACCTACCAACGGGATCTTGAAGGGAAAAAGATTGCCGAGCGCTCTATTGATGAAATGAAAAAACAGGGAGATATCGCTGCCGATGATGCAGAAAAATGGCTGTCGCTAATGGAGCTTATCTTTCCTGACGTTAGCGAAGGCGATGTAATTACAGGGATTGCGACGAAAGAAGGCACAAGCGTGTTTTACGTAAATGGCGAAAAAGCGGATGTGATAAGCGACAGAACGTTTACGCAGCGTTTTTTTGATATCTGGTTAAGTGATGAAACATCGGAACCTAAGTTTAGAAGAAAGCTACTCGGAAAAGATTAGTTTAGTGATTTTATAGATATAAAGCCCAAGTAGGGTTAGTTGAGCAGGATAAGTAAAATGATAAAAAATATGATGAAGTTATGTTTAGGGGTAGGGTTTGCAGCATTGACCATGGCAGGACTGTCAGGATGTTCTGTGTCGGTCGATGGTGAAGACTATCAGACGGTGTCTCCAACTTTCGATATTGAGCAATTTTTTGATGGTAACGTTAAAGCCTGGGGCATTGTTCAAAACCGCTCGGGCGAGGTGGTACAAAGGTTTGTGGTGAACATCGATGGGTCAATAGATAATGATACATTAACCCTTGATGAAACTTTTGAGTATGGCGTGGGCGAAGGCCCAACCTCACGCACTTGGACTATTGTAAAACAGAGCGATAATAGCTTTGTAGGACGAGCGAGTGACATTGAAGGCCCTGCTAAGGGCACCAGCTATGGCAATGCATTCAATTTTCACTACGAGATGGATTTACCGGTAGACAATACGACCTATTCAGTAACCTTTGATGACTGGTTCTGGGCATTTGACGACAGCACTATGATGAACCGTTCTTACATTCGCAAGTTCGGCATTGTGATGGCAGAAGTCACTATTTTTATGCAGAAGCAAACAGATTAATAATTTGCAGATATAGACTTGGAAAGTCCACTGACCTATATCATCTATAGGTCAGCATTCGAAAAAAGTGAGTAGATTTAGCTAGTACAATTTAAAGTAGCTTACCTATAGATAGTGTCTATTATTTGCTGATTCTGATTAGCTGACTTTGACTCACACTAACGAGGAAAACAAAAAACAACGCCCAGCCCATGTCCTTGCATTAACGGGTCGTGCACAAACCAAGTTTGACCATCGTGCAGCTTAACTATTGCTGAAACGAGAGATAAGCCTAATCCGTTCCCTTTGCTCGTTCTGCTGCCATCAGCGCGATAAAAACGACGCTCTAAATTTATAATCTCATGCTCGCCAACACCTATCCCTGCATCATTGACGGCAATAACAATATGGCAAGGTGTAGTCGTCAGTTGCACCGTAACCATACTATTCTCATTCGAGTACTTGATAGCATTGTCTAATACGTTGGCTACGGCTTGGAAAAGTAAGTTAGGGTCAGCAAGCATAGTCACGCTTTCAAGCTGACTGGACAGCTGAATGTTGCGCTCCTCGGCGAGGGGGTGATAAAGGTCGACCACGTCTTCTACAATTGCCCGCGCGTCTGTATTGCAAAAGCCTTCTTTCTTGTTTGTGGTTTCAAGTCCGCTTATGCGCAATAAACTGTTGAACATATTCAGTAGGTTATCTGCTTCTTGAGTCGTGTCTTCTCGTAGCTGGTCGTCTTCAATTCTTTCTAAGGTATTACGAAGTCTGGAAAGCGGTGTGCGTAGGTCATGAGCAATACTGTCTGTGACTGACTTGATGTTATTAACCGAGCTTTCAATGGTATCCAGCATTTGATTAAAAACGAAGGAAAGACTGCTGAGATCGTCCCAATTGCTATCAATCTCTAGCCGCTCTTCAAGGTTACCAGTCTTTATAATCTTATCAGCGGTTTGAGACATGCGGTTAATTCGATTGACCACATAAACGGCAATGGCGAAGCTTAGAATACTTAAGGCACAAAGCAACACAACGATAATCCAGCTAAAGGTTTTGCCAAACCACTGTGCGCTATATAAGTCATCGATACCACGCCCGACATAGAGGGTATAGTCCCCTAGTACATCTTCCCTCATCAATGCTTGGCGTAAGGTTTTCCTTGATGAGCTGTTAGGCCGGGTAATGACAATTTCTGCAGTATCAAAGTTGGCCCCTTTGTGCCGCTCTAATACCAGAGGGATAGATGCTAAGTTCCCCGCAACTACTTGCTCATCTTTGCTCAGAACGACAAATGATCGCAAATGTTCGAATGAATGAGAGGGTGTTTTCGTGCTAGAAGAAAGTTGGTTATTGTCGCTTATAATGGCCGACTTAACCGCATCAATACCAAGATTTTCATAAAGCGTTACGAGCGCATTCGCTTTGGCGTTAACGGCAGCATTAGACTCGGAAATGAACAAGTCACTGCTCGTTAATCGCCAAAAGTAAACAATTAAAACAATGGCAATACAAGCTAGGGTGGTGAGCAATACGCCTACGCGAAAACTAGAACTACGCGTAAAGTCGCGTATTGCTATCATGCAAGCTCGTCCGCTATGCGGTAGCCAGTGCCTCTTACGGTTTCAATAAGCGGAACATTAAACGCTTTATCCACTTTCTGACGTAGACGGCTAATGTGAACATCAATCACGTTAGTCTGGGGGTCAAAATGATAATTCCAAACCTGTTCAAGCAACATACTTCGCGTCACAACTTTACCTTTGTGACGAAGTAGGCATTCAAGTAGTTGAAATTCTTTTGATTGAAGGTCAATTTCTTGATCGCCACGCAATACTTTACGGTTAACTAAGTCTAGCGTGAGGTCTCCAACTTTTATCAAGGTCTTGTCATCGCCGTCTTTATTGCGACCAGCCAAACCTTCAACGCGAGCAAGCAGCTCTTCAAAGGCGAAGGGTTTAGTTAGATAGTCGTTAGCGCCGGTACGAAGGCCTTTAACCTTATCTTCAACTTGGCTCTTGGCGCTAAGTAATAGAACAGGGGTCGTGTTACCTTCTTCGCGAAGCTTCTCAAGCACAGTGAAACCGTCGAGTTCGGGTAACATTACGTCTAAAATTACCGCGTCTAGTTCGTTACTAGCGGCTTGTTGGTAGCCTGATGTTCCATCGCCTACCGTAATACATTCATGCCCTTCACCCAATAGTCCATTTGCAATGTGCGAGGCAACCTTTGGATCATCTTCTACAAGTAGCACTTTCATTATTACGACTCTTTTGTTTATCTACATTCACGCACTTGTTTGGCATTGCTGGTACCGGTTTGCGGTATTTAACAAGCAGCAAGCGAGAACAAGCAGTCGAAAAGCAATATCGCTTTGCCTCTTTTACGAGCTATACGACTTAAAACGATCACTTTTAAGCTTTTTCGCATGTAGCTAAAATTTGACCTCATATGTAGAGCTCTTGCTCACTTTAAACGTTGGGTTAAGGTGATAGGGGTGATGCTATTATTCTCGCACTCAGCCTATCCACCTTTGTCAAAGCGCATGCTCGGGTTATAGGGGGTAAAATGTTGTACGTCCCCACGTGCGCACTTCTTCTGAACTTCATGCCAATATTCAGGTGTCATCAAGTCGCCGTGCAACGACTTAAGTATGTCTTTGAACTTTCGCTTACCTACAATAAAGTGCTCGAACTGTTCAGGAAATACGTCGTTAGGCGCTACTGAAAGTGTATCAATAGCATAGGGGTCATCAGATTTTGGCAACTCTCTGAAGTTACGCTCGTTCATTAAACAAATTTCATCATAATCATAGAAGATCACGCGACCGTGACGGGTTATACCAAAGTTTTTGTGCAGCATATCTCCGGGAAAGATATTTGCCATGGCGATTTGCTTAATGCAAAGGCCAAGCTCATCGAGCGCACGCTTTATCTTTTTCTCGTCGGTTTCTTCTTGAAGATAAATATTTAGCGGCGTCATTTTCCGCTCAATATACATGTGTTTGATGATAAGTTCTGTCTCGGTGAATTCTAAACTCGATGCGCAAGTTTCTTTTAGTTCTTCAATAAGCTCAGGCTCAATTCTCTCTAAAGGGAACCTAAAATTAACGTATTCGTGAGTGTCAGCCATTCGGCCAACACGATCTGACATTTTGACTAACTTGTAGCACTCTTTTACGTGTTCACGGGTGATTTTCTTACTTTCTGCAAATTCATCTTTAATAATTTTGAAAACAACGCCATATGAGGGCAGATGGAAAACCATCATCACTAACCCTCGAATTCCCGGCGCAGCCTCGAATTTGTCATCAGACTCGTCCATGTGTGCTAAGAAGTTACGATAAAATACCGTTTTGCCGTGTTTGTAGTGCCCCATCGACATATACAATTCAAAGTGTTTTTTATTTGGCAATAATTCTTGTAGGAAAGCGGCAACCTCGGCCGGATTTTGGGTGTCGGCCATAAAATAGCTGCGGGCAAAGCCAAAAATTACGCTCAGATCTTTACGGTCGGTCAGTAGGGCATCGACGAACATATGTGGCTCATTGTATCTTCGCATGGCGATGACAAACGGCAGGGTTTCGCCGGGCATACAGATGCGACCAATCAAATAAGCCGCTTTACCTCGAAAAAAAGTAGGCTTTAGGATCTCAACGGCCTGTACGCTAGCTAGCTGTTCTTTATTTAAACGTGAGCGTAAGGCCTTCTCAAGGTTCTGTAAGTCCCGTTCAAAGTTTTCAAACGGAATATTGTATCGATAAATTTTAAATATCGACTCGTACATCTCACGTACGGTAGTGGTGGTGTCAAAGCTGTTGACTACTTTGTCTCTGTCTTGCCCAGGCAAAAAACAGCGGCTAGGCAACACAAACATCATGTCGTTGTCTATTTTTCTGTGCTTAAACAAGCGGCCAATCACTGAATTGTAAAAGGTTTCAGCTAACTCAAACTGCGGGTGGCCTTCAAGCTGTAGCGCAAACACCTTTTTAAGCTCTTGCCAAAAAGCATCGTCTTTTTGGTGGACCTGAGTAAGCTGATAAATCTCGGCAACCGCATCTGACAGGCTTTGTTCATAAATGGTAATACGCTCTTTAGAGGCTAGCTGGGTTTCTTTCCAATTACCCTTTTCAAATCTTTCTTGAGCGCCCCGTGTAATTCGGGTGAACCACCGGTAACTCTTATCGAAATGAGACAGAATCTGATAGGCAACTTTTCTCACCAAGTTTTTGTCTTGGCTTGCAGCTAACTCTTGCATAGGGATGTTTTCCTTTTTTGTTACGCCTTATATCTACCACAAAACATGCTAATAGGAGAGGGGAGTTTGGTGTCGTTATCAAGTAAGTAGCCAATAATTCAATGTTTTTGTTATTTTCTTATACTTTCGTTTAATGTATTCTAAAGATGGATTAGTAACCAATTATAAGATTGTAGTTGATGGGTTTTAATATTCTAATTTGTGACGATTCAGCACTTGCACGGAAAATGGCTAGAAGTAACTTGCCTAGTGGGTTCGCTGAAGCTATTTATGAAGTGTCAAATGGTATGGACGCTCTAGAAGTATTAGCACATCATACTATTGACCTTGTATTACTAGATTTAACAATGCCTGTGCTGGGCGGTCTTAGTGTATTAAGTGAAATTAAACGCCGTAAACTTGAGACTTTTGTTATTGTTATTTCAGGCGATATACAGCCATTGATGCAAGAGAAAGTGATGTCACTAGGCGCATTAGGTTTTATTGAAAAGCCGATTAAGCGCGATGAACTTACGTCGGTTTTACAACGCTTTGGTTTCATTCTTCCCGATACTTATAAAGCGCCGATTGCGGTTTGACCACTTACACCCTATGCGGTGGCACTTCGGTTCTCGCAACCCTCGTACCTATTAATTCAACTTCTCCTGTATATCTATCCTCGCCATTGCTTGAAAACTCAAAATTGAATAAGCTGTGCCAGTCCGGTTTACCAAACTTAAATGAGAACCGAGTTTTGGCCCTGGCCACACTTAACAGCTGCAAACCATGTTTATCACAGTATTGTTTTAGATAAGCGTTTGTTTGCTCAGAAATGGCCCGAATGCGCCAAAACTGATAGCCGGTAAATACAATTACTAACCATATGACCAATTCAAGTAACGTCATTTATTTTCTCGCCTGTGCAAACAATCGCTCAAATGCTTTGCTTAGAATATCCGAGTTGGCGTCTGAGTGTAGCAGCGTAAGTACTTGTCTGCGTAATTTCGGAATTTGGACTAAATCAGAAAAGAAACCAGCAAATAAGGCACCTTGGTGACCTTCTTTTTCGTCAACTTTTGCAGCTTGTTCTAAAAAGGTACTAAGTAGGAGCGGTTCCATTTGCTCAAAATGCCGTGCCGCAATAACACTTAAAATATCGAGGCGCTGCGTTTTTTCATCGTTCAATAAGTCTAGAAGCTTACTATTTATCGTTGGGTTGAAGTTTCCTTCAGAGGTGCCCCTCAAAGCCGCTAGATTGATGTCGTCGCCATCATCAATTTTGCTCAAATACATAGCCAATAAGTTATCTGACAAAGAAACGCTCTCGCTTGTCTCCATAAGCGTATTAACAAACACATCTGAGTAAATTGCTACATTGGCTTTAATTGCCTCTTCTAACACATCTCGCTTTGCGTGCATGCTGAAACCATGTACAAAATCTGCCACGCTTTGCATTGATATTTTTTGCCAATCCACAAGCTGCGGGGCTTGAATATAAGCTTCAACTTTCTGCGCCTCTTCACTTAGGGGATGGTTTAACGTGCTTTTGACTAGAGCATTAAACTGAGCAAGTTGCGATTGGTTCGGAACGAAGGAATAAGGGTTGTCGGGCAATTGCTTTGCATTTTCGGTATCTTCTGCAATCGACTTCCCTAGAGCATCCACAATAATCTCTAGAAAATGATTTCTAGCAGCGGCAACGACCAAGCCTTGCTCATCAAGTGGCAGCTTTATAAACCAAATATAGTGTTGCGAAGATGCATTTTTGTTCCAAAAAACAATACCGAACCACGCATGTTGTTGACGAGGGTAGGGCGCGTAAGCACTGCCATTTTCTATTTCTAGAAACGTTTGATTATCTGTGGGTTCAATACGTCGACCTAAATCAAAAACATGATATTCAGTGCCTGCGTGTAACAAAAACTCACTGATAGAATTGATACTGTTAGCGCTCATAACTCGTTCCAAAATACTGCTTTAAATAAATGTTGCTAGGCCCGTAACCCTTTGATGTTCAGCAAAGAACAACCGCCTCTAGGACATGCTTATATTCGCTAGGGCCATCAGCAAACCTCATTAATGGTATCACAGCAGAAGAATTTCAACGATACAACACACTGACTTATGTTGACCTTAAGCCCCTGATATACTGCGCGCTATAAATTGAAGCGTATTAGGATAGGGGAGGAGTAGTGAATCAAGCGAATAGTAGCAGTCATTTAGCTTTCATCAACGCACTGGAGCAATTAGAAACGGTAATGCAGCAAGATGGTGTTTGGCCAGATGAAGTACCCAATGACCAAGCGCTTAAAAATGCTATAGGAAGTGAAGTACCTTTCGCAGCAGACTGTTTTTCTTTTGAAGCTTGGCTGGCTTTTATTTTTATTCCCAAAATGCGCATTTTGTTGGCGCAATCGCACCCTATACCGGCGATGCAAATTACACCCGCAGCAGAAGTGTGCTTACCACCCGAGAATCAAAGTACCCTGTCTGCGCTAAAGTATATTGACGATATTGCCAGTGGAGACATTGGATGAGTAAGCTAGAGCAATCGCCAAGAGCCGTTGAGAAAGTGTCACTAAATGATGAAGTCGAGCTGACGGAAAAGCAGACTGGCGAAAAAAACAGTGTTGAAGAACAAGGTAGTGCGAACTCTCTACACTTGCCTGTTTTATACCTGGATGAGCATATCATTGCGATAAATAAGCCCCCAGGTCTGCTAGTCCACAGAAGTCCTATAGATAGGCATGAAACCGTATTTGCGGTGCAGACGCTTAGAGATCAAATCGGCAAGCACGTGTTTCCAGCTCACCGCTTAGATAGGCCTACATCAGGCGTGTTGGTGTTTAGTTTTAACTCAGAAATTGCGGCAAAGCTAGGCCAGCAAATGATGGACAAGCAGGTGGTAAAGGGTTATCACGCTGTGGTTAGAGGCTTCGTCAACCACACGGGCTTTATTGATTATGCTCTTAAGTATCGTTATGACAAAATTGCAGATAAACACAAAAGGCCACAGCAAGCACCTCAGCCAGCGTCCACCATGTATGAGTCACTCGAAAAGTTTGAAGTGCCCGAGCCTGTAGGTAGGTACCAAAGTGCTAGATATTCGTTAGTAAAACTTTCTCCGAGCACTGGGCGTAAGCACCAGCTTCGAAGACACATGGTACACATTCGTCACCCCATTATTGGCGATACAACTCACGGCGATGGGAAGCAAAACAAATTCGCTAAACAGCACTTTAATTTTAATAATTTGGCCTTAAGTTGTACTCATATGGGCTTTTCTCATCCTGTTAGCGGTAAATGGATAACGATTAATGGTGAGATGCACAATGAAATGCAACAATTCGTAAACAGGTTAAAACCGTTTAGCTTGATAAGATAGAAATACTTTCCGCCTGTCGACATGGGCGACGATCATTGGTTTAAGAGGTAAAAATGGCAACATTGAAAATTATTGCGGGTACAGTATACGGTAACGCACAACACGTAGCTGAGCAGGTGGAAGAAAATTTAGCTGAGCAGGGAGTTGATTGCTCACTGGAAAGCGACCCTTCAGTAGCCGATTTTACTGATGCTGACGCACTGTTAATTATTACCTCAACGACAGGTCAGGGCGATGTTCCACCTAACCTAGAGTTTGTGTTTTCAGATTTAAAAGACGAATCACCTATACTAACGGGCAAGCCGTTCGCTGTTGCAGCGCTGGGTGACAGCAGCTATGGCGAAAGCTTTTGTGGAGCAGGTAAACAATTCCAAGAATTACTTGCTGAACTGCAAGGTAACGCGGTTGCTGATATGTTAGAAGTTGATGCTATTGAAACCCTAGAGCCCGAAAAAGACGTGGTGGAGTGGGTTAACACCATCAAGGACAAGCTTTTGTCTTAAGCGTTGATGGCTTATGGGTTAAAAATGAAAAGAGGCGCTAAGGCGCCTCTTTTTTTATATGCGAACGTCGTTAATTACTTAACGACGCATAAGTTATTACTCAACGCCGCGAAGTAGAGCGTTAATACCTACTTTAGCGCGGGTTTTTGCATCAACTTTTTTCACGATGATTGCTGCGTATAGGCTGTACTTACCATCTGCGCTAGGCAGGTTACCCGCAACAACTACAGAGCCCGCTGGAACACGGCCGTAGTGAACTTCGCCGGTCTCACGGTCATAGATACGCGTGCTCTGACCGATGTAAACGCCCATTGAAATTACTGACCCTTCTTCAACGATAACACCTTCTACAATTTCAGAACGCGCACCGATAAAACAGTTATCTTCGATAATGGTAGGGTTTGCCTGAAGTGGCTCTAATACGCCGCCGATGCCAACGCCACCAGAAAGGTGAACATTCTTACCAATCTGTGCACACGAGCCTACCGTAGCCCACGTATCAACCATTGTGCCTTCATCAACAAATGCACCAATGTTTACGTAAGAGGGCATAACAACCGCGTTCTTACCTACGAAAGTACCTGTACGTACTGCCGCTGGCGGAACAATACGTGCGCCGTCAGCCGCAAATTGTTCAGCTGTGTAGTTAGTGTACTTAAGTGGTACTTTGTCATAAAACTTGCTTTCAGCGCCTTCAATCACATCGTTGTTGTGAAGACGGAAGAAAAGTAGAACAGCTTTTTTCAGCCACTGGTGTACTACCCATTCGCCAGCAATTTTTTCTGCAACGCGGCCTTTTCCGCTATTAAGTAGGTCGATAGCTTGCGCTACCGCATCTCTTACTTCATCAGGTGCTGATGACGGGCTAATGCTGTCGCGATTTTCGAAGGCGTCTTCAATAATGGCTTTCAATTCATTCATGGTATTGTGATATCTTCAAGTTGGTCGAGTTTAAACAGGATACGCTTTTTAAGGTTTACCTGTTGTTCTTGGGTTAATGCGATGCCAGCCTCATTGCTGACGATAAAAATATCTTCGGCTCGCTCGCCAATGGTGGCAATTTTTGCAAGCTTTAGTGTCATATTAGTATCAACGAATGCATGACCAATTTTAGCTAAAATGCCCGGTGCGTCTAGGGCTTCTAACTCGATAAGCGTGGCTTCATCGTTGATATTGAAAAAACGAACCTTGGTGGGCACGTCTAACTGTTTCATTTGGCGCGGTAACTTTCGTTTGTTTTCGTGAGAGCGTCCCGGCTTTTCTAATTGGGCAGAAATGGCATTCTCAATAGAAGCAATGCGCGACTCTGAGCTAATACGACTGCCGTCATTTTCAAGAATAAGCATACTGTCAAACACATAACTATCTTTAGTGACAGTAACGTGGGCGTCGTGAATTGAACAATTACGGCTATCTAGTACAGATGCGACTTGAGCAAACAGGGCTTTTCTATCTTTCCCATAAACAAATACTTCAGTGCCGCCTTTAGCGCTGTTGTCGTTAGCCTTTACTAATAGACCATCGTGTTCTGGTGTAAGCCATTCATTCTGAGCTTTAATAATTTCATCGGTATGCCATGCAATTTGCGTAGGCTTAAAGCGAACAAAGTAGTCATCATCAAGCCTTGCCCACAGCGCATCTATGGCAATAGGGTCTATAGCACGCTCTTGCAGAATCTGTCTTGCCTGATGTTTGTGAGTGGTTACTCGCTCGTTGAGTGTAACCTGACACTGTAGCCCATTGTCTAACGCTTTTTGTGTCATTAGATACAGCTCACGAAGCAAAGACGCTTTCCAGTCATTCCAAAGGTTATCGTTGGTAGCGCGAATATCGGCAA
Source organism: Alteromonas sp. AWJ4_199 (assembly GCF_056159165.1). Classification (NCBI taxonomy): domain Bacteria; kingdom Pseudomonadati; phylum Pseudomonadota; class Gammaproteobacteria; order Alteromonadales; family Alteromonadaceae; genus Alteromonas; species Alteromonas sp. AWJ4_199. The sequence continues at coordinate 3,377,124 of NZ_JBSWUR010000001.1, forward strand.
GGGTCAGTGTATAAAGTAAATTAAGGTGGTTATGGCTTCTTACCGCACCAGCAAACTCACTAATGACATCAGGATCGTATATGTCGCGGCGTTGGGCAACCACTGACATAAGCAGATGGTTTTCTACAAGCCATGCAATCAATTCTGCATCTTTACTGGGTACATCGTGCTGTGCACAGAACTTAGCGACATCTTGCGCGCCTAGGGTTGAGTGGTCGCCATTACGACCTTTTGCGATGTCATGGAAAATTGCAGCAATGTAAAGTATTTCAGGTTTGTCTAGGTTTCGACAAATTCTGCCGCAGCGTGGAAAATCTTTGTTCTCTTTCGAGAAAAAATAGTTTACATGCTTTACTAATCGGTGAGTGTGTTCGTCCACCGTGTAGGCGTGAAACAAGTCAAACTGCATCATACCCACAATGGTATCCCACTCTGGAAGGTAGGCTTGTAAAATACCGTACTGGTGCATAATGTCCCAACCGAAATCAAAAAATTCGGGTTGCTTCATTAATCGCATAAATTTATCGCGGCACAGAGGGCGTTCAACGTAATATTCTGCTTCGAAGGCCCGGTGAGCGTTACGCAATTGTCGAATACAAATGGTACTTAAGCCTTTTACTTCTGGCGTGTTTGCCACCAAATGTAAGAAGTCTAAAATTGCCTCAGGTGATGAAAATACGGTTTCGTGACGCGGCGAAATCATATTGTCGAGCAGTTCAAAATCTTCGTTTATGATTACGCTTTTTTGCACGCTTTGGTTAAGCATGTCGTACTTGAAGCGCTGAAGCAGCATTTGGTTCAGTTCAGACACGCGCGCTACGGTGCGGAAAAAGTCACGCATCATTTTTTCCACAGATGCCTTACCTTCTTCACCGTATCCCATCATTTGTGCGACATCGGGTTGATAGTCGAAAAGCAGTCGGTTTTCGCTTCTGCCAGCAACTAAGTGCAGCGCACAACGCATTTTCCACAGGTGCATACGACAGGCGATTAACTCACTGTGTTCTTGTTCGGTGAAGTAACCGTGACCCACCAAGTTCCATCCGTCATACTCTTTAAAGTGCTTTTTCGCTACCCAACCGATAGATTGAATGTCTCGCAAACATCCCGGGTTTTCTTTAATGTTTGGTTCAAGGTTGTAAGCGGTGCCGTTGAACTTGGCGTGGCGCCTCTTTTGCTCGTCATATTTAGCCGAGAAGAAAGATTTACTCGACCATGAATTGCGACCGTTTACCTCATCCCACAGTTTGTCGAATGTAGTTTCACTTCCACAAAGCAGACGGCTTTCAACGAGATTCGTCGCAATAGTAATATCGTCTTTCGCCAGTTTAACCGTTTCTTTAATGGTGCGTACCGACTGTCCAACATCTAGCTTGATATCCCATAAAAGGGTGATGAACATGCCAATTTTTTCTTGCACTTCAGGCTTTAGCTTCTTCTTGCTGACAATGAGTAAATCGATGTCTGAGTGGGGTTGTAAATGGCCGCGACCGTATCCACCCACCGCGCAAAGGGAAAGCTCGTCCACGGTATCTAAGCCGTAAAGTTGCCAAAGGTGACAAAGCAATGCGTCGACAAACTGCGCACGACCGGTAACGAGCTGATTAACTGGCGTAGCGTCGAAAGACTCTGTTATCCAAGTATAACTGGCTTCCACGCACGATTTAATGACGGGAATTTCATCAACAGAGTTAATTGTGTCGATATTCTTTATCAGTGATTGCAGCGTCAAAATGCACCTTTGAAATAGACTTCTATTAAAACGCTAAGAACAATAGCATGAATTGATAGTAGTTCGCAGTAGCAAATTTATGCATAAGTTAGGTTGAATTGTGAATATTTATGGTTTTTTGTTATAGGTGTGTAGCCCGTTTAATAGGCGCATCGTATGAGAATTAAAAATAAAGATTTAGTATGCCGTTTTGAATGAGGCAAAGGGGCAATCAAAGCGGCTGTAAGCTTAACAGCCGCAATATGAAAATTATCCGTGTGAAATAACACGCTCTAAGCTTTCTTCCTCACGAAGCGTAAGAATTTCAACACCGGTCTCTGTAACTAAAAGAGTGTGCTCCCATTGGGCACTTAAACTTCTGTCTTTGGTCACAACAGTCCATTGATCTGGCAAAACTTTTGAGTAACGTTTGCCTGCGTTAACCATAGGTTCGATGGTAAAGCACATCCCAGGCTCTAAAACGTCACCTGTACCAGGCTTTCCATAGTGAACAATTTGCGGTTCTTCGTGGAAGCTTGCACCAATACCGTGACCGCAGTATTCACGCACTATTGAATAGTTATGCGCTTCAGCATGGGTTTGACAAATATGGCCAATATCGCCAAGACGCATGCCCGGCTTCACTTGTTCAATCGCTTTATATAGGCACTCTTGAGTAACGCGAATAAGGCGCTCGGCAAGAATAGATGGCTTACCTACAACGAACATCTTCGAAGTATCACCGTGATAACCGTCTTTTATAACAGTTACATCAATGTTGATGATGTCACCGTCTTTTAGCTTCTTGTCAGAAGGAATGCCGTGACATATACAATGGTTCACCGACGTACAAATAGACTTTGGAAATGGTGGGTGACCATAGTTTAGCGGGGCGGGCACTGCCTTTTGCTCGTTTACTATATAGTCGTGACAAATGGTATTAAGTTCATCGGTAGTTACGCCTTTTTTCACATAAGGCCCGATCATAGTAAGTACTTCAGCAGCCAGTTTACCGGCTACGCGCATTTTTTCGATTTCTTCTGGGGTTTTGATAATAGCTGTCACAGCGCCTCTCAAATCGTTTGAAACTAGTTTGGTGAAGAATTTAAATTACTTACGCAGTATAACACTATTCAGGTCATTCTTAGTAAGGTGCTGATATTCATGGTTTTTAAATGGTGATTTCCAAGGCTGATAGCAATGGGGTGGGTCGTTTTAATAAAGGTTGGCAAAAATACTTAAAAGCCTGGCTTTTTAACGCTAAAACTTGAGGCTGTGGTGGTATTGTGATATAAAGCGCGCGCCCTGACGGAAAGCTCATTTTGCTATGTGCAACAAGCACCGTTTTAGAGGGTAAATTTATTTTATTAAAACACACATATACCGACACTTCGTATCGGGGTGTTCAGTTCAACGTAGGTTGGCCTGAATCGATACAAGGGGTATATGGAGGCCTAACCCCAAGAGGAAAATAAAATGGCTAATGTTTCTATGCGTGACATGCTGAAAGCAGGTGTGCATTTCGGTCACCAAACTCGTTACTGGAACCCAAAGATGAAGCCTTTCATCTTCGGTGCTCGTAATAAAGTTCATATCATCAACCTTGAAAAAACGGTTCCACTTTTCAACAACGCACTTAACTACCTTTCAGGTGTTGCGTCTAAGAAAGGTAAAATCCTTTTCGTTGGTACTAAGCGCGCCGCTGGCGAAGCAGTAAAAGATGCTGCTCTTAAGTGCGACCAGTACTACGTAAACAAGCGTTGGTTAGGTGGTATGCTGACTAACTGGAAAACAGTACGTCAGTCAATCAAGCGTCTTAAAGATCTAGAGCAACAAGCTCAAGACGGTACGTTTGAGAAGCTAACTAAGAAAGAAGCACTTATGCTTCAGCGCGAAATGGACAAGCTTGAAAACAGCCTTGGCGGTATCAAAGACATGGGCGGTCTTCCAGACGCAATCTTTGTTATCGACGCAGATCACGAGCACATTGCTGTAACAGAAGCTCGTAACCTAGGTATTCCTGTTGTTGGTGTTGTCGATACTAACTCTAACCCAGACGGTGTTGATTACATCATCCCTGGTAACGACGATGCTATCCGCGCTATCCAACTTTACTTGGATGCTGCTGCAAACGCTATCAACTCAGGTCGCGAAAGCAACCTTGAAGTACAAGCTGAGCAAGACGACTTCGTAGAAGCGGCAGAGTAATTCTGATTGCTTACTGTCATATCTAGATAATATGGCGGTACTACAATACGAAATGTATTGAGAGGGGCGATATCGCCCCTTTTACCTAACGAATTTATATTTAATGCTGAGGAATTGAAAAATGGCAGTGACTGCAGCACTAGTTAAAGAACTGCGCGAACGTACTGGCGCAGGTATGCTGGATTGTAAAAAAGCCCTGGTTGAAACGGATGGTGACATTGAGTTAGCCATTGAAAATATGCGTAAATCAGGCCAAGCGAAAGCGGCTAAAAAAGCAGGTCGTATCGCAGCTGAAGGTGTTATCCTTACTAAAGTTGAAGGTGGTCGCGCGACCATGCTTGAACTAAACTGTGAAACTGACTTCGTAGCACGTGACGAAGGATTCCTTAAGTTCGGTAACGAGCTTCTAGAAGTAGCAGCGGCTAACAACATCAACGACATCGACGCACTTAACGATGCAGAACTTAATGGTTCTAAAGTAAGCGAAGTTCGTGACGCACTTGTTGCTAAAATCGGTGAAAACATCTCTCCTCGTCGCGTTATCAACGTTGAAGGCGACACGCTAGGTGCATACGTACACGGCGGCCGTATTGGTGTTATCTCTATCCTTACTGGCGGCGACGAAGAGCTAGCAAAAGACGTAGCAATGCACGTTGCAGCTGCTAGCCCGCAGTTTGTTAAGCCAGAGAATGTTCCGGCTGAAGTTGTAGAGAAAGAGAAAGAAATCCAAATCGAAATCGCTATTCAGTCTGGTAAGCCAGCTGAAATTGCTGAGAAAATGGTTGCAGGCCGCATGAAGAAGTTCACTGGCGAAGTGAGCTTGACTGGTCAGCCTTTCGTTAAAGATCCTTCAATTTCTGTTGCTGAGCTTCTTAAGAACAACAGCGCAGACGTAATCAACTTCGTACGTTTCGAAGTTGGTGAAGGTATCGAGAAGAAGACTGAAGACTTCGCTGCTGAAGTAGCTGCTCAAATGGAAGCTGCTAAGAAATAATTGAGCGTTTATCTTTTGCATTACGCAATAGTTAGATAAACTACAAAGCACCTCTTAGGAGGTGCTTTTTTATAGCTGCATATCTTTAGTATTGCTAATGCAGTGCGCAAGTGTGAAGCTAGGCGAGTAACAAGCGTGCGCCTGCCAAACAAACGAAAGCGCTTTGTCCTATGTTTTTTACGGTAATGCTTTATTGAAAGACATAGGACAAAACGGGTTTACGAGGACAATTCAAACTATGAGTATCACACCAAAATCAGCATATCGACGCATTCTGTTAAAGCTTAGTGGTGAAGCCCTAATGGGCGAAGAAGGCTTTGGCATAGACCCTAAAGTGTTAGATAGAATGGCACAAGAAATTAAAGAGCTGGTTGAACTTGGTGTTCAAGTTGGACTTGTTATCGGTGGTGGTAACTTGTTCCGTGGCGAAGGCCTAGCAAAAGCGGGAATGAACCGTGTTGTTGGCGACCACATGGGCATGCTGGCTACGGTAATGAACGGCCTAGCTATGCGCGACGCGCTTCATCGTGCATTTGTAAACGCGCGTATGATGTCTGCTATCCCACTAAACGGCGTGTGCGATGCTTACAACTGGGCAGAAGCTATTAGCCTTCTTAAGTCGGGCCGCGTTGTTATCTTTTCTGCCGGTACTGGCAACCCTTTCTTCACTACCGACTCTGCGGCGTGCTTACGCGGTATCGAAATTGAAGCCGATGCTGTGCTTAAAGCCACTAAAGTAGACGGCGTATACAGTGATGACCCAGTAAAAAATCCTGAAGCGACATTGTATGATCAATTGTCTTACCAGGAAGTACTAGAAAAAGAATTAAAAGTAATGGACTTGTCAGCTTTCACTCTAGCACGAGATCACAGCTTACCAATTCGCGTATTCAACATGAATAAGCCGGGTTGCCTTAAGCGTGTTGTGATGGGTGAAAAAGAAGGTACCGTCATTTGCCACGCTGACAACGATTAATTAAGAACAATAGGATACAAAACGTGATTGATGAAATTGAATTAGATGCGCAAGAGCGCATGGAAAAAAGCCTAGTTTCTCTAAAAGGCCAATTCAGCAAAATCCGCACTGGTCGTGCGCATCCAAGCCTTCTAGATGGCATCATGGTACCTTATTACGGTGTAGACACGCCGCTAAAGCAAGTCGCTAACGTCGTTGCGGAAGACAGCCGTACTCTAGCGTTAACTGTATTTGATAAAAGCGCTATCCAAGCAGTTGAAAAAGCGATTATGCAGTCTGACCTAGGGTTGAACCCAATGAGTGCGGGCGGTTCAATTCGCATTCCTCTTCCGCCGCTTACAGAAGAGCGTCGTAAAGACCTTATCCGCGTTGTACGCAACGAAGCGGAAGGTGGTCGTGTTGCTATCCGCAATATTCGTCGCGACGCTAACGGTGACATCAAAGATCTTCTAAAAGAAAAAGAAATCAGTGAAGATGAGAGCCGTGCAGCGGAAGAGAACATTCAATCTATTACTAACGATTTCATTAAGAAAGTTGACAGCATGCTTGCTGACAAAGAAAAAGAACTAATGGAAGTATAAGTAAGTATTATGATTGGAAAGCGTTTAAGCGCAGCCAAATCGAAAAAAGCCGAGGTGCCAGCAGAGTCTGCTGGCCCGAAGCATGTTGCAATCATTATGGATGGCAATGGTCGATGGGCGCAAAAGAAAGGGAAAATTCGTACCTTCGGTCACAAAGCCGGGGTAGAGTCTGTACGTTCTGTTGTGCGCTTTGCACGTCAAAACGGTATCGAATCACTAACGCTATTCGCGTTTTCAAGTGAAAACTGGAAACGTCCTGAGGAAGAAGTCAGCGTCCTTATGGAGTTGTTTAATCTCGTCCTCAATAGTGAAGCAAAACGCTTACACAAAAATGGTGTACGCTTGCAGGTTATTGGTGATGTTGAGGCTTTCGACGCCAAGCTAGTCGAAAAAATTCGCAAAGCCGAAGACATGACTAAAGACAACAAAGATTTGGTCTTAAATATCGCAGCAAACTATGGCGGTAGATGGGACATCGTAAATGCGGCCAAGCAACTCGCATCGCAGGTGAAAAGCGGCGAGCTTGATGTAGATAACATCAGTGAAGAAGCTCTTGGTTCGCACATTTCTACAGCTAACCTTCCAGAGTTAGATCTTCTTATTCGCACTGGTGGCGAGCACCGAATTAGTAATTTCTTACTATGGCAGTGTGCTTATGCCGAATTGTATTTCACCGATGTACTATGGCCCGACTTCAATGAAGACGTGTTTCAATTGGCCGTAGACGATTTCAATGTTCGTCAACGTAGATTCGGTTTAACCGGTGAACAGGTAGTCACGGCCGATGGTTAATACCATACAGGCAATTATCAGGCTAGCCCTGGTAACCAACGCCAAGGGCAAATTATGCTAAAACAACGAATAATAACTGCATTAATTCTCGCGCCGCTGGCGCTCTACGCCATTCTTTTTCTTCCTATTTTCTGGTTTGAAATTGCCATAGCCGGTGTTGTCGGCATTGGTGCCTACGAGTGGGCGAATATGTCAGGCGTGTGTGAACGCCCTAAAAAGCTTATCTATATGGCGGGAGCATTTGCCATATGTATCGCCTTATCATTTACCGTCGATGCCAGTACCATTTGGTATCAAGGGCAATTACACGGTTTATACCGCGCTATACTAACGGTTGCTGTTCTATGGTGGATAGCCTCTTTATTTATGGTGCTTGCTTATCCTAAATATTCTAAGTTTTGGAAAGACAGTCGCAGCGTTAGAACCCTATTTGGAGCACTTACGCTTATTCCAACATGGGTAGCAGTTGTTGCACTTCGTACGAGCTTGCACGATGTTGACTCGTTTTACGGTGCTTCACTCATATTCTATGTGCTGGGGATCGTTTGGGCTGCAGATATAGGCGCATTTTTCGTGGGCGTGAAATTCGGACGCCACAAGCTGCGGCCTAACGTATCGCCAGGTAAAAGTTTAGAAGGCTTATTAGGTGGTATTGCAGCCTCGTTTGCTATTATCGCTTTTGCGGCTCTTCACTATCAGGTAGAACCTTCACGTATTTGGCTTCACCTTGCTATTGGCGGCATAACTGTGGCTGTTTCTGCTCTTGGTGATTTGAACGAAAGCATGCTGAAGCGTTGTGCCGGAATTAAAGATAGCGGCAAAATCCTTCCTGGACACGGTGGTGTGCTCGATAGAATCGACAGTTTAACTGCGGCATTCCCTGTTTTTGCGTTCTGCTATGTAACTTGGATGGCGTAATGCAAACAGTAACAGTGTTAGGGGCCACAGGCTCCATTGGTTGTAATACACTCGACGTAATAAATCGCCACCCAGATAAATACCGCGTATTTGCTATCACCGGCAACTCGCAGCTTGAATTGCTTATGGAGCAGGCCCAGAAATGCGCGCCGCGCTACGTGGTAATTGCTGATGAAGCTAATTACAAACTAGCCTGCGAGTTGGCGTCCCAATATGGTGTGGATGCAGAAATTCTTGCTGGTGCAAATGCGCTGGAAGAAGTGTCAAGCGCGCCTGAAGTTGATGCTGTAATGGCAGCCATCGTTGGTGCAGCAGGGCTTTTGCCCACACTGGCAGCAGTAAAAGCGGGTAAACGGGTTTTGCTTGCCAATAAAGAAGCGTTAGTCATGTCTGGTGCCTTATTTATTGAGGCGGCGAACCAAAGCGGTGCTGAAATCCTTCCTATCGACAGCGAACACAACGCCATATTCCAGTGTCTCCCGCACGATTATGAATATGGTAACTTTGCAGCATCTGGCATTCGTAAAATTCTGTTAACGGGTTCAGGTGGTCCGTTTAGAGAAAGGCCGCTTGATAGCTTCTCGTCAATTACAATCGATGAAGCCAGTACACACCCTAACTGGTCGATGGGCAGAAAAATTACAATCGACTCTGCAACTATGATGAACAAGGGGCTGGAGTTCATTGAAGCTTGTTGGTTGTTCGGTGCTGGTGCAGATGATATTGATGTGGTTATTCACCCGCAAAGTATTATTCATTCTATGGTGCAATATGTTGATGGCTCGGTGATCGCACAAATGGGCAATCCTGACATGCGTACCCCTATTGCTTATGGTTTGGCGCATCCTGAGCGCATTGAAGCGGGTGTGACGCCCCTCGATTTTTCTGACATTGCCAATTTCAGTTTTCAGACCCCTTGTTTTGAGCGTTACCCTAATTTGAAATTGGCTATTGATGCATGTAAGGAAGGGCAATGTGCAACGACAAGAGTCAATGCGTCAAATGAAGTGGCTGTAGATGCTTTTTTAGAGGGCAAAATTCAGTTTTGCGATATTGCCAAAGTGAATGACGCCACGCTTAATGCTATGCCCTATGTGTCGGTGAATTCTATTCAGCAAATACTAGAGCAAGACAGCTTAGCTAGAGCAAAAGCTAACGAGATTATTCGAGGTAAATTCCAGTGCTAGCATTTTTATGGAGCCTTGGTGCATTCATTGTTGCTTTAGGTATTTTAGTTGCCGTACACGAATGGGGGCACTTTTACGTTGCTCGCAAATGCGGTGTACAGGTAGAGCGTTTCTCAATTGGATTTGGCAAACCGATTTGGCGCAAGCTAAGCAAGTCTGGCACCGAATATGTTATCGCTATGATTCCGCTCGGTGGCTACGTGCGCATGCTCGATGGACGTATTGATGACGTACCGCCGGAGTTAGAAGATAAAGCCTTCAACAATAAACCCGTATTGCAGCGCATGGCGGTTATTGCGGCAGGTCCTGGCGTTAACTTTATTTTTGCGTTTTTCGCATTGTGGTTGATGTACTTGGTCGGCTTAGAAACTGTGAAACCTGTGGTGAAAAGCGTTGAACCAGAGAGCATCGCTGCACTTGCTGGCGTGCAAGCGGGTGATGAAATCATTAAAGTAGGCAACAGGGTTACGCCTGATTGGGAAGCCGTTAATTTAGAAATCGTCTCTAATATTGGTGCTGAAAAAGCGGCTGTTACGGTTAAAAATTCATCAAATGTCGAAAAAGAACTGACTTTTACATTAGGTTCTTGGAACTTTGACCCAGATAGCGAGTCTCCTTTAAGCAGCTTAGGGTTAACCCCTTATCGACCAGATGCAACGCTAACCGTTGGATTTGTTGGAGAGGAAAGTGCAGCGCAGGAAGCGGGGTTAAAACCCGGTGATAAACTAATTGCGTTAAATGGCACTAAGTTGTCATCGTGGGAACGTCTAGTTGACGTTATTGTTGAAAGTCCTGGTGAGCGAATCTCGCTCGATATAGAAAGGGATGGACAGCCTCTTACATTAGATGCCACGATAGCGCGCCGTGATACACCACAAGGGCAAAGTGGGTATTTAGGTGTGAGCCCGACATTCGAGCCTTGGCCTGAAGGGTATGTGTTTACTCATCAATATGGCATTATAGAGGCCATTGGGAAGGCGCTTGATAAAACGTGGCGCCTGATGACACTCAGTGTCGAAATGATAGGAAAGCTCATCACAGGCGACGTGTCGGTGAAGAATTTGAGTGGTCCTATCTCAATTGCTCAAGGTGCGGGAACAAGTGCTGGGTATGGACTTGCGTACTTTTTGAGTTTTCTTGCCTTAATAAGCGTAAATTTAGGCATAATAAATTTATTACCCTTGCCCATGCTTGACGGTGGTCACCTCATGTTTTTTATCGTGGAGTGGATCACAGGCAAACCTGTGCCTGAAGCGGTACAGGAATGGGGTTACAGAATAGGTGGCGTGCTTCTGTTTATGATCATGGGTATCGCAATTTTTAACGATATCGCTCGCATAACCTGATACAAATCAGGAAGTACAAAACAGCTAATACAAAACGCGGCCAGGAAAAGAAAAATAGATGAAGTTAAAACAGTTAGTAGCAGCCGGAGCCATTCTTTCCAGTGCTAGCTTTGCCAATGCTGCGGCGCAAGACAGTGAATTTGTCGTTGAAGACATTCGCGTAGAAGGTTTGCAACGAGTTGCACTTGGTGCAGCTTTAACCTACTTGCCCGTTCAAGTTGGCGACGAGCTTAATACATTCAGGGTAACGCAGCTTATTCGCTCGTTGTACTCTTCAACACACTTTGAAAATGTTGAAATTCTTCGTGATGGCAATACGCTTGTCGTGCGTGTCGCTGAGCGTCCTACCATTAGTAATATCATCTTTGAAGGCAACGATGATATTAAAGATGAGCAACTTCAGGAAAGCTTAGACGGAAACGGCGTTCGTATTGGTGAGCCGCTCGATAAGACCGTACTAACCTCTATCGAGAATGGCCTGAAAGACTTCTTTTACAGCATAGGTAAATATAATGCTGACGTGACGGCTATTATAACGCCGTTACCGCGTAACCGTGTTGACTTGAAATTACTTTTCGAAGAAGGCGACGCGGCTGAAATTGAACAAATCAATATTGTAGGTAACGAAATCTTCTCAGACGAAGAGCTGATGGATGCTTTTGAGCTACAATACGACACGCCTTGGTGGGATTTCCTGTCGGAAACTCGCTACCAGCAGCAAACGTTGCAAGGGGACATGGAAACGCTGCGTAACCATTACTTAAACCGTGGTTACCTACGATTTAACGTTGACTCTACACAAGTGTCGATGACCCCTGAAAAGTCGGGTATCTACATTGCTATGAACGTATCAGAAGGTGAGCAATACACCATTTCTGAAGTGGAGCTGGTGGGTGATGTACTTGGCCATGAAGAATACATCGAGCGCGTACTGCCGCTGACAGTAGGTGAGCTATACAACCAAGCGGAAGTTACCTATACAGAAGAGTTTATCAGTAAATATCTTGGGCGCTTTGGTTATGCTTATCCAACGGTAACCACCGTACCTGAAATTAATGACGAAGATAAAACGGTTAAGTTGACACTATCTGTAGACCCAGGTAAGCGCATTTACGTTAACCGTATTAAGTTTAACGGTAACGTGGTAACCGCCGATAGCGTTCTGCGTCAAAACGTGAGTCAAATGGAAGGCACCTGGCTTTCGAATAACTTACTGGAGTCTTCTAAGAACCAACTTTCTCGTCTTACCTACATGGAAGAAGTAGAGTTTGAAACTGTACGTATTCCAGGCTCTGAAGATAAGGTTGATGTTAACTATAATGTTAAAGAGCAGCCTTCGGGCTCGTTTAACGCAGGTATCGGTTACGGTGACAGAACCAAGTTAAGCTTACAGGCGGGTATCCAACAAGATAATTTCTTGGGTACAGGTAAACGCGTTGGTCTTAACCTAAGTACGGTTTCGTATCAGCGCAGTGCGCAAATCACCTATAACGACCCTTACTTTACTATTGATGGTATCAGCTTGGGTGGAAGCATTGGTTATAGCGAGTTCGACGGCTCTGACTTTAATGTAATTCAGTACAACTCTAAGCGTTGGTCAATCGGTGCTAATATTGGTTATCCAATTAACGAGTTTAACCGTATTAATTTTGGTTTGACCTACAGTAACGTCGAGCTATTTAACCGTGGCTATTACGAGCAAACTGAGCAATTCTACAACCAGTTTACAAACGGTGAAGACCCTGATGCTGCAATTAAGTACGATAGCTACCTAGCCAGTGTAAGCTGGAGCAGAAGCACGCTTAACCGTGGTCTATTCCCAACAGCAGGTTCTTCTCAACGTGCGTCAGTTAGTATTACTACGCCAAACTCAGACGTTAACTACTTTAAAACTGTATTCGATGGTAAATGGTATTTCCCGTTATCACGTGATCAACGCTGGTCATTCTTAACCCGTATTCGTCTTGGCTATGGTAATGGTTATGGCGATATAAACGGCAATGAACAAATTCTACCGTTTACTGAAAACTTCACCGCAGGTGGTGCAGACTCACTGCGCGGGTTTGAGAATAATACGGTTGGTCCTCGTGGTATCTTCCTTGGTAACACTGGCACCATAACAGGCCCAGATGGTGAAGTATTCCCAGCAGACCCAGCTGATGCAGCACTTTCATGGTCGACGCGAAGCCTAGGTGGTAACGCTATGGCTCTGGGTGGCGTTGAGCTAATTGTTCCTACGCCATTTGTTGAAGAAGATATGGATAACTCTGTTCGCACAAGTTTGTTTGTGGATGTGGGTAACGTGTGGGATACTGAGTTCGATTATGACTATTACCGTCAGTTTGACATAGCGACTACTCAACGTGGTGAGCTATTGGACTATTCTGACTGGAGTCTGTATCGTAGCTCGGCGGGTATATCGGTTCAGTGGATATCACCGATGGGCCCGATGGTATTCAGCTTCTCGAAAGCGATACAGCAGCGTGATGGTGACGATGCGAGATTCTTCACTTTCAATATTGGTCAAACTTTCTAAGACATTAAAGCGAGCGCGTTTGAACCGCGCTCTATAATAAGATTCAAAAAGGAGTTCCCTTTGAAACAGTTGGTTAAACATATCGTTGCAGGAGCAATGTTGGGTAGCGCTTTAGTAAGTACATCTGTAATGGCAGAACAGAAAGTGGCTGTTGTTGATGTGCAAGGTATTTTTCAAGCGATGCCTCAAGCGGCTGAGATTCAAAATGCTATTCAAGCTGAGTTTAAAGACCAGCTAGAAGAAGTGAATCAACTACAGCGCGACGGTCAGTTCTACGCAGAGCGTCTTCAGCGTGACGCAGCAACAATGAGCGACACAGAGAAGAAAGAACTAGAACAAAAGATCTTGTCAGTACGTGAAGAGCTATCTAAGAAAGGTCAGCCTTTACAACAGAACATTCAACGTCGCAGCAATGAAGAGCGTAACAAGTTGCTTGGCCTTATCAAGCAAGCTATCGATTCTGTTGCAGCGAAGCAAGGTTACGACCTAGTGCTCAATGCTGGTGCAGTAGCATTTGCTAAAGAAGAGCACGACTTGTCTGAACAAGTACTTCAGCAAGTAAGTAAAACTAACTAATAACTGACCTCGTCAGTTATAAAATTTGTCAGACCAACCCCGTCAAAGGTGTTGGTCTGATTTGTTTTTCGCACTTAACAGCGTATGGTTGCCGCCGTTTTTTAGTTTTTACGGCGAGTTTGACCCAAGTACCAATGTATCATCTGTATTGGTATGAAATAGTATAAGGTCATGCTTGTATACAGGAGAAAGTTTTTGGCCAATTCACTTAATACCATCGAAATCCAGGAAATATTGGAACTGCTACCACACAGATATCCTTTCCTACTTGTTGATCGTGTTACTGATTATGTTCTGGGTGAGTCTGTAAAGGCTTACAAAAATATTACGATCAATGAGCCATGTTTCATGGGGCATTTCCCTGGACAGCCAATTTTTCCGGGTGTTTTAATTCTAGAAGCTATGGCGCAAGCTGCCGGTGTTCTAGGTTTTAAGACCATGGGCAACAATGATAAGTTATACTTGTATGCAGGAATTGATAACGCACGCTTTAAACGTCCAGTTGTTCCGGGTGATAAGCTTGAGTTTGATGTTGCTCTGGTAAAAGAGCGCAGAGGGATTTGGAAATTTAAAGGTACTGCAAGTGTCGATGGCGATATTGCTTGTAGTGCAGAGTTTATGTGTGCGATGAGAGAGATAGCGTAACGTGATCCATCCTACTGCGGTAATTTCAGAAAGTGCAAAAATTGGTGAAAATGTCACTATAGGTCCATTTTGTGTGGTAGACGACAACGTCACCATCGGCGATGGCTGTATTCTGAAATCACATGTGGTGGTACGCGGCCCAACGCGTATCGGTAAAAACAATAAGTTTTATCAGTTTTCTTCTATCGGTGAAGACTGCCAAGATAAAAAATATGCTGGCGAACCTACTGAACTTGTTATCGGCGATGACAACGAATTCAGAGAAGGGGTAACCGTCCACCGAGGCACTATCCAAGACAACAGCATCACGATTATTGGCTCTCGTGGTTTATTTATGGCTAATGCACACATTGCCCATGACTGTGTACTCGGTGACGATATAATTATTGCAAATAACGTTGCGGTTGCAGGTCACGTTCATATTGACGATTTCGTTATTGTTGGTGGCGCTACAGGTATTCATCAGTTTTGCAAAATTGGGGCGCATGCCTTTTTAGGCGCTGGTGGTATTATTCTAAGAGATGTGCCTCCATTTGTTATGGTAAGTGGCCAGAAGAATATTCCTCAGGGAATAAACTCTGAAGGCTTAAAGCGCCGTGGTTTCTCAAAAGAGGAAGTGCTAGAGATAAAACGTGCATATAAAGCAATTTATCGCGAAGGCAATACCATCGATGAAGCGTTAGAAAAGTTAGTGAAACCAGCGGATGAATTCAATGGTGTAGCACTTATGGTGAAGTTCCTACAGAACTCCAAGCGAGGCATTATTCGCTAATTATGTCTAAACCAATTCGTATCGGCATGGTTGCCGGAGAGCCCTCTGGTGACATCCTTGCCGCCGGAATGGTCGCAGAGTTAAAGCGCCAATATCCTGATGCAATTATCGAAGGTATTGGCGGTCCAAACATGATAAACGCAGGTTTCCACAGTCTCTTTGATATGGAAACCTTGTCGGTTATGGGGCTTGTGGAAGTCCTATCCCACCTTCCAGCCATCTTAAAAGTTAAAAAGCAGCTTCTTGCTCATTTTGAGCAAAATCCGCCAGATATTTTCGTAGGTATTGACGCGCCTGATTTTAATTTGAGAGTAGAGAAAGCCCTCAAAGCCCGCGGCATCAAAACCATGCACTATGTAAGCCCTACGGTGTGGGCATGGCGTGAGAAACGTATTCACAAAATAGCGAAAGCGGCTAATCGCGTATTGGGTTTATTTCCTTTCGAACAGCAGGTTTACGATAAATATAACGTTCCCTACACCTTTGTGGGGCATACCATGGCTGACGCTATAGCAATTGAGCCCGACCAAAATGCGGCAAGGCAGGCTTTAGGTGTAGATAGTCAAGCTCATGTATTGGCTGTACTACCCGGCTCACGAAGAGGCGAAGTGGATACATTACTTCCCGTGTTTCTGAAAACTATCGTAGCTATTCATGCTAAACGCAGCGACATTCAATTTCTTATCCCTGCGGCAAATGAGCATCGTCTTTCGCAAATTAAAGCACTCTTGCTTGAAGCTGATAATGCTGAAGCACGCTTACCCATTCAGGTAACCCAAGGCACTTCTCGTGATGCTATGATAGCAAGCGATGTTATCTTGCTCGCATCAGGTACAGCGACGTTAGAAGCCATGTTGTGTAAGCGCCCAATGGTAGCCGCTTATTTACTCGCGCCGCTTACCTACAAAATCATGCAGCGCTTGTACAAAGCGCCGTACTTTACGTTGCCAAACCTCTTAGCTGACGAGGCAATTATTCCTGAATTACTTCAAGACGAGGTAAACGCAGAGAATATGAGCAATCAGTTACTTAACTTCTTCGAAAGTGATAATTCTGCGCTTATTTCCCGTTTCACCGATCTCCACCATACGCTAAAATGCAATGCTGATAAAACAGCAGCAAAAGCTGTCGTGGAGGAATTGTTTGCATAAGTTAATTGCCGGTGTTGATGAAGTAGGGCGTGGCCCATTGGTAGGTGATGTGGTCACTGCTGCGGTTATACTAGACCCAGAAAACCCCATTGAAGGGCTAACCGACTCTAAAAAGTTGAGTGAAAAGAAACGTGTAGCCCTTGCTCAAGAGATTCGTGAGAAGGCGCTTTACTGGAATATCGGTAGAGCAAGCCCTGAAGAAATAGACAAGCTAAATATACTGCACGCTACCATGCTCGCTATGATCCGCGCAGTGGAAGGTTTGCCTGTAAAACCTGACTTTGTGCGTGTAGACGGCAACCGCGTCCCAGCTTGGAACTTTGACTCTGAAGCGGTAGTGAAAGGTGACAGCCTACACGCTGAAATTTCAGCAGCATCAATCATTGCCAAAGTAGAGCGAGATAACGATATGATTTCGTTGCATGAGGCCTACCCACAATATAACTTTGCAGGGCACAAAGGTTACCCCACAAAAGCACATTTTGAAGCCATCGCTGAATATGGCATCTTAGATTGCTATCGCAAAAGTTTTAAACCCGTAAAAGCGCTACTCGAAGAGAAATAACATCATGTCATCGCCATTTATTCATTTACGTGTTCACAGCGACTTTTCGATGATGGACGGCCTGAATAAGGTTAAGCCTATTTTAGGGAAAGTGGCCGCGCTTGGCATGCCTGCCGTGGCAATCACAGACCAAATGAATATGTGTGGCTTGGTAAAATTCTATTCGGAGGCACATAATTTAGGTATCAAGCCCATAATTGGCACCGATTTTTGGGTGACTAATGAAGCTTTTGGCGATGAACCGTTCAGACTTACCCTCATTGCGATGAACAACGAAGGGTATAAGAATATTACTATTCTTATCTCCAAGGCTTACCTTCGCGGACACTTGGCGCACCGCGCAGTCATTGATCAAGCATGGTTAGCAGAGCATAGCGAAGGCGTTATTGTTTTATCGGGCGCACAGCACGGCGATATCGGCGTAGGTTTAATGAAAAATAACGCCAAGCTTCTTGAAGATGCGCTTGAGTTTTATCAAACCCATTTTCCCGACCGTTTTTATTTAGAGCTGATTAGAACCGGTAGACAAGGCGAAGAAGATTATTTACACCATGCCGTAGAGCTTGCTGAGCAGCGCGGTTTACCCGTGGTTGCCACTAATGAAGTATGCTTTATTGACCAAGAGGGTTTCGACGCGCACGAAATTCGTGTGTGTATTCACGATGGCTATACGTTAGATGATAACCGTCGCCCTAAGCGCTACAGCGACCAGCAATATTTGCGCACTGCCGAGGAAATGGTTGAGCTATTTAGCGATATTCCAGAAGCCATAGAAAATACGGTTGAAATTGCCAAGCGCTGTAACGTTACTGTCCGGCTAAATGAATATTTCTTGCCACAGTTTCCAACCGGCGGTATGACCACCGAAGACTTCTTGGTTAAGGTGTCTGAGGAAGGCTTAGAAGAACGTCTAGAATTTCTATTCCCCGATGAAGAAGTGCGCAAGGCAAAACGCCCAGAGTACGATGACCGACTTCGCATTGAGCTTGAAGTTATCAACCAAATGGGGTTCCCGGGCTATTTCCTTATCGTTATGGAGTTTATCCAGTGGAGTAAAGATAACGGAATTCCGGTAGGGCCAGGGCGTGGTTCAGGTGCGGGCTCGCTCGTGGCCTATGCCTTAAAAATTACCGACCTAGATCCGCTTGAATTCGACTTGCTATTCGAACGTTTCCTGAACCCAGAACGTGTATCAATGCCTGATTTCGACGTCGACTTCTGTATGGATAGGCGAGATGAGGTAATTGATCACGTTGCAGAGCTCTACGGGCGACAAGCGGTATCTCAGATCATTACCTTCGGAACTATGGCGGCAAAAGCGGTAGTACGTGACGTGGGTCGAGTACTTGGTCACCCCTACGGTTTTGTAGACAGAATTTCAAAGCTAATACCACCTGACCCTGGCATGACGTTAGAAAAGGCGTTTAAAGCCGAACCTCAGCTGCCAGAAGTTTATGAAAGCGATGAGGAAGTGAAAGACCTTATCGATATGGCGCGTATTCTTGAAGGGGTCACCCGAAACGCGGGTAAACACGCCGGTGGTGTTGTTATTGCGCCAACCACTATTACTGATTTCTCGCCGCTGTATTGTGATGACGAAGGTAATAACCCGGTAACACAGTTTGACAAAAACGACGTTGAAACCGCTGGGCTTGTAAAATTTGACTTCCTAGGTCTTCGTACGCTGACGATCATTCAGTGGGCGATAGATATGATCAAGGAAGGGAAGAACGTTGACGTTGATATCAGCGCTATTCCGCTTGAAGATCCAAAGAGCTTTAGAACGTTACAAAACGCAGAGACCACAGCCGTATTCCAGCTGGAATCTCGCGGCATGAAAGAGCTGATTAAACGCCTTAAACCAGACTGTTTTGAAGATATCATCGCACTTGTGGCCCTATTCCGCCCAGGTCCATTGCAGTCAGGCATGGTAGATAACTTTATCGACCGTAAGCACGGACGTGAAGAAATTTCCTACCCAGACGCTGAATACCAGCATGAGTGTTTGCAAGAAATATTAGAGCCCACCTATGGCATTATCTTGTATCAGGAACAGGTAATGCAGATAGCTCAGGAAATGGCGGGCTACTCGCTGGGCGGCGCTGACTTACTACGTCGTGCGATGGGTAAGAAAAAGCCTGAAGAAATGGCGAAGCAGCGCGGTACCTTTGCTGAGGGTGCGAAGGGCAATAATATTGACCCAGACCTAGCAATGAAAATCTTCGACTTGGTGGAAAAGTTCGCAGGCTACGGCTTTAACAAATCTCACTCGGCAGCCTATGCCTTGGTGTCTTACCAAACCCTTTGGCTGAAAGTACATTATCCAGCGGAATTCATGGCTGCGGTAATGTCGGCGGATATGGATAACACCGATAAAATCGTGACGCTTGTCGATGAATGTGAGCGCATGGGTATCGAAATACTGCCGCCAGATTTAAACGCGGGCAAATACAAATTTACCGTGGATAGCGAAGGTCGCATTGTTTACGGTATCGGTGCGATTAAAGGGGTAGGTGAAGGCCCAATTGAAGCGATTATTGAAGCGCGGGAAACCCAAGGGGCATTTAAAGATCTTTTTGATTTCTGCGCCAAGATAGATATTAAGCGCGTAAACAAACGGGTACTTGAAAAGCTAGTGTTAGCGGGTGCAATGGATAACTTAGGTCCGCATCGCGCTAGTCTTATGGCGAGCTTACCCGAAGCCCTTGCCGCCGCTGGGCAGCACGCAAAAGCTGAGTCATTTGGTCAGTCAGATATGTTTGGCCTACTGACTACCGAGCCAGAAGACGTGAAGCAAGCATTTGCTGACGTGCCTGAATGGCCTGAGAAAGTGTGGCTAGAAGGTGAAAAAGATACCCTAGGCTTGTATTTAACAGGTCACCCCATCAATCAGTACGCTGAAGAACTACGTTACTATACTGACGGGCGTTTAGTTGATTTAAAACCAACGAACAAAGATCAAATGGCCAGTGCAGTAGGATTGGTGCTTGGCGTGCGTGTTATGACGAATAAACGTGGGCGCCGCTGGGCTATAGTGACACTGGATGATAAGAGTGCCAGAATAGACGTACGTTTTTTCCCCGATATGTACGAACAGTTCGAAAGTGTGTTAGAAACTGACAGAATATTGCTTATAAAGGGACAGGTCAGCTTTGATGATTTCTCTGGGGGCAATACAATCACCGCCCGTGATGTAATGGACATTGTTCAGGCACGAGAGAAAAACGCGAGAGCGCTGGCACTTAATATTGATACCCAGTTGCTTGAACCGAAGAAAATGAGTCAGATGCAATCTATCCTGCAGGCATTTAACGGTGGAAGTTGTCCTGTTCAGTTAGCGGTAACCCATCCAGACGCTGAAGTAACCTTGGCGTGTGGGGCAAGATGGTACGTTACCCCTGAAGACCAACTTTTGCACGATCTCAAACAATGTTTGGGAGACAAAGCCGTTTCAATTCTCTACCATTAAGGGCTAGAGTTCGATAGATTGGACATCTCGCGTTTGCATAGACGAGCGTAGTACGAATAGGACATGAAATGAGTATACAGTTTTTGGACTTTGAACAGCCAATAGCCGAACTAGAAGCAAAAATTGAAGAGCTTAGGTTGGTGAATCAAGGTGGCGAGTTTGACGTTGGTATTGAAGAAGAAATCAATAAGCTTCGCGGTAAAAGCGCAGAGCTGACTAAAAAGATCTTTTCTGATCTTGGCGCATGGCAAGTTTCTCAACTTGCACGTCACCCAATGCGTCCATACACGCTAGATTACATTCCTCGTATTTTTACAGAATTCGACGAGCTTGCTGGCGACCGCGCGTTTGCTGACGATAAAGCGATTGTTGGTGGCCCAGCAATGCTAGATGATCAGCCGGTGATGATTATTGGTCATCAGAAAGGGCGTGACACCAACGAAAAAATTAAGCGTAACTTCGGTATGCCTAAACCAGAAGGTTATCGTAAAGCATTACGTCTTATGAAGATGGCTGAGCGCTTTAACATGCCTATTATTACCTTCATCGACACGCCAGGGGCATACCCAGGTGTGGGCGCTGAAGAGCGCGGCCAAAGTGAAGCAATCGCGAAAAATTTATTCGAGATGGCTGAGCTTACTGTTCCAATCGTGTGTACCGTAATTGGTGAAGGTGGTTCAGGTGGTGCATTAGCTATTGGTGTTGGCGACCGCGTTAATATGCTTCAATATTCTACCTACTCTGTTATTTCACCGGAAGGTTGTGCGTCTATTTTGTGGAAAAGTGCAGAAAAAGCACCACTCGCTGCTGAAGCCATGGGGGTAAGTGCGCCACAAATTAAAGAACTGGGTCTAATTAACAGCATTGTTGAAGAGCCATTAGGCGGTGCGCATCGCGATCACAACGGCATGGCGGCTAATTTGAAAGCCGTGATTAAGCAGCAGCTTAATCAACTTAAAGAGCTTGATAAAACAAAGCTAATGGAAGAACGCTACGAGCGTTTAATGTCGTTCGGGTATTGCTAATTCTTGTTAGGGCTACGAGTTCGAAAACTGCGAATAGTCACGTTTTGATGCGAAGCGGTTTACGATTAGGCGAAGCGGTGTACGATTAGCAAAAATGCTTGTTGTAAACGTCTATTAAGCCTTTGCTTAGTTCATGTCGATTGAGATTAGTTCGAGAGGGTTGTTTACCATTGGTAACCAACCCTTTTGCGTTATTAGAAAACGAGTAATCAGCAGATACAAAGCTGAACCCTAATAAAACATAAAGTTGAAACAATAAGGTATTACTGGTCTGTGACCCCTCTACAATCCCCCACTATTGAACATATCGTCAACCGCATAGCCACGTCACTGACTAATGTAAAGCGACCACTTCAAACGCCACTCGTCGTTGCCTACAGCGGTGGTGTGGACTCCACCGTACTGCTTCAAGCCGTCGTCGCGTATAGGGAGCAGTTTGATAGCCCGATACATGCTGTACATGTACATCACGGTTTAAGCGAAAATGCGGATGACTGGGCCCGCCACTGTGAACTGCAGTGCCGTCTTGAAGATATTGAGTTTCATCAATATCGTGTTGCCGTTGATACCAGCTCTAGAAAGAGCTTAGAAGCTGAGGCGCGTAAAGTTCGATACAACGCACTATTAGAAGTATGTGAACAAATTGGCGGTGTACTGCTTTTGGGGCAACATGCCGAAGATCAGCTTGAAACCGTATTGCTTCAGCTTAAACGTGGTGCTGGCCCACAGGGCTTAGCAGGAATGGGCGAAGTGCAGTACCGGGGTGATACGCTAATAATGCGACCTATGCTAGCTCTTGAGAAAAGCGACATCATCGCTTATGCCGAAGAGGAAATGTTGCAGTGGATTGAGGATGAATCTAATCAGCAAAACAGCTTTGACAGGAATTTCTTAAGAAACGAGATAATACCTCATTTGCTTGAGCGGTGGCCCCAGTTAACTAAGACAGTGGGGCGAAGCGCAGAACTTTGTGCGGAGCAAAGTGGGCTAGTCAACGAATCAGCACAGCAACACTTTAAAAACTGTAAGCTTACTGATTTTAGGCTGGATGGACAAAAGCTTGCTGCATTATCTATCCCTTGGCAGGCTATGGTAATTCGTGCTTGGTTTAAAACGCAGGGGCAGCTTGCACCTTCAAAAGCGCAGACAGACCAAGTACTTGCTATGCTGGGGGCGAAACATGATGCTACCCCTGAAGTAAACTTTAAGTGGGGCCGGGTGATGCGGTTTGACCAAGATCTTTATTGGGTGGTAAACGATAACCACGAGATCCCGCAAAACTTTGAATTGGCGTTAGGTCAAGATATCCCTCTTTCTTGGTTACACGGTAACATTAGGGTCACATTATCAGACCAGAAAAATGGCGATAAGGTTTCTTTGCAAACCAATGCTCGCAACCTAAAAGTAAAGCCCGAAAATGCGAGCGTGTCTAAGCTGTTGAAAGAGTGGTTTAAAGTTTGGCGTGTACCGCGATGGGAGCGAAATAGTGTGCCGATCATTTTTCTAAACAAGCAGCCTGTCGCACTTATTGTTGAAGGGCGTTGTGTTTACCTGCAGCCGAAAGCGCCTGGTATAGCAATAGATTTTAAGCCTGATTAGGCCTTTATCTGCTGCCGCTTTTCTAGAAAATGATTAGCAAATCTGTTTGTGATGTGATGACGGCAACAAAGCGCAGATGCGGCATGCTTTTGCCGCATCTATTGAATAATAAATTATTAGGTTATGCCGCGTGATAGCTATTCTTACCAGAGTTTTTTACGCGATAGAGCGCATTGTCAGCACGGTCGAAAAGGCTGTTCATTGAGTCGCCATCTCGGTAAATTGCGCCACCAAGACTAGTTGATACACCCAAGCGAGATAAGTAGCTCGAACTATTTATACTCATCTGAATTCGCTGGGCGGCACATGCCAATTGCTGCTGTGTTTGACAGTCAAGTAAACAGCAGAATTCATCGCCGCCATAGCGAAAGGCTTCATCTTCATCGCGTAGCACATTTTCTAAATGTGTTGCCACATGCGCGAGCACCTTGTCGCCTTCGCCATGTCCAAAGTTGTCGTTTACATATTTGAAGTTATCTAGGTCGATAACTAGAAGTGCAAATGGCTCATCGTGGCGTTGCGCCCACCCTAGCTGTCTGGTCATAGATTGCTCAAATCCCGCACGATTGCCTAAACTCGTCAACACGTCTTTAGTTGCCATTTGCTGAACACGCATTAACGATAGAGCATGCTTTACCTGTTTTCCAAATAAATCATGTAGTTGGAATAAGCTTTCTCTTTGCGATAACGACAAGGGTGAACTAATGTAATAATAGACATGGGCTTGCTCGCCATTAACAGAGCGCGCCCCTTGTAGTGGTAAATCAATCAGCGTTGACGATACCTTTGCGTTACCGTAGACCCAACGAGAGTCGAAGTCAGATAAACTGAATCCGACAACAGGCAATAGCATATTAAGCTGCTGGAAATACACGCCTCCTAACTCTTGAAGTTCAAGCGTAGTCAGGAGCTGTGTTACAAAGCCCGATAATTCACTAAAAGAAAGTGATTTACCTGTGCTCTCAGCAGGATAAAAATTGTTGTGTTGTGTGCTATCGTAGACTGACGTTGAAAAATCCACAGTAGTGCCCCTATACAAAATGCGTTGATATGCCGCAGAAATGAAACCAGTGTCAAAGCTCTGACTTTTCTGTGGTCATAATCGCATTTTCGCTAAATTTATGACGATCACAGCGGCAAAACTTGCCGGATCTGCATTTATAAAGGGGAGTTGCAAACTAGATGCCAACAACATGGTTGTTGCGCTAATCTTTAGTTTTATGCGTAAAATCGAGTTAATTATTGCGCTTATTTAATAAAGAAAGTTGGTGTTACTCGAGGAGGTAAAGTGGGGACGAGTTTTTTAAATATAGTAATACTGATGTTTATATCGGTTTGCGCGGTCGCATTATTTAAACGGATTCATCTCCCACCTATCCTTGCTTATCTCTTTGCCGGTGTACTCGCTGGCCCACAGCTGCTATCTGTATTTGCTCACCCCGAAGAAATGCATTTATTGGCGGAAGTAGGTATTGTTTTTCTACTCTTTTCACTCGGTTTAGAATTCTCCCTTCCTAAATTGTTGGCTATGCGCTCTTTGGTGTTTGGTGTGGGATTGGGGCAAATGTTGTTTACTACAGCGATATTTACCTGCGTACCGCTTTTTTTGGGGGTCCCGATTAGTGCATCAATCATTATTGGTGGTACGCTGGCGCTAAGCTCTACCGCTATTGTTATAAAGCAAGCAACCGAAATGGGTATTCTCAATAACAGGCGAACACAACTCGCCGTCAGCATTTTGCTCTTTCAAGACTTAGCCGTGGTCCCGTTTCTTATCGCTATCCCTCTTTTAGCCCAAACAGGCGAGGTGAGTATTGCCCTTGCTCTAGGGAAAGCGCTTCTTAAAGGCGTGTTCGTTATTGCTTTTCTAATGTCAGTAGGTAAGTGGTTACTTCCATGGGTATTTCGAGAAGTTGCGAGAACTAGAACTGATGAGCTGTTCGTTCTGACCACTATTTTAATAGCCCTATTGGCCGGAGGGTTAACTTATTACTTCGGGCTGTCCATGGCGCTAGGTGCCTTCTTAGCTGGGATGATGTTAGGAGAAAGCCAATACAAATATCAACTTGAAGCTGACATCCGCCCGTTTCGCGATATTTTAATGGGCTTGTTCTTTGTAACCGTAGGTATGCAGTTAGAACTTACCGTGCTCTGGAACAGCTTGTTTGAAATCGTATTTGGCGTTTTTGCGTTAATGATAGTTAAAGTTATCTTGGTAAGAGCCGCATCCATGTTGGTCAAAACTGACGCCATTGACGGCTGGTCCGCAGGCGTAAAACTTTGCCAAATAGGGGAGTTTAGTTTCGTTATCGCAGCGCTTGCCACAACGCATGGCGTATTAACCACCGAGCAATCATCGCTAATAGTATGTATGGGGGTGATAAGTATGGCGTTAACGCCATGGCTTATGAACAACAGTGTGACTATCGCTAAACGCATTGTTAATAATGATATCTCCTTTGATGATAACGCTAGCTTTGGTAATGCCGGCCCGCTGACAAATCATGTCATTATTTGTGGGTTTGGACGGGTGGGACAGTCGGTAGCGCGCATGTTAAAAATGGAAGGCATTCATTTTGTCGCTATAGATATGGACCCTGTCAGAGTGCACGAAAGCCGAAATGCGGGTGAACCGGTGATTTTCGGCGATGCCAGTCAAAAAGATATTTTAAGCAATGCTAATGTAGAAAATGCAAAGCTTGTGCTTGTGACGTTTGATCAGGTCGATAAGGCGAAACAGGTGATTACGCAGACCCGAAGCATAACAAGCACTACAGATGTTATGGTTCGTACTAAACGAGACTACCAACTAGAGAGTTTGTACAGTGCAGGAGCCAACCAAGTGGTGCCTGAGTTACAAGAAGGCAGCCTAATGCTAGTGTCGCAGGTGTTGCATTATGCTGGCGTACCTATGTCACGTATCTTAAAGCGGGTGCGGGCCGAGCGAAAAGGTCGCTATGATCATATGCACGGCTTTTATCCTGGAGAAACTACAGAAATCACTTACGGGACGGAAGATAAACTAGAGTTTATTCATGCAGTAGTATTGTCTGAACATGCCTCTTGCATTGGAAAAGCAATAAAAGATATCGACTTCACACGAATGCGTGTGGCCATTAAAGGCTTAAGACGTAACGGTAATGAAGTTAAAGATCCAGACCAAGACGCTATTTTACAGGCCCATGATGTACTAGTCATCGCAGGTAAACCCCGACGAGTAGAGCGAGCTGAACGCAAACTCTTAGAAGGGAGTTGATGTTTTACTGCCAGCGCAGGATACGCTATTGACATAGGTTGCACTGGCAGAGAATATTATTTCACTAAACTTAAGCGACGCAGTCTTTCTCTAAATCGGCAAACTGCTTTTTTAGGTCGTAGCGCTCATCAGTAACAATTTTTTCGAGTACAGATACGCGCTCTTTCAAATCTGCAATTTCTTGTTTATACGCTTCAGTTTCTTTGTTACTAAGTTTCTTTTTGCTTTTGTCTTTCGCACTTTCGACAATGGTAACTAACGCCCAAGCACAAATGGCTACTATTGCAATCGCTGTCATGTTCACGGTGGTATCCCTCACAAATGGCTTTAAAAGAGTTTAGGTGAAAATGTGGTCAGTTGCCTAATTCACCCAGTATTTAGTTTTCATCTTTAATAAACAGAGGCTAAATACTTTTTAGTAAAATTACTGCTGCGCTTGGAGTACTGTAACGGTTATTACACTAAGTTTTCTTCAAAAAGTGTAACCAGTTAAGTTCTTCACACCAGCAGTGTTATAATGAAATATTGCAAGTAGGTTGCCAAGTGACAAAAGTCATTACTTTCTAGTAAGTTAGAATGTTTACCTAGGTTTATGCAGAATTGTTGTTAACTAATTTCACTAAATAAAGTAGCTAAATTGACTAATGAGTGACCAAAATAGCGACCATCCGGCATCAAAGATCGACACTGAAAAAACACAGGCTCTGGAGCAAAACACCGAACATGTCGCAGCACAAACGTTAGAGCCTAAAGTGCTAACCGCTGCAGACGAGCTTGCGAAAGTACGCCTTTCAAAAGAAAGCATCCCCAACGAGAACGCAATTAAAGAGAACCGAGGCAAAGAGGACCCACTTAAAGAGAGCATTAGCCAGCAAAGTCTTATTAATGAAACAGTTACTCAAGAAGACGTGAAGTGGATGAAGCATGCATTAACCCTGGCGGACAAAGCAGAATCCATAGGGGAAGTGCCGGTAGGTGCCTGCGTAGTATTAAACGGTGAGCTTATCGGAGAAGGCTACAATACGCCAATATCGGATAACGACCCGTCTGCCCATGCAGAGTTGCGCGCCGTTAAAGATGCCGCTTCTAAAGTGCGAAACTACCGGCTTATTGACGCTACCTTGTATGTTACTTTAGAGCCCTGCTCTATGTGTGCAGGTATGCTTGTGCATGCACGAGTAAAGCGGGTGGTGTTTGGTGCTAAAGATGCGAAAACAGGTGCTGCGGGTTCGGTTATGAATCTATTACAACATCCTGCGCTAAATCATCAGGTTGAGATTGTTTCTAATGTGCTAGCAGACGAGTGTGCTAACAAATTGTCAGATTTTTTTCGCAAGCGTAGAAAAGAGATTAAGGCAGCCAAAAAGGCGAAAAAACATCTAGAGGGGGATGCTTCAAGCTAGTGTTTATTTTGCTGGCTTGAAGGGGGGGGTTTATTCGCCTATTTGGTTTGCTGGGTTGCAAAGAGAGTTCTCAATATATTGATGCCTATCAATAAAAGCGACCAGCTTAGAAGTATTCTAGCTAGGCTTGCGAGTCAACTGAGTAAACATGTCGCTCGTTACAAATAGCTTACGACGTTGAAGTACTTTCTGGTGACAACGTTTAAGCATAAGTCTGCGTCTGTTGTTGTTTTTCAATTTTATTCCTTTTTTAATAAAGCGATTTTTTTTCATTTATTCTCCTTTCTCACAGCGAGGCTATTTTTCCCCTCGTTATGACCATTCTTCCCATTAAGAAAAATGCTCTGTTGTTTGAACTAAGCGCTCATTTTCCGAGAGTCACTGTTCTTTTAGAGTTAATAATCTTTTAGAAAAATTAAGGTTCTGAGAAAGCGAGTTAGTTAATCACTAACTCGTCGAAAGAGTACAGAGTAAAGATGACACCGAAATGACAGTTTTCAAGAGAGAAGCAAAACGAACGAGATTAAATTTTTCCTTGTTCATCTAACCAGACTAGGCTGTCGTAGTAGCGGCGAATATTTTCTACGTATTGCAAAGCCTCATCACCTCTCGCGTAGCCATAGCGGGTGGTACGGTAATACTTTTTTTGCCTAAGCTGTGGCAAGCGTCGTTTAACATCTACCCACAAATCAGGGTTCCCCCCTTGTTGCTCGGTAAGCACCCTTGCATCTTCCAAGTGCCCCATACCAATATTATACGATGCCATAGCCATCCAGGTTCTATCTGGCTCGCTGATTCGTGCAGGTATGCGGCTTAGCAAACTGGCAAAATAACGTGAGCCCCCGCGAATACTTTGCTCTGGATTGGTTCTGTCATCCACATCCCAATCACTTGCTGTATCAAGTGTCAACATCATTAGGCCGCGAACCCCGGTTCTTGAAATAGCATTACTGTCCCAGTGGCTTTCTTGGTAGCTCATTGCGGCAAGTAGTCGCCAGTCTAAATCACCGGCATATTGTTGGAATAACGGTTTATATTGAGCTAATGCACTTTCAGCTGCGTAGTTAAATGCGCGACTGTCTACGTAATCGAACTGGCGAATATGTCCAAAGTACTTGTCTTCTAACACCGTAAACCAGCCTGACTGATGCACTGTACCAAAATACTCAATGAGCGCTGCTTTGACTGAATCGTCTTGATCTAAAGGAAGGGCCCATGCCATCGGCATATCTTCGTTAAGCGTTTTGGCTACGGCGAGGTTAGGGTAGCGTCTACGTTGTAACGCTAGGCGATTGCTGTCGGCCACCGTATAAGCAATGTCACCATTAGCAACCTGTTGCAACAGTTCTTCAGAATCTGAATCTTCGGTGGTAACTAACTCGGTTTTTATCGCTACTTTTTCAGTATCAGTTGCTGCGTCACCTAAATCGTTTAAAAGATCAGAAAGTAAGTGAGCTTGGCTGCTTTCTGCTACTGCAATTATAGGGGAATCGAGGTCTAAAAGGTCTCTAGGTCTAGATGTGCCTGCTTGAAATACAAGCTGCTGTTTGACATGTTGATAAGCAGGGCCATACGTAAAGCGGTTTTTTAGTGAAGGTGTCACCGCATCGCCCGTGGCGACAATGTCTAGGTTACCTTCTTCTAATTGTTCGAGCATGACTTCATAGCTGTAAAAAGGGTACAAATCGAGGGTCACGCCAAGGTAATCAGCGAACCCTGCCAGCAGCTCATACTCAAACCCTTGGGGTCCTTCAGCGCCATTATAAAAAGTTCCTGCACCGTACACGGTTCCTACGCGGATGGTTTCCCGTTCTAATAATGAGGAAAGGGCAGTGGGAACGGAAGGAACGCCACAGCTCATGACAGCAATAGATAAAATGATTATTAGCTGGAGTTTTAATCGTTTTTTATAGCCTTGTGACTGCATAGACCTTTACTTGTTGTTATTAAACCGTCTAAGTTTAAAAAAAAGTTCATGTAAGCGCGTTATGAGGTTACTTACTGTGCATAATTGCTCTATAATCCGCGCCGAAATACTCATCAATCCAAGAGGCAACGCGTCGCATTGGTGGTCGTTGTTTCTAACAAACCAGGTAAATCAATATGTTGGTCCTTCGAGGCGCTCCTGCACTATCAGAGTTTAACCAAACTAAACTGATTGCAAAGCTGGGTCAATCCGGCGTTAGGGTTAAAAACCTATATAGCGAATATGTTCACCTAGTCGATTCCCAAGGTGACTTGTCTAAGCAGCAAATAGAAATACTCGAGAAGCTGCTCACTTACGGCCCCGCGAGGCAAGCACAAACACCTTCTGGAACCCTCTTCCTTATTACTCCTCGCCCTGGCACTATCTCTCCTTGGTCTTCTAAAGCCACCGACATCGCTCACAACTGTAGTCTAAAAAATATCAACCGCATAGAACGTGGTTGTGCGTTTTATATAGAAATAGAAAATGCGTTGAGCGATGATGATTTTGCGCTTATTGCTAGCTTCTTACACGACAGAATGACCGAATCGGTTTTCACTAACACTGACGACGCGGCGGTACTGTTTGCACAGACCGAAGCCAATACTTTTACCAGTGTAGATGTATTAGGCGAAGGCAAAGACGCGCTAGTTAATGCAAATGTGTCGTTAGGCCTGGCATTAGCTGATGATGAGATTGATTACCTGTTTGATAGCTTTACCAAGCTAGGCAGAAACCCGACTGACGTTGAACTTTATATGTTTGCGCAAGCAAACTCTGAACACTGTCGCCATAAGATTTTTAACGCAAGCTGGACCATTGACGGCGAAGAACAAGAAAAGTCTCTGTTCAAAATGATCAAAAACACTTACGAGTTATTACCTGATCACGTTTACTCAGCTTACAAAGACAACGCAGCGGTAATGGAAGGATGGCAAGCTGGCCGTTTCTTCCCGAACCCTCAGTCACATCAATACGAATACCATCATGAGAACATCGATATTTTGATGAAGGTAGAAACCCATAACCACCCAACGGCAATTTCACCGTTCCCAGGAGCTGCAACAGGCTCTGGCGGTGAAATTCGTGATGAAGGTGCTACAGGTCGTGGCTCAAAACCTAAAGCGGGTTTGGTTGGTTTTACCGTATCTAATTTACGTATTCCTGGTGCCGAGCAGCCATGGGAAGCCGAATACGGCAAGCCACAGCGCATCGTGAGCGCTCTCGATATTATGCTTGAAGGCCCACTAGGTGGTGCTGCGTTTAACAACGAATTTGGTCGTCCAGCGCTACTTGGTTACTTCCGTACGTACGAGCAAGAAGTTAATAGTTTTAACGGCGTAGAGGTGAGAGGCTATCACAAACCTATCATGCTAGCCGGTGGTTTAGGCAATATCCGCCGTGACCATATTGAAAAAGGCGAAATCACGGTAGGCGCTAAGCTTATTGTTCTTGGTGGCCCAGCAATGAATATTGGTCTTGGCGGCGGTGCCGCATCGTCAATGGCATCTGGTCAGTCAAACGAAGATTTAGATTTTGCTTCAGTGCAGCGTGACAACCCTGAAATGGAGCGTCGCTGTCAGGAAGTGATTGATGCATGTTGGCAGTTAGGGGACGACAACCCTATTCAGTTTATCCACGACGTGGGCGCTGGTGGTCTCTCAAACGCGTTGCCTGAGCTAGTTAACGACGGTGGTCGTGGTGGTAACTTTGAGCTTAGAAAAGTGCTGTCTGATGAGCCTGGTATGACACCGCTGGAGCTTTGGTGTAACGAATCGCAAGAACGTTATGTTATGTCTGTGGCACCGGAAAATATGCCGGTATTCGAAGCGATTTGCGCCCGCGAACGCGCGCCATTTGCGGTAGTGGGTGAAGCGACTGCTGAGCAGCATCTAAATCTAAATGACAGTCAGTTTGAGAACAAACCTATTGATATGCCGCTAGATGTACTTTTAGGCAAGCCGCCTAAAATGCATCGCGACGTGAGCTCAACCAAGGTAAGCTCACCAGCATTAAACGACGCAGGCATTACTCTAAGTGATGCAGCGACGCGTATTCTGTCATTACCTACTGTGGCAGAGAAAACATTTCTTATCACTATAGGCGATCGCTCGGTTACCGGCCTTGTAAGTCGCGATCAAATGGTAGGCCCATGGCAAGTACCAGTGGCCGACGTAGCAGTAACCGCAACAGCGTTTGATACCTACCATGGTGAAGCAATGACAATGGGTGAGCGTACACCAGTTGCATTGTTATCACACGGTGCGTCTGCCCGTCTTGCAGTGGGGGAAGCACTAACCAACATTGCCGCAGCAAACATTGGTGATATTAAACGTATTAAACTGTCTGCGAACTGGATGGCAGCTGCTGGACACCCAGGTGAAGACGCAGGCCTTTATGAAGCTGTGAAAGCCGTGGGTGAGGAGCTGTGCCCAGAGCTAGGTTTAACCATTCCTGTAGGTAAAGACTCTATGTCGATGAAAACCGCATGGAATGAAAACGGTGAAGATAAAGCGGTGACTTCTCCGCTATCACTGGTTATTTCTGCTTTTGGTGCAGTAAAAGATATTCGCAAAACCCTAACGCCTCAGCTACGCACTGATAAAGGTGCAAGTCGCTTGTTGCTACTCGATTTGGGTGAAGGTAAAAATCGCTTGGGCGCTAGCTGTTTAGCGCAAGTTTATACACAGCTTGGTGATAGCCCAGCAGATGTGGTTTCTGCTACCCGCCTTAAAGGCTTTTTTGACGCTATGCAAACGCTTATCGAAAAAGGTTTGGTGCACGCTTACCATGACCGTTCAGACGGCGGCCTATTTACGACAGTGGCAGAAATGGCCTTTGCCGGTAAAACAGGTGTAAGCATTAACCTTGATAGCCTTAAAGGCAACGATATCGCTGTCTTGTTCAATGAAGAATTGGGCGGTGTTATTCAAGTGCTTGAAAGCGACCTAGACGCAGTTAACGCTGTACTGGCTAAGTTCGATTTAACTGAGTTGACTCACGATATCGGTACATTAAATAGCACAGATATGATTGAGTTTAACCGAGACGGTGTAGCTGTACTTGCGGATAGCCGTGTATCAATGCGTACGACTTGGGCGCAAACTACGTTTGAAATGCAAAAGCTTCGTGATAACCCAGAGTGTGCTGAACAAGAACACGCTGCGAAGCAAGATGCTGCCGATCCTGGTTTGCACGTTGCGTTGTCATATGATGTAAACGAAGACGTTGCAGCGCCATATATTGCCAAAGGCGTTAAGCCAAAGGTAGCGATATTAAGAGAGCAGGGCGTTAATTCACATCTAGAAATGGCGGCAGCATTTACCCGTGCAGGATTTGATGCTATCGACGTACACATGAGCGACGTTCTAGCGGGGCGCATTACCCTTGAACAGTTTGCGGGTCTTGCTGCTTGTGGCGGTTTCTCTTACGGCGACGTATTAGGCGCAGGTGAAGGTTGGGCGAAATCTATATTGTTTAATAGCATGGCGCGGGATCAGTTCGAAGGCTTCTTTAACCGCAACGACACCTTCAGTTTAGGTGTATGTAACGGTTGTCAGATGCTATCGAACCTAAAATCATTAATTCCTGGCACTGAACACTGGCCGCACTTTGTTTCTAACCAGTCAGCGCGTTTTGAAGCTCGCGTCGCAATGGTTGAAGTGATGGAATCTAAATCTGTGCTGCTAGATGGTATGGCAGGCTCGCGTATGCCGATTGCTGTGTCGCACGGGGAAGGTCAGGCTGAGTTCGCAAATGAAAACGCGCTATCGCAGGTTAGCGGTCAGGTCGCCATGCGTTATGTAGACAACTATGGCAAGCCAACTATGCAGTACCCGGCAAACCCGAACGGTTCACCGCAAGGTATTACTGGTTTAACGTCTGTAGATGGGCGCAGCACTATTATGATGCCTCACCCTGAGCGTGTATTTAGAGCCGTTGCAAACTCATGGTGCCCAGACGATTGGCAAGAAGACGGTGCGTGGATGCGTATCTTTAGAAACGCCCGTAAGTATGTTGGTTAATATTACAGTGTGACCTTGATAAACAGGGGGAAACCCCTGTTTATTTTCTATAAAAATACTGTTTAATAAATGCGCATACCTTAAATAGGTGTCAAACCTTTGTCAAAGTGTCAAAAATCTGGTTTTTGCTCTTGTCATCAGTTTGTCACTGATCTATTGTAGTGCAAGCAAGGAATGCTATTAGGTTACAGGAGTTGAGTTAGGGTTGTACCAGTGTTTAGCAATTGCTTACTGGTTTTAATAATAAGAGACGACCAATGAATCGTTCTTCAAAAGGGTTTGGCTTAACCGGAGTGGCTGTAGCTGTAGTGCTGATGTTCGTAACTGCTGTTTTTAGCACATCTGCGAAGTCTGCCGAAGCTCCAACAACGCTAAGTGTGCTGTCTTCAGTTAAGTAGTCTGAAAGAAAAATTCTAACGCCCGTAGCAGGTATCTGCTACGGGCGTTAATCATTGGGGCTATTAAAATGCTTAAAACGAGACGAACCCAATGCTCTACCGTGGTCCGCAAAACTTGTCTCTCACTTTATCCTTTCTTATTTTTTTCTCTGTTTATTAGTTTTTGCTGAGGGTGCTTTTTCAGCAACACATAGGTGGCGCCAAACCCGCCATGCATAGGCTGTGCTGTATGATAGGCAATCACCTCATCAAGTTCACGTAGCCAATGATTTACGTAGCTTTTTTTCAGCGCAGGAAATGGCTTACTTTTTTCACCCGTTCCGTGTTTTATGAGCAGGGCGCGAACCCCACGTTCGTGGCTTGATTTAATGGTGCTATAAATTAGGTCGCGGCTTTGTTCTAAGCTTTTTCCTGATAATGTGACATTGGTTTCCAACGGATATTTGCCAAGACGCAGTTTTTTAAACACACCGTCTTGTATGCCTGGCTGCTGGAAATGTATAAAATCATCAGGCGGTACCGGCTTCACACCTTCCATGCTTAACGGGTTAGCAAGCTTGTCGCGAACACTTACCTTCAAAGCTGCTCTTTTTTGCTTTTCGGCGAGTGCCTTTTCAGGGTCGTGTAATACAGCCTTATCATCTGAAGCGATTGGTTTTACATCTTGCATTTCAGCAAAAAACGAATCGATATCGTCGTTTTCAAAATGGCTCATACTATTCCCCGTATTAACTACTACATCATTATTTATACGTTATTTTTTGCCTGATGGTCTATGCGAAGTGTACTTATTGGAAAGCTAAACGCGCAGGAAGACGACGCTTAAAACAGGCAACGGCTACAAAAGTGGGGATTAATTTTGAAATTTCATCGGTTAGTAGATGGCACCGGGCTCAGATAATGCCTCTATGGCAAACCATTCCTCTTCGGTAAATGTTGAATCACTCGGTGTTTCAACATCATCGCCAGTTTCTTCTTGGGGGGATGAATCGAAAGTCATTGTGCTCTCCTGTTTAGAAGAGTATTGCGCAATTCGATTAAATTACAACCAAAGTAGAAGAAATAAACATAATGATAGGGGAGTGAAATGTATAGGAAGGTTTACTCTATTTTGGGCTTAAGCCAGCTAAAATGGCGTCCCCAGCTGGAATCGAACCAACATCTAAGCCTTAGGAGGGCCTTGTTTTATCCATTAAACTATGGGGACCTAATGCATAGGAAACTTTATTATACGTAGTTCCAGAAAATACGAAACCCTTTGATTAATCAACAAGGTGTAGTGTTTTATCACGCTGCGCTTATGCGGCTAAAATGTCTTGTTAAATATCTTGTGATACTAGGCACACAATAAAAAAGCCCCCGTTAAATACGAGGGCTTAAGACTGACTTCATGAGTTAACTAGATATCCGTTGGTGGAAGTTTATCTATCGCTGTCTTCAGTACTTCAGACTCTGTCGGAGAAGCTGTTGTCACATCAGCGCTACCTTCTTTAGACGTATCGCCTACGAGTTCGCCACTAGCATCAGGAGATGCGCCCTCACTATTTGAATCGACTGAAGTAGGCTCTGTTGACGGTAGAATCAACTCTTCTGGCGGAAGATCAATATCGACGACGTCAACAGTTACCTCTGTCACCGGACCCCCAGAGACTATATCGCCTTCTTCTGGTAGCGCGATGGTGTCGACAGGCAGAGTGCTTTCAGGCGTCGAAGCCTCAGGTGAAAGCGGGCTTGTACCCTGGTCCGGCGCGGTGGGTATAGGGCCGCCAATATCAACCGTATCAATCTTAGTGCCAGACAAGTCAATAGTGTCTCCTCCACCAAAGCTATCGCCTACATTTGTTCCAAGTGAGCTCACCTCTTCTTCAGGAAGCGTTATGACGTCTGGCGTAGTCTCTATAGGTTCAATGTTCTCGACAGGCTCAGAGCTCATAAGCGGCGCAGTCGCCTCGTTTTCTGGCGTTACCAATCGAGTTTCAGCATTCAGGTCGACTGTTTGAAGCGTTTGCCCTGTTAGATCAATGACATCAGGTGCTGTAGGCTCGTCAGTAACAACGGTGCCGCTGCTATCTGACGCACTTACAGACTCAGATGAAGTGGTCGTCACGACTTCAGGCACACCTTCACCCGATGCTGTTACAAACACGTTGAACTCTGCCTGTTCGACAGTACCGTCTGGATATTCGATACGATAAGTAAAGGTATCCGTTAAGGTCCCACCAAACACGGCTTGCGTGTTATCCGGGGTATAAGTGTATGCGCCAGTTTCGTCAATTTGTAGCGTGCCGAAATCTCCCACTAACGTAATGCCGCCTGAAGCGTCTTGGAAGTTAGTTCCATCGGTAGATACCGTTACGTCGTATGTTGGGCCAAACAGTACATCGTTTTCGAATAGGTTGCCCGTGGCGGTTTGTACGCCGCTAACTTCAAACTGGTCAAGATAGTTGATGGTAGAAGACAGGTCTACACTAATACTTCCGGCTACGCCAACGCCAGTTGTACCGCTCATCGACAGACGGTACAAACCTTCAGTTAATCCGTTGACGGTAAGCACGGTATCGCCATCAATGCCTAATAAGCTAACTAGCTCGCCATTAGGGAACACTCTGTACGCTTCCCATGCACCGTTTTCAAACTTCTCTACGGTAACAGTAAGGCTTGAAACCAGTGACAGCAAACTGCCATTATCAACGTTTAACGTAATATCTTGAGTTGTATTTGTAGCGACAGCAAATGTACTGCTGGTATCACTAAAGCTGCCACCAAAAATACTTGCTAAATAAGTGTGAGATAGTGCCCCAGGTTCATCAAGACCAGCGTCTGTAACAAAATCATAGGTCAATTCAGCACGTGCCGAGTCTGCGGATACGCCTTGCCCTGATAGATTGAAGTTCAAGTTTGCAGTAGACGTATTGGTGCCATCTGAAATGGTATAGCTGAAACTATCCGTACTGCCTAAGCCGTCGCGCACGCCGTTGGCTACATAGGTGTAGCTACCGTCTTCAAATATGGTGAGGTCGCCATAGTCACCTTCAATAGTAATGCCCGATAGCCCAGTGCCCAATACAGTCACCGACTCACCATTGGTATGGCTAACTTGCGTCACTACCCCGCCCTCGGCAATGCTATCGGCTACATCGCCCGTATTAGCGGCATCAATAACATTACCTGATGTTGTCGTGCTACCTTCAAACTGATACTCCGTTAGTGTTGAAGTTATATCGGTAGACTGAAGCAAGGTAAGTGTATTGCTTAGCAGTGCCGCTGCAACAGCATCTAATACGGTATCTACCAGTGCACCTAACCCTAATAGATTAAGTCCCGTGGTAATGGTACTCACTAAATCGCCGGCGCCAATAGCGTCTGCGGTGCTTAAGGCTGGCTCAAGCACAAGGTTTCGCACAACCGTACCTAAACCTAGCCCGTTTAATATACTCGCGTTAGTGCCATTTAGTGTGTCCTCAACAGCAGTTAGCACCACCTCTTGGTTCTCTTCACCCAGAACTACTCCGCCATCACCTAACTCCGTTAGCGTAATCGAGCCATCGCTATTCTGATCGAATAGTGTCTCAAGTGCACTTTCATCATTGCGCACAACCACGGTGTAATCTCCGGCAGGTAGCCCAGAGAATTTCGCAACTAGTGTATCGTCACCGGTTACTCCAATCAGGTTTACGCCAGCTACATCACCTATTAACGGATTGTCCGGCGTCATAGCTGAGGCGACCACGTTGCCATCGGCATCTATAATATCAACACGATACGCATCAGCGACGGCGACTAAGGCGGTTTGGCTAACTTCTACAACCACTTCGCCGAAGAAACCAGCACCAACGGTAAGTGTTGTGCTAGCCTCTGGCGAGCCTGCTGCTGGTGAGCCTTCGGTTAAGCCAAGCACTTGGAAGTCACTGTCGCTAACGGGCGCATTCACAATGGCCGTTTGTGCGCCCAACTCCATGTCATTGTTATCGGTTTGGGCTACTACTGGCGGGAAGTCGCTGCCAGATATAGTGATGGTAAGCGCCGCAATATCAGAGGTTTCGCCATCTGATAAGGTATAGTTAAACACTTCATCTTGCCCAATTGCGCTGCGGTCGACATCGGCGGTATAGGTGTACGTACCGTCTGCAGCAATTTCTAGTACGCCATAATTACCTTGAATAGTAACGGTACCGGTAGCAGGCACAGCAACGCTATCACCAGAGGCGTTGGTAACAAGCGTCACTTGCGCACCGTCTAAAATGGTGTCAGCACCCACGCCGCTAATATCACCGTCGATTAGGTTGCCTTGGGCTACCAAATCACCTGTATAGGTGTATTCGGTTAATGTGGTGGTGATATCGGTGTCTTGCAATAGGGTTAATGTATTGCTGAGCAATGCATCGGCAATGACACTTAGAATGTCATCAAGGAAGCCAGTTAAACCAATTGAATCAAGAGGCGCGGTAAGTAAATTAACAAGCTGTCCTGCGCCGATGACTGTAGTCGTATCCAGAAGTGTCTCTAGTACTCCCCTTACCTGGGTGCCAACCGTACCAAGTGGAATACCTAAAACGCCGGTATTTAACGTTGCTTCAATAGTATCAAGAACTACCGCCTGATTGTCTGGCCCAAGTACAACGCCAGCTGTACCAAGCTCATCAAGGTCAACATCGTTACTGTTGTCGTTGTCTAACAAGTCTTCAAGTAAGTTCTCATCATTGCGGACCACCACACTGTAGTTGCCAGCATCAAGGCCTGCTAACGTGAACGAAATGGTCTCGTCTCCGGTAACATCAAAAATGTCTAATCCACCGACATCGGCAAGTTGTGAATCTGCGCTTACTCCTTGGTAAACAAGCTGACCGCTCTCGTCATACACCTCGACTATGTAGGCATCGGCAACAGCCACCAGTGCTATTTGGTCAACCTCTACTAGCACTTCACCTACATGGTTAGGGGAAACAGTAAAGGAAGCGCTTGCATCAACGCCTCCTGTAGACTCTGCTAAGCCTATCACCTGCACGTCGCTGGTGGTTTCCGGTGGATTTACAGTAACCACAGGTTCGCCCATATCAACGGTGTTACCGTCGTTTATAGCATCGAGAGCCTGTACGATAACATTCTGACTTGCTGTGCTTGCCGAGTTGCCGGCGTCGTCGGTGACTGTTGCCACCACCGCGTAGGTACCTGCTGGTAGCGGTGTGCCTGTTAAATCCAGGCTCCAGTTGCCGCTGCCATCAATGGTAAGTTCAGGATCGGTGCCAAAAGCATAGGACGTACCGTCAACGGTAACGGTTAGGGTAGTATTATCACCAAGATCCACCGTACCATTAAAGATAAGTGTGCTATCGCTAGTAATAAAGTCGTCAGACACGCCAGAGTCGTTTGAGATACTGTCGAACGTTACTGTTTGACCATTATTGTTTTCATCAATAGTGGTATCGATAACGACTGTACCAGTGTCAGTTGCAACATTGCTTACCGCATCTGTGGCGGTAACCACAGCCGTGTAATTGCCTTCAGCAAGCAGGGCAACGATATTATCGGCCAGCGTCCATGTGCCGTCACCATTGTTGGTAGCGGTGTAATCATTGCCGTCA
Source organism: Alteromonas sp. AWJ4_199 (assembly GCF_056159165.1). NCBI lineage: Bacteria > Pseudomonadati > Pseudomonadota > Gammaproteobacteria > Alteromonadales > Alteromonadaceae > Alteromonas > Alteromonas sp. AWJ4_199. The sequence continues at coordinate 3,416,805 of NZ_JBSWUR010000001.1, forward strand.
ATGGTGACTACTACAGTAGCCGTTGGGTCATCAACCGTACCCGTTAGTGCAGGCGTAGTGTCGTTGGTCGTTACATCATTGATGGTTACGACAGGTGCCACGGCGTCTACCGTGTCAGATGCCGGCCCACTGGTGTTGCCCGCTTCATCAGTAGCCGTTGCCGTTACTACAACTCCATCTGCTAATGGTGTATCTGGCGTTACGCTCCAATTGCCGTCGCCATCAGCGATCACGGTGAAATCTGGCGTGCCGTCTCCGTCTACATCCACATTTACCGTTGCGCCCGCTTCGGCTGTGCCGGTAATTTCAGTGCCGTTGCCCGCTTCAACGGTAGGCGCAGCTGGTGCTGTGGTATCAATAACCACTGTACCAGTATTCGTACCCACATTACCTTCTGGGTCGGTTGCAGTAACCGTTGCGGTATAGCTACCTTCAGCAAGTGCCGCCACCGCATCGTCAGCCAGTGTCCACGTGCCATCACCGTTATTGGTGGCGGTATAGTCGGCTCCATTGATGGTAACAACCACCGTGGCTGTTGGGTCGTCAACCGAACCAGTAAGTGCCGGCGTTGTATCGTTCGTTGTTAAATCGTTAAAGGCAACCACTGGCGCAGCCGCGTCAACCGTGTCTGAGGCTGGGTTGCTAATGTTACCCGCTGCGTCAGTTGCCGTTACGGTCACAATTACGCCATCGGCAAGCGGTGTATCAGGCGTAATGCTCCAATTACCGTCGCCATCAGCGATGACGGTGAAATCAGGCGTGCCGTCGCCATCCACGTCCACATTTACGGTTGCGCCTGCTTCAGCGGTACCGGTAATTTCTGTGCCGTTGCCCGCATCCACAGTAGGTATGGCAGGTGGTGTAGTATCAATCACTACCGTTCCTGAATTTGAGCCCACATTGCCGTCGGCATCCGTGGCAGTAACGGTAGCGGTATAGCTACCATCTGCAAGTGCAGCCACTGCATCGTCAGCCAGGGTCCAGCTTCCATCACCATTGTTAGTTGCGGTGTAGTCCACACCATCAATGGTCACTACTACGATAGCGTTTGGATCGTCAACCGTACCGGTTAGCTCTGGTGTAGCGTCATTAGTGGTTAAGTCATTGATTGCAACGACTGGCGCAACAGCATCTACTGTATCTGACGCTGGTGCGCTGCCATTGCCAGCTTCATCAACCGCCGTTGCCGTAACAACCACGCCATCGGCCAGTGGTGTAGTGGGTGTTACTGACCAATTTCCATCGCCATCTGCGATGACGGTAAAGTCTGGCGTGCCGTCGCCATCCACGTCCACATTTATAGTTGCCCCTGCTTCCGCAGTACCCGTAATTTCAGTGCCGTTACCTGCATCGACGGTAGGCGCTGCTGGAGCAGTGGTATCAATCACCACAGTACCAGAGTTAGTTCCGGTGTTACCATCGGCATCAGTAGCAGTAACCGTAGCGGTATAGCTACCTTCAGCCAGCACGGCAACGATATCGTTAGCCAGTATCCAGCTGCCATCACCATTGTTTGTCGCGGTATAGTCTGTACCGTTAATGGTAACGACCACGATGGCGGTTGGGTCGTCCACCGAACCGGTAAGTGCAGGCGTGGTATCGTTAGTCGTTAGGTCGTTAAAGGCAACGATTGGCGCAACAGCGTCTACCGTATCAGACGCTGGACTACTCGTATTGCCAGCTTCATCGGTTGCTGTTGCCGTGACAACCACGCCATCCGCTAGCGGTGTAGTGGGTGTTACTGACCAGTTACCATCGCCATCAGCAATCACTGTGAAATCAGGTGTGCCATCACCGTCAACGTCTACGTTTACGACAGCGCCTGCTTCGGCTGTGCCGGTAATTTCGGTACCATTGCCTGCATCAACAGAAGGCGCAGCTGGCGCAGTAGTATCGATAACACCGCCATTTTCGTTTGCGGTTGCCGTATTACCCGCGCCATCTGTTGCACTTGCGGTGACTGAATAATTACCTTCAGATAAGGCTGCTGGCACATCTACAGAGAAGGTGCCATTAGCTTGAACAATGGCGTCAAATGTTTGGGTGTTTCCTGCACTATCGGTAACGCTGATGGATACGGTGCTGCCTGGTGCAATATCTGTAGTACCGGAAATGGTCGGTGTTGTGTCGTTTCCTGTACCAAGCGAGTCCAAGGTTAGGTTTGGCACGGCTGTATTGATATTGCCGCTGGTAGTATCAGACGCCGAGTTTCCAGCAGCATCAGTGGCGGTAGCAGTAACATCGAAGTTTCCGTCTGCCATTGCATTGGGCACGTCGGCGCTGAAATTACCAAGGCTATCGACAATAGCCGTAAATGTCTGTTCTGCTCCTGTGCTGTCGGTGACGGTTATGGTCACTGAACTACCTGGGCTTAAATCGGTGCTACCGGTGATCGTTGGCGTAGTATCATTACCTGTGCCTTGTGCATCTAAGTTGATCGTCGGCGCGGTAGTGTCTACGCTACCGTTTGTTTCAGTGGCGGTAGTCTCATTGCCTGCTGGGTCTTGGGCAACGGCGGTAACGGTATACCCTCCTTCAGCCATGGGGCTTGGCACATCGGCCGAGAAACTGCCGTCTCCCTGAACGGTTGCATCGAAGGTTTGGCTTACACCTGAGTTATCCGTCACAGTAATCGTTACTGTCGCGCCTGCAGGCAGGTCAGTATTCCCTGATATTGTAGGTGTTGTGTCACTGTCTGGGGCTAGTGTATCTAACGATAGAGTAGGGGCTGTCGTATCAATAACACCTGTGTTGTCTACGACGGTAGTGCTATTACCCGCATCATCACTCGCCGTGGCTTCAACACTGTATGCACCTTCCGCTAAAGGCGCAGGCACATCCACTGTAAAGTTTCCATTTACATCAACTGTAGCTGTGAGGGTTTGAACATTTCCTGCGCTGTCAGTTACCACAAGCGTAACTTCACTACCCTGCGCAAGGTTTGTGCTACCAGATAGGGTAGGCGTTGTGTCATTGCCTTCCTCAAGTGGCGTTAATGTTAGTGATGGTGCTGTAATGTCTATGTTTCCAGCATCACTCGCTGTTGCTGTATTACCTGCCTCATCACTGATGGTAGCGCTTACCGTGAAGTCGCCTTCAGCTAAATCCGTACCTGGGGAGATAGAGAAAGAACCATCAGCCTGTACCACTGCGCTTAAGGTCTGGGTCGCACCAGCGCTATCCGTTACCAAAATAGTGACCACAGCGCCCGCAGGTTCATCGGTTGTACCGGTAATGAGTGGCGTCGCGTCGTTAGTGGTATCGGCAACATCTATAGTAAGTGTAGGTACTAGAGTATCAACTACGCCTGCTTCGTTATCGGTTGTACTGTTGTTTGCTTCATCGGTGGCGGTTGCTGAAACAGTGAAGTTTCCTTCAGCCATCGCCGCTGGTACATCGGCAGAGAATACGCCGCCCGCGCCAACCAATGCAGAGAACACCTGTGTATTACCCGCACTATCAACAACAGTTATTTGCACTGTAGAACCTTGCGGTAAATCTACAGTACCGCTTATGGTTGGGGTTGAGTCACTAACTGTGCCTGGCTCGTCCAGCGTAATAACAGGTGAAATTGTGTCGATTAAGCCGGTTTCAGCGTCGGACGCTGTATTGCCAGCTTCATCAACAACGGTAGCCTGAACTGTGTAGTTACCCTCAGCCAAAGTGGTGGGAACGTCTACGCTAAAAGAGCCGTCGCTTTGCACGGTTGCTGATAAGGTTTGTATATTGCCAGCGTTATCGGTGACGGTAATTGAAACCGTGCTTCCGGCTGGCTGGTCTGTCGTTCCGCTAATGGTCGGTGTTGCATCATTGCCTACACCCGGATCTGCCACATCAATAGCCGGTGATGTGGTATCTACCACACCGCCAGTTTCAGAGTCAGAGCCTGTATTTCCGGCTCCGTCAGTCACTTCTGCGACAACTGTGTAGCTACCTTCGGCCAGGTCTGACGGTACGCTTGCGCTGAAGGTGCCATCTCCTTGTACTGGTGCGGTAAAGGTTTGAACTGCTCCAGCACTATCTGTCACTGTTAAAGTGACGGTGGCACCAACTGGCGCGTTAGTTGTACCTGAAATAAGAGGCGTAGCGTCGTTTGTCTGGCCAAGGGCATCTAGGGTAATTTCCGGAGCGCTGGCATTAATATTGCCGCTATCCGACACAGTCGTGCTATTGCCCGCAGCGTCGCTCGCACTGGCTGTTACATCGTAATCGCCATCAACAAGCGCGCTGGGTACTTCAACTGAGAAAGTGCCATCCGCGTTTACCGTAGCGGTAAGGTTCTGTACATTACCGCCTGCATCGGTGACAACCAGTGTAATTGTTGCTCCCTCTGGCAAGTCGGTAGTACCGCTCAAAATTGGCGTTGCGTCATTGCCGCTGGCCACTGGATCTATGTTGATAACAGGTGGAGTGGTGTCAACTGTACCGTTGTTATCAACCGCTGTGTTTTGATTACCTGCATCATCAGTCGCCGTCACTTCTACGGTGTAATCGCCTTCTGCAAGGTCAAGGGGCACATCAGCGCTAAAGCTGCCGTTCGCTTGAACGGTGGCAGCGAAAGTTTGCGTATTGCCTTGGCTGTCAGTCACGCTAATGCTTACAGTGTTGCCCGCAGCCAAGTCGGTGGTTCCCGATATAGTCGGTGTAGCGTCGTTGGTTAGGCCTTGTGCGTCTAACGTTATGGTGGGGGCTGCTGTATCTATGACTCCGTTGTTATCTATTGCCGTTGCTGAATTACCCGCATCGTCAGTCGCAGTGACAGTCACACTGAAACTGCCTTCAGCTAAATCGGCAGGAACATCAGCACTGTAAGTACCATCGTTTTGAACGGTTGCAGTGAATGTTTGGGTATTTCCAGCGTTGTCTGTCACGCTTATGCTAACTGTGTCGCCAGCATTGAGGTCTGTGGTGCCAGAGATAGACGGCGTTGCATCATTGCCAAGCCCTTGTGTATCGATGGTTATCGATGGGGCTGTTGTATCGATGTTACCGCCATTTTCGGTTACCGATGCACTGTTGCCAGCGCCGTCTGTGGCGGTGGCAGTAACCGAATAGTCACCTTCAGGTAAGCTTGCAGGAACATCAGCCGTAAAGCTTCCATCACCTTGCACTACGGCACTGAATGTTTGTGTGTTTCCAGCACTGTCAGTCACAGTTAGCGTTACAGTGCTACCTGGCGCTAAGTCGGTATTACCTGAAATGGTCGGCGTCGTGTCGTTGCCCGAACCAAGAGGATCAAGGGATAGGGTAGGCGCGGCAGAGTTTATGTCGCCGCTCACTGTATCTGTAGCAGTATTGCCTGCAGCATCAGTCGCCGTTGCAGTAACGTCGAAGTTTCCGTCTGCCATAGGATTAGGCACATCTGCACTGAAGTCGCCGTTACCATCAACCGTTGCAGTAAACGTCTGCACAGTGCCAGCGCTATCAGTCACTGTAATAGTCACCGTGCTGCCTGCATCCAAATCTGTGCTACCGCTAATAGTTGGTGTGTTATCGTTTCCTGTGCCAAGCGGATCCAGAGTGATAATAGGCGCTGTGGTATCTACGCTGCCACCCGTTTCAGAATCAGAACCTTGGTTACCTGCCGCGTCTTGAGCGGTTGCGGTAACCGTATAGTCACCTTCAGCTAGTGGTGAAGGTACGTTGGCGGCAAAACTGCCGTCGGTTTGTACCGTTGCGGCAAAGGTTTGCGTGTTACCCGCACTGTCGACCACCGTTAGTGTGACAATGGCGCCAGCTGGAAGGTTTGTGGTGCCGGAAATAGTTGGCGTAAGGTTATTCTCTGGCGTTAATTCGTCAAGGGTTAGCTCAGGTGGCGTGATGTCGATAACACCTGAATTATCAAGAACCGACGTGCTGTTGCCTGCGTCATCAGTGGCGGTAGCTTCAACACTGTATGAGCCTTCAGCAAGGTCCTCGGGCACATCAACCGTAAAGTTTCCTGCAGCATCAACTGTTGCTGTAATTGTTTGAATGTTGCCCGCGCTATCTGTGATAACTAAGGAGACCACGCTACCTTCTGCTAGATCTGTACTTCCCGAAATGGTTGGCGTTGTATCATTGCCTAAACCTTGGGCGTCTAAGGTTAGGGTAGGCGCAGTGGTGTCTATGGTGCCTGTTGCATTGGCTGACGCACTGTTACCAGCATCGTCGGTGGCCGTTGCAGTAACCGTATAGTCACCTTCGGCCAGTGCAGCTGGTACATCCACAGTAAAGTTGCCGTTTGCATCAACCGTTGCGGTCACAGTTTGTGTATTGCCAGCGCTGTCGGTGATCGACAGCGTTACGCTCTCACCTGCTGCTAAGTCCGTAGAGCCTGAAATGGTAGGCGTAGTATCGTTATTTGAACCCAGCGCATCTAGTGAAATAACGGGGGGGACGGTATCGACGATACCGTTATTGTCGGTGACAGAGGCACTATTTCCGTTGCTGTCTGTAGCGGTAGCGGTTACTGAGTAATCACCTTCGGCAAGAGGCGCGGGGACATCAGCACTAAAGTTACCGCTTGCATCAACAAGTGCAGTAAAGGTTTGGGTGTTGCCTGCACTGTCAGTGACGGAAAGTGTCACGGTTGAACCCGCGGGTAGGTCAGTCGTACCTGAAATGGTTGGTGTAGTATCGCTAACCGTAACTTGCGCATCTAATGTCAACGCAGGGGCGCTGGTATCTAACGTACCGGTATCAGAAGTGGTGGTTGTATTACCTGCATCGTCTGAGGCACTTGCTGTTACCGTGTAGCTACCATCCGGTATAGCGTTTGGAACATCCGCGCTGAAGTCACCATTCGCGTCCACAATGGCGTCAAAGGTTTGTGTATTGCCCGCGCTATCTGTGACGGTTAACGTGACTGTGCTTCCCGGCGCTAAATCAGTGCTGCCCGATATGTTAGGCGTTTCATCGTTGCCTGTGCCCTGCGGATTTAGCGTAAGTACAGGGGCGGTGGTGTCAATATTGCCACCGTCCTCAGTTGCGGTTGTTGAATTACCTGCATCATCTGTTGCAGTAACTTCGACGCTGTAGTCTCCTTCAGGTAGTGGAGACAATACCTCTGTTGCAAAGTTGCCGTCAGCATCAACCAATGCGTTAATGGTTTGCGTGTCGCCATTGCTGTCAGTTACGTTGATCACAACGACAGCACCTTCAGGTAAATCTGTATTACCTGAAATAACCGGCGTAGTGTCATTACCTGAATCTAACGGGTTAACGGTAACAATAGGCGCTTGTGTATCAATACTTCCGTTTGTTTCGTTTGCCGTCGCGGTGTTGCCTTGTGCATCGCTTACTGTTGCCGTAACGGTAAAGTCGCCTTCAGCCAAGGCGCTAGGCACATCGGCACTGAATGTGCCGTCTGCTTGCACGGCTGCTTGGAAACTTTGCGAGTTACCATTGGCATCTACCACAGTAATGGTAACCAGTGTGCCAGGTGCCACGTCGGTAGTACCTGTGATAGTTGGGGTAACATCGCTGGTAGCGACTTGTGTATCAAGGGTTAACAGCGGCGCTTCGCTATCTACACTACCTGTTGTATTGGCATTCGCGGTATTGCCTGCACTGTCGGTTGCAGTCGCAGTCACAGTAAAGTCGCCGTCAGCTAGTGCGTTTGGCACATCTACACTGAAGCTACCATTTGCATCGACCAAGGCATTGATAGTTTGCGTGTTTCCAGCGCTATCTGTAATGACAAGCGTAACCGTGCTTCCTTCAGGAAGGTCAGTGGTGCCTGAAAGTGTAGGTGTGGTGTCACCCGTGCTGCCAGGATTTTCTAGGGTAAGCGTAGGCGCGGTGGTATCTACAACGCCGCCATTGTCGGTTACTGTTGTCGTATTGCCATCGCCGTCAGTTGCGCTGGCGGTAACGGTGTAAGCGCCATCAGCGAGTGGAGTGGTTACTTCTGCACTAAATGTTCCGTCAGTGCCTACTGTCGCGGTAATCGTTTGCGTGATCCCTGCGCTATCCGTTACGGTTAAGGTAACCGTACTTCCTTCAGGTAAGCTGGTGGTACCTGAAATAACGGGCGTGCTGTCATTCGTCTCGCCTTGCCCATCTAGCACTAACGTGGGTGCATTAGTATTAATGTTACCCGTTGCGTTGTCTGTAACGTCATTGCCTGCTTCGTCTTCTGCCGTGGCAGTAACCGTATAGTCTCCATCAGCCAGTTCTTGAGGTACGTCAACAGAGAAATTACCGTTAGCATCGACTAAGGTGTTGATGGTTTGCGTGTTACCTGCGCTATCTACGACTGTTAGCGAAACAACACTTCCTTCAGGCAGATCAGTACTGCCCGATAAAGTGGGTGTGGAATCGTTGCCAGAACCCACAGCGTCGAGGGAAAGCGATGGTGCGGTTGTATCTACAATACCGCCGTTTTCTGTCACGCTAGCGGTATTACCATTTTCATCGACAGCGGTTGCTGTAACGGAGTAGTTACCTTCTGCTAATGCGCTAGGTACTTCAGCGCTAAAGTTTCCGTTTTCATCTACAACGGCTTCAATGGTTTGCTGATTACCTAGGCTATCAGTGACGACGAGTGTTACCGTGCTACCTTGTGGCAAATCTGTCGTGCCACTAATAAGTGGCGTGGTGTCGTTGCCAATGTCTTGTGGGTCAAGCGATAGCGTTGGTGCCGCGGTATCAATATTGCCCTGTGTCGATGCAGAGTCTTGGTTGCCCGCATCGTCAGTGACCGTCGCGGTAACGGTAAAGTTGCCGTCGGCAAGCTCTGCCGGCACGTCAACAGAGAAAGTACCGTCATTTTCGACGATAGCATCAAAGGTTTGCGTATTGCCTGCACTGTCTGTAACCGTGATTGATACACTGCTACCCGGTGCCTGGTCTGTGTTACCTGAGATGGTTGGCGTATTATCATTAGTACTGCCTTGAGCATCTAGATTAACCAGCGGCGATGTAATATCGATATTACCGCCAGTTTCCGTTGCCGTTGCAGTATTGCCGTTGGCGTCGGTCGCTGTAGCCGTTACGCTATATTCACCTTCAGCTAATGGATTGGGCACATCGGCACTGAAATTACCAGAACCATCTACCGTTGCCGTAAATGTTTGCGTATTGCCAAGCGCATCGGTAACAGAGAGTGTAACAGTGCTGCCAGCGGGTAAATCGGTAGTACCTGAGATAGTAGGCGTGGTGTCGTTGTCATCACCCAGTGGGTCAAGGGTTAAGCTTGGCGCATTGCTGTCCACTGTGCCAGTCTGTGACGTTGAAGCACTATTTCCCGCAGCATCGGTGGCTGTTGCTTCAACAGTGTAGTTGCCGTCAGCGAGTTCAGCAGGCACGTCTGCGCTAAATTCGCCGTTCGCGTCTACTGTGGCAGTAAAGGTTTGGCTGTTTCCAGCACTATCGGTAACGGTAAGTGTGACCGTGCTGCCCGCTTCCAAGTTTGTAGAACCGCTAATTGACGGTGTCGTGTCGTTACCTGTGCCAAGTGGCTCTAGTGAAATGGTGGGGGCTTGCGTATCAATGTTACCGCCATTTTCAATGACTGTCGTTGTGTTGCCTGCCTCGTCTGTAGCACTGGCCTCTACAGTATATTCACCCTCAGTCAGCGGCGTTTGCACGTCGACGCTAAAATCACCGTTCTCATCAACGATGGCATCGATAGTTTGTGTGTTGCCCGCGCTGTCGGTCACCGCAATGGTTACTGTTGAACCAGGTGGTAAATCGGTAGAGCCAGAAATTGTTGGCGTGGTGTCGCTGCCGTCAGTTTGTGGGTCTAAAGAAAGCGCTGGTGCGGTAGTGTCTATGTTGCCACTGTTGTCGACAGCTGTAGTTGTATTACCCGCTGCATCAGTTGCTTCGACAGAAACCTCATAGTTGCCCTCTGCTAGCGCGTCTTCGACATCGGCGCTGAAATTACCATTTTCATCAACAACGGCGGTAAAGGTCTGCGTATTACCCTGACTATCAGTGACAGTAATAACGACCTCGCTACCTGCGGGTAAATCTGTATTACCTGAGATAGTCGGTGTTGTGTCGTTAGTATCCGTTTGCGGGTCGATATTCACAATTGGTGGGGTGGTATCAAGTACAGTAGTGGCCGTGGCGGTAGAGCTATTGCCATTTTCGTCTGTCACCGTCACTTCAATCTCGTATTCGCCCTCTTCAGAGCCAGGAGGGAATGCTACATTGAAGTTGCCATTCTCATCGGTTGTCCCCGTTATTGTCTGGCTGTTGCCGTCGCTATCGGTGATAACAACCACAACCTCTGAATTAGGGGCGTCTGATGAACCCCCTATGCCTTCACTACCGTTGGTAGGAGAGCCGGTTTCAATAACAACATTAGGGCCTTGGGTATTAATAACCGCATCGATGGAGGTTGAAGCGGTATTGCCCGCCACATCAGACACAGTAGCGGTTACCGTGAAGTCGCCATTTGCGAGCGCTTGCGGGACTTCAGCGCTGAAGCTACCGTCTTCTTGCACTGTTGCAGTTATGGTTTGCGTAGTGCCGTCTGAATGCACAATTTCTAACGTGACTATCGCACCCGGTTCTGCGTCGGTGTCGCCATTTATCACCGGCGTGTCATCATTGGTTGAGCCAAGAGGATCAAGATTGATTATCGGCGCCGTGGTGTCAATTTCGCCAGTCACTGTTGTGGTAGAACTGTTGCCTGCTGGTGTTGTTACAGTAACATCTACCGTGTACTCACCTTCGCTAAGCTCCGCTGGCACATCTTCGTTGAATGTGCCGTCAGCGCCCACTGTAGTAACGATTGTTTGCTCGTTACCCTCGCTATCTGTAACAACAATGACGACTTCACTGCCTGGAGGGGCATCGGTTTCACCAGAAACGTTTGGCGTAGTATCGTTCGTTGGCGCAGGTTGATTTACGGTCGTCGAAGGACTCGTAGAATCGTAATCGCCGCTTGCTGTTGCTTGTGCGGTGTTGCCCGCACCATCTGTCACCTCGGCAGTTACGCTGTATGTACCCTCAGCCACCGCATTTGGAACTTCAACGGTAAAGGTACCATCGGCAAGCACAGTAGTGGTAAAGGTTTGAGTAACGCCAGCACTATCGGTAACGGTAAGGGTTATCGTGCTTCCGGGCACGGCATCTGTTAATCCCGAAAGTGTGGGTGTAGCATCGCCATTTATTCCTGGGTCGTTTAATGCGATGGTTGGGGCCGTCACGTCGATAGCACCCTGAGCGTCAGCACTTGCCGTATTGCCCGCTTCGTCGGTAACGCTTGCGTTAACCGTAAATTCACCTTCAGCTAGTTCAGCCAGTACGTCTGCAGTGTATGTGCCGTCAGCCTGCACAATGGCGGTTACAGTTTGTGTGTTACCTGCGCTATCGGTAATGGTTAACGTAACCGTGCTGCCAGGAGCGGCATCAGTGGTACCTGTAAGGGTAGGCGTGGTGTCGTTGTCAGTCGCTATCGCGTCAATAGTAATTGATGGCGCAGTAGTATCAATTTCCCCTGTGGTATCAGCGGTTGCTGTATTGCCAGCCTCATCAGTCACGCTAGCATTGACCGTAAATTCACCTTCCGCCAATTCAGCCGGTACGTCAGCGCTGTAAGTGCCGTCAGCCTGCACAATGGCAGTCACGGTTTGCGTAACGCCCGCGCTGTCGGTGATGGTTAATGTTACTGTGCTGCCAGGGGCGGCATCAGTGGTACCTGTAAGGGTAGGTGTGGTGTCATTGTCAGTAGCTATAGCGTCGATTGTAATTGATGGCGCTGTAGTATCAATTTCCCCTGTGGTATCAGCGGTTGCTGTATTGCCAGCCTCATCAGTCACGCTGGCGTTAACGGTAAATTCACCTTCGGCCAATTCAGCGGGCACATCAACGCTATAGGTGCCGTCAGCCTGCACAATGGCAGTTACTGTTTGCGTGTTGCCCGCGCTATCGGTAACGGTTAACGTAACTGTACTGCCCGGTGCGGCATCAGTGGTACCTGAAAGAGTAGGCGTGGTGTCGTTATCAGAACCTGGCGCATTAATGGTGATTGTTGGGGCGGTGGTATCAATTTCACCTGTGGTATCAGCGGTTGCTGTATTGCCAGCTTCATCAGTAACGCTGGCGTTAACGGTAAACTCGCCTTCCGCCAATTCGGCAGGCACG